>NZ_LT629796.1:3007500-5427500 GCF_900106065.1 Pseudomonas mandelii
CGCGCTTGACTGCGAGACAGACACGTCGAGCAGGTACGAAAGTAGGTCTTAGTGATCCGGTGGTTCTGTATGGAAGGGCCATCGCTCAACGGATAAAAGGTACTCCGGGGATAACAGGCTGATACCGCCCAAGAGTTCATATCGACGGCGGTGTTTGGCACCTCGATGTCGGCTCATCACATCCTGGGGCTGAAGCCGGTCCCAAGGGTATGGCTGTTCGCCATTTAAAGTGGTACGCGAGCTGGGTTTAGAACGTCGTGAGACAGTTCGGTCCCTATCTGCCGTGGACGTTTGAGATTTGAGAGGGGCTGCTCCTAGTACGAGAGGACCGGAGTGGACGAACCTCTGGTGTTCCGGTTGTCACGCCAGTGGCATTGCCGGGTAGCTATGTTCGGAATAGATAACCGCTGAAAGCATCTAAGCGGGAAACTAGCCTCAAGATGAGATCTCACTGGGACCTTGAGTCCCCTGAAGGGCCGTCGAAGACTACGACGTTGATAGGTTGGGTGTGTAAGCGCTGTGAGGCGTTGAGCTAACCAATACTAATTGCCCGTGAGGCTTGACCATATAACACCCAAGCAATTTGCTGACCTGAAAGGGCACCAGATTGCGGTGTGTGAAGACGAAACGAACCGAAAGTTCGATTGTTCACAAACACCGAGATCTATCACATACCCATTCGCTGGAGCGTGCGCCGTAAGGCAAACGACCTGGCTACCGAATTTCTTGACGACCATAGAGCATTGGAACCACCTGATCCCATCCCGAACTCAGCAGTGAAACGATGCATCGCCGATGGTAGTGTGGGGTTTCCCCATGTGAGAGTAGGTCATCGTCAAGATTAAATTCCGAAACCCCTATCTGCGTATGCAGGTAGGGGTTTTGTTTTGTCCGCAGGAAAATCTGGCTCTCCGGGTTTCTATGCAACGGCCCGGGGCATGGCTATCATGCGGGCCTCATTGTGAGGCGAGACTTGCATGCTGACGTTGTTAAAGCTTCTTAAGGATGGCAAGTTCCATTCGGGTCAGGCCCTGGGCGTCGCCTTGGGCATCAGTCGTAGTGCGGTATGGAAGCAGCTACAGCATTTAGAAGCTGAGCTTGGCTTGTCTATCCACAAGGTGCGCGGGCGTGGCTATCAATTGGCTACGCCACTGACGCTGCTTGATCCTGCCCGCATAAAAGAACAGGCGCCCTCGTGCGACTGGCCTATTCTGCTCTTCGACTCAATTGACTCCACTAATGCTGAAGCGTTGCGCGCAATACACCGAGGCCAGGCTGCACCATTTTTGGTGCTCTCCGAACGGCAGACTGCGGGTCGCGGCCGACGTGGGCGAAATTGGGCCAGTCCTTTCGCAGAAAACATCTATTACAGCCTCGTATTGCGCATCGAAGGTGGAATGCGTCAGCTCGAAGGGTTGAGTCTTGTGGTCGGGCTTGCTGTCATGCAAACGTTGAGAGATCTCGGTATCCCGGGCGCGGGCTTGAAGTGGCCCAACGATGTTCTGGTTGGTCAGAAAAAGATCGCCGGGATATTGCTCGAGTTGGTGGGTGATCCTGCTGATGTGTGTCACGTGGTGCTGGGTGTTGGAATTAATGTGAACATGCAGGCAACCGATGAGATTGATCAGCAATGGACATCCGTGCGGCTGGAGTCGGGCGGGGTGCTTGATCGCAATCACCTTGTCGCGCAATTAGGGTTGATGCTTCAGAAATATCTGACCCGTCATCAGATTGATGGGTTTTCCGCCATTCAGCGGGAATGGGAGCAGAACCATCTTTGGCAAGGGCGGGCAGTCTCGTTGATTGCTGGTGTCAACCAGATTGATGGTGAGGTGTTGGGTATCGACAGCCAGGGTGCCTTACGCTTGAAGGTAAATGGTGTGGAAAAAGTCTTTAGTGGTGGTGAGCTCAGCCTGAGGTTGCGTGATGATTCTTGAGCTCGACTGCGGAAACAGTTTTATAAAGTGGCGCGTTCTCTATGCGGATGCCAAGCAGGTGTTTGGAGAGGGGGTGGTGGATTCGGATCTCGCGTTGCTGGAAAGCCTGAATCGACTTGAGGGGCTGTCCCTCAAACATTGTCGGTTGGTCAGCGTGAGAACGACCGAAGAGACTGCTGCATTGACTTCTCTACTGGCACAAACGTTCTCAGTGTCCGCGATATGTGCCGCGCCGGCGCGCGAGATGGCTGGCGTTCGAAATGGATACGAAGAGTTCGAGCGGTTGGGACTTGATCGATGGCTTGCGATGCTTGGTGGATTTCATCTTTCCCCAGGAGCCTGTCTGGTGCTCGATTTCGGTACGGCAGTGACTGCTGATTTTATTGCGGGGGACGGAGAGCATCTTGGCGGGTTTATTTGCCCTGGAATGCCTCTGATGCGCAACCAGTTGCGAACTCATACCCGTAAGATTCGCTATGGCGATATCGCGGCCGAGCGTGCGCTCGAAAGCCTCGTGCCTGGTCGCACAACTGTTGAGGCGGTTGAGCGTGGATGTTCGCTGATGTTGAGGGGGTTTGTCCTGACTCAGCTGGAAATGGCGCGTAGTTATTGGGGGGAGGATTTTGCGGTATTCCTCACGGGAGGCGATGCGACGCTCGTCTCTGAAATCGTACCGGATGCCAGGCTGGTTCCAGACCTGGTGTTTGTAGGTCTGGCGATGGCATGCCCTTTGTCTTGAGGTTCTTATGCGTTGGTTGTTCCTGCTGTTGCTGGTTCTCAATGTCTTCTATTACATCTGGCATCAACAAGAAGCCCCGCTGCGTGCGAAAGATGTAACGCCTTTGAGTTTGTATCGAGGATCGCACCAGGATATCCGTTTGCTAAGCGAGGCAGCTGATGCGGGGCGTGAGAAGGTAAAGTTGGCGTCGACCGATAGTGGCTGCCTTTATTTGGGTGGTTTCACCCGTCAGGAGGTCGCCCTGGCAGCTGAGCGCCGACTGGGTAGGATGGATATCAAAGTTCAAGCCTTGCCAAAAGACTCCTCTGATCCGTCTGGCTACTGGCTCCGTGTAGCACCTGAAAGCCGGCGTTTAGTGGATGATCTTCAGCTGCTAAACCTTTCCAAAGAATTCAATGAGTTAAAACATAAAATAATGCCGTGCGAGGGGGTTGCGCCTTCGGAATAGTTTGCATAGAATGGCGCCCGCTTCGCAGTGAAGACCTTTAACGGTCAGCGGTACGAAGCGGTGTCAACGCAGCTAACCTCAGGTTTTTAATGAGAAAATGCTTGACAGAAGGTCGGCATGATATAGAATGCCGGCTCGCTTAGGAGGGGTTCCCGAGCGGCCAAAGGGATCAGACTGTAAATCTGACGTCTACGACTTCGAAGGTTCGAATCCTTCCCCCTCCACCATTTTTAGCGAGAGCTGCAAGCTCCGCGGGTATAGTTTAGTGGTAGAACCTCAGCCTTCCAAGCTGATGATGCGGGTTCGATTCCCGCTACCCGCTCCAAGTTTGCAGGTCCTGCAAAGGTGTTACGCTCTTGTAGCTCAGTTGGTAGAGCACACCCTTGGTAAGGGTGAGGTCAGCGGTTCAAATCCGCTCAAGAGCTCCATATAACAAGGCAGATATGAAAATATCTGCCTTTGTTTTAATGGCTGGTATTACTGTTTAAATCTTCTGCTGGGGGTTGCTTCGATGGCTAAGGAAAAGTTCGAACGTAATAAGCCGCACGTCAACGTAGGCACCATTGGTCACGTAGATCACGGCAAAACTACCCTGACCGCTGCGCTGACCCGTGTCTGCTCCGAGGTTTTCGGTTCGGCAAAGGTTGACTTCGACAAGATCGATAGCGCCCCAGAAGAAAAAGCACGTGGTATCACCATTAACACAGCTCACGTTGAGTACGATTCGGCTGTGCGTCACTACGCACACGTTGACTGTCCAGGTCATGCCGACTACGTAAAGAACATGATTACCGGTGCTGCTCAGATGGATGGCGCTATTCTGGTTTGCTCGGCCGCTGATGGTCCGATGCCGCAAACCCGTGAGCACATCCTGTTGTCCCGTCAGGTTGGCGTTCCGTACATCGTTGTCTTCCTGAACAAGGCTGACATGGTTGACGATGCTGAGCTGTTGGAGTTGGTTGAGATGGAAGTGCGCGATCTGTTGAGCACTTACGATTTCCCAGGCGACGACACTCCTATCATCATTGGTTCGGCGCTGATGGCGTTGAACGGTCAAGACGACAACGAGATGGGTACCACTGCCGTCAAGAAGTTGGTCGAGACGCTGGATACATATATTCCGCAGCCTGAGCGTGCTATTGATAAGCCGTTCCTGATGCCGATCGAGGATGTGTTCTCGATCTCCGGTCGCGGCACTGTTGTGACTGGTCGTGTTGAGCGTGGCATTGTCCGCATTCAGGAAGAAGTTGAGATTGTTGGTCTTCGTGACACTGTCAAAACTACTTGTACTGGTGTTGAGATGTTCCGCAAGCTGCTCGACGAAGGTCGTGCTGGCGAGAACTGCGGCGTTCTGCTGCGCGGTACCAAGCGTGATGATGTCGAGCGTGGCCAGGTTCTGGTCAAGCCGGGCACAGTCAAGCCGCATACCAAGTTCACTGCTGAGGTTTACGTTCTGAGCAAGGAAGAAGGAGGGCGTCATACTCCGTTCTTCAAGGGTTATCGTCCGCAGTTCTACTTCCGTACAACTGATGTGACTGGTAACTGCGAATTGCCAGAAGGCGTTGAAATGGTGATGCCAGGTGACAACATTCAAATGACTGTCACTCTGATCAAAACCATCGCGATGGAAGATGGCTTGCGTTTCGCTATCCGTGAAGGCGGTCGTACCGTCGGCGCTGGTGTCGTAGCCAAAGTTATCGAGTAAATTGTTGTAATGTCTTTTTCGGGCCGGCATAATGGTCGGCCTGATTTTGTTTTAGGTCAGTAGCTCAATTGGCAGAGCGACGGTCTCCAAAACCGTAGGTTGGGGGTTCGATTCCCTCCTGACCTGCCAGATTCACTTGGTGTGTCTGGCTTTCTTTTCACAGGATCTTCATAGATGACTCCTAAAGCTGAAGCTCAAGGCTCTCGCTTCGATCTGCTCAAGTGGCTTGTAGTAGTCGCCTTGGTGGTTGTTGGCGTTGTTGGCAATCAGTATTACTCTGCTTCGCCGATCCTGTACCGCGTACTTGCATTGCTCGCCATTGCTGCCGTAGCTGCCTTTGTAGGCCTGCAGACAGTCAAGGGCAAGTCTTTCTTTGTACTGGTTAAGGAAGCTCGCACCGAAATTCGTAAAGTCGTGTGGCCAACTCGCCAAGAAACCACGCAGACCACGCTGATTGTTGTGGCTGTTGTTCTGGTTATGGCGTTGCTGTTGTGGGGGCTTGATTCCCTGCTCGGCTGGCTTGTTTCCTTGATTGTCGGCTAAGGGTGTCCCGTGGCTAAGCGTTGGTACGTTGTGCATGCTTACTCCGGTTACGAGAAGCATGTCATGCGCTCGTTGGTAGAGCGCGTAAAGCTGGCTGGCATGGAAGATGGCTTTGGCGAGATTCTGGTTCCCACTGAAGAAGTGGTTGAAATGCGTAATGGCCAGAAACGCAAAAGCGAGCGCAAATTCTTCCCAGGTTATGTGCTGGTTCAGATGGACATGAATGAGGGTACTTGGCACTTGGTCAAGGATACTCCTCGGGTGATGGGTTTCATCGGTGGTACAGCTGATAAACCTGCGCCGATCACTGATAAAGAGGCAGAAGCGATTTTGCGTCGTGTTGCTGATGGTAGCGACAAGCCGAAGCCGAAGACGTTGTTCGAGCCGGGTGAGTCGGTACGTGTCAATGACGGGCCGTTTGCTGATTTCACTGGTACGGTCGAAGAAGTTAACTACGAAAAGAGCCGGATCCAAGTGGCAGTGCTCATTTTCGGTCGCTCTACTCCGGTAGAGTTAGAGTTCAGTCAGGTCGAAAAGGTCTAGCTGAGCAAGCATCCCAACCCCGCAGCCCTAGGCTGTGGGGTTTTGTCGTCACTGGGATAAACGCGCAAGTAACCGGGGAGCCTTTCGAGGCGTTCGAACCCGTAATTGGAGTGCCTCATGGCCAAGAAGATTACCGCTTACATCAAGCTGCAAGTGAAGGCCGCTCAGGCTAACCCAAGCCCACCTGTTGGTCCTGCTTTGGGTCAGCACGGCGTGAACATCATGGAATTCTGCAAGGCTTTCAACGCCCGTACTCAGGGTATTGAACCAGGTCTGCCGACTCCAGTGATCATCACTGTCTACAGCGACCGTAGCTTCACTTTCGAAACCAAGTCCACCCCTGCTTCGGTTCTGCTGAAGAAGGCTGCTGGTCTGACTAGCGGTTCCGCTCGTCCGAACACCGTTAAGGTTGGCACCGTGACCCGTGCTCAGCTGGAAGAAATCGCGAAAACCAAAAACGCGGATCTGACTGCAGCTGATATGGACGCAGCCGTGCGTACTATCGCCGGTTCTGCTCGTAGCATGGGCCTTAACGTGGAGGGTGTGTAATGGCTAAGTTGACCAAGCGTCAAAAGGCTATCGCCGGCAAAATCGAAGCGGGCAAGTCCTACAACTTTGTAGATGCTGCCGCCCTGCTGGCTGAGCTGTCGACTGTGAAGTTCAGCGAGTCGTTCGACGTTGCTGTAAACCTGGGTGTTGACCCGCGTAAATCTGACCAGGTTGTTCGTAGCGCTACTGTGCTGCCACACGGCACTGGCAAGACCGTTCGCGTAGCTGTGTTCACCCAGGGTCCAGCTGCTGAGGCCGCTCTGGCTGCCGGCGCTGACCGTGTAGGTATGGACGACCTGGCTGCCGAAATGAAAGGCGGCGACCTGAACTATGACGTAGTTATCGCATCCCCGGATGCCATGCGCGTTGTTGGTCAGTTGGGTCAGATCCTGGGCCCGCGCGGCCTGATGCCTAACCCTAAAGTCGGCACCGTAACGCCAGACGTAGCTACCGCGGTTAAAAACGCCAAGGCTGGTCAGGTTCGTTATCGCACCGACAAAAACGGCATCATTCACACCTCCGTTGGCAAAGTCGGCTTTGATGCCGTCAAGCTGAAGGAAAACGTTGAAGCCCTGATCGCTGATCTGAAGCGTATCAAGCCAGCTTCCTCGAAAGGTATTTACGTCAAGCGCGTTACCCTGAGCACCACCATGGGTCCAGGTCTGGTCATCGACCAAGGCTCGCTCGACGCGTAAGACACAGGTTGGCGCAAGCGATTGCGCCAATTGAAAGATTGGGGTCCCTGCCTGGCGGGGGCTATCCAAGACCGTAGGCGACGCAAGTCTTAAACCTCAAGCCTACGCAGATGGTGCTCCCGGTTCCTTACCGAATCAGACACCAAAACGACATCTGGCCTCGGTTGGATGAAACGGTAACAAGCAGGAGTTTTTCCCGTGGCAATTAAACTTGAAGACAAGAAGGCCATCGTCGCTGAAGTCAACAAGGCTGCCCAAGTTGCTCTGTCCGCTGTCGTGGCTGATGCCCGTGGCGTAACAGTAGGCGCTATGACCGGACTCCGTAAAGAGGCTCGTGAAGCTGGCGTTTACGTACGTGTTGTACGTAACACCCTGCTCAAGCGCGCCGTTGCTGGCACTCAATATGACGTGCTCAACGACGTGTTCACTGGCCCGACCTTGATTGCATTCTCCAAAGAACATCCGGGCGCTGCTGCTCGTATCTTCAAAGAGTTCGCAAAAGGTCAGGATAAGTTCGAGATCAAGGCAGCTGCGTTCGAGGGCAAGTTCCTCGCGGCTAATCAGATCGACGTACTGGCAAGCCTGCCGACCCGTGACGAAGCAATTTCTCAGCTGATGAGCGTGATTCAAGGCGCAACCAGCAAATTGGCTCGTACTCTGGCGGCTCTTCGCGACCAGAAAGAAGCCGCTGCAGCCTAAGGCTGAGCGACACCTTTCAGCGTTTATTGTTTATTTCGACGGCCGCGTAGGCTGTCACCCCAATACAGGAATTTATAGTCATGTCTCTGACTAACGACCAAATCATCGAAGCAATCGGCGAAAAATCCGTTCTGGAAATCGTTGAGCTGATCAAGGCCATGGAAGAGAAGTTCGGCGTTTCTGCTGCCGCTGCTTCCGCTGGTCCAGCTGCTGTCGCTGCTGTTGTTGAAGAACAAACTGAATTCAACGTCATGCTGCTGGAAGCTGGCGAGAAGAAAGTTAACGTGATCAAGGCAGTACGTGAACTGACCGGTCTGGGCCTGAAAGAAGCCAAGGCTGTAGTTGACGGCGCTCCTGGCATCGTTCTGGAAGCTGTTTCGAAAGACGCAGCTGACAAAGCCAAAGCCACTCTGGAAGAAGCAGGCGCTAAAGTCGAGCTGAAGTAAGCATCGACTTTGCTCCTCCAGCCCGAGCGTTAAGCGAAAGGCTGATGGCTGGTGGCTCTTGCCACCGGCCTTTTTCCGTTATTGGCAGCCGACTGGGTCGGTGCTGGTAACGAGCTGTAACCACCCGATGCGGTGGCGCAAACCATGGGGTTTGCACGATTTTCTGGCTGCTCCCGTCGGGAGGGGCCAAACAAGCAGGTGACCAAGCTGGGGAACGCTGATGGCTTACTCATATACTGAGAAAAAACGTATCCGCAAGGACTTTAGCAAGTTGCCGGACGTCATGGATGTGCCGTACCTCCTGGCCATCCAGCTGGATTCGTATCGTGAATTCTTGCAAGCGGGAGCGACTAAAGATCAGTTCCGCGACGTGGGCCTGCATGCGGCCTTCAAATCCGTTTTCCCGATCATCAGCTACTCCGGCAATGCTGCGCTGGAGTACGTCGGTTATCGCCTGGGCGAACCGGCATTTGATGTCAAAGAATGCGTATTGCGCGGTGTGACTTACGCCGTACCTTTGCGGGTAAAAGTGCGCCTGATCATTTTCGACAAAGAATCGTCGAACAAAGCGATCAAGGACATTAAAGAGCAAGAAGTCTACATGGGTGAAATCCCCCTGATGACTGAGAACGGTACCTTCGTAATCAACGGTACCGAGCGTGTAATCGTTTCCCAGCTGCACCGTTCCCCGGGCGTGTTCTTCGACCACGACCGTGGCAAGACGCACAGCTCCGGCAAACTGCTGTACTCCGCGCGCATCATTCCTTACCGCGGTTCGTGGCTGGACTTCGAGTTCGACCCGAAAGACTGCGTGTTCGTGCGTATCGACCGTCGTCGCAAGCTGCCTGCATCGGTACTGCTGCGCGCGCTCGGCTATACCACTGAAGAAGTGCTCGACGCGTTTTACACCACCAACGTTTTCCACCTGAGCGGCGAAACCCTCAGTCTGGAACTGATTGCTTCGCGTCTGCGTGGTGAAATCGCTGTTCTTGATATTCAGGATGAGAAGGGCAAGGTCATCGTTGAGGCTGGTCGCCGTATTACTGCGCGCCACATCAACCAGATCGAAAAAGCCGGTCTCAAGACCCTGGAAGTGCCTCTGGACTACGTCCTGGGCCGCACTACCGCCAAGGCCATCGTGCATCCGGCAACCGGCGAAATCCTGGCAGAGTGTAATACCGAGTTGAACACCGAGATCCTGGCAAAAATTGCCAAGGCCCAGGTTGTTCGCATCGAAACTCTGTACACCAACGATATCGACTGCGGTCCGTTTGTCTCCGACACTCTGAAGATCGACTCCACCAGCAACCAATTGGAAGCGCTGGTCGAGATCTATCGCATGATGCGTCCAGGCGAGCCGCCAACCAAAGACGCTGCCGAGACTCTGTTCAACAACCTGTTCTTCAGCCCTGAGCGCTATGACCTGTCTGCGGTCGGCCGGATGAAGTTCAACCGTCGTATCGGTCGTACCGAGATCGAAGGTTCGGGCGTGTTGTGCAAAGAAGACATCGTCGCGGTACTGAAGACTCTGGTCGACATCCGTAACGGTAAAGGCATCGTCGATGACATCGACCACCTGGGTAACCGTCGTGTTCGCTGCGTAGGCGAAATGGCCGAGAACCAGTTCCGCGTTGGCTTGGTACGTGTTGAGCGTGCGGTCAAAGAGCGTCTGTCGATGGCTGAAAGCGAAGGCCTGATGCCGCAAGACCTGATCAACGCCAAGCCAGTGGCTGCGGCGGTGAAAGAGTTCTTCGGTTCCAGCCAGCTTTCCCAGTTCATGGACCAGAACAACCCGCTGTCCGAGATCACCCACAAGCGTCGTGTGTCTGCACTCGGCCCTGGCGGTTTGACTCGTGAGCGTGCTGGCTTTGAAGTTCGTGACGTACACCCGACTCACTATGGTCGTGTATGCCCGATTGAAACGCCGGAAGGTCCGAACATCGGTCTGATCAACTCCCTGGCTGCCTATGCGCGCACCAACCAGTACGGCTTCCTCGAGAGCCCGTACCGTGTGGTGAAAGACGCTCTGGTCACCGACGAGATCGTGTTCCTGTCCGCCATCGAAGAAGCTGATCACGTGATCGCTCAGGCTTCGGCCACGATGAACGACAAGAAAGTCCTGATCGACGAGCTGGTAGCTGTTCGTCACTTGAACGAATTCACCGTCAAGGCGCCGGAAGACGTCACCTTGATGGACGTATCGCCGAAGCAGGTAGTTTCGGTTGCTGCGTCGCTGATCCCGTTCCTCGAGCACGACGACGCCAACCGTGCGTTGATGGGTTCGAACATGCAGCGTCAAGCTGTACCAACTCTGCGCGCTGACAAGCCGCTGGTCGGTACCGGCATGGAGCGTAACGTAGCCCGTGACTCCGGCGTTTGCGTCGTGGCTCGTCGTGGTGGCGTTATCGATTCCGTCGACGCCAGCCGTATCGTGGTTCGAGTTGCTGATGACGAAGTTGAAACCGGCGAAGCTGGTGTCGACATCTACAACCTGACCAAGTACACCCGCTCCAACCAGAACACCTGCATCAACCAGCGTCCGCTGGTGCGTAAAGGTGATCGGGTTCAGCGTAGCGACATCATGGCCGACGGTCCGTCCACCGATATGGGTGAGCTGGCTCTGGGTCAGAACATGCGCATCGCGTTCATGGCATGGAACGGCTTCAACTTCGAAGACTCCATCTGCCTGTCCGAGCGTGTGGTTCAGGAAGATCGCTTCACCACGATCCACATTCAGGAACTGACCTGTGTGGCACGTGACACCAAGCTTGGGCCAGAGGAAATCACTGCAGACATCCCGAACGTGGGTGAAGCTGCACTGAACAAGCTGGACGAAGCCGGTATCGTTTACGTAGGTGCTGAAGTAGGCGCAGGCGACATCCTGGTTGGTAAGGTCACTCCGAAAGGCGAGACCCAGCTGACTCCGGAAGAAAAGCTGCTGCGTGCCATCTTCGGTGAAAAAGCCAGCGACGTTAAAGACACCTCCCTGCGCGTGCCTACCGGCACCAAGGGTACCGTCATCGACGTACAGGTCTTCACCCGCGACGGCGTTGAGCGTGATGCTCGTGCACTGTCGATCGAGAAGACTCAACTCGACGAGATCCGCAAGGACCTGAACGAAGAGTTCCGTATCGTTGAAGGCGCCACTTTCGAACGTCTGCGTTCCGCTCTGGTCGGCCACAAAGCCGAAGGCGGCGCCGGCCTGAAGAAAGGTCAGGACATCACCGACGAAGTTCTCGACGGTCTTGAGCATGGTCAGTGGTTCAAACTGCGCATGGCTGAAGATGCTCTGAACGAGCAGCTTGAGAAGGCTCAGGCCTACATCGTTGATCGCCGCCGTCTGCTGGACGACAAGTTCGAAGACAAGAAGCGCAAACTGCAGCAGGGCGATGACCTGGCTCCAGGCGTGCTGAAAATCGTCAAGGTTTACCTGGCAATCCGTCGCCGCATCCAGCCGGGCGACAAGATGGCCGGTCGTCACGGTAACAAGGGTGTGGTCTCCGTGATCATGCCGGTTGAAGACATGCCGCACGATGCCAATGGCACTCCGGTCGACGTCGTCCTCAACCCGTTGGGCGTACCTTCGCGTATGAACGTTGGTCAGATCCTTGAAACCCACCTGGGCCTCGCGGCCAAAGGTCTGGGCGAGAAGATCAACCGGATGATCGAAGAGCAGCGCAAAGTCGCTGAGCTTCGTAAATTCCTCGACGAGATCTACAACCAGATCGGCGGTCGTAACGAAGATCTGGATAGCTTCTCCGACCAGGAAATCCTGGATCTGGCGAAGAACCTGCGTGGTGGCGTTCCAATGGCCACTCCAGTGTTCGACGGCGCCAAGGAAAGCGAAATCAAGGCCATGTTGAAACTGGCAGACCTGCCAGAAAGCGGCCAGATGCAGCTGACCGACGGCCGTACCGGCAACAAGTTCGAGCGCCCGGTTACTGTTGGCTACATGTACATGCTGAAGCTGAACCACTTGGTAGACGACAAGATGCACGCTCGTTCTACCGGTTCGTACAGCCTGGTTACCCAGCAGCCGCTGGGTGGTAAGGCACAGTTCGGTGGTCAGCGTTTCGGGGAGATGGAGGTCTGGGCACTTGAAGCATACGGTGCTGCTTACACTCTGCAAGAAATGCTCACAGTGAAGTCGGACGATGTGAACGGCCGTACCAAGATGTACAAAAACATCGTGGATGGCGATCACCGTATGGAGCCGGGCATGCCCGAGTCTTTCAACGTGTTGATCAAGGAAATTCGTTCCCTCGGCATCGATATCGATCTGGAAACCGAATAACACGTGACGCGAATCGAGAGCGGGGCAGGATTGCCCGCTCTCTGCTCCGCCAGGAGGAAAGGCCTTGAAAGACCTACTGAATTTGCTGAAAAACCAGGGTCAAGTCGAAGAGTTCGACGCCATCCGTATTGGATTGGCATCGCCTGAGATGATCCGTTCGTGGTCGTTCGGTGAAGTTAAAAAGCCGGAAACCATCAACTACCGTACGTTCAAACCTGAACGTGACGGCCTGTTCTGCGCCAAGATCTTTGGCCCGGTAAAGGATTACGAGTGCCTGTGCGGTAAGTACAAGCGCTTGAAGCACCGTGGCGTGATCTGCGAGAAGTGCGGCGTTGAAGTCGCGCTGGCTAAAGTTCGTCGTGAGCGCATGGCGCACATCGAACTGGCCTCGCCAGTTGCCCACATCTGGTTCTTGAAATCGCTGCCGTCGCGTATCGGCTTGCTGATGGACATGACCCTGCGTGATATCGAACGCGTTCTCTATTTCGAGAGCTATGTCGTTATCGATCCAGGCATGACCACCCTTGAAAAAGGTCAGCTGCTCAACGACGAGCAGTACTTCGAAGCGCTGGAAGAGTTCGGCGACGATTTCGATGCCCGTATGGGTGCCGAAGCTGTCCGTGAACTGCTGCACGCTATCGACCTGGAACACGAGATTGGCCGTCTGCGCGAAGAAATTCCGCAAACCAACTCCGAAACCAAAATCAAAAAGCTGTCCAAGCGTCTGAAGTTGATGGAAGCCTTCCAGGGTTCCGGCAACCTTCCAGAATGGATGGTGCTGACCGTTCTGCCGGTTCTGCCGCCAGATCTGCGTCCACTGGTCCCGCTGGATGGCGGTCGCTTCGCGACTTCCGACCTCAACGATCTGTATCGTCGAGTGATCAACCGTAACAACCGCTTGAAGCGTCTGCTCGATCTGTCCGCTCCGGACATCATCGTGCGCAACGAAAAGCGTATGTTGCAGGAAGCTGTCGATGCACTGCTCGACAACGGTCGTCGTGGCCGCGCTATCACCGGTTCGAACAAGCGTCCTCTGAAATCCCTGGCTGACATGATCAAGGGTAAGCAAGGTCGTTTCCGTCAGAACTTGCTCGGTAAGCGTGTTGACTACTCCGGTCGTTCGGTAATTACCGTAGGTCCGACCCTGCGTCTGCACCAGTGCGGTCTGCCGAAGAAAATGGCCCTCGAGCTGTTCAAGCCGTTCATCTTCGGCAAGCTGGAAATGCGTGGT
The DNA here is from genome assembly GCF_900106065.1 of Pseudomonas mandelii. Taxonomy (NCBI): domain Bacteria; kingdom Pseudomonadati; phylum Pseudomonadota; class Gammaproteobacteria; order Pseudomonadales; family Pseudomonadaceae; genus Pseudomonas; species Pseudomonas mandelii. The sequence continues at coordinate 3,021,330 of NZ_LT629796.1, forward strand.
CTCGCTACCACCATCAAAGCTGCCAAGAAGATGGTCGAGCGCGAGCTGCCAGAGGTTTGGGACGTTCTCGCTGAAGTGATCCGTGAACACCCGGTTCTCCTCAACCGTGCACCGACCCTTCACCGTCTGGGTATCCAGGCGTTTGAACCGGTACTGATCGAAGGTAAGGCTATCCAGCTGCACCCTCTGGTCTGTGCTGCGTACAACGCCGACTTCGACGGCGACCAAATGGCCGTGCACGTACCGCTGACACTGGAAGCCCAGCTGGAAGCGCGTGCGTTGATGATGTCGACCAACAACATTCTGTCGCCAGCCAACGGTGAGCCAATCATCGTTCCGTCGCAGGACGTTGTATTGGGTCTGTACTACATGACTCGTGAAGCGATCAACGCCAAAGGCGAAGGTCGTGTGTTCGCGGATCTGCAAGAAGTTGACCGTGTGTTCCGTGCCGGCGAAGCCGCACTGCACGCCAAGGTCAAAGTGCGGATCAACGAAACCGTCAACGATCGTGATGGTGGCAGCGTCAAGAACACCCGTATCGTCGACACCACTGTCGGCCGTGCGCTGTTGTTCCAGGTTGTTCCACCTGGCCTGTCATACGACGTCGTCAACCAGCCGATGAAGAAAAAGGCGATCTCCAAGCTGATCAACCAGTGCTACCGCGTGGTTGGTTTGAAAGAGACCGTGATCTTCGCTGACCAGTTGATGTACACCGGTTTTGCTTATTCGACCATCTCCGGCGTTTCCATCGGTGTTAACGACTTCGTTATCCCGGATGAAAAAGCCCGCATCATCGGTGCTGCTACCGACGAAGTGAAAGAGATCGAAAGTCAGTACGCCTCCGGCCTGGTAACCCAGGGCGAGAAGTACAACAAAGTGATCGACCTTTGGTCCAAGGCGAACGACGAAGTTTCCAAGGCGATGATGGCCAACCTCTCGAAAGAGAAAGTCATCGACCGTCATGGCGTCGAAGTCGACCAAGAGTCCTTCAACTCGATGTACATGATGGCCGACTCGGGCGCACGGGGTTCTGCTGCGCAGATCCGTCAGCTCGCCGGTATGCGTGGCCTGATGGCCAAGCCGGACGGTTCCATCATCGAAACGCCGATTACTGCGAACTTCCGTGAAGGTTTGAGCGTACTTCAGTACTTCATCTCCACTCACGGTGCTCGTAAAGGTTTGGCGGATACCGCGTTGAAAACTGCGAACTCCGGTTACCTGACTCGTCGTCTGGTAGACGTGGCGCAGGATCTGGTTGTGACCGAGATCGATTGCGGCACCGAACATGGCCTGGTAATGACTCCGCACATTGAAGGCGGTGACGTTGTCGAGCCGTTGGGTGAGCGCGTATTGGGTCGTGTCATTGCTCGTGACGTGTTCAAGCCAGGTACCGAAGAAATCATCGTTCCTGCCGGCACGCTGGTAGACGAGAAGTGGGTCGAGTTCATCGAGCTGAACAGCATCGACGAAGTGATCGTGCGTTCGCCGATCAGCTGCGAAACCCGCTATGGCATTTGCGCCAAGTGCTACGGCCGTGACTTGGCTCGTGGTCACCAGGTGAACATCGGTGAAGCGGTCGGCGTTATCGCTGCCCAGTCCATCGGTGAGCCGGGTACCCAGCTGACCATGCGTACGTTCCACATCGGTGGTGCGGCAAGCCGGACCTCCGCAGCTGATAGCGTTCAGGTGAAGAATGGCGGTACCGTCCGTCTGCATAACCTGAAACACGTTGAGCGAGTGGATGGTTGCCTGGTTGCTGTGTCCCGTTCCGGTGAGCTGGCGATCGCTGATGACTTCGGTCGTGAGCGCGAGCGTTACAAGCTGCCGTACGGTGCTGTGATTTCGGTTAAAGAAGGTGACAAGGTCGACGCTGGCGCAATCGTGGCCAAGTGGGATCCGCACACTCACCCAATCGTTACCGAAATGAAAGGTACCGTGACCTACGTGGGCATGGAAGAAGGCATCACGATCAAGCGTCAGACTGACGAATTGACCGGTATGACCAACATTGAAGTACTCGACGCCAAAGACCGTCCAGCTGCCGGTAAAGATATCCGTCCTGCTGTGAAGATGGTTGATGACAATGGCAAGGATCTCTTGCTGCCGGGTACCGACGTAATTGCTCAGTACTTCCTGCCTGCTAACGCCCTGGTCGGTGTAGCGGACGGCGCGAAAATCGCGATCGGTGATGTTATCGCTCGTATTCCGCAAGAGACTTCGAAAACCCGTGACATCACCGGTGGTCTGCCGCGTGTTGCCGACTTGTTCGAAGCCCGTCGTCCGAAAGAAGCCTCGATTCTGGCTGAAGTCAGCGGCACCATCGCGTTCGGTAAAGAGACCAAAGGCAAGCGCCGTCTGGTCATTACCCCGAACGACGGTAGCGATCCGTATGAAGAGCTGATTCCGAAGTGGCGTCACCTGAACGTCTTCGAAGGCGAACAGGTAAACCGCGGCGAAGTTATCTCCGACGGCCCAAGCGATCCACACGACATCCTGCGTCTGCTGGGTGTGAGTGCGCTGGCCAAGTACATCGTGAACGAGATCCAGGACGTTTATCGTCTGCAAGGCGTGAAGATCAACGATAAGCACATCGAGACCATCCTGCGTCAGATGCTGCGTAAAGTTGAAATCGCTGAATCCGGCGATTCCAGTTTCATCAAGGGCGACCAGATGGAATTGACTCACGTTCTGGTAGAGAACGAGCGTCTGGCTGGCGACGAGAAATTCGTTTCCAAGTTCACTCGCGTGCTGCTGGGTATCACCAAGGCGTCGTTGTCCACCGAATCGTTCATCTCGGCGGCTTCCTTCCAGGAAACCACTCGCGTACTGACCGAAGCGGCGGTAACCGGCAAGCGCGATTACCTGCGCGGCCTGAAAGAAAACGTAGTCGTGGGTCGTCTGATCCCGGCCGGTACCGGTCTGGCTTATCACAGCGAGCGCAAGCGCCGCCGTGATGCTGACAAACCGTTGCGCGTTAGCGCCAGTGAAGTGGAAGCTGCACTGACCGAAGCACTGAACTCGAGCGGTAACTGAGTTCTGCGGTAAATGAGTGTGGGGCCCCGGTCGTTCCGTTCATCGAATCGAGACAATTTGTCGAGGTTGGATGAGCGGGGAGGTCGGGGCCTTGCCTTGACTGGGGACAAGATCCTCTTTAGACTCTTGTACCCCTAAATTTGGCGGGAATTCGTTCCTGCCATTTTGCTTTTCTTGCAAGACAATAGCGTCGCAAGACAACAGTGGAGCTAGTAGATGGCAACTATCAACCAGCTGGTACGTCAGCCGCGTAAGCGTATCGTCGAGAAATCCGACGTGCCTGCGCTGCAGAACTGCCCGCAACGTCGTGGCGTATGCACCCGTGTGTATACCACCACGCCGAAAAAACCTAACTCGGCACTGCGTAAAGTATGCCGTGTGCGTCTGACCAACGGTTTCGAGGTTTCCTCGTACATCGGCGGTGAAGGCCACAACCTGCAAGAGCACAGCGTGGTACTGATCCGCGGCGGTCGTGTAAAAGACTTGCCAGGTGTTCGTTACCACACCGTACGCGGTTCTTTGGATACTTCCGGCGTTAAAGGTCGTAACCAGGGTCGTTCGAAGTACGGTACCAAGAAGCCTAAGTAGTAGCGGCTTTTTGTAAGAACTGATTTTCTATTTTTCTGAGTCGATAAGAGTAAGGTCGGAGGCGTCCCGAAAGGGCACCGATTCCGAGCGAACCTGAAGACCGTTTGAGGGCTTATCCATGCCAAGAAGACGCGTAGCAGCCAAGCGCGAAGTGCTTGACGATCCAAAATACGGCAGCCAGATCCTGGCCAAGTTCATGAACCACGTAATGGAAAGCGGCAAGAAAGCCGTTGCCGAGCGTATCGTTTATGGCGCGCTGGAAAAGGTTAAAGAACGCAAGAACAGCGATCCCCTGGAAATCTTCGAGAAAGCTCTCGACGCCATCGCTCCGCTGGTCGAAGTAAAGTCGCGCCGTGTAGGCGGTGCTACTTACCAGGTTCCGGTCGAAGTTCGTCCGTCCCGTCGTAACGCTCTGGCAATGCGCTGGTTGGTAGACTTCGCCCGTAAGCGCGGCGAGAAGTCTATGGCTCTGCGTTTGGCTGGCGAACTGTTGGACGCTGCTGAAGGCAAAGGTGCTGCAGTTAAGAAGCGTGAAGACGTGCACCGTATGGCTGAAGCCAACAAGGCTTTCTCGCACTACCGCTTCTAATTTTAGCGTCACTAATTTTGCGAGGGCTTTATGGCTCGTACTACACCGATTAATCGCTACCGTAACATTGGTATCGTTGCTCACGTGGATGCTGGTAAAACCACCACCACCGAGCGCGTCCTTTTTTACACTGGCAAAAGTCACAAAATGGGCGAGGTGCATGACGGCGCCGCGACCACAGACTGGATGGTGCAGGAGCAGGAGCGTGGTATTACCATTACTTCTGCTGCTATTACCGCCTTCTGGCAGGGTTCCGAGAAGCAGCACAAAGACCAGTATCGCTTCAACGTCATCGACACCCCGGGCCACGTTGACTTCACTATTGAAGTTGAGCGTTCCTTGCGTGTTCTCGACGGCGCGGTCGTTGTGTTCTGCGGCACCTCGGGTGTTGAGCCTCAGTCGGAAACCGTATGGCGTCAGGCCAACAAGTACGGCGTTCCACGTCTTGTTTATGTAAACAAGATGGACCGTGCTGGTGCGAACTTCCTGCGCGTGATCGGTCAGATCAAACAGCGTCTGGGTCACACCCCGGTTCCAATCCAGTTGGCTATCGGTTCCGAAGACAACTTCCAGGGTCAGATCGACCTGATGGCTATGGAAGCTGTTTACTGGAATGATTCTGACAAAGGCATGGTTCCAGTTCGCAAGCCTATCCCTGCAGAACTGCAGGAACTGGCTGACGAATGGCGCGGCAATATGGTTGAAGCTGCGGCTGAAGCCAGCGAAGAGCTGATGAACAAGTACCTCGAAGGTGAAGAACTCACCAACGCGGAAATCAAGGCCGCTCTGCGTCAGCGTACTATCGCTGGTGAGATTGTTCTGGCTGTTTGCGGTTCTTCCTTCAAGAACAAGGGTGTTCCCCTGGTTCTCGACGCCGTGATCGACTACCTGCCTGCTCCTACCGACATTCCTGCCATCAAGGGTACAGACCCGGATGACGAGACCAAGGAAATGGAGCGTCACGCAGACGACAGCGAGCCGTTCTCGGCTCTGGCGTTCAAGATCGCTACCGACCCATTCGTGGGTACCTTGACTTTCGTTCGAGTTTACTCGGGCGTGTTGGCCTCCGGCGACGGCGTGATCAACTCGGTTAAAGGCAAGAAAGAGCGTGTGGGTCGTATGGTGCAAATGCACGCAAACGCCCGTGAAGAAATCAAGGAAGTACGCGCTGGTGACATCGCGGCCTTGATCGGCATGAAGGACGTCACCACTGGTGAGACTTTGTGCAACGCTGACAAGCCAATCATCCTGGTTCGCATGGACTTCCCGGAGCCGGTTATTTCGGTTGCCGTAGAGCCTAAGACCAAGGATGACCAGGAAAAAATGGGTATCGCTCTGGGCAAGCTCGCTCAGGAAGATCCATCTTTCCGCGTCAAGACTGATGAAGAGACTGGTCAAACGATCATCTCCGGCATGGGCGAGTTGCACCTGGACATCCTGGTTGACCGGATGCGCCGTGAGTTCAACGTCGAAGCCAACATCGGTAAGCCACAAGTTTCGTACCGTGAGCGCATCACGAAGAGCTGCGAAATTGAAGGCAAGTTCGTTCGTCAGTCCGGCGGTCGTGGCCAGTTCGGTCACTGCTGGATTCGTTTTGCTCCTGCTGACGAAGGTCAGGAAGGTCTGCAATTCCTGAACGAAGTAGTGGGTGGTGTGGTTCCTAAGGAATACATCCCGGCTATCCAGAAGGGTATCGAAGAGCAGATGAAGAACGGCGTTGTGGCCGGCTATCCGCTGATCGGCCTGAAGGCTACCGTGTTTGATGGTTCTTACCACGACGTCGACTCCAACGAGATGGCGTTTAAGGTGGCTGCTTCCATGGCAACCAAGCAACTGGCCCAGAAGGGCGGTGGTGAGTTGCTTGAGCCGATCATGGCGGTAGAGGTTGTTACACCTGAAGACTATATGGGTGACGTGATGGGCGACCTTAACCGTCGTCGCGGCATGATCCTGGGTATGGAAGACACGGTCTCCGGCAAAGTAATTCGTGCTGAGGTTCCGCTGGGCGAGATGTTCGGTTATGCAACTGACGTCCGTTCCATGTCCCAAGGTCGCGCAAGCTACTCTATGGAATTCAAAAAATACAATACGGCTCCGTCGCACATCGTCGAAACCGTTACCAAAAAACAAGGCTGATTCAGCCCCTTTAGGCTAGGAGTTAATTGTCGTGGCTAAAGAAAAATTTGACCGTACCCTCCCGCACGTCAACGTTGGCACCATCGGTCACGTCGACCACGGTAAAACCACGCTGACCGCTGCTCTGACTCGCGTCTGCTCCGAAGTTTTCGGTTCGGCCGTTGTTGCTTTCGACAAAATCGACAGCGCTCCGGAAGAAAAGGCTCGTGGTATCACCATCAACACCGCGCACGTTGAATACAACTCGCTGATCCGTCACTACGCTCACGTTGACTGCCCAGGTCACGCTGACTACGTGAAGAACATGATCACCGGTGCTGCTCAGATGGACGGCGCTATCCTGGTTTGCTCGGCCGCTGATGGTCCGATGCCACAAACCCGTGAGCACATCCTGCTGTCCCGTCAGGTTGGCGTTCCGTACATCGTTGTCTTCCTGAACAAGGCTGACATGGTTGACGACGCTGAGCTGCTGGAACTGGTTGAGATGGAAGTGCGCGACCTGCTGAGCACTTACGACTTCCCAGGTGACGACACTCCGATCATCATCGGTTCGGCTCTGATGGCTCTGAACGGCCAAGACGACAACGAAATGGGCACCACTGCCGTTCGTAAGCTGGTTGAGACTCTGGACAGCTACATTCCAGATCCAGTTCGCGTTATCGACAAGCCGTTCCTGATGCCAATCGAAGACGTATTCTCGATCTCCGGTCGCGGTACTGTTGTAACTGGCCGTATCGAGCGCGGTATCGTCAAGGTTCAGGATCCACTGGAAATCGTTGGTCTGCGTGACACTACCGTCACCACCTGCACCGGTGTTGAAATGTTCCGTAAGCTGCTCGACGAAGGTCGTGCTGGCGAGAACTGCGGCGTTCTGCTGCGTGGTACCAAGCGTGACGACGTTGAGCGTGGCCAGGTTCTGGTTAAGCCAGGTTCGGTCAAGCCGCACACCAAGTTCGAAGCTGAAGTCTACGTTCTGAGCAAAGAAGAAGGCGGTCGTCACACTCCGTTCTTCAAAGGCTACCGTCCACAGTTCTACTTCCGTACTACTGACGTGACTGGTAACTGCGAACTGCCGGAAGGCGTTGAAATGGTAATGCCAGGCGACAACATCAAAATGGTTGTCACCCTGATCAAGACCATCGCAATGGAAGACGGTCTGCGTTTCGCTATCCGTGAAGGCGGTCGTACCGTCGGCGCTGGCGTCGTAGCCAAAATCATCGAGTAAGCTCTTTTCGAGTTGGCTTTGATGAATTGAAAAAGCCCCCGCTTAGCGGGGGCTTTTTTATTGGGTTGACACCTATATGGGGCGTCTATAGAATTGCGCCTCCTTTTAACGGGCGTATTGCGCTCGGTGGGAATAGCAGCCGGAGTCTGAAATCCAATGCAAAATCAGCAAATCCGTATCAGGTTGAAGGCTTTTGACCATCGCCTGATCGACCAATCCACCCAGGAAATCGTGGAAACCGCGAAACGTACTGGTGCTCAAGTGCGTGGTCCAATTCCACTGCCTACCCGTAAAGAGCGGTTCACCGTTCTGGTCTCCCCGCACGTCAACAAAGACGCGCGTGACCAGTACGAGATCCGTACTCATAAGCGCGTACTGGACATCGTCCAGCCAACGGATAAAACCGTTGATGCTCTTATGAAGCTTGATCTGGCGGCCGGTGTGGAAGTACAGATCAGCCTCGGCTAAGACTCGGTCTTAGTCGTGTAACGCTCTGAAATGGGCGGCCATAGCGGGTGAAAGCCCCGTACACTCATGAGGTTTACAACATGACTATTGGTGTAGTCGGTCGTAAATGCGGTATGACCCGTATTTTCACCGAAGAAGGTGTCTCCATTCCGGTCACGGTCATTGAGATCGAGCCGAATCGCGTCACCCAGTTCAAAACTGAAGAGACCGATGGCTATCGTGCAGTGCAAGTCACTGTAGGCGAGCGTCGTGCTTCGCGTGTTACAGCCGCTCAAGCTGGCCACTTCGCTAAAGCGAACGTTGCCGCTGGTCGTACCGTAATGGAATTCCGCCTTGAAGAAGGCGAGTACCAGGCCGGCGATCTGATCAACGCTGAAATCTTCGCCGCTGGTCAACTGGTTGATGTAACCGGTCAGTCCAAGGGTAAAGGCTTCCAGGGTACGATCAAGCGTTGGAACTTCCGCGGGCAAGATAATACCCACGGTAACTCCGTGTCCCACCGCGTTCCAGGCTCTATCGGCCAGTGCCAGACTCCTGGTCGTGTATTCAAGGGCAAAAAAATGTCCGGTCATATGGGCGCTGAGCGCGTGACCGTGCAGTCCCTCGAAGTAGTGCGCGTGGACGCTGAACGCAATCTGTTGTTGGTCAAGGGCGCTGTTCCTGGCGCTACTGGCGGCAACTTGGTTGTACGTCCAGCAGCCAAGGCTCGCGGTTAAGGGGAAGCTGACATGCAATTAAATGTAAATGACGCTCAAGCGATCGAAGTTTCCGAACTGACATTTGGCGGCGAATTCAACGAGACGCTGGTTCACCAAGCAGTCGTGGCCTACATGGCCGGCGGCCGTCAAGGTAGCAAGCAGCAAAAGACCCGTTCCGACGTTCGTGGTGGCGGTAAGCGCCCATGGCGTCAGAAAGGTACTGGCCGTGCTCGTGCCGGTACTATCCGTAGCCCAATCTGGCGTGGCGGCGGTACCACTTTCGCAGCACGTCCTCAGGATCACACCCAGAAGCTGAACAAGAAGATGTATCGCGCAGCAATGCGTTCCATCCTTGCTGAGCTGGTGCGTACTGATCGTCTGGTTGTGGTTCAGGACTTCGCTGTTGATGCACCGAAGACCAAAGATCTGCTGAACAAACTGACCGGCATGGGCCTGACTGACGTCTTGATCGTGTCTGAAGTAGTTGATCAGAACCTGTACCTGGCTGCTCGTAACCTGCCACACGTTGATGTACGTGACGTGCAAGGTTCCGATCCAGTTAGTCTGATCGCATACGACAAGGTGTTGATCACCGTGTCGGCCGTGAAGAAATTCGAGGAGCTGCTGGGATGAACCAGGAACGCGTATTTAAAGTTCTGCTTGGCCCGCACGTTTCCGAGAAGGCTACGGTTCTGGCTGACAAGAAAGGCCAGTTCGTTTTCAAGGTTGCAACTGACGCAACCAAGCTGGAAATCAAGAAGGCCGTCGAAAGCCTGTTCAGCGTGAAAGTAGAGCGTGTTACTACCCTGAATGTTCTGGGTAAGAGCAAGCGCACTGCTCGCGGTCTGGGCAAGCGTAATGACTGGAAGAAGGCAGTTATCTCCCTTCAGCCAGGCCAAGATCTCGATTTCAGCAGCAGTGCTGAGTAAGGAAGGGGTGCATCATGGCAATCGTTAAATGCAAACCGACTTCCCCTGGCCGCCGTTTTGTGGTCAAGGTGGTCAACCAGGAGCTGCATAAAGGCGCTCCTCACGCACCGCTGCTCGAGAAAAAATCGAAGACTGGTGGTCGTAACAACAATGGTCGCATTACCACTCGTCACATCGGTGGTGGCCATAAGCAGCATTATCGTCTGGTCGATTTCCGTCGCAACGACAAAGATGGCATCTCTGCCACTGTCGAGCGTATCGAATACGATCCAAACCGTACTGCTCACATCGCTCTGCTGCTGTACGCAGATGGCGAGCGTCGCTACATCATCGCCCCTAAAGGCGTGAGTGCTGGCGACCAGCTGATCGCAGGTGCTTTGGCGCCGATCAAGCCGGGCAACGCTCTGCAACTGCGTAACATTCCAGTTGGTAGCACCGTACACGGCATCGAATTGAAGCCAGGTAAAGGCGCGCAAATCGCTCGTTCCGCTGGTGCTTCGGCTCAGCTGATCGCTCGTGAAGGTGTCTACGTGACCCTGCGTCTGCGTTCTGGTGAGATGCGTAAAGTGCTGGCTGAATGCCGCGCGACCCTGGGTGAAGTCTCGAACTCCGAGCACAGCCTGCGTTCGCTGGGTAAAGCTGGTGCCAAACGCTGGCGTGGCGTTCGCCCAACCGTTCGTGGTGTTGCCATGAACCCGGTTGACCACCCACATGGTGGTGGTGAAGGTCGTACCTCTGGTGGTCGTCATCCGGTATCGCCATGGGGCTTCCCGACTAAGGGCGCGAAGACTCGTGGTAATAAGCGTACCGACAAAATGATCGTCCGTCGTCGCAAGTAAATAGAGGGATACGACAGTGCCACGTTCTCTGAAAAAAGGTCCTTTTATTGATCTTCACCTACTGAAGAAGATCGAAGTGGCGGCGGAAAAGAACGATCGCAAACCAGTTAAAACCTGGTCGCGTCGTTCGATGATCCTGCCACAAATGGTCGGTCTGACCATTGCAGTTCATAACGGTCGTCAACATGTTCCAGTTCTCGTGAACGAAGACATGGTCGGCCACAAACTAGGCGAGTTTGCCGGTACCCGCACATATCGTGGGCACGTGGCAGACAAGAAAGCCAAGCGTTAAGGGGTAAGGAACGATGGAAGTAGCCGCTAAGTTGTCGGGCGCTCGAATCTCCGCCCAGAAAGCCCGCTTGGTCGCCGACCAGATCCGCGGGAAGAAGGTGGGCGAAGCGCTCAACCTGTTGGCTTTCAGCAGTAAGAAAGCCGCCGAGATCATGAAGAAAGTGCTGGAGTCGGCCGTAGCCAACGCCGAGCATAACGAAGGCGCAGACGTTGATGACCTCAAGGTCAGCACCGTTTTCGTCAACGAAGGGCGTTCGCTGAAGCGAATCATGCCACGTGCCAAAGGCCGTGCTGATCGCATCGTCAAGCGGTCTTGCCATATCACTGTCAAGGTTGCTGACAAGTAACGGAGTCGAAGAGATGGGTCAGAAAGTACATCCCATTGGCATTCGCCTGGGAATCGTCAAGGAACACACCTCCGTCTGGTACGCAGACGGTCGGACTTATGCGGACTATTTGTTCGCTGATCTGAAGGTGCGTGAGTATCTCCAAGACAAACTAAAAAGCGCGTCCGTAAGCCGTATCGATATCCATCGTCCGGCTCAAACTGCACGTATCACCATCCACACCGCTCGTCCAGGTATCGTTATCGGGAAGAAAGGTGAAGATGTTGAGAAACTGCGTCAGGACCTGACCAAACAAATGGGTGTGCCTGTGCACATCAATATCGAAGAAATCCGCAAGCCGGAACTCGACGGTATGTTGGTTGCGCAGAGCGTAGCTCAGCAGCTGGAGCGTCGCGTAATGTTCCGTCGCGCTATGAAGCGCGCTGTACAAAACGCCATGCGCATTGGTGCCAAAGGCATCAAAATCCAAGTGAGCGGTCGTCTCGGCGGTGCTGAAATCGCACGTACTGAATGGTATCGCGAAGGTCGTGTGCCACTGCACACCCTGCGTGCCGACATCGACTATGCCAACTACGAAGCTCACACCACTTACGGTGTGATCGGTGTAAAGGTTTGGATCTTCAAAGGCGAAGTAATTGGTGGTCGCCAAGAAGAACTGAAACCACAAGCACCAGCGCCTCGTAAAAAAGCTGCTAAGTAAGGGGTACGCCAAATGTTGCAACCAAAGCGTACGAAGTTCCGCAAGCAGATGACAGGCCACAACCGTGGTCTGGCTCAGCGCGGTAGCAAAGTCAGCTTCGGCGAGTTCGCGCTGAAGTCTGTAGCTCGTGGTCGTCTCACCGCTCGTCAGATCGAGTCAGCGCGTCGTGCTCTGACCCGTCACGTTAAACGTGGCGGCAAGATCTGGATCCGTGTATTCCCGGACAAGCCTATTTCCAAAAAGCCACTCGAAGTTCGGATGGGTAAAGGTAAGGGTAGTGTGGAGTACTGGGTTGCCCAGATTCAGCCAGGCAAAGTCCTGTATGAAATCGAGGGTGTTTCTGAAGAGCTGGCGCGTGAGGCTTTTGCCCTGGCTGCTGCAAAGCTGCCGCTCGCCACCGCCTTTGTTAAACGGACGGTGATGTGATGAAAGCGAATGAACTTCGTGAAAAATCCGCACAGCAGCTGAACGAGCAACTGCTCGGCTTGCTGCGCGACCAGTTCAATCTGCGTATGCAGAAAGCAACTGGCCAGTTGGGGCAGTCTCATCTGCTCTCGCAAGTTAAGCGTGACATCGCTCGCGTGAAGACTGTGCTCAACCAGCAGGCAGGTAAGTAATCATGGCTGAAGCCGAAAAAACTGTCCGTACGCTGACTGGCCGTGTTGTCAGCGACAAGATGGACAAAACCATCACCGTTCTGATCGAGCGTCGCGTTAAGCACCCGATCTACGGTAAATACGTTAAGCGTTCGACTAAGCTGCACGCGCACGACGAAACCAATCAGTGCCACATCGGCGACAAAGTCACTATTCGTGAAACTCGTCCTTTGGCCAAGACCAAGTCTTGGGCGCTGGTTGATGTTCTCGAACGCGCTGTGGAAGTCTAAGGACTAGGGGTCGGAGAAATTATATGATTCAGACTCAATCCATGCTCGATGTGGCCGATAACAGCGGCGCTCGCCGTGTTATGTGCATCAAGGTGCTGGGTGGCTCCCATCGTCGTTACGCTGGTATCGGTGACATCATCAAAGTTACCGTCAAGGAAGCAATTCCTCGCGGTAAAGTGAAAAAAGGCCAAGTGATGACTGCTGTTGTAGTCCGCACTCGTCACGGTGTACGCCGTGCTGATGGCTCCATTATCCGCTTTGATGGCAACGCTGCTGTTCTTCTGAACAACAAGCAAGAGCCGATCGGCACCCGTATCTTTGGGCCAGTGACCCGTGAACTTCGTACTGAGAAGTTCATGAAGATCGTCTCGCTCGCCCCAGAAGTGCTGTAAGGAGATCCGACATGCAAAAGATTCGTCGTGACGACGAGATCATCGTGATCGCCGGCAAAGACAAAGGTAAGCGCGGTAAGGTGCTTAAGGTTCTCGCTAATAACCGTCTGGTTATTGGTGGTCTGAACCTGGTTAAGCGTCATACCAAGCCTAACCCGATGTCGGGCGTACAAGGCGGTATCGTCGAAAAAGAAGCTCCACTGGACGCTTCTAACGTCGCCATTTTCAACGGCGAAACCAACAAGGCTGACCGCGTTGGTTTCAAAGTAGAAGATGGCAAGAAAATTCGTGTCTTCAAGTCGACCCAAAAAGCGGTTGATGCTTGAACACTGCTAGGTAGAAGACCATGGCACGACTAAAAGAGATTTACTGGAAGGAAATCGCACCGAAGCTTAAGGAAGAACTTAAGCTTTCGAACGTGATGGAAGTTCCACGCGTTACCAAAATCACCCTGAACATGGGTCTGGGCGAAGCTGTCGGTGACAAAAAAGTCATCGAGCACGCTGTTGCCGACCTGGAAAAGATCACCGGTCAGAAAGTCGTTGTGACTTACGCTCGGAAATCCATCGCTGGCTTTAAAGTCCGTGAAGGTTGGCCGATCGGCGTCAAAGTGACTCTGCGCCGTGAGCGTATGTACGAGTTTCTGGATCGTCTGCTGTCGATCTCCCTGCCTCGGGTTCGCGACTTCCGCGGCCTGAATGCCAAGTCCTTCGATGGTCGTGGTAACTACAGCATGGGCGTTAAAGAGCAGATCATCTTCCCGGAAATCGACTACGACAAGATCGATGCTCTCCGCGGTCTGGACATTACCCTGACCACCACTGCCAAGAACGATGATGAAGGTCGCGCCCTGTTGCGTGCTTTCAAATTCCCGTTCCGCAACTGATTGGAGTAGGAAAATGGCCAAGATGAGCATGAAAAACCGCGAGCTGAAGCGTCAGCTCACGGTTGCCAAGTACGCCAAAAAGCGTGCAGCACTGAAAGCTATCATCGTTGATCTGAACGCAAGTCCAGAAGCACGTTGGGAAGCTACAGTAGCTCTGCAGAAGCAGCCACGTGACGCAAGCGCCTCGCGCATGCGTAACCGCTGCCGCCTGACCGGTCGTCCACACGGCGTTTACCGCAAGTTCGGCCTCGGCCGTAACAAACTGCGTGAAGCTGCAATGCGTGGTGACGTACCTGGTCTGGTTAAAGCCAGCTGGTAAGCACTATCAAAGTCTCGGTGTTCGGGATCGCAAGATCCTGACCACCGGTGACCTTGAACTTGAATCAAGCCCCTTTTGGGGCTTGATTCATTTGTGGGGTGTGTCTAGAATACCCGGCTCGCCTGAGCCCGTGCTTTTTCCGCATGGATGAGCTCGGCGACAAGTAGTAGCCGCAAGGCTAATTTTTTTGTATTAGGAGCGTCTAGCCCATGAGTATGCAGGACCCGTTAGCGGACATGCTAACTCGAATCCGTAATGCCCAGATGGCTGAAAAGTCCGTCGTAAGCATGCCATCTTCTACTTTGAAGGTAGCTGTTGCCAAAGTCCTGAAGGACGAAGGTTACATTGCGGGTTATCAGATCAGCAGCGAAATCAAGCCACTGCTGTCCATCGAGCTGAAGTACTTCGAAGGCCGTCCGGTCATCGAGGAAGTGAAGCGCGTTAGCCGTCCAGGCCTGCGTCAGTACAAGTCCGTCGATGATCTGCCAAAAGTTCGTGGCGGTCTCGGTGTGTCTATCGTCTCCACCAACAAAGGTGTGATGACGGATCGTGCTGCGCGCGCTGCCGGTGTCGGCGGCGAAGTTCTTTGCACTGTGTTCTAAGGGGGGATAAGCATGTCACGCGTCGCTAAGAACCCCGTTAAGCTGCCAGCCGGTGTCGAAGTAAAATTCGCAGGCCAACAGCTTTCGGTGAAGGGTGCCAAGGGCACTCTCGAACTGAACATCCATTCGTCCGTTGAGATCGTTGAAGAAGCTGGTGAGCTGCGTTTCGCTGCTCGCAATGGCGATCAACAAACTCGCGCAATGGCTGGTACCACTCGTGCGTTGGTAAACAACATGGTCCAAGGCGTAAGCCAAGGCTTCGAGCGTAAGCTCCAGCTGGTCGGTGTTGGTTACAAAGCGCAAGCAAAAGGCACAGTGCTGAACCTGGCTCTTGGCTTCTCGCATCCAGTGGATTATGAACTGCCGGAAGGCATCACCGCTGAGACTCCTAGCCAGACCGATATCCTGATCAAGGGCATCGATAAGCAGCTGGTAGGTCAAGTGGCCGCCGAGATCCGCGACTTCCGTCCACCAGAGCCGTACAAAGGCAAAGGTGTGCGCTACGCGGACGAAGTCGTCCGTCGTAAAGAAGCCAAGAAGAAGTAGGGCATAGCAAATGACCGACAAAAAAGTTACTCGACTGCGTCGCGCTCGCAAAGCACGCCTGAAAATGCACGAACTCGAAGTCGTGCGTCTCTGCGTGTTCCGCTCGTCGCAGCACATCTACGCCCAGGTCATTTCGGCCGACGGCAACAAAGTCCTGGCATCTGCCTCGACTTTGGATAAAGAACTGCGTGATGGCGCCACTGGCAACATCGACGCGGCCACTAAGGTTGGCCAGCTGGTCGCTACGCGTGCAAAAGCCGCTGGCGTCTCGCAGGTGGCTTTCGACCGCTCTGGCTTCAAGTACCACGGCCGCGTCAAGGCGCTGGCTGATGCTGCTCGTGAAGCTGGGCTGGAGTTCTAAGTTATGTCAAATAACGACCAAAAGCGCGACGAAGGCTACATTGAGAAGCTGGTTCAAGTTAACCGCGTAGCCAAAACCGTTAAAGGCGGCCGTATCTTCACTTTCACCGCGTTGACCGTGGTAGGTGATGGTAAAGGGCGTGTTGGCTTCGGCCGTGGCAAGTCACGTGAAGTGCCTGCTGCGATCCAGAAGGCAATGGAAGCTGCTCGTCGCAACATGATCCAAGTTGATCTGAACGGCACCACTCTGCAGTACGCAATGAAGTCCGGTCACGGCGCTTCGAAGGTGTACATGCAGCCTGCTTCTGAAGGTACCGGTATCATCGCTGGCGGCGCTATGCGTGCTGTCCTCGAAGTTGCTGGCGTTCAGAACGTTCTGGCCAAGTGCTACGGCTCGACTAACCCGGTAAACGTGGTTCACGCCACTTTCAAAGGTTTGAAAGCTATGCAGTCTCCTGAATCCATTGCCGCCAAGCGTGGCAAAAGCGTCAAGGAGATCTTCTGATCATGGCTACCGTTAAAGTTACGCTGATCAAAAGCATGACCGGCCGCATCCCTAACCACAAACTGTGCGTTAAGGGTCTGGGTCTGCGTCGCATCGGTCACACTGTAGAAGTACTTGATACTCCCGAGAATCGCGGGATGATCAACAAGGCTTACTACATGCTGCGTGTCGAGGGTTAATCGATGAAACTCAATGATCTGAGTCCAGCGCCGGGTTCCCGTCGCGAAAAGCATCGTCCGGGCCGTGGTATCGGTAGTGGTTTGGGCAAGACCGGTGGCCGTGGCCACAAAGGTCAGTCCTCCCGCTCCGGTGGCACCATTGCTCCAGGCTTTGAAGGCGGTCAACAGCCGCTGCATCGTCGCCTGCCTAAGTTCGGTTTCGTTTCCCTGAAGGCCATGGACCGCGCAGAAGTGCGTCTGTCCGAGCTGGCTAAAGTGGAAGGCGACATCGTCACTGTGCAGTCCCTGAAAGATGCCAACGTGATCAACGTCAACGTACAGCGTGTGAAAATCATGCTGTCCGGCGAAGTTACTCGCGCTGTTACCATCGGAAAGGGAATCGGCGCCACCAAAGGTGCGCGTTCGGCTATCGAAGCAGCTGGCGGCAAGTTCGAGGAATAAATGGCTAAGCAAGGTGCTCTCTCTGCGCTCGGCAAAGGCGGTATGTCTGAACTCTGGGCTCGTCTGCGTTTTCTGTTCCTGGCGATTATCGTCTACCGAATAGGCGCACACATCCCGGTTCCAGGTATCAACCCGGACCGACTCGCGGACCTGTTTCGACAGAATGAGGGGACCATTCTTAGCTTGTTCAACATGTTTTCCGGCGGCGCGCTGGAGCGGATGAGTATCTTTGCACTGGGGATCATGCCGTACATTTCGGCATCGATCATCATGCAACTGATGACAGCCGTCAGCCCGCAGCTGGAGCAGTTGAAGAAGGAAGGTGAAGCTGGGCGTCGCAAGATTGCCCAGTACACCCGCTACGGCACTGTCGTCCTCGCTCTCGTTCAGGCAATTGGCATGTCCATTGGTCTGGCGGGGCAGGGCGTTGCGTTCACTGGTGACTTTGGCTTCCATTTCGTCGCGGTATCCACGTTTGTGGCTGGTGCGATGTTCATGATGTGGCTGGGTGAGCAGATTACTGAGCGTGGTGTTGGCAACGGTATCTCGATGTTGATTTTCGCAGGTATCGTCGCCGGTCTTCCGAGAGCGATCGGGCAGTCTTTCGAGTCTGCGCGTCAGGGTGATATCAACATTTTTGCCTTGGTTGCCATCGGTTTGCTGGCAGTAGCGATTATCGGTTTTGTGGTGTTCATTGAGCGTGGTCAGCGTCGTATTGCTGTTCATTACGCCAAGCGTCAGCAGGGTCGTAAGGTCTTTGCTGCGCAGACTAGCCACTTGCCGTTGAAGGTGAACATGGCCGGTGTTATTCCGGCCATTTTCGCGAGCAGCATTTTGCTGTTCCCGGCTTCGTTGGGTACCTGGTTCGGTCAGTCTGAAGGTATGGGCTGGCTGCAGGACATCTCGCAGTCGATCGCTCCTGGTCAGCCGTTGAATATTCTGCTGTTTAGTGCAGGGATTATTTTCTTCTGCTTCTTCTATACGGCGTTGATGTTCAATCCGAAAGACGTAGCGGAAAACCTGAAGAAGTCCGGTGCCTTTATTCCGGGCATCCGTCCAGGTGAGCAGTCTGCGCGCTACATTGATGGCGTTCTGACTCGTTTGACCCTGTTCGGTGCTCTATATATGACGGCCGTATGCCTGTTGCCCCAGTTCCTGGTGGTTGCAGCAAACGTTCCGTTCTACCTTGGCGGGACCTCGTTGCTGATCGTCGTCGTGGTTGTGATGGACTTCATGTCCCAAGTACAATCGCACCTCGTTTCGCACCAGTACGAATCCCTGATGAAGAAAGCCAACCTGAAGGGTTACGGCAGCGGCATGTTGCGCTGAGTACCCATAAGGTTCGAGGAGTTGGTGATGAAAGTTCGTGCATCGGTGAAAAAGCTGTGCCGCAACTGCAAGATTATTCGCCGCGAAGGTGTTGTTCGAGTAATTTGCAGCGCGGAACCGCGTCACAAACAGCGCCAAGGCTGAGTGTGATTGTGCTTCAAGCCCGGTAGCTAGTGCGCTACCGGGTTGATTATTTGTTATTACAGCGATATTATCTCGCGCCCTATTTCTTGGCTTCCGGGGCGTAGGTAGCTGTCAATTGGAGTCCCACTGAATGGCCCGTATTGCAGGCGTTAACATTCCAGATAACAAGCATACTGTTATCTCGCTGACCTACATCTATGGTGTTGGTCGCACTACTGCGCAGAAGATCTGTGCAGTGACTGGGGTAAACCCAGCCGCAAAGATCAAGGATCTGAGCGACGAGCAGATTGAACAGTTGCGTGGCGAAGTGGCGAAGTTCACCACTGAAGGTGACCTGCGTCGCGAAATCAACATGAAAATCAAGCGTTTGATGGACCTCGGTTGCTATCGCGGTCTGCGTCATCGTCGTGGTCTTCCAGTGCGCGGTCAGCGTACCAAGACTAACGCGCGTACCCGTAAAGGTCCGCGTAAGCCGATCCGCAAGTAATCGCCCCAGCGAATCGACAGGAAATTAATCATGGCTAAACCTGCTGCTCGTCCTCGTAAAAAAGTTAAAAAGACAGTGGTTGATGGCATCGCCCACATCCATGCATCTTTTAACAACACAATCGTGACCATCACCGACCGTCAAGGCAACGCTCTTTCCTGGGCTACCTCCGGTGGTTCGGGTTTCCGCGGTTCCCGCAAGTCCACCCCGTTTGCTGCTCAAGTAGCTGCTGAACGTGCTGGTCAAGCTGCGCTGGAATACGGTCTGAAAAACCTCGACGTTAACGTCAAAGGTCCAGGCCCAGGTCGTGAATCTGCAGTCCGCGCTTTGAACGGCTGTGGCTACAAGATCGCCAGCATCACCGACGTGACGCCAATCCCGCACAACGGGTGCCGTCCGCCGAAGAAGCGCCGCGTGTAATCCAGGAGATTGTAAAGAATGGCTCGTTACATTGGTCCAAAATGCAAACTCGCTCGTCGCGAAGGCACCGATCTCTTTCTGAAGAGCGGCGTGCGCGCGATCGAATCGAAGTGCAACATCGAAGCAGCACCTGGTATCCACGGCCAACGCCGCGGCCGCCAGTCCGATTACGGCACCCAACTGCGTGAAAAGCAGAAGGTCCGTCGTATCTACGGCGTTCTCGAGCGTCAATTCAGCGGCTACTACAAAGAAGCTGCTGGCAAGAAAGGTGCAACCGGTGAAAACCTGCTGCAACTGCTCGAATGCCGTCTGGACAACGTTGTATACCGTATGGGTTTTGGCTCTACTCGTGCCGAATCCCGTCAGCTGGTATCGCACAAATCCGTCAGCGTTAACGGTCAGACCGTAAACGTACCGTCCTACCAGGTTCGTGCTGGTGACGTGGTCGCGATTCGCGAGAAAGCAAAGAACCAACTTCGCATTGTCCAAGCTCTCGATCTGTGTGCCCAACGTGGCCGCGTAGAATGGGTAGAAGTAGACACTGAGAAGAAGTCGGGCGTTTTCAAGAACGTTCCTGCTCGCAGTGATCTGTCCGCCGACATCAACGAAAGCCTGATTGTCGAGCTCTACTCCAAGTAAGGGCTAGAAAATAGGTGCATCCATGCAGATTTCGGTAAATGAGTTCCTGACACCCCGCCATATTGATGTGCAGGTTGTCAGTCCAACCCGCGCCAAGATCACTCTCGAGCCTCTCGAGCGTGGTTTCGGCCACACCCTGGGCAACGCGCTGCGACGCATCCTGTTGTCCTCAATGCCCGGCTGTGCAGTAGTCGAGGCCGAGATTGACGGTGTGCTCCATGAGTACAGCGCCATCGAAGGCGTACAGGAAGACGTAATTGAAATCCTGTTGAACCTTAAAGGTCTGGCTATCAAGCTGCACGGTCGTGACGAAGTTACGCTGACCTTGTCGAAGAAGGGTTCGGGGGTGGTTACCGCTGCCGATATTCAGCTGGATCATGATGTCGAGATCGTTAACCCCGATCACGTAATCGCTAACCTGGCGTCTAACGGCGCCCTGAACATGAAGCTCACCGTAGCTCGTGGTCGTGGTTATGAACCGGCAGACTCGCGTCAGAGCGATGAAGACGAAAGCCGCAGCATCGGTCGCTTGCAGCTTGACTCTTCGTTCAGCCCGGTTCGCCGTATCGCATACGTGGTGGAAAACGCCCGTGTCGAGCAGCGTACTAACCTGGACAAGCTGGTTATTGATCTGGAAACCAACGGTACCCTGGATCCTGAAGAGGCTATCCGCCGCGCTGCAACCATTCTGCAACAGCAGCTGGCTGCGTTCGTCGACCTCAAAGGTGACAGTGAGCCAGTGGTTATCGAGCAGGAAGACGAGATCGATCCGATCCTGCTTCGCCCGGTTGACGATCTGGAACTGACTGTACGTTCGGCTAACTGCCTTAAGGCGGAAAACATCTACTACATCGGTGACCTGATTCAGCGTACCGAAGTAGAGCTGTTGAAGACTCCGAACCTTGGCAAGAAATCCTTGACTGAAATCAAGGACGTTCTGGCCTCCCGCGGTCTGTCCCTCGGCATGCGCCTCGACAACTGGCCGCCTGCAAGTCTTAAGAAGGACGACAAGGCGACTGCCTGATCGTCGTAATCACCGAACGTTGTGTTTGGTAAGGAATGAACCATGCGTCATCGTAAAAGTGGTCGTCACCTGAGCCGCACCAGCTCGCACCGCAAGGCCATGTTTCAAAACATGGCGGTGTCGCTGTTCGAGCACGAGCTGATCAAAACTACACTGCCAAAAGCTAAAGAACTGCGTCGCGTTGCTGAGCCGCTGATCACTTTGGCCAAGACAGACAGCCTGGCTAACCGCCGTCTGGCTTTCGACCGTACTCGTTCGAAAGCTATCGTTGGTAAGCTCTTCAACGACCTGGGCAAGCGTTACGCTACCCGTGAGGGTGGCTACCTGCGCATCCTCAAGTGCGGTTTCCGCACTGGCGACAACGCGCCTATGGCGTATGTCGAGTTGGTTGATCGTCCTGCCGGTGGTGAAGCTGTATCCGCTGAGTAAGACGTCAGTCTGAAACGAAGAACCGGGCCTAGTGCCCGGTTTTTTGTGCGCGCTCGAAAAGCATTGCCATCAATGCATGAATAGAAAGGTAATTAGTAATTTTCTATCGATAGTCGCAACGCAATGAATTTGTAGCTGTAACGTTCCTGATCAATACTCCCCCTCAGCCGATAGCCGGCAGTTAAAGACTGACAGAGGAAGAGATCGCATGAGTCAAAATAAAACGCTGACCACCGCCAGTGGCGCTCCTGTCGCCGACAACCAGAATTCCCGTTCCGCCGGCCCTCGTGGCCCGCTGCTGCTCGACGACTTTCACCTGATCGAAAAGCTTGCCCACTTCAATCGCGAGAACATCCCTGAGCGCCGTGTACACGCCAAGGGCTCGGGTGCTTACGGCACGTTTACTGTCACTCGCGACATCACCCCGTACACCAGCGCCAAACTGTTTGAATCGGTCGGCAAACAAACTCCGACGTTCCTGCGCTTTTCTACGGTTGGCGGCGAACGGGGTTCGGCCGATACCGAGCGCGATCCGCGTGGCTTTGCCCTGAAGTTCTACACCGAGGAAGGTAACTGGGATATCGTCGGCAACAACACGCCCGTGTTCTTCATCCGTGATCCGTTGAAATTTCCGGACTTTATCCACACCCAAAAGCGTCTGCCGCAGAGCAATCTGAAAAGTGCGCAGATGATGTGGGACTTCTGGTCGCACTCGCCTGAGGCGCTGCACCAGGTCACTATTCTGTTCTCCGACCGTGGCATTCCTGACGGCTATCGTCACATGCACGGCTTTGGTAGCCACACCTACAGCTTGATCAACGCCAATGGCGAGCGGCACTGGGTGAAGTGGCACTACAAGACTCAGCAAGGCATCAAAAACCTGGCGCCTGCAGAAGCGGCACGTTTGGCCGGTACCGATCCGGATTACGCGCAGCGTGACCTGTTCGGGGCGATTGAGCGCGGTGACTTCCCGAAATGGCGTGTGTGCATTCAGATCATGACCGAGGCTCAGGCCGCGGCGCACTATGAGAACCCGTTCGATGTGACCAAAACCTGGTCGCAGAAAGAGTTTCCGCTGATCGAAGTCGGCGAGCTGGAGCTCAATCGCAATCCGCAAAACTACTTTGCCGAAGTCGAGCAAGCGGCATTCGGCCCGAGCAACATGGTCCCGGGCGTTGGTCTTTCTCCGGACCGCATGCTCCAGGGCCGCGTGTTCGCTTATGCCGACGCGCACCGCTACCGCATTGGCACCAATCATCAGCAACTACCGGTGAATGCGCCCCGCAGCCCGGTGAATAGCTATCAGCGTGATGGTTCGATGGCATTCGGCAGCAATGGCGGTGCAGCACCTAACTATGAGCCGAACAGCTACGTCGATTCGCCGAAACAAGCGCCTCGCTACGCTGAGCCACCGTTGGCATTGAGCGGTGCCGCTGATCGTTACGATCATCGTGAAGACTCCGACTACTACAGCCATGCCGGTGCTCTGTTCCGACTCATGAGTGACGAGCAGAAAGCGCTGCTGACCAACAACATTGCCGGAGCCATGGCCGGCGTTTCCGGTGATGTGATTGATCGTCAATTGCAGCACTTCTTCAAGGCCGATCCGGCGTATGGAGAAGCAATTGCAAGGGCGTTGGGTGTACAGCTTAACGAAGTCTAAACGAGAAGCAGAACCGCCCTCATTTGGGCGGTTTTTGCGTTATTTGAACCACTTTTCTCAGAATATCTTCGCTTTTATCGCGTAAACGGAGTGACCAAACAGTCGCCTTGGTTCAAACTACAGACTTTCATGCAGGGAGATGTAGGGCGATGCAAGGGCACCCAGACGTAATCGATTACCTCAACACGTTGCTGACCGGCGAACTGGCGGCGCGTGATCAGTATTTCGTCCATTCGCGGATGTATGAGGACTGGGGTTTCACCAAGCTCTACGAACGCATCAACCACGAGATGGAAGAAGAGGCCGGGCACGCTGATGCCCTGATGCGTCGGATTCTGATGCTCGAAGGCACGCCGCGCATGCGTCCGGACGATCTTGATGTTGGCACCACTGTGCCGGACATGCTCGCCGCTGACCTGCGACTTGAATATAAAGTCCGCGCCGCGCTCTGCAAGGGCATCAAACTCTGCGAGCAACACCAGGACTATGTCAGCCGCGAGATGCTGCGGGTTCAATTGCATGACACTGAAGAAGACCACACCTACTGGCTTGAAAAGCAGATGGGTCTGATCAAGTTGATCGGTCTTGAGAACTACCTGCAATCTCACGCCTGATTGCTCCCTATACAAAAAAGCCCCTGACACCGATGAAGTGACAGGGGCTTTTTCGTGGGCCCGATTCAGGCCTTGTCGCGAGCCAGCAGTGGCTTGAGGTAGAAGCCGGTGTGAGATTGCTTCATCTCGGACACTTCCTCCGGGGTACCAACCGCAATGATCTGGCCGCCCTTGGAGCCGCCTTCCGGCCCCAGGTCCACCAACCAGTCGGCGGTCTTGATCACGTCCAGGTTGTGCTCGATCACCACCACAGTGTTGCCGTGGTCGCGCAGTCTATGCAGTACGTCGAGCAATTGCTGAATATCCGCGAAGTGCAAGCCAGTGGTTGGTTCGTCGAGGATGTACAGCGTCTTGCCGGTATCGCGCTTGGACAGTTCACGGGAGAGCTTCACCCTTTGGGCTTCACCGCCCGACAACGTCGTCGCCGATTGCCCCAGCTTGATGTAGGACAGACCTACGTCCATCAATGTCTGAAGCTTGCGCGCTAGCGCAGGAACCGCGTCAAAGAACACCCGCGCTTCCTCGATGGTCATCTCGAGAGTTTCGTGGATGCTCTTGCCCTTGTACTTGATTTCCAGAGTCTCGCGGTTGTAACGCTTGCTCTTGCAGACGTCGCACGGGACATAGATGTCCGGCAGGAAGTGCATTTCCACCTTGATCAGGCCATCGCCCTGACACGCTTCGCAGCGTCCGCCCTTCACGTTGAAGGAGAAGCGTCCCGGACCATAACCGCGTGAGCGTGATTCCGGTACGCCGGCGAACAGTTCGCGAATCGGCGTGAACAGCCCGGTGTAGGTCGCCGGATTGGAGCGCGGCGTTCGGCCGATAGGGCTCTGGTCGATATCGACGACCTTATCCAGATGCTCCAGTCCCTTGATGCTGTCGTGGGCGGCCGCCTCAAGCGTCGTTGCACCGTTGAGTGCCGTAGCGCTCAAGGGAAACAGCGTATTGTTGATCAGCGTCGATTTGCCCGAGCCGGACACACCGGTCACGCACGTCAACAGACCTATCGGAATGTCCAGGTCGACATTGCGCAAGTTGTTACCGCGAGCGCCCTTGAGCGACAGTGACAACTTCTTGTTGCGCGGTGTGCGTTTGGCTGGAACGGCAATCTTTACTCGGCCCGACAGGTACTTGCCGGTCAACGAATCAGGATGCGCCATCACTTCGGCCGGCGTCCCTTCGGCAACAATATGCCCACCGTGGACCCCCGCGCCCGGCCCGATGTCCACCACGTAGTCGGCCAGGCGAATAGCGTCTTCGTCATGCTCGACCACGATCACCGTGTTGCCGATGTCGCGCAGGTGCTTGAGTGTGCCGAGCAACCGATCGTTATCACGTTGATGCAGACCGATCGACGGCTCATCGAGGATGTACAGAACCCCCACCAGGCCGGCGCCAATCTGGCTGGCCAGGCGAATCCGCTGAGCTTCACCGCCGGACAACGTGTCGGCACTGCGATCCAGCGAAAGATAGTCGAGGCCTACGTTGACCAGGAACTGCAGGCGCTCGCGGATCTCCTTGAGAATCTTGTCGGCAATTTCACCGCGACGGCCCGTGAGCTTCAGTATGCCGAAATACTCGCAAGCATCGCCAATCGGCAGATTGGTCACCGCCGGCAGCGTCTTCTCGCCCACCCAGACGTGCCGCGCCTCACGACGCAAGCGCGTGCCACGGCAATCCGGGCAGGGCTGGGTGCTGAGGAACTTGGCCAGCTCTTCACGCACTGAAGCCGACTCGGTTTCGCGATAGCGGCGTTCCAGGTTCGGCACGATGCCTTCGAACGGGTGCGAGCGTTTGACGATATCGCCGCGGTCGTTCAGGTACTTGAAGTCGACGTTTTGCGAACCGCTGCCATGCAGAATGAATTTCTGCTGATCCGCCGAAAGGTCGTTGAAGGGCACTTCCAGGCTGAACTTGTAGTGCGAAGCCAGCGACCCGAGCATCTGGAAGTAATAGACGTTGCGCCTGTCCCAGCCGCGAATAGCGCCCTCGGCCAGCGTCAACTCGCCGTTCACCAGACGCTTGATGTCGAAGAACTGCTTGACCCCCAGACCATCGCAGGTCGGGCAAGCGCCGGCGGGGTTGTTGAAGGAGAACAGCTTGGGTTCCAGCTCGCTGATCGCATGGCCGCAAATCGGGCAGGCGAAGCGCGCGGAGAAGATGATCTCTTCGCCGGGCTCGTCGTCCATCGGCGCGACCAGTGCGATCCCGTCCGCCAGTTTCAGCGCGGTTTCGAACGACTCGGCCAGGCGCTGCTGCAGATCGGCGCGGACCTTGAAGCGGTCGACTATTACATCAATCGAGTGCTTCTTTTGCTTATCCAGCTTCGGCAGCTCATCCAGTTCGCAGATCCTGCCGTTGACCCGGGCCCGGACAAAGCCCTGGGCGCGCAGTTCTTCGAAGACCGAAAGGTGTTCGCCTTTGCGCTCGCGAATCACCGGGGCCAGCAGCATCAGCTTGCTGCCCTCCGGTTGCGCGAGGACCAGGTCGACCATCTGGCTGACGGTTTGCGCTTCCAGCGGAATGTCGTGATCCGGGCAACGTGGAATACCCACGCGTGCGTACAGCAGGCGCAGGTAGTCGTAGATTTCGGTGATGGTGCCGACCGTCGAGCGCGGGTTATGCGAGGTCGATTTCTGTTCGATGGAAATGGCTGGCGACAAACCTTCGATGGTGTCGACGTCAGGCTTTTCCATCATCGACAAAAACTGCCGGGCATAGGCCGACAGTGATTCGACATAGCGGCGTTGGCCTTCGGCATACAGCGTGTCAAACGCCAGGGACGATTTGCCGGATCCGGACAGGCCGGTGATGACGATCAGTTTGTCCCGTGGCAGGGTCAGGTCGATGTTCTTCAGGTTGTGGGTTCGGGCCCCACGAATCAGGATCTTGTCCAAAGTGGCCTCGCTTGGCGGGCGTCGAAAACGTAGGAGTATACGGCCAAATACTGGATGGATGCACACTATCAAACGAGCGGAGTTGTGTCTTACATGAAGAGTCTGTCAGCGGAGCGCGTCAAAGCGTCGCGATATACCCCGTCAATCGATGGGACTGGTAGAATCGCCGCCGGTTCACATGAGGTTTTTCCATGCACGATCCCCACAGCGAACGCATGAGTGGCAGTGAGACCCGCGCAGCAAGCGGGCTGGCCCTGGTGTTCGCCTTCCGTATGCTTGGCATGTTCATGGTGTTGCCGGTACTGGCGACCTATGGGATGGATCTGGCAGGAGCGACCCCGGCCCTCATCGGACTGGCGATTGGCGCTTACGGCCTGACCCAGGCAATCTTTCAGATTCCTTTCGGCTTCATTTCCGACCGCATCGGCCGTCGTCCGGTGATTTACCTCGGGCTGATCATCTTCGCCCTCGGTAGCGTGCTGGCAGCCAATGCCGATTCGATCTGGGGCGTCATCGCCGGACGCATCCTGCAAGGCGCCGGGGCTATTTCCGCCGCAGTGATGGCGTTGCTTTCAGACCTGACCCGCGAGCAGCACCGGACCAAAGCCATGGCCATGATCGGCATGACGATTGGTCTGTCCTTCGCAGTGGCCATGGTTGTCGGGCCGCTGTTGACCCGCGCCTTCGGCCTGTCGGGGTTGTTCCTCGCCACGGGCGGCATGGCGCTGTTCGGCATCGTGATCGTCATGTTCATGGTGCCGCGTTCCACCGGACCGTTGCAGCACCGTGAGTCCGGCGTCGCCCGTTCGGCGCTGATGCCGACGCTAAAGCACCCGGACCTGCTGCGCCTGGACCTTGGCATTTTTGTGTTGCACGCGATGTTGATGTCGAGCTTCGTTGCATTGCCCCTGGCCCTGGTGGAAAAAGCCGGGCTGCCCAAAGAGCAGCACTGGTGGGTCTACCTCACCGCGCTGCTGATCTCCTTCTTCGCCATGATCCCGTTCATTATCTACGGCGAGAAGAAACGCAAAATGAAACGAGTTTTATTGGGCGCAGTGCTGACGCTGATGCTCACTGAGCTATTCTTCTGGCAGTTCGGCGACAGCCTGCGGGCTCTGGTGATCGGGACGGTGGTGTTCTTTACCGCTTTCAATTTGCTGGAAGCTTCGTTGCCATCGCTGATCAGCAAGGTTTCACCGGCGGGCGGCAAAGGTACGGCGATGGGGGTTTATTCCACCAGCCAGTTCCTCGGTTCGGCGCTGGGGGGTATCCTCGGCGGCTGGATGTTCCAGCACGGCGGTTTGTCGGTCGTATTCCTCGGATGCGCCGGCCTGGCTGCACTTTGGCTGGCCTTTGCTGTTACCATGCGTGAACCTCCCTACGTGACGAGTCTGCGCTTGCCGCTGTCGCCCGAGGCGATCCGCGAAGCGGGGTTGGTTGACCGCCTGAAGGCCGTCGTAGGGGTAACAGATGCGGTAATCGTTGCTGATGAAGCGGCGATTTACATCAAATTGGACACAGAACTATTGGATCGCACCACCCTTGAGCGCCTGGTGAACAACCCGGCCGGGGCAGCGTGCGTAGCCTAGGAGAACGTTATGGCCCGTGGGGTTAACAAAGTCATATTGGTCGGCACTTGCGGCCAGGATCCCGAAGTTCGCTACTTGCCTAACGGTAACGCCGTGACCAACCTGAGTCTGGCGACCAGCGAACAGTGGACCGACAAGCAAACCGGTCAGAAGGTCGAGAAGACTGAATGGCACCGTGTTTCGATGTTCGGCAAGGTGGCCGAGATCGCCGGTGAATACCTGCGTAAAGGTTCGCAGGTCTACATCGAAGGCAAGCTGCAGACCCGCGAGTGGGAAAAAGACGGTATCAAGCGTTACACCACCGAAATCGTGGTCGACATGCAAGGCACCATGCAACTGCTCGGCGGCCGTCCACAGCAGGGCGACCAACAAGGCGGGGGCAATAACTACCAGCAGTCCGCCCCGGCTCCACGCCAGCAGGCTCCGCGCCCGCAGCAGTCAGCACCGCAGCAGTCGCGTCAGGCTCCGCCTCCACAGCAGGCAGCGCCACAACCGGCTCCGGATTTCGACAGCTTTGATGACGATATCCCGTTCTGATCCGCAGTTTTTCAGAACCGTAGACAAAAAAAGCGAAGCCATATGGCTTCGCTTTTTTGTTGCCGCTGTTAACCGGCCAACGTGGTCACATTGGCCCGTGCCGAGTGCAGCTTCTTGTAGCTTTCGATCAACCGCAGGTGTCTGTCGAGCCCCTCCAGTTTGGTGCTGGTCGGCGTCAAACCATGGAAGCGTACACTGCCGTCCACCGAGCCGATCACTGCATCCATCCGTTCGTTACCAAACATCCGACGGAAATTGGCCTCGTAGTCTTCCAACTCCAGGTCTTCGTCCAGCTTCATCTCCAGCACCGCGTTGACAGCTTGGTAGAACAAGCCGCGCTCGACCGTGTTGTCGTTGTACTGCAGAAACATCTCCACCGCCTCTTTGGCCTCTTCAAATTGCTGCAAGGCGAGATAAATCAGCAGTTTCAACTCCAGGATTGTCAGCTGACCCCAAACGGTATTGTCGTCAAACTCGATGCCGATCAGGGAGGTGATGTCGGTGTAGTCGTCCAGCTCACTTTCCACCAGGCGCTCAGCCAGCGCTTGCAGTTCTTCGTCGTCCAGGCGATGCAGGTTCAGGATATCGGCGCGGAAGAACAGCGCTTTGTTGGTGTTATCCCAAATCAGGTCGTCCACGGGATAGATTTCCGAATAGTCCGGGACCAGGATGCGGCATGCCGTCGCGCCGATATGCTCGTAGACCGCCATGTACACTTCCTTGCCCATGCCTTCGAGAATACCGAACAAGGTCGCGGCTTCCTCGGCATTCGAGTTTTCACCCTGGCCGGAGAAGTCCCACTCTACGAATTCGTAGTCCGACTTGGAACTGAAGAAGCGCCACGACACCACGCCGCTGGAATCGATGAAGTGCTCGACGAAGTTATTCGGCTCGGTCACCGCATGACCTTCAAACGTCGGCTGGGGCAAGTCGTTGAGGCCTTCGAAGCTTCGGCCCTGGAGCAATTCGGTCAGGCTGCGTTCCAGCGCCACTTCCAGGCTCGGGTGCGCGCCGAACGAGGCGAACACGCCGCCGGTACGCGGGTTCATCAACGTGACGCACATCACCGGGAATTCCCCCCCCAGGGACGCATCCTTCACCAATACGGGGAACCCTTGCTCTTCCAGCGCCTGTATACCGGCCTGTATTCCCGGGTACTTCGCCAGCACATCGGCGGGCACATCCGGCAGGGCAAATTCACCTTCGATGATTTCGCGTTTTACCGCGCGCTCGAAGATCTCCGACAGGCACTGCACCTGGGCTTCGGCCAGCGTGTTACCGGCACTCATGCCGTTGCTCAGGAACAGGTTTTCAATCAGGTTGGACGGGAAATACACCACTTCGCCGTCCGACTGGCGCACGTAGGGCAGCGCGCAGATGCCGCGTTCTTCATTGCCCGAGTTGGTGTCGATCAGGTGGGAACCACGCAACTCGCCGTCGCGGTTGTAAATCTTCAGGCAGTGCGCGTCGAGTATTTCGCTCGGCAGTTCATCTTTACGGCCAGGCTTGAACCAGCGTTCGTCCGGGTAATGCACAAACGGCGCGTTGGCGATCTCTTCGCCCCAGAACTGGTCGTTGTAGAAGAAGTTGCAGTTGAGTCGCTCGATAAACTCGCCCAACGCCGACGCCAGCGCGCCTTCCTTGGTTGCGCCCTTGCCGTTGGTAAAACACATCGGCGAGTGTGCATCGCGGATATGCAGCGACCACACGTTGGGCACGATATTGCGCCACGAGGCGATTTCAATCTTCATGCCCAGGTCCGCCAGAATGGCCGACATATTGGCGATGGTCTGCTCCAGCGGCAGATCCTTGCCCGCGATATAGGTGCTCGCCTCTGAGGTAGAAGCAGGCATCAGCAACGCCTGGGCATCGGCGTCGAGGTTTTCCACCTCTTCGATCACAAACTCAGGCCCGGCTTGCACCACTTTTTTCACGGTGCAACGGTCGATGGAACGCAGGATGCCTTGGCGGTCCTTGTCGGAGATGTCCGCGGGCAACTCGACCTGGATCTTGAAAATCTGGTTGTAGCGGTTTTCCGGGTCAACAATGTTGTTCTGCGACAGGCGGATGTTTTCGGTCGGAATACTGCGAGTGTCGCAGTACAACTTCACGAAATACGCCGCACATAACGCCGATGACGCCAGGAAATAGTCGAACGGACCCGGCGCCGAGCCATCGCCCTTGTAGCGGATAGGTTGATCGGCCACCACCGTGAAGTCGTCGAACTTGGCTTCAAGTCGAAGGTTGTCGAGAAAGTTGACCTTGATTTCCATGGGGGATTACCAGAATAACGGCTAAACGAATGGCCGCCATTATCCGGCATTTCAGCCATAAGTCTTGCGGGCGTCTGTCGATATGTCCTCACCGGGCCTTTTTAGTGGGCGATGGAGCGGTCAGTCGAGTATCAGATGCGGCAAGAACCGGCTCGAATCCTTGGTGATCAAGCTGTTGTCCTCACGTACACCGATCCCCGCCGCCTGATCGCCGATTACCCAGGAGCCAATCAACGTAAAGCTGTCGCCGAACTGCGGAAGCGGCGCGAACTCCTGAAGGATAAACGGCGCATCGGTGTAGGGGCCGTCCTCTTTCACGATCAGGCCGTCAGCAGTTTGCAGCTCGATATTGGCACCTTCCCGGGAGAAGAACGGCTTGCGCACCCAGCCTTTTGGTACGGCTTTGCCCGGCTCGGTATCCAGGTACGCCGCGAGCAGGTTCGGGTGACCTTTGTTGAATTCCCACAACAGCGGCAGGATGCCTTTGTTGGAGATGATGGATTTCCAGGCCGGTTCGAAAAATTGCGTATCACTCTGGGCAATCGCTGCACCGAAGGGCTCGTGGAAGATGAACTCCCAGGCGTGCAGCTTGAACAGGTGAGGGATCCAGCGATCTTCGAGGTCGACGAAACGTCCGTCACTGGTCAGGCCGATGTCTTCGATATCGATGTGGCGTGATTCGATGCCGACCTTTTCCGCCACCAGCCGCAGGTAGTCGGTAGTGCCCTTGTCTTCGACCGAGTCTTTCATCGAGGCAAAATAGAAGGGTTGCTTGAGCTGCAATTGAGCGAAGGCCTGATGCAGTTTGGTGTCGATGCTGTTGAACTGGTCGGCATGCTTGGGCAGCAAGCCGCGTTCGATGCATTGCTCCAGCCAGCCCCACTGAAACGCCGCCGCCTCATACAGGCTGGTCGGCGTGTCGTAATTGAGTTCCAGCAACTTGGCGGGCCCGGTGCCGTTGTAGGAGAAATCCATGCGCCCGTACAGGTGCGGGTGACCTTCGAGCCATGAGGTGCGCACCATGTCGAAGAATGGCGCGGGAATGCTCAGGCGCTCCAGCAACTCCTCGCTCTGAACCACGCGGGCCACCAGGTCCATGCACATCCCATGGATCTCGGTGGTCGGGTCTTCGAGATCGTTCTCGATCTGCTTGAGCGAGAACTGGTAATACGCGCTCTCATCCCAGTAGGGTTCGTTGTCGATGGTGTGGAACAGAAAGCCGAGATTCTCGGCGGTCTGTTTCCAGTCAGGACGCTCTGCGCAATGGATCTTCTTCATGGCCCGGTTTCCTTAACTGCTCGATCCGCCGCCGCCCCAGCCGCTGCGTGCGCTGGCCTTGCTGCCGAAGCCGCCACGGGAGGTGGACGAGGCAACGGAGACCGGCTTGCTGGTAGAAGAGCGAACCGAGTCGGCGTAGTTGCTGCTGCCGTACCTTGCCTGATTGGACTTGGTGAACGTCGAGCCCTTGGCAATCCGCTGGCTGAGCGTCGAGTTCGAGTAGCTGCCGCGGTCATCGCGATAGCGGTACACCGGCTCGGAGTAGTAACTGTTGCGGTTGCTGCTCAGCATGTTGCCGATCAGCAGGCCGGTCAGCAGGCTGCTGGTGGAGAAACCCGACCCACCCGTGTTCGCCGCTTCCGAGGCGGGTAATTGAGCCTTGGCCGCGTCCACCTGGGATTGCGTCACCTGGCCATCAGCGGTCAGTTCGAAGCCGCCGAGCTTGGGGATGAACTTGCCGGCGGAATCCTGTTGGCACCAGTCGGCGACGAAGTCGGCATCGCAATCGGCCTGGCTGTCGTACACCGGCGCAATGCGGCGATGCTCGGCCATGGCCGTCATGTAGGCGTCCGAGCACACGTCCACCGGGAGCTTTTCATCGGCACACTGCTGAACGGACTGGAAGTTGTACTTCTTCTGCACCGCGTAGGTTTTTTCCGTCGGTCCGCAGCCTGATATCGCCATGGCGACCGACGCTGCCAGCGAAAGCTGAACGTACTTGCTTCGTTTCATCGGGATCTCCGGGCGCAATCAGTTCTGGGAAGGAGTCATGCACGCGGCGTTCAACATGCCGACGCTGATGGCCACGGCTGCCACGTAGATGCCCGCCGCGATTTCACCTTTCTTGATGCGCTCCGAGGTGCCTTTGAGCACCAGGCTGGTCACCAGAAATGCCAGCAATTGAACGAGGGCTGCAATGACCGCCCAGACCACGAAGTCGAGGATGCTGATCGAGTACGCAATCACGTTGCTCGCCGGAATGGCGAAACCGATGATGGCCCCGCCGAGGGCGATCGCAGCGGCTACGTTGCCGGAACGGATCAGTTCGAATTCCTTGTGCGGGGTGATGCGGGTGTAGATGAACTGGAACAGTGCGAACAATACCGCGGCGCCGAGGATGTACGAAACAAACCCGAACACGGCGGCTTTGTTCAAGGAGATAGAGAGTGCTTCTAGCATGGACTGCTTCCTTTTTTAGAACGTATTCAGGTCGGTTGTGTACAGCGAAATGCCCTGCGACGTGCTCAAGCTGATGGTGCCTTCGGCGTCTTCCTCGACGGAAAACAGCAGGAATTCCCGGCGGTCGGTCAGGCCGGTTTCGCGGGCGTACAGCATCGAACGGTGCTCGATGCCGTAGGACTCCTCCGGGTT
This sequence comes from Pseudomonas mandelii, assembly GCF_900106065.1. Lineage (NCBI taxonomy): Bacteria > Pseudomonadati > Pseudomonadota > Gammaproteobacteria > Pseudomonadales > Pseudomonadaceae > Pseudomonas > Pseudomonas mandelii. Next base: position 3,054,986 of record NZ_LT629796.1, read on the forward strand.
TTTCAGCTGTTCGCTCAGCCCTACCAATTCTGTCTGGCCATTCTCGGTGCCCCATTCGCGGGTGTATTCGACGCCGTTGTGGGTGTAGGTCGGCAGCCCGATCAGACTTTGCGGACCGGCCAATCGGCGCAACTCCGCTTCACTGCTGATGGTGATGTAACTGAGGTAATTGAACAGGATCACCGACTCAACCTGCCCGGCGATTTCGCCGGTGGTATGCACCTGCAGCCAGTAGTCTTCGTCGTTCATGTAGTAGCGTGACAGCCAGGTCGACTGCCCGAGATCGACGGTGCCGTTGCTCCAGATCTGCTGCGAACCCGGGATGGTCACCGTGGTGTTGCCGTCGAGCAACAATTTCAGGGTGGTGTCGAACATCACGCCCTTGCCCAATGCCAGGCCCAGCGGACCGGTGACGGGCGGGGATTCGCTGGCGGTCCATTTCGACTCTGTCGTCGCGTTCGGGGCCTCAAGCCCCATCAACTGTTTAAACCATCCCATTGGAGATTTCCTTGAGGCGAGTGGAGGCGATGTAGAAGAGCTCGCCGCCCTCAACGCGTGTGGCGCCGGGCGGGTTGATCGACGGTTGTCGGGCGCCTTTGGCGCGATAGCCGATGAGCGTGGCGTTGTGATGTTCTTTCATCCGTGTGTACAGATCGCCAAACGTCGCTTCAAAGGCCTCGGGCAGTTTCATCAGGTATTGAGTGGCGCCCTGGCCCACGCACAGCAGTTCATTGATGACCACTGACGAGCCCGGATCCTGCGAGGCGCGCACCAACATCTCGATGGCCATGCTGGAAGTGCATTCCAGGCTGGGCGCGTAGGCGCTGGCGAGCGCAGCGATTTCACTGTCATTGAAGTGGGCGACCACATGCCCGACAGGCTGCAGTTGATTGACCGCCAGCACGGTGGCCAGGGTCAGGTCGTCTGAATGGGTTCGCACCAGAACGCGCTCGGCACCGGGAACGCCCGCGCGCAGCAACAAGGCCACGGAGGACAGGCTTTCACCTTTGATGAAGCTCGCTTTGCCCGGCATCGGGTTTTCTTCAAGGGTGCAATCGCAAATGACGATCAGGTTGTCGTTCGAGGTTTCGTCCTGGAGCAACAACTCAATGACCCGTTCGCTGGACGCGCCTTCCCAGCCGATGAGAACCGTATGGCCGACCTTGCCGGTGAAATCGCCTTTGCCCTTCATGCCTTTTCTCCATGCATCGATGACGCTGCTGGTGGTTTTGCCGATGGCTGCCGTCAGCAGCGCAATGCCCCCGAGCATGACCCAGGTGGCCACGAATATCCGTCCCGCCGCTGTCTGCGGCGCGAGATCGCCATAACCGACGGTGAGTGTGGTGGTCAGATAGAAGTAAGTAAACGTGGCGGGCGCGGTGAGGTGTTGTTCGCCCAGTAACACCAGGCCCAGATACGCCGTGGTCAGGTGTACGCCCAAGGCAATGACCAGGCCTGCCCAGCCGAAACGGTGGAAGAGGGACGAGGCATACATGCGCAATAAAAGGAAAATCGACATTTCGTCCCTGACTCCGTGGGTACTTGTTCCTGGCGACGTCATCGCCTCGGCGTCTGACTGCGCAAGTGCGTTCAACCGGCGGCATTAAACCTGTTGCGCGGCGCCGAGAAAAGTACCTTGGCTGCAATAAATCCGGCGAGTGCACCAAACAGATGGCCTTCGAAGGAAACACCCTGGCGAGGCAGGAAGCCAAAAATCAGACCGCCGTAGAGCAGGGCCACGACGCCGGCTGTTATCAGGTTGCCCCAGCTCCTGTGGAACCAGGCGCGGGACAAGAGGTATGCCCACAGTCCGAACACCCAGCCGCTGGCGCCGATGTGTACGCCGGCAAAGCCGAACAGCCAGACCAGCGCGCCGCCCAGCAGAATAATGATCGCGCTGACCGCAATGAACCGATTGAGTCCTTCGATGATGACCAAGGTACCCAGAATCAAAAAGGCAATCAGGTTCGCGCTCAGGTGCGCAAAGGAAGCGTGCAGGAAAGGCGAGGTGATGATGCCGAGCAGACCGTGCACGGTTCTCGGGATCAAACCGAAGGCCATGAGGCTGTAGCCGGTCGCGACGTTGAACAGTTGCAACGCGACCATGAAGAGCGCCAGGCCTGCGATTGTCTTGAAACCCTTCAGGGCATCCATCCTTGACCTCGACAGTTGAATGTCTGTCAGTTCAGCGCATTCCATGTGGGAGCGAGCCGGCTCGCGAAGGGGGAGTGTCAGTCGACATCAATGTTTTCTGACAAACCGCAATCGCTAGCAGGCTAGTTCCCACAGGTTATGCGTTCTACTCGAGAGTCGGTTATTCGGCCGATTTTTGCTTCAGGCGCTCCAGGATCGCATTGGCGCTGCCTGCGTCCGGGGTGATGCCGGCATCGCGCAGTTTGCGTTCCAGGTCAGTGCCCGTCGACGCATCGGCCAATTGGTCCTGGGCTTCCAGTTCAGCGGCGCGTTGCTGCTGCTTGGCCTGCAAACGGTTCAGCGTACCGACGGCGGTTTCCAGCTTGCCGTTGGCGCCGCCACTGGCAATCGAAGCGCTGACCTGGGCTTTCTGTACGCTTTCGCGCGCCTTGGCCATGTCCACTTGCTGGCGCAGGCTTTTGATGCGGCTTTCAGCCTTGGTGATGTCTTTGCGCATGTTTTCAGCGTAACCACCAAACTCGGTGGCCTGCTTTTGCTCGACGTCCAGCTCGTTGGTCAGGGTCGAAATGGCTTCGGCCACTTCCAGGGCCAGGTCTTCACGGTTGGCCTGGATGGCGGCCAGAGCCTTGGATTCCAGGTCCTTGATCTTGGCGTTGTACTCGCTGACGCGGTCAGCCGACAGTTTGTGCTTGGCCATGATGGTGACGAGCTCACGCTTGGCGTTGGCCAGGGCGCTGTCCGCATCGCGAATTTCCTGATCGAGGATGCGCAGGGCCTGTTGGTCGACGATCGATTCGCCGACTTCGTTGGCACCGCCACGCAGCGCGGTGAACAATTTGCTCCAGATGGACTGAGTCATTGGATATTTCCTGTTCCCGAATAATTAATTGAAGAAACGTTCGAAGGCTTCGCTGGCGCGCTGGACGTTGTCGACCAGGGTTTTGACCTCGGTCACGATGTTCGTCAGGCTGGAGTCGGAGCTCAGAGCGCCGAACATGTTGTAGACAATCTGCCCGTTCGGCATGGACTCGATACCGATCGAGGACAGCGGGAACATCTCCCGGCTGCGCAGCACGGCGTCATTGAAGGCCGGTACGTCATTGATGGACTCGATGTCGACCAGAACGGTGTCGACGATGATCTGTTCGCCCACCACCGCGATGTAAATCGGCAAGCCACCGAAGTCGTTCATTTCCAGCTTGATGCTGGACTCGGAGCCTTGAACGAGAGAAAGCGTGATGTCGTTTGAAACCGCTTCGTCCAGGGCTTGAAGGGCGCTGAAGAGGCGGTCGATGTTCCAGTTTGTACCTGCGCTCATGTAATTCTCCGACATGAATGAGCCAGCCAGAATCGGTTGGCGAAGCTGTTTCTCCATCTGCTTGAGCAGGCTTCGGTTTTCGGGAAGCACCCAAGTCTCGTGTTTCACATAACCGGCGGCACCCAGGCCCGCGCGCATCTGCTTCATGTAAAAGCTCGATGGTTTTTTCGCGGACGGTTTGGAGCGCTCTCCCTTGCGGCTTGCCGAATCGGTATCGGGCCCTGTGGGAGGACTCGATGGAGAGCTGCTTTTCATGGGGCTGACCTCGTTGTGAAAAACTCACGCGTGAGAAACACTACAGGCAATTTTTGCCACGCTCAATAGCTCACGCGTGAGATTTTTTGTCATACATTTTCCGCTCCATGAAAAAGGCCCGCAGCGCTAAAACGCGGCGGGCCCTTTTTGGAATTTGATCAATACGTTATGTGGTTAGTGGTTAGCCGCCAGGAATTCATCAGTGGAAATCACGCTCGCATAGGCGAAACCCAGGGCCGACATGAAGGCGGCGTGAACGTGGGCGGCGGGCACCGCAACGCCGTTGAATTCCAGATCGCGTGAGGCGCAGGCGTCGTGGATCACCGTGACGGTGTAGCCAAAGTCCGCGGCGGCGCGGGTGATGCCGTCCACACACATGTGGCTCATGCTGCCAACGACCACCAATTCCTTGATGCCTTGCTCGTCGAGGATCGATTTCAGTTCGGTTTCACGAAACGAGTTGACGAAGTGCTTGAGCACCACCGGCTCATCGGCACGGTTCAGAACTTTGGGGTGCAGCTTCGCGCCTTCGGAACCCGGGGTGAAGAAGGGGGCTTCTTCGGAGGTGAATTCGTGGCGGATGTGCACCACCGAATCACCCGCGTCGCGAAACGCTTTGAGCAGACGGGCGGCGTTGTCGGCGGCAGCGTCGGCGCCGACCAGCGGCCACTTGCCTTGAGGGAAGTAGTCGTTTTGGATATCAACTACGATGAGTGCTTGCTTGGCCATGCCTGATTCCTCGAAATGTGTGGGTTGGGCGTGGAAAGAAGTATTGTCTGTGGCAGGCCTTCCGAGGATTGGCCGCACCGACAATAGAAGGGGGAAAACTGACAATGGACGCAGAAAGGGCAATCGTCGAACTCGGCGTGCTGATTTATCCCGGCGCGCAGATGGCGGCGGTGCACGGGTTGACGGACCTGTTCGGGGTGGCGAACCGGATTGCCGCCGAGCATCAGGCTGCGCAATTGCCGCTGCTGCGGGTCAGCCATTGGCAAGTTGATGGCGAGCAGGCGCCCGAGCGGGTGTACGACAGTCATCCCGGGCCCGACCGCGCCTTGGTGGCGGTGTTGATTCCGCCATCGATTGCCGGATTTTCCGAAGGCCAGGCACCGCAGGCGTTGATCCACTGGATGCGTCAGCAACACGCCCGGGGCGCGACCCTCGGCGGCGTCTGCGTGGGCTCGATTCTACTGGCGGAAAGCGGCTTGCTTGACGGCCGCAGCGCCACCACCCACTGGACCTCGGCCAAAACCTTCGCCGAGCGTTACCCGGCCATCAAGCTCAAGGCGGATACCCCTATCGTCGACGACGGCGACCTGATCACCACCGCCGGGTTGATGGCCTGGTCCGAGTTGGGGTTGCGGCTGGTCGACCGCCTGCTCGGCCCGAGCATTGCCACCGGCACCGCGCGTTTTCTGGTGGTGGAACACAGCGACAGCGCGAGTGAGTGCGGCAGCAATTTTTCACCGATTCTCAGCCACGGCGATGCGGCGATTCTTAAGGTTCAGCACTGGCTGCAAAGCACCGGGGCCACCGATGTATCGCTGACGGCGATGGCCGAGCGGGCGGGGCTGGAAGAGCGCACGTTCCTGCGCCGTTTCCGTGCAGCGACCGGGTTGAAACCCACCGAGTACTGCCAGCATCTGCGGGTCGGCAAGGCTCGGGAAATGCTTGAATTCACCAACGGCACCATCGATCACATTGCGTGGACCGTGGGTTATCAAGACCCCAGTGCGTTTCGCGCGACCTTCAAGAAAATCACCGGGCTGGCGCCAAGTGATTACCGGGCGCGGTTTGGCGTGACGCCGGGTGCAGCTGTCGCGCGGTAGCCAGATCACCGCCAAGCCAAATGTGGGAGCGAGCCTGCTCGCGAAGGCGCAATGCCAGTGACTTAGATGCAGGCTGACCTACGCCGAATTCGCGAGCAGGCTCTCTCCCGCATTGGCTCAGTGCAAGGCCTGGGTCGTGCAAAATGCAGGGGTAGAAAAACCCTTCGTGCAGAATAAAACAGGCTCAGTGCCATCACTTTCGTAGCAACTGCCTGATTTGAAACCCTTTTCTATCCAACCCTCGATGGCTTGATCTCTGCACCCCTTCAACTACATTCATCAAAAGCCGATTGAAGGGGGACGCATGACCCCAACAAACCGCAAGAAACTGGTAGTCGCCCACTCAGTCCGCCCCGAGGCGCCCCAGCACGAAGTCGACACCAATCACGCGCTGGCCCGTTGGCTGGCGCACATCCTGGGGCTCAAGTTCGGTGGGAGCTACGACCCCGGACTTCACAAGGCCCGAGATCTTTATCTCTTGCCGACCCAGACCCTGGTCGGCGTCGCTGCCGCCCGGGCATTGGGCGTCACCGGGCCGGAAGATCTGTGGGGCGGTTATGTCGACCACGATTTCATCTGCACCAAAGCCATCAGCCACGGGTTGCGCAATCAACATGCGCACGCCCCGCAAGGCTGGTCTCCGTTGTTTTCCGAACGTGTGCGCAACGTCGTGCTCGATGGCCTCAGCGTGTTCTCGCTCGACGATGCGCGGCCGGCCGCAGAGCATTTGCTTTACACCGGCCCGATCCGCATCAAGCCGATTCATGCCTGCGCCGGACGTGGGCAGGAAGTGATCAAAAGCCTCGACCAGTTCGACGAAGTTCTGGCTCGCCCCGATGCCAGGGCACTGTTCAGCGAAGGCGTGGTGCTTGAACAGGATCTCGACAACGTCGTCACCCACAGTGTTGGCCAGAGTTTTATCGGCGATAAGGTGCTGAGTTATTGCGGTGATCAATACTTGACCGAAGACGGTCAGGGCGAGCAGGTTTATGGAGGTTCCAATCTGCTGGTGGTGCAGGGGTATTACGAAGACCTGCTGAAACTGGACCTGCCTGACGATGTGCAACTGGCGATCCGGCAAGCGCAAGTGTTCGACAGCGCCGCGGACGAGGCCTATCCCGGTTTTTACGCCTCGCGCCGCAACTATGACATCGCCCAAGGCCTGGACAGCAGTGGCAAACAGCGCAGCGGCGTGCTCGAACAGTCCTGGCGCATGGGCGGTGCCAGCAGCGCCGAAGTGGCCGCGTTGCAGAGCTTCGTCAACAACCCGGGGATGCGCGCGATTCGCGTGTCTTCAGTGGAAACCTACATCGACCAAGCGCTGCCGCCGGACGCCATTGAGGTGTATCGCGGGCCCGCGGAAAACAGTGACTTTCTTCTCAAGTACGTGACGGTCAAATCCTATGACGGCTAGAAGCGAAACCATTCAGATCGACATCGACGATGAACAGATGAGCGGGACCTTTCTGAGCCCCAAATCGAAAGTCCCCGGCGTGTTGTTTGTGCACGGTTGGGGCGGCAGCCAGGAGCGGGACCTGGAGCGGGCCAAAGGCATCGCCGGTCTGGGATGCGTGTGCCTGACGTTCGACTTGCGCGGGCACACCGGCGGCACCGGCATCCCGCTTACTCGCGTAACGCGCGAAGACAACCTGCGCGACCTGCTGGCGGCATACGACCGCTTGCTCGCCCACCCGGCGCTCGACACCTCCGCCATTGCGGTGGTCGGCACCAGTTATGGCGGTTATCTGGCCTCGATACTGACTTCATTGCGCCCGGTGCGCTGGCTGGCGCTGCGGGTGCCGGCGCTGTATCGCGACGATCAATGGCATACGCCCAAGCGTGAACTGGACAAGGCTGATTTGCGCGATTACCGCAACACGCTGGTACGCGCCGACAGCAATCGTGCGCTGCATGCGTGCTCGCAATTCACCGGGGATGTGCTGCTCGTGGAGTCCGAGACCGACGACTATGTGCCTCACGCGACGATCATGAGCTACCGCGCTGCGTGCCAGCAGACGCATTCGCTGACGCACCGGATCATTGACGGCGCCGACCACGCGTTGAGCGAGCCGGTGTCGCAACAGGCCTACACCTCGATCCTGGTGGACTGGATTACCGAGATGGTCGTGGGTGAGCGGTTGAGCATTATTCAGTCGAAATGAGTGGTGGGTTTGCGGACGCTTTCGAAGGCTTGCCCGCGAAAGCGTCATCCGCCTCCCCAACAATCTCAGGAAGGTTTCTTGGCAATCCGCAGCGACTTCGCCTTGGCCTCCACCACCAGATACATCACCAACGTAATCAGCAACGGCAAGATGAAATAGATCGCCCGATAAGCCAGCAATCCCGCCACCAGGCTTCCCCGCGACGCTTCATGTTGCAGCAGTGCCACAAACACCGCCTCCAGGACCCCAAGCCCGGCAGGAATATGGGTAATCACCCCGGCAATCGCACTGATCAGCAACACGCCCAGCACCAATGGGTAATCCAGCTTGTTAGGCAGCAACGTGAAGATCACCGCCGCCATCAGCGACCAGTTCAGCGCTCCGAGGGCCAGTTGCAGCATCGCCATGCGCAAGGACGGCAGGTTGATTTCCACCCCGCGTATCGCCCATTCCCGACGTTTGGAGAACTGGCACGCCGCCAGATATCCCGCGCTCACCAGGAGTAACAACACGCCCACAACTTGCAAGGCACCGCTGCTCAACTTCCAGCCCGGCGGCATTCTGACCAGTCCGCTGCTGAACACGGCGCCCGCAATCACCATGTAGCCGAACCAGTTGGTCGCCAGGCTCAGCCCGAGGATTTTCGCGATGTTGCTTTTGCTCACCCCTAGCCGCGAATACAGGCGATAACGCATGGCAATCCCGCCGACCCACGCGCTCAGGTTCAGGTTGAAGGCGTAGCTGATGATCCCCACCGGCAGGATCTGTTTCCAGGTCAGGTCCTGGCGGATGTAGGTGCGGCCGATCAGATCAAAACAGGCATACACCAGAAAACTCACCAGCGTCAGGCCGGACGCAATGATCAGCGTGCGCACCTTGAAATTGGCCAGGGTGTGGAACACTTCGTCCCATTCGATGCGCTGGGCAAGCATCGTCAGCAGCACGATCAGCGCCAGGAAAAACAGCATCGTCAGCGGTTTTTTCCAGCGGCTCCAGCGTGTCTTCTTTTCCGGGACAGGTGTTGTGCTGCCGTCTTGAGGTGCCGAGTGCGCTTCAACGCGGTTCATGGTGGTCACTCCCGGCCGGATGGGTGAAGGGTTTCAGGCGTGGTTTATGCGCAGGCAGCCAACCGGCCCATGCCGGGAAGTGACGCAGGAAGTGAAACACCAGAAAGCCGACGGTCATGTGCCAGATCCTTCCGCGCGGCGACGTGTCCGCTGACATGGCTTTGCAGTGGTTATTGCTCAGCACCTCAAGCCGTTCGAACAGATCTTGGTTGAAGGCTCGGTCGCGGATCAACACGTTGGCTTCCAGGTTCATCGACAGGCTTAACGGGTCGAGATTGCTTGAGCCGACGGTGCTCCAGTCCTCATCCACCAGCGCGACTTTGCCGTGCAGCGGGCGTTCGCAATATTCGAAGATCTGCACGCCCGACTTGAGCAAATAGTCGTAGGTCATGCGCGCAGCCAGTTTGGCCACCATCATGTCCGGTTGCCCCTGCAGAATCAGGCGCACGTCGACGCCACGACGAGCGGCGTTGCGGATTTCGCGCAGCAAGCGGTAACCCGGAAAGAAATAGGCGTTGGCGATCACGACCCGGCGTTGGGCGCTTCGCAGCACCTGAAGGTAAACCTCTTCGATATCCGTCCGGTGGTCACCGTTGTCGCGGTACACCAGGCGAACCTGGCCGTCGTGGTCGCTGAAGGCCAGTTCCGAGCGTCGCTGCCGGCGGCGTTGCCACCAGTATTTGGCGCGGGCCGGGCGGCCACATTGCAGCAGCGCGAAGTGATGGATATCGGCCACCGCCGGGCCTTGCACTTCAACCGAGTAATCCTGCTTGGCCTCGGGGCCGAAATCGGCCAGATGGTCGGCGGAAAAGTTGATCCCGCCGATGAACGCGATCGTGCCGTCCACCACCACGATCTTGCGGTGCAGACGTCGGAACCAGTTGGTGCGGATCCCCAGAAGCTTGGGCGCCGGATCGAATATTTGCAGGCGAACGCCGGCCTCGCTCAACGTTGCGAGATAGCCGTTGCTCAACTCGCCACAGCCAAACCCGTCGAGGCTGACGGTGACCCGTACACCGCGTTGCGCGGCTTCGACCAGCACTTGCTGCAGCTCGTTGCCGACCTTGTCCTCGAACACAATGAAGGTTTCCAGGAGTATTTCAGTCTTGGCCTGGCGCATGGCTTCGAACACTCGCGGGAAATAGGCTTCGCCGTTTTCCAGCATTTCCACGAGGTTGTTGCCCTGCCAGCCGTATTCGACGTCGACCACGCCGGGCTCACGCACCGGCGGGGTAGTCGGCACGTGTTCAACGGTGGCTTTTTCCATCGGGGCGCTGCTCATAGCTCGATCTCCACCGACAGCGGTGCGTGGTCGGAAAGGTGTGACCAGGGACGTGCCGCCAGCACTTGCGGACGGCTGGCCTTGAGGTTGCGCACATAGATGCGGTCCAGGCGTAGCGCTGGGAGTCGCGCTGGAAAACTGCGCGCCGGTTTGCCGTGGTGCTCGGCGAATACCTCGCGCAGGCCACAGGGCTTGAGCAACGCATCGGCACGCTGGCGCCAGTCGTTGAAGTCGCCGGCGACAATCACCGGGGCGTCGACCGGAAGGTCTTCGAGGCGTCGCGCCAGCAACTTCAGTTGTTCCGTGCGGTGGCTCTCACGCAGCCCCAGATGCACGCAAATGGCGTGCACTTCCAGGCCATCGCCCGGCAGGCGCAGCACGCAATGCAGGATGCCGCGGTTCTCATGGCCGCTGATCGATACGTCGAGGTTGTCATGGCGAATGATCTGGAACTTCGACAGCAGCGCATTACCGTGATCACCCGCCGGGTACACCGCGTTACGGCCGTAGGCAAATTGTGGCCACAGGGTGTCGGCGAGGAATTCGTACTGCGGCATCGTCGGCCAGTTGTCGTACCGCTGCGGATGGTCTTCGTGGGTGCCGTGGACTTCCTGCAAAAACACCACATCGGCAGACACACTGCGTACCGCTTCGCGCAATTCCGGCAGGATGAAACGCCGATTGAGCGCGGTGAACCCCTTGTGGGTGTTGACCGTCAGTACGGTGAAACGGCGCACGGCGGTGATGACGGGTTGCTGTTCGTCGGTACTGCCGACCGGTTCGGAAATACTCATGACAGCACTCCTTCGGCGACCGGTTCACCGGGACGGGTGGCGAGGTCTTTGTCGAGGTGGAAGTGCTCAAGCAAACGCCGCGCATCGAAAGGCGCGCGGACTTTGATGTCGTTGTCGAAATAGCAGAACACTTCCCGGGACTTGCGTGCTTTCGGCTTTTGCCCAGGTGCAATCAGCTGCGGATCGGCCGGTTGCTGGCCATGGTTCCAGGCGTCGATCCGTTCGCCCCAGCGTTCCAGCGCCTCAGGGGTGTAGCCGCTGGCATAGAGTTCTTCGGCACCGTGCAGGCGCAGATAGACGAAATCACTGGTGACGTCTTCGCGGTACGGCCATTTTCCGGCGGTATCGGCGATAACCAAGGCCACGTTGTAGCGCTTGAGCAGGCGCACGAACGCTGGATCAATAAAGCTCTCGTTTCTGATTTCAACGGCGTGGCGCAGGGGCTTTTTCTTGTACGCCTTCATGCTGGCGGGGCCGTGCAGGTGCGAATCGTGCTGGCGGGCGAGGGCGGCTGCTTGCTGGGTGTCGTGGGGTAATTGCTTGAGGAAGCTTTCGAACAACTCGACATCGAATTTGAAGTTGGGCGGAAACTGCCAGAGGATCGGGCCGAGTTTCTCTTTCAGCTCCAGAATCCCGGAGGCAAAGAAATTCGCCAGCGGTGTATGAATGTCCCGCAGACGCTTGATGTGGGTGATGAAACGTGGGGCTTTGACGCTGAACACGAAGTCCGCCGGGGTTTCGGCGTACCATTGGGCGTAACGCTCAGGCCGTTGCAGGGCGTAAAACGATCCATTGATTTCGATGCTGTTGACCGCCCGGGACGCAAATTGCAATTCGCGCTTCTGGGTCAGCCCCTTCGGGTAGAAACCTCCCCGCCAGGGTGTGTAGCGCCAGCCTGAAATACCAATGTGAATCGCCGCCATATCGCCTCCCGTCTAATGGTCCTCGGTTGCCTCTGTCTTTTGATGACCGTGGGGCAACCGAGAAAGTTTCGACGGGGCTACGGACGGTGTGCGTTCCGGAAAACCATACCGACCTTCTGTGGGGTTAGTGTCCGGCGACGATGCGGGTCGTGCTTTCGGCGTAGACCGGGCCGAGTCGGTCAAGACGTCCACTCCACGCTGTCAGCGCCAAGGCCGCCAACACCACCAGCCCGCCAATCCAGGCGGTATGGATCAGGCCCATGTGAGCCACGATCAAGCCGCCACCCCACGCGCCACCGGCAATGCCAAGGTTGAAGGCCGCGATGTTCAGCCCCGACGCCACGTCCACCGCATGCGGGGTGTGATGTTCGGCTTGACGCACCACATAGACTTGCAGCCCCGGCACGTTACCGAACGCGACTGCGCCCCAGACCAGCACGGTAGCCAGCGCCAGCCATGGGTTGCCAGCGGTAAAGGTCAACACGAACAGCACCGCCGCGAGCAAGGCGAAGATGATTTTCAGGGCGCTGATCGGGCCGCGCTTGTCCGCCAGTTTGCCGCCCCAGATGTTGCCGACCGCCACCGAGATGCCGTAGACCAGCAACACCAGGCTGACCGTGCTGGCGCTGAAGCCGGAGATGTCCTGGAGAATCGGCGCCAGGAAGGTAAAAGCGATGAACGAGCCGCCGTAACCGACCGCGGTCATGGCGTACACCAGCAGCAGACGTGGCTGCTTGAGCACCTGCAATTGCTGCAACAGCGAAGCCGGTTTGCTGTGGGCGATGTTTTTCGGCACGTAGAGCAGGCTGCCGATAAAGGCGATCACGCCCAAGGCGGACACGGCGAGGAAGGTTTCACGCCAGCCGAAATGCTGACCGATGAAGGTTCCCAGCGGTACGCCGGTGACCAGCGCCACGGTCAGGCCGGTGAACATGATAGCGATCGCACTGGCGGCTTTTTCCTTTGGCACCAGGCTGGTGGCGATGGTCGAGCCAATCGAGAAAAACACCCCGTGGGCGAGGCCGGTGACGATCCGCGCCAGGATCAGTGATTCGTAGCCGGGGGCTTTCCAGGCCAGCAGGTTGCCAAGGGTGAACAGCACCATCAGCGACAACAGCAGCAATTTGCGCGGGACTTTGCCGGTGAGGGCGGTCAGCACCGGGGCGCCAATGGCGACGCCCAGGGCGTAGAGACTGACCAGCAGGCCGGCGGACGGCAGGCTGACGCCGAGGTCGGCGCCGATGGTGGGTAACAGGCCAACGATGACGAACTCGGTCGTCCCGATGGCGAAGGCGCTGAGGGTCAGCGCGAGCAAGGCAATGGGCATGACTGCAACTCCGGTGGGTTTGATTGATGGAGCGCAGTGTCGGGGTTTGGGTTGTGCGGAAAAATAGAGGGGTGGGCATTTGATATTTGCGTGCAGGTCAAATATCTCGCGGGCAAATGAAACCCTGTGGCGAGGGAGCTTGCTCCCGCTCGGCTGCGCAGCAGTCGCAAATGCCATATCGCATGCTGTATCTGAGGAGCCAGGTTTGCAGGTTTTTGGGGGGCGCTTCGCACCCCAGCGGGAACAAGCTCCCTCGCCATAGGGGAACTTGCTGGCCGTTATCTCGGGGTGAAAACCGAACTTGCCCGCCATTTCCCGATCAGTTCCTTACAGACCCTTCCCAAGGAGCTTCCCGTTTTGCTCAAGTTCAAGACCGCGATACTGCTGGGGGCGTTGCTGTTTCTGGGCAGCAACGAGTTGGAAGCCGTCACGCTGCCGGGTGTTCCCGCCGCTGCCGAGGAGCCTGCTACGCCTGAACCGTTGGTCCAGGGCGGCCTGCTCGGGGCCATCAGCTCCAGCATCGACGACGTTCAGGACAAGCTCGACCTCAACGAAGACCTGGTCGATGCCTGGCGCCTGCGGGCGGACCGGGCGGCGAATGAGGTGGACAAACTGGTCAATCGACCTTCTAACCGTTCCGGCTGGAGCGTGATTGGCGACTTCCTGATGTTGTCCGGCGTCTGGCTCGGCAGCTTTGCCTTGCTCACCGTGCTCGGTGGGATACTCGCCAAACGCTTGAACCAGGGCCGCTTTCTGCGAACCCGCCAGCGCAGTCAGGATCTGCTCAATTATGTGTTGCCTTACACGCTACCGGCCCTGATCTGCTTGCCGTTGACCCTTTACGTCAGCCATTTCCTGCCTGCCTCGGTGGGCCGTGCGCTGGCGCTGTGTTTCGCCTACGCCACCAGCAGCGGCATTTTTTCGACCTCGATGCTGCTCTGCGTGATTGTCATGTTCAACACCGGCCACAAGCGCACGGCGGTGCAGATCATCCGCGATTTCTGCCCACGACCGCTGTTCCTGATCGGTTTCCTTGCCGCGCTCAGCGATGCGCTGACCAGCCCGCAGATCGCCCGGCAACTGGGCGGTAACATCACCAGCAGCGCTGCCGTGCTCACCGGTTTTTTCGTCTCGATCATCTTCGGCTTATTGGTGATTCGATTGAGGCGCCCGGTGGCGCATCTGATCCGTAACCGGCCCTTGGCCCAGCGCCTCAAACAGCCGTCGCTGCAGGAATCCCTGCGGATCTTTTCCGGGCTCTGGTACTGGCCGATCCTGCTGATGGTGATGGTTTCGGCGATCAACCTGCTCGGCGTCGGCGATGACAATCAGAAGGCGCTGCGCTGTGCGTTGTTCACCACTATCCTGCTGATCGCCACGGTGTTTCTCAGCACGATTTTCCAGCACATGTTCAAGTCGCGCCAGGTTGAAGCGATCCAGCGCAGCAGCGCTTACAAGGAGCGTTTTCTCAGTCTGCTGCATGCGCTGCTACGAATCATCATGGCCGTGGCTTTCATCGAAATCCTTGGGCGGATCTGGGGCGTGTCGCTGTTCGAATTCGCCGAGCAAAACAAGGTAGGGCGGGCGATCAGTGATTCGTTGAGCAGCATGGGGCTGATCTTTCTGGTGACCTGGTTGCTGTGGGTGGTGCTCGATACGGCGATCCAGGAAGCGCTGAAACCGCCGGTCAACAAACGCACGACGCAGCCGAGTACGCGGGTCAAAACCATCCTGCCGCTGCTGCGCAACGCGATCAAAATCATCCTGGTGGTGATCTGCGCAATTACCACCATGGCCAACCTTGGGATCAACGTTGCGCCGTTGCTGGCGGGTGCCGGCGTGGTCGGCCTGGCCATCGGTTTTGGTTCGCAGCAATTGGTGCAGGACGTGATCACCGGGTTGTTCATCATCATCGAAGACACGCTGTCGATCGGCGACTGGGTGGTGCTCGACTCCGGCCATGCCGGGACGGTCGAAGGCCTGACCATCCGCACCTTGCGCCTGCGGGACGGTAAGGGTTTCGTGCACTCGGTGCCGTTCGGGCAGATCAAGGCCGTGACCAACCAATCGCGGCAGTTTGCCTATGCGTTTTTCTCGGTGCAGTTCACCTACGACACCGATGTCGACAAAGCGATCGAACTGATCCGTGAGGCGGGGGATTCGATCCGCGAGGACGCGTTTCTCAAGTACAACCTGCAAGGGCCGCTGGATGTGTTTGGCGTCGACAAAATGGACCTCAACGGCGTGGTGCTGACGGCGCAGTTCCGCACGGTGTCGGGTGGGCAATATGCGGTGAGCCGGGCATTTAACCAACGGTTGAAGAAGCTTGTGGATAACAGCCCGTGCGTGCATTTCGCGCAGACTTATCCACAGCAGGTTTTGATGCCGAGGCAGGCGATGGCCGGGCAGGAAGACGACGGGCCGGCGCCGGAGAATTCGCCGGTGTTGTTACCGGATCAGCCGCGTACTCAATAACACCGCAAACCTTGTAGGCGCGAGGCTTGCCCGCGAAGGGCGCACCGCGGTGTATCAGTAGAACCGTGTCTTCGTTCTTCGCGGGCAAGCCTCGCTCCTACAGGGGATTGTGGCGGATAAGCTTGTTGTGTAATTCAGCAGCTGATTGCTGATCCAGCTCCACCCAGAAAACCTGCTTCCCAGCGATTTCGGCGGCAGCCGGAAGACCATCCCGATACACCAATCGATTACTCGCCAACGCCGGCACCTTCGCTCCGGGCAGTAGCGTCCCGGCAAGGTTCAGCGGATCAACCCCGCATACCGCGATCAAACTCCCGTCATGCGGTCGGCGCCGGACTTCGCGCAGCAATGGAATGGCCTCAGGCAACGCAAATTGCTCGCCAGCCAAACCGCTGACAAACCGTCCACCGCGAATCTCCCCCCTAGCCTCCAGCCTATGGAACGTGCGCAGCAATTCCCGCCAACTCGGCAACCAATCCGCTTCCCGTTCCAGCAAGCGCCAGAACACCACGCCGTAGCGTCTCAGCAACGTCATGGCGATGTGTTCCAGGGTGTCGCTCGGCGTCGGCGTCGGGCGTTTGTTATCCACAACCGGCGCGGCAGGACCACGTCGCAGCAAGGCCCAGCGCCCGGCATCGTCCATCCCGCCGACAAACGCCCCACGCCCACGTCGGCTGCTGCGGTTCTGTCGCTTGCTGGCCGGGGTGATCAGCGCTCGCAGGCCGGCGAAACTGTCGGCGTTCACCAGTCCGGCGCCGACCAGTTCCTGCAAGGCGATTTCCAGCTCGGTGCGCAGCAGGTGCGCCTCGTGAATCAGCTCATCGAAAAACAGCGCGCCATGTTGGCTGAGTGCTTCGTAGACCTTTTGCGTCTTGGGCGACAGTTCGCTGACCGGGGTCTGCTCGGTCAGGCTGCTCCACAACCCGACCTGGCTGCGCGGTAGCAGCAGAATCGGTGTACTGCGCAACGCCGTGCCGGCCGTCTTGTTGCGCGCGGTCAGGCGGGTCCAGACCAGCTTGCCGCTGCGGCACAGGTCGTCCAGCCAACTTGCCGAATAGCCTTTGATCCGCATCGGCAGAATGTCGCTGTCCCAGGCTGAAGCGGCAGCGGGATAGCCTTCGAACTGCGCGACGATGGCCGGCAGCACCGCGTTGCCCTGGCCTTGCGTCGCGGCGGACAAGTGCTGCCAGTCGAACAGAAAGCGCATGAAATCCTGCAACGCCACCGGTTCGATTTCCCGTCGCAGACGCTTGACCGTGTAGCGATGAATCCGCGCCAGCAGGTGCCGCTCACACCATTCGTCCTCAGTGGCGCCAGGGGTGAATTGACCACGCAGCACATAACCTTCGCGCTCCAGTTGCGCCAGCGCTTGGGTGACTTCAATGGCCGGCAATCCCAAAGGTTCGGCAATCGCTTGCAACGGCAGTGGGCCAAACGCACTGAGCCGCGCGCGAATCACTTCCAGCACGGCTTCGTCCGTTTCCCAGACCTCATCGAATCCCGGTAGCGCCTCCAGCGGAGGCAGCCAATCTGCCTGTGGATAAATCGCCCGCAGGCAGGTCAGACGCTCCAACGCCAACCACAGCGATTGCCCGGCATTGAGCTGCAAACGGCTGGTGCGACCGCTTGCAGCGAGGACGTTGAGCCAGTCGAGCCAATGCGCATTGGCCTGTGCCTCGGCATCGGTGATGCACGCCAGGCTCATCAAGGCTTCGTGCATTTCATCGACGCCCGTCGGGGCTGGCCAGGCTTCGTCGCGCACCGCTTGAATCGCTTCGGCATCCAGCGCACCGAGGTCGTCGGTGGACTGCGGGTCGGTCCAGCGCCGGTTGAGCACCGCTTGGGTGCGGCGTTCTTCCAGCGGCGCATCGTCGAGAAAGGTATAGGGGCGGGCGCTGAGGATTTCTGCTGCCAGCGGCGAGGGCGCCGGCAAATCGCGGCTGATCAGTCGGACGTCGCCGCTTTCCATACGCCGCAACAACGCCAGCCAGCCTTCGCTGTCCATGGCCTCGTGCAGGCAATCGTCGAGGGTTTGCTCCACCAGCGGATGCTCGGGCACTTCGCGTTCACCGGCGAGGTTTTCCACGCAGGCAATCTGATCGGGAAACACGCTGGCGATCAGGTCTTCGCTTTTCATGCGCTGGATCTGCGGCGCGACTTTGCGCCCTCCGGTGTAACGCGGCAGCGCCAGTGCGACCCCGGCGTTCCAGCGCCAGCGCACGCCGAACAGCGGCGCATCGAGTATCGCCTGGATCAGCAGGTGCTCGGCGGTGTTGCTGTGAACATAGCGCCAGACGTCGTCGAGTTCGAAGCTGTGGCTGGTGGACAGCGACAGCACGATTGCGTCTTCGCTGGCGGCGGCCTGCAATTCGAAGTTGAAGGTGCGGCAGAACCGCTTGCGCAAGGCCAGTCCCCAGGCGCGGTTGATGCGACTGCCGAACGGCGAGTGGATGATCAGTTGTGTGCCGCCGGATTCGTCGAAAAACCGTTCCATCAGCAGCGTGTCTTGCGAGGGCAGGGCGCCCAATGTCAGGCGTGCGCGGGCCAGGTAATCCACCAGTTGCTCGGCGCTGGCGAGGTTCAGGCCGAGGGTGTCGGTCAGCCAGTCGATGGCCGGTTGCAAGTTACCCGGTGTGGCGCCGAGCAGGTCATCGAGCTGCGCTTGCAGGCGCGCGACGGCGAATGACAATTCAGCGCTGCGTCCCGGTGCTTCCCCAAGCCAGAACGGAATGGTCGGCGGCTGGCCCTGAGCATCTTCGACCCGGACCTTGCCGGTTTCGACGCGCAGGATCCGGTACGACGTATTGCCCAACTGGAAGATATCCCCGGCGATGCTTTCCACGGCAAAGTCTTCGTTGACACTGCCGATGTTCAGCCCCTGAGGCTCCAGCAGCACGCTGTAATCGGCGTTGTCCGGAATCGTTCCGCCGCTGGTCACCGCCGTCAGTTTGCTGCCCCGACGACCGCGCAACGTGCGGGTCACGGCGTCGCGGTGCAGGTAGGCGCTGCGAATCCCCTGGCGACCGTTGTAGCCCTCGGCGAGCATATTCAGCAGCGCCTGGTAATGCTTTTCGTCGAGGTCGGCGTAGGGCGAGGCTTTGCGGAACATCTCCAGTAAGGCCTGCTCCTGCCATTCCTGGCAGCTGACTTCGGCGATGATCTGCTGCGCCAAGACATCCAGCGGCGCCTTGGGAATCTGCAGGGTGTCGAGTTCGCCACGGCGCACGCAGTCGAGCAGGGCGGCGCATTCGATCAAGTCATCGCGGGTGGTGGCGAACAAACGGCCCTTGGGCGTGCCGCCGACCTGGTGCCCGGAGCGGCCGACCCGTTGCAGAAAACTGGCAATCGAGCGCGGCGAGGCGATCTGGCACACCAGGTCGACGTCGCCTATGTCGATCCCCAGCTCCAGCGAGGCCGTGGCGATCAGCACTTGCAGCTCGCCGCGCTTGAGCCGCTGTTCCGCGTCGAGGCGAAACTCCTTGGCCAGGCTGCCGTGGTGCGCGGCGACGGCCTCCTTGCCGAGGCGTTCGCTCAAGTGCCGGCTCAAGCGTTCGGCCAGGCGTCGGGTGTTGACGAAAATCAGCGTGGTGCGGTGTTCGCGGGCAAGGGCAGCGAGGCGGTCGTAGACCCGTTCCCAGACATCGTTGGCCATCACTGCCGAGAGCGGCACTGGCGGCACTTCGATGTCCAGATCCCGTGGGCGGGCGTGGCCGATGTCGATGATTTCGCACTCGCGGTCACGGCCCACAAGGAAGCGCGAGACCGCTTCGATGGGTTTTTGCGTGGCAGACAGGCCTATCCGCATCAGCGGGACCGCGCACAGCGCCTGCAATCGTTCGAGGCTCAAGGCCAGATGGCTGCCGCGTTTGCTGGCGGCGATGGCGTGGATTTCGTCGACGATTACCGTGCGCGTGGTGCCGAGCATCTGCCGGCCGGAGTCGGAACCGAGCAGCACGTAAAGGGATTCCGGGGTGGTCACCAGAATATGCGGCGCTGTTCGGCGCATGGCCGAGCGGTCTTTTTGCGGCGTATCGCCGGTGCGCACGGCGGTGTTGATCTGCAATTCGGGCAGACCCATGACGCGCAATTGCTCGGTGATGCCGGCCAGCGGGTTTTGCAGGTTGATCTGGATGTCGTTGGACAGGGCTTTGAGCGGTGAGACGTAGACCACCAGGGTTTCGTCGGGCAACCCGCCTTCATTTTCCAGGCCGCGATGGACCAGGTCGTCGATGACCGCGAGGAAGGCCGTGAGGGTTTTGCCGGACCCGGTGGGCGCGGCGATCAGGGTCGAGCGGTGCTGGCGGATCAACGGCCACGCCCGGGCCTGGGCGGCGGTGACCGTCGGGAAGGTATTGCTGAACCAGGCGCTGACGGCGGGGTGGAAGCCTGCCAGGGCCGCGTCCGTGGGGATGGGCAGATTCATTGGGTAATTTATGCGGGTGGGGGACTGAAGATGCAAGTACCGCTCAAGACCTTCATTGTTTCCAATGGCCTCATCGCGAGCAGGTTCGCTCCCACATTGGATTTGTGTGCGCCGCAGCCCCCTGTGGGAGCGAGCCTGCTCGCGATTGGGTCGGGACAGGCACCACAAATCCCGGGGATCTACACTTTACGGATGACGGTTGCGCACTAAACCCGCAAAATGCAACGATTCCGGCAACTATCAACGACATCGCCCACGGGCGCTGTCGATAAAGCCATCGTTCCAATCAGACTGGGCCTGCTGACTCTATGCGAATGCGCCTTATGTTACTGGGCGGCGGAAATGCCCTTGGGCAGGCGCTGATTCGCCTCGGTGCGGAGGAAGACATCGGTTTCCTCGCCCCCCGCCCACCGCAAGACGGCTGGGATGCCGCGAGCCTGACGCAACTGCTCGACGACACCCGCCCGGACGCGTTGATCAATCTCGCCTACTACTTCGACTGGTTTCAGGCGGAGACGGTTAGCGAACAGCGTCTGGCCGGGCAGGAGCGGGCGATCGAGCGTCTGGCCGAACTGTGCCAGCATCACAACATCGTGCTGCTGCAACCGTCGAGCTATCGCGTGTTCGACGGCTCCCGGGCGACCGCCTACAGCGAAAAAGACGAACCGGTGCCATTGGGCTTGCGCGGTCAGGCCTTGTGGCGGATCGAACAAAGCGTGCGCGCTACCTGCCCGCAACACGTGCTGTTGCGTTTCGGCTGGCTGCTCGATGACAGCCCCGACGGCACCCTCGGGCGCTTCCTCGGTCGCGCCGAACAGCCTGAAGAATTGCTGATGGCCGACGACCGCCGGGGCAACCCGACACCGGTCGACGACGCGGCGCGGGTGATCATTTCGGTACTCAAGCAGCTCGATTGTGCGGCGCCGCTGTGGGGTACCTATCATTACGCCGGGCATGAGGCGACCACGCCGCTGGCGCTGGGGCAGGCGATCCTGACCGAAGCCCGCAGCCTGCATCCGCTGGCCATCGAAGCGCCGACCGCCCAGGCTCACGCCGCGCGCCCGGACGCCGCCGAAGAGCCGCAACACGCGGTGCTGGCCTGCAAGAAAATACTGCACACCTTCGGAATCAAGCCCCGCGCCTGGCGCGCGGCACTCCCGGGCTTACTGGATAGGTTCTATCGCCATGGCTGACGGCCCTGTTTTAATCACCGGCGGCGCCGGTTTCATCGGCTCGCACCTGACCGATGCCTTGCTTGCCAAAGGCCATTCGGTGCGAATTCTTGATGACTTGTCCACCGGCAAACGCAGCAACCTGCCGCTGGACAATCCCAAGGTCGAACTCATTGTGGGTGACGTCGCCGATGCTGCGCTGGTGGCCCAGGCCATGCTCGGTTGCAGCGCCGTGGCGCATCTGGCCGCGGTGGCGTCAGTGCAGGCCTCGGTGGACGATCCGGTGAAGACTCACCGCAGCAATTTCATCGGCTCGCTGAATGTCTGCGAAGCCATGCGTCAGGCTGGTGTCAAGCGAGTGCTGTACGCCTCCAGCGCGGCGGTCTACGGCAACAATGGCGAAGGCGAGTCGATCGATGAAGACACGCCCAAGGCGCCATTGACACCGTATGCGTCGGACAAACTGGCCAGCGAGTATTACTTCGATTTCTACCGTCGCCAGCATGGTCTGGAGCCGGTGATTTTCCGCTTCTTCAACATTTTCGGACCGCGTCAGGATCCATCCTCGCCGTATTCCGGCGTGATCAGTATTTTCAGCGAGCGCGCGCAGAAAGGCCTGCCGATCACCGTGTTTGGCGATGGCGAGCAGACACGCGATTTCGTCTACGTTGAAGATTTGGTGGATTTGTTGGTGCAAGCCATCGAGCAACCGCAGGTCGAAGTCGGTGCGGTCAATGTCGGCTGGAACCAGGCAACTTCTCTCAAGCAAATGCTTGAGGCGCTGGAGGTGGTGGTCGGTCAATTGCCCCCGGTGAGTTACGGCCCGGCACGTTCCGGTGACATCCGCCACTCGCGAGCGAACAATCGGCGGTTGCTGGAGCGGTTTACCTACCCTGAGCAGACGCCGATGAATGTTGGCTTGGCGCGGTTGTTGGGACGATAGATCGTTCCCACCACGGAGCGTGGGAACGATCATGAAAAAGGCGCCTTTCGAGGCGCCTTTTTTTTGTGCGTGGGTTTAGAACTTGTAACCCAGGCCAACCATGTAGATGAACGGGTCGACGTCCACATCGACCTTGGCACGAGTACCCGGCGCCACGGCGTTGTTTTCCACGGTCGCCGTGGTGTCGATGTCGATGTAGCGCACCTGGGCGTTGAGCATGATGTTGTCGGTGATCATATAGTCAGCACCAACCTGAAACGCCATGCCCCAAGAGTTATCCGCCTTGAAATTGCTGAAGCCGTTGGCTTGTGCTTCGCTGCCGACGTGCTCGTCGTAGATCCAGGTGTAGTTGATGCCGGCGCCGACATATGGCTGGAATACAGACTTCGCGTCCAGTGGGTAGTACACAACGCTCAGGGTTGGCGGCAGGTGTTTCAGGGTGCCGAGTTTGCCGTTGGCTGCGCCCAGGGCGGTGCCTTTGATCTTCACGTCATGCTCGAATGGCGAGGCGGCGAGCAGTTCGATCCCCCAGTGGCTGTCGATCATGTAAGCGAAGTTCAGACCCAGTTGCGTGTCGCTGCTCATGGTCGCCTTGCCACCCAGGTCGGCGCCGGCCAGAGGGCCTTGATCGACCTTGACGCTGGAGCTGTCGGCTTTCGGGTTGACGGTGATTGCACCGGCACGAACCAGGATGTCACCGGCTTCGTGGGCGTAAGCGAGCGGGGCTGCGAGCGCGACGGCAAACAGCGAAGCGCTGAGCAAGGACTTGTGCATAGGAGCTCCAAAGGACGTTAAAAATATTCGATGTCCAATGGTACGGAGGCGTCTGATACGGTCTTTTGACTCAGCTCAATGAAACAGTGATGGCCTTGTTTTTGTGGTGCGGCAGATGGCCTCATCGCGAGCAGGCTCGCTCCCACAGAGATTAGGTGATCCCCTGTGGTAGCAAGCCTGCTCGCGATAGCTATCGATCAAGCAATACAGAATCGCCGGATTCACTCCGGCAATTCATACACGTAAATCTTGTCCGCCTCCATTTGATACCCCGCGTCCGCCAACTCGCTGGTCGACGCTTTGACCTGCAACGCGCCCTCGATCCAGTACGGCTGATACAGCTCATCCAGCTTCACGCCCACTTCGCTTTTCACGTGCACGATCTGGTTCGACGGCGGTGGCGGCACATGGATGCAGGCGCCGAAATACGGCACCAGCAAAAACTCCGTGGTGCGACCTTCCTCGCTCACTTCCAGCGGCACGATGTAACCCGGCAAGCGAATGTTCTGCCCGTCGAGGTTTTTCACCACAGGTGCATTGGGCATGTCTTGTCTGGCGGCGGGCGCCGATTCCAGCGCGCTGCTCATCTGCGACAGGTCGTGCAGCGGTGTCATGTTCGGCACTTCCGGTGCGGCGTCCGGCGGGATCATTTCCGACCAGGTCAGCTCTTTCGGCTCGGCCGCCCACAGCGGCAGGGCGACCAGCATCAACAGCGCAAGCAGAGCGCGGGGCATCATTAACGTCCTCATAGTCGGATCGACAGGCCATCGGCCAGGGATTGGCGATACGCGCGCCACGCCGGCACGCTGCCCATCAGCAACGCGGCGATCAGGATGCCACCGAGCAGCGTCCATTCATACTCGCTGGGCCAGGCAAGTGGCAGGTACAAACCGTAATTGGCTTGCACATAGCCTTGGGCGAGGGCGATGCCCACATACAAGAGCCCCAGCCCGGCCATTACGCCGGCCAGTGCCAAGGCAAACGCCTCCAGCACCAGCAACGTCGCAATGTGCCAGGGCCGGGCGCCGACCGAGCGCAGAATCGCCATCTCGCGCCGTCGTTCGTTGAGGCTGGTGAGAATCGCCGTGAGCATGCCGATCAAACCGGTCAGCACCACAAACAGCGACACCACGAACAAGGCTTTTTCCGCCGTGCTCATCAAACTCCACAGCTCTTGCAGCGCCACACCGGGCAGGATCGCCAACATCGGCTCGCCACGGAATTCGTTGATCTCGCGCTGCACGGCGAACGTCGAAATCTTGCTGTTGAGGCCGAGCATGAAGGCGGTGATCGCTTGTGGCGTCAGGTCCATGTTGCGTGCCTGATCGGCGCTGATCCGGCCTTTGCCCTGGGCCGGCACGCCGTTGTGCCAGTCGACGTGAATCGCTTCCATGCCGCCGAGGCTGATGTGCAGCGTGCGGTCCACCGGGGTGCCGGTGCGTTTGAGAATGCCGACTACGGTGAACGGTTTGTCGTCGTGCTTGACCAGGCTGATCACTGCCACGCCGTGGGCCAGAACCAGTTTGTCGCCGAGTTTGTAATGCAGCGCATCGGCCACTTCGGCGCCGAGCACCACTTCGAACGGGTCGCTGGCGAAGGCGCGGCCATCGGCCACTTCGAGGTGCTGTTGATGGCCGTATTGGTAGTGCTCGAAGTACGCCTCGGTGGTGCCCATCACGCGATAACCGCGATGGGAATCGCCGAGGGACATCGGGATCGCCCACTTCACTTTCGGGTTGTTGGCGAAGTGTTCGAAGCTGTCCCAACGAATGTTGTTGGTGGCGTTGCCGATGCGGAACACCGAGTACAGCAACAGGTTCACCGAACCGGAACGTGCGCCGACGATCAGGTCGGTGCCGCTGATGGTGCTGGCGAAACTGGCCTTGGCTTCGGTGCGCACCCGTTCCACGGCCAACAGCAGGCAGACCGACAGGGCGATGGCGAACGCGGTGAGGATCGCGGTGAAGCGACGGTTAGCCAGACTGGCCATGGCTAGACGAAACAAATACATCTCAGACCTCGGACGGGGTGGCGGCGCGATTGAGATCGGCCAGCGACAGGTGGCGATCGAACAGCGGCGCGAGACTCTGGTCATGGCTGACAAACAACAGGCTCGAGCCGGCTTCACGGCATTCGGCGAACAGCAGGCGAATGAAGTTTTCGCGAGCGTCGTAGTCCAGGGCCGAGGTCGGTTCGTCGGCGATCACCAGCTCCGGCTGACCAATCAACGCGCGCGCGGCGGCGACCCGTTGCTGCTGGCCGATGGACAGCGAATCGGCGCGGCGGCTGAGGAGGCTTTCATCCTTCAGGCCCAAGTGAGCCAGCAAAGTGGCGGCGGCCTGGTCGACGCTGCCGTGGCGCTGTTTCGCCCGCTCGGCGCGCAGTTTGGAAAAGTGGCAGGGCAACTCGACGTTCTCGCGCACCGAGAGAAACGGCAGCAGGTTGAACTGCTGGAAGATATAGCCGGTGTGATCGACGCGAAAGCGGTCACGCGCGCCGGCGCCGAGTTCGGTCAGCTCCTGGCCCAGCAGGCGGATGCTGCCGCGATCGGGTTTCTGAACGCCCCCAAGCAGGCCAAGCAGGGTGGTCTTGCCACTACCGCTGGGGCCTTTGAGGAACAGGGTTTCGCCGGGCTCCAGGCGAAACGCCGGGATGTCCAGCAGCGGCGGGTGACCGGGCCAGCTGAAGCCCAGGTCGGACAGTTCGATGAGTGCTTGGGTCATAGCGCCGATTTCATGGGTTTTGGGTACTTGTCTCAATGTCACATCCAACACCGATCCCTGTAGGCGCGAGGCTTGCCCGCGAAGAGGCCATCTCATTCAACAGAGATGTTGACTATTAGAATGCCCTCGCGGGCAAGCCTCGCTCCTACAGGGGCGGTGGTGAACTCAGAACTTGAGAGCGGCAGCCTTGGCCGTCACTTCAACCCCTTGCTGCCCGCTCGGGCTGATCAGCTGTACCTGAATCTTCTGAGTGGCTGGGAAAGTGTTGAAGATATTGGCCAGGTCCAGGGTTTTCAGCGCGCCCGGGGCTGAGCAGGTGAATTGGTAATGGGCGTGGATTTCGCTGTGGTCGTGATGATGTTCGTCTTTGGCATCGTGATCGTCATCAGCATCCGGCTTGTCACCGAACAACGGGCTTTCCAGTTCCTGGGTCGCCACTACGCAACCGGCGGCTTTCGGCAGGTTGAACAGTGCCAACGGTTTCTCAAGCTGCGCACGAGCGGCGGCCACTTTGGCCTTGTCGGCGTCAGTGGTGGCAGCGTGTTCGAAGCCCACCAGGTTCATCGCCGGGCTTTCCAGCTCCAGCTCCAGGGTCTGACCGTCCAGCGCTGCATTCAGGCGAGCGACGCCATGTTCGTGGGCGCTGAGGCTGCCGTGTTCATGGTCATGATCATGTTCTTCAGCCGCGTGGGCGACGGTCAGCGGCAACAGGGCGAACGGCAGAGCGAGCAGCAGACGGCGCATGGCGGGTCTCCGAAAGTAAAATGAAGAGTTTGTTATGTAATCTTATAACGAAAGTGCGGGGAGTTTGACCGTCTGCTTGGCGTTGCGCAAGTCACATGGGAGCATGCTCGTCAGAAATGTGCAGGAGCAGACTTATGTTGCGTATACGCGGAAGCATCGGCGACTGGCCGGTGGATTTGACGCTGGAGATGGACGACGGCGATTGGGCGCGGCTTGGTGCGCAGTTGCAGGTGGTCAAGCCTGAGGCCAGTGACGCCCCGGCCAAGCCGGTGAATCAGGATGATGCGCTGTGGCAAATCGCCAAGGATTTGCTGCGCAAGGCCGGGCAATTGAGCGGGCCGGATCTGCTGGATCAGTTGGAAGGACTGACCGGCAGCGCGGCGTCGGGCAAGCGCTTGCTGGTGCGTTTGCGTCATTGCGCGGATGTGAAGGTGTCGAGCGGCGGGGATACGCCGCTCTATAGCTGGATCAACGCAGGTTAATAAAGCGCAGCAAACAACTTGCGGCGGTAGGTGGTCACCAACGGGTGATCATTGCCCAGCAGTTCGAACACCTGCAGCAAGGTCTTGTGCGGCAAGCCTTCGCTGTAGCTGCGATTGCGGACGAACAGCTTCAGCAGCGCATCCAGCGCGGCGTCGTACTGCTGGCGGGCCAGTTGCTGGATCGCGAGTTGATACACCGCTTCATCGTCCTGCGGGTTTTTCGCCAGGCGCGCTTTCAGGTCTGCGGCATCCGGCAAATCCTTGGCCTGGCCAAGGAACTGGATTTGCGCCTTGGCGCCGGCCAGTGCTGCTTTGTGCTCGTCGCTTTTCACTGCGTCGAGCACGGTTTGCGCTTCGCCCAGTTCGCCCCGTTCCGTCAGGCAACGGGCGTAGAGGATCAAGGCGGCAGCGTTGGTGTTGTCTTCGCCCAGCAGCACTTTGAGCGCGGCTTCGGCATCGGCGAAACGGCTGTCGTCGAACAGGGCCTGGGCGTGTTCGAATGGATCGGCCGCTGCGGGTGGCGGCATTTGCACATGAGGCTCAAGCATCGCCCGCACGGCGGACTCGGGCTGCGCACCGGCAAAACCGTCCACTGGCTGACCGTCCTTGAACAACACCACGGTCGGCAGGCTGCGAATGCCGAAGCGGGCGACGATGTCCTGTTCGAGATCGCAGTTGACCTTGGCCAGCAGCAATTCGCCCTGGTAGCTCTCGGCAATGGTTTGCAGCAGCGGCATCAGCGATTTGCACGGCGCACACCATTCGGCCCAGAAATCCACCAGCACCGGTTTGTGGAAAGAGTTCTCGATCACCGACTGGTCGAAATCGGCGGTCGTGGCGTCGAAGATGTACGGCGTTTCCTGACTCATGGGGGATCTCGTAAAAGCGTGAATGGGGCAACTATAAGGCTTGGCAGGGTATCGCTGAAAGTGTGGGCGGTCTGACAGGGCGCTTTCGCGGGCAAGTCGGATCGCCGCACCGCTCGCTCCTACAGGCCCACGCCGATTTGAAGAACGACGCCGAACCTGTAGGAGCGAAGCTTGCTCGCGAAGCTTTTAGCCGCGCCGCGCGTGGTACAGGCTCACATGCCGAAACTCTTCAGGCTCGGCCAGATCCGGCAGGGTCATCGCTTCCAGCATTTCGATACGTTGATAGAGCGGATGCCTGAAATCCCTTACCCGCGAATCCGCCACCAACGCTTCCTGGCCCCGGCTCAAAAACTCATCAAGCAACGGCAGGTTCGCCCGGTCATACAAAACGTCGGCCACCAGAATCAGATCAAACCGATCCGCTTCGGCGAAAAAATCCGTCGAGTAGTTGAGGTGTACGCCATTGAGTTCGGCATTCGCCTGACACGCGGCAATCGCCAGCGGGTCGAGGTCACAGGCCACCACTTCCAGCGCGCCGGCCTTTACTGCCGCAATCCCCGCCACCCCGGAGCCAGCACCGAAATCCAGCACCCGCTTGCCTTCGACCCATTGAGGGAATGCGGCGAGATAGCGGGCAACCGCCAGGCCGCTGGCCCAGCAGAAACTCCAGTAGGGCGGTTCATGCAGAATCCGCCGGGTTTCTTCCGGGCTGAACGCGCGGTCCATGTTATCGCCGTCGATCAGCCAGAGTTTCAGCTCGGTATCGGGCAACGCAACAGGCACAAGCTGCGCATCACCGAGCAATTCACCCAACGCCCGTTGCAGGTCGAGCGGTGCAATCATGGGGCTTTGACGAATTGCAGCTGACCCAAGGCCTGGGTCGTCGGCTGGGTAATGACCTGCGAAGGCAGGTGCAAAATCAACTGGCCGGACTGGCTGGCGCGACCGCGCAATTCAACGCGAACGCCGGCAGGGAACGATTCCGGGTTGAAGCGCAGGTGAAACGGCAGAAGCTGATTGGTGCCGATCAGGCTCGAACTGGCGAGCAATTGTTGCGGGCGGTCCTGGGCATCGATCACCAGCAGCGCCAGTTCAACTTCGGCGCCGGCCGGTATGCCTTGCAGGGTGCCGCTCAATTCACGCTGATAGGCGGGCAACGGGCCGAGGTTGGCGGACTCCTTGGCTTTTTTCTGCGCGGCCTGTGGGGCGGGCCCTGGTGTTGGCGGCTGGGGCTTGGGCGCATCGCTGCTGCAGGCCACCAGCAGGCTGAAAACACTGAGCAATACGAGTGGTCTTAGGGACATTTGCGGCTCCAGCAAGGTGAAATCCATGGATCAAGCTCTATAGCCAGTCTGTATACCGTAAACCCTATGTCTTGTCTTGCCACGGGGATGCGCTACCATGGCCCTCCCTTTTTTTGTTGCCTGCCACCATGCACTGTCCCTTCTGCGGTGCCAACGACACCAAGGTCATCGACTCGCGTCTGGTCGCCGAGGGCGAACAGGTGCGCCGCCGGCGTGAATGCCTGGCCTGCGGCGAGCGTTTCACGACGTTCGAGACCGCC
This sequence comes from Pseudomonas mandelii, assembly GCF_900106065.1. Classification (NCBI taxonomy): domain Bacteria; kingdom Pseudomonadati; phylum Pseudomonadota; class Gammaproteobacteria; order Pseudomonadales; family Pseudomonadaceae; genus Pseudomonas; species Pseudomonas mandelii. The sequence goes on from NZ_LT629796.1 coordinate 3,084,266, forward strand.
GAACTGGTGTTGCCGCGCCTGATCAAAACCGACGGTAGCCGTCAGCCCTTCGATGAAGAAAAACTTCGCGCGGGCATGCAGCGTGCGCTGGAGAAGCGCCCGGTGAGTGTCGAGCGCCTCGAATCGTCGCTGGTGCATATCAAACACAAACTGCGCGCCACCGGCGAGCGCGAGGTCAAATCCCTCGTGGTCGGTGAACTGGTGATGGCCGAGCTGCAAAAGCTCGACGAAGTCGCCTACATTCGTTTCGCCTCCGTGTATCGGCGCTTCCAGGACCTCAACGAGTTCCGGGAAGAGATCGATCGCCTGGCCCGTGAGCCGGTGAAAGAATGACCACGTCCCCCGAACAAGCCATCCTCGACGCCCATTACATGGCTCGCGCCCTGGAACTGGCGCGCAAAGGCCATTACACGACACACCCCAACCCTCGCGTTGGCTGCGTGATCGTGCGTGACGGGCAGATTGTCGGCGAAGGCTGGCATGTGCGCACCGGTGAGCCCCACGCTGAAGTCCACGCCCTGCATGCCGCAGGCGACAAGGCCCGAGGTGCCACCGCTTACGTGACCCTCGAACCGTGCAGCCACCACGGCCATACGCCGCCTTGCGCCGATGCGCTGGTGAATGCCGGCCTCGCCCGGGTTGTCGCAGCGATGCAAGACCCGAACCCGTCGGTGGCCGGTCGCGGCCTGCAGCGCCTGGCCCAGGCCGGCATCGCCATCGAAAGTGGCGTGCTGGAAGGCGAGGCGCGCAAGCTTAATCAAGGCTTCCTCAAACGCATGGAACACGGCTTGCCGTTCGTGCGGGTCAAGTTGGCCATGAGCCTGGACGGTCGCACGGCGATGGAAAGCGGCGAGAGCCAATGGATCACCGGCCCGGCCGCACGTTCGGCGGTGCAACGCCTGCGGGCGCAGGCCAGCGTGGTGCTGACCGGCGCCGACACGGTGCTGGCGGACAACGCCCGCTTGACCGTGCGTGCCGATGAGCTGGGCCTGGACGCCGAGCAAACGGCCCAGGCCATGAGCCGTCCGCCGCTGCGCGTGCTGATCGACGGCCGTCTGCGAGTGCCGCTGGATGCACCGTTTTTCAAGGCCGGGCCGGCATTGGTCGCCACCTGCATGGCGATTGAAGAGCAGTACGCGAACGGCCCGGAATGCCTGATCGTGGCGGGCGACGATGGTTTGGTTGACCTGCGAAAATTGCTGGTCGAACTCGCTGCACGCGGGGTCAACGAAGTGTTGGTTGAGGCAGGCCCGCGTCTGGCCGGGGCTTTTGCCCAGCAAGGTCTGGTGGATGAGTTCCAGATTTTCATCGCCGGCAAGTTCCTCGGCTCCTCGGCTCGGCCGCTGCTGGACTGGCCGATCGCGCAAATGAAGGATGCGCCTGAGCTCAAAATCACCGAAATTCGCGCGGTTGGCGATGACTGGCGAGTCATCGCCATTCCTGCGCCAGCGGCGAGCGTATAATTCCCGGCCTGCGCCACGCGACGGCCCTGTTCTCGAGGAGAACTCCATGTTTACCGGCATCATCGAATCCATCGGCAGTATTCGTGCATTGACCCCAAAAGGCGGTGATGTGCGGGTCCACGTAGAAACTGGCAAGCTCGATTTGAGCGACGTCAAACTGGGCGACAGCATCGCGGTCAACGGCGTGTGCCTGACGGCGGTTGAGCTGCCGGGTAACGGCTTTGCGGCGGACGTCAGTCGCGAAACCCTCGACTGCACCGCCATGAACGACCTGAAAAGCGGCAGCCCGGTGAACCTGGAAAAAGCCCTGACCCCGACCACTCGCCTCGGCGGGCACCTGGTCAGCGGTCACGTCGATGGCGTGGGTGAAGTGGTTTCCCGTACCGAGAATGCGCGCGCCGTGGAATTCCGCATCCGTGCGCCGAAAGACCTGGCCAAGTACATTGCCCATAAAGGTTCGATCACCGTCGACGGCACCAGCCTGACCGTGAACGCGGTCGATGGCGCCGAGTTCATGCTGACGATCATTCCGCACACCCTGAGCGAAACCATCATGGCGTCATACCAGCCAGGTCGCCGGGTAAACCTTGAAGTTGACTTGCTGGCACGTTATCTGGAGCGCCTGTTGCTGGGCGACAAGGCCGCAGAGCCAACCTCCGGAAACATCACCGAAAGCTTTCTGGCCGCCAACGGCTACCTCAAATCCTGACCCAAGGGGGTGCCTTGTGGCGCTCAATAGCATCGAAGAACTGGTTGAAGACATCCGCCAAGGCAAGATGGTCATCCTCATGGATGACGAAGACCGCGAGAACGAAGGCGACCTGATCATGGCCGCCGAGTGCTGCAAGGCCGAACACATCAACTTCATGGCCAAGCACGCCCGTGGCCTGATCTGCATGCCGATGAGCCGCGAGCGTTGCGAGCTGCTCAAGCTGCCCTTGATGGCGCCGCGCAACGGTTCCGGCTTCGGCACCAAGTTCACCGTGTCCATCGAAGCGGCCGAAGGCGTGACCACCGGTATTTCCGCTGCCGACCGCGCACGCACCGTGCAAGCGGCTGCGGCGAAAGACGCCAAGGCTGAAGACATCGTCAGCCCCGGCCACATTTTCCCGCTGATGGCCCAGGCCGGCGGTACCCTGGCCCGCGCTGGCCACACCGAAGCGGCGTGCGACCTGGCGCGCATGGCCGGTTTCGAGCCAAGCGGCGTGATCTGCGAAGTGATGAACGACGACGGCACCATGTCCCGTCGCACCGAGCTCGAAGCCTTCGCGGCCGAACACAACATCAAGATCGGCACCATTGCCGACCTGATTCACTACCGGATGATCCACGAACGTACCGTTCAGCGGATTGCCGAGCAGCCTTTGGACAGCGAACTGGGCCAGTTCAACCTGGTGACCTATCGTGATTCCGTGGAAGGTGACGTGCACATGGCCCTGACCCTGGGCACCGTGTGCGCCGAAGAACCGACCCTGGTTCGCGTACACAACATGGACCCGCTGCGCGACCTGTTGATGGTCAAGCAACCGGGCCGCTGGAGCCTGCGCGCCGCCATGGCTGCGGTGGCCGAGGCCGGCAGCGGCGTGGTGCTGTTGCTCGGTCACCCGCTCGATGGCGACGTATTGCTGGCGCACATCCGTGAAACCGCGGATCAGGCCATCGTGAAAAAACCGACCACCTACAGCATCGTCGGTGCCGGTTCGCAGATCCTCCGGGACCTGGGCGTGCGCAAAATGCGCTTGATGTCTGCGCCAATGAAATTTAATGCGATATCCGGTTTCGATCTGGAAGTTGTAGAATACGTGCCCTCCGAATAATGACCGGTTGTTTCCAGTCCTTGATTCGCGGCTAACACATCACCGAGGGATGCGTAGAAAACGCGTCCCGGCTCTTTAAGAGATCTAACGAATGACCCTGAAGACCATCGAAGGTACCTTCATCGCCCCTAAAGGCCGCTACGCTCTGGTAGTGGGCCGCTTCAACAGCTTCGTCGTTGAAAGCCTGGTCAGCGGTGCAGTTGATGCCCTGGTTCGCCACGGCGTGAGCGAAAGCGACATCACCATCATCCGCGCGCCTGGCGCCTTCGAAATCCCGCTGGTTGCGCAGAAAGTCGCTCAGAAGGGCGAGTACGCGGCAATCATCGCCCTGGGCGCGGTCATTCGTGGCGGTACTCCGCATTTCGAATACGTGGCTGGCGAATGCACCAAGGGCCTGGCCCAGGTGTCCATGGAGTTTGGCGTTCCAGTCGCATTTGGCGTGCTGACCGTTGATTCCATCGAGCAAGCCATCGAACGTTCCGGCACCAAGGCCGGTAACAAAGGCGCCGAAGCTGCCCTGTCCGCTCTGGAAATGGTCAGCCTGCTGGCGCAGTTGGAGGCCAAGTGATTAGCGACGAAAGTGATCGTTTCAACCCGCGCGATCCAAAGCCTGCGGATGCCGGCAAGCCATCGAAAAGCGTCAAGCGTCGCGAAGCCCGTCAGCTCGCGACCCAAGCGCTGTACCAGTGGCACATGGCCAAGCAGTCGCTGAACGAGATCGAAGCGCAGTTTCGGGTCGATAACGATTTCAGCGATGTCGATGCCGCGTACTTCCACGACATCCTGCACGGCGTTCCGGCCAACAAGCCTGAAATCGACGCTGCACTGACGCCGTGCCTGGACATCACCATCGAAGAGCTGGACCCGGTTGAACTGGCTGTTCTGCGCCTGTCGACCTGGGAACTGCTCAAGCGCGTCGATGTGCCGTACCGCGTTGTGATCAACGAAGGTATCGAGCTGGCGAAAGTCTTCGGTTCCACCGATGGCCACAAATTCGTCAACGGCGTACTCGACAAGCTGGCCCCGCGTCTGCGTGAAGCTGAAGTGAAGGCGTTCAAGCGCTAATCGGCGCTTGATAGCTGCCACATGGGCGAGTTTGAGCTGATCCGCAATTTCTTCGCCGCCGCGCCTTGTGCGCAAGGCGGCGAAGGCGTTGCCCTCGGGATCGGTGATGACTGCGCCTTGCTCGCTGTTCCCCCCGGGGAGCAGTTGGCCATTTCCACCGACACGCTGGTTACCGGCGTGCATTTCGCAGAGCCTTGCGACCCTTTTCTGCTCGGTCAGCGTTCGCTGGCTGTGGCCGTCAGTGATCTGGCCGCCATGGGCGCCACCCCCGTTGCCTTTACCCTTGCCCTGACCTTGCCGACGGTGACCGTCGATTGGCTGGACGCTTACGCCCGTGGTTTGAACGTCATGGCGCAGCACTGTGGCGTGGCGCTGGTGGGCGGTGATACCACGCGCGGGCCGCTGAGCCTGACCATGACCGTGTTTGGTCGTGTGCCGGCCGGCAAGGCGTTGACCCGCAGCGGTGCGCAGCCCGGCGATTTGCTCTGCGTGGGCGGTGAGTTGGGCAATGCAGCGGGTGCCTTGCCGCTGGTGCTGGGGCAGCGGACGGCTGACGCCGCCATCGCTGATCCATTGCTGGCCCATTACTGGTCGCCGCGGCCGCAGCTGGCGTTGGGCCAGGCGCTACGCGGCAAGGCCACGTCGGCGCTGGATATCTCCGACGGCCTGCTCGCTGACTGCGGGCATATTGCCCTGGCGTCGAAGGTCGGCATTCAAGTTGAACGGGACCGATTGCCGCTGTCGAACGCTTTAGTGGCCTTCCTCGGCCAATCGGGCGCCGAAGCGGCAGCGTTGAGCGGCGGGGACGATTACGTGCTGGCCTTCACCCTACCGTCCGTCGAGTTGCCCGCGTTGCTGGCCGCCGGCTGGCCGATCCATGTGATCGGCAGGGTAGAGGCCGGGCAGGGCGTGGTACTGCTGGACGCCGATGGACAGGACATCACCCCGCAAACCCGGGGCTATCAACATTTTCGGGAGACACCGTGACAGATCATCCCAAACAGGTCCCGGCGGAATTCGTACCGCCTTCGGTCTGGCGCAATCCCTGGCATTTCCTGGCGTTCGGCTTCGGCTCGGGCACCTTGCCAAAGGCACCGGGCACCTGGGGTTCGTTAGTTGCGCTACCCTTTATCCCGTTGTGGCAGATGCTGCCCGACTGGGGTTACTGGCTGATGCTCGGCATCACCATGCTGTTCGGCTTCTGGCTGTGCGGCAAGGTTGCCGACGATTTGCGGGTGCACGATCACGAAGGCATCGTCTGGGACGAAATGGTCGGGATGTGGATCACCCTGTGGCTGGTGCCGGAAGGCTGGTACTGGTTGCTGGCGGGGTTCCTGGTGTTCCGCTTCTTCGACATTCTCAAGCCCTGGCCGATTCACTGGATCGACCGGCATGTGCACGGTGGCGTCGGGATCATGCTCGATGACGTATTGGCAGGCGTGTTTGCGTGGTTGGCCATGCAAGGGCTGGTGTGGATTTTCGCCTGACGGGCGAGACAGGGGACTAGGGATGGCTCGGCGCTGGTGGGTTGTGATGGTGTTCGCCATGTTTTGCTCGATCGTCCGAGCGGGCGATGCCACGACGACGCCGTCCGTGATTCATCTGGCCAGCGAAGACTGGGAAGACTACACCGCCGCTGACGGTCATGGCCTGGGTTGGGACGTGCTGCGGGAAGTGTTCGAGCCGGCCGGTGTCAAACTGGACATCCGCACCGAGCCTTACACCCGCTCCGTAGGCCTGGCCCAACTCCGCGAAGTGGATGCCTGTGTCGGCTCCTACCGCGATGAAAACAGCGATCTGCTTTATCCGCGCTGGAACTTCGATACCGATCACATCTACGCCCTGGGCCTGGCAAGCAATCCGGCACCGACCCTGGAGACGCTGGGCAACTATCGACTGGCCTGGGTCCGCGGCTACGACTACCAGGATTACCTGCCCAACGTGCAGCGCTATAACGAAGTCATCCGGCGCACCGGGATTCTGTCGATGCTGACCCACAACCGCGCCGACTACTACATCGATGCGCTGACCGAAGTCGACTATGTCCTCAAGTGGGCCAAGGATCCTTCGCAGTTTCGTCGCACCCACATCGCGGAATTGCCGCTGTACCTGTGCTTCGCCGATACGCCCAAGGCTCGGACGTTGATGGCGCTGTTCGATGAGCGCATGGAGTTGCTGGTGAAAAGCGGCCGGTTGAAACCGATCTTCGAACGCTGGAAACAACCCTATCCGTTCGATTCGAAATGAACACAAGTCCCTGTGGCACTGATGATTTCCTGTGGGCGTGAGCCTGCTCGCGATGGCGACTATCTGTTAAAGATCGGTGTTCCGACACACTGCTATCGCGAGCAGGCTCACTCCCACAGGGTGCTTGGACGGACCTGAGATCTAACTTTTTGATCGTTATGCCCCATAATTCAGCCTAAGCGTCTGTAGGAACCTGCTGTTACAATGCCGCCTCTGCGAAACTCCAGTACTCATTGATCAGGAGCACACCGGTGCCTGTCGTTTTTGTCGCCGCTTCCAAGCTGCCAACGCCTTTTGCGCAATTCACCATGCACGGCTTTCTCGATGAAGAGAACGGACGCGAGCACGTGGTGCTGAGCCTGGGTGAGTTCGCCGACGGTGCTCCGGTACTGGGTCGGTTGCACTCCGAATGCCTGACCGGCGACGCCTTGTTCAGCCAGCGTTGCGACTGCGGCTCGCAGCTTGAGGCCGCCTTGCAGGCCATCGCTCGTGAAGGCCGTGGCGTGTTGCTTTACCTGCGCCAGGAAGGCCGTGGCATCGGCTTGCTGAACAAGATCCGCGCCTATGAGTTGCAGGATGGCGGTGCCGACACCGTTGAAGCCAACGAGCGTCTGGGCTTCGCCGCCGACCAGCGTGACTACGCCATGTGCCTGCCGATGCTGGAGCACCTGGGCGTGAAATCCCTGCGCCTGATGACCAACAATCCGCGCAAGGTCAAAGCCTTGACCGACATGGGCATCGTGGTCGCCGAGCGTGTGCCGCTGCACACCGGTCACAATCCGCACAACAAACTCTACCTGGCCACCAAGGCCAGCAAGCTCGACCACATGATGGGCAACGAGCATCAGGGCGAGGCAGACCGGGCGTGACGCGCGGTCAAGTACGGCGGCGATTGTCCTTGAACTGGTGGCAATACCTGGCTCTGGCCCTGCTGCCGCTGTTCGTGATCAATGGCGTGTTCGGCCAGGGCGAGGCGCTCCTGCCGGTGCTGGCGATGCCATTTTTCATCGCTGGTGTCGCCTCGATGTTTGTCAGCCTGAAGTTTTTTGGTGGCTACAAGCACGCATTGATCGCCACCCAGAAAGCCCTCGACACCCCGGAAGAACCCGCCGCCTGGATTACCCTGGCCGCCAAGCGCCGCACGGCGTTGCTGGTTGCGAGCCTGCCGGCCTGGATCGGCGCGTTGGCGGTGTTCGTCGGCCTTGAAGCGGTGCCGTTGGTGCTGCTGGCGCTGTCGACCACCGTGCTGTTCTACCTCTACCGTATCCCGCGTCAACTCGGCTGATGTATCGCTTCTGGCTGGCGCTGATGCTGCTGGCCGGCAGCGGCATGGCCTGCGCTGTTGAGCGCGTTGTCAGCCTGGCGCCGTCTCTGTCTGAAATCGTTGTCGAACTGGGCTCCGCGGACCTTCTGGTCGGCGTGCTGGATGCCGGTGAACGTCCTGCCGAACTCAACGGGCTTCCATCGGTTGGCCGCTATGGCCAGTTGGAAATGGAGCAGTTGCTCAGCCTGAAACCCGATTTACTTCTGCTCTGGCCCGGCAGCGTTGGCCCGGCCCAGCGTGAACAACTCAAGCGCCTGAACATCCCTACGTATGTCGCCGAACCCCACAACCTCGAACAACTGACTGCGCAGATCGAAGCGATTGCCACGCAACTCGGTCGGCCTGAGCGTGGCGTTTCATTGGCCGCGCAATTACGCCAGCGCCTGGATCTGCTGCGCCAGCGATATCGCCGGGATCAACCGTTGCGGGTGTTTTATCAGGTGTGGGATCGGCCGCTGTACACCGTTGGCGGCGGGCAGATCATCAGTGATGCGCTGGAGGTGTGCGGGGCGCGCAATGTATTCGCCGACCTGACATTGCCGGCGCCGCAGGTCAGCGTCGAGGCGGTGTTGCAGCGTAATCCCGACGTGATTCTGGCCAGTGATCAGGCGCAGCTGGAGGCGTGGAAAGCCTGGCCGCAGGTGGCGGCGGTGGCGCAGGGGCGGTTGCTGTTGGTGACGGACAAGGGGCTGGAGCGGCCGAGTGGGCAGATGATCGAGGCGACGGCCAAACTTTGCCAGGTCATCGCGCCCGACCGCTAAGACCAAGGTGCGTCCTTCGCGGGCAAGCCTCGCTCCTACAGGTCCGGGGTGATCCTTGTAGGAGCGAGGCTTGCCCGCGAAGAGGCCCGCCCGAACACCGCACATTCAGAGTCCAGGCGTCCAGGTCACCCCAAACATCCACGCCCGACCTTCCTCGCGATACCCATACTGACTGCCATCATGGGTGTACAGCGCCCGGCTATAGCCCTTGTCCAGCAGGTTATCGACTTTCAGCTCAAGCTTGACCTCGCGATTCAATTCCCAGCTGCTGCGCAACCCCAGCAGGGCATAGCCACCCAACGGCTGTTGATTGTTCAAGTCGTCATAGCTGCTGCTCACCGCTTGCCAGCTGGCGCCGAGGCCGAACCGGTCGAACTGACGATCCAGGTCCAGGCTCAAGGTGCGCCGCGCACGACGGGCCAGGGTATGGCCGCTGTCGCGATCCCTTGGGTCGATGATCGCCACGCCGAGGTTGCTCTGCCAGCCGAACAGTTCTTGTTTCAGAGCCGCTTCGAACCCGTTGATCCGAGCCGAAGCCACGTTCTGTGGCCGTGAGTTGCTGCCAAAAATAATCGCGTCTTCAAGGTCCGTGCGATAAAGCGAAGTTTCGAGACGACTGGTCTCGGTCAACTGACTGCGCCATTGCAGCTCGTAGCTTTTCGAGGTTTCAGGCTTGAGGTCCGGGTTGCTGAAGTCCGGGTAGTACAAGTCATTGAAGGTCGGTGCGCGGAAACCTTCGCTGTAGGTCAGTAATACGTCGTTGTCCGGGTTCAGCGGCAGGGTGAAGGTGCCGCTCCAGCTGTTCTGGCCGCCAAACTGCTGGTTCTGGTCCCGGCGCAGACCCAGTTCCGTGGAGAAACTGTCCGCCTGGTAGCGATGCTGGATAAAAGCTGCGCGGTTCCAACGGCTGTCCTCGTCGAACGGGGTGCTGCTGTTGATCCGGTCTTCGTACCAGTCGCCGCCGAGAATCAGGCTGTTGCGCTCATTGAGCGTCAGGTCGTTCTGCCAGTTCACCGAATCACGGTACGTGTTGAACACGCTGCGTTCATCGCTGAGTTTGTCGAGGGTCTTCTCGCGGTTTTCGCTGTGACCGAATTCGACGCGGGTTTTCCAGATGTCGTTGATCCTGGCATCGACATAACTGCTGATGCTGCTCACGGCAAAGTCGCTGTAAGGCTGCTGCTGGAGCGATTCGAAGGTCGTCGTGTCGAAGCGCCCGAATGGATTGTCGAACTCGCTTTTGCCGCGGTTATCCAGCAGGTTGGCGCCGATTTCGATGTCGTCGGTGAGGGCATGGCTCAGGCTCAGACTGACCGATTTGTTGCGGTATTCGTCATGATCGCTGTCGCTGGGATAGGACTCGTGGGTGCGGTTGATCCCGGCGGTTTCATCGAGGCTGGCGCCGAGGTTGAAGCGGGTTTTCTCATCGCCACCGGATAATCCGAGGCTGCGCTCCCAGGTCTGATGGCTGCCAAACCCTATGTGCATACGTGGTTGCAGGCCTTGTTCGCCACCACGGCGAGTGAAAATCTGGATCACGCCGCCAATCGCATCACTGCCATAAATAACCGAACGGGAGCCGCGCAGCACTTCCACGCGCTCGACCTGGTCGATGTTGATGTGTTGCAGGTTGCTGTCGCCGGAGGTTGAGTTGCCGATGCGTTGGCCGTCCACCAGCACCAGGCTCTGCGCTGACTGGGTGCCGCGAATGTAGATCCCCGGCAGACTGCCGCGCCCGCCGGTTTGCACGACTTGCACGCCGGGTACACGACTCAGCAAGTCCGTGACGCTGCCCGGTTGCAGGCGGTCGATGTCGTCGCGGGTGAAAACGGTGTTGGCGGCGCTGCTGTCGTTACGCGCTTCGACCTGACGGTTGGCGCTGATCAGCACTTCGGGGAGTTTCAGGGCTTGATCGCGTTCGAAGGTGTCGGCCAGGAGTTGGCCGGCCGGCAGCAGGGTCAGCGTCAGGGCGAGGGGGGAGAGTTTCATCGGTAATCCGTTGGCGCTTTAAAGCGAACACAATTTTGAAAGGCACAGAAAACCAATGTGGGAGCGAGCCTGCTCGCGATGAGGGTGTGTCAGTCAAAGAAGAGGTGACTGGCAGACCGCTATCGCGAGCAGGCTCGCTCCCACAAGGGGTTTTGCATTTGTTCAGATGTTGAGTAGTTGCAGGCGCTGGCGAACCGAAGCCTCGATCCCGGCCTCATCCAGCCCGCACTCGGCCAGCATCTGCGCAGGCTTCGCGTGCTCGACGTAACTGTCCGGCAAGCCCAGATGCAGCATCGACTTGAGGATGTTTTCACGCGCCAGGAACTCGCTGACCGCGCCACCGGCGCCGCCCATGATCGCGTTCTCTTCGATCGTCACCAGTAACTCATGGCTGCCGGCAATGTCGCGAACCAGGTCTTCATCCAGCGGTTTGACGAAACGCATGTCGACCACGGTTGCATCCAGCGTCTCGGCGACTTTCAGCGCCTCGGCCAGTTGCACACCGAACACCAGCAGGGCGACTTTGCTGCCCTGGCGACGAACCACGCCTTTGCCGATTTCAATCGGTTGCAAGTCTTTCTCGATCGTTGCATTCGGGCCGGTGCCGCGCGGATAACGCACCGCCGCCGGGCCGTTGAACAGGTGACCTGTGGTGAGCATTTTGCGCAATTCGTTTTCGTCGCTCGGGGTCATCACCAGCATGCCGGGGATGCAACGCAGGAACGACAGGTCGAAGCTGCCCGCATGGGTCGGGCCGTCTTCACCCACCAGCCCTGCGCGGTCGATGGCGAACAGCACGTCGAGGTTTTGTACCGCGACGTCATGGATCAGTTGATCGTAACCGCGTTGCAGGAAGGTCGAATAAATCGCCACAACAGGTTTCGCGCCTTCGCAGGCCATGCCGGCGGCGAGGGTCACGGCGTGTTGCTCGGCAATCGCCACGTCGAAGTAACGCAGCGGGAAACGCTCGCTGAACGCCACCAGGTCGGAGCCTTCTTTCATCGCCGGGGTGATGCCCACCAAGCGCGGATCAGAGGCGGCCATGTCGCATAGCCATTCGCCGAACACACCGGAATACTTCGGCCCACCGGATTTCTTCGGTGCAGCGGCCGGCGCATCAACGGGCTCAAGCTTGGTGATGGCGTGGTAACCGATCGGGTCGATTTCCGCCGGGGCGAAGCCTTTGCCTTTCTTGGTGACGACGTGCAGAAACTGCGGGCCTTTCAGATCGCGCATGTTACGCAGGGTGGCGATCAGGGTCGGCAGGTCGTGGCCATCGATCGGGCCGATGTAGTTCCAGCCCAGCTCTTCGAACAGCGTGCCGGGAACCAGCATGCCTTTGGCATATTCTTCGGTGCGACGGGCGATTTCCCAGGCACCGGGCAGGCGCGACAGGACCTTTTTGCTGCCTTCACGCATGCTGGCGTAAGTGCGACTGGAAAGGATCTTTGCCAGGTAGTTCGACAGCCCGCCGACGTTGCGCGAGATCGACATGTCGTTGTCGTTGAGGATCACCAGCATGTTGGCGTTCACTTCCGGCGCATGGTTCAGCGCCTCGAAGGCCATGCCCGCGGTCAGTGCGCCGTCGCCGATCACGGCAATGGCCTTGCGATCACTGTTCTGCAGGCGGGCGGCAATGGCCATGCCCAGCGCTGCGCTGATCGAAGTGCTGGAGTGGCCGACGCCAAAGGTGTCGTACTCGCTCTCGGAACGACGCGGGAAGGCGGCGACGCCGTCCTTTTGGCGCAGGGTGCCCATGCGCTCGCGACGGCCGGTGAGGATTTTGTGCGGATAGGCCTGATGACCCACGTCCCACACCAGCCGGTCGTCCGGGGTGTCGAAGACGTAATGCAACGCGATGGTCAGCTCGATGACGCCCAGGCCGGCACCGAAATGCCCGCCGGTCTGACCGACCGTGTAGAGCAATTCCAGGCGCAACTCATCGGCCAGGGTTTCCAGCTCGGCTTCGCCTAACCGGCGCAGGCCGTCCGGCGTGTTGGCACGGTCGAGCAGGGGCGTGGTCGGGCGCTTGCGGGGAATCTCATGAAACGTCGTGGGCATCAGGCGAATCGTTATAGGTATAAAAGATGCGGCAGTTTACCTGATGCATCGCCCCCTGCCCACGCGTTGCTTTTAACTTGGCGGATACGCCGTCAGCTGCGCCGCTCGACGATGTAGCGGGCCAGATCGCGCAACGGCTCGGCTGCCGCGTCAAACGGTCGCAGTGCGTGCAGGGCCTGATCGCGCAGTTCCAGGGCGTAGGCCTTGGCCGCGTCGAGGCCGAGCAGGGCCGGGTAGGTCGGTTTGTCGCGCGCGATGTCGGCACCCTGGCGTTTGCCGAGGGTTTCGGTATCGCTTTCGACGTCGAGAATGTCGTCCTGCACCTGGAACGCCAGGCCGATGGCCTGTGCATAAGTCTGCAAGGACTTCAGTTCGTCCTTCTCGGCACGGCCGCTGGCCAGGGCGCCGAGTTTGACGCTGACCTCGATCAGCGCGCCGGTCTTGTGCCGGTGCATGGTTTCGAGGGCTTTTTGGTCAAGTTTCAGACCGACCGAACCAAGGTCGATGGCCTGACCGCCGACCATGCCGGCCGGGCCTGCCGCCAATGCCAGGGCGCTGACCATCTGCAGGCGGAGGTGGTCGGAGGTGAGAGCAGCGTCCGACGTGCTCAGGCGCGGGTCGAGCAGGGCGCTGAACGCCAGGCTCTGAAGGCCGTCACCGGCAAGGATCGCGCAGGCTTCATCGAATTTTTTGTGAGTGGTCGGCTGGCCGCGACGCAGATCGTCGTCGTCCATGGCTGGCAGGTCGTCGTGTACCAGGGAATACGCGTGAATCAGCTCCACCGCGCAGGCCGCGCCGTTGGCTTGCTCAGCCTTGCCACCGAGCGCTTCGCACGCGGCGTAGGCCAGGAGCGGGCGAACCCGTTTGCCACCATTCATCACGCTGTAGCGCATGGCTTCGTACAACCGCGCGAGCTCAGGGCTCGGCGCGTTGAACAGGGTTTCCAGTGCAGCGTTGACGCGGGCCTGGCTGGTCGCCGAATACGCAGCAATCATTCCGGCTGATCCGCGTCGAAGGGTTCCTCGGCCAGCTCGCCATCACGCTCGAGCAGCACTTGAACCTTTTGCTCGGCCTGGGCCAGCGCCGCCTGGCAATCGCGGGTCAGACCGATGCCTTGCTCGAAAGCCGTCAGCGAGTCTTCCAGCGACAATTCGCCGTTCTCCAGTCGCTCCACCAGCGTTTGCAGGTCAGCGAGGGATTGTTCGAAATCCAGTGCAGCTTTTTTGCGGGCCATGGCGGCTATTTCCGGTTGACGTTAAACCGGCGCGACACTAGCAGACATGGGGGGTATGGGCAAATGAGGGCGGGTTTTTGAGCCTTGATCGCAAGTTGAAAACACCCCTTGTGGCGAGGGAGCTTGCTCCCGTTGGGTCGCGCAGCAGCCCCAAAACCATTTACCCAGGGTTTTCAGGAATACCGCATTCAGCCATTTACGACTGCTGCGCAGCCGAGCGGGAGCAAGCTCCCTCGCCACAAAGGAATGTCGCTTCCGTGAGTGATGGGGATTATTCGGCTCATTTCGTGAGCCGAATAAACGCGCTATTCGGCTCACGGACTCAAATGAGCGTGATTCCTACCGCAAATATAGATGTATCCGATTGTTAAAAAACCGCCAAATGGCTAACCTTCGCGCCTTCTACGACCCAATAGTCACGGGTCTTTCTGACGAAACGCAGTTTCAGGATCTGTAACGCGCCGAGGATCGGGTGCAAGGTTTCGTTATGCATGGCAGGAGGCGTCACATGCGTTCATTTCTTCTGGTGCTGATGGCGTTGGTCTGCGCGACCGCTGCCTGGGCCGAGCCGACGGCTGAGTTGTCGGAGCCGGTCGGCGGCTGGCGCTTCAACGGCCTGCTGGACCGCAGCGAATATCCTCAAGTCGCCTATCCGACGCCGCCCATCGACCGGGGCGTGCAGCGCAATCGCACGATGATCCAAGGCCAGCTCAAGGCCATCGGCACGCAACGCGGGCCTCATACGCTGGCCGTCAACGGCAATCCCCTGAATCTGTACACCGACGACCAGGGGCGATTCGCCCGGCCGTATGCGTTCGGCGCCGGTTCCAACAGCGTTGAAGTGCGCAGCTCTGAAGGCAAATCCCTCAAGCGTGTTCAATTCTATGAAGCCAACAACCTGCGCACCCCGGCGCGGATTCGCGTGGTGCTGGGTTGGGATGACCCGAAAGCCGAACTCGATCTGCACATCATTACCCCCGACGGCCAACACGCGTTCTGGGCTCGCCCGGCGATGAGCAATGGCGGCGGGTTGGATCCGGACGGCGTCGATGGCCCCGGCCCGGAAATGTTCACCATGACCGCGCCGATGCATGGCACCTATCTGGTTTACGTGAACTATTGGGGCAACTTCGGCAGCGGCGGCTATAACTTCGAGGAGACCAGCAACCAGAACGAGGTGATCACCTCGCAGATCAACCTGGTGCTCAACGAAAATACCGTCGACGAAAAACGCGAGACCTTCATCGTGCCCCTGCGGGCCATCGGTGACCTGCTGCTGGTCAAGACTTTCAACTATTAAGCATCCCGCTCCACGGATGACATCGGGTTTTGTGAACATGAGCGATAACACTGTTTCTCCGGCCGCCGAAACGCCTGCAGCCAAAACTCCTCGCCGCTGGACGGCCGTTGTGATCGGGCTGTGTCTGGTCGCCGGCGTCGCGGCCGGCTTGGGCTGGTTCATGCACAAACCCAAGGCGCCACCGGCCGAACTGGCCAGCGACAAGCTGGGCATGAGCCGCCCGGACGGTCTGCTCGAAACCCATTCCCTGAGCCAATTGCCCAAAGACTTGCTGGCGGTGCCGTTCCTCAAGGAAACCCTGACCGAGGATTTCGTCTTCTATTACGAAGCGCATGCGGATCGCCTCGGCCTGATCGGCAGTCTGCGGCGGATCATTTACGAACATGACCTGAAGTTGCAGGACAGTTTGATCGAGCAGCTCTTCGATCAACCGGCGGATGTGGCGTTGTGGCGTGGGGCGGACGGCCGGCTGAAAGACTTTTTGTTGGTGATGGATCGCGGTGGGCTGGCCAAGGTGCTGGAGCCGCTGGCGAAAGTGGCGCTGGATGATTCGCAGCTGACCACCGTCGCCACAGTGAAAGTCGGCACCGACGATGTGACGCTTTATCAACTCACTTACAACGCCAGCAAGGCGCTGCTGTTCGCCTCCCATGGCGACAAACTGGTGGTGCTGTCCAACCCGACCAAACTCTACGATTCAGAAGGCGGAGCTTCGGAAGAACCGGGCAGCGTCTCGACCCAGTCCATCGCCGCGTTGCTCAACGGTGACAAACTGTTCCCCGAAGCCTTCGGCCTGCCACCGCGTGCGCCCGAGGTGAAACAACGCCTGTCGGTCAACGCGAGCGTCCTGGCCATGGGTTACCAGCGTTTCATCCCGAATTTCGCCGGCCTGCGCTTCGACATGGACGACAAGGGCTGGCACAGCTTCCTCGCCATGGACGAACTGGACAACCAGCCGGACTTCGATTTCAAACCGGTCTGGCAAGCCATGCCAATGGGCGCCAGCGCTTGCGTGGCCCTGCCGCTCGCCGCCGAACAGCAGAAACCGCTGCTGGTGAAACTCGGCGCCGAAGAATCCGTCGCCCAGGCGCTGACCGAACACATGGCCGGGGCCGCCGGGCTGTGCTGGTACGCCGATTCGCGGTTGTACACGCCGTTGCTGGTGGCCAGCCTGAATGACGACGACAGCGCCAAACTCGACGGTGACTTGGGCAACCTGTTCGGCTCGATGGTTGGCGCCTATGAAGGCAACGTCGAAGAACACGCGTTCCCCGTGGTCGAGAAACAGGAAGGCCAAAGCCATCAGTGGCTGCGTCAGGTCAGCTCCAACTTCGGTCCCTACAAAGCCAAGGACGCCGAGAACCCTGACTCGATCACCGGCAAGGCGTTCATGAAAGTCAGCCTGGCGCGTCACGGTTCGACGTTGCTGTTCTCCCTCGATGACAAGCTCGTGGACAAGGCCCTCGGCACCCTCGACAAACGTTTCCCGCCGATGGCTGATGTGGTGCCGAAAGACCTGCTGATGCCGGTCTACTTCGGCCCGGAATCCATGGCGCAACTGATGCAGCAGGAAACCCTCGACAGCCTGCCGCAGGACATGGAGCCGGTGTTCTACAACGCCGCGCAAACCTACCTGATCCCGAAACTGCGCAAGCTTGGCGGCTATGGCAAGTACGCCCTGACTTTGCCCGAAGGCAGCGAGCCTGACGGCCATTGGCAGTGGCTGCCGCTGGAGTGGAAAGCGCTGTGACCGCACTTATCCGAGGCCTCGGCCTGCTGGCGATGTTGCTGGGCAGTCGCGCGTTTGCTGGAGAAGCCGCAGCGCTGGATCCGCAGCAGTCCCAGGTGTTTCGCGCTTGGTTCGTGCGCATCGCCCAGGAGCAGCTGACCCAAGGCCCCAGCCCGCGCTGGTATCAGCAGGACTGCGCCGGACTGGTGCGCTTCGCCGCCAACGAAGCGCTGAAAGTCCATGACGACAAATGGCTGCGCAGCAATGGCCTGAGCAACCGCTACCTGCCGCCGGAGCTGCAATTGAGCGAGGCCCAACGCAGCCTCGCCCAGCAGTGGCAGCAGGGCGGCGGCAAGGTCGGGCCCTACGTCAACGCGATCAAGTTGATTCAGTTCAACAGCCATCTGGTCGGTCGCGATCTGGCGCAAGCCCGACCCGGCGACCTGATGTTTTTCGATCAGGGCGACGACCAGCACCTGATGATCTGGATGGGCCGCTTCATTGCCTATCACACCGGCACCACCACCCCCACTGACAACGGCATGCGTTCCGCGAGCCTGCAGCAACTCATGACATGGAAGGACACCCGATGGATACCCGACGCAGCCAACCCCAACTTCATCGGCGTCTATCGACTGAACTTTCTCTCCCAATGATCGGTGCCCGCATGTTGCGTTTCCTGCCTCTGCTGTTGGTTTTGGTGCTGCCGTTTACGGCGGTCAACGCCGAAGACACCGTCGAGCCGAGCGGCTACACGCCGGTGGCCGGTGAAAGCTTTTTCCTGCTGGCGGACAGCAGTTTCGCCAGTGACGAACAGGCGATGGTGCGTCTCGAAGCGCCGGGACGCGATTACCGTCGTTTCCGCATGGAGCCCTATGGCGGCGCCGACATTCGCGTGTACCGCATCGACAAACCGCTGGATTTCCTCAAGCGCCAGAAGAACCTGCACCGCGTGGTCAGCGACGGTCAGTTCAAGGGTGAAGGCCTGTCGAATACGCTCGCGTACCTGTGGGACAACTGGTATCGAAAATCCCGTCGGGTGATGCAGCGGGCGTTTTCCTACGAGTCGCGCAAACAAGTCACCGAGGAAGTGCCGGAACTGAAGATGGGCAGCGCGATTGCCGCACCCACGCCTTACGACGCTCAGCCGCAATTCGCGCTGATTCCGGGTTTGCCGGTGGTCAGCCAGTTCCGTTATCCGCTGTGGCAAGCCAAACCGATCCAGCCGCCAACCGGTGTGAATCTGGCCGGTTCTTCCAGTGAGTTCGTCAGCGTCGCGCCGGGCAACGTGTACATTCCGCTGGGCAATTTGAAACCCGGTCTGTACCTGGTGGAAGCGCTGATCGGCAAGTACCGTGCGACCACCATGGTGTTCGTTTCCAACACTGTGGCCGTGAGCAAGATTGCCGGTGATGAACTGGTGGTCTGGGCTGCGCGCAAGCACGAAGGCAGTTCGGTGCCGAAGGTCAATGTGCTGTGGACCGATGGTCTCGGCGTGATGAGCAGCGGCGCCACCGATGCCGATGGTTTGCTGCGCCTGAAACACGTCAGCCCCGAGCGTTCGTTCGTGATTGGCGAGGACGAAGAGGGTGGGGTGTTTGTCTCCGAGAACTTCTATTACGACAGCGAAATCTACGACACCAAACTCTATGCCTTCACCGACCGGCCGCTGTATCGGCCGGGGGATTGGGTGTCGCTGAAAATCGTCGGTCGCGAGTTCAAGAACGCCCGGGATTCCGTGGCACCGACCGCTGCCGACGTCAACGTGACGGTACTCGATGCCACCGGCACGGCGCTGCAATCGCTGGCGCTGAAGCTTGATTCCAAGGCTGGCACCCAAGGCCGATTCCAGTTGCCGGATAACGCCGTGGCCGGCGGTTATGAACTGCGTTTCAGCTACAAGGACCAGGCCTACAGCAGCGCTTTCCGCGTAGCCGAATACATCAAGCCGCACTTCGAAATCTCGCTGAACCTGGCCAAGCAGGATTACCGAACCGGCGAACCGGTCAAGGGCAGCCTGGTGCTGCTGTACCCGGACGGCAAGCCGGTGGCGAACGCAAAATTGAGCCTGAGCCTGCGCGCCCAGCAACTGTCGATGGTCGACAACGAACTGCAATACCTCGGGCAATTCCCGGTGGAGCTGACCAGCACCGAACTGACCACCGACAGCAAAGGCAACGCGACCCTCGACCTGCCGGCCGCCGAGAAACCGAGCCGTTACATGCTCACCGTGTTTGCCAGCGATGGCGCGGCGTATCGGGTCAAGACCACCAAGGAAATCCTCATCGACCGTGGCGCCGCGAGTTTCCGCTTGAGTGCACCGCAGCGCTTCAGCGCAGTGGGTGACAAGGTTGCGTTCAGCTATTTGAATGAAGGGGGCAGCGAGCAGGCCAAAGCCGTCATGCCGGGCAGCTACAGTTGGGTGCGGCTTGAAGACCAGAGCACTGGCGAAGGCAAACTCGCCGCGACGGATAAAAGCTTCACCTTGGCCTTCGACCGTCCAGGCACCTACAACCTGACGTTGAAGGATGACCATGGCCGAGTCGTCGGCGCCACCGGCCATTCGGTGACCGGCGATGGCGTCAAAGCCGTGCCCGGCACTGTGGAAATCGTCCTCGACAAGCCCGAGTACAAGGCGGGCGACGAAGCCTTGGCGCTGATCACTTTCCCTGAGCCAGTCAGCGATGCATTGCTGTCGCTGGAGCGTGACAAGGTCGAGTCCACGGCGTTGCTGTCCAAGGGCGGCGACTGGCTGAAGATGGAAAAACTCAGCGACACCCAATACCGCGCGCGCATCCCGGTGAAGGACACCTTCGCGCCGAACCTGACCTTCTCGGTGCTGTACACCAAGGGCGGTCAGTACAGCTTCCAGAACGCCGGCATCAAGGTGATCGCGCCGCAGATCGACGTGGCCATTGCCACTGATAAAGAGGCATATCAGCCGGGCGATACCGTGTCGGTGGACCTGACTACCCAGTTCGCCGGCAAGCCGATTCCGGCACACCTGACGGTCAGCGTGGTCGATGAAATGGTCTATGCGCTGCAACCGGAAGTCGCGCCGACCATCGACCAATTCTTCTACCACCCACGCCGCAACAACGTGCGCACCAGCGCCAGCCTGTCGTTCATCAGCTACGACGTTGCGTTGCCGGGCAGCCCTGGCGCACCGGGTAAAGCCAACCGCAGCGAGCGCGGGGTGAAAGTGCTGGAGCGGCCGCGCCGTGAAGACGTCGACACCGCCGCGTGGGAACCTGAGTTGATCACCGACGCCAACGGCAAAACCCGCTTCACCTTCAAAATGCCGGACTCGCTGACCCGCTGGCGCATCACTGCCCGAGCCATCGCCGATGACGGGCAGGTCGGGCAGAAGAAGCAATTCCTGCGCTCGGAGAAACCGCTGTACCTGAAATGGAGCGGCCCGACCCAATTCCGCAATGGTGACAAACCGGATCTCGGTGTGTTCGCCTTCAGCCAGGCGGAAAAACCGGTCAAGGCCGAGTTGGTGATCCATTACGGCGGCGCCGAACAGCGCGTGCCGGTGACCCTGAACAACGGCATCAACTACATCGCGCTGCCAGCGTTCGCGTTGACCTCCGGCGAGTGGACCGCCGAACTGGTGCAGGACGGCAAAACCGCCGACGCCCTCGCCGTGCGCCTGACCGCGACCGGCGAAGGCTGGCAGGTCACGCAAAGCCAAAGCCTGGACGTGGCCAGCGGTGATACGCCGCTGACCTTGCCGGCGGACGCGACGGATATTCGCCTGCGTCTGGATGACAGTCCGCAAGCGCTGTTCCGCTCGGCGCTCGATGATCTCCTGAGCTATCCGTACGGTGGCGTCGAACAAACCGCGAGTCGTTTGCTGCCATTGAGCATTGCGTACCCGACCTTGTCGTCGAACCCGCAGATCCGCGATCGCTTGCGCCTGATCATGCAAAACAGCCGTCTGCGCCTGGTGCAAATGGCCGGGCCGTCGGCGAGTTTCACTTGGTGGGGCATGGACGGCGAGCCGGATGCGTTCCTCACTGCCTACGCCTATTACGCCGACTGGCACGCCAGCAAAGCGCTGGAACTGAGCCTGCCGCCGGAGCATTGGCAGCGGGTGCTGGAGGTGTATTCCAAGCAGGCGAAAAACACGCCGTTGCTGCAGCGGGCGCTGATTCTTTCGTTCGCCAGGCAGATGCAATTGCCGGTCAACACCTTGCTCAGTGGGTTGATGGATGACCTGGCGAAAGCAGGCGAGGGCAGCGCGGCGAATCTGATGGAAGATGGCGAGGACAGCCTTGTCATGAGCGATCCTGATTCGGCGCTTGGCTTGGCGGCTGCTCGTACGCTGACTGCCTCGTTGGCGAAGCAATCGAAGGTGACTCTGCCGGACGCATTCAATCGTCAACTGCCGGATGCCCAGCAGCGTTTGGCGGTCAGTTCTCAGCCATTTGCCGAAGCCTTGAACCTGTCGCTACAACCCTTCGATCAGGCTCGTGCGCAAGCGTTGTTGCAGCGTTTGCTGCCGCAGCAATCGACCCTGGAGCGCGCTTTGGCGCTGACCTGGTTGCAACGCAGCATCGAGCAGGCATCGCCCACCATCGCACTGGCCCCGGGTGAAGGCTGGAAAAAACAACACGGTGCTACCGGTGAAATGTACTGGACGTGGCAGGGCGCTTCACCCGTACCGGCGGTGTTGTCGCTGACCGGGACGCAAGAACGTCCGTTGCGAGCGGCATTGAGCTTCCAGACCAAGCAACCACCGGTCGATCCGATGGCCGTGACCATCACCCGTCGCCTGTCGCGTCTGGTGCCGGGTGACGAAGCCTTCACCTTCAAACTGGAAGCCGTCGGCACCCAGCCGTTGTCCAGCGACAGCCTGTACCTGGACGAAGTGATCATCACCAGCAAAGCCGCCAAACCGCTGCGCTACGGCATGCTCGAAGTGCCGCTGCCACCGGGCGCCGATGTCGAACGCACGACGTGGGGCATCAAGTTGATGGGCAAGGCCGGCACGGAAGCTACCGCGTTGGAGAAAGCGCGTTTCGAGCCGGGCCAGATGGCTTATGCGATTCCGGTCGATGCCTTGAGCGGCGAACTGCGCCTGCGTCATCTGGTGCGCTTCTCGCAGAAAGGCCAATTCAACCTGCCGCCGGTGCGTTTCACTCAGGTCTACGCGCCGCAGCATCAAGCCCAGGAACAGAAACCGGCCCTCGGCCAGGCCACGGTCAACTGACATGACCCGACCGCTGGTCTGGTGGCTGCTGTGTTTGATCCCTGCGCTGGCGACAGCGCAGGAGGAGCCGCTGCGTCTGGGCTTCAAGGGCGAGTTGATTTCGTTAAGCCAGACTCAAGTGATTTCACGTGAGCCATTGCCTGCTGATGTGCAGGCACCGCTCGGCAGTTTGTGGAAGTTGTTTGTGTACGGCTGGCTGGTGGACACCGGCGCTCGTGAGCCCGCTTACGAGTGTCGCGGGCAGTCGAAAGAGGAAGTGTATTGCTGCGCTGCTGGCGGCAAGATCGAGCGCGATCAGGCGTTAGTGAAGTCATGTGGCTTGTACTTTGAGCCTGCGCGATTGGGTATTTCTGAGGCTGGCTGGCGGGATTATTGGCAAGCACGGCAGGCGCCGGAATGGTTGCTGAACCTGCCTTCGTTGCAGCCTTCTACGCGAGTTTCCGTGGCTGAATTGCTGAAAGTGCTGGCCGTGATGCCGGCGCAGGACCAGGCGCGGCGGGTGTTGCTCGATGTGGTGCTAAGCGCCGCTGACGGCAATGTCGTCGGCGAACTCGGTGGCCGGTTGCGGGTGAAAACCTGGAGCTGGTTGGGCGATCAGGACCCTGCGTCGCGTCAGGGCGGGTTTGCCGGATGGACGGCGGACGGTACGCCGATCTGGGCGGGCGGCCGGGGGACCAGTCAAATGGTCTTGCGTCACTACGGTGGGGTGTTGGCTTCTGTGTTGCCGGTTGAGTGGCCTTTGGATGCGGGACGTTGCGTCGAAGTCGGTCTGTTTTCTCGTTATCCGATCGAGCGTGTTCTTGCGGGGGATCGGGTTGTTTCTTCCGGGCCTCTGCTGGGCGACTATCGCGTCGAATTCGCCAACGGCAATCAACTCGATATCCACAGCGACGGCGAACTGTTTTTGCTGAAGGGCAAACTCGTCGCTCGACTCGACCGTGAAGAATACGTCGCCCGCGTCCTGCAAAGGGAAGCCAAACCCGAACCCATTGAAGCCGCCAAAGCCCTGGCTGTCGCGATCAGAACCTATCTGCTGCAAAACGCCACCCGCCACGGCGACTGCCTGAGCATCGACGACAGCAGCAACCGCCAACGCGTCGCCCCACGCCCGGCCACCGCCGAGTCACGCCACATCGCCGCCTGGACCAGCGACCTCGTCCTCGCCGGCAGCACCGTCACTTACCACTCCGACCAACCCGGTCCGGACAAACTCTCTTGGCAGCACGCCATCGAACAAGCCAACGCCGGCCAGCGCTACGACGCCATCCTGCTGCACGCCTACCCACGCGCCAGCCTCAGCCGCTGGGACAACCCCGTCGCCTCCTGCGAAGCTCTGCCCGCCGCGCAAGACTGGCTACTAAAGCAACGCCGCGGCTGGCGTGCGCAGTTGGAAAGCGAGGTCGGCTACAACGACGTCAGCACTTTCGCCGTCTGCCGCCTGGCCTTCGGGCGCCCCTACGTCGACCGCGAACGCCAGCGCATCTACGTGCGCGGCGTGCTGTCACTGCAAGACCGTCTCGACCTGACCCACGAATACCTGCACCTGGCCTTCGAAGCACACCCCAACGGCCAGGATGAAACCTACATCGAAGGGCTCGCCCGCCACCTCTTGCTGGAATAGGCCATGAAACTCCGTTATCCACAGGTCTTCCTGTTCCTTTGTTCTTTTTGTGTATTGCCCGCAGTTTTTGCGGCTGAGAGTGGCGTGAAACTCAATACGCCCGTTGGTGGCTGGCGCACTGGCGCGTCCGAAGGTGAAGGTGAAAACTTTCGTCAAACCGTTAACTATCCAGCCTCCTCGGTGAACACGCCGGTCGGCCAAGCCAATACCGCCCGTATCACCGGGCAGATCAACGCCACGCCAAAGTCCAGTGAACCTGGGCGGTTGATCGTCAACGGCGTCAGCATGCCGCTGAAGATTGATCCGTCTGGGCGTTTTGATCGACCGTTCTCGTTTCCCAATGGCAGCAACAGCGTTGAAGTTCGCAGCCCTGATGGGCAGCAACGGTCTCGGACGCAGTTTCTTAATGTCAGTGGTGGGGCTACGCCGGCCAAGTTGCGCGTGCTGCTGGCGTGGGACAGCGATGGGACGGATCTGGACCTGCACCTCATCACGCCTGATGGCGCCCACATCTGGTACGGCGACCGCGCTGTTCCCAATGGCGCTGCGCTCGATGTCGACGTGACGACGGGATACGGCCCGGAAATCTTCGCCATGCCGGCGCCAATCAAAGGCCAATACCTCGTCTATGTGAATTACTTCGGGGGTGGGTATCGGAGTGATGAGGACGGGCAGGAAGAGGCGGTTCAAGCGCTGACGACGGCGCAGGTGACGGTGATTACGGAGGAAGGGACGCCGAACGAGAAGATGGAGACGTTCTTGGTGCCGATGCGGGCGGTGGGGGAGTTGACGTTGGTTAAGGGGTTTAGTTATCCGTGAATTTAGGGGAACGTCCCACACAGAGCGTTACCTTCATAGCCATGACTGATTGGCCCAAGCATCATAAGCGGGCCACAGGCATAAAAGGGTTCGCGTACCTTTTGCTCGGAATTGAGCAACACTACGGTATTTCCAAATACATCGTTGCCGAATGATTGTTCGTAGTACGACTCGCAAACTGGCAGTTTCAATGGCACTGGAATTATCACAGCCCACAGCGTGATACCGCACCACTCGCGGGTTGGCGAGGACTTGACCGTATTGGTAATCACGGGCGTGCCGGATTGATAAGTTAGATTCCGGTAAGCGTCGGTTTTAAGTGTCGTCTTTTCCGGCCCCGACAGTGAAGTTAGCCATTGAGGAAAATGAGGACCAGGCCAACGCCCGCAATTACCTGACACCGGAATGCCTTAGCGCCGCATTGCTGGTCAGTAATAACCTGATCGGCAAGACGCCGTTTATCGAGGTTGTCCTCGAACTGAGTCGGCAGACGGCTGCAATCAACTGTGGCGACATGACCCGAGCAAAAGACCTGCTGGTGGCGCAGGCGCACACTTTGGATGCTCTTTTCACGCAGCTCGCGAGTTGGGCACTATCGGCCAAACATATAGATGGACTGGAGTCCTACATGCGCCTGGCGCTCAAGGCCCAAAACCAGGCCCGGGCTACTACCTTGCAGACCTTGGGCGAACTCAAAACCCCCAAGCAGGTCGCTTTCGTGAAGCAGGCGAACATCGGCAATCAGGTTCAGGTCAACAACGGTATTCAAGAGGAGCCCGCGCGCACGCGGAAAACCAAAAAAGCGCAGAACGAACTATTGGAAGGTTGAGCATGGCGAACGGCTGGACACCCGAGCGACGGGCACGGCAGGCGAAGCTGATCCGGCAATGGCGACCTTGGGAACAAAGCACCGGACCGCGAAGCTCCGAGGGTAAGGCTGTTGCATCGCGCAATGCATGGGATGGCGGGATGAGGCCGTTGCTGCGAGACCTGGCCGAAGAGCTGCGAGAGCAGGACAAGATTCGTCGCGAGATCTTGAACTGAGAGAAACACCACTCGCGAGTGCCTGAGCGCCGCCGTACTGGGCACGTGCAAGAACATTGATGAAACTCCAGTTGCGGAGAAACTGGAGCATGACGGTTCGAATTCAGAATCGGTGAACTGTTTTCAGCAGTCATCACAAAGATGATTGATGATTGATGATTCCTGGAGCCCTAAAGGGCGAGGATATTTGATAGTTTCTTAA
Organism: Pseudomonas mandelii; assembly: GCF_900106065.1. NCBI lineage: Bacteria > Pseudomonadati > Pseudomonadota > Gammaproteobacteria > Pseudomonadales > Pseudomonadaceae > Pseudomonas > Pseudomonas mandelii. The sequence continues at coordinate 3,110,160 of NZ_LT629796.1, forward strand.
ACCGTACGCGCGAGGATCATCACAAGGCCGCCCGTCTAAGGCATTGCCCGCTGGGGGGGGCGGGCTAGTACCAAACATTTGGATTGGTGCTGACCACTGTTTACACGCGGGGTGATCATTGCACGCCGAAGAGGTGACCGGCAGGGAGGCGGTCACATACAGACGCCTCTGGTCCTATTGCGTCCAACCTCTCTGGACCTCCCCAGGATGCGCCCCAATGATCATATCCCGTGAACGTCTAGCCAGCCTGTTGATTGACACCAAAGAGGCCCTCGATCTTGAGGTCAAGAACTGGCTTGACCTGCAAGGCTTCAACCATGACAAAGCCTGCCACTCCCCTCAAAGATTGAAAGCGAGAGGTCAAGTTTCCCGCGCCGTGACACCTTTCCTCGCATAGCTTAAAATCCGTGCCTTTAATGGATCTATCAACATGCTTCGTTCGGTGCCCTTATACACAGTTGTCCGACGCTTGGTTGCTGATAGAGTCAGATGGTCCACCCTACATGAGTAATGTAGTTCATGTGCTCGGTTCCCTGAGTATTACCAAACGATGGGCATATGGCATCCCCCCCCCTCTACGTGCGATGCCAACCAGCAACTCTACAAGCCAGTAAATCCAGGCAGGACGCGTTAGCAGCATGATGCGTCATCGCACAATCGAATGATCAGGATGAGGCTCAAGGTGATTAGTAAAACCGTCTCAGTAAGCTTGGTGGTACCCGTTTATAAAAGCGCCAGTACGCTCCCGCAATTTTACGAGCGTGCACGCGCGACTCTTGATCAGATCTGCGAAGACTGGGAGGTTATTCTTGTGGATGACGCGAGCCCAGACCAGACGTGGCTTGCCGCTCTGGCACTTCACGAACAAGACCACAGAGTCAAAGTCGTTCGCTTCGCGAAGAACAAGGGACAACAACACGCTACGCTGTGCGGCATCGGCTATGCCTGCAAACGATTTGTCGTGACAATCGACGATGACCTGCAGTGCTTCCCGGAAGACCTCCCACTGTTTATTGATCAACTTCAAGCCGGCAAGCATGTCGTCATCGGAAAGATCCCGATGGCTGAAAAACAGCATAGCGCCTGGCGCAACATGGCTTCGCGCATTAACCAAAAACTGGTTAGCAAGATCATGGGCAAACCGACCGGTTTCAGCCTCTCAAGCTACAGGGCCATGAGTCAACAGGTGGCAAGACAGCTCGTCAGGTATCAGGGTTCGCACCCACATATCGCCGCGATGCTTTTTAATTCGGTGCCCGTCAGCATGATGGCGAACGTGAGCATTCGCCACGCGCCGCGCGCCGATGGCGGCCCGAGCACTTACTCTCTTGGCAAGATGTTCAAAACGCTTTCGTTCCTTATCGTCAATTACTCCCTGTTACCACTTCGCTACGTGTCGATCTGGGGCTTTTTGGTCAGCGCGTCGAGCATTTTTTTCGCTATGTATATTCTGCTGCGCACCCTCCTGACCGATCATATAGTGCCCGGCTGGGCGTCGCTGGCGATTTTGCTGTCATTCCTCGCCGGCAACATCCTTCTGGCTCTAGGTGTGCAAGGCGAGTACCTCGGAAGACTGGTCGAAAATGCAACCCACCTCAGTCAATTCCCCATTATTGAAGAGCATGTGGAGTAATGATGGCATCCGCTTATCGCGTCGTGGATTATTTCCCTGCTGAACACATTTTAAACAATGGGGTATTTGCACACCTCGACGAAATCGATGCGCAAACGCCAGGCGCACTGGTGTACTGTCAGAACTTGCACTATTTGCAAAAAGCTTTGGCTACACCCAATGTCGCGTGTGTCTTATGCCCCGAAAATTTAAAAAATGAAGAGTTTGCGACTGAAAAATCAATTGTATTCTGCGCCGACCCACGCACCTCTTTTTTCCGCCTCTACAACCGTTTGAGTGAAGATACTGAGTACGCAACTGCGCAAGCACCGAGCATCGGCGAAAATTGCACGCTGCACCCCAGCGCCGTTATCTCGCCACTGGCCACACTGGGTAACAATGTGGAAATTTCAGCAAACGTGGTGATCGAAGGTCTCGTCGAGATCGGAGACGATGTCTACATCGGTTCAAATGCCGTTGTAGGCGCCGAGGGCTTGATCACGCTACGCAACGACAACGGCACGCTGATGGTGGTCAAACATCAGGGCGGTGTACGCATTGAATCGGGTTGCCAGATACTTGCTGGCGCAGTAATCGCGAGGTCCTTGTTCCAGCAGCCGACAACCATCAGAGAAAACTGCCAGATCGGCATCATGACCAACATTGGTCATGGCGCCGTGATTGGCAAGAACTCTGTGATTTCTGGCAATACCGTTATTGCAGGACGCACACGCCTGGGGACCGGCGCATGGGTTGGCGCCTCTTGCTCCATCGCACAGGGCCTTGAGATTGGCGACGCGGTACAAATAAAAATGGGCTCGGTTGTCATCGGCGACATCGCGCCAAACAGCGTCATTTCTGGAAACTTCGCAATCAATCACAGGGCTAACATGACAGCCCACCTCAGGAAACAAAAGTGATGCACTTCATCGAGCTATCACTGGGATTCAAAGGCGAACGAACCTACATACAAGGGGCCGACATGCTCAATGCCACGATGCAGGCCATCACTCGCCACGCACCGCACGCACGGATCGAAAAGCTGGACTTCAGAATCAGTAGAATGACCAACCACCTACTCACCTGTCACTGGTGGCCTAGATCAACCCCTCGATCATTGCCGGGTGAGGCTGTCGCTACGTTCACCTTTCAACTCGATTGTATTGATCATGAAGGCAAATTGATCCAAGCCGAAGGTTGCGCCGATACACGATGTGCTTACGACGAGTCGCTGGTTGAAAAACAATGTGTTTTCACACCCGCCCATCGGTCAGTGAGCCTGACCACCATGCCAGATGACTTCTCTCCGATCGAAGTGCTGGTATCCATGAACAAGGCACTGCATCTCAAGGAATTGAGCATACCCAGTGGCAGCCAGTGGGTTTTTTGTCGCTGGGAAAGCCCGAAGTGGCCGCCGTGTTCTGACTTGAGCGGGGTAGGGCTGACACTTGAGCAGACGCTGGGCACTCGATTGACCCGTAGTCGCATTGAGCTCAGTGCAGAACATATCGGCATGCTTTACTTCAGTGCCCTCAAAGTCGAGTAGCCTACCGCTGGCATACGAACCTTGCAGCAAGGCGAGGCGACAGTTCAGCGAGGCTTGTGGCTCGACGATCAACACTACACGCCTCTCTCGACAACTGCTAATGTGCGACATCTTTTTGAAGCTGGCAACAGAGCAGCCCCCCTCTGTTGCATGGAGTGTGGCAACATGACCACCGTTCAGCTCAGTAGCCTGCAGACAACCTCGTCAACTGCCAGCAATGCCACCAAGCTTCCCTCCCGCAGTACAAACGTACCGGTCGGGGTAACTACAACACCTATACGATGAATTACTAACCATGCCCCAGACAAAAGAACAACTTATCAACATTATTTCCCAGGCTGATGTTGTAGCAGATGCCTCAACGCTACGCGACAATATTAGCCTCAGCGACCAGGGTGTTGACTCTCTCGGCATGTTCAATATCATTCTGTCTATCCAGGATCACTACGTCATCGAGATACCTGACGAGGATATTGAAGGCCTTAAAACCATCAATGATCTGGCCAATTACATAAAATCAAAACTGCAATAACCGACATCCCTTGTCATGTAGGGGAGGCAGACAATATGTACACTCTCCCTCATGCCGTTCTTGACCGTGACAGGGTTTTCTACATAGCGTTAGCCTAACCTTCCTACGTTGAGCACCCTGCATGCCTTTGACGTTTTTGAAATTGTTGATCGCGTTTTTTTTCTGTGCATTTCTCATACACACATTTGACCTTAAGCTAACGGCATTAATCAGCGACATTATAGCATGGCACTACCTTGCGCTGGCTGCTGTTATCCCAATCACTTTGAGTTCTTTTTTTTCTGCCAACCGCTGGCAAGTGTTCCTGCGGCTCAATTCGATTGACGAAGCGTTAACAAACCTCTGGAAAATAAATCTGATCTCTCAATTTCAAGGTTTGATTTTACCCTCAACACAGGGAGCGGATGCCTTTCGTATGCTTCACATCGAACGACGCCACCCGAAAAAGCGGGGTACCGCAGGCAGTACGGTAATTATTGAGCGCATGATTGGACTATTGGTGTTATGTACCTTTACGCTTTTTGCCCTGCCCTTCTTACCTGCATCAGACAACTACACGCTGCTCATCATAACCATCGGTGCCGTCAGCAGCATAGCAGTAGTGACCCAAATTATATTGACCAGCAAAAAAACCTATGCACTTTATAGCCGCCGCACCGTCAAAAATTCGTTACTTTCTCTATTGCTGGGGTATATTCAAAAGCTTCATGCCAGCACGATAAACTTCCCCTACCGGCAGGCGCTCACGTCATCCCTGCTTTTTATCTGCTGTTATCAAATATCTCTGATATCGGTAGTTTATCTAGTATTTCGTGCCTATGGTTATGACATCCCCTTCATTCAGCACTTTGCTCTCTATCCAGTCATCGCCATCCTGACCATGGTTCCAATAACAGTGGGCGGGCTTGGGGTGCGCGAAGGTTTTTTTGTTTATTTTTATGGTCTACTAGACGTACCAGCCAATATAGCTGTAGGCGCCTCCCTGGCAAACTACACTCTAATGGCCCTGATCCCTGCCACTTGCGGTGGCTTTATTTACATGTGGGATACTATTCGGGAAAATCGCCAGAAGGACAGAGACTAAAACAGAGAGCCAGATTGATGCCCCCAGATCGCACCCCGCTCCCCAAGTCCGCCTTTGAGGTGCTTGCCCTGGCAGAGGCACGCCACTGGTGGTTTCGCGCCCGTAACCGCGTGATCATTTGGGTGCTGAAATCTCGCATCGGCAAAATCCGGAATTTCCTGGAGATTGGTTGTGGTACCGGCCTTGTGCTGGAAGGGACTCACCAGGAATTTTCCGAAACGACACTCACCGGCACCGAGTTTTTCGATGAAGGCCTAATACATGCACGTCGACGCGTGCCCGGCGCAAGCTTTGAAAAGCTGGACGCGCGCGCCATGAACGATGCAGAGCGATTTGATGTAATTGGCGCTTTTGATGTCATCGAACATATCAATGAAGATGAACAGGTACTGGCGAACCTTTCCCGCGCACCGCATAAGGATGGTCATCTATTGCTGACCGCTCCCCAGCACCGCTGGCGGTGGTCCGCTGCGGATGAACGTGCCTGTCATGTGCGCCGCTACACTCAACGCGAGCTTTTCGACAAGGCTGGCCGCGCCGGCCTTGAGGTTCAATACGTCACATCCTTTGTCGCCCTGCTCGTCTCCTTGATGTGGCTGGCACGACAGCGGTCAAAAAAATGCGGAAGTAAACAGCGAGTTCGATATTTCTGACCGGACCAATCGGCTCCTTGAATTCGTTATGAAGATACAGTTTGACCTTTTGAAGGTAGGTATCACCTTTCCTCTCGGCGGCTCACTCTTGCTGTTAGCCAAAAAACAATAATCTGGAGACCTACAGTGAGCGACGTTAAAATCCCCTTCAATCGCCCTTTCATGACGGGAAAGGAACTTTACTATATTGCAGAAGCGAAGTTCCTTAATAAGCTTGCTGGTGACGGCCCCTTCACTCGACGTTGCCATCAGTGGCTTGAACAGTACACCGCCACCGAAAAGGCACTGTTGACGCACTCTTGTACTGCTGCCCTGGAAATGTCAGCCCTATTGCTCAATATTGAACCTGGGGATGAGATCATCATGCCCTCTTACACCTTCGTTTCCACTGCCAACGCTTTTGTATTGCGCGGTGGAATACCGGTGTTTGTCGATATCAGAGAAGACACACTGTAAGCGCTCCATGAACCCCACATTCAAAGCGCTTAGCTGATGCCGGATGCTGTGCTCCCGATTCTCTCAGGAGGCCAGCTCGTCATGATGCGACCCGACGCCAAAGTTCAAAAAGTTTATCTCTACCCCAAGCCCGTGGACTTCAGAAAGTCCATTGATGGCCTCGCTGCGCTGGTCGAGCTGGACATAAAAGTGGCGGTGTTCGACCCCGTGCTTTTTGTATTCCTGAATCGCCACCGTAACCGGGTGAAAATCCTCTACTGGGAGCGCAATGGCTTCTGCCTTTGGCTTAAGCGCTTGGAGTCTGAGCGTTTTAAAACATCACCCGATGCCGCCGACGAGGCCATCGTGTTGACGGTTCAGGAGCTGAACTGGCTGCTCGACGGTTTTGACCTGTGGCGCAACCGCCCTCATCAAGTTTTGACTCCAAGATTCGTCGCCTGACCGGTATAATCCGGGCATGAATTTAATGCCCGAAGACCTCCCAGATGACCCTGTTCTGCTCAAGCAAATGTTGCTTGAGGCGCTCAGCCGTCAGCAGGTTACGGCTGAGGCATACCAGACTCATATCGTCGATCTGAAAGAACAGATCAAGCTGCTGCGCGACCGCCTGTTCAATCGTAAATCTGAGCAGACCGTTGAACCCAATACCCCGCAATTGGCGCTGTTCAACGAGCCCGAAAGCGAGCCGATGCCTTCCGTCGGCGACGCTGACGAAGAAGTTGTGGCTCCGGCGCCACGTCGCGGCAAGCGCAAGCCTCTGTCGGCCGATCTGCCGCGTATCGAAGTCATCCACGAACTGCCCGAGCACGAACTGACCTGTGCCTGCGGTTGCCGCAAGCATGTGATCAGCGAAGAAGTCAGCGAACAGCTGGATATCGTGCCGATGCAGATCCGTGTCATCAAACATATCCGCAAGGTTTACGGTTGCCGTGGCTGCGAAACGGCACCGGTCACCGCCGACAAACCGGCTCAACTGATCGAAAAGAGCATGGCCAGCCCGAGCGTTCTGGCCATGTTGCTGACCACCAAGTACGTCGACGGCTTGCCGCTGCATCGTTTCGAGACGGTGTTAAGTCGACACGGTATCGATATACCAAGGCAAACACTGGCGCGCTGGGTGATGCAGTGCAGCGAACACTTTCAGCCACTGCTGAACCTAATGCGCGACCGATTACTGGAAAGCCCGGTGATCCATTGCGATGAAACCCGTGTTCAAGTATTGAAAGAGCCAGGTCGAGACCCGACCAGCCAATCCTGGATGTGGGTACAAACCAGCGGTCCGCCAGATCGTAAAGTCGTGTTGTTCGACTACACGTCCAGCCGTGCGCAGGAGGTTCCGTTGCGTCTGCTGGAAAGTTATCGCGGCTATGTGATGACCGATGATTACGCGGGCTATAACGCCTTGGCGTTGCAGCCGGGGGTTGAACGGCTGGCCTGCATGGCCCATGCGCGCCGCAAGTTGGTCGAGGCTCAGAAAGTGCAGCCGAAGGGCAAGACGGGACGTGCCGATATCGCCCTAACAATGATCAACAAGCTGTATGGCATCGAGCGCGAGCTCAAGGACAGCGATGATGAACAGCGTTTAATCGGCCGTCAGCAAAAGAGCGTACCGATCCTGGCTCAGTTGAAAAGCTGGTTGGAGAAAACGCAGCCCCAAGTCACGCCACAAAGTGTGCTGGGCAAGGCTGTTAACTATCTTGCCAACAACTGGAACCGGCTGGAGCGGTACGTGGAAGCCGGCTTTTTACCGATCGACAACAATGCGGCCGAACGGGCGATAAAACCGTTCGTTATCGGTCGTAAGGCGTGGCTGTTCAGCGACACGCCCAAAGGCGCTACCGCCAGTGCTCAGATCTACAGCCTGGTGGAGACCGCCAAGGTCAACGGCCAAGAGCCTTATACGTGGCTACGCCACGTACTGGAGCAGTTACCACATGCGCAGTCGGTCGCGGATTATGAAGCGCTGCTGCCGTGGAACTGTTCGCCAGAGATACGACGTTAAGCCTGACCCTATCGTGGGGGGGGGTGGATCGTACGCTATCGAGACCTTTCGATATCCTTTGCTGTACCGCCAAATCCACTCAACACGTAATAGACTCGGTACGTTTTTTGGGCCTCCAAAGCCCTGTAAAAACGGAAAATCCTACCCCCGGTACAAAAATAGTCCTACCCCTGGTACAGGTCAAAAATGGCTCACATGAGCACAGATGGGGCGTACTTCTCCATTTTCGTGGCATTTATGTGGCATTTGAATGGCACTTAAATACCACAGAAATAGGGCCCATCTTTTGTGCCACCTGAAATACCTGGCCTTGGCATTTTTATGCCACTGAAATAACCAAACTTTGGCATTTTTGTGCCACTAAAATAGCCAAACATTGGCATTCTTATGCCAGCAAAATGGTAGGTGAGCTATTTATGTGCCACAGGTAGAGAAATATACGGGGCACCGCGTCTGGGATCAGGTGGTAACTTTGAATGCGGGGTTCATGGAGCGCTTACGACACACTGAACCTGGACGAACGCTTGATTGAGGCTGCGATTACACCTCGCACCAAGGCAATCGTTCCGGTTCACTACGCTGGCGTCGCATGCGAAATGGACACGATTATGGAGATCGCCCGCCGGTACGGTCTCCGCGTGGTTGAGGATGCTGCGCAGGGGGTCATGGCCTCCTATAAAGGAAGAGCCTTGGGCAGTATTGGTGATCTGGGTGCATATAGCTTCCATGAAACCAAGAACGTGATATCCGGCGAAGGGGGTGCGCTATTGGTTAACGACCCGACACTGTCATTACGCGCCGAGGTTATTCGGGAGAAAGGTACGGACCGCAGCCGTTTCTTCAGAGGTGAAGTGGACAAGTACACTTGGCAGGAAGTCGGTTCTTCCTACCTGCCAGGTGAATTGACCGCCGCTTTTCTTTGGGCCCAGCTGGAAGAGGCACAGTCGATTACACAAAATCGCCTGGACAGCTGGAACCACTATCACCAAGCGCTCGAAGGGCTTGAATCGACAGGCGCAGTACGCCGCCCGATCATTCCGGCAGATTGCACACACAATGCACACATGTACTATGTCTTGCTTGCTCCCGGCATCGATCGCCAACGCACGCTAGAGAAACTTAAACACGACAATATCCACCCTGTGTTCCATTACGTACCGCTGCATTCCTCTCCGGCAGGACTGCGCTATGGCCGACAACATGGCGCGATGACAAATACAGACACCCTGTCGGAGTGCTTGATTCGCTTGCCACTGTGGGTGGGGCTGACAACGGAACAACAGGCAGGTATCGTCGACTCGCTACAGCGCGCCGTATCCTGAAGAGGACACGCAGCGTGCAATTGCTGATCTGCACACTGCGTAGCTGCACCCATGACATTGGACGCACGGTATATCCTGACCAGTAGATAAATGAACTAACCGCTCAGCACACTAGTGGCCCGACCTCTACTTTTGGCGAGTACTAAAAATGGGGGTTTACCGGGCGAACTGGCGTAACGAAGTGATTTTATAGGCTCGCTTCAGGTAGTCAGAGCGCATTTCAGCACATCTGAGGCCTTACCCGGAGTTTCCAGAGAGCTTTCAGGTTCGATGGATACAATGCAGGTTCAATGCTGGGATTGGGCTACCATTGGCGCCGATTAATAAGCCTTTACTGACGAAGATAGAATAATCGTTTTTTAAATCGACTGGGTGTTGAAGAATGAGAGCTGTTTTAACAAATAAAATTCCAATAATTGTTCTGGTATTGTTTTTTGCTGTATTACTGAGCGGGGTATTTCTTCCGGTTTACTCCGATGAAGTCATGACAAAATTCAGGGTTGCGCGGCTATTTCTGGAGGACGGAAATGCGGTTACCCTTTATCCACAATGCACAACAACTGCCGGGCGGACAGTTTCATGGGTATTTTATCCGGCCGGCATATTACTGTCGGCGATCTATGCCCACTTGGGTCCTCTTGGCTTGAGAGTGAGCGGGATTTCTTTATCGCTGATCTGGTTTGCCTTACTCGCTTATTGGTGCTTGACGCAGGCACGTGATACTGGAGGGGCTCTTCAGCGCTTCGCTGGATTGGTGGCGGTGGCTTCTTTGGGTATCCTACCCTATCTGTGGGCCTTGTCGCGTCCTGAACAACTTCTGATGCTGCCGATCCTTGTGCTTTGCTTGTTGGCACTGTTCTTCAAGGAGCAGAAGTCTGCGCACGCGCAGGTGGCAATGACTGTTGGGCTTGCATTGTTGCTGACATTATTTTTCTATGCTCACCCGAAGAGCATGTTCTATGCGCCATTCGCGCTAGCGGCCGTGTGGTTCGCGACGGCAACGTACCACAAAGCGATTCGCTATGGCTTGTGGCTGTTCGTCGTGGTTCTGTGCATTCAGAACTTTCACTATTTCAGCGCTCTGGCGGGCTGCCAGGATGCGCCGAACATTCAAAAAATGCTGGCGTTCAACACATTGTTACCGGGTATGCTGTTCTCTGCACCAGCTGAGTTTGTCAGCGCAGCTTTCAATAATTTAATGAGCTTCCCTGACCGGTTGTTGATACATCTGACCTTTAATGAAACTTTTCAATCGGGCTGGCTGCCTCCTATGGTCGGTAGCTTTGAAGCGTTGCCGTACCTCAATCTTGCCATTTATTACTCTCTGTACGCGTTTATTATCGGAGTCCACGTTGTAAGTATCGCGGTATTTCTGTTGCAACTGGTTCGCCGCCAAGTGTCTGCGTCTGTCGTGCTGGCGCTGTTATTGGTCGGCGCAGATTTAATCAATGCGTTTTTTTACAACATACAGAATTTTTATGCAGCTAATCAATTCATGCCTGTATCGATCATCATCGCAGTCCTGTTGATGCACTCCCGGCGCGCAGTGAAGCTGAGCAACACACCCACACTAATAGCCTATTCACTGTTATTGCTGCTTTCCATGGCGTCGATGGTGACACTGTTAACCCTCGTGACCCCTGCCATCACACGTAACTCCTCCTTCGCGCAATCGAGTTTGCCCGGGCAGCCGCTTTCGATTCCGGTGCTGGGATCTCAGCTTCACTTGGATTCAATCAGTAAGCTGGGGGTGTCATGTGGTATTCCTGCGGAGTCGGCAGAAAATGTCGTAGTGGACCACATGACATATTTTGCCTTTTTGCGCGACAAGCAACCGATCCACGTGCTCTACGTGTCTGAAATCGGCTACGGTGGCGACTTGAGCAACGGAAGGCTGCTGCCATTTCTCAAAGGACTGAATAGCCCAGGCCTGGTCACGCGTTGCGAATGGGTGCCGTCTGAATTCCGGCAGGCGCAGGAGAAGGACGATATGGGTTACTGTTGTGTCAATTTCGGCAAGCTCTGACTTGCGTACCGGCTTTAGTGCTATCGGCACCCCGGAATCGGGGGGCCGAGAAGTTTCGATGCATGAGGCAATTGCGCGACCAACCGCCCCAACTTCGAACATGCCGTTCTTGGCTAGACTGCAAAAATGTGTGAACCCCAGAAAATCGAATGTTTCCGGTTTCTCCTCGCCACGTTTCTTACAATCTTCGCCTGCATATCTACCAAAGCGCAGTAACCGTGCTTTCTCTGGGTGTTGGGTCAGGTTGAATTGGGTAAGTCGAGCTTCCAACGCATGGTGAAAACTCCATGCGTCTTCATGCCTTTTCAAATCCAAGCACATTGTCCTCAGCGCACCGCACGTCAATCATTTCACCTCTTGCTTTATGTCCACTCTATTGCCTCTATTGTTATTACTCGTGGTGGCAGAGTGTAGAAAAGGGGTAAGCGCCCCATAAACCACACATGGCAAAAAACGATGTGTGTATTTAGCGCGAGATAGGCGGGGAGCCGTTCCATGGCAGCAAGGCTTCGAAGTCTTCAATCGCAGCTACCAGCGGAAAGCGCTCCAGTACGTAGCGTAGTCACGTATTTCCATACCCGCTTCAACGGTTAAGAACAGTAACCCCGCTTGATCGATAGACACATCACGCCTCGAAGTTTGGCTTCGGGCGTCTCCCACGTTTCGCCATCGACCCCCGGCGTCCTGCGACCCCGGTTCTCCGTGACTCGCCGCACAACTAGGGTTATAGAGCATCTCGATATAATCGAAAATATCGTTCCGGGCTTCTTCTTCGCGCGGTCCATAGATTTTTTTTCGGATTCGCTCCCGCTTCAATGCTGGAAAAAGCTCTCTGCAGCGGCGTTGACGTGGCTGATCCCACGACGGCTGATACTGCTGACCACGTTGTTAGCCTTCAGGAAGCTTTGCCAGTCGAGCTACTGAACGGACTTCCTTGGCATGAGTGAATCAACACAGATCTCTTGTGCCATCGAAATCGAGTCGATGGAGCAGCGGCGTACCCAACGCTTAGGTGTGGGTCAAAGATGTCGTTTCATATTCAGCCCGCATTCTGCGTGGCTTTCAGGCATTAAAAAGCCGGCTTGTGGCCGGCTTCTCGGGGACTGGCTTGGTTCATTTTTGGTAAACCTCACCAGCCTTCAAAACGTACACCCGGATCTTGCGTCCGGCTGTGGGACTCGGCGAGAAAGTCATCTGCCTTGTCGGTGCGATCAGAGCCGCGGGGCGGGGTGATGCGCAAATGTGGGGCGCAGCATACTGATTTTTTCGGGGAATTCCCAGTGCGGTGTGCGTCTTAGAGCTATCGGAGCTCGGGATTAAGTGACCCGGCCGGAATTTTAGCGTGAATGTTCCGCCCTCACCGCGAGCAGGCTCGCTCCCACATGGATTGCGCAGTGCCTGTGGGAGCGCTCGCGATGAATACGGCGCGGTGCTACAAAAACGGCACCGCCGGCCGCCGTTTGTTCAGGGTCGACCACCAGAACACCCAGCCCAGCACCCTGATGTTCTGCTTATCAATCTGCTCGGCATTGAAGATTTCATCCGGGTGTTCAGCTTTGTTGTAGCTGCGCAGCCGCAGGGCGTTGCCGGGCATCCGGTGCAGGTATTTGATTCGCAGCATCCCGTCGTGCTCGATGGCATAGATTTCCCCGTCAATCACTTTGGTCAGTCCGCGGTCGATGGCCAGGGTGGAGCCGTCCTCAATGCGCTCGCCCATGCCGTTGCCGATCATGTGGACGCAGAAGACATCCGTGTATTTGATTTCCAGGGAGTCGAGGTGGCTTTTGGGCAGGCGGATGAATTGGCCGGGGTCTTCGGCGACGTGGGTTTTACAGGACCCCGGGGCGATGGGGATTTCCTTGAAGAGGGGCAGTTTGACGTCGGTGGGCTCGACCACCGTGTAGATGCCGCGAATGGCCTGGGCGTCGAAGGTGTTGCCGGCCTCGTCGAGAAGGCGCAGGTGTTTGGAGTCTTGTGGGCCTTCACCTGTTTTGAGCCAGTCACTGTTTACCGAGAGTAATCTGGAGACCTCTTCCATGCGGTAGGCGGGCACACCGCGGGTGTACCAGTTATGGATATTTTGCGGCTCCGTGTCGAAGAAAGCGGCAAATCCTGTCGTCGTTATTTTCGCTTTTTCGAGGAGCGCTTTAAACCGTGGGCCGCTAGTGTTCTTTTTCATAAACACGAGTCTACGGCTGCTGCGCCGGGCTTTGAATAAACGAGCCGTTCAAATTTCGAGGGAAATTTACGACCGGATGTAAGACGTATTTGGAACAAATTAAACAAGAAAAAACGTAGCGTTCTGAAATTAAACGCTGCGTTTAAAAGGCCCTTGATAGACGCCCACAAAAAACCCCGGATCAACCGGGGTTTTTTTTAAGTCGTCACAGGCGCGAGGCTAGTGGCGTCTCAGCCTTTGTAGGCTGCAACCGACTTGGTGATGGCGTCGCGAGCGGCATCTGCACCGGCCCAGCCTTCGATTTTCACCCATTTGCCTTTTTCGAGATCTTTGTAGTTCGCGAAGAAGTGCTCGATCTGCTGAATCAGCAGGGGTGGCAGGTCGGTGTATTCCTTGACGTCGACGTACAGCTGGGACAGCTTGTCGTGTGGGACTGCGATGACTTTGGCATCGCCGCCGCCGTCGTCGGTCATGTTCAGGATGCCGACCGGACGAGCGCGGATCACCGAGCCTGGCGCTACCGGGTAAGGGGTAACGACCAGCACGTCGAGGGGGTCACCGTCGTCGGCCAGGGTGTTCGGGATGTAACCGTAGTTGGCCGGGTAGAACATCGGGGTGGCCATGAAACGGTCAACGAACAGGCAATCGCTGTCTTTGTCGATTTCGTACTTGATCGGCGCGTGGTTGGCCGGGATCTCGATCGCGACGTAGATGTCGTTCGGCAGGTCTTTGCCAGCCGGAATCTTGCTGTAGCTCATTGGGCGGTGCCCCCGTTAGTTGACCAAAAACACTTGGCCGGATTGACCAAAAAGTGGCGGCGATTATAGGCATATTCCGCCACCGTTGCTATGTGCCAGAGGTCGTGTAGACCCGAGTGCCCAGCCTCACCGATACTGTTGCTTTTTGACGGCGTCCGTTGCGGTCATGCTGCGTTGCCGCTCCTCGCCATAGCCAGCTATGACTCGTCGCGGCGCCTTGCCTGACCACAACGACCACTCGTCAAAAGAGCAACGTATCGGTGAGGCTGGGCACTAGTCGTGTGCTTGATAGACCGGGTTCTCGGCCAGAAGTTGCCGCAGCCGGGCCAGCGGGTCCTGGCGGTAAAACAGCTTCAGTTGCTCATAGACCTGAGGATACGCCTCGTGCAGCAAATCCGGGGCGCTGAAGAAGTATTCGCTGGTGACGGCGAAGAATTCGGCGGGGTTTTCCGCCGCATAGGGATCGATGGCCGTTTCGGCGTCCGGATTGCGGTCAAGGTGCCGATTGAGGTCGTCGTAGGCGTGTTGCATGACCTTGGCCCACTCGCTGACCCGCATGTCGGGGTGCAGCGGCGGCAAGCCGTTGGCGTCGCCGTTGAGCATGTCGAGTTTGTGCGCGAGCTCGTGGATCACCAGGTTGTAGCCTTCCCAGCCGCCGCTGGCCATCACACCGGGCCAGGCAAGGATGATCGGGCCTTGCTGCCAGGCTTCGCCGCTGTGTTCGCCGTCCCACTCGTGTTCGACACCGCTGGCATCGCGATGCCGTTGGGGGCTGAGGAAGTCGTCGGGGTAGAGGACGATTTCGTGGAAACCCTGATACCAGTTCAGATCGCCCAAGTGCAGCAGTGGCAGTTGCGCTTGAGCGGCGAGCAACAGGCGTTGTTCCTGATGGAGTTCGACGCCGGGCAGGGCGGTCAGGTGTTTATCTTCCAGGAACAGCACGCAGGCTTCACGCAGCCATTGGTCTTCGGCGGCGCTGATGCCGTCAAGAAAACTCAAGTGATGGCGCACCCGCTGCCACACGTCGTCGTCAATCGGGTGTCTGGCCAGGATGCGCCGGCGACGCCAGGCGCTCAGGGACCACATCGCGAGTCAGCGCGATTGGGTTTTGGACGCGGCGTTGCCGAAACGGCTGCGGACCACGCCGATGATCATCGGTACCAGCGACAGCAGGATGATGGCCACCACCAGCAGCGAAAGGTTTTTCTTGATGAACGGCACGTTGCCGAAGAAGTAACCCAGGGTCACCAGACCGCCGACCCACAGAATGGTGCCGAGCACACTGAAGGCAAAGAAACGCGGGTAAGGCATTTTGGCGACGCCGGCGACGAACGGTGCAAAAGTGCGGATGATCGGCAGGAAGCGCGCCAAGGTCACGGTCTTGCCACCGTGCTTGTCATAGAAATCGTGGGTCTGTTGCAGGTAGTCGCGACGGAAGATTTTCGAGTTCGGGTTGCTGAACAGGCGTTCGCCCGCTGTTCGGCCGATGACATAGTTGGTGCTGTCACCGAGGATCGCTGCGAGCATCAGCAAACCGCCCAGCAACACCGGGTCCATGCCGCCGCCGGCCGCAACGGCGCCCGCGATGAACAGCAGCGAATCGCCCGGCAGGAAGGGCATCACCACCAGACCGGTTTCGCAGAAGATCACCAGAAACAGGATGGCGTAGATCCATGGCCCGTAGTTGTTCACCAGCAAATCGAGATAAACATCGAGATGCAGGATAAGGTCGATCGGGTTGAAATCCATGGAAGGGCACCTGTGGTGACGGCCGGACTCAGCAGGCCTGTGCGGATGACTTCGCGAAAGCCTACAGACGAGTGTAGTTTTTCTTACAAGCCGAAAAGGCCGGCATTATACGGGCTGAGTGATGAAGCGCGCGTCGAGATTGTAGCGGGGGATGTCTATGGCGCGGCCGGAAGTCTGGTGACAATAAATAACCCTTTCTGTGATGAACGAGCGCGCTCCCTCATCACAGAAGTCAGGATCAGAGCTCGTCGCTGATCGGCAATACGTAGTTCTTGAACTCGGTGTCTTCCTTGAACCCGATGGATTCGTAGGTTTTCTGCGCCACTTCGTTATTGCTGCTGGTGGAAACGCGCATGCGCACGGCATTGGTCTCCTTGGCCATTTTCTTCGCGGTGCGAATCAGGTTGTCGGCCACCAGCTGGCGGCGGGCGTCTTCGGCGACATAGATGTCGTTGAGGATCCACACGCGCTTGAGCGAAAGGGACGAAAAGCTCGGGTACAACTGACAGAAACCCATCAGCTTGTCTTTGTCATCGGCCAGCGCCAGATAGATCACCGATTCCTTGCGGCGCAGACGTTTTTCAAGGAATGCCCGGGAGGAGTCTGGATAAGCAAGGGAGCCATAAAACTCGCGATATTTGACGAACAACGGGGTCAGCAGGTCCAGGTGTTCGAGGGTCGCTTGAATAATCCGCATCGATAGGTCTCGTCTTCAAGTGGCTGTCTTCACGTGCTCTGACGGCGAACGGTTCTTCACTCGGGCAG
Source organism: Pseudomonas mandelii (assembly GCF_900106065.1). Taxonomy (NCBI): domain Bacteria; kingdom Pseudomonadati; phylum Pseudomonadota; class Gammaproteobacteria; order Pseudomonadales; family Pseudomonadaceae; genus Pseudomonas; species Pseudomonas mandelii. The sequence goes on from NZ_LT629796.1 coordinate 3,126,844, forward strand.
CCGTGCATCGATCCTGCCTGAAACCGGAACAGAAACGCAATGCGGAAACGGTTCAGTCATTCGGCGGGCTCAGTAGGAAATTACCTTTCATGTCCGCACCTGCGTCCGACTCCAGCGTCTGAACCTGGGCTTCGTCCTTCAGATTGACCCCCGACAACTGGCGGCGGCAAGCCTCGCGCATCAGGTACAGCAAGCGGTGTGCCGCCATTGCGTAGCTCAGGCCCTCGAGCCGGACATTGGAGATGCAGTTGCGGTAGGCGTCCGTCAGCCCGACCTTTGGATTGTAGGTGAAATATAACCCCAGGCTGTCCGGCGAACTGAGACCCGGGCGTTCACCGATCAGGATCACCACCATTTTTGCGCCGAGCAGTTCGCCAATCTCGTCGGCCACCGCGACCCGCCCTTGTTCCACCAGCACCACCGGTGAAACGGACCAGCCTTCAGCCTCGATTTGCTCCTGCATCCGCGCCAGAAACGGCAAGGTATGGCGATGAACGGCCAGCGCCGACAAGCCATCGGCGACCACGATCACCAGGTCCACGCCACCCGGGTTCGCCTGCGCGTATTCGCGCAGGGTCTGCGCCGATTCATCGCTCAACTTTCGCCCAAGATCGGGCCGCTGCAAGTAACTGTCCCGGTTCGTGGCGGCACTGTGCAGCAGCAAACTCTCGCGCCCGACCTCGGCCAGTTGCGAGCTGAGGCCGGCATGATCGAACGGCAAGTGCACCGCGTCCCGGGCTTGTGCGTGGGCGTACTGGAAATCCAGTTGCGCGCTGGTCGGCATGCTGGTGCCGGTGCGGCCCAGGGCAATCCGCGCCGGGGTCAGGCGACGCAGTTCCAGCAACGGATTCTCTGGGTCAACAGGTGGTTTATCCATTTCAACGCTCATCCCAATTGCGCCATGGCTTGACGGAAGGCCGGCGGCAGGCTGTCGCCGAAGTGAATCTTGCCATCCGCCTGGGTCAGGATGCCCATTCTCGCCAGCCATTGTTCGAACTCCGGCGCCGGTTTCAGGCCCAGGGTCTGGCGGGCGTAAAGGGCGTCGTGGAACGAGGTGGTCTGGTAGTTGAGCATGATGTCATCGGAGCCGGGGATGCCCATGATGAAGTTGATCCCGGCGACGCCCAGCAGGGTCAGCAACGTGTCCATGTCGTCCTGATCGGCTTCGGCGTGGTTGGTGTAGCAGATGTCGCAGCCCATCGGTACGCCGAGCAGCTTGCCGCAGAAGTGATCTTCAAGGCCGGCGCGGATGATCTGTTTACCGTTGTAGAGGTATTCCGGGCCGATGAATCCTACGACGGTGTTGACCAAAAACGGCTTGAAATGACGCGCCACAGCGTAGGCACGGGTCTCGCAGGTCTGTTGATCGATGCCGTGGTGGGCGTTGGCTGACAGGGCACTGCCCTGGCCGGTCTCGAAATACATCAGGTTCTGGCCCAGGGTGCCGCGATTCAAGCTCAGCCCTGCGTCGTAACCTTCCTGCAGGACATTCAGGTTGATGCCGAAACTGGCGTTGGCCGCTTCGGTGCCGGCGATCGACTGGAACACCAGGTCCAGCGGAACCCCGCGATTGATCGCCTCGATGGAGGTGGTGACGTGGGTCAGCACACAGGCCTGGGTCGGGATTTCGTAGCGCTGAATGATTGCGTCGAGCATTTCCAGCATGGCGCAGATCGACGCGATGCTGTCGGTGGCCGGATTGATGCCGATCATCGCGTCCCCGTTTCCATACAGCAGGCCGTCGAGAATGCTCGCCGCAATGCCGGCCGGTTCGTCGGTGGGGTGGTTGGGTTGCAGGCGCGTGGATAAACGCCCGCGCAAGCCCATCGTGCCGCGGAATTTCGTGACCACGCGGATTTTCTGCGCCACCAGCACCAGATCCTGCACACGCATGATCTTGGAGACAGCGGCGACCATCTCCGGGGTCAGCCCGGGCGCCAGGGCGCGCAGGCTCTGTTCATCGGCCGCGTCGCTCAGCAGCCAGTCGCGGAAGCCGCCGACGGTGAGGTGGCTGACGGCCATGAACGCATGTTTGTCATGAGTGTCGATGATCAGTCGGGTGACCTCATCAGCCTCATAGGGAATCAGTACTTCCTGCAGGAAGTGAGTCAGCGGAATGTCAGCCAGGGCCATTTGCGCCGCTACGCGCTCACCATCGTTGAGGGCGGCGACGCCGGCCAGAAAATCCCCGGAGCGCGCCGGACTGGCCTTGGCCATAACGTCCTTGAGGCTGTCGAAACGGAAGGTCAGGGCGCCGACCGTGTGAGCAAAACTTGCCATACAGATTCTCCGTGACGGCGCAGACAGGGCCTGCGCCGTAATTTCTGGCCGTTAGTGCAGGGCTTTTTCAGCGTTCTGAATGGCCGCGAATTCTTCTTCGGGCGTGCCTGCTACCAAGTGATGCCGACTGTAGAAAGCAAAGTAAGCAATTAACACTCCATAGATGATCGCAGCGCCAATCACTACGCGTGGGTCTACCAGAAAACCCGCTACTACGGCGATGCAAGCCAGCACCAACGCTACACCGGAGGTGAAAATACCGCCGGGCGTGCGATAGGGCCGATCCATTTTGGGGCGTCGAATGCGCAGAGTGATGTGCGCCGCCATCATCAGGACGTAGGAAATGGTCGCACCGAACACCGCTACCAGAATCAGCAAGTCACCCTGACCGGTCAGTGACAAGCCGAATCCGATGATGCCGGGGATAATCAGAGCCAGTACGGGCGCCTTGCTCTTGTTGGTTTCTGACAGTTTGCGCGGCAGGTAGCCGGCGCGGGACAGTGCGAAGATCTGTCGCGAATAGGCGTAGATGATCGAGAAGAAACTGGCAATCAGCCCGGCCAGGCCCACCAGATTGACGAAGTGGCCCATCCAGGTCGAGCCGCCATAGGCCTTGCTCAATGCTTCGACCAACGGATTGCCCGAGGTCAGCAGTGCATTGGCGCCCGCACCGCCCGGGCCGATGACCAGAATCAGCAGGGCAAAGCTCACCAGCACCAGCATGGCGCCGATCAAGCCGCGGGGCAGGTCGCGTTTCGGGTTTTTGGTTTCTTCTGCTGCCAACGGCACGCCTTCGACAGCGAGGAAGAACCAGATCGCGTAAGGAATTGCCGCCCACACGCCGACGTAGCCGAAAGGCAGGAAGCTGCTGGCGCCCTTGGCGTCAGTCACCGGGATGTCGAGGAGATTGGCGACGTCGAAGTGCGGCACCATCGACACCAGGAACACGCCCAATGCCAGCGCGGCGATGGCGGTGATAACGAACATCAGTTTCAGGGCTTCGCCGACCCCGAAAATGTGAATGGCGATAAAGATGATGTAGAACGCCAGGTAAATCATCCAGCCACCAATGCCGAACAGTGACTCGCAATAGGCGCCGATAAACACCGCGATCGCCGCCGGAGCGATGGCGTATTCGATCAGGATCGCGGTGCCGGTCAGAAAACCGCCCCACGGTCCGAATGCGCTACGGGCAAAACCATAGCCGCCACCCGCGGTAGGGATCATCGACGACAGTTCCGCCAAGGAGAAGCACATGCACAGGTACATGGTCGCCATCAGTAACGTAGCGAGAAACATGCCGCCCCAGCCACCCTGGGCCAGGCCGAAGTTCCAACCCGCGTAATCGCCGGAGATGACGTAGGCCACGCCCAGACCCACCAGCAGGACCCAGCCTGCTGCACCTTTTTTCAGTTCCCGTTGTTGGAAATAGTCGGAGCCGACTTTTTCAAAGTCGACCGAGGAGGTAGCCGGCTGCACGCTGGCTTGATCGCTAGGCATAGGTTTCACCTGTTCTTATTGTTTTTGACCGGCGTGGTTGCCGGGTGGGAGCGAAGGCCCAATGTGCAGGCAAGCCCACTCCCAAGGAGAGTGGCTTGCCTGCGACAGTCGGTTTAGAAGAAGCCCAACGGATTGATGTCGTAGCTCACCAGCAGGTTTTTGGTCTGCTGATAGTGATCGAGCATCATCTTGTGAGTTTCACGGCCGACGCCGGACTTCTTGTAACCACCGAACGCGGCATGCGCCGGGTACAGGTGGTAGCAGTTGGTCCACACACGACCGGCCTTGATCGCTCGGCCCATGCGGTAGGCGCGGTTGATGTCGCGGGTCCAGAGGCCGGCACCCAGGCCGAACTCGGTGTCGTTGGCGATGGCCAGGGCTTCGGCTTCGTCCTTGAAGGTGGTGATGCTCACCACCGGGCCAAAGATTTCTTCCTGGAACACGCGCATTTTGTTGGTGCCCTTGAGCAGGGTCGGCTGGATGTAATACCCGGTCGCCAGGTTGCCCTCGAGTTTTTCCACCTTGCCGCCGGTCAGCAGCTCGGCGCCTTCGCCCTTGGCGATTTCCAGGTACGACAGGATTTTGTCGAATTGCTGCTCGGACGCCTGGGCGCCAACCATGGTGTCGGTGTCCAGCGGATCGCCACGTTTGATCGACAGCACTTTCTTCATCACGACTTTCATGAAGTCGTCGTAGATCGACTCCTGCACCAGCGCGCGGGAAGGGCAGGTGCAGACTTCGCCCTGGTTGAAGAACGCCAGCACCAGGCCTTCAGCGGCTTTTTCGATGAAGGAAGGTTCGGCCTTCATGATGTCTTCGAAGAAGATGTTCGGCGACTTGCCACCCAGCTCCACGGTGGACGGAATGATGTTTTCGGCGGCGCATTTCATGATGTGCGAGCCGACCGGGGTCGAGCCGGTGAAGGCGATCTTGGCGATGCGTTTGCTGGTGGCCAGGGCTTCGCCGGCTTCTTTGCCGAAGCCTTGAACGACGTTCAGCACGCCGGGCGGCAGCAGGTCGCCGATCAGCTCCATCAGCACGGTGATGCCCAGCGGGGTTTGCTCGGCAGGCTTGAGCACCACGCAGTTACCGGCGGCCAGGGCCGGGGCGAGTTTCCAGGCGGCCATCAGGATCGGGAAGTTCCACGGGATGATCTGCCCGACCACGCCCAGCGGTTCGTGGATGTGATAGGCCACGGTGTTGCCATCGATCTCGGCGGCGCTGCCTTCCTGGGCGCGGATGCAACCGGCGAAGTAGCGGAAATGGTCGGCGGCCAGCGGGATGTCGGCGTTGAGGGTTTCACGCACGGCTTTGCCATTGTCCCAGGATTCGGTGATTGCCAGGACTTCCAGGTTCTGTTCAATGCGGTCGGCGATTTTCAGCAGCACCAGCGAACGCGCCTGGGCGGACGTGGCGCCCCAGGCATCGGCAGCGGCGTGGGCGGCGTCCAGGGCTTTGTCGATGTCTTCGGCCGTGGAGCGCGGGAATTCGGCAATTGATTGGCCATTCACGGGCGAGGTATTGGTGAAGTACTGACCTTTGACAGGCGCGACGAACTCGCCGCCGATGTAGTTACCGTATTTGCTCTTGAACGAAACGATAGCGCCTTCAGTACCGGGGTGAGCGTAACGCATGGTGATTTCTCCTTGGCTTTTTGTGCTTATAAGGGAGAGCGCATGTGCGCTTGCTATAAGCGTAGAGCAAAGGTCGGGCCACTGCCCTGCAGGTCAGGCAAATCAAGGTCTTGCGCTTTTTTTTGTCGGACGGGCGGGCGGCGCCTGTGACGATTCCGGTACAGCCCTCGTGACACTTTGTACCGCTTGTGGCACAGCTTGTGACCGGGCGGTCTTGCCAGCATTGCAATGCGCCGATGGCTGGAGGATGCTGGGCCACAAGATGTGTGTCAGCCCTTGATGGGGTTCAGCACAGCTCTCGGAGAGAACAATAAGAAATGCACGACAATCATTTGAGTCGCCATGCCCAACAAGTCTTGACCGTCACCCAGGGCAAATCCCACCTGCACGGTCCTGGCAGCGACCCGTCCATCGCACGTTCATGGCTGCGCTGCCTTGAGGATTATCACCTCGACCCGGCCCTGACGATGGCGCCCACTGTGCTGGAACACGGCCGGGTGCTGGAAAGCCGCGAACGCTTGCAGCAAGTGCTGCACATCGCCGGCAGCGAAATGACCAGTCTGCATCAGCAACTTTCCGGCGCCGGCCACGCCGTGCTGCTCACCGACGCCCGTGGGGTGATCCTCAACTGCGTCACCGCACCCGCCGAACGGAAAATCTTCGAGCGCGCCGGCCTGTGGCTTGGCGCCGACTGGAGCGAAGCCTGCGAAGGCACCAACGGCATCGGCACCTGCCTGGTGGAGCGCCAGTCGCTGACCATTCACCAGGATGAACACTTTCGCGGCCGCCACACCGGCCTGACGTGCTCGGCGAGCCCGGTGTTCGACCCTCACGGCGAGCTGCTGGCGGTTCTCGATGTGTCCTCGGCGCGTCACGAAGTCTCACGTCAAAGCCAGTTCCACACCATGGCCCTGGTCAATCTCTCGGCGAAGATGATCGAGAGCTGCTATTTCCTGCGCTACTTCGACAATCAATGGTTGCTGCGCTTTCACCTGCAAGCCGAATCCGTCGGGCTGTTCAGCGAAGGCTTGCTGGCGTTCGACGGGGAAGGGCGGATCAGCGCGGTCAACCAGAGTGCGCTGAACTTGCTGGGGCATATTCGCGGTGGATTGCTGGGCAAGCCGGTGGAGGCGTTTTTCGATTGCTCGCTGGATGACTTGCTCGGCCGCGCCAGTGTCAACGCCAGCGCCAGTTGGCCGTTGCGCACCCGTGATGGGCGGAGTCTGTTTGCCGTGTTGCGCGGGCAGCCGCGCAGCATTCCGGTGCCGGTGGTGCCAGGTCCGACAATTGCCGAGCGTCCGCGCCTGTCGGGCATCTGCCTGGGCGATGCCGCGTTGCAGGAAGATTTCCGCAAATCCTTGAGAGTTTTCGAGCGAGACGTGCCGCTGTTGATCAATGGCGAAACCGGTTCCGGCAAAGAAGCCTTTGCCAAAGCCGTGCATCAGGCCAGCCAGCGGGCCGACAAGGCCTTCGTCGCCCTGAACTGCGCGGCGATCCCTGAAAGCCTGATCGAGAGCGAACTGTTTGGTTATCGCGGCGGCAGCTTTACCGGCGCGCGCAAGGAAGGCATGCGCGGCAAGTTGCAGCAGGCGGACGGCGGCACACTGTTCCTCGATGAAATCGGCGACATGCCGTTGGCGTTGCAAACCCGGCTATTAAGGGTGCTGGAAGATCGTCAGGTGGTGCCGATTGGCGGCGAGCCAGAGTCGGTCAATGTGCGGATCATCAGCGCCACTCACCGCCATTTACTGGAGCGGGTGCAGGACGGCAGCTTCCGCGAGGATTTGTATTACCGGCTCAATGGGCTGGAGATCGCATTGCCGGCGTTGCGTGAGCGAAGTGATAAATCGCAGTTGCTTGATTTTCTGCTGGCCGAGGAAGCGGGCGCAGAGACGGTGCTGATCGATGAGCCGGCCCGGCAAGCCTTGCTGGGTTTCGCCTGGCCGGGGAACGTGCGGCAGTTGCGCAATGTGCTGCGCACCTTGGCGGCGTTGTGTGACGACGGGCGGATCGGGCTGGAGGATTTGCCGGTGATGATTCGTCAGGTTCGACCGGTGCCGGTTGTGGCCGTTGAAGAGACTTCCGAACATCCGCTGGACGATGCCGAGCGGCTGGCGTTGCTCAATGCGCTGGAGCAGACCCGTTGGCACATGACCCATACCGCCGAGCAGCTCGGCGTCAGCCGTAACACCCTCTATCGAAAACTGCGCAAACACGGCATCGCCCGCTAGGCACGCCGTCACACTGCAGGAGCGAGGCTTGCCCGCGAAGAACGATTACGCGGTGTACTGGCGGAATCGTGTTATGGCCTTCGCGGGCAAGCCTCGCTCCTGCAGGTTTTGCGTTGACCCGAAACAAAGGTGCGAATTTTCCCACCCTACGCTAACCTGCGGCCATGTTTTACGAGGTCGACTATGCATATTCATATTCTTGGTATCTGCGGCACTTTCATGGGTTCGATGGCGGTTCTGGCCAAAGAGCTGGGCCATCACGTGACGGGCTCCGATGCCAACGTCTATCCGCCGATGAGCACTCAGCTTGAAGCGCAGGGCATTGAGTTGACCCAAGGCTACGACCCTGCCCAACTCGATCCGGCGCCGGATCTGGTGGTGATCGGCAACGCCATGTCGCGCGGCAACCCGGCCGTCGAATACGTGTTGAACAAAGGCCTGCCCTACGTCTCCGGCCCGCAATGGCTGGCCGACCACGTGCTGCAAGGTCGCTGGGTCCTGGCCGTCGCCGGCACCCATGGTAAAACCACCACCAGCAGCATGCTTGCCTGGGTCCTGGAGCATGCGGGCATGAGCCCGGGCTTCCTGATCGGCGGCGTGCCGCAGAACTTCTCGGTGTCGGCGCGTCTGGGTGACACACCGTTCTTCGTCATCGAGGCCGACGAGTACGACAGCGCGTTCTTCGACAAGCGCTCCAAGTTTGTTCACTACCGCCCGCGCACGGCCATTCTGAACAACCTGGAATACGATCACGCCGACATCTTCCCGGATTTGCCCGCCATTGAGCGGCAGTTCCACCACTTGGTGCGAACCATCCCGAGCGAAGGCCTGGTGATTCACCCGACCACCGAGCCAGCGTTGCAGCGCGTCATCGAGATGGGCTGCTGGACCCCAGTGCAAACCACCGGTGCAGGCGGTCAGTGGCAGGTCAAGCTGCTGAGCGAAGACGGCTCCAGGTTCGAAGTGATGTTCGAAGGCGTCGCCCAAGGCGTCGTCGATTGGGACATGACCGGCCAGCACAACGTCGCCAACGCCCTGGCCACCCTGGCGGCTGCTCGCCACGTCGGCGTTGTACCGTCGATGGGCATCGCTGCATTGAGCGCCTTCAAAAGCGTGAAACGCCGGATGGAGAAAGTCGCCGAGGTTCGCGGCATTACCATCTACGACGACTTCGCTCACCACCCGACGGCCATTGCGACGACCCTCGACGGCCTGCGCAAACGCATCGGTGATGCGCCGTTGATTGCGATCATCGAGCCGCGCTCCAACTCCATGAAGCTCGGCGCTCACCGCGACGGCTTGCCGGAAAGCGTGGTCGATGCCGATCAAGTGATCTGGTATGCCCCCGCCAACCTCGGTTGGGACCTGGGCGCGACCGCCGCGTTGTGCACGGTGCCGTCGATCGTCAGCGACTCTCTGGAAGGCATCATCGAGCGCGTGAAGAGCCAGGCCCAGCCCGGCACCCACGTGGTGATCATGAGCAACGGCGGCTTCGGCGGCCTGCACGGCAAACTCGCCGAGGCGCTGCAATGAACAACGGCCCGGAACGCATCACCCTCGCGATGACGGGTGCTTCGGGCGCCCAGTACGGTTTACGTCTGCTCGACTGCCTGATCCGCGAAGACCGCGAGGTGCATTTCCTGATCTCCAAGGCGGCGCAACTGGTGATGGCCACCGAGACTGACGTCACGCTGCCGGCCAAACCGCAGACGATGCAGGCCTTCCTCACTGAGTACACCGGTGCGGCCGCCGGGCAGATCAAGGTGTACGGCAAGGAAGACTGGATGTCGCCAGTGGCCTCGGGTTCCGGTGCGCCCGCGGCGATGGTGGTGGTGCCGTGTTCCACGGGAACCTTGTCGGCGATCGCGACCGGTGCCTGCAACAACCTGATCGAGCGGGCTGCCGACGTGACGTTGAAAGAGCGTCGCCAGCTGATTCTGGTGCCGCGTGAAGCGCCGTATTCGAGCATTCATCTGGAGCACATGCTCAAGCTGTCGAACATGGGCGTGACGATATTGCCGGCGTCGCCGGGCTTTTATCATCAGCCGCAGACGATCGATGACTTGATCGACTTTGTCGTGGCGCGGATTCTCAATCTGCTGAACATCCCGCAAGACATGCTGCCGCGTTGGGGCGAACACCATTTGAGCAGCGATGAATAAGCTGCTGATTGTTCTGCTGGCCCTGCAATTGGGGGGCTGCGCCACGGCGCGCACGCTGGACGCGGCCAAGCCTGGGGCGCCAGTGGTGTACGCGGGGACGCGCCTGGATTTGTATGCCATGAATGGCGGTTGTTGCGCGATGGACCGGTTTGGCGCCGAAGCGCCGAGCTACCCCGGCGTCGACCTGCCGGCCAGCGCGTTGCTCGACACGCTGTTATTGCCGTTGTCATTGCTGACAGTGATCGGGGTGAGTTTCCAGGCGACGGGCGGGTTGTAGCGTTCGGCTTTGAATCGGTGTGCGCCCTTCGCGGGCAAGCCTCGCTCCTACGGGTTCTCCGTTGCCTGTGTAGGAGCGAGGTTTGCCCGCGAAGGCGCCCTCTCAGACACCAAAGGATTATTTGCCTAGCTTGCGCAGTTCATCCGATTCGACAATCCGTACCCCATCCTGCTCTTCCAGCGCCAGTCTCCACATGGCGCGAGCCAGTTGGCAGGCTTCGATGCCGCGGTACTTGCCAGGGATCAAGCGCGACAACGGCCCGACGAGTTGCTCGGCCGTGCGCGGTTCCAGTCGATCGCCCAGCAACAACGAAGGTCGGCAAATGGTCAGCTGCGGCCAGTCCTGCGCGCGCAATGCGTACTCCATCTCGCCTTTGACCCGGTTGTAGAAAATCGAGGATCTGCGATCGGCCCCCAGGGCACTGATCACGATCAGGTGCCGGGCACCCATTTCCCGTGCACGTTTGGCGAACGCCACCACCATGTCCAGGTCGACCGCACGAAAGGCTTGTTCGGAGCCAGCCTGCTTGATTGTGGTGCCGAGGCAGCAATAGGCGATGTCGACGCGACCGTTCAGTTGCGGCAGAAACGCCGCCGCGTCGCCGACCGGGTTTTCCAGATGGGGATGCTCGGCCAGTGGCCGGCGTGAGGGGGCCAGTACCCTTGAAATCGTTGGCTCGTTGAGCAGGCGATCAAGCAGATGTTCGCCGGTCAACCCGGTAGCTCCGGCAAGCAGTACATGCTGAGGCGTCAAGTACATAGTGTTTCCCCCTTGATACTGTTCAGCTTAGTTGCTCTTTGCATCCTTGCTGCTGATAGAGACACTTTGTAGCGCTTTTCGTGCCTGCTGTTTGCGCAAGAGTTGCCAGTGCGAGAGGACCGTTTTCGGCGCCCAGAGCTGCGGTTCAGAGGCCTCGAAGCCGTCAGCGAGTTCACGCTCTGCCACCGTGGCCTTGGCCAGCTTGAAGGCATGCTCCAGGTCGTCGGTCTGGTTCAGCGCCTGGGCGAACAGCGCGTCGCCGAAGTAGGTGAAATTGGCTTCTTCCGAGCAACCGAAGGACACCCGATCAGCGCGCGAGGCGGTCATGATCAGCGTGCGTTCATCCTTGAGTGCGGGGATGAAGCCGCCGGAATAGCAGGACGAAATCACCACGATCTTGTCGCGGTTCTTCAAGGGCGCGAGTACGGCGGCGAGTTCGTCGGCCGGCAGGTCGGCCAGCTCCATGCGCGGCTGGTCGAGCACCAGTTCATGTTCGCTGCTGCCATGGCTGGTCAGGTAGATGAAGATCAAGTCTTCCGGGCCACTGCGTTCGGCCAGGGTCATTGCGGCGCGGCGCAGGTTTTCCCGGGTGGCCATCGGCCGGTCGACGAGGTGATCGCGATGGTTCACCAGGCGGATCTGGCCGAAGGCGCCGAAGCGGCTGCTGAGCATGTTGCTGACGTAATCGGACTCGCGCAGGAACACGCTCTGCTTGCCGTCGCCGCCCAGGGTCAAGGTGTACAGCTCGACCATCGGGGTCGAGGCTGGCACGTTGGACAGAGCGTCATCGAGTAACCGGCCCTGGGCCAGCAAGCCGAGCTCCAGGGTGTCGGGCAGCAACTTGCCGTCGGCATCGCGAACACGCTGGCCATTGACCCACGTTCCGCTTTGCACTGTGCCGTCGGTGAGCACCAGGGTGCCGCGCCCCGAGTAGCTGTCATTGTCGAACTGGCCGATGTAGAAGCTGCCGTCGGGCAGGTTCAATCGACCCTGGCCGGTAAAGCGCCAGTCGCTGAACTGGCCGATGTAATGACTGCCGTCAGCGCCGATCAACTCGCCCTTGCCGTTCAGCGAGCCTTCCTTGAACTGGCCCAGCCAGACATCGCCGTCGGCGTTTTCGTAGCGGCCCTTGCCGTGCAGTTGATTGTTCTTGAAGCCGCCGACATAGATGTCGCCGTCGGCGCTGTTGAAGGTTCCGTTGCCTTCCAGCTGACCGTCCTTGAAGTGCCCGGTGAACTGATTGCCACTGGCGTCGCCGCGCTGCCCTTCACCGTTGGGTTTGCCATTGGCGAACTGGCCCTGGTAGGAACTGCCGTCGTCGAGTTCGAGACGCCCGAGCCCTGAATATTGATCGGCCTTGAATTCACCGCGATAGGTCATCGCGTTTTCTTTTAGCGTGCCTTCACCGTCACGGCGGCCGAGTTTGAATCCGCCGGTGTAGCTGCTGCCGCTGGTGGTCAGTGTGCCCTTGCCGTCAAACAGGCCTTGATTGAATTGGCCCCGATAGACTTCGCCGTTGCTGCCATGCCACTCGCCCTGGCCATGCCATTGCCCCTTGTCGAACTCGCCGGCGTACCAGCTGCCGTTGGGGTAGTCGATGCGGCCCTGGCCTTGCAACAAGCCGTTGACCAGATCACCGCGATAGCGCCCGCCGTCCGGCAAGCGGGCATCCGGGGGCAGCAGCGATTCGCCGTCGCCGCAAGCGGTGAGCAACAGGGTCAGGGCGAGGAGTGCAAGTGAGCGCATAGCGGGATCCGGGCAATTATGCGACGGAGTATGCCGCAGCTATGTGTCGTATATATAGAGATACGGCGCGAAACAGCGTGAGCTGTTTCGCAATCAGACCTGTGTCAGACGAAACAGAGGGACAGCGGCTCGGCGATATACGCCGGTTTGTCCGAGCCTTCGATTTCAAGCGTGGCGGTGGCTTTGAGCAGCCATTGGCCGGGTTTTTTCTCGATGACTTCGTTCATGTCGACCTTGAGCCGAACCCTGGAGTTGACCTTTACTGGCTGGATGAAGCGCACGCTGTCCAGGCCATAGTTGACCACCATCTTCGCCCCTTGAGGGAGGATCAGGATGTCTTCCATCAGTTTCGGGATCAGCGACAGTGACAGGAATCCGTGTGCAATGGTGCTGCCAAATGGCGTTTGCGCGGCTTTGACCGGGTCGACGTGAATAAACTGATAATCGCCTGTGGCTTCTGCGAACAGGTTGATGCGCTCCTGATCGATGGTGAGCCATTCGGAACGTCCGAGTTCCTTGCCGACATAATCTTTGAGCTCTGCAACGGGAACATAGGGCATTGAGACTCTCCTTGGGTTTCATCGGATTTATAGTTTTTCGAGTGGGGGGATTTGGCCTCCCTGTGAACCACTTTAGATCAACATGGCAAATTGCTCCGGTCAACTGACCATGCTTTTGGCGAATGCCGATCCATAGCGTTGACGTGCTTATAATGCCCGGCCCCTTTTTGGTGGGGCGCGCGTGCGGGAGATGCTGGATGTTGTTACGTGGCCTGACCTGGCTGGTGCTGTTCCAATTGCTGGGCACAGCCATCAACCATTTGTTTTTACCGGTACTGCCCGGGCCGATTGTCGGCCTGCTGCTGTTGCTGGTGTACCTGATTTCGCGCGGGCAAGTCGGCGAGCCGTTGAACCTGGCCGCCAGCAGCCTGCTGCGCTATTTGCCTTTGCTGTTGGTGCCGCCGGCCGTGGGCGTGATGGTTTACGCCAAGGACATCGCCGCAGACTTCTGGGCCATTGCCGGCGCGCTGGTGTTGTCGCTGGTGCTGTCCATGGCGTTTGTCGGGGTGCTGATGCAGCGCATGGTCAAGCGTCATGCCCATCGCGGAGATCGCTCATGATCCTCGATTGGCAGGGTGCGCTGGACTCGGTGATTCATCACCCGTTGTTCGGCCTCGGCATTACGTTGGGCGCTTATCAACTGGTGCTGGCAGCCTTTGAAAAAACCCGCTGGATCTTTCTGCAACCGGTGCTGGTCTCCATGCTGTTGGTGATCGGTGTGCTGACGGTCTGTGGGATCACGTTTGTCGAGTACCGCAAGAGCACCGAGATCCTCAGCATCTTGCTCGGACCTGCGACCGTTGCGCTGGCAGTGCCGCTGTATCTCAATCTGCGACGCATTCGGCAGTTGTTCTGGCCGATTTTTACTACGCTGGTGATAGGCGGCGTGGTTGCCACGGGCATGGGCGTGTTGCTGGGTTGGTGGTTTGGTGCCGAACACATGATCCTGATGACCATGGCGCCGAAGTCAGTGACGTCGCCGATTGCCATGTTGGTGGCTGAGCAGATCGGTGGTGTCGCGGCGTTGGCCGCGGTGTTCGTGTTGATCACCGGCGTGATCGGTGCGATCTTCGGTCCGGGTATGCTGACCCGGCTGGGCGTGCACAGCCCTGAAGCCCGGGGCATGGCGCTGGGCATGACCGCCCATGCGGTCGGCACCTCGGTGGCCTTGCAGGAAAGTGAAGAATGCGGCGCTTTCGCGGCGCTGGCGATGAGTCTGATGGGCGTGGCCACGGCGGTGTTCCTGCCGTTGGCGGTGTCGATGGTGGTTTAAGGATATGTCTATGAGCTTGCCGCTTTTTCCGCTGAACACTGTGCTGTTTCCTGGCTGCATCCTCGACTTGCAGATCTTCGAGGCGCGCTACCTGGACATGATCGGCAGTTGCATGAAAAAGGGCGTCGGCTTCGGCGTTGTGTGCATTCTCGACGGCGAAGAAGTGGGCATCGCACCTGCGGGCTATGCGCTGGTCGGCTGCGAAGCGTTGATCACTGATTTCAAACAACAGGACAATGGCCTGCTGGGCATTCGCGTGCAGGGCGGGCGGCGTTTTCATGTGTTGCGCACCGAGGTACAGCGCGATCAATTGACCGTCGCTGAGGTCGAGTGGCTGGAAGACGAACCTGAACAGCCGCTGCAGGATGAGGATGCGGACCTGGTCGCCCTGCTCAAGGCATTGGCCGAACACCCGATGGTCGAAGCCTTGAACATGGGCACCGAAGCGACCGGGCAACAGTCACTGGCCAATCAGCTGGCCTATCTGCTGCCGTTTGCCGAAGTGGACAAGATCGACCTGCTGCAACTCGATGATCCCCAGCAGCGGCTGGATGCGATCCAGGCGCTGCTGGACGAGTTGCAGGGTGAGTTGTTTGCCTAGTTGTACTTTGTATTAAGTTCTTCGGTTCGCCACTATTGTCTTCGTAAAGCTCAGTCAGTAGTTTGCAGTTATTCGCATGGAGCGGATAACGGTTAACTATATGGATGTGGTTATGACGCTATATGAAGATGAATGGATGTTCTGGGATGATATTGCCGGGCGCTATATTTTAAAGCACGCGAGCAACGATCCGAATACGGCTAATATTATTGATGCCGCTGCTTACTATGCCGATTCAATGGTTGTCGCTCGACGTAAGCGCAAGCGCGTAAAACTTCCAGTCTCCGGTACTGCCGTCGATACTTCAAACGCTCCGACGGCTCTTTAGTACACGACTTATAAACTATTCGGCAACGGACTGGGTTTTGCGCGTCTTGCTGAAAAAAATTGAGTGAACAGCATCTTGAGGTGATTGATGTCCCTGGAAAATCAAAGCAGTGCATTTACCGCTAATCTTTACGTCAACGGCACGCCGGTGGTGCTCAACCAGCAGCGCCTGAAGCTTAGGCTGCGTGACCCGCGAATCACCCGGCGCGAACGCCTGGACGTGGAGGTGGCATTGGCGAGTGACGACAGCACAAGTATTCTGACGCTCGCCGATCATGAGGATGACAAGCCTCTATTGTTGAAGTTTGTGCCCAAGGCTGGCAAGTATGAAGTGCTGGCCGTTATTCGAGGCGCCTATGAAGGTGGTCATTTGACGGTTAATGTCGGAACCCGTCATCTATATATGAATAGCGGTTCGGAAGGTGCCAGGTTTTCGATACGTAAGCATGGGGTGGACCAAGCGAGTTTTGATGATTTTGCTGCCGGTCCAGGGTATGTGCAGCTCGTGAGTGAGCTTAATGGTCGGCCGCTCTATCTGGCAAACGACAAGGGGAAAGTGCATTTTAAAGATGTTGATCCTAATACCTCCAAGCATGATGCGTTCAACAATGATCCCGTCAACTTCGTGATCAAGATTGTTGATAAGCCGGGTGAGGAGCGCAAATAAAAAAACACCATCAGTTTTGCAAGCTGATGGCGTGTACCTCATCAGGCAACAGCCTAATACGCATATCTCAACATTGCATTCGGCAAATGTCGCAATGCAAAGAACCCGAACAACGCCACCATCGCCGGCAATACCAGCCACCAGATCTTGGGTGGCATGGCATTGAGCGGTGTCTGGCGCTGGCTCAGCCACAAGCTGGCGGCACACACGCACGCCGCCAGCATCGCACCGGCCAATATATCCGTTGGCCAATGTGCGCCCAGGTACACCCGGGACAGGGCGATTGTCAGGGCCGGCAAACAACCCAGCAGCAACCAGGTCAGGCGCATCCGCGGCGGCTGACCGCGACCGGCCAGCACGGCGAGGGTCAGGAACAACGCGAAGGCGCCCGATGCATGGCCGCTGGGCATGCTGTAGCTGGTCAGTGGATCGCTCAGTACTTCCGGGCGCACGCGGGCGAAAAATTGTTTGGTGAACGTGTTGCCGAGCGCGGTGAAGAGCAGGGTGCCACCGGCGAAAATCGCCTGGCGCCACTGCCGGGTGAGCAACAGCAAGCCGGTCAGCAGGGCGCTGAACACCAGCATGTTGCGGAATTCGCCGATCAGCGTGAAGGTGACGGCCAGTTCATCGAGCATCGGGCTGCGATGTTCCTGCACCAGGGTCATCACGCCTTGGTCGAGCGCGGTGAGGTGCGGGTAGCCGATAAACAGCCCTGCCAGAATTAACAGGCCGAGGCCGGCTATATAGGCGGTGGCGTGGCGATGGCGGCGCAGGCTGCTGGTCACGCTCAAGCCGATCATTACCGCAATGCTGCCGGCGACGATCCCTGCCTCAGGCCAGAACCCGTCGGGCAATGGCAAGCGAATCGCTGCGCCCGTGGCCCAGCCAGGCAGCAAGTAAGCGACGCTCCAGCCCGCGGCGGCCAGCAAACTGACAACGGCGAAACGCGGGAACGGCATGTCGAACATCCCGGCAACCATCGGCAGCATCGGGCGTAGCGGGCCGATAAAACGTCCGACCAACAGGCTGGCAATACCGTATCGCTGGAAATACGCCTCGGCGCCGGCGATCCATTCCGGATGGTGGCGCAACCCCGGCAGGCGCCGGATATTCTGGTGGAAATGTCGACCGATGAAGTACGAAACGATGTCGCCCAGCACGCCAGCGGTAAACCCCAGCAATAGCGTTTCGCTCAATGACAGCGCCCCGCTCCCGGCCAGTACCGCCACGGCGAACAGCAACACCGTGCCGGGCACAATCAGCCCGGCAATCGCCAGGCATTCCACGAATGCCACGATGAACACCGCCGCGGCCAGCCATTGCGGGTTAGCCGCCAGCCAACCGGTCACGCTATCGAGCCATGGGCCCATAAAAACAACTCCCTCTGATGTTCAATTGGGCTCGAAAGGCGCGCACGCGACCTTCCAGGCACCACAAGTCCCCTGTAGGAGCGAGCCTGCTCGCGATAGCGGACGGACATTCGAAACCGATGTCGCCTGATACTTGCTATCGCGATCAGGCTCGCTCCCACAGGGATTTTCCATCTTCAAGTCAGCAAAAAATAATCGCGACCTTCGACCTGCCCCCGTCGTAGCGGGTTCCGCGTGCAATATGGCGCGTAAGCCGCATCGACGAAGCGATACATCAAATGTTCGTCGCGTCCGTGGGGAATGCCCAGACGCGTGGTCTGGATGATGTGAGCAGGCGCCGGGCCGACGTCTTCGACCAGCAACACATCATGGTCAAAACGCTTGGCATCCCAGACGGGCACCTTCAACCCCAGCGACTTGCACAACAACGTCTGCCCGGCGCAGAGCTTTTGCGTCGGGCGAGGACGACCCTGGGCGTCGGGATTGTTCAACAGCATCTGCGCCAGGCTCGCCGGCCCGCTTAGCTCGTCGACCCACGGATAGGCAGATTTGATCAGCACCGCGTTGCCCGGCCCCTGGGCGCTGAAGTTCAGGGAATCACCGCCGCGGGCGTAATACATATAGATGTGCCCGCCATCCAGAAACAAAGCCTTACGCTTTTCTGTGTAGCCGAGGGACGCGTGGCTGCCTTTTTCGTCGCAGTAATAGGCTTCGGTTTCGATAATCCGGGCGCTCAGCCACAGGTCGCCGACCCGGTGACGGATGACCTTGCCCAGTAAATCCCGGGCCAGGGTTTGTGCATCGCGGTCAAAAAATGCGTCCGGGAGCCCCATGGGCAGGCGTGCAGCGGACGCTCGAACAGTCAGGTTGGACATGATGAACGGTGTTTATCAAGGCTGATTGAGTCGTGATGATAACAATGTGCAGCTTAATCCCGGCTGAACGTCGGCAAATTGCCCTCCATTTCGACCATCCGCCCGTCACCGCTGTTAGTCCCGGGACGCGACAGCTATAATCTGCCGCTTTACTCTTTACCAAGACCTTAGCAAAGACCCCCACAGACCATGACTGAGTCCGTTCTTGACTATATGACCCGCCTGGGTCGCGCCGCCCGCGAGGCTTCTCGCGTCATTGGCCGTGCCAGCACTGCGCAGAAGAACCGCGCGTTGCAGGCGGCTGCCAATGCGCTGGACGCTGCACGCGCCGAGCTGACGGCTGCCAATGAACTGGATTTGGCCGCAGGCCGCGCCAATGGTCTTGAGCTGGCATTGCTTGAGCGTCTGGCGCTGACCCCGGAGCGCATCGACGGCATGATCGTCGGTTTGCGTCAGGTGGCGGCACTGCCGGACCCGGTCGGCGCGATTCGCGACATGAGCTATCGGCCGTCGGGCATCCAGGTCGGCAAGATGCGCGTGCCGTTGGGCGTGATCGGGATCATCTACGAATCCCGGCCGAACGTAACCATCGATGCCGCGAGCCTTTGCCTGAAGTCGGGCAACGCGACGATCCTGCGTGGCGGTTCCGAGGCAATCAATTCCAATCGCGCCATTGCCGCCTGCATCCAGCGCGGCCTGGCCGAAGCCGAGCTGCCGGCTGCCGTGGTGCAAGTGGTCGAAACCACCGATCGTGCGGCCGTTGGCGCGTTGATCACCATGCCGGAATACGTCGACGTCATCGTGCCCCGTGGTGGCCGTGGTCTGATCGAACGCGTCAGCCGCGATGCCCGCGTGCCGGTGATCAAACACCTGGACGGCATCTGCCACGTCTACGTCAGCGCCCACGCCGATCTGCCGAAAGCCCAGCGCATCGCCTTCAATGCCAAGACTTACCGTTACGGCATCTGCGGTGCGATGGAAACGCTGCTGGTGGATCAAGCCGTTGCCAAGGATTTCCTGCCGTCGATGGCTGCACAGTTCCGCGAAAAAGGCGTCGAACTGCGCGGTTGCGAACGTACCCGGGTGATCATCGATGCCGTGGCGGCCAGCGAAGAAGACTGGAGCACCGAATACCTGGCGCCGATTCTTTCGATCCGCGTCGTTGACGGGCTGGACCAGGCGATCGAACACATCAATCAGTACGGTTCGCATCACACCGACTCGATCGTCAGCGAAAACCTCGCCGACACCCGGCGTTTTGTGGCGGAGGTCGATTCGTCATCGGTGATGATCAACACGCCGACCTGCTTCGCCGATGGCTTTGAATACGGATTGGGTGCCGAGATTGGCATTTCTACTGATAAGCTGCACGCCCGCGGCCCGGTGGGTCTCGAAGGTCTGACCTGCGAGAAGTACATCGTGGTCGGTGATGGCCAGTTGCGCGGCCAGGCGTCGGTCTGACTTGGGCGACCTCAAACCGTCAGCACCGCAAACCGCCAGCGAGCCTGCGCCAAGACGCATTGGCGTGCTGGGCGGGACGTTCGACCCGGTGCACATCGGCCATTTGCGCGGTGCGCTGGAAGTCGCTGAGTCGCTGGCGCTCGATGAGTTACGCCTGACACCCAGTGCCAGGCCGCCGCATCGCGGTACGCCGCAGGTGTCGGCAAAGGACCGTCTGGCGATGGTCGAGTGCGCGGTGGCCGGTGTGGCGCCGTTGGTGGTGGACGCCCGCGAATTGCAGCGGGACAAACCGTCCTACACCATCGACACCCTGGAACTGATGCGCGCCGAACTGGCCGTCTCTGACCAGGTTTTTCTACTTTTGGGCTGGGACGCATTTTGCGGCCTGCCCACTTGGCACCGCTGGGAAGAGTTGCTCCAGCATTGCCACATCCTGGTGCTGCAACGCCCGGATGCCGACAGCGAACCGCCGGATGCCTTGCGCAATCTGTTGGCGGCACGCTCGGTGAGCGACCCGCTGGCCCTCAAAGGGCCGAGCGGACAGATTGCATTCGTCTGGCAGACGCCGCTCGCGGTATCCGCCACCCAGATCCGTCAACTGCTGGCCAGCGGTAAGTCGGTACGTTTCCTGGTGCCCGACGCGGTCCTGGCCTACATCGATGCGCACGGTCTCTACCGTGCGTCGAACTGAAAAGAGGGCACGCTTCCAGGCACGTAATGACGTGTATTGAAGCGCCCGAACATACGAGCAAAACGAGTTTTATATGACGAACAAAGACGTAACTAAAGTAAAGCGCAAAGGCACGTTCAAAAGCGCCCCGCTGCCTGAGCCGGTTCTCACCACTGAACCTCTTAAAGGTGACGAGCTGGTCAAGGTGGCCGTAGCCGCCCTGGAAGACGTGAAGGGCCAGGACATCCAGGTCATCGACGTTCGTGAAAAGCAGAGCATCACTGACTACATGATCATCGCGACCGGTACCTCCAACCGCCAGATCGGCGCGATGCTGGACAAGGTTCGCGAAGCCGTCAAAGCCCTGGGCGTCAAGCCACTGGGTGAAGAAGGCAAGGGCGACAGCGACTGGGTGCTGCTGGATATGGATGATGTCATCGTGCACATGATGACCGCCTCGGCTCGTCAGTTTTACGACCTCGAGCGTCTGTGGTCCGGTGCAGAGCAGAGCCGTGCTCTGAACGCGGCTCACCACAGCCCGGAAAACACCCATGAGCACTTCGTCAAGCTCAACAAAGACCAGCAATAAGGGACCGCTGTGCGACTGCGACTGATCGCCGTCGGCTCCCGCATGCCCAAGTGGGTGGAAGAAGGCTGGCATGAATATGCCAAGCGTCTTCCGTCCGAGCTGGCGCTGGAACTGGTGGAAATACCGCTCAACACCCGTGGCAAGAACGCCGACGTGGCGCGCTTCATCCGTCAGGAAGGCGAAGCCATGCTGGCCAAGGTCGGGCCGAATGAGCGTGTTGTGACCCTGGAAGTCCACGGCAAGCCCTGGAGCACCGAGCAGTTGGCGGTCGAGCTCGATCGCTGGCGGCTGGACTCGCGCACGGTGAACTTCATGGTCGGCGGCCCCGAAGGGCTGGCGCCGGAAGTCTGTGCGCGGGCCGATCAGCGCTGGTCGTTGTCGCCGTTGACGTTGCCGCACCCGCTGGTGCGGATTCTGATCGGTGAACAGCTGTATCGTGCCTGGACAGTTCTGTCCGGCCACCCTTACCACAAGTAGTTCTGCCCTCATGCCCCAGCCGATCCGCATCAAGGACCACGAAAAAGACGCCCGTCTGGTGCGTGGCCGCGTCGTGTTCGGGGCTATTGCGGTGGTCTTGCTGATCTGCGTGCTGATCGCGCGGCTGTATTTCCTCCAGGTGATTCAGTACGAGTACCACTCGACCCTGTCGGAAAACAACCGCGTCCACGTACAGCCGATTCCGCCGACTCGCGGGTTGATCTTCGACCGCAATGGCGTGGTGGTGGCCGATAACCGGCCCAGCTTCAGCCTGAGCATGACCCGCGAACGGTCCGGTGACTGGCAGCAAGTGCTCGACGTGATCGTCGAAGTGCTGGAGCTGACGCCCGAGGACCGGGTGATTTTCGAGAAGCGCATGCGTCAGGGGCGTCGTCCTTTCGAGCCGGTGCCGATCCTGTTCGAGCTGTCTGAGGAGCAGATCGCCCGTATCGCGGTGAATCAGTTCCGTCTGCCGGGCGTGGAAGTCGTCGCGCAGTTGGTGCGTCACTACCCGCAGGGCCCGCACTTTGCGCACTCGGTGGGTTACATGGGGCGGATCAACGAGAAAGAGCTGAAGTCTCTCGATCCGGTCAATTACAGCGGCACGCACCACATCGGCAAAACCGGCATCGAGCGTTTCTACGAGCCGGAGCTGCACGGTCAGGTGGGCTACGAAGAAGTCGAAACCAACGCTCGCGGCCGCGTATTGCGCGTACTCAAGCGTACCGATCCGATTCCCGGCAAGGACATCGTCCTGAGCCTGGACATCAAATTGCAAGAAGCCGCCGAAGCCGCACTTGGCGGTCGTCGTGGCGCCGTGGTGGCGCTCGATCCGAAAACCGGCGAGGTGCTGGCGATGGTCAGTGCGCCGAGTTTCGATCCGAACCTGTTCGTCACCGGCATCAGCTTCAAGGCCTATGCCGAGCTGCGCGACTCCATCGACCGGCCGCTGTTCAACCGCGTGCTGCGCGGTTTGTACCCGCCGGGTTCGACCATCAAGCCGGCGGTGGCGATTGCCGGCCTGGATGCCGGTGTCGTGACTGCATCAAGTCGGGTGTACGACCCCGGCTACTACCAGCTGCCCAACTATGACCACAAATACCGTAACTGGAACCGTACCGGTGACGGCTACGTGGACCTCGACACGGCGATCATGCGGTCCAACGACACCTATTTCTACGATCTGGCTCACAAACTGGGGATCGATCGGCTGTCGGCGTATATGAGCAAGTTCGGCATCGGCCAGAAGGTTTCGCTGGACATGTTCGAGGAGTCGCCGGGGCTGATGCCGACACGTGAGTGGAAGCGTGCAACCCGGCGTCAGGCCTGGTTCCCGGGCGAAACGCTGATTCTCGGGATTGGTCAGGGCTACATGCAATCAACGCCATTGCAATTGGCCCAAGCCACAGCGCTGGTCGCGAGCAAGGGTGTCTGGAACCGTCCGCACCTGGCCAAGACCGTCGAAGGCGAGCGGCCGAAGGATGACAACCCGATGCCGGACATCATCCTGCGCGACCCGTCCGACTGGACCAAGGTCAACCATGGCATGCAGCAGGTGATGCACGGCGCCCGGGGTACGGCGCGCAAAGCGGCGATCGGTGCGCAATACCGCATCGCGGGCAAAAGTGGTACGGCCCAGGTGGTCGCGATCAAGCAGGGTGAGAAGTACGACCGCTCCAAGGTTCAGGAGCGCCATCGTGACCACGCCTTGTTCGTCGGCTTCGCACCGGCTGACAACCCGCAAATCGTGGTGTCGGTGATGGTCGAGAACGGCGAGTCCGGTTCCGGCGTCGCAGCGCCTGTGGTACGACAGATCATGGACGCCTGGCTTCTGGACCAGGACGGTCGGTTGAAGGCCGAATACGCCAGCCCTATCAGTGCGGAGGCTACGGCCCGTGAAGAGTAATTTCGATCGCATTCTCTCCAGTGAGGATGTGATGCGTCGCCGTGCGACGCTGTTGCAACGCATGCACATCGACGGCCCGTTGCTGATCCTGTTGCTGACCCTCGCCGCCGGCAGTCTGTTCGTGCTGTATTCGGCCAGTGGCAAGAGCTGGGACCTGCTGGCCAAGCAAGCCACTTCGTTCGGCATCGGCCTGGTGTCGATGATCGTCATCGCCCAGTTCGAGCCGCGATTCATGGCGCGTTGGGTGCCGGTCGGTTACGTGATCGGTGTGTTGTTGCTGGTGGTGGTGGACGTCATGGGCCACAACGCCATGGGCGCCACGCGCTGGATCAACATCCCGGGGGTGATCCGTTTCCAGCCTTCGGAGTTCATGAAGATCCTGATGCCGGCGACCATCGCCTGGTACTTGTCCAAGCGTACGTTGCCGCCGCAGCTCAAGCATGTGGGGGTCAGTCTGTTCCTGATCGGCTTGCCCTTCATCCTGATCGTGCGTCAGCCGGACCTCGGCACTTCGCTGCTGATTCTCGCCGGTGGCGCCTTCGTCTTGTTCATGGGCGGGTTGCGCTGGCGCTGGATTCTCAGCGTGATTGCTGCCGCCGTGCCGGTGTCTGTGGCCATGTGGTACTTCGTGATGCACGACTACCAGAAGCAGCGCGTCCTGACATTCCTTGATCCCGAGAGCGATCCGCTCGGCACCGGCTGGAACATCATTCAGTCGAAAGCCGCCATCGGTTCCGGCGGCGTGTTCGGCAAAGGCTGGCTGCTCGGCACTCAGTCGCACTTGGACTTCCTGCCGGAAAGCCACACCGACTTCATTATTGCAGTGATGGGCGAAGAATTCGGCCTGGTGGGCATCTGCGCACTGCTGTTGATTTACCTGTTGTTGATCGGTCGTGGGCTGGTGATAACCGCCCAGGCCCAGACATTGTTCGGCAAATTGCTCGCGGGCAGCCTGACCATGACGTTTTTTGTTTACGTTTTCGTCAACATCGGTATGGTCAGTGGCCTGTTGCCGGTCGTGGGGGTGCCGTTGCCGTTCATTAGCTACGGAGGAACTTCGCTGGTGACGCTGCTGTCAGCGTTTGGGGTTTTGATGTCGATCCATACCCATCGTAAGTGGATCGCACAGGTTTGAATAAGGTGAAGATGTCAATGCAAGTAATGCGCGGCTGGGCGACTCGATACGCGCCATGGGTCGGCCTGGTAAGCATCCTTGGCACAACGCAGGACGCGTTGGCCGGCGATTACGAAGGTTCACCCCAGGTGGCCGAATTCGTCGGTGAAATGACCCGCGACTACGGTTTTGCCGGTGAACAGCTGATGGGCGTGTTTCGCGAAGCCGAGCGCAAGCAGTCGATTCTGGACGCGATCTCGAAACCCGCCGAGCGGGTCAAGCAGTGGAACGAATATCGCCCGATGTTCATCACCGACGCGCGCATCGCCCGTGGTGTGGACTTCTGGCGTCAGCACGAAGCGGTACTGGCCCGTGCCGAGCAGGAATATGGCGTGCCGGCTCAGGTTATCGTCTCGATCATCGGGGTTGAGACCTTTTTCGGCCGCAATACCGGCAATTTCCGGGTAATCGACGCTTTGTCGACCCTGGGTTTCGACTATCCTCCCCGTGCCGAATTCTTCCGCAAGGAGTTGCGTGAGTTCCTGTTGCTGGCCCGTGAGGAGCAGGTCGATCCGCTGACTCTCAAAGGCTCTTACGCAGGCGCCATGGGTTTGCCGCAGTTCATGCCGAGCAGCTTTCGCGCCTATGCGGTGGACTTCGACGGTGACGGCCACATTAATATCTGGACCAACCCGGACGATGCCATCGGCAGCGTCGCCAGTTATTTCAAGCGTCACGGCTGGGTCGCCGGCGAGCCGGTGGTCAGTCGCGCCGATGTGCGTGGCGAGCAAGTGGATGAAGGTTTGACGACAGGCATCGAGCCGACTAAAACGGTCGGGGAGTTGCGAGCCTTGGGCTGGTCGAGTCATGATGCGCTGCGCGATGATATGCCGGTCACGGCTTTCCGCCTGGAAGGTGACAATGGCCCGGAGTACTGGATGGGCCTGAAGAATTTTTACGCAATCACGCGATATAACCGCAGCGTGATGTACGCCATGGCGGTACATCAACTGTCTGAACAGCTGGTCCAAGCACGGGGCGTCAAGTAATGCGGGCATTGCCTATGAATAAACCCCTGAAGCTGATGGCATTCGCCGCGTTGGCGGTGCTGGTCGCCAGTTGTTCGACCAGCCGCGCGCCGACGCAAAAGACTTCAACGGCCGTGCGCGCAACGCCTGGCCTGGACATCAACCGTGCGCACAAAGACGGCGCGCCATGGTGGGACGTCGACGTATCGCGCATCCCGGATGCCACGCCGACCCTGCACTCCGGTCCTTACAAAGCCAATCCTTACACCGTGCTGGGCAAGACTTACTTTCCGCTGCAAGAATCCAAGACCTACGTCGCCTCGGGCACGGCATCCTGGTACGGCACCAAATTCCACGGTCAGAACACCGCCAATGGCGAGGTGTACGACCTGTACGGCATGAGTGCCGCCCACAAGACATTGCCACTGCCGAGTTACGTCCGGGTGACCAACCTGGACAACCACAAGAGCGTGATCCTGCGGGTCAACGACCGCGGGCCGTTCTACTCGGACCGCATCATCGACTTGTCCTACGCCGCCGCGAAAAAACTCGGTTACGCCGAAACCGGCACCGCACGGGTGAAGGTCGAGGGTATCGATCCGCAACAGTGGTGGGCACAAAAGGGCCGTCCGGCGCCTTTGATGCTCAACGAACCGCAGGTAGCGCAAAATGCCGCGCCGACGATTACCGCTTCGGCGGGCACCGTCGAGCAATGGACGCCACCGCCGCAGCAACACGCGGCAGCCGTGGTGCCCGTGCAGATTGATGCAAAAAAAAACGCTTCTGTACCAGCCTCTGGCCAGTATCTGCAGGTGGGCGCGTTCGCCAACCCGGACGCTGCAGAACTCCTGAGATCGAAGCTCAGCGGGATGGTGAGCGCTCCGGTGTTCATCAGCTCGATCGTGCGTAATCAACAGACGCTGCATCGGGTGCGCCTGGGGCCGATCGGTTCGCCGGGTGAAATCCAGCAAGTGCAGAACAGTGTGCGCCTGGCCAATCTCGGTTCGCCGAGCGTGGTCACCGCCGAATAATACGTAGTACTTGATTGACGGTTCGCTTGCGGTTTGGGGGGTGGACCTGGTTGTTGGCTCGTTGAAGAACAAAAGCCCGGCAAGGGTTCTGAGTGAGCAACTGAACACGCGATGGCCCGTTAGAAGGCCATCTGATTAGTTTTGCCTTCGGGCAGTTTCCATTAGCGATTTCGAGAGACGGATGAACATCACCACCTTTGCCAAACGCCTGTGTCTGCTAGTCCCGCTGCTCCTCTCGCCTGCCGCGTTCGCGGTCGAGATGATGCCGTCGCCACCACAACTGGCCGCTAAATCCTACGTACTCATGGATGCCAGCAGCGGCAACGTGCTGGTCGAGAACAACGGTGACCAGCGTCTGCCACCGGCCAGCCTGACCAAGCTGATGACCGCGTACATCGCGACCCTGGAAATCCGTCGTGGCCAGATCGGTGAAAACGATCCGGTGACCGTCAGCGAAAACGCCTGGCGTACCGGCGGTTCGCGGATGTTCATCAAGGTGGGTTCGCAAGTCACTGTCAGCGACCTGCTGCACGGCATCATCATCCAGTCGGGTAACGACGCCAGTGTTGCGCTCGCCGAGCACATCGCCGGCAGCGAAGACGCATTCGCCGACATGATGAACAAAACCGTGGCCGATCTGGGCATGACCAACAGCCACTTCATGAACCCGACCGGTCTGCCGAACCCTGAGCACTACTCGTCGGCTCACGACATGGCGGTGCTGGCTCGCGCGATCATCCACGAAGACCCGGCTCACTATGCGATCTACTCGCAGAAAGAGTTCTTCTGGAACGGCATCAAGCAGCCTAACCGCAACCTGCTGCTGTGGCGTGACAAGACTGTCGACGGTCTGAAAACCGGTCACACCGACGAAGCCGGCTACTGCATGGTGTCTTCGGCTGTACGTGATGGCATGCGCCTGATCGCCGTGGTGTTCGGCACCAACAGCGAAGTGGCCCGTGCTTCTGAAACCCAGAAGCTGCTGACCTACGGTTTCCGCTTCTTCGAAACCCAGACCTTCTATCAGAAAGGCGCCGAGCTGGCTCAGGCCCCTGTCTGGAAAGGCAGCACCAATCAAGTCAAGGCCGGCCTGGCTGAAGACCTGACCATGACCCTGCCAAAAGGCCAGCTGAAAAAGCTCGCCGCCAGCATGACCATGAACCCGCAACTGGTTGCGCCTATCGCCAAGGGCGACGTAATCGGTAAAGTCGAAGTGAAACTGGACGACAAAGTGGTGCATAGCGCCGACCTGATCGCCCTGGACGCTGTCGAGGAGGGTGGTATCTTCCGCCGCATGTGGGATAGCATCCGTCTATTCTTCTACGGCTTGTTCAACTGAATTAGTGTGGACTTGCATGGCCCCGTTCCAATCCGGAGCGGGGCCATGTCCGTTGCCACGGCTTACGAGGCCGTTACGCCATGACAGATACCGAAGTAAAGGCGCCAAAGATCGAATTTCCTTCCAATGATTACCCGATTAAAGTGATCGGCGACACCATTGTGGACATCAAGCAAAAGATCATCGATATCGTTAAGAAGCACGCAACGATCAACGATGAAAAGGTGGACGAACGCCAGAGCAGCAACGGCAAGTACACCACCATCCAGTTGCACATCATCGCCACCGGTCAAGACCAGCTGTACGACATCAACAGCGAACTGCGGGCTACCGGTTTCGTGCACATGGTGCTGTGATGTCTGGCACGCTGGGCTTTCGCGAGCTCGGCCAGATGGCTTACGAGCCGGTCTGGCATGCCATGCAACGCTTCACCAACGAACGCGGCAGCAATGCCGCGGACGAGATCTGGCTGGTCGAACACCCGCCGGTGTTCACCCAGGGTCAGGCCGGCAAGGCCGAGCACTTGCTGCTGCCGGGGGATATCCCGGTGGTGCAGGTCGATCGCGGTGGTCAGGTGACTTACCACGGTCCCGGCCAGTTGGTGGCCTACCTGTTGCTCGACGTGCGCAAACTGGGTTTCGGCGTGCGTGACCTGGTCACCCGCATGGAGCACTGCCTGATCGAGCTGCTGGCCAGCTATGGCGTGACCGCAGCGGCCAAGCCTGATGCGCCGGGTGTCTATGTCAATGGGGCGAAAATCGCCTCCCTGGGTCTGCGGATCCGCCACGGTTGTTCCTTTCATGGCCTGGCCCTGAACGTGGACATGAACCTGGAACCGTTTCGACGGATTAATCCCTGCGGCTACGCCGGGCTGGCGATGACCCAGCTGAGCGATCACGCAGGATCGATTGAATTTGCCGAGGTAAGTGCCCGGCTGCGCGCGCAGCTCGTCAAACACCTCGACTATGCTGAGCAGACGACCCTAACGGGCGGAATCGACTGATATGACTACTGATGCAGTGCAAACCATGATCCCGACGCTGGATGTTACCGAGCGTCCGGCCCCGCGTGCCAAGGTTGAAGCCGGCGTCAAGCTGCGCGGCGCCGAGAAGGTTGCACGTATCCCGGTAAAGATCATTCCGACCACCGAACTGCCGAAAAAACCTGACTGGATCCGCGTGCGCATCCCGGTTTCGCCGGAAGTCGACCGCATCAAGGCCCTGCTGCGCAAACACAAGCTGCACAGCGTGTGCGAAGAGGCGTCCTGCCCGAACCTCGGCGAGTGCTTCTCCGGCGGCACCGCGACCTTCATGATCATGGGCGACATCTGCACCCGTCGCTGCCCGTTCTGCGACGTTGGCCACGGTCGTCCGAAGCCTCTGGACGTCAATGAGCCGGAAAGCCTGGCCATCGCCATCGCCGACCTGAAACTCAAGTACGTGGTGATCACCTCGGTCGACCGCGACGACCTGCGTGACGGCGGTGCCCAGCACTTTGCCGACTGCATCCGCGAGATCCGCAAACTGTCGCCGAACGTGCAGCTCGAAACTCTGGTCCCGGACTACCGTGGCCGCATGGACGTTGCGCTGGAAATCACCGCCGCCGAGCCACCGGATGTGTTCAACCACAACCTGGAAACCGTGCCGCGCCTGTACAAGGCTGCGCGTCCGGGTTCGGATTACCAGTGGTCGCTGACCCTGCTGCAACGCTTCAAGCAGATGATGCCGCACATTCCGACCAAGTCCGGCCTGATGCTGGGTCTGGGCGAAACCGACGAAGAAGTCATCGAAGTCATGAAGCGCATGCGCGAACACGACATCGACATGCTGACCCTCGGACAGTACCTGCAACCGTCGCGCAGTCACTTGCCGGTGGAGCGTTTTGTGCATCCGGATACCTTCGCCTGGTTCGCCGAGGAAGGCTACAAAATGGGCTTCAAAAACGTCGCTTCCGGCCCGTTGGTGCGTTCCTCGTACCACGCCGACGAGCAGGCGAAGCTGGTCAAAGCTGAATTGATGTCGTCTCTGTAATAAAGCGCCCGTAAGGCTTTTCAGCCTTGCGGGCGTTTTTGTTGGCCGTGCCTACGGCCGCAACCGTCTTTTCCTGCAACCTGCGGGGCGATTGATCCTCTTCTGTTTGTCCCCGTTCCTGACTACTGTGTGCTGAAGCTTTTCACGCAGGGAGATTCATGGATGACTGTTCGACCGACCCACACGCTGTTTCCTCACTCAGCCGTTCCGGCCTTGCCCTCGGAAGGGCTGATCGGCGTGATTGCGCCCGCCGGGCCTGCCGGGCTGGACACCGATAAAGCCGTTGCCTGGATGCGCGCTCGCGGTTATGCGCTGCGGATATTTCCCGGGGTGTACGAACAGGATGGCTACCTGGCCGGCAGCGACGACGTGCGGCTCAATGACTTGCACGCCGCGTTCGCCGACACGGAAGTCGACGCGATCATTTGCCTGCGGGGCGGTTACGGTACGCCGCGTCTGCTCGATCGTATCGATTTCGAATTGCTGCAGAACAACGCCAAGCCGTTTATCGGCTACAGCGACATCACTGCGCTGCACGTGGCGATCAGCCGTTACGCCGGTTTTGTGACCTTTCATGGTCCGCTGCTTAATGCCGATTTGCTGGGCGAGAAGCAAAAACCGACCGAGTCTTCGTTTTTCAACATGCTCAGAGGGCAGGTGAAGGCGGGCAGTGTGCTTTCGCACCCGGTGGCCTGGCCGCTGACCACGATCGAGCCCGGCATCGCTCACGGGCGGTTGCTGGGGGGCAATCTGTCGATGATTGCCGCAACCATGGGCACGCCATTTGAGATGGAGGCTGAAGGCGTCATTCTTTTCATTGAGGACATCAACGAACCGCTGTATCGCATCGACCGCTTGCTGACTCATCTGCGCCTGGCCGGCACGCTGGGCAAGTTGCGCGGCGTGCTGGTGGGCGATGTGGCGGGGGTTGATACGTTTGCGCTGGAGCGGTTGCTCAAGCAGACGCTCGAGCCGTTGCGGATACCGGTGTTGGCCGGGTGGCGCAGCGGGCACTGCGATCCGAACCTGACGTTGCCGATGGGCGCGCTGGTTCGGCTGGATGCGGGGAAGAAGGAATTGGTGTTGGAACAGGATGTGGTCGTCAAGCGGTAGTGCGATAGCGCCTGTCAGTAAGTCTTCGCGGGCAAACCTCTCTCCTGCAGGATGGTGTGATCCCGTAGGAGCGAGGCTTGCCCGCGAAGCTTTTTAGCGGTTACGCAGGCCTTCAAGCAGCTTGTGCGTCGGATACCCATCCGCCGGCCAGCCAAACGACTGTTGTGCACTGCGGATCGCCTTGCGAGTGTTCGCGCCGATGATCCCGTCAGCCGTGCCCGCATCGTAATTCTGCGCACTCAGCAGGCTTTGCAGTTCGATTCGCTCGGTGCGGCTTAACGGCAAGTCATCTTTTGGCCACGTGCCATTGATCAGGCCGCCGCCACTGAAGCGCTCGGACAACAGGCTCACCGCCAATGCATAAGACGACGAGTTGTTGTACTTGAGGATTGCGCGGAAGTTGTCGAGCACCAGGAACGCCGGGCCACGATAACCGGCCGGCAGCAGCAGGGCGGCGGACAGGTGTTCGGAACCTGCCGGAACCTGGGCGCCATTAGGCAGCGAGACCCCCAACTGTTGCCATTCGGCGACGCTCTTGCGAATCGTGCCGTCGGCCAGGACGTAGTTGAAACTGCCTGGTAGCTGCACTTCAAAGCCCCACGGTTGACCTTTCTGCCAGCCGGAGCTTTGCAGATAGTGCGCCGTCGAGGCCAGCGCATCGGCCGGGCTGCCCCAGATGTCGCGGCGGCCGTCACCGTCGAAATCCACGGCGTGGGTGTTGAAGGTGGTCGGGATGAACTGGGTCTGACCCATGGCGCCGGCCCAGGAACCGAGCATTTTCTCCGGTTCGATATCGCCTTGTTGCAGGATTTGCAGGGCGGCGATCAGTTGCGCATGAGCAAAGCCCGGACGCCGGCCTTCGTAGGCCAGGGTCGCCAGGGAGTTGATCACTGACTTGTTGCCCTGGAACTGCCCGAAATTACTCTCCATGCCCCACACCGACACCAAGGCCTGGCGATCAACGCCGTAGCGCTGCTCGATGCTTTGCAGAATGTCAGCGTATTGGCCGACCAGCGCCTGACCTTTGCGTACCCGCAGCGGCGACAGGGCGCCATCGAGGTATTCCCACACCGGGCGGGAGAACTCGGGTTGGCTGCGATCGGCACGGATCACGCTGGTGTCGAGGCTGACATTGGCGAAGGCGCGGTCGAACAGATCGGCGCGGATGCCGGCGGTTAGCGCGTCTTTGCGGAAACCCGCCTGCCATTCGGCGAAGGTCTGGGTGGGCTGGAGGTCGAGGTTTTCACCGGTCGGCACCACGGGCGGAATGACCGCAGGGGCTGTCGATACGGGAAGGGTCTGAAGCGGCTGGGCGTCGGCGGCGGTCGGTTTTTCCGCGCAGGCGACAAGCAAAATGAGGCTGGAGGCAGCGATCAGTTGGCGCAGGGGCCAACGACGGGAAATACAAAGGGGCATGCACAGGTCCAGGGAATACGAATCAGGTGCAGACCTTAACATGTTGAGCGATGGCTTGCCTTTCAGGCCGCCAGAAAGTAAGAAGCCTCCCAGCTATTAGACTGGAAGGCTTCGCGGCGGTAGCTGCCTTTGCCCTTGCCGGCTCGTTCCTGACGGCTGCGGAACAGTGGCTGGGCGATGATGGATTTGGCCTTGTTGGGGCCATGCTTGGATGGCTTTTTGCTCATGATCAGATCTCTCGATTGAGTGGGTTTTGCGGGGGAAATAATCTGCTGAAGTTGGGGTTCTGTCTAGTCCCCACATTGCGTAGGACCTTTCGGATGCGTTCGCGGGCAAGCCTCGCTCCTACAGGTTGGAGTCGTACACATAATGATGGGCCGACTGAGGCCTGTAGGAGCGGGGCTTGCCCGCGAATGGCCGTTATGCGTTCGGAAAGCTCACTCGGCGGGTAGCGACAATCTCTGGCCTGCCATCAACAACGACAACCGACTCAAACTCATCCACGGTGACCCGGCAGCCTGACCCTTGATCTGCGCATCAATCCGCTGCGCTTCCAGCAACAACTGCGCCCAGCGTTGCGCCGGATAGCGTTGCAGGGCTTTGCTCATCAGCGGTTTGCGCTTGTCCCAGACCGGCGGTCGAGCCTGGCTGAAGGCTTTGTCCAGCGGCACACCCTGGCTGTATTGCAGCGAAAGGTTGGCCAGCAGACGCAGCTCCCGGGCCAGCGCCCAGAGAATCACCGGTGGCTCGACGCCTTCACCCCGCAACCCTTCAAGGATGCGCAGGGCATGGGCGGCTTCGCCGTTGAGAATCGCGTCGGTCAGGCCAAACACATCGAAGCGCGCACTGTCGGCCACTGCTGCTTGCACGGTTTCGACGGTGATCTGTCCACCTTCGGCCATCAGCTTGAGTTTTTCGATTTCCTGGGCGGCGGCCAGCAGGTTGCCCTCGACCCGCGCGGCAATCAGTTCCACGGCGTCCTGGCTGGCGGAAAGCCCGGCCTGGGACAACCGTTGACGAATCCAGCTGGGCAACTGGTTGGCATCCACCGGCCAGATCTGCACGAACTGCGTCTGCTGCCCTTCGACCAGCGCCTTGCCCCACTTGGTCTTCTGTGCACTGCCATCCAGCTTGGGCAGGCTGATCAGCAGCACCGTGTCTTCGGCCGGGCGCGAGCAGTACTCGATGAAGGCAGCGGCGCCTTTGTCACCGGGTTTGCCGGATGGCAACCGCAGCTCCAGCAGGCGCTTTTCAGCGAACAGCGACATGCTTGCACCGGCTTGCAGCAACGTCCCCCAGTCGAAACTGGCGTCGGCGGCGAAGACCTGGCGTTCGTCGAAACCCTGTTGGCGAGCGGCGGCACGAATGGCGTCGGCGGCTTCCTGGCACAGCAACGGGTCATCGCCGCTGATGACGTAGACCGGCGCGAGGGCACCTTGCAGGTGTTTGGCGAGTTGGGCGGGGGCGAGTTTCATAAGAAAGGGCGAACGGGGCGCCTGGGCGCCCCGTAAGTCTTATTGCTGCGGGATTTCGATAGGCGACTGACGCGGGGTTTCCGCTTCAGCTTTCTGCGCCGCTTCCAGTGCCTGGGCTTCGGCTTTTGCCTTGGCGTCGGCGGTCTGTTGCAACTGATCCAACTGAGTCGGCGTGAGTTGTGACAGGCGCAGCATCATGCGTTGAACCAACTCGCGACGGGTTTCTGTGCGAGCCGTATTGGCTTCCTGGTCGGAACCCACCAGGTTGTTGCCGTCGTGGATGAACATCTTCTGCACTTCGAGCTTGTCGCTCAGCAGCGGCAGGCCTTGCGCACCCCGGATGTCGTAGCTCAGCACGGTGCTCACCTGATACTCGCCAGTACGGCCGGCACCGGCGTAGCTGAGGATGCGCTGGTTTTCCTGCTCATCCGTCAACACAAGCTTGTACGGCGCTCCGGCGTAAACCTTGACGCCGCTGCTTTGCAGTACCTGACGCAATTGCGTCACGGTTTCGCCGTAGGCGTTGCGGGCGCTCAGATCGAGCTCCCTGATCGCCATTTCATTGGTGCCGGTGCCGCGCAGCTGGAACCCGCAGGCGCTCAACAGGACCGCGAGGCCCATCACCAGCAAATTGCGTTTGATCATCTTGTTGCTCCCCTTGAAACCATGTGGGCCGATCGTGCGGCCCGAAAGGTTTTACTCGGCGCCAGGCTCACCTGGCGCCTGATCCAATTTTAGCTGGCGACGATATTGACCAGTTTCCCGGGCACTACAATCACTTTACGAATAGTCAGGCCGTCGACGAAGCGCAGCACGTTCTCGTTGACCCGGGCAGCGGCTTCGACTTCTTCGCGAGTCGCGGTCGCCGGCATTTCGATCTGGCCGCGCAGCTTGCCGTTGACCTGGATGACCAGCGTCAGGCTGTCCTGCACCAGCGCGGTTTCGTCCACCACCGGCCAACCGGCGTCGATCACCGGGCCAGCGTGACCCAGTTGATGCCACAGCTCGTGGCTGATGTGCGGGGTGATCGGAGCCAGCAGCAACGTCACGGCTTCCAGACCTTCGTGAACCAGTGCGCGATCCTGTTCGGTGCCTTGTGCGGCTTTCTCCAGCACGTTCATCAGCGTCATCACTTGGGCGATGGCGGTGTTGAATTTGTGGTTCTGGCCGACGTCGTGGCTGGCCTGCTTGATGGCCAGGTGGATCGAACGACGAATGGCTTTCTGCTCGTCGTTCAGGCTGGCGACGTCCAGTTTGCCCGGCAAACCCTGAGTGACATGGGCTTGAGCCAGGCGCCAGACGCGCTTGAGGAAACGGTGCGAACCCTCGACGCCAGAGTCGGACCATTCCGCGCTCATGTCAGGTGGCGAGGCGAACATCATGAACAGACGGCAGGTGTCGGCGCCGAACTGGTCGATCATCGACTGTGGGTCGACGCCGTTGTTCTTCGACTTGGCCATCTTCTCGGTGCCGCCGATTTCCACCGGCAGACCGTCTGCAATCAGCTTAGCGCTGATGACCTTGGCCTTGCTGTCGCGTTCGAGTTCGACGTCCGCCGGGTTGAACCAGGTGTAAGCACCGTTGGCTTCACGACGGTAGTAAGTCTCGGCGATCACCATGCCCTGGGTCAGCAGGTTCTTGAACGGCTCGTTGGAGCTCACCAGGCCTTCGTCGCGCATCAACTTGTGGAAGAAACGCGCGTACAGCAGGTGAAGAATGGCATGTTCGATACCGCCGATGTACTGATCCACCGGCAACCAGTGGTCAGCCGCCGATTTTTCAACCAGACCGCCTTCATAGTGTGGCGAGGCGTAACGGGCGTAGTACCACGAGGACTCGACGAAGGTGTCCATGGTGTCGGTTTCACGCTTGGCCGGTGCGCCACATTTCGGGCAAGCGCACTCGTAGAACTCAGGCATGCGCGCCAATGGCGAGCCCGCGCCGTCCGGCACCACGTCTTCCGGCAGTACCACAGGCAATTGATCTTCCGGGACCGGCACATCACCGCAGGTGGTGCAGTGGATGATCGGGATCGGGCAGCCCCAGTAACGCTGACGGCTGATGCCCCAGTCGCGCAGGCGGAACTGGGTGCGCGAGGCGCCGAGGTTTTTCTTGATCAGCGCAACTTCAATGGCGTCGAACGCGCCAGCGAAGTCGAGGCCGTCGAACTCGCCGGAGTTGATCAGCGTGCCGTGCTCGCCGTAGGCGTCCTGCCATGGAGCCGGGTTGGTATCACCTGCGCTTGTGCGCACCACGGACTTGATCGGCAGGTTGTACTTGGTGGCGAACTCGAAATCACGTTCGTCGTGAGCCGGAACCGCCATCACCGCGCCATCGCCGTAGTGCATCAGCACATAGTTGGCGACCCACACCGGGAGTTTTTCACCGGTCAGCGGGTGCTCGACGAACAGCGAGGTCGGCAGGCCTTTTTTCTCTTGGGTGGCGACGTCGGCTTCGGCAACGCTGCCGCCCTTGCATTCAGCGATGAACGCTTGCAGCTCAGGGTTGTTCTGCGCGGCCAGGGTGGCCAGCGGGTGTTCGGCGGCCACGGCGACGTAAGTCGCACCCATCAGGGTGTCTGGACGGGTGGTGAAGACTTTAAGCGCGCCGGTTTCGCCGATGGAATCGACGTGGTACGGGAACTGCACTTCCATGCCGCGGGATTTGCCGATCCAGTTGCGCTGCATGGTCTTGACCTGTTCAGGCCAGCCCGTCAGTTCGTCGAGGCTCTCCAGCAGCTCATCCGCGTAGGCGGTGATCTTGAAGTAGTACATCGGGATTTCGCGCTTCTCGATCAGCGCGCCGGAACGCCAGCCGCGACCGTCGATCACCTGTTCGTTGGCCAGGACGGTCTGGTCGACCGGGTCCCAGTTCACGGTGCCGCTTTTCTTGTAGATCACGCCTTTTTCGAACAGGCGAGTGAACAGCCATTGTTCCCAGCGGTAGTAATCAGGCTTGCAGGTGGTCACTTCGCGGGACCAGTCCACCGCGAGACCCAGGCTGCGCAGCTGGGTTTTCATGTAGGCGATGTTTTCGTAGGTCCACTTGGCGGGCGCTACGTTGTTCTTCATCGCGGCGTTTTCCGCCGGCATGCCGAAGGCGTCCCAACCCATGGGTTGCAGGACGTTCTTGCCTTGCATGCGCTGGTAGCGGGAGATCACGTCGCCGATGGTGTAGTTGCGCACGTGCCCCATGTGTAGCTTGCCGCTGGGGTAAGGGAACATCGACAGGCAGTAGAACGTCTCCTTGCCTGGCTGTTCACTGACTTCAAAGGACTTTTGCTCGTCCCAGAACGATTGGGCGGCGGCTTCGATTTCACGGGGCTGATATTGTTCGTGCATGGCTACTTTTGAACTGAATAGGGGTGGCCTAATCCTCTTCAATGCAACGCTGGACGGTGACGACGCCAAATCGACGTTTCAGTGCCCGAACGAGCTGGAAGTGGAGTTACAGGAAGCGCCGTAGCATACATGACCGCACTCTACCGAGGGAAACCCTGATTACTGCCGCGCGTCTTGCGAAAACTGCCGCGAGGGCCGTTGGTCGCGGCATCCAGCCGGTTTGTTCATGGAAGCTAAGCTCTAAATGGGGAGCGAGTCTTATCTTCAATGAGGTGAGGGATGGTTGAGTCACAGCAAAAAGTCACGAAACCGCAGCTGTACGAAAGACTGATCGATCGTCTGGGGATGGCCCTGGACGCTGCAAAAACCGCTGACCGGCTACGCGATGAGCGTCCCCTGGAGCTGGAACTGCGTGGTTTGAGCCCCGCAGAGTTTGCACTGGTCAAAGCCTATCTGGATCGCAGTGAACGTGAGACGCACGGATGCTTGTCTGCAGCAGTGAAGCAACTCGACGCACCACGTTCGGCCAAGATCATCTGGCTCAAGGACAAGGCACCTGGCAGGGACGCGGAAAAGGTCCGGTCTCTGCAATTCAAATAACGGCTGCAAGCCATTACCCATGTTTTTTAAAGCATAGTCCTTCCGCATTTGTTGTCGCATTGCGTCAACCCACTTAGGCTTCGGGCATCTTATGGAGATGCTCGATGCCTTTTCGTTATTTCGTGAAACAACTTCTGTTGCCTCCCGGCATTCTTTTGCTGCTGTTGATGCTCGCGTGGTGGTTGCGCCGCTCAAGGCCGCGGCTTGCGGGTGTGTGCTTTGCCTTGGGGTTCGGCGGCTTCCTGTTAATGAGTTTGCCGGTGGTGGTGCAGTGGGGCGCCAAGGCCCTGGAAAGTGAGCCGCCACTGGCGCGCGAGGAATGGGCCACCCTGAGTCAGCGTGCGGATGCGATTGTGGTGTTGGGTTCGGGGCGTGAGCGGGGCGATATTGCCTGGGGGGCTGATCAGCCGACGGGCGTAGGTCTTGAGCGCGAACGGTATGCGGCACGCTTGGCCAAGGCCTCCGGGTTGCCCATTCTTACCAGCGGCGGCCTGCATTACGGTACGCCGCCGACCGAAGCGAAGTTGATGGCGGATTCATTGCTTGATGATTTTGGCGTCACCGTGCGCTGGCAGGAAGGGCGCAGCCGCACGACGTGGGAGAACGCGCAGTTCAGCGCCGAGGTGTTGCTGCCGCAGGGAATCAAACGGGTGGTGGTGGTGACGCAGGCCTGGCACATGCCGCGATCAGTCTGGAGCTTTCAGCAGGCGGGATTTGAAGTGGTGCCAGCACCGGTGGGCTTTTTAGGCGTGGACAACGCCCGGCCACTGGGCGGCTGGATGCCGGAATTCAAGTCGATCTGGCAGAGCGGGCAGTTGCTGAATGAGGCGGTGGGGCAGATCGGGTATTCAATGTTTTACTGATGACC
This sequence comes from Pseudomonas mandelii, assembly GCF_900106065.1. NCBI lineage: Bacteria > Pseudomonadati > Pseudomonadota > Gammaproteobacteria > Pseudomonadales > Pseudomonadaceae > Pseudomonas > Pseudomonas mandelii. Next base: position 3,165,564 of record NZ_LT629796.1, read on the forward strand.
TGTGGCGAGGGAGCTTGCTCCCGCCGGGCTGCGAAGCAGCCCTGAGTCCGGCTAATCCATTTCTGGCTGACAAAGCGCATTAACCGGTATTGCGGCTGCTGTGCAGCCGAGCGGGAGCAAGCTCCCTCGCCAGAGTCAGACGGTCTTGGCCATCCGGTTCGCCACCAGTGCCCAGCCAAACAACAACACACAAACGATGATCAGCGGCCACGAGCGCCATTGCAGGTAAGGCGTCAGGTTGTGCATCGGCACGACTTCGCCGTACAGGATGCCGCGTTCGAACTGCGGGATCTGCACCGTGATCTGCCCGAACGGGTTGATCAGGCCGGTGACGCCGTTGTTGGTGGCGCGGATCATCCAGCGGCCTGCCTCCAGTGCGCGCATCTGCGCCATCTGCAAATGTTGCAGTGGGCCGATGGAGGTGCCGAACCAGGTGTCGTTGCTGATGGTCAGCAGCAATTCACTGCGGGCCGCCAGGCTGGCGGCGAATTCCGGGTAGACCACTTCGTAGCAGATGAACGGCGCGATCTGATAACCCTTGGCTTGCAGCATCGGCTGGTCAGCCGGGCCACGGGCAAAGTCGGACATCGGCAGGTCGAAGAATGCGATCAGCCCACGCAGTACTTCCTGCAACGGAACATATTCGCCAAACGGCACCAGCTTCTGCTTGAGATAAGTGCCGTCGCCTTCACCGAGGACGGTGATGCCGTTGAAGAAGCGCTTCTCGTGTCGGACTTCCTGACGGATCGGTACGCCGGTAATCAGCGCAGATTTACGCTCGGCGGCGAAATTCCCCATCATGTTCAGGTAGCCCTCGGCGGACTCCTTGAGCACCGGAACGGCTGTTTCCGGCCAGATCAGCAGGTCGACCCGTTTGGAGCTGAAACTCATGTCGCGGTACAGCGCCAGCTGCGCGTTGAGCTGCGCCGGGTCCCACTTCATGCTTTGTTCGATATTGCCCTGAAGGGCGGCAACGCTCAGCGCCGGGCCCGCCGGGCTGGTCCAGGCGTGTTCCTTCAGCGCCATGCCGGCCACCCAGGGGCCGACCAGCAGCAATACGCCAGCGGCGATGAAACCTTTACGGCCCGTGCGCACCAGGCGCATGGCGTTATAGATCAGCGCCGCCGTCAGGGCCAGGGTGAAGGAAATCAGCCACATTCCGCCGACGGGTGCGAGCCCGGCCAATGGGCCGTCGAGCTGGCTGTAACCGGAATAGAGCCATGGGAAACCGGTGAGAAACCAGCCACGAAAAGCTTCCTGGCCAACCCACAGCGCGGCAAACGCCAAGGCATCGGCCAGCGGCGCTTCGTTGCGACGCAGCCAGCGCGCCCAGATCCAGGCGGGCAGGGCGAAGAACCAGGCAATCGCGGCCGTGAAGATCAGCATCAGGAAACCGGCCAGCAGCACTGACGCGCCGCCGAAGTGGTGAATGCTGTAATAGATCCAGCTGGTACCCGCGCCAAACAAGCCAAAACCGAAACACCAGCCACGGCCCAGGGCCTGGCGGGGACTCAGTTCGCGCAAACCGGCATAGAAGAACCCGACCGCCAGCAATGCCAACGGCCAGATATCGAACGGCGCCAGGGCCAGGGTGGTGAGTGCACCGGCCGCCACGGCCAGCAGGTTACCGGGCCAGCCGGGGCGGGTCATACGATGCATTTCAATCCTTGGATTTATCGGGCGATAGGGGTCAGGCGCAGCAAGTGAATCCGACGGCTGTCGGCGTTCAGGATGCGGAAGCGATAAGGGCCGATTTCAGTGATTTCGTTGCGTTTTGGCAAGTGCCCGAACGCGCTCATCACCAGGCCGCCAACGGTGTCGAATTCGTCGTCGGAGAATTCGCTGTCGAAGAACTCGTTGAAGTTCTCGATCGGCGTCAGGGCCTTGATCAGGAAGTCACCGCTGGGCAGCGGCTTGATGTAGCTGTCTTCTTCGACGTCGTGCTCGTCTTCGATGTCGCCGACGATCTGTTCCAGCACATCTTCAATGGTCACCAGGCCTGCCACACCGCCGTATTCGTCAATGACGATGGCCATGTGATTGTGGTTGGCGCGGAACTCGCGCAGCAGCACATTCAGGCGCTTGGACTCGGGCACGAAGGTCGCCGGACGCAGCAGGTCCCTGATGTTGAAGCTGTCACCGTTCTCCTTGAGGATCAGCGGCAGCAAGTCCTTGGCCAGCAACACGCCCATCACATCATCGTGGCTTTCGCCGATGACCGGGTAGCGGGAGTGGGCCGAGTCGACCACGGCAGGCAGGAACTCGCGAGGTGTCTGGGTCGCCTTGATGCTGATCATCTGCGAGCGCGGGACCATGATGTCCCGTACTTGCAGGTCAGCGACCTGAATGGCGCCTTCGACGATGGCCAGCGCTTCGCTGTCCAACAGTTTGTTCTGGTGTGCGTCGCGCAGCAGCTCCAGCAGCTCCTGGCGGTTCTTCGGCTCGTGGGCAAAAGCCTGGGTGAGCTTACCCAGCCAAGACTTTTGCCCGTTGCTCGATCGATCTTCGCTCATAGCGATTACTCTGAATCCTTTGTTGTAACGATAGGGGTTGTGTCTGTTTCGTCGTCCGCATAAGGGTCGGGAAAGCCCAACTCGGCAAGCAACGTTCGTTCCAGTGCTTCCATTTCTTCGGCTTCGTCATCATCTATATGGTCGTAACCCAGCAGATGCAAGCAGCCATGAATCACCAGATGCGCCCAATGGGCCTTTAGTTCCTTGCCCTGTTCGGCGGCTTCGCGCTCGACCACGGCCACGCAGATCACCAGATCGCCCAGCAGCGGGATGTCGAGAAACTCGTCAGGCACATCGGCCGGAAACGACAGGACGTTGGTGGCGTAATTCTTTTGCCGCCAGGTGTGGTTCAGCTCGCGGGCCTCTTCGTCATCGACCAGGCGAATGGTCATTTCAGAGTCGGCAGTGCGCTGGCGCAGGGCCAGTTCGCACCATTGGCGGAACTCGGCTTCGCTGGGTGCAGGCGCCTCGGTAGCCAGTTGCAGATCAAGCTCAAGCATCGCGGCGACTGTCCTTTGGTGTTTCATCTGCCGCGCGATTCTCGAAGCGCTCGTAGGCTTCGACGATACGTTGCACCAATGGATGGCGCACAACGTCCTTGGGCATGAAATGGGTGAAGCTGATACCCGGCACGTCTTTGAGTACTTCAATCACATGGTGCAGCCCGGACTTGGTGCCTTTCGGCAGGTCGACCTGGGTGATGTCACCGGTGATGACGGCCGTGGAGCCGAAGCCGATCCGGGTCAGGAACATTTTCATCTGCTCGACGGTGGTGTTCTGGCTTTCGTCGAGGATGATGAAACTGTTGTTCAGCGTGCGACCGCGCATGTAGGCCAGTGGCGCAACTTCGATCACCTGGCGCTCGATGAGCTTGGCGACGTGTTCGAAGCCGAGCATCTCGTAGAGTGCGTCGTAGAGCGGGCGCAGGTATGGGTCGATCTTTTGCGACAGGTCGCCGGGCAGGAAGCCAAGCTTCTCGCCCGCTTCAACCGCCGGACGCACCAGCAGGATGCGGCGAATCTGCTCGCGTTCCAGCGCGTCTACCGCGCAGGCAACGGCCAGATAGGTCTTGCCGGTACCGGCCGGGCCGATGCCGAAATTGATGTCGTTACCGAGGATTTCCTTCACGTAGCGCAGCTGATTCAAGCCGCGAGGGCGAATCATGCCTTTTTTGGTGCGCAGAGCGACGGAGGGTTCGGACGGGGAGACGTTGTCCAGCTCTTCGACGGCCGATTCCTGCAGGAACAGGTGAACCGTGTCCGGCGACAGCTCTGTACCTTTGGTTTCCCGATACAGACGACGAATCAGATTTTCCGCGGAGGTGGTGTGTTTGGGCTCGCCGATCAGCTCGAACTGGTTTCCGCGGTTGCGGATCTCGATGGTCAGGCGCTGTTCGATCAAGCGCAGATGCTCGTCGAATTGCCCGCACAGATTGGCGAAGCGACGGGCCTCAAAGGGCTCGAGGATAAAACGATGTGGTTCTATGGGTGCGTTCAAGGTCGTATTTAGCCGCCCTGGGGCAATTAAGATGAAATCAAGGATAACGCCAGTGGGCTGGGTGCGAAAGCTCTTAAATAATCCAGCGCCAAACACCGGCCCTGTAGGAGCGAAGCTTGCCCGCGAAGGCGGTATTTCAGACGACTCATGTGGTGAGTGTCAGTCCGCCTTCGCGGGCAAGCCTCGTTCCTACAGGTTTTACGGTGTTACGAAATCAGCGAGCCCCGCAGCGAGTGCGGCTGTGCGGCGTCGATGTGCACGTCGGCGAACTGGCCGATCAAGGTCGGATTGTCGCAGCGGAAGTTGACGATCCGGTTATTCTCGGTCCGGCCTTGCAGTTCGCCGGGGTCTTTTTTCGAATAATCCGTGACCAGAATCCGCTGGATCGAGCCGACCATTTGTCGGCTGATCTCGAAACCTTGCTGGTTCAAGCGATGTTGCAGCGCATTCAACCGTTCTTTCTTCAGTTCTTCCGGCGTCTCGTCGGCCAGATCCGCAGCCGGGGTGCCAGGGCGCTGGCTGTAGACGAACGAGTAGGAGAAGTCGAAACCGACGTCTTCGATCAGCTTCATGGTCTGTTCGAAGTCTTTCTCGGTCTCGCCCGGGAAGCCGACGATGAAGTCCGAACTGATGCAGATCCCTGGGACAGCTGCCCGCAGCTTGCGCAGTTTGGATTTGTATTCCAGCGCGGTGTGGTTGCGTTTCATCGCCGAGAGAATGCGGTCCGAGCCCGATTGCACCGGCAAGTGCAGGTGTTTTACCAGTTCCGGCACGTCGGCGTGGGCCTGGATCAGGCTGTCGGAGAACTCCAGCGGGTGCGAGGTGGTGTAGCGAATCCGGTCGATGCCATCGACGGCGGCCACCACACGAATCAGCTCGGCCAGATCGGCCAAACGTCCGTCGTGCGTGGTCCCGCGATAGCCGTTGACGTTCTGGCCCAGCAGCGTCACTTCGCGCACGCCGTTTTCGGCCAGGTGCATGATCTCGGCAATCACGTCATCAAACGGCCGGCTGACTTCCTCACCGCGGGTATAAGGCACCACGCAGAAGGTGCAGTATTTGCTGCAGCCTTCCATGACCGACACATAAGCGCTCGGGCCATCGATACGCGGCTCGGGCAGATGGTCGAATTTTTCAATTTCCGGGAACGAGACGTCGACTTGCGGCAGCTTGGTGGCGCGCGCGGCGTCGATCATTTCCGGCAGACGGTGCAGGGTTTGCGGGCCAAATACCACATCCACGTAAGGGGCGCGATCGCGGATCGCGGCGCCTTCCTGGCTGGCCACGCAGCCGCCGACGGCGATCACCATGTCCGGGTTGGCCAGTTTCAGTTCGCGCCAGCGGCCGAGCTGGGAGTACACCCGGTCCTGGGCGCGTTCACGAATGGAGCAGGTGTTGAGCAGGATCACGTCGGCGTCTTCAGCGCGAGCGGTCACTTCCAGGGCCTGATGTTCACCCAGCAGATCGACCATGCGCGAGCTGTCGTACTCGTTCATCTGGCAACCGTGGGTTTCGATGTAAAGCTTCTTGGCCATGGACAGAGTCATCACGTGATTCAAAGAACCGCGCATTATAGGGAACATGTCCCAAGGTTCCTACCGCTGTGCGTCCGGCGGCTATGCTATAGTTCGCGCCCTCATTTTTATCCCCTATGTGTTGCCCGCCCACCATGACCAAACGTGAAGCCCCAATCTACAAGGTGATTTTCCTCAACCAGGGCCAGGTGTACGAAATGTATGCCAAGCAGATCTATCAAAGTGATCTGTGGGGCTTCCTGGAAGTGGAAGAGTTCGTCTTTGGCGAGCGCACGCAAGTGGTCGTCGACCCGAGCGAAGAGAAGTTGAAAGCTCAGTTCGAAGGCGTGGTGCGCAGTTTTGTGCCGATGCATTCGATTGTGCGCATCGACGAAGTGGAACGCCTCGGCACACCGAAAATCAGCGAAGCCCGCGGCGCGGTCGGCAATGTCATGCCGTTTCCGATGCCGATGCCTGAGAAGTAAGCAGGAAAGCTTTTGAAATGAACTGGGTTGTTTGTGGCGAGGGAGCTTGCTCCCGCTGGGGCGCGAAGCGGCCCTAAACTCTGCAAACACCGTTTTTCTGATTCACCGCATTGTTTGACGTTACGACTGCTGCGCAGCCGAGCGGGAGCAAGCTCCCTCGCCACAGGGGCCTGCGTCAATCAGGGCAGCGGCGAAAACGGCGTACGCCCATCGGCGCTCTGCAATTCCATCAGGTATTTACGGAAGATTTGCCCGAGCACCTGAGTCGCCATCTCAAGGTCTTCGCGGGGCATCTTCTCGGCCACTTCGTCGGCCGTATCCAGTGCCTCTTCAGCACCGTTGACCGCGGCCATTTTCAGCACGATATACGCCTGAACGTTATTGGCCGGTACGCCTTCGCCGTGAAAGAACATGGTGCCGAGTTTGAATTGCGCCTGGGCGTGGCCTTGCAACGAAGCTTTTTCAAAATAGCCCAGGGCCTTATTGAGGTCGCGCGGGGTGTTTTTGCCGTCGTAGTAGAACTCACCTAACTCGTATTGCGCTTGTGCATCCCCTTCATCCGACGCTTTCTGGCAGGCAGCGAGCGCTTGCGTCAGGTCTTGCGGCTGAGTATTGAGGGTGCAGCGACCCATCGCTGGGATTAACAACGAGTTGCCGCCTGCTTGTGCGAGCGCGAGCAGGGGCTGAAGGAGCAACAGGCAGCCCAGTGCAAGGGCGCGGCCGGTGCGGTTCATGGGAATCGACTTACCTCTGAAGGGCGCGCGGACCCATCGAGGGGATCCAATAAGCGCGCATTATGAAATAAGCAGGGCCAACCTTACAAAGTCTTTACTCGTTTTTCTGCTGCACGGGGAATATATCGCCCGATTGACGGGGGATTATTAGCAGAAGCGTAGGAATAAAGGTGTAAATCCAGGTGAAAGCTGACGCTGGCAATCGCCAACGTCAGCGGGCACAGCGTTATTTCAATGCGGCGAAGGCACGCTCGGCGGCATCCAGCGTCAGTTTCAACTCGGCTTCGCCATGAGCGATCGAGGTGAAGCCGGCTTCGAAAGCGCTTGGGGCCAGGTACACGCCGCCTTCGAGCATCAAGTGGAAGAAACGACCGAACAGCTTGGCGTCGCTGGCCATCACGTCATCGAAAGTCACGATGTCGTCGGCACCGCTGAAGTACAGGCCAAACATGCCGCCAGCCTGCGTGGTCACGAACGGAATGCCAGCAGCATCGGCGCGCTGTTGCAGGCCATCGAGCAAGCGGCTGGTGTAGTCGGTCAGCTCGTCGTGGAAACCGGGACGGCTGATCAGGCGCAACGTCGTCAGGCCCGCCGCCATTGCCAATGGGTTACCCGACAAGGTGCCTGCCTGATAGACCGGACCCAGTGGCGCGATGTGCGACATGATTTCGCGCTTGCCGCCGAAGCAGCCGACCGGCATGCCGCCACCGATGATCTTGCCAAAGGTGCTCAGGTCCGGCGTCACGCCGAAGTGCGCTTGTGCACCGCCGAGGGCAACTCGGAAACCGGTCATTACTTCGTCGAAAATCAGCACTACGCCGTGTTTGTCGCACAGGGTCCGCAGGCCTTCGAGGAAACCTGGCGCCGGCGGAACGCAGTTCATGTTGCCGGCCACCGGCTCGACGATGATGCAGGCCACGTCCTGGCCGACGTCAGCGAGCATGGCTTCGACCGCGTCGATGTCATTGAACGGCAGAGTCAGGGTGTGCTTGGCGAAATCCGCCGGCACACCGGCCGAGCTCGGCACGCCTTGGGTCAGCGCGCCGGAGCCGGCCTTGACCAGCAGGCTGTCGGAGTGACCGTGATAGCAGCCTTCGAACTTGATGATGTTGTCGCGACCGGTGAAACCACGGGCCAGACGGATGGCACTCATGGTCGCTTCGGTGCCGGAGCTGACCATGCGCACCATTTCCATCGACGGCACGATCGAGCAGACCAGGTCGGCCATCTCGGTTTCCATCGCGGTCGGGGCGCCGTAGGACAAGCCGTGCTCCAGTTGTTTACGCACAGCATCCAGCACGTCCGGGTGGCTGTGACCGAGAATCATCGGGCCCCAGGAACCGACGTAGTCAACGTAACGCTTGTCGTCTTCGTCGGTGACGTAGGCGCCTTCGGCGTGTTTGAAGAACAGCGGCGTGCCGCCCACACTTTTGAACGCGCGAACAGGCGAGTTCACGCCACCGGGGATGTGTTTCTGGGCGTTGGCAAACAGGGTTTCGGAACGAGACATGATCGGGCTCTCAAATCAGATTTTCAGTAATTCGTTAAAGGCGCGGGCGCGGCGGGTTACTTCAGCCGTGCTCTCGGCGCCAAACAGGCCATGCACCACCGCCAGCAAGTCGACCCCGTGGGCCACCAGCGGGGCGGCGTTGTCGAGGGTGATGCCGCCGATCGCGCAGATCGGCAGGTGCAGTTTGCTGCGGGCCTGGTCCAGCAGTTCGAGGCTGCAGGTTGGTGCGCCGGGTTTGGTATTGGAATTGAAGAAGCGGCCGAAGGCGACGTAACTGGCGCCTTCCTTGGCTGCTTGCTCGGCGAGTTCGAGTTGCGCGTGACAGGTCGAACCGATGATTGCCTGGCGACCGAGCAGCGCACGGGTCGGCGACAGCGGGCCATCGGTCTGGCCCAGGTGTACGCCGACGTTCAAGCGAGCGGCCAGTTCGGCGTCGTCATTGATAATCAGCTGAGTCTTGTAGCGGTCGCACAGATTGCGCAGGGCTTCGGCCTCACGCAAACGTCGGGCCTCGTCGCTGCTTTTGTCGCGGTATTGCAGCAGGGTGACGCCGCCTTCCAGCGCCGCCTCCACGTACGAAAGAAATTTACCGGCCAGCAACTGGCTGTCGGTAATGGCGTACAGGCCACGTAGTTTCATCGGACAAGCCTCACCGCAGTGCGAATAGAAAGTTACGAACAGAAATCCAGCGGCAGGCGACGCGGCACGAACTGGCCTTTGCCCAACTGCTCGGCATCCCGCAGGGTACGCCACGTGTAGTTAAGCGCGGTCTGCACGGCACTGACGAGATTTTCACCCTGGGCCAGACGACCGGCCAGGGCGCTGGCCAAGGTGCAACCGGAGCCGTGATAACTGCCGGGCAAGCGCTGGCAAGTAAAGGTTTCGCGGTGACCATCGCGGCTGTACAGGCGATTGTGGATTTCGTGTTCGTCGCCATGGCCGCCCGTGATCAGCAGGTGCTTGACGAACGGCAGGAGTTTTTCAGCGCACTCGTCCGCGGTGCCTTCGGGCAGTTCGGCGAGGATGCGGGCTTCGGGCAGGTTAGGGGTGGCGATGATGGACAGGGGCAGCAGGCGTTCGCGCATGGCGTAGCCGACTTCATCCTTGCCCAGGCGTCCGCCGCCACCGGCGCGCAGCACCGGGTCGCAGACCACCGGCAAGTGCGGGTGTGCCGAGAGCAGTTCGACGACAGTGTCGACCATCTCCAGGGAACCGAGCATGCCCAGTTTCACGGCAGCGACTTCGGAGTCGTTGAGCACGGCGTTGGCCTGGGCCAGCACCCACTCGCGGTCGAGCACGCGAAAGTCAGTGACGTTGACCGTGTCTTGCACGGTCAGGGCGGTGACGGCCGGGGCCGCATGACAACCCTGGGCGAGCAGGGCTTCGATATCTGCCTGCAAGCCGGCGCCACCACTGGGGTCGTGGCCGGAGAGACAGAGGACAACGGGGCGAGAGCTGTAGATATTCATGGTGCGCGAGCTTACCACCAAACATCGATTTTCGGGTGCAGTGGTCGCCAGGTCTGCCGATACATTGTGGTGAGAGGGCTGGCCCCGTTCCGCTGCGAAGCCGTGGTGAATCTGGCGACGCAATGTTACCGACCGAATGCAAAGGGTGGGGCGCTGCGCACCTCCATGAGAGCAAGCTCCCTCGCCTCAGGTGTTGCATATAGCCATAAGCTGACCGTATAAACAGATTTTCCTGAAGTGTGCCGCTGGAACGCCCGTACTAGAGCCCTTGCAGGAAAAATTTCAATGGTGCTCAATGGCCATCAGCGGCTATGCTAGAGTGGATCCAAACCAATAACAGGTAATACCGGTTTTACGTCTACTCAAAGGGAATGAGGGGCTTCCTGAGATAACCGGACAGGCCACGCTGGGGCTTAAATGCGCTATTTGCTGATGTTGCTGTTGTGCTTGCCCCTCATGGCGAGCGCCGTCGAATTCGATGAATTCACCCAGAGCCTTCCCCTGGGCCGAACCCTGCAGGTCTACGAAGACGCGGGCGGTCAGGCGACCATCGCCGATGTCCGTGCGCAAGCCGCGGCCGGTAACTTCAAGCCCCACGATAAAGCCACCCTCAACGCCGGTTACTCGCGTTCGGTGTTCTGGCTGAAAATCGATCTGCATTACCGTCCGTCGAACCCGGCGGCGCAACGGACCTGGCTGCTGGAACTGGCCTATCCACCCCTCGATCACCTCGATCTCTACTTGCCCGATGCTGGCGGTGACTTTCGATTGGCCCGGCAAACAGGCGATGCGTTGCCGTTTGCCAGTCGCGAGTTCCGCCAGAACAACTACCTGTTCGATCTCGATTTCCTGCCTGACCAGGCGCAAACGGTGTACTTGCGCCTGCAAAGCGAAGGGTCGATCCAGGCGCCCGTCACCTTGTGGTCGAGCACCGCTTACCTCGAAGAACAGCCGGTCCGCCTTTATGTGCTGGGGCTGATTTATGGCGTGTTGTTGGGGATGCTGGTCTACAACCTGTTCATCTACCTCAGCGTGCGCGACACCAGCTATCTCTATTACATCTTCTACATCGCTTCCTTCGGCCTGTATCAACTGTCAGTGAACGGCGCAGCCGTGGAGTATTTCTGGCCGGACAATCCGTGGTGGGCCAACGCCGCGACGCCATTCTTCATCGGTTGTGCTGGACTGTTCGGCAGCCAGTTCGCCCGCAGCTTCTTGCAGACGGCCAACCACAGTCGCTGGCTCGACCGTTTACTGTTGGCGCTGGTGGCGTTCAGTGCGCTCGTGGTCGGGTTGTCGTTGATGACCAGCTACGCCTTGGCCTTGCGCCTGGCAACAGCCTTGGCGTTGGTTTTCACCGTGGCGATTTTCATCGCCGGGCTATGCGCCTGGCTCGGTGGCTTGCGGGTGGCGCGATATTTCATCATTGCCTGGTCGGCCTTCCTGCTCGGCGGCATCGTCAACACCCTCATGGTGTTGGGATACCTGCCGAACGTGTTCCTGACCATGTATTCCAGCCAGATCGGTTCAGCCATCGAAGTGGCGCTGCTGTCCCTGGCCCTGGCCGACCGCATCAACGCCATGCGCGAGCAGCAAGCGCAGACGCTGTTCGATGCCGGTCAGAAACTCGAGGTGCTGAACCAGCAACTGGCCCACAGTAACAAGCTCAAGGATGAATTCCTCGCCACCCTGACCCACGAATTGCGCACGCCCATGAACGGTGTGATCGGTTCGCTGGAGTTGATGCAAACCGTCGATATGGACCCGGAACTGGAGCAATACCAGCAAACCGCCGCCGGCTCCGCACGGGACATGATGCGCATGGTCAACGGCATCCTGACCCTCACCGAGTTGCAGGCCGGCAAGCTTAAAGTCATCCCGGCAACGTTCAGTCTGCGTGGCGTGGTCGACACCTTGCGCACCCAATTCGAGGGCAATGCTTCAGGCAAGTCCCTGGACTTCAAAGTCGAAGTGATGCCGGGCCTGCCGGATCGCTTGAACGGTGACAGCGCCAAGTTGGCGCAATGCCTGGAATGCCTGCTGGATAACGCCATCAAGTTCACCCGGGTCGGCGGGCTGGCACTGCGCGTGACGGGCAAACCGGTGGAAACCGGTCGGATATCGCTGTCGTTTGCGGTGATCGACACCGGTATCGGTTTTACCGATCTGGGAGAGGCGACGCTGTATCAGCGCTTCTTCCAGCTCGACGGCTCGATGACCCGTGAATACGGCGGCCTGGGCGTAGGCCTGGCGATCTGTCGGCAACTGGTCGAATTGCTCGGCGGACGCCTGACCCATCGATCCGAGCCCGGCAGCGGCAGCCGTTTCCAGTTGGACGTCGAGTTCGAACTGCCTGTGGTCGAGCGGCCGGCAGTGCCCTTGATGACCCGCGAGTTTCCGCGTCTTCGATTGCCACAGGACTGCACGGTGCTGCTGGTGGATGACAACAGCATCAATCAATTGGTGATGCGTGGCATGTTGCTCAAGCTCGGGTTCCGGGTGCGCGCCACCGACAGCGGCGCTGCCGCGCTCGACCTCTTGCAGCGTGAAAGCTTCGATGCGGTCCTGCTCGATGGTCAGTTGCCGACGCTGGATGGCACCGCCTTTTGCTGCCAGATCCGCGGCTTGCCAGGCTGTGCCGACTTGCCAGTGTTCGTGATTGCCGTGAGCGCCGACCGGGAGCGCTGCCCGACGGGAGCCTTGATCGATCACCTGAGCAAACCGGTGAAATTCGAGGATCTGCAAGCGGCGCTCTATCGCCGGGTACTCTGTTCGGGGCAAGGCGAAAGCGCCGACATTTAGGCGGTTATGACACTTTGTTCGGCCAAGAGGCGGTGCTTAACTGAATCCCTTGGCTGACCAAAGGAGCCCCGTCATGAACCTGCATCAGTTCGCCGAAACCCACGAAGTCACCAATCAGCCCCCGTCGCTGGACGGCGCCAACCTCTATCGCATCGACCTGCCTTTGCAAGAATGGTCTCGGCGTTTCGGGGCGGGTTGGGCCGAGTCGCGGATCGACGCTTATGGTGCATTGGCCGGCGGGCCGCTGATGGAAGCAGGATTCCTGGCCAATCAGAACAAACCGGTGTTCGTCAGCCATGACCGATACGGGCATCGCATCGACCTGGTGGAATTTCACCCGGCGTATCACCAGTTGATGCGCACGGCGGTCGAGCACGGCTTGACCTCATCACCCTGGGCACATCCGCAACCTGGCGCCCATGTGGCTCGCGCGTCGATGACGTACCTGCACAGCCAGGCCGAAGCCGGCAGCGGTTGCCCGTTGACCATGACCTTCGCCAGCGTCCCGGCGATGCGCCTGCAACCGGACCTGGCCGAGCAGTGGCTGCCGAAAATCCTCTCGACCGAATACGACCCGCGCAATGTCGGCATGGCCCACAAGGCCGGTGTCACCATCGGCATGGCGATGACCGAGAAACAGGGCGGCACCGACGTGCGGGCCAACACCACCAAGGCGTACCCGGTCGGCGCCAGTGGCCCGGGCCAGGCTTATGAATTGGTCGGGCACAAGTGGTTCTGTTCCGCGCCGATGTGCGACGCCTTCCTGACGTTGGCGCAGACGGACAAGGGCTTGACCTGTTTCCTGCTGCCACGCCATCGCCCGGACGACACGCGCAATCAGTTCTACATCCAGCGCCTGAAGAACAAACTCGGCAATTGCTCCAATGCTTCCAGCGAAGTGGAGTTTCGTGGCGCGCTGGCGTGGATGGTCGGTGAAGAAGGGCGCGGTGTTCCGACCATCATTGAGATGGTGGCGATGACTCGCTTCGATTGCATGGTCGGTTCCAGCTCGCTGATGCGTCAGGCGCTGACCCAGGCCAGCCATCACTGCGCACATCGCATGGTCGGCGGCAAGTTGCTCAGCGAACAGCCGTTGATGCAAAACGTACTCGCTGATCTGGCGCTGGAAAGCGAAGCGGCCCTGGCCTTGAGCCTGCGCATGGGCAAGGCGCTGGATCATCTGGATGACAGCCACGAAGCCAAATTCGCCCGGTTGGTGACGGCGGTGGGCAAGTACTGGATCTGCAAGCGCGCCCCGGCAATGATCAACGAAGCCGCCGAATGCATGGGCGGTGCGGGCTATGTCGAGGAAAGCATCCTGCCGCGCCTCTACCGTGAGGCACCGGTCAATTCGACGTGGGAAGGTTCCGGCAACGTGCAGTGCCTGGACGTGCTGCGGGCGCTATCGAAGGAGCCAGGTGTGCTTGATGTGTTGTTCAGCGAGTTGGGTGATGGTCAGGGCGATAAGCGCCTGGCTGCGCACATCAGCCAGTTGCAGACGGCGTTCAAGGACACCAGCGACATTCAATACCGTGCGCGGCAGCTGACTGAAGACATTGCGCTGGGGCTTCAGGCCAAACTGTTGCTGGAAGCCGGCAACTCGGCAGTCAGCGATGCGTTCATCGCCAGTCGCCTCGGCTCGGCCGGTCGGGTGTATGGCGCGTTGCCGCGTGGGCTGGAAGTGGAAGCGATCGTCGCCCGCTCGACTCCGCAGGGTTTTTGACCACGATGGCATGAACCACACAGAACCCCTGTAGGAGTGAGCCTGCTCGCGATAGCGTTGGCACATCCAACATCGATGTGACTGACAAGCCGTTATCGCGAGCAGGCTCACTCCTACAGGGGCTATCAGTGACATATAGCCAACACGCCACTGTTCCCGTGAAGCGACGATGCAGGCAAGATGAAGCTCTGCAAGTCAGAACACAGGATGCTGATCGTGACCGAAGCTTTTATTGTCGTTCAAACCGCCGAGCAAGCCGTGGACCGGCTTGCGCTCTTGCACAACCGTGCAACCACCGCGCTCAACCAGGCGCTCAAGCGTTATCTCAAGGACCGAGTCGAGCCGGACGCTGAACAGCGTGCGATGTTTCGTTATCCCGAACTGCGTCTGACCTACCACTGCCAGGGCGAAGTCCCACAGACCACCCGCGCTTACGCCAAGGTTCAGCTGCCTGGGACCTACAGTGTCACCGTCACCCATCCGGCGGCGTTCCGTAAATACCTGCTGGAACAACTCGTGCCGTTGATGCACGACTTCACCGTGACCGTCGAAGTCGGCATCAGCCAGCAAAACATTCCTTATCCTTACGTGGTCGAGCAGGGCGATGAACTGGCCGGCTCCGGCGTCACCGCTGCCGTACTGGCGCGGGTGTTCCCGAGCACCGACTTGTCCGCCGCGACCGACGGCATTGCCGATGGCTTGTACGACTGGGAGAACACCGATCCGCTGCCACTGGCCCTGTTCGATGCCGCGCGGGTGGATTTCTCCCTGCGTCGACTGGTGCATTACACCGGCAGCGACTGGCGTCATGTGCAGCCGTGGATTCTGCTGACCAACTACCACCGGTACGTTGACCAATTCATCGTCCATGGTTTGGAGCAGTTGCGCAGTGACCCGCGTTTCGTGCGCATGGTATTGCCCGGCAACGTGATCATCGAAAAGAGCATGGACCACGGCGAAGCCTCGGCGATTGCTGCGGGCGTGGTGTGGCACCGCTATCAGATGCCGGCCTATCACCTGATTGCCAGCGATGGCCATGGCGTGACCCTGGTGAACATCGGCGTCGGCCCGTCCAACGCCAAGAACATCACCGACCATTTGGCGGTGCTGCGTCCACATTGCTGGTTGATGATCGGTCACTGCGGCGGCTTGCGTCAGTCGCAGACCATTGGCGACTACGTGCTGGCGCACGCTTATATGCGTCGCGACGGGATTCTCGACCGGGTGGTGCCGCCGAACATTCCGATCCCGGCCCTGGCCGAAGTGCAGATGGCCTTGCAGCAAGCGGCCGCCAACATTACCGGCGAAAAGGGCGACGAGCTGAAAAAACGCCTGCGCACCGGCACCGTGTTGACCTACGACGACCGTAACTGGGAATTGCGCTGGGCGCAGGAGCGTCCTCTGATCAACTTGTCCCGCGCCGTGGCGGTGGACATGGAAAGCGGCACCATCGCCGCCCAAGGCTATCGCCTGCGGGTGCCCTATGGCACGTTGCTCTGTGTGTCGGACAAACCGCTGCACAGCGAAATCAAGCTGCCGGGTTCGGCCAACGCCTTCTATGAGCGCGCGGTCAGCCAGCACTTGAAGATCGGCATCGAGGCGGTGGATCTGTTGCGCACCGAACTCAACTCGTTGCACTCGCGCAAACTGCGCAGCTTCGACGAGCCGCCGTTCCGCTGATTCGTGATGGTCATTTGACGGTCAGGGCACTAGCATTGGCAGCCCTGACCGTTAGATGCTCCTCTTTCCCATGTCCCGTCCACAACGTCCCGTTTCTCGCCGCCCTGGCGCGAAGCCTGCGCCATCCTCCCCAGCCCCGCGCCGTGTCGCCAAAGCGCCGCCGGCCGAGCCGAAGCTGATCCTGTTCAACAAACCCTTCGATGTGCTGACCCAGTTCAGTGACGAAGGAGGGCGGGCGACGCTCAAGGATTACATCGAGATTCCGGGGATCTATCCGGCAGGACGGCTGGACCGCGACAGCGAAGGATTACTGCTGCTGACCAACGATGGCCAGCTGCAAGCGCGAATCGCTGACCCGAAACACAAATTGGCCAAGACCTATTGGGTGCAGGTGGAGGGTGAGCCGAGCGCTGAGCAGTTGCAGCGTTTGCGTGACGGCGTCGAACTGAATGACGGCATGACCTTGCCGGCCGAGGCGCGGCAATTGGAGGAGCCCGAGCTGTGGCCACGCAACCCACCGGTGCGCTTTCGCAAAAGCGTGCCGACCAGTTGGCTGGAGTTGGTGATTCGCGAGGGGCGCAACCGTCAGGTGCGGCGCATGACAGCGGCCGTCGGCTTGCCGACGTTGCGCCTGGTACGGGTCAGAATCGGCGACTGGACAATCGAAGGACTCGATCAGGGCCAGTGGAAGGAAGTGCCGGCGCGCTTATAACGTGCCGGTTTCGATCAGGCCGATGACCACGCTTTTGATCACGAACGCAGCCACGCCCAGACCCAGTACGAAGAACAGAATGAAAGAGCCAAAACGTCCGGCCTTGGATTTTTTCGCCAGATCCCAAACGATGAAACCCATGAAAATGATCAGGACGCTGACCAGTCCGGTCATCATCCACTCTTCGAGTACGGCAGGATCCATTGAATATCTCCAGCGCGGGCGGGGCTAAAAGGCGCTGGAGTATACGGCATGGGGACGGGCTGGAGGATTGACCTGCGGCAGTGTGTCGCAGTCATTCGTCGCCTGTGCCGGCCTTATCGCGAGCAGGCTCCTACAAGGGGTCTTCGGTGTTCGGGAGATCCACTGTAGGAGTGAGCCTGCTCGCGATGGGGACATCAGCTGCGCAGATGAGTCAACGGCAGCTCGGTACTATTGAGCACCTGATTCAACACAAAACTCGAACGAACGCTGGTCACCCCTTCAATCCGGGTCAAATGCCCCAGCAGCAGTTTCTGGTAGTGATCCATGTCCGGCACCACAACCTTGAGTTGATAATCTGCATCCATCCCCGTCACCAAGCTGCATTCCAGCACCTGCGGCAACGTTCGAATCGCGGCTTCAAAGTTCTCGAAACGCTCCGGCGTATGGCGGTCCATGCCGATCAGCACGTAAGCCGTGAGGCTCAAGCCGAGCATCTTGCGGTCCAGCAGCGCCACCTGGCGGGTGATGTAGCCGTCGTCTTCCAGTTGCTTGACCCGGCGCGAGCAAGGCGAAGGCGACAGGCCGATGCGTTCGGCCAGCTCCTGGTTGGAGATGCGCGCGTCACGCTGCAATTCCGCCAAAATGCTCAAGTCGTATCGGTCGAGTTTGCTCATCAATCAGGCCTTTGTCATAACTATTGCGGCAGATTATCTATCCAGGGTTAAAAATTGCGCAAGTGATGTTTAATTGAGCAATCTTCGCAATCCTCTGCCGGCACTCGCGGCCTATTCTTATCACCAGAATCACTGCTCGGACAAACAGTCCATAGCCGCTCGCCGAATCAGGCCGGCGGCGGCCGCCACCCCCACAGGGGATGTGCCGGCCTCCGAGCTACACACTGTCCAGAAGACGGCGTGAGGTGAGCCGACGTCATAAGCGTCGAGCACGGACGAAGTTCTCTAAGGGAGGCCGACGGGTCTCCCTTTTCTTTTGCCTGGAATTTGAGAGCGGCCCTCAATAAATAAGTTGCGCGACTGATAACCTGTTGCAGAACCGCCCTGTACTTTCCCAGTCTTACGTACAGGCTCTAACCCGCAGTGAGGAAAAGCATGAAGTCGCGCATCTGGCGTTTGGCCGGTGTTGGTTTGCTGTGTGTGAGTGTCACTGCGCAATCGCTGGCCGATGATCAGCAAAACCGTGGTCCCGATGGCGGGCAACGTGGATCGGACGGCCATCAGGGCAACAATCAGGGGCATGGCGGCAATAATCAGCCGCGCCTGCAGGACAACGACATCATTCGTGGCGACAACAGCCGCCAGTTCGAGCACAACGGCCAGACTCAGAACAATGGCCAATGGCAGAACCGTCCGCAGCCCGACTACAACAATCCTGTTCGCTCACCGCCGCCACCCCCGCAGCTCCCGGCCAATGACCTGCCGATCCAGGGTCGCCCCGACGCGGTGCGCCAGACCCAGCAGCCACAGCGTGGTTACTATCAGGACAATCCACAGCGCAACAATTACAACCAGCAATGGCAGAACAACGGTCCGCGTCCCGATGATCGTCGTTGGGCGGGTCGTCCGGATGGGCACGGTAATGGCTGGGGCCCCGGCCCGCAATATCGCCCGGGTCATGTGATCGACCGCTTCCCGGACCGTGACTACCGCGTGCCTTACGGTGGTCGGGATTATTTCTATTCCGGCGGCTATTGGTATCGCCCACAAGGCCCGCGTTATGTGGTGGTTCAACCGCCTCGCGGGATTCGAGTCAGCTACTTGCCCGATTACGCGCGTGAGGTGTGGATCGGTGGGGCGCTGCTGTTCCTGGCGGCCGGTTCGTATTACGCCTATCAGGAAAACACTCAGGACTACGTGGTGGTCGAGCCGCCGGTGCAAATGCAGCCGCAGCCGGTCAGCAACAACTACGACGTGGAGGCCTATCCGGCCAACGGCCAGTCGCCGGAGCAGGTCAACCAGGACGGTTACGAGTGTTATCAATACGCGGTGCAGCAAAGTGGCTTCAATCCGCGGACGGCCACCTACCAGCCAGACCCGTCGGTGGTGCAAGCCTACCGCCAGGCTCAAGGTAACTGCCTGAGCAGTCGCGGCTATCAGGTTTCTTTCTGAGTCTTTGCCGCCAGTACCACTTCCTGCGGGTCGGCGTGCACCAGCACTTCGGCTCGCGGGTAAGCGGCGTGAATCGCATCGGCGGCCTGATCGCTGATGCCGTGGGCGACTGACAGGGTCAGGTCCCCCGGCAATTCCAGGTGCAACTGCACGAACCACTGGTTGCCGGAAATCCGCGTGCGCAGGTCATGCGCGCCCAGCACCCCCGGAACGCCGCAGGCCAGCTCAAGCATGTGCTGGCTCACTTCCGGCGGCAGTTCTTCATCCATCAGCACCGTAAAACTTTCCTTGGCGATCTGAATCGCGCTCCAGAAGATGTACGCAGCGATTGCCAGGCCGAACCAGGGGTCGACCTGATGCCAGCCAAACCCGGCCAACACCAGCGCCAGCAGAATGCTGCCATTGAGCAGCAAGTCCGAGCGGTAGTGCAGGGAGTCGGCGCGCACCGCGTTGGAGCCGGTGGCCTTGACCACCCGATGTTGCAACATCAGCAACGCCACGGTCAGCGCCAGGGAGAACACAATCACGCCGATGCTGATCCACGGCGCGCCCACTGGTTCCGGATGTTTCAGCCGCTCGATCGCCTGCAAAGAAATCAGCACCGCACTGCCGCCAATGAACAACGCTTGAGCCATGCCCGCCAGCGACTCGGCCTTGCCGTGCCCGTAACGGTGATCGTCATCGGCCGGGCGCAACGCGTAATGCACCGCCAGCAGATTGAGCAGGGAGGTGACGCCGTCGAGCGCCGAGTCGGTCAATCCGGCGAGCATGCTCACCGAACCGCTCAACCACCAGGCGATGGCTTTGGCGACGATCAGCGTACACGCCACCGCCACCGAGGCACGAGTCGCCAGCCGCAGCAGGCGGGCGTGTTCGGAGCTGGAAATCATAGGGGCGGCTATTCCTTTACGTGCACGGATTACGCGGCGGGTTGCAGGCCGAACAGGGCCAGTTGCTGGGTGCTGCCTTTGTGTTGAATCAGGCGTGGGTCATCCAGCGGGAAGCTGCGGCCCAACTCGGTTTCGAGAATAGTCTGCAACTTATGGTTATCAACTTTGCCGTCGGCGCCGATCGCTTCCTTGAGTTTTTCCGGGGCCACCTGTGCGGTCTCACCGGGCGCGTAGTAAATCGCGCCAGTGGCGAAGTCCACGGCGAACGCGATCAGGCCGGGGATGATGTAGAACAGCAGGCCCACGGCATCGAGCGCGGCGATGGCCGGGTCGATCTTGCCGTCAATCTGACCACGACGGTCAGGATAAAAAATCGATCCGCAAGCGGTCACCTGGGTCAGCAACGTCGCGACCAATACACCGCCAATCAAGCGAAAGGGAACACGCATATGAAATCTCCTGGGTAATTTCAAAACGAAAGGACGCCTATATGAATTAGGACCGTCATTAACGCCGAGCAGTTCGCCGTTATACTCGCCGCTCTGTTTTGGAGCCAGCATGATTTCTTTGCCGATTGATGAAGTTTTACCCGCCCTGCGTGAAGCCTTGGCTACACGTCACGAAGCCGTGCTCGAAGCACCGCCCGGCGCCGGTAAAACCACCCGTGTTCCGCTGGCCTTGCTCAACGAGCCGTGGCTGGCCGGGCAGACCATTCTGATGCTTGAGCCCCGCCGTTTGGCGGCGCGGGCGGCGGCGGAGCGCTTGGCCAGTGAGCTGGGCGAGAAGGTCGGTGAAACCGTTGGCTACCGGATCCGGCTGGACAGCAAAGTCGGCCCCAAGACCCGTATTGAAGTGGTCACTGAAGGCATTCTCACCCGACGTTTGCAGGATGACCCGGCACTCGACGGCGTTGGCCTGCTGATTTTCGACGAATTCCACGAGCGCAGCCTCGACGCGGACCTGGCATTGGCCCTGAGCCTGAATGGCCGGGAGCTGTTTCGCGACGACCAGCCGCTGAAAATCCTTTTGATGTCTGCAACGCTTGAAGGCGAACGCCTGGCCGGGTTGCTCGATGACGCGCCGATCCTGCGCAGTGAAGGCCGTATGTACCCGGTGGCGATGCGCTGGGGTCGGCCGTTCCAGCCCGGCGAATTCATCGAGCCGCGCCTGGTGCAGACGATTCTCGAAGCCTTGAATGATGAGACCGGCAGCGTGCTGGTGTTCCTGCCGGGGCAGGCGGAAATCCGTCGCGTGCATCAACAATTGGCGGATGCGTTGGGCGAGAGCACACAGGTGTTGCTCTGCCCGTTGCACGGTGAGCTGGACCTCGCCGCCCAACGCGCGGCAATCGATCCGGCACCGGCGGGCAAGCGCAAAGTGGTGCTGGCGACCAACATCGCCGAGACCAGCCTGACCATCGACGGCGTGCGTGTGGTGATTGATGCCGGGCTGGCGCGGGTGCCGCGTTTCGATCCCGGCAGCGGCATGACCAGGCTCGATACCCAACGAATTTCAAAAGCCAGTGCCACTCAACGTGCCGGCCGGGCAGGGCGCCTGGAGCCGGGCGTGTGTTATCGGTTGTGGTCGCAGGATCAGCACGAGCAATTGGCGGCCTATGCCAGCGCGGAGATTCTCTCGGCCGACCTTGCCGGTCTGGCCTTGCAGCTCGGGCGCTGGGGCGTGACACCGACGCAATTGGTGTGGCTCGACGTGCCGCCCGCCGCCGCTTATGCACAGGCTCAGGATCTGCTTGATCGTCTGGGTGCATTGGACGGTGAAGCGCTGACCCGTCACGGTCAGGCCATGGCCGAATTGCCGGCGCATCCGCGCATCGCCCATTTGTTGTTGCGCGGTCAGGCGCTCGGTTTGGCCGACATGGCCTGCGATGTTGCGGCATTGCTCGGTGAGCGGGACATCTTGCGTGGCGCCGGAGCGGATCTGCACAGCCGATTGGTGCTGTTGTCCGGCGAAGAGCGTGCGGCTCGCGGTGCTCAGGGTGGCGTGCAACGTGCCCGGCAACTGGCGCGGCAGTATCGCGGTTACCTGCGTGGCAAAGCGTCGGAGCCGGTCAGCGATCCGGATCATCCACGCTGGCTCGGCGCCCTGTTGGCGTTGGCCTATCCAGACCGTGTCGCCCAGCAACGCCGCGCCGGTGGCGCTGAATATCGCCTGGCCAACGGCCGTGCGGCGTTGTTCGCTGAAGCAGACAGTCTGATGAAGCAAGCGTGGTTGGTGATTGCGGATCTGGGCAGTCGTCAGGGGCAGCGCGAGGAACGGATTTATCTGGCGGCGGATTTTGATCCGGCGCTGTTCGATTCCGTACTGGCCGAGCAAGTGCGCGTGGTCGATCAACTGGATTGGGACGAACGTGAGGGCGTATTGCGCGCCGAGCGTCAACGCAAGGTTGGTGAATTGATCCTCAGCCGCGAACCGCTGACCGGTCTCGACGAAACAGCGCGCAGCCAGGCGCTGGTCAATCTGGTACGCCGCAAGGGGCTGGAGTTGTTGCCGTGGATCCCGGAGCTGCGTCAGTGGCAGGCGCGCGTGGCATTGCTGCGACAGCTGGACTTCGGCAGTAAGGGTGAAAGTGAATGGCCGGATGTCAGCGATGCCGCACTGCTCAAAAACCTTGAGCACTGGCTGATGCCGTACCTGGGCAAAGTCTCACGCCTCAGTCATTTCGCCAATCTGGACCTGTCGAGCATCGTCCATAACTTGCTGCCCTGGCCGCTGCCGCAACGGCTGGATGAACAGGCGCCGCATCACCTGAGTGTGCCGTCGGGCTCTTCGATTCGTCTGGACTACAGCGAACAGCCGCCGATTCTGGCGGTGCGTTTACAGGAGCTGTTCGGCCTGTCCGATACCCCGCGCATTGCCGGGGGCCGGCAAGTGGTGAAGCTGCATCTGCTGTCCCCGGCGCGGCGGCCGGTGCAGGTGACTCAGGACTTGGCGAACTTCTGGCGCAGTACCTACGCCGAGGTGAAGAAGGATTTGAAGGGGCGGTATCCGAAGCATTATTGGCCGGATGATCCGTTGGTGGCCGAAGCCACCGCTCGGATCAAACCGCGCAAGTAACTCTTGGGGTAGAACACAAAAACTGTGGCGAGGGAGCTTGCTCCCGTTGGGTCACGAAGCGGCCCCATAATCAGGCCGCCTGAATGTGTCAGATACACCGCATGCAATGGAGATGCGACTGCTGCGCAGTCGAACGGGAGCAAGCTCCCTCGCCACAGGATTTCACTTGGCTCATGTGCTTGCCCCGGCCTTGGCAGTGAGTTGCTCCCGGCAATAATCGGCAAACAACTGCGCCGGTTTGGTCAGTTGCCCGCGCTTCAACCATGCCGCCACCAATCCCGAACCAGTGACCTCTTCGACGATATCCACGCACACCACTTTCTTCCCGTCGTAAGTGCATTCCGAATGCGGCCGCGTCACCAGGATCGAGAAGCCGAACCCTTGCCCGACCATCCCCCGCACCATCTCGATCGACGGTGAGCTGAAGGCGATGTTCGGTGACAGGTTCAGTTCTTCGAACAGGCTGACGAAGTAGGTCCGGCTCGGTTGCACGTCCAGCAGAATCATCGGTTCCAGGCACAGATCACGTAGCGACACTTGTTTGAGCTGGGCGAAGCGATGGTCCGCTGGCAGCAACGCATAAGGCCGTTGCGCCGGCATCAGCGGTTCGGTCTGAATGGTGGCGTCGAGCTCGTGCTCATACAGGATCGCGAGGTCGAAGGTGCCCGACGTCAGGCCTTGCACCAGCTCTTGCTGCTCGCCATCGCGGATGCGGATTTTCACCCCCGGATACAGCGCCGAAAACCCGGCAATCAGTTGCGGCAGGTACAGCGGTGCGACCGTTTCGAAGCAGCCGATATCGATTTGCCCGGCCACCACGTCGTTGTCGGCGAGGGCGTTCTGTTCGAACTCCTTGGCCATGCGCAGCAGTTCCTGGGCTTTGCGATAGAAGCGTGCGCCGCTTGGTGTCAGGGACACGCCCTGAGCGTGATGGCGGATCAGCAGTTGCACGCCGAAGCTGTCTTCCAGGCCTTTGATCGCCGTGGAGATCGCCGGTTGGGCGATGTACAGCTTGCGCGAGGCCTCGGCGACGCTGCCGCATTCGACGGTGGTGATGAAGTATTTCAATTGACGCAGGTTGTAGGCAGCCACGGCAAACCTCGGGGTGGATGGACTCGACATCCAGGCAATTTTCGCGCCGACTGCATCCGTTCTGACGACGGTGTTGTTGTGCCTGAACAATAACCACATACCGCGCCACCGGGGAGATTGGCTGCCCAGTTTTTTCATGGTCTGCGAAGACATTTTTACTATTTTTACTGGACTCGGGCCTGGGCCACCATTCAGACACAAGAAAAGCCCATGGAGCATCTGAACGTGTTCGAGCTTGCATATTGGCAAAACAAAGTCGCCGCGCTGCGGTTTCCCGACCAGGCCCTGATCGACGGCAAACCCCGTTCGGCGCAGTCGGGTCAGACCTTCACAGCAATCGACCCCGCCACTGGCCAGCGTCTGGCTAACGTGACCGCTTGCGGTGATGAAGAGGTGGACGCGGCGGTACTCAATGCGCGGCGGGTATTCGAAGCCGGCACCTGGTCGGCGCGTTCGCCGAGCGAGCGCAAGCACGTGTTGCTGCGTCTGGCGGAGCTGATCATGACCCACCGCGAAGAGCTGGCGCTGCTCGACTCGCTGAACATGGGCAAACCGGTGATGGACGCCTACAACATCGACGTGCCGGGCGCCGCCGGGGTGTTTCGCTGGTACGCCGAAAGCCTCGACAAACTCTACGACCAGATCGCCCCCAGTGCGCAAAACGTGCTGGCGACCATCACCCGCGAAGCACTGGGTGTGGTCGCTGCGGTGGTGCCGTGGAATTTCCCGCTGGACATGGCCGCGTGGAAACTCGCGCCAGCCTTGGCCGCAGGCAATTCGGTGATCCTCAAGCCCGCCGAGCAATCACCGTTCTCCGCTCTGCGTCTGGCTGAGCTTGCATTGGAAGCCGGTCTACCACCGGGCGTGCTGAACGTGCTGCCGGGCCTCGGCGAGCAGACCGGCAAAGCCCTCGGTCTGCACCCGGATGTCGATTGCCTGGTGTTCACCGGCTCCACTGAAGTCGGCAAGTATTTCATGCAGTATTCGGCGCAATCGAACCTGAAACAGGTGTGGCTGGAGTGCGGCGGCAAGAGCGCCAATCTGGTGTTCGCCGATTGCCAGGACCTGGACCTGGCCGCCGAGAAAGCCGCGTTCGGCATCTTCTTCAATCAGGGTGAAGTCTGCTCGGCCAACTCACGCTTGCTGGTGCAGCGTTCGATTCATGATGAGTTCGTCGAGCGCCTGAAAGTGCAGGCCGAGCGTTGGCAGCCGGGGGATCCGCTGGACCCGTCGAGCAGCGCCGGGGCAATCGTCGACAGCCGTCAGACCGCGCGCATCATGAAGTTCATCCAACAGGCCGAACGCCTGGGCGCGACCAGGGTGTGCGGGGGCAGGCAGTCGATCTTCAACGGCTCCGACAACTTCATTCAGCCGACGATTTTTACCGGCGTGAGCCCGGACATGCCGCTGTTTCGCGAGGAAGTGTTCGGCCCGGTGCTGGCGGTCACGGCGTTCGACGACGAGGCCCACGCCTTGCAACTGGCCAACGACAGCGTCTACGGCCTGGCGGCTTCGCTGTGGACCGACGACCTCAACCGCGCCCACCGTGTGGCGCGGCAATTGCGAGCGGGCACGGTGTCGGTCAACAGCGTCGATGCACTGGACGTGACCGTGCCTTTTGGCGGCGGCAAACAGTCCGGATTCGGTCGCGACCTGTCGCTGCACTCATTCGATAAATACACCCAGTTGAAGACCACCTGGTTTCAGCTGCGCGCATAACAGCCGCTCATAACAAAACGGAGAACTGGCGATGACCACACCACGTGAAACCCGCGACTACCAGGCCGCCGACGCTGCGCACCACATCCACGCATTCGTCGATCAAAAAGCGCTCAATGACGAAGGGCCGCGGGTGATGGTCCGCGGTGAGCGCCTGCACCTGTGGGACAACGATGGTCGGCGTTACCTCGACGGCATGTCCGGGTTGTGGTGCACCAACCTCGGTTACGGCCGCAAGGATCTGGCGGCTGCGGCGACCCGGCAGCTCGAGCAGTTGCCGTACTACAACATGTTTTTCCACACCACCCACCCGCAGGTGATCGAGCTCTCGGAGCTGCTGTTCAGCCTGTTGCCGGGGCACTACAGCCACGCGATCTACACCAACTCCGGTTCCGAAGCCAACGAGGTGCTGATCCGCACTGTGCGGCGTTACTGGACGATCCTCGGCAAGCCCGAGAAGAAAATCATGATCGGTCGCTGGAACGGTTACCACGGCTCGACCCTGGCGGCGACGGCGCTCGGCGGCATGAAATTCATGCATGAAATGGGCGGCATGATCCCCGATATCGAACACATCGACGAGCCGTACTTTTTCGCTCACGAGGGCAATCTGACCCCGGCCGAATTCGGCGTGCGGGCGGCGCAGCAACTGGAAGCGAAGATTCTCGAGCTGGGCGCCGATAAGGTCGCGGGGTTTATCGCCGAACCGTTCCAGGGCGCCGGCGGGATGATCTTCCCGCCTGAGAGTTACTGGCCGGAAATTCAGCGGATCTGCCGCAAGTATGACGTGCTGTTGTGCGCCGACGAAGTGATCGGCGGCTTCGGTCGTACCGGCGAATGGTTCGCTCACGAGCACTTCGGTTTCGAGCCGGACACGCTGTCGATTGCCAAGGGGTTGACCTCCGGTTACATCCCCATGGGCGGGTTGATTCTGTCGAAGAAAATGGCCCGGGTGTTGGTGGAGCAGGGCGGGGTATTTGCCCACGGTTTGACTTACTCCGGGCACCCGGTGGCGGCGGCGGTGGCGATTGCCAACCTCACGGCGTTGCGCGATGAGGGCGTGGTGACGCGGGTCAAGGATGACATCGGACCGTACCTGCAACAGTGCCTGCGCGAGGTGTTCGGCAATCACCCGTTGGTAGGCGATATTCAGGGTGTCGGCATGGTCGCGGCGTTGCAATTGGCCGAGGACAAAAGCAGTCGCAAGCGTTTTGCCAATGAGAACGACATTGCCTGGCGTTGCCGCACGATTGGCTTTGAGGAAGGGGTGATTATTCGTTCGACGCTGGGGCGGATGATCATGGCGCCGGCCTTGATTGCCAGCCGGGAGGAGATTGATGAGCTGGTGGGCAAGACCTTGAAAGCAGTCGATCGTACTGCCCAGGAATACGGCCGGCTTTGATCTTGTAGCGCTCTTGTGATCCTCTTCGCGGGCAAGCCTCGCTCCTACAGGTTATGTGTCGTGCCCAATTCCGCGGCCGACATAAACCCTGTAGGAGCGAGGCTTGCCCGCGAATGCTGTGGTCGATTCAACACTCATTTCATGTTTTGCACCTCCCCCGTGCATCCCCGCCAACCCCGCCCTTTTACGGCGCGCGCTACCCAGTTTTTTCATCACTCCCAACGACATATTTCCTGATTTTCCTTATCCCGCCCCTGGTCCAACATCGACTTCGCCAGTCAGCCGAATGCTGACCATCGAAAGGTCCATCAGAGACCACCGGTGGCAACTGATCCAAGGCCACTGGCCGTACTGCCCATGACAAAACTAAATCAACAGCTTTGGGAGTGCTCCATGATCAAGTCCTTGCTTAACCGCGTCGCTCATCCACTGGCGATCACCGCCATCGCCGCCACGGTCGCCACCAGCGCCCAGGCCGGCACCCTGTCCATCGGCCACACCACGTGGGTCGGCTACGGCACGCTCTACCTGGCCCAGGATCTGGGCTACTTCAAGGAAGGCGGTTTGACCGTCGAATTGCCCGTCGTTGAAGAAGCTTCGATGTACATGGCCGCCCAGGCTTCGGGCGAGTTGTCGGGCTCGGCGTCGACCATCGACGAAGTGCTCAAGTACCGCCCGCAATTCTGCTTCAAGGCCGTCGCCGCACTCGATGATAGCCATGGTGGCGACGGTGTTCTGGTGGGCAAGGACGTCAAGAGTTTGCAGGAGCTCAAAGGCAAGGCAGTGGCCGTGAACGAAGGGTCGACCTCGCAGTTCTGGCTGTCGTACCTGCTGAAAAAACACGGCATGAGCATGAGCGACATCACCGTGCAGAACATGACGGCCGATGACGCTGCCACCGCGTTCATCGCCGGCCGTGTGCCGGCCGCCGTGACCTGGGAGCCGCACCTGTCGATGGTCCGCAACAAGCAACAAGGCAAAGTGCTGATCGACAGCAGCAGCACGCCGGGAGTGATTGTCGACGTGGTCGCGCTCAACTGCACGGTCATCGAGAAGCAACCGGAAGACGTCAAGGCCTTGGTCGCCGGCCTCTACAAAGCGGTGCAGTACACCAAGGACCATCCGAAGGAAGCTTACAAAATCATGGCCAAAGGCGTCGGCGGTTACCTCGCTGATCCGAAGGAACTGGAAGCCGCCGCGCAAGGCGTGCGCTTCTACGATCAGGCCATGAGTGAAAAACTCTTGGGGTCTCCGGGCAAGCCGGGCGACAGCGAGCCACTGATCAAACTGGCCAACGAAACCGCCAGCGAATTGCAGGGCAAGCCCTACAACGTCAGCAATGACGACCTGATCGACAACCGCTTCGTCAGCCCGCTGTAGGAGGTCCGCATGTTCAAGCGCAATTCATGGCTGAGCCGCTGCATCACGCCCAAGACCGGCCTGCCGGTGCAGGTGATCTGGAGCGCGAGCGGGCTGGCCTGGGTGTTGTTGATCGGCCTGTGGGCCGGGTTGTCCTACGGCGGCGTGGTGCCGGGCATGTTCCTGCCGACACCAGGGGCGGTGGCCGAAGCCGCCGTGCGCCTGAGCCGCGACGGCACCCTTGGCCTGCATGTGTGGGCCAGCCTCGAAGTGGTGATGGTCGGCTTCATTGTCTCGTCTCTGGTGGCGGTGCCGTTGGGGTTGCTGATGGGCAGCTTCCGCATCGTCCAGGCGTTCCTTGAACCGATGGTCAATTTCATCCGCTACCTGCCGGTGACCTCGTTCGTGCCGCTGTTCATTCTGTGGATCGGCATCGGTCTGGAACAGCGGGTGTCGGTGATCATCTTCGGCGTGTTTTTCCAGCAACTGGTGATGATCGCGGACGTGTCCAAGGGCATCTCCAAGGACCTGATCAACGCGTCGTACACCTTGGGTTCGACCCGCCGCGATGCGGTGCTGCATGTGATTGCCCCGGCGTCGTTGCCGGGTGTGCTCGACACGTTGCGCGTGACCATGGGCTGGGCCTGGACCTATCTGGTGGTCGCCGAGCTGGTCGCCGCGTCCAGTGGCCTGGGTTACTTGAGCCTGAAAGCCATGCGCGGTTTTCAAGTGGATGTGATTTTCCTCGCCATCGCAATCATCGGCCTGCTGGGTCTGGTCACCGATCAACTGTTCCGTTTTCTCCGTCTGAGGATTGCCGCATGGGCTCAGTAAGCGCCGTCAACCCGCGTTTCATCACACCCACGGCCGCCCCGGTGCAAGCCGCACCACGGCTGCAGGTGGACAAGGTCAGTCTGCGTTATCAGAAACCTGACGGCGGCATGTTCACCGCGCTGGAGCAGGTGTCGTTCGAAGTGCCGGATCAACAATTCGCCGTGCTGGTCGGGCCGTCGGGCTGTGGCAAGTCGAGTCTGCTGTACCTCACGGCCGGCCTGAACGAGCCCACGGAAGGCGAGATTTATGTCGGCGGCCAGCAAGTGCAGGGGCCGGGTGCGGATCGGGGTATGGTGTTCCAGAGCTACACGCTGTTCCCGTGGCTGACCGTGCGGCAGAACGTCGAGTTCGGCCTCAAGCGGCGCGGCATGGCGGCCGCTCAGCGCAAGGAGATCGTCGATTACTACGTCAATGAAGTGGGGCTGACCGGGTTCGCCGACAACTACGCCAAGCAGTTGTCCGGCGGCATGATGCAGCGTGTGGCGATTGCCCGGGCGTTGGCCAATGACCCGCAAATCCTGCTGATGGACGAACCCTTCGGCGCGCTCGACAGCCAGACGCGCCTGCAAATGCAGCAGCTGTTGTTGCGGGTCTGGGGCAACAGCAAGAAGACCGTGCTGTTCGTGACCCACGATATCGATGAGGCGATTCTGTTGGGGGATCGGGTGTACGTGATGGGCGCCAGGCCCGGGCGGATCAAGCAGATCCTGGACGTGCCGATCGAACGCCCGCGTAACCTGGACATGGTCATGGAGCGCTCGTTCATCGACATGAAACGCAAGATCTTCGGGCTGTTGCATGACGATCTGGAAGAGGTTCATTGAGCCGATTTACCGTCATGCCCAAATCCCCTCTGGGAGCGTTGATCCGGCTCTATGGGGCCGCAGGCAGGAGGAACCGCGCAATCACCGGCAAATGATCGGAGATCCGCAAGGTATCGTCCTGCCTCACCATCGCCTCGACCCGTTTGATCCGCGGGCTGTAGAACAGGTAATCAACCGTCCGGTCCGGGCCATTCAAGCCTGGATCGTTCGGGTAGTGGGTCAGCCACCGCGCCCGGTCGATCCCGCTGGCTTCGTTGTTGGTCGGGATCATCGGGTATTTGTCCCACAGCACATGCAAGGCACTGTCGACGGAGTAGGGCGTGCGTTGTTCGTCGGGCAGGCGTCGATACTGACCCAGCGGCAACAGGTTGAAGTCGCCACCGATCAACCACGGGGTGCCATGGCTTTCATATTTGTCGAGCACCTTGGCCACGGCGGTCACTTGGGCCAGCAGGGTTTCATCAGGTTGGATGACGCGGTCCAGATGGGTATTGAGTACCGCGATCTGCCCACCGCCGCCCAATGGCAGGTAAGTCGCCAGCAAGGCGTTTTTCGGTGTGAACTGACGGCTGATGAAGTTGGCCGACGCGATCGGCAATTGCAGGCGTTCGGCGTGTTCGATCTGGTATCGGCTGAGGGTTGCCAGTTGTCGGCCGACACTGCCGAAGATGTGCGGCAGCGGCACAAAGTCAGCTTTCCAGTCGAAGGCATGAGCGCTGCACGGATAAAGGTCGGCGACCCGTTCCTGAAGCAACTTGAACTGGTTTTGATAATCGCTGGCCTTGGCGCCGTCATCCAGCTCCTGCAACAGCACAATGTCCGGTTGCTCGTCACGAATGACCCGTGCCACCTCATCGAGGCTGAAGGCCATGTCTTCGGCGGTGGGGCGGTCGTCGTCGCCTTTGGCCAGGTCGTTCCAGAACACGTAGCGCTTGCCCGCCAGGTACTGGACGTTCCAGGTCATGACTTTCAGGGCCTGGCCGGGGACCAGCGTGGGCGCCTGAGCGCTGCAGCCGACCGGTGCTGCTTCTTTGGCACCGGGACGCCAGGTCAGGTTGTAAATCAGCAAGGCAATCAGGCCCGCCGCGATCAGCAGGCCCAGCAGGGTGTAGCGCAGTAGACGGGTCATGGCTCGGCTTATAGCGTTACAAAAGATGAGCCCGAGCATAACCGAGCGTCGGGCTTAAGCCCATGGGTCATAGCGGCCCGTCAATTTTCTCGGGGGCATCGGCAATCAGCATGAACAGGCGGAACAGCACCACGCTGGTGAACAGTTGCAAAAAGCTGTGCGCGCTGTCGATCAGCAGCGAAATCACCGGGTTCTGCGGATCCGGGTAAATCGCAAGGGTCGCGCCCTTGAGCACCCACAACGGGCCCATCACACACAGAATGCACACCAGGATGCGCAGGAAATGGCCGCGGGTCAGACGCAGGCTTTCCTTCATCGCCGCCAACGGGGCCAGGCCGCGCAGCACCAACAGATACTCGCCGAACGCCAGGGTCACCATCAGCCAGATGCCCGGCAGGAAATACAGCGACAGGCCGATCAGGATCAGCAAGGTGTTGAGGGCGGTGAGCAGGGCGAAGCGCGGCCACAGATAGGCCGACCTCGACAGCAACTCGCGGGTGCTCGGTGATTCGCCACGGCTGCGGGCATCGAGAAACAGGATCAGTGCGGCGGTGTACAGCGGATAGACCAGCAAGCCGACCATCACGCTGATGCCGGGGAAACTGTCCGGCTCGGTGGAGCGATCGACCACCTGTTGCAGCAGCGCCTCGAAAATCACCAGCGGCAGGCACAGGCGCACGATCTGGCCCAGATTGCGCTTGAAGAAATACAGAGAGTCACGCAGTACATCGAACGAATTCATCAGTCGGTATCGCAGGTTGAAAGCAGTGGCCCACTTTAACCGATGAAGCCCTTTGGGGCGCAAACGTAAACGTTCGGTAAAGGTCATTGAAACAACTTGTTTCAGCCTCCATTAAGGTCGAGCACCTTATCCTCTTTGGTAAAGGTCAACGATTTCTCCGGCAATCTACGAGGTCGCCATGAACAGCGAAGAACAAACCCTGATCGATGGACTGTTTTCCCGGTTGCAACAAGCCGAAACGGACTCAGCCCCGCGTGACGCCCAGGCTGAAGCGCGGATCAAGGAGCACCTGACTCGCCAACCGGCGGCAGGTTATTTCATGACCCAGGCGATTCTGGTTCAGGAAGCGGCCATCAAAAGCCTCGACGCGCAGAACAAGCAACTCGCTCAGCAAGTTCAGCAATTGCAGGCCGAACTGCAATCGGCCAAGGCTCAGCCGTCGGCGCCTGCCAGCGGTGGTTTCCTGTCGAGCATTTTCGGTGGCGGTTCCCGTGATCCACAGCCTGCACCGACGCAAAGCGCGCCGTCCTCCAATGGTGGATGGCGTGAGCAGGGGCGGCCGTCGTTCAATTCGCAGCCGCCACAGCAACAGAACTTCGGTGCTGCACCGCCACAGCAGAATTACGCGCCGCAGCAGCAAGCCCCCGGGATTGGCAGTGGTTTCCTTGGCGGCGCACTGAAAACCGCCGCCGGTGTGGCCGGTGGCGTGATGCTGGCGCAAGGCATCAGCAGCCTGTTCCACAGCAATCAGCAACCGCAGGAAGTCGTCGAAGTCATCAAGGAAGAACCGGCTCAGGTCAATGATCAGAGCGACAGCGGCAACGGCTGGGGCAACGACGAGCGCGTGGCTGACAACAACGCCAACGATCAGGGAGGCTTCACCGACGCCGACTACAGCGATGACAGCTCATCGTTCTTTGGCGGCGACGACGATTCCTTCGTCTGATTCAACGTTACAGGTGTAACACTGAACCCGTGGTCAGGGAGCTTGCTCCCGCTGGGCTGCGCAGCAGTCCTTCTTTGGGGCCGCTGCGCGACCCAGCGGGAGCAAGCGCCCTCGCCACAGGTTGCCATTCGTCCGAGGCTCCAAGAGGCTTCGGGC
The DNA here is from genome assembly GCF_900106065.1 of Pseudomonas mandelii. Lineage (NCBI taxonomy): Bacteria > Pseudomonadati > Pseudomonadota > Gammaproteobacteria > Pseudomonadales > Pseudomonadaceae > Pseudomonas > Pseudomonas mandelii. The sequence goes on from NZ_LT629796.1 coordinate 3,198,701, forward strand.
CGATTATTCGCGGAACAATCCTTCAGGCTGGCATACTGGGCCACTTTTCGGGCCTGGTGCCTGACCCAGCCTGCGCGCGACTGCGCCAAAGAGGATGCACGGTGAAAAAAATCGCAGTGTTCGCCGACGTTCAAAACCTCTATTACACCGTGCGTCAGGCCTATGGTTGCCACTTCAACTACGCCGCGCTGTGGGCTGATATCAGCAAACAGGGCGAGATCGTCGAGGCCTACGCCTACGCGATTGATCGCGGCGACAGCAAACAGCAGCAATTCCAGCAGATCCTGCGCAACCTCGGCTTCATCGTGAAGCTCAAGCCCTACATCCAGCGCAGCGACGGCTCGGCCAAAGGCGACTGGGACGTGGGCATCACCCTCGACATCATGGACGCCGCCGATCATGTCGACGAAGTGGTGCTGGCTTCCGGCGACGGTGATTTCGACATGCTGCTGGAACGCATCATCACCAAGCACGGGGTGCAAGCCGTGGCTTACGGCGTGCCGGGCTTGACGGCCAACTCGCTGATCCGCGCCGCCAGCCGCTACGTGCCGATCGAAGGCGCGTTGCTGCTCAAGAATTGATTTTTACGGAGTTGAAACAGGTTTGGAACGCATAGCAGTCATCGACTTTGAAACCACCGGGATCTCCCCGAGCAGCAGCTGCCGGGCCACGGAAATTGCCGTGGTGATCCTTGAACAGGGGCGCATCGTCGAGCGTTACCAGAGCCTGATGAACGCCGGCGTGCGCGTGCCCGCGTTCATCGAGCAACTGACCGGCATCAGCAACGCCATGCTGCGCACCGCGCCCTCGGCAGAGCAGGTGATGAACGAGGTCAACGAATTCGTCGGGCTCACGCCGCTGCTGGCCCACAACGCCGCGTTCGACCAGAAGTTCTGGGACTTCGAACTCAGCCGCATCAAGCGCACCCGCTTGCAGAACTTCGCCTGCTCGCTGCTACTGGCCCGCCGCCTGATGCCCGCCGCGCCGAACCACAAACTCGGCACCCTCACCACCTTCGCCAGCCTGCCCAACACCGGCAAGGCCCACCGGGCCATGGCCGATGCCGAAATGGCGGCCAACCTCACGGCGCACCTGGCGCAAGAGCTGCGGCACAAGCACGGGTTGCGCGAGTTGTCCCATGATTTGCTGGTCAGCTTGCAGAAAGTGCCGGCGGCCAAGATCAACGAACACCTCAAGCGCCATCGCGGGTTCTGAAGACACCGCAAATCCCCTGTGGGAGCGAGCCTGCTCGCGATAGCGATTTATCATTCAACGTTGATGTCGACTGATACTCCGCTATCGCGAGCAGGCTCGGTCCTACATTGGTTCTGCTGCAGCTCTTTGATTACGCAGGTTTCGCGAAATCTCGGCTACTTACCCTGCTCACGGGCATAAAACCTGTTGTCTTCTTGAAATTCATCGTATGCACGAAGTTCTTCATCGAATCTGATGGATCGATGCTCTGCATATTCAGTCTGAATAGCGTCTCACGCGAGATCGCTACGCTCAGGATTGGTTGTTCTTCCAGATGGCCGGTTGCAGAATTGAGCAATGTATCGATGGCTGTAACGATGACAAGATCGTCCGGCAGAATGCTCAACAACTCCTGTCCGACCCGCAAAACGCAGCTACACACGTAGTCCTGCAGCAGTTCATTGAATTTGCTGGTCGGCATTTTTTTAGCGGAAAGCTTGCCGCTCTGTAGTAGTGATTTTATTTCTTGAGGGATTACTTTTTCGCCGTGAACCGAGAGCGTGCATTCAAGAATGCCGTCGCCAGCGATAGAGACGACTATAGCGGTGCCGAGATGCGAAATATCAGTAAAAGGGTCTATCCGCTTGATGGCTTCAATTTTGGACGGGCCGTTACCATTCAGTATTCCTTGAGCAAGCTCGAACTCTTCTTTCCAATCGTTATTTTTTGATTCCCATTCTGTCAACTCTTGGTCCAGCTGCTGTTTGTCTTTGATTACTGCGGTTTGAACGGCCTCTGCCAACTTACGGCGCTTTTTGGTCTCCAGCTTCAACGAGCGAGCGATGAAGCCAGGTTTGTAGCTTGTTTCGTTCTTTCTGGCTTGGTTTTCTAAGGTGTTGAGCGCGACGGGTTTGAGTGGTGCAGGTCGTTGCACGAACTCGTTCCAATCGATGTCCTCTCCAGAGTCCTTATGCATCGATAACAGCAATTCGATGTGATTTTCATAGACTTCAACTTCGTAGGCTGCTTGCTCACGAGCCTCCATCTTTGCGTATTCTTTTTCCTGCACTTGAAGCTCACGTTGACGACGCTTCGAGTTACGCTCAGCCCGTCGAGCTGACGCTTGCATCGAGCGCAGAGTTCCTTTCCATGTCATCTCAGAGATCCTCTCATTCAAATTGCTTTTTGTTTTCGGGGGAGAGCGCCTGGCCGTCACTCAAACGACAGTATCTGTTGCTTTTCCTGGCGTCCATCGTGTGATGGCAGTTTCGCGTTTGAACAGTGAGTTGATGTGTTTAACGACGCCTCCGGTTTGATGATCGGTCCTACCGAATAATAGGGAATGTCTGTCTTGCCCCTCATCTGTGGCATCGATAACCTTTTGACTGTCGCTGCCAATTCAGCGACCGGGTCTGCAAGCCCGCCGACAGTTTGTTATGAGACCACCGGCGCACCTATAATCGCGTCGCTTTAATGAGCGACCATCGATTTATGGTAGCTGTGTGCGGGAGACCTTCGGGTCTGCCGGGGGTGGTCTCCTACTCGGTCTTGCAGACCCGCGCATAGCTGCCACCCATCATCTGCAAGTGATGCTGGCAGCTCCGACTTTCTCAGGAGATTCGCCATGATCAAAGTTACCCCCAATCCCCCCGAAGACTCTGCGCAATCAGCTACGAGCGCAGCTCACCTCATCCCCAAAACATTCATCCGTCATCACATCCAGCTGCGAGCCCTGTTGCTGCATGCAGAGGCTTGGTTCTGTGCTCGCGATATCGGGCGGCTGATGGGGGTGGAGCTAAACGGACGGCAAGCGCTCAAGCTTGATTTGGATCAGCGGCAAGTGATGCGACTGTCTGGAAACGATGGCTCGCAAGAGACACTGATGCTTAGCGAGTCCGGCGTGTACGCGATGCTGGTCTATCACTACTGCCCGGAAAACCGCCATTTACGACGTTGGCTGACCCACGACGTGGTGCCGATGTTGCGGGAGGAAGTCGGGTCCATTTCGAATCAAGCGCCGCATATGCGGGCGATGGAATGGGCGGGCGGAACGCTGCGACTGCTGCATTGGCGCAAAGAACCTTGGGTGCGCCTGCGGGATATGCCGGGCTTGTTGCCTGCAAGTTACTGCGGCGTCTGACAGATCGCTTCGCTGGCAAGTCGAATCGTCGCACCGCCGCTCCCACAGGAATCAGTTGACATCCGTGGGGGTGGGGTTGTGGACAGGCTCACCGGGCCATGGCCGATGCTGAAATGGCGGCCAACCTGACGTCGCACCTGGCCTTAAGCGCCATCGCGGGTTCTGAAAGCACTGCAAATCCCCTGTGGGAGTGAGCCTGCTCGCGATAGCGATTTATCATTCAACGTTGATGTCGACTGATACTCCGCTATCACGAGCAGGCTCGCTCCTACAGGGACTGCGCCGTTTTCAGACTTTGCTGTTGCCTTCCAATTGCCCCAGCGGCACGCGCTTCTCTATCGCGCTCGACAGCACAATCGAGGTCTTGCTGAACCCGAATTTGGCGATTCGGTTGATCAACTCCTCCAGCTCCGGCATCGAACCCACCGCAGCCTGCATGATCACGCACGGATCACCCGTGACCCGGTGGCATTCCGTCAGTTGTGGGATTTTGATCAGGTCGTCGTAGGCCTTCTGGTTGCCATGCTGGTTCAGGCGCAACTCGATCACGCACTGGATCGGCAGCCCAAGCTTGGCCATGTCGACTTTCGCCTGGTAACCGGTAATTACCCCGCTGGCTTCGAGTTTGGCCACGCGCTCGGCCACGGCCGGGGCGGACAGGTTGACCTTGCGCGCCAGGTCGGCGTAGGACGCACGGCCGTTTTCCAGCAGGGCGCTGAGCAGCATGCGGTCGTATTTATCCATTGTCGTATACCTGAAAAATGACTGACTTTCGAAAACACGGCTTATAGCGTCAATCTCCGTGTTTTGAAAAGTGTACCGGCGCTATAAACAGGTTTTGTAACTTATTTTAAGCCGCTGGCCTTTCTAGAATAGCCGTTCACATTGTCCTGTCATCGAGCTGCCCATGCCTGGCTTACGTCGTTTCCCCTTACCGTTGATCGCCGCCTTTTTCGCGTTGTACGTGATTTGGGGCTCGACTTACCTGGTGATCCGCATCGGCGTGGAGTACTGGCCGCCGTTGCTGCTCGCCGGCATCCGTTTCGTGATCGCCGGGAGTTTGATGTACGCCTTCCTGCGCTGGCGCGGGGCACCGGCCCCGACCTGGGCGCAGTGGAAAGCCGCCGGGATCATCGGGATTTTGCTGCTGACGTGCGGTAACGGCGCGGTCAGTGTGGCCGAACACACGGGTGTCGCTTCCGGTGTTGCGGCACTGGCGGTGGCGACGGTGCCGCTGTTTACCTTGCTCTGCGGCTATTTCTGGGGCGCGCGCAATACCCGTCTCGAATGGGCCGGCATTGTGCTCGGGCTGATCGGCATCGCCATGCTCAACCTCGGTTCAAACCTGCAATCGAGCCCGCTGGGTGCGGCGTTGCTGGTGTTCGCGGCCGCGTCCTGGGCGTTCGGCTCGGTCTGGAGCAAACAATTGCCATTGCCTCAGGGCGCCATGGCCAGTGCCGTGGAAATGCTGGTGGGCGGCGTGGCATTGCTGATCGGCAGCGCGCTGAGCGGCGAGCATCTGCAGGCGATGCCGCCGATCGAAGGCTGGGCAGCCCTGGCCTACCTGACCTTCTTCGGTTCGATCATCGCCTTCAACGCTTACATGTACCTGTTGAAAAACGTGCGGCCGGCGGCAGCGACCAGTTATGCCTACGTCAACCCGGCGGTCGCGGTGTTGCTGGGGATCGTATTTGCCGGCGAAACCATTGGCATCGAAGAAGCGCTGGCCATGTTGGTGATTATCAGTGCCGTGGTGTTGATCGGATTGCCGCAGTGGCGTCGGGCACCGGAACGACCTGCTGCTGTGGTGCAGACAGAATCGAGTGTGAATTAGGGTAAACTGCGCGCCATTGCATCTTGTTTTGCACACTTGTTTTGAAAAACCCGCGCTGAATTTTCCTACGGTAATCCCATGACTTTCGCCACCCTTGGCCTGATCGAACCCTTGCTGCGCTCTCTCGAGACGCTCGGCTACCAGACCCCGACGCCGGTTCAGGCGCAAGCCATCCCGGCGGTGCTGGCCGGTCGCGACCTGATGGCCGCCGCCCAGACCGGCACTGGCAAGACCGCCGGCTTCGCGCTGCCGCTCCTGCAATTGTTGGCCATGGAAGGGCCGAAAGTGGCGTCTAACTCGGTGCGCGCACTGATCCTGGTGCCGACCCGCGAACTGGCCGAACAGGTTCACGAAGCCGTGCGTCAGTACGCCGAGAACCTGCCGTTGAGCACTTATGCCGTGTACGGCGGCGTCAGTATCAACCCGCAAATGATGAAGCTGCGCAAGGGTGTTGACGTGCTGGTGGCGACGCCGGGTCGTTTGCTCGATCTGTATCGCCAGAAGGCCCTCAAGTTCAATCAGCTGCAAACCCTGATTCTGGATGAAGCCGATCGCATGCTTGATCTGGGTTTCTCCGAGGAGCTGGGGAATATCTACCGCGTGCTGCCCAAGCAACGTCAGACGCTGCTGTTCTCCGCGACGTTCTCCGACGCGATCCGCTTGCTGGCTGGACAAATGCTCAACGATCCGCTGAGCATCGAAGTTAGCCCGCGCAACGTCGCTGCCAGCACCGTCAAGCAGTGGGTCGTGGTGGTGGACAAGAAGCGCAAGCCTGAACTGTTCGTTCACTTGATGCGCAAGGGCAAGTGGAAGCAGGTGCTGGTGTTCGCCAAGACCCGCAATGGTGTGGACGCGCTGGTGGAAAAACTCCAGGGCCTGGGCATCAATGCCGACGGCATCCACGGCGACAAACCGCAGGCAACCCGTCAGCGTGCGCTGGACCGGTTCAAGGCCAGTGAAGTGCAGATTCTTGTGGCCACCGACGTTGCGGCCCGTGGTCTGGATATCGAAGATTTGCCATTGGTGGTCAACTTCGACCTGCCGATCGTGGCGGAGGACTACATCCACCGGATCGGTCGTACCGGTCGCGCGGGTGCAAGCGGGCAGGCCATTTCGCTGGTGTGTGCCGATGAAGTGAATCTGCTGTCGGCCATCGAGACGTTGACCCGTCAGACATTGCCACGGCAGATGGAACATGACTTCGAACCTGAGCACCGGGTGCCGGATACCGACGCCAGCGGTCAGGTCGTCAAGAAGCCGAAAAAACCGAAGAAGCCGAAAACCTCCGGTGGCGGTAAACGCAATCTGGGTAAGTGGGTCGAGAGTGGGGATGCTTCGGCGCCGGAGCCTTCGATCAAGCCTGTGCGCAAAGTGCCGGTGTTTAACACTGGGCCGCGTAAGAAGAAGCCTTAAAAAGCTTCGGCGTCTGTCAGGACGCCTTCGCGAGCAGGCTCGCTCCCACAGGGGATTTGTGAACGACACAGATCCAGTGTGGAAGTGAGCCTGCTCGCGATGGGCACGACTCGGTCTTCAAGCCTTGCGCTTCAGCCACTCCACCATCCCCAACCCCGCCGCACGCCCACTGGCGAAACACGCGGTCAGCAGATAGCCGCCGGTCGGCGCTTCCCAATCGAGCATTTCCCCCGCGCAGAACACCCCAGGCAATTGCTTGAGCATTAGCCGTTCATCCATCGACTCGAACATCACGCCTCCGGCGCTGCTGATGGCCTCGTCCAGTGGACGGGTTTTAACCAGCATCAGGGGCAACGCCTTGATCGCCCTGGCCAGCAACGCCGGATCAGCAAAGCTTTCGGCCGGTGTGAGTTCGCGTAGCAACGCCGCTTTCACCCCATCGATCCCGAGCTGGCTGTGCAGGTGTTTGGACATGGAGCGGGAGCCACGGGGTTTGCTCAGCGCCGCCTGAACTTTATCCACAGGCCGGCCCGGCAACAGGTCAAGATGAACGGTGGCGGAGCCGTGCTGATTGATGGCCTCGCGAATCGGTGCCGAGAGGGCGTAGATCAAGCTGCCTTCGATCCCGGTCGCGGTGATCACGCATTCGCCCAAGCGCGGCACGTCGTCATTGAGGCCGATGGCGATGTTCTTCAGCGGCGCGCCAGCAAATTTGCTGACCATCAACTCGCTCCAGGCTTGCACCTCGAAGCCGCAATTGCTCGGTTGCAACGGCATCAGTCCTACGCCTCGCTGCTCCAATGGCAGCATCCACGCGCCGTCCGAACCAAGGCGGGACCAGCTGCCTCCGCCGAGGGCCAGCAAGGTGGCGTCGGGCTTGATGATGGTTTCGCCATCGGGGCTGTCGATGCGTAACCCACCGTGGTCATCCCAGCCGAGCCAGCGGTGGCGGGTGTGGATAACGACGCCGGCCTCGCGCAGACGCTTGAGCCAGGCGCGCAACAGGGGGGCCGCTTTCATGTCGGTCGGAAACACCCGGCCGGAGCTGCCGACGAAGGTTTCGATGCCCAGGTCATGAATCCACTGGCACAACGCATCAGCGCCGAATGAGCGAAGCAGCGGGGCAATCTGCGGCGCGCGTTCGGCATAGCGCGAGAGAAACGCCGGGTAGGCTTCGGAATGGGTGATGTTCATGCCGCCGACACCGGCCAGCAGGAATTTTCGCCCCACCGACGGCATGCCGTCGTACAGGTCGACCTTGATCCCGGCCTGGCTCAGCACTTCGGCCGCCATCAGACCGGCGGGGCCGCCGCCGATGATGGCGACGTGAGAAGGGGAGGAGGTCGAGGGCTGGGTCATGGAGTGCGCTGCGGTTCGGCGGAATAAGCCGGGCATTCTATCAGCACAGATCCCTGTGGGAGTGAGCCTGCTCGCGATGGCCGTGGGTCAGTCAAAATCGATGTTGGATGTGATGGCCTCATCGCGAGCAGGCTCGCTCCTACATTGGTTCCGGGGTGTTCATAAAATAGTGATCAAAAAACAACCAGTGCTCTGCATGCTATATGAAGCATGGCCTGCAGACCCTTTCACTCAGGTTATCCACAGGCAGTTCCACAGGCATTGTGGGTAAAGACTCACACCTCAATGACACCCTGATGACTGCCAGACCCGTTGCGCGCTGTGATGCAGGATGCCGTGGCGGCGCGCCAGGGCCTGGCGGTCCTTGCTGTAGCCGCCGCCAATCACTCCTACCACCGGAATATCCCGCCCCAGGCAGTGGCGCATCACGCTTTCATCGCGAGCGGCCACGCCTTCGTCGGTCAGCTTCAGGTAACCGAGGGCGTCGTCCTTGTGCACGTCGACGCCGGCGTCATACAACACCAGATCCGGTTGGTAGAGCGGTAGCAAATAATTCAGCGCGTCATCCACCACCTTCAGGTAATCGGCATCGCCCATGCCTTTTGGCAGCGGGATGTCCCAGTCGCTTTCAGCCTTGCGTGCAGGAAAATTCTTTTCGCAGTGCAGGGAAACAGTCACCGCCTCCGGGGTGTTGTGCAGAATCCGTGCAGTCCCGTCGCCCTGGTGCACGTCGCAATCGAAGATCAGCACCCGATTCACACGGCCGCTTTCCAGCAGGAAATGGCTGATCACCGCCAGGTCATTGAAGATGCAGTAGCGCCGACTTCTATTAAAACGTAAATATTTAGGAGGGAAATATAATAAAAACAGAGGATTAGCGTACTTTTTTGCGAAAAGTAGGATTGTAGTCTAGGGTTTATTATAGTTTACCTTAGGAGTGTGTAAACAATGAACCCTTACAGAATCAAACTCGTGCGGTTCGACGGTGGTGAGCGCTTTCCAGTGCTTTGCCTTCAGCAAGACGGCATGCCCGTGCACAGCGCTAACCTTTGGGTACTGACAGAGTTACGAACGGCGAATTTGTCGACGAGCACACTCCAACAGGCGCTTCGGTCGTTGATGGTGCTGTTCATTGTTTTTGATGAACTAAAGATAGATTTGTCCGCCCGTTTGCGCGACGGCCAGTTTTTAACGGTTGGAGACATAGAAGCTATCGTTGGGGCGTGTAAATTACCAATTACAGCGGGCGACAGAAAAAAAATTGGAAATGGAAAGTTTGTATCGCCATGGTCTACCAGTGGCTTTAGTACGCCAAAAATTCATCCTGGTACTATTGCTATACGGCTTTTATACATTGCCCGTTACCTTGACTGGATTGCGACCGACCACTTACTAAAAACAGGCGCAGGAAACCCACATTTTTCAGGGGTGGAAAAACTCCGTGAACTGGTTTCTACAGCCATAAAGGCTCGCATTCCTTCAGTGCAGCGCTTATCCAATGTTACGCCTCGTGAGGGCCTAACTGAACAAATGGTATCGCTACTGCAACAGGTGGTTGCTCCAGAGTTTGAGCATAATCCGTGGTCTCATGAATTTGTTCGGCAGCGAAACTACTTAATGATTCGCTGGCTATTGTCCTTGGGAGTCAGGAGAGGTGAGTTGCTTGGTGTCAAAATCTCGGATATTAACTTTCAGACCAATGAAGTTTTAATTGCCAGGAGGGCAGACGATCCGGCGGATCCACGGTTGAGACAGCCGAATGCCAAAACAAGCGGTCGATTATTAGCGCTCGACGCAGAGTTGGTAGCGCTCACGCGAGCGTATGTAATGTCCATTCGTCGAAATGTTACAGGCTCGCGTAAGCATGAATATCTTTGGGTAGCCGGTGGCTCAGGAAAACCACTGAGTCTTGCGGCGCTAAATAAAGTATTTATCACTTTACGGCAACACTGTCCGGAACTACCAGAAAACATCTGCCCTCATCTCCTTCGCCATACCTGGAACGATATTTTTTCGGAAGCGATTGATAGAAGTGATGTGTCGCCGACCATGGAGCAAAAACTGCGGTCACGATTGATGGGGTGGTCCGAAACATCCGGAATGGCGATTGTGTATAACCAGCGTCATATCAAGAAAAAAGCCACCGCTGTGTCCTTGCAAATGCAAAAACAATTGCGTGTGGAGGCTCCTTCCGATGATTAAAAAACCAGGGGAAAACTACGTAATCGATGGAATTGATTTCTGTCCTTCACTTCCGTCGGTAATTCGTAGCAAAAGCGGTATCGCGTTTGATCCTAACCGGCCTGCTTGGTCGTACCGGGACGGTGTGTATTCGGTTTACATGGATTTTTCTGGGCTACATTTTTCTGCTGTGCTCATGGCTTCATTCCATCTTACGTTGATTTGGTTCGTTGAAAATAGGGCGCCAAGTACTGTGATGGGTCGCTTTGCGGCTTTAAAAGCATTTGCCTTGCGATTGCAAGAGGGGCGCGTTGAACCGTTGGAAACTATCTGCGGAAATGACGTATTGATACATTGCGATGCCAATGACTTTCAAACACGCGATCTCTTTGCGTTTTTACGCCGATGGCATGCCATGAGCTTGCCGGGTATTCAGGATGATGTGGTGTACGTCCTGGACAGGAAAAAGCTCCGGAAGCGAGAAACCGGAATCGCTGTATTGACGTGGGATCCCGAGTTGGGTCCATTTACTCCAATTGAGCAAGTGGGTATTCAAGATGCCCTGAATGAAGCTTACGGCGCAGGGCGTTTGAGTGAGGACATATACCTGCTGGCATGGTTGTTTATTGCGTTGGGTTCCCGCCCTGTTCAGTTGGCAGCCTTAAAGGTTTGTGATGTTGTGCGCTCGGTGGCTGCGGATGGAACAGAGTCTTTTCTTTTGCTTGTTCCGCGTGCGAAGCAACAAAACGCATTGCTCCGCCAGGAACTCAAGCCGCGAGCGCTGGTGAATCAAATTGGTCGACCGTTGTTTGATTATGCCCGACGCGTCAGTGAGCGCTTTATTGGAGCGTTTCCAGACCCCCAGCAGGCGCCCCTGTTTCCTTTACCCCGGCAGTCACAGTATTTGGCGGACGGGCCAGGATGGGCCAGATACCACCGTACCAGCGAGAATTTACGGAAATTGTTGGTGACCGCGTTGGACAAGCTATCCGTCCGCTCTGAGCGCACGGGGGAAATAGTTAACATCTGTGCCTTGCGCTTTCGGCGTACGTTAGGGACGAATCTTGCGCGTGAAGGGCACGGGGTTTTGGTCATTGCGGACTTGCTTGATCATTCGCGAACTGACTCTGCGGCTGTCTATGTAGCTGCGACACCAGAGCTTGCGATGCGGATTGAAAAGGCGACTGCGCTGTACATGGCGCCTCTGGCTCAAGCTTTTAAAGGTCAACTGATAGCTCATGAGGACAATGCCGTTCGTGGAGCAGACCGCTCCAGCCGAATTATCGATTTGCGTATCGATCAAAGCGCACGGCCAATGGGGTCATGTGGCAGCTTCAGTTTCTGCGGATTATTTGCCCCCGTGGCCTGTTACACCTGTCAGTGTTTTCAACCTTGGTTGGACGGGCCGCATGAGGCGGTCCTGGATTTCTTGCTAGCGGATGCTAAACGCTATCCGGACGGTCGTATCGCGGCGATCAACGATCGAACGCTGCTCGCAGTGGCAGAAGTGGTCCAATTATGTCGCAGCAGAAAGGAGCAGGCTCATGGACGATAGGGTAATCCTGTTTAAGCCCCGAGCAGAGCAGGCGGCTGAGGACAATCTCAGGGACTTCGTTACCCTCGCCAGAGAGTCTCTGACGGCTTTTGGCAGTGAGTTGGTCTTTGAGGCGGACAGTTGGGATGTCACCAATTTTGTTCGATTGAAACGACGTAATTCTTGTTCAAGCATGCGATTTCATGGATTCCCCAGTGGACGAGGGCAAAAGGATTCCTGTTGCTTGCCTCAGCCTTACAAAGACTTTGCCAAAGCCTACTGCCGTTATGATTATTCGTTGTGCGCGTATACAACCGTCAGTTCACGATTGGCCGCGCTCCGCTCCCTCGCTGTAGCTCTGGAAGAAACGGAGAGTTGTGTCACACCTATTAAGGCAAGTCTGGGGCATTTTAATCGTGCGTGCGCGATACTAAACGAACGCTACCAAGCCTCTGCCGCATTTTTTGCCGGGGCAGAACTCAAACGCATTTCGCAGTTCCTGGTGGAGCATCAACTCTGTACGCTGCCTCTTCAATGGCAAAATCCACTTCGGGCACCAGCGAACTTTGTGCGCAGTGTTGGCCCAGAGTTTGATGCGTCGCGCCGGGCCCGTCTGCCCTCGTCAGCTTCGTTAGAAGCGATTGCCGAAATTTTCAGAACCGCCGAGAAGCCAGGCGATATTTTTACCTCCAGTGTCTGTGCGTTGCTTGCGTCGGCGCCGAGCCGCATTAATGAGGTGATGTCCATTTCAAACCAGTGTGAAGTCGAGGAGTTCGATCCAAAAGCAAATCAACAACTGTATGGATTGCGCTGGCGGCCTTCAAAGGGTGGTAAGGCACAAGTCAAATGGGTGGTGCAATCCATGGCCAGTGTTGCCCGCGAGGCGGTGAGTAAGCTCAGGACCATTTCCACGCCAGCGCGGGAAGTGGCACGGTGGTATGAGCAGCACCCTGATGCGATGTATTTGCCAACGGAGCTGGAGGCGTTACGGGGGCGGTCGTTAATTAGTTCAGAACAGGTGGGCGCGATTGTTTTTCTCGCCCCACCCCCCAATGGCAATCAAACCGCGCAAGGGGCGGGGTGGTGCAGAAAGCAGGGGATTTTTGAACATATTCCATATGACCCACAGCAGAGACATGCTCCGAGGTTTTTGTTCGCGGACGTTGAGCGAGTAATCCTTTCGATGCTGCCAGCTAACTTCCCGCTGGCAGATCAGAAGAACAACCTGAAGTACAGTGAAGCGCTTTGCTTGACACGGCTGAATGAGCTAACCGAGTTGTGGGGAACGTACCGTGGGGTAATCGTCTTGCCAGACACCGCTTATACTCAGAAGCAACTAGGTAGTACTCGAACTTTTCTCAATATTTTCGAACGGTTCGGTTATCGTGAGTTAGATGGCAGTCCAATGAGTATCACGACGCATCAATTTCGCCATTTTTTAAATACCGTGGCACAGATGGGCGGATTATCGCAACTCGACATCGCCAAATGGAGCGGTCGCGCCAAACTCGGACAAAACAAGTGCTATGACCATCAGTCCGATAGGGATGTGTTGGCGCTCGCGAGGTCCGCTTTGGGTGACCCGGAAAAGTCGGCAGGTCATGTGGCAGGTATCCCTCCAAGTAGTTTGATCTCGCGGGATCAGTTTGCGACGCTGAAGATCATGACCGCCCATACAACGGATTTGGGGTATTGCCTGCACGATTTTTCCATGTTGCCTTGCCAACTCCATCGAGATTGCCCCAATTGTGATGAGCATGTATGCATCAAAGGTGATGTGGTCCGAGAGCAGGCTATACGCCAGTATCGTCAGGAAACCCAGGCCCTCCTCGCAAAAGCGTTAGAAGCGCTGGGCGAGGAGGAGTTTGGTGCCAACCGTTGGGTCGAGCACCAGACACTGACCCTTAAACGACTGGATGAACTGTGTGCCATTTTTGAGGACTCTTCCGTTGCCGCAAATGCAATTATCCAGCCGCGTGGGATCGTCCCAGCGTCAAGGCTGGAACAGTTGCTGACCCACCATAAAATATTGAACAAGCGTAATTTGCCGGGACCAGACACTGAAGATCCAGATGTGCCATGCATAGAGGCTGAGGACCTGTAATGTCTCGTTCGAGAAATCTAACCCCAGATGCTATAGAGCAGATCGTGTCGATCCTGGATGGTTGGTCTGGAAAACTGACGTGGGACCTGCTGATCTTAAGCGTCGCTCGCCGTTTACGAGGAACCTACACGCGCCAGACTCTGCATAAACATGAGCGGATTCGGCGTGCGTTCATACTGCGTAAGCAAACACTCTCAACCACAGTAGGAGTGAAGAAGGCCAGCAGTCCTGAATTACAAGTTGCAAACGAGCGAATTGCTCGTTTGGAAGCGGAGAATCAACGTCTGCGGATGGAGAATGATCGATTGCTCGAGCAGTTTGTACGCTGGGCTTATAACGCTTACATTCGGGGCTTGGATGAACAGTTTCTTTCCCGCCCTCTGCCCATCATCAATCGACAGCAGACACCCTAGGGTCTGTTGCCGTTTCATCTCAAGCCATTGATCTATAAGAGCAAACTCGTATCGTTAAAGCTCTCACACGACAGATTCTCACTCAAACCCGCGCATTGAAGATTAGTTGGGCTTTTGAAAGCTGCCACTGCACGGCTGGGAGTACAGGCCCAGCCGTGAGGAAACGCTCGACAATGCCGGGCGTTTGTTCTTCAGGTCCGTACTCAGAAGCGGTAGTTGGTGCTCAGCTCCAGCGTCCGTGGTGCGCCGGGTGTGATCAGATCCACCGAGCCATGCGCCGAAGCGTAATAGTCCTTGTCGAAGACATTGCGCAGACGCAGGGCCATGTCCCATTTCGGCTGGTTGTAGAGCAACGCTGCGTCCACGGTGGTGTAGGCCGGCATGACCACTTGGTTATCCAAGGCGGTGTAACGGTCATCGACATAGTTCGCCCCCATGCCTACACGCCACTCCTGTGTCAAAGAACGTACCAACCACAAATTGGCACTGTGGCGCGGGGTCAAGGTCGGAGTCTGGCCTTCGTTGGCGATACCGTTGGTACGGCTGTTGGACTTGGTGATCTCGGCATCCAGATAGGCGTAACCGGCATATACCTGCCATTTTTCGCTCAACTGCCCACTGGCGGTCAGTTCGAGACCATCAGTACGCTGCTCTCCCGCAAGCACCAGTTTGGTCGGGTTCGCCGGATCGGTGGTTTTCATGTTGGTGCGTTCCAGCCGGAACAGCGCCGCCGTCAACGCCAGGCGATTGTCGAGCAGGTCCCATTTGCCGCCGATCTCGAAGTTGGTGGTTTCCTCCGGCTCAAGGTCCTGGTTCGTCGTGCTCAGAGCGAACATTTCGGCAGAGGGCTGGTAGGAACGGCTCACCGAGACGTAATAGGACTGCACATGATCAGGCTGGTAGACCAGACCGACTCGCGGACTCCAGGTAGTGTCGGTGCGGGAGAGTTCCTTGTTCGTCAGGTCATCGGCGTATTCCTGGTCAAACACGTCATAACGCACTCCCAGCAGAGCTTTCCACTGCGGCGCCAGTTCGATCAGGTCCTGCACGTAGAACCCGGCAGTGTCCTGAGTATTGGTGCCCTTGGCGGTTTGCCGGTTGGCCTGGAACGGCACGTCGACCAAAGCATCGCGGTACACCGGCACCCTTGCCACGTTGGGTTGGCTGAACACGGACTGGTCCTTCACCTGGCGCCCCAGCTCCACACCATAGAGCAGGTTATGGTTCATCCCGGCGAGCACGGCGCGCTGCTTGAGTTCGGTCTGGTTGAACCAACCGTCTTCCTTGCGCTGCACGTTGCCGCGGTTGAGTTTTACCAGCAATTCGCCGTTGGCGGCGGTAACGAAACGCGTTGGACTGGAGTCCGCGAGCGTATTGTTGCGATCCAGGTCGTAGTGGTAGTAGCGGCTGGTGTTGCTCAGGGTGAAGTCGTCATTGATGCTGTAATCGACGCCGGCCGTGAACGAGAACACTTCGCTGCGGGTGTAATCGTCATCTGGATCAGCGGAACCGAAACGCTTATCGCGGTCCACATCGACTGGACGGTCGCCTCGTGCTGGGATACCGAAGTCGATCAGGCGCTTGTCATACAGATAGGTAGCGCCCAGGTTCAGTTCCAGATCGTCGGAGAGCTTGAAGTAGGCCGAAGGCGCGATGGCCTTGCGGTCGATGTAGCCGTCATCCCGGAAGGTGTCGCTGTTCTCCAGCGCCCCTGTCACACGAAAGGCTTTATCGCCCTGTTGCTGATCGGCCCAACCGGCATCGAACTGAGTGCGCTTTTTGCCCTCGCTGTCGACACTGACACCGACCTCCTGCTTGGGCGTGAAGTTGGGCTTCTTGCTGATGCTGTTGATCAGACCGCCCGAAGAGCCTCGGCCATAGAGCACTGCGGCCGGCCCCTTGATCACTTCCACCCGCTCGACGTTGGACAGATCACGGAAGTACAGCGCATCGTCACGAATGCCGTCGACGTACATGTCGCCAATGGCGCTGAAACCACGGATGGTGACTTGATCGCGCTGGCCATCGCCATTGGACAGGCCGATACCGGGGACATTCTTCAGCACGTCTTCCATCGACTGAGCCCCCTGATCCTTGATAACGCTCTGGGGAATTACGTTGACGGTTTGCGGGATATCTCGTAGAGGGGCATCGATCTTCAGCGCGCTCCTGCTCTCGGTCGACATGTAGCTCTGCTCGCTGTACTCACTGTTCACAGCGGTTGCCGGTAGGGTTAGAGCAGACTCCGTTTCTGCCTGTAAATCAGGTACAACCAGAACGCCCAGCAACGACAGAGAGACTGGGTAAATGCGCGATCGAGCCACCATGAACACCTTTTGTATGAATTATCGCGCAGATGATAACGGTTATCTTTTGTAAGTAAATACATATCATTCTGATTCAAGCCATTGGCACGACTCGGAACGACCGTCTCAACTTAATAGGTGGCCGACAGGAGCGCTCCCTCCAACTTGCTTGGTTGAAGGACTGCAATCATCCCATCTGGACGAGCCCTCTGAAAGACAGGACACCGTTTCCCCCCCCCCTTAACATAAGGGATAGGCAAACTGTAGTGGTCCGAAGAGTTTGAAGGACACATCGGACAAGCAGCCACAGATACGGGAAGGGCAGCACAGAGGCTGACAATAGCGTGGAATCAGCCCTCGATAAAAACCTTCAACGGCGGTTCGTGCATCAGGAAGTTCTGGTGCGAGATGTTCCAGGCATAGGCGCCCGCGAGAGTGAATACTAGCAGGTCACCAATCGTTAGCTGCGCCACTGGTTGTTGTCTGGCAAGGACGTCTTTTGGTGTACACAACTGGCCCACCAGCGTCACGGACTGATCACTGATTTGTGCCGGCTGCGAGCCTCGTAGTACCGTGAACGGATGATTGTGGCCTTGAGCCGCAGGCGTGCGAAAGTGATGGGTACCGCCACGTCCGATGGCAAAAAACTCGCCGTGACTGCTTTTGATGTCCAGCACCTGCATGACGTAGTAACCACAGGCAGCGCTGATGAAGCGGCCGATCTCGAAACGTATGCGGGTCGCGCCCATGTCGTATTCATTGATCAACCCCTGCAGGCCCTGACAAAACCGTGGCCAGTCGAATGACCTGGCCGCGTCCTGATAGTTGATGCCCATCCCTCCGCCGACATTCAGTAGCGGCAGTTGCAGGTCGTGGTCGGCGCACAGCTGGCGGAAGGTCAGGAAGTAGCTGCGAATCAATTCAAGGTGCGCGTCGACATCCAGCTGGTGCGACAACAGATGAAAATGCAGTCCCTTGAGCTCTAGGGACGGCTCTTCGCGCAGCAATTGCAGGGCGCTTGCAAGGCCTTCTTCATCCAGACCGAACGGCGTGGGTTTGCCACCCATGACCAATCGGCTCTGCGGTGTCTGGGCCAGCTTCAGATTCAGCCGCAGCATCACCGGAGCCCGCACACCGCGTTCGCGGGCGATGCGCGCCAGACTGCGCAGTTCGGTCACGCTCTCCACGTGAAACGCCGAAATCCGGTACTGCAGGGCGATATCCAGTTCGCGATCGAGTTTGCCAGGGCCACCAAAGATCAGCGGCTGGTCGGGGCACTGTTCATGCAGCCACGTCAGCTCGCCGCCGGAGGCCGCCTCGAATCCGTCTACCCACGGCGCCAGGGTTTTCAGCACCAGGGCTTCCGGGTTGGCCTTGGCGGCGTAGAACAATTCGCAGTTTTCGGGCAGTACCTGACGCATTGCCTTTACGTGCCGTTCAAGGGCAGGCAGGTCGTAGACGTAGGCGCACAATGGCGCGTCGTGTTCAGTCTTGAGCTGCTCGATGCGTTGGGTGACGGAGGCAGGAAGGCTCATGCGTGTTTCCTCTTTTCAGTCATCGTCAGCGGGCTGGGCAGTAACGTGTAATCGGCCTCGCGGTCGGCGCGCATCATCAGGCGCGTCATGAAATTTTCCTTGCTTGGGAAGGGCGCGCCGGCGCACAACTCACGCAGTTCTGTCGGATGGCCCAGACGCGTGGATTGCGCGTGCAGCAGGTCGCCGATTCGGTCCCACAATTGTTGTTCCAGCATGCCGCTGCCGTTGGCCAGATGGAAGATCGCTTCGCCGAGATTGTTCACCAGTGCGCAGTAGCCCACTCGTTGCCAGGCCTTTTGCGCGCTGTAGTACACCGAGCTGCGGGTGCGTTCATCCAGCGCACTCAGGCGTTCAGCGGGCCAGATTTCAGGGACCAGCTTGGTACCTTCCAGATCGCGAATCCAGACCTGACTGGGCAGGCCGTTTTCAGCGAAGCCGATGACCGTGTTCTGCAAATGCGGCTCCAGCGCCACGCCCTGACGGAATAGGCAATACAGCACACCGCCGAGCATCTGACCGGCATAGGCATCGAGCCAGTTCAACGTGGCTTGCTCAATGGTCAAGCCGGTGTTGTCGGCGTAGCGCTGTACCTGTGGGCGGCAGACACTGCGACCTTGTTGATCCCAGGTAAACAGCGCCATTGCCACTTGCGGCTGATAACGCTCGCGTTCGGCGACGGAAAGGTTTTCCCGGTAAACGATACCGAAACATTCGGTGACTTCGCGGGCCTCCTCCAGCGTACCCAGGGCGCTGAGGTCCAGGCTGGTGGCGCAGGGTTCGGGCATCAACATGAAGCCCGGTTGTTGCGTCGCCAACTCGCTCATGATGGGGCCGAGCAGGTGAGTGAGGGCGACGGCGCTGTCGAGTTCATACCAAGCGTTCTTGCGCACGCAGTTGGTCAGGCGCACGTGCATCGAGAACTTCATGAAGTAGGCCATCTGCGGATGGTAGAGCGTGCGCACAGACGACGTCGGGTACATGGCCTGACCCAGGGGGCCGAGGTAGGTGATCAAACCCTGTTGTTGCGCCCGTTGCACCAGCGGGTCAGCAAGCACGCGGGCGACTTCCCAAGGGTGGCACGGATAGGCGCCCTCACGCCCCGACAGTTGGCGTAGCGTGCTGCGCGGATCCTCGCCCTGATGACGAATCAGCGTCGGATCAACCTTGAACCAGTGCAACTGAAAGCGCGCCCCAACTTCCGGCGAGCAGGTCAGCAAATCGTCATGGGAGATGCCCTCGCGACTTTTCGGTGTCGGATGCAGGGCATGGCCCCACAGCTGATGTTGCTCGGACGCCAGCAGGCTGTCGGCTGCTTGGTTGGCCGGGCGTGAATGCCGCAGAAAGGTACGGGTGATCTGCAGGCTGTTACCGATCTGTTGCAGCATCTCGCCGACGCGGTCGGCTCCACTCAGCGGGGTACAGAGCAGGCGCGCCAGTTCGTGGGCGTCCAACGGTCGCCAGCTCTGGTTATTGCCTTTGAAGTAGGGGGCGCTGATGTAGTGGCAGCGGCCCAGAAGACTGGCGCGGTCGATGCGTACGATCAACCGGCCACTGGGCAGGCGAATGCTGATGCAACGACTGTTGGCTTGGCGCAGGCTCATCGGCAAATCCTGTGCTTGATCGTTCAGGTTCACTTCGTTGCGGGGCAATGCGTATTCGCGCAAATAGCAATTGAGCAGGCACTCGATGGCATGTCGTTGGGCTTCGCCATCGAGGGCATGGTCATGCTGGGATACGGTGTTCAGCGATGCGGTATTCAGAGCGAAAGTCATGCCGGAATCTCCCGGGAAGTCATCAATAGAGGGCGGGCGAGCACCATGGCCGCTATGGCCGCCAGGCACGCAACGAGAAAGGGGGACGCGATGCCGCAGGTCTGACTGACCAGAGCGGCAGTGACCCCGGCAGCAGTGCCGGCCCATTTGCCACTGGAGTCGAACCAGCCAAACAGGCGGCCGGCGCTGCCTTGGCGGCTGCGCTGGCTCAGACAGCGGTGCAGCCCGACAAAACTCAGCAACATGCCGGCCCCGCTGAGTAGACGCAGAGCGAACAGCGGCTCGGCCTGCACGCTCCAGAATTGCAACGCGTTACTGATTGCCAGCAGCGCCAGCCCCGGCAACAGCAGGTTGCCCTGATGCTTCTGAGCCCAGGGTAGGGCCAGCAGGTAAACCAGATGCGGCAGGCTGTAGAGCACGCCGATCAAGGCATCGTTGCCAATTTTCAGTTGTTCGCCGAAGGGCACGAAATAGGGAAAGGTGACGACCATCGCGAAGCTGAACAGAAACTGCACCGCCATCAGCCGCGGCATGTCTTCAGGCAGTTCGCCCAAGGCCACGGCTTTCTTGCTGCTCAAGGCATGTTTGGGGGCGTCCTTGGGCAGCGGCAGGACGAGCACAAACGCCAGCAGCGGTAACCAGGCCAGATAGCGATACAGGCTTAATCCCAAACCCTGTGAGGTCAGCAGCCCCAACAGGATTGGGCCACTGATCATCGCCAGACGTGCTGAATACTGCGTCCAGTTCAGGGCGCGGGACAGATCGCCTTCCTTGAACTGAGTCGACAGGTAGGCGTTGGACGCCGCCATCGCGCCGCCGAAGGTGCCCTGGATGATCAATGCCAGGACGAACACCGGCAGATTGGGGCTGAAGCCTGCCAGCAGGAAGCCCGCGAACAGTCCGGCATGCGCACGCAGCAACGACAAGCGACAACCGTTGCGATCGGCCCAGCGTCCCCAGATCGGCGCCGCCAGTGCGGTGCAGAGTGTCGGCAGTACGAACAGCACCCCGATGGCCCAGCCTGGTGTGTCAGGTGCGAGGTCGGCGAGGATGCGCGGCAAGTACAACGGAATACCCAGCGCCGTGAAAGCCGACAGGTAATGCCCCAGCAGAACGCTGGTGATCAGACTCCGTTGCATGGAGCATCCTCCAGCAGGAAGTTCGCCGCGCTGTAGCCATAGAACTTGTTGATGTCGCTGGCACCGGAATGCGCCTTGCTGAACAGGCTGCCGGCGCTGAGCAGGTATTTCACCGGCAGTTTCGGGCTGTCGAGCAGCCATTGACGCGCGTCGTCACAGTCGATGCCTTCTGCTTCGAGATGTTGCAGACAGGTCATGAGACGCTGACGCAGCGTGCCGTACAGACCGGATCGAGAGGCCAGGCCTGCGGTCGCTATCGCTTCCAGGATCGCAACAATATTCAGCTGCAAGGTGATGGTGCAGAACATCTCGGCCAACGGTTGGCTGCTGTCGACGCGAATGCGCTCGTCCTGCAAGACTGCCGGCAGATCAGCGAGATCCGGGCACGCATGGGTGAAGCGCTGAGGCCACAGGCGAGCGGCGTCGTTGTCCTTCATCAGCAGGCGCAATGGCTGACCTTGTTCGAACATCAAGACGGCGTTCTGCTGGTTGGCCTCCAGCGCGATGCCGTAATGCAGCCACAACCGCAGATGGACCTGCAGCAGCAGATCGAGATAATCGTCCAGCCAGTGTTGCAACGAACCTGCGTAGAAGCGCTCGGCCAACTGTTCGAGGAAAAGGCGTCCATCGGCAAGCGGACTGGCCAACGCGGCGACAGGTACGAGTGTGGTGTTCTCAAGACCCGTCGGGTAACGGCGCACGATATAGGCTAGGTGACGACTTTCGTCGGCATGACCACCGTGTTTTTCGTCAACGTGCAGATAACGTGACGCCAGTGCCGGATCGCGCTCGGTCAAGGCCTGCAGGGTGGTCTGGAACCAGTGACCGTCGTATAGGGTGCTGGGCTTGATCAGGCGCAAATTGCGCGCACCGAGCGTGCTGACTAACAACGGTAGTTTGATGTGCCACTGAGGTTGATTGATGCAGACCACCGTGCGCACGGACAGCGTAGGTTCGACCTGCATGGCCGAACGTGGAGCCTTGAGCGTTCCTTCAGGCAGGCCGTATTGCTCCAGTTCGCCCCATGTCAGCGGGTGTACTGGCAGTAATGAATGGCTGTTTTGCAAGGTCGGTGACAAGCCGACGTCCTCGAAGTCCGGCCAGTGCAGCGGCTGTGGGCTGGTCAGGGTCAGGGCGTTGTTGGGAATCGCCAGCCAGTTGAGTTCGAAGCGCGGCGCAAACTCCGGCGCGTAGCCTTTGAGCGCGGCGGCATCGAAGCCGCTTTTGGCCCGCGCCGTTGGATAAAACGGGTGATCCAGGTAGCTCGCCAGTTGATCGATCTTCAGCAGCCTCTGCGACCAGTCTTTCAGGGCAGTCACGTCGCTCAGCGCAGGGCCATGCTGGCGATACGCCTGATTGCACAGGGTCCGGTGTTCGGTCGCGCAATCCGCTTCTTTCAGGTACGCCGCGAACAGCGTCAGACTTTCTTCGTCCAGACCGTGGCTCAGGTGGCCCAGCCAGAGCCCGTAGCCGTGTTGAACCTCGCCGTGGCTTTGCGGCGACACTTTGATCCAGGCGTCGCCTGTACCGATCCAGTCCTGCAACGGATACGCCTTGACCACCGGCAGCCATAGTTCGTCGGCGCCCAGATGGGCGATTCGCAGCCAGCTTGCGTCGGGCTGATGCTGCAAGTGTTGACTCAGTTCTTCCGGCAGCCGACAAATCTGTCCTGTGCTGACGATCCCTCGGATGTCCTCGCGCAGGCAGCAATCGATGATGCGTCGAGTAATGAACGCCTGATCCGCGGCGTCCGGATACAGGCTCATGCCATCACCCATTTCAGGTCGTTCAGAGTCGAATTCAGTTGCGCTTCGAGGCTCACCTCATCCGGCGCGATCAGTCTCAGTACGCCGACGTAGTCCTTGTTGGAATGGCTGATGGTCACGGTGTCGCCGGTGTTGTGAAGTGCGCGGTAATCGCACCAATGGCCCTCACGTTCGACGTTGAAGCTGGCGCTGGCCTGATCCAGACGCCCCGAGCGGTCGACCACAAGGTAATGAACGGTTGCTTCGGCTTGCGCCGGTTGCGCGTCGATCAGGCTGTCTCCCAAATACAAAGCGACGATGCGGTCGAACCAACCCTGTGGCAGCAGCCGATCAAGCAGGAACTCGCGACCATCGCCGATGCTGCGATAGTTGATCTCAACCAGTACCGGGCCTTGGGCGGTCAGAATGAACTCGCTGTGGCAAACCCCGAAATTGACCCCGAACGCGGCCACTTGAGCCAGCGCGCCGGCGCGCTGCGCGCGGCTGAGTTGTCCATTCCAGCGTGCGGCGAGTTCTACGAAATGCGGCGGTGCTGAAAGGGTGACGTCGAAGCCACCGATGGCTTGCAGGTTGCGCCCGTCGCCCAGTGTCTCGAGGGTGAATAAAGGACCTTCCATGTACGCCTCCAGCAACAACGCCCGGTCCGGTTGCTGCTGCCAGAACTGTTTGCAGTAAACGGCCAGATCGGCGGCGTTGTGACACAGTCTGACGTCCAGGCTGGCGACGCCTTCACGAGGCTTGGCGACCACCGGCCATGGCGCATCGGTCGGCAGTTTGGAATTCGATGTAATCACCTGGAACCATGGGCCGGGCAAGCCGAGACGTTGCATGCGCTCGCGCATGGCCGCCTTGTTCTTTGCCGCATAGCACAGTCGCCAGTCCTTGCCGGGGCATTCGAATATCTCGGCCACCATTGCTGTCGCGGTCTGCAGGTGATCGCTGTTGGAGAACACTGCGGCGGGGCGCAAACCCTGGCTGTTGAGTGTCTCGACGACCGCTAGCGGATTGAACACATCACATTCGATAACGTGCAGCTCATCCGGCGAAATGTGCGAGGTGGCGAGCAGGCGCCGGTGTTCCTGAGCGTGGTCGGTGATCACCACGATCGGCAACCCGCGTTTGTGCGCGGCAGGCAGGAAACCCTCAAGAATGGCAGGGTGGGCGACGTGGGCAAGAATGACGAATGGGCGTTGCATGGCAGTTTCCTGGGGGCAGCAGTTGCCCGTCCCGGAGGATCGGGCACTGGTTTACAAGTGCGCAAGTGCGCGGTTTAGAAGCGGTAGTTGACGCCTAGGGTGAGCGAGCGCTCTGGCGCGGGTTGACGACCCCACGGGCTGGTGTCGATACCGCGGAAGTAGTATTCGCGGTTGAACAGGTTGCTGATGCCCGCGGACGCGGTCAGGACGCTTTTGTCTGCCAGCTCGAACTCACGCTCAATGGCGGTGTTCCAGACCCAGTAAGCTGGCAGTTTGCCCACACTGGCTGTGGCATCTTCATCGCTGGAGTTGGCGGCATCGGTGTAAGCGCTGCTGACATACAGGCCGTCAAGGTTGTAGGTCCAGTGCTCGGCAAAACGGTAACGACCGTCAACCGTGAACTGATTGCGCGAGGAGTACGGCACTTCGTTGCCCTTGAATGTGCCGTTGCGTTGCTTGGCATCGAGGTACGCATAGCTGGCGTGCAGGTCCAGATCAGGTAGAGCTTGCGGCGTCCAGAAAATCTCGCTCTCGAAACCTTGGTGACGTGTGCTGCCAAGGTTATTGAAGCGGTCAGTCGTGGCGTTGTAGCTGATTTGGTCGTCGAAATCGATGCGGTACAAGTTGAAGTCGACGCGCATGCCGTCCCATGGCGTATAGCGCACGCCGGTGTCGTAGTTCCACGCCAGTTCGGCGCCGACATCGCCTTCCTTGACGATCTGCGTGACTTGCGGTGGACGCAGGGACTTCTGGGCGTTGGCGTAGACAAACCAGGCGTCGGTCGCCTGGTAACCCACCGTCAGGCCCGGCAGCCATTCTTCGGATTTGTTCTCGCGCGAGAACCCGGTGATGCCGTCTGCGTAATCCATGCGGGCGTTTTCGTAGCGCACGCCGGGGGTGATGGTCAGGCGATGATCGAGCAGACTGATGGCGTTGCTGAGGTAGAACGCGCGGGCGTCGTCATCGAACTTCCAGTCCCGGAACGGCGTCGTCACGCCGGTAGCGACGCGCTGGCGGTTGACCTTGTAGTCGATGTCTTCGCTGACATAACGGGCGCCC
Source organism: Pseudomonas mandelii (assembly GCF_900106065.1). Classification (NCBI taxonomy): domain Bacteria; kingdom Pseudomonadati; phylum Pseudomonadota; class Gammaproteobacteria; order Pseudomonadales; family Pseudomonadaceae; genus Pseudomonas; species Pseudomonas mandelii. The sequence continues at coordinate 3,223,646 of NZ_LT629796.1, forward strand.
AGCAACCAGGTCTGGCCAACCGTGTCGCCATCGATGGTGGCACTGATGCGCGGCTCCGTGCCCCAGACTTTAAAGTCGCGTGGGCCGTCCTGTTTGGTCACCGCCGTACCGTCCGGAGTGAACGGCAGGCCGACTACGAAGTTGCGGTAGCTGTCGTGGGCGAAGTTGGTCCAGCTGTATTCTACTGAGTCGAACGGCCCCATGGCGCCCAGGCGCTGGGTGTAGGTGCCCCACACGCGATTGGTGTCGCCCTCGAAGCGGTCCAGCGGACGCGTCGATTGCCGTGGATCATCCTTGTAATCCTGCACGCTGAGTGCTCCGGCCAGGTCCATATCGGCCTTGTAGTGCTGGATACCGAAGCTCAGATCGCGATCGTCGTCGATGTTCCACTGGCCGCGCAGACGGTAGTTCTGCACATCGGTCTCGGAGTGCTCGCGCCCGTATTCGCCACCCAGGGTATTGAGGTCCAGTTGCAGGCCGAAGTTGTCGGTCAGGTAGCCGCCGGTGCCCACATAGTTGTCCCACAACTGGCGCCCGCCAGCATTGAACGTCAACTTCTCCTGCAGAGTGGTTTCCCACTCGCGCGGAATCGGCTTGCTGATGAAGTTGATCACCCCGCCAACGTTGTTCGGACCGTATTGCACCGCTGCGCCCCCACGCACGACATCAATACGGTCTACAGTGGCCATGGTCACTGGAAACAGCGACAGACCCGTCTGGCCGTACGGCGCCAGTGCTAGTGGAATGCCATCCGACAACGCTTGAATCCGGCCGCTACGACTCTCGTACAGCCCGCGTACCGATATCTGTGGCAAGGCGCCGGTGCCGGTTTCGTCAAAGATCTTGATGCCCGGTACCCGTTGCAGCGCGTCGTCCACACCGCGGACGCTGGCTTTTTTCAGTTCGCTGGAGTCGACAACGCTGCGACTGCCGGCATAGGTACGCACCTCCTGATCGCTGGCCGTCCCGAGAACGTCACCCTGAATCATCATGGGTGCCAGTTCCATGTTACTGGCAGGTCTGGTGGACAAATCGACGGGTTGATCGGCGGCCACGGCACCGTGACAGATGCCCAAAGTGATAAGACTGAGTGAAAAATGTAGGGAGTTTGTTGTTGTTTTCATGTGGACTACGTTGGCTTATTTTTACTGTTGGAGAGAATGCAGGCGGGCTTTCAATGCGTTATGCAGCAAGCCTCGGTCTTCACCGGCCAGAAAACTTCGGATCCCGCGAGCGCGCCACAGCGTGTTCTGTTCGGCCGTGCGGGGATTTGCGCAGAAAGGTATTGCGGCGCTGAGGCAGGCATCGGCCATGTTTTGCAGCGTTTGCCAGACTTGAGGATTGAGCGGGTCGGGGCCCAGATCGAGATCGAGCGACAGATCCAGAGCGCCTTCCATGATCATGCCGACCCCCGGCAGTTGCAGAATCTCGCCGAGAGCGTCGACCCCGGCGCGGCTTTCGATCATGGGAATAATAGGGGTCTGACGATTGGCCAGATCGATGTATTCGGGTAATGGCAGGCGACCGAAACCGGTAATGCGTCCGCCGGTTATTCCGCGTTTCCCCAAGGGGGGAAAGAACGCCGCTTCGATGGCGCGCTGAACTTGCGCAGCACTTTCGGTGCGTGAAAGGACAATGGCTTCGATGCCGGCATCCAGTGCCCGACCGATCAGTTTTTCGTCCACTTGAGGTATGCGCAGCCAAGGCGAAATGCCAGCGGCCTCACACGCGCGGACACAATGCATGATGTCTTCTTCGGAGCGCAGTAAGTGCTCAAGATCGAGAATCACGAAGTCGTAGCCCGCAAACGCGAGCATTTCGCAGAGCATCGGTGAAGGTAGAGAATTGAGCAAGCCGTAGACGTTGTTCCCTGCTTGTAACCGGGAAAACACCGGAGAGGTTCGTATCACTGACGCATATCCTTCAGGGTGGATGCGCGCTAATAATAATCATTCACAATCATAAGTAAACATTTTTAGTCGCCGATTCGTGATATTCGTGATGGTCCTCATAAAAATCCCGTTCTTGGTGTAATGCTGTTCACTGATTCACCCCGGATTCCCGCCACGATTCACCCGATGGCATATGAGGGGGCTGGGGCGATTTCTGAGTTTTGTAAACACCTCGTCGAATCTCGGGTATTAATTTCCACTTTTTAGAAACCTTGACTCTCCAAGGGCCTTATTTTCGCGGTCTAACAAGATTTGTTTACATAATTTGGTCGGCATAAAGCCCGAAACCCGCCGGATAGTCGTAATGCGCGTGATGGGTGCCTCCGGCCAAATGACAGGCCAGCCCATGTTCCAGCGCCTGTTCTGCCGCAAGCAACGATCCGCCGACCGCCCGCACGGTGCGTCGGGCCAGCGCTTCGCTCCAGGGCAGGCCGAGGCGCCGCTGGTCTTCGCGGGACAACTCGCCGCTCATGTAGCGTTCGATATAGGCAGCGTCATGGGCGAGGGCGAGAATCTCCGGGGGGCAGAGCTCCGGGCGCAGCAGGTCGGCGTCCCGGGTCAGGCCGCTGTCCACCAAGTGATCGCGCAGCAGGCGAAATTTGTCCATGGGGAAGCGGTGATCCGCCGGGAATTCGGGGCTGTAGTCTTCGTGGTAGATCAGCGGCAGCGGCATAACGAATTCAGGTAGGAATGAGTGAAGGATCCTACCAGCGTTGTAGACTTGCGGCATGGAAAGGGGAGCAAAGATGGAGCCGATACTGGAACTCGAGAGCGCACGACTGCTGTTGCGGCAGTGGCGCGATGAGGATTTGCCGGAGTTTGCGGCGATGTGCGCCGATCCACAGGTGATGCGATATTTTCCGGCGCCTTTAAGTCGTCTGGAAAGTGCGTCGCTGATCGGACGGATTCGCGGGCATTTTGCCGAACATGGCTTTGGTCTCTGGGCGCTGGAGCGCAAGGACACCGGGGCATTCATCGGTTTCACCGGCCTCGGTGTGGTTGGTTTCGATGCGCCGTTCACCCCGGCGACCGAAATCGGCTGGCGCCTGGCGCGCGAGCATTGGGGCTTGGGTTATGCCAGTGAGGCGGCGTGGACCGCTCTGCGCTGCGGCTTTGATCGGTTGGCGCTGCAAGAAGTCGTGTCGTTCACCGCCAAAGACAACCTGCCTTCGGAAAAAGTCATGCAGGCGATCGGCATGCACCATGATTCAGCCGATGACTTTGACCATCCCAAGCTCGCGGCCGATCATCCCCTGCGTCACCATGTGCTGTATCGCATCTCCCGTGAACAATGGCTGCAAACCTTGCATGGATAAGCAGTCACGGACGTTTACAATGGCTGCCATGGGCCTTGGCCATAAACTGAATCGACCGCCGCAGCCAAGACTGCGCGGCAAGCTTTGTGTGAGGAGAGTCTGAATGAGCCAAGTGTTGGATGATCTGGTCGATTTGCTGACCCTGGAACCGATCGAAGAAAACCTGTTTCGTGGCCGCAGTCAGGACCTGGGTTTTCGTCAGTTGTTCGGCGGTCAGGTGATCGGTCAGTCGTTGTCGGCGGCCAGTCAGACAGTCGAAGAAGCGCGCCATGTGCATTCGATGCACGGTTATTTCCTGCGCCCGGGCGATTCCGCGTTGCCTGTGGTGTATCAGGTTGACCGGGTGCGTGATGGCGGCAGTTTCAGCACGCGTCGGGTGACGGCGATCCAGAAAGGCAACCCGATCTTTACCTGCAGCGCCTCGTTCCAGTACGACGAAAAAGGCTTCGAGCATCAGGCCGAGATGCCGACCGTGGTCGGCCCGGAAAACCTGCCCTCGGAACTGGAACTCACCCAGCAGCGTGCGCACCTGATCCCTGAGCACATGCGCGAGAAATTTCTGTGCCCCAAGCCGATCGAATTCCGACCGATCACCGAGAAAGATCCCTACAACCCGCAACCGTCCGATCCGGTCAAGTACGTCTGGTTTCGCGCCGACGGTGCTTTGGCCGACTCTCCGGCGTTGCACAAATACCTGCTGGCCTACGCCTCGGACTTCGGTCTGCTGACCACCTCGATGCAGCCCCATGGCAAATCGGTCTGGCAGAAAGACATGCAAGTCGCCAGCCTCGATCACTCGCTGTGGTTCCATGCGGACCTGCGCGCCGATGACTGGTTGCTGTACGCGATGGACAGCCCCTGGGCCGGCAATTCTCGCGGGTTCACCCGTGGCAGCGTGTTCAATCGTGCCGGGCAACTGGTGGCTTCGGTGACTCAGGAAGGCTTGATCCGTCACCGCAAGGATTGGGCATGAGCCTGGCCGAGGTGCGGCACTGGGTGTTCGACATGGACGGCACCCTGACGGTGGCCGTGCATGACTTCGCGGCGATTCGCGTGGCGTTGGCGATTCCCGCCGAAGACGACATCCTGACCCACCTCGCGGCGCTGCCGGCCGATGAAGCGGCCGCCAAGCATGCTTGGCTGCTGGAGCACGAACGGGACTTGGCGCTGGGTTCGAAACCGGCGCCGGGTGCGGTGGAGCTGGTGCGGGAGTTGGCCGGGCGCGGTTATCGTCTTGGCATTCTCACGCGCAATGCTCGGGAGCTGGCGCACGTAACCCTGGAGGCGATCGGCCTGGCTGACTGTTTTGCCGTGGAGGATGTGCTGGGGCGTGATGAAGCGCCGCCTAAACCGCATCCCGGTGGTTTATTGAAACTGGCCGAGGCCTGGCACGTGCCGGCGAGCGAGATGGTGATGGTCGGTGATTACCGCTTTGATCTGGATTGCGGCCGAGCGGCGGGGGCGCGGACGGTGTTGGTGAATCTGCCGGATAACCCTTGGCCGGAGCTGACGGATTGGCATGCGGCGGATTGTGCGGTGTTGCGGGAGATGCTTTCGGCTTGAGGGCCCCTTCGCTGGCAAGCCTCGCTCCTACAGTGGGGCGCGCTGCCCTTGTAGGAGCGAGGCTTGCCAGCGAAGACGTCAGATCAGGCCATACAAACTCACTGACCAAACAATACCTTCTGCCCCTCCGGTGACGTCAGCATCCCATCCCCGTTATGCCCGACCCCCGGCACTTCAACCAGCCGCTGATTCACCCCTTTCGGATTACGACGCAGCAGGTAATTGAAAAAATTCTTCCCGCGAACCAGACGATAAGCACCTTGGGCTTCGGCCTCGCAACTTTTGTCCAGCGCCGGATGCTGCGGGTCGGTGTCTTGCTGCCCGAGCAGATAAGTCACGTCCCGTTTGACGTAATTTCCTTCAATCTGTGGTGCCGTTTGCCCACTGGCATATACCGGTAAATCCGTCAGCCCGTATTTCCAGCGATTGAAACCGGGGCACGCCGCATGGTTGAACGCCACTGGCCGCTGCTCATTGAAATACGCATAGGACGAAGGGTTGGCGACCACGTAGCGAAGCTTCACGCCGGCGGCCGTCAAGGCCGGTTGCTCGCGGGCCAGCAACGCATATCGCTGCACCACCTGAGCGCCACCGGAGTGGCCGGCGAGGATGATTTCCTTCACGTCCGGAAACTGTCGATGGTCGCCGACTCGCTCGATGATTTGATCGAGGGCTGCAAAGGAACTCAGCGCAAAAGGAGCGGTGGATAAACCTCCTGCCATCCAGTCATTGCCCTGCCAGCGCAACACCGTGTCTGCCACAGGATGAAGTGCGATGTCGGTTTCGTTGAGGAATTGCGGCGCGATCACCAGGGTGCTTGCACTTTGCCCGGCCAGTTCCGCTGCGCGCTCGGCGCTCTGGCGATAGGTTTCAGCGTTGCGCAGACGACCATGGATGATGATCAGCACGCGTTCGATTTTCGCGGGCGCCGGGCCGAGGCTCACCGCCATCTCACCTTCTTTCAACAACAACCGCCCGGGGCTGAGCTCTTTGACGCCATGCTCCGCAGCCTGGGTGCTCGCGCAGGTGAACAACAACATCAACAACCACTTATTCATTTAAAGGTTTTTCGCCGCAAAGGTATCGCACTGGCCCACCTGGCCTTGCGCAAATCCGGTTTTGAACCAGCGCACCCTTTGCGCTGATGTGCCATGGGTAAACGAGTCCGGTACCACCCGACCCTGCCCCTGTTGTTGCAAACGGTCATCGCCGATGGCGTTGGCCGCGTTCAAGGCTTCTTCGATGTCACCCGGTTCCAGCCAGTTCAGACGCTGCTGCGCATTGTTGGCCCAGACACCGGCCAGGCAATCGGCCTGCAACTCCTGACGCACCAACAAGCCGCCATCACCTTCCATCTGCCGGCCTTGCTGGCGAGCTGTCTGAATTTTCGCGGAAACGCCGAGCAATGTCTGAACGTGGTGTCCGACTTCATGAGCGATCACGTAGGCCTGGGCGAAGTCACCGGCCGCGGAAAAGCGTTGCGACATTTCCTGGAAAAAAGCCATGTCCAGGTAGACCTTCTGGTCGGCCGGGCAATAGAACGGTCCGGTCGCCGATGTCGCCAGACCACAGGCCGAATTAACCCGGTTGCTGAACAGCACCAGCGTCGGGTTTTTATACTGCCGACCGGCCTGCTGGAAAATCTGGCCCCAGGTGTCTTCGGTATCGCCGAGGATCGAGCGCACGAATTCGGCCCCTTCATCGTTGGCCGGCGGCGCCTTGCGGCTTTGGTTGGTGGCCGGTGCCGATTGCTCGGTCATTTGTCCGGTCAGTTGCCCGAGGATTTGCATCGGGTCCTGGCCGGTGAGCCAGCCGATCCCCACAATCAGGATGATCGCGGTCAGGCTCAGGCCTTTGCCGCCACCAAAACGCATCCCACCGCCACCGCTGCCGGCATCATCACCACGGGCGTCGACCACGTTGTCGCTGCGTCGGCCTTTTTTCCATAGCATGTGGGAATCCTCTGATTGTCCGTGGTGATGAGTGTTGCTGGTGTGGGGGGGCGGCGCCAGTCCGGCTGTCCGGCATTTCGTTCACTGGCCGGAAGAATCGCTGACTGTAGGAACATGGATCACCCATCGAATTCCGTCAGGGCGCGGATTTTTATCGAACGGGCGACCCGCGGGTCTGTTGAGCATCGGGTTCCAGATTTCGCATTACAGGGTTCATCTTCTAGAATCAGGCAAATTGTAGGTGGAACCTCCCATGGCCGGCAGTCAGATCGAACGTGTCTTCAATGTGCTCGAAAGCCTCACCAGTGACCCTCGCGGTCTGCCGATGCAGATGCTCGCGGAGCAACTGGACATCCCGAAAAGCGCGACTCACCGCCTGCTCGCGGAGCTGATCAGGTTGGGTTATGTGCGGCAGAATCCGGAGAACCTGCGGTATCACTTGTCCACCAAACTGGTGGCGATGGGATTTCGTTACTTGTCGGGCAGCGGCGCCGATATCGTTCAGCCAGTGCTGGATCGCCTGGCCCAGGACACCGGGGAGTTGGTGCGTCTGGGGGTGATTGAAGGCGAGCGGCAGATCTGGATTGCCAAGTCCCAGGGGGCCCGTTCCGGCCTGCGCTACGACCCGGAAATGGGTCGCGATGCGCCGTTGTTTTATACCGCGTCGGGCCATGCGTGGCTGGCGTGCATGACCGATGCCGAAGCGTTGTCGCTGGTTGAGCGCCAGGGCGGCGAGCAGCCAAAAGACCTCGGGCCGAATGCTCCGCGTTCCAACATTGAACTGCTCGAACGTCTGCGTCTGGCGCGGGAACAGGGCTATGCCTGGGTCGAGGAAAGCTCGGCGGTGGGCACCTCGGCGATCGCGGCGGTGGTGCGGCACCCGAGCGAGGGTCGTGTGATCGGTGTGCTGAGCATCGCCGGACCGAGTGCGCGGATGCCGGGGGCGCGGTTGCATGAATTGGCGCCGCTGTTGTTGAGGTATACCGAGGAATTGGCGGCGGCGAGTCTGGCGTCGGAGTTGTTCAGCTAATTTATGGGGAGCGAGCCTGCTCGCGAAAGTGAACTTTCAAATAGCTCAAATGTTGAATGTCAGTCCGCCATCGCGAGCAGGCTCACTCCCACGGTTGATTTTTATTGATCGTGAAACTGTGCGGTATTCGAACACTTTCGGCTGAAGCTTGTGTTGGAATCTGGAACCAGGTTCTAAATTATTGGAACTCGCCGCCCGAGACACGTTGCACTTCTCAAGGGAAACCCATGACCGCCAGCACTCCGCTCTCCGGCGTTAACCAGCCCTTCAAAGGGATTTTGCTGATTGTCGTCGCCACTTTCCTGTTTTCCAGCCATGACGCTTTTTCGAAATACCTCTCGGGCTTCTATCCGATCGTGATGGTGGTCTGGGCTCGTTATGTGGTGCACACCTTGTTGATGGCCGGGATTTTTCTGCCGCAGTCCGGGTTGCGCGTCCTACGGACCAAACGACCGATGCTGCAATTGGTGAGGGCGTTGTGCCTGTTGGGCACCAGTTTGTTTTTTACCACCGGCCTGCAGTACATCCCGTTGGCTGAAGCGACGGCGGTCAACTTTCTTGCGCCGGTTCTGGTGACTGCGCTCTCGGTGCCGCTGTTGGGGGAGCGCGTGACACGTGGCCAATGGATCGCGGTGATTTGCGGGTTTGTCGGCGTATTGATCATCGTCCACCCCGGTGGCGATCTGTTCACGCCGGCGGTGTTGCTGCCGCTCTGTTCAGCGCTGTTTTTCTGCTTTTATCAGTTGCTCACTCGCAAGCTCAGCAACATCGACAGCCCGACCACCAGCAACTTCTTCGCCGGCTTGTGCAACACCCTGGTGATGAGCGCGCTGGTGCCGTTCTTCTGGCAAGTGCCGACACTGGGGCATGGTTTCATGATGGTGGCGCTGGGGACCTGCGGGATGACCGCGCATTTGTTTCTGACTCAGGCCTTCCGCCACGCCGCGCCCGCGTTGTTGGCGCCGTTCGGTTACTGCCAGATCGTCTTTGCCGGTTTGCTGGGCTGGCTGCTGTTCTCCCACACACCGACCCTGACCACGGTGATCGGGATCGCGGTGATTTGCTGCAGCGGGTTGGCGGCGGCGTGGCAACAGAGTCGTCGGTAGGAAAATCAAACAGGCAGGCCTGGAACCAGGCCTGCCAAGGGAGGGAACTTTACTCGGTGACAGTAGGAATCTTGCGCGGTGCCATGAAGTACATCCAGGTCAGGGCAATGAAGTACATCGCCGGAATCAGGGTGAACAGCACGGTGTAGTTGTTGTTGGTGACCGTCAGGATGTGGCCGACCAACTGAGTCATGAACATACCGCCGATGGCTGCGCACATGCCGCCGAAGCCAAATACCGTACTCATCATGTGTTTAGGCGTGTAGTCCATCACCAGGCTCCAGATGTTGGCGGTCCAGGCCTGGTGCGCACCGATGGCCAGAGAGATGGCGAACACCGCGACCCACAGACTGCTCGAACCCGCCGCCATGATTACGCCGACGATGCAGCAGGCGAACAGGAACATGGACAACAGGCGCGCCTTGATCGGATTCATGCCGCGGCCGATCAGGAGCGAGGACAGGATCCCGCCGCCGACGCTGCCGAAGTCTGCAGTCAGGTAGATGATGATCAGCGGGATACCCATCTGGGTCACGTTGATCCCCAGGTTGTATTGCTGATTGAGAAACGGCGGCAGCCAGTACAGGTAGAACCAGAACACCGGTGCGGTGATGGAGTAGGCGAGGGCGAAGGCCCAGGTGCCACGCATGCGCAGGATTTTCGAGAACGGTACACGGGTCTGCTCCGGCTCGACTTCCTTCTGGATGTAGTCCAGTTCCGATTGTTTGACGCTCGGATGGTCTTCCGGGTTGAAGTACTTCAAACCCCAGAACAGCAACCAGATCCCGCCCAGTGACGCCATGCACAGGAACGCGGCTTGCCAGCCCCACACGTGCAGGATCAGCGGCAGCAGCATCGGCGTGAACATTGCGCCGACGTTGGTGCCGGCGTTGAAGATGCCGGTGGCCACGGCGCGCTCGCCGGCCGGGAACCACAAGCGCGTGGTTTTCACGCAAGCCGGGTAGTTGGCGGCTTCGGTCAAACCGAGGATGAACCGGCAGACCATGAAGCCGACCGCCGACGTGGCCAGGCCGTGGGCGCCGGTCGCCAGGCTCCAGAGCAACACTGCGCAGAAGAACACGCGCTTCACGCCGACCCGATCGATCAACCGGCCTTGCAGCACGAAACCGATGGCGTAGCCGACCTGGAACCAGAAGTTGATGTTGGCGTAGTCCATCGCCGTCCAGCTCATTTCCTTGGCGAGGATAGGCTGCATGACGCCCAGTGCAGCGCGGTCGATGTAGTTGAGCGTGGTGGCAAAAAACACCAGTGCCAGCATGCCCCAACGGGTCTTGCCGACCGCCATGGCGCCGCGAATCTTGTCGCCGATACCGCCGCTGGCAGGAGTCATGGAGGAACGCTCCACGGGAGAGCTTTGAGAAGGAGTCATGTAGGCCACCGATTATTTTTATGTGGTGTTCTGAGTCTTTGGTCATCGAGACCGATGTGTGTGACCGGGCTCAATGTGTCGTCGATGTTGGGCAGTGGACGAAAAATCGTCAATTCGCCAAGGGCCATTGTGTTCGATAATCGCACGCAAAACTAACTGGGTAGTACACTTTAAATTGCTGTGTTCGACTGCCAAGCCAATAATTCCCCCGAGAGAAACGCGATCCCTGTAGGAGCCAGGCTTGCCGGCGATGGCGTCCTCAAGATCGCCTTCGCGAGCAAGCTTCGCTCCTGCAAAAAGGGTGCGACGCCTTTAATAAGATTGTCTCCACCATCGGGAGCCGAAATATGCAGCGTTCCATTGCCACCGTTTCCTTGAGCGGTACCCTGCCGGAAAAACTCGAAGCCATTGCCGCCGCCGGGTTCGACGGGGTGGAGATCTTCGAAAACGACCTTCTCTACTACGACGGCAGCCCGCGGGAAATCAAGCAGATGTGCGCCGATCTCGGGATCGCGATCACACTGTTTCAACCCTTTCGGGACTTTGAAGGCTGCCGCCGCGACCGTTTGCATCGCAATCTGGAACGGGCCGAGCGCAAGTTCGACCTGATGCAGGAACTGGGCACCGACCTGGTGCTGGTGTGCAGCAACGCGTCCGCCGATTCCATCGGTGATGAAAATATCCTCATCGACGACTTGCGCCTGCTGGCCGAACGCGCCGGCGCACGCGGGTTGCGGATCGGCTACGAAGCGCTGGCCTGGGGCCGGCATGTGAACACCTGGCAACAGGTGTGGAACATCGTCCGTCAGGCCGATCACCCAAGCCTCGGTGTGCTGCTGGACAGCTTTCACACGCTGTCGCTCAAGGGTGATCCGAGTGCGATCGCCGAGATCCCTGGCGATAAAATCTTCTTCGTACAAATGGCCGACGCACCGATTCTGGCGATGGACGTTCTCGAGTGGAGCCGGCATTTCCGCTGCTTCCCGGGTCAGGGCGAATTCGATTTGTCGGGCTTCCTGGCTCCGATCATCAAGAGTGGGTACACCGGGCCGCTGTCGCTGGAAATCTTCAACGACGGTTTCCGTGCCGCACCGCCTCGGGCCAATGCCGCCGACGGTTTGCGTTCGTTGCTGTATCTGGAGGAGAAAACCCGTCATCGTCTGGCCCAGGAAACGACACCGGCGGTCAGCCTCGACATTCTGTTCGAGACGCCCAAGGCCAGCGAATACAACGGCATCGAGTTTCTCGAATTCGCTGTGGACGAAAGCCTTGGCGCCAAGCTTTCCCACTGGCTGGAGCGACTGGGTTTCGTCAAGGCCGGGCAACATCGCTCCAAGAGCGTGAGCCTGCTGCGTCAAGGTGACATCAACCTGATCCTCAATTCCGAGCCTTACTCGTTTGCCCACAGTTTTTTCGAAGCGCACGGTCCGTCGCTGTGCGCCACCGCCGTGCGGGTCAAGGACAGCGCCAGTGCGCTCGCTCGGGCCGTGGCTTACAAGGGGCAACCGTATCGCGGACTGGTCGGCCCCAATGAACTTGAACTCGCTGCCGTGCGCGCACCGGATGGCAGCCTGATTTATCTGGTGGATCAGGACGCCGATGTCTACGGCACTGATTTCCATCTGCAACCGGCTGCCGTGGCCAGTGGTGGCCTCAAACGCATCGACCACATGGCGATGGCATTGCCGGCCGACAGTCTCGACAGTTGGGTGCTGTTCTATAAGAGCCTGCTGGATTTCGAAGCCGATGACGAAGTGGTGCTGCCCGATCCTTACGGTTTGGTGAAAAGTCGAGCGTTGCGCAGTCGTGACAGTTCGATTCGCCTGCCGCTGAACATTTCCGAAAACCGCAACACCGCGATCTCACACGCGCTGTCGAGTTATCGCGGCTCCGGCGTGCATCACATCGCGTTTGATTGCGATGACATCTTTGCCGAAGTCAGTCGTGCCAAAGAGGCGGGCGTGCCGCTGCTGGATATTCCGCTCAACTATTACGATGACCTCGCTGCACGGTTCGATTTCGACGACGAATTCCTCAGTGAACTGGCGTATTTCAACGTTCTTTATGACCGCGATGCCCAGGGCGGCGAGCTGTTCCATGTGTACACGGAGCCGTTCGAAGGGCGGTTCTTCTTTGAAATCATCCAGCGCAAAAATGGCTACGCCGGTTACGGTGCGGCCAATGTGGCGGTACGCCTGGCGGCCATGGCCAAATCCCGAAGTGGTGCGGTACGTCCGGCAAAGTTGTAGGAAAATCGTAAACACGGCGACAAACCGCTGCCGCGCGGCTTCCTTCACTGTGCGGCGCGGCCCATAATCGCCAGCCTGTGCAGTGATGGCCGTGAGCCCGCAATGACGATAACTTCAGAACTCTCCGCAGTGCCCGCCGAACCGATTGCCGGGCCGCGCAAGAGTCGCAAGAACAACCCGGAAAAGACCCGCGAGAACATCCTTCAAGAGGCGATTGTCGAATTCGTCCAGCAAGGGCTTTCCGGTGCTCGCGTCGATGCCATCGCCGAGCGCATCCACACCTCAAAACGCATGATTTATTACTACTTCGGCAGTAAGGAACAGCTGTACGTCGAGGTGCTGGAGAAACTCTACGGCGACATCCGTAACACGGAAAACCATCTGCACCTGGCCGAACTGGCGCCGGTGGAGGCGATTCGGCGACTGGTGGAATTCACCTTCGACCACCATGACCGCAACGTCGATTTCGTGCGCATCGTCAGCATCGAGAACATTCACAACGCTGAGTACGTGAAGCGTTCTGATGCGATCAAGGCGATGAACAACACCATCCTCGATTCCCTGGGCGTGATTTTGCGTCGCGGGGCTGAAGAGGGCGTGTTCCGTTCAGGGCTTGAGCCGCTGGATGTGCATCTGCTGATCAGCTCGTTTTGCTTTTATCGCGTGTCCAACCGCCATACCTTCGGTGAGATTTTTCAGATCGACTTGCCGGACGAAAGCATCAAGCAGCGTCATCGGGAAATGATCTGCGAGTCGGTTTTGCGATACCTGCAGGCCTGACCTGTGGCGAGGGGGCGTCGGAACGCCGCATCGCCCCGTTGGGCTGCGATGCAGCCCTCATACTTTCAACCTTAGCCATTCATGCTCTGAAAATGCGCCAACATCCGCTGCGCATCCGGCACCACGCCACTGAACAACTCAAACGCCTTCACCGCCTGAAACACCGCCATGTTGCCGCCATCCAGCGTTCGGCAACCCAAGGCGCGGGCATTGCGTAGCAACTCGGTTTCCAGCGGAAAATAAACAATCTCCGCCACCCACAACTCAGCCCGAAGCAACTCCACGGGCACCGGCATGCCCGGTAGTTTCTTCATGCCCATGGGCGTGGTGTTCACTAACCCATCCGCCTGTCCCAGCGTGCTCGGCAAATCATGCCCCGCCACGGCCCGGCCAGCGCCGAAGTGTTGATTGAGATTGTCCGCCAAGGACTGCGCACGGCTGATCTCCACATCGAAAATACTCAGCAGCTGTACGCCTTCGCTCAACAGCGCGTGGGCCACTGCCGCTCCGGCCCCGCCAGCGCCCATCTGGACCACACGCTCGCGGGCAACGTCCTTCAAGCCCCGGCGAAAACCCTCGGCAAAACCGAGGCAATCGGTGTTGTGGCCGATGCGCTTGCCGTCCTTCAGCACGACCGTGTTCACCGCCCCGATGCCGCGAGCTTCCGGCGACAATTCGTCGAGCAACGGGATGATCGCCTGCTTGCACGGGAAGGTGATATTCAGGCCGGTGAAGTTCATGCGTTCGGCGGCCATCAACAGATCGGGCAGGGCGCTGCTGTCGAGTTTCAACTGATCGAGGTCGATCAAGCGATACAGATAACGCAAACCCTGGGCATCACCTTCATGCTCGTGCAGTGCCGGAGTACGGGAAGCCTGGATGCCGGCGCCGATCAGCCCGGCCAGTACCGCGTTGTTCTGAGTCACGGCGCTTACCCCTTCAAACGTTGACTGAAGTAATCCAGCGCCAGGCGATAACCATGGCTGCCGAAACCGGCCATCACCGCTGTGGCAATGGCGGAAACGAAGGAGTGATGCCGGAAGGGTTCGCGGGCGTGAACGTTGGACAGGTGAACTTCGACCACCGGCAATTCGCTGGCGACCAAGGCATCGCGGATCGCGACTGACGTGTGCGTCCAGGCCGCCGGGTTGATGACAATCCCGGCGCAACGGCCACGGGCCGCGTGAATCCAGTCGAGCAATTCGCCTTCATGGTTGGTTTGGCGAAACTCCACTGCCAAGCCGAATTCTTCGGCGGCGCGCCCGCACAGGGCAGAGATATCGGCCAGGGTTTCGTGACCATAAGTCGCCGGTTCGCGGGTGCCGAGCAGGTTCAGATTCGGGCCGTTGAGGACCAGAACGATAGGGGACATCGAAGTCTCTCCACATATTATTTTTGGAATGGGCTGGGGTGATCAGCCTGTGGAGATAAATTGTACTAGCTGGTTAGTTCGGTCAATTGAAGAGCGGTTTCATTGAGGTTTTGTGTGCGGTGATCGGACATTCGCACGACTTATCGCGGCAGATGCTCGACCAGGAAATCGATAAATGCCCGCAGTCTAAGCGGCATATGACGGGTCTGTGGATAGAGCAGGGTGAAGGGGCGCGAGCGTCCGCCATAAGGCTTGAGCACTTCCACCAATGAGCCATCGGCCAGTTCGTTTTCAACGATGAAGCGGTAGGTTTGAAAAAGCCCCGCCCCGTGTTTGGCCAGGGTCACGCCGCCGAGTACGTCGTCAGAACAACTGAGGCTGCCCTCGGCAAGAATCTCACGCGGGACGCCGTCGTCGTTGAACAGCCAGGCAATGCGCCGACCGCTGCTGGGCAATTCGTATTGAATGCATTCGTGCTGCGCAAGGTCGTCCAGGCTTTGCGGGGTGCCCGCGCGCTTCAGGTAATCGGGGCTGGCAATCATCACCAGGGCGGCGTCCTCAAGGTGCCGGGCGATGAGCCCGGAATCCGGAATCGCCCGCACGCGGATCGCCATGTCATAGCCTTCGCCGACAAAATCGATGTTGCGATTGCTGATGTGCGATTCGACTTTCACGTCTGGAAAACGCGCCCGGAATGCCGGCAACAACGGCAAGATCCGATGGTGCGCATACGTCGTGGGAATACTGATGCGCAGTGTCCCGGACGGTTGCTGTTGCTGGCCCATGACCTCGCGCTGAGCCTCCACCAACTGCGCCAGGGCCTGACGACATTCCTCGTAATAGCGCCGACCGCTGTCGGTCAGCTTGACGCTGCGGGTGGTGCGCGCAAACAGCCGCACGCCCAGACGTTCTTCCATGCGCGACACCGATCGACTCACGGCGGCCGGTGTGACACCCGCCACCAACGCGGCCGCCGTAAAGCTGCCGGCCTCGGCGGCGAGGCAAAACAGTTCGATGCTGCCCAGCTGAAGATCGTCGAATACTCGCTGCATGATGGATGACACCGGGGGTCAATGAGGGACTGGATTTCGCCACTGTAGATGAAATCGGCCCGGCGGTGCTTTACTTGACGGCGTCTTCCTTGATAACCGGCCAGGAGCAGCATCATGCCTTTCGTCAGCGTGCGTATTACCCGTGACGGCGTCACCCGGGAGCAGAAAGCCCAAGTCATCGCCGAGATTACCGACACCTTGGAGCGAGTCCTCGGCAAGGATCCGAAATTGACCCACATCGTGATCGAAGAAGTCGACACCGATAACTGGGGTTATGCCGGCATGACCACCACCGAGTATCGAAAAAACCTGCCGGAATGAGGGTGTTACACGCCCGCAGAGCCGTCCTCGTGACGGCTTTTTTGTGGGCGCGGCGAAAGGATTGCTTACTATTTTGCGCCGTTATCCACCGGTCCAAGGCGAGGCTTGGCGCTAGTCTCAGAGGCGTAAAGGCGATTTGGCGTCGCGCCAATTGTCGGTTTTCCAGGGAATGTCGGGTCTTCGGATTCCTTAACCTAACGGATGGGTTGGTATGCGGTTATTCAGCTACAAAGGGTTTTCAATGGTGATCATGTTGCGTGATGAGCACTGTCCGCCTCACGCACATGTGGACGCCGGAAGCTGGAGCGCACGCTTCAAATTCTGCTTTTGGCACAACAGTGTCGAGCTGTGGGATGTGGTTCCTCATTCAAATCGGCCGCCAGTGGCCGTGCTGGAAGGATTGCGTCACGCACTCGGCCAACCCGCCCACTTGCGCCGCGCCCGTGCCATCTGGTGGGGCGAGTTGCACACGGTCTGTCTTGATCATCAGATTTGGGACTGGCAGGCCAGCGAAGTCGTGGTGATAAAAAGGATTGCGAATACGACCTGGATGATTGGCTCGGCTTGCTATGAACCCGAGACGAACAAGACCCTGTTGGCGCTGATCGGCGCTCCTGAGGGTGTGGAGATCCAACTATGAAAACGATACAGGCAGGCATGCTGGTCGATCGGCCTGTCACCGAGGTCGTGCTGGATGAAGCCATCCAGCGCGGGCAAGTGCGCCAGAAGAGCGGATTGCAGGCGACTTCGGTGAGGTTTGTGGAGCCTTGTCTGGCGGTCAGTTTCATTGATGGCAGTGGCGTGCTGCTGCCCGTGCAGCACTATCCGGAATTTGATGATTTTGACGTCGAGGATTTCGCAAACCTCAAAGTCGGCTTTTCCGGAACCGCCCTGTGCCATGAAGGCAAGGATCTGCACGTGTCCATCGCTGGGATGATTTCGGCGAGCAAGCCGTTGATGGACATGGCAGCCTCGGTCATCGCCTCGCGCAATGGTCGCCAAAGCAGCGCCGCCAAAGCCGAGGCCGCGCGGGCCAATGGCCGAAAAGGCGGGCGTCCGCGCAAGACAGATGTCACCGATTGAGCACCCACAAAAAAGCCGTCGTGATGACGGCTGATTTGTCTAAGCGACTGACCTTTAACGACGGGTCAGCAACACCCCGGATTCCATGTGATGTGTCCACGGAAACTGGTCGAACATCGCGCACTGGGTGATGCGATGGGTATCGTGCAACTGGGCGATGTTGGCGGCCAGGGTTTCCGGGTTGCAGGAGATGTAGAGGATGTTGTCGAAGCGCCGGGTCAGTTCGCAGGTGTCCGGGTCCATGCCGGCGCGAGGCGGGTCGACGAAGACGCTACCGAATTCGTAGCTCTTCAGGTCGATCCCCTGCAGGCGACGGAACGGGCGAACTTCATTCAGGGCTTCGGTCAGCTCTTCTGCGGACAACCGCACCAGGGTGACGTTATCCACAGCGTTTTCGCTGAGGTTGCTCAGTGCGGCGTTGACCGAAGTCTTGCTGATTTCCGTGGCCAGCACTTTGCGCACACGGGTCGCCAGCGGCAGGGTGAAGTTGCCGTTGCCGCAATACAGCTCCAGCAAATCGTCAGGGCGATCGCCGAGGGCGTCGTAAGCCCAGTTGAGCATCTTCTGGTTCACGGTGCCGTTGGGCTGGGTGAATGCACCTTCGGGCTGGCGGTAGCTGAACGTGCGGCCACCGACGTCGAGTTTCTCGACCACGTAATCATGGCCAATCACTTCGCGTTTGCCTTTCGAACGACCGATAACGCTGACGTTCAGGTCGGTGGCCAGTTTTGACGCCGCCGCGTGCCAGTGTTCATCCAGTGGACGGTGATAGCACAGGGTGATCATCGCATCGCCAGCCAGGGTGGTCAGAAACTCCACCTGAAACAGCTTGTGGCTCAGCGCCGCACTTGCCTTCCAGGCCGCCTTGAGCT
The DNA here is from genome assembly GCF_900106065.1 of Pseudomonas mandelii. Taxonomy (NCBI): domain Bacteria; kingdom Pseudomonadati; phylum Pseudomonadota; class Gammaproteobacteria; order Pseudomonadales; family Pseudomonadaceae; genus Pseudomonas; species Pseudomonas mandelii. The sequence continues at coordinate 3,241,684 of NZ_LT629796.1, forward strand.
GCGGCATCAGTTCATTGATGCGCAGGCTGGCGATCGGGAACGCTTCGATCAGGATCGGCGTGCGTTTGTCTTCCTGGGAAAACATCGCGTAATGCCGATCGCCGCCTTCGCGCCACAGGCGGAATTCGGCACGCAGGCGGAAATTTTTCAGCGGCGAGTCAAACACCGCAGGTTCCGGTGCATCGAACGGGGCCAGCAGATCGCGCAGGCGCGTGACCTTTTCTTCGAGCTGAACGGCGTAGGCCTGGGAATCAAAAGTCATGCGTTGAACCAACCCAACTTGATCACAAACAGAATCGAAAGAATCACCAGCGCCGGGTTCAGCTCACGGCCGCGGCCGGACAGCAACTTGATCGCGGTCCAAGAGATGAAACCGAAGGCGATGCCGTTGGCGATGGAGTACGTAAACGGCATGGCCAGCGTAGTGACCACGACCGGTGCGGCGACGGTGATGTCATCCCAGTCTATTTCGGCCAGGCCGGATGTCATCAACACGGCGACGAACAGCAGCGCCGGTGCGGTGGCGAACGCCGGAACGCTGGCGGCCAACGGCGAGAAGAACAGCGCCAGCAGGAACAGGATCGCCACCACGACGGCCGTGAGGCCGGTACGGCCACCGGCACTCACGCCAGCGGCGGATTCGATGTAGCTGGTGGTGGTCGAGGTGCCCAGCAGCGAACCGGCCATGGCCGCGGTGCTGTCGGCGATCAGGGCGCGGCCCATTTTCGGCATGTGGCCGTCCTTGCCCATCAGGCCGGCGCGCTTGGCGACGCCGATGAGGGTGCCGGAGTTATCGAACAGGTCGACGAACAGGAAAGCGAAAATCACGCTGACCAGGCCGATGTCGAGCGCACCTTTGATGTCCAGTTGCAGGAAGGTCGGCGCCAGAGACGGCGGCATCGACATCACGCCGCCGAACGGCGTGAAGCCCAATGCGATGGACGCGATGGTCACGACCAGGATGCCGATCAGCACCGCACCGCGCACGGCGAGCGCTTCGAGGGCAACGATCAGGGCAAAACCGAGGGTCGCGAGGATCGGAGCGGGTTGCTTCAAATCACCGAGGCCGACCATGGTCGCCGGGTTGCTGACCACGATGCCGGCGTTATGCAGGGCGATCAGCGCCAGGAACAGGCCGATACCGGCGGCAATCGCTGAGCGCAGCGGCAGCGGGATGCTGTTGATGATCCATTCGCGGATGCGGAAGATCGACAGCAGGAAGAACAGCACCGCCGAGATGAACACCGCCCCCAGCGCCACTTGCCAGGTGTGGCCCATGTGCAGGACTACGGTGTAGGTAAAGAAGGCGTTCAGGCCCATGCCCGGCGCGAGTGCGATCGGGTAGTTGGCGATCAGGCCCATCACTGTGGAGCCGATGGCTGCTGCCAGGCAGGTCGCGACAAACACCGCGCCCTTGTCCATGCCGGTCTCGCCGAGGATGCTCGGGTTGACGAACAGAATGTAGGCCATGGCCAAGAAGGTCGTGACGCCCGCCAGAATCTCGGTCCGCACGTTGGTGTTGTGTGCCTTGAGTTGAAACAGCCTTTCCAGCATGTCTGCTCCCCGTGGCGCGCCGGGCGCCGTGAATGTATCGACCTCAACAGCAAAGCACAGACCGCTGATAGCGCCTGGTAATTTTCTGTGGGCCGGAAAAAGCCGCGCATCATACCAGCAGCGTGGGGCTATGGCTGCTTATGGCTGCGATCGTCGTCGATGTTTTGCCGTAAAGCGAAGTGAGCCATACTGCGCGCTGGTTTTGGGGGGGCGTTATGAAGTGCATTAAAAAGCGTGGGATTGCGATGGTGGGCGTCGCGATGGCGTTATGGCTGGGGGCGCAAACTGCTTCGGCGGCGATGGCGGCTCCGTTGAGCCAGGTGAAAGTGATCAAGGTCCAATCGCCGGGCTGTGGTCTTGAAAACATTGTCGAGAAACAGGAGCAGACGAGCTGCGACCACAGTGGTCCGGACATCAAGGTCTACGTTCTGGAAATTGGATATGGCAGCCTTAGTCCGCACGTCGCGCTGGATGGTTTTAACGTAGACGGCACCCGGACGGCGGTGTGTGCCTATCAAACCGGCAACCTGAAGGAGTGCGCATCCGGAGAAACAACCGTCGGCTATCTGTACATCTTCGATCTGAAGGGCAAGCAGGACGGCATCTTCACCTTCAGCAACACGTCCATCAACGCGCCCCGCAACACGATGTCGACACAGCTTTACATCAAGTAACGGCTGCGTTCGAACAAGGGTCAGGAAAGCTGACTACGCTTTAAAGATCATTCTGTGGACCGCGCCCATGACCTTTAGAGCTTTGATTACCCTCGCCGAGGGCATCGACGACCTGCAAACCGTCACCCTGATCGATGTACTGCGCCGCGCCAAGGTTGAAGTGGTGGCGGCGAGCATCGAGGGGCGACGCATGATCACTTGTGCCCGCGGTACCCGCCTGACCGCCGATGCAATGCTGGTGGACTTGCTGGCCCAGCCGTTCGACCTTCTCGTATTGCCTGGAGGCGAGGTGGGCTCCCAGCACCTCGCCGCGCATCAACCCCTGCAACAGTTGATCAAGGACCAGGCCGCCGCCGGGCGCCTGTTCGCCGGCATTGGTGAGTCCCCGGCGCTGGCGTTGCAAGCCTTTGGCGTCTTGCGTCAGCGGCGCATGACCTGCCTGCCATCGGCCAGCCATCGATTGTCGGGCTGCAATTTTGTCGACCAGCCCGTGGTGGTCGACGGCAACTGCATCACTGCCCAGGGATCGGGGGCGGCGCTGCCGTTTGCGCTGGCGCTGGTGGAGCAACTGTGCGGTAAAGCTGCTCGGGCTGCGGTGGCGGTTGAGTTGGTGGTCTGACTGTTCGTGGTTTCAAGTTGCGCGAACCTTTTAGTAACAGCCAAACGAACACTTCGCCCGCTCCAATACTGGTCTTTCCGCGCCCATCAGTTTCCTTGAACACTCTCGCCACCCCGAAGTCGTACCCCTTATGACGGCGGTTTGCCAAAACGCCGCTTATTACGACTAACCGTGAGGTGTTTATGAGTGCGACCACCCCCGAAGCGGCGCAGCCGTCCTTCGTTCGTCACCCGTTACGCCTGACCCTCAACGGTCAGGAGCGTCAACTGGAGGTCTTGCCCTGGACCACGCTTTTGGACCTGCTGCGCGAGCAATTGGACCTGATCGGCACCAAAAAAGGTTGCGATCACGGCCAGTGTGGCGCCTGCACGGTGTTGCTCAACGGCAAGCGGGTGAACGCCTGCCTGACGCTGGCGGTGATGTGCGACGGCGCAGAGCTGGTCACCATTGAAGGGCTGGCAACCGGCGATGAGTTGCACCCCATGCAGCAAGCCTTCATCAAGCACGATGCCTTTCAGTGCGGCTATTGCACGCCGGGGCAGATCTGTTCGGCGGTCGGTCTGGCGAATGAAGGGCGGGCGCACTCCCGCGCGGACATTCAGGAGCTGATGAGCGGAAACCTCTGCCGTTGCGGTGCCTACAACAATATTCGCGATGCCATCGAAGAGGTACTTCCCTCCTGCCGCCAGCCTGGGCAAGGAGGTGGTCAATGAATCCTTTCCACTACAGCAAACCCGATTCGGTGCAGGACGCCGTGCACCTCGCCAGTCCGGCGTCGCGCTTCATCGCCGGCGGTACGAATCTGCTGGATTTGATGAAAGAGAACCTCACTCGCCCCGAACATTTGATCGATATCACCGGTTTGCCACTACGCGAGGTCAAGGAAACGGCCAGCGGCGGCGTGATGATTGGCGCCTTGGTCAGCAATGCCGATCTGGCCTGGCATCCGCTGATTGAGCAGCGTTACCCGCTGTTATCCCAGGCGATCCTGGCAGGTGCTTCGCCGCAATTGCGCAACATGGCCAGCACCGGCGGCAATCTTCTGCAACGCACTCGCTGCTATTACTTCTACGACGCCAGCGTGCCGTGCAATAAGCGGGAGCCCGGCAGTGGTTGCCCTGCACGGGACGGTCTCAACCGGATTCACGCGATCCTCGGCGCCAGTTCGCACTGTGTCGCCACCCATCCTTCCGACATGTGTGTGGCGTTGGCGGCGTTGGAGGCAATCGTCCACGTCCAGGGGCGCGACGGTGCCAGAACCATTGCGTTTGCCGACTTCCACCGATTGCCGGGCGATGCCCCTGAGCGCGATAACCAACTGGCCGACGATGAACTCATTACCGCGGTCGAGTTGCCCGCCGCCGGTTTTGCCGAGTACAGCCATTATTTGAAGATTCGCGATCGCGCCTCTTACGCCTTCGCCCTGGTGTCGGTCGCCGCAGCGCTGGACTTGTCCGGGCCGGCCATTCGCGAAGCGCGTTTGGTCCTCGGTGGCGTGGCGCACAAACCGTGGCGTGACAATGCCGTCGAGCAATGGCTGGAGGGTAGGGCGGCCAACCATGAAACCTTCTGCGCCGCTGCCGACATGCTCCTGCAAAAGGCCGAACCGCTCGAACATAACGCCTTTAAGGTCAAACTGGCGCGAGAGGCAATTGTTCGCGCCTTGAGCGATGCCGCGCGAGGAGGGCAAGCCCGATGAACACAGTTACCTTACCCATGGGCCAACCACTGGACCGGGTCGACGGTCCTCTCAAAGTTACCGGCCAGGCCCGCTACGCCGGTGAGTTTCCTGAGGAGGGTCTGCTCCACGGCAGCGTTGTCTCAAGTTCTATCGCCTGCGGTCGCGTGCTGAGCATTGACGCCTCCGAGGCGCTGGCATTGCCCGGTGTTGTCGCGGTGATCGATCACCTCCAGCGTCCGACAATCGCCAGTTATGACAAGGATTACGAAGACGCCGACTCGGCTGAGGGATCGCCGTTTCGTCCGTTGTACAACGATAAGGTCCTGTACAGCGGCCAGCCGCTGGCGCTCGTCGTTGCGGATAACCTTGAGTTGGCGCGTTATGCCGGTTCGCTGGTAAAGATTGAATACGACACCGAGTCTCATCAGACCGATCTGTTGAGCCTGCAAGGCGAAGCCAAACCGGCACCCGCCAAGCTGCCTGAACCTCGTGGGAACTTCCAGGCCGAATTTGCCGGTGCCGCCCTGAGTCTGGATCTGAACTACAGCACGCCGATCGAACACCACAACCCGATGGAACCGCACGCCAGCACAGTGCTTTATCAGGCCGATGGCAGTCTGCATATCCATGACAAGACTCAGGGTCCGCAGAACTGTCAGTCATACGTGCAAAAGGTGTTCGGGCTTGAGAAAGAGCAGGTCAGAATTTTCGCCGCGTATGTCGGCGGTGCGTTTGGCTCTGGCCTGCGTCCGCAGTACCAGTTGGCGCTGGCCGTGATGGCCGCGCTGCACCTCAAGCGTTCGGTGCGAGTGACATTGACTCGGCAGCAGATGTTCACCTTCGGCTACCGTCCGCGGACTTTACAACGTTTGCAATTGGGCGCTGCGGCCAATGGACGCTTGTTGGCGGTGGCTCATACCGCCATCGGCCAGACCTCGCGTTTCGAGGATTTCACCGAGCACGTGGTGGAGTGGAGCGGCATGCTCTATCACTGCGACAACGTGCAGTTGACCTACAAACTTGTGCCACTGGACGTGTTCACGCCCCTCGACATGCGAGCGCCAGGCGCGGCGCTGGGGTTGATTGGCCTTGAATGTGCGATGGACGAACTGGCCTGTGCGTTGGCCATCGATCCGGTGCAGCTGCGGTTGATCAATTATTCCGAGCGCAATCAGAACGAAGACAAACCGTACTCCAGCAAAGCCTTGCGCGAATGTTACGCCCAAGGTGCCAAACGCTTTGGCTGGGATCAGCGCGATCCCGAACCGCGCAGCATGCGTCAGGGTCGACAGTTAGTGGGCTGGGGCATGGCCGGCGGTGTTTGGGAAGCGATGCAGCAGAAGGCCAGCGCCAAGGCTTCGCTTGATCACAACGGCAAGCTGATCGTCAGTAGCGCCACCACCGATATCGGCACGGGCACCTACACGGTCATGACGCAAATTGCCGCGCAGGCGTCAGGCGTTTCGGTAGAGGATGTCACTTTTGTCCTTGGCGACTCTTCATTGCCAACCGCGCCATTGCAGGGCGGATCGTTCACGGTGTCGTCGGTCGGCACGGCCGTTCAGCAGGCTTGCGAAGCCTTAAAGGAAAAGCTGCTCGCCGTTGCGCGGCAAACCTCACCCGCGTTCAGTGGTGTGACCTCGGAACAAGCGGCTTTTGAAGACGGATATCTGACATTTGGCGATGCGCGGGTAAAACTGGCCGACCTGGCCCGGGACTGCGGCGAAGACACCCTCGAGGTTCAGGTTGATGCCGAGCCTGACAAGAAGCGCGAAGCCTACGCCACCGCCACCCATTCAGCGGTGTTCGTCGAAGTGCTGGTGGATGAGGACTTGGGCACGGTGAAGGTGAACCGGGTGGTCAGCGCGATTGCGGCGGGTCGAGTGGTCAATCCGAAAATGGCCCGCAGCCAGATTCTCGGTGGCGTGGTGTGGGGCATCGGCATGGCCTTGCACGAGGAGACGCAGACCGACCATGCGCTGGGTCGTCACATGAATCACAGCCTGGCCGAATACCACATTCCGGTAAACGCTGATATCGGCGACATTGACGTGCTGTTTGTCGAAGAACACGACGAGATCGTCAATGCCCTGGGTTCCAAGGGCGTGGGCGAGATCGGCATCGTCGGCGTGGCGGCAGCGGTAGCCAATGCGATCTATCACGCGACTGGCAAACGGGTGAGGGATTTCCCCATCACCCTGGACAAACTGCTCTAGGCCTTGGCTTCTTCGATTGGCACATGCATACGGTCGCGGTTGGCCAGGGTCGGGAACAATTTGATCCACGCCCCCGTCACCACCAGCGTGCCGATACCGCCCATGACCACCGCCGGCACGGTGCCGAACCAATGGGCGGTGAGGCCGGATTCGAACTCGCCCAACTGGTTCGAAGCACCGATGAACAAACCGTTCACGGCGCTGACCCGGCCGCGCATTTCGTCCGGGGTTTCCAGTTGCACGAAGGAGGCGCGGATCACCATGCTGATCATGTCCGCTGCGCCCAACACCACCAGCACGGCCAGGGAAAACCAGAACGAAGTCGAGAGGCCGAACGCGATGGTCGCGACGCCGAACACGCCGACGGCCGTGAACATTACCCGCCCGACTTGGCGCTCCACGGCAAATCGCGCCAGGTACAGCGACATCAGCAGCGCACCGACGGCCGGGGCTGAGCGCAACAGACCCAGGCCCCAGGGGCCAGTCAACAAGATGTCTTTGGCGAACACCGGCAGCAGTGCCGTTGCCCCGCCGAGCAATACCGCAAACAGGTCCAGGGAAATCGCCCCGAGAATGTCCGGCCGACTGCGAATGAAGCGGATGCCTGCGAGCAATGAGTCCAGCGTCGCCTTGCCCTTGTTCAACGGTGTTTGCCGGGCGGGCAGGTTGAGCATCAACAAGCAGGCAATGAGGTAGAGGATCACGGTCGGGCCATACACCCAGACGCTGCCGAAGGCATAGAGCAAACCGCCAAGGGCCGGGGCGACGATGGTGGCTGATTGTTGAGCCGACTGCGCGGCGGCGACGGCGCGGGGGAACAGCGCGCTGGGCACGATGCTCGGCAGCAGGGCCTGGGTGGTCGGCATCTCGAAGGAGCGTGCGGCGCCGAGCAGGAAGGCGAGGATGAAGATCATCTCCCGGGTGACATGGTCGGTTGCGCTGCCGATGGCCAGGGACAGGGCAATCAACGCTTGAAGAGACTGGCAGATCGCCGCGACCTTGCGCCGGTCATAGCGGTCCGCAACGTGCCCGGTGTGCAGCATGAACAAAACCCGTGGAGCAAATTCCACCAGCCCTACCAGGCCCAGGTCGAGCACATTGCCGGTCAGTTGATACAGATTCCAGCCGATGGCCACGGTGAGCATCTGAAAACCGCTGGCGGTAAACACCCGAGCCAGCCAGAACGCGATAAAAGGGCGGTGATGGCGTAACAACAAGGGCGCTTGGCTGGGCATCTGAGAGCTGGTCTTGAGCGAGGTGAGGGTCGAGATTATCACCAAGCTGTAACCAGAAGTTGCAGGCTTGGAAAATTTAGTTAGCTAGACACCGATCTCCAAAAACACCGACATTCCCCTTTGGGAGCGAGCCTGCTCGTGATGATGGAGTATCAGCCGACACCTCTGCTGCCTGACACACTGCTTCGCGAGCCGGCTCGCTCTCACCGGTAATGTGTTTCAGTTCATGAGTAGAGCTATGAGGCAACCTGTCACGCGGCAAAAGACCACACCGTCCATCGTCAAAAATGGGACTACTCTTTTAACCATTGCTTGATCCAGATCAAGACCCTTGTGGAAATGATCCGGTGGCCAGATGGCCAGACTCCCTACGTTGTGACGTTTGTAAAAAAAGAACGAATTCTAATTCGCCACACTCCATATCCGTGGGGGCAGTGGGTGCAGGCCGCAAGCCTTCAGCCGGTATTACCTGACAGAGGAAGACTTATGTTCGGTTTGGAGGCGCTTGATCTCGCCCGAATTCAGTTTGCGTTCACCATCTCGTTCCACATCCTGTTCCCGGCTATCACCATTGGCCTGGCGAGTTACCTGGCGGTACTCGAAGGTTTGTGGCTGAAGACGAACAACGACACTTACCGCGATCTGTACCATTTCTGGTCGAAGATCTTTGCCGTCAACTTCGGCATGGGTGTGGTGTCCGGGTTGGTCATGGCATATCAGTTCGGCACCAACTGGAGCCGCTTCTCGGATTTCGCCGGTTCCGTGACCGGGCCGTTGCTGACGTACGAAGTCCTCACAGCGTTCTTCCTTGAGGCCGGTTTCCTCGGCGTCATGCTGTTCGGCTGGAACAAGGTCGGGCGCAATCTGCACTTCTTCGCCACGGTCATGGTTGCCATCGGCACGCTGATATCGACCTTCTGGATTCTCGCCTCCAACAGTTGGATGCAGACCCCGCAAGGATTCGAAATCATCAATGGCCAGGTCATTCCCACCGACTGGTTCGCCGTGATCTTCAACCCCTCATTCCCCTACCGCCTGATGCACATGGCGACGGCCGCGTTCGTCGCGACTGCCTTTTTCGTCGGCTCTTCCGCGGCCTGGCATTTGCTGCGCGGCAAGGACAACCCGGCGATCCGCACCATGCTCTCGATGGCCATGTGGATGGCATTGATCGTGGCGCCGATTCAGGCGGTCATCGGTGACTTTCACGGGCTCAACACGCTCAAGCACCAGCCGGCGAAAATCGCTGCGATCGAAGGTCACTGGGAAAATCACGGCGATGAGCCGACCCCGCTGATCCTGTTCGGCTGGCCCGACATGAAAGAAGAGCGGACCAAATACGCGGTAGAAATTCCCTACCTGGGCAGCCTGATCCTGACCCATTCCCTGGACAAGCAAGTGCCGGCGCTCAAGGACTTCCCGCCTGAAGACCGGCCGAATTCCACCATTGTGTTCTGGTCGTTCCGGATCATGGTGGGTCTGGGCATGCTGATGATCTTCACCGGATTGTGGAGCCTGTGGCTGCGCAAGAGTGACAAGTTGTACACCTCGCGTCCGTTCCTATATCTGGCGTTGTGGATGGGGCCGTCCGGCCTGATCGCGATCCTCGCGGGCTGGTTCACCACTGAAATCGGCCGTCAGCCGTGGGTGGTCTATGGGCTGATGCGCACGGCGGATGCGTCCTCCAATCACAGCTTCCTGCAGATGAGCATCACGCTGGTCCTGTTCGTGGTGGTGTATTTCGCGCTGTTCGGTGCCGGTCTGGGCTACATGATGCGCCTGGTGCGCAAAGGGCCGAAGATCGACGAAGGCAAGGAAACGCCCGAAGGTGGTCCAGGCAAGAAGCGCACGCCGGCCCGTCCGCTGTCCGCCGCCGACGATTCCGCCGACGACGACCACGGTCCCAGCCTGACCAAGGAGATTTGAGTCATGGGTATTGATCTTCCGCTGATCTGGGCCGTGATCATCATCTTCGGCATCATGATGTACGTGGTCATGGACGGTTTCGACCTGGGGATCGGGATTCTCTTCCCGTTCATCCCGGGCAAGACCGACCGTGACGTGATGATGAACACCGTCGCCCCGGTCTGGGACGGCAACGAAACCTGGCTGGTACTGGGTGGCGCGGCGTTGTTCGGCGCGTTCCCGCTGGCCTATTCGGTGGTGCTCTCGGCGCTGTACCTGCCGCTGATTTTCATGCTGATCGGGCTGATTTTCCGGGGCGTTGCGTTTGAGTTCCGCTTCAAGGCCAAGGACGACAAGCGTCATCTGTGGGACAAGGCGTTTATCGGTGGTTCGATTGCTGCAACCTTCTTCCAGGGGGTGGCCCTGGGGGCATTCATCGATGGGTTGCCGGTGGTCAATCGCCAGTTTGCCGGTGGTTCACTGGACTGGCTGACACCGTTCACCCTGTTCTGCGGCCTCGCGCTGGTGGTGGCTTATGCGCTGCTGGGTTGCACCTGGCTGATCATGAAGACCGAAGGCAAGTTGCAGCAGCAGATGCATGATCTGGCGCGGCCGTTGGCGTTCGTGGTGTTGGCGGTGATCGGTATCGTCAGTATCTGGACCCCGTTGGCCCATGCCGAGATCGCGGCCCGCTGGTTTACCCTGCCGAACCTGTTCTGGTTCCTGCCGGTACCGATCCTGGTGCTGGTGACCATGTACGGTCTGATCCGCGCCGTGGCCCGCAATGCGAACTACACGCCATTCCTGCTGACGTTGGTGCTGATCTTCCTCGGCTACAGCGGTCTGGGCATCAGCCTGTGGCCCAACATCGTACCGCCTTCGATCTCGATCTGGGACGCTGCTGCACCGCCGCAAAGCCAGGGCTTCATGCTGGTCGGTACGCTGTTCATCATCCCGTTCATCCTGGGTTACACCTTCTGGAGCTACTACGTGTTCCGCGGCAAGGTGACCCACGAAGACGGTTATCACTAGCGCACACGACAATGGCGCAGGGCTTGAACCTGCGCCGTTTCAGAGGAGGTCAAGATGATGGCTGGCAAACATTCCCTGGAGGAAATCAAGGCGGCAGAGAAAAAACCGCTTTGGCAGCGGCTCGGTTGGTTGGCCTTGATTTGGGTCGGTAGCGTGGGGGCCCTGTTTATCGTGGCCAGCCTGATGCGCATGTTCATGAACGCCGCAGGTCTGTCCACGCACTGAAACACCCGACATTCCCATCCCCGTTGCCTTGCGGCACGGATTCAAACCCTCCTGTCACGGAGGGTTTTTTTTTACCTGCGATTATTTGCGGGCTTTGAGAATGACGAATTTCGGCGTGGCCGCCACTTGCTCGACGCCACGGAACAGCCGCGCGAGCTTGCTGTGGTAACCCAGGTGACGGTTGCCGACGATGTACAGCGCACCGCCGGTTACCAGAGCTTCGCGCGCTTGCTGGAACATCCGCCAGGCGAGAAAGTCGCCTACGACTTGTTGCTGGTGAAACGGTGGATTGCACAGCACAACGTCCAGCGATTGCGGTTCTTGTCCGGCCAGGCCATCGTCGGCGCGGACGATCACGTCACGATCACCCAGAGCGGCGCGCCAGTTTTCGGCGGCCGATTGCACCGCCATGAATGACTCGTCCACCAGCGTGTAATGGGCCTCAGGGTTTTGCAGAGCGCTGGCGATTGCCAGTGCGCCGTTACCACAACCGAGATCGGCAACGCGCGCTGTCCCGAGGTTCTGTGGCAAGTGTGGAAGAAATGCTCGAGTGCCGATGTCCAGCCCTTCGCGGCAGAACACATTGGCGTGGTTCAGCAGTTCGATCGCCGGTGTGTCGAGTTGATAGCGTGAAGGGTAGGGGGACACTGCTGGGCTTTTGGCTTCAGGCGTTGCGATCAGCAGCCGGGCTTTTTTCACCGCCAACGAGGCTTGCACCGGGCCGATGTAACGCTCCAGCAGATCACCGGCGGCACGGGGCAGATGCTTGACCATCGCTGCTGCAATCACCTGAGCACCTGGGGCCAGTTGGCTTTGCAGGCGAATCAGTTGCTCTTCCAGCAAGGCCAGGGTTTTCGGCACCCGGATCAACACGCGGTCAAACGGCCCCGCAAAGGCTTCGTTGGCCGGTACGCTCGGCACGGCATCGAAGGCCTGGCCGTTGCGGATCAGATTCTTTTCCAGGCCCTGGAAGGCCAGAAACGAGTCGCCGCTGCTGGTCACCACAACGTGCCCCGCCAGGCTCGCGGCCAACGCGCCGAAGCTATCGTTGAGCACCAGCACTCGGGTGTCCGCGGCCGGTTGCTGCTCGGCCAGATAATTGAGCATGTACTCGTCTGCGGCATCGAAAGCTTGCAGTGGTTCGTTCTGTTGTTCTGGCTGACGGATCAGATCGAGTTGGGCGAAGGGCGTTTCGAGCAGGGGCATGAGGCGGGGCTCTGGGTAGTCAACGGGTGTGGTGTCCCGCTGCCTGAAGCGTTGTAGCGGGCGGGGCCGTCCGAGTGGACTGCGACGTAATGGTGCATTCGTCAACACTCTGGAGGAGCCGCAAATGGTACGTTTTTTTCTTTTGGATTACCCGCAGGTTTTTCCTCCTGGTTATTAGGGGTGTACTGCTCAGATCAAGCACGCCCTGGTGGCTGCGACCACTGCCGCAAGCTTGTTGTTGACGCCCAGTTTCATTATCACTCGGTGAATATGAAAATTTGTGGTGCGTTCAGTGATGCACAGGATGATGCCTATCTCGTAGGCGGTTTTGCCATCGGCTGACAGTTTCAATATCTCGATCTCGCGTGCCGATAAATGCGGTTTGCAGTAATCCTTCACGCGATCAGGCAATTTTTTAGCGACGAGCCCATGCAGGTGGTTGCTGATGAACATCGTGTAGCCCAGTTTTTCATACCATTCATAGGGGGTGATGGGGCAGTCGCTTCTTGCCAGGCTGAGCATGCTGCGCAGCCCGTTGTCGCCATGGAGCGATTGTGACCAGCCATACTGCAAACCGAGTTGTTTCTGTGCTTGCCACAGCGTTGGTGTCTTCGAATAAACCTTTTCTTCCCATAAAATGGGCATTGTTGAATGATTGCAATGAGCTACTACTGGGTCTATTTCTCTGAAGTGATTTTGTTCATATTCCGCGTTCCAGCCACTTGGGTAGTTGTTGAAATTCACTCTATCGAAGTGTGGGCCTCGTAAGTGAGAAGTGATTGAAAATGCACAAAAATTAAAGCCAAGGCTTTTGACGAAATCCAGTGATATCTCATAGGCATCTCCAACGTCTCTCGCTTCAGATATCTGTCTTAAACGTGATTCCTTCCACATTTCCATTGGCGTAACTCCATACGGGGTATCTGGGGGGTGCACATTGGATCCGAAATCCGGCACGTCACGAGTGTAGGAGTATTCCTACGAAGAGGCTGCAATTTTTTTGCTCTTGAAAAGGTTGAAAAGTAAATAACTGGTTCTTAGTCAGGATTAACAACGTTATATGTTGTACCCAATGCTTCTATTGAATTTTGTGTTGTACCCTTTGGTTAGTGTGACAGGAGGGGCACTTACAATCGCATCAGTAACCCCAGGAAATGGGTGGCTCGTCTAAAGCCACTACAAATCACCGGTGTTTACATCACTCGCTTTGCGGGACACTGGGGCATCTGTTGAATGGAGCACCCCATGACCGTCAGCGCAGAAAAATTCACTCGCCAGACCCTGACCGACGTTCAGCCGTTGACCCCCAACCTGTTCACGTTGCGGGCCACCCGAGACCCCGGTTTTCGTTTTCGGGCGGGGCAATTTGCCCGGTTGGGCGTTACCCGGACCGATGGCAGCACGGTATGGCGCGCCTATTCAATGGTCTCCTCGCCCCATGACGAATTTCTCGAGTTCTTTTCCATCGTGGTGCCAGGCGGGGAGTTCACCAGCGAACTGAGTCGGCTGGAGGTCGGCGATACGCTGTTGGTGGACCGTCAGGCCTTCGGCTACCTGACGCTGGATCGTTTCGTCGACGGTCGTGATCTCTGGTTGCTATCCACTGGCACCGGCGTGGCGCCATTTTTGTCGATCCTGCAGGACTTTGAGGTGTGGGAGAAATTCGAGCGGATCATCCTGGTGTACAGCGTAAGGGAAGCCCGCGAGCTGGCTTATCAGGCGCTGATCGCGGGGCTGGCGCAGCGCGACTATCTGGCCGAATACGCGCACAAGTTGCAGTTCATCGCGACCGTCACGCGCGAGGAGCACCCCGGCGCCCTTAACGGGCGAATCACGACGCTGATAGACAACGGAGAACTGGAGCGGGTGGCGGGGGTGGCGCTGACGCCCGAGCACTCGCGGGTCATGCTCTGCGGCAACCCCCAGATGATCGATGACACACGCAAGCTGCTCAAGCAGCGGGACATGCACTTGAGCCTCAGTCGACGACCCGGCCAAGTGGCGGTGGAGAACTTCTGGTAAAAAAAAACGGCGCCCCGAAGGCGCCGTTCTTTTGTACGCAACAAGCCTTCAGGGCTGATTGTTCTGGGCCTTGAGCAGGTCACGGATCTCGCTCAACAGCTCTTCTTCCTTGGTTGGAACCGGCGGCAGGGTGGGCGCCACGGCCTCCTCGCGTTTCAGACGGTTGATGGCTTTGACGCCCATGAAGATCGCGAAGGCGACGATGATGAAGTCGATCAGGCTCTGGATGAACTTGCCGTAGGCCAGCACCACCGCCGGGATATCGCCGTTGGCTGCCTTGAGGGTAACCGCCAGGTCACTGAAGTCCACCCCACCGATCAGCAGGCCGATTGGCGGCATCACCACGTCGCCGACAAACGATGAAACGATCTTGCCGAACGCGGCGCCGATGATGATACCGACGGCCATGTCGACCACATTACCTTTGACCGCGAAGGCCTTGAACTCACTTATCACGCCCATAGGTTATTTCCTTGTTACAGATGAGGTTGGTGAACGCAGTGTAAATCAGCAAATCCTGTCCTGCTCGAAACGCCTTCTTACAATGCCCGTGTTTATCGACACATTTGCAGGCATTTAGTTTGCAAAGTGCCAGCAATCGCGCGCGATCTACGCGCTAACGGGCTGATTAGCCACACAATTCTCTGAATCATCGCATTACGTTCTTTCTATTTATGTTCTGCGCTCCGGGCCACTAGCCTCTGGGCAGCGCACTTGGAGTGCGCCTTGAAAACAGAGGAACCTGATATGACTTCCACCCTTGGCCTTGGGGCTTTCCCCCATCGGCGTACCCTTGGCGTATTAACCGCCAGCCTGCTGACCTTCTCCGTCCACGCTGCCCCCCTGACCCGCGATAACGGTGCTGCCGTCGGCGACAACCAGAATTCGCAAACCGCCGGTGCCAATGGCCCGGTGCTGCTACAGGACGTGCAACTGATCCAGAAGCTCCAACGCTTTGATCGCGAGCGCATTCCCGAGCGCGTCGTGCATGCCCGCGGCACCGGTGCCCACGGCACCTTTACCGTGACGGACGACCTGAGTGACCTGACCAAGGCCAAGGTGTTCGCTGGCGGTCAAAGCACGCCGGTGTTTGTGCGTTTCTCGGCGGTCGTCCACGGCAACCATTCGCCAGAAACCCTGCGTGACCCCCGGGGCTTTGCGACCAAGTTCTATACGGCGGACGGCAACTGGGACCTGGTCGGCAACAATTTTCCGACCTTCTTCATTCGTGATGCCATCAAATTCCCGGACATGGTCCACGCCTTCAAGCCGGACCCACGTACCAACCTGGACGATGATGCCCGCCGCTTCGATTTCTTTTCCCATGTTCCAGAAGCCACTCGCACGCTGACGGAGTTGTATTCCAATTCCGGTACACCCGCCAGTTATCGGGAAATGGACGGTAACGGTGTTCATGCTTACAAGTTAGTTAATGCCAAGGGTGAAGTTCACTACGTGAAGTTTCACTGGAAAAGTCTGCAGGGGATTAATAATCTCGATCCAAAAGCAGTAACCAACGTTCAAGGTCGAGACTACAGTCATATGACTAATGATTTGGTGTCTCATATTAACAAGGGTAACTTTCCAAAATGGGACTTGTACGTCCAGGTGTTAAATCCTAAAGACTTGTACAAGTTTGATTTCGATCCATTGGACGCAACCAAAATCTGGCCCGGAGTTCCTGAGCGAAAAGTTGGACAAATGGTGTTGAACCGAAATCCGGCAAATGTCTTCCAGGAAACAGAACAAGTTGCCATGGCACCGGCCAATCTTGTTCCTGGCATCGAACCTTCCGAAGATCGCTTATTACAAGGACGGGTGTTCTCTTATGCCGATACTCAACTGTATCGCCTGGGCGCCAATGCACTGCAATTGCCAATCAATGCACCCAAGGTCGCCGTGAACAACGGTAATCAGGATGGCGCGATGAACATCGGCCATAGCAGCAGCGGCGTGAATTATCAGCCGAGCCGTTTGCTGCCTCGTGACGAGTCGCAAACCGCACGTTACAGCCAGTCGGCCCTGTCGGGCAGCACGCAGCAGGCGAAGATCCAGCGTGAGCAGAACTTCAAGCAAGCCGGCGATCTGTATCGCTCGTTCAGCAAGAAAGAACGCAAGGACCTGATCGAGAGCTTCGGCGGCTCACTGGCCACCACCGATGACGAGAGCAAGCACATCATCCTGTCCTTCCTTTATAAGGCCGACCCGGAATACGGGAGCGGCGTGACCAAGGTGGCCAAGGGTGATCTGGGCCGGGTCAAGGCACTGGCGGCCAAGCTGGCGGACTGATCGCGTTTGCCTGAAAAAGCGGGGCCTCTGACGAGGTCCCGTCAGACCAAGGAGATTGCCATGCGTTTTTGCCTATCGCTGTTTCTGGCGTGCGTGTGTTTCAGCGTATTCGGCGCGCCGGCCGAAGATCCCGCAGCGCTGAAGGCTCAACTGAAAAATTATTACTTCGACGCCGCCCGCCGTGGCGATGTGCCGATGCTCGATACCTTCATTGAGGCTGGTTACGCCCTCGATACCCGCGACAGCAAGGGTTACACCGCGCTGATTCTTGCGGCCTATCACGGCCAGGCAGCCGCCGTGGACCGTTTGCTCGCGGCAGGGGCCGATGCCTGCGCGCAGGATCAGCGCGGCAACACCGCCCTGATGGGCGCCATTTTCAAGGGCGAAATCCAGATCGCCAAAACCCTGTTGGCCGCCCATTGCAGCCCCGACCAACGTAACGGCGCTGGCCAGACGGCCGCGATGTACGCGGGACTGTTCAAGCGAGTCGAATTGCTGGATGAGCTCAAGGCCAAGGGCGCCGACCTGAATGCCGAAGATCCGTTGGGCAACAGCGCCGCGCGTCTGGCCAACGGTGAAATCCGCACAGCGGTGCCGCGCTGATCCGCGTCAGCTGAGCTATCATCGCGGTTTTTGCCGGGAGTTCAGATGGCCAAGGCCAAGCGCATGTACGGCTGCACCGAGTGCGGCTCAACCTTCCCCAAGTGGGCCGGCCAGTGCGGCGAGTGCGGGGCCTGGAACACGCTGACCGAAACCATGGTCGAGAGCGGCGGTGCCGCAGCACCCAGCGGTCGCACCGGTTGGACCGGCCAGCAGGCTCAGATCAAGACCCTGGCCGAAGTCAGCGTCGAAGAGATTCCGCGCTTCTCCACCGCGTCCAGTGAACTCGATCGGGTGTTGGGCGGTGGCCTGGTGGATGGTTCGGTGGTGCTGATCGGCGGTGATCCGGGCATCGGCAAGTCGACCATTCTCCTGCAAACCTTGTGCAACCTCGCCAAAGTCATGCCGGCGCTGTACGTCACCGGTGAAGAATCCCAGCAGCAGGTGGCCATGCGCGCCCGACGTCTGGGCCTGCCGCAGGATCAGCTGCGGGTGATGACCGAAACCTGCATCGAAACCATCATTGCCACCGCCCGGGTCGAAAAGCCCAAGGTCATGGTGATCGACTCCATTCAGACCATCTTCACCGAACAACTGCAATCGGCACCGGGCGGCGTGTCGCAGGTGAGGGAAAGTGCCGCGTTGCTGGTGCGGTATGCCAAGCAGAGCGGCACGGCGATTTTCCTGGTCGGCCACGTGACAAAAGAAGGCGCCTTGGCCGGGCCGCGCGTGCTGGAGCACATGGTCGATACGGTGCTGTATTTCGAAGGCGAATCCGATGGACGGCTGCGTCTGTTGCGCGCGGTGAAAAACCGTTTCGGCGCTGTCAACGAGTTGGGCGTTTTCGGCATGACCGACAAGGGCCTGAAAGAAGTCTCCAACCCGTCAGCGATTTTTCTCACTCGTGCGCAGGAAGAAGTGCCGGGCAGCGTGGTCATGGCGACGTGGGAAGGAACGCGGCCGATGCTGGTGGAAGTCCAGGCGCTGGTGGATGACAGCCATTTGGCGAACCCGCGTCGGGTCACGCTGGGGCTGGATCAGAATCGTCTGGCGATGTTGCTCGCGGTGCTGCATCGTCACGGCGGGATTCCGACCCACGATCAGGACGTCTTCCTCAACGTGGTCGGTGGGGTGAAGGTGCTGGAAACGGCCTCCGACCTGGCGCTGATGGCGGCGGTCATGTCCAGTTTGCGCAACCGCCCGCTGCCCCATGATTTGCTGGTGTTCGGTGAAGTCGGGCTGTCGGGCGAAGTGCGCCCGGTGCCGAGTGGCCAGGAACGCTTGAAGGAAGCCGCCAAGCACGGCTTCAAACGCGCCATCGTGCCCAAGGGCAATGCGCCCAAGGAAGCGCCGCCGGGGTTGCAGATTATTGCCGTGACCCGTCTGGAGCAGGCCCTCGACGCATTGTTCGAGTAGTCGCAGGCAGCACACAATCCTGTGGGAGCGAGCCTGCTCGCGATAGCGATCTGACATTCAACATTTATGTCGACTGGCATTCCGCTTTCGCGAGCAAGCTCGCTTCACATTGGATCAGTGTTGAGCCTTCAGACTTCTATGAGCGCGCCCAATTCGCGCTCCAGTTCCTTGGGATCCCCCACGTTGAACTCGATCAACCGCCGCAGGCGTTCAATCGATTCCAGGCTGATGTGTTTGCAGACGAACCCGAGTTGACCATGATCATCGTGGGTCAACATCACATCCATCTTGATCTCGACGTCTTCGTTAAGATGAATATCCACCAGGAAATGCCAGTCCGGATTACCCAGCCACGGCTCGGGCTTCTCGATCAGCAGTCCCTTGAGTGACAGGTCGATCAGCTTCACCGGCCAGGTTAATTCCCCCTGGCTCAGCTCTGTTCTGGCATCGAACGCAATACGTTTGAAGCGGCGGCGATCGGCGGGGAGCTCACTCATGGCGCAATCCTCTTGATGTTCGCTGACTATAGACCGCCACGGTCAAAGCCTGCCAGTGAGGACAGTCCTCTAGACCAATGTCGGGGTATGGCCTTTGCCGTCAGGCGAGCTAAACTCGGGGTGGCTGTCTTTCTTGTCCACCCTGGCTGGAATCATAAAATGAAAAATAATAATAGCCTGCTACGCCATCTACCCTGGCTGCTGCTGGCAATCGTGGGAGCGTGCGCCCTTGGTGTCGTGGCATTGCGTCGAGGCGAGGCGATCAACGCCTTGTGGATTGTGGTTGCAGCCGTGGCCATTTATCTGGTTGCCTACCGTTACTACAGTCTGTTCATCGCCAACAATGTGATGCAACTCGACCCGCGACGGGCCACCCCCGCCGTGCTCAACAATGATGGTCTGGACTACGTCCCCACCAACAAACACATTCTTTTTGGTCACCACTTCGCCGCCATCGCTGGCGCGGGGCCGCTGGTCGGTCCGGTATTGGCTGCACAGATGGGCTATCTGCCCGGTACGCTGTGGCTGATTGCCGGCGTGGTGCTGGCCGGTGCGGTTCAGGACTTCATGGTCCTGTTCATGTCCACTCGCCGCAACGGCCGTTCCCTGGGCGACATGGTCCGTGAAGAAATGGGCCGCATCCCCGGGACCATTGCGCTGTTTGGCTGCTTCCTGATCATGATCATCATCCTCGCGGTGCTGGCATTGATTGTCGTGAAAGCTCTGGCCGAAAGTCCTTGGGGCATATTCACGGTGATGGCGACCATCCCGATCGCGATGTTCATGGGCATTTACATGCGCTACATCCGCCCGGGCCGCATTGGCGAAATCTCCGTGGTCGGGGTGCTGTTGCTGCTGGGCTCGATCTGGCTCGGTGGGCAGATTGCCGCCGATCCGGTCTGGGCCAAAGCCTTTACCTTCACTGGCGTACAGATTACGTGGATGCTGGTCGGTTATGGTTTTGTAGCCGCCTCGCTGCCGGTCTGGCTGATTCTGGCGCCGCGCGACTACCTCTCGACCTTCCTGAAAATCGGCACCATCGTGGCCTTGGCGATCGGCATCCTGATCACCATGCCTGAGCTGAAGATGCCGGCGCTGACCCAGTTCATCGACGGTACTGGCCCTGTGTGGAAGGGCGGTCTGTTTCCGTTCCTGTTTATTACCATCGCCTGTGGCGCGGTCTCGGGTTTCCACGCGCTGATCTCCTCCGGCACCACGCCGAAATTGCTGGATAACGAAGTCAACGCCCGTTACATCGGTTACGGCGGCATGCTGATGGAATCCTTCGTCGCCATCATGGCGATGGTGGCGGCTTCGGTGATCGAGCCAGGTGTGTATTTCGCCATGAACAGCCCGGCGGCAGTCGTCGGCAGCGATGTGGTGACCGTGGCCCAAACCGTCAGCAGCTGGGGCTTTGCAATCACCCCGGAAGCACTGCAAGCGGTGGCCAAGGACATCGGTGAAACCACGATCCTGGCCCGTGCCGGCGGTGCGCCGACCCTGGCGGTCGGTATCGCGCAGATCCTGCACAGTGTCCTGCCGGGTGAAAACACCATGGCGTTCTGGTATCACTTCGCGATTCTGTTTGAAGCGCTGTTCATCCTGACGGCTGTTGATGCCGGCACCCGTGCCGGGCGTTTCATGCTGCAGGACTTGCTCGGTTCCTTCGTGCCAGCACTGAAACGCACCGAGTCCTGGACCGCCAACCTGATCGCGACCGCTGGTTGTGTGGCGATGTGGGGCTGGTTGTTGTACCAGGGCGTCATCGATCCACTGGGCGGCATCAACACCTTGTGGCCGTTGTTCGGTATCTCCAACCAGATGCTGGCCGGTATCGCGCTGATGCTCGGCACCGTTGTGCTGATCAAAATGAAACGCCAACGTTACGTCTGGGTGACCATGCTGCCAGCCGTGTGGCTGCTGATCTGCACCACCACCGCCGGTTTCATCAAGCTGTTCGACGCCAACCCGGCGATCGGCTTCCTGTCGCTGGCGAAAAAATACAGCGATGCGCTGGCCAACGGTCAGATCCTCGCCCCGGCCAAGGACATCACTCAGATGCAGCACGTGATCTTCAACGCTTACACCAACGCAACGCTGACGGCGCTGTTCCTGTTCGTGGTCTTCAGCATCCTGTTCTATGCGCTCAAGGTCGGTATCTCCGCCTGGGGCAGCAAAGGACGCACGGATAAAGAAGCACCGTTCCAGGCGGTGCCGGATGCGTAATCGAGGATTGCACCATGTTCAATGACCTGAGTCGCCTCGGTAAATACCTCGGTCAGGCCGCGCGCCTGATGGTCGGCATGCCCGACTACGACAACTACGTCGAGCATATGCAAACCAAACACCCGGACAAACCGATGATGAGCTACGAGATGTTCTTCCGGGAACGCCAAGAGGCTCGTTACGGTGGCAAGGGTGGGCCGAAGTGCTGTTGACCCGGTTGTCGGGTTAACAACAATCCTTGTGGGAGCTAGCCTGCTAGCGATGGCGGCTGAACATTCAACATCACTGTTGATTGACAGTCCGCCATCGCTGGCAGGCTAGCTCCCACATTTGTTTTGTGTTGCTTTTTAATTTTGTGAAACAGGAGATTCCAGTTGTCCTCTCCCATCCCGGTAACCATCCTCAGCGGCTTCCTCGGCGCCGGTAAAACCACGCTGCTGCGCCACCTGCTCAAAGCCGAGCACGGCCTGAAAATCGCGGTGATCGAGAACGAATTCAGTGACGCCGGTATCGACACCCAGTTGTTGGGCGATGAACCGGTGCAAGTGATGACGCTGTCCAACGGCTGCGTCTGCTGCACCATCCACACCGACCTGACCAAGGCCTTGTACCTGCTGCTCGAACGCCTGGACAGCGGCGAAATCGCCTTTGACCGTCTGGTGATCGAATGCACCGGCCTGGCCGACCCGGCGCCAGTGGCGCAAACCTTTTTCATCGATGAAGAGCTGCGCGAGCGTTACATCCTCGACGGCATCATCACCCTGGTAGACGCGGCGCACGCCGACACTCACCTGACGCAAACCATCGCCCAGGCGCAAATCGGTTTTGCCGACCGCTTGCTGGTGAGCAAGCGCGATCTGGTGGACGAAGCGACGTTTACCGCGTTGAGCGAGCGCCTGACCCGCATCAACCGTCGCGCGCCGATTCGAGTGGTCGAACACGGCAAGATCGACCTGGCCGAATTGCTCGACGTGCGCGGTTTCAACCTGAATGCCGACCTCGGCGGCGTCAGCCTGCGTCCGGTGACCAAGGCACCCTCCATCGACCGGATCTCCAGCCTGGTGCTGCGCACCGACAAGCCGCTGGATATCGACAAGCTCAGCGAGTTCATGAACGAGCTGCTGGAAGACCATGGCAAGCAATTGCTGCGCTACAAAGGTGTATTGAGCATTGTGGGCGAGCCGCGGCGCATGGTGTTTCAGGGCGTGTTGAAGCTTTACGGATTCGACTGGGACACGGATTGGGCAGAGGACGAGGCGCGCGAAAGCGTGATCGTGTTCATTGCCGATGATTTGCCGGAAGAGAAAATCCGTGAGGGGTTTGCGCGGGTGGCGGCGGATTGAAAGAGTGTGTTCATCGGTGATGACGCCTTTGCGGGCAAGCCTCGCTCCTACAGGTTCTGCGTAGCCCTTGTAGGCGCGAGGCTTGCCCGTGAAGGCGATCTAACCGGCAACACGATTTTTGCCAGGGATGGGTACCGGATCTAGCAACATCTGTTCAAGAATATCGAGGTGGCGGTTTAGCAAAGCCTCGGCAGTCACCGCATCCCCACGCTCCAGCGCATTGATAATGTCCTCATGCCACGCGCAAGGGGCCTCCATCTGCGCATCAAACTGCGCAATCGCCAATGAAGTCAGCGGCACCAGGCTGCCAAGAAAATGCGCCAATGGTGCATTTCCCGCCATTTCCGCCAACAGCAAATGAAACTCCCCAGACAACCGGATCGCCGGGCCGCGCTCTGTACAGTGGCGTTCGCGTTCAAGCAGGGCATGCAGGCGGTTCAAGGGTTGCGCACGAGGTTGTCGGCAGGCCAGCCGCACCAAGGTGGTCTCGGTCAGTCGTCGGGCATGCAGCGTCTGCCGAGTCTGTTCTGCATCGAGCGTGGCAACGCGAGGCCGATGGTTCGCCCGAAGGACGATGATTTGCTGATGAGACAGACGCGTCAGCACGCCACGAATGTCACTGCGTCGAACGCTGAACATCCGCGCCAGGCTTTCCTCGGTAAAGCGGCTGGACGCATTTAGGCGCTGTTCGAGAATGGCGTCGAAGATCCGCGAATAGAGATCTTCCGCCCGCGGTGGAAGGGGCAGGGCAGTGAGTGTTTGCGGTGAAGCGAAGCTGTTCATGGCCTGTCTCCGGTTCGAAGAAGTTTTAACTGCCGAAGTTGTCGTCTGGAATATTCAGTTCAATGCCCATCCGCTGGCCTTCCCGAAGGATGTGCCGACGCATCTCGGCACTGGCCTGGGCGCTGTTTTTGCTGCGAATCGCGCGCACCACGGCTTCGTTCTCCTCAAGGCGCTCAGCCAGATGCTCGGGGGAGTTGCGCAGCACCTCGGCGCTTTGCTTGAGGGCATTGCTGGTCTGCTGCACCACGCTCTGGAAAATCGGGTTCGAGGTCAGCGTGAACAGTTCTTCGTGGAACGCGATGTAGGCGTTCACCCCGGCCTCGCTGTCGTTGGCCTCCAGCGCTTCGCGCATGTCCATCAAGGTCAGGCGCAGTTGCCCGACCTCCTTGCTGCTGATCGACTGCGCGACCAGGCCGACGATGAACGGCTCGAGGGTGTAGCGCAGTTGCAAGACATCTTCCAGGCTGGCGCCGGCGACCGCGCTGTCGTGGCTTTGGCTGTCGCTGAGATGGGCGTCCAGCACCACCACGCCTTTGCCGGGCATCGAGCGCACCAGGCCAAGGGTTTCCAGCACGATCACCGCTTCACGCAGGCTCGGGCGGCTGATGCCCAGTTGTTCGGCCAGCTCACGCTGCCCAGGCAGCATTTCGCCGGAGCGCCACTGACCACGGGCCAAAGCGGCCCGGAGTTTTTCTACGACTGAGTTCACAACGGTCGACGAGGTAATCACTGTTCGCTCCATGAGCATCCAAAACGGTTGTTGACCGTGCCTGCCCGAAGACAGGCACGGCGTTTATTCAGAATTCCTGCTGATGTGCCGGGGCGACGGGTTTTCTCGGCTGGAAGGTATACCCCACCTGGCCGGAAAGCACTTTGTTCGCCCGTTGAATATCGATATCCTTCTCCCAGCGGGCGATGGCCACGGTGGCGACGCAGTTGCCGATCAGGTTGGTCAGCGCCCGGCCGATGCCCATGAACCAGTCCACCGCCAGCACCAATACCAGGCCGACCACCGGAATCGCCGGGATCGCCGTGAGTGTCGCTGCCAGAATCACCAGCGCCGAACCGGGAATCCCGTGGGCCCCTTTTGAGGTAATCAGCGAGACCAGCAGAATCGTCAGCAAGTCGGTCATGGCCAGCGGCGTGCCGGTGGCGTTGGCGATGAAGACGATGGCGAGGGTCAGGTAGATCGAGAACCCGTCGAGGTTGAACGAGTAACCCGTCGGAATCACCAACCCCACCGTCGAACTGCCGATGCCCAGGTGCTCAAGCTTGCGCATGATTTGTGGCAGCACGGCGTCGGACGAAGCGGTGCCCATGACGATCAGCAGTTCTTCGCGCAGGTACTTGAGCAACGGCCACATCTTCAGGCCCGAAAGGCGCATCACCAGGCCGAGAATCAATGTCACAAACGCCACGCAGGTCAGGTAAAACAGGCCGACCAGGCTGCCCAGGTGTTGCAGGGAATCCAGGCCATATTTGCTGGTGGTGAAGGCGATGGCGCCGAACACGCCGATCGGCGCCAGGCGCACGATCATGCCCATGATGCGGAAGATTACGTGGCTCAGCTCATTGATCAGCCGGGAAATACCCGATGCTGCTTCGCCCACCAGGTTCAGCGCACTGCCGAACAGCACTGAAAACAGCAGGACTTGCAGGATGTTGTTCTCCGCGAAGGCGCCGATGACCGAGGTGGGGATCAGGTTCATCAAGAACTGGGAGGTGGTTTGCATGTGCTGGCCGCGCTGGGCGATGTCGCCCATGTCGGCAGCGGAAAGCTGATCCAGATGAATGTTCGCGCCGCTGCCGATGCCGGTGGTGAATGCGAACACCAGACCAATCACCAGGGCGATGGTGGTCAGGATTTCGAAGTAGATCACCGATTTCAGGCCGATGCGCCCGACCTTCTTCAAGTCGCCGGCACCGCTGATGCCGCTGACCACTACGCAGAACACAATCAGGCCGATGAGCATCTTGATCAGTTTGATGAAGCCATCGCCGAGCGGTTTGAGCTGGGCGGAGTATTCAGGAAGGGTCAGCCCGCAGACGATGCCGAGCACCAGTCCGAGAACCACTTGGAGGAAGATTGAACGCGAGCACCATCTGAGCATGGGAGGAATCCTGGTCGGTGTCCTGGCTGCCGTGCGCTTGAGTGGGCGCATCAGATTCAGGACTTAATTATTGTGGTCTTACCGGTATGTCCAGTGCAGGCGCAGTCTAGGCGCTGTTTTTGGGTGATCGCAAGCGGAAATTGCATAATTGGCATGACCGGTCTGACCAGTGGTGCCGGCTCCTACAAATCCAGGGCGAAAAAAAACCGGCCATCACGTGGCCGGTTTTTTATGGCTGCGGTTTAGCGCCGCAATTAAGCGCCGTACACCGGCAGCTTCTTGCAGATGGCCTTGACCTTCTCACGAACGGCGTCGATCACCGCTTCGTTGTTCAGGTCAGCCAGGATGTCGCAGATCCAGCCGGCCAGTTCTTTGCACTCTGCTTCCTTGAAGCCGCGAGTGGTCACAGCCGGAGTACCGAAGCGCAGGCCGGAGGTGACGAACGGGGAGCGTGGGTCGTTTGGCACGGAGTTCTTGTTCACGGTGATGAACGCTTTGCCCAGAGCGGCGTCGGCGTCTTTACCGGAGATTTCCTGCTTGATCAGCGACAGCAGGAACAGGTGGTTCTTGGTCCCGCCGGAAACCACATCGAAACCACGTTCGATGAACACTTCGGCCATGGCCTGGGCGTTTTTCACCACTTGTTGCTGGTAGGCCTTGAATTCAGGCTGCAGCGCTTCTTTGAAGCAGATCGCTTTGGCGGCGATCACGTGCTCCAGTGGGCCACCCTGGGCGCCCGGGAATACCGCGGAGTTCAGCTTCTTCTCGATGTCGGCGTTGGCGCGAGCCAGGATCAGGCCGCCACGTGGACCGCGCAGGGTCTTGTGCGTGGTGGTGGTCACGACGTCAGCGAACGGAACCGGGTTCGGGTAGACGCCAGCGGCGACCAGACCGGCCACGTGGGCCATGTCGACGAACAGGTAGGCACCGACCTTGTCAGCGATTTCGCGGAAACGCGGGAAGTCCAGAATCTGCGAGTAGGCAGAGAAACCGGCCACGATCATTTTTGGCTTGTGCTCAACCGCCAGACGCTCGACTTCGTCGTAGTCGATCAGGCCGTTGGCGTCGATGCCGTATTGAACGGCGTTGTACAGCTTGCCGGAGGAGGAAACGCTGGCGCCGTGGGTCAGGTGACCGCCGTGGGCCAGGCTCATGCCCAGGATGGTGTCGCCCGCTTGCAGCAGTGCCAGGTACACGGCGCTGTTGGCTTGGGAACCGGCGTGTGGCTGAACGTTGGCGTAATCGGCGCCGAACAGTTCTTTGGCGCGGTCGATGGCCAGTTGCTCAACCACGTCGACGAACTCGCAACCACCGTAGTAGCGCTTGCCCGGGTAGCCTTCGGCGTACTTGTTGGTCAGTACCGAGCCTTGAGCTTCCATCACCGCTGGGCTGGTGTAGTTTTCCGAAGCGATCAGCTCGATGTGTTCTTCCTGGCGCTGAGCTTCTTGCTCCATGGCGGCAAAAAGATCGGCGTCGTACTTGGCAATAGTCAAATCACGGCTGAACATGGCGGTCCTCAAGGATCGGGGCAGAAAAGGGGGGCATTCTAACTCAACCGCTTTTAGATGGCATATGAAAGGACATCATGTCGCAGACGAAAGGAATTCAGCTTCTAGCTGTAAGCCTCAAGCGGCAAGTCAAAAGCGGACCGGCCACTGCTTGAAGCTTGCCACTTGAAGCTTCCAGCTTTCTTCATGTTTGATTGATTGGAGCTGTTGGCTCCAATCAATCAAACATGAAGAGCGCATCATTGCTGAACTGCGCCTCAAACCGGCTCGCCGGCATCGGCCGGCCGAACAGATACCCCTGAACCTCATCGCAACCATGCTCACGCAGGAAATCGAGCTGCTCGTGGGTTTCCACGCCTTCGGCGATCACCGCCAGATTCAGGCTGTGGGCCATCGCAATGATCGCCCGGGCAATCTGCGCATCCTGTTCACCCGACGGCAGGCCATCTACGAAGGTGCGGTCGATTTTCAGCACGTCGATCGGGAATTGCTTGAGGTAGTTGAGCGAGGAATACCCGGTGCCGAAGTCATCGACCGCAATACTCAGGCCGAGGTTTTTCAATCCGGCGAGGATCTGCATCGCTTCGCTGACTTCGCGCATCAGGATACTCTCGGTCAGCTCCAGCTCCAGGCACGCCGGCGGCAGGCCGGTCTCCTTTAGGATGGTGGCAATCCGCGTCCCGAGTTGGCCGTCGGAGAATTGCCGGGCCGAAATGTTCACCGACACCTTAGGCACCCGCACCTTGGCCTGATGCCAGGTCTTGAGCTGACGGCAGGCTTCGCTGATCACCCAGTCACCGACATCCACCACCAGCCCGAGCTCTTCGAGCACCGGAATGAAATCCCCCGGCGGCACCAGGCCGCGACGTGGATGACGCCAGCGCAGCAGCGCTTCGGCGCCGGTCAGGCGTTTGCCGTCGCCGCTGAACTGCGGCTGGTAGTACAGAACGAATTCGTCTTGTTCCAGGGCATGGCGCAAGTCGCTTTCCAGCTCCAGGCGCTCCAGGGCGCTGGCGTTCATGTCCGCCTGATAGAACTGGAAGTTGTTCTTGCCGCGCTCCTTGGCGTGGTACATCGCGGTGTCGGCGTTTTTCATCAGCTGACTGAGTTCGTTGCCATCCTGCGGGCTCAGCGCGATGCCGATACTGGCGGTGACGAAGAACTCGCGGCCTTCCAGCACGAACGGTTTCACCAGGCTGGCGAGGATCTGCTCGGCGACATGGATCGCCCGGTTCAAGGCGACTTCACGGTTGGCCCGCGGTTGCAGCAACAAGGTGAATTCATCGCCGCCCATGCGCGCCACGGTGTCGTCATCATCGACGCAACCGAGCAGTCGCGTGGCCATTTCCTTGAGCATGCGGTCGCCGGCGGCGTGACCGAGGGAGTCGTTGATCGGCTTGAAACGGTCGAGGTCGAGGAACATCAGCACGACCCAGGACTTCTGCCGCTCGGCCGATTGCAGCGCGGTGTGCAGGCGGTCCTGGAACAGCGTGCGGTTGGGCAGGTGAGTCAGGGCGTCGTAGTAGGCGAGACGGTGAATCCGCTGCTCACTGGCCTTGCGCTCGCTGATGTCGCTGAAGAAGCACACGTAACTGGCCAGGTCACCTTCATCGTCGAGCACCGCCGTGATGCCGACCCAGGCCGGGTAATGCTCGCCGTTGCGCCGCTTGAGCCAGACTTCGCCTTCCCAGGTGCTGTTCTGATGCAGTTGTTTGAGCACATAACGCAGATGGGCTTCCTGCTGCTCGTCGACGGTCAGCATGTTTGGCAGTTGGTCCAGCACCTGCTCCACGGCATAACCGCTGACGCGACTGAACGCTTCGTTGGCCTGGACGATGTAGCCGGCCGGGTCGGTGATCAGGATCGCCGACGTCGAATGTTCGAAAACCGTGGCCGCCATGCGCAGGTCTTTTTCGGCCCGGCGTTGCTGGCTGATGTCGCGTCCGACGCCGAGCACGCCTTCGAAGGCCCCGTGTTCGTCCCAGACCAGCACCAGCCGTAGTTCGATCGGAATCTTGCGCCCGTCGGCCCGCAGGCAATCGAACAGGAACAGTTGGGTCTGCACCTGAGTGCGCAGCAGCGCCAGTTGCTCGGGTTTATCCAGCGCTTTGCTGACCCGATCCATCAGGCCGTAAATACCGGTCAGTTGCTGCGGGTTGGCGATGGTCGATTGCCAGCCGTTCTGGAAGATCCACTCGGCGTCGTAGCCCAGCACGGCATGCACCGACGGGCTGACGTAATTGAGTGCCATTTTGCTGTCGGTGGAGAAAATCACGTCGCTGATGCTTTCGGCGAGCATCCGGTAGCGCTGCTCGCTGTCACGCAGGGATTCACTGGCTTCGATCTGTTCGGTGATGTCCTTGGCCACGCCGATGATCCGCGTGACTTGATCGTGTTTGTCCCGCGCCAGTGCCTGTTCGCGAATGTCGAAACGCCGCCACTTGCCGTCGCGATGACGGAACCGCAACTGGCACTGCAGCAATTGGGTGTAACCCCCGTGGCGCTGGGCCTGGCGCGAGCGGTGGTAGTCATCGGCATCTTCGGGGTGCAGGAGGATTTCCCAGAAGTACTCGCCCATCTGGTGCAACTCGGTACGGTTGTAACCGAGGGTCTGGCCCAAGTGGTGGTTACTGAAAATCATCCGCTGGCTGATCACGTCCTGCACGTACAGGTGGTCCGGCACAGTGCGCACCACATCGGACCAGAACCCTTCGCGTTCCAGCAGCGACAGCTCGATGAGTTTACGGCTGGTAATGTCGGTGATGCTCAGGATCACCGCTTTATAGTCGGCGTAATCTTCCGGCAGGCGCAGCACCAGCCACAGGTGCTGGTCGCGGCCATTGAGGTCCTGGAGTTTGATTTCCAGCTCGAGCTGTCTCTGCTGGTTGAACACCGTTTCGATCACTTGGTGGCCGATGGCGGTGCCGTCCAGCGGGCAGCCGTCAATCAACAGTTTCCAGGCCTGAGCGCAGGAGTTGACGTTGAGCAGTTGCAGGGCGACCTGGTTGACCTCGGTGACGCGCAGTTCCTGGAGCAGTTGCTGGCGTTGCTCCGGTATGTCGAGCCACGCCTTGAGTTGCTCGCTGCTGTGCAGTTGGGCTTTGTCGAAGAAGGTCTTGAGCCCGGAGACGTCCAGTACGCACAGGGCAACGCCCGTGCCTTCGAAAATATCGTGATAGCGGCGGCGGCCTTCATGCAACTGGCGCTGACGGCGGCGAATGTTCAGCAACACGATGAACGGCAGCAGGGAGAAGGCCAGGCCCAGCAGGCATTTGCCGATGAATGCCGGCAACAGTTGTTCGAGCACTTGCTGGCGATCGAACAGTCCGCGCAGTTGCCAATCGCTGCTGCTCAGGGGCACTGTGAGCACACTTTTGGCCAGATCGTCGGGGGATAACGCGCTCGGTTTGACCGAAGGCGACGCTTCATCGCGGCTGATGATCTGGTGATTGACCCGGTTTTCCACCAGCCACAGCGGACGGATGCCGGCTTCGTTTTGTTTGGTCAGTGACGAGAAAAACGTCGGTGTCAGGCGCAGGGCCCAGTAGCCACGAGTGCTGCCGCTGGCTTGATGCAACAGCAGATGCACCACTGAACCGTCATCGGCATTGCTGAAATAGTGGGCCTGGGCGCGGCTGCGCCGGACCAGTTCACCCAGGTAATCGGCATCCTGGGCGTCGGCGGCGCTGTCACTGAGGACTTTGCCGGAAGGACTGAGTAGCGCCAGGCTGCGCAGGTCAGGCAGCGATTGTTGCAGTTTGCGCAGTAGCGCCTGCTGTTCGTCGGCACTTTGCGGTTGTTCGACGATCGGTAGCAGGTTCAGTGCAATCTGGGCGTTGAGCGCCATGTTCAGGCTGACTTGCGCGGCCAGGTCGGCGGTGTAGTCGATGGTGTATTGCCGCTGGTGCTTCTGTGTTTCGCGCAGCTGATCCAGCAGCTGCCAGAACAGCAGGGCGAGCAACAACAGCACGAGTGTCGCCAGCGCACCCTTCAAGGATCCGCGCAGGGGCGCGCCGGTCGCAGGATGAGGTGCGCTCACGGACGAAGGCGGAGAGACATTGGACAAACTGTAATCCTGCGGTTTGGCTGGACTGGCGCGACGTGCACTATAAGCCGGACGCCCGGAGGGCGGCTAGCATGCCTTGTGTTGTGGCGAAGTGCCAGCCCCTACCGGCTGGACTGCCATCTGTCATTCAGGTAGCTTTGCCGGTTACGCGGGAGCGTTCCAGCTCCTAGACTCAGACTTTTTCAGCGCTCATGCATTGATACATTATCAATCTGACGACGCGCACAGTCTGGCCAGGCATCGCCTGCGCTCCAATCATTCATCTGTCACTGACCCAAGGTTCTCCATGGCTCAATACGTCTTCACCATGCATCGGCTGGGCAAAGTTGTTCCGCCGAAGCGGGAAATCCTGAAAAATATTTCGCTGTCCTTCTTCCCCGGCGCCAAGATCGGCGTGCTCGGCCTCAACGGTTCGGGTAAGTCCACGCTGTTGAAAATCATGGCGGGCGTCGACACCGAGTTCGAGGGCGAAGCGCGTCCGATGCCGGACCTGAACATCGGCTACCTGCCACAAGAGCCGATCCTGGACCCGACCAAGACCGTGCGTGAAGTAGTCGAGGAAGCGGTCAGCGTGATCAAGAACGCCCAGGCTCGCCTGGACGAGGTCTACGCCGCTTACGCTGATGAAGATGCCGACTTCGACAAACTGGCCGCCGAACAGGCCAAGCTCGAAGCCATCCTGCAAGCCAGCGACGGTCACAACCTGGATCGCCAGCTGGAAGTCGCCGCCGATGCGCTGCGTCTGCCGGCCTGGGATGCCAAGATCGAATTCCTCTCCGGTGGTGAGAAGCGTCGCGTGGCCCTGTGCCGCCTGCTGCTGTCTGCTCCGGACATGCTGCTGCTCGACGAACCGACCAACCACCTGGACGCCGATTCCGTCGCCTGGCTGGAGCACTTCCTGCACGACTTCCCGGGCACCGTAGTCGCGATCACGCACGACCGGTACTTCCTGGACAACGTCGCCGGCTGGATCCTCGAGCTCGACCGCGGCGCCGGTATCCCTTACGAGGGCAACTATTCGGGTTGGCTGGAAGCCAAGTCCGACCGTCTGGCTGCCGAATCCAAGCAGCAGTCGGCTCACGAAAAAGCCATGAAGGAAGAACTGGAGTGGGTGCGCAAAGGCGCCAAGGCCCGCCAGTCCAAATCCAAGGCTCGTCTGCAACGCTTCGAAGAAATGCAGTCGCAGGAATTCCAGAAGCGCAGCGAAACCAACGAGATCTACATCCCGGCCGGTCCACGCCTGGGTGACAAGGTCATCGAGTTCAAGAACGTTTCCAAGGGTTACGGCGATCGCGTGTTGATCGACAACCTGTCGTTCTCCATGCCAAAAGGCGCCATCGTTGGCGTGATCGGCGGTAACGGTGCCGGTAAGTCGACCCTGTTCCGCATGCTGATGGGCAAGGAAACGCCGGATTCGGGCAGCATCGAAGTCGGCGAAACCGTGCAACTGGCGTGCGTCGATCAGAGCCGCGAAGACCTGGACGGCAGCAAGACGGTGTTCCAGCAAATCTCCGACGGTTCCGATCAGATCCGCATCGGCAACTACGAGATCCCGTCGCGCACCTACGTCGGTCGCTTCAACTTCAAGGGCGGCGACCAGCAGAAGTTCGTCAAGGACCTGTCCGGTGGTGAGCGCGGTCGCTTGCACCTGGCCCTGACCTTGAAAGAGGGCGGCAACGTCCTGCTGCTTGACGAACCGTCCAACGACCTCGACGTTGAAACCCTGCGTTCCCTGGAAGAAGCCCTGCTGGACTTCCCGGGCGCCGCCATTGTGATCTCTCACGATCGGTGGTTCCTTGACCGCGTCGCGACGCACATCCTGGCTTACGAAGACGACTCGCAAGCGGTGTTCTTCGAAGGTAACTACACCGAGTACGAAGCCGATCGCAAGAAACGCCTCGGCGAAGCGGCTTCCCAGCCGCATCGTGTACGGCACAAGAAACTGGCCTGATATCGGGCGGCTTGCATGAAAAAACGGAGCCTTCGGGGCTCCGTTTTTTTATGGGTTTCAGTGACACCGCGGCGCGGCCATCGCCAGCAGGCTGGCTCCCACAGGGGATATGTGAGCGGCACAAATCCACTGTGGCAGCTAGCCTGCTAGCGATGACGGCCTGACGATCACTCGATCTCTATGCTCAACACCTCAATCATCAAATCCCCCACCGGCCGCTTCCACACCACTTCATCCCCGACCTGCGCGCCCAACAACGCCCGCCCCAGCGGCGAGCCCCAGTTGATCAGCCCACTCGCCGCATCCGCCTGATCCTCACCCACCAACTGCACACGCTGTTCGTGGCCCTGTTCATCGGCAAACGTTACCCACGCGCCAATCTGGACTTTATCGGTCGAGGAGGCCGGTACGACTAACTGAGCGCTTTGCAGGCGTTGATTGAAATATCGCCAGTCACGTTCCAGATCGGCCTGGCGCTGTTTGTCTGCGAGTTCGCCTTTCGCACTCTGTCCATTGAGCAGGTTTTGCACTTCGGCGACTTTCGCCTGAAGCTGCGCCAGCCCCGCGGGCGTGACGTAATTGGGCTGTGTGCTGACCTGCCGTTCGACCGGCTGATCGGCTTGCGCGGCGGCGTTATCTTCATTGACGAAAGCGCGACTCATGGTTTTCTCCCGTTATAGGGTTTGGGCCATGGTTGCAGGCTTTTAGTTTCGATGGATGTCTGTCCGCGACTCATTGCGAGCGATAGGCACGGGCGGCGTCCTGGTCCTTTTGTTGCTGCCAGGCTTTGTCGCGGTCGTCCCAGTGGTGGCTGCGATAGTCCTCGCGATCCTCGCTTTCGCGCATGGCCTGGCACTGGCGAAAACCGTCGCTCCAGCCTTCGGCGTACTGCTTGTCCTTGAGATAACGCGGGACGTTCTTGCGAAATTCCCCGGTGATTGCCCCGGCAGCTTGCCGGCCACTGCTGCAACCGTCATCGAAACCATCGGCGAACGCCGGTGGATAACCCTTGGCGATCAAATCCTCGTGGGTCGTCTGGCAACCCGCGATCAACATCAACAATCCCAGCACACCTGCGCAACGCCACATCTCCGACTCCCGTGCCGTTGGACGGCCTATGGGTGAAGTCTAGGAGTGGATTCGTGAGGCAGTTGTGAAAGGTGTGTGATTAATCTGTTGGCCACCACACATCCGCTGTGGGATCGAGCCTGCTCGCTCCCACAGGGACGGTGGGGTGTCACGTCAATAGTGATACCACTTCACCTCAAGCATCACTTCGTTCTCGGGCGAGGCGAGGTGGCTGAATTCGCGCTGGGCACTCAGGCGCAGGCCCAGGTTACGCGACAGTTCCCACTGCTGGTTGAGGCTCACACTGCGGCGCACCTCGCCGTTGGTGAAGAAATCGCCCTTGGTTTCCAGGCTGAAGTTGCCCAGTGGGTTTTTCCACAGCAGACCGCTATTGAAACCTGCCGCCGGTGCGATAAAGCCCGCGAAGTCGTTGTTGTGTTCGACACGCACGGTGCCCAGTGCAAAGCCGAGCATGTCTTCACCCAACTGCCAGGTGCCGCCACCACCACCGTTGACGTGGCTGACCAGCGTTTCATCGTCATGCTTGCCTGGCACGCGTTCCAGGCCGCCCGTGACTTGCCACGATAATGGCTTCAACAACTCATTGCGCGGCGTCAGGGAGCGAATGGTCGCCAGGTCCAGTTGCTGGAACTGCCAGTCATTGCCTTCGTACTGGCGCAGTTTCATCTGCAGGATTTCGATCTGCGCACCGAGCGGGAAGCTCTCGGCGTTATCGTTGAGGTCGTGATACGCCATGCGCAGGCCATATTCGCCAAAGGCCTTGTCGCCCCGGGTGCCGATGCCGGCCTGCCAGGTGCGGGATTCATGACCGTCCTCGGGCAGGCCGGGCCTCGGGATGTCCAGCTCAGGGGCGGGGTTCTGGTTGATCGCCCGCAGCAGTTCGAAACTGCGTTGCGCCCTCTCAGGATCGCGTTCCTGACCGTTGGCGCGATAGCGTTCGAGGCGGTAAGACGCATCGATGATCAGCGCCTGACGGTCGCGCGGTTGAGCCTTGAACGCCGGTGTCTGCAATTGCTTTTGGTCGGCGCTGACTTTCAGCACCCACTCCTGTTCTTCGTCAGTCAACGGCTCGGCGCGGCTCAGCAGTTCCCGTTCACGGGACGGACGATACTGAATGGATTCCACCAGCCCGGCTTCTTTCACCGCTTTGACGGTATCGGTCGGAATGGCCGTCAGTGGGAACTGTTCGGTCAGGCGCAGGCTTGGCCGCGCCACCTGCAGCAGCTCAAGCAGGCGATAGGAGCAGTTTTCGTCGAAAAAGAAATAGTCGAACTGGATCTGCTTCAACTCCCAGACGTGCTCGACCATGCGCTCGGTTTCTGGCTGCGTCAGGTTCAGCCGGTACTCCCACAGGTCCCGGTTTTCGAGGCTGCGGTATTCCGAGAGTTTTTCCTGATACGGCACCAGCGCGAACAGCCCCGGATAGCCGCCCATCAAGCCTTTCCAGGCGTAGAGGATGCTGTTGTCCGAACCTTCGATGTAGGCGCCGAAGTTGATCGCGTAACTGAGCAGCGCGGTGTGATCACTCTGCACATCGGCCTGGTCGATGCGCAGCAAGGTATGGCCGAACATCGATGACGGACTGTTCAGGTAAGCCGCCGGGAAAATCATCACCGCGCTATGGGGCGAGACATCCTTGAACCATTGTTTGAACTCAGTGCAATCGAGCGTCGGCAAATCAGTCAGGTTGAGCTGCGCTTTCAACCAGCGGGTGCGCGCCGGGTACACACATTGGGCATGTTGTTCGCCCGCACTGGCCGGGGCGTACAGCGCCTGCACGGTGGCCGCCAGTTCGCGGTCGGGGTGTTCGTTACCGTCGGGTGCGAGAAAGAACTTTTTGTCGCTGACATAGCTGCGCCAGCCGCCCAGCTTGGCGGTTTCGTAATGGCCCAGGGAAATCCAGAAAGGGTCGTTGGCCAGTTGCTGCAAACGTTGATTGTCGACATGTGGCGCGGCGGACAGCGGGGCGCAGACACAGAGCGCCAGCCAGGCAAGGCGTTTGAGCATAGTGAGCAACTTAAGTCGAAAAAAAATAAAGACCCAAGGGGGACAGGTCCAAAAAATAAAACCCGCCCCCCGAAAGGAGCGGGTGGGTCGAGCTTAAGCTTGAGTAGCGTACTTGGCCAGACGCGGATCGTTCTTCAGAACGGCCAGGGTGTTGGTATGCACGTCGTCAGCGGTCACGTCAGCCTTGCTGAAGATCTGCTGGAAGTGCTGGTGAGTCACAGCGGCGAAGTGCGCACGGTCTTCCGGCGCCACGCCCAGTACCACGGCATAGGTCGTCAGCGCTTCGCCGTTACCTTTGGCCATGTCTTCGGACAGCTCGTTCATCATGCCATTCATGGCAAACCAGGATTTGCCGCCATAAGTCAGCGACGCATTAGTCGAGCAACCGTTGGTACCAGAAGTCATACCGAACGTTGCGTTACCGGAAGTGCCGTTGGTGGTGGATGCCAGGAAGTGAGCCGGGGTGCCACGCTGACCTTCGAACAGCATGTTGCCCCAACCGCAATCCGGGCCGCCTGGCGCTTGGGCCATGGCGTTGATGGATACAGCGGTGAAGAGAGTACCGAGAAGAATCCGTTTCATAGCTTTGTTCTCTTTATGTGCATACCAATGGACAAGGGGTCTGGCCCAATCCGGCGCCAGTGGGCCAGTTATTAATCCAGCCGCGCAGTTTGGAGTTTAGGCACGTTCCCGGGGTTCCGTGATTTTTTGCAAAACATTCGTTGAAATCATTGATTTGTCCCCGGCCGGCCTGGAGATGACGGTTTGTCTATGCTTTGCCTGGAGGCGCGCCTTGCAAGTGAGGTATGGGCAGCGCCAGAATGCCGCTATCTGCCCCGCCTGATGTAAGGAAGCCCGATGCCTGATCCTGTTGCTGCCAGCTTGCGTCTAGCGCCTGAAGCGCTGACCCGTCCGTTTTCCGCTGAACAGTTCAGCTTCTCTACCACCAATGATCTGGAGCCCTTTCGCGGTGTGCTTGGCCAGGAACGTGCGGTCGAAGCCTTGCAGTTCGGCGTGGCCATGCCACGCCCCGGTTACAACGTATTTGTCATGGGTGAGCCCGGCACCGGCCGGTTTTCGTTCGTCAAACGCTACCTGAAAGCCGAAGGCAAGCGCCTGCAGACCCCGGCCGACTGGGTCTACGTCAATAATTTCGATGAGCCTCGCGAGCCTCGTGCACTGGAATTGCCATCGGGCACTGCTGGCGCCTTCATCGGTGACATCAACGGCTTGATCGACAACCTGCTGGCGACTTTTCCGGCAGTGTTCGAGCACCCGTCCTACCAGCAGAAAAAAAGCGCCATCGACCGCGCCTTCAACCAGCGCTACGACAAGGCACTGGACGTGATCGAGCGCCTGGCGCTGGAGAAGGAGGTCGCGCTTTACCGCGACGCCAGCAACATCGCGTTCACGCCCATGAGCGAAGGCAAGGCCCTGGACGAAGCGGAATTCGCCCAGTTGCCGGAAGCCGATCGCGAGCGTTTCCACGACGATATTTCCGGTCTGGAGGAGCGACTGAACGAAGAGCTCGCCAGCCTGCCGCAATGGAAGCGCGAGTCGAGCAATCAGCTGCGCCACCTCAACGAAGAAACCATCACGTTGGCCTTGCAGCCGTTGCTGTCGCCGTTGTCGGAGAAATACGCCGAGAACGCCGCCGTTTGCGGTTACCTGCAAGCCATGCAGGTCTACCTGCTCAAGACCGTGGTCGAGCAACTGGTGGACGACAGCAAGACCGACGCCGTCGCCCGCAAATTGCTGGAAGAGCAATACGCCCCGAGCCTGGTGGTCGGTCATTCGTCCAGCGGCGGTGCGCCGGTGGTCTTCGAGCCGCACCCGACTTACGAAAACCTGTTTGGCCGCATTGAATACAGCACCGATCAGGGCGCGATGTACACGACCTATCGGCAACTGCGGCCGGGCGCATTGCACCGGGCCAACGGCGGTTTTCTGATCCTTGAAGCGGAAAAAATGCTCAGCGAGCCGTTCGTGTGGGATGCGCTCAAGCGCGCCCTGCAATCGCGCAAGCTGAAAATGGAGTCGCCGCTTGGTGAGCTGGGCCGCCTGGCCACCGTGACCCTGACGCCGCAACACATTCCGTTGCAGGTCAAAGTCGTCATCATCGGTGCGCGTCAGCTGTATTACACGCTGCAAGACCTCGATCCGGACTTCCAGGAGATGTTCCGCGTCCTGGTGGATTTCGACGAAGACATCCCGATGGTCGACGAAAGCCTGGAGCAGTTCGCCCAGTTGCTCAAAACCCGCACCTCGGAAGAAGGCATGGCGCCGCTGACGGCCGATGCCGTGGCGCGCCTGGCGACTTACAGCGCGCGCCTGGCCGAACACCAGGGGCGTTTGTCGGCGCGCATCGGTGATCTGTTCCAGCTGGTCAGCGAGGCGGACTTCATTCGTCACCTGGCGGGGGACGAGATGACCGATGCCGGGCATATCGAACGGGCGCTAAAGGCCAAGGCCACCCGTACCGGGCGGGTCTCTGCGCGGATTCTCGATGACATGCTCGCCGGGATCATCCTGATCGACACGGACGGCGCCGCCGTCGGCAAGTGCAACGGGCTGACCGTGCTGGAAGTCGGCGACTCGGCGTTCGGTGTGCCGGCGCGGATTTCCGCCACGGTCTACCCGGGCGGCAGCGGCATCGTCGACATCGAGCGCGAGGTCAACCTCGGCCAGCCGATCCACTCCAAGGGTGTGATGATCCTCACCGGGTATCTGGGCAGTCGTTACGCCCAGGAATTCCCGCTGGCGATTTCCGCGAGTATCGCGCTGGAGCAGTCCTACGGTTACGTCGATGGCGACAGTGCGTCGCTGGGCGAGGCGTGCACGCTGATTTCGGCCCTGTCGAAAACGCCGCTCAAGCAATGCTTTGCGATCACCGGCTCGATCAACCAGTTCGGTGAAGTGCAGGCGGTGGGCGGGGTCAACGAGAAGATCGAAGGCTTCTTCCGACTCTGCGAAGCCCGTGGGCTGACCGGTGAGCAGGGGGCGATCATTCCTCACGCCAACGTCGCCACGCTGATGCTCGACGAGAAGGTGCTCTCGGCGGTGCGTGCGGGGCAGTTCCATGTCTACGCCGTACGCCAGGCTGACGAGGCGTTGAGCCTGTTGGTCGGAGAGCCGGCCGGTGCGCCGGATGCCGATGGCCAGTTCCCCGAAGGCAGCGTTAACGCACGGGTGGTGGAACGCTTGCGCGTGATCGCGGAAATGATCAGCGAAGAAGACCTCAAGGAAGCCGAGAAAGAAGCGGCGCTGGAAGCCCTGGTGGAAGCCAAACCGGCCTGACCGATCTGAGGATCACCCCGATCCACAGTGGGAGTGAGCCTGCCCGCGATGTGGCACTTTCATCCAACACATGTGTTGGCTGAAAGTTCGCTATCGCGGGCAGGCTCACTCCCACATTTGTGATGTGTCCACTTCAAGAAAGTGCCATCACTCTGACGTCAATATTCACACAATGACCATTCGGCGCCTTCTGGTCTGACTTGACGTGCTAGTCAGACTTTTCTTCTATTCTCAGCTCAAGGATATCGACAGTAATCACTGGATCGAGACAGCCTTCCCGTGGGGGCTGAACACCGGATCTACCGAGGGTCGCCGCCATGTCGCGCAACCTCTGCCTCACCCGTCAATGCCTGGGCCTTGTGACCCGTATCGAGTGTGCCATCCGTCCGTTGGCGGGGGATACGGGCATGTGGACCTTGCTCTTCGCCGCCGGAATGGCCGGCGAACAACCTTCCGCCATCAAGGCGCAGGGACCGTTTCATGGGCCTTTCGTGGCGGAGTCCATCCTCGACACGATTGTTGAAAGCCTGACGCTGCATGGCTACGAACTGGCCGATGACCCACAAATCTGGTGCCTGCACCTGCAAGCCCAGCTGCGGGAAATCAACGGGGGCCGTTGCCGCAACCTCAATGGCTGAGTTCGGCGCGGCCACTGAAACCGGTTATTGATCAAGGTGGCTCAAATCCGCCTTGGCCAGTTTGACCTCGAAACCATATTGCACCGTGGTGAGGTCGGTTCGCTGATAGGTTTCCAGACGTGTTGGCTGGCCATAGAAGTAATGCACGGCAAATAGCGCCGGGCCTTCTGCGCTCGCGTCGTGAGTGACCGAAAGGATTTCTTTCAGATAGTTTCCAGAGTCGTCCTTGGCGAAAAAACGCCACTCCTGGGCAGGAAACAGCTTCAAATCAACCACCAAGGCATTGCCTTTGAGTTCCAGGCCTTTGGGCAACGTATGGGCGTCGAGCGTTTGTTTGGCCACCGTCGCCAGAAACAGCGGCATGGAGCCCACTGCATAGGCCGGTGTTTCCGGAAACAGGTTCAAGTCATAGGTGATGGCGCCACGTAGCGGATCGACCTCGTAAGCCTCAAGCGGCAGCTCGATCGGCCCATCGCGCTTGCCACTCCCATCCTCCGTAAAGAACGTGACCGGGCTATCGCCAGCGCTGAACGATGTACCGAGCATCTCGTCATTGAAGCTTCTGGGGTGGTCGAACTCGATGCGTGCGGCGCTGGGGTCATCCACCGACTGACTGACGATGATGCCCTTCTTCAGCTGTTCCTCACTCAATGTCGCGCCCTTGAGCCAGGTCGGGGCCTGATCGTCATACGCCACCACCGGTAGGGTCAGTGGCTGGATGGTTTTTGCCGTGGTGTGTGAGTCAAAGCGGCGCACCGGCAGGTTCAGGTCCTTGTGGGTCACCGTGACGGCCGAGAAATCCAGAACGCTCACTTCAACGGTTTCGACCGGACCGTTGAAATACACTTTGGTGTAATGATTCTTCTGCTGCGCCTCGAAGGTGCGCTGTTCTTCGTCGATCTGCTTTTCGAAAGTCTCGCTCCAGGCTTTCTGCTGCTGAATTTTCGCCAGTTGTTTTTGATAGAAGGCAATTTGCGCAGCGGTTTCGTTGATCGAACCCGATCGCGAGAGGAATTGCCCGGTGGTGTCCCTGGCCTGGACGATCAGCGGATTCAACGGTGTTTCGCTGACTTCAGGGGCCAGTGGTGCGCTGTTGTTGAAGTCGATTTCGGCGTAGTTGTTGCCCAGTTTCAGCAAGGTGACGCTGAGGTTGTCGTTGGTGCGGGTCTGGGCAACGTCTTTTTTCGTCAGGTCGAAGGTGTAGAGCCGGCGCGGGGCGATGACCTCGACCTTGCCTTGCAGGCTCACCGGTTGAGGCTGGTTCTTGTTGTCCATGTCCAGACCGTCGATGAACGGATAGGTCACCGTCAGATCATCCGGGTTGGTCAGGTTGGAACTGGAGGGGCTCAGTTGAATGCCGGGATCGGTTTCCGACCATTCCGGCTGGAACGCGATGACGCGCTTGTTGCTCAAGGTCACCGATTGCCATTCCAGGCCATGGGGAAAGAGAAACGCTGCCGGAATGTTGAAGTTGAAAGGGAACACCGGTTGCAGGTCGGTCAGGTAGTCGGAACTGGAATCCTTGTGCAG
This sequence comes from Pseudomonas mandelii, assembly GCF_900106065.1. Classification (NCBI taxonomy): domain Bacteria; kingdom Pseudomonadati; phylum Pseudomonadota; class Gammaproteobacteria; order Pseudomonadales; family Pseudomonadaceae; genus Pseudomonas; species Pseudomonas mandelii. The sequence goes on from NZ_LT629796.1 coordinate 3,283,404, forward strand.
CACGAACAGGCCGTTGATGTAGGTGTCGACCAAAGCCTGAGGCGTGGGGTAGTGCTTGAGCACGGCGAGAACGTCTTCGCCGTATTCGGTTTCCACGGGTTTGCTGTCGAGCTTGAGTTGCGCACGCTCGAGCAACAGCAGTGAACCGCCGAGTTCGGCAACGGCATCCCTGAGCTTTGGATCCTCAATCGCATCCAGAGACTTCTCGAACTGCGCGGTCTTTTCCTCGAGGCTAGTCTGGCGCTTCTCATCGCTGGGTGAGCAGCCGCCCAGCAGCAGAGCCAGGCAAATGCCGGCACTCGTTATTGGCAATCGCACATCCATTTCCAGTCTTCCTGTCCGATGTCGCTGAGCTGTCAATAGTCTGGACACTAGCAGAAAAACTTTGTGGCACACGCGCAGGTCGCGGATTTGCCGAAGGTTTCTGGCTGCTTCAGGGTATAGACAGGGGGCTGGTATACTTGCGGCCATTTTCAACATCACGTGTGAGATTCAATGGAACGCTTTATCGAAAATGCAATGTATGCCTCCCGCTGGCTGCTGGCACCGATCTACTTCGGTCTGTCCCTTGGGCTACTGGCACTGGCGCTGAAATTCTTCCAGGAAGTTTTCCACGTCATTCCCAACGTATTCTCGATGGCCGAGTCGGACCTGATCCTGGTGCTGCTGTCGCTGATCGACATGGCACTGGTGGGTGGCTTGCTGGTGATGGTGATGATCTCCGGTTACGAGAACTTCGTTTCCCAGCTGGACATCGACGACAGCAAGGAAAAGCTCAACTGGCTGGGCACCATGGATTCGTCTTCGCTGAAGATGAAAGTGGCGGCCTCCATCGTGGCGATTTCGTCGATCCACCTGCTGCGGATCTTCATGGACGCCAAGAACGTCGATCCCGAGCATTTGAAGTGGTACGTGATTATTCACATGACGTTCGTCGTGTCGGCGTTTGCCATGGGTTATCTGGATAAGCTGACCAAGCACTGACGCTCACAAAGCCCTGTAGGAGCGAGGCTTGCCCGCGAAGGGGCCGTGTCAGTCGATACAGTTGTTGCCCGTCACACCGCCTTCGCGGGCAAGCCTCGCTCCTACAGTCAGGTGCAAACAGACGGGCGGTGTCGTTTGTGGCTTGTACTTTGAGGTGCCGAAGCCTATGCATGTATTGATATTGGCTTGACACCGTATGAGGTGCATTCATGAACCTTGTTGAATTACGTGCATATGCCATCGCAGGGAAAGTCGATGAGCTGAACCTGATTTCTATGGAAGGCGGGATCTACCTGCTGGAGGCGCGCATGCATGGGGCGGCGTATCCGCTAAGTGATGCCCACGACCATATGCTCCACCTGCGTTCGGTGGAGCATGCGCGTCAAGTGCTGCACCGACTCCCCACCTTGCCTTTCAACCTTGTGCACACGTCGGTCCATGATGAAATGTGCGGACTCGGCGCCAATGCAGAAGAGGGCCTGAAGGTGCCGATCGCCTTCAGTTCTCGCTGGTAGCAATGACCCCCTGATCAGCGCAACGGCATCTGTGCTAGTCTGCTGGCCCTTTTGGTTCCGGGCGCTCCGGGACGCGCTGTGCACGCACGGCAAGTTCCCGGGCCGTCCGCACAGCGGAGCAGTGTCATGTCCGAAGTAAATCTGTCCACCGACGAAACCCGCGTCAGCTACGGCATTGGCCGTCAGCTGGGCGACCAACTGCGCGACAACCCGCCACCGGGCGTTAACCTGGACGCGATCCTGGCTGGCCTGACCGACGCGTTCGCCGGTAAGCCTAGCCGTGTCGGTCAGGAAGAAATGTCCGCCAGCTTCAAGGTGATCCGCGAAATCATGCAGGCCGAAGCAGCTGCAAAAGCCGAAGCGGCTGCTGGCGAAGGCCTGGCTTTCCTGGCTGAAAACGCCAAGCGTGACGGCATCACCACCTTGGCCTCGGGCCTGCAATTCGAAGTGCTGACTCAAGGTGAAGGCGCCAAGCCAACCCGTGAAGATCAAGTGCGCACTCACTACCACGGCACCCTGATCGACGGCACTGTGTTCGACAGCTCCTACGATCGTGGCCAGCCTGCAGAATTCCCGGTTGGCGGCGTGATCGCTGGCTGGACCGAAGCCCTGCAACTGATGAATGCCGGTAGCAAATGGCGCCTGTACGTGCCGAGCGAACTGGCTTACGGCGCTCAAGGCGTTGGCAGCATTCCGCCGCACAGCGTTCTGGTATTCGACGTCGAACTGCTCGACGTTCTGTAAGCTTTTGATTCTGTAGGAGTGAAGCTTGCTCGCGAATGCATCACCTCGGTTCAAGTCAGAACCGAGTTGTCAGGTTCGCGGGCAAGCCTCGCTCCTACGGGGTTTAGTGCTACTCATACTTCGATCTTGTGGTTCAGATCGCTCGTCGGGCGCAACGCCCTGGCGTAGCAGAACAGAAACAGATTGCGCACCAGTTCCTTGAGCACCACCGGCTCGCAGGAACTCAAGCCGTTGACGTCCAGATCACCCTGATCCTGCAGCTCGTTCAAGGCTTCTTCTTCAAGTACTGCACAGACTTCCCCGGTTTCCCGATGCAGGATCCTGAGGTAGGGGTGTGGGCGGTCCAGCCAGGCATCGATCAAATAAGTCATGGGTCTCATCTCCATTGATGGGTTTCAATGAGAATAATTCTTATTCATCAAATAGCAAGGACCTATTGGCGGTTTGTGGTTTATTCCGGGTAAAGATTGCGTAAGGTCAAAACGGCTGGCGTTTGGATATTGCGAGGATATGTGGGGGGAGGCGGGGCGGGTGAAGCACCATCCCACGCAGGGCGCGGGATGGAAGACAACAGAATCAGACTTTTCTGACGAACTCGGACTTGAGCTTCATCGGGCCGATGCCGTCGATCTTGCAGTCGATGTCGTGATCGCCATCGCACAGGCGGATGTTCTTGACCTTGGTGCCGACCTTGACCACCAGCGACGTGCCTTTGACCTTCAGGTCCTTGATCACGGTGATGGTGTCGCCGTCCTGCAGGACGTTGCCGACCGAATCTTTTTTCACGGTGTCATCGGACGCCGCTTCGGCTTCGCCGCTGGCGGACCACTCGTGGGCGCACTCGGGGCAGATCAGCTGAGCGCCGTCTTCGTAGGTGTATTCGGAATTGCATTTTGGGCAGGGTGGCAACGTGCTCACTAAAGCTCCTTGGATTCAGGATCGCTAAAAAGCGCACATTATATAGGGTTTTAGCTGGGAGGGGGGCGACGCCAAAAACTGTGGGAGCGAGCCTGCTCGCGAAAGCGGTGTGCCAGTCAGCATTTGACTGACAGATTGCTTTCGCGAGCAGGCTTGCTCCCACAGGGTATTACGGTGCAGTTAGTGCGTACGGGCGACCGCAAACTCACTGAGCTCAACCAATGCATCGCGGTATTCGCTGGGGGGCAGCGCGTCGAGGCATTTGATTGCACGGGCTACATAATCGCGGGCCAGTTGCGCGGTGTAATCCAGCGAACCGGACGCTTCCACGGCTTCGCGGATGCTTTCCAGGTCTTCGATACCGCCTTTCTGGATCGCCTTGCGCACCAGTGCAGCCTGCTCCGGCGTGCCTTCGCGCATGGTGTAGATCAGCGGCAGGGTCGGCTTGCCTTCGGCCAGGTCGTCACCGACGTTCTTGCCCAGGGTTTCCGCGTCGCCACGGTAGTCCAGCAGGTCGTCGACGAGTTGGAAGGCCACGCCCAGATGATCGCCGAAGGTGCGCAGCGCTTCGCTCTGTTCCGGTGTGGCACCGGCCAGGGCCGCGGCGCTGTGGGTCGAGGCTTCGAAGAGCATCGCGGTTTTGCCGCGGATGACTTCCATGTAGGTTTCTTCGGTGGTGCTGGCATCACGCACTTTGGACAGCTGCAACACTTCGCCTTCGGCGATGATGCGCGTGGCTTGCGAAAGGATCTTCATCACCGGCATGGAGCCCAGTTCGACCATCATTTCGAAGGAGCGCGAATACAGGAAGTCGCCCACCAGCACGCTTGGCGCGTTGCCCCACATGGCGTTGGCGGTCGAGCGGCCACGGCGCATGCCGGACATGTCGACCACGTCGTCGTGCAGCAGCGTGGCGGTGTGCAGGAACTCGATGGTCGCGGCCAGCAGGCGCAGGTCATCGCCTTCGCGACCCAGAGCCTTGCCACACAGCAACACTAATAGGGGACGCAGGCGTTTACCGCCAGCCGAGGTAATGTAATCGCCGATTTTCGATACCAGCGGCACTCGGGAAGTCAGCTGCTTCTTGATGATGCCGTCGACGGCGCTAAAATCGTCCGCCACCGCGCGGTAGAAAGCTTGGGGTTGCATCAGCGACAGTTGCTCCAGAAGGGTTGCGCGGCATGCTAGGACCCACGTCGGCGGGTGTCAAGGCACGATGGACGGCCTCTTGCATCGCCCCGGCAGCTTGCGTACAATCGCGCACCCTGAACTTCCTGGGCAGCACCTGCCTTACGCAATTGCAAACAGGCCTTCCAGCCTTATGCAGCCATGCCAGCCAATACCTCTTCTTATAAAGAGCTGGGTGAGCAGGATTATCGGAGAAATACCATGTCGTACGCAGTAATTGTTACTGGTGGCAAGCAATACAAGGTCGCCCCAGGTGAATACCTGAAGATCGAAAAACTGGAAATCGCTACCGGCGAATCCGTTACTTTTGATCGCGTTCTGTTGGTCGCCAATGGCGATGACGTGAACATCGGCGCTCCAGTTGTTGCTGGCGCTACCGTTGTGGCTGAAGTGATCTCCCAAGGTCGTCACGATAAAGTCCGCATCATCAAGTTCCGTCGTCGTAAGCACCACATGAAGCGTATGGGCCACCGCCAGTGGTACACCGAGATCAAAATCACCGGTATTCAGGCTTAATTTCAGCCTAATTCCTCACTAGGAGAATTGACTCATGGCACACAAAAAAGCTGGTGGTAGTACCCGTAACGGTCGCGACTCAGAAGCCAAACGCCTTGGCGTGAAGATGTATGGCGGCCAGGTTATCATTCCGGGCAACATCATCGTGCGTCAGCGCGGCACCCAATTCCACGCCGGTTACGGTGTTGGCATGGGTAAAGATCACACTCTGTTCGCTAAAATCGACGGCGTGATCAAGTTCGAAGTAAAAGGCGCTTTCAACCGCCGTTACGTGAGCATTGTCCCGAAGACTGAAGTCGTCGCGGCATAATTGCGTAGTTGCTGGAAAAGCCCTGTCTCGCGACGGGGCTTTTTCGTTTGTGGGGTGAGTCTCTTGCAAAGCTGTTTGTGATGGGCTCCAGCGCTGGATTTGCGGTCGTTGATTGAGGTCGCTGCGCTCATTTTTGCAAGAGTCTTATGTCTAGATTTTTTCGGCTCGTCCGTATGACGAGAGGCGTTTTGTTATGAAGTTTGTTGACGAAGTATCGATTCGAGTAAAAGCCGGTGACGGCGGCAACGGTTGCATGAGCTTCCGTCGCGAGAAATTCATTGAAAACGGCGGCCCGAACGGCGGTGACGGTGGTGATGGCGGCTCGGTCTACATGATCGCCGACGAAAACCTCAACACCCTGGTGGACTACCGTTACACCCGGCACTTCGATGCCGAGCGCGGTTCCAACGGCGGCAGCACCGACTGCACCGGCAAGAAAGGTGAAGAGCTGGTGCTGCGTGTTCCGGTTGGCACCACCGTCATCGACTCCGCCACTCAGGAAGTGATCGGCGACCTGACCAAGGCTGGCCAGAAACTGCTGGTGGCTCATGGCGGCTGGCACGGTCTGGGTAACACCCGTTTCAAATCCAGTACCAACCGTGCTCCGCGCCAGACCACTCCGGGTAAACCGGGCGAGGCGCGTGATCTCAAGCTGGAAATGAAAGTATTGGCTGATGTCGGTCTGCTGGGTTTGCCGAACGCCGGTAAAAGTACCTTCATTCGCTCCGTATCGGCCGCCAAGCCGAAAGTCGCCGACTACCCGTTCACCACGTTGGTGCCGAACCTGGGTGTGGTCAGCGTCGATCGCTGGAAGAGCTTCGTGGTCGCGGACATTCCGGGCCTGATCGAAGGTGCTTCCGATGGCGCTGGCCTGGGGATTCGTTTCCTCAAGCACTTGTCGCGTACCCGTTTGCTGTTGCACCTCGTGGACATGGCGCCGCTGGATGACGCCAGCGCTCCGGATGCTGCTGAAGTGATCGTCAGCGAACTGACCAAGTTCAGTCCGTCCCTGGCTGAGCGTGATCGCTGGTTGGTGCTGAACAAGTGCGACCAGATCCTTGAAGAAGAGCATGACGCTCGCGTCAAGGAAATCGTTGATCGCCTGGAGTGGACCGGTCCGGTCTATGTGATCTCCGCCATCTCCAAGCTGGGCACCGAGCGTCTGTGCCACGACATCATGCGTTACATGGAAGATCGTGCTGACCGTCTGGCTAACGACCCGGTTTACAAGGAAGAGCTGGCCGAGCTCGATCAGCGCATCGAAGACGAAGCCCGTGCCCAGTTGCAAGCGCTGGATGACCAGCGTGCCCTGCGTCGCAGCGGCGTGAAGTCGGTCCATGACATCGGCGACGATGACTGGGACGAAGAAGATGTGGATGACGAAGACGGTCCGGAAATCATTTACGTGCGTGACTGATTCGTTGCAGTAAACTTAAGCGCCGCTCAATCGAGCGGCGTTTTAGTATCTGGAAATCGGTAGTCACGAATAACGTTACGGGCGGCGCTGGGTCGCGCTGCCCTCAAGCTAAGGTTGAAGATGATGCGGAGCAAGGTGACAGGTGCGCAGCGTTGGGTCGTGAAGATCGGCAGCGCTTTGCTGACGGCTGACGGCAAGGGCCTGGATCGCGCGGCAATGAGTGTCTGGGTCGAGCAGATGGTGGCTTTGCATGAGGCGGGCGTCGAACTGGTGCTGGTGTCCTCCGGGGCAGTAGCGGCGGGGATGAGTCGCCTGGGCTGGACCGTGCGACCCAGTGCAATGCACGAGCTGCAGGCCGCTGCCGCCATCGGTCAGATGGGTCTGGTGCAAGCCTGGGAGTCGAGCTTTGCCGAGCATGGCCGGCATACCGCGCAGATTCTCCTGACGCACGATGACTTGTCTGACCGCAAGCGTTACCTGAATGCCCGTAGCACCCTGCGTGCGTTGGTCGAGCTGAAAGTGATCCCGGTGATCAACGAAAACGACACCGTGGTCACCGACGAGATCCGCTTCGGCGACAACGACACCCTGGCGGCGCTGGTGGCCAATCTGGTCGAGGCGGACTTGCTGGTGATCCTTACCGATCGCGACGGCATGTTCGACGCCGATCCGCGCAACAACCCCGACGCCAACCTGATTTACGAGGCGCGCGCCGATGATCCGGCGCTGGATGCCGTCGCTGGCGGTACCGGTGGTGCGTTGGGTCGGGGCGGCATGCAGACCAAATTACGTGCCGCACGTCTGGCGGCGCGTTCCGGTGCGCACACCATCATCGTCGGTGGGCGCATTGAACGTGTGCTGGATCGCCTGAAGGCGGGCGAGCGCATCGGCACCTTGTTGTCACCTGAGCGCGGCATGCTGGCGGCGCGCAAGCAATGGCTGGCCGGTCATCTGCAGACCCGTGGCACCCTGGTGCTGGATGCGGGTGCAGTGATCGCGCTGTCCCAGGGCAACAAAAGTTTGCTGCCGGTTGGCGTCAAACTGGTTCAAGGCAGTTTCCGGCGCGGTGAAATGGTGGTGTGCGTGGCGCCGGACGGTCGTGAAATTGCCCGTGGCCTGGCCAACTACAGCGCGCTGGAAGCACAAAAAATCATCGGTCAGTCGTCTGAGGCGATTGTCGGTCTGTTGGGTTACATGGCGGAGCCGGAACTGGTTCACCGCGATAACCTGATTCTGGTCTGAAGGAATATTTGAATGCGTGTGGCAAAAGGATTGTTGGGTCTGCTGTTGGCAATGCCGCTGCTGGCTTCGGCTGAGGAGATTGGCCAAGTGTCGACGGTGTTCAAGTTCGTCGGCCCGAACGACCGTATCGTCGTTGAGGCGTTTGATGATCCGAAGGTCGAGGGTGTGACTTGCTACCTCTCGCGGGCCAAGACGGGCGGAGTGAAAGGTGGGCTGGGTTTGGCGGAAGATCGCGCTGAAGCGTCTATCGCGTGCCGTCAGGTAGGTCCGATCAGCTTCAAGGGTGAGCTGAAGGATGGCGATGAGGTGTTCAAGGAGCGCACGTCACTGGTGTTCAAGACCATGCAGGTGGTTCGCTTCCTCGACAAGAAGCGCAATACGCTGGTGTATCTGGTCTACAGCGATCGCTTGATCGAAGGCAGCCCGCAGAATGCGGTGACGGCGATCCCGATCCTGCCGTGGACGCACGCCCAATAAGCTGGCGCAAATCGAAATGTGGGAGTGAGCCTGCTCGCGATAGCGGTGTAACAGTCGGCATCAATGTTGAGTGTTGCACCGCTATCGCGAGCAGGCCCACTCCCACATTTTTTTGCGCGGCGTGTACCAAATCGCAGGCAATAAAAAACCGACCCTGAGGTCGGTTTTTCAACAAGCTTATCGCTTATGCGGCTACAGCAAGGTTCAGAGCCTTGACGTGACCGTTCAGGCGGCTCTTATGACGAGCTGCCTTGTTCTTGTGGATGATGCCTTTATCGGCCATACGGTCGATAACTGGCACAGCCAGAACGTAAGCTGCTTGAGCTTTTTCAGCGTCTTTTGCGTCGATGGCCTTAACTACATTCTTGATGTAGGTACGAACCATGGAACGCAGGCTGGCGTTGTGGCTGCGACGCTTCTCAGCCTGTTTTGCACGTTTTTTGGCGGAAGGTGTGTTGGCCACCGTCGAGCTCCTCGAAAGACTTTTTAGGAAATAGCAAACAAAATAGGCCGCGAATCATGCCGATGAGTTGATGTCTTGTCAAGGGCGGTTGAGACGTTCCGCTAAGTGGTAGGTATAAAGAGGCGGGATATTTATTTCCGGCGCTTGACCTGTAAACTCGCGAGCTTTGGCTCTGTGCTGCTGCGGCGCGGAGTATCGCATAAGTAGGCGCTTTGTTCGCCTGCTGTTTATCGACAGGCACAAACTCTTTCAATGAATCTGCTCAAATCGTTGGCCGCCGTCAGCTCTATCACGATGCTTTCCCGGATTCTGGGGTTCGTTCGTGACACCCTCATCGCACGCACATTTGGCGCCGGGATGGCGACGGACGCCTTCTTTATCGCCTTCAAACTGCCCAATCTGCTGCGAAGAATCTTCGCCGAGGGTGCCTTTTCCCAGGCATTCGTGCCGATTCTTGCTGAATACAAGAGCCAGAAGGGCGAGGAGGCGACGCGAACGTTCATCGCTTACGTGTCTGGCTTGCTGACGCTGGTGCTTGCCCTGGTTACCGCGCTAGGCATACTCGCCGCGCCGTGGGTCATCTGGGCCACCGCGCCGGGTTTTACCGATACCCCGGAAAAATTCGAGCTGACTACCGATCTGTTGCGGGTGACTTTTCCTTATATATTGCTGATCTCCCTGTCTTCATTGGCCGGTGCGGTCCTCAATACGTACAACCGATTCTCGGTGCCGGCTTTCGTGCCGACGTTGCTCAACGTCAGCATGATCGTCTTTTCGGTATTCCTCACGCCATACTTCGACCCCCCCGTCATGGCCTTGGGTTGGGCGGTACTGGTGGGTGGCCTGGCGCAGTTGCTTTATCAGCTGCCCCACCTGAAAAAGATCGGCATGCTCGTGCTGCCACGCCTGAATCTGCGTGACAGCGGTGTCTGGCGGGTGATGAAGCAGATGTTACCGGCGATTCTCGGCGTGTCAGTGAGCCAGATTTCCCTGATCATCAACACCATCTTCGCCTCGTTCCTGGTCGCCGGCTCCGTGTCGTGGATGTATTACGCCGACCGTTTGATGGAGTTGCCGTCCGGCGTACTGGGCGTAGCGTTGGGCACCATTCTGCTGCCGACCCTGGCCAAGACCTACGCCAGCAAAGATCGCCACGAATATTCGCGAATCCTCGATTGGGGCCTGCGTCTGTGCTTCGTGCTGGTGTTGCCGTGTTCTCTGGCACTGGGGATTCTGGCCGAGCCGCTGACCGTTTCGCTGTTCCAGTACGGCCAATTCAGCGCGTTTGATGCCTCCATGACACAGCGGGCGTTGATCGCTTATTCAGTCGGTTTACTCGGAATTATCGTGATCAAAGTGCTGGCGCCGGGCTTTTATGCGCAACAAAACATCCGCACTCCGGTAAAAATAGCGATTTTCACCCTGATCGTTACTCAGCTGTTCAACCTCGTGCTCATCGGCCCGCTGGCTCACGCCGGTCTGGCCCTGGCAATCAGCATCGGTGCCTGCATCAACGCCGGGCTATTGTTCTATCAGCTGCGCAAGCAGCAGATGTATCAACCGCAACCGGGTTGGGCCAAATTCGGTCTGAAGCTTGTGATTGCGGTGTTGGTGATGTCTGCTGTGCTGCTGGCCGGGATGCACTTCATGCCGGCCTGGGATCAGGGGCATATGCTGGAGCGGTTCCTGCGCCTGGGCGCGTTGGTCGCTGCCGGGGTGATCAGTTATTTCGGCATGCTGCTGTTGATGGGCTTTCGTTTGCGCGACTTCAATCGCAAGGCGCTGAGCTGAGGCTTGGGCCTCGATAAACATGGGCGAACCGGCAGTTTTGTCGGCTCGATTACTTTGGGTTACGGTGTTGCCTGTCGTCGGCCGCCGGGTGTGGTTATAATCGACCACTTTATGAGCAAGAAGCGCGTTATGCAGCTGGTTCGAGGCCTCCACAACCTGCGCCCCCAGCATCGGGGCTGTGTCGCCACTATTGGCAACTTTGACGGTGTTCACCGTGGCCACCAGGCTATCCTGGCGAGGCTGCGTGAGCGCGCTATCGAGTTGGGCGTGCCCAGCTGCGTGGTGATTTTCGAACCACAGCCGCGAGAGTTCTTCGCCCCGGACACGGCCCCGGCCCGTCTGGCCCGGCTGCGGGACAAACTGCAGCTGCTGGCCGACGAAGGTGTCGACCGGGTCCTGTGCCTGGCCTTCAACCACCGGCTGAGCAAGCTCAGTGCCAGTGAATTCGTCGATGCCATTCTGGTCGACGGTCTCGGCGTCCAGCACCTGGAGGTCGGTGACGACTTCCGGTTCGGCTGTGACCGGGTAGGGGATTTCGATTTCCTGCAGCAGGCTGGCATCGTTCAGGGCTTTACCGTTGAAGCGGCGCAAACCGTCGAGCTGGACGGCATTCGCGTCAGCAGCACGCAGGTCCGCAATGCCTTGGCCGCTGCCGATTTTGCCTTGGCCGAGCGGCTGCTCGGGCGTCCGTTCCAGATCACCGGGCGGGTCCTGCATGGCCAGAAGCTGGCGCGCCAACTGGGTACGCCCACCGCCAACATTCAACTCAAGCGTCGTCGCGTGCCCTTGACCGGGGTGTACCTGGTCAACGTCGATATCGACGGCAAGACCTGGCCCGGCGTCGCCAACATTGGCGTGCGGCCCACGGTACAAGGTGATGGCAAAGCCCACCTCGAAGTGCACCTTTTAGATTTTGCCGGCGATCTGTATGACCGGCGTTTGACGGTGGTTTTCCACCACAAGCTGCGTGAAGAGCAGCGTTTCGCCTCTCTGGAGGCGCTTAAGACGGCGATCAATGCGGATGTTGCCGCCGCCCGTGCCCTGTCGCACCTAGCGCCAATCGCTAATGAAGAGCCTTAAATGACCGACTATAAAGCCACGCTAAACCTTCCGGACACCGCCTTCCCAATGAAGGCCGGCCTGCCTCAGCGCGAACCGCAGATTCTGCAGCGCTGGGACAGCATTGGCCTGTACGGTAAGTTGCGCGAGATTGGCAAGGATCGTCCGAAGTTCGTACTTCATGATGGTCCTCCTTACGCCAACGGCACGATTCACATCGGTCATGCGCTGAACAAGATTCTCAAGGACATGATCATCCGCTCGAAAACCCTGTCGGGTTTCGACGCGCCTTATGTTCCGGGCTGGGATTGCCACGGTCTGCCGATCGAACACAAAGTCGAAGTGACCCACGGCAAAAACCTGGGCGCGGACAAAACCCGCGAACTGTGCCGCGCCTACGCCACCGAGCAGATCGAAGGCCAGAAATCCGAATTCATCCGTCTGGGCGTGTTGGGCGACTTCGCCAACCCGTACAAGACCATGGACTTCAAGAACGAGGCCGGTGAAATCCGCGCGCTCGCCGAAATCGTCAAGGGCGGTTTCGTGTTCAAGGGCCTGAAGCCCGTGAACTGGTGCTTTGACTGCGGTTCAGCCCTGGCTGAAGCGGAAGTCGAGTACGAAAACAAAAAGTCCTCGACCATCGACGTGGCCTTCCCGATTGCCGACGAAGCCAAGCTGGCTGCCGCTTTCGGTCTGGCGTCCCTGGCCAAACCTGCCTCGATCGTGATCTGGACCACCACCCCGTGGACCATCCCGGCCAACCAGGCGCTGAACGTTCACCCGGAATTCAACTACGCCCTGGTCGACGTTGGCGACAAACTGCTGGTGCTGGCGGAAGAGCTGGTCGAGTCGTGCCTGGCCCGCTACAGCCTGGAAGGCTCGGTCATCGCGACCACCACCGGTAAAGAACTGGAACTGATCAACTTCCGTCACCCGTTCTACGATCGCCTGTCGCCGGTTTACCTGGCCGATTACGTTGAGCTGGGCGCTGGCACCGGCGTGGTTCACTCCGCCCCGGCCTATGGCGTGGACGACTTCGTGACCTGCAAGAAGTACGGCATGGTCAACGACGACATCCTCAACCCGGTACAGAGCAACGGTGTTTACGTGACATCGCTGGAGTTCTTCGGCGGCCAGTTCATCTGGAAAGCCAACCCGGCCATCGTCGACAAACTGACCGAAGTCGGTGCGCTGCTGCACACCACCATCATCGAACACAGCTACATGCACTGCTGGCGTCACAAGACCCCGCTGATCTACCGCGCCACCGCGCAGTGGTTCATCGGCATGGATAAAGAGCCTGTCAGCGGCGACACCCTGCGCAAGCGCGCACTGAAAGCCATCGAAGAGACTCAGTTCGTCCCGGCCTGGGGCCAGGCACGTCTGCACTCGATGATCGCCAACCGTCCAGACTGGTGCATCTCCCGTCAGCGCAACTGGGGCGTACCGATCCCGTTCTTCCTGAACAAGGAAAGCGGCGAGCTGCACCCGCGCACTGCCGAGCTGATGGAAGAAGTCGCCAAGCGTGTTGAAGTCGAAGGCATCGAAGCGTGGTTCAAGATGGACGCTGCCGAACTGCTGGGTGACGAGGCGCCGCTGTACGACAAGATCAGCGACACCTTGGACGTCTGGTTCGATTCGGGCACCACGCACTGGCACGTCCTGCGCGGTTCGCACCCGATGGGCCACGAGACCGGCCCGCGCGCCGACTTGTACCTGGAAGGTTCGGACCAACACCGTGGCTGGTTCCACTCGTCCTTGCTGACTGGTTGCGCCATCGACAACCATGCGCCATACCGCGAGCTGCTGACCCACGGTTTCACCGTCGATGAGTCCGGTCGCAAGATGTCCAAGTCGCTGGGCAACGTGATCGCGCCGCAAAAGGTCAACGACACCCTGGGCGCCGACATCATGCGGCTGTGGGTGGCTTCCACCGATTACTCGGGTGAAATGGCGGTTTCCGAGCAGATTCTGCAACGCAGTGCGGACGCCTACCGGCGTATCCGTAACACCGCGCGCTTCCTGCTCTCCAACCTGACCGGGTTCAATCCGGCCACCGACATCCTGCCGGCCGAGGAAATGCTCGCCCTGGACCGTTGGGCCGTGGACCGCACCCTGCTGCTGCAACGCGAGTTGCAAGAGCACTACGGCGAATACCGCTTCTGGAACGTCTACTCCAAGATCCACAACTTCTGCGTGCAAGAGCTGGGTGGTTTCTATCTCGACATCATCAAGGACCGTCAGTACACCACTGGCGCCAACAGCAAGGCGCGCCGTTCGGCGCAAACCGCGCTGTACCACATCTCCGAAGCGCTGGTGCGCTGGATCGCGCCGATCCTCGCCTTCACCGCCGACGAGCTGTGGGAATACCTGCCGGGCGAGCGCAACGAATCGGTGATGCTCAACACCTGGTACGAAGGCCTGACCGAACTGCCGGACAACGTCGAACTGGGCCGCGCCTACTGGGAGCGGATCATGGCGGTGAAGGTCGCGGTCAACAAGGAAATGGAAATCCAGCGCGCGGCCAAGGCCGTCGGTGGCAACCTGCAAGCCGAGGTGACGCTGTTCGCCGAAGAAACGCTGAGCGCCGACCTGGCCAAGCTGAGCAACGAACTGCGCTTCGTGCTGATCACCTCGACCGCCAGCGTGGCGCCTTTTGTTCAGGCACCTGCGGACGCGGTAGTCACCGAAGTCAGCGGCCTGAAGCTGAAAATCGTCAAGTCGGCCTTCGCCAAGTGCGCCCGTTGCTGGCACTGCCGTGAAGACGTCGGCGTGAACCCGGAGCATCCGGAAATCTGCGGTCGTTGCGTCGACAACATCAGCGGTGCGGGCGAGGTTCGTCATTATGCCTAACGCTGCTGGCCGTTTCGGACGGCTGAGCTGGCTCTGGTTGAGCTTGCTGGTCCTGGTCATCGACCAGGCCAGCAAGTTCTACTTCGAAGGCTCGTTGAAGATGTACCAGCAAATCGTGGTGATTCCCGATTATTTCAGCTGGACCCTGGCCTACAACACTGGCGCGGCATTCAGCTTCCTGGCCGACAGCTCCGGCTGGCAGCGCTGGTTGTTTGCCCTGATCGCCGTGGTGGTCAGTGCGGTGCTGGTGGTGTGGCTCAAGCGTCTGGGGCGCAACGAAACCTGGCTGGCCGTCGCTTTGGCGCTGGTGCTGGGCGGGGCGCTGGGCAATCTGTACGACCGCATCGCCCTGGGCCATGTGATCGACTTCATTCTGGTGCATTGGCAGAACCGCTGGTATTTCCCGGCGTTCAACTTTGCCGACAGCGCCATCAGCGTCGGGGCCGTGATGCTCGCGCTGGACATGTTCAAAAGTAAAAAGACCGGAGAAGCCGTTCATGACTGAACAGGTATTGGCTGAGCAACGAATCCGCCAGAACACGGAAGTCACTTTGCACTTTGCACTGCGCCTGGAGAACGGCGACACCGTCGACAGCACCTTCGACAAAGCCCCGGCGACCTTCCAGGTCGGCGATGGCAACCTGTTGCCAGGTTTCGAAGCAGCGCTGTTCGGCTTCAAGGCAGGCGACAAGCGCACGCTGACGATTCAGCCGGAAAACGCGTTTGGCCAGCCGAACCCGCAAAACGTGCAGATCATCCCGCGTTCGCAGTTCAAGGACATGGAACTGTCGCCGGGTTTGCTGGTGATCTTCAACGATGCGGCCAATACTGAGCTGCCTGGCGTGGTGAAGGAATTCGATGACGAGCAAGTGACCATCGACTTCAACCACCCGCTGGCCGGCAAGACATTGACCTTTGACGTAGAAATCATCAGCGTCAAATCGCTGTAACTGACCGAATGCGGTCCAATGTAGGGGCAGAGCTTGCTCGCGAAGGCGTCATCACATTCACCATTAATGTCGACTGACACACCGCTTTCGCGAGCAAGCTTCGCTGCTACAGGGATGTAATGTTCTAATTTCTTGCGCGCAAGACACGAGGCACAGCATGCAAATCAAACTCGCCAACCCCCGTGGCTTCTGCGCCGGCGTGGACCGGGCGATCGAAATCGTCAACCGCGCCCTGGAAGTCTTCGGGCCGCCTATCTATGTGCGCCACGAAGTGGTCCACAACAAATTCGTCGTCGAGGACCTGCGTGCTCGCGGGGCGATCTTCGTCGAAGAACTGGATCAGGTGCCGGACGATGTCATCGTGATCTTCAGTGCCCACGGGGTTTCCCAGGCTGTGCGGACCGAAGCCGCTGGCCGTGGCCTGAAAGTGTTCGACGCGACCTGCCCGCTGGTGACCAAGGTGCACATCGAAGTCGCGCGTTACAGCCGTGACGGCCGTGAATGCATTCTCATCGGCCACGCCGGTCACCCGGAAGTCGAAGGCACCATGGGCCAGTACGATGGCAGCAACGGTGGTGCCATCTATCTGGTTGAAGACGAGAAAGACGTCGCCGCGCTGCAGGTGGTCAATCCCGACAAACTGGCGTTCGTGACCCAGACCACGCTGTCCATGGACGACACCAGCCGCGTGATCGACGCTCTGCGTGCACGCTTCCCGGCGATCGGTGGTCCGCGCAAGGACGACATCTGCTACGCCACGCAAAACCGTCAGGACGCCGTCAAACAACTGGCCGACGAATGCGACGTGGTCTTGGTGGTGGGCAGCCCGAACAGCTCCAACTCCAACCGCTTGCGTGAACTCGCCGAGCGCATGGCCACCCCGGCTTATCTGATCGATGGCGCCGAAGACCTGCAAAAAAGCTGGTTCGACGGTGTCGAGCGTATCGGCATCACCGCTGGCGCCTCCGCACCGGAAGTGCTGGTGCGTGGCGTGATCCAGCAGTTGCAGGCATGGGGTGCTACCGGGGCCGATGAATTGGCGGGTCGCGAGGAGAACATCACGTTCTCCATGCCTAAAGAGTTGCGCGTGCGCTCCCTGCTTTAACTTTTTTTCCTCCCGGACATAGCGCCTGCTCAGCCTTATCGCTGCGCAGGCTGACGCGACCGGTCGCGGCCAGCACCACCTGAAGCTGGCTAACCGGTTCGCGGACTGTGCAAACGTGCAGCGTCCCCGCTTGAAACGCCCGGCCAGGCATCTGTGGCTCGCCGATACGGCTGAAACGGATGTATCGTCTGACCGGCCAATTGCCAACAATCGGCACCCGAGCGCCACTCACGCGCTCAATCAGCAGCGGATTGCTGCTGTCCTCCGGCCCTTTGCCGCTGATATCCAGAATGATGCGCCAGCCCTGACCCCAGTCGTCGTTGATGCCATGAATGACGATGGTCTGATTTCGCGCGAGAGCTTCGCTTCTGGCGCTGCGAATACCACTGGCAAGAGACTTTGCCGCCGCCTCGCGATGATTCGATTCTGTAAGGGCCGCGAACGCCGGACTGACCAACAGCAGAACAATCCCGGCAATTGTCAGTCCCATGAGCAGTTCGATCAGGCTGAAACCTCGCTGATGCATGTCATCTCCCTCCGTGGAGTGCTGCGGCCCGCGCATTCCGTGCGCGAGTAATGGCAAATCAACCGCACGCCGGGCGGTCGAATGTTCTAGCGTGTAGAAGCAGGTATAGCCGACGGCAACGGAGGGCACCGATGGATCATCGTACAAAAGGTTTCACGCTGATCGAGCTGCTGGTCTCGCTCGCGGTCTTTTTGATCCTGATCACCCTGGCCGTACCGGCGTTCACCCGGTCGGTGCAAGGCACCAAGGCAGACACCGAAATCGGCGACCTGCAACGCGGACTCAATTTCGCACGACTCGAGGCCATCGACCGGGGCGTCTCCATTCGGGTTCGTCCGATCGCTGTTGGTGGCGCCTGGACCGGTGACTTGGCGGTATATGACAGTACGAACACCCCGGCCAATGTATTGCGGGTTGTTCCAGCACTGAGCAGCGGCGCGAGTCTGACGCTACCCTCAGGAGTGACCGCCATCGATTTCAACAATCTGGGTGGTTTGTCAGCGCCAGCCACACCCGTGGTGATCAGCTATGTATTGGGGGCGCAAACCAGGACGCTGAATGTGTGTTTGAACGGACGAATTCTATTGGGTGGAAGTTGCGGATGAGGGAGCGGGGTAAACATGCACAGGAGGGCATGACGCTGATCGAAGTGCTGGTCGCGTTGGTGATTCTGACCGTGGGGCTGCTGGGCGCAGCGGCGATTCAGCTCAATGCGCTGAAATACACCGACAGCTCGCGGATGACCAGCCAGGCGAGTTTTATCGCCTACGACATGATGGACCGTATCCGCGCCAATTCCGGCGCCGACTACACTGTGACGCCTCCGACGTCGGGCAACCTGAACGTCGCCCGCGATCAGGACCTCTACGACTTCACCACCAATATCGTCAATTTCGGCGGTGCGACGGCCACTGGCACCGTTACGCTGAATCAGCGCGTGTACACCATCACCATCACCTGGGATGACTCGCGCGCCGCCAATATCGCCAACTCGCGCCGCAGCTTTGTCTTGACCAGTCGCGCCACGGTCGACCCGGTGGCAACCCCATGAGGCGGTCCAGCAGAGGTTTCGGGCTGATCGAGTTGTTGATTGCCCTCGCATTGAGTTTGATTGTGGTGCTGGGCGTGGCGCAGATCTTCATCGCCGCCAAGAACACCTACATCAGCCAGAACGCCGCCGCCGCCATGCAGGAAGATGCGCGTTTTGTGCTCAGCAAGATGATTCAGGAAATCCGCATGGTCGGCATGTTTGGCTGCCTGGGGACGATCACCGATTCAAGTACAGGGGGGAGCTTCGCTGCCAGTCAGATAACGCCGATCAGCTGGGATAATGCCAACCAGAAATTGACCCTGGTGGCCGCCGATGTGGGAACGGGTGGCGGGGCGCCAGCCTGGACAGTGGTTTCCGACTGTCGAAATACGGCGACGGCGTATACGAATCCACCGGCTCTGACATCGGGGCAGTTGGCGTTTCCGATACGGCGGCTGATCTACAGCTTCAGCAATAACAAAATCATGATGGGCTCCGGTCCCGGCACGCCGGCCCAGTTCGTACTGGTCGATAACGTCAGTGCCTTCAGCGTGCTCTTCGGCCTCGCCAATTCGGCCACCGATGTAGCCGCTTCCAGCTACAGCGCCAACCCGTCCGACCCCGCGCGAATTCGCAGCGTGC
The DNA here is from genome assembly GCF_900106065.1 of Pseudomonas mandelii. Classification (NCBI taxonomy): domain Bacteria; kingdom Pseudomonadati; phylum Pseudomonadota; class Gammaproteobacteria; order Pseudomonadales; family Pseudomonadaceae; genus Pseudomonas; species Pseudomonas mandelii. Next base: position 3,302,134 of record NZ_LT629796.1, read on the forward strand.
GCCTGACGATGACACTCTACGACCCGAACAGTCGGGTTAAAAATCAAACCTTCACCGTGGTTGCCGCCTTGCGCAACAGGTTGCCATGAGGGAGGCCTCCATGACGTTTCATGCCCAGCGGGGTATGGCGCTGCTGGTCAGCCTGGTGTTTCTGCTGTTGCTGACCTTGATCGGTCTTTCATCGATGCAGAACGCCACGCTGCAGGAAAAAATGGCCGGCAGCGTGAGCTTGCGCAACCAGTCGTTCCAGGGCGCCGAAGCTGCATTACGCGTGGGAGAAAGCGCGGTGCAGCTGGACAGCTATTCATTGCCGGTCTGCAGCCAGTGCGCGCCACCGTCGGACGCGTTGACGGTCACTGCCGCCGGCCCCGGTTCGACCCCCGGCGTGACCTGGATCGCCTCGGGAAAGGGCTTTTACGGGGTGCAGAATATCGGCACTACGGTCAACGCCGTGAATGTGCCGAGCAACACCTCGGCGACGCTTTACCGGGTGACCGCCGTCGGCATCGCGGGCAACTCGCGCAGCGTCGTGGAGAGTATTTATGCGAAGTACTGAAGGGCGCCGTGGCGTGTGGCAGCTGTTTTGCGGCGTTGTATTGGGCCTTTACCTGTCCGCACCGGCGTATGCCTTCACGCCGTCGGATTCACCGCTGTTGAGCGGCGCAGCCGTCCCTCCGAACGTCATGCTGCTGATCGACGACTCGGGGAGCATGAACAACATCATTTGGGCGTCGGGGTTCAATCCGGCGGCCAACTATGGGCAGATCGCGATTTGCAGTTCCAACACCTCCTGTTTAAGCGGTCAGAACCTGAACATGAGTGATACCAATATTTTGCTGTCGAGCCTCAATCGCGGCGGTTGCTCGACCAACGGCAACTGGTACGGTTTTTATCGCGGCTTTCTCGGCTTGACGCCCATCTGCCTGAAGCTGCCGGACCCGGTGGGTAATGAAAATACGCGCTACACCGCCGACTACCTGGCTTATCTGCTGGGGGTGGCCAACGGTTCGAGCAAGGATTTCACCACGGGCGCCAGCGCGATCCCCAATGAATACCGGATCAGCGTGGCCCAGGATGTCTCCACAAGCCTGGTCTCCAGCAATCGCTCGCTGCGTATCGGTCTTGCGACGTTCAATCCGCCTACAACCAGCAACTCCGGTGGTGGTGGCTTCATCGCCCGATCGATCAGCGATCTCTCTGCGGTGAGCGGCAGCGTCACCCAATCCCAGGCGGATACCAACTACAACAACCTGATCTCTGCCATCAACGGCTTGAGTGCCGTGGCCAATACACCGCTGGCGGAAACCTACTATGAAATAAACCGTTATTTTCGAGGCCTGGCGCCGGTCTACAACTCGACACCGGCGACTTACAGCAGCCCGATCCAGTATCGCTGCCAGAAAAACTATGGCGTGGTGATCACCGATGGCTTGCCGACCTTTGACCGGACTTTTCCGGGCACCGACCCACTGGCGGGCGCTCGCCTTCCAAACTGGGATGGCGTGAATAACGATGGCGACAACCTCAATGGTGATGGAGAAGGCGACACGCTGTATCTGGACGACATCGCCAAGTTTGGCTTCGACATCGACATGCGTTCCACGGGAACCGATCTGGCAGGCAAAAGCTGGAACGCTGGGGATTTTCCCAAGCAGAACATCAACACCTATACCGTGGGCTTCACCGCCGCGAACCAAATGCTGTCGGACGCCGCCAACTACGGACAGGGCAAGTACTACCAGGCGACCGACAGCGCAGGACTCAGCAGTGCGCTGTCCTCGGCGCTGAGCGACATCACCTCCAAGGCCGGTTCCGGTGGCAGCGGCGTCACCAGCGGCACCACCCTGGCCAGCAATTCGAGTTACTTTCAGACCATTTATGACCCCAAGGACTGGCGCGGCACGATCAAGTCCTTTGGCTTCACCTCGGCGGGTATCGTGAATACCTCTGCGGCACTCTGGACCACCGACACCACGATCGTCCCGGGTGCCACAGCGCCGACTTACCAGTCCTGGAACACCCTGACCAACGCCGCAGTCACCTTGGCGTATGCCAGTTTTTCCCCGGCACAACAGACCTCCCTCAGCCAAAGCCTGCCCACCGGCATTACCGGCAGCGATCTGGTGGAGTGGAGCAAGGGCACCAACAAAACCGGGCTCAAGGTGCGTAGCGTGCTGCTCGGCGACATCATCAATTCACCCCTCGTACTGGCGTCACCCACGGACAAGACCGCCTCTGATCTGGTGGGGGACACCACTTACAGCACCTACCTGACCACCAAAGCCGCCACCATGAGTCCCAGCCTGGTGGTGAATGCCAACGACGGGTTTGTGAATGTCATCAACTCGGCCAATGGCACCCGGCGTTATGCCTACATGCCGTCCAGCGTGTTGCCATCACTGCGCTACATCGCCGACCCGACCTACATCAACGGTGTGAGCCACAAGTTTCTGGTCGACGGTCAGGTCGGGGTGTTCGATGCCCAGTTCAGCAGCGTCTGGAAAACCCTGGCCATTGGCGGAACCGGGGCTGGCGGCAGGACTTTTTATGCGTTGCAGCTGTTCGATGCGTCAGCGGGCAACGTGTTCAAGGCGCTGTGGGAAATCAGTGCGCCGGCCACGGCCAGTACTGCGAACGCTTTCAATGATCTGGGTTATGCCTATGCACGGCCGGAAGTGGCACGCTTGGCCGACGGTCGCTGGGCCGCGTTCATTTCCAACGGCTATGGCAGTAACTCCGGAGTGGCGGCGTTGTACGTGGTTGACGTTCGTGACGGCTCGTTGATCAAGAAAATCGTGGTCGACAGCGCCGACACCAACAATGGCCTATCGTCGGTGAAGCTCAGGGTCAACTCGCAGAATGTGGTGCAGGCCGCCTATGGTGGCGACCTGAAAGGGCGGTTATGGAAGTTCGATTTGAGCGCTACCGCCCCCGACTCCTGGGGCGTGGCATTCTCCGGCAAGCCGCTGTTTACCACGGCGGGCGGTGCCACTCAGCCCATTACTGTGCAGCCGTTACTGGCGGACAATTCATTGGGCGGCAAGGAAGTGTTTTTCGGCACCGGCAAATTCAACGAGACTGCCGACAAGACCAACAAGGATTTGCAGGCGTTCTACGCGGTGTGGGATGCGGAAGGCGGCGCGGGTCAGATCACCGTGTCCAGTTTGCAGGCACAAGCGGTGACCGGTGTGTTCTCGGGCAGCACCGGACAGTTCATCACCACCAGCCAGAACGACGTGACCTATCCGGGGGAGAAGGGCTGGTACTTGCCGCTGGTGTACAACAGCGTGTTGACGGGGGAGCGGGTGATCAATCAGGCCAGCCTGGTGCTGGGACGGATCGTCTTTACCACGGCGAGTGTGGACACCACTGACCCGTGTGCCAGCTTTGGTACCGGCAAACTGGTCGAACTGGATGCGTTCAGCGGTAAGATGCTCAATTATGCGGTGCTCGACACCAATAACGACGGGACGGTCGACAGCACGGACACGGTGTCCAGCGGAGTGATTTTTACCGGTGGCATCCCGACCCTGAACGCCATCGTCAACGGCGCGACCCGCAAGGTTGTGAACGATTCCAGTGGCGGCATCAGCACCCTGGTGGAAAAATCCGGCGGCGGCAGCCGTCGCATCATGTGGCGACAAATACAGTAAGTGAGAGTGAAGGAATGCGTAGATCCAACCGAGGTTTCACCCTGATCGAAATCATGATCGTGATTGCGATCATCGGGATCGTCATCACCATTGGTGCCCCGAGCCTCACCGAGTACGTGAAAAAGGGCCGCCGCACCGAAGTGGCCGGGCTGCTCTCCGAGCAGGCACAGATCCTTGAGCGGTTCTACTCGAAGAACAATGTCTATACCGCTGCCACCGGACTGAGCGCCGGCAACGATTTTTACACCATCACCCCGACCCTGACCGATCAAACCTTTTTGCTGACGGCAACGCGCAAGACCGGCGCTGCAATGGCGACTGACAAGTGCGGGGATTTCACCCTCACCAACACCGGCGTCAGAAGCATGGTCAATGCGACGTCCGGGTTGGTGACCAAAGATTGCTGGGGTCGCTGAGTTCCCTTTTCGGGCGCCTTTTTTGCGCCCTCTGTCTATTTACCGGTTGGATCAGAACATGAGCAGGCAACAGCAAGTGGTGATTGTCGGCGGCGGCGTGATTGGGCTGCTGACGGCGTTCAATCTCGCATCCGAAGTGCAAAGTGTTGTGTTGCTGGATCGTTCGAGCGTGGGGCAGGAATCGTCATGGGCCGGTGGCGGGATTGTTTCCCCGCTCTATCCATGGCGCTACAGTCCGGCAGTCACCGCGCTGGCGCATTGGTCCCAGGATTTTTATCCGCAGCTCGGTGAGCGACTGTTCGCCGCAACCGGGGTTGATCCCGAAGTGCATACCACCGGCCTGTACTGGCTGGATCTGGATGACGAGGCCGAGGCGTTGGCCTGGGCCGAGCGGGAAAACCGTCCGTTGCGGGCTGTGGATATCTCGGCGGCACACGATGCCGTACCAGTGCTGGGCCCCGGGTTTTCCCGGGCGATCTATATGGCTGATGTGGCCAACGTGCGTAATCCACGGCTGGTAAAGTCCCTGAAGGCTGCATTGTTGGCGCTGCCGAACGTGACGATTCGTGAGCAGTGCGAAGTCAGCGGGTTTATTCGCGAAGGCGACAGGGTTGTCGGCGTGCAGACTTCGGTGGGCCCCATACACGGTGATCAGGTGGTCCTGACGGCTGGCGCCTGGAGTGGTGACTTGCTCAAGAGTCTGGACCTTGAGTTGCCGGTCGAGCCGGTCAAAGGGCAGATGATTCTGTACAAGTGCGCGGCGGACTTCCTGCCGAGCATGGTGCTGGCCAAGGGGCGTTATGCGATTCCCAGGCGCGACGGACACATTCTGATAGGCAGTACGCTGGAGCATGAAGGCTACGACAAGACGCCGACCGACTCGGCGCTGGAGAGTCTGAAGGCATCAGCGGTAGAGTTGATTCCTGCGCTGGCAGAGGCCGAAGTGGTGGGGCATTGGGCCGGATTGCGCCCGGGTTCGCCGGAAGGCATTCCCTACATTGGCCGAGTGCCGGGGTTCGATGGACTTTGGCTCAACTGCGGGCATTACCGTAACGGGCTGGTACTGGCGCCGGCGTCGTGTCAGTTGTTTGCGGATGTGATGTTGGGCAGGGCGCCGATTATTGATCCTGCGCCGTATGCGCCGACCGGGCGGATCTGACAGCAAGATTCTTTATCGCCTGCCAGATCGCTTTCGCGGGCAAGCCTCGCTCCTACAAGTTTGAGTCGTTCAATACACTTGCGAACGACACACCCCCTGTAGGAGCGAGGCTTGCCCGCGAAGGAGCCCTCAATCCAGACCCAATTTCTTGAGCCGATATCGCATCGATCTGAATGAAAGATTCAACCGCTGGGCCGCCGCCGTGCGGTTCCAGCGGGTTTCCTCCAGTGCCTGGAGGATGAGTTTGCGTTCGACGTTTTCCAGATAATCTTCCAGGTTATCGATTTGCGTCAGGTCCGGCACGCCGCTCTCTGCCGTGCAGTTACCTTCGGCCAGTCGCAGGTCGCTGGCTTCAATCTGTTTGTCCTCGCACAGGGTGTAAGCCCTCTCCAGCACGTTCTCCAGCTCCCGTACGTTGCCCGGAAAACGGTAACTTTTCAGCGCATCCAGGGCGAGTGGATGGAGTTTTGCGGCGGGTTGACCGCTGCCGGCCGCCAGGCGCTTGAGCACATGGCTGGCCAGCGGTTCGATGTCGTCGCGGCGCTCGCGCAAAGGGGGGACGCGCAGTTCGATCACGTTCAACCGGTAGTACAAATCCTGGCGAAAGCGTTCGGCGGTGACTTCGGCATCGAGGTCTTTGTGGGTGGCACAAAGGATGCGGACATCAACCACCATTTCTTGCTGACCGCCGACACTGCGAATGGCTTTCTCCTGAATGGCTCGGAGCAGTTTGACCTGCATCGCCAAGGGCAGATCGGCCACTTCGTCGAGAAACAGTGTGCCGCCGTGGGCGGCTTGGAACAGCCCTGGTTTGTCTTCGATGGCGCCGCTGAAACTGCCTTTGCGATGGCCGAAGAATTCACTCTCCATCAACTCTGACGGAATTGCCCCGCAATTGACCGGGACGAACGGTTGATTAGCCCGCGGGCCCTGCTCGTGGATCAGTCGGGCGACCAATTCCTTGCCACTGCCGGATTCGCCGCTGATGTACACCGGGGCCTGACTGCGTGCGAGTTTGTCGATTTGTTTGCGCAGGTTGCGCATGGGCAGTGAATCGCCCAGCAACCGGCGATCGATGGCGGTACTGGCGCCACCCGGTGCCGGCAAGCGCAGGGCGCTGGTGACCAGTTCGCGCAGGCGCGTCAGGTCAACCGGCTTGGTCAGGAAGTCGAAAGCCCCTGCCTTGAGGGCGTTGATCGCTGTTTCGAGGCTGCCGTAAGCGGTGATCATCGCCACCGGCACGTGTGGGTAACGTTGCTGGATGTACTGCACCAACTCAAGGCCGGTGCCGTCGGGCAGGCGCATGTCGGTCAGGCACAGCTCGAATGTCTCGCGCATCAACAAGGCTTGGGCTTCGCCAAGGTTGCGGGCACTGTAGGTATCGAGTTTCATCCGTCCCAGGGTGATTTCCAGTAGTTCGCGGATATCGGGTTCGTCGTCGACGATCAGGACTTTTGGCCGTGGGCTCATGTTCAACTTTGTTTCCGTCCGTGAGCAAAAGTGATGCGAAAGCAGCCGCCACCTTGGCGTGGTTTGAAGTCTAGGCGGGCCTGGTTGCTTTCGCACAGCTCACGGGACAGATAAAGCCCCAGGCCTGTGCCCTGGCTACTGGTGGTGAAGAACGGTTCGAACAAATGCGTCTGTTGGTCCGGCGCCACGCCGGGGCCGTTGTCCCGGACTTCGAGCGTCGGCAACTGGCTGTCGGGCTCGACAAACAACTCGAGCCAGGCCTGCGCCAGGTCGTGATTCAGGGCGCTATGGCGCCAGGCATTGCGCAACAGATTGTCGAGAATCTGAGTCAGCTGATTCGGGTCCATCAGGGTTTTGAAGTCGCCCGGGCCGATGTGCAGGTGAATCAACTGGCGATCGGTCGCGCCTTCACGGGTTTCGGCGACGAAATGCTCCAGCCACGGCTTCAGATCGAGCCGTTGCGGTACGGTTTGCTGGCGGCGGGACAGTTGCAGGACGTTTTCGATAACCCGATTCATTCGCTGAGAGTGGTCTTGAATAATCTGCGTCAGACGCCGATCCGCGCCGTTCAGTTCCTCGGATTCCTGCAATAGCTGCGCGGCATGACTAACGGCGCCCAGTGGATTGCGGATTTCATGGGCGATACCCGCCGTCAGGCGCCCGAGTGCGGCGAGCTTCAGTTGCTGCGCTTGTTGAGCGATCTGGGCGAGGTCCTCCAGAAATACCAGGGTGTGGTGGTTCGGGCTTTGGTCCAACGCAATGAAGCTGGGTTGCAGTTCTATGCCATTGCTGGCGATTTTCAGGCTTTGCGGTCGCAGCGATGGATTGTTGAACCACAGCTGAAGGCGTTCGACCAAGGCCGGCGAATAGTCGTCGATCAGCTGACCATCGAGGTCGTTCTGCCCCAGTAAGGTCAAGGCGCTTTGATTGGCCAGTCGCACCCGCCGCTGGTCGTCCAGCACCAGAATGCCCGTGCGCATGCGGTGCAGGATCAGCGCATTGAGCGCTTCCAGGCCAAGCACTTCACTGGCTCGCTGTTCGGCGAGGTTTTCGCTGACTTCCAGTCGCCTGATCAGACCTTGCACCAGCAACGCCGCGGCAAAACACAGCGCGCCGAGAGTGCCGACTTGCAGGTACTCGCCGGGACTGATCGGGTGACTGAAACTCAGGAGGAAGCCAAGGCCGACGATGCCAAGGGCGGCGACCGCCGCGATCAACAAGCCGATACGTCCGCGCAACAGGGTGTTGCTGATGGCCACCGAGACAATGAGCAGGTTGCCGATGGCGCTGGCCACACCGCCCGCGGCATAGAACAGGCCGCACAGCAGCAGGACATCGACCAATGCAAGGCTGAAAAGCTGTGCCGGCCGTCGGGTGTTCTGCCAAAAGACCACCAGCAGGATGTTCAGCACCAGGTACAACCAACTGCCACTGCGCAGCAGGTCATCCTGGGCGAAGGCCAGCAGCTGGTTGTCCATGTTGCTGGAAATCAACAGTACGAGAGTGATGCCGACGCTTAAACGGTAGAGATGGTAAAGACGCAGCAGTCGCTGTGCCTGTTTGCCGCCGGGAGTGGACGTCTCAGCGACCACTTGGGCCCGGGCCTTGCTCAAGGTGAGCCTGGCTGCAATACCACTGTTGTTGAAGGCTCAGCGCGCGATCGCGGGGCAGGTGTACGCCGCAATGCGCGCAGCGGACCATCGGTGCGGCATCCAGCTCGGCGGAGGACCTGGGCGCGGAATTCGAAGCCTTGAACTTGCGCCAGAACCATACCGCAGCGGCAATCAGGGCGATCCAGAACAGTAAACGAAGCATGGTGAGCTGCTTTATTGGCTAATGAGCAGGCAGTTTAGCCAAGGACCTGACCTGCGCACAGCGCAATAAAAAAGGGAGACTCAAGAGTCTCCCTTTTTGCATAACCCGATGTGTCAGTCGAACACGCCGAAGGTCATGTAGCTGAACCACGAGCGGTCTTCGCTGTTGGCTTCGGACTCGTGTTCCTCTTCTTCGATCACGTCGCCATCTGCATCTTTAGGCTTCAGATCGTTCGGAATCGCGTCCTTGGCATCCTGGAACTGCTTCTGCACGTCCTGGTTGGCGCGGGTTTCGCCCGGCGGCAGAGGAGGACGGGATTCGATCAGGCCCAAGGTGGCCTTGCTCAGCCACGAACGGTTGTCGGCTTCGTCGACCGAAGGCTTGAACTGACCGTCTACCAGGCTTGGGTGGTTCGGGTAGTTGAGCTTCAGGGTTTCAAGGCTGGTGGCTGCCAGGTCGTCCAGGTGCAGACGTTGGTAGGCTTCAGTCATCACCGCCAGGCCGTCACCGACCGAAGGGGTTTCCTGGAAGTTTTCCACTACGTAACGGCCACGGTTCGCAGCGGCGACATAGGCCTGACGGGTCAGGTAGTAGTCGGCAACGTGAATCTCGTAGGCCGCCAGCAGGTTGCGCAGGTAGATCATGCGCTGCTTGGCGTCCGGCGAGTAGCGGCTGTTCGGGAAACGGCTGGTCAGCTGGGCGAACTCGTTGTACGAGTCGCGGGCCGCACCCGGGTCACGCTTGGTCATGTCCAGCGGCAGGAAGCGCGACAACAGGCCGACGTCCTGGTCGAAGGAGGTCAGGCCCTTGAGGTAATACGCGTAATCCACGTTCGGATGCTGTGGGTGCAAACGAATGAAACGCTCGGCAGCAGACTTCGCAGCCTCAGGCTCGGCGTTCTTGTAGTTGGCGTAGATCAGCTCGAGTTGAGCCTGATCGGCGTAGCGCCCGAACGGATAACGCGACTCCAGTGCCTTCAGCTTGGCTGTGGCGGCAGTGTAGCTATTGTTGTCCAGGTCGGTCTGAGCCTGCTGGTACAGCTCGACTTCGCTAAGGTTTTCGTCTACGACTTCCTTCGATGAGCAAGCAGCGGTCAATGCGAGGATGGCGATCAGCAGCAGGTGTTTCACTTGCATGGCGGCTTGCGTCCCTATGACGGCCGCTGTCTTGGGCGGGGCCGTCCTGTTATGATGAGCGCCCCGTTGAATAGCCTCGGGGCAAAAGACGCCGTATTTAACCACAAGCGCGCAGCCGAAACCAAAGGCTGTGCCGACGCCTAGTCTGAGCATGTCCGATAAAATTGAACTTCGCGCAGAGGTGCCGTCCGAATTGGGCGGCCAACGCCTCGATCAAGTCGCCGCACAATTATTCGCTGAGCACTCGCGCTCGCGCCTTTCCGCCTGGATCAAAGACGGCCGCCTGACTGTGGATGGGGCGGTTATCCGCCCGCGAGACATCGTTCATGGTGGCGCCATTCTTGAACTGACTGCCGAGCAGGAAGCTCAGGGCGAATGGATCGCTCAAGACATCGAGCTGGACATCGTCTATGAAGACGATGACATCCTGGTGATCAACAAACCTGCGGGCCTGGTGGTGCATCCTGCCGCCGGTCACGCGGATGGCACCTTGCTCAACGCCTTGCTGCACCACGTGCCGGACATTATCAATGTGCCCCGCGCCGGTATCGTGCATCGCCTGGACAAGGACACCACCGGTCTGATGGTGGTGGCCAAGACCATTCAGGCGCAGACACAGCTTGTCACGCAATTGCAGAGCCGTAGCGTAAGCCGGATCTACGAATGCATCGTGATCGGTGTGGTGACGGCCGGCGGCAAGATCAATGCGCCGATCGGTCGTCACGGCCAGCAACGCCAGCGCATGGCCGTGATGGAAGGGGGCAAGCAAGCCGTCAGCCATTACCGCGTACTTGAGCGTTTCCGCTCTCACACGCACGTGCGGGTGAAGCTGGAAACCGGTCGTACACACCAGATTCGCGTGCACATGGCCCACATCAACTACCCGTTGGTCGGAGATCCTGCCTACGGCGGTCGCTTCCGCATTCCACCGGCCGCCAGTGTGACCATGGTCGAATCGTTGAAGGCGTTCCCGCGTCAGGCACTGCATGCGCGGTTCCTGGAGCTGGATCACCCGACCACCGGTAAACGCATGAGCTGGGAATCGCCATTGCCGGATGATTTCGTCTGGTTGCTCACGCTGCTCAAGCAAGACCGCGAGGCGTTCATCGGATGAGTGACTGGCTGATTCCCGACTGGCCTGCGCCTGCCGGGGTGAAAGCCTGCGTTACCACCCGTGCGGGCGGCGTCAGTCTGGCGCCGTTCGACAGCCTCAACCTTGGCGATCACGTCGGCGACAACCCGGAAGCGGTTGCCGAAAATCGCCGACGCCTCACCGATCATTTCTCTATTCAGCCGGCCTGGTTAAAGCAGGTTCACGGCATTGCCGTGGCCCATGCCGACCCCAATATCACGGCAACCGCTGATGCCAGTTGGACGACAACCCCCGGCATTGCCTGCGCGGCAATGACCGCCGATTGCCTGCCAGCGCTATTTTGTGACCGTGCCGGTACTCGCGTCGCGGCGGCCCATGCCGGTTGGCGTGGATTGGCGGCAGGTGTGCTCGAAGCGACGCTCGACAGCCTGGCGGTGCCTCCAGAAGACGTGCTGGTCTGGCTGGGCCCGGCCATTGGCCCGCAAGCCTTTGAAGTCGGCCCGGAAGTGCGCGAGACCTTCGTCCAGCAACTGCCCGAAGCGGCCAAAGCCTTTGTGCCCAGCCAAAACGCTGGCAAGTTCATGGCCGACATCTACGAACTGGCGCGTTTGCGCCTTGCTGTGCGCGGTGTCACCGCTGTTTATGGTGGCGGTTTCTGCACCGTGACCGATCCTCGCTTCTTTTCTTACCGCCGCAATCCACGCACGGGTCGGTTTGCCTCTCTTATCTGGCTGTAGTGCCCTGTCTGGGGTACGAACGCTAGACTTCTCTGATCTACATCAATTCCAAGACGCTTGAATCTCCCAGAATCGACCACATCTAATGAGGTATCTGGCAGGTTTCTTCATTCAGGATGTTTTATAGGTCCGGCCTGCTCAAAAGGAAGGTGACCCATGCGCATAGATCGTTTAACCAGCAAATTGCAGTTAGCTCTATCCGACGCCCAATCGCTGGCCGTCGGCCTTGACCATCCCGGCATCGAGCCGGCGCACTTGATACAGGCCATGCTTGAACAGCAGGGTGGTTCGATCAAGCCCCTGCTGATGCAGGTCGGTTTTGACGTCAACAGCTTGCGTAAAGAGCTGACCAAAGAGCTCGACCAGCTCCCGAAAATCCAGAACCCGACCGGCGACGTGAACATGTCGCAGGATCTGGCGCGCCTGCTTAACCAGGCCGATCGCCTGGCCCAGCAGAAGGGCGATCAGTTCATCTCCAGTGAACTGGTGTTGCTCGCCGCGATGGACGAGAACAGCAAGCTCGGCAAATTGCTGCTCGGTCAGGGCGTCAGCAAAAAAGCCCTCGAAAACGCGATCACTAACCTGCGTGGTGGCGAAGCGGTCAATGACGCCAATCACGAAGAGTCGCGCCAGGCGCTGGATAAATACACCGTCGACCTGACCAAGCGTGCCGAAGAAGGCAAGCTCGACCCGGTGATCGGCCGTGACGACGAAATTCGCCGGACGATCCAGGTCCTGCAACGTCGCACCAAGAACAACCCGGTGCTGATCGGTGAGCCTGGCGTGGGTAAAACCGCCATTGCCGAAGGCCTGGCCCAGCGCATCATCAACGGTGAAGTGCCGGACGGTCTCAAGGGCAAGCGCCTGCTGTCCCTGGACATGGGGTCGCTGATTGCCGGTGCCAAGTACCGCGGCGAGTTCGAAGAACGCCTGAAATCGCTGCTCAACGAGCTGTCGAAGCAGGAAGGGCAGATCATTCTGTTCATCGACGAACTGCACACCATGGTCGGCGCCGGTAAGGGCGAAGGCTCGATGGACGCGGGCAACATGCTCAAGCCTGCGTTGGCACGCGGCGAATTGCATTGCGTTGGTGCGACCACGCTGAACGAGTACCGCCAATATATAGAGAAGGATGCGGCACTCGAACGACGCTTCCAGAAAGTCCTGGTGGACGAGCCGAGCGAAGAGGACACCATCGCGATTCTGCGGGGCCTCAAAGAGCGTTATGAGGTTCACCACAAAGTCGCGATCACCGACGGTGCCATCATTGCCGCGGCCAAGCTCAGCCATCGCTACATTACCGACCGTCAATTGCCGGACAAGGCCATCGACCTGATCGACGAAGCGGCCAGCCGTATCCGCATGGAGATCGACTCCAAGCCGGAGGTCCTCGACCGTCTGGAGCGCCGTCTGATTCAGCTGAAGGTGGAATCCCAGGCGCTGAAGAAAGAAAGCGACGACGCGGCGAAGAAACGTCTGGAGAAGTTGCAGGAAGAAATCGTTCGACTCGAACGTGAGTATTCGGACCTCGAAGAAATCTGGAACTCGGAAAAAGCCGAGGTACAGGGTTCTGCGCAGATCCAGCAGAAAATCGAACAGTCCCGTCAGGAACTGGAAGCCGCGCGCCGTAAAGGTGATCTGAACCGCATGGCCGAGCTGCAATACGGGGTGATCCCGGACCTGGAGCGCAGCCTGCAAATGGTCGACCAGCATGGCAAAAGCGAAAACCAGTTGCTTCGCAGCAAGGTGACTGAAGAAGAAATCGCTGAAGTCGTCTCGAAGTGGACCGGCATTCCGGTGTCGAAAATGCTCGAAGGCGAGCGCGACAAGCTGATGAAGATGGAAAGCCTGTTGCACCAGCGTGTGATTGGTCAGGACGAAGCGGTGATCGCCGTTTCCAACGCGGTGCGGCGTTCCCGGGCCGGGTTGTCCGACCCGAATCGTCCGAGCGGTTCGTTCATGTTCCTCGGCCCGACCGGTGTCGGTAAAACCGAGCTGTGCAAGGCGCTGGCCGAGTTCCTCTTTGATACGGAAGAGGCGATGGTGCGGATCGACATGTCCGAGTTCATGGAGAAACATTCCGTGGCCCGGCTGATCGGTGCGCCACCGGGCTACGTGGGCTATGAAGAGGGCGGTTACCTGACTGAGGCGGTGCGTCGCAAGCCTTACTCGGTGATCCTCCTGGACGAGGTCGAGAAGGCCCACCCGGATGTGTTCAACATCTTGCTGCAAGTGCTGGAAGATGGCCGCTTGACCGACAGCCATGGCCGCACGGTAGATTTCAAGAACACCGTGATCGTCATGACCTCCAACCTGGGCTCGGTGCAGATCCAGGAACTGGTCGGTGATCGGGAGGCGCAACGTGCGGCGGTGATGGATGCGATTTCCACGCACTTCCGGCCGGAGTTCATCAACCGGGTCGACGAAGTGGTGATCTTCGAGCCGTTGGCGCGGGATCAGATCGCGGGCATTACCGAGATCCAGTTGGGTCGTCTGCGCAGTCGCCTGACTGAGCGCGAGTTGAAACTGGAGCTGAGTCCAGAGGCCATGGACAAGCTGATCGCGGTGGGTTACGACCCGGTGTACGGCGCACGACCGCTCAAACGAGCGATTCAGCGCTGGATCGAGAACCCGCTGGCACAGCTGATTCTGTCCGGTCGATTCATGCCTGGCGACACGGCTGTCGGCAAGGTGGAGAACGACGAGATCGTATTTGCCTGACCCGTCACGGCGGTGAAATAAACAAGGCCTCGCATTGCGAGGCCTTTTTTTCGTCAGGTTGTTGAACTGAAAGGAAAAGGCTTGTAAAGTGCGCCCCGCAGTAAGTCGCCCGTAAGGGTTTCTGCTCCCCAAGCAGAAATCTGAAATAAGTTGCAAATCATTAACTTGAATGCAATTTAAGGGGTTGACAGAGGTGCTTAAGATTGTAGAATAGCGCGCCTCAGACACACGAACGCAGCGATGCGAACGGGTCGAAGAGAGTGCAACAAAGCGTCAAACGTTGTAATTGAAATATGTAGTTCCGTGATAGCTCAGTCGGTAGAGCAAATGACTGTTAATCATTGGGTCCCAGGTTCGAGTCCTGGTCACGGAGCCAATTTCAAACCGGGGTATAGCGCAGTCCGGTAGCGCGCCTGCTTTGGGAGCAGGATGTCAGGAGTTCGAATCCCCTTACCCCGACCATTTTTGGGTCGTTAGCTCAGTTGGTAGAGCAGTTGGCTTTTAACCAATTGGTCGTAGGTTCGAATCCCACACGACCCACCATTTTTGAAACCAGTTAACGCTGGGATCAGATCTTAAGATCAGACGCCAAAAGCTCTGTTCGCAGAAGGCGCCTTTAAAAGGTGCCTTTTTTTTACCGGGGTATAGCGCAGTCCGGTAGCGCGCCTGCTTTGGGAGCAGGATGTCAGGAGTTCGAATCCCCTTACCCCGACCATATTAAAAATCCTCGTATCGAAAGATACGGGGATTTTTTTTGTCTGCAAAAAACAGCGCTTCCAGGTGTAAATCGCCAGCCGAAAAAAAACCGCGTTTCTCGAAGGAAAAACGCGGTTTGATTCCTGAAGGCTTAGGCGCCGTCTTGGTCTTTCAGGTGTTCGAACAGACCTTTTGGCATTTTCTTGCCATTGGCTTCGAAGTTGGCTTTTACGTTGTCGTAAGCCTCTTGCTCGTCGATGAAGCCGTCATGGTTGGTGTCGATCTTGTCGAAATTGGACTTCGGCGCGACTTTCTGGAATTCGGCGCGGGAGACCTTGCCGTCGCCATCGGTATCGGTCTTCGCCATCGACGCATCGCCACACTTGCCTTCGCCACATTTGCCTTCAGGGGTTTTCACCACCTGTTCGGCCGAGGCCAGCAAATAGCCTTGGGTCAACGGCTGCGCAGCGAATACGGAACCGGACAACATCATGCCGCCGGCTAAAACAGCGCCGAGCAGGCCAATAGTGTTTTTGGTAGTACGGGACATTTCAATACTCCTGGGTTGCACGACACAACCGTTCGATAAAGGACGCCACGTGAGTGCGGCGATAACCGTAGCGGGCGAGTTGCCTTGCTCGGATGTGGCCATTTAAAGGGCGGGGTGTATCGCTACTGTGTCGCGCAAGGGGGAGTTTGTAAGCGAAGGGGAGGAATCGTGGGGGGAGATACAGTGGGACACACAAGTGGACCGAGGTGCCTCATTCGCGGGCAAGCCTCGCTCCTACAGATCGGTGGTTAACTTGTAGGAGCGAAGCGTGCCCGCGAAGAGGCCCTAATGGACGCTGAAGATGTTAATGCAGTTTGAGTCGCGGCTCAGTCCCGCGCCCAATCTTGCTGCCGAGCATCAACATCGCCGTGCGAAACGCGCCATACAGCGCCATCTGGTGCATGCGATACAGCGACACGTAAAACATCCGCGCCAGCCAGCCTTCGAGCATCACGCTTCCGGTCAGGTTGCCCATCAAGTTACCCACAGCCGAAAAACGCGACAGTGAGATCAGCGAGCCGTAGTCGGTGTATTTGTACTCCGGCAACGCCTTGCCTTCGATCCGCAGTTTCAGCGATTTGGCCAGCAACGACGCCTGCTGGTGCGCAGCCTGGGTGCTACTGATGTGCCGTAGGGGGGAGTGAAGGGATGAAGTTGTGCGGGAAATACAGTAGGGGCAACTATCTAATCTTTCTGCACCGTTAGTCGGTACTGTCATTTATGACAGGTGTAATGAGCTCGCAATCAGACTAAAAACATATTGCAGTTGGCCTCTCTTACTTATTTGAATAAGGAAATTAATCATGTCCAACGAATTCCCCGGTGGTCCTAATCCTCCTCCAAAACCAGTATCTCCGCCCTACGTCACATCGCCAGCCGAAAACACCAAAGTGGGTCAGAACTTTCGCGTTCAAGGGGGGGGCACGCTCGTCACCGTGTGCGAGTGGTAACCCCGGGAAAGGAAGATGCTTTGAGTGCTGAGCAGCTTATGGAAGGAAACGGTCATTTCAATTTGCAGATCAATAAACCGTTATCGAACGGTCAGTTTTGCTTTCAAATTTTGTTATGGAAGGATGGTAATGCGTTGGCACGTAGTCCTACGCACTGTGTTGAAGTGATCTGATGACGTGCTGCATCAGCAAATAAAACGCCCGGTTGTAAAACAACCGGGCGTTTTCATTAGTAACGCACTTACGTACTAGTGCAGCTTCAGCCGCGGCTCAGTCCCGCGCCCAATCTTGCTGCCGAGCATCAACATCGCCGTGCGAAACGCGCCATACAGCGCCATCTGGTGCATGCGATACAGCGACACGTAAAACATCCGCGCCAGCCAGCCTTCGAGCATCACGCTTCCGGTCAGGTTGCCCATCAAGTTACCCACAGCCGAAAAACGTGACAGTGAGATCAGCGAGCCGTAGTCGGTGTATTTGTACTCCGGCAACGCCTTGCCTTCGATCCGCAGTTTCAGCGATTTGGCCAGCAACGAAGCTTGCTGGTGAGCAGCCTGGGCGCGCGGCGGTACGTTGCGATCGGTGCCCGGTTGAGGGCAGGCCGCGCAGTCACCGAAGGCGAAGATGTTTTCGTCGCGGGTGGTTTGCAGGGTCGGCAGCACTTGCAGCTGGTTGATGCGGTTGGTTTCCAGGCCATCGATATCCTTGAGGAAACCCGGTGCACGAATGCCGGCGGCCCAGACTTTCAGGCTGGCGTTGATCACGTTGCCATCGGCAGTGATCAAGCTATCAGCGGTCACTTCGCTGACGGCGGCGTTGGTCATCACATTGACCCCGAGTTTCTCCAGGGTTTTATGCACAGGCCCGCCGATGCGTTCCGGCAGGGCTGGCAGCACTCGTGGGCCGGCTTCGATCAGGGTGATGTGCATGTTTTCCGGTTTGATCCGGTCCAGGCCATAGGCCGCCAGCTCGTGGGCGGCGTTGTGCAGTTCTGCTGCCAGTTCGACACCGGTGGCACCCGCGCCAACGATGGCGACGCTGATCTGCTCGACCTTGTCGGTCTGCCCGGCATGGGCGCGCAGGTAGTGATTGAGCAGTTGCTGGTGGAAACGCTCGGCCTGTTTGCGGGTGTCGAGAAACAGGCAATGCTGCGCCGCGCCCTGCGTGCCGAAATCGTTGGTGGTACTGCCGACGGCAATCACCAGCGAGTCGTAAGCCACTTCACGCGCCGGTACCAGTTCCAGGCCGGCTTCGTCGTAAGTGGCGGCCAGCTGGATTTTCTTCTGCTCGCGGTCGAGGCCACTCATGCGCCCCAGCTGGAACTCGAAGTGGTTCCATTTCGCCTGGGCAACATAGTTGAGTTCGTCTTCGGAAGAGTTCAGCGACCCGGCCGCCACTTCGTGCAACAACGGCTTCCAGATGTGGGTCAGGTTCGCGTCGACCAGCATCACGCTGGCAGTGCCACGTTTGCCCAGAGTCTTACCCAGACGGGTAGCCAACTCCAGACCGCCGGCGCCGCCGCCAACGATGACAATACGATGAGTCATAGGGATATCTCGCAAGGCTAAAAGAAATCGGTGCAGTCAACCGAGCGAGCGCGAGGCAGCTCATAGCGTCAGGTAACTGATAAATCGGCTCAACAGGCCTAAACCAATGGTCACTGCCAACACCACCACCAGGAGCATCCACGGCCGGAAAGGTCGGCGCTCGACTCGGTGCTGGGACAGGTGCAGGTACTCTTCGACATGCTTCTGGTCGTCGGGGTTCAGGCGGCTGGTCATATTGGGCCTCGTCAGGTAGACGTTGCTGAAGGTGTAGAAGCTACAGGTTGATTAACGAACGTTGAACGGAGCATAGCCGCTGTCGGGAATGGGCTCGACGCTCACCCTGTCGTCCAGGCGAATGATTCCACCTTGTAGCACTCGGGCCGTGATTCCGCCATGTCCGCGCACAGCCTGAAACGTCCCGGGGCCGAGGTTGTTTTGCAGGCGCGCGCAAGGCTGGCACCAGCCGGTGGTTTCGAAAATTGCCTGGCCGATACGGAAGCGACGACCCTTGAGGCTGAACAGGTTGATACCACTGATAACGAGGTTGCGCCGCAAATCTTCAGGCAAGACCGGTTTGTCGTGCGGGCGGCCCATCAGCGAACTGATCACCGCCAGATGCTCCCACTGAATCAACGTCACTTGCCGTGCGTTACGGACTCCCGGGCGGGCTCGATCGCCGGTCAGGCCGGCTTCAAGTCGCGCCTCAACGGCATCCAGTTCGATCATCGGCACGTGAGGTTCCGGGCGCACGCCGATCCAGCGCACGCGGCCGGCTTGCGGGACTTCGGCGATTAATGCCTGCAATGGGCTCACAGGCTGATCCCGACGTCGAAGACGATGCTGCGGCCAAGGTTACTGCGCAGGAAGTCCGGAGCGTCCGGATGTGCAAACAGCACTCGGGCGAAGGTCGGACCGACCAACGACAGCGAGCGCCAGCCCTGGCGCAAGTATTCGGTCGGCGGCGGAAAATGGCTGTTGAGGTCCAGTACTTCACGCTTGAGGCTGGCGAACGCAATGATGTCCAGTTCCCCCAGGTCCATGCCGCGTTCTTTGTAGTTGTGGGCTTTTTTACGCAAGGTCGGCGCCAGTCTCAGCAGGAATTCATTGGCGGGAATGCGCCGGGGCTTGGCCTCGCGACGCACCAGTTGGCTCAGGGAAAACGCGCTGCGCCGGCGTTGCAGTTCATCGCGCCATTCGTCGTTGAGACGCCGTCCCTCGTCGAGGACGAAGAACACCTCGAAACTGGCGTCGCGGAACAGCACGTCCGGCGGCTCCCCGGCAGGCGCGAACTCGTCGGCGCGATAGGGAATGTTCAGGCCTTGCAACAGGCGCTGACAAACCCAACGCTCACGCTCCCATTTGCGGGCATTGGACAGAAAGGCGTTGGCTTGCTCGGCCGCGATGGTCAGCAGGCGTAAATAATCTGAGTCATCCATAGGCCCAAGCTTAGCGTTCAAATGCGACAAGCAGAAAGCGTTTACCGGTAAAGGACGTCACTGGGCAGTCGGATCGGGCGGTGTAGACTGATGGCCACTGTGTGTAATTGATCCGACAAGGGGGTGAATGTGAAATATTGGCCGGTGTTGCTACTGGGGCTTCTGCCCTTATGGGCCCAGGCGGTGGAGGTGGGCGAGCGACTCGCGCCCTGGACCTTGCTCGATCAATTCGACCAGGCCTATACGCTCGATCATCAGACTCAGACGTTGCTGGTGGCGCGAAGCATGGACGCCGCCAAACTGGTTGACGCTGCGCTGAAAGGCGAGCCCAAGGGTTATCTGGAGGCGCGCCACGTTGTGTTTTTAGCGGACATCCAGCGCATGCCACGGCTGATCGCGAAGATGTTTGCCGTTCCGGCCATGCGTGATTATTCCTATCGGGTCATGCTGGACCGCGAGGGGCGTGTGGCGCCGCGTTATCCCGGGGCTGTGGATAAAGTGCTGTGGCTGCAACTCAAAGATGGCCAATTGGTTGCGCAACACGAATATGCCACGGCCGCGCAGTTGCATGAGGCACTGGAGAAGGCTGGACCATGATCGGTGCCGAGCTGCTGTCCCAGCAAACGCTGACAGTCGGCTGGCTGATTTATGTGTCCGTGCTGCTCTGGGCCCTCTGGCGTGCGCCTTGGGTTGAGCTGTTCACCGACAGCCGCCGTCAGCATTTGCTGTTCGGCACAGTGTTCGCGCTGTTCATGCTGTGGCTGGTGCGACGTGATTTCGATACAGGCGTGTCGTATCACTTCATTGGCATGACGGCTGTGACGTTGCTGCTGGATTGGCCACTGGCGATCGTCGGTGCCTTGGTGGCGCAATGCGGGCTGGTGCTGCTCGGGCGTCAGGACCTGGCGGCCGTCGGGGTCAACGGTGCGCTGCTGATTGTGCTGCCGGTGCTGGTGACCGAATGCTGTGCGATCCTGGTCGAACGCGCGCAGCCACGTAATCCCTTTGTGTATATCTTCGTTTCCGGCTTCTTCGCCGCGGCGTTGTCAGCGTTGCTGTGTCTATTGCTGGCGCTGTGGCTGTTGTGGTTCAACGAACGTTTCGAGATGCCGTACTGGCTTGAGGATTTTGTCGGTTATCTGTGGCTGCTGATTTTTCCCGAAGCCTTCATCAACGGCATGATTGTCAGCGCGCTGGTGGTGTTCAGCCCGGAATGGCTGGAGACCTTCAACCGCACGCGCTACCTTTCGGCGCCCTGGAAAGACGACGATCCCAAATCTTGATCCACATCAAATCGATAAAACGCTGACGCTTTCATGCTCCACAAAACCTACAGGAGCATCGAAATGAGTGTGTACGAATGGGCAAGGCAGGAGTTGCGTCAGAGTCTGGATAACGCACAGGAAGTGGGGTTTGATCCGGGATTGAGCCTGCGCGCCTTGCTCAGCGCGGTGGTGCAGCAGAGCAAAGCGGTGCGCAGTGCCGAAGACCTGGCCGACGAGTTGCGCTTTCTGGCGGAAAACCTCGATGAAGACCAGGACTACGGCTTTATGCGGCCTTGAGTGTCAGTGACGCGGGTCGAAGTCTTCGCTGAACATCTCGTCTTCGGCGTCCGGGCTGACCGGAATCTTGTGTTCTTCCGACGCCCAGGCGCCCAGGTCGATCAGTTTGCAACGGTCCGAACAGAATGGCCGGAACGTGCTGTCGGCGCTCCATTCGACAGGGGCGCCACAGGTTGGGCAATCGACGGTTGGGGTTTGGCTCATGACTGGCCTCCACGCAAAGTAAGGTAAAAGTGATGCAGGCGTTCGACCTCGCTGTGCAGCCAGGCGAGGTCGCGGTCGTTGACCACCACATCGTCGGCGTGGCTCAAGCGGTCCTGGCGGCTGGACTGCGCCTTGAGGATCGCCTGGACCTGTTGCTCGCTGGTCTGGTCACGCTGCAAGGTGCGTTCGATCTGTAGCTGTTCCGGGGCATCGATCACCAGGACCCGTTGGGTCATGGCGTACTGCCCGGACTCGATCAGCAACGGCGAAACCAGAATCGCGTAAGGCGATTGTGCCTTGGCCAGGTGATCGGTGATTTCCTTGGCGATCAGCGGATGCAGCAACGCTTCGAGCCAGCGGCGTTCCTCCGGCACCTCAAAGATCAGTTTGCGCAACGCCGCGCGATCCAGTTGTCCGTCGGCTTGCAATACGCCGGGGCCGAAATGTTCAGCGATTTTCGCCAGCGCCGGGCGCCCCGGCTCCACCACCCAACGGGCTGCGTGATCGGCGTCCACCACGTGCACGCCCAGGTCGATGAAGTGCTGGGCAGCCGCGCTTTTGCCGCTGCCGATGCCGCCGGTCAGGCCGAGAATCCAGGGTTTTTCCACAGGGGTATTCATTTCAAACCGACAAACTGCCAATAGAAGCCGGTTATTTGACCACCCCAGAGCAAGGCAATCCAGCCGGCAATTGCCAGAAAGGGTCCGAAGGGGATCGGAGTCGAGGTTTGCGCGTTGCGCAGTCGCAGCAAAATCACCCCGATGATGGCCCCCACGAACGATGACAGCAGAATGGTCAACGGCAAT
Source organism: Pseudomonas mandelii (assembly GCF_900106065.1). Taxonomy (NCBI): domain Bacteria; kingdom Pseudomonadati; phylum Pseudomonadota; class Gammaproteobacteria; order Pseudomonadales; family Pseudomonadaceae; genus Pseudomonas; species Pseudomonas mandelii. Next base: position 3,324,085 of record NZ_LT629796.1, read on the forward strand.
ATCTGCCAACCGCCCCAGGCCCCGAGCAGGGCCAGTAACTTGAAATCGCCATGGCCGATGCCGTCCTTGCCGGTGAGCAGCTTGAACAGCCAGAACACCGACCACAACGTCATATAACCGGCCACTGCGCCCCACAATGCCTCATGTAGTGACACGAACAGCCCGAAGCTGTTGACGATCAACCCCAGCCACAGCAGCGGCAGCACCAATACATCCGGCAGCAGTTGGTGCTCGGCGTCGATTAGACTCATCGCCAGCAGGCCCCAGGTCAGCACCAGCACCATGCAGGCCTGCCAGCCGAAGCCGAAATGCCAGGCGATAAACCCCGAGAGCAGACCGCAGGCCAGTTCAGTCAGCGGATAACGTTTGCTGATTGGCGCGGCGCAGTTCGAGCATCGCCCCCGTAAAAACAGATAACTGAGCAGCGGGATGTTTTCCCAGGCGCGGATTCGATGGTCGCACTGCGGGCAGTGGGAATGAGGCAGCATCAAGTTGTAGGCGGTGCCCGGTGCCTCGGGCGGAAAACCCAACACGTCATGGGCTTGCAGCCGCCATTCGCGTTGGAGCATTTTCGGCAGGCGCCAGACCACCACGTTGAGGAAGCTGCCTACCAGCAGGCCGACTGCCAAGGCGATGACCACGAACACCAGCGGATAGAGGATCAGGACTTCGTTCAAGGGCATGTCAGATCGCTGAGCCGAGTTGGAAGATGGGCAGGTACATCGCAACCACCAGGCCACCGACAATAACACCCAGCACCACCATGATGAACGGCTCCATCAGGCTGGTGAGGTTATCGACCATATTGTCCACTTCGTCCTCGTAGAAGCTCGCGACCTTATCGAGCATGTCGTCCAGAGCGCCGGATTCTTCGCCAATGGCGGTCAACTGGATCGCCATACTGGGAAAGATGCCTGAGGTGCGCATCGAGAAATTCAGCTGCATGCCGGTCGACACGTCCTGCTTGATGCGCAGCACCGCCCGCTTGAACACGATGTTGCCGGTCGCGCCCGCCACTGAATCCAGGGCTTCGACCAACGGCACGCCGGCGGCGAATGTGGTCGACAGGGTGCGGGCGTAACGGGCCACGGCGGACTTGTACATCAAGGTGCCGATCAGCGGCAGCTTCAGCAGCCAGGTGTCCGTGCGGTCCCGAAAGGCCTCGGATGTTTTAAAGGCGTGGCGCACACCGAAGATCGCGGCGATCAACGCGCCAAGCATCATCCACCACCAGGCCTGCAAGAACTCCGACAAGCCGATGACCATCACGGTGAAGGCCGGCAACTCGGCGCCAAAGCCCTTGAACACCGACTCGAACTGCGGCACCACCTTGACCAGCAGAATCCCGGTGACAATGATCGCCACAAAGACCACGGCCAGCGGGTAGGTCATGGCTTTCTTGATCTTGGCCTTGAGGCTTTCGCTCTTTTCCTTATAGGTCGCCACCCGTTCCAGCAGGGTATCCAGAGCGCCAGCCTGCTCACCTGCGTCGACGAGGTTGCAATACAGCTCGTCGAAATACTGCGGTTTTTTACGCAAGGACGCGGCGAAGCTGTTACCCGCCGCGACTTCCTGCTTCACCTCGTCCACCAGTTTGCGCATGGCCGGGTTGTCGAAGCCTTCACCGATGATGTCGAACGATTGCAGCAGCGGCACGCCGGCTTTCATCATCGTTGCCATTTGCCGGGTAAACAAGGCGATTTCCTGAGCCTTGATCCGATTGCCGAAACTGAAAATCGAGGCGGATTTCTTGCGCACCTTGCCGGGGTTGATCCCCTGCTTGCGCAACTGAGCCTTGATCAAGGCCGGGTTGAGACCGCTCAACTCGCCGGTCATCTTTGATCCTTTCCTGTCCGTGCCTTCCCAGGCGTAGACGCTGATTTTTGCTGCTTTGACCGCCATGTTCAGTCCTTGGTGACCCGGTTGATTTCTTCAAGGCTGGTGACGCCTTGCATGGCCTTGATCAAGCCCGAGGTGCGCAAGTCATTAAAACCGTCCTTGCGCATCTGAATGTCGATTTCCAGGGAATTGCCTTCGGCCATGATCAGCCGTTGCAGGTCCGGTGTGTTTTTCACCACTTCATAAATCCCCACTCGCCCCTTGTAACCGCCATTGCACTGATCGCAACCGACCGGCTCATAGATCGTGAACGAGCCGATGCGTTCCTCGGGGAAGCCTTCCTTGAGCAACGCCTCGCGGGGAATCTCGATGGGTTTCTTGCAATGGCTGCACAGTTTGCGCGCCAGCCGCTGAGCGATGATCAGGGTGACCGAGGTGGCGATGTTGAAGCCCTGAATGCCCATGTTGTGCAGGCGGGTCAGGGTTTCCGCGGCGCTGTTGGTGTGCAGGGTGGAAAGCACCATGTGCCCGGTCTGGGCGGCCTTGATGGCGATTTCGGCGGTTTCGAGGTCGCGGATCTCACCGACCATGATCACGTCCGGGTCCTGACGCAGGAACGAGCGCAGAGCCTGGGCGAAATCCAGCCCTTGCTTGGGATTGACGTTGACCTGATTGATGCCTTCCATGTTGATCTCCACCGGGTCTTCGGCGGTGGAGATGTTGATGTCCACGGTGTTGAGGATATTCAACCCGGTGTAGAGCGACACGGTCTTGCCCGAACCGGTCGGCCCGGTGACCAGGATCATGCCCTGTGGCTGCTTCAGCGCAGCCATGTACAAGGCTTTCTGTTCAGGCTCGTAGCCGAGGGCGTCGATACCCATTTGTGCGCTGGACGGGTCGAGGATCCGGATCACCACTTTCTCGCCCCACAGGGTCGGCAGGGTGTTGACCCGGAAGTCGATGGACTTGGTCTTGGACAGGCGCATCTTGATCCGTCCGTCCTGGGGTTTGCGCCGCTCGGAGATGTCGAGGCTGGCCATGACTTTCAGCCGCGCCGCAATGCGGTTGGCCAGTTGGCTCGGCGGCTTGGCGACTTCTCGCAGCATGCCGTCGGTGCGCATCCGCACCCGGTAGGTTTTTTCGTAGGGCTCGAAATGCAGGTCGGAAGAGCCACTCTTGATCGCATCGAGCAACATCTTGTGGACGAAGCGCACCACCGGCGCGTCATCGGCATCCTGGCCGGCGATGGCGTCTTTTTTGTTGTCGTCGACCGACTCGATGTCCAGCCCGTCAAGGTCAACATCGGCCATGTCTTCCAGGCCGGTTGCTTGGTTGTCGAAGAACTTCTCGATGGCATCGCCGAGCTTATCGTCCTCTACCAGAATGGCTTCGGTGTTCAGACCGGTGCTGAACTGGATGTCATTGATGGCTTGATGATTGGTCGGGTCGGAAACCCCCACGAACAGTTTGTTGCCACGGCGCCAGAGGGGCAGGGCGTGGTGCTGACGGATCAGTTTCTCGCTGACCAACCCTCGAGGCTGGGCTTCCTTGTCCAGGCAATTGAGGTCGAGCAGCGCCATGCCGAAATGCTCCGAGGCAATCTCGGCAACCTGCCGGCTCTTCACCAGCTTGTTCTGCACCAGGTAACTGACCAGGGAGATTTTGCTGCGTTGGGCATGCAGATACGCCTGTTGCGCGCTTTGCTCAGTGAGCAGTTCGGCCATGACCAGTTGCTTGGCCAGACCGCTTAGGGCGATGTCATTCATGGGGATACCGGACGCAGACAGTTCATGACTTATAGCCTAGTCAAGGCGCTGAGCCAAACCAGCGGCCGTCAGGTGACAAATAGTGTCAGATAGTGCGGATCCTGGGGGTAGGAAAGGTCCCTGACCTGGCTTCACGCCCCGCCAACTGGGGGCGCAGCGCTTGGCACGGGCTGTGCTGAAGTTCATTCAGATCATGAGATTTCGACTCATGCATGGAGCCTGTCTATGAATACTCAAAAAGGTTTTACCCTGATCGAACTGCTGATCGTGGTGGCGATCATCGGGATTCTGGCGACGTTTGCGTTGCCGGCTTATTCGAAGTATCAAGCGCGTGCCAAGGTGACGGCCGGTCTGGCAGAGATCACGGCGTTGAAAGTCCCGTTTGAGGACCTCATGAACTCTGGTACCAATCCGGATCTGACAAAAGTGGGCGGAACCGCCACGACTTCCAATTGCACAACCACGGCAGCGGGTGTCGCGACTGATGGTACCGGCACCATCGGTTGCACGATCCTTAACGCTCCAGGTCCGGTCTTGAGCAAAACCATTACCCTGACGCGCTCTCTGACTGGCTGGACTTGCGCCACCACAGTGGCTCAGGAGTACGCACCTAAAGGCTGCACAGGCGTCTGATACTCGCGGTTAACAAATGCCCCGCCTTTCACGAGGCGGGGCATTTTTTTGTCTATTGAAGGGAAAAACGCGTTAAAGAAAGAAATTCTCGACAATTCATGGCCTTAGGCCCACGTCAAAACCCGCAACTTGCATGTAGAGAATCACAAAGTCATGCATTTTGCATGATTCCGAAAATCAGGTGTTTTCATAAGTTATTGTTTTATAAGGATTTATTGGCTGTCTCAAAGTTGGCACAGCGTTCGCAATATACCCAGTAACCCTGCTGACAAGACACGCAGCAGACTTTCTAGAAAAACAGGAGTTACTCGTATGAAGAAGTTCGCTATCGCTGCCGCTACTGCTACCGCGCTGACCCTGACCATGGCCAACGCTGCATTCGCTCAAACCCAAGCGACTCAGGCTCCAATGGTCCTGGCCGCCGGTGAAGTGACCCAAGCCAAAGAAGCTACCTCCGATACCTGGATCACCACCAAAGTCAAAGCAGACCTGGTAACCGAAAAAGGCATTCCTGGTACCGACATCAAGGTTGAGACCAACAAAGGTGTTGTTTCCCTGTCGTCCACTGTTGCAGTGACTGAAGCACAGAAAACCACCGCCGTGGCCATCGCCAAGAAAATCAAAGGCGTCCAGGCGGTCTCCGCTGACGGCCTGAAAGCCGAGTAAGGCAAGACTTCTCGCCTGGACTGGGAGAAGGCGCGGCAGGCGGGCCGAGCAATACGCCAGCCGCATCTGGAGAGTTCATGCGAAAGGCCACAAGGATGTGGCCATTACAGGCCTCCGACATTCGTGTCGGGGGCCTGTTCTATTGTGGGCGTCGCACAAACCAATGTGGGAGTGAGCCTGCTCGCGATAGCGGTGTGTCAGCCAACATCAATGCTGTATGACACACCGCTATCGCGAGCAGGCTCGCTCCCACATTTTGTGATGTAACCACTCCGGATCGGAGGTTCAGTTACCGCGCTTGCTGGTGATCTGTTTCAGTCGATTACCTTCAAACCGCAGGTATTGATACATCCCGCCATTGGGCCCGTAGGTCCATTCCTCGACCTGAAACTCTTCCCGTCGGTTGGCGCTGCGCTTGTAGCCCAGCAGATCGCGGCTGACCGGTTCACCGCACTTCTGCAGCACTTCGCTGGACCTGTCCCCGACGCTGACCAACTGACTGCCACAGCGCAGGGTATCGGCCGCCGAGGCCTGACTGGCCGCCAGCGCCAGGGTCAGGCTGATCAACACTTGTCTGATCATCACTCGGCATCCAGGTGCATCGGCGTTACCACCCGACCGTCACTTTCCGCCTCGCCCAGTTGGGCGTCGATGAAGTAGACACGGTCATCGGCCATCTGGGCCTTGTCCACCAGGTAATCCTTGATGCTGCTGGCGCGTTCCTGACCCAGTTGGCGCAGCAACACGTCGCTGGTGCTCCAGAATTTGATCACGTCTGCGCGCATTTTTGCGGTGCGTTCTTCCTTGCCCAGATCCTTCCACTCAGCCGGTGGCTGGGTCTTCAGGCGCGTGCGGTAGATCCCTTCCAGCAACGGACCTTTCTCGCCGTCCGGCACTTGCAGCAATGAAGCCTGGGCCGGAACCTTGTCACCGCGTCGCTGGAGCATTTTGTAGTAGTTGTACTGGTATTCGCGCTCAAGCCGTTGCTCGGCAATCAGCGGACCGTCGCTGCTGGCGGCTGCGGTGCCTTCGATTTCCAGGCGCAGGGCAGGGCGTTCCTTGAGGGCCTGGGACAGTTTGATCAACGAACCCTCGGCGTCCTTGCTCAGCTCACTGGAGCCCGGCGCAAACGAGACAGTGCCCAAATCTTCTGAACCCCCGCCACTGACCAGCCCGCCTATCATTTTGAATGGTGCGGCAGCCGCCTTGACGATCAGGTTGCGCAGGGTCTGCCAGACAATCGGCATGACGCTGAACTGCGGGTTGTTCAGGTCGCCGGTCACCGGCAGCTCAATTGAAATCTTGCCGTCGACGTCTTTGAGCAACGCGATCGCCAGTTTCAGCGGCAGGCTCACAGCGTCCGGACTGTCGACTTTTTCACCCAATTGCAGTTGCTCGACCACCACTTTGTTTTCGGCCTTGAGCTGGCCCTTGACGATGATGTAGTGCAGGTCGAGATTGAGCCGGCCCTTGCGGATGCGGTACCCGGCGAACTTGCCGGAGTAGGGCGTCAGCGTGGTCAGTTCCACACGTTTGAAACTGGTGGCGATGTCGAGGCTGGCCATCGGGTCGAACGGGTTGACCGAACCCTTGATGGTCACGGGCGCGTAACGGTCGACCTTGCCTTTGATATCGACGCTGGCCGGTTTCGCCTGACGGCTGTCGATGGTGCCGATCTGACCGTTGAGTTGTTGCACCGCCGTGGCGAAGTTCGGGGTCAGGCTGAAGTCGGCGAAGTTCGCCGAACCGTCATTGATGGCAATGCCGCCAATGTGGATGCCCAGCGGTTTGTCCTTGCTGGCGGGTTTGCTGGCGGCTGTCTTGGCAGCTGCGGTGTCGGCCGGTTGCGGGATCAGCAGGTCATCGATGTTGGTGGTGCGGTCATCGTTGATCATGAAACGCACGTAAGGCTGGAACAGGTTGACCTTGTCGATCGACAGGCTGTCGCCATGCTGATAGTTCAGACCTTCGAGCACCAGCTGCTGCCACTTGAGGAAGTCGCGGGTCTTGAGGGTGTCGAGGGTGTGCAGTTGATCGACCTGCGCTTTACCGGTGACGCTGAATGCCAATGGCTCAGTGCTTTTCAGATCGACTGCCAGATCACTGCCGAGCATGCCGCTGCGCAGCTCCAGGCGAATGAACGGGTTGATGTAGGACTGGGCGACACGCAGGTCGATGTCTTTGGTTTGCACATTCAGTTTGGCGCTGACCGGTGCCAGATTGACCACGCCGTCGGCCATAAGCTTGCCCTGTTTGCCCACGCCGGTGTCGAGCTTGAGGTTGAAAGGCGAGTCGTTGAGGCTGTCGAAATTCTGCAAATCGAGGTTCAGCGGACCGACATCCAGGGCCACGGCCGGTTGTGCCTTGCGGTCGGCCAGATGAACCTGGTAATTGCGCAGTTGCACGTCTTTGAGCAGCACTTGCCACGGCTTGCTCGGTGGCGCGGGTTCGGCTTCAGGCGAATCGGCTGCCGCCGGCGTTTTCGCCGGTTCGGCGTTGGCTTTTACCGCTGCTTTGGATGGTTGGCTGGCGAACAGTTTCTGCCAGTCGAGTTGTCCGTCGGCTTCCAGGGCGGCCCAGGTTTCCAGTTTATTGCTACGGATCTTTCCGACCACCACTTGCTGTTTGGCCAGGTCCACCGTGGTTTCACTGATGTCCAGGCGCTCGAGTTTGGCCAGTGGTCGACCGTCCGGGGCCTTGATGGCAAATGGCGCGACGCTGACGGCGACGTTGCTCAGCAGAAGCTCGGTTTCCTTGGACAAGTTGAGCTTGTAGTCAGTGCTCAGGTTGACGACACCGTCTTCGAGCACCAGGGGCAACGCGTCACGCACATAGGGCCAGAAGGCTTTCATCTTGCCGTCGGTGATCTTGAGCTTACCTTCGGAGGCAATCGGGATCAGGCTGAAGTTACCGGTCCAGTCGAGCTGCCCACCGCCCGGGCCGATGGCTACCAACGTCATGTCGGCACTGTCTTCGGGCAGGGTGCTGAGGTTCTTCAGCTCGAAGTCGAGTTTGTCGTAGAGGAATTCGATGGGTTCGCTGGGGCGCAAATCCTGAAAGTGCACATTGCCGCCCGCCAGTTTGATCCGCTCGATACGCAACGGGAACGGCTTGGCATCCGGGTCGGCCGGGGTCGGTTCGCTGGCGGGGATCTTGAACAGGCCCAGCAGATTGAGCTTGCCGTCCTTGCCGAAAAGGATTTCGGTCTTGGGTTTGTCCATTTCGATATCGGACAGGTGCAGCGCCTTGGTCCACAGGCTGTCGATCTGCAGGTTGGCGTACAGGCGTTCGAAACCGACCTGTTCTTTGCCCGGCTCGCCGATGACCAGGCCCCAGAGGGTCACTTCCAGGCTGAAGGGGTTGAGCTCGATCCGGGAAATCGTCGCGGGCATCGTGGCGTAATTGGCCAATTGCTGGTTGGCGACCCGCAACGCGATGCCCGGCAAAATCAGAAACCCCAGCAGGCTATAAAGGGCCAGAGCAGTCAACAATGCGCCAATAGCGCGAATCAATCCTTTGGGCATGTGTGGCTTCATCTGTCTGAATCGGAGTGCGTTGGAGTATGGCACGCGATTCCGGTTCCGAAGTGAACGCACTCTTCTGGTTTTTCAGAAATTTGCGTAGGAAATTTCCTGCGTGATCAGAGTTGCAGAATCAACGTCTTCAGCGGCGGCTGTTGATCCATCGACGGGAAATCACCGCCCGGTTTCATCACCGTCCACTCACGCACAGGCCGCCCGGCCTTCTCTGCGCAACGTAAAACCTGCTCGCGCCAATCGTCCATGCTGACCTTTGCCAGGTTGTTGCAGCAGATCAGCACGCCGTTCTCGGCGGTGGTCAGCAGCGCGGGTTTGAGCAGGCTCTGGTAGTCGCGCAGCAGGTCGACCGTGCCGAACGCGCTCTTGGCCCAGGCGGGTGGATCGAGCAGCACCAGGTCGTACTGACGCTGGTCGAGACGCGTGTAACTCGGCAGTTTCTGCCCGCGTCGCTGACTGATCGGCAGCCCCGCCAGTTGGCGGATGGCCGGGAAGTAATCGGACTGGATGAATTCCATGGCCGGCAATTGCGGATTGAGCAGACCGTTCTCGCGGCCGACCGCCAGATTGCCCTCGGCGAAATCCAGGTTGCACACCTCACTTGCCCCGCCGGCCGCAGCACTCAGGCCGACACCACAGGTGTAGGCGAACAGGTTGAGCACGCTTTTGTTTTTGCTGTGCTCCTTGACCCAGCCGCGCGTGTTGCGCAGGTCGAGAAACAGCAGTGGATCCTGGCCGGCATGACGGCCGCGAACCCGGTAGTTCAGGCCCCATTCGTGGCCGATCAAGTCTTGCAGGGCTGCCTCGTCGGCGCGGTAGACGGTGTCTTCGCGGTCGATACGCGAGTTGCCCCTGGAACGGTCGTTGTAGACCAGCAGCGTATCGAGGCCCAGGTGTTGATTGACGGTCTCGTGCAGTTGCAGCAGTGCGTCACGTTCCAGCGCCTGGTGGAAGCTTTGTACCAGCAGTTGCGGGCCGTAGCGGTCGATGGTCAGGCCGCCGGCGCCTTCCTGGCTGCCGTGGAACAGGCGATAGCAATCGGTGCCTTGCTGATGCAGCTCGGCGAGCAGGTCCTGGCGATGATCGAGGGCGGCGCGCAGCGCCTGATTCAAGGAAGACATGCTGTGCGCCTTGCAGGAGGGAATTTGGCGCGGGAGTTTAACAGCATTGGCGGGAAGTCGAGGTGTTGCCATCGCGAGCAGGCTCGCTCCCACAGAGCTAATTGTTGGCTGAGCGTTTTGCGTTTCGCACAAAGCCAATGTGGGAGCGAGCCTGCTCGCGATGCTGTCAGGTGCGTTACTGGTTCAGACGTTTGTCGATCAGCCCCTGCACCACGCTTGGATCGGCCAGTGTCGAGGTGTCCCCCAGACTGTCCAGTTCGTTGCACGCGATCTTGCGCAGGATGCGCCGCATGATCTTGCCCGAACGGGTTTTCGGCAAGGCCGGGGCCCATTGGATCAAGTCCGGTTTGGCGAAACTGCCAATCTCCTTGCTGACGTGAGCCAGCAATTCCTTCTTCAGTTCGTCATTGGCCTCGGTGCCGTTCATGGGCGTGACGAAGGCATAGATGCCCTGGCCCTTGAGGTCGTGGGGATAACCGACCACGGCGGCCTCGGCGATGCTGTCGTGCAGCACCAGCGCGCTTTCTACCTCGGCAGTGCCGATGCGGTGCCCGGAGACGTTGATCACGTCGTCGATGCGCCCGGTGATCCAGTAATCGCCATCCTCATCACGCCGCGCGCCGTCGCCGGTGAAGTAGTAGCCGGGGTAGGGCTTGAAGTAGGTGTCGACCATCCGTTGCGGGTCGCCATAGACGCTGCGGATCTGCGCCGGCCAGCTGGATTTGATCGCCAGCACGCCGCTGCCGGCGCCTTTGATTTCCTTGCCCGTTTCATCCAGCAGCACCGGTTGCACGCCGAACATCGGTTGGGTGGCGCAGCCGGGCTTGATCCGTTGCGCGCTGACCAGCGGGCTGAGCATGATGCCGCCGGTTTCGGTCTGCCACCAGGTGTCGACGATCGGACAACGCTGTTCGCCGACGACGTTGAAGTACCAGTCCCACGCCTCCGGGTTGATCGGCTCACCGACGCTGCCGAGTAATCTGAGGCTCTGGCGAGAAGTGTCCTTCAACGGCTCGGGGCCTTCACGCATCAGCGAGCGCAGCGCAGTCGGGGCGGTGTAGAAAATGTTGACGTGGTGTTTGTCGATCACCTGCCAGAAGCGCGAACTGTTCGGGTAACTTGGCACGCCTTCGAAGATCAGCGTGGTCGCGCCGTTGGCCAGCGGGCCATAGACGATGTAACTGTGGCCGGTGACCCAGCCGACGTCGGCGGTGCACCAGAAGACTTCACCATCGCGGTAGTCGAGTACGTACTTGAAGGTCATCGCCGCTTGCAGCAGATAGCCGCCGGTGGTGTGCAGTACGCCTTTGGGTTTGCCGGTGCTGCCGGAGGTGTAGAGGATGAACAGCGGGTCTTCGGCGTCCATGGGCTCTGGCGGGCAATCGTCGCTGACGTCGCGTAGCGCCTGGTGATACCAGAGATCGCGACCTTCAACCCAGTCCACTTTGCCTTGGGTGCGCTCGACGACGATGACGGTGCTGACGTTCGGGCAACTTTGCAGTGCCTCGTCGACCTTCTGCTTGAGCGGCACGAATTTGCCGCCGCGCACGCCTTCATCGGCGGTGATCACCGTGCGGCAATCGGCGTCGAGAATCCGGTCGCGCACAGAGTCTGGAGAGAAGCCGCCGAACACCACCGAATGCACCGCGCCAATCCGCGTACAGGCGAGCATGGCGTAGGCCGCTTCGGGAATCATCGGCATGTAGATGCACACGCGGTCACCCTTTTTCACGCCACGGCTTTTGAGCACGTTGGCCAGGCGACAGACGTTGTGATGGAGTTTCTTGTAGGTGATCTGCGCGGATTCGGCGGGGTCGTCGCCTTCCCAGAGGATGGCGATCTGATCGCCGCGTTTTTCCAGGTGACGGTCGATGCAGTTGTAACTGACGTTCAACTTGCCACCGGCAAACCAGCTGGCCTCGCCGGTCTTCAGGTTATAGCGCTGGACGGTGTCCCACGGCGTGCTCCAGTCGAGAAAGCGGGTGGCCTGCTCGGCCCAGAACTCACTGGGGTGCTCGATGGATTGACGGTAGAGGCGGTGGTAGTCGTCTTGACTCAAGTGTGCAGCCCGGCGGACGGCATCGGCTTTGGGGAACGTGCTGATATCGAACATGACGGTTCCTTATTCTTGTTTTGCGACAAGTAATAAAGATGCGCCGAGTAGCGAAAGGGTTCAAGCCAGACACAAAACAACGGTAGGAGTGAGCCTGCTCGCGATAGCGGTGGATCAGTCAACATCGATGTTGACTGAAAAACCGCTATCGCGAGCAGGCTCACTCCTACAGGGATTGGTGTTGCCCACAGCATTTGTGTTTGGCACAAACCCTGTGGGCAGGCGTCAGATCAACCGCGGTGACGACCGCGGAAGTAGTTGATCAGGCCTTGGGTGGAAGCATCGTCAGCCGGGGATTCTTCGCTGCCGACCAGGCGGTTGTAGACGCCTTTGCCCAGCTCCTTGCCCAGCTCCACGCCCCACTGGTCGAAGGCATTGATGCCCCAGACCACGCTTTGCACGAAGACTTTGTGTTCGTACATCGCCACCAGCGCACCGAGACGACGGGGGCTGATGCGCTCGACCACGAGGGTGTTGCTCGGACGGTTGCCCGGGATCACCTTGTGCGGCGCGATTTTATGCACGTCTTCTTCGCTCATGCCTTTGTCACGCAGTTCGGCTTCGGCTTCGACAAGGGTCTTGCCGAGCATCAGAGCCTGGCTTTGCGACAGGCAGTTGGCGTACAGCCACTGGTGGTGGTCGGAGACCGGGTTGAAGCTGACAATCGGCACGATGAAGTCGGCCGGAATCAGTTGGGTGCCTTGGTGCAGCAACTGGTGATACGCGTGCTGACCGTTGCAACCCACGCCACCCCAGATCACCGGGCCGGTATCGGTGGACACTGGCGTACCGTCTTGGCGCACGCTCTTGCCGTTGGATTCCATGTCCAGCTGTTGCAAGTGCTTGGTGATGTTGCGCAGGTAGTGGTCGTAAGGCAGGATCGCGTGGCTTTGCGCACCCCAGAAGTTGCCGTACCACACGCCGAGCAACGCCAGCAGCACCGGCATGTTCTGTTCGAATGGCGCGCTCTGGAAATGCTGGTCCATGGTGTAGGCACCGGACAGCAGTTCCTTGAAGTTCGACATGCCGATGGCCAGTGCGATTGGCAAACCGATGGCCGACCACAGCGAGTAACGGCCGCCGACCCAGTCCCACATCGGGAAGATGTTTTCTTCGCGGATACCGAACGCCACGGCCGCCGCGTTGTTGCTGGATACGGCGATGAAGTGACGATACAGCTCGGCTTCCGAACCGCCCTGAGCCAGGTACCAGGCGCGAGCGGCCTGGGCATTTTTCAGGGTTTCGAGGGTGTTGAAGGATTTCGACGACACGATGAACAGCGTGGTTTCAGCGCGCAGCTTCATGGTCAGTTCGTGGAACTCACTGCCATCGATGTTCGCCAGGTAATGGCAACGCACGCCTTTCTGGGCGTAGGACAGCAGCGCTTCAGACACCAGCTCAGGGCCGAGGAACGAGCCACCGATGCCGATGTTCACCACGTCAGTGATCGGCTTCTCGGTGTAGCCACGCCACAGACCGTCATGGATGCGGCCGACGAGGTCGGTGATCTGGTTCAGCACTTTGTGCACTTCTGGCATCACGTTGACGCCATTCACCGACAGCTTGTCGCCAACCGGGCGACGCAGTGCGGTGTGCAGGGCTGGACGACCTTCCGACGAGTTGACGATTTCGCCGTCGAACAGCGATTTGATCGCGCCCTTGAGGTCGACTTCATTGGCCAGGCCCACCAGCAGATTGCGGGTCTCGGCGTTGATCAGATTCTTCGAGTAATCGAGAAACAGGCCGCAGCTGCTGAGGGTGAATTGAGTAAAACGCTGCGGATCGGCATTGAAGGCCTCGCGCATGCTGAAATCCTGCATGGCTTGGCGGTGGTCATTCAACGCTTGCCAGGCGGGCAGAGCGGTCACGTCGTGAGGAGTGCGGTAGTACGCCATCGCTGCGGGTTTCCTTTTTACTTGAACGGCTTTTTTGAACACTGAAAATCCCGGCGCGCCGTAGGCAGGCGTCCGGTCAACTGCGTCGACACGATTTCAATGACACAGGGCGAATACAGTAAACCTCGCGCTGCGATCTGTCTTGACTTTGTCTAACACGTTCCCGGTACTTTTTTATACACAAAGCAGGGAACGGTTCGACAAACGGGAGGGGCGTCGGTTCGATCAGGCGACCTGAACCGGAATGGCATTGCTGGTGTGGCTCAGTTCATTGCCCGGCGCCATGTAAAGCATGCGCGGTTTGAAGTTGAGCAGCTCGGCTTCGCTGTAATGGGCGTAGGCGCAGATGATCACACGGTCACCGACCTTGGCCTTGTGCGCGGCAGCACCGTTGACCGAGATCATCCGCGAGCCTTCTTCGCCACGAATCGCGTAGGTGGTGAAGCGTTCGCCGTTGTCGACGTTATAAATCTGGATCTGTTCGTACTCACGGATGCCGGACAAGTCCAGCCATTCGCCGTCGATGGCGCAGGAACCTTCGTAATCGAGTACGGCGTGAGTGACTTCGGCGCGATGCAGCTTGGCTTTGAGCATGATGGCGTGCATGAGTGTTTTCCCAGGTCGGAATCGAACGGCGGGCAGTTTGCCCGAAGGCATAAAAGGCAGCAATAAGGGAGCGAAGCCACGCAATTTTCTGTCGGAGCGAAGCTTGCTCGCGAACGCGGCGTATCAGTCGACACAAATGTCGAGTGTGACAGCCTCTTCGCGAGCAAGCTTCGCTCCTACAGGGGGGGCGGTGCTTAGGCGGGGGCGTCGAGGTTCAGGTGCAGGTTGTCGATCAACCGTGTGGTGCCCAGGAACGCCGCAACCAATATCACCAGGTCCCGATCTTCCGGAGTCGCTGGGCGCAAGGTTTGCGCGTGACGAATCTCCAGGTAATCGGGGCGCAACCCGGCTGCTTCAAGCTGCTTGATCTGTGCGTCGATCAGCGCCGGGAAATCCCGCTCGCCCTGTTTGATCGCCTCGGCAATCTGGCACAGGCCGCGATACACCACCGGCGCAATGGCGCGCTGCTCTTCGCTGAGGAAACCATTGCGCGACGACAGCGCCAGGCCATCGGCTGCCCGAACGGTCGGTTCGCCAATGATCTGCACTGGCATGTTCAGGTCATGGACCAGGGATTTGATCACCGCCAGTTGCTGGAAATCTTTCTGGCCGAAGACCGCCAGGTCCGGCTGGACCATGTTGAACAGCTTGCTGACGACCGTCGCGACACCTTCGAAATGCCCGGGACGGCTGGCGCCGCACAGGCCTTCGGAGAGTTGCGGGACGCTGACGCGGGTCTGGCCGGCCATGCCGTCGGGGTACATTTCTTCGACGGTGGGCGCGAACAGCAAGTGGCAACCGGCCTGGAGCAGTTTCTCCTGGTCAGCCGCCAGGGTCCGCGGGTACTTGTCGAGGTCTTCGCCGGCGCCGAATTGCAGCGGGTTGACGAAAATGCTGGCGACTACGAAATCCGCCCGTTGGGTCGCTTTGGTAATCAGCGCGACATGACCGCTGTGCAGGTTGCCCATGGTCGGCACGAAGCCGATGCGCTTGCCTTCGCTGCGGGCACGGGCCACGGCGGCCCGGAGTTCGCGTACTGTTTTTACGGTGTTCATGCAGAGAATCCGTGTTCGATCCCAGGGAAAGAGGCGGCTTTGACTTCACTGACGTAGGCGCTCAGAGCTGCGTGAATGCTGGTCTGGCCGTTCATGAAGTTCTTTACGAATTTAGGTACGCGACCGGTAATGGACAGGCCGAGCATGTCGTGCAGGACCAGGACCTGGCCATCGGTGTCACTGCCGGCACCGATGCCGATCACCGGAATGCCCACTGCCTGGGTAATTTCCTGGGCCAATTCGCTCGGTACGCACTCAAGCAACAGCATGGCGGCACCGGCCTGTTCCAGCGCGATGGCGTCGGCGCGCATCTGTCGCGCCTGGTTCTCGCTGCGGCCCTGGACTTTGTAACCGCCCAGCATGTTCACCGATTGCGGTGTCAGGCCCATGTGCGCGCACACAGGGATGCCTCGTTCGGCCAGCAGGCGGATCGAGTCGGCGAGCCACAATGCGCCTTCAACCTTGACCATGTGCGCACCGGCCTGCATCAACAGGGCGCTGTTGCTCATGGCTTGTTCGGTGGTGGCGTAGGCCATGAACGGCAGGTCGGCGAGGATCAGCGCATCGGCGTTGCCGCGTTTGACGGCTGCCACGTGGTAAGCCATTTCCGCGGTGGTCACCGGCAGGGTGCTGTCGTGACCTTGCAAAACCATGCCGAGGGAGTCGCCCACCAGCAGCACTTCGACGCCAGCCTGATTGCAGGCGTGGGCGAAGGTCGCGTCATAGCAGGTCAGCATGGTGATTTTTTCACCTTTTTGCTTCAAACCTTGCAGAGTGGTCAGGGTGATGGCTGGCATGAAAAGTTCCTCATTCAGGCGCTTGGAAACTACTGCGAGTAACGCGCGTGATTCTTCGTTAAATACAGGCGCACGCTCTGATGTCGTGCTTTTAAGGCCTGGATTGCGCCCTTCAACGCCGTGTTGGCGGCAGCGGGACGCCTATAGTCGTGAGGAGAACTCGGGAAGTCAATTGCATGTGTTACCGCGTTGTTACGCGGGGGGTGTTACCGGGGTAACTGATGCGATTCAGCAGCGGATTCTATGTTCAACACAAAAACCAATGTGGGAGTGAGCCTGCTCGCGATTGCGTCCTGACAGTCAACATCTTCGGTGAATGTTAAGTCGCTATCGCGAGCAGGCTCACTCCCACAGGGGATTTGCATTAATTCGGAGGGAGGCGTTCCAGGCCGACGAACGGACAGGCTGCGAGTAATGCCTTCAGGCTGCGGCCATCGGCCAGACGCAAATCCGCAGGCGCCAGTTCGGCCAGCGGATACAGAACGAAGGCCCGCTCCTGCATATGGTAGTGCGGCACCTTGAGGCGCGGTTCGTCGATCAGCCGGTCGCCAAACAGCACGATGTCGAGGTCCAGCGTTCGTGGACCCCAACGCTCAAGACGCTCGCGGCCTTGTCCGTTCTCGATGGCTTGCAGCGCATCAAGCAGGTCCAGTGGGGGGAGCGTGCTGTCGAGGGCGGCGACCGCGTTGGTGTAACGCGGCTGGCCGGGCAGAAGCGAGTCGCTTTGATAAAACCCGGACACCCCGACCAGTTGGGTTTGCGGCAACTGCGCCAGCGCCTCGACGGCGCTGCGCAATTGTTCGGCGGGGTCAGCCAGATTGCTGCCCATGCCGATGTAGATGCGTTCCATGGATTACTCGCCCGTAGCACTCGGTGCGCCGGCCGCGCGTTTGCGCTTGGCACCACCGCTGCGACGCCGTTTGCGGGGTGCGCCGGTGCCTTCATCCTTGCCGCTGAGGTCGCGGATCATGTCCCGACGCTCACTGTCATTGGCGTCCTGATAGTCGGTCCACCATTCGCCCAGGCCATCGGTCTGCTCGCCAGCGCTTTCTCGCAGCAGCAGGAAGTCGTAACCGGCACGGAACCGCGGGTTGTCCAGCAACAGGTCGGCACGCTTGCCGCTGCGGCGCGGAAGACGCTCCTGCATGTCCCAGATCTCGCGGATCGGCATGGTGAAGCGTTTCGGAATCGCGATCCGCTGGCACTGCTCGGCAATCAGCTCGTGAGCGGCTTCCTGCATCGCCGGAATCGGTGGCATGCCCCGTTCTTGCAGGCGCAGGACGCGGGCCGGCAGGGCAGGCCACAGCAGGGCTGCAAACAGGAACGCCGGGGTCACCGGTTTGTTCTGTTTGATCCGCAGGTCGGTGTTGATCAACGCTTCGCTGATCAAGGTGTGGGTGTACGTCGGGTTGTATTCCAGCGCCTCGGCACTGGCCGGGAACAGCGGATCGAACAACTGCAGGTCGACCAGCATCTCGAAGGTGTCCGCGGCATGGCCGGAGAGGAACAGCTTGAGCACTTCTTCGAACAGACGGGCTGACGGGATCTCGCGCAGCATCGGCGCCAGGTCGCGGATCGGCAGGGCGCTGTGTTTTTCGATGCCGAAATTCAGCTTGGCGGCGAAACGCACGGCCCGCAGCATCCGTACCGGGTCTTCCTGGTAGCGTTGCTTCGGGTCGCCGATCAGGCGGATCAGGTGATTGCGGATGTCGTGAACGCCATTGGCGTAATCGAGAATGCGCTCGCTGACCGGGTCGTAATACAAGGCGTTGATGGTGAAGTCGCGGCGTTGCGCGTCTTCCTCCAGCGTGCCGTAGACGTTGTCGCGCAGGATGCGCCCGCTCTCGTTACGGGAAGACTGGTTGCTGTCTTCTTCCTCGTCGTTTTGCGGGTGATTGGCGCGGAAGGTCGCGACTTCGATGATTTCGCGGCCAAAGTGGATATGCACCAGCTTGAAGCGGCGACCGATGATCCGCGCGTTGCGGAATTCGGCCCGCACCTGCTCAGGCGTGGCACTGGTGGCGACGTCGAAATCTTTTGGCGTGATGCCAAGGAGCATGTCACGCACACAGCCGCCGACCAGGTAGGCCTGGTAACCGGCGTTCTGCAGGCGTTCGACGATGTTCACCGCATAACGGCTGAATTGGGCCTTTTGCAGCGAATGTTGGCCGCTGTTGAGCACTTCAGGCGTACTGCGAATGTGTTGCGTATGACGCTTGGGAGAACGGAATGACTGGAACAACTTCTTCAGCATGGGATGCACTGTTTGAAGGAATGTTCGGCCATAACGAAGAATGACCGCATGATGGGCGGGGATTCTAGCATTTAGTCAGGGGATGGTGTAGGACACAGCAGATATGAGCTGTAAGCCGCAGGCTTCAAGCGGAAAACAAAGCAGATTTGGGTAGGTTTTTCGAATCGTAGAAACTACAAGGGGAGCCGAAGCTCCCCAAGAAAGTAGTTGCATGCTCTATTTTTATTTTTGAGTCGGGCTTTTTGTTTTTATTAAGTGCCCTCGCCATGAAGTGTTTCCTTCATGGCCCTCCCAATCGGGAGCCAAGAGCAAACGGATTGCTTTGGTCGCTGTGCTGCAGTGATCTTTCGATCCAACCAGTTCAGGCACTGTCTTGGGACAGTTTTTTATTATTCTCGGCCTGGTCGTGGGGCAAGCCCCAAATACAACGCCTCTCCAAAAGAATCAGTTAGCTGCGCCTCTCGCCGTCTTGTTTTTATTGTGCGTGAGTCGATTCGTCTTATTTTTATTGTCTTGTGCATTGCTTGTTATTGTTCTTGTACTAAACATATAGCAGGGTGCGTGCCAACTTTTGTGAGGTCCAGCAAAACAAGGGGTTAGGCGGGCTGGCAGGGTTTTCGAGGCCGAAAAAAAGCCGGGACTTCGTTACCGTAAGCCCCGGCTTCTGTTACGTGAAACGACTGAGGTAACAGTTTTTTCACAAAGTCATGTGTTACCCGCACATCAGACAGGCGCGGTTCAGCTCTCGCTGGCAACCCCGGTCTTGCGCCGTGGGATACCCAGGCGCTGACGACGTTCCCACAGGCACTTGCGACTCACCCCGAGTTTGCGGGCCAGCTCGGTTTCCGTCATGTGGTCCTGATGCTCAAGCACGAAGTGCTGGAAGTAGTCTTCCAGCGACAGGTCTTCGGTCGGCTCATGATTGTTGTTGCTGGCGCCGTTGCCCTGTTGCGGCGGCAGACCAATGAAGTCATCGTCTTCCAGGTCGCTCAGTTCGATGTCGATCCCCAGCAGCTCGGCGGAAATCTCCGGGCTCTCGCACAGGATGACGGCGCGCTCTACCGCGTTTTCCAGTTCACGAACGTTACCCGGCCAGGAGTAATGACGGATCGCCTGTTCGGCATCCGCCGCGAATTTCAGGTCGGTGCGGTTGACCCGCGCGCTCTGTCGCGCCAGGAAGGCATTGGCGATCTCGTTGACGTCGGCACCGCGCTCGCGCAGTGCCGGCAATTTCAGGGCGATCACATGGAGGCGGTAATACAAGTCTTCACGGAACTGACCGATCTTCGCCAGGCTCTTGAGGTCCCGGTGAGTCGCGGCGATCAGGCGCACATCGACTTTCTGTGACTGGACCGAACCGACCCGGCGAATTTCGCCTTCCTGCAACACGCGCAGCAAGCGGGCCTGGGCTTCCAGTGGCAGTTCGCCGATTTCGTCGAGGAACAAGGTGCCGCCGTCCGCCGCTTCCACCAGACCGGCACGCCCGGCGCTGGCGCCAGTGAACGCGCCTTTTTCGTGGCCGAACAGTTCGGACTCGATCAGGCTTTCCGGGATGGCTGCACAGTTCACCGAAATCATCGGTGCCTTGGCGCGTTTGGACAGGTTGTGCAGGGCGCGGGCCACCAGTTCTTTACCGGTACCGGATTCACCCTGGATCAGGACATTGGAATCGGTCGGCGCGACTTTGCGGATCTTGCTGTACAGGTCCTGCATCGGCGGGCACGAACCGATGATGCCGATTTCGCCGTTGCTGTTATCAACACCCGGTTTCGCCGCGCCATTGGCCGCTTTGCCGGTGGCAGGTTCACCGCCGGCCGGCAGCGATTGGCGGTCACGCAGGATACGGGCGACAGCCTGGAGCATTTCGTCGTGATCGAAAGGCTTGGCGATGTAATCCACCGCGCCCATCTTCATCGAGTCGACGGCCGAACGCAGGCTGGCGTAGCTGGTCATGATCAGCACCGGAGTGCCCTGGCCGAGTTTGATCAACTCGGTGCCCGGAGCGCCCGGCAGACGCAAGTCGCTGACGATCAGGTCGAACGTGGGAATGGTGAAGCGTTCTTGTGCTTCCTGCACTGAACCGGCTTCGCTGACCTGGTACTGGTTACGTTCCAGCAGGCGGCGCAAGGCGGAGCGGATAATTGTTTCGTCTTCGACGATCAAAATGTGCGGCATTGATTCGATACTCTCGACGGTCTCAGTTCACAGCGGACGTCGCTTCGACATGACGCGGCAAGGTCACCCGAATACGGGTGCCGCGTTGGCTTTGTACATCAGCCGGGCTGTCGATGGTGATTTGTCCATAATGCTCTTCAACGATGGAATAGACCAGTGCAAGGCCCAGACCGGTGCCTTCGCCAGGATCCTTGGTGGTGAAGAAAGGTTCGAACAATCGGTCCATGATGTTCTTCGGAATACCGCTGCCTTCGTCTTCCACGATCAGATCGACCGTGTGTTCGCCGGCTTCGCTCTTGACCCGCACCGCACTGCCGGGAGGCGAGGCGTCACGGGCGTTTGAGAGCAGGTTGATCAATACCTGGGCGAGGCGTTGCGGATCGCCTTCGACCCAATGATCGGGGTCGCACAGGTTATAGAACTGCACTTCGAAATTGCGTCGGTTCAGGGCCAGCAAACCGATGGCATCCTGAGCCACTTCAGCCAGACAGACGGGCTCGTCGCTGTGCTGGTGACTGCCGGCGTGGGCGAAGCTCATCAGCGACTGAACGATGCGCGAAACGCGTTTGGTCTGCTCGAGGATCTGACCGCTGATTTCCTTCAGTTCGCCATCGTCTTCGCGTTCTTCGCGCAGGTTCTGCGCCAGGCACGCGATGCCGGTGATCGGGTTGCCGATTTCATGAGCCACACCCGCCGCGAGTCGCCCGATGCTGGCCAGGCGCTCGGAGTGCACCAGTTTGTCTTCGAGCATCTGGGTTTCGGTCAGATCTTCCACCAGCAACACCAGGCCACTGTTACCCGGTGCGAGCGGTTCATCAATGGCCGCTTTGTGCAGGTTCAGCCAGCGGGTCTGGCCATCAAGGGCCAGGTGCTGTTTGTGCAAATGCTCGTCCGGCAGATTGATGAAGCCTTGCAGCAGTTCTTTCCACGGATCGGCGATGGTGCTCAGGCGCGAACCGACCACACGCTGCGCTGCAATCCCGGTCAGCTCCTCCATGGCTTTGTTCCACATGAGGATTTCCTGATCCTTGGCCAGCGAGCAAACGCCCATCGGCAATTCCTGCAAGGTCTGGCGGTGATAGCGGCGCAGGGCATCGAGTTCGGCGGCAAGGCCGGTGAGGCGGGAGTGGTAGTCCTCGAGACGGCTTTCGATGAAGTGGATGTCTTCGGTGACGTAGTTTTCGCCGCCAGCCTTGTACGGCAGGAAGGTCTCGACCATGTCCTGCGCCACGCTCGGGCCCATCAGGCCGGAGAGGTTGGCTTCGATCCGGTCGCGCAAACGGCGCAAGGCATAAGGCCGGCGCTCGTCAAATGGCAGATAGAGATCACGCAGGGCCTGCTCGACTTCTTTCTGTGCGGCCTTGGCGCCCAGAGGCTTAGCCAGTTGCGTGGCGAATTCCTGAGGCGAGGCGGCGTGCAGTTCCCGGCGCTGCGGGCGACGCACGTTGTCCACGGCGCAGGCTTCGGCGGCGCTGGCCTCTTCGGGGCTGGCGTTGGTGAACAGCGAGATCAGGGTGAACATCAGCACGTTGGCGGCCAGGGACGCGATCGCGGCCATGTGCCAACTGGTGTCGTCCAGCACGTAGATCATGTTCAACAGCGGAATGTAGAAGCCCTGCAGATTGCCGACCAGCGGCAACAACATGGTCACCAGCCACACCAGGATCCCCGCCAGCAAACCGGCGATGAAGCCGCGGCGGTTGGCGGTCGGCCAATACAGGACCGACAGGACCCCCGGAAGAAATTGCAACGTGGCCACAAACGCGACGATGCCGAGGTTGGCCAGGTCCTGTTCGGCGCCCAGCAACAGGTAGAAGCCGTAGCCGGCCATGATAATCGCAACGATCAGCGCCCGGCGGGTCCACTTCAACCAGCGATAGATGTTGCCTTCGGCCGGCGGTTGGTAGAGCGGCAGCACCAGATGGTTCAGCGCCATCCCGGACAGCGCCAGGGTGGTGACGATGATCAGTCCGCTCGCTGCCGACAACCCGCCGACATACGCCAACAACGCCAAGGCTTTGCTGTTGGCGGCGATGCCGATGCCCAGGGTGAAATATTCCGGGTTGGTAGTGGCGCCGAGTTTCAGTCCGGCCCAGAGAATCAGCGGCACCGCCAGGCTCATCAACAGCAGGAACAGCGGCAGACCCCAGCTGGCGCTGACCAGCGAGCGCGGGTTGAGATTCTCGGTAAAGGTCATGTGGTACATGTGCGGCATCACAATCGCCGAGGCGAAGAACACCAGCAGCAGCGTTCGCCACGGGCCTTCCTGCAAGGGCGTGTGCAAGGCGGCGAGGGCTGTCTGGTTTTGCAGTAGCCACAGTTCCAGTTGTTGCGGGCCGTCGAACACGCCATAAAGGGCATAGAGGCCGACACCGCCAATGGCGATCAGCTTGATCACCGACTCGAAGGCAATCGCGAACACCAGGCCTTCATGTTTCTCGCGGGTGGCGATGTGGCGCGAGCCGAAGAAGATCGTGAACAGGGTAATCAGCGCGCAAAAGCTCAAGGCCACGCGATGCTGCACCGGCTCGCGGGTCAGGATGCCGATGGAGTCGGCCACCGCCTGGATCTGCAACGCCAGCAATGGCAGCACGCCGATCAACATGAAAATCGTGGTCAGCGCTCCGGCCCACGTGCTGCGGAAACGGAATGCGAACAAGTCGGCCAGCGACGACAGTTGATAGGTGCGGGTGATTTTCAGGATCGGGTACAGCAACACCGGCGCCAGCAAAAACGCCCCGGAGACCCCGAGGTAACTGGACAGAAAACCGTAGCCGTACTGATAGGCCAGGCCCACCGTGCCGTAAAACGCCCAGGCACTGGCGTACACCCCCAGCGACAGGGTGTAGGTCAGCGGGTGGCGAATGATCGCCCGGGGGATCATGCCCCGTTCGCTGATCCAGGCGACGCCGAACAGCACCGCCAGGTACGCGGCGCTGATCAGGATCATCTGGGTCAGGCTAAAGCTCATCGGCATCTTTTTGGCTCTGCAGGATGAAGGTCACGACGATCAGAATCAGCCAGAGCAGATAAGGGCGATACCAGGCGCCAGTGGCGTCGATCCACCAATCCATGATGGCCGGGGAGAACAGGTAAATCCCCACTACCAGGAGCAGGACCAAGCGATAGATGTACATCCCGGCCTCTCTTTTTTATGCGCGTGCCCGAAAACGTGCGGCGATGGTAACGGATGGGCGCGCCACTGCAAGTGTGATCACTGTAGTTGCGCTTCGGGCAGGGTCAGTGTGCGCGGGATTAATAACGCATCCCAGTGGGCGATGCCCCAATCCAGCACTTCCCGGGGGGTGGCGTAAGCCAGTTCAGCACCGGGGTTTTGCCCCAATGCGCGCAACGCACGCAGCAACAGAGGGGTTGCCTGATCTTCGGTCAATGGCGGCGAGCGGTAGGACTTGCCGAGCTTGTTGCCATCGGGCTGGGTAATCAGCGGGATGTGCAGATAACGCGGTTGAGGCAGGCCGAGCAGTTCTTGCAGGTAAAGCTGGCGCGGCGTGGAGTCGAGCAGGTCAGCGCCACGGACGATATCGGTGATGCCTTGCCAGGCGTCGTCCAGCACTACCGCCAGTTGATAGGCGTAGAGCCCGTCGCGGCGCCGGATCACGAAATCGCCGACGTCCCGGCCCAGGTGCTGGCGATATTCGCCTTGCACCCTGTC
The DNA here is from genome assembly GCF_900106065.1 of Pseudomonas mandelii. Lineage (NCBI taxonomy): Bacteria > Pseudomonadati > Pseudomonadota > Gammaproteobacteria > Pseudomonadales > Pseudomonadaceae > Pseudomonas > Pseudomonas mandelii. Next base: position 3,348,214 of record NZ_LT629796.1, read on the forward strand.
GATGAAGTGGTATTCCAGTTCGGGGACGCGCAATCGAATCGCGGCATCTTCGGTGCCATGGCCGGCGTTGCGGCACAAGCCCGGGTAAATGCCGTGATACGGCTCCAATTGCTTGCGCGAGCAGGTGCAGGCGTAAGCGAGGCCTTGATTGAACAGGCGATTGAGGACTAAGGCGTAGGCGTCATGCCGATCGCTCTGGCGGACCACTTCCCCGTCCCACTCGAAACCGTAGCTTTCCAGGGCTTTCAAGATGGCTGCCTGGGCGCCGGGTTCTTCCCGTGGCGGATCGAGGTCTTCCATGCGCATCAACCAGCGCCCGCCCACCGCACGCGCGTCGAGGTACGAAGCCAGCGCCGCGACCAGCGAACCGAAATGCAGGTGGCCGCTGGGCGTGGGGGCGAAGCGGCCGATGTAGGTGGGGGAGGCGATGGCGGTCATAAGGCGGTGTCAGGCTGTCCAATCGTTTCGAGCATGGCTTGAAGCCGCCGTCGCGAGCAAGCTTCGTTCCTACAGAAGATCGTGCCAGCCTTTGTAGGCGCGAAGCTTGCTCGCGAAGGCAATGGCGAAGACGCAATAAATATCAGAAACAAAAACGGAGCGTTCGCACGCTCCGTTCTTCGTTCAAGTCGACATTACTTGCCGACTTGCTTTTCCTTGATTTCCGCCAGGGTCTTGCAGTCAACGCACATGTCGGCGGTAGGGCGGGCTTCCAGTCGCTTGACGCCGATCTCGACGCCGCAGGACTCGCACCAGCCATATTCTTCGTCTTCGATCAGCTGCAGCGTCTTGTCGATCTTCTTGATCAACTTGCGCTCGCGGTCGCGGGCACGCAGTTCAAGGCTGAACTCTTCTTCCTGGCTGGCACGGTCGGCCGGGTCAGGGAAGTTGGCCGCTTCGTCTTTCATGTGATCAACCGTGCGGTCGACTTCCTGCATCAAGTCCTGTTTCCACTTATTCAGGATCTTGGTGAAGTGAGCGCGCATGGGCTTGCCCATGTACTCCTCGCCCTTAACTTCTTTGTAGGGTTCGAAGCCGCTGATCGACTGGTTTTGCTGCTTTGCTTGGGTGGGCATGAAATGGACCGCCTCTACTCTTGTAATCCATTGCGCAGGATTGCTCCATCACCGACACCTGCCGGCCCTGCGGCTGCAAGCGGGCGAACTTACCAGATCAAATCGGGCCGCGCTACTCCCGGATGTCGAGGTAGTGGCCCAAAGGGCTTGCAAATGATCGCAAAGCCTTGTCTGGCGGCGATGGAGACCTGATCAATTATTGATTTTAGTCAAACCTGAGGTACACGCTTGAGTCGTTTACGGCCAAGTTATAACGCGTCTGACCGCTTTAGGTTCTCGCTCGTTCCAACGCTTGGGTAGAATCGATTTTTTTCTCCGTTGTAAGGAAGGCTAATGGCTCAGTCCTACAGTGCCCGCAGTCGCGCGATCGAACCTTTCCATGTCATGGCGCTGCTGGCGCGGGCCAATGAACTGCAAGCCGAGGGTCACGATGTGATCCACCTGGAAATCGGCGAGCCGGACTTCACCACCGCCGAGCCGATCATCCAGGCCGGCCAGGCAGCACTGACGGCGGGGAAGACCCGTTACACCGCTGCGCGCGGTATCCCCGAGTTGCGTGAGGCCATTTCGGGCTTTTATCAGCAGCGTTACGGGTTGAACATCGACCCGCAGCGAATCCTCATCACGCCTGGCGGTTCCGGCGCCTTGTTACTGGCCAGCGCCTTGCTCGTCGATCCGGGCAAACATTGGCTGCTGGCGGACCCGGGTTATCCCTGCAACCGGCATTTCCTGCGGTTGGTCGAAGGCGCCGCGCAACTGGTGCCGGTCGGCCCGGACGTTCGCTATCAGCTGACGCCGGACCTGGTGGCGCGCCATTGGGATCAAGACAGCGTCGGCGCCTTGGTGGCCTCACCCGCCAACCCGACCGGGACCATCCTGACCCGTGACGAACTGGCGGGCTTGTCGGTTGCGATCAAGGAGCGACACGGTCATCTGGTGGTGGACGAGATCTACCATGGCCTGACGTATGGCACCGATGCCGCCAGTGTGCTGGAAGTCGATGACAGCGCCTTTGTCCTTAATAGTTTTTCCAAGTATTTCGGCATGACCGGATGGCGGCTGGGATGGCTGGTCGCCCCTGAAGCGGCAGTCGGCGAGCTGGAAAAACTTGCGCAAAATCTCTACATCAGCGCCCCGAGCATGGCCCAGCACGCCGCACTGGCCTGCTTCGAGCCGGCCACGATCAGCATTCTGGAAGAGCGTCGGGCCGAATTCGGTCGTCGACGGGATTTCCTGTTGCCGGCTCTGAGAGAGCTGGGCTTCGGGATCGCCGTCGAGCCGGAAGGCGCGTTTTACTTGTACGCCGATATCAGCAAGTTCGGCGGCGATGCCTTCGCATTCTGCCGACATTTCCTCGAAACCGAGCATGTTGCAATTACCCCGGGCTTGGACTTTGGACGTTATCAGGCTGGGCACCATGTGCGTTTTGCCTACACCCAAAGCCTGCCGCGCCTGGAAGAAGCGGTCGAGCGGATCGCACGTGGATTGCGGAGCTGGCAAGGCTGATGCGTTTTCATCCTCCCCTCGAAGAAGGTCGCCTGATCCGTCGTTACAAGCGTTTTCTCGCCGATATCGAAACCGTTGGCGGTGAGTTGCTGACGATTCACTGCCCCAACACCGGCTCGATGCTCAATTGCCAGGTGGAAGGTGGGCAGGTCTGGTTCAGCCGCTCCGACGACCCGAAACGCAAATTGCCCGGCACTTGGGAAGTCGGTGAAACCCCGCAAGGCCGGTTGTTTTGCGTGAACACCGGGCGCGCCAACGGGTTGATCGAAGAGGCGTTGCGGGCGGGCGTGATTACCGAACTGAACGGCTTTACCGAGTTGAAACGCGAAGTGGCCTACGGGCAGGAAAGCAGCCGCATCGATTTCCGTCTCGATTACCCGGGCGGGCCGGCGTATGTAGAGGTCAAAAGCGTGACCCTGGGCTTCGACGGTTCATCGGTGGCGGCATTTCCCGATGCAGTGACGCAACGGGGCGCCAAGCATTTGCGGGAACTGGCTCACTTGGCTCGGGACGGGATTCGCGCGGTGCAGTTGTATTGCGTCAACCTGACCGGCATTGAAGCGGTGCGTCCGGCAGAAGAGATCGATTCGGCCTACGCAGTGGCATTGCGAGAGGCGGTGGCATGCGGCGTCGAGGTAATGGCCTATGGCGTGCGATTGACCCATGAAGAGATGGTGGTCGATCGACGCCTGGAGGTGCTGCTGAACAGTTAAGGGTCGATCCAGATACCTTGTTCGTCTTCGCGGCAGGCAACGGGGGTGAGGGATTGCCCGGCGCACGGGCCGGCGACGCATTCGCCGTCTTCGATCAGGAACAGTGCGCCGTGGGTCGCACACTGGATCAGGCTGTTGCTGGGGTCGAGAAACTGATCGGGTTTCCATTCCAGCCCGACACCCCGGTGCGGGCAGCGATTGATGTAGACGTACACTTGGCCGCCCCGGCGCACAGCAAAAAGTTTCTGACTGTCGATGTCGAATCCGCGACTACTGTTGTCAGCCAGTTCGGCACCTGTACAAATCAACTTCATGTCTATCCTCTGTTTCGGCGGCTCGTGACCGGATATGTCCGAGCTTGACGTTCAAATGCAAACAATTATCAAATGGCCGCTTCGCCCCGTCGGGTGCAGGTGCCGGATGCCGAGGATACTTGGCCTGTCATCTCGATGCCTGGGAAAACTTAAAAGGAAGCTGTTTATGCGCCTGAGTACCCGCGTTGTTGCGCTGTGTGTCGGACTCCTCGTCAGCCACCACGCCGCAGCGGCCGAGTTGCCACAGCGTTGGGTCAGTGCCGGTGGCGCCTTGTCGGAGTGGGTGAGCGCGCTGGGCGGTGAGTCAAAACTGGTCGGCGTCGATACCACCAGTCAGCATCCGGCCTCGTTGAAGGCGCTGCCGAGCATCGGTTATCAGCGGCAACTGTCGGCGGAGGGCATCTTGAGCTTACGCCCGCAGATTCTGGTCGGCACCGAAGAAATGGGGCCGCCGCCGGTGCTGTCGCAGGTTCGTAGCGCGGGCGTGCAGGTCGAACTGTTCTCGGCCCAGCCCGATATGCCGACGTTGCAGGGCAATCTTGCGCATCTGGGCAAGTTGCTCGGTGCTGAAGACCGGGCTGCGCAATTGCTCCAGACCTACCAGCAGCAACTCGAACAGCAGAAGGTCCGGGTCACTCGCGCGCAGTTGAAGGAAAAATCGCCGGGCGTGCTGTTGCTGCTGGGCCATGCGGGCGGCAAGCCGCTTATCGCCGGCAAAGACACCGCCGCCGATTGGCTCATCCAAAAGGCCGGCGGGCACAATCTGGCCACGCACACTGGCTACAAACCCTTTTCCGTTGAGTCGCTGGTCAGTCTTGACCCCGACGTGCTGGTGTTTGCTGACCGAGCGATGACCGGCGATGCCGCGCGCGCGGCGTTGTTCAAGGAAAACCCGATTCTGTCCTCGACCCGTGCGGCCAGGGACGGGCGCGTCATGGAACTCGATCCGACCTTGTTGGTAGGTGGATTGGGGCCTCGTTTGCCCGATGCGTTGAAAACGCTGTCTGATGGTTTCTTCCCAGGCAATGCGGCCCAATGACCGTTTTGGTTAAACCCCGTGCGTTGTTCATTGGCCTGAGCCTGCTGTGTTTAGTGGCGATCTGGCTGTCCTTGGCGCTGGGGCCGGTCAGCCTGCCTTTATTCGATACCCTACGTGCGGCGTTGCGCATGATCGGCCTGCCCATTACCCCTGATGGGCTGGAGCAGGCCGAGCTGATCCTCGGGCAAATACGCTTGCCTCGAACCTTGTTGGGCCTGGCAGTGGGCGGCGTACTGGCGTTGTCCGGCGTGGCGATGCAGGGATTGTTTCGTAACCCGCTGGCTGACCCGGGGTTGGTCGGGGTGTCCAGCGGTGCTGCGCTGGGAGCCGCTATCGCGATTGTCGGTGGTTCGGTGTTTGGTGGTCTGCCTGAATCGTTCGGGCCTTATCTGTTGTCGGTGTGCGCATTTCTCGGCGGGTTGGGTGTGACGGCGTTGGTGTATCGGCTGGGGCGGCGCAACGGGCAGACGAACGTCGCGACCATGCTCCTGGCCGGTATTGCGTTAACGGCGCTGGCGGGGTCGGCGGTCGGTTTGTTCACCTATCTGGCCGACGACGCGACCTTGCGCACACTCACGTTCTGGAACCTGGGCAGCCTGAACGGCGCCAGCTATTCACGGCTCTGGCCGTTGCTGCTGGTGAGCGCCGGTGTGGCGCTCTGGTTGCCGCGCCGGGCCAAGGCCTTGAATGCGTTGCTGCTCGGCGAGTCGGAGGCCGGTCACCTGGGCATTGACGTCGAAGGGCTCAAGCGCGAATTGGTGTTTTGCACCGCGCTGGGGGTTGGCGCGGCCGTGGCGGCGGCGGGGATGATCGGGTTTGTCGGTCTGGTGGTGCCGCATCTGGTGCGCCTGCTGGCCGGTCCTGATCATCGGGTGTTGTTGCCGGCCTCGGTGCTGGCGGGTGCCAGTCTCCTGCTGTTTGCCGACCTGGTCGCACGGCTGGCCCTGGCGCCAGCAGAGTTGCCGATCGGAATTGTCACGGCCTTCATCGGTGCGCCGTTCTTTCTGTATTTACTGCTCAGAGGGCGTGCCTGATGTTGCGAACCCAGAGCCTGCAAATCCGTCGAGGCGCAAAAATCGTACTGACGGACATCACGCTTGAGCTCAGGCCGGGTGAAGTGCTTGGCGTGTTGGGCCCCAACGGCGCGGGCAAAAGCACCTTGCTCGGCGCCTTGTGCGGCGAGTTGAAGGCTGACCACGGCAGCGTCTGGCTCGATGAGCGCGAATTGAGCCATTGGACCGGCGCGCAGCGAGCCCAGCGACTGGCGGTCTTGCCGCAGGTGTCGACCCTGGACTTCGCCTTCCGTGTGGAAGAAGTGGTCGGCATGGGGCGTTTGCCTTATCAAAGCGGGCGGGTCCGGGATGACGAGATCGTCGCCGCCGCCTTGCACGCTGCCGATGCGGGACACCTGAGTGGCCGCAGCTATCTGGCGCTATCCGGCGGCGAGAGGCAGCGGGTACACCTGGCACGGGTACTGGCGCAGCTCTGGCCGGGGGAGGTGGGGCAGACGCTGTTGCTCGATGAACCGACTTCGATGCTCGACCCGCTGCACCAGCACACCACCCTGCAAGCAGTGCGCGAATTCGCCGATCATGGCGCTGCGGTGCTGGTGATCCTGCATGATCTGAATCTCGCGGCGCGCTATTGTGATCGCCTTCTACTGCTCGAAGGTGGGCGGCCGGTGGCGCTGGACACCCCTGAGCACGTCTTGCGCCCGGAACCACTCAAAGCGGTGTTCGGGCTGGAAGTCCTGGTGCAGCGGCATCCGGAGCGTGGTCATCCGCTGATCATCGCCCGCTGAGAATGACATCGAGGTGAGCATGCGAGGAATTTTGCTACTGGCGGTTGTGTTGTTGAGTGCCTGCCAGCACGTTTCGGCACCGCCTCCGGTCGTCGGTGATATTCAGGACCTGCGCAGTGGCCAGATCCTGACACCCGCGGAATTGGTCGAACGGTTGGCCGTGCCGTCGCGGCTGATCGTCGGTGAGCAGCACGACAATTCTGATCACCATCAACTGCAATTGTGGTTGCTACAGGCGTTGGGCGAACGTCGACCCCAAGGCAGTCTGTTGCTGGAAATGCTCACGCCGGATCAACAATCGCGCGTCGATGACATTCGCCGTGCCTCGACGCTACCCGCAGATCTTCCCGGCGCGTTGAACTGGCAGTCGGGGTGGGACTGGAATCTGTACGGGCCGATCGTGCGCTTTGTGCTGACTCAACCCTACCCGCTGTTGGCGGCCAATCTGGACACTCTTGAAGTCCGTACCGTTTATGCCAAGCCCCCGACATTAAACGGTCGGCTTTCCAATGCTCCGTCGGTCAAGGATGAGTTGCTGGCGCAAATCAACGACTCCCATTGCGGCTTGCTGCCCACCTCGCAGATGCCCGCGATGCTGGCGGTCCAGCAACAACGTGATCGTCGGATGGCCGAGCGCTTGCTATCGGCACCGACGCCTTCGCTGCTGTTTGCCGGCGCTTACCACGCACGCAAGGATGTTGGCGTGCCGATCCACGTCCTTGATCTTGGCGAGCCTGAAGCACCGACGGTGTTGATGCTGGCGGAGGAGGGGGGTGAGGTCACGTCGGCCATGGCTGATTACGTCTGGTACACGCCTGCCAAGCCGGCTCAGGATTACTGCGCCCAAATGCGTAAGCAGTTCGGCAAGTAAACAGACGACTTTTCCACAGGCAAAAAAAGACCCGGCAAGAGCCGGGTCAAATAACCGTGATTAGCCTGATGAGGAGATATCTGAGAGTCCGAACCAAGGGCTTTTCAAATATCGACCAGTCTCGCGACCAGTTGTGATAATCATAGCGATTCTCATTACCAAGTCAACCGCTGTTTTTTTGATTTCTTTGCATTCCCCTTTTTCCTTGCGCGAAAGCCCGTAATCATTGCGCCTGAGTCGGTAATCCTGAGGCGAATCTGCCTGTTCAGTTCTTGTGACGGGACGAGATGGCTTCCAGTTGTTTGTTCAAGGCTTCTTTGCGATCAGCTGGAATGTCGTTCCAGTGCACGTCCATCAGCGCGCCTTCGATCGCATACAACAACACCTTGGACGCCCGGAACCCGCGCGTACGCACGGCCCGATAAGCATCCACCGCTCCCAGGCGGCGCAAGTCCGACGCGCTGTGGATGCCCACGGCATGCAGCCACTGTGCCGACGTCTTGCCAAGATTCTTCAGGTGTTGCAGTTCATCATTCATCAAGCCTCCTTGCGACGGCCGAACGGTGCGTGGGCGAGCCTCTCAGGAGTGTAGCCATCAGTAGGAAAAGCGTGATTGTTTGGTCGGTTTCGACGCAAAAGCTTCTAAGAGGAAGACTCAGATAGCTGCGTGAAGGTCTGCGGGAGCAGTCGGAGGAAGCGCGGAGGAATCAACTTTCCCGACAAAAAATCCAGCGCCCAGCGCGAAGCGGGGGCGCTGGACTTGTCAGGTAGAACGTCGTTTTTAGCGGGTGCGATAACGCAGGCGAGTACCGAAATTCATCGACATCAGGATCTCGTCAGCACTCAGTTCTGGCGGAAAGTAGGCGCCGGAGATCTGTGCGTGAGCCAGGCTTGCGCCTTCCAGGCAGGAGTTGCGGAAGTCGATACCACGCAAATCGGCGGAGCGGAAATAGGCATCGGTGAAATCGACGCCATCGGCGTTCAGCTCACGCAGGTCCAGACCACGAAAATCGCCGCCGACCATGTCGACAGAGGCATGACTGGCGCGCTCGGCATTGAAGCCTGCGATGTCGTCTTTGTGCAGCAAGGCATAAAGCGGGGTGTCGAGAAGTTTCGGCTGGCTCATGTCGCATCACCTGATGGTTTTATGACGCCAGTATAGTGCCACTATTTGGCAGCCGTGAAGCCGGCGATGGCTTCACGGCTGAAATAGTTTTTACAGGCCCGGCATGCGCTGGCGAATCTGTGCAACAACGGTGTCGAGCGTCCCGCTTTCATTGGTCTGGACGCGTTTGCTGCAAAGAATCTCGGCAGGCGTCAGCGCTTCGCGGCTGGCTTGCTGGGCGGCGATAACGGCGAGGTTGGCGTCGGACGGATCCTTCTGGTCTGCCTGACGCAAGGCCAGCCAGCTCTCGATGACTGCTTGTGGTGCATTGCAATCGAGGATCAGGAACGGTGCCCCGGTGGCTTCGGCGATTTTCGCCGCGCCGTCACGCTGAGCGCGCTTGAGGTATGTCGCATCGATGACCACCGGGAAACCGGCGCGCAGGATGACCGCGGCAATTTCATGCAGGCGGCTGTAAGTGGCGGCGCTCGCGTCGGCACTATAAATGCCGGCCTGCGGGTCATTCGGTACGGTTTGCTCGCCGAACAAACGCTTGCGTTCAACATCCGAACGCAGGCGAATGGCGCCCAGCGCTTCCACCAGGCGCATGGCGACGTGGCTTTTGCCGACAGCGGAAACGCCGTGGGTAATCGCCATGAACCGCGAAGGAATGGTGCTGTAGCTTTCTGCCAGGTTGGCGTAGTTGCGGTACTGACGCAGGGTGGTGGCGCGTTGCACCGGGTCGGCTTCGGCCGGCATGCTGAACAGGCTGACCTTGGCGCGAACCAGTGCGCGGTACGCTTTGTAGAAGTTCAGTAGCTCAAGGCCCTGATAGTCGCCGGTCAGTTCCAGGTACTGGCTGATGAAACGACGCGCCAGGCTTTTCAGGCCGCGATCTTCCAGGTCCATGGCCAGGAAACCGGTGTCGGCATAAACGTCGGTGAAGCGGAACGGTTCGTTGAACTCGATGCAGTCGAAGATCACGACCTTGCCATCGATCACGGTGGCGTTGCCCAGGTGGATGTCGCCGTGGCATTCGCGGATGAAGCCTTCAGCCTTGCGCTGGGCGAACAGCGGCTTCAGGCGTTCGAAGCTGCTTTCGGCCCAGGCTTGCAACGCATCAAGTTGCAGCAGATCGGCCTTGTCGCTGAGGAACGGGCGGATCTGTTCGAAGTTCTGGCGTACCGGTGCCATCACGCTGTCCGGGGTGCCGGCTTCGTGTTCGCCAGGCACTTTCGGTGCAGTGAGGTGGAATTGGGCGATCTGTGCGGCCATCTCGTCGATGTGCGCGGTGGTCAACTCACCATTGGCTTGCAGGGTGCTGAGCAACTGGCTTTGTGGGAATTGACGCATTTTCAGTGCGAAATCGACAACCGGACCTTCGCCGCCCAGTTGTGGCGCAGCTTCGCTGCCGGTGATCGGCAACACTTCCAGGTACAAATCGTGGGTCAGGCGCTGGTTGAGGCGCAGCTCTTCGCCGCAGAAATGTTCGCGAGCGTCGAGGCTGGTGAAGTCGAGGAAGCCGAAATTCACGGGCTTCTTCACTTTATAAGCAAAGGGACCGGTGAGGATGACCCAGGAGATATGGGTCTCGATGACCTGGAACCCGTCGACAGGATGCGGGTAGAGGGCCGGGTTTTGCAGGGCGGCGATCAGGGACTGGCTCACAGGCGATCCTTCAGAGTCTGGGGAAAATTCACGGCCGCCATTATGGCTGCAAGTCCGTCTGACGCAAACCTCGGAGGGCTCCTGTTGAGTATGAATAAAGTGCGTATAATCCGCCGCCATGACTCGTACTCGATCCCCCCGTACCCCCAAAAAACCACCTTCCCGGGGCTTGAGCCCCTGGCTGGGCTGGGCCCTTAAACTCAGTCTGGTCGGCCTCGTGGTGCTCGCCGGGTTCGCGGTTTACCTCGACGCCGTGGTCCAGGAGAAGTTCTCCGGCAAGCGCTGGACCATCCCGGCCAAGGTGTATGCGCGCCCGCTGGAGTTGTTTACCGGCCAGAAGCTGAGCAAGGAAGACTTCCTCACCGAGCTCGACGCCTTGGGCTATCGCCGCGAAGCCGTGAGCAACGGCCCCGGCGCAGCGGCGGTCAACGGCAACACCGTCGACTTGAATACCCGTGGCTTCCAGTTCTATGAAGGCCTGGAAAAAGCTCAGCCGGTGCGCGTGCGTTTCTCCGGCGATTACGTGGCTGACCTTTCGGCGACCAACGGTTCGAAGCTTTCAGTCGTGCGTCTGGAGCCTCTGCTGATCGGCGGCATTTACCCGAAAAATCTTGAAGACCGCATTCTGATCAAAATCGATCAGGTCCCACCGTACCTGCTGGAAACCCTGGTCGCCGTGGAAGACCGGGATTTCTATAGCCACTGGGGCGTGTCGCCCAAGTCGATTGCCCGCGCCGTGTGGGTCAACACCTCCGGCGGCAAGATGACCCAGGGCGGCAGTACGCTGACCCAGCAGTTGGTGAAGAATTTCTACCTGACCAGCGAACGCAGCCTGACCCGCAAACTCACCGAAGCCATGATGGCGATGCTGCTTGAGCTGCATTACGACAAACGGGAAATTCTTGAGGCGTACCTCAATGAAGTGTTCGTCGGTCAGGATGGGCAGCGCGCGGTGCACGGTTTCGGCCTGGCCAGCCAGTTCTTCTTCGGGCAGCCATTGTCTGAGCTGAAACTGCATCAAGTCGCCATGCTGGTGGGGATGGTCAAGGGGCCGTCCTATTACAATCCGCGTCGCAACCCGGAACGGGCGCTGGAGCGGCGCAATCTGGTGCTCGATGTGCTTGAGCAACAAGGCGTCGCCACTGCCGAGCAGGTCGCAGCGGCGAAGAATATGCCACTGGGCGTGACGACGCGCGGCAAGCTGGCGGACAGTTCATTCCCGGGCTTCCTCGACCTGGTTAAACGTCAGCTGCGTGAAGACTATCGCGACGAAGACTTGACCGAAGAAGGCCTGCGGATCTTCACCAGTTTCGACCCGATCCTGCAGATGAAAGCCGAAGCGTCGGTCAACGACACCTTTAAACGCTTGTCCGGACGCAAGGGTTCCGATGAGGTTGAGGCGGCGATGGTCGTGACCAACCCGGAAACCGGTGAAGTCCAGGCCATGATCGGCAGCCGTCAGGCAAGTTTCGCCGGCTTCAACCGGGCGCTGGATGCAGTGCGACCAATCGGTTCGTTGATCAAGCCTGCGGTTTATCTGACAGCCCTTGAGAAGCCGAGCCAGTACACGCTGACCAGTTGGCTGTCGGACGAATCCTTCTCGGTCAAAGGCGCGGACGGTCAGGTCTGGAAACCCCAGAATTACGATCGCCGTTCCCACGGTACGGTTTTCCTGTACCAAGGCCTGGCCCATTCCTACAACCTGTCAACGGCGCGCCTCGGGTTGGCGGTTGGCGTGCCGAATGTCCTGAAAACATTGGCGCGCCTGGGTGTCAGTCGCGAGTTCCCGGCGTTCCCTTCGATGTTGCTGGGGGCTGGTGGTCTGACGCCGATCGAAGTGGCGACCATGTACCAGACGCTGGCCAACGGCGGCTTCAATACGCCGATGCGCGGGATTCGTAGCGTATTGACCGCCGAAGGCGAGCCGCTCAAGCGTTATCCGTTCCAGATTGAGCAGCGTTTCGATCCGGCCTCCATTTACCTGATCCAGAGCGCCATGCAGCGAGTCATGCGTGAAGGTACCGGCAGTTCGGTTTACAACGTGCTGCCGAAAACCCTGACCTTGGCGGGTAAAACCGGTACCAGTAACGACTCGCGAGACAGCTGGTTCGCCGGTTTCAGCCAGGACTTGCTGGCGGTGGTGTGGCTGGGACGCGATGACAACGGCAAGACCCCGTTCACCGGTGCCACCGGTGCATTGCAGGTCTGGACCAGTTTCATGCGCAAGGCCGATCCATTGCCGCTGGACATGCCGCAACCTGACAATGTTGTTCAGGCCTGGGTCGATTCGCGGACCGGGCAAGGTTCCGAAGGCAGCTGCCCAGGTGCCGTGCAGATGCCGTATATTCGCGGCAGCGAACCGCCTCCCGGCGCGGCTTGCGGTGGCGACAGTCCCGCATCCGGCGAAACGGTGATGGATTGGGTCAAGGGCTGGATGAATTAAGCAAAGAGGGTTTCAAGTGAACAAGTGGTTGATTCCAGCGGTTACCGCCGTGGCTTTGCTCAGCGGTTGTTCCTCCGTACAACGCGGTTCGATTCCGGTTGTGGACTCTGGCAGTGCTGTCTCCAACAGTGAGCGAGTGTCGGCAAATGGCGGTTTCCGCAAGACGACGACTAAACGTCCTGTGCAAGCCCAGACTCAAGCGATTCCGCAAGGTGACACGGGTGTCGTCGTGATGGTGCCAGGTGGCGGCGCAGTGGCGTCGGCCCCGATCAGCACCGGTCCGATTACGCCTGGCCCGATTACCCCAGGGCCGATTGACACCTCGCCGGTACAGTCGGCACCGATCAATCAGGGCAGCTACAGCATGCCGTCGACGCCGAGCGGGATTCCTTCGGCGAGCTCCGGTGGATTGTCTGCCGATGAGCAACTGGACGGTCCGGTGCTGGCGCTGTTGACCACTGCTCAGCAGCAACAGGCCGGCGGCGATCTCAACGGTGCGTCCTCCAGCCTCGAGCGCGCCCAGCGAGTTGCACCGCGTGAGCCGCAAGTGCTTTATCGTCTGGCTCAGGTGCGCATGGCCCAAGGCGATGCGCCACAGGCTGAACAGTTCGCCCGCCGTGGCCTGACGTTCGCCAATGGTCGTCCGGCGCTTCAGGCCAGCCTGTGGGAACTGATCGCCCAAGCGCGTGAGAAACAGGGTGATTCCGCAGGTGCGGCACTGGCCCGTCAGAAGGCCAAGGTTGTGTCGTGATGGACGCACGCTTCCCCAAGATTGCCGAGCAACTGCTGTTGATCGAACGTGAGCTACGGGTTCAGGGTTGGTGGGATGACGTTTCACCATCCGCTGAAGCGTTATCCAGCGTTGAACCGTTTTCGGTCGATACGCTCGATTTCGAGCAGTGGCTGCAATGGATCTTCCTGCCGAAGATGAAGGTCATCCTCGAACAGGATCTGCCGCTGCCCAACGCGTCAGGAATTCAGGAGATGGCCGAAATGGTCTTCGCCGCCCGCAATGTCCAAGGCAGGGACCGGCAGTTGCAGGTCTTGCTCAAAGAGTTCGATCTGCTGATCACCGCCTCTCGCTGAATCGGATACTGCCAGTGCCTACTGGCAGTTATCCGCAATCTGTTTCTGTGCTTCGGTAGTGCGCTCCTGACGTTGTTCATCGGTCAGGCGGCGCCTCTCACCGTCCACGTCCTCACGCAATCGCGGATTGTTCTGCAGCTGGGCCAGGTTCGTTCGCGCCTGCTCGCAGAATACCTTTAGCTGGGCTTGCTGCTCGGCAACCTGCTTTTTCACTGTGTTGTCGATGGCCTGTTGATCGCCAATCGCCGTGCTGCGCGTTGGTGCGGCGGGTTTGCCGGCAGGCGGGGAGGGCGTCACCACGGTGGTGGCCTCCTGGCCTTGAGGCGGTTGCGCGTCGAAGTGGGTAACGCCTTGGGCGTCGACCCATTTATAGATCTGAGCGGCCATACACAAAGGGCTGATCAGCAAAGTGATCATTAAGAACGTTCGCATGCCATTTCCTTGCCAGAGTTGCGCAATTGAAGCTAACACAGTTGCGGTTTAGCGGTTTTTTCTTGCTTTCTCATGTGCTTACTTCAATAAAGCACATAGACGGCTTGACTTGCAGAGGACGAAACAGAAGAATCCAAAGTCCGCTGTAGAGGGACTGCCAGAAGCAGACCCACTCAGCAGATCATGAGGCGCACATCCGCGCCGACCTGTTACACCCGCAACGCGTTACCTCGCGCTGGGTGGGAAAGGCCCGCAACACTTGGGACGATCCCAATACTTGCTCAGTCAGTGCTGACGTAGTCGGCGACCACCGTCGCTCATGCTCTGCTGAGAAGTAAACCTATTAAGACCCGTCCCCGTTTATGTGGGCGGTATTCTGGCGTTTTAGAGGTGAGCAACGTGGAGCTTTTATCTGGCGGTGAGATGCTCGTCCGCTTTTTGCGTGACGAAGGCGTTAAATATATCTATGGGTACCCAGGTGGTGCCGCATTGCATATCTACGACGCGCTGTTCAAAGAACCAGCCGTTCAACATATTCTCGTTCGTCATGAGCAGGCTGCCACTCACATGGCTGACGGCTATGCGCGCGCCACCGGCAAGGCAGGCGTTGTACTGGTGACCTCCGGTCCCGGTGCGACCAACGTCATTACCGGCATTGCTACCGCGTACATGGACTCGATTCCGATGGTGATCCTGACCGCCCAGGTGCCTAGCACCATGGTCGGGACCGATGCCTTCCAGGAAACCGATATGATCGGTATCTCCCGGCCGATCGTGAAACACAGTTTCATGATCAAGCATGCTTCGGAAATCCCGGAGATCATGAAAAAGGCTTTCTACCTCGCGCAATCGGGTCGTCCTGGTCCTGTCGTTGTCGACATTCCGAAAGACATGACCAACCCGGCCGAGAAGTTCGAATATATCTTCCCGAAAAAAGCCAAGCTGCGCTCCTACAGCCCAGCGGTTCGTGGCCATTCGGGCCAGATCCGCAAAGCGGTGGAAATGCTGTTGGCGGCCAAGCGGCCGATCATCTATGCCGGCGGCGGCGTCATTCTGGGCAACGGCTCCGCGCCATTGACCGAACTGGCGCAACTGCTGAACGTGCCGGTCACCAATACCTTGATGGGCCTCGGCGCCTATCCGGGCAGCGACCGTCAGTTCCTCGGCATGCTCGGTATGCACGGCAGCTACACCGCCAACCTGGCGATGCACCATGCGGACGTGATCATGGCCGTGGGCGCGCGTTTCGATGACCGTGTTATCAATGGTGCATCGAAGTTCTGCCCAAGCGCCAAGATCATCCACATCGACATCGACCCGGCTTCGATCTCCAAAACCATCAAGGCCGACGTTCCAATCGTAGGCCCGGTGGAAAGCGTACTGACCGAGATGGTCGCTACCTTCAAGGAAATCGGCGAGACCCCGAACAAGGACTCGGTGGCTGCCTGGTGGAAGCAGGTTGAAGAGTGGCGCGGTGATCGCGACATGTTCCCTTACAACAAAGGGGACGGCAGCATCATCAAGCCGCAAACCGTTATCGAAACCCTGCACGAAGTGACCAAAGGCGATGCCTACATTGCGTCCGACGTGGGTCAGCACCAGATGTTCGCGGCGCAATACTACCGCTTCAACAAGCCTAATCGCTGGATCAACTCCGGCGGCCTGGGCACGATGGGCTTCGGTTTCCCGGCAGCAATGGGCGTCAAACTGAGCTTCCCGGAAGCCGATGTGGCTTGCGTGACCGGTGAAGGCAGCATCCAGATGAACATCCAGGAGTTGTCCACTTGCCTGCAACATGACCTGCCGGTGAAGATCATCCTGCTCAACAACGGCGTGCTCGGCATGGTCCGTCAGTGGCAGGACATGAGCTACGGCGCGCGTCACTCGCACTCCTACATGGAATCGTTGCCGGACTTCGTCAAGTTGGCTGAAGCCTACGGTCACGTCGGCATGCGCATCACGGACTTGAAGGATTTGAAGCCGATGATGGAGCAAGCCTTCGCGATGAAGGATCGTCTGGTGTTCATCGACATCAAGGTCGACGCAGCTGAACACGTCTACCCGATGCAGATCAAAGACGGCTCCATGCGCGATATGTGGCTGAGCAAGACGGAGCGTACTTAATCATGCGACATATTATTTCCCTGCTTCTGGAAAACGAACCCGGCGCTCTGTCTCGTGTAGTCGGCCTGTTCTCGCAGCGCAACTACAACATCGAAAGCCTGACCGTGGCCCCTACCGAAGACCCGACCTTGTCGCGTCTGACGCTGACCACTGTCGGCCACGATGAAATCATCGAGCAGATCACCAAAAACCTGAACAAGCTGATCGAAGTGGTCAAACTGGTCGACCTGTCGGAGAGTGCTCACATCGAGCGCGAACTGATGCTGGTCAAGGTCAAGGCTACCGGCGCCCAGCGCGCCGAGATCAAGCGCACCACCGATATTTACCGTGGACAGATCGTCGATGTCAGCGCCAGCGTTTATACCGTTCAATTGACCGGTACCAGCGACAAGCTCGACAGCTTCATTCAGTCCATTGGCACCGCCTCGATCCTGGAAACCGTCCGTAGCGGCGTAACCGGTATCGCTCGCGGCGACAAAGTACTCAGCATCTAAACCAAATTAGCGAACGGCCTGAACGGCCTGGATATATAGGGGAATTTCATGAAAGTTTATTACGAAAAAGATTGCGACCTGTCGATCATCCAGGGCAAGAAAGTTGCCATCATCGGTTACGGTTCCCAGGGCCACGCTCAGGCGTGCAACCTGAAAGACTCCGGCGTTGACGTGACTGTCGGTCTGCGCAAAGGTTCGGCCACTGTTGCCAAAGCCGAAGCTCACGGCCTGAAAGTGACCGACGTTGCTTCCGCTGTTGCAGCTGCCGACCTGGTCATGATCCTGACCCCGGACGAGTTCCAGTCTGCCCTGTACAAGAACGAAATCGAGCCGAACATCAAGAAAGGCGCCACCCTGGCCTTCTCCCACGGCTTCGCGATCCACTACAACCAGGTTGTTCCGCGTGCTGACCTCGACGTGATCATGATCGCGCCGAAAGCACCGGGCCACACCGTGCGTTCCGAGTTCGTCAAAGGCGGCGGTATCCCTGACCTGATCGCTATCTATCAGGATGCTTCGGGCAACGCCAAAAACGTTGCACTGTCCTACGCCGCAGGCGTCGGTGGCGGTCGTACCGGCATCATCGAAACCACCTTCAAGGACGAGACCGAAACCGACCTGTTCGGCGAACAAGCCGTTCTGTGCGGCGGTACCGTTGAGCTGGTCAAAGCCGGTTTCGAAACCCTGGTTGAAGCTGGCTACGCGCCGGAAATGGCCTACTTCGAATGCCTGCACGAACTGAAGCTGATCGTTGACCTCATGTACGAAGGCGGTATCGCCAACATGAACTACTCGATCTCCAACAACGCTGAATACGGCGAGTACGTGACGGGTCCGGAAGTGATCAACGCCGAGTCCCGTCAGGCTATGCGCAACGCCCTGAAACGTATTCAGGACGGCGAATACGCCAAGATGTTCATCAGCGAAGGCGCGACCGGCTATCCTTCGATGACCGCCAAGCGTCGTAACAACGCCGCTCACGGTATCGAAATCATCGGCGAGCAACTGCGCTCCATGATGCCGTGGATCGGTGCCAACAAGATCGTCGACAAAGCTAAAAACTAAGTCGCGCACTTGTACGAAAAACGCGGCTTAGGCCGCGTTTTTTCGTTTGGGCTGAAAGGTTCTGGTATAAAGCTGCATCGTTTGCGGCCGAACCGTCGTCCCAGACACCTGTCGAAACTTTCCACCCCGTTGCAAGGTAATGTCCATGAGCGAACGTCCCGAAGAGCCAAACAAGGCTTCTGACGCCGAAAGCCTGCTGCCCATCGATGAACACATCGAGGAAGGGCATGACGCTGAAGGTCGTAAAGTCCGGCATCGTGGTATCTATCTTCTGCCGAATCTGTTCACCACCGCGAACCTGTTCGCAGGGTTTTATTCCATCATCAGCTCGATGAGCGCCCAGAGTGCGTTGAGTGCCGGTGATTCGATTGGCGCGAGCAAGTATTTTGCGTTTGCCGCGATTGCGATTTTCGTCGCCATGGTGCTCGACGGCCTTGATGGTCGCGTTGCCCGCATGACCAATACCCAGAGTGCCTTCGGCGCCGAGTACGATTCGCTGTCGGACATGGTCGCCTTTGGTGTCGCGCCGGCGTTGCTGGCGTTTGGCTGGGCGTTGGGCGACATGGGCAAGGTCGGCTGGATGGTTGCCTTCATCTATGTCGCGGGTGCAGCGTTGCGCCTGGCACGCTTCAATACGCAAGTCGGCACCGCGGATAAACGCTACTTCATCGGTCTGGCCAGTCCGGCTGCGGCGGGTGTTGTCGCGGGGATTGTCTGGGCGTTCAGTGACTACGGCATTCAGGGTTCCAAGATGTCGTTCCTGGTTGCGCTGATGGTGGCCGCCGCCGGCATGCTGATGGTCAGCAACATCAAGTACAACAGCTTCAAGGAGCTGGACTTGAAGGGGCGAGTGCCCTTTGTCGCGATCCTCGCGGTAGTCCTGGTGTTTGCCGTGGTCTTCAGTGATCCGCCGCGCATTCTGCTGCTGGTTTTCCTCGCTTACGCGGCGTCTGGTCCGGTGCAATACCTGTTGCATCTTCGTCGGCACAAAAACGCCGAGTGATGTAATTTCCCTCATACTCCGCAGTCTATTGGTGCATCTGTCCTCCAATGCTGCGGAGTTGCCATGCTGATCAAAGTCCCCAAAGCGTCTGACTGTCACGAGTCGGACGTCACGCCTGAATCCTTCTATTTTTCTCGACGCAATCTACTGGGTGCAGCCGTTGCCGGTCTGGCCGTGAGCAGTCTGCCGCGCTGGGCCAGTGCTGACGAAGCCGCTCGTTACGCAGATGTCGAGCCAGGCAAGGCGCCTTCCTGGTTTGCCGAAAAGCTTCCTGCCACTAAATGGGGGGCAGTCAACGTCAAGGATGAGGCGATCACGCCATTCAAGGATGCGACCCACTACAACAACTTCTACGAATTCGGCACTGATAAAGGCGACCCTGCCGCCAATGCCGGTTCGCTGAAGACTGAGCCTTGGACCGTGGTGGTGGATGGAGAGGTAGGTAAGCCGGGGCGGTATGCGCTGGAAGACTTCATGAAGCCCTATCAACTGGAGGAGCGTATTTATCGTCTTCGCTGTGTTGAGGCCTGGTCGATGGTTATTCCCTGGATTGGTTTTCCTCTTTCGGCGTTGCTGAAGCAAGTCGAGCCGACATCGAAGGCCAAGTTCATCCGCTTTGAAACGCTGCAAGATCCCAAGAGCATGCCTGGGCAGCGCTCTGGTTTTGCCTTGATCGAGTGGCCCTATGTAGAGGGTTTGCGCCTGGATGAGGCGATGAATCCGTTGGCCATTCTTGCGGTGGGCATGTATGGGCGTGAACTGCCGAATCAGAACGGGGCGCCTCTGCGTTTGGTGGTGCCCTGGAAGTATGGCTTCAAGAGCGTCAAATCCATCGTGCGGATCAGTCTGGTCAGCGAACAGCCGAAAACCACCTGGCAGAGCATTGCCGCGGATGAATACGGCTTCTACGCCAACGTGAACCCTACAGTTGATCACCCGCGTTGGACTCAGGCTCGTGAGCGTCGTTTGCCGAGCGGCCTGTTCAAGCCCAATGTTCGGGACACACAGATGTTCAACGGCTACTCGGATGAAGTCGCTTCTCTCTATACAGGGCTCGATCTGCGGAAGAACTACTGATGCGTTATCCGTTTTGGCGAATTGGCGTCTTTATAGCGGCGGCGGTCTGGCCGCTGCTTTGGTTGTATCAGGCCTGGCAGGATGTGTTGGGGCCCGATCCGGGCAAGGTCCTGGTTGATCGGCTGGGGCTGGGGACGCTTATCCTGCTGCTAATAACGTTAAGCATGACGCCTCTGCAGAAAATCACCGGTTGGGCGGGGTGGATCGCTGTGCGCCGGCAGCTGGGGTTGTGGTGTTTCGCTTATGTGGTTCTGCATCTGAGCGGCTACACGGCGTTTATTCTTGGATTTGATTGGTCGCAGCTGGGTGTCGAGTTGCGCAAACGGCCGTACATCATTGTCGGGACGTTGGGGTTTCTCTGTTTATTGGCATTGGCGATGACTTCTAATCGTTACAGTCAGCGCCGGCTGGGTGTTCGTTGGAAGAAGCTGCATCGGCTGGTGTATGTCATTCTCGGGCTTGGATTGCTGCATATGTTGTGGATCGTTCGTGCCGATCTCAAGGAATGGGCGATCTATGCTTCTATAGGTGCGCTGCTATTAGTGTTGCGCATTCCGCCTGTGGCCCGTCGAATCCCGCGTTTAATAGCCAAAAAAGCGCCTTCTGCAAGAAAAGCATAAATAGGTGTTGACGGCAGATTCTGGAAGTCTATAATTCGCCCCACTTCCGGCGCAGTCGAAACGGAAAACTCCTTGGTAAACAAAGAGTTACGCAGTTTTCGACAGCGAGTTGCTTCAGGTCATCGAAGCCCAGAAGGAGTTGATCAAGCGGGGTTGTTTGGCTTGATTGACGGTTCGATCTTCTCGGTCGAAAGCGGAGAAAAAGAGGTGTTGACAGCAGCGAGTAACGCTGTAGAATTCGCCTCCCGCTAACGAGAGATCGGAAGCGCAAGTGGTTGAAGTTGCAAAGGAAACTTTGAAAACTTCTGAAAATAACCGCTTGACAGCAACAGAGGCTGCTGTAGAATGCGCGCCTCGGTTGAGACGAAAGATCTTAACCAACCGCTCTTTAACAACTGAATCAAGCAATTCGTGTGGGTGCTTGTGGAGTCAGACTGATAGTCAACAAGATTATCAGCATCACAAGTTACTCCGCGAGAAATCAAAGATGTAACCAACGATTGCTGAGCCAAGTTTAGGGTTTCTTAAAAACCCAAAGATGTTTGAACTGAAGAGTTTGATCATGGCTCAGATTGAACGCTGGCGGCAGGCCTAACACATGCAAGTCGAGCGGCAGCACGGGTACTTGTACCTGGTGGCGAGCGGCGGACGGGTGAGTAATGCCTAGGAATCTGCCTGGTAGTGGGGGATAACGCTCGGAAACGGACGCTAATACCGCATACGTCCTACGGGAGAAAGCAGGGGACCTTCGGGCCTTGCGCTATCAGATGAGCCTAGGTCGGATTAGCTAGTTGGTGAGGTAATGGCTCACCAAGGCGACGATCCGTAACTGGTCTGAGAGGATGATCAGTCACACTGGAACTGAGACACGGTCCAGACTCCTACGGGAGGCAGCAGTGGGGAATATTGGACAATGGGCGAAAGCCTGATCCAGCCATGCCGCGTGTGTGAAGAAGGTCTTCGGATTGTAAAGCACTTTAAGTTGGGAGGAAGGGCAGTTACCTAATACGTATCTGTTTTGACGTTACCGACAGAATAAGCACCGGCTAACTCTGTGCCAGCAGCCGCGGTAATACAGAGGGTGCAAGCGTTAATCGGAATTACTGGGCGTAAAGCGCGCGTAGGTGGTTTGTTAAGTTGGATGTGAAATCCCCGGGCTCAACCTGGGAACTGCATTCAAAACTGACAAGCTAGAGTATGGTAGAGGGTGGTGGAATTTCCTGTGTAGCGGTGAAATGCGTAGATATAGGAAGGAACACCAGTGGCGAAGGCGACCACCTGGACTGATACTGACACTGAGGTGCGAAAGCGTGGGGAGCAAACAGGATTAGATACCCTGGTAGTCCACGCCGTAAACGATGTCAACTAGCCGTTGGGAGCCTTGAGCTCTTAGTGGCGCAGCTAACGCATTAAGTTGACCGCCTGGGGAGTACGGCCGCAAGGTTAAAACTCAAATGAATTGACGGGGGCCCGCACAAGCGGTGGAGCATGTGGTTTAATTCGAAGCAACGCGAAGAACCTTACCAGGCCTTGACATCCAATGAACTTTCCAGAGATGGATTGGTGCCTTCGGGAACATTGAGACAGGTGCTGCATGGCTGTCGTCAGCTCGTGTCGTGAGATGTTGGGTTAAGTCCCGTAACGAGCGCAACCCTTGTCCTTAGTTACCAGCACGTAATGGTGGGCACTCTAAGGAGACTGCCGGTGACAAACCGGAGGAAGGTGGGGATGACGTCAAGTCATCATGGCCCTTACGGCCTGGGCTACACACGTGCTACAATGGTCGGTACAGAGGGTTGCCAAGCCGCGAGGTGGAGCTAATCCCAGAAAACCGATCGTAGTCCGGATCGCAGTCTGCAACTCGACTGCGTGAAGTCGGAATCGCTAGTAATCGCGAATCAGAATGTCGCGGTGAATACGTTCCCGGGCCTTGTACACACCGCCCGTCACACCATGGGAGTGGGTTGCACCAGAAGTAGCTAGTCTAACCTTCGGGGGGACGGTTACCACGGTGTGATTCATGACTGGGGTGAAGTCGTAACAAGGTAGCCGTAGGGGAACCTGCGGCTGGATCACCTCCTTAATCGACGACATCAGCTGCTCCATAAGTTCCCACACGAATTGCTTGATTCATTGAAGAAGACGATAGAAGCAGCTTTAAGCTCCAAGCTGATAGCTCCAAGCTAACAGTTGCGCGCTCGAAATTGGGTCTGTAGCTCAGTTGGTTAGAGCGCACCCCTGATAAGGGTGAGGTCGGCAGTTCGAATCTGCCCAGACCCACCAATTTTGTTATGGGGCCATAGCTCAGCTGGGAGAGCGCCTGCCTTGCACGCAGGAGGTCAACGGTTCGATCCCGTTTGGCTCCACCATATAACTGCTTCTGCTGTTAGAGTTTAGAAATGAATATTCCGGTGTGAATATTGATTTCTAGTCTTTGATTAGATCGTTCTTTAAAAATTTGGGTATGTGATAGAAAGATAGACTGAACGTTACTTTCACTGGTAACGGATCAGGCTAAGGTAAAATTTGTGAGTTGCTCTTAATTGAGTATTATCGAATTTTCGGCGAATGTCGTCTTCACAGTATAACCAGATTGCTTGGGGTTATATGGTCAAGTGAAGAAGCGCATACGGTGGATGCCTTGGCAGTCAGAGGCGATGAAAGACGTGGTAGCCTGCGAAAAGCTTCGGGGAGTCGGCAAACAGACTTTGATCCGGAGATGTCTGAATGGGGGAACCCAGCCATCATAAGATGGTTATCTTAAGCTGAATACATAGGCTTAAGAGGCGAACCAGGGGAACTGAAACATCTAAGTACCCTGAGGAAAAGAAATCAACCGAGATTCCCTTAGTAGTGGCGAGCGAACGGGGACTAGCCCTTAAGTGGCTTTGAGATTAGCGGAACGCTCTGGAAAGTGCGGCCATAGTGGGTGATAGCCCTGTACGCGAAAATCTCTTAGTCATGAAATCGAGTAGGACGGAGCACGAGAAACTTTGTCTGAATATGGGGGGACCATCCTCCAAGGCTAAATACTACTGACTGACCGATAGTGAACTAGTACCGTGAGGGAAAGGCGAAAAGAACCCCGGAGAGGGGAGTGAAATAGATCCTGAAACCGTATGCGTACAAGCAGTGGGAGCCCACTTTGTTGGGTGACTGCGTACCTTTTGTATAATGGGTCAGCGACTTATTTTCAGTGGCGAGCTTAACCGAATAGGGGAGGCGTAGCGAAAGCGAGTCTTAATAGGGCGTCTAGTCGCTGGGAATAGACCCGAAACCGGGCGATCTATCCATGGGCAGGTTGAAGGTTGGGTAACACTAACTGGAGGACCGAACCGACTACCGTTGAAAAGTTAGCGGATGACCTGTGGATCGGAGTGAAAGGCTAATCAAGCTCGGAGATAGCTGGTTCTCCTCGAAAGCTATTTAGGTAGCGCCTCATGTATCACTGTAGGGGGTAGAGCACTGTTTCGGCTAGGGGGTCATCCCGACTTACCAAACCGATGCAAACTCCGAATACCTACAAGTGCCGAGCATGGGAGACACACGGCGGGTGCTAACGTCCGTCGTGAAAAGGGAAACAACCCAGACCGTCAGCTAAGGTCCCAAAGTTATGGTTAAGTGGGAAACGATGTGGGAAGGCTTAGACAGCTAGGAGGTTGGCTTAGAAGCAGCCACCCTTTAAAGAAAGCGTAATAGCTCACTAGTCGAGTCGGCCTGCGCGGAAGATGTAACGGGGCTCAAACCATACACCGAAGCTACGGGTATCACTTAGGTGATGCGGTAGAGGAGCGTTCTGTAAGCCTGTGAAGGTGAGTTGAGAAGCTTGCTGGAGGTATCAGAAGTGCGAATGCTGACATGAGTAACGACAATGGGTGTGAAAAACACCCACGCCGAAAGACCAAGGTTTCCTGCGCAACGTTAATCGACGCAGGGTTAGTCGGTCCCTAAGGCGAGGCTGAAAAGCGTAGTCGATGGAAAACAGGTTAATATTCCTGTACTTCTGGTTATTGCGATGGAGGGACGGAGAAGGCTAGGCCAGCTTGGCGTTGGTTGTCCAAGTTTAAGGTGGTAGGCTGGAATCTTAGGTAAATCCGGGATTCTAAGGCCGAGAGCTGATGACGAGTGTTCTTTTAGAACACGAAGTGGTTGATGCCATGCTTCCAAGAAAAGCTTCTAAGCTTCAGGTAACCAGGAACCGTACCCCAAACCGACACAGGTGGTTGGGTAGAGAATACCAAGGCGCTTGAGAGAACTCGGGTGAAGGAACTAGGCAAAATGGCACCGTAACTTCGGGAGAAGGTGCGCCGGTGAGGGTGAAGCATTTACTGCGTAAGCCCATGCCGGTCGAAGATACCAGGCCGCTGCGACTGTTTATTAAAAACACAGCACTCTGCAAACACGAAAGTGGACGTATAGGGTGTGACGCCTGCCCGGTGCCGGAAGGTTAATTGATGGGGTTAGCTAACGCGAAGCTCTTGATCGAAGCCCCGGTAAACGGCGGCCGTAACTATAACGGTCCTAAGGTAGCGAAATTCCTTGTCGGGTAAGTTCCGACCTGCACGAATGGCGTAACGATGGCGGCGCTGTCTCCACCCGAGACTCAGTGAAATTGAAATCGCTGTGAAGATGCAGTGTATCCGCGGCTAGACGGAAAGACCCCGTGAACCTTTACTATAGCTTTGCACTGGACTTTGAATTTGCTTGTGTAGGATAGGTGGGAGGCTTTGAAGCGTGGACGCCAGTTCGCGTGGAGCCAACCTTGAAATACCACCCTGGCAACTTTGAGGTTCTAACTCAGGTCCGTTATCCGGATCGAGGACAGTGTATGGTGGGTAGTTTGACTGGGGCGGTCTCCTCCTAAAGAGTAACGGAGGAGTACGAAGGTGCGCTCAGACCGGTCGGAAATCGGTCGTAGAGTATAAAGGCAAAAGCGCGCTTGACTGCGAGACAGACACGTCGAGCAGGTACGAAAGTAGGTCTTAGTGATCCGGTGGTTCTGTATGGAAGGGCCATCGCTCAACGGATAAAAGGTACTCCGGGGATAACAGGCTGATACCGCCCAAGAGTTCATATCGACGGCGGTGTTTGGCACCTCGATGTCGGCTCATCACATCCTGGGGCTGAAGCCGGTCCCAAGGGTATGGCTGTTCGCCATTTAAAGTGGTACGCGAGCTGGGTTTAGAACGTCGTGAGACAGTTCGGTCCCTATCTGCCGTGGACGTTTGAGATTTGAGAGGGGCTGCTCCTAGTACGAGAGGACCGGAGTGGACGAACCTCTGGTGTTCCGGTTGTCACGCCAGTGGCATTGCCGGGTAGCTATGTTCGGAATAGATAACCGCTGAAAGCATCTAAGCGGGAAACTAGCCTCAAGATGAGATCTCACTGGGACCTTGAGTCCCCTGAAGGGCCGTCGAAGACTACGACGTTGATAGGTTGGGTGTGTAAGCGCTGTGAGGCGTTGAGCTAACCAATACTAATTGCCCGTGAGGCTTGACCATATAACACCCAAGCAATTTGCTGACCTGAAAAGGCACCAGATTGCGGTGTGTGAAGACGAAATGAACCGAAAGTTCGATTGTTCACAAACACCGAGATCTATCACATACCCATTCGCTGGAGCGTGCGCCGTAAGGCAAGCGACCTGGCTACCGAATTTCTTGACGACCATAGAGCATTGGAACCACCTGATCCCATCCCGAACTCAGCAGTGAAACGATGCATCGCCGATGGTAGTGTGGGGTTTCCCCATGTGAGAGTAGGTCATCGTCAAGATTAAATTCCGAAACCCCTATCTGCGTATGCAGGTAGGGGTTTTGTTTTGTCCGCAGGAAAGTTCTCCTCAAGCTACAACACAAATTTGCACAGTTATTTTCGACTCATGACACTAGAATAGGTCCAACTTTTTTCGGAGCCAGAGCCCTTATGCCAGATCCGGTTGACGCCCCCGGGCTGTCAGAATTACCGCTGGACGACTTGGTGGCGTGCCATGAGTGTGACTTGCTGATGCGCAAGCCTGAGCTTGCCCATGGCGAGAAAGCCCTGTGCCCGCGCTGCGGTTACGAACTCTACGCCCATCGGCACAACGTAGTGCAGCGCAGTCTCGCGTTGGTCATCGCCGCGCTGTTGTTGTACATCCCGGCGAACTTTTTACCCATCATGCAGCTCAATCTACTCGGGCAATCGTCGCAAGACACCGTCTGGACCGGCGTTGTCGGTCTGTTCGATACCGGCATGCAAGGCGTCTCGGTGATTGTATTCCTGTGCAGCATGGGAATCCCGTTGCTCAAGTTGCTCTGCCAATTGGCCGTGCTGTTGAGCATCCGGTTTGATATCGGACGCAGCTACGGTTTGCTGCTCTACCGTATTTATCACCATCTAAGGGACTGGGGGATGCTCGAGGTTTACCTCATGGGCGTACTGGTGGCGATCGTAAAACTGGCAGATATGGCAGCCATTACAGTAGGTCTCGGTTTGGCCTGCTTTATCAGTTTGTTGTTGGTCCAGGTCTGGTTGGAGGTCGTGATGTCGCCTCATCAGATCTGGCAGGCTTTGTCAGGAGAGGATGCCCATGCGGGCGATTGATGCAGGCATTCTGATTTGCACCGAATGCCATGAATTGAACAAGCAGGAAGCCGACACCGACGAGCAAACCTGCACCCGTTGCGGTGCGCTGGTGCACGCCCGTCGCCCGAACAGTGTCATGCGGACCTGGGCACTGCTGGTCACCGCAGCGATTCTCTACATTCCGGCCAACGTGCTGCCGATCATGACTGTCAGCTCATTAGGGCAGGGCGATCCCAGCACCATCATGTCGGGCGTTATCCAGCTGGTTCAGCACGGCATGATTCCCATCGCCGCCGTGGTTTTTATCGCCAGTATTCTGGTGCCGACGTTCAAGCTGGTGGGCATCGCGCTGCTGCTGTTTTCAGTACAACGTCGCCAGCCCCTCTCGGCACGCCAACGAATCTGGATGTACCGCTTTATCGAGTTCATCGGCCGCTGGTCGATGCTGGACATCTTCGTGATCGCCATCCTGGTGGCGGTCGTGAATTTCGGACGGCTTGCCAGCGTCGAAGCCAATCTTGGCGCCATCGCTTTCGCCAGTGTGGTGATTTTGACGATGCTTGCCGCAGTTACTTTCGATCCCCGACTGATTTGGGATAACACGGAGTCGGACGACGACCATGACTGATTTGCCTACAGCTAAAACCCGACCGGCTTCGAACTGGTCTGCCATCTGGGTGCTGCCCCTGATCGCCCTGATCATCGGCGGCTGGCTCGGCTGGCGTGCCTATAGCGAAACTGGCATCGAGATACAGGTGCGTTTCGAAAGCGGTGAAGGCATTCAGGCCAACAAGACTGAAGTCGTCTATAAGGGCATGCCAGTCGGCAAGGTGAAAACCCTTAAGCTCGATGACGAAGGCAGTTCCAAAGGTGTGATCGCCACCGTCGAGATGAACAAGGACGTGGAGCAATACCTCAAGACCAGCACCCGTTTCTGGCTGGTCAAACCGAGCGTGACCCTGGCTGGTATCACCGGGCTGGAAACGCTGGTGTCCGGCAACTACGTGGCCATCAGCCCCGGCGAGGGCGAGCCTACCCGCAAGTTCAAGGCCCTGGCTGAAGAGCCCCCGCTGTCAGACTCTCAGCCCGGCCTGCACCTCACCATCAAGGCTGATCGTCTCGGTTCACTGAATCGCGGCAGCCCCGTGTTCTACAAGCAGATCAAGGTCGGCCAAGTCAAAAGCTACTTGCTGTCGGAAGATCAAAGCACAGTCGAGCTCAAAGTGTTCATTGAGCCCACCTACGCCAATCTGGTGCGCAAACACACCCGTTTCTGGAACGCCAGCGGCATCAGCATCGACGCCAACCTGTCTGGTGTAAAAGTGCGCAGCGAATCGCTCGCCAGCATCGTCGCCGGCGGTATCGCCTTCGCCACACCGGAGAATCGCAAGGACAGCCCGCCCACCGATCCAAGTCTGCCGTTTCGCCTCTACGAGGACTTCGATGCCGCCGCTGCCGGCATTCGGGTCAAGGTCAAACTCAGCGATTTCGAAGGCCTGCAGGCCGGCCGTACTCCGGTCATGTACAAAGGCATCCAGGTCGGCAACCTGAAAGCACTGAAGGTCGATCCGGATCTGAATGCCGCCACTGCCGAATTGACACTTGATCCACTGGCCGAGGATTACCTGGTCGAAGGCACTCAGTTCTGGGTGGTCAAACCGTCGATTTCCCTTGCGGGCATCACCGGGCTGGAGGCCTTGGTCAAAGGTAACTACATCGCTGTGCGACCGGGCGACAAAGGGGCCGCGCCGCAACGTGAATTTGTGGCCAGACCCAAGGCGCCGCCGTTGGACCTGCGTTCGCCTGGTCTGCACCTGGTGTTGTTCACCGAAAACCTGGGTTCGCTGGAAGTCGGCAGTCCGATTCTCTATAAGCAGGTCAAGGTTGGTTCGGTGCAGAGCTATCAGTTCTCCAAAAAGAAGAAGCAACTGGTGATCGGTGTCCACATCGAGAAGGAATACGAAGGACTGGTCAATGCCTCGACACGCTTCTGGAATGCCAGCGGCATCACGCTCACAGGCGGCCTGACCGGCGGAATCCAGGTCAAAAGTGAGTCGTTGCAAAGCCTGATGGCCGGCGGCATCGCTTTCGAAACCCCCGAAGCCAAGGCTCCGTTGCAAAAACGCATTCCGCGTTTCCGCCTGTTCGCCAGCCATGAGGAAGCCAACCAGAAAGGCGCCGTGGTTACGATCAAGGTCGATCGCGCCGATGGCTTGCGCAGTGGCACTCCCGTGAGATTCAAAGGCCTCGATGTCGGCAAGATCGAAGATGTCGACCTCAGTGATGACCTGCAATCGGTGATGCTCACCGCACGAATCACCGAAGTGCCGGAGCGCATTGCCCGGGTCGGCAGTCAGTTCTGGGTGGTCAAGCCTGAGTTGGGCCTGATCAAGACCTCCAACCTGGAAACGCTGGTAACTGGCCAATACATCGAAGTGCAGCCAGCAGCGAAGAATCTGGGGCCGCAGAAGAACTTCGTCGCCCTGGCCACTCCACCGGAATCGGCCAAGCAAGAAGCCGGTTTGAGTCTGGTGTTGAGCGCCGCTCGCCGTGGTTCACTGAAAACCGGTGTGCCGGTAACGTACCGCGAGGTCACCGTGGGCAAGGTGACGGGCTATGAATTGGGTCAGACCGCTGACCGTGTGTTGGTGCACATTCTGATCGAGCCGAAATACGCGCCATTGGTGCGCAGCGGCACGCGTTTCTGGAACACCAGCGGTTTCGGGTTCGACTACGGCTTGTTCAAAGGCGCGACGGTCCGTACCGAATCGTTGGAAACGCTGATTCAGGGCGGTATCGCCTTCGCCACACCGGAGGGTGATCGCATGGGCAATCCGGCGCGGCCAGAGCAGACGTTCCCGCTGTTCGACAAGTTTGAAGATGAATGGCTGACCTGGGCGCCGAAGATTTCACTCGGTAAATAGACTATTGGTGTCCCTGCTGCCGCCATCGCGATCAGGCTCGCTCCCACAAGGTATTTGCTGTGACCACGGAATTTGTGATCGACACCAACCCCCTGTGGGAGCGAGCCTGCTCGCGAAGAGGCCCTCAAGTACACTGAATCACTAAAAAGATATGCCCAAAAAAAGGCCGCGATCCATTGGATCGCGGCCTTTTTAATGCCTTCGATTAACGCAAATCAAACCGCGTCCAGCTCCGGCTCATCTGCTTCAACGCTGACCACAGCCTTCACCTCATCATGACGACGGATGTACTTCCAGTCCGCCTCATCGATGTAGATCCCGTTTGGCCCACTGCCACCTTCCAGGTCGATCGCCACACTGGCGCAAACCTGCGGTTTCACACTCGCCAGGATCGGCACAAAGCCCAGTTGCAGGCTGGTTTCCAGCAACGCTGCCTGGTTCTTCTCGTCGATGTCCGCCGCCTCGTCGAGGTAGTACGGCAGGCGCACGCGACCGGCTTGATCACGGTCCATCAAGTGCAGCAACAAGTACATGTTGGTCAGCGCCTTGATGGTCATCGTGGTGCCGTTGGAGGCCGCGCCATCGATGTCAGTGTGGATAACCGGCTGGCCGTTAACCTTGGTGATCTCGAACGCCAGTTCGAACAAGTCCTTGAGGCCCAGCTGGTTGTGGTTAGCCGCCACCAGACGGGCCAGGTATTCCTTGGCTTCTTCGTTCTTGTTGTCCTGATCGGCGCTTTGGCTCAGGTCGAAGACCGAAAGGGTTTCGCCTTCCTCGTACTGACCGGCGCTGTGGATGATCTGGTCGATGTGCTTGAGGGCTTCCTTGTTCGGCGCGAGCACGATGCGGAAGCTCTGCAGGTTGGAGACCTGACGTTTGTTGATCTCGCGGTTGAACAGCGCCAGTTGATGCTCAAGGCTGTCGTAGTCGCTGCGGATGTTGCGCAGGGTCCGGGCGATGTCGGTCACCGCCGCACGGCGCGCTTTGGCGAGGGTCAGCGCTTCGTCGGTGCGGTGCGCGTAAGCGTTGATCAGCAGTTGCAGGCGACGCTCCATATCGTCTTCGCTGTCGAACTTGGCCACGCCCTTGAGGCGAACCTGCGCATAAAGCGCCTCGATCTGGCCGTCGCTGCGCTGCAAACCCTGCCAGCTGTCCTGATAGTCGTTGAGCAGCGGCAGCAGGTTGTCCATGGAATCATCGATCGGGTCCATGAACGGCGTACCGAACGGCAGGTCTGCGGGCAACAGCTGACGGCGGCGCAGAGCGTCGTCTAGGGTGCGTTGCTTGGCTTCCATGTCGCCGATCTGCCGGCCGACCAGTTGCAGCTTGGCGGACAGTTGCTGGACGCGCTCGGTGAAGGCATCGCTGGAACGCTTCAATTCGTCCTGCGCCGCTTCCATCTGCGCCAGTTGCTCCAGCTTGTCGCCTTCTTCGGCGCTCAGGGTTTGTGCACGGCGGAAATCTTCCAGGGCTTTTTGCGCATCCAGCACTTGCTGGTACAGCGCTTCGGTCTGGGTCTTGCTCGCTGCGCGGTCGGCGACCACGGCAGCCTGGGTTTTCAGTTGCTTGAGTTCTTTCTCCAGGCGGTCTTTCTGATCGCGCAATGCCGCGCGGTCGGCCAGGGCTTGCAGGGCTGGCGGCTCAATGTGCGAGATGTCGATGGTCAGGCCTGGTACTTCGAAACGCTCGCCTTTGAAGCCGTCGAGGATCAGCTCCAGGGATTTGACCCACTGACCGTCCTCATCCAGCGTAATGCCATGCTCACCCAGCGGCAGGCTGAACAGCGCGCTGTTGAACAGACGCATCAAACGCTCAACGTCCTGCTGCGAGAACTCTTCGCGCAGACGG
Source organism: Pseudomonas mandelii (assembly GCF_900106065.1). Lineage (NCBI taxonomy): Bacteria > Pseudomonadati > Pseudomonadota > Gammaproteobacteria > Pseudomonadales > Pseudomonadaceae > Pseudomonas > Pseudomonas mandelii. The sequence goes on from NZ_LT629796.1 coordinate 3,379,987, forward strand.
GCGTAGCTGTTGTTGTCGGCGTGATCGAGTTGCTGTTTCACCGATTTCAGGCGTTTTTCCAGGTCCCGCAGACGTTCTTCGAGGTCTTCGGCAGAGAACTGCCGCGACTGGGCCAGCGCACCGGCCAGTTCATCGTGCGCGTCCTTGGCCGCGAGCAGTTGCTGCTCCAGCACTTTGACGTCATCGACCAACGCGAAGCGATTCTTCAACGCCGAGAGTTCGCCGAGCCAACGCTGTATGCCGGTGATTTCCCGCTCCAGGCGCATCAACTCCTGAGTGCCGCCACGCTGATCGTTTTGCAGCGCGTCCTGTTCGTTGCGGTAGTGCTCGGCCTGAATCGTCAGCTCTTCCTTGCGCGCACTGGCGTAATCCGACCAAGTGCCGAGCAGCGAGTCGAGCAACGGCGAGATCCGGTGCAACTTGCCGCGCAGAATATTGCGCTGGGTCACGCCAGCGGCAAGGGCTTCAACCAACGGGCCGGCGGTGACCAGCGAGTTGTAGTCCTGCTCCATGCGGCGTACATCGCGGAACGCTTCTTCGCACGCGGCAATGTAATCGACGCTGCCGGAACGCAAGCTGTGTTCAAACGCATCGAGGAACAGTTGCTTGAGCTTGGCCGCGGTGATTTCGCGCATGTGCAGCAAGTTGATGAACAGTGCGCGGAACGTCTTCAGGCTCTGCTCGCTGGTGGAGCGCAGCGGGATCAGGGTCAGGTCCAGCGGGATTGAGGTGTGACCGCCGACCAGCAAGCGACGCAGCTCATCCGGCTTGAGTTCATAAGCTTTCAGGCCCTCACGCTCAAGGTTGGTGAACAGCTCTTTCTGGCGCAGGCAGGTGTCGTTCTTCTGGTAATGCGCCAGGTCCAGTTTGCCGGCGTAGGCAAAGAACTGGTGACCGAAACCACCGCCCGGGCCGCGCCCGACCACGCCGATTACGTGCGGGCCGTGGGGCAGCGAGACTTCGACCAGGATGTAACTGGTGTCCGAGGCGAAGTAGAAACGACGGGATTGTTCCAGGCTGTACTTGCCGAAACTCATGTCCGACATGCGCGCCAGAATCGGAAACTGCAACGCGTTGATCGAGGCGGATTTACCGAGGTTGTTCGCGCCGTAGACCGACAACGGTTCTTCCAGCGGGAACAGGCCGAGGCTGTAACCGGCGGTGTTCAAAAGGGCAAAGCGGCGAATTCCGTAGCGTTCCTTGCTCATGCGTCGGTCTCCTGTTCTTCTGCAATGGCGCGGGCCATGGCGTCTTCTTCACTTTCTTCTTCGAAGTCACTCAGATCGAGCGGATCATCGGTTTGCAGCAGTTTTTCGTCGCTGTCGTCATCGATCAGCACCGGAACCGGCAGCGGTAAGACGCTGTGCAGGCTGGCCGCCAGATCGCGGTCTTGTTGAACCGACAGGCAAACGTCGAGGAAACGATGCATCGGCGGCAGGAAGCGGTAGATGCCGTTTTCTTCGCCGGCAAAACCGAGCTGGGTCATGCGGCGCATGATTTTTTCTTCGAGTTCTTCCACGGTCTGCACTTCGGCCTGGATGAACAGGTCGCGGTATTTTTCCAGCAAGGACGGCAATTCATCGCGGCCGAGGCTGCCACCGTCGAGCACGGCGACCGGGTCACGGCCCTGATCCGCCAAGTGCTCGACGAGGATGAAGGTGAACAACGCCAGACGTTGCGCAGTCTTGTTCACCGCTGCCGCCGCAAGGTCCGGCACGAAGTAATAGAAACCACGGGTGTCGCAGACCAACTCATAGCCCAGCGCCCTGAACAGCGTGCGGTACTGGTCCTGGAAGTTCGACAGTTGCGCGTACAACTCCGGGTCGCGGCGGCTGACGTGGTAGCCCTTGAACAGCTCGCGAAAGATCGGCGCCAGTTGGGACAGTTCGGATAGATCAAGATGCATGTGGGGTGCTCGCAGAATCCTCGGCGGCGGTGTCGCGGGCCGAGAGCAGGGCGAAGGAGCGCAGGCTGACCTGATGCTCGTGAGTGTGGTAATCGCGGCGTTCCAGACGCTCGCGTGTGAAGCGTTTTTCCCGCGACAGGCGCGAGAACCAGTAAAGCAATTCGTCGGTGGCGCCGTCCGGCTCCTGCTCCAGCAGCCAGGTCATCAGGTCCGGCATCGGCAGGGCGTTTTCGCAGCGTTCGAGCATTTCCCGAACCGTGCGTGGCGCGCGCGGCGCTTCGCCTTTCTGCGTTTTGTGGGCCTTGGGGAAGCGCGCCGGTTTCGGCTCGAATCGGGCCAGCGCATAAACGTAGGCTTCGACCTGACTGGCGCTGCCGAGGAAGGTGCTTTGCGGGCGGGTGAACATCGGCATCGCCGCTTGCGGCACCGCATCGATGCCTTTGCGACGAATGGCCGACAAGGCCAGCGCAGCGCCTCGGGTCACGGCGTTGTGTCGACGGGCTTCTTCACGCAACGGCAGCAGCAATTCGCGGGCGTGGCGCAGGGTCAGTTGGGCGCTGGTCTGCATTTCGAGGATGCGTGCGTGAGTACGCAGCAGCATGTCGTCGTCGACCAGGTGACCGAGGCGCTGTTGTTCGGTGAGCATGCGCAGCAGGACGTTCTCGACCTTGCGCACGCCTTGCTCGAAGGCGCCGTCGGCGTTCACCAACTGAATCATCGGCTCGACGTATTCGTCCCAGGTCGCCAGTACTTCGGCGTAACGCTGACGCAGCGGGATCTGCCGGTCGCTGGTCTTGGCGCGTTCGGCGACGGCCACCAGGGCCTGTTCGTCGTTGGCGAGTTTCTTCAATACATCGCGTACGCGCATGTCGAGCAAACGCAATTGGCGCGCCAGATCGTGGCCATCGCGAATGTCGAAAGCGTCCTGGATATAACCGGCCAGACGTTCGAGGTGGCGAAGATACGCTTCGATTTCCAGGCACAGGCCCAGACGGTGCTCACGGCGCAGGTAAGCGAGGAAGTCGTGGATCTGCGCATTGAGCTCGAAACGGTTCGGGCTTTTTGCCACGGGAACCAGAATGTCGAGGCGGATCCACACGTCCAGCAGGCTGGTGATGTCCTGCGGCGTACTGTCGAGTTGCTGGGCGGCCAACTGTGAACGCAGTTCGTTGAGGCTCAATGTGCCTTGGTCGAAGTGCTCGCACAGTGGCTCCAGAAGTGCCCAGTGTTCAGCGAGGGCGCGCAAGACGCGCTTGGGTTCGATCATCGGAATGGCCGGCTGGTTGGCGATTAAAAGCCGCGATTGTACTGCATCGGGACCGATGCGATTCACTCTCGGGACGGGCTGTCGCTGTTTCTAAGGGAAAGAGTATCGATCAAGCGCGGGCGATCTTGAGCGAAGGGCGGTAGAATCAGCGCACTTTAGTTATCCACAAGTGGCCGACCTTTGCTAATCGAGTCCCGTCGCCGCGCCTATTTGACTGCCATGCAGGTGGTCAACTGGCTGCCGCGCACTGAATTGCCCTTTGCCGCGCCATCGCGTCCCGAGCTGATGGAGATGCCGGAGCCGTTGGTCGTCGCGCCGGTGGTGCCTGCCTCTGTGCCAGCACCTGCCGCTGCGCCAGTGGTGGCACCGACGGAGCGCGTCAAGATCGAGGTGCCGCGGCCATCGCTGGCCAGCACCCGCACGAACGCCAAGGTCGAAGAAGACGCCGCGCCGGTCGTCGCCAAGTCTGTGCCAGTGCCGCCACCGCGTTTTTCCCTGCAATTGCTGCGCGCTGGTCGGTGCCTGCTATTGGTCGAGTTACCCACAGGCGAAACGTTCCAGACCCGCGATCCAGCCTATCTGCTGCTCAAAGACATGCTGCGCGCCGCCGGTCTGCCGGACAGCCCGCAGATCATCGGCGAGCCGGTGCGCTGGCCGCTGTTGGCCCGGGGCACCATGGATCAGGGGCCGGAAGCCGCTCGGGACTTCGTGCAAGGTTTTCTCTCGGCCCGGCTGGAAGACGCTCCGTGCGTTTGCGTGTGGCTGATCGGCCTGCCAGCGGTGCGTTTTGCCGGTGAGGCGAACGCCGAATCCTTCAACCGTGAACTCCAGGTCGAAGGCCTGGGCTCGGTCTGGGCCCTGCCGGGCCTGGAATTATTAATGGAAGAGCCACAGCGTAAGGCTGATGTCTGGCAAGCCATGCGTCGGCTGATGGCGCGCTGGAAAGAATCAAATGAGTGACGCTGTATCGTTCCGCCCGATGACCGAGGCGGACCTGGACGCTGTACTGAAAATCGAATACGCGGCGTACAGCCATCCCTGGACCCGCGGGATTTTTCTGGATGGGCTGGGCAAGTACCAGATCTGGCTGATGTTCGAAGGGCAGCAACAGGTCGGTCACGGCGTGGTGCAGATCATTCTGGATGAAGCGCATCTGCTCAACATCACCGTCAAGCCCGAGAATCAGGGCCGTGGGCTGGGTTTGACGCTGCTGGAGCATTTGATGTCCCGGGCGTATAACGCCAAGGCGCGGGAATGTTTTCTGGAAGTGCGCGACAGCAACCGTGGCGCGTTCAAGTTGTATGAGCGTTATGGGTTTAACGAGATTGGGCGGCGGCGGGATTACTACCCCGCGGTGGGAGGGCGGGAAGATGCCGTGGTCATGGCCTGCACTTTGGTCGACTGAGCCTTTTTGAAGCTTCGCGGGCAAGCCTCGCTCCTACAGGACTGGTGTCTTACCCATCCCGTAGGAGCGAGGCTTGCCCGCGAAGGCGTCCTGACTGACATCTACGATCAACGATTACCGTCCATCGGATCCCGCCGCGCCATCTCCGCCTCATCCAGCCCATTGCCCCCGCCAATATCGTCTTCATCGACAATACTCAAATCCCAATCCGCCTGATTGCCCTCACCGGCCTCATGGGCATCCCGCGCACCGTCTTCACGGATCAACGTTTCCGGGCTCATGTCATCATCTGTAGACTCATGGTCATCGGTCGAGGCCCCCGTCATGCCCGCTTCACGCACACGTTCCCGAGGCATCAGCCGTTCGCGCTCGGTTTCCGGCAGTTCGTCGCCTATTTTCGCGCTGGGTTCTTCCTCGTCGAAATCCAGTTCATGCATCGAACCCATGCGGTCTTCGTTGTCGTCGATGGGCTCGGGCTGCACCGCATCGTACGGACGTCGTGAATCAGTCATGGCAATTCCTCATACTGTGGGCCTTACTAGGGTGGACCCGCTGAACTCCTGAGAATTCCACCCGGCATTACTTGCATCAAGCGCGTGACCCCGACGGGCGGTTGTCTGTCAAACCAGCGCATCATTCTTGAGGCTTTACAGCATGAACGAATTACAAGATCTGATTGATAACAACGAACGCTGGGCCGAGGCGATCAAACAGGAAGATCCGGACTTCTTCTCCAAGCTGGCTCGCCAACAGACGCCGGAATACTTGTGGATTGGCTGTTCCGACGCCCGGGTGCCTGCCAACGAGATCGTCGGCATGCTGCCCGGCGACCTGTTCGTCCACCGCAACGTGGCCAACGTGGTGCTGCACACTGACCTCAACTGCCTGTCGGTGATTCAGTACGCGGTCGACGTGCTCAAGGTCAAACACATCCTCGTCACGGGCCACTACGGCTGCGGCGGTGTGCGCGCTTCGATGCAGGATCGCCAGCTGGGCCTGATCGACGGCTGGCTGCGCTCGATCCGTGATCTCTATTACGAGAAGCGCGAAGAACTGGCCGGGTTGCCGACCGAAGAAGAGCGGGTCGACCGTCTCTGCGAGCTCAACGTGATCCAGCAAGTGGCCAACGTCGGCCATACCAGCATTGTGCAAAACGCCTGGCATCGTGGGCAGAACCTGTCGATCCATGGTTGCATCTACGGCATCAAGGATGGCCGCTGGAAAAGCCTGAACACGACCATCAGCGGTTTTGAGCAATTGCCGCCGCAGTACCGACTGCGTCCGGTCGAAACGCTGTAAAACGGTTCAACAGAGACTGCGCCGACGCCAGTGGTGGAAATACAACTGGCCGTCGGCGTTCGGCTGTTCATCGTAGCCGCAGATCCAGCCTCGACACTCCGGGGACCCGCACTGACAGGCGAACTGGCGCAGCAGTTTGTCTTCGGTCGTGGCGTAATCCATCGTCAGTTTGTCGCCTTTATTAATATCCGTCAGTGCCCACAACCACATTTCGCTCATGTCGAGAAAGACATTGGGGTCGCAGGAGTGCCTCAGCAGCCCGCTGAAGTGTGGGTCGTAGACGTGGATACCAGGCGCCAGTTGCCGGGTATGTCGATGGCGAAAAGGCAAGAGATGCCCCGACACGCGGCAGATTCGGCTGATCTGTGGGAATTCGCGCAGGGCTACGATGGCCGCGGCCAACCCACTCGCGTTGTAGATAATCTCGAAATCGACCCGGGAAGGAAATACAAGGCCTGGCGGTAGCTCCGGGAATGGATAGAATCCATCGGGAGCTTGCGCCAGGGGCCCGTGCAGGGAATTAGGTTTCATAACGATCCTTGTCGGCAGCGCGTTGCGACTTCCCAACTGACGTCCTGTCAGCCCTGCAACACAGGGGGTTACCTCAAGATCTCGCAAATGAACGACGGGTCTACTGTCAGAACTGACAGAAGGAAAGTGCGCTTTTGCGCGTAAGCCTTCGCTCACACGCAAACGTGCAAGGGCGTTTACAGCGCAGGCGCCGGAGCCGCAGTCACAGGTGCCGGGGCTTGCAGCTGTTTGAGCTCGGACTGGATCGGCGTCGTCGCGCATTTGGCCACGGCTTGTTCAGGCGTCAGGTTACGGATCGAGGTGTAGAACAGCTCGCAGGTTTTTTCTTTCTGGGTCACTTGCCACGTCTGTGTGCAGCCTTTCAGCTGAGCGGTCGGGTCGGTCCCGGGTTTGCTGCCCATACCGGCCTGCCAGCAGGCGGCGCTCAAATCCTGGCCCATGACTTTCAGGCCCGCGGCATCGGCCTTGGCCTGAGCATCGTCGCCGGTGTAGCTCTCTGGGTTGGCGGCGTACCAGATGTAGCTCGGGTGGTTGGAGCCCAGCACCGGCACCTTCACCCCGGCGCTCGGGCTGATCGTGGCCAGACCCAGCACATTCACGGTCGGCCCGTATTGCTGCTTGATCCAGTTACGCACCGGTGCGCCAAACGCGACCATCGGCAACGTGGCACCGCTGGCGTTCTGGCTGACTTCCTTGACCATGGTGGTCTGGTAGTCCTTGAAGTAGTCGTAGACACCTTCCAGATCCTTGCCTGCACTGGCCGGCGCCGCAATCGGCGCGATATCAATGATGGTCTGGTAACCCGGCGTCTGATCGGCGGGGATACCGTTGTCGGTCAGCAGCGTGGCCCAGCGATCCGTGGTGGCGGAGCGCAGGTAATCCTGGGCCTGTGTCAGGGAGTAATCCGGCGGGAAATGCAGCAGCTCGACGCTCTTGCGGTTTTCCAGGGCCATGCCCAGTGGCAGGAACAGATACCAGCTGTAAGCCCACTTGCCATCAACGTTGAGCTTTTTGGCGCCCGTGTAGGCCAGATCACCGGCATTGAGCAGCGCGGACAACGGTTTTTCGTAACCCTTCGGCACGCCGCTGATGTCGGCGTAGAGCTGACCGTTATCGGTTTTGACCCGCACTTTCGCAGTGCTGTAGCCATCGCGCTGTACGCTTTGGGTCAGGTAGTGCTCGACGGTTTGCTCAAGCGTCCAGTTGCGGAAGCAGACGACGTTGCAGTTGTTGGGGTAGGCGAACAGCCGCGTGACGCGTTCGGTGCTGCCCAGTTTCAGATCGACATTGGCGTGGGCGGCGGCGCTCAGGGTAAGGGCCGCGAGGGTAAGTCCTGTCAGTTTGAACATGCTCAGATCCTTTTCAGCGTGGGCCGCGTTGATCGCGGGCGATAGTTACTTAAGCAGATCGGCCGGCAATCGCTCACCTGAACATCAAATGAGTCAGGTGATATTCCGGGAAATACATCCGACACACGAAGATGACGCCGACCATCACCAGCAAAAACACCAACTGCAACGGACTGAAGTGCGCCCAATGCAGCGCCGTCAGCCAGGGACGCCGAGCGGCCAGTTCAGGATCGAGCTGACCGATACGGCGTTTGTGCAAGAGACCGATCAGCATGAAACCGACATAAGTCGCCATGCCCGGCCAACCCAACAGAAGCCCGAACAGCAACGTGAGGACGGCTTGCGGAACACCGTGTCGCATCACCAACCAACGGGTATCCGGGTTCCAGTGGCGGGGGACCAGGCCTTCGGTCAGCCACAGGTCCTGGACAACGACATGCGAGATGATCGGCACCCACCAACTCATGGCGAAACGGAAGAACCAGACCGGCACGCAGGCGAATGCCAACGGGATAAATATCATTGGGATGCTGATGCTGAAGCCTTTGGATTTGTATTCGGTCGGGAAATAAAACAAAAACAGCGCCAGTGCGATGCCCGCCCAGACACGCACCCAGGTTTCGTCGGCGATGGGGCGCGGCAGGAAACGTCGCCAGTGAAAAACATCGGCGTGGGGCAACCGTAAGCGCAATTGCGGGTAACGCCACTTGAGGGTTTGCGCAAGGTCATGACAGGCCTGCCATTCGTTTTGGCCAAAGCCGTCGATCATTTTCTTCTGTTGGCCAGGCTGCATCGGATTCATCAGCAAGTGCGCGGCTTGAACGTCAGCGGCCCAGGTCCGGTTGTCTTGGGCCTTGGCCTGCAGGCTTGCGTAGAAGCTTTCCTGATTGCAGCGCTCAATCAGTGCCTGCCAGAGCGACGTCGGTTCAGGATGAATGCCTTTTTTATCGTCCCAGCCAAACACCTGACCGACGCGATCGAACAGTGGCAGGCTCCATTCGGTGTCGTTGAACAATTGCAGGAGGATCCGCTGCCACTCCTGACGTCGATCGAACACCTGCAGCCAGGGTTGCACGGTGTAACTTTTGAGCTGTGTCAGGAATTCCCGCTCCTTGCCGGTTTCGAGCAACTCCTGCAATGCCTGCCGATAATCCTGCAGCAAGCCGCTGGCGAGAGCGTCTCGCTGCCAATCGGTCATTTCGACGTTTTGCCAGGGCGCGAGCCAATCGAGGTGCTGGACCGCCCAGGCGGCAATCGAATTGCGCAAGCCCGGATGATCGAAGCACAACGCCAGCAATCGCTGCTCAAACGCCTTGGCGCAGTGCTGTTGTTGCGCTTGGGCCCAGCGCTCGGACAGATTCTGCTCGGAGAGTCCGTCGAGCAAGGCGCGCGCCGCGAGTTCGTCCGGCGCTGCAACCGGTTCGTGAAGGGGCTGGGGGGTGGACGGTGCAAGGTTCAGCGAGCGCAGAGGGGGCGGACTTTCAAGGCTCAAGGGCCGAAGTGGAGGCGGATTTTGAAGGCTCAACGGACGCACGCCGAGCACATCGGACCCTGCCTGGAGGTCGGTGTGATTGGGCTTCTCGACAATGTCGACCGTTGCGACTTCATGTTCTTCGGCGGCGTATTCGGCTCGCCATTGCGCAACACCCAGCGCCTGCTCATAGGCTTCACGCAAGCGCTGAAAGCCTTCGGGATCTTCATCGGGCCGGAAGGTTTTCAGCAGCCTTGCATAGCTTCGCTTGAGGGTGCGCGCATCAGCGTCTTCGGGCAGTTCCAGCACAGACCAGCAATCCATATTGCTGCTCCTTAGTGCCAGAGACCGTTGTCCAGCGTGCCCAGTTGCTGGGTCAGTTCACTGCGCGCTTCACGGATCCGCCGTTCATCCTGCGAATCAAGCACGTGCTGAAACTGTTTGGCCCAATGAGCAATCTGTTCACGCGTCTGCCCCAGACTTTCCTGATAGAGACGCTCAAGACGTGCGGTCAACACCGTATTGACCTGCTGATCGCGCGGATGAATCTTCAACAGCGCCAGGCCCTCCAGGCGTTGCTGAATCTCTTCGGGTGTGAGCACGCCGGGGTTGTTTTCGATGACCAGCGAATGCTTGTCGCCCGTCAGGGGGATGACCACCTGGGCTTCGAGCAAACCGTTGTTGTCGTAGGTGAAACGCACGTCGAGGGCGACTTCGCCGGCCTTGCGTTTCGGCACTTTGATGTCCAGTTCGCCCAATGCCACGTTGTCTTTGACCAGACGGCTTTCGCCCTGAAAGATCTTCAGCAGCACGTGCTCTTGGTTATCTTGCAATGTGTACACCGTCTTGACCCGGCTCACCGGCACGATGCTGTTGCGCTCGATGATCGGCAAGTAATGCCCGCTTTCGTACTGCTGGCCGATTTGGGTCGAAGTCTCGATGCCCAATGTGTAAGAACAGACGTCGGTCAGCACCACTTCTTCCAGCGCGGCGGAGCGTGCTTTCAAGGCAGCCTGGATCGCCGCACCGTGGGCCACGACTTCGTCCGGATCGAGACTGATCGAAGGGAAACGCCCAAACAGGCCGGCCGCCAGTTTGCGCACCAGCGGCATGCGCGTCGTACCGCCTACCAGCAGGATTTCGTCGAGATCACTGACCCGAATCCGCGCGTCTCTCAGGGCCCGCTCGATCGGTGTGCGCAGGCGTTCGAGCAGCGGCGTGTAGAGCGTGGCCAATTGCGCTTGGGTGATGGTTTGCGTCCATTGCTGGCCGTCGACCCGCAGGCTGAATTCGGCGCTGCTGTCCTGGCCCAGGGCTTTGCGCACGCGCTCGGCCTCGCGACGCAAAGGCTGGATGATGCTGTTGCGGTCAGGAAAGTTGTCGGTGTTGCGATGGTGCTCAAGGAAATGCTCAAGCAGCACGCTGTCGAAATCTTCACCACCCAGGAAGTTGTCGCCCGCGCTGGCGCGCACTTCCATGACCCCGTCGAAGAGCTCCAGGATCGACACGTCGAAGGTGCCGCCGCCGAGGTCGAACACCAGGAACGAAGTTTCCTTGTCCCGTTGATGCAGCCCATACGCCAGCGCCGCAGCGGTTGGCTCGTTGATCAGTTTTTCAACCTTCAGACCCGCCAGCTCACCGGCAATGCGCGTGGCCTTGCGCTGGGCATCGCTGAAGTAGGCCGGCACGCTGATCACCGCTTCATGCACGGTTTCGCCGAAGGCCCGCTCGACGTCTTCCTTCAGGCTCTTGAGCACCAGCGCCGAAAGCTCCTCGGGACGGAATGACCGGTCTCCCAGACGCACTTCCGTAGCGCTGCCCATGTGCCGCTTGAACAGCGAAGCGGTCTGGCGCGGGTGAGTGTGCAAACGCTCGCGGGCAGCCTGGCCGACCAGAACCCGGCCCTGATCATCGAGACCCACCACGCTGGGAGTGAGGAACTGGCCGAGTGCATTGGGCACCAACTCGCTGGACTCCCCGCGCCAGACGGCAACGAGGCTGTTGGTGGTTCCCAGGTCAATCCCTACGATCATGGCGATGAACTCCCTTTCCGGCCTGCAAAAAGTTGATACAGATAATATTCGCGCAAGGATATTACCGGAGCAGCGGGACGGTAAAGGAAAGTAGTGGCACTGAGCTATTATTTGCGGCGGGACGTGGTTTGGTCCGAAAGCGTGGGATGTGACAGAGGGTTACAAGAGGTGCAGTGTCTACCGTTCTCGAGCACTGCTAGACTGGCGCAGTATTGGACTTGGCAAAGGTCACCCATGAAACCTTCTACTGCACTGGATCTAAAACGAGCAGCCGTCCGCGAGGTCGTCGGTCGATTTCGTACGTCCAACCCTCGTGTATTTGGTTCCGCGTTACTCGGGACAGATAAAGAAGGGAGTGACCTTGATTTACTGGTGGACGCTCTCCCAGGGGCCACGCTTTTCGATCTCGGAGGGCTTCAAGTCGAGCTCGAAGATTTGCTGGGGGTCAGTGTTGATCTGCTGACGCCGGGAGATCTTCCGTTGAAGTTTCGTCAGCAGGTACTCGAACAGGCTCGTCCCGTATGACTGTTAACCGTCTCGCAGATTACCTTGACCATATGCGGCAAGCCGCAAGCGATGCGCTGATTTTTGTCGAAGGCTTGAGTAAAGAAGAGTTTTCCGAAGACAAACGTACCCAGCAAGCTGTGATCATGAGCCTCATCATTATTGGTGAAGCAGCCACCAAAGTAATGGATGGCTATGCGGATTTTGCGAGCGAAAATTCACAAGTGCCATGGCGCAGCATGCGAGGTATGCGCAACCGCATTGCTCACGGCTATTTCGATATCAATCTCGAAGTGGTGTGGGATACCGTTCAGACGGCCTTGCCTGAGTTGTTGAAGGTTTTACCCTCCGATCAAATCTGATTGCACCTGCTTTGCACAGGTGCAATCAACTTCGTTTACGGCATCACCGGCGGCGTATACGTCAGCGTCGTCCCCAGCGCCCACAGCAAAAACAGCACCAGCGGCGTGTGCACCAGCAATTGCACGAACGAGAAGCCAATCAAGTCCCGCGCCTTCAACCCAAGCACGCCCAGCAGCGGCAGCATGTAGAACGGGTTGATCAGGTTCGGCAGGGCTTCAGCCGCGTTGTAGATTTGCACGGCCCAACCCAGGTGGTAATTCAGGTCGGTGGCCACCTGCATGACATAAGGCGCTTCGATGATCCATTTGCCGCCGCCGGATGGAATGAAGAAACCGAGAATCGCCGAGTAAACGCCCATCAGCAGCGCATAAGTGTCGTGGGACGCAATGCTGACGAAGAAGGTCGAGATGTGGTGGGCCAGGGTCTGCGCGTCAGTACCTTTGACCGTGGTCATCAGCGCAGCGATCGAGCCGTAGAGCGGAAACTGGATTAGCACGCCGGTGGTGGTCGGCACCGCTCGGGATACGGCATCGAGGAAGCTGCGCGGGCGCCAGTGCAGCAGCGCGCCGAGCATGATGAACAGGAAGTTGTAAGTGTTCAGGCCCGAGATCGCGCTGATCGCCGGTTTAGTCGAAAACTCGTGGAACAACCACCCCGCTGCCAGCAGCACCAGCAAAATCGTCAGCAACGGGCTGTGCTCCAGCCATTCGCCGGGGCGGGTGCGCGGTTGCAGCGGTGGCAGGTTGAAGCTCGGGTCGATGCCGCAGGCTTCGGCGTCGCGGGCTGTTTTCGGCCCCGGCGCGGTGGCGTAGGCGATGATCAGCGAAATCACGATCAGTGCCAGCAGCATGACGCCGGACTGCCAGAGAAAAATGGTCTGGGTGAACGGAATGACGCCGGTGATCGACAGAATCGAGGGTGGCAGGCTGGCCGGGTTGGCCTGTAATTGCGCGGCGGACGACGACAGGCCCAAGGCCCACACGGCGCCAAGGCCCAGATACGCGGCAGCACCGGCGGCGCGGTAATCCATTTTCAGGTCGGTGCGGCGAGCGAGGGCGCGCACCAGCAGACCGCCGAACACCAGCGACAGGCCCCAGTTCAGCAGCGACGCCACCATGGAAATCAACGCGACCCAGGCCACGGCCGAGCGGCCGTTTTTCGGGATCCGGGCCAGGCGGTCGATGAGTTTTACTGCGGGCGGGGAGCTGGCGACCACATAACCGCCGATGACCACGAACGCCATCTGCATGGTGAACGGGATCAGGCTCCAGAACCCATCACCGAAAGCCATGGCCGCGTCAGTGGGTTTGGCGCCCATGAACAGGGTCGCCACGGCCACGATGATCACCGCCAGCGCGGCAAACACCCACGAGTCGGGGAACCAGCGTTCGGCAAAACTTGAACAGCGCAGGGCAAAGCGGGCGGAGCGGGTATCTTCGATATCAGCGGCCACGGGAGTACCTCAAATTTTAAGTTTATTGTGGTCTTTGGGGCGGCAAAGGCCCGTCTGGACAGGTGCCAACAGTAATTCAATCGGTCATTTTTTTGTGACGAAGATTAACCCGTCTGAGACTTTGGTCTAACGGGTTGTCGGTGGACGCGTTTGCGTAGACCATGGGCGCCTTGGTTTTTTGCCCGTGCCAGAGTTCTTTTCATGACTGCCAATACCGATTCGCGCCCGACGCCGTTCAGCCGCTCGGACTACAAGACCCTTGGCCTGGCGGCCCTTGGCGGCGCCCTGGAAATCTACGATTTCATCATTTTCGTCTTTTTCGCGCTGACCCTCAGCCAGCTGTTTTTCCCACCGGAAATGCCCGAGTGGCTGCGCTTGCTGCAAAGCTTCGGGATTTTCGTGACGGGTTATCTGGCGCGCCCATTGGGCGGCATTCTGATGGCGCATTTCGCCGACCGGCTGGGGCGCAAGAAGGTCTTCAGCCTGAGCATCCTGATGATGGCGCTGCCGTGCCTGCTGATCGGCATCATGCCGACCTACGCCCAGATCGGCTATTTCGCACCGCTGCTGCTGTTGGTCCTGCGGGTCCTGCAGGGCGCTGCGGTCGGCGGTGAAGTGCCGAGCGCCTGGGTGTTCGTCGCCGAGCACGCGCCGGCCGGGCATCGCGGTTATGCCCTGGGCTTCTTGCAAGCCGGGCTGACCTTTGGCTACCTGATCGGCGCCCTGACCGCGACCTTTCTGGCGCAGGCGTTCACCCCGACGGAAATCCTCGATTACGCCTGGCGTTACCCGTTCCTGCTGGGCGGCGTGTTTGGGGTGATTGGCGTCTGGCTACGCCGCTGGCTCAGCGAAACCCCGGTGTTCATGGCCATGCAGGCCAAGCGCGAGGCCGCTGTCGAACTGCCGCTGCGCACGGTCTTGCGCGAACATCGCCTGGCGATATTGCCAGCGATGCTCCTCACCTGCGTACTGACGTCGGCGGTGGTGGTGTTCGTGGTCATCACCCCGACCATGATGCAGAAAACCTTCGGCATGACCGCCAGCCACACGTTCGCCTTGAGTGCCTTGGGCATTGTGTTCCTGAACATCGGCTGTGTACTCGCCGGGCTGCTCGTCGATCGCATCGGCGCCTGGCGCACGGTCATGCTCTATAGCCTGCTGCTGCCGCTGGGCATCGGCGTGCTTTATACGTGCCTGATCACCGGGGGCCAATGGATCGGCTTGGCCTACGCGATTGCCGGACTCAGTTGTGGGGTCGTCGGCGCGGTGCCGTCGGTGATGATCAGCCTGTTTCCCGCGCGAATTCGCGTCTCGGGGATTTCCTTCACCTACAACATTGCCTACGCAGCGTGGGCGAGTGTCACACCGTTGTTGCTGATCGGTCTGATGCCGTGGAGTCCGTGGATTTGCGTGATCTTCAGCGCGGTGATGGGCGCGGTGGGCGTGAGCAGCGCTGCTTATTTCGGCACACGGATGCCCCGGGTTGAGCATTGCCCGGCCGCTGGCACGGCATGAACGCAAGGTCACGCAGGCGTGCCGCAACTATTTTTGTAGGACAACCCTGAAACACTCTTCAGAAAATATCCGCAAGGCCGATGGCTAGGCTGCATGCCGCTTTCCATTCCTGTCCATCGGTGCTTTCCATGTTCAACAAACGCTTGAAGCAGGAGCTGTCGGCTCTTCGCGAAGAACTCTCCAGCCTTCAGCAAGTGAAGGACAGTCTGGAAAGCGAGATGCTGGTCCTGACCCTGGATCCTGATGGACGGATTCAATTGGTCAACCAGAACTTCCTCGGCGAGATGCTCTACAAAAGCAGCGACCTGATCGGCCGGCACATTGAAGACATCGTCCCGCCCCATGTGAAATCGGACGAATTCCACCTCCGCTTCAAGGCTGCGCTGACCCGCCGTGAGCACTTTGCCGGCGCCGTGCGTTTGCTGCGGGGCAATGGCAAGGAAGCCTGGTTGCGTTCGATTGTGCAGCCCGTGTTGTCCTCGGAGGGGCGGATCAAGCACTTCTCGATTTATTCCAGCGACCTGACCCGCACCATCGAGGCGTCCCGCGAGCATGAGAACCTGATCGGCGCGCTGGTGCGTTCGACGGCGGTCATCGAGTTCGATCTCAATGGCAACGTGTTGGCGGCCAACGAGCGGTTCCTCAGCGGCATGGGTTACAGCCTGGCGCAAATCAAGGGCAAACATCACCGTACGTTCTGCGAGCCTGAAGAGTACAACAGCGCGGAATACCAGAACTTCTGGCGCCGCCTGAACGCCGGCGAATTCGTGGCAGGCCGCTTCAAGCGTGTGGACAACCACGGTCGTGTGGTCTGGCTGGAGGCGTCCTACAACCCGGTGGTGGATGCCAACAACACGCTCTACAAAGTGGTGAAATTCGCCACGGTGATTACCGATCAGGTCAATCAGGAGCAGGCGGTCGCCGAAGCGGCCAACATCGCCTACAGCACCTCCCAGCAAACCGATCAAAGCGCTCAGCGTGGAACCGCCGTGGTGACTCAGGCGGTGGACGTAATGCGTGACCTGGCCCGGCACATGCAAACCGCCGGCGAAGGCATCGAAGCGTTGAACGAGCAGTCGCTGGTGATTGGCACCATCGTCAAAACCATCAGCGGCATTGCCGAACAGACCAACCTGCTGGCGCTTAACGCGGCCATCGAAGCGGCGCGCGCCGGTGAACAGGGGCGAGGTTTTGCGGTGGTGGCGGATGAAGTCCGGCAGTTGGCGTCCCGTACCAGCCAGGCCACCGATGAAATCGTTGGCGTGGTACGCCAGAACCAGGACATGGCGCGCAATGCCGTGGCCCTGATGACCGACGGCAAACTTCAGGCTGAACAAGGCCTGGCGCTGGCGGCGGAAGCGGGCACGGTGATCGTCGAGATTCAGGACGGCGCACAGAAAGTGGTGAACGCGGTCGGGCAGTTTGCCAATCAACTGGCGACTTGATAACTGACCTCCTGGTGGAAATCGCTACAATCGGCGTTTTCCCAGGAGCAGCCCTCATGAGCGTTTCTCACCGCCGTCCGGTTCCCTTGTCCAAGGCTTATCGCTTGCTCAATCACGGGCCGACCGTGCTGGTCAGCGCGGCGCATGAAGGCAAGCGCAACATCATGGCCGCGGCCTGGGCCATGCCTTTGGACTTCGAACCGCCGAAAATCGCCGTGGTGCTGGACAAGTCCACCTGGACCCGCCAACTGCTGGAAGCGTCGGGCACCTTCGTGCTGAACGTTCCCTGCGCGGCCCAGGCCGATATCGCCCAGACTGTGGGCTCGACGTCGGGCCTGGAGCTGACTCAGGGCCAGGGCCTGGACAAGTTTCAGGTCTACGGCCTGCAGACGTTCAGTGGCGAGCTGATCGATGCGCCGATGCTTGAAGGTTGCGTCGCCTGGCTGGAGTGCCGACTGCTGCCGGAGCCCAACAACCATCAGCAATACGACCTGTTCCTGGCCGAGGTGATTGCCGCCCAGGCCGATGAGCGCGTGTTCAGTGAAGGCCGTTGGCACTTCGCGGGACACGATGCGCTACGCACCCTGCATCATGTGGCGGGCGGGCATTTCCTGACGATCGGCGAGCCGGTGGACGGCAAGACTCTGCAGCCGTAAACCGGCTGCCTTTTACACCCAGACGTCATTCTGCGCCGTGCGTTCGCCGCCTTCGCTGCCTGTATTCAGCACACCCTTGGGCTCGATCAGCAGCAGTTTCACTTCCTGCGCGGCAGAGGGTTTGTGCTCGACACCCTTTGGCACCACGTACATTTCGCCCGCGTTCAGCAGGACGTGGCCATCGCGAAAGTCGATGCGCAGCTGCCCCTCGAGCACGATGAAGGTCTCGTCGGTGTCCAGGTGATCGTGCCAGATGAAATCCCCCAGCAGTTTCACCACTTTGAACTGGTAGTCGTTCATCTCGGCGATGACCCGAGGGCTCCAGTGCGAGTCGATCCGGGCGATTTTTTCAGCGAAGTTCAGGCTTTGGTAGGCGTTCATGAAGAATGCTCTCGTGGTTGATCGTGAAGCCACGATAGTCAGCACGGCAGCGGGCTTCTTGTACGATTGTGCGCGCTCAGCGGCGGTGCATTTTCATCCAGCGGGCCGGTGACAGGCCGTATGCCTTGCTGAATTGCCGGGTCATGTGGCTCTGGTCGGTGAAACCGGCGATCAGTGCGGCACTGACCAGAGACTGGCCCTGGATCAGCAGGGCGCGGACCAGGTCCAGGCGACGCATGGTCAGGTATCGATAAGGGCTGGTGCCGAACAACAGGCGGAAATCCCTCGACAGACTCCAGCGATCCCGACCGCTATGCTGCGCCAGTTCCTCCAGTGTCACCGTGCGATCCAGGGCGCTGTGGATGAACTCCCGCGCGCGCTCCGCCGCCACGTAGTCGAAGCGTTGGCGTTTACCGGGCGCGCCGGAGACAGTGCTCAATGCCTGCGCCAGATCGAACAGCGCGTCCTGCTCTTCCAGTGGATCGAGGGGGCAATCCAGGCTTCGCAGCAGCACGTCGGTGGCGGCGAACAGGCGTGGGTCGGTCGACAATCCGGTCTTGATGAACGGCAGCGGTTGCCCGCCGAGTATCTGCTGGATCAGCGCCGGCTCGATGTACATCATCCGGTACTTGAAGCCGGCCTCGGTGCCAGCCTCGCCATCGTGGACTTCGTCCGGGTGCAGCACCAGGGTCCCGCCGGGCAGGCTGTGGCGCCAGCCGCCGCGGTATTGAAAACTCTGCACGCCGGCCAGAGTCCGGCCGATTGCGTAGGTGTCATGGCGGTGAAGGTCGTAGCCGTGGCCGGCAAAAAATGCCTCGAAACGCTGAACCCCGCCCACGTCGGGGGCGCGATGGAACCAGTCGATGGGAGGCGTGTGCTTGGCCATGGTGTCGTTGTCTTGAGCGCAATGTCGATCACGGTAACCCAGGGACCGGCCACCTGTCTGCTGGCCGACAAAACCCATGGGGCTGGTAGAAAACCGCATACAAATGTAGCAAGGTATCGAGCATTCTCTGCACCCTGTAAGCCATCGAGGCGCGGGTGCGTTTGATCGTTCGTCGAGGTGTCTGGTATGAGCAAACTGCGGGTAGGGATTATTTTTGGTGGTCGTTCGGCGGAGCACGAAGTGTCGCTGCAATCGGCGAAAAACATCGTCGATGCGCTGGATCGGTCGCGCTTCGAACCGGTGCTGATCGGTATCGACAAGCAAGGCCATTGGCACCTCAATGATCCATCGAACTTCCTGCTCAACCAGGAAAATCCGGCCCTGATCGCCCTCAACCAGTCCAACCGGGAACTGGCCGTGGTGCCGGGCAAGGCCAGTCAGCAATTGGTCGAAACCTCGAGTCAGGAAATGCTGGGCCACGTCGATGTGATCTTCCCGATCGTGCACGGCACGCTGGGTGAAGACGGTTGCCTGCAAGGCCTGTTGCGCATGGCGGATTTACCCTTTGTCGGCTCCGATGTGCTCGGCTCGGCGGTGTGCATGGACAAGGACATCAGCAAGCGGCTGTTGCGTGACGCCGGGATTGCAGTCACGCCCTTCGTGACCCTGACTCGTGCCAGCGCCGCGCGCACCGGGTTCGCCGAGGTCCAGGCCAAACTCGGTCTGCCGCTGTTCGTGAAGCCGGCGAACCAGGGGTCGTCCGTGGGCGTCAGCAAGGTCAGTGACGAAGCCGAGTACACGGCGGCAGTGGAACTGGCCCTGGGTTTCGATGAAAAAGTATTGATCGAATCCGCCGTCAACGGTCGCGAGATCGAGTGCGCGGTGCTGGGCAACGAGGATGCCATCGCCAGCGGTTGTGGCGAGATCGTGGTGCGCAGCGGCTTCTATTCCTACGACAGCAAATACATCGACGCTCAAGCGGCAGAGATCGTGGTGCCGGCCAACATCAGCAGCGAGGCCAGTGAGCGCATCCGCGCCTTGGCTGTCGAGGCGTTTCAGGTGCTGGGCTGTTCCGGGCTGGCGCGGGTCGATGTGTTCCTGACCGACAGCGGCGAAGTGCTGATCAACGAAATCAACTCACTGCCCGGCTTCACCCGAATCAGCATGTACCCCAAGCTCTGGCAAGCCACCGGCATGACTTACAGCGAGCTGGTCAGCCGCTTGATCGATCTGGCGCTGGAGAAGCACAAGGCACGGCAAGCGTTGAAGATCACCCGATAAGCTACTCGGGACTATTCAAACAAGGATTTATGGATGAGCGATAAAACGGAGTACCTGTTTTCCTACGGCACCTTGCAGGACAAAGTCGTGCAACTGGCCAACTTCGGGCGCGAGCTCAGCGGCAGTGCCGATGCGATGCTGGGGTACGAGCAGTCCTGGGTCGAAATCACCGACCCAGAGGTGTTGGCCACCAGCGGCAAGACTCACCATCCGATTCTTCGTCCGGGAAGCGATAGCAGCGTCCCGATTCCCGGCATGGTGTTCCAGATCACACCCGAGGAACTAGCCGCCGCCGACAGTTATGAGGTATCGGATTACAAGCGTGTCAGCGTAGTCCTTCAATCCGGGATTGAAGCGTGGGTGTACGTGAGCGTGTAGTGTGCCTGCGTGATATCCGATGAGCCGGGGAGGGGAGATTTTCAGCGTCGGCCAGTACGCTTCGACCGACGTTTGATCAAGCTTGTTTCATAGGTTTAATCAGGCTCTCTGCTGGTATTCCGAACAGATCATGTAGTTTCCATATCATCGGGAGCGTCAACGCACGCTTGCCATTAAGCACTTCGTAAACCCGGTTTGTCCGGCCAATGGCAGGCGCAAGGTCCGCTGCGGACAGACCTGATTGTTCCATGCGAAATTTTATCGCATCGATTGGATTGGGCAGATCAACTGGAAACTGCTTCGATTCATAAGCTTCGATCAGTGTGATCATGATGTCGAAATAATCCCCTTCAGGCGTGCCAGGCTCTGGCTCATTGTCGAAAAGGGCAGATACAGTCTTGAGGGCTGCGCGGTAGTCCTCGTCGGTGTGAATCGGACGAATGTTCATTGGTTACTCCATCTCGACGGTATCGGCGTCGATTGCGTCGTACTGCTTGTGAGTGCCGACAAATTTTATGTAAACAGCGCCGAAGCGATAAGCCACAGCGACTACCAGCCGAAAGTCATTACCCTTGATGTTGAACACGACTCTATGGCTCTTGAGAATGCTGGCGGTAGCAAAGTGCGCTTTTATGTTCGCAGGTGTTTTCCACTCGGCATTTCTTGCCTCGTCAATCCAAGCTAGTAAGGATTGTTCTGCGTCCGGGTAGCGCTCCCAAAAACTTTTAAGCTGGCTAATGGCGATAATTCTCATGGCGCGATCCTAGTCCCGTGATGGGACTGATGCAAGTCTGTGAAGGTGTGGCCGATGGGAGGTGCGGATTCGACTTTGTACCTAGGTGCTTCGGGTGGCTGAACTGATGCGAAAAATGATCTTTGAACTCTATCGAAGAAGCAGTGGTGTGCAGGTAGGAAAAGTCGGCGCGAGGTAGCCGAACAGGACTCATTACATACAAAAAAGGCCTACCTCCCGGTAAGCCTTTTCCACCCTCTGTAGGAATCAATCCCCCAACGCAGCCCCCTCACGCCGAGGATCGGCCCCGCCCGCCAACGAAGCCTTCCCCTGCGCATCCTTCACCCGGACAATCGCCTGGGTGCCGCTGGTCATGTCAATCTCGCTCACGCTGTGCCCTTTGTCCTTCAGCGCCTGCATCAGCCCGGCGCTGAACTGCCCCTCTTCCAGTTCCGTCGGGCCGTTGCGGCTGCCGAAGTTGGGCAGGCTGATGGCGGCTTGCGGGTCGAGGTTCCAGTCGAGCAGGCCGATGGTGGATTTGGCGACGTATTCGATGATTTGCGAACCGCCCGGCGAGCCGATGGTGGCGAGGAATTCACCGCTCTGGCGATCGAAGATCAGCGTCGGGGCCATGGACGAGCGGGGGCGTTTGCCGGGTTCGACGCGGTTGGCGACTTTCTGCCCGTTTTCTTCCGGGATGAACGAGAAGTCGGTCATCTGGTTGTTGAGCAGGAAGCCCTGCACCATCACGTGCGAACCGAACGCGGATTCGACGGTGGTGGTCATGGACACCGCGCCACCTTCGTCATCGACCGCGACCACTTGCGAGGTCGAGATGCGCAGCGGTGAACGGTCCGGTGCGTAGGCGATCTTGATGCCCGGCGGGGTGCCGGGTTTGGCCGTGCCCATGCTGCGGTCACCGATCAGGGCGGCGCGGCTGGCCAGATAGCTCGGGTCCACCAGGCCTTTGACAGGGACGGGAACGAAGTCGGCGTCGGCCAGATAGAGCGCGCGGTCGGCGTAGGCCAGGCGCTCGGCTTCGGCAATCAGGTGCACGGCTTCTGGCGTCGGCTCGGTGCCGGCGGGTTTGCCGGTCTTGACCGGTTTCATTGAGGCCAAGGCAAAACGCTGGTCGCGTACTTCCAACGCCTGGAGTGTGCCGAGGATCTGCGCCACGGCGATCCCGCCCGACGACGGCGGCGGCATGCCGCAGACCTGCCAGCGTTTGTAGTCGGTGCATAGCGGCGCGCGTTCCTTGGCCGTATAGCCTTGGAGATCGTTCAGCGACAGACTGCCAGGGTTGGCGTGGCCCTGAACCTTGGCGACGATTTCTTGCGCAACCGGCCCTTTGTACAACGCATCGGGACCTTCTGTGGCGATGCGTTTGAGTACGGCGGCCAGTGCCGGGTTTTTCAGCTGAGTGCCGGCGGCTTTCGGGCTGCCATCGGCATTCAGGAAGTACGCCATCATGTCAGGCGAGCGACGCATGGAGGAATCTGAAGCGATCAGTTGATGCAAGCGCGGCGAGATGGCGAAACCTTGCTCCGCGAGTCGGATGGCCGGTTCGAACAGTTGCGCCCACGGCAGACGACCGTGTTTCTGATGTGCCAGCTCAAGCGCTCGCAACACACCGGGCGTGCCCACTGAGCGCCCCCCAATCTGCGCCTGGGTGAAGGCCATCGGTTTGCCGTCGGCTTGTAGGAAAAGCTTCTCCGTGGCGCCGGCCGGTGCGGTTTCGCGACCGTCGTAAGTGCGCACGTTCTTGCCATCCCACAACACAATGAACGCGCCGCCGCCGATGCCCGAGGATTGAGGTTCCACCAGCGTCAACACCGCTTGCATGGCAATCGCGGCATCCACCGCCGAGCCGCCCTGACGCAGCATCTCGCGCCCGGCCTCGGCCGCCAGAGGGTTGGCTGCCGCCGCCATGTGTTTCGAGGCGTGCCGGGTTTGCAGGTCGGTGCGATAACCCGAGGCGACTTCCGGCGCGATCGGCAATGTCGACGTGGGCGGGGCGTTGCACGCTGCAAGGGTCAGCGCGGTGGCGATCAGCGAAAAGGCTGACAGGCGATAGCGGCTCAAGCGGAAGGCTGAGAACACGTTGGGCACTCCGTCCGTGGGAAAAGATCAGGGGACTTTATCGGCCGACAGGGCGTGGTGCAAACCACGGATGAGAGCCAAGACGCTTTTACACTTCATGAGTTGACGGATTTTCTGTAGGGTCGAGGGCATCAGACGGGTCAGAAAATCAACAAGAGGCAGCCATGCAGACCGAGTTTCCCACCCAGCCGAGTTATCGCACTCAGCGTGAGCAATTCCTCGCCGCAGCGACTGCGGCCGGAGCGACGTTGACTGAATATCCGCATCCCCTCAAAGGACCTTTCGGTGAACCCTTGAGCACCGATGTGGCGGTGTTGGGTGATCCAGGTGCCAAGCGATTGCTGATTGCGTTGAGCGGCACCCATGGTGTGGAAGGTTTCTATGGCTCGGGATGCCAGATCAAGTGGATGCAGGAGTTGGGCAAGCGTTCACTGCCGGCCGATGTCGCGGTGGTGATGATCCACCTGATCAATCCCTGGGGCACCGCATGGCTGCGTCGGGTCAACGAAGACAACATCGATCTGAACCGCAATCACCTGAACTTCGAACGTCCGCTGCCGGACAATCAGGCTTACGCAGCGCTGCATGACATCTATGCGTTCACTGAGTTGCGGGGGCCCGAACGTGAGCGCGCCGACGCCTTGCTCGACGGACAGATTCGCGAACACGGCTGGCCAGCGGTGATGTCGATCGTCGAGGGCGGCCAGCACAGTCATCCCGATGGCCTGTTTTATGGCGGCCTGGCGCCGAGCTGGTCGAACCGCACGCTGCACGAAATCCTGCAAACGCATGTTGCCCACGCCGAGGTCGCGATGTGTTTCGATTTGCACACCGGCGCTGGCGAGTACGGTCATCCGATGTTGCTGACCATCACCGAGGCGGCTTATCCGGCGCTACCCGATGCGCAGGCCATTTATGGTCCCTGGCTCTACACGTTGCTGACCGGTGCCGACACCTTGAGTGAAACCGGCGTGGCGGCCACCGCGACGGGCTACACCTCGCAGGCACTGATCAATGCGCTGCCGCAGGTCAAACTGATGCCGTTCGTGATCGAGTGCGGGACGTATCCGGGGCCGGACGTTCATCGTCATTTGCGCGATGACCACTGGCTGCATCTGCACGGCAATCCAAGTAATGCGGTGGGGCGCGAGATCAAACTGAATCTGCTTGAGCAGTTCTATCCTGCCGACAGCGACTGGCAGGCGATGGTCTGGCTGCGGACGTGGCAGATTTGGGAGCGCGCGTTATCGGCGTTGCCGACGGTTCGTTCTTGAAGTGCTGTTCGGGGCACTTTTCGCGAGGCATAAAAAAACGGCCTACCTTTCGGTAAGCCGTTTTTAGTACTTGGTGGCTACACAGGGACTTGAACCCCGGACCCCAGCATTATGAATGCTATGCTCTAACCAACTGAGCTATGTAGCCAAGTGGCGCGCATTATTCACCGGTAATGCAGATGCGTCAAGCGTAAATCCAAAATATTTCTCTACGCTTTCAACCGCTTATCCACCTGAGCCGAATATTCGGGCCGGGTGAGGGCGTCAACTGAGCTGAAATCTCCCGGTATTGGCACTCAAGGCCTTGCTGCCCTGGCTCAAGGTGTCCGCCGCCAGGTTCACCGCCCGCGCGCCTTCGAGCAACCTTACCGCGGCCTGATCGACCTGCTGGATGTTGCCGCTGACTTCATCGGCGGTGCTGGCCTGTTCCTCAACCGCCGTGGCGATCTGCGCCAGGGTGTCGGTAACGCCTTGCACCGCGTGGGCAATTTCCCCGAGGCGTTCGCCCAGGCCGGTGACCGACAGGGCATCACTTTGCGCTTGGCTACAGGCCGCTTCCATCAGGCTGACCGCCTCATTCACCGTGCTGCGCAGACTGTCGACAGTGCCGGCGATCTGCGCGGTGGAGGACTGAGTGCGTTGCGAGAGGCTGCGCACTTCATCCGCCACCACCGCAAAGCCGCGACCCTGTTCGCCCGCGCGAGCCGCCTCGATCGCCGCGTTGAGCGCCAGCAGATTAGTCTGCTCGGCCACGCCGCGAATGGTGTCGACCACCAATTGAATCTGCTGGCCTTGTTCGCTGACCCGGCCGAGTGCCGCCGCCGTGTCGTTCAAGCGCTGGTTGAGCTGCTGAATACTCGCCGTGGTGCGTTGGCTGTCGCGGCTGCTGTCGGCCGCAATGCGTTGGGTGTGTTGAGCGCTGCCGGACGCCTGTTCGCAACTCTGGGCGACACCCTGAGAGGTCGCGGCCAACTGCGTGGCCGCAGCGGCGATCTGGCTGATCTGCAATTGCTGCGCTTCAACTTCGCCCAAGGCGCCGCTGGAGTGATGGTTGAGGGTGCGCACCGCGTTGCTCACCTGCAAGGTTTCGTGATCGACCCCCAGCAAACTGTTGCGCAGCTGCACCACGGCGACATTCAGGGCGGTGCTGATGGCCGCCAGTTCGTCGCGCCCCTGCACCGGCACTTGCAGGCTTAAGTTGCCGTCGCGCAATGCTTCAGCCAGCAGGGTGATGCCGCTGGCGCTGCGCCGGATCGAGGCCTGCAAGCAGATGAACAGGTACAGCGCGGCCAGCAGCAGGCAGCCAAAGATCGTCGCCACCAGAATAAACTGGCGGATCGCCGAGCCATGGTAGTAATCCAGGCGTTGATCCAGCGAAACCAATGACTGCTGGCGCAGCGAGGCGAGGTCGGTGAGCAGGCTGTCGAGGCTGCGCTCGAATTCTTCCGGCTTGAGCTTGATGCTGCCGCCGAAGACGCCGTCATCGAGGACTTTCAGTTCAGCATCGAGATGCTTGAGGCTGTCGTGGTATTGCCCGGCCCAGCTTTGCAACGCGCTGGGCAGGCGTGCTTCCAGCAGGCTGGCGGTTTTCGCCAGCTGTTCCCGGGCATCGCCGATACGACTGCGCAAATCGCGCAATTGCAGACGGCTTTGCAGGGTGAACTGCCCGGACACCACCGATGCCTGACCGACGCTGGCCAGGCGGCCAACCCGCTCAATCAGGTCCGGTGCATGCTGTGTCGAGATTTGCGTCAGCAGGTAGGTTTCCAGCCACGGCGCGAGCGTCAGGCGATTGTCCATGGCGATCTGTTCGCGCAGGGCTTGCAGCGCACTCAAGGCATTGGTGAAACGATCGTAGCCATCCGGCCACCAACCAACGCTGCTCAGGCTTTTCGAGTCGAGGCCGTTGAGGGCGGTTTGCAGCGCCTGATAACGGGTCAGGGTTTCGCCCTCGGCGCCTTCGGTTTTCAGCGCATCACCGAGGTCCGAGGTGGCTTGGGCGACGGCGGGTTGAACCGCATCGAACCCGGCCATCGCGGCAAGGGTTGCAGGCGTTGGCTGGCGATTGGTTTCCGTCGCACGCCAGCGTGCGGCGCGGTCACGTTGGGCGGCGAGCAGGTTATCGAGCGCATCCAGGGCGAGCAGTTGCCGAACACCGGCACGTTCGCCGGAGATCAAGTTAAGTTTGGCGCGATAGTCCTGACCAATCATCACCAGGCTGCCTGCCAGCGGCAGGATAAACAGCAGAAACAACAACTGAAATTTGCGTGCGAAGCCAAAACGCCCCAGCAATCCGATCCCCGGTGATAAAAAAGCCTGCATGCCCCATGACTCCTCTGAACACCACGCACCAATGGCGTGCGTCGGGGTCGTTGCGACCGCGACTTGTGCCCTTTTAAAAGGCCTCGAAAGTTCACCCTTGTCAGCTCTGTAGGCCGACTCTGTAGCGAAACTTCCCATTCTCGGTCCCCTTTGTAAGGGGCCGCGTTGAAGCGGATTAACAAGGCAAGATTCAGACCATGGCGTTGCGCTATCACCTTCTTGGCGATGAGTGTCGAGGTCGTTAGCAGGCTAAGGGGATGGCGCTGCCGCACTGAAAAATGGCACATTGACGCACCTGCCTGCGTGCACCCATCTGCTGTACGGAAATTCTCATGGCTATCAGCAATGTTCAGACCGGCACGACGTCGGCACCCGCGACTTCACAAAGCAGCCCTCTGGTCATGCGCATCATTGGCGCGGTGGCGCTGGCGCATTTGATCAATGACCTGATCCAGTCGGTTCTACCGTCGATTTATCCGATGTTGAAGGCCAACTATGGCCTGACATTTACCCAGGTTGGATTGATCACTTTGACGTTCCAGCTGACGGCTTCGCTGTTGCAGCCATGGGTCGGTTACCACACCGATCGCCATCCCAAGCCCTGGCTGCTACCGGCGGGAACCGTCTGCACGCTGATCGGTATTTTGATGATGTCGGTGGTCGATACTTTTCCGCTGATTCTGCTGGCGGCGGGGTTGATTGGCATCGGCTCATCGACCTTTCACCCGGAAGCTTCTCGCGTGGCTCGACTGGCCTCGGGCGGGCGATTCGGTCTGGCGCAATCGACCTTTCAGGTCGGAGGCAATGCCGGCTCGGCCTTCGGCCCGTTGCTGGCAGCGGCGATCATCATTCCCTTCGGCCAGGGCCATGTGGCGTGGTTTGGATTGTTCGCCGTGTTTGCGTTGTTCGTGCTCTATCGGATCAGCCGCTGGTACGCCAACCACTTAAACCTGTTCAAGCTCAAACAAGGTCAGGCGGCGACGCACGGCCTGTCGAAACGCCGGGTGATCAGCGCGCTGGTGGTGCTCGGGCTGCTGGTGTTCTCCAAGTATTTCTACATGGCCAGTTTCACCAGCTACTTCACCTTCTACCTGATCGAGAAGTTCGACCTGTCGGTGGCCAGTTCGCAGCTGCATCTGTTCCTGTTCCTGGGCGCCGTGGCGGCGGGGACGTTCTTCGGTGGGCCGATTGGCGACAAGATCGGGCGTAAGGCGGTGATCTGGTTCTCGATCCTTGGCGTGGCGCCATTCACGCTGATCCTGCCTCACGTTGATCTGTTCTGGACCAGCATTCTGAGCGTGCTGATCGGCTTTATCCTCGCGTCAGCCTTTTCGGCCATCGTGGTGTACGCACAGGAACTGGTGCCGGGCAATGTCGGCATGATTGCCGGGGTGTTCTTCGGATTGATGTTCGGTTTTGGCGGGATTGGCGCGGCGTTGCTCGGGCATCTGGCGGATGTCCACGGCATCGAATACGTGTACTTTCTGTGCTCGTTCCTGCCATTGTTTGGCGTACTGGCGATCTTGCTGCCAAGAACCAAAAAGGCGTAGCACCGCTCCACCTGTAGGAGCGTGACTTGCCCGCGAAGGCCATTACACCGTTTGCCAGGAACACCGCGTCATCGTTCTTCGCGGGCAAGCCTCGCTCCTGCAGGATTAGGTCTCGCCCGGATTTCAGGCACAAAAAAGCCGCGTATTAAACGCGGCTTTTTCTTGTGCGGCTGCTTTTACACGTTGAAACGGAAGTGCATCACGTCGCCGTCTTTAACGATGTAGTCCTTGC
This sequence comes from Pseudomonas mandelii, assembly GCF_900106065.1. Taxonomy (NCBI): domain Bacteria; kingdom Pseudomonadati; phylum Pseudomonadota; class Gammaproteobacteria; order Pseudomonadales; family Pseudomonadaceae; genus Pseudomonas; species Pseudomonas mandelii. Next base: position 3,408,321 of record NZ_LT629796.1, read on the forward strand.
CTTCCAGGCGCCATTTACCGGCTTCTTTAGCGCCGGCTTCGCCTTTGTACTGGATGAAGTCGTCGTAGGCGATGACTTCGGCGCGGATGAAGCCTTTTTCGAAGTCGGTGTGGATCACGCCAGCGGCTTGTGGCGCGGTAGCACCTACGCGGACGGTCCAGGCGCGGACTTCTTCGACACCGGCGGTGAAGTAGGTCTGCAGGTGCAGCATTTCGTAGCCGGCGCGGATCACGCGGTTCAGGCCAGGCTCTTCGAGGCCCAGGGCTTCGAGGAACATGTCTTTCTCTTCGCCGTCTTCGAGTTCGGCGATTTCGGCTTCGATCTTGTTGCAGACCGGAACCACCATGGCACCTTCTTCTTCGGCGATGGCCTTGACGATGTCCAGCAGCGGGTTGTTCTCGAAACCGTCTTCAGCGACGTTGGCGATGTACATGACCGGCTTGGTGGTCAGCAGGTGGAAGCCACGAATCACCGCTTTATCGTCGGCGCCCATGTTCTTCATCAGCGTGCGCGCTGGCTTGCCGAGGGTGAAGTGAGCGATCAGTTGCTCCAGCAGACCTTTCTGGACCACGGCGTCCTTGTCACCACCCTTGGCGTTACGGGCAACTTTCTGCAGTTGCTTCTCGCAGCTGTCGAGGTCGGCGAAGATCAGTTCCAGGTCGATGATTTCGATGTCGCGTTTCGGGTCGACGCTGTTGGAGACGTGAATCACGTTCTCGTCTTCGAAGCAGCGGACCACGTGAGCGATAGCATCGGTCTCGCGGATGTTGGCGAGGAACTTGTTGCCCAGGCCTTCACCTTTCGAGGCACCGGCCACCAGGCCCGCGATGTCGACGAATTCCATGGTGGTTGGCAAGATGCGCTTTGGATTGACAATGGCCGCCAGGGCTTCCAGGCGTGGATCCGGCATCGGCACGATACCGGTGTTCGGCTCGATGGTGCAGAAGGGGAAGTTCTCGGCCGCGATCCCGGATTTGGTCAGGGCGTTGAATAGGGTGGACTTGCCGACGTTAGGCAGGCCGACGATGCCGCAATTGAATCCCATGGTGTTTTCCCCGAGGAGTGAGTCAGGCCTTCTGGCTGTGCAGGTTTTTCATCGCGCGGTTCCATTCACCGGCGAGGATATCCGGCAGCACGCCGAGGGCAAAGTCGATGCTGGCATCGAGTTTTTCCTGTTCGGCGCGTGGCGCACGACCCAGGACGAAATTTGAAACCATACTGGCAACGCCCGGGTGGCCAATGCCAAGCCGCAAGCGGTAAAAGGTATTCTGATTGCCCAGTTGCGCGATGATGTCGCGCAACCCGTTGTGACCGCCATGGCCGCCGCCCTGTTTGAGCTTGGCAACGCCGGGTGGCAGGTCGAGTTCGTCATGCGCCACCAGGATTTCTTCAGGCGTAATGCGGAAGAAGCCGGCAAGTGCCGCGACGGCCTGGCCGCTGCGGTTCATGTAGGTGGTGGGAATCAGCAGACGAACATCCTGACCCTGATGCGAATAGCGCCCGGTCAGGCCGAAATATTTGCGATCGGCCACAAGGTTGACGCCTTGCGCGTTCGCGATGCGCTCAACAAAAAGGGCCCCTGCGTTATGCCGGGTCTGTTCGTATTCAGCGCCTGGATTTCCCAGGCCAACGATCAGTTTGATGGCAGTCACGATAGGGGCCCTTCTTTGGAGTGGTGGATAACATCGCCGCAATCAGTGTGTGCGGCGAAAGTGGACGAAAAGTGCTCATTTACCATTATGTAAACTCCGCGTTCTCGCCCGCTTTCTCGCTACGTTCCAGTCCGCGATGTTACTTGATCACTCCGGCATGACAGAGTGAATTACTCTGCTGCGCCTTCTTCAGTAGCTTCTGGAGCAACACGTGGAGCGTGGACGTTGGCAACAGCCTTGTCATCGCCGTGTGCCAGAGCAACAAACTCAACGCCTTTAGGGGCTTTGAGGTCGGACAGGTGAATGATCGAACCGATTTCGGCGTTAGCCAGGTCGACTTCGATGAATTCAGGCAGGTCTTTTGGCAGGCAGGTCACTTCGATTTCCGAAACAACGTGCGAAACTTCGCCGCCTTTCTTGATCGGGGCTTCTTCGCCAACAAAGTGTACAGGCACGATAGCGGTCAGTTTCTGGCCAGCTACAACGCGCACGAAGTCAGCGTGCAGTACGTGGCCTTTGGCCGGGTGACGCTGCAGAGCCTTGATGATTACGTTTTGCTTGGTGCCGCCAACGTTCAGCTCGATGATGTGGCTGTAAGCCGCTTCGTTTTCGAGCAGTTTGGCAACTTCTTTAGCCAGCATGCTGATGGATTCAGGGGCTTTTTCGCCACCGTAAACTACAGCTGGAACCAGGCTTGCGAGACGACGCAGGCGGCGGCTCGCACCTTTCCCCAGGTCGGAACGCACTTCAGCATTCAGAGTAAATTCGTTCATTTTGTATCTCCAAAATAACCACATTCGCCCCAGCGGTTGCGACCAGCGCTAAAGGCGATATGGGCAAAAAAGCCCCGCCCCGGCAGGAATGCCGGGGCGGGGCGCTTTTCGTCAGCGAGACAGTCGAGAAGGGCAGGGCCCTTAACGGAACATCGCGCTGATCGATTCTTCATTGCTGATGCGGCGGACCGCCTCGGCAACGACCGGCGCGATATCCAGTTGACGGATACGCGTGCAGGCTTGAGCAGCAGCGGACAACGGGATGGTGTTAGTCACCACCAGTTCGTCCAGCATGGAATTTTCAATGTTTTCGATCGCCCGACCGGACAGCACAGGGTGTGTGCAGTAGGCGAAAACCTTGGCGGCGCCATGCTCTTTCAGGGCCTTGGCCGCGTGGCACAGAGTGCCGGCGGTATCGACCATGTCATCGACCAGAATACAGGTACGCCCTTCGACATCACCGATGATATGCATCACTTCAGAGTGATTGGCTTTCTCACGGCGTTTGTCGATGATCCCGAGATCCACGCCCAGGGATTTGGCAACAGCACGTGCACGCACGACGCCGCCAATGTCCGGGGACACGATCATCAGGTTTTCGAAGCGCTGATCTTCAATGTCATCCACCAGAACCGGGGAGCCGTAGATGTTATCTACCGGAATATCGAAGAAACCCTGGATTTGGTCAGCATGCAGATCAACCGTGAGAACACGGTCGATGCCGACTACGGTAAGCATGTCAGCAACGACTTTCGCGCTGATAGCCACACGTGCGGAACGCGGACGGCGATCCTGACGGGCATAACCAAAGTAAGGAATAACAGCAGTGATACGAGTAGCCGAGGAGCGGCGGAAGGCATCAGCCATCACTACCAGTTCCATCAGGTTATCGTTGGTCGGAGCGCAAGTCGGCTGAATAATGAAAACATCTTTACCGCGGACGTTTTCATTGATCTCGGCAGTAATTTCGCCGTCGGAGAACTTACCGACAGAGATGTCACCGAGAGGGATATGCAGCTGACGTACAACACGCCGAGCCAGATCGGGGTTAGCGTTCCCCGTAAAGACCATCATCTTGGACACGCGCAGTACCTGAAGGCTGAGGGTAACCTGGATGAGTATAGGAAAATGGCAGGGGCGGCTGGATTCGAACCAACGCATGGCAGGATCAAAACCTGCTGCCTTACCGCTTGGCGACGCCCCTGTATCTGTTGCAACGATTACCCAGTAATCGATTCCTTTAGAGCAGATTTTGCAGCTTGCGATGCAACATCGAAACGTTGCTTCCTTTTGCTACAAACCCTGTAAGGGTCTCTGTAAGAAGGGCCGAGACTTTATCAGCTTCAGCTTTGCTTGGGAAGCCCCCAAACACACAACTTCCAGTTCCGGTGAGTTTTGCTTCGGTAAATTTACCTAACAAATTCAATGCGTTACGTACATCTGGATAACGCCTTGCTACCACCGGTAAGCAGTCATTTCGACTGTTTCCCTTGGGAACGGGGCGCACTTTAATGGGAGAAGAGTTACGTGTCAACAACGGATCTGAAAAAATTTCTGCTGTACTTACAGATACTTGCGGCACAAGCACGAGATACCACGGTTCTTCGGGGTCTACAGGGGTGAGTTTCTCCCCTACGCCCTCGGCGAAAGCCGCGTGCCCACGCACGAAAACCGGGACGTCGGCGCCCAGTGTCAGGCCCAGCACGGCCAGTCGATCCTCATCCCAACCCAGTTGCCAGAGATGATTGAGGCCGAGCAAAGTCGTCGCGGCATTTGAACTGCCGCCACCGATTCCACCGCCCATGGGCAGGATTTTTTCGATCCAGATATCGATGCCGAGCGAACAACCGGATTGTTCCTGAAGTTTTTTCGCGGCTTTGACGATCAGGTTGCTGTCGTGAGGAACGCCATCGAATTCGGTGTGCAACCGAATCACACCGTCGTCACGAACGGCAAACGTGATTTCGTCGCCGTAATCGAGAAACTGAAAAATCGTCTGCAACTCGTGATAACCGTCTTCACGGCGGCCGAGAATGTGCAGCATCAGATTGAGTTTGGCCGGGGAGGGCAGCGTCAAGCGCGCAACGGTCATGTTCACTGCCCCAGTTTGCGTGGTTGCCATTCCTTGATCACCAGCGTGACATCAAGGTCGGTGCCGTGCAGTTTGATCCGCTCGGGCAGCCAGTAGCCGTTTTGCTCGGCGTAACTGAGGTATTCGACTTGCCAGCCGTCCTGCTCGAGATTGGCCAGCCGACTGTCGGCGTCCAGGGTCAGGCGACTTTTGCTGTCCGGGGCCGGAAGCCCGCGAACCCACCACGCCAGATTGGACACCGGCAGCTTCCAGCCGAGCTGTTCTTCAACCAGCGCTTCGGGGGTCGTGGCGTCATATCGGCCCTGATTGGCCACTTCCAGCGAGACTTTGCCCGGGCGGCCGGTCAAACGAGCCGCGCCGCGACCCAGCGGGCCGGAGAGGCGAATGTCGTAGTAATCCTGTCGCTGCAGCCAGAACAACGTGCCGCTGCCCGAGTCTTTTGGCGCACGAATACCGATCTTGCCGTTGATCTGCCAGCCATCAAGGCTGGTCAGTTGCTGTTTGTAATCGCGCCATTGGGCCGTGTTGCCTTGGCCCTGGACCGATTCGCGGGCGCCGAAGCCCGCGCAACCGGCGAGCAGGGCGATGAAACTGAAAACAACAAGGTGGCGCAAAAACATAATCTTAAAGAGTCTCTGATCCGGTCAGGCGCTTGATGGTGCTGCGCAGGATGGGGCTGTCGGGTTGTTCCTTGAGGAACTTGCTCCAGATTTGCCTGGCTTCCCGCTGTTTGCCATTGGCCCACAGGACTTCGCCCAGGTGAGCGGCAACTTCCTGATCGGGAAAGCGATCCAGGGCCTGACGCAGATAGCGCTCGGCTTCATCGAGATTGCCCAGGCGGAAGTGTACCCAGCCGAGGCTGTCGAGTACCGCCGGGTCTTCCGGGTTGATCTGGTGCGCTTGTTCGATCAGGGCCTTGGCTTCGGCGTAACGCGTCGTGCGGTCCGACAAGGTGTAGCCGAGGGCGTTCAACGCCATCGCATTGTCCGGGTCGCGCTTGATGATCAGGCGCAGGTCTTTTTCCATCTGCGCCAGGTCATTGCGTTTTTCCGCCTGCATGGCGCGGGTGTAAAGCAGGTTCAAATCGTCCGGGTACTTCTGCAGCGCGGTTTGCAGAACCTTCCACGCCTTGTCGGGCTGATTGTTGGCAGACAAGGTCTCGGCTTCGATCAGGTACAACTGGATCGCGTAATCAGGTTGCTCGTCGCGTTCCGTAGCCAGACGGCTTTGCGCTTCGGCGGTCTTGCCGTTGTTGATCAGAATGTCGGTCTGGCGCAGTTGCGCAGGCAGATAGTCATTGCCGGGGCCGACCTGGGCGTACTCGATCAGTGCGCCTTGTGGGTCGTTGCGCTCTTCAGCTATACGACCGAGGTTCAGGTGCGCCGAATCGACGTGGCTTTCCCGGGCGACCAAGTCTTCCAGATAACCCTTGGCCTCGTCCCAGGCCTTGGCTTCCAGGCACACCAGCGCCAGGGAATAACGCAGTTCGTCGTCTTCCGGGTATTGCTGGACCAGGCTTGAGAACTCGACCTTGGCGTCGTCCATGCGGTCCTGTTCAACCAGCATGCGTGCATACGTCAGGCGCAGACGCTTGTCGTCCGGGTATTTCTTGATGCTTTTTTGCAGCAGTGGCAAGGCTTCATCGCCACGGTTGAGCACTTGCAACAGGCGCGCGCGCAGCAGGATCGGGGCAATTTCGCCGTCGTCCGGCGGATTGTCTTCAAGCAAGGTCAGCGCGCCTTTGGCGTCACCGTCCTGTTGCAACAGCAAAGCCTTGCCGAAAATCAACTGGTTGTTGTTCGGGTGGCGCTGCAATAAGCGGTCAAAACTTTTCATCAGGCCGTTGCGCGTGTCCTGGTCGGTATCGGCCGCGGACAGGGCAAGAAAGTCGAAATGCGTGTCGCCTTTGCCGAGCAGGACTTTCTCCATATACACCATGGAGTCGTCATAACGCCCGGCGCGCGCCAGCTGCACGGCAGCCGCGCGTTGCGCCTCGAGATCGTCCGGGGCGTTTTTTGCCCAGATCAACGCGGTATCCAGGGCAGCCTGATCGGCGCCAAGGTATTCGGCAATGCGGAAGGCTCGCTCGGAGATGCCCGGATCCTGAGTGTTGATGGCCTGGGTGACGTAGTTGTCCAGGGCAATGTCGAAACGATTGCGCTGGCCAGCCAGTTCGGCGCTCAACAGGCTGAAGACGGTTTCTTCACTGAATGAGCTATAAACCTTGGGCTTTTCAGGGGCCGGAGTGCTGTCTTCGACCGGCGGCGTACCGTCCGACGAAACGGGTGCCAAGACCTGGCAGCCGCTGAGGAAGACAAAAGCGAGGAGCAACGCGGAAGATCTATTCATATAGGAAGAGGACGACTAACCTGCGGTCGGATCATCATGACACAAGCCTTCGGCCAAACATAACCGAGTCTCGATGGATGCCTTTATAGAGGCAGGTCATTGGGACAATAGTCAGCGGTAGTTGTTCTGGCTCTGTCGAAGTAGGACAATTGCCGGCTTCACGTCACCATCAGCGACCTTGAATGGCCTTCCTTGCACTCGGTATCAACCACAAGACTGCTTCAGTAGACGTCCGCGAGCGCGTGGCCTTTACCCCTGAGCAGCTGGTGGAGGCCTTGCAGCAGCTCTGCCGACTTACCGACAGCCGCGAAGCTGCGATCCTCTCCACCTGCAATCGCAGTGAACTCTATATAGAACAGGATCACCTTTCGGCTGACATCATCTTGCGCTGGCTGGCCGATTATCATCATTTGAGCCTCGAAGAGCTGCGTGCGAGCGCTTATGTGCACGAAGATGATGCGGCAGTTCGTCACATGATGCGGGTGGCTTCCGGGCTCGATTCGCTGGTGTTGGGCGAACCGCAGATCCTCGGCCAGATGAAATCGGCCTACGCCGTGGCGCGTGAGGCCGGCACCATCGGTCCGCTGCTCGGGCGCTTGTTTCAAGCGACGTTCAACGCCGCCAAGCAAGTGCGCACCGACACCGCCATCGGCGAGAACCCGGTGTCCGTGGCGTTTGCCGCGGTCAGCCTGGCGAAACAGATTTTCAGCGATTTACAGCGCAGCCAGGCCTTGCTGATCGGCGCCGGAGAGACCATCACCCTGGTCGCCCGCCACCTGCATGAACTGGGTGTAAAGCGCATTGTGGTCGCCAACCGAACCCTGGAACGCGCGAGCATCCTTGCCGAGCAGTTTGGTGCCCATGCCGTTTTGCTCTCGGACATCCCGGCAGAGCTGGTGCGCAGCGACATCGTGATCAGTTCCACTGCCAGCCAGTTGCCGATCCTTGGCAAAGGCGCCGTGGAAAGCGCGTTGAAACTGCGCAAGCACAAACCGATCTTCATGGTAGACATCGCTGTTCCTCGGGATATCGAGCCGGAAGTCGGCGAGTTGGACGACGTTTACCTCTATAGCGTCGACGATCTCCACGAAGTGGTCGCCGAGAACCTCAAGAGCCGGCAGGGCGCTGCCCAGGCGGCGGAAGATATGGTCTTGGTCGGTGCCGAAGATTTCATGGTCCGCCTGCGTGAACTGGCGGCGGTGGATGTGCTCAAGGCCTATCGCCAACAAAGCGAGCGCATGCGCGACGAAGAATTGCAGAAGGCCCAGCGCATGCTGGCCAATGGCAGCAGCGCCGAAGAGGTGCTGGTGCAATTGGCGCGTGGCCTGACCAACAAACTCTTGCACGCCCCGAGTGTGCAGTTGAAAAAGCTTTCTGCCGAAGGCCGCCTCGATGCGCTGGCCATGGCCCAGGAACTCTTTGCCCTGAATGAGGGCTCATCGGATAGCTTTTCGGATAAGAAACCGCAATGAAAGCGTCACTGCTCAATAAGCTGGACATCCTCCAGGACCGTTTCGAGGAATTGACCGCCCTGCTTGGCGATGGCGAAGTCATTTCCGATCAAAACAAATTCCGCACCTATTCCAAGGAATACGCGGAAGTCGAACCGATTGTCGCCACCTATAAACAGCTGCTCAAAGTGCAAGGCGACCTCGAAGGTGCCCAGGCACTGCTCAAGGACAGCGACCCGGACATGCGCGAAATGGCCGTGGAAGAAGTTCGCGAAGCCAAAGAGCAACTGATCGACATCGAAGCCAGCCTGCAACGCATGCTGCTACCCAAGGACCCGAATGACGGGCGTAACGTGTTCCTCGAAATTCGTGCCGGCACCGGCGGTGACGAAGCGGCGATTTTTTCCGGCGACCTGTTCCGTATGTATTCGCGTTATGCCGAGCGGCGTGGCTGGCGGGTGGAAATTCTCTCGGAGAACATCGGTGAGCACGGCGGCTATAAAGAAGTCATCGCCCGTGTTGAAGGCGAAAACGTCTACGGCAAACTGAAGTTCGAATCCGGCGTGCACCGCGTGCAACGGGTTCCGGCCACCGAATCCCAGGGTCGCATCCACACCTCGGCCTGCACCGTGGCGGTGTTGCCTGAGCCGGATGAGCAGGAAACGATCGAGATCAACCCGGCGGACCTGCGGGTCGATACCTATCGTTCCTCCGGGGCCGGCGGCCAGCACGTCAACAAGACCGACTCGGCGATCCGCATCACGCACTTGCCGTCCGGTATCGTCGTCGAATGCCAGGAAGAACGCTCGCAACACAAGAACCGTGCCCGGGCGATGTCCTGGCTGTCGGCCAAGCTCAACGATCAACAAACCAGCGCCGCCGCCAATGCCATCGCCAGCGAGCGTAAGCTGCTGGTCGGTTCGGGCGATCGCTCCGAGCGCATCCGCACCTACAACTTTGCCCAGGGCCGGGTGACCGACCACCGGGTCAACCTGACGCTGTATTCCCTCGACGAAGTCCTAGCGGGCGGCGTCGAGGCCGTGATTGAACCGTTACTGGCCGAGTTCCAGGCCGATCAATTGGCAGCGATAGGTGAGTAAATGACGATCATTGCCAGTTTGTTGCGCGCCGCCGATTTGCCCGACTCGCCCACGGCGCGTCTGGATGCCGAATTATTGCTGGCCGCGGCCTTGGGCAAGTCCCGCAGCTTTCTGCACACCTGGCCGGAACGCATTGTGCCGAGCGAAGCCGCGCTGAAGTTTGCCGAGTACCTGCAACGTCGTCGCGGCGGTGAGCCGGTGGCCTACATTCTGGGGCAGCAAGGGTTCTGGAAGCTTGATCTGGAAGTCGCGCCGCACACGCTGATCCCGCGCCCGGATACCGAACTGCTGGTGGAAGCGGCGCTGGAATTGCTGCCAGCCACACCGGCCCAAGTGCTCGATCTTGGCACCGGCAGCGGCGCCATTGCCCTGGCTTTGGCCAGCGAGCGTCCGGCGTGGAAAGTCACTGCGGTGGATCGCATACTCGAGGCCGTGGCGCTGGCCGAACGCAATCGTCAGCGCCTGCACTTGAACAATGCCACGGTACTGAGCAGCCATTGGTTCAGCGCCCTGGAAGGTCAGCGTTTTCATCTGATCATCAGCAACCCGCCGTACATCGCCTCCGCCGACCCGCATCTGGTAGAAGGCGATGTGCGCTTCGAACCGGCCAGCGCTCTGGTGGCTGGCGTCGACGGACTCGATGATTTGCGCCTGATCGTCGCCCAGGCGCCGGATTATCTGGAGGCCGGTGGCTGGCTGATGCTCGAACACGGTTACGATCAAGCCGAAGCCGTGCGCGACTTGCTGTTGAGCCGCGGCTTTGAAGCAGTCCACAGCCGCACCGATCTGGGCGGTCACGAACGTATCAGCCTGGGGCGCCTGCCGTGCTGAATGATCAGGAATTGTTGCGCTATAGCCGGCAGATTCTGTTGCAACACGTCGATATCGACGGCCAGTTGCGGCTGAAAGAAAGCCGCGTGTTGATCGTCGGCCTCGGTGGTCTCGGCTCACCGGTGGCGCTGTATCTGGCCGCGGCCGGTGTCGGCGAGCTGCACCTGGCGGATTTCGATACGGTCGACCTGACCAATCTGCAACGCCAGATCGTTCACGACACTGACAGCGTCGGCTTGAGCAAGGTCGATTCAGCGATCCGCCGACTGAGCGCGATCAATCCCGAGATCCAACTGATCGCCCATCGCACCGCACTGGACGAAGATTCTCTGGCGGCCGCCGTGGCGGCGGTGGATCTGGTGCTGGACTGTTCCGATAATTTTTCGACCCGAGAAGCGGTCAACGCGGCCTGCGTTACTGCCGGCAAACCGCTGGTCAGCGGCGCGGCAATTCGCCTCGAAGGGCAGTTGTCGGTGTTTGACCCGCGACGCCCGGAAAGCCCGTGCTACCACTGTCTATACGGTCACGGTAGCGAAGCCGAATTGACCTGCAGTGAAGCCGGCGTTGTCGGTCCACTGGTTGGGCTGGTGGGCAGCCTCCAGGCGCTGGAAGCCCTGAAGCTGCTGGTGGGTTTCGGCGAGCCGCTGGTGGGGCGCCTGTTGCTGATCGATGCCTTGGGCTCGCGCTTCCGTGAATTGCGGGTCAAGCGCGATCCGGGCTGCAGCGTCTGTGGTTCGACACATGCGTGAAGCGCCAATCGGCGTATTCGACTCCGGCGTCGGTGGGCTTTCGGTATTGGCCGAGATCCAGCGTTTGCTGCCCAACGAGTCGCTGCTGTACGTCGCCGATTGCGGCAATGTTCCCTACGGCGAAAAAACCCCTGAATTCATCCAGCAGCGTTGCAGCGTGATGGCCGAATTCTTTCAGCAGCAGGGCGCGAAGGCCTTGGTGCTGGCCTGCAACACGGCGACCGTCGCCGGTGTTGCGGACTTGCGGCGCGATTTCCCTGCGTGGCCCATCGTCGGCATGGAGCCCGCCGTCAAACCTGCCGCTGCCGCCACCCGCAGTGGTGTGGTCGGCGTACTTGCCACCACTGGCACGTTGCAGAGCGCCAAGTTCGCGGCGTTGCTCGATCGTTTCGCCACTGATGTACGCGTTATCACTCAGCCGTGCCCCGGCCTGGTGGAGCTGATTGAAAACGGCGATCTGCACAGCGAGGCATTGCGTCAGTTGCTGGCCGGGTACGTCGGGCCGCTGCTCGGCGCCGGGTGCGACACGATAATTCTGGGCTGCACGCATTATCCCTTCCTAAAGCCATTGCTTAAGCAGATGATCCCTGAAGACATCAGCTTGATCGACACCGGTGCCGCTGTTGCGCGGCAACTCCAGCGTTTGTTGGCCGAGCGTGAGTTACTTGCCGAGGGGCCGGCACGTGCTGCGCAGTTCTGGACGAGTGCCGATCCGGAGCATTTCAGGACTATTTTGCCGACGCTGTGGAACAGCGGCGGTGTTGTGCAAAGCTTCGATAGATAACTAAAAAAAAAGTGGGCGAAAACGAATAATTGGGCTGAACTTCTGATTAATCGTCGACTTCTATAGCGGTAAGCAACAAAAAAACCATATGAAATCGTTCGGAAAAGGATGTTTCTAGTGAAGCGACTATTCTGCTTGGCCGCGATTGCGGCCGCACTGATGGGGCACAGTTTTACCGCGCAGGCGGCAGGCGTGGAATTCGCGGTCGGACAGACCAGCGAGTCGACCATGACCTATCGATTGGGCATGCAATTCGATTGGGACAAGAGCTGGTTGCAGAGTGATATCGGTCGCTTGACGGGGTACTGGAGCGGTGCCTACACCTATTGGGACGGCGACAAGACTTCCAGCAACCACAGCCTGTCGTTCGCGCCGGTGTTGGTTTACGAATTTGCTGGCCAGACCGTCAAGCCTTATGTGGAGTTGGGGGTCGGCGTCGCGGTATTCGCCAATACCGAAGTCGAAAACAATCAACTCGGCAGTGCTTTTCAGTTTGAAGACCGGTTCGGTTTTGGCCTGCGCTTTACCGGCGGACATGAAGTCGGCATTCGTGCGACGCACTATTCCAATGCCGGGCTCAGTAGCCCGAACAACGGTGTAGAAAGTTACGCGCTGCACTACACGATGCCGCTCTGAGACTCGCTCCTTTAAGTGTGGGAGCGAGCCTGCTCGCAATTGCGGTCTGCCATTCAGCAACAGTGTTGACTGACAGGAAGCCATCGCGAGCAGGTTCGCTCCCACACTGGATGTGCGTCGACTTCAAATTCAGCGATACGCCGTGGTAATCCCCTGGCGCTCTTCGAGGCACTCCGGTGCGCCCATCTCGAACTCCCGGCAGATCAGCGGGCGCTTTTCGTAGATGGTGCACATCATGCTGTCGCGATCCAGCGCAGCGCACCAGCCGTCATCCAGACGCAGCATGACTTCCCCGCCCCAATCATCGGTATCGATAAAACGTTCAGGCACGCCCGTGTCGGTGATCAGCATGACTTCGAGCTGGCAGCAACAGGCTGCGCAAGTCGAGCACGTGACGGCCTGTTCGGTGATTTGCGTGTGGGGAATGGTTTTCATGGCGGGCAGTGTAAGGCAGTGCGCCCTGGCTGTGTTAAAGGCCTGACGGACGCTTAGCTGCGGGTGTCCGCCGCCAGTCGTTGCGCCATGAAATGCAGCGTTGGGAACAGCATCGCCCAGAGCAGGCCGATACCCAGCAGCGTGGGCACCTGACCGTAAGGAAACTGCACGCCGGCCAGTTGTCCACCGGCGTAATACGACAATGGCCCACCCACGGCGCCCAGCAGGCTGCCGAGCCACCAAGGTTTGGCGGTCCATTGCAGGCAGTGGCGCAACGTGGTTGCCAGTAACGCCCACAACAGCATCAGCCACAGCGGGATCAAGGGCGCGACGTCGGCGAAATCGAACACACCAAGCCAGCGCAACGAACTGTCGACGGTGGTGCCCAGCAGCACAACGCTGAGAATCAGTCGGCCTTCATCCGCCCAGCGACTTATCCACAGCAGATGAATCACCAGTACCGCCAACGCCACCAGCAACCATAAACTGTCGCCGCCCATCACACAGGCAAACCAGCCGAGCTGAAACAGTGCGGCATTGGCCAAGCGCTCACGCATCGAAGCGCCCCAGCAGCGGCGCGGGCATTGCCGAGGGTTTGGCCAGCACCATTTGCGCGGTGCCGATGGTGCGCTCCAGAAACCCCCCTTCGCAGTAGCACAGATAAAATTCCCACAACCGCAGGAAATAATCGTCGTAGCCCAACTCGCTCAAGCGGCCCTGGGCTCGGCGAAAATTCTCATGCCACAGGCGCAGGGTTCGGGCGTAGTGCAGGCCGAAATCCTCCATGTGCAGCAAATTCATGTCGGTGTCGCGGCTGATGACTTCCAGCATCTTCTGCACACAGGGTAGGGCACCGCCAGGAAAAATGTAACGCTGAATGAAATCGACGCTGCCCTTGGCCTGTTCGTAGCGCTGTTCGCGGATGGTGATGGCCTGCAACAGCATCAAGCCGTTGCTTTTGAGCAACTGCGCGCATTGCTTGAAATAGACCGGCAGGAAGCGATGGCCGACGGCTTCGATCATCTCGATCGACACCAATTTGTCGTACTGCCCGGTGAGGTCGCGGTAATCCTTGAGCAGCAGCGTGACCTGGTCTTGCAGGCCGAGGGCTTCAATGCGTTGGGCAGTGAAGGCGTACTGTTCTTTTGAAAGCGTGGTGGTGGTGACCTTGCAGCCGTAATGCTGCGCCGCGTAAAGCGCCATGCTGCCCCAGCCGGTGCCGATTTCCAGCAAGTGATCACTGGGTTTGAGCGCGAGTTTCTGGCAGATCCGTTCCAGCTTGTTCAACTGCGCCTGTTCCAGGCTGTCTTCGTCCGTCAGGAACTGTGCGGCGGAGTACATCATCGTGGGATCGAGAAACTGTTCGAACAGGTCGTTGCCCAGATCGTAGTGGGCGGCGATGTTTTTCTGCGAACCCTTGCGCGTGTTGCGATTGAGCCAGTGCAGCGCTTGAACGAAAGGGCGGCCGAGTTTCGCCAGACCACCTTCCAGCGCATCCAGTACCTCAAGGTTACTGACGAACACGCGAACCACCGCGGTCAAGTCCGGCGAACTCCAATAACCGTGGATAAACGCTTCGCCAGCGCCGATCGAGCCGTTACCCGCCACCAGCCCCCACGCCGCCGCGTCGAGGATATGGATCTCCCCGATCAATGGGCTGCCTGCGGTCCCGAAAACTTGCCGTTCGCCGTTTTCGATGACCACCAGTTGTCCATGTTTGAGCTGCGTGAGTTGCCGCAATACACCACGGCGCAGCAACGATCCGGTCAGGCCGTTGGTGCTGAGCAGATTGACTTTAGCCGAGGCGCTAGAGGATTTCATGACGGTGATCCTTGGGAGGAACGATGGCGGTTTGAACGCTGCCAACGGCAGCCTGATGAGCAAATATCGGTGCGCGCTTGAGCAGCAGGCGCAGGGCCTGCCAATAGATCGCCAGGCAGGTTTTCGCCGTCATCCATGGAAAGCGCCGCAAGTAACGATGCAGGCTGGCACGGTCCAGTGCCTGGCGTTTCAAGCTGAGCGTGGCGTCGAACAACTTCAGCTCGCCCTGCCAGTCCGCCATGTGCACGCCGAGCCTTTTCGCGGCGGGGCTAAAACTCATGCGGTATTCCAGGTCTGGCGGTAGAAACGGCGAAACGTGAAACGCCTTCGCCACGGCAAAATGTTGATGGAAATCGCCGAGATTCTCCGGGGCCTTGGCCGGCAATACATAGTGATAACGCTCGCGCCACGGGGTGTTGGTGACTTCGCAAAGAATCGCCGCCAGTTGCCCGTCCGCCTCATGGCAGTAGAAAAAACTCACCGGGTTGAACGACAAACCCCAACTGCGCGGCTGGGTCAGCAGGCAGATCGAACCTTGGGGCGCATGACCGATGGCCTGGCCGACGAGCTGGCGCACCGCGTCAATCAGGCGCATGCCGCTGCCGGTATAGGTTTTGAGGTAATCGCTCTCGCGAAACGAGAACGGTGCAAAGCGACTGTTGCCCGAGAACGGCGACAGGCCGAGCACGGCCTCCTGTTCGTCGAGGTCCAGGTACAACAGACCGATCCGGTAACGGAAGGCATGAGGCTTTGGGGCGAACCGCCGATGGGCGATCCAGCCGCTGTAGAGGGCGCTGTTCACAACACTTCACCAAACGAGCGAGCAACGCGCAACGCGCTGACCACGCCGTCTTCATGGAAACCGTTGGCCCAATAGGCGCCGCAATAATAAGTGTGTTGCGCGCCGTCCAGCTCCTCCCAACGGCTTTGTGCTTCGACCGCCGCCAGGCTGAATTGCGGATGGGCGTAAGTGTATTTGGCGAGCACTTTGAACGGGCTGATGCCGGCGCTCTGGTTCAGGCTGACGCAGAACGTGGTATCGCTCTGGATGCCTTGCAGGATGTTCATGTCGTAGGTGACAGTGGCCCGTGTGTGGCCCGGGCCACCGAGGCGGTAATTCCAGCTGGCCCACGCAAGTTTTCGAGTAGGCAGCAGGCGTGTGTCGGTGTGCAGCACCACTTCGTTGTCGGCGTAGGGCAGGGCGCTGAGGATCGATTGTTCGGCATCGCTCGGCTTGGCCAGCAGTTTCAGGGCCTGATCGCTGTGGCAGGCGAACACCACTTTGTCGAATCGTTCGCTGCCGGCGGCGCTGTGGATAATGACGCCTTGTTCATCACGCTCGACCCGGGTGACGGGGCAGTTGAGTCGGATGTTCTGTTTGAACGTCGCCGTCAGTGGCTCGATGTAAGCGCTCGAGCCACCTTCGATCACCCGCCACTGCGGACGATTGCTGACGGACAGCAGGCCGTGATTCTTGAAAAACCTGACGAAGGATTGCAGCGGGAAACCGAGCATGTCAGCCATGGACATCGACCAGATTGCTGCGCCCATCGGCACGATGTAATGCAGGATGAAGCGTTCGCCATAGCGGCCGTTTTTCAGATAGTCGTCCAGCGTGGTGTCGGCGGCGATCCGACCCTCGGCCAGGTCACGCTGCGCCTCTTTGTTGAAGCGCTGGATGTCGCGCAACATGCCCCAGAAGCCGGGTGACAACAGATTTCGCCGTTGGGCAAACAAGCTGTTGAGGTTATTGCCGTTGTATTCCAGGCCCGAGTCCGGATCCTTCACTGAAAAACTCATTTCAGTCGGTTTCGACACCACGCCGATCTGGCCGAGCAGGCGAATGAAATTCGGGTAGGTCCAGTCGTTGAACACAATGAAACCGGTGTCCACGGCGTAGCGCTGGTCATCCACGGTCACGTCCACGGTATGGGTGTGCCCGCCGATCCAGTCGCTGGCCTCGAACAGGGTGATCTCATGCCTGCGATTGAGCAGGTAGGCGCTGGTGAGCCCCGAGATTCCGCTGCCAATGATCGCAATGTTCACGGCACGTCCCTGATCGGTGGGCTGCTGCGCACCATGCGTTTGCCGATGGCCAGTTTCACGCAATTGGGCATTTTCGACAGGGGCCAGAGAGCCGCCATGAACAGCCCCGGAAAAGCGATCTCCAGGGGACGGTTCTTGAGTTTGGCGAAGATGTGCCGGGCGGCTTTCGCCACTGGCCAACTGAGCGGCATCGGGAAGTCGTTTTTCGCCGTCAGTGGGGTCTCGACAAACCCCGGGCTGACCACCGTGACTTCGATGCCTTCCGGCGCAAGATCGATGCGCAGGGATTCGAACAGATAACGCAGCCCGGCCTTCGACGCGCCATAGGCTTCGGCCCGTGGCAGCGGCAGGTAGGTCACCGAACTGGCGACGCCCACCAGATGCGGCGCGTTGCCCTTGCGCAACAAGGGCAACGCGGCCTCGATGCAATAGGCGCTCGCGAGCAGGTTGGTGCGCACCACGTGTTCGACGATCGAGGAATCGAACTGCTTGACGTCGACGTATTCGCACGTGCCGGCGTTGAGGATCACCGTGTCCAGCGAGCCCCATTCATGGGCGATCTGTTCGCCGATTTCGCGCACCGCCTGACTGCTCGTCAAATCGCCGGGCACGACCAGCACTTGCCCCGGATAACGCAGGGACAAGACTTTCAGCACCGCTGTAGAGCGCGAGCTCACGGCCAGATGGGCACCGGTTTTGAGGATTTCTTCAGCCAGCGAGGCGCCGATGCCGCTGCTGGCACCCGTCAGCCAGTATCGCCGTGGAGGTGTAAGACTCATCCCATTCTCCTTTTCAGCCAGGCAATCGCCCGACCCAATACGGGTAAATGTTCGTAAAGCAGTGCCCCGGCATCGAAGTAATCCCGGTGACGATAAACCTTGTCGCGCCAGAGCAGGTACGAGCAGCCGTCGACACGAATCAACTGGCCGCCACTCAGGCGCGGATGGCGGTAACTCATGACCCAGCGCAGATAACCTTGACCTTCGCCGGTCTGGTCGAAACCGTGAAAATCGAAACGCAGTTCGGTGACGTTGGCGTAGAGCTCCGTGAAGTAGCTGCGCAACTGTCCGAGCCCTTGCACTTCATGCAGCGGATCGGTGAAGTGCACGTCTTCGGTGTACAGCTCGCCGAGGCGTTGCAAACTGTTTTTATCCAGCTGCGCGAATTGCCGGGCAAACTGCCGCAGGAAATCACTCATGAGCGCCTCCGGCATCGTGTCGCGAGGGCAAGTTCTTGAACGCGGCCAAGGCTCGCTGGCGCGAAGTGCTCAGGTTGACGATCGGCGACGGATAATCCGCCACGCCGAACAGACCGCTGACGTTCGCCGGGTTGTGCACGTCTTTTTTGTTCAGCCCGGCCAGTTCCGGCAGCCAGTGCTTGATGAACACGCCTTCGGCGTCGAATTTCTCCGATTGGCTCAGCGGATTGAAAATACGGAAATAAGGGGCCGAGTCAGTGCCCGTGGACGAACTCCACTGCCAGCCACCGTTGTTCGCCGCCAGGTCGCCGTCGATCAAGTGGCGCATGAAAAAGCGTTCGCCTTCGCGCCAGTCGATCAGCAGGTTCTTGGTCAGGAACATCGCCACCACCATGCGCAAGCGGTTGTGCATCCAGCCGGTTTCGAGCAATTGACGCATCGCTGCGTCGATGATCGGCAGGCCGGTACGGGCTTGCTGCCAGGCCAGCAGTTCTTCCGGGGCGTCGCGCCAGGCCAGGGCTTCGGTTTCCGGGCGGAAGGCACGGTGACGCGAGACCCGTGGGTAGCCCACCAGAATGTGTTTGTAGAACTCGCGCCACAGCAGCTCGTTGATCCAGGTGACCGCGCCCACCTTGCCGCTTTCGAACTCGCCTTGATTACTGTGCAGGGCGGCGTGCAAACACTGGCGCGGGGAAATCACCCCGGCAGCGAGGTAAGCCGAGAGCTGGCTGGTGCCGGGTTTGGCCGGGAAGTCGCGCTCGCTTTTGTAGTAATCGATTTGTGCGTCGGCGAAGGTGTCGAGACGGCGTTGAGCTTCGGCTTCGCCGGCGGGCCAGAGCTGGCGCAGGCTGTCACTGGGCGTTTCGAACCCTTCGACGCTCGACGGAATGTCGTCACTGCTGATGGGCAACGGATCCTGTACGGCCGGTTTGGCCACCCGTCCCGGAAGCGACCGGTGCAGACGTTCGTAACAAACTTTGCGGAACTGGCTGAAGACCTGGAAGTAGGTGCCAGTCTTGGTCAACACGGTTCCCGGTTTGAACAACAACTGATCGAGGTAGCTGAAGAAGTCGATGCCATGGGCCTTGAGCGTTTCGGCGACTGCCGTATCGCGGCGGCTTTCATGAACCCCGTATTCCTCGTTGACGTGCACCGCCTCCGCGTTTAATTGCTGACACAGCTTGAGCAAAACCTGCGGCGCTTCATCCCAGCGAGGGGCGTGGCGAATCAGAAGGGGGATGTTCAGTTCGCCCAGCGCGTCGCTCAGTTCACCCAGATTGCGCAGCCAGAAATCCACTTTGCACGGCGCGTCATCGTGTTCCAGCCATTGCGCCGGGCTCAACAGGTACACGGCCACCGTCGGGCCGCGAGCGGCAGCAGCCGACAGGGCGGTGTTGTCGTGCAGGCGCAAGTCGCTACGCAACCAGATCAAATGCATGGAAGTGTCCATTAAATAAGCCCACGATTGACCAGTTCCTGGTGAGCCGATAGCGGGTCTTCAGCCAGGAACAAATCAACACTCTCGGACGTTTTTGCGGACAGCTCGGCGTGGTGGATGCATACCGTTGGTCCGGCAATCATTTTTGGGCAACTGACGCCATTCAAAAGTTTCGGCAGCTGCGAAATGTTCATGGCTTTGCTGGAATACAGCAGTACGCCGCGGGCTTGCAGGTGATCGACCGCCAGCGCGAGTTCGCCTGGCGGCAGCGGCCAGTCGAAGACTTCCACCGGGCAATCGGCGCTGCTGATCAGCCACGCGGTCAGCCACAGGCAAGGTTCCAGTGGCTGGTCCGAGTGATTGATCAATAGCAACGGCGCGGTGCGTAACTGACGGTTGTTATGGTAGATGCGTGCGCCGAATTTGCTACGCAGCCAGGAAAAGAAAAACACCCGCTCCATCTGCGCGCCGAACTGGCCCTGCCAGCGTTGCTCCAGCTCCGCCAGCAACGGCATCAGCAGTTGTTCGCACAAGGTACGAGGCGGATACAGCGCCATGGCTTGATTGACGGTGTCATCCAGCGTGCGTTCATTGAGCTGGGTCACCGCTTGCAGCAATGTCTGGCCCAGCACTTGCCAATCGTTTTCGACGGTTTCGG
Source organism: Pseudomonas mandelii (assembly GCF_900106065.1). Classification (NCBI taxonomy): domain Bacteria; kingdom Pseudomonadati; phylum Pseudomonadota; class Gammaproteobacteria; order Pseudomonadales; family Pseudomonadaceae; genus Pseudomonas; species Pseudomonas mandelii. The sequence goes on from NZ_LT629796.1 coordinate 3,428,334, forward strand.
TAAAGGCCTGGGGCGTGTCGAGCAGCTGCTTGACCTGACTGACGGCCACGCCGCGATTGAGCCAGGTGAGGATGGTCAAAATCCGTTGCACGTGTTCGGCAGAGAACAGGCGATGCCCCTTGGGCGTGCGCTGGGGCACGATCAGCCCGTAGCGTCGCTCCCAGGCACGCAGGGTCACGGCGTTCACGCCGGTCTGGCGCGCCACTTCGCGAATCGGCAACCAGCCTTCGTCCAGGGCTTTCTTGAAGTCGGCGCCAAGGTCTTCGCTGGCGCTGGTGTCGATTGGGCTTTTCATTAGATGGCGTTTCGCAGGCTGAGGTTTTCCGGGTGCGGCTGAAGGTAAACCTGCTGCGCGATATACGGATCCGGGTGTTGACGGAAATAGTGTTTGAGCAGCGTCAGAGGAACCACCAACGGCACGATGCCGTGCCGGTACTGGCCGATGACGTGCTGCATTTCCTGCTTGTCTTCAGGGCTGATGAATTGCTTGAGATAACCGCTGATGTGCTGCAGGACATTGGTGTGGGTGCGCCGCGTCGCGCATTTTTTCAATGCCGCCATCAGTTCGCTGAAATAGCGCGGGCCGAGTTCCGCAGGATCGGTCTGGCCCATGTTGCCCAGCAGGTTGCCCAGGGTTTTGTATTGCACCGGGTTATGGGCCATCAGCAAGTATTTGTAGCGCGAGTGAAATTCTATGAGGCCGCGTCGTGTCACTCCTTCTCGCAATAGCTGCTGCCAGGCGCTGTAGGCGAACACGCGGGTCAGGAAGTTTTCGCGCAATACCGGGTCGTTGAGGCGGCCATCTTCTTCCACCGGTAAGTCGGGGTGCAGGGCGCAGAACGCCTGGGCGTAGATACCGCGTCCACCTCCGTCCACCGGCGACCCGTTGGCCTGGTAGACCTTGACCCGCTCGAGGCCGCAGGAAGGGGATTTCTGCATAAAGATGTAGCCGCAGATATCGTCCAGCTCCGCAGCCATTTTCTGACCGTACTCGGCGAGCGGCCGGGTGACGTTGGTCTCAGGGTTGACGGTGCCAACGGCTTCGGGATGTTCGGGGTCGCCGATCAGGCGGATCGGTTCGCGAGGGATACCCAGGCCAATGGCGACTTCCGGGCACACCGGTACGAACTCGAAATAGTCGGTGAGGGTTCGGCTGCACAGGCGCGATTCCTTGTGCCCACCGTTGAAACGCACCTCCGCTCCCATCAAGCAGGCGCTGATGGCGATTTTCGGTAGAGTCGCTGGCTGTACATGCATCGGAACACCTCGAATCCAGACCTGTACAGAGCGGTAACTCTGTACAACTTTGTCTTCATCATAGATTCAAAGGTGTACAAGTCAAATTATTTGTATAGGTTTTCGGGAGGGGAGTGCATTCCCTTGTGGGAGAGGGCTTGCTCGCGATAGCGGTGGATCAGGCGACACATGGGTAGCTGACACACCGCATCCGCGGGCAGGATCTATTTCCAGCCGAGTATCCAGTCGTCGCTGGCTTTCAGCGATTGCCATGGGAGACGCTCACTGCGTTGGGTCAGCACCGCCTGCAATTCGACGTCCAGCACTGTGCCTTCCTCATCGCGGAACAGTTCGGTCACCAAAAAATGTTTCTCGCGGTTTCGCGGGTGGGCTGCTGTCCATTTCGACAGCAGCAATTTACTCGGATTGATTCTATTCACTGCAAGTGCTCGTGTAACCGTCGTGCAGCTTCCTGGCCGCTGAGCCAGGCGCCTTCGACACGCCCGGACAGGCACCAGTCGCCGCATACATACAGTCCCAGGTCGGCATCGGCCAAGGCACCCCATTCGTGACTGCTGGCGGGACGCGCGTAAAGCCAGCGGTGCGCGAGGCTAAAGGTCGGGGCGGGCATGGCGCTGTGCAACAGCTCGGCAAATGCACCGTGCAGTTGCTCGATCACCGCCTCCTTGGGCAGGTCGATATGTTGCCGGCTCCAGGCGCTCGTCGCATGCAGTACCCACGTGTCGAGGGTGTTATCGCGCCCGGGTTTGCTGCGGTTGCGCGCCAGCCAGTCGAGCGGGCTGTCCTGCACGAAGCAACCTTCCATGGGGGTATCCAGCGGCGTATCGAATGCCAGCGCCACCGCCCACGTTGGCTCCATTTTCACCCCGGCGGCGGCCCCGGCGAGTTTCGGCGCGGAGGCCAGCAGTGCCGTGGCTTGAGGCGCCGGCGTCGCGATCACCACATGACTGAACGGACCATGGGTGAAGCCTTCGGCGTCTTGCAGGTGCCAGTGTTCTTCACCGCGATAGACCTCGGTGATCCGGCAGGCGAAATGCACTTCCAGGTCGCCGAGCAGGCCGCGGGTGATGGCGCTCATGCGCGGTGTCCCGACCCAGCGTGTCTGTTCGTCCGGCGACAGGTTGAGCTGGCCGCCGTGGAAGGTGTAGAGCTGCGGCGTCCACTCGGCGACCCAGCCGTTGGATTGCCAACGCTGGACCTCGGTGACGAAGCGCCGGTCGCGGGCAGTGAAATACTGCGCGCCCATGTCCAAGGCACCCGCATCACTGCGCTTGCTCGACATGCGTCCGCCACTGCCGCGGCTTTTATCGAAAAGTTGAACACTGTGCCCGACTTCTGTCAGGGCCTGAGCGGCTGAGAGCCCGGCGATGCCGGTGCCGATGATTGCGATAGGTACAGTCATAGGGGCCTCGTTTACCTTTCTGTACAGACTACGCCGTGGTTTAAACCTGTACAATATTGTTTTTTGGTATAACTTTTAGCGTTCTCGATCTGACAGCTTGGCCTATTGTTAAACACAGACACTGCCCGATACCAAAGATCCCTGCTTATAAAAATAGACTAGTGATCAGGGTAAAACGCCACGCGAGGAAGAAGTCATGCACATATTGCTGACCGGCGGTACTGGTTTGATAGGACGTCAACTCTGCCGACACTGGTTGAGTCAGGGACATCGCCTGACAGTCTTGAGCCGCACGCCGGAAAAAGTCGCGAAAATCTGCGGTGCCCAGGTTCGCGGCGTCGCGTTGTTCGAAGACCTCGGGCAAGAACCGGTGGACGCAATTATCAATTTGGCGGGCGCGCCCATTGCCGATCGGCCATGGACGTCCAGGCGCAAAGCCTTGCTCTGGGCGAGTCGCATCACCCTGACCGAAACCTTGCTGGCCTGGCTCGAGACCCGCGCGCAGAAACCGCAGGTGTTGATCTCGGGTTCTGCCATCGGCTGGTACGGCGACAGTGGCGAGCGCGAACTGACCGAAGCGTCTCCGCCGTCCATCGATGATTTCGCCAGTCAGTTGTGCATTGCCTGGGAAGAAACCGCCCAGCGCGCCGAGGCCATGGGTATTCGGGTGATCCTGATTCGAACCGGTTTGGTGCTGTCTGCCGAGGGCGGCTTTTTGTCGCGGCTGTTGCTGCCGTTCAAACTGGGGCTGGGCGGGCCTTTGGGCAGTGGTCGGCAGTGGATGCCCTGGATTCATATCAACGATCAAATCGCCCTGATTGATTTTCTTCTGCATCGCATTGACGCGAGCGGTCCATATAATGCCTGCGCGCCAAAACCGGTGCGCAACCGCGAGTTCGCCAAAACATTGGGCGCCGTGCTGCACCGACCGGCGTTCATGCCGATGCCGGCCTTGGCCTTGAAAGTTTGCCTGGGTGAGTTGTCACTGCTGTTGCTGGGCGGCCAGAAGGCCGTACCGGCGCGCTTGCTGGAAGCGGGTTTCACGTTCCAGTTCACCGATTTGCGCGCGGCCCTGGACGACCTGTCCAGCCGCCTTTGAAATAGGACGTTGCATGACCGATCACGCATTGCTTCTGGTTAACCTGGGTTCACCTGCCTCTACATCGGTGGCGGATGTGCGCAGTTACCTCAATCAATTTCTGATGGACCCCTACGTGATCGACCTGCCATGGCCGGTGCGACGCTTGCTGGTGTCGCTGATCCTGATCAAGCGTCCGGAGCAGTCCGCCCACGCCTACGCGTCGATCTGGTGGGAGGAGGGCTCGCCGCTGGTGGTGCTCAGCCGTCGCCTGCGCGAGGCCATGGTTGCGCAATGGCACCATGGGCCGGTTGAGCTGGCGATGCGCTACGGCGAGCCGTCGATTGAGACGAAACTGGTTGAGCTGGCGGCTCAGGGCCACAAAAAAATCACCCTCGCACCGCTTTATCCACAATTCGCCGACAGCACCGTGACCACGGTGATTGAAGAAGCCAAGCGGGTGGTGCGTGAGAAGCGGCTCGATGTGCAGTTTTCGATTCTCCAGCCGTTCTACGATCAGCCGGAATACCTCGACGCATTGGTCGCCAGCGCGAAACCTTATTTGCAGCAGGATTACGATCACCTGTTGCTGAGCTTCCATGGTTTGCCGGAGCGGCACCTGAAGAAGATCGACCCTACCGGTCACCATTGCTTCCAAAGCGATAATTGCTGCCAGAACGCTTCGCCAGAAGTATTGGCGACCTGCTACCGCGCCCAATGCCTGCGCACGGCGTCGGAGTTTGCCAAGCGCATGGGGCTGGCGGATGGCAAGTGGTCGGTGTCGTTCCAGTCGCGTTTGGGCCGGGCGAAATGGATCGAACCCTACACCGAAGCGCGCCTCGATGAGCTGGCGGGAATGGGCGTGAAGAAGGTGCTAGTGATGTGCCCGGCGTTCGTTGCTGATTGCATCGAGACGCTTGAGGAAATCGGTGATCGCGGGAAGGAATTGTTCCGCGAGGCGGGGGGCGAGGAATTGGTGCTGGTACCTTGCCTCAACGATGATCCGCAGTGGGCGCGGGCGTTGAGTGCCTTGTGTGACAGGGCGCCGTTGGCGCTTTAAAAGCTTCGCGGGCAAGCCTCGCTCCTACAGAATTGCGTCGTTGTGTCGAGCGACACACAACTTGTAGGAGCGAGGCTTGCCCGCGAAGGCATTCTCAAGGCTGACTACAACAACGGCTCATCCGCCTTCTTGTGCTTCCAGCTGTCATTGCCCGGCAGCAACAGATTCAGCCCGATCGCCACCACCGCGCACAACGCAATGCCTTTGAGGCCGAAGTCATCGGGGCCGGTGCCAGTGCCGACCAGCACACCGCCAATCCCGAACACCAACGTCACCGACACAATCACCAGATTGCGCGCTTCACCCAGGTCGATCTTGTGGCGAATCAGCGTGTTCATCCCCACCGCAGCGATCGAGCCAAACAACAGGCACAGAATCCCGCCCATTACCGGCACCGGGATGCTTTGCAGCAGTGCGCCGAACTTGCCGACGAACGCCAGGCTGATGGCAAAGATCGCCGCCCAGGTCATGATTTTCGGGTTGTAGTTCTTGGTCAGCATCACCGCGCCCGTCACTTCGGCGTAGGTGGTGTTGGGCGGGCCGCCGAACAGACCGGCAGCGGTGGTGGCAATGCCATCGCCGAGCAGGGTGCGGTGCAGGCCGGGTTTCTTCAGGTAATCGCGACCGGTCACGCTGCCGACGGCAATTACCCCGCCGATATGCTCGATGGCTGGCGCCAGGGCTACCGGAACGATGAACAGAATCGCCTGCCAGTTGAACTCCGGCGCGGTGAAGTGCGGAATCGCAAACCACGGTGCGGCGGCAATCTTCGCGGTGTCGACGACGCCGAAATAGAACGCCATGGCAAAACCGACCAGCACGCCGGAAATGATCGGCACCAGGCGGAAAATGCCTTTACCGAACACGGCGACGATCAGCGTGGTGAGCAGCGCCGGCATCGAGATCAGCATGGCAGTCTGATAGGGAATCAGCTCGGTGCCGTCGCCAGCCTTGCCCATCGCCATGTTGGCGGCAATCGGCGCCATGGCCAGGCCGATCGAGATGATCACCGGACCAATCACTACCGGTGGCAGCAGACGGTCGATGAAACCGGTGCCTTTGATCTTCACCGCAAGGCCGAGAAAGGTGTAGACGAAACCCGCCGCCATCACGCCGCCCATGGTCGCCGCGAGGCCGAACTGGCCCTTGGCGAGAATGATCGGGGTGATGAAGGCGAAGCTCGATGCGAGGAATACCGGCACCTGGCGCCCGGTGACGATCTGGAACAGAATCGTCCCCAGGCCTGCGGTAAACAGCGCCACGTTAGGGTCAAGGCCGGTAATCAGCGGCATCAACACCAGGGCGCCGAAGGCCACGAACAGCATCTGTGCGCCAGACAGAACCGTGCGCCAGAGCGGATCGTTGAACTCTTGCTGCATGCTCAAGCGTCCTTCTGCTTGGTACCGAAGATCTTGTCACCGGCATCGCCCAAGCCTGGGATGATGTAACCGTGTTCGTTGAGTTTTTCATCAATGGAGGCGGTGTAGATCATCACGTCCGGGTGCGCTTTGCCTACAGCGGCGATGCCTTCCGGCGCGGCAACCAGCACCATGGCGCGGATGTCGCGGCAACCGGCCTTTTTCAGCAGGTCGATGGTGGCGACCATGGAGCTGCCGGTGGCGAGCATCGGGTCGATGATCATTGCCAGGCGCTCGTTGATTTCCGGAACCAGTTTTTCCAGGTAGGTGTGGGCCTGCAGGGTTTGTTCGTTGCGGGCCACGCCGACGGCGCTGACCTTGGCACCCGGGATCAGGCTCAGCACGCCTTCGAGCATGCCGATGCCGGCGCGCAGGATTGGCACTACGGTGATTTTCTTGCCGGCGATTTTCTCCACCGACACGGTGCCGCACCAACCTTCGATGTCGTAGGTTTCCAGCGGCAGGTCTTTGGTGGCTTCATAGGTCAGCAGGGCACCGACTTCCTGAGCGAGCTCACGGAAATTCTTCGTGCTAATGTCGGCGCGGCGCATGAGGCCGAGTTTATGACGGATCAGCGGATGGCGGATCTCGAGGATGGGCATGGGAAAGGCTCCGGCGGCGGGCAAAAAAACCGGCCTAGATTAATCTATCCGAGGGTGTTGTCCTATAGACATACAGTACGTTAGTCCACAAACGCTTGATCTGGCCGTGCGGGATGCGTACCTTTGCCCGCTTTTCCCGAATCCGTCCCCCCCTGGAGAGCGCCATGTCCGCTGATCTCGAGCATATCCGTCAAATCATGCGAGAGGCTGACTGCCTGTACACCGAAGCTGAAGTCGAGGCGGCCATCGCCCGCGTCGGTGCACACATCAATGAACAGCTGGCTGACACTAACCCGGTGGTGTTCTGCGTGATGAACGGCGGCCTGATTTTCGCCGGCAAGCTGCTCACCCATCTGCACTTCCCGCTGGAAGCGTCCTACCTGCACGCCACCCGTTATCGCAACGAAACCAGCGGCGGCGACCTGTTCTGGAAAGCCAAGCCGGAAGTTTCGTTCCTCGACCGCGACGTGCTGATCATCGACGACATCCTCGATGAAGGTCACACCCTGGGCGCGATCATCGATTACTGCAAACACGCTGGCGCGCGCAAAGTGCACACCGCCGTGCTGATCGACAAGGACCACGACCGCAAGGCTCGCCCGGACCTGAAAGCCGATTTCGTCGGCCTGCCGTGCATCGACCGTTACATCTTCGGTTACGGCATGGACTACAAAGGTTACTGGCGTAACGCCAACGGGATTTTTGCTGTTAAAGGAATGTAAGAACATGACCGTGCCCAGCTTTCTTGATCAAACGTTGTTCGCCGGATTGGCCGAGAAAGCGGCCGCGAGTCCTCGCGGGCGTCAGCATCACAACTTCCATCAGATGGAAGAGGCTTGCCATCGCATGGCGGTGGGGTTACAGCCAAACACGTATATCCCGCCTCACCGACACTTGGGCGACAACAAGGCAGAAACATTGCTGGTCCTCAAAGGGCGGCTCGGTTTGCTGATCTTTGATGAGTCTGGCGTGGTCGTGACGAAGCAAGTCCTCGTCGCCGGTGGTGATTGTGTCGGCGTGGACCTGCCAACAGGCGTGTTCCATGGCCTGGTCGTGCTGGAAGCCGATAGCCTGATGTTCGAATGCAAGGCCGGGCCTTATCGGCCGGTCGGTGAGGGTGAGCTGGCGCACTGGGCGCCACGTGAAGGCGAGCCGGGTGTGGCCGAGTATCAGGCGTGGATGCGCGCACAGTTTGATTGAGCCGTGCGCTCAATTTTCCTCGGCCAGCCAGCGTTCGCTTTTGCGACGGGCCTGTTCCAGGTTGTTCACGTAGGCCAGCTGACGCTGTTCCCGATGGATGCCCGCGCGCCTGAGCTTCAGGCGCACCCGTGGAGCGGTCGCCACCAGAATCAGGCCGATGCCGTCCTTGCGGTAATCCCTCAGGATATTGTCGAAGGCGGCCAGCGCCGTCATGTCCAGCATCGGCACGGCGCTCATCTCGACGATCACCACTTTGACCTCCGGGTTGAATTTACGTAGCACCCCCAGCGCTTTTTCAGCTGCGCCGAAGAACAGCGGCCCGCGTATCGCGTAGCAGCGAACGTGCTCCGGCATGTCCTGCAAGGCTTGATGGAAGCCGCGAGGCAGTTCGGCGGTGTCGGTGAGATCGCTCATGCGCTTGATAAATAACCCGGCGGCCAGCAGCAGGCCGACGGCGACGGCCATCACCATGTCGAACAACACTGTCAGGCTCAGGCAGGTCAGCAAGACCAGCACATCGCTGCGAGGCGCGATACGCAAGGTATGGAGCACGTGTCGGGCCTCGCTCATGTTCCACGCCACCATGACCAGCAACGCGGCCAGTGCCGCCATCGGCAAGTAGCTGAAAAGCGGTGCCAGGACGAGAATTGCCATCAGCACCACGGCGCTATGAATAATGGCGGCCAGTGGCGAAAAGGCGCCGCTGCGCACGTTGGTGGCACTTCGGGCAATGGCCGCCGTGGCGGTAATGCCACCGAACAACGGTGCGATCAGGTTGCCCAGGCCCTGGCCCAGCAGTTCTGCGTTGGGGTCGTGTTTGCTGCCGGTCATGCCATCCGCCACCACCGCACACAACAAGGATTCGATGGCGCCGAGCATGGCAATGGCGAACGCGGGCGCCAGTAACTGACGGATCAAATCGTAAGACAGGTGCAGCGGCTGGCCGTCGGGGCCGGGTAGATTCCAAGGCCAATCGAAGCTTGGCAGGAACGGCGGAATGCCGGGATGGCTGACGCCGTCGACCATATAGCTGAATCGCTCACCCAATGTCGCCACCGCCAGCCCGCCGTGCTCCAGCGCCACCCCCAGGAGCGCGCCGATTGTCAGCGCCACCAGATGCCCCGGAATCCTCGGCACCCACCGTGGCCAGACAATCAGAACGGCCAGGCATGTGAGGCCGATGATCCCGTCCCCTAGTCGGGCGCTGGGCAACGCCAGAATCAATACGCCCAGTTGTTCGATGTAGTGTTCTGCCTGGCCGGCGGTGGTCAGGCCCAGCAAATCCTTCAATTGCAGGGTGGCAATGACAATGCCGATCCCGGCGGTAAAGCCCAGGGTGACCGGGTACGGAATGTACTGAATCAACCGCCCGGCTCGAATCAGCCCCAAGGCAATGAGAATGACGCCGGCAAGCATGGTGCAAAGCAGCAGGCCGCCCAGGCCATATTGTTGGGTGATGGGCAACAGAATGACCACGAACGCGGCGGTCGGCCCACTGACATTGAAACGTGAACCTCCCGTCAGGGCGATCAGGGGCGCAGCGATCAGTACCGTATACAACCCTTGCTGGGGCGGTACACCTACGGCAATCGCCAGGGCCATGGCCAACGGGATGGCGATAATCCCTACCGTCACCCCGGCACTGATGTCGCCGCGTAAGCGCCTGAGGGTGTAGCCGGCGCGCCAGGTCTGACGCCAGGCCGCAAACAACGGGGGGACGGAGAACGTCATGCACACTCCCTAGAAGACGATGCACTGTTGAACGACGGCTGAAAGCTCGTCCAGCATGGCCAGCCTCGTACTGCGAAGTATTGACCTATATCGCCAATTCGCGCGGTTGATCCTCATGCTAGAGTGCTTGGCCTCGTCTTCGGAGCCCGTCATGAGCCTTTTGATCCGCAGCTGCGCCGTCCTGTTGCTGACCCTCAGCCTGCCTCTGGCGGCCGCCCCGGCGCCGATGCACGCGCAGTTTCTGCCACCTGATGACCTGACCCTGCGTGACGCGGAGCCCGAGCAGCAACAGTTGTTGCAGGTCACCGAATATTCGGTGGTGGTTGGCAGCCAGCGTCAGTCCAATCAACAACCGATTCCGGTCACGTCTCCGATGATGATCCGCCTCAAGGGCAAATCCTTGAACAAGGGCGCGACCATCAACCAGGTGCTGGTCAATTTCGACGGCGAAAGCAAAAGCCTGAAAAAGCCGATCTATGACGAAAAAAGCAAAACCCTGACGCTGTTTTACCCGATGGCGCAGTACCGGGTGGTGATCGATTTGTTGCGCAATGGCACGGTCTATTGCCAGTTCCTCAGCTACGCCAACGGCCATGTCTGGGCCGATCTGCACACGGGCGCTGTTCGTCCGCGTTGAGCCTTGTGCCCGGGCAGGGGTAAACTGCCCGCCCCGTGAAATGTCTGCGAGCTGGAGTCGGCAATGCGTAAAGATAAGAAACAAGTGATTGGTGACGAGATCGGCGATGAGCAGATCAAGTTGTTTCTCGATTTCGAACCGGTCGACGCCACTTCGCCGTCCCTGCATAAGCTGATCAAGGCCTACCGTGGCCTGCGCATCGATGACTTCGAGCGTTTTCTGACATTCTTCGTCGCAGCCGGCCTGGACCTGGATGGCAAGGATGAGCACGGCAATGACTTCGTCGCCCTGATCAAGGATCAGCGCAATGCCGCCGAGTACATCGAGTTGATTGCCAAGGCGCGCGGCTGATCCCGGACACACCGGAATATGTGGCGAGGGAGCTTGCTCCCGCTTGAGTGCGCAGCGCTCACAAAATCTATGCCGTTCGCAGAGCTTTGGGGCCGCTTCGCAGCCCAGCGGGAGCAAGCTCCCTCGCCACAAAGATAATTTCAGCGTCCTAAAAAAAACGCCCCGCTCTCACTGAGAACGGGGCGTTTTTCATGCGGCCGAATCAAGCGTAGCTTTCGGTCTCGTTACTGGCTTCAACCAGTTCCAGGGCGACGTTGTTGTGCGCATTGATCTTGCGATACAGCGCAGCGTCGGTTTCCAGAACTTTTTCCCGGGCCGGGAAGATTTCCGCCAGTTTGGCAGCCCATTCGCCGGATGCCTTGTTCGGGAAGCATTTTTCAATCAGCTCAAGCATGATCGAAACAGTCACCGAAGCGCCTGGGGAGGCGCCGAGCAGGGCGGCAAGGGAACCGTCCTTGGCCGCGACCAGTTCGGTACCGAACTGCAGAACGCCGCCTTTTTTCGGATCCTTCTTGATGATCTGCACCCGTTGGCCGGCCACTTCCAGGCGCCAGTCTTCGGCTTTCGCCTCAGGGTAAAAGCGACGCAGGGAGTCCAGACGCTGCTCCATCGACTGCATCACTTCGCTGACCAGGTACTTGGTCAGGTCCATGTTGTTTTTCGCCACGGCCAGCATCGGGCCGATGTTGCCGGCGCGAACCGACATCGGCAGGTCCATGAAGGAGCCATGCTTGAGGAACTTGGTGGTGAAACCGGCATAAGGTCCGAACAGCAGGGACTTCTTGCCATCGACCACGCGGGTATCCAGGTGCGGCACCGACATCGGTGGAGAACCCACCGCAGCCTGGCTGTAGACCTTGGCCTGGTGATGCTTGACCACTTCCGGATTGTCGCAACGCAGCCACTGGCCACTGATCGGGAAGCCGCCGAAGCCTTTGCTTTCTTCGATGCCCGAGGCCTGCAACAGCGGCAGTGCCGCGCCGCCCGCACCGAGGAAGACGAATTTGGCGTCGACTTCACGGGTGTTGCCGCTGTTGACGTCCTTGATGCTGACGGTCCAGCCGCTGCCGTTACGCTTGAGGCCCGTCACGCGCTTGCAGTACTTGACCTGGGCATCGGGTGCGCTGGTCAGGTGCTTGAGCAATTGATTGGTCAGGGCGCCGAAGTTGACGTCGGTGCCGTTCATTACGCGGGTGGCTGCGACGACTTCGTCGGCTGGCCGGCCCGGCATCATCAACGGCATCCAGTCGGCCATGGTGGCCTTGTCTTCGGTGTATTCCATGTCCGAGAAGGCGTGGTGCTTACTCAGGGTCTTGAAGCGTTCCTTGAGGAAGGAAACGCCATCATTGCCCTGCACGAAGCTGAGGTGCGGCACCGGGCTGATGAACGTCTTGCAGGAGCCGAACGTGCCTTTTTTGGTCAGGTAGGACCAGAACTGCTTCGACACTTCAAACTGAGTGTTGATGTGCACGGCTTTCTTGATGTCGACGCTGCCGTCGGCCGCTTGCGGCGTGTAATTGAGCTCACACAGCCCGGCGTGACCGGTACCGGCGTTGTTCCATGGGTTGGAACTCTCCGCAGCACCGGAATCCATCAGCTCGACGACTTCCAGCTTGATCGCGGGGTCGAGTTCTTTGAGCAGTACGGCAAGGGTGGCACTCATGATGCCGGCCCCAACCAGTACTACGTCGACTGCTTCGTTATGCGCCATTTAACGCGTCTCCAAAATCTGCAGCACCAAATTGTCGGCATGGCTGCCAGGCGTTCCGGGGCGTGTCAGTGATGCCCAGGTACCCGTGGTCAGTGTTGCCATGTCCGAATCTTCGCAATTTTTCGCAACTTCGACGGATGCATGCGGCCGGGCCTAAAGAGTTACATGAACTCATCTCAGCGCGCGGCTGGCAATTCGACTTATGGTCGAGACATCCGTTTGTGCAACCAAATCCGTAGCGGACAGGCTTCAGGCTCCGGTGTTCGAGGAGTACTCGGTCCTGTGTCGTTGGGCTGTTTCAGACGCTAATGGTGCATGTTCAGACGCAAAACTATTCATTTGCTCGCCACACTCTTGTGAAGTTGTGAAAACCCGTTTTTTTCACGCTCTTTTGAAGACGTGAACCTCAAAAAAGGGCTGTCCCAGCCTGGCACCGTGCCCGGATGGATTGCCGTCATGGGGTACATGACAGGCAAAACGGGCAAACAGCTCAGTGACCGAGCGTAATGACAGCTCTGCAGATTCGCGAAAAGTGGGGTTTTTGCTCAAGGAACAGCAAGCGCGCCAGCTTCACTCGATCTGTGTGGGCGGCTCTCTGTGGGCGGTGCGGGGTGCCAATACCGAAGCATTGACGATGCTGCGAGGCCCGATCAGGAGACGTCCTTATAATCGGGGGGAGATTGTATCTAAGAAACGCAGGGAAATGGACGTGTTTAATGACTTTTATTAGGCGTCTGGTCAGGTGGTCAACAGATGTTGCACCCGTGCACGTGGCCGGCGCTGGCTGACACGGGCGCTCGGGGGCAGGGGATGGTGCAACCAGTTGAGGCGGATTTCTTCGATTTCGACCCAGCCATCGCCCATCGGCTGGAGGCTGCACTGCTTGAACGCCTGGCAATGGCCATTGCGGTCGAGCAGGGCAAAACTGCGGTGCAAGGGGCGTGGCGCGAACAGCGAGATGAGATAACGCATGACAAAGTACCTTGTGGGTGACCTGCCGAGAAGGTTGCCAGCAAGCCGTGACGTGAAAGTGTATGGGCGATGACAGATCTGTGACACGAGGGGGTTTCTGATGGGTTTGTAGGAAATTACTTCAATCATTGCAGCGCCCTAGTTCGCTGCAGTGGCGCACGGCTATACTGCGGGCCTGTTTGTGCCTGATTCTGGAGAGAAGAGCATGTTGCAACGCCTGTTGTTCGGTTTGATCACTGTGACCAGTTTGACCCTCGTCGGCTGCGCCCACAGCCCGCAACAACTGAACCCTGAACCCAAGCTGACAGCTCAGCTGGCGCCGGTCGGCCGCGGTCAGCCGGTGGTGGTGCGTGTGGTGGATGGTCGTCCGTCGCCAACCCTGGGCACCCGTGGTGGCTTGTACCCCGAGACCAGCGCGATCACCGTGCAGGGCGCGCAGATCCTGCCGAAGTTGCAGGCACAGGCCGAGGCGGCCGTGCGGTTGCTGGGCTTCACCCCGACCTCGAATGCGCTGAATGCCCCGCAATTGACCGTTACCCTGGCCGAGTTGAAGTATCAGTCGCCTAAAGAAGGCATGTACGTGACTGAAGCGACCATCGGCGCAACTTTCCGCTCGGATGTGCAGAACGCCAACCGTCGCTACAGCGGCCGTTACGGCGCATCCCTGGACCAGCGTTTCGGTATGGCGCCGAATCAGGAAACCAACACCAAGCTGGTCAGCGACGTGTTGAGCGATGCGTTGACGCGTCTGTTCAAGGACCCGACGATTGGTCAGATTCTCGGCGAGTAACTTTCGCGAGATTCAAAAAAGCCCGGTGCCAGTAATGGCTCCGGGCTTTTTCATGCCTGCTGATTACCGATCACCAGCAGGCGCGAGGCTGGTGGGGTCAGGCCGCTTGTGAATAGAAATCCAGCACGCTCACGCCGGTCAGCAAATCCGTTTCTGGCAAATCCGCATGCTGATGCCCGCCCAGTGCGCAATAAACCAGCCAATGGCGGTCCTGAACGTTAAAGGCGAGGCTTCCTACGAGGTTTTGTTGTTCGTCACTCTGGGCGATGAGGTAGAGGCGGTCCTGGTTTTCGGCGTGCAGCATGACGGTATCCGTGTCGGTTTCGAGGGCCGCCAGACTGGCGTATTCAGATGACGGAGCCGTGACACAGGGCAGCATTTGGTCAGATGGTTCGTTATTTGTCGGAAAGGCAGGGCAGGGGGACAGGCTTTCGGTAGAATTCGCGCCGCGGTCGTCGGTTCGGCGTCTGCCACACCTGTTTTGCCGAGGTCCGTGATGTCGTTGCATTTGATTTCGCTGTTCACCCACCATCCCGCCAAGTTGATCAACCTGCTGGCCTTGCTGTTGGCCTTCCCGGGTAGTTGGCTGCTGCATGCCACGCGTCGCCGTGAACAACGCGCCATGGCGAGCCTTGTCGCCCAACGCCAGAGCCGCCCGAACGAAGAGCCCACCCTGGATTGGGCGACATTGCGCATGAACCGGTTTTTCTACCGCTTCGGCTTCGCGTGCCTGGGGTTGGCGTTGCTGGTGTCTTGGATCAGCACCTGGTTCTGAATCTTTGACGCAGAACCTTGTGGCGAGGGAGCTTGCTCCCGCTGGACTGCGAAGCGGCCCCACAACCAGCCATCCTTGTAGCGTCAGGCAAACCGCGAGCACCGATGTTTCGACTGCTGCTGAGTCGGGCGGGAGCAAGCTCCCTCGCCACAGGTACAGAGCCTTGCCCACCTACCGCGTCGAGGCAAATAAAAACGGCGCCTCGAAGGCGCCGTTGTTGTATCCAGTCAATTACAGCGGCAAACCAGCCTTGACCCGATACTGATTACGCACCGGCGTCGCATATTGCAGCACCAGATACGGCCGATGTTCCTCAGGGCAGGCTTCCAGTCGGCGTTGCCATTCTTCCTGGGCCTTGGCCAGTTCGTCGGCCGCAAACACCTCGGCAGCTTTTGGCACCTGCAATTGCGGGTCAGCGTCTTTCCACTGCGCGTAAGCCAGGTAATGCACCGGGAATAACCGGTAGCCGCCGAGAATCTGCCGGTCTATTTCGATCGCCAATTGCTTGGTGTCGTCGAACAGTTCGGTGATCGGCGCGGCGAAGTTCACGTGCACCCGGCCCTTGTAGCCGGTGATGCCCTTGGCGATGCTGACGTCGTCCTCGCCCGGGACTTTGGTGTAGCTGCCGGTGGTGGCGCGGATGAACAACTCGCGGGCCTTGGCCTGGTCGCACGGGTCGTATTCGTAGCTGATCGACACCGGGCTGACGTTGAGCGAGCGGATGACTTCGCCGAACGGCTCGTCCTTGCGGCTCATGTGGAACATCTTCAAGATCGCCGACTCGGTGCGGTCATCACCGTCCTTGGCCCGGCCCTCGGCCTGGGCGATCCAGATGGAGGCGCAATCGTTGCGGATCGAGTGGTTGATGTAGGCGGACAGCAGCTGATACGCCGCCATCTTCTCGCGACGCCCGGTGATCGAACGGTGCACGATGAAGCTCTTGTTCAGGCGCATCAAATCGCTGACAAAGGGCTTTTGCAGCAAGTTGTCGCCGATCGCGATGCGCGGTGTCGGCAGGCCGGCGTGGTACACGGCGTAGTTGACGAAGGCCGGGTCCATCACGATGTCACGGTGGTTGGCGATGAACAGGTAGGCGCTGCCGGACTTGAACTGCTCGACGCCGGTGTACGTCACACCGTCCGTGGCTCGTTCGATGGTGTGGTCGACATACATCTCGACTTTATCCTGCAACGTCGCCACCGAGGTGACGCTGGCGAACTCACGGCGCAGCCGATGAGCTATAAGAGGTTTGAGCGCCCAGCCAAAGGCACCGGCAAAACGCGGGAAGCGGAAATGGATGAGGATATCTAGAAACGCCTTGTCGCCGAGCAGTCGGTCCAGCACCGCAGGGACTTCGCTGTCATTGTAAGGTCGGATGGCATCGAATTCGCCCATCATGCTCTCTTGTTAGAAACGGCTAGGGTAAGTAAAGGTTTTGATCGAAAACCAACGGGGCACGGTCTGAAAAGTTAGCCAGACAAAAATAGCCCTGCAAATAGACCGGCGATTATACGCACAAGTCACTTGGGAGACCGCGATGCTGGAACCTGCGTTGTACGAATGTCCGTATTGTGGTGAAGAGGTCGAGACGACGGTGGACCTGTCCGGTGGCGATCAGACCTATATCGAGGACTGTCAGGTGTGCTGTCGGCCGATAACGTTTGTGTTGCAGGTAGACGGAGAGGAATGGCATCTCGAAGTGTTCAGCGAAAACGAGTAAGGGCGTCTATGCAGCGAATCTACGAGCCGGAAAACCTGATGGAAGGTGAGTTGCTGCAAGGCATGCTGGCCAGCGAGGGCATTGAGGCGCATCTGGTGGGCCGCGATTTGATCGGCGGGACCGGTGAACTGCCGATCTACGGCCTGCTGGGTTTGTCGGTGGACAACGACCAGGCCGAATACGCCCGCGAGCTGATCACCGCGTACAATGCCGCGCTGCCACTGCCCGGTGATGAACCGGACAGCTTTCCCGGCACGCTGGTCTGTTAGGCTGGCGTTCGTTTTATTGAGAGTCGTGTTGCCCCATGTGTGGACGTTATGCCCTGTTTCGCTGGAACCCCGCCTTCGCGGCCCTGCCTGGCTTCCCTGCCGATCAGCAGGCCCAGTGGAATATTTCCCCCAATGATTCGGTGCTGATGCTGCGTGCCGGCGCAGACGCTCAGCGTGAGTTGGCGCGGGCGCGTTGGGGGCTGACGCCGCCGTGGCTGACCGATCTTTCCCGCACCCCGGCCCATGCCCGGGCCGAAACCGTCGCTGAACAACCGATGTTTCGCCAGGCCTTGCGCGAACGCCGTTGCCTGCTGCCGGCCAACGGTTTCTACGAATGGCGTGGCACGACCCGCAAGCGCCCGTATTGGCTGACGCCGGGAGAAGGCTCGACCTTGTTTTTTGCGGCGATCTGGGAAGCGTATCCGGTGCAGGAGCAAGTGTGGCTGAGCACGGCGGTGATCACCCAGCCGGCCGCGAGTCAGCGTCGGCCGTTGATTCTGGATGAGGCAGGGCAGGCGGCGTGGCTTGATCCAGAGACGCCGCTGCATGTATTGCAAGGGTTGCTGGCCAGTGAACCCGCGGCGTTGCGCGAGCGGGTATTGGCAAATCTGGTGAATGATCCGAAGCTGAATGGGCCGGAGTGTCTGACCCCTGGTTAAAGGTTGCCTGTGCTGACGCCTTCGCGGGCAAGCCTCGCTCCCACAGTGGATCTCTAGTGTTCACAAATAATGTGTTCACAGAAATCCCCCTGTGGGAGCGAGCCTGCTCGCGATAAGGTCCGCAGGACCTTCCTGTAATCTTTAAACCTTGAACTGATTGATCAACCGCCGCTGCTGCTCAGCCAACTTGGTCAGATCCGCACTCGCCGCACTGGACTCATCCGCCCCGCCGGCCACTTCATTGGCCACTTGCCCGATGTTGATCACGTTACGGTTGATGTCATCCGCCACCGCGCTCTGCTCTTCGGCCGCACTGGCAATCTGGGTGTTCATGTCATTGATCACCGACACCGCCTGAGTAATGGTCTCCAGGGCCTCGGCCGCTTTCGCCGCATGTTGCACGCTTTCGTCTGTGCGGTTCTGGCTGTCCTCCATGACCCGCACTACATCGCGGGTGCCTTGTTGCAGTTGCTGGATCATGGTCTGGATTTCTTCAGTGGCTTTCTGAGTCTTCTGCGCCAGGTTGCGCACTTCATCGGCCACCACCGCAAAACCGCGGCCCTGTTCGCCCGCGCGTGCCGCTTCAATGGCGGCATTCAAGGCCAGCAGATTGGTTTGTTCAGCGATCCCGCGAATGGCGGTCAGGATCGCGTTGATGTTCTCGCTGTCCTTGGCCAGGGTTTGCACCACGCCCACAGCCTTGCCGATTTCAATTGCCAGGACGCCAATCGAATTCGACGTATCCCGGACAATTTGCATGCCCTGGGCCGCTGCCTGATCGGCATGGCTGGCGGCTTGCGCGGCCTGGGTGGCGTTGCGTGCCACGTCTTGGGCGGTGGCCGTCATTTCATGCACCGCCGTCGCCACTTGATCGATCTCGGCCATTTGCTTCTGCACACCGATGTTGGTGCGGATGGCAATGTCGGCGGTGTGTTCCGATGAATCGCTGACGCTCTGCACCGAGGTCACGACCTGGGTGATCATCGCCTGTAGCTTGGCGAGGAACGTGTTGAAGCCTTTGGCAATCGAGCCCAGTTCGTCGGCGCGGTCGCTGGTCAGGCGGCGCGTCAGGTCGCCTTCGCCTTTGGCGATATCGTCGAGCATCGCCACCATTTGCTTGAGCGGACGGGCGATGCCGTGGCCCACCAGCCAGATCACCAACAGACCGATACCGGCGATCAACAAACCGACCATGGCCATGCCGAAGGTGTCGGATTTGCGCTGAGCGTCCAGGTCGCCCTGGAGTTTTTGCAGGTCAGCCATCACGGCGTTCAGCGGCAATTGCAGCATCAAGGTCCAGCGCGCATCGGTCTGGCCGATGCCGAAGGGCAGGTACAACTCGATCCGGCCCTGGGCCTTGTCGACGGTGTAAGTCACTTCGCCGCCCTTGAGGTGGGCCATGTTGGCGATCTGCTTGCTGTCGAGAATGTCGCTGACCTTTTCGCCGAATTTGCTCGGGTCCTTGGTGTAGGCAACGATCCGGCCATTACCGCCGATCAGCGCCATTTCCCCTGCGCCGCTGTACAGTTTCTGATTCGCCCCCAGCAACATTTCCTGGATGAAGTTCACCGACAGGTCGGCACCGACGATGCCCTGGAAGGCGCCGTTGAGCATGATCGGTTCAATAAAGGAGGCGAGCATGACGATCTTGTCCCCGACCTTGTAGGGCGCCGGATCGATCACGCAGGACTTCTTGGTTTCTTTCGAGCACAGGTAGTACTCGCTGGCACGCACGCCGGTGGACAGGGTTTTCTGGTCATCGACGTCCACCAGTTTGTCCAGGCCCAGGGTGCCGTCCTCGTTGCGAAACCACCACGGCAGGAAGCGCCCGTTGCTGGCGTCGATGCCGACCACCTTGGTGTCGACGTAGGCCGCATCGTTGTGATCGAGCGCGTCTTTTTCCCAACCTATATAGGTGCCGAGAATTTTCGGGTTCTTGGCCACGTTTTCCTTGATCAGGCTGATCAACTGCTCCCGGCTCAGACTCAATGTCGGCTGGCCATCGGCCCCCGGCGTACCGATCAGCGCGTTGACCCGCACCAGGCCGCCAGCGATCAGCAGCGGCGCTTCGAGTTCGCGCTGGATCTGGCTGACCTGGGTTTGCGCCAGAGAGGTCAGGCGCTGCTCGATGACTTGCTCGAATTGCGCCTGGGTCCGCTCCTGGACCATGTCTTGCGTCCGGGCGCCGGAAAACAGTGCGTACAGCACCAGCGCGGCGACTACGCTAAGGACGATGGCGCCGGCGAGGGCGGCCACGGAAAACTGGATCGACTTGAATTTCATGGGTGCTCCGCACGCAAGAGGACGTCTGCGGTGGTGTATCGGCAGGGAGCTGGAGGGCCATGAGCGAGGCAGCGCGAAATGGCTGTTTTGGAGTGGTTGATGTCGTAAATGAATCATTGCCGGGCGTTGGCGACCGTGGCGAGCGCCGTTATGTGAATTTTTTCCTACGGCAATGAGAGCTTTATCTGAAATGAGCGTCTACACGTCAGTTGTATCTGGTGCGGATACAGTTACCCGCCTAGGATACCCGGCATGTTTTCAGGGAGTTTTTTGATGAACAAGACATTGGTTGTGTGTGCGCTGAGCGCAGGTTTGTTGCTTGCCGGTTGTCAGTCGGTCAATACCACCAGCGGTGGGGCTGTTGGCGTAGAGCGTAAGCAGTACATGTTCAGCATGTTGTCCACCGACGAAGTCAACCAGATGTACGCGCAGTCTTATCAGAAGACTGTCGGAGAGGCGAGCACCAAGGGTGTGCTGGACAAGACCAGTAACGACGCCAAGCGCGTCCAGCTGATTGCCGATCGGCTGATTGCCCAGGCGCCGGTGTTTCGTCCAGATTCGGCCCAGTGGAAATGGGAAGTCAACCTGATCAAGAGCGACGAGCTCAATGCCAACTGCGGGCCTGGCGGCAAGATCTTTTTCTACACGGGGCTGATCGACAAACTGCAACTCACCGACGATGAAATCGCCGCGATCATGGGCCATGAAATCGCCCATGCCCTGCGCGAGCATGGTCGTGAAGCGATGTCCAAGGCATACGGCGTCGAAATGGCCAAGCAAGGCGCAGGTGCGTTGCTCGGTCTGGGTCAGGACAGCCTGGCCCTGGCGGACACCGTGGCGAAATACGGCATGACCTTGCCCAACAGCCGTGGCAATGAAAACGAGGCGGACCTGATCGGCCTCGAGCTGGCGGCCCGCGCCGGTTACAACCCGAATGCGGCGATCACGTTGTGGAACAAAATGAGCAAAGCCTCGGAAGGCGCCCCACCTGAGTTCTTGAGTACGCACCCGGCTTCGTCCAGCCGGATTGCTTCGTTGCAGGCGGCGATTCCGAAGGTGATGCCGTTGTACGAGAAAGCGCCGAAATCCTGATGGTCAGGCGGTGATGCCGTTGACGCCTTCGCGGGCTAGCCTCGCTCCTACAGGTTTTCGGTCGATTACGACACAGAATCTGTAGGCGCGAGACTTGCCCGCGAGGAACGATAACGCGGTCTATCAACCTACGGCGTCAAACCCACCCGCTGCTCTGCATCGCCTTGTACACCGCCACAATCGCCAGGACAAAGAACGCCGACGCCGCCAGGCGACGGATCAGGGTGAGCGGCAATTTATCCGCCGCAAAGTTACCCGCCAATACCACCGGCACGTTGGCAATCAACATCCCGGCGGTGGTGCCGATGATCACCAGCCACAAATCCGGGTATTGCGCGGCGAGCATCACCGTGGCGACCTGGGTTTTGTCGCCCATTTCTGCCAGGAAAAACGCGATCAGCGTGGTCAGGAACGGCCCGAACTTGCGGGCGGTGCTGGCTTCATCGTCGTCCATCTTGTCCGGCACCAGGGTCCACAGTGCGGTCGCGGCGAAGCTCGCCGCCAGGATCCAGTGCAACACCGCATTCGAGAAGAAACTGCCGAACCAGGCACCGACCGCACCGGCCGCCGCATGGTTGGCCAGGGTCGCGGCGACGATGCCGGCGATGATCGGCCAGGGTTTGCGAAAGCGGGCAGCGAGAATGAGCGCGAGCAGTTGCGTCTTGTCGCCGATTTCGGCCAAGGCAACGATTGCGGTGGGAACGAGCAGAGAGTCCAGCATCAGGGATTTTCCTAAGGGGCGGGTCGACACGGCTATGACACGTACAGCCTTCCCGCCCCGGGTAAGGTGTTCGTGTCATAGGTCTTGTCAAACCCTGCGATCCGTCTGATGCGGACGCTTGGGTCGCATACGCCATGGTCTGTTGACCAAGTATGTTGACGTATGCCGGACGAGCATGGCGCTCGTGGGAGACTACTCCCCTAGGACGGAGCGGATTCTGCCTAGGCAAAACCCGTTAGGCAAGCACTTATTTTTCAGCCTCGTTTGGCCCGATAAATTCTGAAACCCTGTCCTTCGGCCTTGATCGCGCACACGCCCAAGTGCTCTTCGATCAGCGGCTGATACTTCAGGAAGCTGTTCGCAACCAAGCGCAGTTCGCCGCCGTTTTTCAGATGTTTGGCTGCTTTTCGCAGCAAGTTCTCGGTGGCGAAGTAGTCGGTGTGAACGCCGACATGGAACGGTGGATTGCTCAGAATTGCACTTAAACCCATCGGTGCCGCGTCAATGCCGTCACCGGTAATCACGTCCGCTTCCAGGCCATTGGCAGCCAGCGTCATACGGCTGCTGGCGGCAGCGAAGGCGTCCACGTCAAGCAACGTCACCTGATTGTGCGGATAACGACGTTTCACCGCCGCGCCCAGTACACCGGCACCGCAACCGAAGTCGAGCAAGTGGCCGCTCGGCAACTTGTCCAAGTGTTCCAGCAGCAATGCGCTGCCGCGATCCAGCCGGCCGTGGCTGAACACGCCCGGCAGGCTGATGACTTTCAGCGGACCTTCGGCCAGCGGCAGTTCATAGGTCTGGGCCAGGCTTTCCAGCGACTTGGCTTCTGGCGCGTTGGCCACAGTAACCAGCCAGAGCTGGCAATGCCGCGCGCTGTCGAGCTTGCGTGGCTTGCCGAACGGGTTCAGTTGCTTGGCCGCGCCTTCGATGCCGCTGCGTTTTTCACCCACCAGGTACAACTCGCGACCGGCCAGGCGAGAGGCGAGGGCGTTGAGAATGTAATCGGTCAGGTCCTTGGACTTGGGTAAAAACACCACCGCCGTCTCGAACTCACGCTCGGGTGCGGTCACACCAAAATGGCTGCGCTCGGCAAAACGCGCCTCCAGCGCCGCTTGATCACCGGCATGCCAGCACCAGCCATGGGCGTCGGGTAGACGGCCGAGCAAGTCGTCGGCGGGCAAACCGGCCAGCAGCACCGAACCCTGAAATAAGTCGGCCTGACGAAGCAGTACTTCACTGCGCGGATCCATAACTGCTCCTGTGAAAAAAAGTGCCGCAGTCTATCAACTGACGACCCGCAGCGCTTTACCGCTGAAGTATCCCTGCGCGTTTTCGGTCAACTGACCGACGATCCTTTGCCGCGCCTCGCGACTGCCCCAGGCGTTGTGCGGCGTGACGATCAGCCGTGGAATATCGTGGGCCAGCAACGGATTGCCGGCGGTTGGTGGTTCGACGCTCAGCACATCGGTCGCCGCGCCGCCCAGATGACCGTTGCGCAAGGCATCGGCCAGTGCCTGTTCATCGATCAAGCCACCGCGTGCGGTGTTGACCACGAACGCGCCGGGTTTCATCGAGGCCAGTTCGCGGGCACCAATGAAGTGGCGGGTGTGTTCGTTGAGTGGGCAGTGCAGGGTCAGCGCATCGATTTGCGGCAGCAGTTCATCCAGCGGCAAGCGATCCGGCCGGGCAGGACGCCCCGGAATCTGTCCCAGCAACACACGCATGCCGAAGGCTTCGGCCAGCCGTGCGACGGCGCCGCCCAGTTCGCCATGGCCGAGCAGGCCGAGGGTTTTGCCCTCGAGTTCGACAATCGGGTAATCCAGCAGGCAGAACTGTTTCGCTTGCTGCCAGCGGCCTTCACCCACGGCTTTCTGATAGTCCGCCAGGCGCGTGGCCAGGTTGAGCAGCAACATGATCGTGTGCTGCGCCACCGACGGTGTGCCGTAGCCCTGGCAGTTGCAGACCGTGATGTCGTGGGCACGAGCGGCCGCGAGGTCGACGTTGTTGGTGCCGGTAGCGGTGATCAGGATCAGCTTCAGATCAGGGCTGGCGGCGATGGCGTTGGCGTCGATCAGAATCTTGTTGCTGATGGCCACGGTGGCGCCCTTGAGGCGTTCGATCACCTGCTCCGGCGTGGTCTGTGCGAACAGCTGCAAGTCGTCAAAGCAGTCGCGCAACGGGCTGAGATCGAGGTCGCCCAGGTCCAGGGAAGGGTGGTCGAGGAAAACGGCGCGGCGAGAGTTCGTCATCAACTGTACCTTTTGTGCGGTGAACTGAAGGCGTAATCTGCCGAGCCTACCAGATGAAACATATAGTTACGCATTGCAGGCCAGGTGCGAAACCTGTGGGAGCGAGCCTGCTCGCGATGGGGCATTAACATTCAACACCTTTGTTGAATGTCAGATCGCATCGCGAGCAGGCTCGCTCCCACAAGGGTTGGCGTTGACCTGTGAATTTCATTTTGATCGATCTACCCCAAAGGAGCCCCCATGTACTGGACAGAGTTCTTGACCGTTGCCCTGATTCACTTGCTCGCCGTCGCCAGCCCCGGCCCGGATTTCGCCGTGGTGGTGCGTGAAAGCGTGACTCATGGCCGTCGCGCCGGGACCTGGACCGCGCTGGGCGTCGGTACGGCGATTTTCCTGCACGTCGGCTATTCATTGCTCGGCATCGGCCTGATCGTGTCGCAGTCGATCGTGCTGTTCAACGCCTTGAAATGGGCGGCTGCCGCGTATCTGCTGTACATCGGCTACAAGGCCTTGCGCGCGCAACCGGCTAAAGCCGTCACCGACGACTTGCACAAGGAAGCCGGCGAGCGCACACCGCGCGGTGCCTTCACCTCAGGTTTCGTGACCAACGGCCTGAACCCCAAAGCCACGCTGTTCTTTTTGTCGCTGTTCACCGTGGTGATCAACCCGCACACGCCGTTGGCGGTACAGGCAGGCTACGGGCTCTATCTCGCGGCGGCGACGGCCGTGTGGTTCTGCCTGGTGGCGCGGCTGTTCAGCCAGCAGCGCGTGCGCGCCGGTTTTGCGCGGATGGGCCATTGGTTCGACCGGACCATGGGTGTGGTGCTGATCGCCATCGGCGTCAAACTCGCTTTTACCGAGATGCATTGATCGCGCAGCGCCCTGGATAACGAATTCCCGCAAATGCTGGCGCAAAGCTAGCATTTGTACGGCTCTGCAAATCATTCCTTTGGCTGATTTGGCCGGCGTATAAGGGTTCTAGAGTGTTTGCCTCTTGAAGCCAACACCGTGCAGTCAGAAAAGGGATTCTTATGTTGCAGACTCGCGTTATCCCCCCAGCCGAAGGCGCTTACCAGTATCCGTTGCTGATCAAACGGCTGCTGATGTCCGGCGCTCGTTACGAGAAAACCCGCGAGATCATTTACCGCGACCAGTTGCGCTACAGCTATCCGACCCTGATCGAGCGGGTCGCGCGACTGGCCAACGTGCTCACGGCGGCCGGGGTCAAGGCCGGCGATACCGTGGCGGTGATGGACTGGGATAGCCATCGGTATCTGGAATGCATGTTTGCCATCCCGATGATCGGCGCGGTGATTCACACCATCAACGTGCGCCTGTCACCGGAACAGATCCTCTACACCATGAACCACGCCGAGGACCGCTTCGTGCTGGTCAACAGCGAATTCGTCGGGCTGTACCAGGCGATTGCCGGGCACCTGACCACGGTCGAGAAAACCCTGCTTCTGACAGACCTGCCGGAAAAAACCGCCGATTTGCCGAACCTGGTAGGCGAGTACGAGCAGTTGCTGGCGGCCGCGAGCACGCAGTACGACTTCCAGGATTTCGACGAAAACTCGGTCGCGACCACGTTCTACACCACCGGTACCACCGGCAACCCTAAAGGCGTGTACTTCACCCACCGGCAACTGGTGCTGCACACCATGGGCGTGTCGACCATCATGGGCGCCATCGACAGCGTGCGGCTGCTGGGCACCAACGACGTGTACATGCCGATCACGCCGATGTTCCACGTGCATGCCTGGGGCTTGCCGTATGTGGCGACCATGCTCGGGCTCAAGCAGGTTTATCCCGGCCGTTACGACCCGGAGTACCTGGTGGAGCTGTGGCGCAAGGAGAAGGTCACCTTTTCCCACTGCGTGCCGACCATCCTGCAGATGGTCCTCAATTCCAAGGCGGCGCAGAGCACCGATTTCGGCGGCTGGAAAATTGTCATCGGCGGCAGTGCGCTGAACCGTGCACTGTACGAAGCGGCCAAGGCCAAGGGCATTCAGCTGACCGCCGCTTATGGCATGTCGGAAACCGGGCCGTTGGTGTCCTGTGCCCACCTCAACGATGAGCTGATGGCCGGCACCGAAGACGAACGCACCACGTATCGCATCAAGGCCGGCGTGCCGGGGCCACTGGTGGAGGCGGCGATCGTCGACACCGACGGCAACTTCCTGCCCGCCGATGGCGAGACTCAGGGCGAACTGGTGCTGCGTGCGCCGTGGCTCACCGAGGGCTACTTCAACGAACCGCAAAAGGGCGCCGAGCTCTGGGCCGGGGGCTGGCTGCACACCGGCGACGTGGCAACGCTGGACAGCATGGGCGTGATCGACATTCGTGATCGCATCAAAGACGTGATCAAGACCGGCGGCGAGTGGATCTCGTCCCTGGACCTCGAAGATCTGATCAGCCGTCACGTGGCGGTACGCGAAGTAGCAGTGGTAGGCATCGCCGATCCACAGTGGGGCGAGCGCCCGTTTGCGCTGCTGGTGATCCGCGAAGGGCATGAGGTCGGGGCTAAAGAGCTCAAGGAACACCTCAAGCCATTCGTAGAGTTGGGCCACCTGAGCAAGTGGGCGATCCCGAGCCAGATCGCCCTTGTTACTGAAATTCCCAAGACCAGTGTCGGCAAACTCGACAAGAAGCGCATCCGCCTAGACATCACTGAATGGCAGGCCAACAACAGCACCTTCCTCTCGACGCTTTAAGCGCCTTCTGGTGTGCCCGAAAGGGCACGCCAGCCCCACCAAGCAAGCGCTTGGCTTGTGAAATCCGAATTTTCAGCCATCCTTGGCATGCCGACATGTGTCGGACTGGCGAAAGGACTGTTCCAGAGTGGCCGGCAGCTGCAAATCACACTTTAGAGGGATCAAGCTCTACTACCTGCTGGCTATAGTCCGCTCAAGGATTTTTAAGAACGGAGCGCACGCACAAAACGGGGCGATGCAATTTGGAGTGACTTCGGGACGCCTTGGCTCCCCGTCATCCACAACGTTTTTAGAAGTGCTAACTGCCATAACAATAATGCACATGGAGTAGCGTCGATGACATCAGTAAACACGTTCTGGCGCCGGGCGAAATTGCCCCTGGCGGTCAGTCTCGCCTCTTCGCTCGCCGGGCCTGCATTCGGCGTCAGTTTCAACGTTGGTGAAATCGAAGGTCAGTTCGATTCTTCCCTCTCGATCGGTTCCAGCTGGTCTACCGAGAGTGCCAACAAGAACCTCATTGGCGTGAACAACGGTGGCAGCGGCCTGTCCCAGACCTCTGATGACGGTCACCTGAACTTCGAAAGCGGGAAAACCTTCTCGAAGATCTTCAAGGGCATCCATGACCTTGAATTGAAATATGGCGACACTGGCGTTTTCGTCCGTGGCAAATACTGGTACGACTTTGAACTGAAGGACGAAAGCCGTCCGTTCAAGGACATCAGCGACAACAACCGCAAGGAAGGCGCCAAGTCCTCCGGCGGGCAAATCCTCGACGCCTTCGTCTACCACAACTACTCCGTTGCCGATCAGCCGGGTTCCGTGCGTCTGGGCAAGCAGGTAGTGAGCTGGGGTGAAAGTACCTTCATCGGCGGCGGCATCAACTCGATCAACCCGATCGACGTGTCTGCGTTCCGTCGTCCGGGTGCCGAGATCAAGGAAGGCCTGATCCCGGTCAACATGTTCTATGTGTCCCAGAGCCTGACCGAAAACCTGTCGGCAGAAGCCTTCTACCAGTTGGAATGGGACCAGACCGTTGTCGATAACTGCGGCACGTTCTTCTCGCAGCCGGACATCGTTGCCGATGGTTGCACCGACAACCTTCGCGTGCTGAACAAGCGTTCGCAGATTCCAGCCGTGGCGTTGGGTCCATTGGCCGCCAACGGCGTCAATGTCAACGAGGAAGGTGTGCTGGTCCAGCGTGGCGGCGATCGTGATGCTCGCGACAGCGGCCAATGGGGCGCGTCCCTCAAGTACATGTTCGAGCCGCTGGACACCGAGTTCGGTGCCTACTTCATGAACTACCACAGCCGTGCGCCGATCTTCAGCGCCACGGGTGCGCCGCAGTCGGTCTATAACACCGCGGCTTCTCTGCCAGGACCGTTCGCCGCACTCGCGCCGCTGCTGGTGGCAGGTAACTCGAAATACTTCATCGAATACCCTGAAGACATTCGCCTCTACGGCCTGAGCTTCTCTACCACCCTGCCTACCGGTACGGCGTGGAGCGGTGAACTGAGCTACCGTCCGAACGCACCGGTGCAGCTCAACTCCACCGACATTCTGTTCGCCGGTGTACGACCTCTGGGCGGTGCTCTGGGTAACGCTTCGCTGCTCTCTGCCGGCCCGGGTCAAGACCTGCACGGCTATCGTCGTAAAGAAATCACCCAATTCCAGACCACCCTGACGCACTTCTTTGACCAGGTCATGGGCGCAAGCCGTCTGACCCTGGTGGGCGAAGTGGGCGTGACTCACGTCGGCGGCCTGGAAAGCACTTCCGACCTCCGTTATGGCCGCGATCCGGTCTACGGTCCGGGTGCATTGCCAGCCACTGGCGGGGCGAATACGTGTGTGGCCCTCAACACCAGCACCATCAACGGTGCCGGCCCAGGCACTCCAACCAACAACCGCAGCCGCAACTGCAACAGTGACGGCTTCACCACGTCGACTTCGTGGGGCTACCGTGGTCGCGCCATCTGGGAATACAACGACGTGTTCGCCGGTGTGAACCTCAAGCCGAACGTGGCCTGGTCCCACGACGTGGATGGTTACTCGCCTGGCCCTGGCGGCAACTTCGAAGAAGGTCGCAAAGCCGTGAGCCTGGGCGTCGACGCCGAGTACCAGAACACCTACACCGCGAGCCTGGCCTACACCAACTTCTTTGATGGCAAGTACACCACCGTCGATGACCGCGACTTCGTTGCGCTCAGCTTCGGCGTGAACTTCTAAGCACTGTTTTTTCAGGACGAACACACATATGAAAATAACAAAGAGTCTGTTCCACGCTGGAGTTCTGGGGCTTTCGCTGCTGGCGACCAGCGTCATGGCGGCAGTGCCTGCTGCCGAAGCGGACAAACTGGGCAAGAGCCTGACGCCGATGGGCGCCGAGATGGCGGGCAACGCTGACGGTTCGATCCCGGCCTGGAAACCGATGGCGAAAAACGCCGGCACCGTCGACGGCAAAGGCTTCCTGTCTGACCCGTTCGCCAGTGAAAAACCGCTGTTCACCATCACTGCGCAGAACGTCGACCAATACAAAGACAAGCTCGCTCCGGGCCAGTACGCGATGTTCAAGCGCTACCCGGAAACCTTCAAAATGCCGGTTTACCCGTCCCATCGTGGCGCGACCGTGCCGGATGCCGTGTTCGCCTCCATCAAGAAAAACGCCACCAACACCAACCTCGTGTCTGGCGGCAACGGCCTGGAAAACTTCGAAACCGCCGTACCGTTCCCGATTCCAAAGACCGGCGTTGAAGTCATCTGGAACCACATCACCCGTTATCGCGGAGGCAGCGTGACCCGCCTGGTGACCCAGGCGACGCCGCAACCTAACGGTTCGTACAGCCTGGTGTACTTCCAGGATCAGTTCGTGTTCCGCGACAAGATGAAGGACTACGATCCGGCGAATCCGGGCAACATCCTGTTCTACTTCAAGCAGAAAGTGACCGCGCCGGCACGTCTGGCCGGTGGTGTGCTGCTGGTGCACGAAACCCTCGATCAGGTTAAAGAGCCACGTTCGGCGTGGGTCTACAACGCCGGTCAACGTCGCGTGCGTCGTGCGCCACAAGTGTCCTATGACGGGCCGGGTACTGCGGCTGACGGCCTGCGGACCTCCGACAACCTGGACATGTACAACGGTGCGCCGGATCGCTACGACTGGAAACTCGAAGGCAAGAAAGAGATGTACATTGCCTCCGACAGCTACAAGCTCGATTCGCCGCAACTGAAGTACGACGACATCATCAAGGCCGGTCACATCAACCAGGACCTGGCTCGCTACGAGCTGCGCCGGGTCTGGCATGTGGTGGCTACCTTGAAGGAAGGTCAGCGTCACATCTACGCCAAGCGCGACTTCTACATCGACGAAGACACCTGGCAAGCCGCGGTGATCGACCACTACGACGGCCGTAATCAACTGTGGCGAGTGGCGGAAGCTCACGCCGAGAACTACTACGACAAGCAAGTGCCGTGGTACGCCCTGGAAACCTTGTACGACCTGCAATCGGGCCGTTACCTGGCACTGGGCATGAAGAACGAAGAGAAGTCGGCGTATGACTTCGGCTTCACCGCGACCACCAGCGATTTCACCCCCGCTGCGCTGCGTCAGGACGGGGTTCGTTAACCTGCACTGAACAGAGGCCGCATCCTCGAAAAACGCCCCGACTGGTTCGGGGCGTTTTTTTTTTGCCCGGATTTCTCACTGTGAATCTTCAGTGTCGATGACGGCCTATCGCGAGCAAGCTCACTCCCACAGGTAACGCGCTCTTCCATGAGAACGCCGTCAACTGTGGAAGCGAGCCTGCTCGCGATGGACGCGACACGGGCTGTCAGGAAAACGCCATCTCAAGCCCCGCAACTTCTGCTTGTATTCTTTTTGTAGCCATTTGTAGCAATAACCTTCATTCCCTCTTCGTTTACCGATAGTCTGCGGACATCTGCAACGCCGCCACCCGCAATTCAAACAAGAGCCGGCCATGACTGATCTGTCCCCACTCCCGGGCCCTGCAAGCGTTGCCGTCGCGGCACTGGACGGGCGCTTTTTTCGGCCCCCGTTGCCCGACGGCCATGTGCTGCGGCCTCGCCTGTGCGAGCGCCTGAGTGCTGGCCTCGGTGGCAGGCTGTTGCTGGTCAGTGCACCCGCCGGGTTTGGCAAGAGCTCACTGGCGGTGGAGTTCTGCCAGGGGCTGCCGGCCCATTGGCACAGTCTGTGGTTGGGGTTGAGTCCTCGAGACAGCGATCCGGGGCGTTTCCTAGAGCGGTTGCTCGAAGGTCTTCAGGATTACTTTCCGAAGCTCGGCAGCCAGGCCCTGGGTCTGTTGAAAATGCGCCAGCGCCATCAGCCCTTCGCCTTCGAAGAATGGCTGGACGGGTTGCTCGATGAACTGGCCATCCACCTTTCGCCGATGACACCTTTGCTGCTGGTGCTGGATGACTATCACCTGGCGCAGGGTCCTGTGCTGGATCGTTGTTTGCAGTTTTTCCTCAATCATTTGCCCGATGGCTTGCTGGTCATGGTGACCAGCCGACAGCGTCCGGACTGGCATCTGGCGCGTTTGCGCTTGTCGCGGCAATTGCTTGAGTTGCATGAGCAGGACCTACGACTGACCCACGATGAAGCCCTCACGTTGCTCGATCGGCACAGCAGTTCATTGCGTGGCGAGGCACTGGAAAACCTGATCCAGCGCAGTGAAGGCTGGGTCGCCGGCCTGCGTTTCTGGTTGCTGGCGGCGTCCGAAGCCGGTACCGACGGTGCGTTGCCGCAGTCGTTGCACGGCGGAGAAGGGCTGATTCGCGATTACCTGCTCGAAGAAGTCATCGATTGCCTGCCCGCCGAAGTGCAGTCGTTCCTGTACGACACCGCGCCTCAGGAACGTTTTTGCAGCGAGCTCTGCGACGCGGTCCGCGAGGCCCATGACAGTGCCGAAATCCTGCGTTTCCTTCAGGCGCACCAAGTGTTTCTGGTGCCGCTGGACGAGCACGGTCACTGGTATCGCTATCACCATTTGTTTTCCGACCTGCTGCGTACCCGGCCCGCCGCCCAGTCAATCGTGCCGGCCGCCAGCCTGCATCTGCGCGCCTGTCGCTGGTTCAATGCGCAGGGGTTGCTCGACGAAGCGGTGGAGCAGGCACTGCGCGCCGGACACCTGGACGTTGCAGCGAACCTGGTGCAAAACCTCTCTGAAGAACAACTGCTCGCCGAACAGAATGTCGGCATGCTGCTGCGCTGGAAGATGGACTTGCCCGACAGCCTGCTGATCAGCACGCCGCGCCTGATTGTGCTCTACAGCTGGGCGTTGGGACTGGCCTGTCAGCTGGACGCTGCCGAGGAGCTGGCGGCGCACTTGAGTCGTTTCCTGCCAGCCCCGTCGGCCACTGCGCAGAAGTCCATGCTGGCGCAATGGTTGGCCCTGAGTGGCATCATCGCCCGGGGGCGCGGCAATCGCGCGCTCACGCAACTTTACTGCACCGAAGCGCTGGATAGTCTGCCGGCCAAGCGCTACGGGCAACGGCTGATGTGTCTGTCGACGCTGTCCAACCTGGCGATCGCCGACGGCGACCTATGGCGTGCACGCAGCTTGAACCGCGAATCGCTGGAATTGGCGCAACGGGTCGGCAACCCACTGTTCGAAGCGCTGGCCCATTACGACCGCGCACGTGTGCTGCAAGCGCGCGGGGAAATCCTGCGCTCGTTGCAGGAGGTCCGTCAGGGGCTGCAACGCCTGCAAGGGTTATCCCCGCAACGGCTTTACGCCGTGCGTGCACGCCTGACCTTGTACGAGGGCTTTTTGCTGGCCGTGCGCTTGCAGCCGCAAGCCGCGCGGGTGCGTCTACAAGCCGGTTTGAATGAAGCCCGAGCCTGTCGCGATATCAGCGTGTTGATCGGCCACTGCGTGATCGCCCGGCTCGAGGGCAGCAGCGGCGAGTTCGCCAAAGCCTTCGCCGAACTCGCCGAAGCCGAACGCCTGATGCACATCTGGGACGTGCCGCCGATCTACTACCTGGCGATGATTACCCTGGTCAAATGCGAGCTCTGGCTGGCCCAGGGCCGTACCGATCTGGCCGAAGCCTGGCTGGCGCGATTGGGACAGACCTACAACGGCGAGCACGCGGCAGCGCCGCCGGAATTCCATCCACAGCTGCCGCTGCATATCGAATTGCAGCAAGCCTTGCTGGAAGTGATCCAGGGGCAGCCGATGCTGGCCGAGGGGCGTTTGAACGCGCTGCTTGAGCATGGGCAGAAATCGGGACGGCAAATGCTCAGCGTGATGGCGCTGACGCAGAAAATCACCCTGTTGCTTTCGGTCGGGCGTGAGCCCGAGGCGCGCAAGGCGTTTGCCCAGGCACTGGAAGCGGCAGCTGGTGGCGTCCTGCAACCGTTCGACCGATTGCTGGCCGAACACCCGGACTGGCTGCGCGGGCAACTGCAACTATGCGCTCCTACAGTCGTTTCGCAGGAACTGACCGAAAAACTACCAGCCATGGCCGCTCGCCCCACACTGGAAGTATCCCCCGCAACAGAACAGCTCAGCGCGCGTGAACTGGCCGTCCTGCGCCTGATCGCCCAAGGGTGCTCGAACCAGGAAATCAGCGATCAGCTGTTCATCTCGCTGCACACGGTCAAGACCCACGCCAGTCACATCAACAGCAAACTTGGGGTTGAGCGAAGGACGCAGGCGGTGGCGCGGGCTAAAGAGTTAAGGGTGCTGGAGTAGCGCATTTTCAAGATCTACCGGGTCCGCTAAATGACGGAATACGGTTTTGTGCCAAAATTGCCCATCCCTGTTTTCCGAGCATGCCCCGATGTCCCAGCAGCCCACCCTGATCCGCGAAACCTTCCCTGTCGGCCCTTTGCAGTGCAACTGCACGATCATCGGCGACCCGATCACCAAAAAAGCCATCGTCGTCGACCCGGGCGGCAACCACGAACTGATCCTCGCGCGCCTCGATGCCTTGGGCCTGAAGGTGGTGAGCATCATCCACACCCATGCGCACCTGGATCACTTTCTGGCCTCCGGTCAGCTCAAGGAGAAAACCGGCGCGACCCTGCACCTGCACAAAGAAGATCAGTTCCTCTGGGACAATCTGGAGATGCAATGCCAGATGTTCGGTGTGCCTTACACGCCGGTGCCGTCGCCGGATCGCTGGTTGGCCGATGATGAAGAGCTGGCTTGCGGTTGCGGCGTGGCGTTGCATACGCCGGGTCATACCCCGGGTTCCATGAGCTTTTGGTTTTCCGAGGCCAAGCTGCTGATTGCCGGTGACACGTTGTTTCGTCGCGGGGTAGGGCGTACGGATTTGTGGGGCGGCGATCAAGCGACCATCGTGCGGTCGATCAAGCAGCGACTCTATACGCTCGACGAAGAAGCAACGGTCGTGACCGGGCATGGTCCGGACACGCGCTTGGGCGATGAAATGCGCGAGAACCCGTTTGTGCGGGCTTGAAGGCAATCGACGGAATTTTCGTCGGCCAAAACGATCCAACACCCGCAAAGGTCCATTGCCTTTGTACGTTGCACCCCAGAATGCAAAAAGTAGGAGCTCTTCATGTTCACCAAGCAGCGTTTGATTATTGTCGCTACGGCTGTGGCCTTGCTGTCTGGCTGCGCCTCACCTAACCCTTATGACAACCAGGGCCAGGCTGACAGTGGCTCCACGGGCATGAGCAAAACCGCTAAATACGGTGGCCTCGGCGCTCTGGCTGGCGCCTTGGCTGGTGCCGCCATCGGTCATGATAACCGGGGCAAGGGCGCGCTGATTGGCGCTGCCGTCGTGGGTGCTTCCGCTGCCGGTTACGGTTACTACGCTGACCAGCAAGAGAAAAAGCTGCGGGCCAGCATGGCCAACACCGGTGTCGAGGTGCAGCGTCAGGGTGACCAGATCAAACTGATCATGCCGGGCAACATCACGTTTGCCACCGATTCGGCAAATATCGCCTCCAGCTTCTATCAGCCGCTGAACAATCTGGCCGGCTCGCTGAAGGAGTTCAGCCAGAACCAGATCGAAATCGTCGGCTACACCGATAGCACCGGCAGCCGCCAGCACAACATGGACCTGTCGCAACGTCGTGCGCAGAGCGTGGCGACCTACCTGACCTCGCAAGGTGTCAGCGGCGCCAACCTGTCGGCGCGCGGTGCCGGGCCGGATAACCCGATTGCCAGCAACGGCGACGTCAATGGCCGGGCGCAGAACCGCCGCGTTGAAGTCAACCTGAAGGCGATTCCGGGTCAGCAGTACGGTGGTCAGCAACAGCCAGGTACGGTTCAGCAATACCCGTAACATCTGCGCAATAAAAAACTGTGGGAGCGAGCCTGCTCGCGAAGGCGGCGTGTCAGACAACAATCAGGTTGGGCTGACACGCCGCCTTTCGCGAGCAGGCTCGCTCCCACATTTGGTTTTGGCCTGTCGCGACTTTCCTAGTTGGCTTCTTTTACCGCGCTGAGAAACGCGCAAGTACGTTCCTGTTGCGGGTGCTCGAAGATCTGCTGCGGCGTGCCTTGTTCATGGATCTGGCCCTTGTAGAAGAAGCACACGCGATCAGCGAACTCCCGGGCAAACCCCATCTGGTGTGTGACCATCAGCATGGTCAGGTTGTGCTCGGCACCGAGTTTGCGGATCACGTTGAGCACTTCGCCGCACAATTCCGGGTCGAGCGCCGAGGTGACTTCGTCAAACAGCATGACCTTGGGCCGCATCGCCAATGCCCGGGCAATCGCGACCCGTTGTTGCTGCCCGCCCGACAGTTGCGAAGGGTAGTGCCCCAGTTTGCTGCCCAGCCCGACCAGTTCCAGCAAATCTGCCGCCCGTTCCCGCGCTTCGGCCGGTTTCATGCCGAGCACCTGCACCGGCGCTTCGATGACGTTTTGCAGCGCCGTCATGTGCGGGAACAGGTTGAAGCTCTGGAACACCATGCCGATCTTGCCGCGAACGCGACGGATATGCCGATCATTGGCCGGTACCAGCACGCCATTGCGGTTAGGCATGTGGGTCAGCAGGTCATCCTCGATGCGGATCAGTCCGTCATCGATGCCCTCAAGCGTCATCAACACCCGCAGCAGCGTGGATTTGCCGGAGCCACTGGGGCCGATGATCGCGACTTTCTCCCCTGGCGTAACGTCCAGGTTCAGGTGGTCGAGTACGGTGAAATTGCCGTAACTCTTGGTGACGTCCTGGAAGCTGACAATCGGCTTGACCGGATTGGGTTCATGCATGGCCGTGGCCTCCTGCGGATGCAGCGGTGACGGATGGCTGCGCCGGGAAAGGTCGGTAGGTGTCGAGAGTGGAGAAGTCATTAGCGTAGCTCCAGGCGCACTTCAAGGCGCCGTACCAGATAAGCCAAGGCGATGCTCAGGGCGAGGAAAAACAGACCGACCATGGTGATCGGCTCCAGGTAGCGGAAGTTCTCGGAGCCGATGTTTTTGGCCTGTTGCATGATTTCCACCACGGTAATCGCCGACAGCACCGGTGTGTCCTTGAGCATCGCCACCAGGTAGTTGCCCAATGGCGGCAGGATCGGCCGCAGGGCCTGGGGCAAGATGATGTTGCGGTAGGCGCTATAGGGCGCGATGTTCAGCGCCGTGACCGCTTCCCATTGCGCTCGCGGCACGGCGTCGAGGCCACCGCGATACACCTCGGCGATGTAGCAGGCGTAATGCAGGCCGATGCCGAGAATCCCGACTTGCATGGCCGTCATGCTGACGCCGTAATTGGGCAGCACGTAGTAGAGGAAATACACCTGGATCAGCAGCGGCGTGCTGCGGATGAACTCGATCACCCCGGTCGCCGGCCACGACAACCAGACTCTGCGGCTGCGTCGGCCAATCGCCAGGAACAGCCCCAGGACAATGGCGATCAGGAAACCGATCAGGGTAATCCCCACGGTGTTGAGCGAAGCGCGCAGCAAATCGGGGAGGATTTGCCAGGCGTAGGTCCAGTCGAACAGTGTCATGACAGACCTCCACGCATCCGCCCGCGAGCCAGACGCCGCTCTATCTGGCGCATGCCGATATTGATGGCTTGCGCCAGGACGAAGTAGATCACCAGCGCCAGGCTGAAGATTTCCAGGGTCTGGAAGGTTGCCTGATCGAGTTGCCGGGCACGAAAGCTCAGGTCCGACAACGTGATCAGCGACACCAGCGAGGTGTTTTTCAGCAATTCGATCAGCAGGTTGGTGCCGGGTGGGATGGCCGCAAGTAAGGCCTGCGGCAGGATGATCCGCCGAAAGCGTTTGTAGCCGCTGAAGTTCAGCGCCGTGGACGCTTCGTACTGACCTTTGGCGACCGAGCTGATCGCGCCGCGCATCACCTCGGCGCCGTAAGCGCCGATGTGCAGGCCGAGGCCGACAATGGCCACGCTGTAGGGGCTCAGCTCAATATTGAACGGCGGCAACGGCAGCACAAAAAACAGCCAGAACAATTGCACCAGCAACGACGTGCCGCGGAACACTTCAATGTAAGCAATCGAAAACCAGCGCAGTGCCCGCCATGGCGACATGCGCCCGAGTGCCGCCAGAATGGCGGCGACAATCGCCAGCAGCGAGCCGAAGAATGTCACCTGGAGGGTTACCCAGGCGCCTTGTATCAACAGCGGAAGTAATTCACCCATGATTCAACCTGGCCATCCGGAGTAAGCAGGGGAAATAGGCATCGCGCCGTGGCGCCATGCCTGTTTCGACTATTGAGCGCAGAGCTCGGCAGCCGTTTTGCTTGTCACGTTGGATTTGTCGAAGCCGAAAGGGGCGACCGCCTTGAGGTGCTCTTCGGAGCCCAGCCACTTTTTCATCTCGGCGTTGACCGCATCACGCAGGTCCTTGTCTTCCGGGCGGAAAGCGAGGGCGCCGTAGCCGATGTGCGACGGATCGTCCTTGAACTCAGTGACGGCTTCGACTTTCTCGCCGCCCTTGGCGGCCAGGCCTTTCATGGTCAGTTGCGTGCCCACTGCCGCGTCGGCACGGCCGGCGCGCACGGCTTGCAGCTGCGCGGTGGTGTCCGGCACCTGAAGGATTTGCGCATCCTTCACGCCGGAGTCACGCGCATAGGCCAGGTTCACCGTGCCGGCCATGATCGCCAGCTTCACATCAGGGTTCTTGGCGATGTCTTCATAGCTGTGCAGGTTCTTCGGGTTGCCTTTGGCCGTGAGCAGGGCGTCCGGCAGCTGGTACTGCGGATCAGTAAACAGCACCTGCTTGCAACGAGCCGGGGTGATGTACATGCCGGCGGCAATCACGTCGAATCGCCCCGCGCGCAGTCCCGGGATCAAGGAGCCCCATTCGGTCAACACGCCGTCGACTTTCTTGATGCCCATCTTCTCGAAGATCGCTTTGGCGATTTCCGGCGATTCGCCGGTAACCTTGCCGTCGGTTTCGGTATAGGCGAAAGGGGTTTCGTTGGCGTAACCGATGCGAATGCTGCTGTTCTGTTTGACGGTTTCCAGCGTATTGGCGGCGTGGGCGCTGGCGGCCAGGCCGAACAAGGCACACGCCACGAACAGACGACGCAAAACATGGGGGGTGCGGGTGGGGAAATTGCTCATCGATAAAATCTCCTGTTTCTTGTGGACCCGTCTGTGACGGCTCTGTGGTAGGAGGCAGTGTGACAAGAGCAAAACGTATAAGGACTGATCCATGACGCGTGACGCAGTTCCGATACAGGTCGATTGGTTTTGTTGTAGGGGCTTGAAACGTGCCCGGGCATCGACCTTGAACCGAGCATACAAAAGCCTCAGGCATCGTGGCATTGCACTAGGACAATTGCTTTGCATGTATTCTCGCGGGATGCTGTGCGCACTGGCACCTACGCGGGTTTTAGCGCCGATGGATAAGTGGAAAGCAGCATTGGACGTCGCCCGTAGCGGTGAGTCCAAATACAAGATCCTGGTGCAGGCCATCGCCGACGACATCGAGCAAGGCGTGTTGGCCAACGATCAGCGCCTGCCGCCGCAACGGCACGTCGCCGATGCGATGGGCATCAGCGTGCAGACGGTCACCAACGCCTATAAGGAGCTGGAGCGCCAGGGCCTGGTGCGTTGCGAAGTCGGGCGCGGCAGCTTTGTGTCGCGACGCATGAGCGATCGGGTCGCCACCTATATTCTCGACAGCCCCGAGCGGGCCCTGGTGGATTTTTCCATCACCCGGATCATGCACACCCGTGAGCATGACCAGTTCTGGCGCGAGACCTGCCGCGAACTCAGCACCGAAGAGGATCAGCCGTGGATTCATGCATTTCGTCCGATTGCCGGGTTCGAATCGCACCGGGAAGCGGCCATGCACTGGATCGGGCGACAAGGGTTACGGGTCGAGCGTGACGACATCCTGATCACCAACGGCGCGGCCCACGGCATCTTTCTCGCGCTGGCTTCCTTGGCCGGCCCGGACGATGTGGTGCTGTGCGAGGGCGTCACCGACCACGGTGTGATCGGCAATTCCCAGGTGCTGGGGTTTACCCTCAAAGGCCTGGAGATGGACCGTTACGGCATTGACCCCGAGCATTTTGAAGACATGTGCAGTAACGAGCGCATCACCGCGCTGGTCTGTACACCGAACCTGAACAACCCCACCACCAGCCTGATGCCGGATAGCCGCCGGCGTGAAATCGCCGAGATCGCCCGGCGCTTCGGGGTGCACATCATTGAAGACGATGTGTACGGCCCGTTGCTCGATGAGCGACGCGCGCCGCCGATCAGTCATTACCTGCCGGAGCTGTCATTCTATTGCACCAGCATGACCAAGTCGGTGCTCACCGGTTTGCGCATCGGTTATCTGGTCGTGCCCAAGCGGCTGGCGCTGCGCACCGAGAGTATCTTGCGGGTCAACAGCTGGATGGCCACGCCCATGGTGTCCGAGATCGCGGCGCGCTGGATTCGTGATGGTCGCGCCGACACCCTGGTGGGCCTGCAGCGCAAACTCCTGGCGGGCCGCCAGGCGCTGGTCACTGAGTATCTGGACGAATACCTGATCGCCCAGCACCCCTATGCCTTGAACGCCTGGATCGGAATTCCGCCCCATTGGGAAATCGACAGCCTGGTCCGGGCATTGCGCCACAAACACATTGCCGTCACTTCACCTGACCCGTTCACCGTGCGCGGCACGCCTCGGCCGCGAGCGGTGCGGGTCTGTGTGGGCGCCGAATGCAGTGATGAAGAAATGCGTGTTGCGCTGATCGGCATGCGCGAGATCTTCGGCCAGTACCCGCAGATCCATGACTTTTGAGCGAGAAAAAGTTCGCGAAAAGTTTGTCGGCTAAATTGCCCTAGTACATTCATCGCGACAATCCAGCCCTCTTAGACTGCGCCCAACACCTCGGTTGGGATGCGGTCATGTCAGCACTGCAATTGAACGATATTTACCTCGCTCGCCAGCGGATCGAATCGTTGGTTCGGCGAACGCCCATGGAGTATTCACCCAGCCTCTCGCAGCGCTTGGGTGTGGCGGTGTTTCTCAAGCTCGAATCCCTGCAACTGACCGGCAGCTTCAAGTTGCGTGGCGCCAGCAATGCCGTGGCGCAGCTTGATGTCGAGCAAAAGGCCCGTGGCGTGGTGGCCGCCTCGACCGGCAATCACGGTCGGGCGCTGGCGTATGCCGCGTCCCGGCAAGGTGTGAGGGCGACCATTTGCCTGTCGCGCCTGGTGCCGGCGAACAAGGTGCAGGCCATTCGGGATCTGGGGGCCGAGGTGTGCATCGTCGGTCACTCTCAGGACGATGCCCAGCGCGAAGCCGAACGGATTGCCAGCGAGCAGGGCGCGACATTGCTGCCGCCCTTCGACCACCCGGCGATCATCGCGGGGCAAGGCACCCTCGGGCTGGAAATCCTCGAGCAGCAGCCAGAGGTGGCGCAAGTGCTGGTGCCGTTATCCGGCGGCGGTCTGTTTGCCGGCGTGGTACTGGCGATCAAAAGCGCCAATCCACACATCGTCACTCACGGCATCAGCATGCAGCGCGGCGCGGCAATGCACGCCAGCCTTGAAGCCGGGCATCCGGTCGAAGTCGAAGAGTTGCCGACCCTGGCCGATTCGCTCGGCGGCGGCATCGGTCTGGACAATCGTTACACCTTCAACATGACCCGCAACCTGTGCGACCACCTGCATTTGCTCAGCGAAGCCTCTATCGCCAATGCCATCCGCCATGCCTACCGCGAAGAGCGTCTGGTGCTCGAAGGCGCGGCGGCGGTCGGCATTGCCGCGTTGCTCGACGGCTTGATTGAGCCGCGCGGGCCGATCGTGGTGGTGGTCAGCGGCCGTAACGTCGATGTCGATCAGCATTTACGCGTGCTCGCCGGAGCCGATGCGTGAACCCCACAACAATAACCATCCGATTGGAGCGCTGCGTTGATGAGTGACATTACTTTATTGAGCGAAGCGGATTTGCGCGCCTGTGTGGCGCTGGATTTGCCGAGTATCGAAGCCATCGAGCAAGCCTTTGTGCTGCTGGCCACGGCCGCCGTGGCAATGCCGCCGATCCTGCGTCTGGACATCCCGGAGCACAACGGCGAAGTGGACGTGAAGACCGCGTATCTGCCGGGTCTGGAGCGTTTTGCGATCAAGGTCAGTCCGGGCTTTTTCGATAACCCGGCACTCGGCCTGCCGAGCCTCAACGGCATGATGATGCTGTTGTCGGCGCGCACCGGTTTGCTGGAGGCCTTGTTGCTGGATAACGGTTACCTGACGGCCGTGCGCACTGCGGCGGCGGGTGCGGTGGCGGCGCGGGCCCTGTCGCGGCCCGACAGTCGCAACGTTGCGCTGATCGGGGCCGGCGAGCAGGCCGCGCTGCAGTTGCAGGCCTTGCGCCTGGTGCGTCCGATTGAATCGGTGCGCGTCTGGGCGCGTGACAGCGCCAAGGCAAACAGCTTCAGTGCAGAACTGGCGCGCAGCAGCGGTCTGGCGGTGACGCCTTGCGCGAGTATCGAAGAGGCCATGGCCGACGCGGACATTGCGATCACTTGCACGCCCAGTCGTGAACCCTTGATTGAAGCGCGCCATTTGCATCCCGGCCTGCACATCACTGCCATGGGCTCCGACGCCGAACACAAAAACGAAATTTCGCCCCGGGCGTTGGCGCAGGCCGACCTCTACGTGGCTGATCGCTTGAGCCAGACCCGCCTCCTCGGTGAATTGCATCACGCCTTGGCGGCCGGCGTCATGGCCGATGAATCGCGCCTGGTCGAGTTGGGTCAGGTGCTGGCCGGGCAACGTCCCGGCCGCACCGATGCGGCACAGATCACCGTGTGTGACCTCACCGGTACCGGCGCTCAAGACACCGCCATCGCCAATCTGGCCTTCGAGCGTGCGCGCTCGGCCGGCAAGGGTTTCCAGTTCGGCAGCTAAGCCGTTTTTTCATCCGTGCGTCATTTATCAGAGGGCATGTGCATGTCTCAGATAGTCGTCAATCTCCCGTTCGAACGGGAGGAATACGCCCAGCGTCTGGCCAGGGTTCGAGCGGCCATGCAGGTTCAGGGCATCGAGTTGCTGCTGGTCACTGATCCATCGAACATGGCCTGGCTGACCGGCTATGACGGTTGGTCGTTTTACGTCCATCAATGTGTGTTGCTGGCGCTCGACGGCGAGCCGGTCTGGTTCGGGCGCGGGCAAGATGCCAACGGCGCCAAGCGCACCGTGTTCATGCAGCATGAAAACATCATCGGGTACCCGGACATTTATGTGCAGTCCCGGGAACGCCATCCAATGGATTACCTGTCGCGCGAAGTCATCAGCGCTCGCGGCTGGGACGCGCTGACCATTGGCGTGGAAATGGACAACTATTACTTCAGCGCCGCCGCCTATCTGTCGCTGAAGAAACACCTGCCAAAGGCCACGCTGATCGACGCGGTCGGGCTGGTGAACTGGCAGCGGGCGATCAAGTCGCCCCAGGAAATCGCCTACATGCGCATCGCCGCGCGCATCGTTGAAAACATGCACGCGCGGATCCTTGAACGCATTGAGCCGGGCATGCGCAAAAACGAACTGGTGGCCGAGATCTACAGCAGCGGCATTCTCGGCGCCGACGGTCATGGCGGTGATTACCCGGCCATCGTGCCGCTGTTGCCGACCGGCGCCGATGCCAGCGCGCCGCACCTGACCTGGGACGACACGCCATTCGAAAAGGGCGCCGGCACGTTCTTCGAAATTGCCGGTTGCTACAAGCGATATCACTGCCCGTTGTCGCGCACCATTTACCTGGGCAAACCGCCGCAGCATTTCCTCGACGGCGAAAAAGCCGTGGTCGAAGGCATCGCCGCCGGGCTCGAAGCGGCCAAGCCAGGGAACACCACGGGTGACATTGCCGTCGCGTTTTTCAAAGTGCTGGAGAAGTTCGGCATCCACAAGGACAGCCGTTGCGGTTATCCGATCGGGATCAGTTATCCGCCGGATTGGGGCGAGCGCACCATGAGCTTGCGTCCCGGCGACACCAGCGTGTTGCAACCGGGCATGACCTTCCACTTCATGCCGGGCCTGTGGATGGACGATTGGGGGCTGGAAATCACCGAGAGCATTTTGATCACCGAGACCGGTGTCGAAACGTTATGCAACGTGCCACGCCAACTGTTCGTGAAGGATTGAGCCATGAGCGAATTGCCTGATAACCCGATCAGCGCCACGGTGGATTTCGCCCGCGAAGGCGTGCAGCACGGGTTTCTCAAACTTCCGTATTCGCGGGACGACTCGGCCTGGGGCGCGGTGATGATTCCGCTGACGGTGATTCAGCGTGGTCAGGGACCGACGGCGCTGCTGACCGGCGGTAACCACGGCGACGAATACGAAGGCCCGGTTGCGCTGAGCAAACTGGCGCAGGGGTTGACGGCTGGTGAAGTGAGCGGGCGGGTGATCATCGTCCCGTTCATGAATACCCCGGCGTTCCACGCCGGACGGCGCACGTCGCCCATCGACAAGGGCAACCTGAATCGCAGTTTTCCCGGCAAGCCGGACGGCACGGTGACCGAGAAAATCGCCGATTACTTCAACCGGACCTTGTTGCCTTTGGCCGATATCGTGCTGGACATTCATTCCGGCGGCCGCACCCTGGATTTCCTGCCGTTCGCCGCGAGTCATGTGCTGCCCGATAAACACCAGCAAGCCCGATGCGAAGCCGGCATGCGCGCGTTCAATGCCCCCTACAGCATGCGCATGCTGGAGCTGGATGCGGGGGCGATGTACGACACAGCCGCCGAGCGACAGGGCAAAGTTTTCGTCACCACCGAACTGGGTGGCGGTGGTTCGTCCAGCGCACGCAGTGTGGCGATCGCCGAGCGCGGGGTGCGCAATCTGCTGGTGCATGCCGGGATTCTCGAAGGCGAGGTCCAGACCGCTGCGTCGATCATGCTCGACATGCCGGATGCTGATTGCTTCATTGCCAGCGAACATGACGGCTTGCTGGAAATGTGTCGCGATCTGGGTGACAACGTGAGCAAGGGCGAGGTGATTGCCCGGGTTTATGACGCCACCCGCAGCGGTGTTGCCCCGGTGGAATATCGTGCG
The DNA here is from genome assembly GCF_900106065.1 of Pseudomonas mandelii. Lineage (NCBI taxonomy): Bacteria > Pseudomonadati > Pseudomonadota > Gammaproteobacteria > Pseudomonadales > Pseudomonadaceae > Pseudomonas > Pseudomonas mandelii. The sequence continues at coordinate 3,472,485 of NZ_LT629796.1, forward strand.
GCCCGCAGCGGTTTACTGGCGGCGCGGCATTTCCCCGGGTTGGTGCAGTGCGGTGACACCGTGGCAGTCATCGCCGAAGTATTGGCGTAACACAATCCTTGTGGGAGCGGTCACGTCAGCTCCCACAAGGTCCCAATGGCACAGGAGTTCCTCGGCCCATGCACAAGCTTGATCGCTACGACCTGAAAATCCTGCGAATCCTTGCCGAAGACGGGCGGATCACCAAGTCGAGCCTGGCCGACGCGATCAATCTATCGGTGACCCCGGCCTGGGAGCGCGTGCGCAAACTGGAAGCGCTTGGGTTGATCAAGGGCTACCGGGCGCAGATTGACTGGAACGCGGTATTCAAAAGTCAGCAGGTCCTGGTCGAAATCACCCTGGCCCGACACACCGCACAGGATATGCGCCGGTTCGAGCAACGCATGTGCGAGGCGGCTGAAGTGGCGTTCTGTTACGCCACCGGTGGCGGGGTGGATTACATGGCGATGATCCAGGCGCCGGACATCGATCACTACCAGCGGTTTATCGACCAGCTGCTGCTCGACGATCTGGGCATCGAGCGTTACTTCACCTACATCGTGACCAAGACCATCAAGACCGCCGGCGCCTTGCCAGCGGAGCTGGCACAAGAGCCCTGAACACGACAGATCCGTGTGGGAGAGGGCTTGCTCACGTTGACTGACACGCCGCTTTCGCGAGCTGGCTCGCTCCCACATGACTGCTTGTCTGACTGAAAGAACAGTGTTCGTTAAGGGTCACCGCAAAATCTTCGGTTTTGCGCTGTTCAATCAGAAAAAACCGCCTGCCAAGCCCCGCCAAACACCCAATAACCCGAGCCGAGCTGCCCTAGCATGGTTCCACGCACACGGTTTGGAGTAACCGCCATGACATACAAACATCCGCTGCTGTTCAAGGCACTGTGTTACGTCGATGGGCATTGGGTCCACAGCGACAGTGGTCACAGTGTCGCCGTGCATAACCCTGCCGACCTGAAATTGATCGGCCACGTGCCGATGCTCGATCAGCCGCAGATTGTCGCGGCTGTCGATGCCGCGCACCGGGCTTTTGCCGGCTGGCGCGAACAAAGCCTCGATGCGCGTGGGACGATTTTGCGGCGCTGGGCGGCGTTGATCCTTGAGCATCAGGAAGACCTGGCGCGCATCCTCAGTCAGGAACAAGGCAAGCCGCTGGCCGAGTCTCGTGGGGAAATCGCTTACGCCGCGAGTTTCATTCCCTGGTTCGCCGAGGAAGCACGGCGTCTTTATGGGCAAAACATTCCCAGCCACATTCCTGGTGCACATCTGGGCACTCTCAAGGAGCCGGTCGGCGTCTGTGCACTGCTGACACCGTGGAATTTCCCGTCGGCCATGATCACCCGCAAAGCGGCCGCCGCCCTGGCCGCTGGCTGCACCGTGGTGATCAAACCGGCCCATGAAACGCCTTTTTCAGCATTGGCGCTGGCGCAACTGGCGGAGGAGGCGGGCTTCCCGGCGGGCGTGTTCAACGTGGTGCTGGGCGAGCCGCAGATGACCATGCAAACCCTGGTGCAGGACAGCCGCGTGCGTTCGGTCAGCTTCACCGGCTCGACCCGCGTCGGCAAGTTGGTGCTGCAAGCGGCAGCGCAGGACGTGAAGAAAGTCTCGCTGGAACTGGGCGGCAATGCGCCGTTCATCGTCTGCGCCGATGCCGATCTGGCGCTGGCGGTGAAAGTCGCCGTAGAAGCCAAATTCCAGACCTCGGGTCAGGATTGCTGCGCGGCCAACCGGATCATGGTGCAGCGCTCGATTTACCCGGAATTCCTCCAGCGCTTTGCCGCTGCGGTTCGCGAGCTGCGGGTCGGTCCGGCCCTGGTGGGCGATCAAGAACAACCTGTCGACATCGGCCCGTTGATGCACCGGGCCGCTTTCGAGGTGACGGCCGAGCGTGTGGCTGACGCCCTTCAACTCGGTGCACAACGCTTGGTCGGCGGCGAGGCTCACGCCCTGGGGGGATTGTTCTACCAGCCGACGGTGCTCGCGGATGTCACCCCGCAGATGCGCATCTACCGCGAAGAGAATTTCGCGCCGATTGCGGGGGTGATGCCTTTTGACACCCTTGAGCACGCCATCGAAATGGCCAACGACACCGAATACGGTTTGGCCGCCTACATTTGCTCCAATCGCCTGGACCTGATCTACCCGCTGATTCGCCGACTCGACCACGCCATGGTCGCGGTCAACGGCGTCAAGTTTACCGGCCATCCAATTCCGTTCGGTGGCATGAAAGCCTCGGGTCTGGGCCGCGAAGGCGGCACCGAGGGCTTCGAAGCCTTTGTCGAAACCAAATACTTTTGCCTGCACCATCAAGGCCAGTTCTAAGGAGACATGTCATGAACCAAGAACTCGATACCCTGTTCGAACAAGACCGCGCGCACTTCATGCATCCCTCGACCCACGCCCATGACCACGCCAGCGGCGCGCTCAAGGGACGCATCATCAAGAGTGCGTCGGGCATTCGCATCCGCGACCACGAGGGCCGCGACTTCATCGATGCCTTCGCCGGCCTGTACTGCGTGAACATCGGCTACGGCCGTACCGAAGTCGCCGATGCGATCTACAAGCAGGCCAAGGAGCTGGCGTATTACCACACCTATGTGGGGCATTCGACCGAGGCGATCATCGAATTGTCCAGCCGCATCATGGACTGGGCGCCGCAGGGCATGAAAAAGGTCTATTACGGTCTGTCCGGGTCTGACGCCAACGAAACCCAGATCAAACTGGTGCGTTACTACAACAACGTATTGGGTCGCCCGCAGAAGAAGAAAATCATCTCCCGCGATCGCGGTTATCACGGCTCGGGCATCATGACCGGCAGCCTCACCGGCCTGCCGACTTTTCATCAGCACTTCGACCTGCCGGCCGAAGGCGTCAAACACACCGTTTGCCCGCACTGGTATCGCAAGGCGCCGGCCGGCATGGATGAAGCGGCGTTCGTGCGCTATTGCGCCGACGAACTGGAGAAAATGATCCTCGCCGAAGGGCCGGACACCGTGGCCGCGTTCATCGGCGAGCCGTTGATGGGCACCGGCGGCATCATCGTTCCTCCGGCGGGTTATTGGGCGGCGATTCAAGCGGTGCTCAACAAATACGACGTATTGCTGATCGCCGATGAAGTGGTGTGCGCGTTCGGTCGGCTGGGTTCGAAGATGGGCAGCCAGCGTTACGGCATGCAGCCGGACTTGATCACCACCGCCAAGGGGCTGACGAGCGCCTATGCACCATTGTCGGCAGTGATCGTCGGCGAAAAAGTATGGGACGTAATCGAAAAAGCCTCTGAATCACAAGGTGCGATGGGCCATGGCTGGACGTACTCCGGTCACCCGATCTGCGCCGCCGCGGCTTTGGCCAACCTCGATATTCTGGAGCGGGAAAACCTCACCGCCAACGCCGAGAAAGTAGGCAGCTACCTGAACCGCCGGTTGCGCGAAACCCTGGAAGGCCATCCGCTGGTGGGTGAGGTGCGCGGTGACGGCATGCTTGCCGCCGTCGAGTTCATGGCCGATCGCGAGCAGCGCACGCCGTTCGACGCCGCCTTGAAGGTCGGCCCGAAAGTTTCGGCGGCCTGTCTCGAGCGCGGCATGATTGCCCGGGCGATGCCTCACGGCGACATTCTCGGCTTTGCGCCGCCGTTGATTTTGACCGAGGAAGAAGCCGACCTGATCGTCGACATCACCAAGGGCGCGGTGGATCAGGTGGCCAGCGAAGTGCTTGGCTGATCCCCAGCCTGGTTGAACAGGGCCCGTCCGATTCTCAGATCGGGCGGGCTTTTTTGCGTCGCCTGTTCAGGCCCGCGAAGAGGTCAGGACAGGCACCAAAAATCCTCGATCAGAAACAAAAAAACCTCGGACAATCACTCGTCCGAGGTTTTTTTGTGTCGCGCGAGACCTGATTACTTCTTCAGGCCGTAATGCTCATCGAGCATGCCCGGCGCGTTCGGGGCTTTGGGGGCGTAGTCGCGAGGCGGCTCCTGATTGCGCGGTGGCGTCAGGCGTTCCCGTGGAGCCTGTGCCGAATCGGCGTGCAGGGCGGCCAGCAAGCGTTGACGAGTCTGCTCGTCCAGGGCCAGGCGGTTGGCACCCTCGGCGAGGTGATCCTGCACTTCCTGATAGCTCGCCGTCAGCTTCTTGACCAGGTTTGCAGTGCTGTTGAAGTGGGTGACCACCTCGTTCTGATAACTGTCGAAACGTTCCTGAATGTCATCCAGCTGACGTTGGGTGCTGCTAGGCGCGGCATTCGGCACCAAACGAGCGATCAGGAAACCAATGGCGACACCCACAACCAGGGCAAGAGTCGGCAACAACCAAACTAAGAGCGAGTGTTCCACGAGTCCTTCCTCTATAAACGGCTTTGCTTTACGTTAACGGCTCGAACCTGCGCTGTATACCGCGATTCACTCGCAATAGATTGGCACAGACAATTTGCTAGACGAGTCGACCCGATTCGAGGTCACGGAGTTCCTTCCTTGCTTATGCGCGAAACCCCTGTAGTGATTGATGGCCCGGTCGGCCAACTGGAAGCCCTTTATCTTGATAATGAGCAGCCGCGCGGCATCGCGCTGATCTGCCACCCGAACCCGGTGCAGGGCGGCACCATGCTCAATAAAGTCGTCTCGACCCTGCAGCGCACCGCGCGCGACGCCGGTTTGATTACTTTGCGCTTCAACTACCGTGGCGTCGGTGCCAGCGAAGGCACCCACGACATGGGCACCGGCGAAGTCGACGACGCTCAAGCCGTTGCCGAATGGCTGCGGGCCAAACACCCCGAGTTGCCGCTGACCCTGTTCGGTTTCTCCTTTGGTGGTTTTGTTGCAGCAAGTCTCGGCGGACGCCTGGAAGCCAAGGGCGAACAGCTCAAGCATCTGTTCATGGTCGCGCCGGCTGTCATGCGCCTGGGCGATCAGGATCAACTGCCGCAGCAGGGTGAACTGACCCTGATCCAGCCGGAAACCGACGAAGTGATCGATCCGCCACTTGTTTACGAATGGTCCGACAAGCTCGAACGCCCCCATGAGCTGCTGAAAGTGGCAGAATGCGGACACTTTTTTCATGGCAAGCTGACCGATCTCAAGGATCTGATCCTGCCGCGCCTTTCGAATTGATTGCAGTCTGACAAGCGATTACCCATGACGACTCGTACCCGTATCCTCACCGGCATCACCACTACCGGCACGCCGCACCTGGGCAACTACGCCGGCGCCATCCGCCCGGCGATCCTGGCCAGCCGTGACAGCAATGCCGATTCGTTCTACTTCCTGGCCGACTACCACGCCCTGATCAAATGCGACGACCCGCTGCGCATCCAGCGCTCGCGTCTGGAAATCGCCGCGACCTGGCTGGCCGGTGGCCTGGATGTGGATCGTGTGACGTTCTATCGCCAGTCCGACATCCCGGAAATCCCCGAGCTGACCTGGCTGCTGACTTGCGTTGCCGCCAAAGGCCTGCTCAACCGCGCCCATGCCTATAAGGCCTCGGTGGACAAGAATGTCGAGGCCGGCGAAGACCCGGATGCCGGCATCACCATGGGCTTGTACAGCTACCCGGTGCTGATGGCCGCGGACATCCTGATGTTCAACGCCCACAAGGTGCCGGTCGGTCGTGACCAGATCCAGCACGTGGAAATGGCCCGCGACATCGGCCAGCGCTTCAACCACCTGTTCGGCCAGGGCAAAGAATTCTTCACCATGCCGGAGGCGCTGATCGAAGAAAGCGTCGCCACGCTGCCAGGCCTCGACGGTCGCAAGATGTCGAAGAGCTACGACAACACCATTCCGTTGTTCAGCAGCGCCAAGGAAATGAAGGACGCGATCTCGCGGATCGTCACCGACTCCCGCGCGCCGGGCGAAGCCAAGGATCCGGACAACTCGCACCTGTTCACTCTGTTCCAGGCGTTTGCCACGCCGGCACAGTCCGATGAATTCCGCAGCGAACTGTTGCAGGGCCTGGGTTGGGGCGAGGCGAAGAATCGCCTGTTCCAACTACTCGATAGCGAGCTGGGCGAGTCCCGCGAGCGTTATCACCAACTGATCGAACGCCCGGCGGACCTGGAAGACATGCTGCAACTCGGCGCGAAAAAAGCGCGTTCGGTGGCTACACCGTTCCTCCACGAACTGCGCGAAGCGGTCGGCCTGCGCTCTTTCGTCGCCCAGACTCAGGTCGCTGCCACCACCAAGAAGAAAGCTGCGAAAGCCGCGCGTTTTGTCAGCTTCCGCGAAGAAGACAGCAGTTTCCGCTTCCGTCTGCTGGCGGCCGATGGCGAGCAACTGCTGTTGTCGCGCAACTTCGCCGACGGCAAAACCGCTGGTCAAGTGACCAAGCAGCTGCAATCGGGCCAGCCGTTGGATGTGCGCAGTGAAGAGCAGAGCTTCAGCGTCTGGCTGGAAGGCGAGTGCGTGGCCGACAGCCCGACCTTTGCTGACAACGCCGCTCGCGACGTCGCCATCGACGCCCTGCGGGTTGCGCTGACACCGGTTCAGGAATAAATCAACGGCTCGACCCGACCAAGGGCCGATTGCCATTCCCACGGGCCGTCGCTACAGTGACGGCCCGTTTTTGTTGCCTTGCTAACGAATTATGACGCCCCTAGAACGATATCAAGCTGATCTGAAACGCCCGGAATTCTTCCATGACGCCGCGCAGGAAACCGCCGTGCGTCATTTGCAGCGCCTGTACGACGATCTGGTCGCTGCGTCGAACACCAAGCCGGGCCTGCTCGGCAAACTGTTTGGCAAGAAAGATCAGGCACCGGTCAAGGGCCTGTATTTCTGGGGTGGCGTGGGTCGCGGCAAGACTTACCTGGTCGACACCTTCTTCGAAGCGTTGCCGTTCAAGGAAAAGGTCCGCACTCACTTCCACCGCTTCATGAAGCGCGTGCACGAAGAGATGAAGACCCTCGGCGGCGAGAAGAACCCGCTGACCATCATCGCCAAGCGCTTCTCTGATGAAGCCCGGGTGATCTGTTTCGATGAATTCTTCGTGTCCGACATCACCGACGCGATGATCCTCGGCACGCTGATGGAAGAGCTGTTCAAGAATGGCGTGACCCTGGTTGCGACCTCGAACATCGTGCCGGACGGTCTGTACAAGGATGGCCTGCAACGTGCGCGCTTCCTGCCGGCCATCGCGCTGATCAAACAGAACACCGACATCGTCAACGTCGATAGCGGCGTCGACTATCGTCTGCGCCACCTCGAGCAAGCCGAGCTGTTCCACTTCCCGCTGGACGAAGCCGCTCAGGAAAGCCTGCGCAAAAGCTTCCGCGCCCTGACTCCGGAATGCACGGCCGCCATCGAGAATGACGTGCTGATGATCGAGAACCGCGAAATTCGCGCCGTGCGCACCTGCGATGACGTGGCCTGGTTCGACTTCCGCGAACTGTGCGACGGCCCGCGCAGCCAGAACGATTACATCGAGCTGGGCAAGATCTTCCACGCCGTGTTGCTCAGCGGTGTCGAGCAGATGAGCGTCACCACCGACGACATCGCCCGACGCTTTATCAACATGGTCGACGAGTTCTATGACCGTAACGTCAAGCTGATCATCTCGGCTGAAGTCGAGCTCAAGGACCTCTACACCGGCGGTCGCCTGAACTTCGAGTTCCAGCGCACGCTCAGCCGTCTGCTGGAAATGCAGTCGCACGAATTCCTGTCCCGGGCGCACAAGCCGTAGGACGATTCGGAGAATAAAAAAAGGGCCTGCACATGCAGGCCCTTTTTTGTTCACCGCAGATTTCCTGTGGGAGCGAGCCTGCTCGCGAAGGCGGAGTGTCAGTCACATAGATGTTTGATGTGATACCGCTTTCGCGAGCAGGCTCGCTCCCACAGTGGATTTTGTGGTGGGGTTGACGCTTAGGCGGCTTGCTGAAACTGCTGCCGATACTGATTTGGCGACAACTCGGTGTGCTGGCGGAACAGCCGCGCAAAGAAGCTCGCATCGTCATAGCCGACTTCATAGCTGATGGTCTTGATGCTCTTGCGGCTGCCCGACAGCAATCCCTTGGCGGTTTCGATGCGCAGGCGTTGCAGGTAATGCAGAGGCTTGTCGCCGGTGGCGGTCTGGAAGCGCCGCATGAAATTGCGGATGCTCATGCCGTGTTCGCGGGCGACGTCTTCGAAGCGGAATTTGTCGGCGAAGTGTTCTTCGAGCCAGTGCTGGATCTGCAGGATGATCACGTCCTGGTGCAATTTCTGTCCGCCGAAGCCGATGCGTCCTGGTGAATAGCTGCGCTGCACTTCGTAGAGAATGTCCCGGGCCACGGCCTGGGAGACGTTGGCGCCGCAGAAGCGTTCGATCAGGTAGATGTAGAGGTCGCATGCCGAGGTGGTGCCGCCTGCGCAATACAGGTTGTCGGCGTCCGTCAGGTGCTTGTCCTGATTGAGATAAACCTGTGGGAAACGCTCGGCGAAGGCGTTGAAGAAGCGCCAATAGGTGGTCGCCTCCTTGCCGTTGAGCAGGCCGGCCTCGGCAAGCCAGAACACCCCGGTGGCCTCACCGCAAAGCACGGCGCCGCGAGCGTGTTGCTGACGCAACCAGGGCAGGACCTGTGGATAACGTTGGCAAAGGGTATCGAAATCGTCCCAGAAGGCCGGGAGGATAATGACGTCGGCATTTTCCAGGCCGCCGTCCACCGGCATGATCACATCGCTGAAGCTGTTCACCGGTTTGCCGTCGGGGCTGACCAGCCGGGTTTCGAACGCCGGTGTCAGGCCCTGGCCCAGTTGTTTGCCGTATCGCAGGCTGGCCAGATGAAAGAAATCCTTGGCTTGCATGAGGGTGGAAGCGAAAACCCGGTCGATAGCCAGGATGCTGACGCGCCGCAAGGGCGTGGAGACTTGGTTAGACATAATTCAACTTTATTCTTATAGGGGAAAGTGGTCACCAGACGGCTGGATCGTCTTATTTTTTGTCTGATGTGTCCAGTGTCCTGTATCGGATGCGGGGCTTAGTCTCTGAAGGTCAACTTCTTCCAACAATTAATGACAGGTGCCGCATGATCCCCAGAACCTTGTTCAGTTCCGAGCACGAATTGTTTCGCGACAGCGTGCGAACGTTCCTCGAAAAAGAGGCCGTGCCGTTCCACGGGCAATGGGAAAAACAAGGCTACATCGACCGTAAACTCTGGAACAAGGCGGGGGAGGCGGGGATGCTTTGTTCGCACCTGCCGGAGGAATACGGTGGGCTGGGGGCGGACTTTCTCTACAGCACTGTCGTGATCGAAGAGGTCGGTCGTCTCGGCCTGACTGGCATCGGTTTTTCTCTGCATTCGGACATTGTGGCGCCGTACATCCTGCATTACGGCAGTGAAGCGCTGAAGCACAAATACCTGCCGAAACTGGTGTCCGGCGAAATGGTCACCGCGATTGCCATGACCGAGCCGGGCGCCGGTTCCGACTTGCAAGGGGTGAAAACCACCGCCGTGCTGGATGGCGACGAGTACGTGATCAACGGCTCCAAGACCTTTATCACCAACGGCTTTCTGGCCGACTTGGTGATTGTCGTGGCCAAGACCGATCCGAAGGCTGGCGCGAAGGGCACCAGTCTGTTTCTGGTCGAGGCCAACACCCCGGGCTTCGACAAGGGCAAGCGCCTGGAAAAGGTCGGCATGAAGGCTCAGGACACGTCGGAGTTGTTCTTCCAGGACGTGCGGGTCCCCAAGGAGAATCTATTGGGGCAGGCGGGCATGGGCTTCGCTTACCTGATGCAGGAGTTGCCGCAGGAGCGCCTCACCGTCGCCATTGGCGGGTTGGCGTCGGCCGAAGCTGCGTTGAAATGGACGCTCGATTACACCCGTGAACGCAAGGCGTTCGGCAAGGCGATTGCCGATTTCCAGAACACGCGCTTCAAGCTGGCGGAGATGGCGACTGAAATCCAGATCGGCCGGGTCTTCGTTGATCGCTGCCTCGAGTTGCACCTGCAAGGCAAGCTGGATGTGCCTACCGCCGCGATGGCCAAGTATTGGGGGACTGACCTGCAATGCAAGGTGCTCGACGAATGCGTGCAGTTGCATGGCGGTTACGGATTCATGTGGGAATATCCGATCGCCCGAGCGTGGGCCGATGCGCGGGTGCAACGGATTTATGCGGGGACCAATGAAATCATGAAGGAGATTATTGCGCGGTCGCTTTGATTTTGCGGTGACTGTCAGGCCCTCATCGCGATCAGGCTCACTCCTGCAGGGATTGTGCAAAACCTGTGGGAGCGAGCTTTTCGCGATGGGGACTATGAGTCGATCAAGGCGCCGGGTTCGGGTGATCCTTGTGAATCGCCTCAATCCCCGCCAGCACTTCATCGGAAAGTTTCAGCTCGAAACTGGCGATGTTGCTCTCCAGTTGCTCCAGGGTTGTGGCGCCGATGATGTTGCTGGTCACAAACGGCTGCTGATTGACAAACGCCAACGCCATTTGCGCCGGGTCCAGGCCGTGTTCCCGGGCCAGCGCGACATAACGGCTGCACGCTGCTTCCGATTGCGGGTTGAAATAGCGGCTGAAGCGGCTGTAGAGGCTCAGGCGGCCTTTTGGTGGGCGTGCGCCACCTTCGTACTTGCCCGACAGGAAACCGAACGCCAGCGGCGAATAGGCGAGCAGGCCGCACTGTTCGCGGATGGCGATTTCCGCCAGGCCGACTTCGAAGCTGCGGTTGAGCAGGTTGTACGGGTTCTGGATAGACACCGCGCGCGGCCAGCCACGGGCTTCGGCCAGGGCGAGGAAGCGCATGGTGCCCCATGGCGTTTCGTTGGACAGGCCGATGTGGCGGATTTTGCCGGCCTTGACCTGCTCGTCCAGCGCTTCGAGGGTGTCCTCCAGCGGCGTGAGGTTGGCTTCGGTCTGGTGTTTGTAACCGAGCTGGCCGAAGAAGTTGGTGCTGCGTTCCGGCCAGTGCAGCTGATAGAGGTCGATGTAGTCGGTTTGCAGGCGCTTGAGGCTGGCGTCCACGGCTTCAGTGATGTGCTGGCGGTTGTGTCGCAGGTTTTTATCGCGGATGTAATCGATGGTGTTGCCGGGGCCGGCAATTTTGCTGGCGAGGATCCAGTCGGAGCGATCGCCGCGACTTTTGAAGTAATTGCCGATGTAGCGTTCGGTAGTGGCGTAGGTTTCGGCCTTCGGCGGCACCGGGTACATTTCGGCGGTGTCGATGAAATTGATCCCGGCGTTCTTGGCCCGTTCGATCTGGGCGAAGGCTTCAGCTTCAGTGTTTTGCTCGCCCCAGGTCATGGTTCCGAGGCAGATGGCACTCACGTTCAGATTGGTTCGGCCTAGCTGGCGATAGTCCATCGGGTGCTCCTTGGGCAAAACAATCATAAAAGCAGGTTGAATTATTTTTCGCAATCTGCATAATTGCGCACCTCTTTCTGCAGTGGAAGTGATGCGCCGCCGCCGAAGAATCTTGCCGTTGAACGGACGCGCCGACCCGAGCCCCCGAAAGCGTCTGTATCCGGCTGCCTTTGACTTGTCAAAGTACGCACTATTCAGTAAGATCCGCCGTCTAATTTACAGGGCGGCCCCTGAGGCTATAAAGAATGAAAACTTTTACTGCTAAACCGGAAACAGTACAGCGCGACTGGTTTGTCGTCGACGCTGCAGGTCAGACCCTGGGTCGTCTGGCCACCGAAATCGCGAGCCGTCTGCGTGGCAAGCATAAAGCTGAGTACACTCCTCACGTTGACACCGGCGATTACATCGTTGTTATCAATGCCGAGCAGATTCGTGTAACCGGTGCTAAAACCACCGACAAGATCTACTACTCCCACTCCGGTTTCCCGGGCGGCATCAAGTCGATCAACTTTGAAAAGCTGATCGCCAAAGCCCCTGAGCGCGTGATCGAGACCGCGGTCAAAGGCATGCTGCCTAAGAACCCGCTGGGTCGCGACATGTATCGTAAGCTGAAAGTCTATGCGGGCGCTGTACACCCTCATACTGCTCAGCAGCCCCAAGAACTGAAGTTTTAACGGAATAGTTCATTATGTCGGCGACTCAAAATTACGGCACTGGCCGTCGCAAGACCGCAACCGCACGCGTTTTCCTGCGTCCGGGTACTGGTAACATCTCGATCAACAACCGCTCCCTGGATAATTTCTTCGGTCGCGAAACTGCCCGCATGGTAGTTCGTCAGCCGCTGGAATTGACCGAGACAGTTGAAAAGTTCGACATCTACGTCACCGTTATCGGTGGCGGTGTAAGTGGTCAAGCTGGCGCAATCCGCCACGGTATCACTCGCGCTCTGATGCAGTACGACGAAACCCTGCGTGGCGCTCTGCGCAAAGCTGGCTTCGTTACTCGCGATGCTCGTGAAGTTGAACGTAAGAAAGTTGGTCTGCGTAAAGCGCGTAAGCGTCCGCAGTACTCGAAGCGTTAATTCGCTTTCGCGTTCAAAAAGAACGCCCAGTTTCCTCGCGAAGCTGGGCGTTTTTTTATGGGCGCGATTTATCAAAGAATTGCGCTGTGACAACTTGCCACAGCCGTAGAAGCCCTATACTGCAAGGCTTGGCAGTGAAGCCCCTCGGTAATTACCTTGTCAGAATTGGGGCTTTTCATTACCATTCGGCAAAATTTTTATAAGTTCAGATTTTTACTTAGTAGACGCCTGATTTAACAGGCCACAAAGCTGATGGGAGAGGACTGAATGAGCAATGACGGCGTGAATGCAGGCCGGCGTCGCTTCTTGGTAGCAGCCACATCCGTGGTGGGTGCTGCAGGAGCGGTGGGGGCTGCGGTCCCGTTCGTGGGGTCATGGTTTCCCAGTGCCAAGGCGAAAGCCGCAGGTGCACCGGTGAAAGTGAATGTCAGCAAAATCGAACCAGGTCAGCAGATGATTGCTGAGTGGCGCGGTCAGCCGGTGTTCATTGTCCGCCGTACCGAGGAAATCCTGGGGAATCTGAAAAAGATCGAGGGCCAGCTGTCTGACCCGACCTCCAAGAACTCGACACAACCGACCTATGTCGACCCGGAAACGCGTTCGATCAAGCCAGAAGTTCTGCTGCTGATCGGTATCTGCACGCACCTGGGTTGCTCGCCGACCTTCCGTCCAGAAGTGGCACCTGCGGATCTGGGCAAGGACTGGGTAGGTGGTTATTTCTGCCCTTGCCACGGTTCCCACTACGATCTGGCTGGCCGCGTCTACAAGTCGCAACCTGCGCCTTTGAACCTGCCAGTTCCCCCGCATTCCTATGAGACCGATGACATCATTGTCATTGGCGTCGATACGGAGAAAGCGTGATGAGCAAGTTCATGGATTGGGTTGATGCACGCTTTCCCGCGACCAAAATGTGGGAAGACCATCTCAGCAAGTACTACGCCCCGAAGAACTTCAACTTCTTCTATTTCTTTGGCTCCCTGGCGCTGCTCGTTCTGGTCAACCAGATCGTTACCGGTGTCTGGTTGACCATGAGCTACACGCCATCGGCGGAAGAAGCGTTTGCTTCCGTTGAATACATCATGCGCGACGTCGAGTACGGCTCGATCCTGCGTATGTTGCATGCCGTCGGCGCTTCGATGTTCTTTATCGTGGTTTATCTGCACATGTTCCGTGGCTTGCTCTACGGTTCGTACCAGAAGCCGCGTGAGCTGGTGTGGGTCTTCGGCATGCTGATTTACCTGGCGCTGATGGCTGAGGCCTTCATGGGTTACCTGCTGCCGTGGGGCCAGATGTCCTACTGGGGCGCCCAGGTGATTATCTCGCTGTTCGGTGCGATCCCGGTCATCGGTAACGACCTGACCCAGTGGATCCGTGGTGACTACCTGATTTCCGGTATCACCCTGAACCGCTTCTTCGCCCTGCACGTCGTGGCCCTGCCGATCGTGATTCTCGGTCTGGTGGTGCTGCACGTTCTGGCGTTGCACGAAGTCGGTTCGAACAACCCGGACGGTGTGGACATCAAGAAACACAAAGACGAAAACGGCGTACCGCTGGACGGCATTGCCTTTCACCCGTACTACACCGTGAAAGATATCGTCGGCGTGGTGGTGTTCCTGTTTATCTTCTGCTCGATCGTGTTCTTCTTCCCTGAAATGGGCGGCTACTTCCTCGAGAAGCCGAACTTTGAAGTGGCGAACGCCTTCAAGACCCCTGAGCACATCGCTCCGGTCTGGTACTTCACACCGTTCTACGCGATTCTGCGGGCGGTTCCGGACAAGCTCCTGGGCGTTATCGCCATGGGCGCGGCCATCGCTGTGCTGTTCGTCCTGCCGTGGCTGGATCGCAGCCCCGTCAAGTCGATGCGCTACAAAGGCTGGCTGAGCAAAATCTGGCTGGTGGTGTTCTGTGTCTCGTTCGTGATCCTCGGCATTCTGGGTGTTCTGGCTCCGACGCCGGGTCGTACGCTGCTGTCGCAGGTATGTACCTTCCTGTACTTCGCCTACTTCATTCTGATGCCTTTCTACACCAGGCTCGAGAAGACCAAACCGGTTCCGGAAAGGGTGACTGGCTGATGAAAAAGCTATTTGCTGTACTGATTCTTGCTGCCATGCCTGTGTTGTCCTTCGCGTCGACGGCCGGTGCTCCTGAACTGGAAAAGGTCGACATCGACGTTTCTGACAAAGCGGCCATGCAGGACGGCGCGCGTACGTTCGCCAACTACTGCATGGGTTGCCACAGCGCCAAGTTCCAGCGCTACGAGCGTGTTGCCGATGACCTGGGCATCCCGCATGACCTGATGCTCTCGAAGCTGGTGTTCACCGGCGCCAAGATCGGCGACCACATGAGCATCGGCATGCAGCCGGCTGACGCCAAGACCTGGTTTGGCGCCGCACCGCCTGACCTGACTCTGGTAGCGCGTGTTCGTGGTACGGACTGGCTTTATGGTTACCTGAAGTCCTTCTACGAAGATCCGTCGCGTCCTTGGGGTGTGAACAACAAGGTTTTCCCGAACGTGGGTATGCCTAACGTCCTGGTTGGCCTGCAAGGTCGTCAGGTTGTCGGTTGCAAGCAGGTTCCGATCGTCGAAGACGGCAAGAAGCAATATGATCCGCTGACCGGTAACGCGCTGACACATGAAGCGTGCGATCAGCTGACCATCGTGCCGAAGAGCGGTGCTCTGACCGAACAGCAGTTCGATGAGAAGGTCAAGAATCTGGTAACCTTCCTCGCTTACTCGGCTAACCCGGTTAAGCTGGAGCATCAGCGCATCGGTACCTATGTGTTGCTGTACCTGGCGTTCTTCTTCGTATTCGCTTACTTGCTCAAGCGTGAATACTGGAAAGACGTCCATTGATAAAGCTGTAAGCAATTGCTGTTAATCGCACGCGCCCAGGGGCGTCTCTGAAGGTGTAACGAGTCTGGCAAGCCAGACGTTACGGGAGGCGTCCTCTGGGCGCGTGCGTTTTTCCGCTTCCGATAATTTCAACAAGCGAGGAGGACCGCCATGGGCGTGACCAATCGGTTGGCCTGTTACTCCGACCCCGCCGACCACTATTCCCACCGAGTGCGCATCGTACTTGCAGAGAAGGGTGTCAGCGCAGAGATCATTTACGTGGAAGCTGGTCGCCAGCCGCCTAAACTGATTGAAGTGAACCCTTACGGAAGTCTGCCCACCCTGGTCGATCGTGACCTGGCGTTGTGGGAGTCGACCGTGGTGATGGAATATCTGGATGAGCGTTACCCGCACCCGCCCTTGCTGCCGGTTTATCCTGTGGCGCGTGCCAACAGCCGTCTGCTGATCCATCGTATTCAGCGTGACTGGTGTGGTCTGGTGGATCTGATCCTGGATTCGCGGACCAAGGAAGCCGCCCGCGTCGTGGCTCGTAAAGAGTTGCGTGAAAGCCTGACTGGCGTGTCGCCGTTGTTTGCCGACAAGCCGTTTTTCCTCAGCGAGGAACAAAGTCTGGTGGATTGCTGCCTATTGCCAATACTCTGGCGTTTGCCGATTCTGGGTATTGAACTGCCGCGGCCTGCCAAGCCGTTGCTTGATTACATGGAGCGCTCGTTTGCGCGTGAGGCTTTCCAGGCGAGTCTGTCTGGTGTCGAACGCGATATGCGCTAAGGCTTAAGGAGCCGCTATGAACTCCAGTCGACCTTATCTGGTCCGCGCGCTCTATGAGTGGATTGTGGACAACGATTGCACCCCGCACATGCTGGTCAATTCCGAGTATCCATCGGTGCAGGTGCCTCAGGGTTTTGCCAGTGACGGACAGATTGTCCTGAACGTATCGCCGGCTGCCGTGCGTCATCTGCACATGGACAACGAAGCGGTCAGCTTCGAAGGGCGCTTCGGTGGCGTGCCGCACACTCTGTACGTGCCTATCGCATCGATCCTGGGTATTTACGCCAGGGAGAATGGTCAGGGCATGGTGTTCGATCTGGAATCGCCTATGGAAGACGTGGAAGATATCGAGCCGGATGATGACATTCCGCCGCCCGACAGCGAACCACCGCGTCCCAGCGGTCGACCCAGTTTGAAAGTGGTGAAATAAAAAAAGGGTGATCCGCAAGGATCACCCTTTTTTATTTCATGTAGGCGCCAGGCTTGCCGGCGAAGGCGTCTTTAAGAGCACCATCGCCGATAAGCCATATCAGTCAATGTACTCAAACAACTTCACAATCTTCTGCACGCCAGAAACGCTTTGCACCAGATTGGTAGCCTGCGCCGCTTCCTGCTTGGTCAGCAGGCCCAGCAGATAA
This sequence comes from Pseudomonas mandelii, assembly GCF_900106065.1. Taxonomy (NCBI): domain Bacteria; kingdom Pseudomonadati; phylum Pseudomonadota; class Gammaproteobacteria; order Pseudomonadales; family Pseudomonadaceae; genus Pseudomonas; species Pseudomonas mandelii. The sequence goes on from NZ_LT629796.1 coordinate 3,489,130, forward strand.
ACGATGCCGTTCTCGGTGACGACCTTGATGCGCGAACCCGGGATGTTCGGGTCGGTGAGCATCTGGGTTTTGATCTTGGAGGTCAGCCAGGTGTCGTTCTGACGGGCAAGGAAACCGGAGGGCGGCAGGACCTGCAGTTCGTTATGCACCTTCTTCACGCGCTGGACCGCGGCGGCAGCCTGTTCGGCCTTGGCCTTGAGCTCGGCAGTCGGTGTTTGCCCGGCGAGCAGCACGACGCCGTTGAAGCTGGTGACGACGATGTGCGAATCGTTGTCCAGGGCAGGATCGGCCTTGGCGACGTTGACGCCGACCTTGGTGTCGATCAGGGAGTCATCGATCTTGCTGCCGAAGGTGCGCGTACCGCGGTCATCTTCAATGGGTGCTTCACGGCTGGCTTTAACCACCGAAGTGCAGCCGCTGATGCCGAGGCACAGGGTCAAGGCCAGAAGGCCTAGGCGATTAGGGGTCATTCTTCACTCCCGAACAGTTGGCTGTCGATCAAATCGCAAAGGCAATGGATCGCCAGCAGGTGGACTTCCTGAATACGTGCGGTGACGTTGGCCGGTACGCGAATCTCGACGTCCTCGGGTAATAGCAACGACGCCATGCCGCCGCCATCGCGACCAGTCAATGCTACGACAATCATTTCGCGATCATGTGCGGCCTGGATCGCTTGAATAATGTTCGCCGAGTTACCGCTGGTGGAAATCGCCAGCAATACGTCACCCGGTTGGCCCAGCGCGCGGATCTGTTTGGAGAAAATTTCGTTGTAGCTGTAGTCATTGGCGATCGAGGTGATCGTCGAGCTGTCGGTGGTCAGCGCAATGGCGGGCAGGCTCGGACGTTCGCGCTCGAAGCGGTTGAGCAGCTCGGACGAAAAGTGCTGGGCATCACCGGCGGAGCCGCCGTTGCCGCAGGAAAGCATTTTGCCCTCATTGAGCAGGGCGTTGACCATTACCTGGCTGGCTTGCTCGATGTGCGGTGCAAGTACGTCCATCGCCATTTGCTTGGTGTCGATACTGGCCTGAAAAAGCTGGCGAATTCGGGATTGCATGTCCATCTGTGTGACCTTAATTAGCGCGGCTACTCGGCACATGAATGTGCAGCCCGCAAAGCAAAGAGCAAAAGTGTTGGGTAAAGGTGTCCGCTTCGGGGTGCAGGCGATCAGCTATCGAAGGCATTCTGCAACCAGTTCAACTGATCGAGGTTGCTGTCGATGGCAACCACGTCGAAGCGGCAGGGGGAATTGGCCCAACGCGACTCGCGCTGAAGAAAATACTGCGCGGCGAAAATCAGTTTCTGCCGTTTGCGCCCATCGATGCTGTCGAGCGCTCCACCCCACTGGGTGTTTTTTCTATAGCGGACTTCAACGAATACTACTGTATCGCCATCAAGCATGACCAGATCAAGCTCGCCGCGTTTACACAACCAGTTCTGCGCCAGCAGGCGCAGACCTTGCTGTTGAAGATGCTCGAGCGCATGGCGCTCGGCATCTTTACCGCTTTGCTGGCGTGACCTGTCAGGCATCAGCGTGAGGTATCCGGCAGGCGTTGAACCTGACCGCTGACGAACTGTGCCCAAGGCAACTGGCGCACCACGCGCTGGTTTTGAGTCATGCCCAGGCTGCCCGACTGACCTTCAATACGGCTGTCCGGCAGTGCCTTGAGTTGCCCCAGTCGCGGTGCCAGGCGATAGGCGTCAACGCCCATTGCGTAGAGGCGGCCGAGGCTGCCGGCGGCTTGCGGCCATTGTGCGGTGACCTGTTTGCGCAGCGGATCATTGGCGTCCAGCAACCACGGGGTTTCGCAGAAGCGGATGCCGTTCATGTCGTTGTACTGGTTCACGTCGCCGCTGGCACTGAACACGTGGGAGGTGGCGTAAACCGGCACATCGCCCGCGTACTGGAAGTTCAAGGTCGGTTTGATCTGCTGGGCCTGTTGCGGAGTGGCAGCCAGGAAGATGAACTCGATGTCCTGACGGCGTGAAGGCTGGGCTGCTATCTGCGAGCCGACGGTGCTTTGCAGGCTCTTGGCGCGACCTTCGCTCTGGCGCAGCTGGAACATGTCGGCAATCTGCTGGGCCAGTTGAACCGGTTGGTCAACGCGCTCGGTCGCGACAATGCTGCCACCGTTGGCTTGCCAGTCCTGGCTGAATGCGCGCAACACGCGATCGCCCCATTCGCCTTTCGGCACCATGATGGCGGCGCGATGCAGGCCGTCGGCGCGAGCACGACGAGACACTTCACGGGCTTCGTCTTCAGCGGCCAGACCAAACTGGAACAGCTGGGCCGGACCTTGTTCACCTTCGCTGTAGTTCAGCGCCAGGGTGGTGATCGGCAGCTGCGGGCGAGCACTGAGCTGTTTGACCAGTGGTTTTTCCAGCGGACCGACCACCAGTTGCACGCCATCGGCCTGGGCCTTGCGATAGAACTCGTCCATCGAAGTCAGTTTCGAGCTGTCATAGAACTCAATGGCAGGCGGCTTCTGCCCGGCTTGTTGAGCCTGGTAGTGAGCAGCCATGAAACCTTCGCGCAGTGCTTTGCCGACCGACGCCAGCGGGCCGTCTTGCGGCAGCAGCAGGGCGATCTTGCTCAGGGGCTGGCTGGCCAGTTCCTTGAGCTTGGTCAGTGGCAGAGGCAACTGAATGGCAGCCGGGTGCTTAGGGTTCTGGGCGCGCCAGTTGTCAATCGCGGCTTGCTGCTGTTCCAGGGTTCCGGCGGTTTTCACCGCCAGTGCCAGGCCCATCCAGCCGCCGAGGTCATCATTGGTGGTGGGCTGCAGTTGATCGGTTGGCAGCGAGGCGATCAGGGTCCAGATCGCTTCGTGGTTTTTGGCGGCGGCTTCACCTTCGAGCATGGGTGCGATGAAAATGCGCTCCCGTGCGGCGGCCAGCGTCTGTCCGTCGGCCTCAAGGGCGCGAGCATGGACAGTGCCGGTGCGAACCTGTTGCTCGACCGGCAATTCGCTCAGGCGTTGCAGGCTCGGATGGCTCAAGGCAGTCAACGCTGCCTTGGGCTGATTGCGCGCCATGGCCAGTTCAGCCGCCAGGGTGCTGGCGAAGACCTGTTGGCCTGGCTTGAGTTGTTCCACCGGAACCTGTTGCAGGATTTGCGCGGACTGGCCGGCATTGCCCTGACGATAGGCCAGGTCGGCCGCGCTCAGGCGCAGCAACGCAGCTTTTTCCGGGTCCTTGCTTTGAGCGGCCTGTTCGAGCAGCTGCTCGATACTGGCGTCAGGGGTCCGTGGAAGTTCGCCAAGGCTGGAGGAGGGCGAGCTGGCGCAAGCCGCCAGCAAGGCAGCGAGGCAGAGGGCAGTGAACAGCCGCAGGCAAGCGATCATGTAGTGTTCCTGATACTCGATCAAATTAGCGTGGAATTGTACCCAAGCACTGGCCGGGGCGCGATGTTACTGGCGTGAATCGATCAATTTAGCTCGTACAAATGTTGCAGCGCTGCACAAACGCCTGAAAAACCCGAGGAGGGCGGGGCGATCGCAAGCGCCGCTACGCGCTACAATGTCGCCTTTTACCGATCATGAGGTGTGCGCTTTGACTGCTCCAGGTGCTTTGAATTCCGCTGCTGGCTCGCTTTATGTGGTGGCGACGCCCATCGGCAACCTGGACGACATCAGTGCACGTGCGCTGAAGATCCTGCGCGACGTCGCGTTGATTGCCGCCGAAGACACTCGTCACTCACAGCGCCTGATGCAGCATTTCGGCATTCCCACGCCGCTGGCCGCGTGCCATGAGCACAACGAGCGCGACGAGGGTAGCCGCTTTATCACGCGATTGCTGGCGGGGGATGATGTGGCGCTGATCTCCGATGCTGGCACGCCGCTGATTTCCGATCCGGGTTATCACCTGGTGCGTCAGGCTCGTGCCGCCGGGATCAATGTGGTGCCGGTTCCGGGTGCCTGTGCATTGATCGCGGCATTGTCGGCGGCGGGGCTGCCGTCGGACCGTTTCATTTTCGAAGGCTTCCTGCCGGCCAAGGCGGTCGGTCGTCGTGCTCGTCTTGAACTGGTCAAGGAAGAGCCGCGCACACTGATTTTCTATGAGGCGCCGCATCGCATCCTTGAGTGCCTGCAAGACATGGAGCTGGTGTTCGGTCCCGAACGTCCGGCGTTGTTGGCCCGTGAAATCACCAAAACCTTCGAAACCCTCAAAGGCCTGCCGCTGGCCGAGCTGCGTGAGTTCGTCGAGTCGGACAGCAATCAGCAGCGTGGCGAGTGTGTGGTGTTGGTGGCGGGCTGGTCTGTACCCGAGACCGAGGACGCGGTCAGCAGTGAGGCCATGCGCATCCTCAATCTGTTGCTTGAAGAGATGCCGCTCAAGCGTGCGGCGGCATTGGCGGCGCAAATTACCGGTGAGCGCAAGAATGTGCTCTATCAGGTGGCGCTGGATAAACAGAAGGGCGAGTAAAAACCCGACGCACAGGAGCAGCCAAAGGCGTTTAGCGCTTGTTCTTCGGCCGCTCTGCCGTTAACCTTCGCGGCGGAGAGTCGATTGGACAGTCGCTGCCCTCTATGAAAATTAGGGGGGGGAGGAAAGTCCGGGCTCCATAGGGCGAAGTGCCAGGTAATGCCTGGGAGGCGTGAGCCTACGGAAAGTGCCACAGAAAATAACCGCCTAAGCGCTTCGGCGCCGGTAAGGGTGAAAAGGTGCGGTAAGAGCGCACCGCACGTCTGGCAACAGTTCGTGGCTAGGTAAACCCCACTTGGAGCAAGACCAAATAGGGTCCCAAGGCGTGGCCCGCGCTGGGACCGGGTAGGTTGCTAAAGATGTCCAGTGATGGCCATCGTAGACGAATGACTGTTCAAGACAGAACCCGGCTTACAGATCGACTCTCCACCTTTTTCTCCTCCCTGCTTTAATCATTTAAGCAGGGCGCTGGTAGTAGCATTTTCCCTCCTTCCAGAATCGTTGCCAGAACACTTTCGTAATACCGAAAAAATCTTACTCTTAACAAACTACTTTAACTTTCGAACGCAGCCTTCTGTGCTGATTCAAGTTATTGGGCAAATTCAGCCGTCAGATTGTCGTTACCCCTCCGTTTACCCTCCTAAATCTCAGTTCTGTAAGGCTTTTCCTTTAAACCGCGCCTTGACGGTGCGGTGGCCGCATTCCTATAGTGTGCGCAAGTGGCGGAAAGTGGCATGAAGTGGGTTTTTTGAGCGTAAAACGCTAATATTTGGAGAAACGCTGACGTGTTTCGCGGAGCTAACGCTATCAGTCTCGACGCAAAGGGCCGTCTCGCTATGCCGAGCCGGTACCGTGACGAGCTCGTTTCGCGTAGTTCCGGTCAACTGATCGTCACAATTGATGCCGTTGATCCGTGTTTGTGTGTTTACCCCCTCGATGAGTGGGAAATTATCGAAACCAAACTGCGCGCACTGCCTTCGCTTCGCGAAGAGAACCGCCGCCTGCAACGTTTGCTGATTGGTAATGCCGTCGACCTCGAGCTCGATGGCAGTGGTCGTTTTCTGGTTCCGCCGCGTCTTCGTGAATATGCCAGGTTGGATAAGCGCGCGATGTTGGTAGGCCAACTGAACAAGTTCCAATTGTGGGACGAGGATGCCTGGGATGCGGTTTCTGCCGCTGACCTGGCTGCTATTCAACAACCGGGCGCCATGCCTGATGAACTGCGTGATTTGATCCTGTGACTATTGATAGCGGCTTTAACCACATCACCGTACTGCTTGACGAAGCCGTGGAGGCTCTCGCCGTACGTCCTGATGGCTGCTATCTGGACGGTACGTTCGGGCGCGGCGGGCACAGTCGGTTGATCCTCAGCCAGCTCGGCCCCGATGGTCGGGTCCTCGGATTCGACAAAGATCCTCAAGCGATTGCCACCGGGCAAACGCTAGCGGCCGAAGACGGCCGCTTTGTCGTTGTGCAACGCAGCTTTGCCGAGCTGGGTTCGGAAGTGGCCGAACGTGGCCTGCACGGCAAGGTCAGCGGCGTGTTGCTCGACCTGGGCGTGTCTTCGCCGCAGCTCGACGACCCTGAGCGCGGCTTCAGTTTCCTCAATGATGGCCCGCTGGACATGCGTATGGACCCGTCCCGCGGGATCAGCGCTGCCGAATTCGTCAACACCGCACCGGTGGAAGAGATCGCCCGCGTATTCAAGGAATACGGCGAAGAGCGTTTCTCCGGCCGCATGGCCCGTGCCGTGGCCGAGCGTCGCGACATCAAGCCGTTCGAGCGCACGGCCGACCTGGCTGAAGTCCTGAAAGTCGCCAACCCGGCATGGGAAAAGGGCAAGAACCCTGCCACCCGTGCGTTCCAGGGCCTGCGTATCCACGTCAACAACGAACTGGGCGACCTGGAAGCCGGCCTCGAAGCAGCCCTGGACTGCCTGGAGATCGGCGGCCGTCTGGTCGTCATCAGCTTCCACTCGCTGGAAGACCGCATCGTCAAACTGTTCATGCGCAAGCTGGTAAAAGGCGAAGCCGACAACCTGCCGCGCAACCTGCCGGTCCGTCACGTCGCGTTCGAACCGATCATCAAAATCCATGGCAAAGCGCAGTCCGCCTCCGAGGCCGAACTCAAAGCCAACCCACGTTCCCGGAGCGCCGTCATGCGCGTCGCGGAGAAGCTGCGGTGAGCAAGCTTTTCGCCAAGCCTCTTCCCGGCGGAAGCTTTTTCATGCTGCTGCTGTTTATTGGCGTGCTCGTGTCGGCCATCGGCGTGTCGTACAGCGCCCACTGGAACCGTCAGTTGCTGAACTCGCTGTACGCCGAGTTGAGCGTGCGCGACAAGGCGCAGGCGGAGTGGGGCCGGTTGATTCTCGAGCAGAGCACCTGGACTGCGCACAGCCGTATCGAAGTGCTGGCCACCGAGCAACTGAAGATGCGCATTCCCGGCGCCGCTGAAGTGCAGATGGTGGCGCCATGATGAAACTCGAAGGCGCACTGTTCCCATGGCGTTTCCGCCTGGTGCTGGGCTTGCTCGGCATCATGGTCGCGGCGATTTGCTGGCGCATCATCGACCTGCAAGTCGTCGACCGTGCCTTCCTTAAAGGTCAGGGCGATGCGCGCAGCGTTCGTCACATTCCGATTCCGGCTCACCGTGGTCTGATCACCGACCGTAACGGCGAGCCATTGGCCGTGAGTACCCCGGTCACCACACTGTGGGCGAACGCCAAGGAAATGCAGCTGGCCAAAGAGAAATGGCCAGCCCTGGCGGCCGCGCTGGGCCAAGACCCTAAAGCCCTGGCCGAACGTCTCGAAGCCCAGGCCAACAAAGAATTCATCTACCTGGTGCGCGGGCTGACTCCCGAGCAAGGCCAGTCCGTGCTCGACCTGAAAGTGCCGGGTGTCTACGGCATCGAAGAGTTCCGGCGTTTCTACCCGGCCGGTGAAGTCACCGCACACATGGTCGGCTTTACCGACATCGATGACCACGGTCGTGAAGGGGTCGAACTGGCCTACGACGAATGGCTGGCCGGCGTCCCCGGCAAGCGACAGGTCATCAAGGATCGGCGTGGCCGACTTATCAAGGATGTCCAGGTCACCAAAAACGCCAAGGCCGGCAAGCCCTTGGCGTTGTCCATTGACCTGCGTCTGCAATACCTGGCCAACCGCGAGCTGCGTAACGCGATCATCGAGAACGGTGCCAAGGCCGGCAGCCTGGTGATCATGGACGTGAAGACCGGTGAGATCCTCGCCATGGTCAACCAGCCGACCTACAACCCGAACAACCGTCGCAACCTGCAACCGGCGATGATGCGCAACCGCGCCATGATCGACGTGTTCGAGCCGGGTTCGACCATGAAAGCCATTTCCATGAGTGCCGCGATCGAAACCGGGCGCTGGAAACCGAGCGACACCGTCGAGGTGTACCCGGGCACTTTGCAGATTGGTAAATACACCATCAAGGACGTCTCCAAGTCCGAAGGCCCGGTGCTTGACCTGACCGGCATCCTGATCAATTCCAGTAACGTCGGCATGAGTAAGGTCGCGTTTGATATCGGCGGCGAAACCATCTTCCGCCTCGCGCAGAAAGTCGGCCTCGGCCAGGACACCGGTCTCGGCTTCCCGGGCGAACGCGTCGGCAACCTGCCGAACTACCGCGAATGGCGCAAGGCTGAAACCGCCACGCTGTCCTACGGCTACGGTATTTCCGTGACCGCGATCCAGCTGGTCCACGCCTTCTCGGCCCTGGCCAACAACGGTCGTCTCGCACCGCTGACCCTGATCAAAACCGACAAACCAGCGCAAACCACGCAAGTGCTGCCGGAAGCCGTCGCGAAAACCATGCAGACCATGCTGACCCAGGTGATCGAAGCCCCGCGCGGTGTATTCCGTGCGCAAGTGCCGGCGTATCACGTGGGCGGCAAGTCGGGTACTGCGCGCAAGACGTCGGTGGGCACCAAAGGCTATGCCGAGAATTCCTACCGCTCGCTGTTCGCCGGCTTCGGCCCGATGAGCGATCCGCGCTACGCAATCGTGGTGGTGATCGATGAACCGACCAAAGCCGGTTACTACGGTGGTCTGGTATCGGCCCCGGTGTTCAGCAAAGTGATGTCCGGGACGCTGCGCCTGATGAACATCACCCCGGACAACCTGCCACCGACGCAAACCGCTAACGCCACACCGGTCGTTCCACTGAAAGCCAATGGAGGGCGCGGCTAATGTCTTTGAGCCTGAACAAGATTTTCGCCCACGCCGGCCGCGATCTGTTGATCCGCGAGCTGACCCTGGACAGCCGTAACGTGCGGGCTGGCGATCTGTTTCTCGCCGTTCCTGGCGGCAAGCTCGACGGGCGCGCGCACATCGCCGATGCCTTGCAACGCGGTGCTGCTGCCGTGGCTTACGAAGTCGAAGGCGCTACCGTTTTACCGATCACCGACGTGCCGCTGATTCCGGTCAAAGGCCTGGCGGCGCAGCTGTCGGACATCGCCGGTCGCTTTTATGGCGACCCGAGCCGGCACCTGAACCTGGTTGGCGTGACCGGCACCAACGGCAAGACCAGCGTCACGCAATTGGTTGCACAAGCACTGGATTTGCTCGGCCAGCATTGCGGCATTGTCGGCACCCTGGGTACCGGCTTCTACGGTGCACTGGAAAGTGGCCTGCACACCACGCCGAACCCGATCGCCGTGCAAGCGACCATGGCTGACCTGAAAAAGGCCGGCGCCAAAGCCGTCGCCATGGAAGTGTCTTCCCACGGCCTGGACCAAGGCCGCGTGACCGCGCTGGCATTCGATGTGGCGGTGATGACCAACCTGTCCCGCGATCACCTCGATTACCACGGCACCATGCAAGCCTACGGCGAAGCCAAGGCCAAGCTGTTTGCCTGGAACGATTTGAAGTGCCGGGTGATCAATCTCGACGACGAGTTCGGCCGCCAACTGGCTGCGGACAAACGTGAGTCGCGCCTGATTACCTACAGCCTGGAAGATGCCAGCGCTTACCTGTATTGCCGTGAAGCGCAGTTCGATGACGAAGGCGTGCGCGCCACGCTGGTCACGCCGCAGGGCGAACACCATTTGCGCAGCACCTTGCTCGGTCGTTTCAACCTGAGCAACGTGCTGGCCGCCGTCGGCGCTTTGCTCGGCCTGGACTACGCGCTGGACGAAATCCTCAAGGTCCTGCCGAAACTCGAAGGCCCGGCCGGTCGCATGCAACGCTTGGGCGGCGGCACTCAGCCGCTGGTGGTCGTCGATTACGCCCACACCCCGGACGCGCTGGAAAAAGTCTTGATGGCCCTGCGTCCACACGCCAAAGGCCGTTTGTTGTGCCTGTTTGGCTGTGGCGGCGATCGCGATCGCGGCAAGCGTCCGCTGATGGCCGAAGTGGTCGAACGTCTGGCCGACGGTGTGCTGGTCACCGATGACAACCCTCGCACCGAAGATCCTTCGTTGATTTTCGATGACATCCGCGCCGGTTTCACCGCTGTGGATAAAGTCACCTTTGTCGCTGGCCGTGGGCAGGCGATCGCCCAGTTGATCGCCAGTGCTTCGGCGGATGACGTGATTGTCCTGGCCGGTAAAGGTCACGAGGACTATCAGGAAATCAACGGCGAGCGTCACGCTTTCTCCGATCTGGTCGAGGCCGATCACGCCTTGACCGCATGGGAGGTGGCCCATGCTTAAAGCGTTGAAACTGAGTGAGCTGACTGGCGCACTGAATGCACGATTGATCGCAGCCGATGCCACGTTCGATGGCGTCAGCATCGACAGCCGCGCGATCAAACCGGGCCAACTGTTTATTGCCCTGACTGGTCCGCGCTTCGACGGTCATGACTATTTGAACGACGTTGCCAGCAAAGGCGCGGTTGCCGCTCTGGTCGAGCGCGAAGTCGCCGATAGCGCGCTGCCGCAATTGCTGGTCAAGGACACCCGCCAGGCGTTGGGCCAACTGGGCGCGATGAACCGTGCCGCGTTTACCAACCCGGTCGCGGCGATCACCGGTTCCAGCGGCAAAACCACGGTCAAGGAAATGCTCGCCAGCATCCTGCGCACGCGCGGTCCGGTCCTGGCGACCCGTGGCAACCTGAACAACGACCTCGGCGTCCCGCTGACCCTGCTCGAACTCGCGCCGGAACATACCTCCGCCGTTATTGAACTTGGTGCGTCGCGTCTCGGCGAAATTGCCTACACCGTCGGCATGACCAAGCCGCACGTGGCCGTGCTCAACAACGCCGGGACCGCCCACGTCGGCGAGTTTGGCGGGCCGGAAAAAATCGTTGAAGCCAAGGGCGAGATCATTGAAGGGCTGGAGGCCGATGGCGTCGCTGTGCTCAATCTTGACGACAAGGCGTTCGGCATCTGGAAGGCCCGTGCGGGCGGTCGCAAAGTCCTGACGTTCGCCCTGAACAACCCAAGCGCCGACTTCTATGCCAGCGACCTGGATCGCGATGCGCGCGGTTGCCCGGCCTTCAACCTGCACAGTCCTGAAGGTGTGGAGCGCGTTCAGCTGAACCTGCTCGGCACACATAACGTTACCAATGCCATGGCCGCCGCCGCTGCCGCACACGCCTTGGGCGTGTCGCTGTTCGGCATCGCCACCGGCCTCGGCGCGGTGCAACCGGTCAAGGGCCGCACCGTCGCGCAACTGGCCAGCAATGGCATGCGCGTGATCGATGACACGTACAACGCGAACCCCACCTCCATGTGCGCCGCCGTTGATATACTCGCCGGCTTTTCCGGCCGCACCGTTCTGGTGCTCGGAGATATCGGCGAACTGGGCGATTGGGCAGAGCAGGGGCACCGCGATGTGGGTGAGTACGCCCGCGGCAAGGTTTCCGCGCTTTACGCCGTTGGGCCACTGATGGCTCACGCCGTGAACGCTTTCGGTCCACAGGCCTTTCACTTCAGCACTCAGGCTGAGCTGATCAAGGCCCTGGGCGCCGAGCAAGACACAAACACCACCATTTTGATCAAGGGCTCGCGCAGCGCTGCGATGGAAAACATCGTCGCCGCTTTGTGCGGGTCCAGTCTGGAGAAACATTAATGCTGCTGCTGCTAGCGGAGTATCTGCAACAGTTCTACAAAGGCTTCGCGGTCTTTCAGTACCTGACCCTGCGCGGGATCCTCGGTGTGCTGACCGCGCTGGTTTTGTCCCTGTGCTATGGCCCGTGGATGATCCGCACTTTGCAGAACCGTCAGATCGGTCAATCCGTTCGCCACGACGGTCCACAATCGCACTTGTCCAAGTCGGGCACCCCGACGATGGGCGGTGCACTGATCCTGTCGTCCATCGGCGTCAGCACCTTGCTCTGGGCTGACCTGAGCAACCGTTATGTCTGGACCGTGTTGCTGGTGACGTTGCTGTTCGGCGCTATCGGCTGGGTCGACGACTATCGCAAAGTGATCGAGAAAAACTCCAAAGGCCTTCCAAGCCGCTGGAAATATTTCTGGCAGTCGGTGTTCGGCCTGGGCGCGGCGATCTTCCTTTATATGACCGCTGCGACTCCGGTGGAAACGACCCTGATCCTGCCGATGCTCAAGGACTACAGCATTCCGCTGGGCATAGGCTTCGTCGTTCTGACCTATTTCGTGATTGTCGGCTCGAGCAACGCGGTCAACCTGACCGACGGCCTCGACGGTCTGGCGATCATGCCGACGGTGATGGTCGGCGGCGGTCTTGGCATCTTCTGCTACCTGTCCGGTAACGTGAAATTCGCTGAATACCTGCTGATTCCGTATGTGCCGGGCGCCGGTGAGTTGATCGTGTTCTGCGGTGCCTTGATCGGTGCGGGCCTCGGTTTCCTCTGGTTCAACACCTATCCGGCGCAGGTCTTCATGGGCGACGTCGGCGCGCTGGCGCTGGGCGCGGCCCTGGGCACCATCGCGGTGATCGTCCGTCAGGAAATCGTCCTGTTCATCATGGGCGGCGTGTTCGTGATGGAAACCCTGTCCGTGGTTATCCAGGTTGCTTCTTTCAAGCTGACCGGTCGCCGTGTGTTTCGCATGGCACCCATTCACCACCATTTTGAACTCAAGGGCTGGCCCGAGCCGCGTGTGATCGTCCGTTTCTGGATCATCACCGTGATTCTCGTACTGGTCGGCCTTGCCACCCTGAAGCTGAGGTAGAACGAGTGTCTCTGATCGCTTCTGACCACTTCCGCATCGTTGTCGGCCTCGGCAAGAGCGGCATGTCCCTGGTTCGCTTCCTGGCGAACCGGGGCACGTCGTTTGCTGTGGCCGATACGCGGGAAAATCCACCGGAACTGGCCACGCTCAAGCGTGACTATCCGCACGTGGAAGTGCGTTGTGGCGAGCTGGACGTCGAGTTCCTGTGCCGTGCCGACGAACTCTACGTGAGCCCCGGCCTGGCGCTGGCGACTCCGGCCCTGCAGGCTGCCGCCGCCCGTGGCGTGAAATTGTCCGGTGATATCGAGCTGTTCGCGCGTAACGCGAAGGCGCCGATTGTCGCCATCAGCGGCTCCAACGCGAAAAGCACTGTCACCACCCTGGTCGGCGAGATGGCGGTGGCGGCGGGCAAGCGTGTCGCTGTCGGTGGCAACCTCGGTACGCCGGCGCTGGATTTGCTCAGCGACGACGTCGAGTTGTACGTGATGGAGTTGTCGAGCTTCCAGCTCGAAACCACCGATCAACTCAACGCCGAAGTGGCGACCGTGCTCAACGTCAGTGAAGACCACATGGACCGCTACAGCGGTCTGCCGGCCTATCACCTGGCCAAGCACCGGATCTTCCGTGGCGCGAAACAGTTTGTGGTCAACCGTCAGGACGCCCTGAGCCGTCCGCTGATGGGCGAGGGCCAGCCTTGCTGGACCTTCGGTTTGAGCAAGCCCGATTTCAAGGCTTTCGGTATCCGCGAAGAAGACGGCGAGAAGTACCTGGCCTTCGAATTCCAGAACCTGATGCCGGTGCGCGAGTTGAAAATTCGTGGCGCCCACAACCAGTCCAACGCGTTGGCAGCATTGGCCCTGGGCCATGCCGTCGGCCTGCCGTTCGACGCCATGCTCTCGAGCCTGCGCACCTTCGCCGGGCTGGAACATCGTTGCCAGTGGGTTCGTGAGCTGGACGGCGTGAGCTATTACAACGATTCCAAAGCCACCAACGTCGGCGCCGCACTGGCGGCCATCGAAGGCCTGGGTGCGGACATCGACGGCAAACTCGTGCTGATCGCCGGTGGCGATGGCAAGGGTGCCGAGTTCAAGGATTTGCGTGACCCGGTGGCAGCCAATTGCCGCGCCGTGGTGCTGATGGGCCGAGACTCCGACTTGATCGGCCAGGCCATCGGCGATGCCGTGCCGCTGATTCGCGTCGGTTCGCTGGATGAAGCGGTTGCCCAATGCCGCGCCATCGCCGAACCGGGTGACGCCGTGCTGCTGTCGCCCGCCTGCGCCAGTTTCGACATGTTCAAGAATTACGAAGACCGTGGTCACCAGTTCGTCCGCGCCGTGGAGGATCTGGTATGAGCCTGATGAACATCATCAAGCCTTATCCGTCGCCGATCATCACCGGACGCGGGATCGACCTCGACTTCCCGATGCTCGCCGGTTGCCTGGCCTTGATCGGTCTCGGGCTGGTGATGATTGCCTCGGCGTCGACCGAAGTGGCGGCCGTGCAGTCGGGCAGTGCCCTGTACTACATGATTCGCCACTTGATCTACATCGTGCTGGGCCTGGGTGCCTGCGTCGTCACCATGATGATTCCGATCGCCACCTGGCAGCGCCTGGGCTGGCTGATGCTGCTCGGCGCATTCGGTTTGCTGGTGATGGTGATCATCCCGGGGATCGGCCGTGAAGTGAACGGTTCCATGCGCTGGATCGGTTTCAGTTTCTTCAACGTCCAGCCATCCGAGATCGCCAAGGTGTTCGTGGTGATCTACCTCGCCGGTTATCTGGTGCGTCGCCAGAAAGAAGTGCGGGAAAGCTGGATGGGCTTCTTCAAGCCGTTCATCGTGCTGCTGCCCATGGCCGGTCTGTTGCTGATGGAACCGGACTTCGGCGCCACCGTCGTGATGATGGGCGCGGCGGCGGCGATGCTGTTCCTCGGCGGGGTCGGACTGTTCCGTTTCTCCTTGATGGTGGTCCTGGCGGTCGGGGCAGTGGTGCTGTTGATTCAAGTTCAGCCGTATCGAATGGCGCGTCTGACCAACTTTGCCGATCCATGGGCCGACCAGTTCGGTGCCGGCTATCAGTTGTCGCAGGCGTTGATCGCGTTTGGTCGCGGCGAATGGCTGGGCGTTGGCCTGGGCAACAGCGTGCAGAAACAGTTCTACCTGCCGGAAGCCCACACCGACTTCGTGTTCTCAGTCCTTGCCGAAGAGCTGGGTGCCGTGGGTTCCTTGTGCACGGTGGCGTTGTTCGTCTTTGTTTGCGTGCGTGGCATGTACATCGGCTATTGGGCCGAGAAGGCCAAGCAATTCTTCGCCGCCTACATCGCTTATGGCCTGTCGTTCCTGTGGATCGGCCAGTTCCTGATCAACATCGGGGTGAACGTTGGCCTGTTGCCGACCAAAGGCCTGACCCTGCCGTTCCTCAGTTATGGCGGCAGTTCGTTGGTGATTTGCGGTGCCTGTCTCGGCTTGTTGTTGCGCATCGAGTGGGAGAGTCGAACCCACTTGGGCAGCGAAGAGATGGAGTTCCATGAGAGCGACTTCGCCGAGGAGCCGACCCATGGGCGCTAACGTCTTGATCATGGCGGGCGGTACCGGTGGCCACGTGTTCCCGGCGCTGGCGTGCGCCCGCGAATTCCAGGCCCGCGGTTACACCGTGCACTGGCTCGGAACCCCGCGCGGGATCGAGAACGACCTGGTGCCGATGGCCGGTATCGAGCTGCATCGGATCAACGCCACTGGTCTGCGCGGCAAGGGCAAGTTGTCCCTGCTCAAGGCGCCGTTCATGGTGCTCAAATCCGTCTGGCAGGCGCGGGCGATCATTCGTCAGCTGCGGCCAGTGTGTGTGGTCGGCTTCGGTGGTTATGTGACCGGCCCCGGTGGCGTTGCAGCCAAACTGGCCGGCGTGCCGGTGATCGTTCATGAACAGAACGCCGTGGCCGGTACCGCCAATCGGTTGCTGGTGCCGTTGGCCGCCCGAGTCTGTGAAGCGTTCCCCGACACCTTTACCCTGTCGGACAGCCGTCGGACCACCGGTAACCCGGTGCGCACCGAGCTGTTCCTCGAAACACAGCGCCCCGCCCTGGCGGGTCGCAAGGCGCGTTTGCTGATTCTGGGCGGAAGCCTGGGCGCAGAGCCGTTGAACAAGTTGCTGCCTGAAGCCCTGTCGCAAGTCGCCCCCGACCTGCGCCCGGAAGTGTTTCATCAGGCCGGCAAAAACCACGATGAAGTGACTGCAGAGCGCTATCGCGCGGCTGGCGTCGAGGCGCAAGTGCAGCCTTTCATCAAAGACATGGCCCAAGCCTATGGCTGGGCCGACCTGGTGGTGTGCCGCGCAGGCGCATTGACCATCAGTGAGCTGGCTGCCGCCGGTCTGCCCTCGATGCTGGTGCCATTGCCCCACGCGATCGACGATCACCAGACCCGCAACGCCGATTATTTGGCCCGTGAAGGCGCTGCCTTCCTGATGCCGCAAAGAACGACTGGCGCAGCGGATCTTGCCGCACGCCTGACAGAGGTCCTGATGCAACCACAACGACTCAACGACATGGCCACTGCGGCACGCCGCCTGGCCAAACCCGATGCCACCCGTAACGTGGTCGATACCTGCCTGGAGGTGGCCCATGGTTGAGAAACAGAAAGCCATGCCGCAACCGGAAATGCGCCGCATCCGTCGCATCCACTTCGTCGGCATCGGCGGCGTGGGCATGTGCGGCATCGCCGAAGTGTTGTTGAACCTGGGCTATGAAGTGTCCGGTTCCGACCTGAAAGCTTCGCCCGTCACCGAGCGTCTCGAGTCTTTTGGCGCGCACATCTTTATCGGTCACCGTGCTGAAAACGCCGCTGCCGCTGACGTGCTGGTGGTATCCAGCGCCGTGAACACGTCCAACCCGGAAGTCGCCACCGCGCTGGAACGTCGCATCCCTGTGGTGCCACGCGCAGAAATGCTGGCCGAGCTGATGCGCTATCGCCACGGCATCGCCGTCGCCGGTACGCACGGCAAAACCACCACCACCAGCCTGATCGCTTCGGTGTTCGCGGCCGGTGGCCTGGACCCCACGTTCGTCATCGGTGGCCGCCTGAATGCCGCGGGCACCAATGCCCAGCTTGGCACCAGCCGCTACCTGATCGCCGAAGCCGACGAAAGCGACGCCAGTTTCCTGCACTTGCAGCCGCTGGTGGCCGTGGTCACCAACATCGACGCCGACCACATGGCGACCTATGACGGTGACTTCAACAAACTGAAGAAAACCTTCGTCGAGTTCCTCCACAACCTGCCGTTCTACGGTCTGGCGGTGGTGTGCCTGGACGATCCGGTGGTGCGTGAAATCCTGCCGCTGGTGAAACGCCCGACGGTTACCTATGGCTTCGGCGATGACTGCGACGTGCGCGCCATCAATGTGCGCCAGCAAGGCATGCAGACTTTCTTTACCGTACTGCGCCCTGATCGCGAGCCGCTGGATGTCTCGGTGAACATGCCGGGTAACCACAACGTGCTGAACGCGCTGGCCACCATCTGCATCGCCACCGACGAGGGCGTCAGCGATGAAGCCATCGTCCAGGGCCTGTCCGGCTTCCAGGGTGTCGGTCGACGCTTCCAGGTCTACGGCGAACTGCCGGTCGATGGCGGCAACGTCATGCTGGTCGATGATTACGGTCACCACCCGACCGAAGTCGCGGCCGTGATCCAGGCCGTCCGCGGTGGCTGGCCGGAGCGCCGTCTGGTGATGGTTTACCAGCCGCACCGTTACAGTCGTACACGCGACCTGTACGACGATTTCGTCAATGTACTGGCCGATGCCAACGTCTTGCTGCTGATGGAAGTCTACCCGGCCGGTGAAGAACCGATTCCGGGCGCCGACAGCCGCAAGCTGTGCAACAGCATTCGTCAGCGCGGTCAGCTCGACCCGATCTACATCGAGCGCGGAGTCGACCTCGCGCCACTGGTCAAGCCGCTGCTGCGTGCCGGCGACATACTGCTGTGCCAGGGCGCCGGTGATATCGGTGGTCTCGCCCCGAAACTGTTGGCCAGTCCGCTATTTGCGGGTGCTGTTGCCGCGCCGACTGTGGGGAAGTTGAAATGACTGCTGCCTACGCCAACCTCGTCTCCACGGTCGCGCCGAAAGACTTCGGCCGCGTCGCCGTGCTGTTCGGCGGCAAGAGTGCCGAGCGTGAGGTGTCCCTGAAGTCGGGCAACGCGGTACTCGACGCGCTGCTGAGCGCCGGTGTGGATGCGTTCGGCCTCGATGTGGGCGATGACCTGCTGCAGCGTTTGCTGAACGAAAAGATCGACCGCGCCTTCGTCATCCTCCACGGTCGTGGCGGTGAAGACGGCAGCATGCAGGGCCTGCTCGAATGCCTGGGTATTCCCTACACCGGCAGCGGCATTTTGGCTTCGGCACTGGCCATGGACAAGCTGCGGACCAAACAGGTCTGGCACAGCCTCGGCATCCCGACGCCACGTCACGCGGTACTGAGCTCAGAGGCTGATTGTATTTCGGCAGCGACGGAACTGGGCTTCCCTTTGATCGTCAAACCGGCCCATGAAGGTTCAAGTATCGGGATGGCCAAAGTGACGTCCGCGTCGGAATTGATCGACGCCTGGAAAGCGGCCAGTACCTACGATTCGCAAGTGTTGGTCGAGCAATGGATTCAAGGTCCGGAGTTCACCATCGCCACCCTGCGTGACCAGGTGTTGCCACCGATTGCCCTGGGCACCACGCACAGCTTCTACGACTACGACGCCAAGTACGTGGCTTCCGATACTCAGTACCGGATCCCGTGTGGCCTGGACAGCACCAAGGAAAAAGAATTGATGGACCTCACGGCGAAAGCCTGTGAGGCGCTGGGTATCGCCGGTTGGGGCAGGGCAGACGTGATGCAGGACGCCGACGGTCAGTTCTGGTTCCTCGAAGTCAACACCGCACCGGGCATGACCGATCACAGCCTGGTGCCGATGGCGGCCCGTGCCGCCGGTCTGGATTTCCAGCAACTGGTTCTGGCGATTCTGGCCGCAAGTATCGAGGCGCGGGGTTAAGACCATGCAAGGCGCACAGCTGAGACATCAGCCCCCTCCAGCACCCGGCCGCAAGCCGGTGCCACGGGGTGCGAGCCGAATGGTGGCCAAAGAGCCGATGTCTGCGCGCCTGCCGAAAGCCAATTTTGGTTTTCTGAAAAGCCTGTTCTGGCCGGTGATGTTGGTTGCGCTGGGGTTCGGCACTTACGAAGGCGCGCAGCGTTTGCTGCCCTACGCCGACCGGCCGATCACCAAAGTCGCTGTGCAGGGTGACTTGAGTTACATCAGCCAGCAGGCGGTGCAGCAGCGAATCGCCCCTTATGTGGCGTCGAGCTTCTTCACCATCGATCTTGCGAGCATGCGCACCGAACTTGAAACGATGCCATGGATTGCCCACGCCGAAGTGCGTCGGGTGTGGCCGGATCAAGTAGTGATCCGCCTGGAAGAACAACTGCCGATAGCCCGTTGGGGCGATGAATCGCTGTTGAACAACCAGGGCCAGGCGTTCACCCCGCGTGAGCTGGCCAATTACGAACATTTGCCACAGCTGTTCGGCCCACAACGGGCGCAACAGCAAGTGATGCAGCAATACCAGGTGCTGAGCCAGATGCTCAGGCCGATGGGCTTCTCGATTGCACGCCTGGAGTTGCGTGAACGAGGCAGCTGGTTCCTGACCACCGGCGCCGGCAGCGCGGGCCCGGGGATCGAACTGCTGCTGGGACGCGGCAAGCTGGTGGAAAAGATGCGCCGCTTCATTGCCATCTACGACAAGACGCTTAAAGAACAGATTACGAACATTGCGCGCATCGATCTGCGCTACGCCAACGGCCTTGCTGTTGGCTGGCGGGAACCTGTAGCGCCCACGACAGCCCAACCCGCTGTCGCGAAGAATTAAGAAGAGGCAGGACCCATGGCAAACGTGCAAAGCGGCAAAATGATCGTCGGTCTCGATATCGGCACCTCCAAGGTGGTGGCGCTGGTCGGCGAGGTCTCGGACGACGGCACGCTCGAAATCGTCGGGATCGGCACTCATCCGTCCCGTGGCCTGAAGAAAGGCGTGGTGGTGAACATCGAGTCCACCGTGCAATCGATCCAGCGCGCGATCGAAGAAGCGCAGCTGATGGCCGGTTGCCGGATTCACTCGGCGTTCGTCGGCGTGGCCGGCAATCACATCCGCAGCCTGAACTCCCACGGCATCGTGGCGATTCGTGATCGCGAAGTCAGCTCCGCCGACCTTGAGCGTGTCCTCGACGCCGCCCAGGCCGTGGCGATCCCGGCTGACCAGCGCGTACTGCACACCTTGCCGCAGGATTACGTGATCGATAACCAGGAAGGCGTTCGTGAGCCGCTGGGCATGTCGGGCGTGCGTCTGGAAGCCAAGGTCCATGTGGTGACCTGCGCCGTCAACGCCGCACAGAACATTGAAAAATGCGTGCGTCGCTGCGGTCTGGAAATCGACGACATCATTCTCGAGCAACTGGCGTCGGCCTATTCGGTCCTGACCGACGACGAGAAAGAGCTGGGCGTGTGCCTGGTGGACATCGGCGGCGGCACCACCGACATCGCGATCTTCACCGAAGGCGCGATCCGTCACACCGCGGTGATCCCGATTGCGGGCGACCAGGTGACCAACGACATCGCCATGGCGTTGCGCACCCCGACCCAGTACGCCGAAGAAATCAAGATTCGCTACGCCTGCGCCCTGGCCAAGCTGGCCGGTGCCGGTGAAACCATCAAGGTGCCAAGTGTTGGCGACCGTCCACCGCGCGAGCTGTCCCGCCAGGCCCTGGCCGAAGTGGTCGAGCCGCGTTACGACGAACTGTTCACGCTGATCCAGGCCGAACTGCGCCGCAGTGGCTACGAAGACCTGATCCCGGCCGGCATCGTGCTGACCGGCGGTACCTCGAAAATGGAAGGCGCGGTCGAACTGGCCGAAGAGATCTTCCACATGCCGGTCCGCCTGGGCGTGCCCCACGGCGTTAAGGGCCTGGACGACGTGGTCCGCAACCCGATTTATTCCACCGGCGTAGGCCTGTTGATGTACGGCCTGCAGAAGCAGTCCGACGGGATTTCGTTCTCGGGCATCAGCAGCCGCGACAGCTACAGCAATGAAGAACCGAAAGCCGCCTTGCTCGATCGCATCAAGAGCTGGGTACAAGGCAACTTCTGACGAAGCAGATTCAAGCGGCAAGCTACAAGCCGCAAGAGCAAGCAGTAAAAGCGACAAGCAGTAAAAGCAGTAGGCGAAAAAACTAGAGAACGTAAAGGAGAGGGAAAATGTTCGAACTCGTAGACAACATCCCCGCAAGCCCGGTTATTAAAGTTATCGGTGTTGGCGGAGGCGGCGGCAACGCCGTCAACCACATGGTCAAGAGCAACATTGAAGGCGTTGAATTCATCTGCGCCAACACTGATGCCCAGGCGCTGAAATCCATCGGCGCGCGGACCATCCTGCAATTGGGTACGGGCGTTACCAAAGGTCTGGGCGCCGGTGCCAACCCTGAAGTAGGTCGTCAGGCCGCTCTCGAAGACCGTGAGCGCATTGCCGAAGTCCTGCAGGGCACCAATATGGTGTTCATCACCACCGGCATGGGCGGTGGTACCGGTACCGGTGCTGCGCCGATCATTGCTGAAGTGGCCAAGGAAATGGGGATTCTCACCGTTGCGGTGGTGACTCGTCCGTTCCCGTTCGAAGGCCGCAAGCGTATGCAGATCGCCGACGAAGGTATTCGTCTGCTGTCTGAAAGCGTCGACTCGTTGATCACCATTCCCAACGAGAAGCTGCTGACCATCCTCGGTAAAGACGCCAGCCTGCTGTCGGCTTTCGCCAAGGCCGACGATGTACTGGCCGGTGCCGTTCGCGGTATCTCCGACATCATCAAGCGTCCGGGCATGATCAACGTCGACTTTGCCGACGTACGGACTGTAATGAGCGAAATGGGCATGGCGATGATGGGCACTGGCTGTGCCAGCGGTCCGAACCGTGCACGTGAGGCCACTGAAGCGGCCATTCGCAACCCGTTGCTCGAAGACGTGAACCTGCAAGGTGCACGCGGCATCCTGGTGAACATCACCGCCGGTCCTGACCTGTCCCTGGGTGAGTACTCCGACGTGGGTAGCATCATCGAAGCCTTCGCTTCCGAGCACGCGATGGTCAAGGTCGGTACCGTTATCGATCCGGACATGCGCGACGAACTGCACGTGACTGTGGTTGCCACCGGTCTGGGCGCAAAGATCGAGAAGCCTGTGAAGGTCATCGACAACACCGTTCACACCTCCATGGCCTCCCAGCCGCAACAATCGGCGCCCGCTCGTCAGGAACAACCGGCGGTAAATTACCGTGACCTGGACCGTCCGACCGTCATGCGCAACCAGGCTCAGGCCGGTGCTGCGACTGCCGCGAAGATGAATCCGCAAGATGATCTGGATTACCTGGACATCCCGGCTTTCCTGCGTCGTCAGGCTGATTGATGGAATGTATCAGGGCTATGAAGGTGATTGGTGTTCAGCAAAGGTCTGGTCTGCTATTATCGCCAGCCTTTGTTGATACCAGTTCGCAATTTGCGCTGAAGCGGCCCAAGCCATGATTAAACAACGCACACTGAAAAATATTATCCGTGCTACAGGTGTAGGCCTGCACTCCGGGGAGAAGGTTTACCTGACCCTCAAGCCTGCACCTATCGACACCGGCATTGTGTTTGTTCGTGCCGACCTCGACCCTGTGGTGCAGATTCCTGCCCGCGCGGAAAACGTTGGTGAAACCACGATGTCGACCACATTGGTCAGTGGCGACACCAAAGTGGATACGGTGGAGCACTTGCTCTCGGCCATGGCTGGCCTGGGCATCGATAACGCCTACGTCGAGCTCTCCGCGTCCGAAGTCCCGATCATGGATGGTAGCGCTGGACCTTTCGTATTCCTGATTCAATCGGCCGGCCTGGAAGAACAGGACGCACCGAAGAAGTTCATCCGGATCCTGCGGGAAGTGACAGTGGAAGACGGCGACAAGCGCGCCACTTTCGTCCCTTTCGAAGGCTTCAAGGTGAGTTTCGAGATCGATTTCGATCACCCGGTTTTCCGTAACCGCACACAAAGTGCAAGCGTGGATTTTTCCAGCACTTCGTTCGTAAAAGAAGTCAGCCGCGCCCGTACCTTTGGTTTCATGAGTGACATTGAGTACTTGCGCAAGCACAACCTCGCACTCGGCGGCAGCGTTGAAAACGCTATTGTGGTCGACGCGGATGGTGTACTGAACGAAGACGGCCTTCGCTATGAAGACGAATTCGTGAAGCACAAGATCCTCGATGCAATTGGTGACCTCTACCTGCTGGGCAATAGCCTGATTGGTGAGTTCAAGGGCTTCAAGTCCGGACATGCATTGAACAACCAGCTGCTGCGCAAGTTGATTGAGCAGACAGATGCTTGGGAAGTCGTGACTTTCGAAGACGCCAGCACTGCACCGATCTCTTACATGCGTCCCGTAGCGGCCGTGTAAGTCAAAAACCTCTCTAGTTTTTAAAGGCTGCCTTCGGGTGGCCTTTTTTTATGCCCGCGGGAAAGAGGTAGACCGAGCGCCATTGTAGGCGCGGGCGGTGCGGCGATCCGACGTGCCCGCAAAGAGGCCAGTAGCGACACCGCAGATTTCAAGCCGTGTCGACCACCCGATTCCGTCCGTTTTCCTTGGCCTGATACAACGCCTTGTCCGCCGCAAACAGCAAACTCTCCAGGCTGATATCCGTCGCTGTCGTCCAGGTGCTGATCCCGATACTGACAGTCATCGGCCCATCAGCTCCCTCAACCAGCGGCAACTGCTCAACGGCCTTGCGGATATTTTCGGCAATCTGCCGCGCACCGGCGCTATCGGTTTCCGCCAGGATCACCGAAAACTCCTCGCCGCCATAACGGGCAGCCAGGTCCGCCGGTCGTCGCACGTGGGCGCTGATAACGTTGGCCAGCGAGCGCAGCGCTTCGTCGCCGGCCTGATGGCCATGGCGGTCGTTGAACGCTTTGAAATGGTCGGCATCAATCATCATCAGTGACAAAGGCATGCCGGAACGTTGAGCGCGAAACCATTCATGGCGCAGGGCCTGATCCAGCGTTCGGCGGTTGGCCAGCCCCGTCAACGCATCGGTGGCGGCCAGTTGCGCCAGTTCGTGTTCGGCATTGTGACGCCGGCGCAATTCCCGGCGCAGCACCCACGTCAGCCACAGCAGGCTCACGCACAAGGCAGCGGTTGCAGAGCTGACCACCACTGCAGTGCGTTTCCAGGCCGAAAAGACTTCATCACTGGACAGTGCAACGATGACGATCAACGGCAAATTTCCGACCTTGGAAAAGGTGTACAGGCGTTTGTCACGGTATAGATCGGACATGCTGGTGAAGCTGCCGTTGCCTTCTTTGACGATGCGCTGGAAATTGGGGCGGTTACTGAAATCCTTGCCGATCAGCTCTTCGGCCAGGCGTGGTTGCTGGGCCAGGAGAATCCCGTTCTTGCTGATCAGATTGACCGTGCTGTCGCGGCCGATGCTCAAACTGTTGAACAACTGATCGAAGTAACTCAAGCGCATGGCGGCTTCGGCAACCCCCAGAAACTCACCCTGGGAGCCGCTCACCCGTCGACTGAAACTGATACGCCAATCGTGTTCGGCCGACCTGGCCCGGAAGGGCGGGCTGATGAACATGCCCGGGGCCGGGTTGTTCACGTGCGACTGGAAGTATTCGCGATCAGCGTAGTTGCCTTGCCTGGGTTCCACCGACGCCGAGTCGGCGATCACGTCGCCCTTGTTGTCGAGCAACAAAATGTCGCCCTTGTACGGCGCGGCGGTGGCGCGGTCGAAATAGGCCAGATGGCGAATGGTGGGAGAAACGCTCTTGAGATCTTCTCGCCGGGAGGCGGCGATCAAACCCAGCAGGGAAATATCATAGAGTTCGACATTGCGCAGCACATCGGCGTCGATCAATTGCACGATGTTGTTGGCGGCGCGAGCGGCGGACAACTCGGCGTTGGCGCGTTCACGGATCAGCAGGAAGGTCACAATGCTGAATATCGCAATCACCAACAGCACACTGCCGAGAGTCAGAAGTTGCTCCGATCGTGTCGAGCTGATCGGATGTTGAGATTTCTCATTGCTCACACTCATGGTTCTGACTTCTGCAAATAAGGCGTTATAAAAGTTTTTTACAAGAATCGGGCAGAGTTCCAGAAACCGGTCGCGTCCAGAGCGCTTGTATAAATGCCGGATAAAAAAAAGGCCAGCAAAAAAATGCTGGCCTTTTGCTTAGTGAAGCTTAGAAGACATTGAGCGGGTAGTCGACGATCACCCGGTATTCATCGGTGTCCTGATCCAGCGCGCCATAGCCATTGCCACCGCGGTTGGTGGCCCATTGCATGCGCACCGCCAGATCCTTGGCCTTGCCGCCCTGGATCACGTACTTGAGATCGATGTCGCGCTCCCAGTGCCTGGCGTTTTTGCCGTCGGCGCTGTACCACGAGGCGTAGCCGCGGCTGTCCGGATCGACTTTGGTCAGGTCCAGTTCGCCTCGGGAGTAGGACAGCGCCGAGGTCAGGCCGGGCAGGCCGAGACCGGCAAAGTCGTAGGCGTACTTGAGTTTCCACGAGCGCTCGTTCGGGCCGTTGAAGTCAGAATACTGCTGGGAGTTGTCGAGGAAGACGCTGTCGCCCTGGCTGATGTAGTCGAACGGCGTGTTGCCGTTGACTCGCTGATACGCCGCCGTAACGCTGTGAAAGCCCACGCCGACGGTGAAATGCAGGCTGTAGGCGTTGTTGTCGATGTGACCCAGCAGCGCATCGCCGGTGTCTTGCGTGTGATAGAAATGCAGGCCCGGGTTGAGGCTGACCAGGTCGTTCAGCGCGTAGGTGTAATCCAGGTCGTAGTAGTACTGGTTCCAGATGTCCTTGAGTTCGGAGGCGTACAGGCTGCTGGTCAACCCCGGCAGACCGCTCCACGCCACACCGGCCCAGTTCAGGTGCTGACTGTCGTCACCGTCTGCCAGGCTGCCGTAGGAGGTGCCGATGCGGGTGTGACCGCTCTGGTTGTACGGCTTGGTGAAGCTCGCCTGGCCACCTTCGATCAGGAAGCCGTCGAAGCTGTGGTTGGTCAGGCTGACCCCACGAAAGGTCTGCGGCAACATGCGGGTTTCGCCGCCGGCAATCACCGGGTTGGCGAGGAACAGGTCGCCGGCCTTCAACTCGGTATCAAAAGCACGCATTTTGAGCGTGCCACCCGCCGTTGAGAACGACCCAGGCGCTTTGCCGTTGCCATCGCTGATCGGCAGGATGCTCGAGCCATCCGTGCCGCCACCGCCGTCGAGCTTGAGCCCCAGCATGGCGTGGGCATCAACGCCGAACCCGACGGTGCCCTGGGTGAAGCCCGATTCAAAGAGACCGAGGAAACCCTGACCCCACTCGATGTTGTCGTCCGTCTGCTGCAGGCGGTTGCGGTTCATGTAGTAGTTACGGACATTAAGGTTGAGGCTCGAACCTTCGACAAAACCTTCCTGACTGGATTCGTCGGCGGCGTAGGCGGCGGGGGTCATCGTTGCAGCGATTGCAATGAACAGCGGGTTGAAACGGAGAGGGAAACGCACTTGCGGTAAAGCTCCTTGGTCAACTAAACACTTCATGCTCTTGAAGTGAAAAATGTTTCTTGTCAGTGAAGACGAACTGGACGGCGTTTAAACCACAACGAAAAAAAGCCGCTGATAGCAGCGGCTTTGAAGACAACTTTTCAAAGGGAAGAGCCGATGAAAAGTGTCGAGGGAAAAGGAGCAAATGAGTCGGATCAGCTGTCTTTCTCAACCCGTGGTTGGCTTGAAGACATTGATGCTTGAGGGGTTTGCGCAGCCTCTTTAGCCTTGGCTGTCATTTCGCCCTGATGCTCTTCATACGAAGCGGCGCGTGCGGCATTGTGCGCGACGAAGGCCGGCGATTCTTCAGCCACGGCGAACGGAGACAGGAACAAAGAGGACAAAACGAAAGCGCTGGCAATACCCATAGTGTTGGACATCTTTAAAACCTTCTTGCTTGGCAAGTGCTGTTTGGTGCGGCAAAGATAAGGGGGATTGGACAGGGGAAAAAGAGCGGATTCATGAAAGGACTGTTGCGCTAAAAGCAACAGTAGCCGGCAGCGGGAAATGGCTTTTGTGGTGAGGGAGCTTGCTCGCGCTCGACTGCGCAGCAGTCGCAAACACCCCCCCGATTTTCCTGAGGAACCTGAGTGGCTGATTTGGGGCTGCTACGCAGCCCAGCGCGAGCAAGCTCGCTCGCCACAGGGAAGGGTCTAGACCGGGAGGTGGATGCCGAAGGTGTTCATGCCGTGATCACTGCGCACAAACACATCACCGCCATGCATCAGCGCAATCGCCTTGACGATCGCCAACCCCAGCCCATGGTTATTCCCGCTGTTGCTGCGCGATGCGTCGACGCGATAAAAACGCTCGAACAATCGAGGCAAATGCTCGCTGGCAATCGGCGACCCGGGGTTGGCCACGCCGATGCTCACCTGGTGCTCCTCGACCTCGATCCGCACCTCAATCACCTGCCCGGGCCCGGTGTGTTGCACCGCGTTACTCAGCAAATTGATCAGCGCCCGGCGCAGATGCGCAATCTCGATCCGCACCTGCGCATCTCCACTGACCTGCACCTGAACCTGCGCATCCTCAAGAATGAAATCCAGGTATTCCAGAGTCGTGGCCACTTCGTCGGCCAGCGAGGTGGAAGTCAGTTTGGTCGCCTTGCTGCCCTGATCCGCGCTGGCAAGAAATAGCATGTCATTGATGATCGAACGCAGCCGTTCCAGCTCTTCGAGGTTCGATTGCAGCACTTCGAAGTAGTGTTCCGCCGAGCGTCCACGGGTCAGCGCGACCTGGGTCTGGCCGATCAGGTTGGTCAGCGGCGAGCGCAGTTCGTGGGCGACGTCGGCGTTGAACGACTCAAGCCGCGAATAGGCCTGCTCGACCCGCTCCAGTGTGGAGTTGAACGAATTGACGAACTGATTGAGCTCCGGCGGCAGCGGCGATAAGCGCAAACGCCCGGAACGCAACGGCGGTGCCAGGCGTTGGGCTTCCTGCGACAACTTGATCAAGGGTTTGAGGCCAATTCGCGCCACCCAATAACCCAGCGCCGAGGCCAGCAACACGCCAATAATTGCCAGGCTGATCAGCGCGATCAGCAGATGATGCTGGGTCTGGAAAAACGTCTCGGTGTCGATACCGATCATGAAACGCAGCGGCGGCCGTTGATCCTTGGCCGGGAACTGGCTGACCAGCACTTTCAGCGGATAAGGCTGGTCCGGCAACGTCATGTCGCGCATCCCCAGGGGCCCTTCGGCAAAGGCGCGGATCTGCGGTGTCAGGTTGCCGTATTCGTAATGAGGGTCGCCGCTGATGATCCAGAAACTGATGCGCTTGTCTTCTTCGCCGAGCAACTTGAGCTTGTTGTTGATCTTCACCCAATGCTCCGGCGTGCCATATCGCCCGACGGTGGATTCGAGCACGCTGTAACGCGCGTCCAGCTCCGCCTCGGGCAGCAAACCCAGGCCTTTGTCGACCTGCTGGTACAAGGCCCAGCCGATCAACAGGAACACCAGCAGCGCCACCAGCGTGAACATCCCGCTCAGGCGCAGGGCAATCGAATTACTGGACACCGCGGCTCTCCAGCACATAACCCATGCCCCGGATCGTGTGCAGCAGTTTTTCGTCGAACGGCCCGTCGAGCTTGGCCCGCAGGCGTTTGATCGCGACTTCTACGACGTTCGCGTCGCTGTCGAAATTGATGTCCCAGACCATCTCGGCAATCGCCGTTTTCGAGAGGATTTCACCTTGCCGACGGGCCAAAACGCTGAGCAGCGAGAACTCCTTGGCGGTCAGGTCCAGGCGGGTGCCGGCGCGGGTGGCCTTGCGGCTGATCAAATCGATCCACAGGTCGGCGATGCTCACTTGCACGGGTTCGTGGCCGCCGCTGCGCCGGGTCAGCGCTTGCAGGCGCGCCACCAGTTCGAGGAAGGAAAACGGCTTGCCGAGGTAATCGTCGGCCCCGTCGCGCAAGCCTTTGATGCGGTCTTCGACCCGCTCGCGGGCGGTGAGCATGATCACCGGGGTTTGCTTGCGCGCACGCAGCGCGCGCAATACGCCGAAGCCGTCGAGGCCCGGCAGCATGACGTCGAGGACGATCACCGCGTAGTCGCTTTCCAGCGCCAGGTGCAGGCCTTCGACGCCGTCGCGCGCCAAGTCCACGGTGTAACCCTGTTCCGTCAGGCCGCGGTGCAGATAGTCCGCGGTTTTTTCTTCGTCTTCGATAATCAGAACGCGCATGACCCCGCCTCAGTCTGTGGTTGCCAGCGCCGGCATCGGTGCGGGTTTGGGCTTATGGAAAAGCCGCTCAAGCCACAAGTATATGACCGGAGTGGTAAACAGCGTCAGCGCCTGGCTCACCAGCAAGCCGCCGACCACCGCGATGCCCAATGGCTGGCGCAGTTCGGCGCCGGTGCCGTAGCCGAGCATCAACGGCAGGGCGCCGAGCAGGGCGGCGAGGGTGGTCATGATGATCGGCCGGAACCGCGTGATACAGGCCTGGTAAATCGCCTCTTCCGGCGGCAAGCCACGATTGCGCTGGGCATCGAGAGCGAAGTCGATCATCAGGATGCCGTTTTTCTTGACGATGCCGATCAGCAACACCAGCCCGATCAGCGCCATGATCGAAAAGTCCTGGCCGCAGATCCACAGCATTATCACGGCGCCAAGCCCCGCCGATGGCAGCGTTGAAATAATGGTCAACGGATGGACGAAGCTCTCGTAGAGCACGCCGAGAATGATATACACCGCCACCAGCGCCGCCAGGATCAACCACGGCTGGCTGGCCAGCGAACTCTGGAACGCTTGCGCCGCGCCCTGGAAGTTGCCGCTCATGGCGGCCGGCATGCCGATGTCGGCCTTGGCCTGATTGAGCATGATCACCGCATCGCCCAACGCCACGCCGGGCGCCAGGTTGAACGACAAGTTGGCGGCCGGGAACATGCCGTCGTGAGCAATAGACAACGGGCCAACCGTTGGCGCATCGAATGTCGCCAGGGCCGACAACGGCACCATTTCCCCGCTCAGCGGCGAGCGCAGGTAGAAATAATTGAGGCTTGCGGCCTTGCCGCGTTGCTGGGTGTCCAGTTCCAGGATCACGTTGTACTGGTTGATCTGGGTCTGGAATTCATTGATCTGCCGTTGGCCGAACGCATCGTACAGCGCTTCATCGACATCACTGGCGGTCAGGCCGAAACGCGCGGCGGCGCTGCGGTCAATGCTGATGTGGGTGATGCTGCCGCCCAGTTGCAGGTCGTTGGAAATGTCGCGGAACGCCGGGTTGGCGCGCAGTTTTTCGGTCAGGCGTTGGGTCCAGGTGCTGAGCGTTGCGCCGTCGTTGCTCTTGAGCACGTATTGATACTGGGCGCGACTCGGGCCGGAGCTGAGGTTGATGTCCTGGCCGGCGCGCAGATAGAGCACGATGCCCGGGACTTTCATCAGTTTCGGACGGATCCGGTCGATGAACTGGCTGGCCGAGACGTCGCGGTCGCCGCGTTTTTTCAGGGAAATCCAGAAGCGGCCATTGGCGATGGTCTGGTTACTGCCCGAGACCCCGACCGAGTGGGAAAACGCCGCAACCGCTGGGTCTGCGGCGACGATTTCGGCCATCGCCAGGTGTTTTTTCACCATGTCGCCGTAGGAAATATCGGCGGCGGCTTCGGTGGTGCCGAGGACAAAACCGGTGTCCTGCACCGGGAAGAACCCCTTGGGAATAAAGATGTAACCGGCCACCGCCAGGCCCAGTGACAGAAAGAAAACCCCGATCATCAGTCTCTGGTGGGCGAGGGCACGGCGCAGCAGTTTTTCATAACCTGTCAGCAAGCGTTCGCCAAACGTGGGTTTGCTGTGGGCGTGATGCACCGGGGCGCGCATGAACAGCGCGGCCAGGGTCGGCGCCAGCGTCAGCGACACCACCACCGAAATCATGATGGTCGAAGTCGCGGTCAGGGCGAATTCCTTGAACAGCCGCCCGACCACGCCACCCATGAACAGCAACGGAATGAACGCCGCCACCAGCGAGAAGCTGATCGAAACCACGGTAAAACCGATCTCGCCGGCACCCTTGATCGCCGCCTCGCGCATGCCGTCGCCGGCTTCCAGGTGGCGGTGAATGTTCTCCACCACCACAATCGCATCGTCGACCACAAACCCCACGGCCACCACGATTGCCACCAGCGTCAGGTTGTTCAGGCTGAAACCCATGATGTACATCAGGGCGAAACTGGCGACCAGCGACACGCCCAGTACGGCGGACACAATCAGGGTCGCCGACCATTGGCGCAGGAACAGCGCCATCACCGCCACCACCAGCATGATCGCGATCAGCAGGGTAATTTCCACTTCATGCAGGGAGGCGCGGATGGTCTGGGTGCGGTCGACCAGCACCTTGACCTGCACCGAGGCCGGCAGCATGGCTTCGAGGCCGGGCAGGGCGGCCTGGATGCGATCAACGGTTTCGACGATGTTGGCGCCCGGCTGCCGGGAAATCACCAGGTTCACCCCGGGTTGATCACCGGCCCACGCCTGAACGTAGGCATTTTCCGAACCGTTGACGACTTTAGCGACATCCTTGAGGTGAACCGGGGCACCGTCCTTGTAGGAAACGATGAGCTGGTTGTATTCCTCGGGGTGGAACAATTGGTCGTTGGTCGACAGTGTCGAGATACTCGACTCACCGTACAACGCACCTTTGGCCAGGTTGAGGCTGGTTTGCTGGATCGCCAGCCGAATGTCCGCCAGGGTCAGGCCGATGGCCGCGAGTTTGTCGGCCGAGACTTGAACACGGATTGCCGGACGTTGCTGGCCGGTGATGTTGATTTGGCCTACGCCGTCGATCTGACTGATCTGACGCGAGAGCAGGGTTTCCACCAAGTCACTGAGTTCGGTGCCGGGCATCAAGGTTGAGTTGATGCTGAGAATCAGCACCGGGCTGTCGGCCGGGTTGACCTTGCGCCACGTCGGCAGGTTCGGCATGTCCTTGGGCAGCTTGCCGGCGGCGGTGTTGATTGCGGCCTGCACTTCCTGGGCGGCGGTGTCGATGCTTTTGTCGAGGGTGAATTGCAGGGTCAGGTTGGTCGAGCCCAAGGCGCTGCTCGAGGTCATCTGGGTCACGCCGGGGATGGCGCTGAACTGCACTTCAAGCGGCGTGGCCACCGACGACGCCATGGTTTCGGGGCTGGCGCCGGGCAATTGTGCGGCGACTTGAATGGTCGGGAATTCGGCTTCCGGCAGCGGCGCAATCGGCAGGCGCGGGAAGGCGATGACGCCGAGCAACACCAGGGCAAAGGTCAGCAGGATCGTCGCCACCGGATGATCGATGCACCAGGCTGAGACAGAACCGTGGCCCTTCATGGCTTCGACTCCGATTGCACCACTTGCGGCGGCTCGGTCATTACCTGCACGGTCGAGCCGGGTTTGAGCCGCGACTGGCCGTCGCTGACCAGCACGTCACCCGGTTTTACGCCTTTGATGATGTCCTGGCCGCTGCCTTGGTAGACCATTTGTACGGTGACGGTTTCGACCTTGTCGCCGTTGACGCGGTACACGAAATGTTGATCGAGGCCACGCTGTACGACAGTGGGCGGGACCACCAGCGCATCTTTATCCAGGGCTGTCTGAATTTTTACCGTCACCAGCAGGCCAGGCCAGAGCTTCTGCCCGGGATTGGTGAATTCCGCCTTGGCGCGGATGGTCCCGGTGTTGGCGTTGATCTGGTTGTCGATCAGGGTCAGGTGGCCTTCGCCCAGCAGGTTGCCGGTTTCGCCGTCGGTGTCGGCGCCGATATAGGCCTTCACTTGTGCGCGCTCGGGGTCGCCGATCAGGCCTTGCAGGGTAGGCAGCATTTGTTGCGGCAGGGAAAACTCGACGGCGATCGGGTCAATCTGGGTCACGGTGAACAGGCCCAGGGTGTCGGTCATGCGCAGGAAGTTGCCTTCGTCCACCGTGCGAATACCGACGCGGCCGGTGACCGGGGAGCGAATCTGGGTGTAGGAAAGCTGCACCTGAGCGGCGTCGATTGACGCTTGATTGCCTTGGGCGGTGGCTTTGAGCTGGTTGACCAGGGCTTGTTGCTGGTCGTAGGTCTGCTTGGATACGCCGTCATCGACGCTGAGCAGTTTGTAGCGCTTGAGGTTGACCAGCGCGACTTGCAGTTGCGCCTGGCTTTCGCCGAGTTGTGCCCGAGCCTGGTCGAGGCTGGCGCGGATCGAGCGGTCGTCGATGGTGGCGAGCAGGTCGCCTTGTTTCACCAATTGGCCTTCTTTGACCAGGATTTTGGTGAGGATGCCGTCGATTTGCGGGCGGACTACGACGCTGTGCAGGGACAGGACCGAGCCGATGCCGGTGACGTAGCGGGGGACGTCTTTTTCGGTGACGCTGATGACTCGAACCGGGATCGCTGTGGGCGCGGCGAGTTTGGCGGTGGCGGGTTTGGTGGCGTACCACGCGCCACTCGCTGCCAGGGCGATCAGCAGGCCTGCGATCAAGGCGGTTTTTTTCTGGGTTCGCATGCGAGTGGGGGCGCCGGGCTAGGTGGTCGGGAGTCGGGTCGGGTTTATACCTTCCTTTATAAACCTGTTCGGCGGTCAGGAAGGTGACTGCTAACTGACGGCGCTGTCAGTTTGGGCTTGGCGGCCTGGTAGCCGACCATGCTCCTGTTGATGGTGTACATATCCATTCCTGCGGTAACGGCTGCTGGCGGTTTCGCTCTTACAGCGAGTCCCTTTTGCAAACGCCCAAAAGGAACCAAAACGCTTCGCCCCAGCGTCCGGCCCCTCGCCTGGGCTCGGCGTTCCTTCGCTCCGGCATTCATCTGGGGGCATCGCCTCCGGTCGGCTTCGCTTCGACCTCCTCTCGATGTGTGCGGCTTCGCCGCACGGCGCTACGCGCCCACCCCCAGATGAACGCCTCCACTCAGCCTCCCGAAGGGGCGGGCAGATCAAGATCAAAAGCAGGCGAGCTAACGCTCGGCCTAATGAGTGGTGAAAAGCGAAGCGTGTACACCGAACCCCTTGTAGGAGCGAGGCTTGCCCGCGAAGGCGGCCTGCCAGCCGACCAATTTCTTGCAGACGTGCATCGTTCCACTGTAGGAGCGAGGCTTGCCCGCGAAGGCGGCCTGCCAGCCGACCAATATTTTGCAGGTACTCCCATTCCACTGTAGGAGCGAGGCTTGCCCGCGAAGGCGGCCTAACAGCCGACCAATCACTTGCAGATGTAGATCATTCCCTGTGGGAGCTGGCCTGCCAGCGAAGGCGGCCTGCCAGCCGACCAATTTCTTGCGGACGTGCATCGTTCCACTGTAGGAGCGAGGCTTGCCCGCGAAGGCGGCCTGCCAGCCGACCAATTTCTTGCAGACGTGCATCGTTCCACTGTAGGAGCGAGGCTTGCCCGCGAAGGCGACCTGCCAGCCGACCAATTTCTTGCAGACGTGCATCGTTCCACTGTAGGAGTGAGCCTGCTCGCGATAGCGGTCTGCCAGCCGACCATTTTCTCTCTACTGCCCCCGATTGATCGTTCCCTACGCCCCGCGTGGGAATGCCGCCCGGGACGGTCCGCGATCCATTTTTGTGTGTTGAAAGATGTGTAAAAAACACAGCGTTTTCCCACGCATTTTTCAGGTTGCCGGGTAGGAAGCGTGTTCTCTAACCTTTGGCTGTCGCTGAAAACTCAGCGACCGGGAGTGAGATTCCGGCTGAACAATTGGAAACCAGCGCAAGGCCCCCCATAATTGCCGCCAGCTTATCCGCTGCCTGCAAGTTTTTTATGGCGGCTGTGTGCGGGCAGACTTCGGTCTGGCCGGGTTCCTTTTGCCGGTAATCTCACACCGCACATAGCTGCCACCTCTGCTCCGAGTGAGATCGGAAATTGATGGCTCCAACATCAAAAGGAAATTTGCATGGATAAGTTAATCCCCGATCCACCCATCAACACCACCACACCCCGCGACGAAACCACCCAGGCCGAATCGCTCATCAAAGACCACGAAGCCATGAAGCGCGCGCTCGATTACTACCTTGATCCCCCCGAGCGCTACATCGAAAAACCGCGCCGGCCGAGCACGATGTTTGTGGTCGATCCTGATGTTGATTCTGAAAGTCTGTTGGCCCATGCCTGTGAATCTTTGGCATCAGCGAGTGTGATGAGCAGTGATTTTGCGACGAGTTTGGAGGGGCCGCAGCGGCATACGCTGATGGCGATTCAGCAGGTCATCATGCTGGCGGAGTTGGCGGTGAATCGGGTGTTGGATAGGGTTGAGGTTCCCCGGTAGATAGCGTTCGGTCTGATTGACCGCGTGATCGTTCTTCGCGGGCAAGCCTCGCTCCCACAGGTGCGGGGGTTGCTCGCGATTGGCACAAAACCCGACGGACTCGCTTGCGGCGTGAAGCTTGCGGCTCTGGACACAGGTATACTGCCGCTCTTTCGCGGCTCGCTGACCGGGCCCGACTTTTTGCATCACCCCGGAGCTTTCATGACTTCCCCGACACAACCGCCGGTTGCCGACGCTTTGAGCGACGACCCGGCAGACCTGCCAGACAGCGTCGACTCCAGCGCAGACAGCGAAACCAAAGCCGCGATCCCGGCGTTCAAGTTCCCGTTCAAACCGGGTGATTTGGCCGCTGCGAAGAATGCCAGCCAGCCTTGGTACAAGAATGGCGCGAAGAATGGCCATACCAAGACGCCAGGGGCTGCGCCTCCAGGGACTCGTCGGTCGATGGGTAAGCGCTGAGTTTCAAACGCTGCAGTGCCTGATCAATCGCCTTCGCGAGCAGGCTCGCTCCCACAGTAGATCTCAACAGGACACAGATTTTGTGTACGACGCAGATCAATGGTGGGAGCGAGCCTGCTCGCGAAGGGGCCATAACAGGTTGAACAGCCCTGGAATCAAGCCACCCGCAACGAAATAAACGCATAGTTCACCGGCACTTCCGTCGCCACCATCGCCCCGGCCGCCTGCACTTGCACGGCGATATCTTCCCCTGACACATGAAACTGCCAATCACTGCCTGAGCCCGCCAGCGGCTGCGCGGCAACCTGGTCGATGACCGCGGCAAACGCCTTCATATCCGGCAGATAAGCCGTAAATCCATCCCCCTTCAACGCTGTCGTCCGAATCCCCAGCAGCCCGCAAATCGCATCCTTGGTCTGAATGTCATCGCGATCCGCCTGACGCGAACGCTGGATCAATCCCGCGAGTTCCTGATCCACCAACTTACCCCCGATGATCAAGTCCGGCCCCTGTTCCCACGATTCGGGCGGGCATTCTTTCACTGCGGTGTTCAGCGCAATGTGCGGATTGATTTCCATCGGGTAGATGCGGCACACCAGCGGGCGGCGTTCGTAGATTCGGCAGAGGTTGTCTTCGTCAAGATTCCGGCAGGGACCGACGTTGTAGGCGGCAAAAGTGATCGCCACGTAAGCCTCGGACGTGCCGCTTCGAACCACTGCTGAGCGACGTTCGGCGTGTTCGCGTTGCTGCACGGGAAGGCCCAGGCCGTTGCCGAGGAAACCTTCCACCAACACGATCACCTGACCGCCGTCGGCCGCCCACATGCGGGCTTCGGCCAGGGTCAGGGGCACGTGGTGGTCGTTGCAGCATTTGCCGCAACCTACGCAGGAAAATGTCGTATTCATTGAGCGGCCGGTCGCTTCCGAGGGCATGGAACGGCGCCAGAAAGACACCGCGAAGGCTCGGGTCGAAGCAAGTTATGCGCCAGTCACTGGGTTTTGGCGGTGGGGCGGATGGAGTCCCATTCGGTCACGTAGGCGGTTTTGCTCTTTTTGTTGTAGAGGCACAGTTCGGTGCCTTGCTGGCCTTTCATGTGTTTTTGCGGGTATTGGCCTTGCATCAGGAGCGCGGTGTAGTCGACCCGGTCGTCGAACTGCGCGGCGGTGCCGACGGGTTTGGCGTTTTTCAGGCCGCTGGCTTTGGTGCAGCTGGCGAGCACGGCTTTGTCGTAGGCGGCCCAGGCGTCGGGACTGGAGGCGTGGGCTTGGGGGGCGAGGGCGGTAAGGCAGAGCAAGGTCAGGGTGGCGGTTTTCATGGGTCAGGCATCCTTGGGCATTGAGTTGGCCGAGGGGGGGAGTATGCCTGATGGTATTGGGTTGAATGTGTCGGCCCCATCGCGAGCAGGCTCGCTCCCACAGTAGATCTTCACCAGACACCGATGTTGTGTACGACAAAAAACATTGTGGGAGCGAGCTTGCTCGCGATGGCGGTGTATCAGACTGGGACCAATTCTCGGCGGACTACATACATTCCGGCGCTTTCATACAGCCGCTGCGCCCGAAGGTTGTCTTCCAGTACTTTCAAATCCACATAACCTTCCCGGCGGGCCTGAAACACCTGGAACGCGTGGAGCAGTAATGCGCGGCCAAGCCCGCGTCGCTGTGCCCGTGGGTGCACCATCAACTTCTTGATGTAGGCGCTGGTCCAGCACTGCGCCACGCCGACGATCCCTTCGGCATCTTGAGCGATGAAGCAGAGCGTGGGGTCGTATTCAGGATCGGTTTCAAAACGTCGCTGCCAGATCGCCAATTCCGGCACACGACCACCGCCTTCCAGGTGACCCAGTTCCATCACGTGATGGACGGCTTGGGCGACTTCGGGACGGTACTCGATCAATTCAATGCCGACCGGCCACGTGATTGCGGGCACCGTCTCGGCAAGGTTGCGCCGCATCAGCAAGCAAAAGCGTTCGGTCATGACTCAGTGACCTTGTTCGGCGACGGCCTTCGCCGCTTCGATCAGGCACCGGGTCAGTTCTGGTGAGGAAAACTTGGTCAGCACCGCGTTGGCCCCGGCCAGACGCGCTTTCTCACTGTTCATCGCGCTGTCCAGCGATGTGTGCAGCAACACATAAAGGTGCGAGAAGTCCGGCGTCTCGCGCAGGGTGCGGGTGAAGGCGTAGCCGTCCATCTCCGACATTTCGATGTCCGAGACGATCAGGTTGATCTGCTGCGCCGTGCCTTGCAGGTCCAGCAGGCAGTCGATGGCTTCCTTGGCGCTGCGGGCGGTGTGGCATTGCAGGCCGAGGTTGCGCAAGGTGTGAACCGATTGCTGCAGCGCGACCTGGCTGTCGTCGACCACCAGGATCCGAGCGTTACCCAGCACTTCGGCGTCTTCCATGCTCAGTTCGGTCGGGGCCATTTCGATCTGCGCCGGGGCGATGCCGTGGATGACCTTTTCGATGTCCAGCACTTGCACCAGGGTGCCGTCGACCGAGGTCACGCCGGTGATGTATGAGCGCACACCGCCGGAGCCGAAGGGCGGCGGGCGGATGTCGGTGGTCAGGCAGTGGACGATCTTGCTCACGGCCTGAACGTGCAGGCCCTGTTTGGAGCGGCTGACGTCGGTGACGATCAGGCAGCCACCATTCGGGTCTTCCAGTGGCCGCTCGCCGATGGCGCGGCTGAGGTCGATCACCGACAACGAGGCGCCGCGCAGGGTGGCAATGCCTTTGACGTGTGGGTGCGACTCCGGCAGCTTGGTCAGCGGCGGGCAGGGGATGATTTCGCTGACTTTCAGCAGGTTGATTGCCATCAGCTTGCCGCTGCGCAAGGTAAACAGCAGAAGCGAAAGTGAGTCTGCGCGGGCTTTGGTGGTGGACATAAAAACCTTCTGTGGAAAAAGGTGATGGGCGAGTAAAAAGTCGCCAAAAACTATTGATGCCGGGTTATCGACTTGTTGGGGGCAGGCTTTAGGCTAAATACCCATTCCCGGCCCAACGGCGAACCCTGTGGCGAGGGAGCTTGCTCCCGCTGGAGTGCGAAGCACTCCCGATCAGGTGATGTGTGTTATCAGAATATCCGCATTTTCAGGTTTTGCGGCTGCTTCGCAGCCGAGCGGGAGCAAGCTCCCTCGCCACAGTGGGGGGGTTATTTCATCCCTAGGCGCTTGGCCATCCGCCCGAGGTTCGCCCGATCCAGGCCCAACTCGCGCGCCGCGCTTGCCCAGTTGTCGTGGTGCCGTTCCAGGCAAGCGCTGATCAATTGGCGCTGATAATTTTCGGTAGCCTCTCGCAAATCCCCCGACACCAATGCCATCGGGGCCGCCGCCGGTTGCTCGGCGACCACTTCGATGCTGCCATTGGGCAAATCCAGATCCGCCGCACTCAAACTCAGAATCTTCGGCCGTACCTTGCAGTTACCCAGCGCTTTCAAGGCACTGCGACCAATCAAGTGCTCCAGCTCCCGCACATTCCCCGGCCAGTCGTATGCCAGCAATGCCACTTGCGCGTCGCTGTTCAGGCGCAGGCTGTTAAGGCCCATCCGCGAGCGGTTCTGTTCCAGGAAATAACCGCTGAGCAGCAACACATCGCGCCCGCGATCGCGCAGGGCCGGTACCAGCAGCGGGTATACGCTCAAGCGGTGATAGAAGTCGGCACGGTAGCGGCCGCTGCGCACTTCTTCGGCCAGGTCGCGGTTAGTCGCTGCGATCAGGCGCACGTCCACCTGATGTTCTTTATCCGACCCCAGGCGCTGCAATTGACCGCTTTGCAGCACCCGCAACAACTTGGCCTGCACGGTCAGGGACAGTTCACCGACTTCATCAAGAAACAGCGTGCCGCCATTGGCCAGTTCGAACTTGCCGCGTCGATCGCTGGTGGCGCCGGTGAAGGCGCCGCGCACATGGCCGAACAATTCGCTCTCCACCAGGGTGTCTGGCAGGGCGGCGCAGTTGAGGCTGATGATCGGTTTGTCCGCCCTTGGCGAAGCGGCGTGAATCGCCTGCGCGACCAATTCCTTGCCGACCCCGGTTTCCCCGGTGATCAGCACGGTCAGGTCGCTGCCGCCCACCAGGCTGATCTCTTCCACCAGGCGTTTATGCGTCTTGCTCTGCCCGATCATCTCGCGGTTTTGCTGGCCGCTGGCCTGGCGGTAGACCTCGGCGCGCTGATGCTCGTCTTCGGCGCGATTGGCCAGGCGTTCGATGCGTTCGGCGGCGTTGACGGTGGCCGCCGCGAGGCTGGCGAAGGCTTGCAGGGCGTCCAGTTCGATGGGTTCAAATTTTTCCGGGTCGAGGGCGTCGAGGGTCAGCAAGCCCCAGGGACGCTCGTCGATGAATAACGGGCAGCCCATGCAATCGTGAACTTCCAGATGCTCGTCGAGGCCGTCGACCAGACCGTCGTAAGGGTCCGGCAAGTCGCTGTCGGCGGCGAACCGCGTCGGGCCGTGGCTGCTGAGCAACGCTTCGAAACGCGGGTGCTCGCTGACTTTGAAACGGCGGCCCAGGGTGTCGGTGCTCAACCCGTCGACGGCCAGCGGCACCAGCCACTCGCCATCCAGGCGCAGCAGGGCGGCGGCATCGCAGGGGAGCAGGGCGCGCATGGCTTCGAGCAGGCGTCGATAACGCTCGCCTTCGGGCAGTTCGCGGGACAGGTCGGAGACCAGCGGTAGCAGGGCGGTAAGCAAGGATTTTGCAGTCATAGTGACTCCGTGTAGTCGGGATGACTATAAGCCAGCGTGTGTCGATATGACTACTGTGTTTATAAGTTATTGTTTTTAAAGGGTTAAATAGTTGGCATGGAAAGTGATAACCCTAGGGTCATCAGTTAGCAATCCAAAGTAGCCCAGGAGTCACTTTATGCTTAGCGTTCAAGACCGTGCCATCGTCAAATCCACCGTGCCGTTGCTGGAAAGCGGTGGCGAAGCGCTGATCACTCACTTCTACCGCATGATGCTCTCGGAATACCCGGAAGTGCGCCCGCTGTTCAACCAGGCCCACCAGGCCAGCGGTGATCAGCCGCGCGCCCTGGCCAACGGTGTTCTGATGTACGCGCGCCACATCGACCAGCTCGATCAGTTGGGCGACCTCGTCGCCAAGATCATCAACAAGCACGTGGCCCTGCAAATCCTGCCGGAGCACTACCCGATTGTCGGCACTTGCCTGCTGCGTGCGATCTCCGAAGTGCTGGGCGAAGAAATTGCCACCCCTGAGGTGATGAGTGCCTGGGGCGCGGCCTACGGTCAGTTGGCCGACATCCTGATCGGCGCCGAAACCAGCATTTACGATCAGAAGGAACAGGCCCCCGGTGGCTGGCGCGGGGCGCGGGAATTCATCGTGGCGGCCAAGGTCGAGGAAAGCGCGGAAATCACCTCGTTCTACTTCGAACCTGCCGACAAAGGCGCGATTCTGGCAGCGGAACCGGGCCAGTACATCGGCATGAAACTGATCCTCGATGGCGAAGAGATCCGTCGTAACTACTCGCTGTCGGCGTTGGCCAACAAGGGCCAGTACCGCATCAGCGTCAAGCGTGAAACCGGTGGCCGCGCCTCCAACCACTTGCACGATCAGTTGCACGTTGGTTCGAGCATCCAGCTGTTCCCGCCATCGGGCGAGTTCACCCTGACCGCCAGTGACAAACCGCTGGTGCTGATCAGCGGTGGTGTCGGCATCACCCCAACGCTGGCGATGCTGGAAGCGGCGCTGGCCACCGAACGGCCGGTGCACTTTATCCACTGCGCGCGTAACGGCAGCGTTCATGCATTCCGCGACTGGATCGATGGCTTGGCCGAG
Source organism: Pseudomonas mandelii (assembly GCF_900106065.1). Classification (NCBI taxonomy): domain Bacteria; kingdom Pseudomonadati; phylum Pseudomonadota; class Gammaproteobacteria; order Pseudomonadales; family Pseudomonadaceae; genus Pseudomonas; species Pseudomonas mandelii. The sequence continues at coordinate 3,530,285 of NZ_LT629796.1, forward strand.
CGTCACCCGCAACTCAAACGCTTCTATTGCTACGCCGAAGATGATGGCGTGAGCCCGGCGGCCGACACGGTCGGGCTGTTGAGCCGCGAGCAACTGGGCGAGTGGCTGCCGGAGCAGCGCGATCTGGATGCTTACTTCCTGGGGCCGAAAGGGTTCATGGCGGCAATCAAGCGTCACCTCAAGGCGTTGGGTGTGCCGGAGAAGCAGAGCCGTTACGAGTTCTTTGGGCCGGCTTCGGCATTGGAGTAACTGTTTGCGGCGACTCGGGAGACCGAGTCGCCTGCTTCGCGGGCAAGCCCCGCTCCTACAGGTTTTGTATCGTTGCGCAATCGCGCGAACAACACAAAACCTGCAGGAGCGGGGCTTGCCCGCGATAGACGCGCCGCGGTCCCGATTCGTAAAAATCCCTTAAAAGTTAATCCGTTCTTAACCGGTTTATCGTTTATTCCCCGATGCTGATGATAGGCGCTCGTTCGTTTACATGATCAGGATCGCCCCATGACTCACTTCACCTTCTCCCATCTCGTTCTATCGGCTGCGTTACTGGCCAGCCCTTTCGCGTTCGCCGAATCCGCCTTGCTCCAGCCGCAGACCTTGATCGTCGATCAGAGCCTGCCCAAGGCGCAACGTGATGCGATGGAATTGGCAGCTCGTCGTTACGGTAGTTTCTGGAACAGCGGGGAGGAGGCGTTGGCCAAGGCGGCCTTGTCGGAGCAGTTCATCGACATGACCCCGCCTGAAGGCCGGGTCCAGGGGCCGACCGGGCCGCTGCTGGCGTCGAAGTTTTTCCGCACGGCGGTGCCGGACCTGAGCTGCGAGATCGAGCAAATGATCATTGCTGGCGACCGGGTGGTAGTGCATTTGCACTTTCGCGGTCACTTCACTGGTCCGTTCAAGGCTCTCAAAGGTCAGGGTCAGCGTGTAGACTTCCGGGCAACCGATATCTATCAGATCAAAAGCGGTCGCATCGCGGCCAATTGGCATATCGAAGACAACATCAGCCTGATGCAGCAGCTGCAAGCGCAGCCGCCGGCGAGCTGATCCACGAGCATAAAAGGGAAACGCGATGAGCGAGGAAACAATGCGGTTGGGACGTGAACGGCGCTACCTGGTGTTGCTGGGCATCATCTGCCTGGCGCTGATCGGTGGCGCGCTGTACATGCAAGTTGTGCTGGGCGAGGCGCCGTGCCCGCTGTGCATCCTGCAACGTTACGCGCTGTTGCTGATTGCGCTGTTTGCCTTCATTGGCGCGGCGATGCGCACCCGCCGTAGCATCACGGTGTTTGAAACCCTGGTGGTGATTTTCGCACTGGCCGGTGTCGCGGTGGCCGGGCATCACGTCTACACCCAGTTCTACCCGGCGGTCAGCTGTGGCATCGATGTGCTGCAACCGATTGTCGATGGCCTGCCGCTGGCGAAGATTTTCCCGCTGGGCTTTCAGGTCGACGGTTTCTGCTCCACGCCATACCCGCCGATCCTCGGTTTGTCGCTGGCGCAGTGGGCGCTGGTGGCGTTCGTGCTGATCGTGGTGCTGGTGCCGCTGCTCACTTCGCGTAACCGCAAAGCACTGCGCTGAGGTCATCCGCCACTCGTGCGGATAACGTGAAAAAACGCCCCGGTCCTCATCAAGAGGGCCGGGGCGTTTTGCATTTCAAGGGACAAATAAAAAGTCCGTGATGTGCGACAAGAAAGGGTGCGACACGTGTGCGACATGTTGTCACAGCGTGACTGTCGCAAGGCATTTCAACGGGCAGAGTCGGTGTATGGCTTGGCAACAAAATTGGCCTACTCAGGCGTCTGCCGATTTATTGGCCATCGCACGCAAACAGACAGTTTTAACAGCGGCTGGCAAATCGCCAGAGCCCTTGTCTTGTAGGGGCTAGGGCACCGTCGAAGTGTCTGCGTCAGCCCCGATAGCTGTCTGAACTGCGCCCTGTAGACCTACAAATTTTGGTGTTTTTGTTGAGAATTAATTTCGATAAGATGCCGCACTTTTGCAAAATCCGTTAATGATTGTTGCTGGAATGGATAAAAATTATTTCGGGATGAGACATGGTTTATGAGTCGCTACGTATCTACAATCGCCCGCACTGAATTCCGGCACTGCTCACCTTGAGCAGGAAAACAGGGCGTCGAGGGGCTTGAACGCTTCGTGCGACTCCCAGGTGTCGGAGCCTTCCAACTATCCGCACCAAATGGAATTGGTCTGTAACAAGGCCTTTGACCACGAATTCGAATAAGAACTTACCGCTAGCCCAGGATTTGTCGAACAGCGTCTGACGCGCGACGGGCAGCCCTTATTCAATCCAAGAAAAATGCCAACCCTTGGCAGGGTGAAGTGTTGGCGATCAAAACCCAACTGCATTGCGCAAGCTGCTTTAGAGGTCGTGAGATGAGTAAAAACAGGTACCCCAGACTACTAGGCTTATTGCCGCTGCTCGGCACGTTGTTGCTGTCAGGCTGCAACATGACCTTGCTCAATCCCACGGGCCAGGTCGGCCTGGAACAGCGAAACCTGATCATCACCGCCACGCTGCTGATGCTGTTGGTCGTGGTGCCGGTTATCGTCATGACCTTCCTGTTCGCCTGGAAGTACCGTGCCTCTAACAAGGACGCCATTTACACCCCGAAATGGTCTCACTCGACCAAAATCGAAGTGGCCGTCTGGACCATCCCGGTCCTGATCATCGTTGCCCTGGGTTACATCACCTACATTTCGACCCACGAATTGGACCCGTACCGTCCGATTCAATCCGACGTCAAGCCTGTGACCATCGAAGTGGTCGCGCTGGACTGGAAGTGGCTGTTCATCTACCCGGAACAAGGCATTGCCACGGTCAACAAGATCGTGTTCCCGGCGCACACGCCAATCAACTTCAAGATCACCTCCGACGCCGTGATGAACTCGTTCTTCATCCCGGGCCTGGGCGGCCAGATCTACGCGATGGCGGGCATGCAGACCAAGCTGCACTTGATCGCTGACCGTAACGCTGAAATGGACGGTATCTCCGCCAACTACAGCGGCGCGGGTTTCACCGGTATGAAATTCAAAGCGATCGCAACTTCCCAGGAAGATTTCGACGCCTGGGTAAGTGAAGTCAAAAAGTCACCCAAGCAGCTTGAACAAGTTGAGTACGCAGCCCTTGCCAAGCAGAGCCAGAACAACCCAGTCGAGCTCTACTCCTCGGTGACGCCGAACCTGTTCCAGACCATCGTCGACAAGTACGAAGGCATGAAACCGGGTCCTAAGGTGAAGCACGAGAAGAAAGAGAAAGAAGTGGCCGCTACGCAAGGAATGGACATGAACTCGCATTCAGCTGCCGGGGCAGAGGAGTAAACGATGTTTGGTAAATTAAGTTGGGAAGCGGTCCCGTTCCACGAACCGATCGTGATGATAACCATCGCCATGATCGCGCTCGGTGGTCTGGCACTGTTCGCTGCAATCACCTACTTCAAGAAGTGGACCTACTTGTGGACCGAGTGGCTGACGTCGGTCGACCACAAGAAAATCGGCGTGATGTACATCATCGTCGCCATGGTCATGCTGCTGCGCGGTTTTGCCGACGCCATCATGATGCGTACCCAACTGGCCATGGCCACCGAGGGTTCGCCTGGCTACCTGCCGCCTGAACACTATGACCAGATCTTCACCGCCCACGGTGTGATCATGATCATCTTCATGGCGATGCCATTCTTCACCGGCCTGATGAACCTTGCAGTGCCGCTGCAGATCGGTGCGCGTGACGTTGCCTTCCCGTTCCTGAACTCCCTGAGCTTCTGGCTGCTGGTGTCCGGCGTGGTGCTGATCAACCTGTCCCTGGGCGTCGGCGAATTCGCCAAGACCGGTTGGGTTGCCTATCCGCCGCTGTCGGGCCTGCAATACAGTCCGGGCGTGGGGATGGATTACTACATCTGGGCGCTACAGCTATCGGGTCTGGGGACAACGCTGACGGGGGTCAACTTCCTGGCCACCGTGCTGAAAATGCGTACCCCTGGCATGAAACTGATGGACATGCCGATCTTCACCTGGACCTGCACCTGGGCCAACGTCCTGATCGTGGCTTCGTTCCCGATCCTGACCGCTACCCTGGCACTGCTGACGCTTGACCGTTACATGGATTTCCACATTTTCACCAATGAACTTGGTGGCAATCCAATGATGTACGTCAACCTGTTCTGGGCGTGGGGTCACCCTGAGGTGTACATCCTGATCCTGCCGGCATTCGGCATTTTCTCGGAAGTCATCTCGGCCTTCACCGGCAAGAAACTGTTTGGCCACCACTCGATGATCTACGCTTCCGGCGCGATCTCGGTACTGGGCTTCATGGTTTGGCTGCACCACTTCTTCACCATGGGTTCGGGTGCCAACGTCAACGCCTTCTTCGGCCTGGCGACGATGCTGATTTCGATCCCGACGGGGGTGAAGCTATTCAACTGGCTGTTCACCATTTACCAGGGCCGTCTGCGTTTCACCAGCCAGGTTCTGTGGACCCTGGGCTTCATGGTGACCTTCGCCATCGGCGGCATGACCGGCGTATTGCTGGCCATCCCGGGTGCTGACTTCGTACTGCACAACAGCCTGTTCGTGATCGCGCACTTCCATAACGTGATCATCGGCGGCGCGGTATTCGGCTACATCGCCGGTTTCGCCTTCTACTTCCCGAAAGCGTTCGGCTTCAAGCTGCACGAAGGCTGGGGCAAGGCAGCGTTCTGGTTCTGGATCAGCGGCTTCTTCGTCGCGTTCATGCCGCTCTATGCACTGGGCTTCATGGGCATGACCCGTCGCCTGAACGCCACCACCAACCCTGAGTGGGTGCCGTACCTGTATGTCGCCATGTTCGGTGCGGTGATGATCGCTGTCGGCATCGCCTGCCAACTGATCCAGCTGTACGTCAGTGTGCGTGACCGCAACAAGCCAGAGAACATGTGCGAACACGGTGATCCGTGGAATGCCCACACTCTGGAATGGTCGACCTCGTCGCCACCACCGTTCTACAACTTTGCCGTGCTGCCGAAAGCCGACTGCATCGACCCGTTCACCGAAGCCAAGGAAAACGGTACTGCGTACCGCGCTCCGGCCAAGTACGAGCCGATCCACATGCCGAACAACACCGCCACTGGCGTGGTGATGGGCGCGTTGTTGACCGTGTTCGGTTTCGCGATGATCTGGCACATCTGGTGGCTGGCAATCGCGAGCCTGGCTGGCACTGTCATCTACTTCGTGATCCACGCTGCACGTGACGATCAAGGCTACATGGTGCCGGTCGATGTGATCGAACGCATCGAAGCCGAGCAGCACAAGCGTCTGGTCGCGGCAGGGAAAATCCCGGCCACCGCCACCCGTGTTGAAACCTCGTTGGAACAGGCTTAAACCATGTCGAACTTAGTGACCAATGCTGGACACACCCATGTCGATGGACATGGGCACGATGACCATCACCACGACTCGGGCGAGATGACCGTATACGGTTTCTGGCTCTACCTGATGACCGACTGCATTCTGTTTGCGTCGATCTTCGCGGTGTACGCGGTACTGGTTAACAACGTCGCCGGTGGCCCGTCGGGCCACGACATCTTCGAACTGCCGTACGTGCTGGGCGAAACCGCTCTGCTGTTGTTCAGTTCGATCACCTACGGCTTCGCCATGCTGGCGTTCTACCGGGGCAACAAGAAGCAGGTCCTGGGCTGGTTGGCCATGACCTTCCTGTTCGGTGCCGGCTTCATCGGCATGGAGATCAACGAGTTCCACGTGTTGATCGCCGAAGGCTACGGCCCTAGCCGCAGCGGCTTCCTGTCCGGGTTCTTCACCCTGGTCGGTACCCACGGTCTGCACGTGACCAGCGGTCTGATCTGGATGGCGATCATGATGTATCAGGTCAACAAGCATGGCCTGACGTCGACCAACAAGACCCGCCTGAGCTGCCTGAGCCTGTTCTGGCACTTCCTGGACGTCGTGTGGATCTGCGTATTCACCGTTGTTTACCTGATGGGGACTATGTAAATGGCTAACACACACTCCCATGACAGCCACGACGCCGGCCACGGCAGCGTCAAGTCCTACGCGATCGGCTTCATCCTGTCGGTGATCCTGACCGTCATCCCGTTTGCGCTGGTGATGTACCCGACGCTGCCGAAGTCGATCACCCTGATGATCGTCCTGGCATTCGCCGTGATCCAGGTGCTGGTGCACCTGGTGTACTTCCTGCACCTGGACCGTTCGGCCGCGCAGCGTAACAACGTGATTGCATTTGTTTTCGCCGCGATCGTGATTGTCCTGCTGGTGGGCCTGTCGCTGTGGATCATGTTCAGCATCCACACGTTCATGATGGCGAAGTGAGGTAAGTCCGGATGTCCTTTAAGCACTTTATCCAAATCACCAAACCGGGGATCATTTTCGGTAACGTGCTTTCAGTGGCAGGCGGATTTTTCCTGGCCTCTCAAGGGCATGTCGATCTGGCCATCTTCCTGGCGGCAATGATCGGCACCTCCCTGGTGGTGGCTTCCGGTTGCGTGTTCAACAACTGCATCGACCGCGACATCGACCTGAAGATGGAGCGCACCAAGAACCGCGTACTGGTCCAGGGCCTGATCTCCCTGAAACTGGCGCTGATCTTCGCGACCGTCCTCGGTGTGGCCGGCGTTGCATTGTTGTACAAGGTGGCGAACCCGTTGGCCGCGCTGTTCGCGGTGATCGGTTTCGTCATCTACGTCGGCTTCTACAGCCTGTACCTCAAGCGCAAGTCGGTTCACGGCACGCTGGTGGGCAGTCTGTCGGGTGCGATGCCGCCGGTGATTGGCTACGTAGCCGTGACCAACAACTTCGACATGGCCGCACTGACGTTGCTGGTGATGTTCAGCCTGTGGCAGATGCCGCATTCCTACGCCATCGCGATCTTCCGCTTCAACGATTACCGGGCCGCATCGATTCCGGTGTTGCCCGTGAAGCGCGGGATTCAAGTGGCCAAGCGGCACATCCTGCTCTACATCCTGGCGTTCCTCGTGGCGACCTTGATGCTGACCTTCAGCGGCTACGCCGGCATGAGCTACCTCGCCGTCGCCGCGGCCATGGGCATGTACTGGTTGTACATGGCCTGGACCGGCTACAAGGCAGTCGATGACACGGTCTGGGCACGCAAGCTGTTCGTGTTCTCGATCTTCACCATCACCGCGTTGAGCGTGATGATGTCGCTGGACTTCAAAGTGCCGAGTGAGTTGTTGCTGACTTACGCGCCTTAAGCGCCGGCTGCTGTAAAGAAAAGCCCCGTCTTCGAGAGAAGAGCGGGGCTTTTTGTTGGGTTGCTTTCTGTTGAACCGTGTTGCCCCAATCGCGAGCAGGCTCGCTCCCACACTGGATCGGCGTTGCCGCCTTTTTCGAGCACGACGCTGGGCCCAGTGAGCCTGCTCGCGATGGCCGCAACTCGGTGCATCAGAAAAACTCAGCGATCGAGCAGCCGGAAAAACTGCTCGCGCACCTGCAGGCTATCGCTATGCGCAACATTGAAACGCAGGAAGCTGCTGGCATCGGCGGCCTTGCTCAACAGGGTGCCGGGCGCCAGCACCAGGTCGTGTTCGAGGCCTTTGCCGGCCAGGGTTTCGGCGTGCAGTCCTTCGGGCAACCGAGTCCAGATGAACAGCCCTTCACCCGCTATCGATGACACCGAACATCCCGCCTCTACCAGCCATCTCGTCACGCGACTGCTCGATTCATACAGGCGATCCACCGTGCGCCGGGTGTGTTTGGCGTAGCTGCCGTTACTGAGCATGGTGCAGGTGATCTGCTCCGCCAGTTCCGAGGTCACGCCGCCGCAGGCCATTTTCAAGGTGATTATGCGTGCGGCCAGTTGCGGCGATAGCGCGGTGTAGCTGACCCGGCTGTTGGCGGTCAGGGTCTTGGAGAAACCGGACACGTAACTGACATTGTCCAGACCGCTCGCGGCCAGGCGCGGGGTGCGTCTTTGCTGGATGTCGCCATACAAGTCATCTTCGAGGATGTGGACGCCGTAACGGTGACTCAGCTCCAGCAAGCGATAAACCTGGGCGGCGGAGAACGAGTGTCCGGTCGGGTTGTGCAGCGTGCTGTTGGTCATATACAGCACTGGGCGATGGGCGATCAGTAATTGCTCGAACGCTTCCAGGTCCAGCCCGTCGCAATCGCGGGCGATGGTGATGACCTTGGCGCCGTGCAGCGCCAGGTTGGTGTGCATGTTGAAGTAGCACGGATCGTCGAGCAGCACGGTGTCGCCGGGTTTTATCAACAGGCGCATCAGCAGGTCGATGGCCTGCACGGTATTGGCGGTGGTGATGATCTGCTCCACCGGCACCTCGATGCCGACGGTCGACAGCTTCACGCGCAACGCCTCGCGCAACGGGAGGTAACCACCGACCTCACCGTACTCGCCCATGCGCAGCGCGGTCGCACGAAGGGTGCTGCGCACGGCTTTGAGCAATTCGTCGGCGGGCAGCCACGAGGCGGGCAGAAATCCGCAGCCGGGGCGCAGCGCGCCGTTGTTCAGCAGCAAGGCGCGGCGGACCCGGCTGAGTGTGTCTTGGGGATGCAGGTCCGGGCCAGTTGCATGCTGGGATTGGATGCTTGGGCGGTGAATGTAATGCCCCGAACCCTGGCGTGAAACCACCAACCCCTTGGCCCGCAACCGGTCGAGAGCATCGACCACGGTAGATTTGCCCACCTTCATCAACTCGGACAGCTCGCGAATCGGTGGCAACTTGGCCCCGTTCGGCAGGCCACCCTGGTTGATGGCCAAAGACAGCTGATCGACGATCTGCTGCACCAGCGGCACTCCGGGCTGGAACTCGATGGCGGCGATGACGGCGCGCTGCATTTTACTGGTCTCCCTGGCAGTAAAGTTTGTTGGATCTTATACGAAGTTGCCCTGATCAAGACACGCATCTCTCTCTACCATCATCTGCGCGTATGCATGATTGATTAAGAGGGGGTCGGTTAATGAGTAATCAAATGAGTCGCGACGAACGCTTCCTCGCGATGGCGAAAGAACTTGGCTTTGATATCTACGACGAGAATTCTGCGGGCGGGCATTACGCCCCGGTGGTCCGGCACGATGACGAACTGTACGTCAGCGGGCTGGTGCCGCGAATGAACGGCAAAATTCAATACCCCGGCCGAGTGGGACTGGAACTCAACCTGGCCGATGCCCAAGAGGCTGCGGGTATTAGCGCGATACGCGGGCTTGCCCTGATCCGTGAGGCCATCGGCTCACTGGATAACCTCAAGGCATTGCTGCGCATCACGGTTTACGTGAAATCCACGTTCGATTTTGTGGACCTCAGTGAGGTTGCCAATGGAGCGTCTGACGTCTTCACGCATGTATTGGGTGAGGCCGGTAAACACACCCGAACGACCGTCGGTGTTTACCAGCTGCCGAAAAATGCGCCGATTGAAGTGGACATGATCGCGGCCCTGCATCCGTCAGCGCGATAATTCTTTCGGGCATACCTGCTTTTGTGGCGAGGGAGCTTGCTCCCGCTTGAGTGGGTAGCACTCACAAGAGTCGGCATTGTTGCCACATTTTTTGGGGCCGCTACGCAGCCCGGCGGGACAAGCTCCCTCGCCACAGGTTCCTTGCTGACTGAAAGCTTTCAGGTTGATCGGTTACTGCGCAGCGATGCTGTAACCGTCGAACGCGGTTTGTTGTTGAATAGCAGTGATGATGTTCTTGCGGTTGACCGCTTGTTCGGCCCCGGTATTGTCCAGGAACGTTTCGTTTTCAATGGCCGCGTCTTCACCTTCGCCGACGAAAGTGAAACCGAGGAACTCCAGCGCTTTGCGATCAACGTTCAGGCTCGCACGTGGAGTGCGCAGCGGCAGCGTAACGCTCACGCCATCCTTGCTGATGGTGAACACTTCGAGGTCTTTCTTGGCGCGAGCCACTTTGCTCTTGCCCGTGCTTGGGTTGCTGATGGCCTGGTGAGTCTGGTTCAGCACCTTCAACGCCAGGCCATAGACGATTTCCTGAAACGCCGGGTCTTCCTTGAAGCTGGAAAGAATACGGCTGATCGGGAATTTGCTGCTCAGGTCTTCCAGCGCGGCAATGTCGGACGCTTCAGCGTCTTTCAGTTGTTTGAGTTCGCCCATCAGTTCATAGGCTTTATCGTCGTCGAAGCTGTCGTGCGCCTGGCGAATCGCGGCGCGCAGCTCGCGGATCTGGTCGCTTTCCCGGGTGGATTGAAAAGCGTCCAGGACCATCTCGCTGATGGTCTTGGCCTGTGGCACATGCTGTGAAAGATTGATGGAGTTTTCGTATTCCGCTTTGGACGACAAGGTGACTACGGATTCAGCGGTATTGGAATCGGACATTGAAATTTCACTACTTCTTTTAACTTGGGTTTAGGCGAGAAAGCACAGGGCTTTTTCAGGCCGCCTAATCTATTGGACCTGACCCGAGTTGTCACGGATGAACAGGCGGTTGGTCATCATTTTTGGCGCTGGGATGTCATTCGCTGAAGCTCCAGCGCATTGGCGGTCGCCGCACCACTGGCGGTGTTGTCGAAGATGCACCAGGTGGGAACGCCGTCGGCTTGGGGGTGTAGCGTTCGAGCCAGGTCTTCAAGCCATGGTTTCTCGTAGTTTGAATAGTAGATTCGCGGCGACCCGTGCAATCGGTAGTAGCGGATGCCCGGCCAGGCACCGGGTACATCGCCATTGGGCAGTGGCGAAGGATCGGCTGCCACTTGGCCTATTCGATGCTCCATCAGCAGCGCCTGCGCCTCGGCTGTTTGCCAGCTGACGTGCCTGGGTTCAAACACGGCGAAGCCTGTGTAGCGCGAACGAAAGGTGGCGAAAAAAGTTTCGGCCGTGTTGACGTCAAAGGGCAAGGAGGGCGGAAGCTGGATCAGCAGGCAGCCAAGCTTCTGGCCCAGGTGGATGCATTGCTCAATAAAGTCATCGATCAACTGTTCACCATTCACCAAGCGAGCCTCGTGGGTGATCTGCTTGGGGACTTTGACTGAAAACCTGAAATTCTCCGGCACGCTTTCAGCCCATCGCGCATAGGTTGCCGGGCGGTGTGGTCGATAAAACGAGCTGTTGATTTCCGCGCACATCAGCTGTGCCGCGTACCGTTGCAGGTGAGTGCCTTCGTCGGGAAAAGCACTCCATTGCTCACGGGGCAGGCTCCATCCGGCGCAGCCGATATACAAGGGCGTCGTGGCCGTCATCAACGTTTTCTCGCCTCAGCATCGGGTATCGGGTTCAAAGCTGTGACCGCTGAAACCGGGCTATTTCCCCAGCGAATTCAGGTTCATCGAGCGAACGGCCCATTTTTCGGCTGTTTGTTCATCCACTGGCAAGGAGAAACGGAAAGTCGCCCCCCGTCCCGGAACGTCGATCAACTGAATCTCGCGACCGTGCAGTTGCAGGATCCGATGCACGATGCGCAGCCCCAGCCCGCCATCGCGCCGGGCACCGCCAATGTTGAACGGACGCAGAAACAAACCTTCGCGCAATTCGGGCGCGATGCCGGGGCCGGTGTCGCTGACGGTGACTTCGATAAAGGGCCCTTGAGGTCGCAGGCTCAGTTCGATTTCTCCACCTTGCGGGGTATCGCGCAGGGCATTGTCGAACAGGTTGGTCAGCACACGTTCGATCAGCCCCAGGTCGGCGCAGACGGCCGAGACGTTGGGCGCGAAGTTGGCCTTGAGTTCAATCTGGCGCGCTTCGGCGGTGAGTTCGAACTTCTGGAAGATGTCCTGCACAAGATCGGTCAGGGAGAAACGCTCCAGCACCGGTTGCACGAAACCGTGTTCCAGCCGCACCAGTTCCAGCAGCGATTGCGCCAGGCCGCCAACCTTGCGGCTTTGATCCAGGGCGATGCCCAGATAGCGACGGCGGTCGGCGGGGGACAGCGTGGCGTCCTTGAGCGACAGGGTTTCCAGATAACCGTGCAGCGAGGCCAGCGGTGTGCGCAGGTCGTGGGAGATGTTCGCTACCAATTCGCGGCGTTCCTGATCCTGGCGAGTCAGCGAGCGCCATTGTTCGCCGAGACGGGTTTGCATCTGGCGGAAAGCGGCGTCGAGCACGGCTATTTCATCGTGGCTCGATGCTTTTTCTACCGGGTCCGATGCGGGCGGTGTGGAGGGGACTCCGTCGATGTCGAACTGGCTGACTCGATCGGTCAATCGACGCAACGGTCGGGTGATCAGGGCAAATGCGGCAAGGCCGGCGATCAGGCACAACGACGCCACCAGACCGATAGACAGCAGCGCCGTATTGAGCGCGGCGCTGGTGGCACCGCGTTCGGCGAAGCGGTCGTGTTCTTCACTGAGCAACACCACATAGAGGTAACCTTCCGGCTTGCCGTTGACCTGCAACGGCGCTGCGCTGAACACCTTGCGTCCGTCGACGCTGCGCGGGTCGTCGCCGAGAATCGGCAGCGCCTCGCCCTTGAGCAAGCGCTGGATTGGTGCCAGATCGACCCGATCCCGACGCATCCGGCCTTCGGGGGCGGCGCTGCCGACAATGAGCCCCTCGTTATCAAGCAGATAGACCTCGACACTCGGATTGACCAGCATGAGTTTGCTGAACAATTCGCGCACGGCATTGGGCATCAGGCCATTGGTGTCCATCAGCACAGTGTCGCGGGCGATGTGCTGGGCGAGATCACGCGACAGCCCTTGAACCACCTCCAGTTCGTGCATTTTGTTGGAGCGCACTTGCATCCAGGCCGAGGTGCCACAGCACACCAGCAACAGAATGGCGAACACCAGGGACAGGCGCTGTGTCAGGGTCAGCCTCATGGCTGCTCCTCCTTGGCCGCGAATTTATAGCCTCGACCCCATACCGTGAGGATGCGCGCAGGTTGTGCCGGATCGGCTTCGATCTTGGCCCGCAGACGATTGATGTGGGTGTTGACCGTGTGTTCGTAGCCTTCGTGGCTGTAGCCCCAGACTGCGTTGAGCAGGTCCATCCTCGAGAACACCTTGCCAGGCTGGCGGACGAAGAAATACAGCAGGTCGAACTCTCGCGGGGTCAGGTCCAGGCGACGACCGTCGAGGGACACGTCGCGGGTGATCGGGTCGATGGACAGGCCGTTGGTGATCAGGCTGCCGGCGTCCATTTTCAGGTTGCGGGCCATGGCGTCGACACGGCGCAGCAGGGCTTTGACCCGGGCGACCAGCTCAAGCATTGAAAAAGGCTTGGCCAGGTAATCGTCGGCCCCGAGTTCCAGCCCCAGGATCCGGTGCATTTCACTGGAGCGGGCGCTGGTGATGATGATCGGTGTGTAGCGGGCCATGGCCCGCGCCCGACGGCAGATTTCCAGGCCGTCGACGCCGGGCAACATCAGGTCGAGGATCAGTGCATCCCAGCTTCCTTGCTGCAGCAGTCGCATACCCTCATCACCGTCGGCGCAGTGCACCACCTCGAACTGCTCATCGCGCAGATGCAGGCAGATAAGGTCGGCGATGTGCAGGTCGTCCTCGACCACCAGGACACGTTTGGTCTGTTCCATAAAGCTCAATCCTTTGTAGCGCAATGGGCACATTGTGCGGGTTTTCCCCGGGGCGAGTTATCACGAATTGTTTAACTGTCCGTGAGGATTTGGCGATCAACCCAAGCCTAGGCTGTGTTCCCTATCAGGCACCTGGAATTTTGGAGATGGCCATGTTTTCACGGCGACAGTTTCTTGTAGCGAGCGGCGGGCTGGGCGCTGCAGCCCTGGTGATCGGTGTGTTGCCAAAATTTGCCGCCCATTCGGCGCTGGTCAGCGAGGCCAGTGCGTCGGAGGTGTTCGAGGTGACTCACAGTGACAGCGAATGGCGCGCGATGCTCAGTGCCGAGCAGTACGAAATCCTGCGGGAAGAGGGCACCGAACGGGCCTACAGCAGCCCGTTGAACAACGAGCATCGCGAGGGAATTTTCGCCTGTGCCGGGTGTGATTTGCCGCTGTTCTCATCCGACACGAAGTTTGACAGCCGCACCGGTTGGCCCAGCTTCTGGGCGCCACTGGACAAGGCGGTGGCGACCCGTCAGGACCGTTCCTTCGGCGTGCTGCGCGAAGAAGTCCACTGCCGGCGTTGCGGGGGGCATCTGGGCCACGTCTTCGACGATGGGCCCAAGCCGACCGGCCTGCGTTACTGCATGAACGGTCTGGCGATGACCTTCGAGCCCGGGGCGGCGTGACCCATGGGCACTTCCTTTCACTCATTTATTGCAGGTCGATGCTATGTGGCTTCTGGTTCTCGCGTATCTCGGTGGTGTGCTGACGATTGTCAGCCCGTGCATTCTGCCGGTATTGCCCTTTGTCTTCGCTCGCACCGGGCAGCCGTTTATGAAAAGTGGCTTGCCACTGTTGGCGGGGATGGCGGTGACCTTCGCGCTCGTCGCCTCATTGGCGGCGGTGGGCGGCGGCTGGGTGGTGCAAGTCAATCAGTACGGTCGCTGGCTCGCGTTGCTGTTCGTGGCACTGTTCGGGCTGACGCTGCTGCTGCCTCGATTGGCCGAGCGCCTGACGCGCCCACTGGTGGCGGCCGGCAGCCGACTGTCGGAAGCCGCGGGCGCCGATGCTCGTCCGCGTCCCGGCGCTTCGTTCCTGATCGGCGTCGCCACGGGCCTGCTCTGGGCACCGTGTGCCGGGCCGATTCTCGGCCTGTTGCTGACCGGGGCGGCGCTGCAAGGGGCAAGCATCGCCACCACGTTGCTGTTGCTGGCTTACGCCGCGGGTGCCGCCACTTCCCTCGCCGTGGCGTTGTTGCTGGGCGGTAAAGTCTTCGCGGCGATGAAGCGCTCGATCGGCGCGGGTGAATGGGTCCGTCGAGGTTTGGGCGCGGCGATGTTGGCCGGTGTGGCGGCGATTGCCCTAGGGCTGGACACTGGCATCCTGGCGCGGGTTTCGACGGCTTCCACCGGCGGCCTCGAGCAGGCGTTGGTGGGCCGTTTGGCCGGCAAATCACCGAACAACAGCGGGGCGATGATGGCCGCTGGCGGGGCGATGAAAATGTCAGCAAAAGCGCCAGGCGCATTGCCGATTGAAGGCAACCTCCCGCCGCTGGATGGCGCCGTGCAATGGCTCAATTCGCCTCCACTGACCGCACAGGCATTGAAGGGCAAGGTCGTGCTGGTGGATTTCTGGACTTACTCCTGCATCAACTGCCTGCGCACCTTGCCGTATGTCAAAGCCTGGGCCGAGAAGTACCGCGATCAGGGGCTGGTGGTGATCGGTGTTCATGCGCCCGAATTCGCGTTCGAGCGGGATGTGGGCAATGTCACCAAAGCCATGAAAGACCTGGGCATCAACTACCCGGTGGCGATCGACAATGACTACAAGATCTGGCGTGCCTTCAACAACGAATACTGGCCGGCTCACTATTTTGCCGACGCGCAGGGGCGCATTCGTTATCACCACTTCGGTGAAGGCGAATACGCCGAATCGGAACGCGTCATCCAGCAGTTGCTGCGTGAAGCGGGCGCCTCAAAAGTTGCCGATGGGCTGATCACAGCCGATGCCACCGGGGTTCAACTGGCCCCGGACATGAATGAAGTCCAGTCGCCGGAAACCTATGTCGGCTACCAGCGTGCTGAGCACTTCGTACCGCAAACCGGTCTGGTGCCGGACAAGGTGTCGGCGTACAGCACGCCGGCGCAATTGGCACTCAACGATTGGGGCCTGGACGGTCAATGGAACGTCGGTTCGGAACGGGCGATTTCAAGCGCGCCGGCCAGCCGAATCGTCTACCGCTTCCACGCGCGCGATTTGCACCTGGTACTGGGCCCCGGCGCAGACGGAAAACCGGTGCGCTTCAAAGTGCTGATCGACGGAAAAGCCCCCGGCGATGCCCACGGTACTGACGTCGCCCCCGATGGCAGCGGCAGCGTTACCGAGCAACGGTTGTATCAATTGGTGCGCCAGAACGGCGGCGTGACGGACCGCACTTTCAGCATCGAGTTTCTCGATCCGGGTGTGTCGGCGTATGCGTTTACGTTCGGTTGATCGCCCTATCATTTGTTCAGGAGTCAGACTCATGAAAATCCCGGTTACCTGGCGCCGTACCTTGTTGGGTTTGGCGGCTGCAGGCGTCATTGGCCAATGCTCGGCGTTTTCTTTCGGCGCTGCGGAAGAGGCAGTCATTATCCCGCCGCCTGCCCTGGATGAAACCACCCAGGCCCACAGCGAAACCGCAGTCTTCGCCGGCGGTTGCTTCTGGGGCGTCCAAGGGGTGTTCCAGCACGTCAAAGGCGTGAAAAAAGCCGTCTCCGGTTACGCTGGCGGTGAAGCCAACACCGCCCGGTATGAGCGTGTCAGCGACGGCGATACCGGTCATGCGGAATCGGTCGAAGTCACTTTCGATCCGTCGCAGGTCAGCTACGGCACCTTGCTGCAAATCTATTTCTCAGTGGCGCACAACCCCACCGAGTTGAACCGCCAGGGCCCCGACAGCGGCACGCAGTATCGGTCGGCAATTTTCCCGGCGAACACGGAACAGCAGCGCGTCGCCCAGGCCTACATTGCCCAGCTCGACGCCGCCCATTCGTTCACCAAACCCATTGTCACCAAGCTGGAAACCTACAACGGTTTCTACCCGGCGGAAGAGGAACATCAGGACTTTCTGACCGAGCACCCGACGTATCCATACATCGTGATCAACGACCTGCCGAAAGTCGCGCAGCTGAAGCAGCTGTACCCGGATCGGTATCAGGAGAAACCGGTGCTGGTGAAGGCGGGGATGTGAAGGGCGTTTTGGCTATCGACTGCGCGGGCGCTCCATCGCGATGCTCGACGGTTCAAAACCCAGGCGCGAGCAAAATTCCGAAGCGCCTTCACGGCCTGCGCGCAGAACCCAGGTGATGTCGGTGTTCTCGCCCATGACATGCTCGACCAGCGCCCGGCCAACGCCTTCACGTCGATGCTGCCCGGACACGACAACCATAGACAGATAACCATTGGATAGGCTGTCGGTGATGCCACGGTCAAACCCGACGATCTGGGCATCTTTCACGGCAAGCGCGGTACGTTGGGAGCTGGCGATCAACTGCGCAAAACGTTCAGTTGATCCCAAGCGGTGGGCCCATCCGTTCTGCTCAAGAAACAGCCGCACGGATTCCGCTTCCGAGGGCAGTACATCGCGGACATGCAGGACGGCGCTCACCCGGAAATCACATTCTTGCCCGCCACTTTCGACCGATACAGCGCCTGATCGGCCCTGGCCAGAAGGCCGGTCTGTTGCTCTTCTTCAAAGCGCTGGACCACCCCGAAACTCATGGTCACCTGGAACTCGCCCACAGGCGGCATGCTTGAGAGGCCATGGCGGATTTTTTCGGCGAAGGATCGGGCGTCGGCCAGCGAGGTATTGGGCAGGATGAGGATGAACTCGTCACCGCCCCAGCGTGCCAGTAGATCGCCGTAGCGCACGCAGCGTTTCACGGTCTCGACGACCTGCACCAATGCCGCGTCTCCCAGGGCATGGCCGTAGTGATCGTTGATGTTCTTGAAGTCATCAATGTCCATGGCGATCAATGACAGCGGCTGGCGAAAGCGCTGGGCACGCTCGCATTCCTGAGGCAGGGTTTTTTCCAGGCGATAGCGATTGGCGATCGATGTCAGCGCATCGGTTTCCGCCAGTTTGCGATTTTCTTCCAGTTGAATTTGCAGCTGCTGATTGACCCGCGACAACTCCCGGGTGCGTTCTTCGACGATGGCTTCAAGGGATTGATTGCGCCGTTCCATCTCCTCGAAGAGGCGTTTCTTGTCTTCGATGCTGCGGTGCGCACCGACCATCCGCGCGACCGATCCGTCGGCATTGCGTGCCAGCACGTAGCCGCGATCTTCGATCCAGATATAACTGCCGTCCTGCTTGCGGCAGCGATACTCGGCTTGATAGCCCGCCGTGTGTTGATTCAGGTACGCATCAAACAACGCCATCACCCGCGGGTAATCGTCGGGGTGCATCACGTTTTCCCAGGTAAACACGGTGTTGTCCAGGGAGTGCGGAGCATAGCCGAGCATCACGTACCACCCGGGATTGCGGTAGACGAACCCGGTGTTGGCATTCCAGTCCCAAATGCCGTCACTGACCAGTTCCAGAATGGTGTGCAGCATGTCCTCGTTCAAATCCGACACATTGAATTTCAACGGCTCGATATTTGATGCCTCACCCATCACCGCTCTCCTTGCACTGATATCAAAGTGACCCGTCAGTCGGGAGATTAGTGCATGGTGTATTGCCCCGGCTAGTGTTTGGCCCACATCAGCATGGCGAAGTCGACGAAGCGACGCAATTTCGGCAAGCGGTAGCGATCCTGGGCGTACACCAGGTGCATCGGCCGGCTGGGCAGTCGATAGTCTTGCATCAGTGCTACCAGGTTTCCGCTCAGCAGATCCTGCTCGACCAGCGCATCGGGCAACATCACGATGCCCATCCCGGTTCGAGCAGCCTGGTGCAGCCCGGCCGAGCTGTTGATCAGCATCGGTCCTCTGACGGCCACCATGACTTCGCCTTCCGGCCCGCTCAGCCGCCATTGCTTTTCCACGGATTGCCAGTCATCGCCGACCGGGTAGGCAAAGGACAAGCAGTCGTGCTGTTGCAAGTCTTCGGGTTTTTCCGGTGTGCCCCGGCGTGCCAGATAAGACTTCGAGGCGCACATGGTCAGCGTGTAGTCGAT
This sequence comes from Pseudomonas mandelii, assembly GCF_900106065.1. Taxonomy (NCBI): domain Bacteria; kingdom Pseudomonadati; phylum Pseudomonadota; class Gammaproteobacteria; order Pseudomonadales; family Pseudomonadaceae; genus Pseudomonas; species Pseudomonas mandelii. The sequence goes on from NZ_LT629796.1 coordinate 3,548,916, forward strand.
GAGCGGGCGGGCGATCAGGTTGGACGGTTCGATTGCGCCCAGGCGAAACGCCACGTCGAGGCCGTTTTCGAGAAGGTCGGGCCGCCCGTTGGTGAGCACCACGTCCAGTTTGACTTGCGGGTAACGCAGGGTGAACTCGCTGAGTGCCGGCGCAAGCTTTTCAGTGCCGAAGGTCAGCGGGGCGGTGATGCGCAATGTCCCGCTCGGGGTGTCCTGACTTTGTTCGGCCAGCCGCTCGGAATCCTCCACCAATCCCAACACCTCCAGACAGCGCTGGTAATAGGCGGAGCCGAACTCCGTCAAACGCTGGCGCCGCGTCGTCCGGTTCAACAAACGCACACCCAGGCGTTGCTCCAGCGCGCGGAGGTGATTGCCGACCATGGTGGTGGACATTTCGCACTGCTGTGCGGCGGCCGTCATGCTCCCGGCTTCGACCACTTTGACGTAAACCGTCATTGCCTGGAATAAATCCATTATCAAGCTCAGCTTTAAGATGATTGAAGTGTTGCAGCGTTTATCCAGCTCAGGTGGCTAACCATACTGCAAAAACACCGACAATTGATGGAGCTTGATGTCATGACCGCCGCTTGCCTGATGACCACTTACCAACCCCTGGCCCTGAGTTTCAGCAAAGGCCTGGGCACTCGACTTTGGGATCAGGCGGGACGTGAGTATCTGGATGCGGTGGCGGGTGTGGCGGTGACCAATGTCGGCCACTCTCATCCCAAAATCGTGTCGGCGATCAGCGAGCAGGCCGGGCTGCTGTTGCATACCTCCAACCTCTACAGCATCGACTGGCAGCAGCGGTTGGCGCAGAAACTGACGCAGTTGTCGGGCATGGAGCGGGCGTTCTTCAACAACTCCGGGGCCGAAGCCAATGAAACCGCGCTGAAGCTCGCACGGCTTTATGGCTGGCATAAAGGCGTCGAGCAGCCGCTGGTGGTTGTGATGGAAAACGCCTTCCATGGCCGGACGCTGGGCACCTTATCCGCCAGCGACGGCCCGGCCGTGCGCCTGGGGTTCAACGAGTTGCCCGGCGACTTCGTCAAAGTGCCCTTCGGCGACCTCAACGCGCTGGAAAAAGTGCGGCAAGCCCATGGCCCGCGCATCGTGGCGATTCTGATGGAACCGATTCAAGGTGAAAGCGGCGTCCAGCTGGCGCCTGCCGGTTACCTGAAAGCCGTGCGCGAACTGTGCAACCGGCGCGGCTGGCTGATGATGCTCGACGAAATCCAGACCGGCATCGGTCGTACCGGTCAGTGGTTTGCCTTCCAACACGAAGGCATCGTCCCGGACGTCATGACCCTGGCCAAGGGCCTCGGCAACGGTATCCCCATTGGCGCCTGCCTGGCCCGGGGCAAAGCCGCCGAGCTGTTCACCCCCGGCAGCCATGGCAGCACCTTCGGCGGTAATCCGCTGGCGTGTCGGGTCGGCTGCACGGTGTTGGACATCATCGAAGAACAAGGTCTGCTGGAAAACGCCAGGCTTCAGGGGGAACGCCTGCTGGCAAGACTGCGCGCCGAACTGGCCGACGACCCGAACGTCCTGGCGATTCGTGGCCAAGGCTTGATGATCGGCATCGAGCTCAAGCAACCGATCCGCGACCTGACCCTGATCGCCGCACGCGACCACGGCTTGCTGATCAACGTGACACGGGGCAAGACCATCCGCCTGCTACCACCGCTGACGATTGATGAGCGGGAAGTGGAGATGATTGTCAGAGGGGTTTGTCGGGCGATGAGAACATCCTGAGATCGTGTTCAGTAGTGATATCTACACATCACGACGCGAATCTCACCTTCATCGACCTCGTAGACCAAACGATGCTCAGCAGTAATTCGACGTGACCAAAAGCCGCTCAAATTGTGTTTGAGCGGCTCAGGCTTTCCGAGCCCGTCGAATGGTTCACGCTGGATAGCTGTGATGAGCAGGTTGATTCGTTTGAGTCCGGCCTTGTCATTTTGTTGGAACCATAAATAGTCGTCCCAACCTTCGGGAGTGAACTCAATATTCATTCTTCGATGAGTTGCCTGGATTGGGTCTTCCCTGCACGCAAGTTGCTGATCGATTTGATCAGGCGCTCAGCATTGGCGGGGGAGCGCAGCAGATAGGCGGTCTCTTCGAGAGCGTTGTACTCCGCCAGAGACATCATCACTACGGGTTCGCCTTTCTGGCGAGTAACCAGCAACGGCGCACGGTCTTCATTGACCCTATCCATGGTTTCGGCCAGATGGGCCCGTGCGGTGGTGTAGTTGATAGTTTGCATGTTGTAGTCCTCGCTCGATGCAAAGAACGTACAGAAATGAGTACAGGTTGACAAGGCGATACCTCCGAGTGGTCGTTACGCAGACGATGTGTCTACGCTTGCACTGAGTATCGCCGAAGCTTCTTCAAGACGTTTCCGAGACCGATGTAATCCTAATCCGATTTGCCCGCGATCCGATCTACGGACAAACACACCCGCTCCCCCAAACTCTCCACCAACCGAACCAGATACCCATCCGGGTCCTGAACCAGAAATTCACGTTGCCCGACCTCCACCGCATCAGCGCGATACCAGACATCGGCGCAGGGACGAAACAGCGGCCATTCAACTTCGGCCAATCGTTGGAGTATCGGCTCGACGAGATCAACAGTGATCTGAAAGTTGATGCCCCGGCCAAACGGCGCTTCCAATGCTCCGGTCATCCACTGGCCTTCGTCTGGAGCGTATTGCTCCAGCATGATTTGCACGCCGTTGTTATCGAGGTAGGCGAAACCCGCTTCAGGGCGCTCGTAGGCAATCTTGAAACCGATTAGCGAGGTCCAGAAATGCAGGCTTTTCTTGATGTCGGTGACCATCAGTTCGGGGACTAACTTGCTCCGTGCAAACATACCAATCCTTTTTCAAACGCTGTGTGACGAGTCGGAAAGAGTGTTCACGAAGGCCGCGATTTCACCTCGATCCCTGAGTCTGATTTTTGAACCGCTGAACCCTTCGAACAGCTGCCGGTGTGCGGAAAACCCGCTGGCGTCTTTGCGAACACGATAACTGCCGGCCCATTCCAGCAACGCGATCAGCAATTCGTCGTTGTCCGGCCGGTTTTCTCGCTGACGAATATTGGCGACGCAGCTTTCGTCGTCAACACACAGCCAGACCAGCGCTGTTGCACGGTTGATCAGTTCGCTGACGATCCAGCCGTAAACACCCTCAATCACCCAGCGCTCTTCATCGGCCAGCACGCGCGCCATGCCCAATGCTTCGGAGCGAGGGCGGGCGATGCTGCTTTCATCCGACAGCCAGTGGACGCGGTCAAGATCAGTCCACGGCGCATGCAGGTGTTCGGCCAGTTGTTTAGCCAGCCAGCTTTTGCCCGCGCCAGAGTTGCCGATGATCAGGGTTCGGGTGAGGTTCATGGTGGCTCACACGTTCAGTCGTCATTGTCAGGCGCAATCATCCGCGTCTTCGGTGCACCGTTTGAATTGTGCTGAAAGATTTCCTGCGGCTGTCCCTTTTCATTGAAGAACACTTGGCCGATCCCTGCCGAATTCCACAGCCGTTCACCCGCTTCGGCATGTTCAGGGATGTGCGGGATGATGCGCATGCGACGGCGTTTGGTCAGCCAATTGAGCGGCGAGCGCGGCGAGTAGAGCCAGCGGTTGAGGCGGTCGAACCATTCGAGCAGCGTGGGCGGGAATTCGTTTTTGATGCCGCTGCTGGTGATCTGCCAGATCCTCGGACCGGCCTGGCGGTGTCGGATCAGGACTTCGTAGACGAAGGAATAATGCACATCGCCCGACAGCACCACGTAGTTACCCGGTGTGCGCGAGTGTCGGAAAATGTTCAGGATCACCTGGGCCGCGCCCCGATGGGCCATCCAGTTTTCCGCGTCGACCAGTAGCGGATAACCGCACCAGCTGAAGACGCGTTGCACGGTTTCGATCAGTTTGACGCCGAAGATCGGCGCTGGCGAAACAATGATCGCCGACGGGTGATCGAGCAGTTCCTGTTGCAGTTCGCTGAGCGCTTCCCAGTCCAGCAGACCCGAGGGTTGCTTGAGATTCATCTCGCTGCGCCAGCGTCGGGTGCGGGTGTCGATGACAACCAGCGCCGGAGTGGTCGGCAGCACGTAATGCCAGTGTTGAAAGCCGAGCAGATCATCGATCAGAGCGTCCTGGACGTCGCTGTCGAGATAATCGTCGTGCCCCGTGGCACTCAATAATCGGGCTTTTTCCAGCACGTCGCCGAACGCATCCGGGTTGTTGCCCCAGCCCTGGCACAGCATGTAGGCGAGCAGCGCGTTGCCGATGATGCGCTTGGAGAACGGATGGCCGTAGGCCGTTTCCTCCCATTGCGCGGACAGATTCCAGTCATCGGTAATGTCATGGTCGTCGAAAATCATCAGGCACGGCAGATGCGCCATGGCCCGCGCGACATCCCCCAGGCCCCCCTTGAAGTCATCGATACGCGTCTGTTCAAGGGCATAACGCTTGCGTCTTTCGGGCGTCAGCGCTGGCGGTTGTGGCGCGATCAGCGTCCAGGGAGTCGGCGACCAGACCAGCAGGTACATGGCCATGACTTCAGCGAATGTCACCAGGTGATTGTCGGCGCTGCTGCTGGTGAAAATCGGCTTGCGCGCTCCGCCGAAAAATCGCTCGCGCAAGGTTTTGTTGCTCTCAAGCGCCGGCAACAAATCCGCACGATGGTAATAACTGGCAGGGTGTTCGTAGAGTTTGGCGCTGTCGCTGACCACCGCACCTTCGAGGCGTTCTTCGAACAGCCCCAGTTGAGTGATCAGCGCATGGATCGCCCGCAACATCGGACCGGCGACATCGTCGGCGTACACCTGATCGCCGCTCATCATCAGCAGGGCCGGGCGCTCCGTCGCGGCATGTTCTGTCGCCAGAAAACGATCGACGCACAGCAAACCGTCGGCTGCCGGGTGGTGAGGTTTACGGCAGGAACCGTGCATCAACTGATCAATGCGCGAACGCAAAACAAAATTCGGGCAACGGGCTTCGCCGTACAGCAGATGAGGCGCCCAGTCGGCAATACCGGTCGCCGCGTCATCTATCAGCAGGTCATAGTCGATCAGGGTGTCGCAGGGCAGGGCGGTCGCCAGTGGTACATCGATCAGGTGGACGAAGGCATGCTTGCCCACCGGAATGACCGTGCATTGCCCGGCATCGAGGCGAATGTCACCGACACCTTGCAGGCGCAAGGTCAGCGACAAGGCTCGGGTTCCCACCAGCCAGAGCACCAGACGCGTGGGCTCCAGACGCCGCAACAGCGGGCCGGCGAGGACCGGTGGCAGAGAGCGATGGCTGTCGGGGAATGGCGAAGACATGGACATGCAGGTTCAAGACTCTTGGTGCACAGAGCGCGCGATGATAGCGCAGGCAGCGCCCGGGATTATCTGATGGCTACTGGCTTGCTGCTGAAATTGTAAAGCCGAGCCGGGCAGTGCTCATTTGCCATCAATGATCACTGCGCATATTACAAACGTCAGGAATGCCGTCACCAGGCTGCAAGCTCCGGCTATCAAATGGCGCCCGACCGGATACTCATCCTGCTTGAACCTGGCGACTGTGAAGAGCCATGTCCCGAAGAAGACGCCAAAGGTCGCCATGATCGTATAGAGAAAGTAAGCAGGTCGTGTTTTTGTCTCATCGGGGCTCATGAACATCAGCACGATCGTCGCGACAATCAAACTGGCCAGAGCACCTGCCAGGTTGGCGAACCACAGATACAAGCTGCCACGGTTCCTCACTATCCAGAACCAGATCCCCGCTGACGCAGCCAAGAACACCAATATTGCGACGAGAACCATTCATTCTTCCTTGGTAACAATGGCGTCCATTGTTCTTTGAGGTGGGGCGATGGCGTGCACGATAGCAAATCAGTGGCGTGGTGTTGAAGTGAGACGGGCGATTCATCAAGGCAGCGAAAGGCTGTCCCCCCTCATGACACTGGTTTCCCCATTGGCCACCAGCCAGCGAAACAGCTCGCTCAGCGACACCGTATGACTGCGCTCGATCCAGCGCACCACCGCCGGACCGTAGTGTTCGGTGTAGCGGCTGAGCACCAGTTGGCGGCAGTCCGGTGACAGGCGTAGGGTGATTTCCCGGCAGTGCACATTAACCGCGTCGTGCCGGGTCACTCGCTGTTGCAGCGTCAAATGATTGCTTTCAGAAACCATCGGTCGGTACTCCTTCGCATTGAGGTTGGGTTGTTTGCGCTGAGCCTTGTTTGCCATCCTCCACATAAGCGGCTCGATGCTCGGCGACCACGTTGCGCAAGGCGCTGTAGTAATCCGGCAATTTTTGCAGGCTGTCGGTCAGCGGTAATGCTTCGGCTCGACCATCGACGATGCCGCCGACCGTGTTGATCGTGGACAGCGTGTCCACGGTATCGCTGTTGCTGCCGAACGGATCGACCACAAAACTCAGCACTCGCCCGGCTGCATCGCGGCTGTTCGAGGTGCCGAACAAGGGCAGCTCGACGATCGGACCGTTGCCGATGCCCCACACGCCGAAGGTCTGGCCGAAATCTGCTTTGTGACGCGGGATGCCGGCCATGCCGGACACATCGATCAAGCCCACCACGCCCACGGTGGTATTGAGCGCGAAACGTCCCAACGTATTGACCGAGCGCATCGGGTTGCCTTGCAGCAGGTCGTTGATAAAGACCTTGGGCTCGCCAAAGTTCGCGACAAAGTTGTGCACACCGGTCTGGAAAAAGTCCGGCAAGTACCGATAGCCACGGGCGACCGGCGCCAGGGCATAGTCATCGGCCACCCGATTGAAGGCAAAGACACCGCGGTTGAACGGTTCCGCCGGGTCGTACACCGAAAAGCTGATTTCGGCACACGTCACGGTGGCGGACGCCGGCGGTTGGCTGCTGCAACCCGCCAGCCCGGCGGCCAGCACGGCCATCGATGTGTTGCGGACCAACCAGGGAGCACATTTGAAAGGCAACATGGACGCAAGTCTCGGGAGGAATTCGCCGAGATGCTGAGCCCCAGGCCTTGCACAAAGATGTCTGGTTTATTGCGGTGCTGACGCTTTATTGCAGGATTGAAATATATGACGCGCTGGCGGGAATGGTTTTAGATGGCGGCTCCATTCGCCCCTTAAGTGACCTTCGGTGAACAGCCTTTTAATTGTGGACGACGACCTTGAAGTCCTCGATCTGCTGAAAAAATTCTTCGTGCAGCACGGCTACAGCGTCGAGGTCGCCACCGACGGCGCGTCGCTGTGGGCGGCCATCGAGCGCCAGCCACCGGACCTGATCATTCTTGACGTGATGTTGCCGGGGGACAGCGGATTGATCCTGTGTCAGCAACTGCGGATTCGCTACGCCATGCCGGTGATCATGCTGACCGCCATGGGCGAACTCAGCGACCGGGTCGTCGGCCTCGAACTCGGCGCCGATGATTACCTGACCAAACCTTTCGACGCCCGCGAGCTGCTGGCCCGGGTGCGCGCCGTGCTGCGGCGCGTGGACGAACGCCGGCCGGTCGTGACGGAGCGCCCACGGCCGCTGATCGACTTCGCCGACTGGCACCTCGACGTCACCCGCCGTGAACTGCGCTCGCCGGACAACGTGATGATCCCGCTGTCGGCCGGTGAGTTCGACTTGCTGCTGGTCTTCGTCGAACACCCTCAACGCATCCTCACCCGCGAGCAGTTGCTGGACCTGGCGCGGGGGCATTGCCATGACGCGTTTGATCGCAGCATCGATGTGCAAGTCAGCCGCCTGCGACGCAAGCTCGAATCCGACACCAAACGCCCGGCGATGATTCGCACGGTGCGCAATGGCGGTTATCTGTTCACCCCCAGCGTGACCCGGCGATGAGCTGGTTGAAGCGGATTCGCCGGGACACGGTGGCGCGCTGGATCGCCTTGACCATCATTCTGGCGATGCTGATTTCATTGGCGCTCAACGGGCTGTTTATCCAACTGGCGGGTGTGTGGGCGCGCCCACCGCTGACCGAAACCGGGTTGCTGGACAAAATGGCCGCCATCACCCGCATCATCCAGGCCGCCCCGGCGCCGCTGCGCAGCCAACTGGCGCACGCCGTCAGCGATGAGGGCTTCATCGTCAGTTGGCACCTTGATCGACGTGAGCTCAATCTGCCGACGGTGGAGGACCTGGATTCCGAAATCGGCTCGACCATCCTGCATCCGTTGCTTAAGTTCGCCGCGCGAATCCAGACCTACGAGCCGGCCGACTGGACGGAACCCTCGGCGGACGCCCGTTACGCGCTGCTGATCCAGCTGCCGGACGCGACCTGGGTCATGTTCTCCGCCCCTTCGCGCAGCTGGGGCCTGGACGAAGCGCCGCGTTACCTGATCGTCATCCTGCTGGTGCTGATCTCCACCACCCTGGTCGCGCTGATCGCCACCCGCCGCCTCGCCACACCTTTGCAACACTTCGCCGAAGGCGCCCGACGTTTCGGCGTGGACTTCCGCGCCCCGCCGATCGAACCGCTAGGCCCTCAGGAAATCCGCCAGGCGATCCTCGCGTTCAACGCCATGCAGGCCCAACTGCAACACTTCATTCGCGACCGCACCCAAATGCTCGCCGCCATCTCCCACGACCTGCGCGCGCCCCTGACGCGGATGCGTTTGCGCGGGGAATTCATCGAAGACAGCGAGCAACAGCAGCGGCTGTTTCGTGATGTGGATGAAATGCAGGCGATGATCAACTCGGCGCTGGAATTCTTCCGGGATGATGCGCGGCTTGAACCGGCGACCCAGTTCGATCTGGCCGAGTTGCTGCAAACGTTGCTGGATGATTACCGGGATCAGGGGGTTGAGATCGCCTACGTCGGGCCGACGCGGTGGGTGTATTTCGGGCGGCCGCTGGGGCTTAAGCGGGTGATGACCAATCTGCTGGATAACGCGATCAAGTACGGCAGTGAGCCGGCAATTGAGTTGATTGCTGATGCTGGGGAAGTGCGGATCAAAGTACTGGATCGCGGGCCGGGTATTCCGCAGGCCAGCCTTGAACAAGTGTTTGTGCCGTTCTTTCGCATGGAAGGATCGCGCAACAAGAGCACCGGCGGTGTGGGCTTGGGATTATCGGCGGCGCGGGCGATAGTGTTGGAGCATGGCGGGGAATTGAAACTGCGAAATCGGTCGAAGGGCGGGTTGGAAGCGTTGGTGGTGTTGCCCGTGTAACCGGCCCAGGTGTCCATTTGAAAAACAGGGAATGACAGATGATTGATTTCAACAACAAAGGCTTCTTCAAACTCAAGCAAAACGACGAATACGCCGAACGCGTCACCGCGCTGCTACTGGACGGGGAACAGGTGATCGACTCCTACAAATCCATGCGCGATGGCGTGGTGTTTACCAACAAGCGGATCATCGCGGTCAACGTCCAGGGCCTTACCGGCAGCAAGAAAGACTTCACCTCGTTGCCGTACAAAAACATCGTGGCGTATTCGGTGGAAACGTCGGGGACGTTTGACCTGGATTCGGAGTTGGAGATTTATTTTTCGTCGCTGGGGAAGGTGAAGTTCGAGTTCACCGGGAAGACATCGATGGTGGAAATTTCGAAACTGATTTCCAAGCATTTGCTCTGAGCTGAGTGATCGAAGGCCCCGAAAAACTCGGGGCTCATCCCGGATGTCAGTCAGTTACACACCCCCCCTGTAGGAGCGAGCCTGCTCGCGATAGCGCAGATCAGCCAACATCAAATGTCGATCAGCACTGGCTCGCATGATCGCTGTACATACCGTTTTCTTTTTCAGCGCCTTCATCATCCGGAAACCAAATGCGTCCACGCCAAATTGAGCGCAATCGAGCCGGTGACGAGACTGACTGCCCCAGCGAACAGATGGCGCAGGAACAGGTTTTCCGGCTGTTGAAGCCTTGCGATGAGCCACATCCATGTTCCGACTAATGTGCCAAGCGCGGCCATGATCGAGAACAACATATAGGGAGCGTTCGGTGGGGCATCCCCGTTGGCGACGCGAGTCAGGTACTCCACGATCATTGCGACGATACAGCCACCTACGAAGCCCGCGAGATTGGCAAGCCACACATTCATGGTGCCGCGAGCGCGCACCACCCAAACCCACATTCCCGCCCACGCAGCGTAAATAACCAGCCAGTCGAACAGCATTATTTATTCCATCCCTTGGTGACCTGCCCCGGAAACGATCCACTGTGTTGGAGGGGGATGCAGTGGCTGCCGCGTTGTTCGCCCGCCAAGCACTGAGCATTGAAAGCCCCGAAAGCTCGGGGCTTATTCAACCCGGGTTAGTGTTTTTGATGTACTTCATACTGGATGCTGTAGCCGTCGCCTAAATCGATCTTTTTAGACTCTGCAGTAGCCGTCAAAGGGATTTTTGCGGTGAGCTTATTTGTTTTTATGTCGGGGCGAATAGTGATGCATTGGGACTTGCTAATTTTGCCGATTTCTTCGCTTTTGTCGATCACGGTCGAACTTTCAATGATAATGGAAAGCTCGTTTTCTTTTGATAGTCCATCTATGGTAGTTCCATCAAATACAGGTGTGGAACGCAGGATTTTTTTATTCCCTTCGCAAACAAGTTCTACGTAATTACGCGTCTGACCTTCTTTTGAATAGTACGGAGCGTTAGAGTCAATCCGGTCTGAAGTTGTTCGCTTCGGTGTGATGAGTTTAAGGTCAACAACATAGCTTGGCGCGCTATGCGCTTGGCTTGCGAGAAGTACACCGGCGAGCAGAAGATACTTTTTCATTGTTTTCATCCTTGACGTGATTGAACTGAAACTGGCAGTTTGGTTTTTTATAGGTGCGATTTTTAAAATGTCTACAAGTTTATTTTGGTGAGGATGGAACCGGGTATCCCAGTTTTTCCTCAATCAGTTTGTAGACTGACTCATGGGTGCTGTAATTGATAACACCTGTTTTGCATGAGTCTTTGAGGAAGGATTTTACTGTTCCCTTGTTCGTGCCGTAGTGGCTGGAAACGTAGTCGTCCTCAAACTCTTGTACGCAATTGAAAAATTTGTCGTCCCTTGCTTTGTTGCGAGCCATTGTTAGTCCTTTATGTGGTTTTTTAACGAAGTGCGTGGATCAGTGGCGACTATTTTGAGATTCGTGCCTGTCGAGAAATCTAGCAGAGGCAGTACGGAGGGCGCAATTGAAATAATGTCCTATGGCCATTACGTCCGAAGCGGGCGCGGATTCTGGTGACCACGACGGCCCACGCAGGAAAAACGGCTTAACCCACATTTCGTCACTCACTGAATATCCAGGGCGTTCGACGCTGTACTTGGGTGAAGCGCGCCACGCTCGAGTAATCGACTTTGATTTCCAATCATTTGCTGTGAGCTGAGTGATCGAAGGCGCCGAAAAACCCGTGGTTCATCCCGGATGTCAGTCAGTTCACAAAACCCCTGTAGGAGCGAGCCTGCTCGCGATGGCGTCAGTACATTCAGCATTGTTGCTGACTGATCTGACGCCATCGCGAGCAGGCTCACTCCTACAGGTTTTTCGGTCGATCTTGAGCTTGTGTGAACCTAAGCCTCCCACCCCGCGCCACTGACCGCCGCCTGCGCCAACGGGTGCAAATCCGCCCCGTGATGTTCTGTCTGCCAGGCCAGCAATTCCTTGCGCATGCCCGGCGTCCAGTACATCTGCAGGTGATTACGCACACCGAGCACGGCCGCTTGCTGGTCCGGTTCGGTGGCGAAATACAGGGCGATCTGGTTGACCATCTTGATCAGGTTCTCCGTACTCATCGGCGCACCTCCGCTTTGGCGCCACGGGCATGCCGGCGTTCCTTGAGCAGACGGTCCTGTTCATCACTGAAGGCCTGATAGCGTTTTTGCCACTCGGAAGGGTGGTAGACGCGGCTGACTTCCACGGCCGTGACCTTGTACTCCGGACAGTTGGTAGCCCAGTCGGAGTTGTCGGTGGTGATGACGTTGGCCCCCGATTCCGGGAAGTGGAACGTCGTGTACACCACGCCCGGCGCGACCCGCTCGGTGACCCGCGCACGCAGTACGGTCTGACCGGCGCGGCTGCCGATGCCGACCCAGTCGCCTTCGTTGATGCCTCGGCTCTCGGCGTCGGTCGGGTGGATTTCCAGGCGGTCTTCATCGTGCCAGGCGACGTTTTCGGTTCGCCGTGTCTGAGCGCCGACGTTGTACTGACTGAGGATGCGCCCGGTGGTCAGCAGCAGGGGATAGCGATTGTTGACCTTCTCCTCGGTGGGCACGTACCCGGTGAGCATGAAGCGCCCTTTGCCGCGCACGAACTGATCGATGTGCATGGTCGGCGTGCCGTCTGGCGCCGCGGCGTTGCACGGCCATTGCAGGCTGCCGTGGCTGTCGAGTGCGGCGTAACTGACGTTGGTGAACGTCGGCGTCAGGCTGGCGATTTCATCCATGATTTGCGACGGATGCGTGTAGCTCATCGGGTAGCCCAGGGCGTTGGCCAGCGCCACTGTGCCTTCCCAGTCAGCCTTGCCGCCCAGCGGTTCCATGACCTTGCGCACCCGCGAGATACGCCGCTCGGCGTTGGTGAAGGTGCCGTCCTTTTCCAGGAACGAGCTGCCCGGCAGGAATACATGAGCGAACCTGGCGGTTTCGTTGAGGAAAATGTCCTGCACCACGATGCATTCCATGGCCGACAAGGCTGCGGTGACGTGCTGGGTGTTCGGGTCGCTCTGGGCGATGTCTTCGCCTTGGCAATACAGGCCTTTGAAACTGCCGGCCAGCGCCGACTCGAACATATTCGGGATACGCAGCCCCGGGTCGGGTTGCAAAGTGACGTTCCAGGCCTGTTCGAACTGCGCCCGTACCACTTCGTTGGAGATGTGCCGGTAACCGGGCAATTCGTGGGGGAACGAACCCATGTCGCAGGAGCCCTGAACGTTGTTCTGCCCACGCAGCGGGTTCACGCCCACGCCTTCGCGGCCGATGTTGCCGGTGGCCATGGCGAGGTTGGCGATGCCCATGACCGCAGTGCTGCCCTGGCTGTGTTCGGTGATGCCCAGGCCGTAGTAGATCGCCGCATTGCCGGCACCGGCATACAGGCGAGCGGCGGCGCGGATATCGGCAGCGGCGACGCCGCAGACCGGGCCGAGGACTTCCGGCGAGTGTTCCGCGCGGCTGACGAACTCGCTCCAGCGAGCGAAATCGCTACCCTCGCAACGGGCGTCGATAAAGGCCTGATCGAGCAAGCCTTCGGTGACGATGACGTGGGCCAACGCATTGAGCATGGCGACGTTAGTGCCCGGGCGCAGGGCCAAGTGCAGTTCGGCGCGGGCATGCACCGCGTCCACCAGATCAATGCGCCGTGGGTCGATGACGATCAGCCGTGCGCCTTCACGCAGGCGGCGTTTGAGTTGGGAGGCGAACACCGGGTGGGCGTCGCTGGGGTTGGCGCCCATCACCAGAATCACGTCGGCCTGCATCACCGAGTCGAAACTCTGGGTCCCGGCGGATTCGCCCAAGGTTTGTTTCAGCCCATAACCGGTCGGCGAGTGGCAGACCCGCGCACAGGTGTCGACGTTGTTATTGCCGAACGCAGCGCGCACCAGTTTTTGCACCAAGTAAGTTTCTTCGTTGGTGCAACGGCTGGAGGTGATGCCACCAATGGAGTCGCGGCCGTATTTTTGCTGCAACCGACGGAATTCGCTGGCGGCGTAAGTCACCGCTTCATCCCAGCTGACTTCCTGCCACGGGTCGTTGATGTGTTTGCGGATCATCGGTTTGGTGATGCGATCCGGGTGGGTGGCGTAGCCCCAGGCGAAGCGCCCTTTGACGCACGAGTGGCCATGGTTGGCCTGGCCGTTCTTGTCCGGAACCATGCGCACCAACTGGTCGCCTTTCATCTCGGCGCGGAACGAGCAGCCCACGCCGCAATAGGCGCAGGTGGTGATCACGCTGTGCTCCGGCTGACCCAGTTCGACCACGCTTTTTTCCATCAGCGTCGCCGTAGGGCAGGCCTGCACACAGGCGCCGCAGGACACGCATTCGGAGTCGAGGAAGTTATCGCCACCGGCCGCCGCCACCCGTGATTCAAAACCGCGTCCGGTAATCGTCAGGGCAAAGGTGCCCTGGGTTTCTTCGCAGGCACGCACGCAGCGGTTGCAGACGATGCACTTGCTCGGGTCGTAGTCGAAATAGGGGTTGGAGGTGTCCTTCACGTCGGCCAGATGGTTCTCGCCTTCATAGCCGTAACGCACTTCCCGCAGGCCGACCTGACCGGCGACGGTTTGCAGCTCGCAGTTGCCGTTGGCCGAGCAGGTCAGGCAGTCCAGCGGGTGATCGGAGATGTACAACTCCATGACATTGCGACGCAGGGTCGCGAGCTTCGGCGTCTGGGTGTGCACGGTCATGCCTTCGGTGACCGGCGTGGTGCAAGACGCGGGATAGCCGCGCATGCCGTCGATCTCCACCAGGCACATGCGGCAAGAGCCGAAGGCTTCCAGGCTGTCGGTGGCACACAGTTTCGGAATGGTCGTGCCCATCAACGCGGCGGCGCGCATCACCGAAGTGCCTTCGGGCACGCTGATGCTGCGACCGTCGATGCTCAGGGTTATCTGCACGTCGCTGTCGCGGGCCGGGGTGCCCAGATCAATATCGGTTTTCGGGTCGAAGAGGGTAATCATTGGTCGGCCTCCGAAGATTGCAGACCGAAGTCGGCGGGGAAGTACTTGAGGGCGCTGACCACCGGAAAGGGGGCCATGCCGCCCAAGGCGCACAGCGAACCGTATTGCATCGTGTCGCACAGGTCCTTGAGGATGATGACCTGCTCATCGCGACCACTCTGGTCCGGCGCGGCCAACAGACGGTCGATCACCTCCACGCCCCGGGTCGAGCCGATACGGCACGGCGTGCATTTGCCGCAGGATTCCTCAGCGCAGAACTGCAAGGCGAAACGCGCCATTTGCGCCATGTCCAGGCTGTCGTCCGCGACCACCACGCCGCCGTGACCGAGCATCGCGCCGATCCCGGCGAACGCTTCGTAATCCAGCGGCGTGTCGAATTGCGACGGCGGCACCCAGGCGCCGAGCGGGCCACCGACCTGAGCTGCTTTCAACGGCCGGCCACTGGCGGTGCCGCCGCCGTAGTCTTCCACCAGTTCGCGCAGGGTCAGGCCAAAGGCCCGTTCTACCAGGCCACCGTGAAGAATATTGCCCGCCAACTGGAAGGGCATCGTGCCTAGGGAACGGCCCATGCCGTAATCGCGATAGAACTGCGCACCCTTGGCCAGAATCAGCGGCACCGAGGCCAGGGTCAGCACGTTGTGCACCAGCGTCGGCAGGCCGAACAGGCCCTTCAACGCGGGAATCGGCGGCTTGGCGCGAACGACCCCGCGCTTGCCTTCGAGCGAATCCAGCAACGCGGTTTCCTCACCGCAGATGTAAGCGCCGGCCCCGACGCGCACTTCCATATCAAAAGCCAAGCCGCTGCCGCCGACATTGGCCCCGAGGTAACCGTTGGACCGGGCAATCTCCAGCGCCTCGTTCAGCGTGGCGATGGCCTGTGGGTATTCCGAGCGCACATAGATGTAGCCGTAGCTGGCGCCGACGGTGATGCCGGCAATGGCCATGCCTTCGATCAGCAGGAAGGGGTCGCCTTCCATCAACATGCGGTCGGCGAAAGTGCCGGAGTCGCCTTCGTCGGCGTTGCACACAATGTATTTCTGCACAGCCTGGGTGGCACGCACCGTGCGCCATTTGATCCCGGCGGGGAACGCTGCGCCGCCACGGCCACGCAGGCCTGAATCGAACACTTCCGTTGCAGTTTGATCACCGCCAACGGTCACGGCTCTCGTTAAACCTTCGAAACCGCCATGGGCCCGGTAATCATCCAGCGACAACGGCCGAGTGATACCGGCGCGGGCGAACAGCAAACGTTGTTGAGACTTCAGATAGGGCAATTCTTCCACCAGGCCCAAGGCCAGTGGGTGCGAGGACGGCTCACCTTGCAGCGCATCGAGCACCGACGGCACATCGCTAGCGGTCAGCGGGCCGAAGCCGATTCGGCCTTGCGGGGTGTCCACTTCCAGCAAGGGTTCCAGCCAATACAGGCCGCGAGAGCTGGTGCGTTGCAGGTCCTGACCGGCAAGGGCAGACGCCACCGCATCGGCACCCACGGCACGGGCAAGAGAATCACAGGGTAGATAGAGGCTCATGCGTCCTCCCGGCAAGCGTCGAGCAAAGCATCGAGACGCTCGGCACTGAGCCGCGCATGCACCTGACCATCCAGCTCCAGCGCCGGCGAACAGGCGCAGGCACCGAGGCAATACACCGGACGCAAACTGATGCTGCCGTCGGCGCTGCTGCCGTGATCATCCAGTTGCAGGCGATCACGCAACTGCGCGGCGAGCTGCTCGGCGCCACGACTCTTGCACGACTCAGCCCGGCACAACCGCAGGATATGCCGGGCCGGCGGCGCGGTACGGAAGTCATGGTAAAAGCTGATCACCCCGCGAACCTCGGCCTGACTCTGGTTGAGCGCGTGGGCAATCTCGGGGATGGCGGCATCGGGGATGTAACCGATACCGGCCTGAATCTCATGAAGGATGGGCAACAGTGCACCCGCAGAGCCTTTGTGGCGCTCCAGCACGCTGTTGACCATAGGCAATTGCAACATCTCATCAGGCATACAGCATTCCTCACGGTCACGGACAAACCAGGTGGTTGTCGGTCGTCCGAAAGTGTCGGCTGCGGCATTCACACCACGTCACGGTATCGTGGCATTGTCAGGCCGTTGGCCAGGGCACCCTGAGCGGGCATCTTGTTGTGCCCGATACGGTCTTCGCCGCACCTCTATTGGGCATAAAGGGCAGCTTGCCACGCTGCTATTGATCGAACTGCACCAAAGCGACGTGTTCGGTTCTGCCTACGACTCTCCAGTAAGTCTAGAAGAGCACAAAGCCAAGCGTTTGCTTACCGAATATCTTTCAGATACGCCTTGAGTACGATGAGCGGGCGATCCACCTCGCTTGTGCCAAGCTGAAGGGTGTTGAAGCGCCGAGCATTCGATTGCCGGTCAGGCAAACCCCCAAAGGGCCCATAACATGAACATCGCTCATGCAGCACACGTCCGTCGAGAATTCTATAAAGCCGTCAGGTTCTACTTTCACGTTGTCTGGCCGATTTTTTCCATCCTGCTGTTTTTGATCGTGCTGTTCGGTCTGATCATCAGCTATCTGGAAGGATGGGGTCCTTTTGACGGTATCTACTTCGCGTTCGTGACCGGCCTGACCATCGGTTATGGCGATCTCGTCCCGAAACTGGCCGTCTCACGGGTGCTGGCGATTTTGCTGGGGTTTAACGGGGTGCTGATGACGGCAATATTTGCGGCGATCAGCATTCGGGCGATTGAAAATGCGGTGCGGGCGACAGACCACCTGGAGTAGGGGACGTGGCGGCGTAGTGGGAAATGCGCTATGAAGCCCTGCTCGCGATGTTCATTTGAAAACAGGGAAAGACTGATGATTGATTTCAACAACAAAGGATTCTTCAAGCTCAAGCAAAACGACGAATACGCCGCACGCGTTTCCGACCTTTTGATCGACGGCGAACACGTCATCGACGCTTATAAATCCATGCGCGACGGCGTGGTGTTCACCAACAAACGCATCATCGCCGTCAACGTCCAGGGCCTCACCGGCAGCAAAAAAGACTTCACCTCATTACCCTACAAAAACATCGTGGCGTACTCGGTGGAAACCTCTGGCACGTTCGACCTGGACTCCGAACTGGAGGTTTATTTCTCGTCGCTGGGAAAAGTGAAATTCGAATTCACCGGCAGGACATCCATGGTCGAAATCTCAAAACTGATCTCCCAGCACTTGCTCTGACCTCAACACGAAAAAGCCCCGAAAACTCGGGGCCCCAACTGACTAAACACACATCCAAAGTGGGAGCGAGCCTGCTCGCGAAAGCGCCAGACCAGCCACCATCCACCATCAACGCTTAAAGCTAGCCACTACTTCCCAGCCTCAGCCCCCACCCGCTTAGGTGTCGGCAAAAAACCAGTGTTTTATGTGGCGTCGGCGTAGACATGATGATCAGGCGTCGACAGCATCAATCCTAATCGCGCCCGATCCTCTGATGCTGGCTCAGTCCGGCATTACGTTCGGGCCTTCTTGTTTCTGGAACATGGAAATTGGCTTAACCGCCCCTTGTGGGAGCGAGCCTGCTCGCGAAAAACTCAAGGCAACCACCATTCCCGCTGAATGCCCCAGCCCGCGACCAAACCCGCCCCTACATGCGTTACGCCTGACGTCTAAAAACCAGAAGCTACTCTTCAGCCTCCGCCGCCTGCTTCGACATCGGCGCAACCTTCCGATCCCGCGTCAGCACCTTCACCGCATCATCAACCACCGCCTTACTCATCGCCGTCAAATAATGCGCAGCCCAAGAGTGGCGGTCGGTGTCTGTGGCGTAGGCGGCATCTTCGTTCAGCTTCTTGGCGAGGAAGAGAAAGTCAGAAGCCATGGCTAATGCATCGCCCAGGGGGACGCCGCGAGTGACGTGGAACAGTGGTTGATCAGCGCAGTAAATGGCGGGGGTTAGGCCGATGGTTTTGAGTTCGGGTTGATCGGTCATTTGCCACCTCCGGTGATGGAGAGGCGGTGGGAGAGGGTGGATGGTGGAGCGTTACGCAACTGGGAGTCACGTAGAGGGAAAAGCCAAATTTTGTACGGATTGATGCTGCGCATTATCAGACTCCTTGATATGTGAAGCTGCCGCATTCGTTTCCACACGAATGGGTGACAGCTGTGCGCAGGGTGGAAAACCGGGAATCAAGGAAACCGGCACGCCCGAAGACGTCCCACGCACAGCCGCCATAACTCACGCCGCAGGCATAAAAAAAGCGCCTGATGACGTGTCTGGGGCGCTGTTGCGCCTTGAATTACACGGGTTTCCACACCCGGTCGCTGAATTGGCAGCGACGATGGGAGGGTATCGTGCAGATCCGCTTCTTGCAACCTTCGCAGCCCTACCTTCAAGTTCTGCGGCTGCGCCTACTTCGGGTATCGCAGAAAATAACTCCACCGCTATTTCGGAATCGCTCGACCTCTCTTTTCCTTTTCATCATCTGTACCATCAGAAAACTTAGTCTGCCTCCTTTTTTAAATAGCTATCGCCCGATCTCGACAGCAGCCGAGGGAAGGCGTATTTTTCTTCGATTCCCCATAATTCAATGTTTCGTTGCTTTTTTCAGAGAGGCATCCCTTGGCTAGACCCGCCATACCTGCAGAGATCCGGCGCGCGGTTTTAGTCGAATGTGGCCACCGTTGTGCTATACCCCGATGCAACCAGACTGAACTCGATATACACCACATCGTGCCTTGGGAAACCTGCCAAATCCACGAATACTTGAATCTCATTGCACTTTGCCCTATTTGCCATCGTCGAGCTCACAATGGGGACATTGATCGCAAATCTCTAATGATTTACAAGGAAAATCTTGCTAAGGAGTTCGGCATACACGACAACGGTACTTTCCAAGCAGATGTAATCGAACTCCGGCGTCGAATGAAGGAGGAGAACCACGGTACTCCTGGTTTTTCTTTTCAATTTGACTTTCCTGACTTTCCGTCTGTGGTAGAGCGCATAGTCTCAAGAAACATTGAAGCTTGGGGGTGTGAGCTTCTCGCTTCCTTCCAAGAAGCCCAGGAGAGTAATGACTCCGACGCGAAAGCTGCTGAATATCCGCTATCCCATTTAAAAAACCAGTTGGATGGTCATTATCAAGTTATTCGCCGAGATGATCGGATCATCAGCATCCGGTACACCATTGACTACTATTACTCAGGTGCAGCACATGGAGGGCGGAGTACACGAGTACTCAACTATTTGTTGAAGCCCTTCAACCCAATTACCTTGGAGTATTTGCTTGGTGACATCACCCGCCTACCAAATCTAGCTGACCACATTCGCCAAAAACTGGTAGACACTGGTCGCTACAAGGCAGACTGGCTAATCACGGGAACCGAACCGACTTTGGAAAACTTTTCTCTATTCAACATAGAGCAACACGGCCTCACGTTTACTTTTCCAGAGTACAGGATTGCTTGCTATGCAGAAGGAGAGCAGAGGATATGGTTGAGCTTCTATGAAATCGCCCCTTTCTGCGATCCCAAAGCGATCGCAAGTATGGAGGTTGGAACCTCGTGAGCGCATTTCCTTGGGATGGGGAAGCCAGGTAGAGGATTCTCAGATTTATTATTTTCCGTCCAGATTCCGTCAATATTAAATAACTCCATCCCGTTTTCTTGTTTTTTCTATTATTTGATATTCGATGTGAAAAAAGCGAATTCGCATACTTGGCAGTTAGCAGTCTATGTTTCAAATGTATTTGAATCGCTCCTCTATGTAGATTTAGTCAGTGGTGTCGGTAGAAAATATTTCTGCTTGTTTAAAGTTTTTAGTAAGCCATTTGAAAAGTGTCTCTTCAGAGTCAAAGATTCTTTCGCAGCTCTGTTGTATCATCGGGTTGTTGCCCGTGGGTAAGGCTTGACGTATATCTGTTTTAAAACCAATACAACGTTTACCTGTTGCGTGAGAAAATCCAAGCTCAAATGCGACTCCCTCGTCAATATGAGCTCCATTGAGAATCGCAATTAGCATGTCTGACTCTTTCATCGCTTGTATGTCAGCATCAAATACCATTCTCTCGGCCCTTTCGTGTGGTAGGCCTGCCTTAATCAGGTTGCGTAAAAGTAAACCATCCTCTTGTGGGAGGAAAACGTCGAAGTATTGGCTTAGTTTTTTTGCCATCGATTTGTTGTAGTTTAGTTCCATTTCATTGAATAGTGGTGCTGCCAGATATACACGTTTTTTACTATTCATTTGCTGCAATCTCACTCAGTTTAGCGTCGAGGTCGGCGGGTTCATATGATTGCGAGAAAATTATTCTGGCAACATCTCTTATGACATCAAATTCTTTTCGTTGGGTTGAGTAAATGAACTTAGGGTTGAGGGAGGTGTATAGCTGTTTGCTTTTTTCTTGCAATTCTTCAACCCTGTTTACGGGCCAGCTATATTCTTTGCGTTTATTTATTAATCTTGACCAGATTTCTTTGGGTTCTCCGAGCATGTGTATTATCTCCCCTTTTTCGACTCTTCTTTGCGAGTGTCCAGGGCTGATACCATTAGCGATCATTGAGCGCGCTCGTTCCTTTTCATCTACTTTTACAACGAATGAGAGAGGGTCTAATGGAGATCGGTCAACTAAAAAAACACCTACGGGTTTGCTTCTCAAATAATTGTTTTTCTTTCCGAACTGCTCGTTAGTCCAATCGTCGATAGTGATCGTGATGCACGTTGAAAGTTCTTGCGGTGATAGTGCCATGTCTGAAGGCCTTTCGTCAAACCACTCGTCCAACGTTGTTAAACTTCCAAATTGGCTTAGTGCGGTAGATTTACCTATACCAATGGAACCTACTAAATAGTAGATGTACTTGGTGGGAAGTCCAAGGTTTTCAGACATCTCGATAAAATCGCGCTCTTCGAGATTTATTGCGTATAAAAATTCTTTTATTTCAGAACTGTTTAAAAACAGTGTGATTAGATTGTAGTTGTTGAAATTGGCTTCGAATATAGAGCTTTTATTTGTGATGCGTTCCCCCGGTGCAGTAAATCTAATAAAATAATTGTAGTTTCCGGGGCTGATGGTTGTAGCTTTACGCAGTAAGTGAAGTAGTGTTGAGTCAGTGAGGGAGTGTCTGATTAGAATGCTGGTTTTTTTTGTAAGTACATGCAGAAGGGTTGAAAGGTTGCCTGTTAGTCCTTCTAATAACTGGTCTGCAAAAGAACCATCGGAAAAAACCAAATTTTCGCTTTGAAATTTTTTACTGTCAAAAGGCAAAAAACCATTTGGATGATATATGACTGATTTGTTTTTTGTGAACTGAGAGTGATGGGACCAAATAGTTTGATACGGACGCTCGTGATGAGAAGGGTTCCAGTCAGGTTGGGCTAATCCATATTCTATAAAGTCGTCGAAGTTATAGTTTACTGTTATTTCCGATTTTTTTATGAATTCTATCATTTCTCGAAAATAGGGATGTTGCTCTATAATTGCTCTTCTTTCAATTTCGGTTATATTGGCATAGAGGGATTTGTGAATGATTTCGCGCCAGTCGGAAAGAACCTTTTTCTCTATCAGATAGGTGTTGTTATATTCTGGGATCTGCTCGATTTCCAGTTTTCGATAAGATGAGAACATTTCAAACAGTATTAAAGCTGCCTTTCCTGGCTGATCAGTAACCGCAGACGCTTCGGGGTTTTTTATTATTATTTCTGTTTTTATTGCGTCAAGCAATTTATCCCAAAGCGGTAGATTTAAGTCTCTGCTGATTCCGGCTCCTAATATTAGGCTGGCTCGATTTTTTTCAGTCTGTGATCGAAGTTGGCAAATGTACTTCCAAGCTGCTTTGACATTTTCTGATTTTATTGTCGGCATTTGAATTCCCACTTCCTCATCATATTTATTTGATGATAGCAAAGGCCTAATCAAAATGGGATGTAGTGATGGAAGGCAACACTTTTCTGGTAGGCATCGGTGGAGAAAGCGCACGCGTCAGTTTTCGAGGAGGCTAGACTCCAGACTCGCGTGCAGAGATGTAAGCCAGTTTACGTTTGTCAGGTAATTCACTGAATGTCTTTCAAATAATCCCTAAGCCCAATGACCGGCGCCTCAAACTGCTCCATCGTCCGCGCATTCCTGAAATCAGCAGACAACCGATATAGCTCACGCCCAAGCGGCGTATCAACACCACCTATAGCGTCCATCGCCAAACTGACGCAGCGCGCCACCCGAAACTGAATCCCCTCAATATCTCCCCGACGCACCAACAACCCAAAAACCTCGCGCTCATAATCACTCATGATTGGATCATCCCGCAGAATCGGGCTTTCACCCTCTCGCTCATAAGCAAGCTTGAGGCAGAACAGGGCGACGGTTTCCAGCAGCAGTTCCATGGGGTGAATCCTTGAGAGGGGGCGTACCGGCCAAGAATACGAAGATCAAAAGCTCGCAGCCTTCGGCAGCTACTACACGACAGCGGTAAGCAAGCTCACTTTTCTACAGACGAAAAAAAAGGCCTTGCAAAGCAAGACCTTTCTTAATTTTGGTGCCCCGAGGGAGACTCGAACTCCCACTCCTTTCGAAAACGGATTTTGAATCCGCCGCGTCTACCAATTCCGCCATCAGGGCTCAATGGCGGCGAAGTATAGAGATGAGATTACCGTCGGTCAATCAGGTACATAGAGAATTTTCACTATTTCGGCTAGACTTCCGGCCCCTGCTAGACGAACCCCATCATGCGCGTTGCTGACTTTACTTTCGAACTCCCAGATTCGCTGATTGCTCGCCACCCTTTGGCCGAGCGTCGCAACAGTCGCCTGTTGACCCTTGATGGGGTCAGCGGCGCCCTGGCACACCGTCAATTCACCGATTTGCTCGAGCATTTGCGCCCGGGCGATTTGATGGTGTTCAACAATACCCGGGTGATTCCGGCGCGGCTGTTTGGCCAGAAGGCTTCCGGCGGCAAGCTGGAAATTCTGGTGGAGCGTGTGCTCGACAGCCATCGCGTGCTGGCGCATGTGCGGTCCAGCAAGTCGCCGAAGCCGGGTTCGAAGATCCTGATCGATGGCGGTGGCGAGGCCGAGATGCTGGCGCGGCACGATGCGTTGTTCGAGCTGGGGTTTGCCGAAGAGGTGTTGCCGCTGCTGGATCGCGTCGGGCATATGCCGCTGCCTCCTTATATAGACCGCCCGGATGAAGGTTCGGACCGCGAGCGTTATCAGACGGTGTACGCCGAGCGTCTGGGCGCGGTGGCGGCGCCGACGGCGGGGCTGCATTTCGATCAGCCGCTGATGGAGGCGATTGCCGCCAAGGGCGTCGAGACGGCGTTCGTGACCTTGCACGTCGGCGCTGGCACGTTCCAGCCGGTGCGCGTCGAGAAGATCGAAGATCACCACATGCACAGCGAATGGCTGGAAGTCGGCCAGGACGTGGTCGATGCCGTCGCTGCATGCCGCGCTCGCGGTGGTCGTGTGGTGGCGGTGGGGACCACCAGCGTGCGTTCCCTGGAAAGCGCCGCGCGCGATGGTGTGCTCAAGCCGTTCAGTGGTGACACCGATATCTTTATCTACCCGGGCCGGCCGTTTCATGTGGTCGATGCCCTGGTCACCAACTTTCATTTGCCCGAATCCACGCTGTTGATGCTGGTTTCGGCGTTCGCCGGTTATCCCGAAGCGATGGCCGCTTATAAAGCGGCTGTCGAGCATGAATACCGCTTTTTCAGCTACGGTGATGCGATGTTTATCACCCGTAACCCCGCACCACGTGGCCCTGAGGACAAAGAATGAGTCGCCAAAGTCGTATGTCGTTTGAGTTGCTTGCTACCGACGGCAAGGCTCGTCGCGGTCGTTTGACCTTCCCGCGCGGTACCGTCGAGACCCCGGCGTTCATGCCGGTGGGCACGTATGGCACCGTCAAGGGCATGCTGCCGCGGGATATCGTCGCGACTGGCGCGGAGATCATTCTGGGCAACACCTTCCACTTGTGGCTGCGTCCTGGCACCGAAGTGATCAAGAAGCACGGCGACCTGCACGATTTCATGCAGTGGAAAGGCCCGATTCTGACCGACTCCGGCGGTTTCCAGGTGTTCAGCCTCGGCGCGATGCGCAAGATCAAGGAGGAGGGCGTGACCTTCGCTTCTCCGGTCGACGGCGCCAAAGTATTCATGGGCCCGGAAGAGTCGATGCAGGTTCAGCGTGACCTGGGCTCGGACATCGTGATGATTTTCGACGAATGCACGCCGTACCCGGCCGACGAAGACGTCGCACGGATTTCCATGGAGCTGTCGTTGCGTTGGGCCAAGCGTTCGAAAGAAGCCCATGGCGACAACACGGCGGCGCTGTTCGGTATCGTTCAGGGCGGCATGCACCAGGATCTGCGCATGCGCTCCCTGGAAGGCCTCGACAAGATCGGCTTCGATGGCCTGGCCATTGGCGGTCTGTCGGTGGGCGAGCCCAAGCACGAGATGATCAAGGTGCTGGATTACCTGCCGGGGCAAATGCCGGCTGACAAACCTCGTTACCTTATGGGCGTTGGCAAACCGGAAGATCTGGTTGAGGGTGTGCGCCGCGGTGTGGACATGTTCGATTGCGTGATGCCAACCCGTAATGCCCGCAATGGGCATCTGTTCATTGATACAGGCGTGCTGAAGATCCGAAACGCGTTCCATCGCCATGATGATTCGCCGCTCGATCCGACCTGCGATTGCTATACCTGCCAGAACTTCTCCCGCGCTTATCTGCATCACCTGGACAAGTGCGGCGAAATGCTGGGGAGCATGCTCAATACCATCCATAACTTGCGTCATTATCAAGTGCTTATGGCTGGTTTGCGCGAGGCTATTCAACAGGGTACATTGGCCGCCTTTGTCGATGCCTTCTACGCCAAACGCGGGTTACCTGTTCCGCCTTTGGACTGAGTTTTCTGACCCCAAGATTCAACATTTGCAACTGGAGTGCTAAATGAGCTTTTTTATCTCTAATGCCATGGCTGACGCTGCTGCACCTGCTGCAGGCCCAATGGGCGGCGGCTTTGAGTGGATTTTCCTGGTCGGTTTCCTGGTCATCTTCTACCTGATGATCTGGCGTCCACAGGCCAAGCGCGCCAAAGAGCAGAAGAACCTGCTGAGCAGCCTGCAGAAAGGCGACGAAGTTGTGACCACCGGCGGCATCGCCGGCAAGATCACTAAAGTGGCTGATGATTTCGTGGTTCTGGAAGTTTCCGACACCGTCGAAATGAAGTTCCAGAAAGGCGCCATTGCCGCCACGCTGCCAAAAGGCACGCTAAAAGCGATCTAAGTTTCAACTTCTACTCAATCGACGGGGCGCGCAAGGCGCCCCGCGTCATAAGCGGGCGGCGTGATGCTGAACAAATACCCTCTGTGGAAATACATTCTGATCCTGGCGGTGCTGGCGGTCGGTCTGATTTATTCCGCTCCCAATTTATATCCTGATGACCCGGCCATTCAGGTCAGCGGTGCAAGCACTGCGCTGCAAGTCACTCAGGCTGATCTGGATCGTGTGAGCGTTGCGCTCAAGGAATCCGGGATCAACGTCAAGGCAGCCACGCTGGCGGCCAATGGCAAGGGCGGTCTGATTCGTCTGACCAAGGCTGAAGACCAGCTGCCGGCCAAAGACGTCGTGCGCAAGGCACTGGGTGATGACTACGTCGTCGCGCTGAACCTGGCACAAACCACCCCGCAATGGCTGCGCAGCCTGGGCGCGCACCCGATGAAGCTGGGTCTGGACTTGTCCGGTGGTGTGCACTTCCTGCTGGAAGTGGACATGGACAAAGCCCTCGACGCACGCTTGAAAGTGTACGAAGGCGATGTAAAGAGCCTGTTGCGTAAAGAGAAACTGCGCTATCGCAGCCTGCCGCAACTCAACGGTGCCATTCAGCTGGGCTTCGCTGATGAAGCTTCCCGCGAACAGGCCCGCGCACTGATCCGCAAGAACTTCAACGATTTCGACATTGTTCCGGCCGACCTCAATGGTCAGGCGGTGCTGCGTCTGGCGATGACCCCGGCCAAGCTGGCGGAAATCCGTGAATACTCCATCAAGCAGAACTTGACCACGGTACGTAACCGCGTCAACGAGCTGGGTGTTGCCGAACCGATCGTTCAACGTCAGGGCGCCAACCGCATCGTGGTTGAGCTGCCGGGCGTGCAGGACACCGCAGAAGCCAAGCGTATCCTCGGCAAGACGGCCAACCTTGAGTTCCGTCTGGCGGCTGAGCCGGGCGCTTCGAAAGCCACTTCCGAAAGCTTCGAGTTCCGTGAAGGCAATCGTCCACCGGCACAGATCGAGCGTGGCCTGATCATCACCGGTGACCAGGTGACTGACGCCAAGGCAGGCTTCGGCGAGCACGGCACGCCAGAAGTGAACATCCGTCTGGATGGCCACGGTGGCGAGCTGATGAGTCGTGCGACTCGCAGCAACGTCGGTCGCAGCATGGCGGTGATCTTCATCGAACAGCGCCCGGTCACCACGTACACCAAGCAAATGGTCAACGGCGTCGAGAAAGACGTTGCGGTCCAGACGTTTAAAGAAGAGAAGAAGATCATCAGCCTGGCGACCATCCAGTCGCCGCTGGGTGCTCAATTCCGCATCACTGGCCTGAACGGTCAGGGCGAGTCGTCCGAACTGGCGCTGCTGTTGCGTGCCGGTGGTCTGGCTGCACCGATGTACTTCGCTGAAGAACGCACCATTGGCCCGAGCCTGGGTGCCGACAACATCACCAAAGGTATCGATGCATCGCTGTGGGGCATGCTGTTTGTCTCGCTGTTCATCATCGCCATCTACCGCTTCTTCGGCATCATCGCCACCGTCGCACTGTCGGTGAACATGGTGCTGCTGCTGGCCTTGATGTCGCTGCTGGGTGCAACGCTGACCCTGCCGGGTATCGCCGGTATCGTATTGACCATGGGTATGGCGGTCGACGCCAACGTTCTGATCTTCTCGCGGATTCGTGAAGAGATCGCGGCGGGCATGACCGTACAACGGGCAATCAACGAAGGCTTCGGCCGGGCATTTACTGCGATTCTCGACGCCAACCTGACAACGTTGCTGGTCGGCGGGATTCTCTTTGCGATGGGCACAGGTCCAGTCAAAGGCTTCGCAGTGACCATGTCCCTCGGGATCTTTACCTCGATGTTCACGGCCATCATGGTGACCCGCGCGATGGTCAACCTGATCTTCGGCGGTCGTGACTTCAAGAAGTTGTGGATTTAAGGGGCTGCCATGTTACGTACAATCAACTTCATGGGCGTTCGCAACGTTGCGTTCGGCGTCACATTGTTCCTTACCGTGCTGGCTTTGTTCAGCGTCGCCACCAAGGGCATGAACTGGGGCCTGGACTTCACCGGCGGTACGCTCATCGAGCTGACCTACGAGCGTCCGGCCGATGTCACCAAGGTGCGTGAGCAGCTGGTCACTTCGGGTTATCACGAGGCAATCGTGCAGAGCTTCGGTGCGACTACCGATTTGCTGGTGCGTATGCCGGGTGAAGACCCGCAGCTGGGCCATCAAGTGGCAGAAGCGCTGCTGAAAGTCGGCGGCGACAACCCGGCGACGGTCAAGCGCGTCGAGTTCGTCGGCCCGCAGGTGGGTGAAGAACTGCGCGACCAGGGCGGCCTCGGCATGCTGATGGCGCTGGGCGGTATCCTGATCTACCTGGCTTTCCGCTTTCAGTGGAAGTTCGCGGTCGGTGCTATCGTTTCGCTGATCCACGACGTGATCGTGACCATCGGTATCCTGTCGTTCTTCCAGATCACCTTCGACCTGACGGTGCTGGCGGCGGTACTGGCGATCATTGGTTACTCGCTCAACGACACCATCGTGGTATTCGACCGGGTTCGTGAGAACTTCCGTGTACTGCGCAAGGCCAGCCTGATCGAGAACATCAACATCTCGACCACGCAAACCCTGCTGCGCACCATGGCAACGTCGATCTCCACCTTGCTGGCGATCGCGGCCCTGCTGTTCTTCGGTGGCGACAACCTGTTCGGCTTCTCCATTGCCCTGTTTATCGGTGTTCTGGCGGGTACTTACTCGTCGATCTACATCGCGAACGTGGTGCTGATCTGGCTGAACCTGAGCAGCGAGGACCTGATTCCTCCTGCGGCCACTGACAAGGAAGTCGACGACCGTCCATAACGGCCATCGCTCCTCCAGCTGTCAGCCCAAAAAGGCGCGAGTTGAACTCGCGCCTTTTTTTATGCTCCAAGGCTGGGAGAAGCGCGGGCTTTGCCCGCATGTGATGGTCAGGAGGTTCATGTGAACAAGTCGTTGCTGGTTGGT
The DNA here is from genome assembly GCF_900106065.1 of Pseudomonas mandelii. Lineage (NCBI taxonomy): Bacteria > Pseudomonadati > Pseudomonadota > Gammaproteobacteria > Pseudomonadales > Pseudomonadaceae > Pseudomonas > Pseudomonas mandelii. The sequence goes on from NZ_LT629796.1 coordinate 3,577,754, forward strand.
GCGGTATTGGGTGCTGTCGGTGTAACAGCCGGGGGTGCTGTTGCCACCTACAGCCTGGTTAAAAGCGGCCCTGAGTATGCGCAAGTGCTAGCCGTTGAACCGGTCAAGACACAAATCAAGACGCCACGTGAAGTGTGCAAGGATGTAGCAGTAACCCGGCAAGCTCCGGTGAAAGATCAACACCAGATCGCCGGTACGGTGGTCGGTGCATTAGCCGGTGGTTTGCTGGGTAACCAGATCGGCGGCGGCACGGGCAAGAAGATTGCCACGGTCGCAGGCGCTGTCGGTGGTGGTTATGCGGGCAACAAGGTTCAGGAAGGCATGCAAGAGCGTGACACCTACACCACGACTCAGACTCGCTGTAACACAGTGAATGACATCAGCGACAAGGTTGTAGGCTACGATGTTCGTTATTCGCTGGATGGCAAGGAAGGCAAGGTGCGGATGGATCGTGATCCGGGTAACCAGATTCCGGTCGACAAGGAAGGCAAGCTGGTCCTGTCGCAGAACGAACAGGCTCACTAAAAAACTGCAATTCAGATTCAAAAAGAAGCACCCGGATGGGTGCTTTTTTTGTGCCCACGATTTTAGCGACACAGCAAATCCCCTGTAGGAGTGAGCCTGCTCGCGATTGCAATCTATCAGTCAAAACAGGCGGAGACTGATACATCGCTATCGCGAGCAGGCTCACTCCTACATGGGGTCCGTGGTGCGGCAGGTAAAAATCCCGGGCATAAAAAAAGCACCCCGAAGGGTGCTTTTTTGTGGGCGTTCGCTTAGCGTTTCAGCGAGGCCGGCAGGTGCGGCTGGATCGCCGTCAATACTGCCTTGAAGCACTTGGTGTTGCCTGCAACGACATGGCCTTTCTCAAGGAAGTCGTGGCCACCGGTGAAGTCGCTCACCAAGCCGCCGGCTTCCTGGATCAGCAGGGCGCCTGCCGCCATGTCCCACTCGGACAGGCCCGACTCCCAGAAGGCGTCAAAACGACCGGCAGCCACGTAGGCCAGGTCCAGGCTCGCCGAACCTGCGCGGCGGATGCCGGCGGTCTGGCCTACCAGGGCGCGGAACATGCCCAGGTAGTTGTCGAGGTTGTCCATCTGGTCGTCACGGAACGGGAAGCCGGTACCCAGCAGGGCGCCGTCCAGGCTGGTGCGGCCGCTGACGCGCAGGCGACGACCGTTCAGTTGAGCGCCGCGACCACGGCTGGCGGTGAATTCTTCCTGGCGAACCGGGTCCAGAACAACAGCGTGCTCCAGGCGACCGCGGTATTTGCAGGCGATGCTGACAGCGAAGTGAGGAATGCCGCGCAGGAAGTTGGTGGTGCCGTCCAGCGGATCGATGATCCACAGGTATTCTTCGCCTTCGATCCCGGTGCCGGCGTGCATGCCGGTTTCTTCACCCAGGATCGAGTGATTCGGGTAGGCCTTGCGCAGCGCGTCGATGATTTTCTGTTCGGCGGCGCGATCCACCTCGGATACATAATCCTTGGCGTCTTTTTCGTCGACCTTGATGGTATCCAGGCGCTCGATGGAGCGGAAGATCAATTCACTGGCGCTGCGGGCGGCGCGCAGCGCGATATTCAGCATGGGCTGCATGGATGTGTCACCTAAGGTTGTTAAAGAAAGCCGGGCATTCTATCAGAACTTTTCTACAGGTGAAGGTTGGTGTTCGCTTTCATAGCTTAACGGTAGGATCAACTGTAAGATTCTGCTCCCAAATTTGTGTTCGAGAACGCCTCCCGTGCTGCATAACATTCGTGTCGTCCTGGTCAATACCAGCCACCCCGGCAACATCGGCGGGGCTGCGCGTGCCATGAAGAACATGGGCCTGTCGCGGCTGGTGCTGGTCGAACCGCGGTTGTTCCCGCACCACGAGGCCGATGCCCGTGCTTCCGGCGCCGGGGACATCCTTGAAAACGCGCAAGTCGTCGCCACCTTGGAAGATGCCTTGGTCGGCTGCAATCTGGTGCTTGGCACCAGCGCCCGTGACCGTCGCATCCCCTGGCCGTTGCTCGATCCCCGCGAATGCGGTGTGAAGGTGGTCGAGGAAGCGGCATCGGGTGCCGAGATTGCCTTGGTCTTTGGTCGTGAAGATTCCGGCCTGACCAATGAAGAGCTGCAGCGATGTCATTATCACGTGCACATTCCATCAGACCCTGAGTTCAGTTCGCTGAACCTTGGGGCAGCGGTGCAGGTGTTGAGTTATGAAGTGCGCATGTCCTGGCTCGCGGCCCAAGGCCAGCCGAGCAAGGTCGAGAAGGATGAGGTGGCGTCCACCAAAAGTGGTGAGCTGGCGACCATGGATGAGCTGGAGCGATTCTATGAGCACCTGGAGCAAACCCTGGTGGCCATCGAATTCCTCGATCCGGAAAAACCACGGCACTTGATGGCGCGCCTGCGCCGGTTGTACGGTCGCAGCTCGGTCAGCCGGGCGGAAATGAATATATTGCGTGGCATCCTCACGGAAACCCAGAAAGCGGCCCGTGGCGAGCTTCTAAAGCGGAAGGATTAAAAATGTTCGAGCGTTTGCGTGAAGATATCCAGAGTGTTTTCCATCGTGACCCGGCAGCGCGCAACGCCTTTGAAGTCCTGACCTGCTACCCCGGCATGCACGCCATCTGGATCCATCGCCTGTCATCGGCCCTGTGGGGTATGGGCTGGAAGTGGTTGGCGCGGGTTGTCTCTAACTTCGGTCGCTGGCTGACCGGGATCGAGATTCATCCCGGCGCCAAGGTCGGTCGTCGCTTCTTTATTGACCATGGCATGGGCATCGTCATTGGCGAGACCGCCGAGATCGGCAACGATGTCACCCTTTATCAGGGCGTGACGTTGGGTGGCACCAGCTGGAACAAGGGCAAGCGTCACCCGACGCTGGAAGATGGCGTGGTGGTCGGGGCGGGCGCCAAGGTGCTCGGTCCGTTCACGGTGGGCGCGGGTGCCAAGGTCGGTTCCAACGCCGTCGTGACCAAGGCGGTTCCGGCCGGGGCCACGGTGGTCGGGATTCCGGGGCGGATCATCGTCAAGTCCGATGAAGAGCAGGACGCCAAGCGCAAGGCCATGGCCGAGAAGATCGGTTTCGATGCCTACGGTGTTGGCGAAGACATGCCTGACCCGGTGGCGCGGGCTATTAACCAATTGCTCGATCACCTGCAGGCAGTCGATGGCCGTCTGGAGGGGATGTGCGGAGCGTTGAAGGACCTGGGCAGTAATTACTGTGCGAAAGATCTGCCTGAGCTGCGCGAAGAAGACTTTGCCTGTGTGAAGGACAAGGATCAGAGCCAGGCCAGTTAAATCGCGCCGACCCTTCGCGGGCAAGCCTTGGCGCGACCCCTGTAGGAGCGAGGCTTGCCCGCGAAGAACGATATCGCGGTACTGCTGGCTGTACGCGGCCAGCCTTTGCTATGATGCGCGCGCTCTTTTGCGGGTAATCCTGACTAAAGTACTAGGTCTTATAGTTGACTTAAATACTCGGGAATTGCATACTCGCCCCATTCCGAACTCCGTGGTAATTGTCCATGCGACTGACTACAAAAGGCCGATACGCCGTAACCGCCATGCTCGACCTGGCGTTGCACGCGCAGCACGGGCCGGTGTCCCTGGCCGATATCTCCGAGCGCCAAGGCATCTCCCTGTCCTACCTCGAACAGCTTTTCGCCAAATTGCGCCGCAGCAATCTGGTCTCCAGCGTTCGTGGCCCGGGCGGTGGCTACCAACTGTCCCGCGACATGCAGGGCATCCAGGTCGCCCAGGTGATCGATGCGGTGAACGAATCGGTCGATGCAACCAAATGCCAGGGCCAGGGTGATTGCCATCAAGGCGACACCTGCCTGACCCACCACTTGTGGTGCGATCTGAGCCTGCAGATTCACGAATTTCTGAGCGGTATCAGCTTGGCTGACCTTGTAACTCGCCGTGAGGTGCAAGAAGTAGCCCAGCGTCAGGACCAGCGCCGTTGCAACAGCAAGGCGCCACGCCTGGACAAGATTGAAGCGTCCGCCGTCGAATGACAGCCAGAGAGCAAAGCGGTACGCCAGCCAGCCTGATTAGGAGATAGTCCATGAAATTGCCGATTTACCTTGATTACTCTGCGACCACCCCGGTTGATCCGCGTGTTGCGCAAAAGATGAGTGAATGCCTGCTGGTCGACGGAAACTTCGGTAACCCGGCGTCCCGTTCCCACGTGTTCGGCTGGAAAGCTGAAGAGTCCGTCGAAAACGCTCGTCGTCAGGTCGCTGACCTGGTTAACGCCGACCCGCGTGAAATCGTCTGGACCTCCGGTGCCACCGAGTCCGACAACCTGGCAATCAAGGGTGCGGCGCATTTCTATGCGACCAAAGGCAAACACCTGATCACCACCAAGATTGAGCACAAGGCTGTCCTCGACACCATGCGCCAACTGGAGCGTGAAGGTTTCGAAGTGACCTACCTCGAGCCTCAGACTGACGGCCTGGTTACGCCAGCGATGATCGAAGCCGCCCTGCGCGACGACACCATCCTGGTCTCGGTCATGCACGTGAACAACGAAATCGGCACCATCAACGACATCGCAGCCATCGGCGAACTGACCCGCTCCAAGGGAATTCTGTTCCACGTCGACGCCGCTCAGTCCACTGGCAAGGTCGAGATTGACTTGCAGAAGCTGAAAGTCGACCTGATGTCGTTCTCTGCCCACAAAACCTACGGCCCTAAAGGTATCGGCGCGCTGTACGTCAGCCGCAAGCCGCGTGTTCGCATCGAAGCGACCATGCACGGCGGCGGTCACGAGCGTGGCATGCGTTCCGGCACCCTGGCGACCCACCAGATCGTCGGCATGGGTGAAGCGTTCCGCGTAGCCAAGGAAGACATGGCGGCCGAGAACATCCGTATCAAAGCCCTGAGCGACCGTTTCTTCAAGCAGGTCGAAGGCCTGGAAGAGCTGTACATCAACGGCAGCATGACCGCCCGCGTACCGCACAACCTGAACCTGAGCTTCAACTACGTTGAAGGCGAGTCGCTGATCATGGCGCTCAAGGATCTGGCGGTTTCGTCCGGTTCGGCCTGCACCTCGGCATCGCTTGAGCCTTCGTATGTACTGCGCGCCCTGGGCCGCAACGACGAACTGGCCCATAGCTCGATCCGTTTCACCTTCGGCCGTTTCACCACCGAAGAAGAAATCGACTACGCCGCGCAGAAAGTCTGCGAGGCCGTTACCAAGCTGCGCACCCTGTCGCCGCTGTGGGACATGTACAAAGACGGTGTCGACATTTCGAAAATCGAGTGGGCGGCACACTGATTTCAAGTCGCCGCAAACCGGCCCTGCAAAACCAAGGTTTTCAGGGCTCAAGAGCGACTCTCTGATGAGTGAGGATTAAGAATCATGGCTTACAGCGAAAAGGTCATCGACCACTACGAAAACCCGCGCAACGTCGGCAAGATGGACGCGGAAGACCCTGATGTCGGCACCGGCATGGTCGGCGCTCCGGCGTGCGGCGATGTGATGCGTCTGCAGATCAAGGTCAACGAGCAAGGCATCATCGAAGACGCCAAGTTCAAGACCTATGGTTGCGGTTCGGCGATCGCCTCCAGCTCCCTGGCGACCGAGTGGATGAAAGGCAAGACTCTGGATGAAGCAGAGACCATCAAGAACACTCAGCTGGCCGAAGAACTGGCACTGCCGCCGGTAAAAATTCACTGCTCCGTACTCGCTGAAGACGCTATCAAAGCGGCCGTTCGCGACTACAAGCAGAAGAAAGGCTTGATCTAAGCATTAAGCGACGAGTAAGGAGTCAACGATGGCTATCAGCATGACAGAAGCGGCTGCTCAACACGTGCGACGCTCCCTTAACGGGCGCGGCAAAGGTGAGGGGATTCGCCTGGGTGTTCGCACCACAGGTTGTTCCGGCCTTGCCTACGTGCTGGAGTTTGTCGACGAGGTGGTTGCAGAGGATCAGGTGTTCGAAAGTCACGGCGAGAAAGTGATCATCGACCCGAAAAGCCTGGCCTACCTGGACGGCACCGAACTCGATTTCGTCAAGGAAGGGTTGAACGAAGGCTTCAAGTTCAACAACCCCAACGTGCGCGGTGAATGTGGCTGCGGCGAAAGCTTCAACATCTGAGGCTGCTCGTGGGTACTCCTTGTCATTTCGCTTTATTTGAACTGCAGCCGAGCTTCCGTCTGGATCTCGATCAGTTGGCCACGCGCTATCGTGAGTTGGCGCGCGGTGTTCATCCGGACCGCTTTGCAGACGCTTCCGAGCGCGAGCAGCGGCTGGCGCTGGAGCAATCCGCGAGCCTCAACGAGGCCTATCAGACGCTCAAAAGTCCCCCAAAGCGCGCGCGATACCTGCTCGCTTTGAATGGAGGCGAGCTGCCGCTGGAGGTCACGGTGCATGATCCGGAATTCCTTCTGCAGCAGATGGAATTGCGTGAAGAGCTCGAAGACCTGCAAGACAGCGCCGACCTGGCGGGTGTTGCAGTGTTCAAGCGTCGCCTGAAGACGGCTCAGGATGAACTGAACGAAAGCTTCGCAGCCTGTTGGGATGATGCAGCGCAACGTGAACAGGCCGAACGCCTGATGCGGCGCATGCAGTTCCTCGACAAGCTCACCTACGAAGTGCGCCAGTTAGAAGAGCGCCTCGACGATTAACCCAGTGCCGCTCCGGTCGCACGCCTGATATACAGATAAGTCCTGATAACGATGGCCCTACTGCAGATCGCCGAACCCGGCCAAAGTCCTCAACCGCACCAGCGTCGTCTGGCTGTGGGGATCGACTTGGGCACTACCAATTCGCTGGTCGCTGCGTTGCGCAGTGGTCTTTCCGAGCCTCTGGCCGACGCCGAAGGGCAGGTCATCCTGCCGTCCGCCGTGCGCTACCACGCCGATCGCGTCGAAGTCGGCGAGTCCGCCAAGCTGGCGGCCGCTACCGATCCTTTGAACACCGTGCTGTCGGTCAAGCGCTTGATGGGTCGTGGTCTGTCCGACGTCAAGCAATTGGGCGACCAACTGCCATACCGCTTTGTCGGTGGCGAGTCGCACATGCCGTTCATCGACACGATTCAGGGGCCGAAAAGCCCGGTCGAAGTCTCCGCCGATATCCTCAAGGTGCTGCGTCAGCGTGCTGAAGCGGCATTGGGCGGCGAGTTGGTGGGCGCGGTTATCACCGTTCCGGCCTATTTCGATGATGCTCAGCGTCAAGCGACCAAGGATGCGGCCAAGCTGGCCGGTCTGAACGTGCTGCGTTTGCTCAATGAACCGACCGCAGCCGCTGTGGCTTACGGTCTGGATCAGCATGCCGAAGGCCTGGTCGCGATTTACGACCTGGGTGGCGGTACGTTTGATATTTCGATCCTGCGCCTGACGGGCGGTGTATTCGAAGTCCTCGCTACCGGTGGCGATAGCGCCTTGGGTGGCGATGACTTTGACCACGCCATCGCTGGCTGGATCATCGAGAGCGCCGGCTTGTCCGCCGACCTCGACCCGGGTGCTCAGCGCCATCTGCTGCAAACCGCTTGTGCGGCCAAAGAAGCCCTGACCAATGCCTCGACGGTTGAAGTCGCTTACGGCGACTGGAAAGCGCAACTGACCCGCGAAGCCTTCGATGCGCTGATCGAGCCAATGGTCGCCCGCAGCCTGAAAGCCTGCCGCCGCGCGGTGCGTGATTCCGGCATCGAGCTGGACGAAGTGCACGCTGTGGTCATGGTCGGCGGCTCGACGCGCGTGCCTCGCGTTCGTGAAGCCGTCGCTGAAGCCTTTGGTCGCCAGCCGCTGACTGAAATCGATCCGGATCAAGTGGTGGCCATTGGGGCTGCGATCCAGGCCGATACGTTGGCTGGCAACAAGCGCGATGGCGGCGAATTGCTCTTGCTCGACGTCATTCCGTTGTCCCTGGGGCTGGAAACCATGGGCGGCCTGATGGAGAAGGTGATTCCACGCAACACCACCATCCCCGTTGCCCGCGCCCAGGACTTCACGACTTACAAAGACGGCCAGTCGGCCATGGCGATTCACGTGCTGCAAGGCGAGCGTGAGCTGATCAGCGACTGCCGTTCCCTGGCACGCTTCGAATTGCGCGGCATTCCGGCCATGGTCGCCGGTGCCGCGAAAATCCGCGTGACGTTCCAGGTCGATGCCGACGGTCTGCTCAGTGTCTCCGCTCGCGAGTTGGGTTCAGGCGTCGAGGCCAGCATTCAGGTCAAGCCCTCCTACGGTCTGACCGACGGCGAAATCGCCAAAATGCTCAAGGAATCGTTCCAGCACGCCAACGACGACAAGGTCGCCCGTGTGTTGCGTGAGCAGCAGGTCGACGCCCAGCGCCTGATCGAAGCGGTGCAGGCTGCCCTTGATGTCGACGGTGAGCGCTTGCTCGACGCCGAAGAGCGCATGGTCATCGAGTTGCAGATGCAGGAACTGACCGAACTGATGAAAGGTACCGATGGTTTCGCCATCGAGCAGCAGACCAAGCGTCTGTCGCAAGTGACCGACGCTTTTGCTGCCCGCCGCCTGGACTCAACGGTGAAAGCCGCGCTGGCGGGGCGCAACTTGAATGAGATTGAGGAATAACGATGCCGCAGGTCATTTTTCTGCCACACGAGAAGTTTTGCCCGGACGGCATGGTTGTGGAGGCTGAACCCGGCATCTCCATCCTCGAACTGGCTCACGAACACCATATCGAGATGGAAAGCGCTTGCGGCGGCGTCTGCGCCTGCACCACCTGCCATTGCCTGATTCGCGAGGGCTTTGACTCGCTGGAAGAGGCCGATGAGCTGGAAGAAGACTATCTTGATAAGGCTTGGGGGCTGGAGCCCCACTCACGCTTGGCCTGTCAGGCAAAAGTCGGGACTGAAGACCTGACCGTCGAAATTCCGAAGTACTCGCTCAACCATGCGGCCGAAGCGCCGCACTGATTCAAGGAAACGTCATGAGTCTGAAATGGGTTGATGTGCTGGAAATCGCGATCCAGCTGGCTGAATCCCGGCCGGAAGTGGATCCGCGTTATGTGAACTTCGTCGATCTGCACAAATGGGTGCTGGCATTGCCGGAGTTCCGTGATGATCCGACCCGCGGTGGCGAGAAGGTACTTGAAGCCATTCAGGCCGCCTGGATCGAAGAAGCAGACTGAGTCTGCGCCGTATGCAGTTAGGCAATACCAAAGAACCCGCGTATAATTCGCGGGTTTAATTTTTCGCAAATTACCGTTTCTGGAGTTACACCATGGCTGTTCAACGTACTTTCTCCATCATCAAGCCTGACGCTGTTGCAAAAAACGTCATCGGCGAGATCACCACTCGTTTCGAAAAAGCCGGCCTGAAGGTTGTAGCTTCGAAAATGAAGCAACTGTCCAAAGCCGAAGCTGAAGGCTTCTACGCTGAGCACAGCGCTCGTGGTTTCTTCGGCGACCTGGTTGCTTTCATGATCTCCGGTCCAGTTGTCGTTCAGGTTCTGGAAGGCGAAAACGCTATCGCTCTGAACCGTGAGCTGATGGGCGCTACCAACCCTAAAGAAGCTGCTGCCGGCACCATCCGTGCTGACTTCGCTGACTCCATCGATGCCAACGCTGTACACGGTTCGGACTCCGAAGCCGCTGCTGCTCGCGAAATCTCGTACTTCTTCGCAGCTACTGAAGTAACCACTCGCTAAGCATTGGCTTATGAGTGAAGGTGAATCCATGACTACATCGACTGTAAAAACCAACCTGCTGGGTCTGACTCAGCTGGAAATGGAAAAATTCTTCGACTCAATCGGGGAGAAGCGTTTCCGTGCCGGTCAGGTAATGAAATGGATTCACCACCTTGGCGTCGATGATTTCGACGCCATGACGAACGTCAGCAAGGCCTTGCGCGACAAGCTCAAGGCTATTGCCGAAGTTCGCGGTCCTGAAGTCGTCAGCGAGGACATCTCCACCGACGGTACCCGTAAATGGGTAGTGCGCGTGGCGTCCGGCAGCTGCGTCGAGACCGTTTACATTCCCCAGGGCAAGCGCGGCACTTTGTGCGTTTCGTCCCAGGCAGGCTGTGCCCTGGATTGCAGTTTCTGCTCCACCGGCAAGCAAGGTTTCAACAGCAACCTCACCGCCGCTGAAGTCATCGGCCAGGTGTGGATTGCCAATAAATCGTTCGGCAGCATCCCGGCGACCGCCGACCGTGCCATCACCAACGTGGTGATGATGGGCATGGGTGAGCCGCTGCTGAACTTCGACAACGTCGTGGCCGCCATGCATCTGATGATGGATGACCTGGGCTACGGGATCTCCAAGCGCCGCGTGACCCTGTCCACTTCGGGCGTGGTGCCGATGATCGATGAGCTGTCCAAGCACATTGACGTCTCCCTGGCGTTGTCGCTGCACGCACCAAACGACGCATTGCGTAACCAATTGGTGCCGATCAACAAGAAATATCCGCTTAAGATGCTGCTCGAGTCGTGCCAGCGCTACATGTCGTCCCTGGGCGAAAAGCGCGTGCTGACCATCGAGTACACTTTGCTCAAGGACATCAACGACAAGGTTGAACATGCCGTTGAGATGATCGAGTTGCTCAAGAATATCCCGTGCAAGATCAACCTGATTCCGTTTAACCCGTTCCCGCATTCCGGTTACGAGCGCCCGAGCAACAACGCGATTCGCCGTTTCCAGGATCAGCTTCACCATGCCGGCTTCAATGTCACCGTGCGCACCACCCGCGGTGAAGACATCGATGCCGCGTGTGGCCAATTGGTAGGGCAGGTGCTGGATCGCACCCGTCGCAGCGAACGTTATATCGCCGTGCGTGAGTTGAACGCCGAGAACGATATGGCTCAAAACGCTGCGGAATAAATCAAGAGAGGATCTCTATGTCCCTGCGCTTTGCGCTGCTTTTGCTGTTGGCCAGCCTGTGTGCTGGTTGCGTCCTGTCGGGCGATTTCAACCCGATGAAAACCAGCAAAGGTCGCGATGAAGCGCGTGCTGCCTATGTGCAACTGGGCTTGGGGTACTTGCAGCAAGGCATGACCGAACGGGCGAAAGTGCCGTTGAAGAAAGCCTTGGATCTGGATGACTCGGACCCGGATGCCAATGCGGCGCTTGGGTTGGTGTTTCAGGCTGAAATGGAACCTGAACTGGCAGACCAGCACTTTCGCAAGGCGCTGTCTTCCCGCCCCGACGATGCTCGAATCCTGAACAACTACGGCAGCTTTCTTTTCGAAGAAAAACGTTACAAAGAGGCTTACGAGCGCTTTGAACAGGCCGCCGCCGATACCCTGTATCCTGAGCGTTCGCGGGTGTTCGAGAACCTGGGCATGACCGCTTCGAAGCTGGGTCAGCGTGATCTGGCCCAGCAGCAACTGGAAAAAGCCCTGCGTTTGAACCGCCAACAACCGCGTGCATTGCTGGAAATGGCTGAGTTGTCCTTCGAAGACAGGCATTATGTGCCCGCGCGTGACTATTACGATCGTTTTAGCCTGCTCACCGAGCAAAATGCACGTAGTCTATTGCTCGGCGTTCGGCTGGCAAAAGTGTTTGAAGATCGCGACAAGGCCGCCAGTTTTGGCCTGCAACTAAAACGACTCTATCCCGGTACGCCGGAATATCAGCAATACCTGTCGGAGCAATGATGAAAGCGGCGCATCCCGAAGTTGTAGCAGCGAATCGCGTTAACCCCGGTGAGACTTTGCGCCAGGCCCGCGAAAGCAATGGCTGGTCGCTGGCTGAAGTGGCCCTCAAGCTCAACCTCACCGTTAATTCCTTGAGTAATCTGGAAGCCGGCGCTTTCGACAAGCTGCCGGGGCACACCTTTGCTCGCGGTTATATTCGCGCGTATGCCAAATTGTTGGGCATGGACCAGACCGTTCTGGTCCAGCAGTTCGACCAATCCACCGGCACCGACTCCCAGGGCAGCAACGTCCACAGCCTGGGGCGTATCGAAGAACCGGTTCGGGTTTCCCACACTATTTTGCGCATTGTCAGCCTGCTGTTGCTGATCGCAGTGATTGGCGGTGGTTTTGTCTGGTGGCAGGATCAAACCTCCCAGCGCACCAAGGACCTGATCACCCCGAGCCCGGAACACGTCGAAGTCGAAGGTGCTGATGGCACCACCCAGATCCATCCGCTGGACGAGCCGGAAGACCAGGCCGTCGCGGAAAGTCAGGTTGACGGGGCAACCGCGCTGGCGTTGCCGCAAGCCGAAAACGCCACTGAAGCACCGGCCGGGACTGAAGCCACTGCGCCTGCCGCCGCGCCGACTGCACCCGCTGTCCCAGCGCCTGCTGCACCGGCGCACAGCACCGCTCCGGTTGTCGCGACTCCCGTAGCGCCGGCTCCGACGGCTCCTGTTGTATCAACTCCGCCTGCAAGCGCTTCGGTGACGCCGACCATCCCCGCTCCAGCACCGGCAGCTCCGGTTGCCGGCCAAGGTCAGGTTCAACTGCAGTTCACCGCCGATTGCTGGACGCAAGTGACCGATGGCACCGGCAAAGTGCTGTTGAGCGGTCTGAAGCGTAAAGGCGAAAGTGTTTCCGTCAGCGGCAAGCCGCCGTTTGCCGTGCGTCTGGGCTTCGCCCGTGGCGCGCAGGTCAGCTACAACGGGCAGGCGGTTGATGTCGCTCCGTTCACCAGTGGCGAGACTGCTCGCCTGAAGTTGGGTCAATAAGTCATGCACGGCGAATCTCCAATCAAACGTCGCGAATCCCGCAAGATCTGGGTCGGTAACGTGCCCGTGGGCGGCGATGCGCCCATCGCTGTTCAGAGCATGACGAACAGCGACACCAATGACGTGGCCGCCACCGTGGCCCAGATCAATCGTCTGGAAGCCGCTGGTGTCGATATCGTGCGGATTTCCGTGCCGGACATGGACGCCGCCGAAGCCTTCGGCAAGATCAAGCAATTGGTCAAGGTGCCGTTGGTTGCCGACATCCACTTCGACTACAAGATTGCGCTGCGCGTCGCCGAACTGGGCGTTGATTGCCTGCGGATCAATCCGGGCAACATCGGTCGTGAAGACCGCGTGCGCGCGGTGGTCGATGCCGCCCGTGATCGCGGGATCCCGATCCGCATCGGCGTCAACGCCGGTTCCCTGGAAAAAGACCTGCAAAAGAAATACGGCGAGCCGACCCCGGCGGCGCTGGTCGAGTCTGCCCTGCGTCACGTCGAGCACCTTGAACGCCTGAATTTCCAGGACTTCAAGGTCAGCGTGAAGGCCTCCGACGTGTTCATGGCCGTCGCCGCCTACCGCCTGCTGGCCAAGGAAATCGTCCAGCCGCTGCACCTGGGCATCACCGAAGCCGGTGGTTTGCGCTCAGGCACGGTGAAATCCGCCGTGGGCCTCGGTATGCTGCTCGCCGAAGGGATTGGCGATACTATTCGCATCTCGTTGGCGGCCGACCCGGTCGAGGAAGTGAAAGTCGGCTACGACATTCTCAAGTCCCTGCACCTGCGTTCCCGTGGCATCAACTTCATCGCCTGCCCGAGCTGCTCGCGGCAGAATTTCGATGTGGTCAAAACCATGAACGAGCTGGAAGGGCGCCTCGAAGATCTGCTGGTGCCGCTGGATGTCGCGGTCATCGGTTGCGTGGTCAACGGGCCGGGTGAAGCCAAGGAAGCCCATATCGGCTTGACCGGCGGCACGCCGAACCTGATTTACATCGACGGCAAGCCGTCGCAGAAACTGACGAATGACAATCTGGTGGATGAGCTTGAACGCTTGATCCGCCAGAAAGCGGCCGAAAAGGTCGAAGCCGACGCGGCAGTCATCGCCCGCGGCTGATCGAACGAATTTAAGGATTTATAGTGAGCAAGTCTCTGCAAGCCATACGTGGCATGAACGACATCCTGCCCGAACAGACCCCGCTGTGGCGTCATTTCGAGGGCACCGTCTCGCGTCTGCTGGATAACTACGGTTACAAGCAGATCCGCATGCCGATCGTCGAGTTCACCGAGCTGTTCAAGCGCTCCATTGGTGAAGTGACCGACATCGTCGAAAAAGAGATGTACACCTTCGACGACCGCAACGGCGATTCCCTGACCCTGCGCCCTGAAGGCACGGCGGCCTGCGTGCGTGCTGTGCTCGAGCACGGCATCACCGGCGGTGGTCAGGTGCAGAAACTTTGGTACATCGGCCCGATGTTCCGTCACGAACGTCCTCAAAAAGGCCGTTATCGCCAGTTCCATCAGATCGGTTGCGAGGTCTTCAACCTCGACGGTCCGGACATCGACGCCGAGCTGATCGTGCTGACCTGGCGCCTGTGGGGCGAGCTGGGCATCCGTGATGCGGTCAAGCTTGAGCTCAACAGCCTGGGCACCGCCGAGTCCCGTGCTCGTTATCGCGAAGCGCTGGTCGAGTTCCTCTCGTCCCGCCTGGACAAGCTGGACGAAGACAGCCAGCGCCGTCTGAAAACCAACCCTTTGCGGGTGCTCGATACCAAGAACGCCGACACGCAAGCCGTGCTGGTCGATGCGCCGAAAATGGCCGACTACCTGGACGAAGAATCCCGTGTGCACTTCGAGGGCCTGAAGGCTCGCCTGGACACCGCCGGCATTCCTTACGTGATCAACCCGAAGCTGGTTCGCGGGCTGGATTACTACAGCAAGACCGTTTTCGAATGGGTCACCGACAAGTTGGGCGCCCAGGGCACCGTGTGTGCCGGTGGTCGTTACGACGGTCTGGTGGAGCAGATGGGTGGCAAGCCAACCCCGGGCGTCGGTTTCGCCATGGGTATCGAGCGCCTGGTGCTGTTGCTTGAAACCCTGGAACAGATTCCGGAAGAGATCTCCCGTCAGGTCGACGTTTACCTCTGCGCCTTCGGAGAAGCCGCCGAGCTGGCCGGTCTGGCCCTGAGTGAACGTGTACGTGATCAATTGCCCAACCTGCGCCTGCAAGTCAATGCCGGCGCGGGCAGCTTCAAAAGCCAGTTCAAGAAGGCCGACAAGAGCGGTGCGCTGTATGCGCTGATCCTCGGTGACGACGAAATGGCCCAGCAAGTGGTAGGTTTCAAACCCCTGCGTGGCCAGGGCGAACAACAAAGCATTGCCTGGGATGCGCTTGCTGCACACCTGGCCACCTGCGTCGTGCAGGGTTGAAGCTGTCATAAACAGCCGATTTAGCGATTAAGGAGTATTGGGGTGTCGAGTACCGAAGACGAAAACCTGGCAGATTTGAAGGACTGGTGGACACGCAACGGCAAGCCCCTGGTCACTGGCGGCCTGTTGGCGCTGGTCATCGTGTTCGGCTGGCAGGCCTTTCAGAAGTATCAGAGCAATCAGTCGCAAGGCGCCTCGATTCTCTATCAGCAATTGCTCGAAACCACGCTGACGCCTGACGGCAAGCCTGATGCCGCCCGTGTTTCGGACCTGGCCGGCAAGCTCAACAGCGAGTTCGGCGGTAGCGCCTATGCACAGTACGGCAGCTTGTTCGTGGCGAAAGTCGCGGTCGACAGCGGCAAGCTGGACGACGCGGCCACCGAGCTGAAAGCCATCGTGGCAAAACCGGCCAACCCGGCGCTGGGCGAAATCGCCCGTCAGCGTCTGGCGCAGGTACTGGCGGCGCAGAACAAGGTCGATGAGGCCCTGAAGCTGCTCGAAGGCGATGCTGACAAGGCATTCCTGGCCACGCGCGAAGAACTCAAAGGCGACCTGCTGGTGCAGTTGGGTCGTACCGACGAAGCAAACACGGCGTATCAAAAAGCCAAGGCGGCACTGTCGGATGAAGCGGCGGTCGGTGGCCTACAAATCAAGCTGGACGACCTGGCCAAAGGGGATGCGTGACGTGATCCGTTGGAAACATGCAGCATTGCTGGCTCTGGCCATTTTGGCCGCGGGTTGCAGCAGCAACAGCAAAAAAGAATTGCCACCGGCCGAGTTGACCGACTTCAAAGAAGAAGTGGTTCTGCAGAAGCAGTGGAGTCGTTCGATCGGTGACGGTCAGGGCGAAACCTACAACATGCTGGTTCCGGCGATCGAAGGCGATACCATCTATGCTGCCGACGTCACCGGTGTGGTGATGGCGCTGGATCGCAGCAACGGCGACGTCAAATGGAAGAAGGACCTTGAACTGCCTGTTTCCGGCGCCGTTGGCGTGGGTTACGGTCTGGTCATGTTCGGCACCATCAAGGGCGAAATCGTTGCTCTGGATGCGATCAATGGTGAAGAGAAATGGCGCGCTCGCGTGTCCAGCGAAGTACTCGCACCGCCGGCCAACAACGGTGACGTGGTTGTGGTTCAGACTCAGGACGACCGTCTGATTGGTCTGGATGCCGCCACCGGCACCCAGCGCTGGCTGTATGACAGCACGCCTGCGGTCCTGACCTTGCGCGGCACCAGCGCACCGATCGTCAC
Organism: Pseudomonas mandelii; assembly: GCF_900106065.1. Lineage (NCBI taxonomy): Bacteria > Pseudomonadati > Pseudomonadota > Gammaproteobacteria > Pseudomonadales > Pseudomonadaceae > Pseudomonas > Pseudomonas mandelii. The sequence continues at coordinate 3,594,030 of NZ_LT629796.1, forward strand.
CAACCGCCTCGCGGTGGCTGGCCTGTCGACCGGTAAAGTGGTCGCTCTCGATATTTCCAACGGCGTGCCGGTGTGGGAACAACGGGTCGCGATTCCACAAGGTCGTTCGGAACTGGAGCGTGTGGTCGATATCGACGGTGGCCTGCTGCTGTCCGGCGAAACGCTGTACGTCGCCAGCTACCAGGGTCGCGTTGCGGCACTGGACCTGCAAAGCGGTCGTCAGCTCTGGCAGCGTGATGCTTCCAGCTATGCCGGCGTCGCGCAGGGTTTTGGCAGCGTTTACGTGAGCCTGTCTTCGGGCACTGTTGAAGGCGTCGACGAACGTTCCACCACAGCCTTGTGGAGCAACGATTCGCTGGCTCGTCGTCAACTGTCGGCTCCGGAAGTGTTCTCCAGCTACGTTGCAGTCGGCGATATGGAAGGCTACCTGCACCTGCTGAGCCAGGTGGACGGTCGTTTCGTCGGCCGCGAGCGCATCGACAGCGACGGCCTGCGTGCCCGTCCGCTGGTGGTGGGTGACACGATTTATGTGTATGGCAACAGTGGCAAACTGGAAGCCCTGACCATTAAGTAAAGGTTTGACTATGCTTGGGGTTAAACCCCAGGCAGCCCCGTAACCACGGGGTTCGCAGCGCCTTCAAGCGCTGCCCCGAGCACCAGCCGCTGCCTCGCAGCGGCTTTTGTATTTTCTGAAATAACGAAGTGGAGAGCCGCATGGTTCCCGTAATCGCCCTGGTGGGCCGACCGAACGTCGGCAAGTCCACCTTGTTCAACCGCCTGACCAGGACTCGCGACGCCATCGTCGGCGACTTGTCCGGTCTGACCCGTGATCGCCAATACGGTGAGGCCAAGTGGCAAGGGCGTTCCTACATTCTGGTCGACACCGGCGGTATCTCCGGTGACGAGCACGGTATGGACGAAAAAATGGCCGAGCAGTCGTTGCTGGCCATTGAAGAAGCGGATGTCGTTCTGTTCCTGGTAGATGCCAAGGCCGGTTTTACCGCCGCCGACCAGATGATCGCCGAGCATTTGCGCAAACGTAACAAGCGTTCCTACGTGGTTGCCAACAAGGTCGACAACATCGACCCTGAAATGGCCCGCGCCGAGTTCGCCCCGTTGGGCATGGGCCACGCGATTCCGATCGCCGGCGCCCACGGTCGTGGCATCACCCAGATGCTGGAAATCGCCCTGAGCGACTTCCCGAAAGACGATGACGAACAGGAAGAAGGCGAGGAAGAGATCGTTGCCGAAGGCGAGGAAGCCAAGCGCATTCCTGGCCCTAGCGAAAAAGACGGGATCAAGATCGCCATCATCGGCCGCCCGAACGTCGGCAAGTCGACCCTGGTCAATCGCATGCTCGGTGAAGACCGGGTTATCGTCTATGACGAGCCTGGCACCACTCGCGACAGCATCTACATCCCGTTCGAGCGTAACGACGAGAAGTACACGCTGATCGACACCGCCGGTGTGCGCAAGCGCGGCAAGATCCACGAAGAAGTCGAAAAGTTCTCCGTGGTCAAAACCCTGCAAGCGATCAAAGACGCCAACGTGGTGATCTTTGTGATGGACGCCCGCGAGGGCGTGGTCGATCACGATCTCAACCTGCTGGGCTTCGCCATTGAGTCGGGTCGTGCGCTGGTGATCGCGATCAACAAGTGGGACGGCATGACGCCGAGCGAGCGTGACTTCGTGAAGGTCGAGCTGCAACGTCGACTGTTCTTCGTCGACTACGCCGACATCCACTTCATCTCGGCCCTGCACGGTACGGGCGTGGGCAACCTCTATGCCTCCGTACAGAACTCGTTCAAGTCCGCGGTTACCCGCTGGCCAACCAACCGCCTGACCACGATCCTGGAAGATGCGGTCAGCGAGCACGCGCCGCCGATGGTCAACAACCGCCGGATCAAGCTGCGTTATGCCCACTTGGGTGGTGCGAACCCGCCGATCATCGTGATCCACGGTAACCAGATCGAGAAGGTGCCGAAGTCTTACGTCCGTTATCTGGAAAACACTTACCGTCGTGTCTTGAAGCTGGTCGGTACGCCGATCCGCATCGAGTTCAAGGGCGGCGAGAACCCGTTCGAAGGCAAAAAGACCACGCTGACCGACCGTCAGGTCAACAAGAAGCGTCGCATGATGTCGCACCACAAAAAGGCCGACAAAAAGCGCCGCGATAAGAAATAGAAGCAGCTTTAAGTATCAAGCTGCACGCTTCAAGTCACTGCAGAAAAGGGCTCAAGTCAGAGCCCTTTTTTGTGTCTGATGGTTTGTTGCTTGACCACTTGCAGCTTGCAGCTTGAAACTTGCAGCTCACCTGCAAGGGGCTACCGATGATCACCAGTAAGCTGCCGAATGTCGGCATCACTATCTTCACTCAGATGTCTCAGCTCGCGGCGCAAACCGGGGCGATCAACCTGTCCCAGGGGTTTCCTGATTTCGATGCACCGCAAGCCCTGTGCGATGCGGTCGGTCGGCACATTGCCAATGGCCACAACCAATATTCACCGATGACCGGCCTGCCGGCGCTGCGTCAGCAGATTTCGGCGAAGATCGCCCGCACCTACGGCGTCAGCGTGGATGCCGACCATGAAGTGACGGTCACTCCCGGTGCCACTCAAGCGATCTTCTGTGCGATTCAAGCGGTTATCCACAGCGGCGATGAAGTGATCGTGTTCGATCCGTGCTACGACAGCTACGAGCCGTCGGTGGAGCTGGCCGGTGGGCGATGCGTGCATGTGCAACTGGGTCTGAATGATTTTTCCATCGACTTCGAGAAACTCGCCGAAGCGATTACGCCGCGCACGCGGATGATCGTGCTGAACGCTCCGCATAACCCGAGTGGCGCGCTGATCAGCCGTGCCGAGCTGGACCAGTTGGCAGCGTTGATTCGGGATCGCGACATCTACATCGTCAGTGACGAAGTCTACGAACACCTGGTCTTCGACGGCGTGCCTCACGTCAGCGTGCTGAATCACGAAGAGCTGTATCAGCGCGCCTTCGTGGTCAGTTCTTTCGGCAAGACCTATCACGTCACCGGGTGGAAAACCGGCTACGTGGTCGCACCGCCGGCGCTCACCGCCGAGCTGCGCAAGGTTCACCAGTACGTCAGTTTCTGCGGCGTGACCCCGCTGCAATACGCCTTGGCCGACTTCATGGCCGAACATCCTGAACACGTCGAAGAACTGCCGGGTTTCTACCAGGCCAAGCGCGATCTGTTCTGCGATCTGCTGGCATCGTCGCGTTTCAGCTTCAAGCGCGTGACCGGCACGTATTTTCAGTTGGTCGATTATTCGCAGATCCGCCCGGACCTCAATGACGTCGAAATGGCGCTGTGGATGACCCGTGAACATGGCGTGGCGAGCATCCCGATCTCGGTGTTCTACCAGACACCACCTGAAGGCCAGCGCCTGGTGCGCTTGTGCTTCGCCAAACGCGAGGAGACGTTGCGTGAAGCAGCGGCAAAACTATGCGTGATCTGAGTGCACTGCCCAATCTGAACGTCGCGCTGATCCAGACCACCCTGGCCTGGCACGACCGTCAGGCCAACCTGGAGCATTTCGAGCCATTGCTTGAGCAGGCTCGCGGGGCGGATCTGATCATTCTGCCGGAGATGTTCACCACCGGTTTTTCCATGGAATCGCAGACCCTCGCCGAAGCGGAAAACGGTCCGACCAGCAAATGGCTACGTGTCCAGGCGGCGAAACTTGATGCGGTGATCACCGGCAGCGTCATCGTCCAGGCCGCTGATGGCAGCCACCGCAATCGATTGTTGTGGGCGCGGCCGGACGGGGAGGTCTGGCACTACGACAAGCGTCACCTGTTCCGCATGGCCGGTGAGCACAACCACTACACACCGGGTGAGCGCCAGGTGCAGTTCGAGCTCAAGGGCTGGCGTGTACGGCCGCTGATTTGCTATGACTTGCGTTTCCCGGTCTGGAGCCGCGATGCACAAGACACTGACTTGCTGCTCTACACCGCCAACTGGCCCGGCGCGCGTCGTCAGCATTGGAACCGTTTGCTGCCAGCGCGGGCGATTGAAAACCTGTGTTACGTGGCGGCGGTCAATCGCATCGGTACCGACGGCAAAGGCTTTGCTTACACCGGTGATAGCCAGGTGCTGGATTTCCAGGGTGAGACATTGCTCAGTGCCGGCGAAGCCGATGGCGTGTTCCAGGTCGTGCTGAATGCGGCGGATCTGCAAGCCTATCGCACACGGTTTCCGGCGAATCTCGATGCTGATACGTTCGAGTTCACCTGATATCTCGGCAGCCTGAGCCGGCCTCATCGCGAGCAGGCTCAATCCCACAGTGGATCGCGTGAATAGAGATTTTGTGTGCACCCGAAGCCTCCTGTGGGAGTGAGCCTGCTCGCGAAGAGGCCATGACAGGCACCCTAAAAATGCCAGGCAAACAAAAAGGCCCCGAGGTTTTCACCTCGGGGCCTTTTGCATTGCCGCGAACGCTTACGCCGCTTTCGCTTCCGGCTGGCTCAGGGAGCGGTTCAGCGCGCTGAACAGGGCCTTGAAGCTCGCGGTGGTGATGTTTTCATCGATACCGACGCCATGCACCGCACGTTCACCGTTCACACGCAGTTCAATGTAGGCCGCTGCCTTGGCATTGGTGCCCGCGCCGATTGCGTGTTCGTTGTAGTCCATGATTTCCACCGGGATCGGCAGGCCGGCCACCAAGGCTTCCAGCGCGCCGTTGCCCTTGCCGCGCCAGTGCAGGTTGGTTTCGCCCTGGCCTTTGCCCGAGACTTCCACTTCCACGGCACTGTGACCGTTTTCTTCCTGCAGGCGATGGCTGACCAGCGCATACGGGGTGTTGGCCTGCAAATACTCGCTGTGCAGCAATGCGTGGATCTGTTGGGCGGTCATCTCCAGGCCGAGGCGATCGGTTTCACGCTGTACCACCTGGCTGAACTCGATCTGCATGCGACGCGGCAAGCTGATGCCGTATTCCTGTTCCAGCAAGTAGGCGATACCGCCCTTGCCCGACTGGCTGTTGACGCGGATCACCGCCTCGTAGCTGCGGCCGATGTCGGCCGGGTCGATCGGCAAGTACGGCACTTCCCACAAGGCGTCCGGTTTCTGCTGGGCAAAGCCCTTGCGGATCGCATCCTGGTGGGAGCCGGAGAACGCGGTGTGAACCAGGTCGCCGACGTAGGGGTGACGTGGGTGCACCTGGATCTGGTTGCATTCTTCAACGACTTTGCGCACGCCGTCGATGTCGGAGAAGTCCAGCTCAGGGTGAATGCCCTGGGTGTAGAGGTTCAACGCGACGGTCACGAGGTCGACGTTACCGGTACGCTCGCCGTTACCGAACAGGCAGCCTTCGACACGGTCAGCACCGGCCATAAGGCCCAGTTCGGTGGCCGCAACGCCCGTACCACGGTCGTTGTGGGTGTGCAGGCTGATGATCACGCTGTCACGACGGTTGATGTGACGGCCAAACCATTCGATCTGGTCGGCATAGATGTTCGGGGTCGCGCATTCGACGGTGGCCGGCAGGTTGAGGATCACCTTGTGCTCAGGCGTCGGGTTCCAGACGTCGATGACCGCGTCGCAGACTTCCTTGGCGAACTCCAATTCGGTCGCGCTGAAGGTTTCCGGCGAGTATTCGAAGGTCCACTGGGTGTCCGGTTGCTGGGCGGCATATTTGACGAACAGCTTGGCGGCGTTCACGGCGATGGCCTTGACACCTTCCTTGTCCTGGTTGAAGACAATGCGGCGGAAGGACGGGGAGGTCGCGTTGTACAAGTGAACGATGGCTTTCTTCGCCCCGCGCAGGGATTCGAAAGTACGCTCGATCAGGTCTTCACGGCCCTGGGTCAGCACCTGGATGGTGGTGTCGTCCGGGATGTGGTTACCTTCGATCAGGGTACGCACGAAGTCGAAGTCGGTTTGCGACGCGGCCGGGAACGACGCTTCGATCTCTTTCACACCGACTTGCACCAACGTCTTCCAGAAACGCAGCTTCTTGACCGCGTCCATTGGCTCGATCAGCGACTGGTTGCCGTCACGAAGGTCGGAACTGCACCAGATCGGCGCTGCGGTGATGGTCTTCGATGGCCAGGTACGGTCCGGGATGTCGATGGTCGGGAACGCGCGGTATTTCGATGACGGGTCTTTGAGCATGCTCATCGGGAAATCCTTATTGTGTGGGCCGAAAAAAGGCGGCCTGCCGGTGGATCAATGTTCTTGGGGAAAAGCGTGGGGCGAGGCACCGCGATTCAGCCTGGCAGTCGTGCACTGACGAGGCACAGGCTGCGGTGCTGACGAAGCTGAATGAGGGTGTGAGAGGTTTTCATGCCTTCAACCCTAACCGCCGTGATTGAGGATGGCAAGCAGTCGAAAAAAATTGAGAGGAATACTCGAATAGTCGAGATTATCGCGATTTTATTGCGGTTCGGCCGGGTGATTGTGTTGATGTTTGCGCGAGGTTTGAAGAGGGCGCAATTGAAAGTTGGCAGCCTTGTCTTGGCGACGGCAGCTATTCTTAAAGCCTCAACCAGACGACTGGAATGCAGGAGTCAGCGATGAACGAGTCGGATTGGAAGCTTTACAGTGCGTTGCGCCCGTTGGCCCATGAGCGGATGTGTATCCGGATCATGGATGAAGTCGAGCGCACGGTGCTGGATAGAAGCCAAGCGCCTTATGATCGAATTGAAGCGAGCGAAGAGCTGCTCAAAGCCGGGCAAAAGGAGCTGTATTGGGCATTTGGCGCTTTCAGGTTCTCACGCGATGACGCCAGTTCTCACTTGCTGGCGTTGTGTGCCCGCGAGTTGATCACGGCTGAAGAATTGGCTGGCTTCTCACAAGACACTCAAACATGGATCAGCAATTGTCTGGCGAACCGGGAGGTCCATGGTATTGAGGATCTGGACGCTGAATAAGCGGCGGCAGTGATGGCCCTATCGCGAGCCTGATTGCGAATGGGCCAGTCGCCTCAAAGAAGATTCAGGGCTGGAAAGCACCAATAAAAATCGCCGGATCCACCCGCGCATCATTCAGGCTGACATTCCAGTGCATGTGCGGCCCGGTCGCCCGCCCGGTGGCGCCGACTTTCCCGACTACACCGCCGCGCGCCAGTTGCTGCCCCACCTTCACGTCAATCTTCGACATATGGCAGAACATGCTGATAAAGCCCTGCCCATGGTCGACGAACACCGTATTGCCATTAAAGAAGTAGTTGCCGATCAGGATCACCTTGCCCGCCGCCGGGGTCTTGATCGGTGTGCCTGCGCCCACGGCGAAATCCAGGCCCGAGTGGGGATTGCGCTCTTCGCCATTAAAGAACCGGCGCACACCGAACTTGCTCGACAGCGGCCCGTTGACTGGTTTGTCCAGTAGCAGGTTGCTCGGGGTGTTCGGACTGAACGTGCGGTAGGCGGCGATTTGCTCGGCCAGTTCACCTTCGATGCGCTTAAGGTTCTCCGGGTTCGGATTGACCTGCTGCGTGTTCTTCAGGGTGATGTGCTGTTCCGGATACTTCTTGTTGCCGACCGTGAAACTCAGCGTGCGACCGCCGCTGCTGACCTGCTGCGTGCCCGGTTTAACCGTCAATGGCACGCCGACAATCGCCAGCCAATTGTTCTGTTCCTTGACCACCAGCACCGACTTGCCTTGGTAGCTGGCTTTTGGCACCTGTGCAGAAGCACCCAGGTCCACCACGGCCACGCCCCCCGGCACCGGTTTATTCAACAGGCGGGTGATGTAGCTGTCGGCGTGGGCATTGAAGGTCAGGCATAGCAACAGCAGCGGAGCTAAAAAACGCGGCATGGATCAATCCAGTAAAGAAAGGGTGACAGGCGTCAGGTGATTGTCTTCGACCCGGACGTGCAGCTCGCCTTCGCCCAGTTTGGCTTTCAGGCGCTGACCGGTATGGGTTTGCTCGGCGCTGCGAATCGCGTTGCCGCGTTCATCCAGCAGAATGCTGTAGCCACGGGCCAGGGTCGCCAGCGGGCTGACCACTTGCAGCGTCTGCACCTGACTTTGCAGTTGCAGGCGACGGGACTTGAGCCCTTCACGCATGGCTCGCGGCAGGCGCTCGGCGAAGCTGTCGAGGCGCTGACGAAGCATTGCCAATTGCCGTCCCGGGTGTTGCCCGGCGAGGCGGGTTTCCAGACGAATCAAGCGTTCGCGACGGGTATTGAGGCTGCGTTCGAACGCGCGGCGCATGCGCATGTCCAGATCGTCCAGGCGCTGCGCTTGCTGGCGCAGACGTTCGCCGGGATGGCGCAAGCGGCGAGACATGCCTTCCAGGCGCAGACGGTCACGCATCAAGCGGTCGCGGATGCGCATCACCAGGCGCCGGTGCAGGCTTTCGACCCGGCGCACCAGGTCGCTGGAATCCGGCGCGAGCAATTCGGCGGCGGCGGAGGGCGTCGGGGCGCGGACGTCGGCGACGAAGTCACTGATCGAGACATCGGTTTCATGGCCGACGGCGCTGACAATCGGCGTCACGCACGCATCCACGGCGCGGGCCACGGCTTCTTCGTTGAAACACCAGAGGTCTTCCAGCGAACCGCCGCCACGGGCGAGGATCAGCGCATCAAAACCGCGAGCGTCCGCCAGTTTCAGGGCGCGGACGATTTGCGCAGTCGCTTCGCGGCCCTGTACGGCGGTCGGGATCAGAGTCAGTTGAACCTGCGGTGCGCGGCGGCGAAAGACGCTGATGATGTCGCGAATCACCGCGCCAGTCGGCGAACTGATAATGCCGATGCGCTGCGGATGCGCCGGCAACGGCACTTTGCGCTCGGCGCTGAACAGGCCTTCGGCGCTGAGTTTTTCCTTCAGTGCATCGAACGCCAGACGCAGCGCACCGTCACCGGCCGGCTCCACGGTGTCGAGGATCAGCTGATAGTCGCCACGCCCCTCGAACAGCGAAACCTTGCCGCGCACCTTGACCGCCAGGCCGTCCTTCAGCGCCTGGCGAACCCGCGCCGCGTTCTGCCGAAACAGCGCGCAACGAACCTGGGCGCCGCTGTCCTTGAGGGTGAAATACACGTGGCCGGACGCCGGACGGGCGAGGTTGGAGATTTCGCCTTCGACCCAGATGTTGCTGAACACGTCTTCGAGCAACACCCGCGCGCGGCCGTTGAGCTGGCTGACAGTCAGGACTTCACGGTCCAGGCCGAGTCTTGCAAAGGGATCTTTAATCATGGGGCGCATGATAAAGGCATTCGTCGAACAATCTCCATGAGTGCGCACAAATCCCTTGTGAGAGCGGGCCTGCGCGCTCCCATAAGGAGTAAAGTCAGCCCCGGGATTCAGGGAAGACGAGGGAATGAGTGTGCTTGAGTTGTTGAACCCATGGCCATTCGGCGCCACGGATTGGCTGGTGATCGGGCTGGGCATTGCCCTGGCCTATATCGTGTTTGGTATCGCCGGATTTGGCACTGCGCTGGTGGCGGGGCCGATTCTTATTCTGTTCATGCCGCTGTCGAAGATCGTGCCGTTGCTGGTGCTGCTGGATTTTGTCGCAGCGTTTGGCAATCTGCTGCCTTCGCGGCGGGATGTGGCAAAGCCCGAGTTGCTACGGCTGCTGCCCTGCATGGCGGTGGGCTGCACGTTGGGGGTGATCTTTCTGCTGAACCTCAAATCCGAGGTGTTATTGCTGTTGATGGGTCTGTTCATCAGCGCCTATGCGATTTACAGCCTGTGGGTCAAAACCCGGCCGACGCAATTGTCCGCCGGTTGGGCCGTACCGATGGGCACTGTGGGTGGGCTGTTCGGGGCGCTGTTTGGCAGTGGCGGCTTCTTATATGCGATCTATTTGAACAGCCGGTTGCCGAAAGAGGCGGCACGGGCGACCCAGAGTGCGCTGATCAGTTGCAGCACCGTGGTGCGCTTGAGCCTGTTTGCCGTCGCAGGTGTCTATGCCGAGCTACCCTTATTAATATTGGCCCTGTGTCTATTGCCGGCCATGGCCGTGGGGCTGTGGGTCGGGCGGCGATTGACCCTGAGATTGTCCCGCGAGGGGTTCGTGCGGCTGGTGACCTGGTTGGTGCTGGCGAGCGGGATTGCCTTGATCGGGCGTTATTTGAGTACTTGACCGGATTTCGTCAGGGATTAAGCTGCCGGCCGTTCCGATGCCTTCGCGGGCAAGCCTCGCTCCTACAGTCGTTCGCAAACTTTTCCGGTAGGAGCGAGGCTTGCCCGCGAAGGCGTCAGTAAGAACACCGCAGAAACATCCAATTGACGCAGTAGGCTTGCACCATGAATTCGCAAAGCATCATCGTCCCGAAAATCTCCACACTGCCGGTACACGAACCCCGGGCCCGGGCGGTCGTGCGCTGGCTGGTACGCAAGAACATCATCAAGGAAGAGCTGACCACGTGTGGCCGTACCGGTAACCGCATGGGCCACGCCATCGCCGACGGTGCCCGCGCCGTGGTGTTGCACCCACAAGCGCTGCCGTTCGGCGAGCCGATCAATGGCCTGGAGATCATCACCAAGCGCTGCATCTACACGCCGGCCAAGGGGTTCCTGGAAGAGGCGGGTTGCGCCGAGTGCCGCAAGGAAGTCGGCGAAGCGCTGTTCGAAAGCCTGGAGGAGTGGATGCCAGGGCGCACCGATAACTTCACCTGCCCGGAGTGCGGGCATGAAGACGACATCAACGGCTTTCTTTTCCTGCAGGAATGCGGCTTTTCCAACCTGGGGTTCATCTTTAACAATTGGGCCGAGGCCGGGTTCAAGCAGAGCTTTATCGATGAGTTTGCCGATTGGCTGGATCAGCCCGTCAGTTGGGTGAAAGTCGAGTTGTAGGAAGCGACAATCCCCGTATATCAGTAATGCTAATAATAGAAAGAGTTTTACATTGAACACGAGGGGGTGTCTGACTATAATGGCGCGCTTCCATTTTCCCGCTCGGGAGCCCCCGCGATGCTGCGTATCAGCCAAGAAGCTCTGACATTCGACGACATTCTCCTAGTGCCCGGTTATTCCGAGGTGCTTCCTAACGAAGTCAGTCTCAAGACCCGCCTTACCCGTGGCATCGAGCTGAATATTCCTCTGGTTTCTGCCGCCATGGACACCGTCACTGAAGCCCGTCTGGCAATCGCCATGGCTCAGGAAGGTGGCATCGGTATCATCCACAAGAACATGACCATCGAGCAGCAAGCTGCCGAAGTGCGCAAGGTCAAGCGTTACGAGGCCGGCGTGGTCAAGGACCCGATCACCATCGAGGCTGAAGCCACGGTGCGTGAACTGTTCGAACTGACCCGTCTGCACAACATCTCCGGCGTTCCGGTTTTGCACAATGGCGACCTGGTCGGCATCGTCACTTCCCGTGACGTGCGTTTCGAAAATCGTCTGGAAGCCACGGTCCGCGAAGTGATGACGCCCAAAGAGCGTCTGGTCACGGTCAAGGAAGGCGCCGACAAGAACGACGTTCGTGAGCTGTTGCACAAACACCGCATCGAACGCGTGCTGATCGTCGACGACAAATTTGCCCTCAAAGGCATGATGACCGTCAACGACATCGAAAAAGCCAAGGCGTACCCGCTGGCCAGCAAGGACGATCAAGGTCGTCTGCGTGTTGGCGCAGCAGTTGGTACCGGTAAAGACACCGGTGACCGCGTCGCTGCCCTGGTCAATGCCGGCGTTGACGTGGTGGTGGTCGACACCGCACACGGTCACTCCAAAGGCGTGATCGACCGCGTTCGCTGGGTCAAACAGAATTTCCCTGAAGTGCAGGTCATCGGCGGCAACATCGCCACCGGCGCTGCTGCCAAGGCCCTGGCCGAAGCCGGCGCTGATGCGGTCAAGGTCGGTATCGGCCCTGGCTCGATCTGCACCACCCGTATCGTCGCCGGTGTCGGCGTCCCGCAAATCAGTGCCATCGCCAACGTCGCCGCTGCCCTTGAAGGCACTGGCGTTCCGTTGATCGCCGACGGCGGCATCCGCTTCTCCGGTGACCTGTCCAAGGCCATCGTAGCCGGTGCTTCCTGCGTGATGATGGGCTCGATGTTCGCCGGTACTGAAGAAGCCCCGGGCGAGATCGAACTGTTCCAGGGTCGTTCGTACAAGGCTTACCGTGGCATGGGTTCGCTGGGCGCCATGTCCCAGGCCCAGGGTTCCTCCGACCGTTACTTCCAGGACTCCTCTGCGGGTGCCGAGAAGCTGGTTCCGGAAGGCATCGAAGGGCGTGTTCCTTACAAGGGCAGCCTGAGCGCCATCATCCATCAACTGATGGGCGGCCTGCGTTCCTCGATGGGTTACACCGGCAGTGCCGACATCGAAGAAATGCGCACCAAGCCTGAGTTCGTGCGGATCACCGGCGCTGGCATGGCCGAGTCCCACGTCCACGACGTACAGATCACCAAAGAAGCGCCAAACTACCGCGTAGGTTGAGGCTTCAAGCAAAACGTTAAGTAACCGGGGCTGTTTTATTCAGCCCCGAGTTGTTTCTGAATCACGACTGTTTCTGAATTACTAGACGAGACTGAATCATGGCCCTCGACATTCACGCTCACCGCATCCTGATCCTCGATTTCGGTTCCCAGTACACCCAGCTGATTGCCCGCCGCGTGCGCGAAATCGGCGTGTACTGCGAACTGCATCCGTTCGATATGGATGAAGACGCGATTCGCGAATTCGCTCCAAAAGGCGTCATTCTCGCCGGCGGCCCCGAGTCCGTGCACGAAGCCGACAGCCCTCGCTGCCCGCAGGCGGTGTTCGACCTGGGCGTTCCGGTCTTCGGTATCTGCTACGGCATGCAGACCATGGCCGAACAGCTGGGTGGCAAGGTTGAAGGTTCCGAACTGCGTGAGTTCGGTTATGCCCGTGTCGACGTGGTCGGCAAGAGCCGCCTGCTCGACGGCATCGAAGACCACATCGACGCTGACGGCCTGTTCGGTCTCGACGTGTGGATGAGCCATGGTGACAAGGTCACCAAGATGCCGCAGGAATTCCACATCCTGGCCAGCACCCCGAGCTGCCCGATTGCCGGCATGTTCGACGATGCTCGTGGCTACTACGGCGTGCAGTTCCACCCGGAAGTGACCCACACCAAGCAGGGCGGTCGCATCCTGTCGCGCTTCATCCTCGACATCTGCGGCTGTGAAGCCCTGTGGACGCCATCGAAGATTGCGGAAGACGCCATCGCCAATATCCGCGCCCAGGTCGGCACTGACAACGTGCTGCTCGGCCTGTCCGGCGGCGTTGACTCTTCGGTGGTTGCCGCGCTGCTGCACAAAGCCATCGGCGACCAGCTGACCTGCGTCTTCGTCGACAACGGCCTGCTGCGTCTGCACGAAGGTGAGCAAGTGATGGCCATGTTCGCCGAGAACATGGGCGTCAAGGTGATCCGCGCCAACGCTGAAGACCAGTTCCTGAACAACCTGGCCGGCGAGTCCGACCCGGAGAAGAAGCGCAAGATCATCGGCCGTACCTTCATCGACGTCTTCGATGCCCAGTCCAACAAACTGGACAACATCAAGTACCTCGCTCAAGGCACCATCTACCCGGACGTGATCGAGTCGGCTGGCGCCAAAAGCGGCAAGGCCCACGTGATCAAGTCGCACCACAACGTGGGTGGCTTGCCGGAAGAAATGAACCTCAAGCTGGTTGAACCCCTGCGCGAGCTGTTCAAGGACGAAGTCCGTCGTCTGGGCCTGGAACTCGGCCTGCCGTACGACATGGTCTACCGTCACCCGTTCCCGGGCCCGGGACTGGGCGTGCGCATTCTCGGTGAAGTGAAGAAGGAATACGCCGACCTGTTGCGTCGCGCCGACCACATCTTCATCGAAGAACTGCGCAAAGCTGACTGGTACCACAAAGTCAGCCAGGCCTTCGTGGTGTTCCAGCCGGTGAAATCGGTTGGCGTGGTTGGTGATGGCCGTCGTTACGCCTGGGTCGTGGCCCTGCGTGCAGTGGAAACCATCGACTTCATGACCGCGCGTTGGGCTCACCTGCCTTACGAACTGCTGGAAACCGTCAGCGGCCGGATCATCAACGAAATCGAAGGCATCTCCCGCGTGACTTACGACGTGTCGAGCAAGCCGCCAGCGACGATCGAGTGGGAATGATCCCGGTCTGACTGATCGCCCGTAACACCTGAAAGGCCCCGTGAGCATGAGTTCACGGGGCCTTTTTGCGATCAGGCCGCTACAGTGGGCAGGCGCCCTTCAAGCATCAGGCCCATGCGATTGAGCGCGTGGACAAGGCTGATCAGATTCGCGTAAGTGACCTGATGCACGGCGGCCCAGGCAGGGCGGTTGATCAGAAAGCCCCCATTCGCCGTTCGCTCAATCATCGTTCGCACAATCTGATTCGACCGGCTGCGATGGATCAGCGTCAACGCGTCGTCCGACCTTTCAATGGTGAACATGCCCTGGCGGAACAGCAGCTGATTGATTTGCTCAGACGATCGTTGAATGACCGGAGTCGGCATCTGCAAGCTGATGTCGGCATACAGGGTGTCGAAATCACCGCGCATTTGAGCGCCGGCCTCCGAAACATCACGGCCGACCTCGATGCCATGGTCGATGCCCAGGTGCATAGGCTGGTCTGGGCCCACTTCTTCGATGCGTAGACCGATACCTCCCTCCGTTTCGCTGATGCCGGCCATGCCCCTGAATGTGTTTGTACTCTCCTGGTCGGTGAGCGCCAGCCATTTTCCGCCGCCATTGCGGGCTTGAGTGGCCTGCATGATGGTATGGGTGAGGTAGGTCTTGACGGATTGTCGTGAGATGGCACGGAAGTTTGAATCTGTGTAGCGATAACTCGCCAGGCAATCGGTGGCCTGGATTCGAATGCCGTTCTGCTGGGCCGCTTTGACGACTTCAAGGGGGGTGTACTGTCCGGCAGGATCACCTGGCAGTTTCTGCAGGTACTTCTCCAGCATCCCATGCATGTCCCCGGTTTCGGCGAACTCGTTCAGGTCGACCTGATTGAAGTCGTTGAGCAGGCGATGCATGTAGATCGTCTTGACGCCCTGTTTCGCCAGGGTCTGCATGTTCTCGATCAGGAACCGCATGCTGGCAATGCGATCCTGACTTTCACCGACGACAAGGCCGGGCGCAGTGTTGAAAATGTTCTCGATGAGTTCCGTCACGGTGGTGGAGGGTGTGATCACGGGCTGCACCGGCCGGGCGGGCAACGAGGCAAAAAAGTCCTCCGGGGTCTGGAATACGATTGCATCCCTGATCAGCACCGCTCGACGGCCAGCGACATACTCTTCGTAGGGGGAGACTCCTCTGATGAACCCGTTAGGCATGGCCACGACTTTTATATGGGTTTCCGGCTTTCCCAGGGCCAGGAAGTTCAGCGAACGTCCATTCGGTGCATCGTATCGCGTCAAATGACTGGAAAAATCAGACCTTGGCCGGGCGTGAGTCGTCGGCCTGGAAGGACCGGGTACGGGCGCAGGCTTGCTGAGGCCTTTGCCGCCGCCTTTTAATCCGGCTGTGGGTGCCAGCTCCCATTCGCCCTCGTCATTCAGGCGTACGGGAATCGATCCCGTGGACGCCTGCGGATGACTGGGGTCGATGATCGCCCACGTACCGCCACCGTTGATGTCGGCTTCGTAGCGCACGTAATAAGCCTGATCGTTCATCATGATGGCGGTGGAAGGGTTTGAGTCCAGCGTATAGATACCCTGGAATTTTCCGCTCGTGGCCATCGGGGAGTTTTCGAGGATTTCATTGCTTTGGTAGTGCTCCGGCACTTCAAAAGCTTCGGCGGTTTCCTCGGGCAGGGTCGGCAACACACCCGGTTGCACAGGCCCTTCCTCTGACTCTCCGGGCGCCAGAGGGTCTTGCGTGACGACGCTTTCTTCCGGATTGAGGGTCTTGTTCAAATCCGCCATCTCGGTCGCTTCAGCCGCCTCGGCCGCAGCCCCGACGTCTTCCAATACGTTGACTTCCTTGAGCAGCGGAATGTTGAACAGCGCATTGATGCCATCGAGCACCGCGCCAATGACGCCGGCCTTGCGCTGCGCCGCCGTTTTGCCATTCACCGCCTTGTCGATGTTCAAGCCCATCGCGGCGAGGCTGGCACCGATCACCGGCAGCGCGATTGGCCAGCCCATCACCGCCAAGGGCCCGAAAACATGCAGACCGGCACTCAGGTAACCCAGCCAGAGCTGTTTGCGCATTTGTCCGTGGGTCACCAGCGTCAGGTCGGCCTCTTCCAGCATCGTGCTCTGGACTGCCCGGCTCTGCCAGGTGAAGGCATCGCCACTGATGGTGATGTTTTTCTGATTGATCAAGTGATGGTCGTATTTTCCCCAGGTACCGACCAGCTGGTTCATCAGCGGAGTGATGTTGTCATGGACTGCTTTGCGAACCGACAGCGGGAAATGGGTCATGAACTCGGTGCGCGGCTGCGCCTCATTCATTTGCAGCAACATCCACCAGTGCATGTCCGTTTGTGTGGGATGCACGTGGAAGGCCTGTGCGGCGCCGGGAACATAAGTGATCTGTCGGCCGTTGCGGTCAACGATGCGCAGAATATCGGTGGCGACGTGCCCTGCGACATCCAGGGCGCAGACACGAAGATCCGCAGGCGCCGTGGTTTGGGATTGCAGCGTCGCCAGGGTAATCGGCCAGGCTGCGTCAGCGACAACGGCCCTTACGACGGTCTGGAAATCGTCCTCTTCCAGCTGACCGTTTTGCCGCGCCTCGACCGCTTTGCTGAGGTAGCTGGATTTGGCCAGGCTCCGGAAGTCATCGAAATGCGTGGTCCAGAAAGCGTTCAGCTTATTGAGGTAGCGTTCACTGAGGTTCATCTCCCACAGGTCTGTGAGGACCTTGCTGGGGTACATCCGCACCTCGTTGGTTTCATTGAAAATGCTGGCGTTTGCGTCTTCAGTGTAAAACCCGCCGTTACTGTTCAGTTCGAGGGCGTCGTCTTGATCGGTCACGCGATATCCCTGGATCACCAGTTGCGTCAGGGTCAGTGATTCACAGGGTTTGGGGGCGTGTTCCCAACTCAGAAAGGCCTTGGTGCTGCTGGCCGAGACGTTATCGAACCGATGCCACCAGACCTGGTCAGGGTCCTTGTCGGTGATGCCGTGTTTTTTCAGGATTTCACTGGCGACCGCGTGGGCTTCTTCCTTCAACCCCGGACAGGCTGTGACAACGACGGGGGCAATCGTTTTCAGCTGCTCCCTGTCGGCAGCATTGGGTAACGCTTCAGTACTTTGATCGGCAGGCATGATCTCGCTCCTTGAGAAATGGGCCGTGAGGATGACCCGTTTGCTCAAGGCAAGTGCACTACATAGTTATGCCCACATGCCTTTCGTGACCGTGTAGGGTCAGCGCCGTGCCACATCCGAAAAGTAGAACTTGTCGAGGGTATGCCGTGATTCGGTGTATTCGAATTGGCGACCGTCCTGCAGGAACGTCTGGTTGCTGACCACGATCACATGACTCTGGCCGTCGAGGTCCAGGTGGTGTTGGTCGTCCTTGCTTCGAGGGACCGCTTCGATGGTGCGCTGGGCGTAGGCGATTTGCAGCTGCAGGGTCTGTTCGATGAAGGCGTAGATCGACTGCTCGGCGATGTCGCGGTTCAGGCCGGGAATCACGTCGCTGACGAAATGGTTGATGTCGAGGATCACGCGTTTGCCGTCAATCCGCCGCACGCGCTTGATCCGCGTGATCAGGCTGCCTTCTTCAGCCTTGATGTGGTCGAGCAGCGGGCCTTCGAGGGGGATTTGGGTGAATTCGACCACCTCGGTGCTGACGTCATTGCCCAGTCGCGGATAGGTCTCCTGGAAGCTGACGATGCCGCCCAACTGGAATTCGATCGGGTTGGTCGACAACACGAAAGTGCCTTTACCGTGGACTTTCTGGGCGAAACCGCGCTCCTGCAATTGCTCGATGGCCTTGCGCACGGTGCCGCGGCTGGCCTGATAGGTGTCCATCAATTCGGTTTCGGAAGGCAACCGGGCGCCGCGTTCCAGACGTTCGGTCGTGATGCTGGCAAGCAGATCGCTGTAGATCTGGTTGTATTTACTCATGGGGATGGCTCTGTGCCGCGATGTACTCAAGGTTTCGAACCTTAAGGGCAGGGTAGGGGTTTGTCCATGCGGCTTTGGGTTCCATCGTTTCGGGAGGTAGGAAAAGTCGCCGATTGACGGGGTCGTAGTAAACAAAATCAAACTCGTCTGTACGAGTTGTTGCTTTAACTCGTACAGACGAGTACTTTTCGCTTCGGCGTGCTGCCAAAAACAAAAAACTACAGCGGAAGAAAAGCATGAGCCACGACTATCCGAACATCGCCAGCGAGCTGCTGCAAAGCCTCGGCGGCAGCGACAACCTCGAGCAGGCCGCGCACTGCGTCACACGCCTGCGCCTGGCCCTCAAGGACCCGAGCCTGGTCGACAGCGCCACGCTGAATCAGATTGACCTGGTGAAAGGCTCATTCTTCACCGGCGGCCTGTTCCAGGTGGTCATCGGCCCCGGCGAGGTTGAAAAGGTGTACGCCGAACTGCGCCGTCAAACCGGTCTCGCCGCCTCAACCATCGCCGACGTTAAACAAAAAAGCGCCGACAAGATAAACGCGATGCAGC
Source organism: Pseudomonas mandelii (assembly GCF_900106065.1). Classification (NCBI taxonomy): domain Bacteria; kingdom Pseudomonadati; phylum Pseudomonadota; class Gammaproteobacteria; order Pseudomonadales; family Pseudomonadaceae; genus Pseudomonas; species Pseudomonas mandelii. Next base: position 3,612,548 of record NZ_LT629796.1, read on the forward strand.
GTCTTGTGCGGGTGTTTTCCGACGTGTTCATGCCGATCCTGCCGGCGTTGATCATTGCGGGGCTGTTGATGGGCATCAACAACCTGATCGGCGCCAAGGGGATGTTCCTCGAAGGCCAGACCCTGCTGGATGCCTACCCGAAACTCGACGGGCTCTGGAGCCTGATCAACCTGATGGCCAACACCTCGTTTGTGTTCTTGCCGGCACTGGTGGGCTGGTCGGCGGCCAAGCGGTTTGGTGGCAGCGAAATTCTCGGCATCGTGCTCGGCCTGATGCTGGTTCACCCGGACCTGCTCAACGCCTGGAACTACGGCAAAGCGGTGGCCGGGCTGGACGGGCAAAGCCTGCCGTACTTCGACATCCTCGGGCTGTTCCAGATCGAGAAGGTCGGTTACCAGGGCCAAATCCTGCCGATCCTGCTGGCGGCCTATGTCATGAGCGTCATCGAAAAATGGCTGCGGGCGCGGGTGCCGAACGCCGTGCAATTGCTGGTGGTGCCGATTACCACCATCGTGGTCACCGGTGTATTGGCACTGGCCGTGATCGGCCCGGTGACCCGGCATCTTGGGATTCTCATCACCGAAGGCGTGGTCATGCTGTTTGACCTCGCGCCGATGGTCGGCGGGGCGATTTTCGGGCTGCTCTACGCGCCGCTGGTGATCACCGGCATGCACCACATGTTCCTCGCGGTCGACTTGCAACTGATCTCCACCCAGGGCGGCACGTTCATCTGGCCGATGATCGTCATGTCCAACCTCGCCCAGGGCAGCGCGGCACTGGCGGTGTTCTACATGACCCGCAGTGTCCGCGACAAAAGCATGGCCTCGACCTCGGCGATTTCCGCCTATTTCGGCATCACCGAACCGGCCATGTTCGGGGTCAACCTGCGCTACAAGTTTCCGTTCTATGCGGCCCTTTGCGGCTCGGCCCTGGGTTGCATCTTCCTGTCGCTGAACAAGGTCCAGGCCTCGGCCATCGGTGTGGGTGGCTTGCCCGGTTTCATCTCGATCATTCCGCAGTTCATTCCGATGTTTGTGATTGGAATGGTGATTGCGATGGTCGTGCCGTTTGTTCTGACCTGTGGGTTGAGCATGAAGATTATCCGGCCAGGGTATCGGGTTGCCTGACAGACCGGATTCCCGAGCAAGGCCTGGACAAAATTATTGAAGGAATAGCGCCATGCAAGACTGGCAACGTTCGGTGATCTATCAGATCTACCCGAAGAGTTTTCACAGCCACGCCGGCAACCCCACGGGGGATTTGCTCGGCGTCGTGGCCAAGCTCGATTACCTGCACTGGCTGGGTGTCGACTGCCTGTGGATCACGCCGTTCCTGCGTTCGCCCCAGCGCGACAACGGTTACGACATCAGCGATTACTACGCCATCGACCCGAGCTACGGGACCATGGCCGATTGTGAGTTGCTGATTGCCGAGGCGGGCAAGCGCGGGATCAAGCTGATGCTCGATATCGTGGTCAACCACACCTCGATCGAACACGCCTGGTTCCAGCAGGCCCGTAGCAGCCTCGACAACCCGTACCGCGACTTTTACATCTGGCGCGATCAGCCGAACAACTGGGAATCCAAGTTCGGTGGTTCGGCCTGGGAATACGAAGCGCAGACCGGTCAGTACTTCCTGCACCTGTTCGATCACACCCAGGCCGACCTGAATTGGGACAACCCGAAGGTGCGCGCCGAAGTCTTCAAGATGATGCGTTTCTGGCGCGATAAAGGCGTGGGCGGTTTCCGTCTGGATGTGATCAACCTGATCTCCAAACCTTCGGACTTTCCAGAAGACAACACCGACGGCCGACGCTTCTACACCGACGGCCCGAACGTGCATGAATACTTGCAGCAAATGCACCGCGAAGTCTTCGAAGGTCACGACCTGATCAACGTCGGCGAGATGTCGTCCACCAGCCTGGAACACTGCATTCGCTACTCGAAGCCAGAGTCGAAAGAACTGTCGATGACGTTCAACTTTCATCACCTGAAGGTCGATTACCCGAACCTGCAGAAGTGGATTCGCGCCGACTTCGACTTCCTCGAACTCAAGCGCATTCTCTCGGACTGGCAGACCGGCATGCAGGCCGGCGGTGGCTGGAACGCGTTGTTCTGGTGTAACCACGACCAGCCACGGGTGGTGTCGCGTTTCGGCAACGACGGCGAGTTTCGGGTGATCTCGGCGAAGATGCTCGGCACCGCGCTGCACTTCCTTCAGGGCACACCATTTGTGTATCAGGGCGAAGAACTGGGCATGACCAATCCGGGGTTTGATCACATCGATCAGTACCGCGATGTCGAGACGCTCAACATCTTTCGCCTCAAGCGGGAGGCTGGTGCAAGTGATGCCGACAACATGGCGGCGATCATGCAGAAATCCCGGGACAATGGCCGTACGCCGATGCACTGGAACACCGAGCCGAACGCAGGATTCAGCGCCGCAGAACCCTGGATTGGCGTGCCGGCCAACGCGACGCAGATCAACGTCGCCACCCAGCTCGACGACCCGGACTCCGTGCTGCATCACTACCGTCAGTTGATTGCCCTGCGCCGTAGCGAAGCGCTGATTTCCGATGGCGTCTATCGGCAATTGTTGCCGGAGCACCCGCAAATCTGGGCGTATGTGCGTGAAGGTCAAGGCGAGCGTTTGCTGGTACTGAACAACTTCTATGGCACGCCGTGCGACGTCGAGCTGCCCGATGACGTGATCAGCGAAGCCATGACTCAACGCCTGGTCATCAGCAATTACCCGAACTGTCCGCCGCGAAACCGGCAGATTTTTTTAAGGCCCTATGAGTCGTTCGTTTTGCACCTGACCGACTGATCGACCACTAAAAACACCGACTTTAAAAAACACGCAGAGCGCTGCGCGGGGGAGTTTTGCGCGCCGAATTTGCGGAACAACACAATAAAAATAATGGGGTGGTTCTTGAAAACAACACTAAATTGCAGCCTTGCTGCCGCGAGCTTATGCCTGGCGTTGCCGTTGTCAGCGCAGGCCCTGGAGTTCGGCGGCTACGTGCGCAGCGGCGTCGGGACATCGGTCAACAGTGGAAAACAACAGTGTTTCCAACTGCCCGGCGCGCAGACCAAATACCGCTTGGGCAACGAGTGTGAGCAGTACGGTGAGCTTGAACTTCGCCAGGACCTGTACACCCTGGACGATGGTTCGGTGCTGAGCGTCGACGGCATGGCTTCTCTGTATAACCAGTACGACAAGGACCTGACGTTCAATGGCGACAATGGCTCGGTGCGCATGCCGCAGTTGTACGCGCAGTGGTCGAACATGCCGAGCCTCAACGGCGGTTCGCTTTGGGCCGGTCGGCGTTACTACAAGCGAAACGACATCCACATCTCCGACTTCTACTACTGGAACCAGAGCGCCACGGGCGGTGGTATCGAGGATGTGCTGATCGGCGATCTGAAATACAGCTATGCCTTCTCGCGCAAGGACAACCTGTATCAGAAGGACTACGTCAACCGTCACGATTTCAACGTCGCCGGTTTCCGCACCAACCCCGGTGGTGAACTGGAACTCGGACTGAGCTACATCGACAAACCCGACAGCCGCGACGCACACCGCGGCTGGGCAATCACCGCACAGCATGTGCAAAAAGGTTTTCTGGGCGGCAAGAACAAACTGGCCTTCCAGTACGGCGAAGGCCCCGGCACCGGGCTGGGCTATACCGGCAACGTAAAGCTGGACGACAGCAACAAAAGCTACCGGGTGGTGGAGTTCTTCGACTGGCAAGTGACGCCACGGTTTGGCGGACAAGTCGAGGCGGTTTACCAGAAGGACATTCGCCCGGACGGGGCCGATCAGAACTGGATTTCCCTGGGAATTCGTCCGGCGTACGCGATCACCGAGCAGTTCAAACTGGTGACCGAACTGGGCCACGATCAGGTCGAAGCTGCGGGCGGAGCGCGCAAGCTGAGCAAGTTCACCTTCGCCCCGACATGGTCGCCCAAAGGTCCGGAATTCTGGGCGCGGCCCGAAGTGCGTCTGTATTACACCTATGCCAGCTGGAACGAGGCGGCCAAACGGGCAGCCAATGAACTGGCGGCGGGCTCGGCGTTGTCCGATACCGGCGCCTTCGGCACGGCGCGGCACGGTGCGAATGTCGGATTGCAGGTCGAGTATTGGTGGAAATAAGCGATGCTGTCGGAGCCTCGCGCTCCATCGGCACTTCAAAGAACAAAACAGCAGGTGACGTCATGGCCACACCCCAACAATTGCAACTGCACGCCCCCCTGTCAGGCGTATTGGTGCCGCTGGACCTCGTGCCCGACCCGGTGTTTTCCAGCCGGGTCATCGGCGACGGGCTGTGCATCGACCCGACTTCAACGACCTTGTGCGCGCCGCTGGCCGGGGTTGTCAGCAATGTGCAGGCCAGTGGGCATGCCGTCAGCATCACTGACGAAAAGGGTGTGCAGGTGTTGATGCACATCGGCCTCGACACGGTGAACCTGGCCGGAAACGGGTTTACGCGGCTGGTGGAGGAAGGCCAGCAGGTTGACGTTGGGCAGGCGCTGATCGAGTTCGATGCCGATTTTGTTGCATTGAATGCCCGCAGCCTGCTGACGTTGATGCTGGTGGTCAGTGGAGAACCGTTCACCTGGCTGGCGCCGGAAACGGGTCTGGTAGACAGTGGCCAGCCGCTGCTGAGCCTGAACCTTGTCGAGCAGACAAGCGATACGCCGCTAACCGAAGCGGAAGAAGCGCTGTTTTCAAAACCGGTGACGCTGGCCAACCTCAACGGCTTGCACGCCCGTCCAGCCGCGGTATTCGCCCAGGCGGCAAAAGCTTTTTCGGCGAGCATCTACCTGCATAAAAAGCAGGAGACTGCGAACGCGAAATCCCTGGTGGCGATCATGGCGTTGCAGACGGCGCACGGTGATGTCATGCAAGTCAGCGCGGCCGGTCCGGATGCGGAAGCGGCGATCAAGACGCTGGCCGAACTGCTGCTGACTGGATGCGGTGAAGTGGTCGCGGGTCCGGTGCAGGTTGAGGTAAATGCGGTCGAGGCTTCATCGCTGACGGTACTGCGCGGGGTTTGTGCATCACCCGGGTCGGCGTTTGGCCAAGTGGTACAGATCGCCGAACAAAACCTGGAAGTGAATGAACTCGGCTCAACGCCGCAGGTGGAACGCGATCATCTGTCCCGCGCCCTGGCCGAAGCACTGGTGGCCCTGCAACAGATGCGTGACAACGCCAAGAGCGACGCGCAGGCCGACATTTTCAAGGCGCATCAGGAGCTGCTCGAAGATCCTGGTCTGCTGGAAGTGGCTCACGTGCTGATCGATGAAGGCAAAAGCGCCGGGTTTGCGTGGCGCTCGGCCACCGAGTCAGCAGCCACCTTGTTCAAGAGCCTGGGTAACGCCCTGCTCGCGGAGCGGGCTGCGGACCTCGCCGATGTGAGCCAGCGGGTGCTCAAGCAGATCCTCGGCGTACGGGATCAGGTGATGGAGCTGCCTGAAGGGGCGATCCTGATCGCCGAACAACTGACGCCGTCGCAGACCGCCGGGCTCGATACCCGCAAGGTACTGGGTTTCGCCACGGTGGGTGGCGGTGCCACCAGCCACGTCGCGATCCTCGCCCGGGCGTTCGGTTTGCCGGCGATCTGCGGACTGTCGGTACAAGTGCTGGCGCTGGTCAATGGAACCCAGGTGTTGCTCGATGCCGACAAGGGCGAATTGCAGCTGGATCCGGATCTGCAGGCCATCGAACAGCTGCAAGCCAAGCGCCAGCTTCAACAGCAACGCCGGCAGCATGAGTTGGCGCACGCAACACTGGCCGCCTGCACCCGCGACGGTCACCATTTTGAAGTGACGGCCAACATCGCTTCGCTGGTCGAAGCCGAGCAGGCCGTTGCACTGGGAGGCGAGGGCGTCGGTTTGCTCCGTTCGGAGTTTCTCTATCTGGATCGCAACCATGCGCCGAGCCATGACGAGCAGGCGTCTACCTACAACGCCATCGCCCAAGTACTCGGGCCGACGCGCAATCTGGTGGTGCGCACCCTGGACGTCGGCGGTGACAAACCGCTGGCCTACGTGCCGATGGACAGCGAAACCAACCCCTTCCTCGGCATGCGCGGGATTCGTTTGTGCCTGGAGCGCCCGCAGCTGTTGCGTGATCAGTTCAAGGCCATCCTTGGCAGTGTCGGGCTCGCTCGCCTGCACATCATGCTGCCGATGGTTACGCAGCTGGCGGAGTTGCGCCTCGCTCGGCAACTGCTCGAAGAAGAGGCGCTGGTTTTGGGCCTCACGGAACTGCCCAGGCTGGGCATCATGATCGAAGTGCCGGCGGCGGCACTGATGGCGGACCTGTTTGCACCCGAGGTGGATTTCTTTTCCATTGGCACCAACGACCTCACGCAATACACCCTGGCCATGGACCGCGATCACCCGCGGCTGGCCAGTCAGGCCGACAGCTTTCATCCTGCGGTGCTGCGCTTGATTGCCAGCACCGTAAAGGCCGCGCACGCCCACGGCAAATGGGTCGGTGTGTGTGGCGCGATGGCCTCCGAGACGCTGGCCGTTCCGCTGTTGCTGGGGCTGGGGGTGGATGAACTGTCGGTGAGTGTGCCGTTGATTCCGTCGATCAAGGCAGCGGTTCGTGAGCTGGACCTGATGGACTGTCAGGCCATCGCCCAGCAAGTGCTGGGCCTGGAAAGTGCCGGACAGGTACGCGAGGCATTACGCCTGTATCACGAGGCCACGGTCGATACTTCACTGGTTCTGGAGAACTGAACATGTTCGAGAAAATGCAGCGGGCGTTCTGGAAAGCGTTGACGCCGGATCTGGTGGCGGAGGAGTCGAAGGCAGTTGTTCAGCCGGTGTCCGGGTTGCCAGCGAATGTCGTGGACGCACTGGGTGGCGTGGATAACCTCAAGTCTCAGCAGCCTGTAGCGTTGACCCGGGTCCGGGTGGCGTTGCGGGATGTGGCGCGGATGGATCGGCAGGCATTGAGTGTGGCAGGTGTGCCGGGCGTCATGATGCTGGATGACGGGGTGGTGCATCTGATTACCGGCCTGCAGCCATAACCGATTCCCTTCAGGGGGATGTGCGGCCCTCGGTCGCCCTTACTGTTTCTCATCCGCAGGTGTATCGTATTCGCCTTTTACAGGCCCTCGGGCCTGTCGCTGATACGTGAGGTAGTTGAGTTCATGTCCTTTACCCGTCGCCAAATCCTCGGTGGCCTGGCCGGTCTTGTTGTCGTTGGTGTCGGAGCGGGGGGCGCGTCGCGGTACTGGCTGGGCAAGATGGCTGATGCTGACGCCGGTCATGACTATGAGCTGATCGCCGCACCGCTGGACGTCGAACTGGTCGCCGGGCACAAGACCGAAGCCTGGGCGTTCGGCCCTTCGGCACCGGGCACCGAGTTGCGGGTTCGTCAGGGTGAATGGTTGCGGGTGCGTTTCATCAACCATCTGCCGGTGGCGACCACCATTCACTGGCACGGCATCCGCCTGCCGCTGGAAATGGACGGTGTCCCGTACGTTTCGCAATTGCCGGTGCTGCCTGGGGAATACTTCGACTACAAATTCCGTGTGCCAGACGCGGGCAGTTACTGGTATCACCCGCACGTGAACAGCAGCGAAGAGCTCGGCCGCGGCCTCGTCGGCCCGCTGATCGTCGAAGAGCGTGAGCCCACCGGTTTCAAATACGAAAAAACCCTGAGCCTCAAGAGCTGGCACGTCGATGAAGAGGGGGCTTTCGTGGCCTTCAGCATTCCTCGCGAAGCCGCCCGGGGTGGCACGGCGGGACGGCTGTCGACCATCAACGGTGTCTCGCAAGCGGTGATCGACTTGCCCGCCGGGCAAATCACCCGCGTGCGCCTGCTCAACCTCGATAACACCCTGACCTATCGCCTCAATATTCCTGGCGTCGAAGCGCAGATCTACGCGCTGGATGGCAATCCGGTGGAGCCGCGCCCGCTGGGCAAGGAATACTGGCTCGGCCCGGGCATGCGTATCTGCCTGGCGATCAAGGCGCCGCCCGCCGGTGAAGAACTGTCCCTGCGCAACGGCCCGGTTCGCCTGGGCACGTTGCGCTCGGTGGCCAACACCGATGCACCCACCGAATGGCCCGCTGCCCTGCCGGCCAACCCGGTGGCCGAGCCCGACCTGGCCAATGCCGAGAAACTCAACTTCAATTTCGAATGGGTGGGCTCGGTGTCGGTCAACGTCGACAACGGCAAGCCGCCGAGCCTGTGGCAGATTAACGGCAAGGCCTGGGACATCACGGACAAGACCTGCGCCGACCGCCCGATTGCCAAGCTCGAAAAGGGCAAGAGCTACATTTTCGAATTGAAGAACATGACTCAGTATCAGCACCCGATTCACCTGCACGGCATGAGCTTCAAAGTCATCGCCTCGAACCGGCACAAGGTGATCCCGTACTTCACCGACACCTACCTGTTGGGCAAGAACGAGCGCGCACGAGTGGCGCTGGTGGCGGATAACCCCGGCGTGTGGATGTTCCATTGCCATGTGATCGATCACATGGAAACCGGCCTGATGGCCGCTATCGAGGTGGCTTGATGCGTCAGATACGTCCCGCCGCGATCATCGACCGCAGCCGTGACCGCGACTTCATGCGCGAAGCCCTGGCCTTGGCCGCACAAGGCGCGGCGCTGGGTGAGGTGCCCGTGGGCGCCGTGTTGGTGCAGAACGGCGAGATCATCGGTCGCGGATTCAATTGCCCGATCAGCGGCAACGACCCGAGTGCCCACGCCGAAATGGTCGCAATCCGCGCCGCAGCCTTGGCCGCCAGCAACTATCGTCTGCCGGGCAGCACGCTGTACGTAACCCTTGAACCGTGCAGCATGTGCGCAGGGCTGATCGTGCATTCACGGATTGCGCGGGTGGTGTATGGCGCGCTGGAGCCCAAGGCCGGGATTGTGCAGAGTCAGGGGCAGTTTTTTACCCAGGGCTTCTTGAACCACCGGGTATTGTTTGAAGGCGGGGTGTTGGCGGAGGAATGCGGGGCGGTACTCAGCGAGTTTTTCAAGGCTAGACGCGTAAAGCCTACTGAATAAACACAAAGCCCAATGTAGGAGTGAGCCTGCTCGCGATGGCGGTCTGACAGTCAATATTGATGTGACTGTCAGACCGCCATCGCGAGCAGGCTCACTCCTACAGGGTTATGCGGTGTTTGATAGATTTACTTACGGGCCACGATGACGGCACGCATCGGCGCCGGCAGTCCTTCAATCGTTTTGCTGTGATCGTCCGGATCCAGGAAGTCACTCAGCGACTGATACTTCATCCACTCCGTCCCGCGCTGTTCCTCGACCGTGGTCACGCTGACGTCAACGCAGCGAACATCCGTAAACCCGGCACGTCGCAACCACAACTCCAGCGCCGGCACCGACGGCAGGAACCACACGTTGCGCATCTGCGCATATCGGTCTTCCGGCACCAGCACCTGCTGTTGATCGCCTTCGATCACCAACGTCTCCAGCACCAGTTCACCGCCCTTGACCAGGCAATCCTTCAGCGCCAGCAAATGCTCGATCGGCGAACGACGGTGGTAGAACACGCCCATGGAAAACACCGTGTCGAAGCCTTCCATGTTCGGTGGCAGGTCTTCGAAAGGGAACGGCAGGTGCCAGGCATTGGGTTCTGACAAGTAACGCTGCACCGCCTGGAACTGGCAGAAGAACAGCCAGTTCGGGTCGACGCCGATCACGCTGTCGGCGCCAGCACCGAGCATGCGCCACATGTAATAACCATTGCCGCAACCCACATCGAGGATGCGTTTGCCCTTGAGGTCCAGGTGCGGCGCGACCCGCGACCATTTCCAGTCCGAACGCCATTCCGTGTCGACGTGCACACCAAACAGATCAAACGGGCCTTTGCGCCATGGCGACAACCCCATCAACGCGGTGCGCATTTGCGCGCGGGTCTCAGGGTCGCAATCGGTGTCCAGTGTCAGACCGTTCAACAAGTCGACTTCACTCGGCTGAATCTTCGGCAACGCATCCAGCGCACTTTGCCAGCGCTCCAGGTCGCCGTGGCCCTTTTCCATTTTCTTGTCGAGTTGCGCTTGCAGGGTGTTGGCCCATTCGGCCAGCGGCGTGCCGGCCAGACGGCGGGCGAGGGGGGACAGATCAATCATGGCAAGGCAATCAACGAAGCAAAGTTAAGACACTGGAACCACGGCACGACTTTCGAGAACCCGGCCGCCAACAGGCGCTCGCGGTGTTCTTCGAGGCTGTCGGGCTTCATGACGTTTTCGATGGCGCTGCGCTTCTGGGCGATTTCCAGTTCGCTGTAGCCGTTGGCGCGTTTGAACGCGACGTGCAAATCAGTGAGCAACGCATGTTCTTCGAGGTCGTTGAAGCGCAGCTTCTCCGACAGGATCAACGCACCGCCAGGCAGCAGCGATTGGCGGATGCGCGAAAGCAACGCGGTGCGCTGGTCCGGGGCGATGAATTGCAGGGTGAAGTTCAGTGCCACCACCGAGGCGGGCTGGAATTCGAGGGCGAGGATGTCACCTTCGATCACTTCCACGGGCAGCAACTCCTGGAACATCGAGTCTTGACCGTTGAGGTATTCACGGCAGCGCTCGACCATCGCGGCGGAGTTATCCACAGCGATCACGCGGCAACCGTCGGTGCGCACGTGGCGGCGCAATGCTTGAGTCACGGCGCCCAGGGACGAGCCGAGGTCGTAGAGCACGCTATTGGGCTGGGCGAATTGCGCGGCGAGCACGCCGAGGTTCTCGACGATGGTCGGATAACCCGGCACCGAGCGCTTGATCATGTCCGGGAACACCCGCACCACGTCCTCGTTAAAGGCGAAGTCGGGCACCTGGGCCAAAGGCTGGGCGAAAAGGCGATCGGGTTCTTTGCTCACGGCGGTTCCAGCGGCGTAGGTGGAAAAGGCCGGCATTTTAGCCAAATTGACGGGGGGATGCGCGGGTTGTCTGACGAATTCAACGCGGTTTCGGTCCAAACGCAGACGCCGCAATCCCCCATTGCCCCAGCCAGTAACTGAGAATGATCACGTAGGGCGCCGCATTGAATGGCACAGCAAAGCGACTGATGCCAATCACGCTATCGGAAAACACAAACGCCACCGCGCCACCCGCCGCCAGCAGCGCCGAGCGTTTTGGCACGTCGGTCCCGAGCCGGGCCAGCGCCCGCCAGAGCATCGCACTGATGGCCAAACCGTAGACGATCACCGGAATCAACAGTGGGCCCAGCCCGTGGGAAATCAAAATCCCCAGCAGCACCGCGCCAACCCCCAAGGCAATCACCAAGGGCAACAACGCCAACCGCCGGCAATCGCTCAAGTAAGCTTTCAGATACGCCAGGTGGGCGACCAGAAATGCCCCAAGGCCAAACACAAACAAATCCCCCGGCCACGCCAGCAACACATCGCCGAGCAGGGACAAAATCAATCCAAGGCTGATCCAGCGCCGATACTCAGTGGGCGGTGCGTCGTGCAGCCAGCCGAGCAGCGCCAAGACCGGCAACGGTTTGACCAGCAGGCACAGCAGCGCAGCGTGCACGCTCAAGCCATACAGAAAGGTCACTGCGCCCATCAGCGCCAGAATCAGCCAGCCCACGATCAGTTGACCGCAATCGCGCAATCGAAGGTTTTCACGGCCGGCACTTCCGGGGCCCATGGCTGTGAATAGGTCAGGCGCAAGCGGCCTGTACCGGTGGCAAATGCCTGGAAGCGCCAGGTCGAAATCCCGGCGCTGCCGACGATCCCGGCGTCTTCAGGGTTGCTGTACACCTCGGGGCTGAGCGCATGCAGCACGCCACCAGCCGAATCCTGGATCGACCAGCGATAACCCGTGGTCGGGTTGCTTGGCAGGGTCAGGATGAGGTTTTGTCCATTGCGCATTTGCACCGGGCATTCGCCTTGTTTTTCCACGGTCACGTTCTGTTTCGGTTGCGTGGCGCAAGCGGCCAGCAAGGTGAGGGCGAGGGGGACAAACAGGCGAGTGGGGGACATAAGTTCAGTGGCTCCGGCATTCACGACGAACGGCGAGCATAACTGAAGATGAGACAAATTGTGACGGAAGGGACTACGGGCGCGATCTTCTGGTACCTGTTCAGCGCCCGTAGAGGTGCAGTCAGGCCTATTTCGCCGTGGTGTAAGTCATGTGGCTTTGAAATTCTCCGGAAAGATCAATGCTTTTACCGGTAGTCGACGATTCCAGAGTTAGATTGAAACCAGTGACAATATGACTGGTTTGATCAGGCGAGCTGTCCAAAAGAACCAGGTTTACCGTGCCTTTGGTTGCTTTGTAATGCTCGGGGGATTGCATGCCCAGTTGATTGTTAAGCACTTCATGGAAATTCGCCGCGAGGAAGGGGCCCGCTTGCGCAAGTTCGTGAGTGCCACTTTTAATGTCTTTGCTGAAAGTAAACGACAGGTGCTTTTCGGCAGGACGGTTCCGGTTCTGATAAAAACCAATCGTCGTTTCGTTCAGGATTAAAAGTCGAATCTCCAGATCATTCGATCTGAACTCAAGCCGACCGGGCCCCATGAACCTCATGTTGCCATCCAAGGCGAACAGTTCTTCGGTAGAGGGGCTGATTTTATCTGTCATGTGCTAATTCCTTTTGATGATGAGCCATTCTCGAGTGGGAAGTTTGGCGAGCAATTCAATAGGAGGTAACTGTCATGTCTGACAGTTACTTAGCTTTATTAGGAATAAGAGTGGTTCGCCAGCACACCTGCAGTGCAGGCATGATGGCGAACATTCATTCAGAACAAAATCTTCGCCACATCCGCAAAGCGCTTGGCAAAGTGCACGGTAATCCCTTCCTTCAGGTAGTCCGGCAGTTCGTCAAAGCTGCCACGGTTCGGCTCCGGCAGGATCAATTCGAAGATTTTCTGGCGCCGCGCCGCAATCACCTTCTCACGCACCCCGCCAATCGGCAGTACATGCCCGGTCAGCGTGAGTTCGCCGGTCATGGCGATGCCTTTTTTCGGCGCCTGGTTTCGGGCGAGCGAGAGCAGGGCGCTGGCCATGGTCACGCCGGCGCTCGGGCCGTCTTTCGGGGTGGCGCCTTCCGGGACGTGCAGGTGGACGAAGGCTTCGTCGAAGAATTTCGGATCACCGCCAAACGACTTCAGATTCGAGCTGACATAGCTGTAGGCGATTTCCGCCGACTCTTTCATCACGTCGCCCAGTTGCCCGGTGAGTTTGAAGCCACGGTTGAGCGTGTGGATGCGCGTGGCTTCGATCGGCAACGTTGCGCCGCCCATGCTGGTCCAGGCCAGCCCGGTGATCACACCGGTGCCGGACAGCACTTGCTCGTTGCGGAACACCGGATGGCCGAGCGAGGCTTCCAGGTCTTTCGGCCCGATTTTGATCACCGCTTTCGGCTCGTCGATCAACTTCACCACGGCTTTGCGCACCAGTTTGCCCAGCTGTTTTTCCAAGTGGCGCACCCCGGCTTCACGGGCATAACCGTCGATCAGGGCTTTGAGCGCGCTGTCGCTGATGCTCAAGCTGCCTTTGGACACGCCGGCCTTTTCCAGCTGCTTGGGCCACAGGTGACGCTTGGCGATGGCGATTTTTTCTTCGGTGATGTAACCCGACAGGCGAATCACTTCCATCCGGTCCAGCAATGGGCCGGGAATCGAATCCAGGGTGTTGGCGGTGCAGATGAACAGCACTTTCGACAGGTCCATCCGCAGGTCGAGATAGTGGTCGAGAAATTCGACGTTCTGTTCCGGGTCCAGCGTTTCCAGCAGCGCCGAGGCCGGGTCGCCCTGGTAGCTTTGGCCCATCTTGTCGATTTCGTCGAGCATGATCACCGGGTTCATCACTTCGACGTCTTTCAACGCTTGCACGAGTTTGCCCGGTTGTGCGCCGATGTAGGTGCGTCGGTGGCCCTTGATCTCGGCTTCGTCGCGCATGCCGCCGAGGCTGAAGCGGTAGAACGGCCGGCCGAGGGATTCGGCGATGGATTTGCCGACACTGGTTTTACCCACGCCCGGCGGGCCGACCAGCAAGACGATGGAACCGCTGATCTCGCCTTTATAAGCACCGACCGCAAGGAATTCGAGGATGCGGTCCTTGATGTCGTCGAGGCCGGCGTGGTGTTTGTCCAGCACCTTGCGCGCGTGCTTGAGGTCGAGTTTGTCCTCGCCGTACACGCCCCACGGCACCGAAGTCGCCCAGTCGAGGTAGTTGCGGGTGACGGCGTATTCCGGCGAACCGGTCTCGAGGATCGACAGCTTGTTCATTTCCTCTTCGATGCGTTTCTGCGCTTGGCTCGACAGCACCTTGCCTTCCAGACGCTGCTCGAACTGTTCGATGTCGGCGCTGCGGTCGTCCTTGGTCAGCCCCAGCTCTTGCTGGATGACCTTGAGTTGTTCCTTGAGGAAGAATTCGCGCTGATGCTCGCCGATCTTGCGGTTAACTTCGGCGGAAATCTCTTTCTGCAGCCGCGCAACTTCGACTTCCTTGCGCAGCATCGGCAGGACTTTTTCCATGCGCTTGAGCATAGGCACGCAGTCGAGCACTTCTTGCAGCTCGCTGCCGGTGGCCGAGGTCAGGGCGGCGGCGAAGTCGGTCAGCGGCGACGGATCGTTGGGGCTGAAGCGGTTGAGGTAGTTTTTCAGCTCTTCGCTGTACAGCGGGTTGAGTGGCAGCAGTTCCTTGATCGCATTGATCAGCGCCATGCCGTAGGCCTTGACCTCGTCGGTCGGCTCGGTGGGCTGGTGCGGGTATTCGACTTCCACCAGATACGGCGGGCGATGGTGTTTGAGCCAGGTGCGGATGCGCACGCGGGTCAGGCCTTGGGCGACGAATTGCAGTTTGCCGTTTTCGCGACTGGCGTGGTGCACCTTGACCAGAGTGCCGTACAGCGGCAGGGCCGAGGTGTCGAAATGGCGCGGATCTTCCTGGGGCGTGTCCATGTAGAACAGGGCCAGGGAGTGGTGATCGGATTTACTCACAAGATCCAGTGTTTCAGCCCACGGTTCTTCATTGACGATGACCGGCAGCACTTGGGCCGGGAAGAACGGGCGGTTGTGGATCGGGATGATGTAGACCTTGTCCGGCAGGTTCTGGCCGGGCAGGGCGAGGCCTTTGCCGGTGGAATGGTGTTCGGCGTTCTCTGGGTCGGCGTATTCGCTCGGGTCTTCAGGGAATTCTTGCTGGTCGCTCATGGGGCACCTGCGCAATGGGGTATGGGTCTTAGATGGGGCAGGTGGGGGGTGGTTTCAATGGGGCAGGATATTTCTGGGTGTGTGTTCAGGGTTTGGACAGGTGCTTTTGACTTGGCGGCCTTTGGGCCGACCATGTTCTTGGGGGTTGGGTACATATCCGTTTCTGCGGCAACGGCCACTTATGGTTTCGCCCTTACGGCGAGTCCCTTTTGTCAAACGCCACAAAAGGAACCAAAAAGTCTCGCCCCAAGCGTCCGGCCCCTCGCTAAGGCTCGGCGTACCTTCGCTCCGGTATCCATCCGGGGACACTGCCCTCCGGTCTGCTTCGCGACGACCTACATGCAGCGTGTTCGACTGCGTCGAACGGCGCTGCGCGCCACTCCCCGGATGAACACCTCCACTCAGCCTCCCGAAAGGGGCGGGTGGATCAAGATCAAGAGCTGCAGGCGAGCTAACGCTCGGCCTGATGAGTGGTGAGAATCAAAAGCTGTACGCTGAATTCTTGTAGGAGCGAGGCTTGCCCGCGAAGGCGGCCTGACAGCCGACCAGTCTCTGACAGATGTACGCAATCCAAATGTGGGAGCGAGCCTGCTCGCGAAGGCGGCCTGACAGCCGACCAATCTCTTGCAGGTACACACATTCCATTGTAGGAGTGAGCCTGCTCGCGATGGCGGAGTGTCAGACGACATTGATGTTGAATGACACACCGCCATCGCGGGCAAGCCTCGCTCCTACAGGGGATCAGCAGTGTGGCGCAGGTTTTGTGATGGCGACGTTATCGAGCATCCGGTTCGCCGCCAGTTCGGCCAGCATCACGATCTGCTGAATCGCCATTGCCTTGTGCCGGTGCGGGCCTTCCAGATAGTCCGCGAAGTCGCTCGCCATCACGCTGGCCTGGGCCAATGACTCGCAGGTGTGGGCCAGCAGGTCTTCGTCCTTGATATCCGGGGCAATCAAAAACATCGTGCTGGGTTTGCGGGTAGCAGGGGATTTGAAGGCTGCTGGGTTGAGGTAGTGATCCAATGCGCGCTCGGCGGCATCGTGGAGTTTTTTGGAGTCGAGGGATTCGTAGGGGGAAACGTCGTCGTTTTGCGGGGGATTCGGGGTTCGCCACTGATCGCCGCGACGCGATGGTAGGTGGCAGCTGTACGCAGGTTCGCGGACCGAGCTACTTGGAAACCCGGCATACCCGAGGGTATCCCGCGCACAGCCACCATAAGACCAAACGACACGCACAGAAGGCTGGTCGGTTGAGGCGGGTGATTATGCACCAAGTAAGCTGATTCAGGCCGCGACGCCTGGTCGCTGATGTGCAGCGACTCCGAAAGCCTATCCCCCTGGCTTCCGACAAGACAACCGCCAGAACTTGTCGGAATCATCCTCCATAAAAGTCACGGCTGTAGGACGCTGGCAAATAAATTCAGGCCCGACACGACCCAATGTGGGAGCGAGCCTGCTCGCGAAGGCTGTTTAACATTCGACATTGAAGTCGTCTGACTCACCGCTTTCGCGAGCAGGCTCGCTCCCACAGGGAAACAGTTCACACCGGGGGATCAGCAGTGTGGCGCAGGTTTGGGTACGGCGACGTTATCGAGCATCCGGTTCGCCGCCAGTTCGGCCAGCATCACGATCTGCTGAATCGCCATTGCCTTGTGCCGGTGCGGGCCTTCCAGATAGTCCGCGAAGTCGCTCGCCATCACGCTGGCCTGGGCCAATGACTCGCAGGTGTGGGCCAGCAGGTCTTCGTCCTTGATATCCGGAGCAATCAAAAACATCGTGCTGGGTTTGCGGATGGCAGGGGATTTGAGGGCTGCTGGGTTGAGGTAGTGATCCAATGCGCGCTCGGCGGCATCGTGGAGTTTTTTGGAGTCGAGGGATTCGTAGGGGGAAACGTCGTCGTTTTGCGGGGGATTCGGGGTTTCTTTGAACATGGTGAAGCTCCAAGTAAGTAATGGAGCCGCCACTGATCGCCGCGACGCGATGGTAGGTGGCAGCTGTACGCAGGTTCGCGGACCGAGCTACTTGGAAACCCGGCATACCCGAGGGTATCCCGCGCACAGCCACCATAAGACCAAACGACACGCACAGAAGGCTGGTCGGTTGAGGCGGGTGATTATGCACCAAGTAAGCTGATTCAGGCCGCGACGCCCGGTCGCTGATGTGCAGCGACTCCGAAAGCCTATCCCCCTGGCTTCCGACAAGACAACCGCCAGAACTTGTCGGAATCCTCCTCCATAAAAGTCACGGCTGTAGGACGCTGGCAAATAAATTCAGGCCCGACACGACCCAATGTGGGAGCGAGCCTGCTCGCGAAGGCTGTTTAACATTCGACATTGAAGTCGTCTGACTCACCGCTTTCGCGAGCAGGCTCGCTCCCACAGGGAAACAGTTCACACCGGGGGATCAGCAGTGTGGCGCAGGTTTGGGTACGGCGACGTTATCGAGCATCCGGTTCGCCGCCAGTTCGGCCAGCATCACGATCTGCTGAATCGCCATTGCCTTGTGCCGGTGCGGGCCTTCCAGATAGTCCGCGAAGTCGCTCGCCATCACGCTGGCCTGGGCCAATGACTCGCAGGTGTGGGCCAGCAGGTCTTCGTCCTTGATATCCGGAGCAATCAAAAACATCGTGCTGGGTTTGCGGATGGCAGGGGATTTGAGGGCTGCTGGGTTGAGGTAGTGATCCAATGCGCGCTCGGCGGCATCGTGGAGTTTTTTGGAGTCGAGGGATTCGTAGGGGGAAACGTCGTCGGTTTGCGGGGGATTCGGGGTTTCTTTGAACATGGTGAAGCTCCATTCGGGGACTGGAAGTTCGCCACGACTGCGACCAAGCAGTTGGGTGGCGAACCATACGCAGGTTGGTCGACCAGGGAATGGAACCCGGCAGGGCCGGAGCCCTCCCACGCACAGCTCGCCATGAAGCAAGCACGAAAAGTGCGCCATTCTAAACCCGGGCGACCAAACCCGGCCGCTGAATTTGCAGCGACCCCGAAAGCCTATCGAACGGGCTTCTGACACAACAACCGCCAGAACTTGTCGGAATTCTCCGCCAGAACAGCAACGGCTGTAGGACGCTGGAAAAAATATTCAGGCCAGACACGACCCAATGTGGGAGCGAGCCTGCTCGCGATAGCTGTTTAACATTCAACATCCTGGGTGGCTGACAGTCCGCTATCGCGAGCAGGCTCACTCCTACATTTTGATGTGCAGCGATGCAAAAAAAGGCGACCCCTCGCAGGAGTCGCCTTTCCTTTAACCGCCGCTAAACCTTATTCGGACAGTTTGTACGCAATCACATAGTCACCTTGCTTGGTGCCCAGCGACCCATGACCGCCCGCAACGACAAGCACGTATTGCTTACCGTCCTTGCCGGTGTAGGTCATTGGCGTGGTTTGAGCGCCGGCAGGCAGGCGGCCTTCCCACAGTTGCTTGCCGTTTTTCACGTCGTAGGCGCGCAGGTACTGGTCGAGGGTGCCGCTCAGGAAGCCGACGCCGCCAGCGGTGGTGAAGGTGCCGCCCAGGCTAGGCACGCCCATGCTCAGCGGGATCGGAACCGGTGAGCTGTCGCGCACGGTGCCGTTTTTGTGTTTCCAGATGGTTTTTTGGGTGGTCAGGTCGACCGCGGCCACATAACCCCAGGCCGGCGCCTGGCACGGCAGGCCCATTGGCGAGAGCAGGGCTTCGAGGACGACGCCGTAAGGCGCGCCTTTGTTCGGCTGCACGCCTTCGGTTTCGCTTTTACGCGGGCCTTGGGCGGCGATTTCGGCAGCCGGGATCATTTTCGATTTGAACGCCATGTAGCTCGGGTTCACGAAAGCGATCTGACGCACCGGGTCAACCGCGATGCCGCCCCAGTCGAACACGCCGAAGTTGCCGGGATAAACGATCGAACCCTGCAGCGATGGCGGCGTGAACGGGCCGTCGTAGCGCATGGATTTGAAGTCGATCCGGCAGATCAGTTGGTCGAACGGGGTCACGCCCCACATGTCGCGCTCTTGCAGCGGCGGCGGCATCAGGTTGAGGTCGGATTTGGGTTGGGTCGGCGAGGTGTGATCACCAGCGACAGCGCCTTGGGGCACCGGTACTTCGTTGATCGGCACAATCGGCTTGCCGGTGCTGCGGTCCAGCACGTAAATGCTGCCTTGCTTGGTCGAAGCGAGTACCGCTGGCTTCACGCCGTCAGCGGTTTTCAGGTCCATCAGGGTAGGCTGGCCACCGACGTCCATGTCCCACAGGTCATGGTGGGTGAACTGCATGTGCCAGCGCACCTGGCCGGTCGCGATGTCGAGGGCGGTCAGGCCGGCGGCGTGCAGTTCCGACTCAGGGGTGCGATCGCCACCGAACTGGTCCGGGGTCTGGTTGCCCATCGGCAGGTAAAGCATGCCGAGTTTTTCGTCGACGGCGAACATGGACCACATGTTCGGCGAGTTGCGGGTGTAGACCTGGCCTTCGGCAATCGGCGTGGTGTCGTCCGGGTTGCCGCTGTCCCAGTTCCACACCAGTTTGCCGGTGTGCACGTCGAACGCGCGGATGACGCCGCTGGGCTCGTCGGTGGAAACGTTGTCGGTGACGTGGCCGCCGATCACCACCAGGTCTTTAGTGACCGCTGGAGGCGAGGTGGAGTAGTAACCGCCGGCATTGAAGCCGCCGATGTTGGCAGTCAAGTCGACCTGGCCTTTGTCGCCGAAGTCTTCGCACATCTTGCCGGTGTCGGCGTCGAGGGCGATCAGGCGGGTGTCGGCGGTCGGCAGGAAGATCCGGCGTGGGCAGACGGTGCTGACCGGCGCAGGGCTGGCGGTGCCGGTCGGGCTTTGCTCGGACGCGTAGACGGCGTCATCGTGATAGGTCACGCCACGGCATGTCATGTGCGCCCAACCCTTGAAGTTCGCCGCGTTTTGCGTGGAGAGCTTCGGATCGAAACGCCAGATTTCCTTGCCGGTGTCGGGATCCAGCGCGATCACCTGGCTGTGCGGCGTGCACACGTAGAGCATGCCGTTGACTTTCAGCGGGGTGTTTTCGGCGGTGGTTTCACCCGGATCGTTCGGCCCTGGCAGGTCGCCAGTGCGATAGGTCCAGGCGGGAACGAGCTTGTTCACGTTCTGCGGGGTGATCTGCGCCAGTGGAGAGTAACGATCACCATGAGCGCTGCGACCGTAGGAATTCCAGTCACCGTCGGGCATGGCCGGGGCGGTGTTGGTCATGCCGGGCACGCTGTCGCGGTCCAGTTCGCCTTTGATTTCACCCGGGTTGGTGAACTGGCTGGCCAGTGCGGCAACGCCCGCGAGTACCACTGCCACGCTCAGTGCGCCAGTGCCCATCGGCGCAGGGCCGGTGATCAGCAACGGACGGCGGAACCACGGCAGCAACATGACGAGGCCCAGCGCAAACAGCATCGCCAGACGCGGCACCAGTTGCCACCAATCGAGGCCGACTTCCCACAAGGCCCACACGGTACTGGCAAACAGCACCAGTGCGTAGAGGCCCAGTGCAGCGCGGCGGGCCAGGATCAGCAGCACGCCGGTCAGCGTCAGGCCGATACCGGCCAGCAGGTAATACAACGAGCCGCCGAGCAGGCTCAGCTTGATCCCGCCGGCCAGCATGGCCAGGCCCATTAGCAGAAGCAGAATGCCGAGCAGGGTCGGCAGTAGACGGCTTCGACTCAAAGCACCATCAGTGCTCATAGTGTGGTTCTCCGTGACGTTTCAAGTAGTCCCGCGCAAGTTCACTGTAGATGACGATCCTGTGCGGGCATGGTTCAGATAAAAAAGGTTCGGTTGGTGCGTTCCCTGCAGGAGCGAGCCTGCTCGCGAAAGCGATGGGACAGTCGGCATTGATGTTCAGGCTGACGGCCCTTCGCGAGCAGGCTCGCTCCCACAGGTTTTGTGTGTGTCTTAAAAGGACGAGGTGATTTTTATCCCGCCAATCAGCGCGTCATCGACCTTGTCCACGCCACCGGGGTGGCGGATGTATTGCAGGTTCGGGCGCACGGTCAGCCAGTTCGTGACGTGCACGCCGTAATAGAGTTCGGCGCTGTATTCGGTGTCCTGAGGCGGCAGGAACGAGGGATCGTCGTAGTCATAGACGACGCGGGCCTGGTTGGTCGCTTCGGCGTTCTTGCGATAGGCCGGGTTGACGTGAACCCGGGCGAGGGCAAAGCCGATGTCGTCCTTGGCGCGCGCATCGAACAGGCCTTTGTAGACGACGCCGGCCTGGACATAGTTGTCGATGGCGTTGGTCTTCTTGTCGTGCATCGTGCCGTTGGCGAACACGCTCAGGCCGCGCGAATTGTCGCTGGCGCGGCTGGTGATCTGCTGCTGCACACCCAGCCACACGCCGTGCTTGCTCGATGCGCTGCGGTAAGCCTCGCCGCTCAGGGCTGCCGGCTGACCATTGCTGTCCTTGTAGGCATCCGTGGCCTTGGCGTTGCTGTAGTAATAACCGGCGCGGTATTCGCCCGGCAGGCCGTTGAGTGTTGGTGACCACACCAGTTCGACCGGCAGAATCGCGCCCTGGGTGCCGCTGCCGCTGAGCTTGAAGCCGTTGCCGCGATCAAGGTTCGACGGGTTTTGCTCATACGCGCCGATTTGCGCGTAGAGCTCCGGCGTCAGGTGATATTTCACCCGCATTGCCCACTGGCTGACGGGCCAGTTGTACCAGATGCCGCCGACCCAGTTACCGACCTGCGAGCCGCAAAACGCCAGGTTCTGGAAGTCGCACGGGAAGCTGTTGAAGTCTTCGCCTTCGCCGAAACGGCCGACTTTGATGTCGAGTTTCTGGTCGAAAAATTTCTGCTGGTACCACATCTGCGTCAGGCGCCAGGTTTGCCCACGGCCCCAGACTTCCTGCGCCGAAGTGAAACCGCCGACACGCGGATCGTTGATCCGGTCGTTGCTGATGTTGTTGCCATTGCGCTCGGTGATCGTCAGCTGAAATTCAGCGTCGTCCCAGCCGAGGATTTTCTGCAAGTCCAGGTGCGTGCCGAAACCGAACTGGTCGCTGTAGCGTGCGGTGCGATCGTGGTCGTAGCCGCCGTGCAGATTGCTGCCCATTTCGCCGGTGTAATCGACTTTGAAGTCGTAGCCTTTTTCCGAAAGTTCGGTGCGCGTGCCATTCCAGTCGCCGAGCATCCAGGGCGATTCGCTATCGAAGGCGGGCGCGGCCTGGGTGCAGGTAGCCAGGCCAAAAGCAGTGAAACCACCGATCAGGTTCAGGGCTTTTCGACTGGCAATAGCGATGCAGACAGCGCTGTCTCGCGGAGTTGGGAAATCAGGCATAGAGAAGGAATTCTTGATCTTTTCTGGGGGGTGAACTGAAAGCGGCACTATGTCGCGCCTGGATGAAGCGTTTCAGCTTGACGGGCGCAAGGATAATGTTCTGTTACAAATAGAGAAAGCGCTTTTCGTGACATGAATTATTTCGTATTCGGTAACAGTGCCGGACAGCGATCGGTTCAAGTTCACCTACATTTACCAGAGAGCGCACAGAGCGCTTCCACCCGGCGACACCCTCGGCTAAGGTGCGCGGCTTCCAATCCCCTTCATCGCTCAAAGGCCCGGCATGACCGAACAGAACAACAACCCGCTGCACGGCGTGACGCTGGAGCAAATCCTCAACGCCCTGGTGGAACATTACGAATGGTCGGGGCTGGCCGAGCGCATTGATATCCGCTGTTTCAAGAGTGACCCGAGCATCAAGTCGAGCCTGACCTTCCTGCGTAAAACCCCATGGGCGCGGGAGAAGGTCGAACGCTTGTACGTGAAGCTGATGCGCACCAAGCGCCCGCTCTGAACATGGGCTTTCTGTCGACGCCAGGTTCTGCCGCGAGGCGTCGTTTTGTGGCGGTGGCCGCTGTGCTGGGCTGGGCCGGACTGGCCATTCAGCTGTACCTGATTCTGTACTCGCGCTGGACACTGGAAGCGAGCTTGATCGGTGGGCTGCTGAGCTTTTTCAGCTATTTCACGGTGTTGACCAATACGTTGGTGGCGGTGGTGCTGACGTGTGAGTGGACCTCTCGCGAGTCGGCGGCGCGACGCTGGTTTTTGCAGCCGTGGGTCAGTAGCGCCATTGCCGTGAGCATCGTGGTCGTCGGTCTGGCGTACAGCCTGTTGTTGCGCCATTTGTGGCATCCCGAAGGCTGGCAGTTGCTGGCCGATGAGTTGATGCACGACGTCATGCCGCTGCTGTTCCTGGCGTATTGGTGGTGGTGCGTGCCCAAGGGCACGTTGCGCTTGCGGCATCTCGGGTTGTGGGTGATCTATCCGCTGGTGTATTTCGCCTATTCATTGCTGAGGGGGCATGAGTTGGCGGTTTATCCCTATCCGTTCATTGACGTCGGCACCTTGGGTTATCCACAGGTGTTTTTGAATGCGGGTGGATTGTTGGCGGGGTTTGTGGTGATTGCTCTAATAATGATCGCATTGGACCGGTGGCGCGGTCGGTGAATACTGAGGGTGATGTGAAGGGCTTTTGTGGCGAGGGAGCTTGCTCCCGCTGCGCTGCGCAGCAGTGCTTAAACCTGCAACCGGGTTTTAACTGAGTCACCACGCAGGCTGATTTTACGACTGCTTCGCAGCCGAACGGGAGCAAGCTCCCTCGCCACACTATCGAGTTGCAGTTATTCCTCGTCGCTGCCCTCCGCCCGCCAGTACCCCACGGCCTTGACGAATTGTTCATTCAAACCGTGCTCATCAAGCAGCACACGACGAATCTGCCGTGACACCTTGGTCTCGGTCGCCACCCACGCATACAGGTTGCCGCTCGGCACTTGCAGCTGCTTCACGGTGGTCAGCAAGTTGTCTTTGCCACCCTCGCGCAAGACCCAGATCACACTGACCTGCGCGGCGCTTTCCAGGCGTTGCTGCTCGGCGCCGTTCTCCACTTCCACAATTACCAGCGCACGACGATTGGCCGCCAGACCTTCGAGCCGGCGGGCGATGGCGGGCAGGGCGGTTTCGTCACCGATCAGCAAATAGCTGTCGAACATGTCCGGCACGATCATCGAGCCACGCGGCCCGCCGATGTGCAGGAACTGGCCGGGCGTGGCCTGCTCGGCCCAGGTCGAGGCGGGGCCGTCGCCATGCAGGACAAAATCGATGTCCAGTTCCAGGGTATCGAGGTCGTAGCGACGCGGCGTGTAGTCGCGCATCGCCGGCATCGGCCCGTTGTCTTTGCCGGCGCCGAGCACCAGGGTTTCCAGTGCGGCGTGTTCGGCCGCGTTTTGCGGGAACAGCAGTTTGACGTGGTCGTCCGTGCCCAGGCTGACGAAGCCGGCCAACTCCGGGCCGCCCAGGGTGATCCGGCGCATCCGCGGGGTCAGGTCAACCACCCGCAGCACTTGCAGACGACGGCGTTTGATCTCGTGCATGACACGGTGAATGGTGTGCACAACTTCAGTCATTCGGCTTTCTCCTGGACGGGTTGAACGGCAGGGCCATCGACGATGGCTTTGGCGGTGTTGTTGAGCAGGTCGCGAACCCGCAGGATTTCTTCCGGGCTCCAGCGGCCGTGATGCATTTGCAGGGCGTGACGCAAGTTGTGCACCGCCTCGTGGATCTCGGCGGGGCGATCATGGCCGCGCAATGAGCGCTTGCTGACCTCGATGCGCATTCGCACGCCGTCCAGCGCAATAGCCTGTTCGGTCAATGACAGACGTCCGGCGTCGGTGATGGTGTAGCGTTTTTTGCCGCCCTCGGCATCGCCCAGGATCATTGCGCTTTCTTCGAGAAAGGTCAGGGTCGGGTAGATCACACCGGGGCTGGGGCAGTAGGCGCCGTCGAACATGCTTTCGATCTGGCGGATCAGGTCATAGCCGTGGCAGGGCTGCTCCGCGATCAACGCCAACAGCAGCAGTTTCAGGTCGCCGGGGGCGAACACCCGGGGGCTGCGGCCGCCGCGTTCACGGCCGGGGCCTGGGCGTTTCTCGAAGCCGTCTCGGCTGTCGCTATGGTCGCGATGGGAATGATGGTCTCTCATTTCTGCGTCTTCTCTCGTCGTGTTTAGATACAACTTAAGATATATCTTTAGACAGACGCAAGCGTTCTGGACCAACGGTCGTTCTCGGCCACCGCTGGAGGTCCAGAAGCGATCAGCGATCAGCGATGAGGAATGCGGTATCGGTTGCTCTTTTAGAGCAATTGAACTAATCATGAAAGTTCATCGATTGATAATTATTCCACTGTCGCAAGATAAGTAGTCTTCGTCTGACGGAATTCAACTAGTTCGTATCTGTGTGCTTTTTCAATTAGAACTGTGTGTAGTCTTTCTCTGAGGGTAAAACAATCGAGTTGGCGTTTTTTCAATGTTTTTCCTATTGTTCGAACGCCATTGTTACTACATGTTCTTGGGAAGTTGCGTACTTACTTTTTCAAGGGATTGAACGATCATTCTTCGGCGTCGAAAGTTAAGTGAAATCGCCATCACCGTATGGAGAGATGTCGGCTTTCCAGACTTTCCTCGGCCCAATCCTTTGAAAAAATACAGGTACTCAATAATGTTCAAGACGTTTGCAATCGCCGTTCCCATGACCCTCCTGGCCCTGAGCACTTCGATGGCGTTCGCGGCGGAAGAATCGCGCACCTCCATCAACATTACCGCTGATATTCCGAGCAAGGTCTTCCACGCTCAGCCTGTAGACAAAGACTTCGGGAAAGACGAGAAAATGCAGTATCTCGTCGGCTCCGGCACCCTGACGGAAGTCCGTGGCACCTATGATATTCAACACACCAACGGCTCGGTCGGCGCTTATGTCGTGGGCGGTCCTACTCCGCTGTTCAACGGTAATCCAGCCTTGAACATTCCTCTGACCTATACCTTCAATGGCACGGAGTTGACCGCTGATTCTCAGGAAGTGGTCGGCGACACCGAGTCCAACGGCGGCATGCGCGCCGACCTGGTGATTACCGCAGAGAAGCCGGGCAACAGCCAGGTGGGGATCTACACCGCCAACCCGGTCGTCATCTTTGATGCCATTCCGCGCATCTGAAGCAAACGCGTGCTGTAAGTAAGTTCTGTCTTACTTGGCAACGTTCACCGATCGCCAGGGAGGTTGTGCCTGTCGATCGGGTTTCAACGAATTTATCTTCAGAGTATTTCGTTCATGTTCCCGATGACTCCCATCGCGACGGCGCTTGCCCTATGTTTTTGTGCGACTGCCCTGGCTGCGCCAGCGGACAACGGCCACACACCCCGAAGTCTGCTTGCGCAAGCCAAGGGATTACCGAGCGAGTTCGAAGAGCACTTCTTTGATGTGCCGCTGGCGGTGCGCGTGGAACTTGATCAGCAGTTTCTCGGTGAGGCGATGGTTGTGCTGACCCGCGACGATCGCATCACCCTCGTTGAATTCACCGATGTCAGCGATAGCACGATCAAAGCCAGCGAGCGCGACATCTGGGCCAACTACCTCAAACATGGCGTGGTGCTGGGCGCCTGCCAGGCCAATTGCCCCGAACAACTGCTGGCCGTGCACTACAGCCTGGAAAACTCGCTGGTGTCGATCCTCACGGAAAACGCCGAGCACGATGATCAGGTGCAGCGCTATTACAACCAGCCCGAAGACGGCAGCACCGGGTTGATCGTGCGCAACCAGCTGAACCTCAATGGCGGCCAGAACCAGGACCTCGGTGGTCGATACGGTCTGGAAGCGAGCAGCAGCCTGGGCAACTGGACCCAGGCGGTGAACATGCAGTTGTCCCGCCTGGGCGGTGTGGACAATCAGCTCTATCACGCCGTGCATGAGCTCTTTACCCAGCGCGAACTGGAAGGCAACTTCCTGCGCCTGGGCTTGTTCACGCCCACCTCGGAAGGCCTGACGCGCCAGCCGCGCTCCTTCGGCGCCAGCCCTGACACCGCGCTCGGCGTCATGTACGGCAGCTCCGACAGCCTGGCCATCAATAACCCGAAACCGGCGGTCTACCCGATCTACGTCACGGCCAATCGCCAGGGCTCGGTGGAAATCTATCGCGACGGATTGCTGATCAATACCCAGGCGATACCGGCTGGTTTGCAGACCCTCGATACGCGGCCATTGCCCGGCGGCATCTATGAAGTGGAAGTGCGGCTGATCGAAGACGGCCAGATCACCTCCAGCACGCAGGAGCTGGTCTACAAACCCAACAACTGGCGCAATCATGACGAGCGCTGGCGCTACAACCTGTTTGCCGGGCGTGAATCGAAAATGCTCAGCAACTGGGATGAGCAGGCCGATGGCGACATGACCGCTGGCGCCGCCTTCAACTTCCTGCTGCACCCGCGGGTGATTCTCGGCCTGTCGGGTCGGCAAGTGAAAGACACCCTGCAATACGGCACGTCGGTCGATTGGGCCATCGTCAACAACGCCAGCGTCTTCGCCAACGTCTACAAGACTCAGGACTACGGCACCGGTTTCGACGTGCAGGGGCTTTATTCCTACGGCAGCGGCAGCCTCGTCGCCAGCCATAACCGCAGCTGGCTCGACACCACCCGGCTCTACGACACCTTGCCCGACGGCACGCGCGTGCGGCAGCGCAATGTATTTATCGGCCAGACCAGCAACTCGTCCTTGTCACTCAATCATCGCCTCACCAGCAAAAGTTCGGTCAATGCCCGGGTGTCCCACAGCGAAGGCAACACCGAAGGGGTCGGCGTGGATCTGGGCTGGACTCAACGCACGCAACTGTTCGGCAGCGACGCCAATTGGCGCCTGTCGCTGTTCGACAGGCCGGGCAGCTTCAGTTCGGGCAATGATCGAAATCGCGGCCTTGACCTGAGCGTGAGCGTGGCGCTGGGTGGCCCGGGAGAGCAGCTCTCCGGCAGCATCGGCACCCGCACCGATCGCGATGGCGGGCGTGATAACAATGCCTCGATCACTTACCGCAAAGACTTGCAGGACCACCTGCTGCAAAGCGTTTCCGCCACGGCCATCACGGACACCTATGGCCTCGGTTTGAATGCGCTGGCAACGATGCAATCGGACCGGGTCAACGGCGACGGATTTATCCAGCGCTCGTCCTACAACAACGACCTCACCGGCGGCCTCAACCTCGACAGCACCGTGGCGGTCGGCGGGCAAAAGATAATCGTGACCAGCCAATACCACCGCAATGGCGCGGGCATGATCATCGATGTCGAGTCGGACATCGACGACATCACTTTACGCGCCGACGATCTGAGCGGCGGCAGCGCAGTCCTCAAGCCCGGACGCAATTTTGTGCCGATCACGGCTTACAATAGCAGCTCCGTCAGTTTCGATTTCGAAGGCAATCACGTGCCTGCCGCGACCATCCAGCCGGCCCGTTCCAGTTATCACCTGAACAAGGGCGGCGTGGATTATCGCCAGATTCGCGTGATGCGAACCCTCACTGTCCTCGGTCGCCTGATCGACCCCCAGGGCAACCCGCTCAAGGGCCATCACATCATCAACCACGCCAGTCGCGGGGTCAGTGAGGTGGACGGCTTCTTCTCCATGGAAATGAACGCCGGTTCACCGACCCTGGAAGTGCGCCACGGCAACCAGTTGCTGTGCCAGTTCCGCCTCGACCCGAGCCGTGGCCACACGGAAAACAACGTGCTGATGATTGGTGATTTGCGTTGCACGCCGGACACGCTGGCGGACCTGACGCTTGAGACGCCGACGGCAGGCTGATGCCCGGCACCCCGCATTTTTTTATGAGGTAAATGACGATGAAACGTCGGTTGGCACTGATTGGTTTTTGTTTGTTCACCCAGACGGCACACGCCGGGCCGAACATCAATATCGGCACGGTCTACGACTACCTGGACGGCGACAAAAGTACCTTTTTGAAACGCGTCTATAACGGCGGCGACAGCACCGCCTTCGTCAAGGTCAACATCCTTGAAATTCTCTACGACGCCGATGGCAAGTCGCGGGAGGTGCCGCTCAAATCCAATGCCGAGGGCAATTCCCGGGATGGCTTGATGGCCAGCCCGGCGCGACTGATCGTGCCCGCCAGTGGCATGCAGGGCACGCGGTTGCTGTACATGGGCGAGCGCGATAAAGAGCGCTATTTCCGTGTGCGTTTCATACCGGTGGTGCCCGAGAAGGAAGACGAATTCGCCGTCTCCGGCGAGGAGCGTGAGCAGTACAGGAAAGCCCTGTCCGCCGGGGTCACGGTGCTGGCCGGGTATGGCGCGGTGTTTTTCGTTCGCCCCAAGGACCCGCGTTACGCCAGCGTGATCGAAAACGAGGCGGCCAGGTACCGGATTCGCAATACCGGCAACACCGTGGTGGTGATCGATGAGTTCAAGGATTGCTCGGTCAAGAACGACCAGGACTGCCAGCCGACCACCAAGCATCATGTTCTGGCCGGCCGCCATTTCGAGTTCGAGAAACAGGCTGGCCGCGAGTACCGCTTCACCCTGGTTGAAGGCGAGAGCCGCAAGAAACTCGATGTGAAGGGCTGATGACTATGTTCAGACAACTGACGGTCCTGATGGTGTCGGCGATGGCCTGCCATGGTGCGTTCGCGGCCCGCGAAGTGCAGCACTTTGAAGTATTCGTGACGATCCCGAGCCAGGCGTTCTACGTCATTCCCGCAGACCCCGGCTGGATTCACCGCGAACAGTCATTGCCATGGAATCTGACGACCTCGACCCTGGGCGGCTTGCGCAAGTATTTCGATGTGAAGAGCGAAGCCGGTTCCATCGAAGCCCGCCTTGAGGGCCGGCCTTACTTGTCTAACGGGACGCAGGCCCATGACATTGGATTGCGCGTGCTGTTCAACGAAAAGTTGTTGAGCGAGGGGGAAAGCCGCGAGGTGGTTTCGCTGGTCGACGCCGCGCAGGGCAAGCGGGTTTTACTGGAAGTGCTGCCTGTGCCACCCGCCGATGGGGTTTACAAACCCGGCAACTATTTTGGAAGCGTCAACATGGTCTTCAACGCGGTGTTGCCCAAATGATGAATTTATTGAATAAGCGATCAGCCCGGACGTTGAAGGGGGCTGCATCGGCCAGCCTGTTGTGTGGGGTGTTTGCCCTGCCCATACAGGCCGCTGTGATGGACATCGAAGCGGTATTCGAGCCGGATTCCTCGAAGCCGAATAATAACGTGTTCGTCAACATGACCCCGTCCGAAGGTTTTTGCCGGCAGATACCACAGGCCTGTGCGCCCTATAAGCTGTTCAGCCTTATTGCGCCTATTTCCTTCACGGCGAATGCGCCAATCCTGGCCAACCATGCGGACCCGCGGCAAGGAGGAATGGCCCGCGTTCCCTCGGACTGGAGAGAGGTGGTGGTCACCCACGAGTCGGGTGATACCGAGGTGCTTTCCATTCGTATCGGCGGGATCGGGCACGAAGCCGCAACTCCCCGCCCTGTCACTGAACTGACCGGAGGAGGTTGGTGGGATGACTTGTGGGTAGGTGGCGGTTGGGCCTATGCGCCTATACCCTGTTCAAGTGTGGGTTGGCACTCGGCAGGGCCCTCGGGCTACAACAGTTTCTGGCGAGTCGCCAGAGGAGTGGGCGTGTGCAGCAAGACGGCGAAGTTCGATATTCCGCTTTCCTTTCGCTACCTGTACTTCGTGTTCGCTTATGAGCTGCGCACGCCTAACCCCCTGACCATGAAGACGGGCAAATACACCGGCACCATGCCGTACACCGTCGGTCCGCGTCAGGACTTCGACATGGGCGATGTCATGATCCCCAGTGACAACCAACTGACCCTCAACTTCTCTCTGGATGTTCGGCACACTCTCAAGGTCGAGATTCCACCCGGTGGCAATCGCGTTGAACTGGTGCCGCAGGGCGGCTGGCAAGCTTGGCTGACCCAAGGGCGCAAGCCCACACGGCTGTTTCGTGATCAGACGTTCAATGTGTCTTCATCGAGTCGCTTCAAGATGAGCCTGGACTGCCAGTACAGCACCGATGGCAACCGCTGCTCGGTGCGCGACCCGGCTTCAGGCCATGTCGTGCCGCTCGACGTCAGCGTGACCCTGCCCAATGGCTTGGTGGATGCCACCGATCAACCGGTCAGCCGTCGGCTGTTACGGCGCGACGGCAGTGGTACCGAGCTGTTCCAGCCGCGCTTTTATGTCGATCGCAAACCGGGCACGTTGCACTTCGAGATTGCGCAGGATGAGGTCGAGGAAATGATCAAGCCCGGTGTCGCCAGAACGTACTCGGGCACTGTCACGGTGGTTTGGGATTCGGAAGTGGGTTAAGCGTGACCCCTGATACATCACCCGATGCATCAGGGGTTGCCGATTACGGCTGTGCGTCTTTTTGCAGCGCTGCGCGGGTGAGTTTTCTGCTCAGCTCTTTTTCTTCGTAACCCATGTCGTGCAGCAATTGGCCGTAGACCTCATCGGTCATGTCCTGGTCCGTCAACACCACACTGTCATCGATATTCAGGCGCCGGGCGAGGTCTTGCAGACGCTGTTTGAGGGCGCGTCGTTGTGCAATTTGCTGGCCCTTGGAACTGGCCCAGGTGTGTTGGACTTCGCGTAACTCATCGAGCAAGTCGCTCTTGGTTTCGTAAAACCGGGTATTGCGCCGGAACTCGTTCGGATAGGTGTCCTGCAGGTATTTCTGCCAGAACGGCTGTTCGATCATGTCGTTGACCAACCCATCGCCGGCCTCCATCGACATCACCGTCTCGAAGGCGGTGTCGATGGTTTTGGTGTTCACACCGGCGATGGTGCGAAACAGCATCGTCTCCGATTGCCACGGTAAACCGAGGCGTTGAGCCAGGCCGGTTTCGTAGGCAAGGTACACCTCGACCTCATCCGGATTGCCCGGGCGGCTGCCGAAATCGGCACGGGCAATGTCATCCACGCGCGCGAGGCGAGCGGCACCTCTGGCCAGGTTCACCAGTTTGCTTTCAAGCACGGCGTTGGACGTCGACAAGGCATAGGCTTCGGAGGCGAGCACCTTGATACCCATGTGGTTGAACACCTGGGCCCCGGCATCGGCACAGGTGGTAGGCGCCCTGGCCATTTCGAACAGATCCTTGCGCAGCTCGGTGTCCAGGTCGATGGCTTCAATCATGCGCCATACCCGGCTGCTGAGTTGTTGGCGCAATTCACCACCGGCCTTGTAATCGGCCGAACGGGTCTGCTTCTGGATCAATGCAAAGAAATCCTTGGCGCCGGGCTCGGTCATCAATTCGTGCCAGGCTTCCTCGCGGAAGGTCCCCAGCCCTGAGACCTCGGCACTCCACCAGACCGAATCGTCTTGCATCGGCCACAGTTCTATCGCGTCACGCGCCGCGTCGATGTAGACCTGCTCGGGCGCGAGGCCGACTGACCGTCGATACGCCTTGAAGGTGATCAGGTTGGCGTCCGAGAGCTGCTCTTCGTACAAGCGGGTCCGGGCCAGGAGGAAGGCATCTTCCGAGCCGGGCACGACTTTCGGAATGACCTTGATCGGGTTCTCCTGCAAATCCAGAAAGAAGCCGCGCGGTCGACGTTTGTTGGAGGGCCCGAACAGGCCGTCGGGCCAGGTGGTGGCGCCCGTGTTGCTCAAGCTCAGGATTCTCAGCCTGGGCATGCGTCCGACGTCCGGGAGCAGGCCCAGCTTCGCGTTGTCATCGAGTCTGAGGGTTTCCAGGCGGGTCAGATTTCGCAGTTGCTCGACAGCGGAGGGGGTCAACGTGATGTCGTTGTTCATCAGTCGCAACGTGCGCAGGTGGTGCATCTTGCCGATGGTGTCGGGAAGTCGCGTCAGGCCGCAGCTACGGGCGCTCAGTTGTCGCAGATGAGGGAAGGCGCCCAAGAGGCCGGAGGTGGTTTCGGAAAAGGTCGTGCGGTCCAGATTCAAGGTGCTGATCTGATCGAGGTAGTGTTTGATATCCGGCAGTTCCTTCCACCAGCGTTCGAGGTCGAGCACCTGAAACTCTGTGGACAGGTCCAGCGCATACCCGCCGTCGGCCGTGATGCTGCGTTCACCAAAAACCGTGGGCTTGCGTTTGAAACAGTCGATAAAGCGGTCGGCAATGTGCAACCCGCCACTGTTGACGAACCCGCGCTGATCCGGCCCCCAGTTATCCGGCTGCTGGTAGCGCCAGCGATTCAACAGCACTCGCAGGTCGTCCAGTTCGCGGTCCAGTCGGGTCAGTGTCTGGTGCCCTTGCTCCTGCGAACCGAGGGATCGAACGAAGGTATTGACCTCGCGGTCGTTGAAGTGAGGGTAAATGTCCTGCACCCGTTGGGTGAGCGTGGGGGCGACGGTGGAGAAGCCGGGACCGCGCAACAGGATCATGTCTTCATGGTCAGCCAGCGGACGGATCGGCGGGGCGGCGAGCGCCGTGCGGCGCTGCGCCGGTGTCTCGGTCTTGGCCATCACCCATTGCTTGAAGAAGTCCCCCTGGCCTGGCCGATAACCCAACTGCGCCAGTTTGTTTTTCGGCAGGGCGTTGAGAACGGCTTCGTAAAAGTCAGTGGCGTCGTGCAGTTTTCGGTTGTCACCGTCCCAGACTTCGAACCGGTTGCCATCGTCCTTGACCAGCACCCGGACCATCGACGCGTCCTCGGCCCCCACACGGCTGCGCAAGGGACCGGCATCGTTGCCTTCACGAACCTCGATGCGCAATTGCGCGAACGTGTCGGTATGAATCCTCAAGGCGTTCAGCACCAGGCTTTCGGTTTGCGCCACCCACTGCGCGCCGTCCTGGAAGCCTTCATAGGCGTGGTTGGTCCGGGCTTCGAAGGCCGCCTCACGGGCGCGGCTCTTGAGGCTCAAGGGCAGTCGTTGCGTTTGGGTCATGCGCTTGAGGTCGGCAGCGTCTGTGGTGTTCAGCAGCGTCGCGGCGGCACGGGACGGTAACTCGGGAAAGGTGTGGCGCATGAGTCGCAGCGGCGGATCGTCGAAAGCCTGGGCTCCTTGGTAAAGCTGATTGATGATATCTGGGGTCAGCCGATCGGCTTCGTCCGCCAGGCGATCGCGCAAGGCTTGCACCCGTTCACGTTGGGCGGTGGACTGACCGACCACGGCGTGCAGTTCTTCTTCGTTGAGAAATTCGACGAGGTCTGGCGCAAATTGCTCGCTCATGAGGTTGGACAAACTGGTGGACAGGGTCTGTTCGGCCGTCGCATCGGCATTGCCGTACTGGCGGAACCGGCCGCT
Source organism: Pseudomonas mandelii (assembly GCF_900106065.1). Classification (NCBI taxonomy): domain Bacteria; kingdom Pseudomonadati; phylum Pseudomonadota; class Gammaproteobacteria; order Pseudomonadales; family Pseudomonadaceae; genus Pseudomonas; species Pseudomonas mandelii. Next base: position 3,646,751 of record NZ_LT629796.1, read on the forward strand.
CATGTCGGCGTTTTCGTAGACCTTCAGGGCTTTGTCCGCGGGCCAGCCGTCCAGGTAAGTCGCCAGCGGTTCAAACCAGTAGGAGGAGGGATCCAGAGGCTGGCCTGAACGAATCCTCTCGATGGCCTGGCGGGTCTGGCGCTGGATGTTCAAGCGGGTGAGGCTGTCATCGAGTAACGGTGGCGGGGCCGTGTTGTCGACGTACATCCGGCGCAGCGCACCGTCGTCGGTACCGCTGGCGATGCGAACGGCTTCGAGTTCCGCGTCGCTGAAGCCCTCCACGGTGTGGCCGAGACGGCGCATCAACGTCGGACGATCCCAGGCTCGCGGGTGCTCGGCTTCATGGGTCCAGGCGCCGAGGCCGTTGTGTTTCAACTCGGGCAGGTAAGCATTGTCGCGATGCGGGTGTTTGACCCGGTAGTTGCCGGTTTGCGGATCCTTTTGCACGGCGTAGTGCTTGTCATCCAGCGGCAGAACCGCCTCGCCCTCGTGAGCGTGCAGCCCCAGCGCGTCAGGTCTGGAGTCCGGCGATAACTGCACATCCGGCCATTCATAAGGTTTGAGGTCGGGGTGCCACAGCCGGGGTTCGCCATTGGGCAGGGTGACCGGTTTCATGCCTTCGATCAGCGGCGACAGTTTCAGGCGTGCCAGCGCACCGATCTGCGCACCGGCGGCGAACGCTTCCAGCTGAAGAACATCGGTGACCAGGCCGACAATGTGTTCGGTGGCTTCAGTCCACAGTCCCAGGGTCATGTCGACGAGGCCTTCGATGGCGTCGCTGGCCATCTGATAAGCCATGTAGCCCATCATCAGCTGACCCAGTCCGGGCACGAACGGCGTGACGACCATCAGGGCGATGTTGAAGATGTCCGAGACGATTTTCTTGAAGTTCTCCCACCAGGCCCATCGTGCATGGGTATCGGCATCGGCGGTGGACACGGCGATGTGACGGGCGTCATTGAGGACCTTGTTGAGCTTTTGCTCGAACAGGTACTGCCAGAGTTCGCCGCTGATCGGTGCGGTGTTGAACTGCAGACGAGGGGCAGTGATAGCCTCTTCGCGCCAGCTCGGCCTCGGGTCAAGCGGCTCTTTGCGATGCCATTTCACTTGGAACAGGCGTTGTTGCAGCCCGCCGAAAAAATGCCCCCGATCGGATTGATCGACGAACCGGCTGAAGAATTGCTGGTAGGTCATGCCGGTGGAGGAGATGACAGCGTTGTCGCGCAGCTGACGCGTCAGTTCTTTCATCAGCGCGAGGGTCGAGGGGTACTCTTTCAGCGGGTGCTCGGGGTCTTGTGGGACATACGCGAAGATCGGCACTACCTTATGGACCCGGTTCAGATCCGGCGTAATCAAGACGATGCCGGTCAGCAGGCTGTCGAGCATGGACAGTTTGGCGAACTGCATGATTCGGCCTTTGCGGGTGAGGTTGCGCTGGCCATCGAGCATCATCAGGATCAGGTCACCGGCATCGGCGTCGATGTCGCCCTTCAGGACGGCCAGCCTGGCGGCGGCTTTAAACGCGGCTTTCTCGTTCTCGATGATCTTGTGTTTCAAAACCACTTGGGCGAGGCCATCCCTGGGCCGCAATTGTTCTTCGAGGTATTTCGTGTAGCGCGCGCCAATGTCCAGCGTGCGACACAGGGTCTGGAACTGGGCGATGGACATTTTGCGTTTGATCGCCAGGGTGTCGAAATGCCCGCGGGCATCGGGCTGGCTGATGAAGTTCGAGTCCGCCTCGCAGGTTTCGCGGCTCGCGAAGTTATGCAAGGCCGCGTCCAGCAGCGAAACGGTGCGGGTCACCACGCCGTTGAGATTGCTGGCATACCAGGGGAGCTGTTTGGGTAGATAAAGGTGCAGGTAAGTGGTCTTTACATCGACGTCGACACCGAATTGTTCCAGCAACGCCCTGGTCAGCAACGGTTCGGCGAATTCGTAAACGCCTTGGACCTTGTCCATGACCCGGTCGACAGTGTTTTGAGCGGACCAGAGTTCGAGGTTGGCGTGTTGTAGCGGGGAGTGATCGAAACCCTTGGTGCTCTGTACCCAATACCCTGAAGCCGTTTGCGTGAGGCTCAGTTCCCGGATCCGTCGCAGTGACGCGTCCTTGAACGTGGGGTGGATACGGCTTTTGATGAAATCGTAGTGGCGACCTTTATTGTCATCCGCCCCCCGTGTCGGTCGCGCTGATATACGTCCGTGTAAGTCAGTCATGCTTTTAATAAACCTTGAGCGTTAAGTGGAATGACCAGCCTAACGCCCGAGGCTCAAAGTAAAAGCCTGAATTACCGCTGCTTAATCAGTGTCAGCCGCCCATAAACATTGGAATTACCAATGCCGAAAATAGGTAATTACCGCCTTTTTTCAGCGCCGTGCGACCTCCACCGGCAGGCATTGTGTATGCGCACCCGGTTGCAGATAGGGCGTGAGAATCGGTGCCATGCCTTTGAGCACTTGCACGGGCAGCGCCGAGGTGAACTTGAAGGCCTCGGCGGTGCGCCCGGGCACGAAGGCGGTCAACGTACCGAAGTGGCTGTCACCGATATAGAACACGAAAGTGGCGGTGCGGTTGATCGACTTCGAACTCAGGATCCGCCCGCCGGAACCAATGGCTTCGATGCGGTTGTCCCCGGTCCCGGTCTTGCCGCCCATCGCCAGGGGTTTGCCATCGGGGGTGATGAAACTGCCGGACACCCGTTTGGCCGTACCGGCATCCACAACCTGCGACAACGCCTCACGCATGGCCGTGGCCACTTCGGACGGCATCACTCGTTTGCCGGCGTCTGGGTCATTGATCAGTTTGGTTTCATACGGGGTGTTCGCCGCGAAGTGCAGGGTGTCGATGCGCAATGTCGGCATGCGCACACCATCGTTGAGGATGGTGCCGATCAACTCGCCCAAGGCGGCCGGGCGATCGCCGGAACTGCCGATGGCGGTGGCCAGCGACGGTACCAGGTGATCGAACGGGTAACCGACTTTCTGCCAGCGCTGATGAATGTCCAGGAACGCTTCGATTTCCAGCATGGTGCGAATACGGCTGTCGCGGGCGCCCTTGTGACGACTCTTGAACAGCCAACTGTAGACTTCCTGACGCTCGAACTGGCTGGCTTTGACGATCTGGCTCCACTTGGCATCCGGGTTGTTCAGCAGGTAGCCCATGAGCCACAGGTCCAGCGGGTGAACCTTGGCGATGAAACCCTGATCCGGCAAGTCGTAGGCGCCGGGGCTGTAATTTTCGTAGAGCCGTTGCAGGCGTTCGTCGGTGAGTTTTTCGGTGAGCTTGGCGCCTTTGAGGTGCGCGCGCACGAAGGCATTGAAGCTTTCCTGGCTGGCCTGGGGCAGCAAATAGCGGTGCACCGCCGCCAGACGAATCGGCGTCGGACGCATGCTGTCCAGGAAGGTGTCGAGCCGCGCCTGGGTGTCCTTGTTTTTGTATTTCTTCCAGAACTTGAGCAGGAACGAAGTCCCTTCGCGGTCGGCGAAACTGGCCAGGTATTCCTGACGCCGCGGGTCGCGATCGTCCTTGAGCAATTCGGCGCTGTTGTTGGGGCCGGAGTACGTGGTGTAGCGCACCAGGTCACGCATCAGGCGAATGAACGGCAGGTTGATCGACTCACGCAACGCATCACGCAGGGTCGGAATGCGACCGTTGTCTTCCTTGCGGAAGTTGACGAAGGTGTGCAGCCCGCCGCCGGTGAAAAACGCTTCGCCGGGGCTGGCCGAATATTTACGATCCAGCGCGGCACCGAGCATGGCCGGCAGGTTGCGGTCCTTGTTCTCAATCAGGTAGTCGATGGCCCAGCGACTCAGGCGATCCTGATCCGGGATGTCGACTTTCTTCAGTTCCGGGACGGTCATTTCGGCATATTTATCGTGCAGCTCGGCCATGATTTGCAGGTAGGTGGTGAGCACACGCATTTTCGCGGTAGAGCCCAGTTCCAGCTTGCTGCCTTCATTGATGTCGAACGGCTGGTCGGTGCTGTCGGTCTGTACCCGCACACGCGCGCCGTCCGGTGTCAGCTCAAACAATGTGAAGCTGTAGCGCACCTGAGTGGTGCTGGTGGGGGTGAGCAAGCGTTCGCCCATCAGTCCGATTTGTGTGGCGAACGCCGGGTCGGCCAGGCGCTTGAGATACTCGGTAGCCTGGCTTTGCAATTCACCTTGCAGGGTGCTGGTGGCGGAAAGGTCGAGGCGGTCGAGATCGTACAGCGGACGATTGAGCAACCCGCCCAGACGGCTGCGCGCCACGCTGATGCCTTTGTTGGTTTCAATCGGCTGGATGGTCGGCTGGGTCTGCCAGTCGCGGTAGGTCACCTGGCTGGCCAGGGCGGCGGCGGCGAAGGGTGCGTCGATCACGCCATTCGCCGCCAGCAGGCGGATGTGGCTGTCGGTGAGGTCGGCCAGTTCATCATGACCCTTGGTCAGGTAATGAGAAGGGCGGCGCTGGGCGATCATCAGCGAGAGCATTTCACGCAGCGCCAGGCCTTTTTCGGCCATGCTCTTGGGGTCCGTGTCGGTGCTGGCCAGCCGTTCGTTGGCCTTGTTGAAGTCGGCGCCGTACCAGACGCGCAACCCTTCGGCCATGCCATGCACTTCACCGTGTCCCGGTACCGCCGACAGCGGCACGCTATTGAGGTAATCGCGCACCACATTTTGCCGGACCTGCAAGGTTTCCGGCCCCGCTTGATAAGCACGCACGGTGGCGGAAATCATCTGTCGGATCTTTTCCGCGCCTGACACCGTCAGGCCATCGGGCGAGTGCCGGTATTTCTCCAGTTGCGTCGCCAGCGTACTGCCGCCCGCCGACTGCCCTGGTATATGCAGCAGCTTGGCAACCTGGGACCAGATCGCCATGCCGAACCGTGGCCAGTCCACGGCGGGGTTGGCCAGGGGCTGACGAGGATCGAGCAAAAAGCGGTTTTCAATAAACAGCAGGCTGCTGACCACCACGGGCGGAATCGACTCAAAGCTTGAATACAGTTGTTGGGGGTATTTGTACTGGTACAGCGGCGCCGCACGGCAATCGGTGATCGACAGTCCAGCCTGTATTTTCTCCGCGTAAGGCACGAAAAAGCCCTTGTCGGTGTAGTTCATCAGCTTTTCAGAGAAGCGGGTTTGCGACGCAATGACGTAGTCACGCTTGAGCAATCGCGGCAGAAACTCACCCAGCGAGCTGTAGCCCAGACGCAAGTCGAAAGGGCCTGCGCCTGGATAACGAATAGCGTCGCTGGGGCCGGGTTTCATTTCGTAACTCAGGGAGGCGGCGAATTTGCTGACCTCGCGGGATTGAAACTTCGAGGTACGCATTTCCTTGGCAGCGGCAAGCCCCAGGACAATCAGGATAATAACCAGCAACAACCAAAACGCCCCCCAGCCATGCTTTGTGCGACTGCCAGGGGGTTTTTCAGGAATAGGCGCTTCATCCACACGTTCAGTCGGGACCACAGTTTTACTCGTATCGGTTTGCCATAACGCGCCCATAGTCGACTGATCCATTCACGCAGATTGATCTGACTTGTCTGAAGCTTAGTCGGTGGTTGGCGATGGTGAAGAAATTGTGGACGCACAGATCTCAAATATTCCCCATTCCCTGTGGCGAGGGAGCTTGCTCCCGCTGGGCTGCGAAGCAGACCCGAATTTGCCATCTCGGTCTTTCAGCAGAACCGCGATCACAGGTTTTGCGACTGCTGCGCAGCCGAGCGGGAGCAAGCTCCCTCTCCACAGGCTAGTGCCTGCCTGAAATGCCCTTCCTAGACACGTCGAATAGCAAATAAGGCCCGGCCAGGGGCATGACGATGCACCAATGCTGTGCAATACTCGGCGGCGTTTCAGTTGGTGAAAGATCCTACAAAAGTCAGGTAATGCCCCTCCGTTAACCGGGCTTTTCCCGAGAGTTCTGGCTGAATGTTGTGGTTTATAGAGTGAAAAACCCTGTACGAAGCTTTTTATACTGCACGCCCCGCTGATCTTGCCGGTGTTGTCCTGCAAGACGGGTTTGCTCACGAAGCAGGCCCGGTTTCTCAGAAGCAATGGCTTACCGGTCAGCGCTTTGTTACTCGGTGGTCATATCCAATAACAAGACGAGGTTGTACCCCTATGCCAGTCGGCAATCATCTGCCCCATGGCGAGACCGCTCAGGGCGGCCCGCTTAAACGCGAACTCGGCGAACGGCATATCCGCTTGATGGCGCTCGGAGCGTGTATCGGCGTCGGTCTGTTCCTCGGTTCGGCCAAGGCCATCGAAATGGCCGGCCCCGCCATCATGCTGTCCTACATCATCGGCGGTCTGGCGATCCTGGTGATCATGCGCGCCCTCGGTGAGATGGCCGTGCATAACCCGGTCGCCGGCTCCTTCAGCCGTTACGCTCAAGACTACCTCGGCCCCTTGGCGGGCTTCCTGACAGGCTGGAATTACTGGTTCCTGTGGCTGGTAACCTGTGTCGCGGAAATCACCGCCGTGGCGGTGTACATGGGCGTCTGGTTCCCCGATGTGCCGCGCTGGATCTGGGCACTCGCCGCGTTGATCAGCATGGGTTCGATCAACCTGATCGCGGTGAAAGCCTTCGGTGAATTCGAGTTCTGGTTCGCCCTGATCAAGATCGTCACCATCATTGCGATGGTGATCGGCGGTATCGGCGTGATCGCGTTCGGTTTCGGCAATGACGGCGTGGCGCTGGGGATTTCCAATCTCTGGGCCCACGGCGGCTTCATGCCCAACGGCGTGCAAGGCGTATTGATGTCGCTGCAGATGGTGATGTTCGCCTACCTCGGTGTCGAGATGATCGGCCTGACCGCCGGTGAAGCGAAGAACCCGCAGAAGACCATTCCCAACGCGATCGGCTCGGTGTTCTGGCGGATTCTGCTGTTCTACGTCGGCGCGTTGTTCGTGATCCTGTCGATCTACCCGTGGAACGAAATCGGCACGCAGGGCAGTCCGTTCGTGATGACGTTCGAACGCCTGGGGATCAAGACCGCGGCCGGCATCATCAACTTCGTGGTGATCACCGCGGCGCTGTCGTCCTGCAATGGTGGCATCTTCAGCACCGGGCGCATGCTTTACAGCCTGGCGCAGAATGGCCAGGCCCCGGCCGGTTTTGCCACCACATCGAGCAACGGCGTGCCCCGTCGCGCGTTGCTGTTGTCGATCTTCGTGCTGTTGCTGGGCGTGCTGCTCAACTACATGGTCCCGGAAAAAGTCTTCGTCTGGGTGACGGCGATTGCCACTTTCGGCGCGATCTGGACCTGGGTGATGATCCTGCTGGCCCAGCTCAAGTTCCGCAAAGGCCTGAGTGCCAGCGAACGTGCCGGTCTGAAATACAAGATGTGGCTGTACCCGGTCAGCTCGTACCTGGCGCTGGCGTTCCTGGTGTTGGTGGTCGGCCTGATGGCTTACTTCCCGGAAACCCGCGTGGCGCTGTACGTCGGCCCGGCGTTCCTGGTGCTGCTGACGGTGTTGTTCTACGTGTTCAAGCTGCAACCGACCAATGTGTCGCAAGGTGCGGTGCGTTCGGCTGCGTAAGTCGTAACGCCTGAAACGCAAAAGCCCCGGTCCATTGGCCGGGGCCTTTTTATTGGCTGACGAAATCTCCGGTGGCGAGCGAGCTGGCTCGCCACAAAGGCGCGGAGTTTCTTAATGGACGGCGACCGGTTGAATCGGTGCGGTCAGGCGCTTGTTGAAATCCAGCCAAACCCCCAACAACCCCATCAATCCTGCACCCACCAGCGCGGTGAAGATTTGCATGGCAAACGCATCGTCGGTCAGGGCATTGATCATGTCTGCCAGCGGCGCGAGCAGCACCCCGAGGCAGAACACTTCCAGCGAATAACGGCCCATGCGACTGCATTGCCGGGCCAGCCAGTTCTGCGTCCAGCCAGTGTCCGGCAACAGTTTCGCCGTGACATACGCCAGCGCCAGGAAGTGCAGCAGTCGCACCGGCGACAGGTCGGTCTTGCTGATCGGGTACAACAGATTGCTCAGGCTGGTCGGTACCATCGCATCATGCAGTTGCGGCCACCGCCACAATACGGTCAGTACACCGGCGACGCCTGCGTATAACGCCGCACTCACAAACAATGGCTGGCGCAGCAACGGGCGCCTGTCGGGCAAGCGTGGGCGCTGCGTGTGAATCGCAGCGGCACCGCCGAGTACGAACAACAGCTGCCAGGCGACGGGGTTGAAGTACCACACGCCGTCCTTGATGGCCGCCAGATTCCAGCCGAACAACGGCACCGTCAGGTACACCGCAAACGACATCGCCACCACCACCCATGGTTTGCGCACAAATATCGGCAGCACCAGCGGCAAACCGGCCAGTAGCACGATGTAGAGCGGCAATGGGTCCATCAGGTTCGGTTTGAAGCGCAACAGCAACTCATCGATCAAGGCTTGCTGCGGATTGCTGATGAAGTGGTGCATGCCCATCTCCTCCACCAGATCTCGGGTCTCCACATGGCTGTTGGCGAAGAACACGATGCCCATCAGCATCGCCAGCAGGAAAATATGCACCACATACAGCACCCAGGCGCGGCGCAGGATTTTCACGCAGGCAATCAGGTAACCGTCGCGGGCCAGGATCTTGCCGTAGGCCAGGACCGCCGCGTAACCGGCGAGAAATACGAAGACTTCGGCGGCATCGCTGAAGCCGACGTTACGCAGAGTGATTTGACCCAGCGGGTTGTGGGGCACGTGATCCCAGAAAATGAAGATCAGCGCCAGGCCTCGGAAAAAGTCGATCCGGTGATCGCGTTCAGTCGTCATGGCTGCGGGCTCTGGAACGGGGGTTGAAGTAGGAGCGCCGGCGACACAAAAGGTTGCGCGCTGTACATTGGCGGCGCGCAGGGTGCAGGGATTCGGCGGCAATTGCAAAGTGCGGATATTACGGAGTGTCTCTGTGCACTGCCGAGGCGACAACCGCCTGTCTAAAAGACACGCAGGTCGGCGATCTCTGACGACCGTCGAGGTTCAAAGCTTTATTGATTGAAGGCGGAATTCCCTTGAGGCGCCGGCATGCAGATCAGCGAATGGCTCGACAAAGAACTCACCGGCCGCCAAGTCTGGTTGTTGTTTCTTTTCGCGACGCTGGTGTACATCCTGCCGCTGATCCTCGCGGATTATCCCTACATCGATGACAACTGGCGTGCCCTGGCCGCGGGTACCGGCTGGGCGGAGGACGGCCGGCTGTTCGCGCAGTGGTTCTACAACCTGCTGACCTTCAGCGGCGCCGCGCCGAACATCTTCCCGCTGCCGCTGTTGATCGCCACGCTGGCGATGAGCTGGGCCCTGACCCGGCTGACGTTTCACTATTTCCCCGAACCGACGTTCGCCCATTGCCTGGTGGTGCTGCCGCTTTGGTACAACCCGTTCTTCCTGCAAAACCTGTCGTACCAATACGACGGACCGAGCATGGCGCTCAGCCTGGTGGCGGTGATCTACGCGATTACCTTCCAAAGCCCTTCTCGCGTTCAGCACCTGCTGATACCGGCCGCGCTGATCGCCTTGGCCATCGGGCTTTATCAGGTCAGCTTTAATGTGTTTCTCGGTCTGTGTTGTATGGAGTTGCTGCGGCGCACGGACGACCCATTGGCATGGCCTGCTTGGTGGCGATTGATCGGCTGCAAAGTTGTACAGGTGGGTCTGGCAGGGTTGATCTATTACGCCACCGCCTTTTCCTTCATGACTCAGAAGCGCACCTCATTGTTGAACGGGGCAGCGGCGCCGTTGCAGCAAATAGAAACCAGCGCGGGCTGGGTGCTGGAAAAAATCGTGCTGCTGTTCCATGGCGGCTTTGCCTGGGTATTCGCCGCGCTGTTGCTGTGCGCCCTGTTCGGTGCCGTGCGCGTGGGACAGCGCGTGCTGGAGCGTGCCGGTACTGGGCTGAACAAAACCGTGATCGGCCTGCTGTGCCTGTTGATCTTGCCCGTCCTGATGGTGCTGGTGCCGGGCGTCTCATTGTTTTTCCGCGACTTCAATGAAGGCGCCCGCACCTTGATGGGCTTTGCTGTCGTGCTCGTATTGCTGTTCTACCTGAGCCATCTGGCGCTGGCGTCGGTGCACGGAAAGCTGCCGCTGCTGTTGCTGGTTCCATTGTTGGCGATGCTTTCGCTTTCCTTCGCGTATGGACGGGGGCTGACGTTACAAAAAACCTTCGCGACGAATGCGCTGTACGCCTTGAGTGCCGACATTGCTTCGCGCCCGGCGTTGCGCGAAGCCAAGCGCATTTATATGTCGGTGACGTACTCCGATCACTGGCTGGTGGGGGCCGCCGGGTCGTTCAAGCAGATGCCGGTTTTGCATTACTTGTTGAACATCGATTTCTACATGCTCGCGGAAAATCTGCCGAAAACAGGTATCACTAATGTGGTCAGGGAAAAGGAACGGCGTAACGCGACGCTGGTGGGTTATCAGGGGTATCCACCGCTGGTGGACAGTCTGTTTTATCGGATTTATCTGCTGGGGGACTACGGCTTTATTGTCATGAAAGAACCCGCCCGGGTCCGCTCTCTCCAGTGGTGAACCCCGTGACCATTGGTCTGGAATGCCGCGCTACCTGTTAGTTCTTACAGTAGACGCGCACCCGTACTCGACTTTAGGTTTGAACCGCACCTGAAACAACGACAGTTCAAGGACCGAACATGAAAGCCTTATGGAAAGAGTTCTCCACGTATGCGGTTGTTGGCGTAGCCAATACGTTGATCCATTGGCAGATATTTTACGTACTCACCATCGCGGCCGATCTGAGTCAGGCTGCCAGTAATTTTTCGGCGTTTTGTGTGGCCGCGACGTTCTCATTCTATGTGCATGCGCTCTACACGTTTGAGGCCGGGGCGTCGGTACTTCGTTATCTGCTGTATGTGTTTTTCATGGGGGGCATGAGTTTCGTCGTCGGACATTACGCTGATGTCTGGAAAATCCACGGGCTGGTGACCGTAGGGTCGTTCTCGCTGTTGAGTCTGATCTGCGGGCTCTTTTTTTCGAGATTTGTCCTGTATGGCGAGCGCGAAGCGTGAACGGTTTTCAGCGCGCGGCGCACCCAATGAATCGACTCACCGTGCCGCCCCGACCGTTTGTTGTCGATCTGGATGGAACACTCCTAAGGTCCGATCTTCTGTTCGAAAGCGCCATGGCTTTTGTTCGTAGCAATCCCTGGCACTGCTTGAAACCTCTGGTTTGGCTATGTCGCGGCAAAGCGTTTTTGAAAGAACAGTTGGCCGAGGCGACGGATATCGACGTCACCTTGCTGCCCTTCGATCCTGAAGTGCTGGCCATGATCGAGGAGCAGCGCAAGCAAGGGCGGATAATTGTGTTGGCCACAGCCAGTCATCATTTACTGGCGATGCGTATCGCCGAGCACTTGAAGGTGTTTGATGACGTCCTGGCTACGAGCCTGGAGTGCAATCTATCGGGCACGCACAAGCGTGATTTGCTGGTCGCGTTGTACGGTGAGAGCGGTTTTGATTACGTTGGCAATGCTCTTGATGATCTGCCGATATGGCGTTCGGCAGAACGGGCCTATGTCGTCAATCCTCTGCCAGGCGTCGGGCTGGCCATCGAGAGTCTGGACAACGTCGTTGAAGTGGTTCGTTCAGGCGCGACGAATTTCAGGGATTGGTACAAGGCGATTCGCATTCATCAATGGGCGAAAAATGCCCTGATATTTGTACCGCTGCTGGCCGCGCATCAGATCAGCAATCCGCTCCTGCTCTTGCACAGTTTGTTGGCTTTCGTATTTTTCGGGTTATGCGCCTCCGGGGTGTATGTTCTGAATGACCTGCTGGACCTGGAGGATGATCGAAGACATCCGAGCAAACGCAATCGACCCTTTGCCAGTGGACGGTTGTCGATCAAGTCCGGCCTGGCCGCATTCCCCTGTTTATTGTTTATCTCTTTTGCTGGCGCCTGGTGGTGGCTGCCCCGGCAGTTTGCCGCCGTACTGGCCACTTACTACGTGTTGACGCTGATCTATTCGCTGGTGTTGAAACGGATCATGGCGTTGGATGTGATTGCTCTGGCCTTGCTTTATACCCTGCGGATCATTGCCGGCGGTGCGGCGCTCGAACTGGAGCTGACGGTCTGGATGCTGGCGTTTTCGATGTTCATGTTTTTGAGCCTGGCACTGGTCAAGCGTTATGCCGAACTCCAGGCGGCACTGCGTAATGGCATTACCGGGAAAACCGGTGGCCGTGATTACTATCCTGCCGACCTGGCGATGCTTTCCTCATTAGGGGCCGCGTCGGGATACCTGTCGGTGATGGTTCTTGCGTTGTACATCCATGACAACGCCACAATCGCGCTCTATGCCTTTCCGCGGATGATCTGGTTCGCCTGTCCATTGTTGCTGTTCTGGATCACCCGTATCTGGATGCTGACTCATCGCGGCAGGATGAACGACGACCCTGTGATCTTTGCGCTTAGGGATCGCCTGAGTCTGGCGATGGGCGCGATGTTTGGCCTGATTTTCTGGTTAGCGGCATGAAGCGCTGCTTTGGGCGTATGCGCGCTTGCTCGGCGGCGGTTTCCATTTTTACCGATGCCGGTTCGAACGATGAATGATCAATTGACCTCGTGGGGGCATTACCCTTCGGCACCGCAAACAGGCCATTCATGCGCATGGCGAAGTGATCTGGAACAACACCTGCAACGGTTGAACGATACCTACGGCACGACGTTGCCGTTTGGTAATGGTCGCAGTTACGGTGACAGCTGCCTGGCCAGCAGCGATCACGTGCTGCACCTGCGCTCCTTGAACCGTTTTGTCGAAGCGGACTGGCAAACAGGAGAGATTTGTGCCGAAGCGGGGGTCACGCTCGGTGAAATTTTGCAACTGTCGATCCCCCGTGGGTGGTTTCTGGACGTCACGCCGGGGACGCGCCATGTCACGCTCGGAGGCGCTCTGGCCAATGACGTTCATGGCAAGAATCATCACAGGCGCGGAACGTTTGCCTCCTCGGTGCTGAGCTTTGGCCTGCATCGTTCCGCGCAACCGCCCATGGTGTGCTCACCCGTGGAAAACCCGCAGTGGTTTGCCGCCACGATCGGCGGATTGGGCCTGACGGGCATCATCAGTTGGGTGAGCATCCGTCTGCGCAAAATCGAATCCAGTCTTATCGATACGATTCGGATGCGGTTTGATCATTTGGGCGAGTTTTTCGCGCTGTCCGCTGAACTGGATCCTGTGCACGAGTACAGCGTGGCCTGGATCGATTGCCTGGCAAAGGGACGCGAACAAGGGCGTGGTGTCTTTACCGTTGGCACGCATAGCGAACAGGGGCCGCTCCAAGTCGAGTCGTCCCGCTCGTTGCGAATCCCGATCAGGCCGCCATTGTCCCTGGTCAACCCGCTTTCTCTGAATATCTTCAATCGCAGTTATTGGCATCTGCAGCCGGCGGGGCGAGAACGCCAAACCACTCCGTATAGTTCGTTTTTCTATCCGCTGGATCGTATCGAGCGCTGGAATCGAGTCTACGGGCGCAAAGGTTTTCAGCAGTTTCAGTGCGTATTGCCTGAATCAGTTGCCGAAGTCGCCTTGGCTCAGTTGCTCAAATCCATTGCCGCCAGCGGCACGGGATCTTTTCTCGCGGTACTCAAGCGCTGTGGCGATTTTGTTTCGCCGGGGCTGCTTTCATTTCCGATGCCGGGGACGTCGCTGGCGCTGGATTTTCCACAGAACAGCGTGCTGACGAACACACTGCTGCCTCGTCTTGATGCCATCGTTCGGGAGGCGGGTGGCCGGCTCTATCCGGCCAAGGATGCGCACATGAGCGGCAGCGATTTTCGCCGGGCCTATCCGGCTTGGGAGCAGTTGGAGACGATGCGCGATCCAGCCCTCATTTCTCGCTTTTGGGAGCGAGTCACCCGATGAAAAAAATACTGATTGTGGGGGCTACTTCAGCCATCGCGACCGCTTGCGCGCGACTTTGGGCGGCAGACCACGGCGAGTTTTTTCTGGTCGCGCGCGATCCGCAAAAACTGCAGCATACCAGCGCCGACCTGTTGACTCGAGGCGCGAGGGGGGTGACGTCCTATTTGTTGGACGCCACCGACACTGCCGCGCATGCCGTCATGCTGGAATGCTGTCTGGATGCCTTGCAATCGATCGACATCTGCCTGATCGCTCACGGTACCTTGCCGGATCAATCCGCTTGCGAACAAAACGTCGAACTGGCACTGACGGAGTTTGCCAACAACGGCACTTCGGTGATTGCGCTATTGACGGTGTTGGCCAGGCAAATGGCCGTTCAGCGCAGCGGTACTCTGGCAGTTATTTCTTCCGTCGCGGGTGATCGAGGGCGTCCTTCCAACTACTTGTATGGTTCAGCCAAGGCGGCCGTCTCGACCTTTTGCGAAGGCTTGCGTGCACAGATGTTCAAGTTGGGTGTGCACGTGATGACCATCAAGCCCGGCTTTGTCGATACACCGATGACCCAGGGGCTGGCGTTGCCGACATTGCTGGTTGCGCAACCAGAGGTGGTCGCACAGCGCATTGTCGGGGGCATCGAGCGTCGGGTGTCGGTTCTGTATGTGCCGGGGTTCTGGGCCTGGGTCATGTGGCTGATTTGCCGATTGCCACAGCCATTGTTTAAGAGGTTGAACCTGTGAGCCAGGTGCTGTTCCTCTCCGGGTGGCGCTATCGGGTCTTGATCGGTTCGGTGGCCTTTTCGGCACTGGCTTACCTGGGCATTTCCCTTTGGGGCGGATGGCAGGCGGTGGGCGGTGCCGTGAGCCGAGTCGGGTGGCTCGGTGGGGCGCAGATTGCCGCACTCATCCTGATCAGCTATGGCCTGCGCTTCTTGCGTTGGCAGGTTTACCTGAATGCTCTGGGGCATCCTTTGCCGTGGCGACCTGGCCTGAAAATCTACCTCGCGGGGTTTGCCTTGACGACCACACCGGGCAAAGCCGGCGAAGCTCTGCGCGGGGTGTTGCTCAAGCGCTGGGACGTTCCTTACGGCAGCAGTTTCGCCGCGTTTGTCAGTGAGCGTCTTTCGGACCTGATGGCCATGGTGTTATTGGCCTTGCTGGGTCTTAGCCGCTATCCCGAGTGGCTTTCGATGATTGTCGCCTGTCTGGTGATGGTGACCTGCGGTTTGTTGCTCGTCTCTCGACAACAACTGATTGACGCTGTTGAACGGCGTATTTCCCGGGGACGCGGATGGATGTTTCGGCTGTTGCACAACGTTATTTACGTGCTGCGCCAATCCCAACGTTGCCACAGCCCTCAGCGTTTGATTGGCACAGTGGTGTTGAGCCTGTCGGCCTGGAGCCTCGAAGCGCTGGCGTTTTACTGGATATTGAATGCGATGGGCGTCGATGTTCCGCTGACGTTCGCGATGTTCGTTTATGCGGTTTCGATGCTGGCTGGCGCCTTGAGTTTTATGCCGGGCGGGCTTGGCAGTGCCGAAGCGGTGATGGTGACGTTGTTGGTGTCCAGTGATGTCGCGGTGGCTGATGCGATTGCGGCGACTGTTTTGCTGCGGTTGGCGACGTTGTGGTTTGCGGTGGGGTTGGGGAGTGTGGTGTTAATCAATATCAACAATAACAATAGGCGCCTATCGGATGAAGCTTAGATTGAACAGGGAAAGTTTGACGGTTTACATGATTTTGGTAGTGGCCATTATTTTTGGTGGTTACTTACGATTGCGTAATATTACGGTTGATGCTCTGTGGCTTGATGAGGTTTTCAGTGTTGCCACCAGTCATCCCGATAACAGTTTTCTTGAGGTCTATCAACGATCACTGGTGGACGTGCATCCACCTTTTTATCAGTTGTTTTTATGGTTTTTTTACAAGTTGTTTGGTTTTGGCGAGATGGTTGGAAGGTACCTGTCGGTTATTTTCGGGATCCTGTTGATCCCGGTTGCATTCCTTCTTGGAAGGCAAATGTTCAATTGTCGAGTAGGGTTGATTGCTGCCTGGCTTGTGGCAGTTAATTTCTATTTGATTACGTATTCTCAAGAGACACGCTCTTACGAATTGTTGGCTTTATTGACCACAGTTTCGTTCGTCACTTTCATCAAGGCGATTGGAGGCCTTGATGGACGTCACGTCGCTATTTATGCGCTATCGGCGGCACTGCTTGTCAATACGCACTATTTCGGATTTTTGGTGGTGACCGCCCAAGCGTTATTGGTGTTGTCAAGATGGGTTGAGACGTCATTCGATAAAAGGCTTTTGTATCGCTTTGGCTTGGCAGGTTTGTTTATATTGCTGAGCATCGCACCGCATGTTTCGTATGTTTATTTAAATTTTCACCGTCAGGGATTTTGGGTCCCACCACCCAATAACCGGTTTTTTATCGATCTCTTCAACCTGTATTTTGGAAGTTTACCTTTGTCTGTGATGTGTGCCGCGCTGTTAATGATAGGCAGTGTGTGCCTGATGAAGGCAGAACGACACCGTGAAGTACTTCGACTAATTATTTTCTGGCTCGTGACGTGTACCGTCATTCCTTATGTGCGTTCCCTTTATGTTCAACCTGTTTTGACCATGCGAAGCTTGATAATCTTGCTGCCGGCGCTATTGATAGTGCTCGCGTTTGCCATCAGTCTTTTTAAAGATCAATGGGCTCAGGTGGCAGTTGGAGTTGTCGTGTTATGTTTTTCGATGACGCCGTTGTATACCCATGAGAGACCCATATTTACGCTTGAAAATCAGTTAAAGCCCGTCAGTCAAATGCGTGATCTGGTTAAGGATGTGATCGAACAGCAGATCCGTGAGCCACTCTATGCAAGCCAGTTTATAGAGTTTGATCAGTACTTCAGATTATTAGGCTCGTCAACAACAGTCAGAAGTTTCAAGCAGCTGGAAAGCGACTTGCTGTCGCCAGATCGTCCGGCCGTGTTTTATTTTCTCGGAACGCGTGAGGTACAACTTCCTGGCGAAAGGTTTATGAAGGAATACTGCGTTGATTTACTGAAGGAAACAAAAAAAGGTGATTCGGTCATACTTGAATTTCGGTCCAATCCTCCTTGTCTATGAAAAAGTAGGGAGAAGCTGACAGCCGCTTTAGCGACGCGGCTGACAGCGTGTGATTTACGCAGCAACCACCTCATTAGGCTCAAAACTGTCCGCCCGCGCCATCTGCCACATCCGCGAGTAAAACTCGCCATTCACCTCACCGGTGAGCAATTCCCCCGGCTTCAAGAACACATGCAACTGCGAGAACAACTTGATCTCGGTCGCCGACATGCGCCGTACCAGATGCTTGGCCGACAGTTGTGACGGATGATCGAGGCCGGCCGCCGCGAGCATTTCCGCCAGGGCCTTGAGTGTGTTGCGGTGGAAGTTGTAGACCCGCTGGGCTTTGTCCGGAACCACCAGCGCACGCTGGCGCAGGGTGTCTTGAGTGGCGACGCCGGTCGGGCATTTGTTGGTGTGGCAGCTTTGCGACTGGATGCAGCCGATGGCGAACATGAAGCCACGCGCCGAGTTGGCCCAGTCGGCACCGATGGCCAGGACGCTGGCGATGTCGAAGGCACTGACGATCTTGCCGCTGGCACCGAGTTTGATTTTGTCCCGCAGGTTCAGGCCCACCAGCGTGTTGTGCACGAACAGCAGGCCTTCGCGCATCGGCACGCCGATGTGGTCTGTGAACTCTACGGGCGCGGCGCCGGTGCCGCCTTCTTTGCCGTCGACCACGATGAAGTCCGGAAGGATGCCGGTTTCCAGCATGGCCTTGGCGATGCCCATGAATTCCCACGGGTGACCGAGGCAGAACTTGAAGCCCACCGGTTTGCCGCCGGACAATTCACGCAACTGCTGGATGAAGTGCATCAGTTCGATCGGCGTGGAAAACGCACTGTGCCGCGACGGCGAGATGCAATCTTCGCCCATCAGGATGCCGCGGGTTTCGGCGATTTCCTTGGTGACTTTGTGCTTGGGCAGGATGCCGCCATGCCCGGGTTTGGCCCCTTGCGACATCTTGATTTCGATCATCCGCACTTGCGGCGTTTGCGCCTGGGCGGCGAAGCGTTCCGGGTCGAAGCGGCCATCGGCAGTGCGACAGCCGAAGTAGCCGCTGCCCAGTTCCCAGGTCAGGTCGCCGCCGTTTTCCCGGTGATACGCACTGATGCTGCCTTCGCCGGTGTCATGGGCGAAGTTGCCGAGTTTGGCGCCCTGATTCAACGCGCGAATGGCGTTGGCACTGAGCGAGCCGAAACTCATGGCCGAGATGTTGAACACCGAGGCCGAGTACGGCTGGGTGCACTGTGGGCCACCGACGATGACGCGGAAATTGCTCGGATCGCTCAACGGCGCAGGGCGCATCGAGTGGCCGATGAATTCGAAACCCGATTGGTACACATCGATCAGCGTGCCGAAGGGTTTGTCAGCGCTTTCATTCTTGGCCCGGGAATAGACCAGCGAGCGCTGGGCCCGGGAGAAGGGCAGGGCGTCGCTGTCGGATTCGAGCAGGTACTGGCGGATCTCCGGGCGAATGCCCTCCACCAGATAGCGAATATTGCCCAGGATCGGGTAGTTGCGCCGCACCGCGTGAGGGCTTTGCAGCAGATCGAACAGGCCCACCAGACTCAGGACGCCCGTCACGGCGGTGATTGGCCAGAGCCAGTCGTGTTCCAGGAAGGGCAAGCTGGCGAGGGTGAAAATCACACAGGCAGCAAAGAAGGCGTAGCGGCTCAGGAGTGACAGGCTCATACGGGTTCCTTGGTTCGGACTCAATAATTTCAACGCAGCAGGTGCATGGATACACACAGATCCCTGTGGGAGTGAGCCTGCTCGCGATTACGGTGGTTCAGTCGACATCAATGCTGAATGAAAGACCGCAATCGCGAGCAGGCTCGCTCCCACAGTAAAAAGCACTCCGCGTTGCAATCAGGCATTTTGCGCCTGGAGAAATATCGAAAACAGCTCGGACTGGGATTTGATCCCCAGCTTGCTGTACATGTGTTTCTTGTGGACTTTCACGGTTTCAACAGAGATTTCCAGCTTACGGGCGATTTCTTTACTGGAGCAACCGCTGAGCATCAAGCGCCCGACATCCAGTTCCCGGGCGGTCAGTTGCGCGCCCTTGAGTTGTTGCACCGAGGCTTCCAGCTGCACGCGCCAATCGCCCTGGATCGGTGCTGGCGCGAGGGCCACGGCCTCGTTGATTTCGTAGGGCAGGCGCTGGCGCAACAGGCCGAGCACCCAAGGCTGGATCAGCGACAGCAAGGCAATCTGCTGGCCGCTGAAACGCTGCTTGCTGCCCAATGACAGGCACAGCGTGCGGTCCCCTTCGAGTTGGCAATTGAACTGGATTTCGTCGGCCACCACATTCAGACGAAAGTATCGTTGGTAATACTCGGTCAGCTCGAAGTGCTCCGGCGCCACTTCCGACAGGCGATAGAGGCCGGTGCGCGATTGCTCGCGGCAGGCGATGTAGAACGGATCAAGCAGATAGAGCCCGCGCAGGTAATCCTGAAACAGCTGATCAGGGCTGCCGTCCTCGCCCGGGCATTCGGCGAACACCTGCGGGTGCTGGTCCGCGCTGAAAAGCAGCGCCACCCAGCTGTCGAAGGTCACGTACTGATCCAGCAGGCGCACCAGCTGCGTCCAGAAGTTGGGCTTGTCGAGGGCGTCGATCAGTTGCCCGACCGAGCGGTGCCACGCGATGTCGTCTAACGAAAGTGTCATGCCTCTACCCCTATCGGGTTACCCCAGCGGCGTGATTCCCCGCCCGGTGGCTTGCTGCGCATACTGGCGCACAGACACAGACCGGGCAATCTTTCTGCCGCTCGGCCCAAAACAAGGAATACCCATGAAAGTCGAACTCGCCCAGTTGGCGGGCCGTGACAACGGCACAGCGTACAACCTCGAACGCGCCTTGGCGGCCATCGCTGCCTGCCACGCGGATACGCAACTGATCGTCTTCCCGGAAACCCACCTGATGGGCTTTCCGACTGCCGACACCGTGGCCCAGACCGCCGAACCGCTGGACGGGCCGACGGTCAGCGCCGTCGTGGCGGCTGCCCGCGAACGCAACATCGCCGTGGTGATCGGCATGGCCGAGAACGACAACGGCCGCTTCTACAACACCACGCTGCTGATTACCCCCGAAGGCATCGCCCTGAAATACCGCAAGACGCACCTGTGGGCGTCGGATCGCGGCGTGTTCGAGGCGGGCGACCGTTACGCCACTTGCGAGTGGAACGGCGTGCGGGTCGGTCTGCTGATCTGCTACGACATCGAATTCCCGGAAACTGCCCGCGCCCTGGCACAACTGGGCGCCGAATTACTGATCGTCACCAACGGCAACATGGACCCTTACGGCCCCACTCATCGCACCGCGATCATGGCCCGGGCCCAGGAAAACCAGGCCTTTGCGCTGATGGTCAATCGGGTCAAAGAGAGTGATGACGGATTGGTGTTTGCCGGTGGCAGTGCGCTGGTGGATCCGCTCGGCACCTTGTTGTTCGAGGCCGGACGCGATGAAGGGCAGTTTGCGGTTGAGCTGGATTTCAGCCGGCTGGAGGCGGCACGCAAGGATTACCGGTATCTGGATGACCAGCGGCTGAAGTTGCCGGGTGAGATTGTCGAGCAGGCTTCTGGTGTGCGGGAGTTGCTGATTCCTTCGCGCTGATCCGGATGTTGCATTGCTCCGAGTGGCCCTTTCGCGAGCAGGCTCGCTCCCACATTGAGTTTGTGTCCACTGCAGATCCCCTGTGGGAGCGAGCCTGCTCGCGAAGAGGTCCTGACAGACAACACACCTGTTTGACCGATCACCCAAAACAACAACGAAACACCCGAAATTTAGCGCCGAACTCGGCTCTGCCATAAATCTAATAAATTCGGAGTAGTCGCTCATGGCTCGTTTGCAACGCACCCTGTCATTGGGTTCGGTGGTGCTGTTCGGCATCGCCTACATGACGCCGATCATTGTGCTCGGCACCTTTGGCATCCTCGCTCAATCCACCGCCGGCATGGTCCCGGCCGCGTATCTGGCGGCGTTGGTGGCGATGTTTTTCACCGCGATGAGCTACGGCCGAATGGCCTCGGCATTCCCCGTCGCCGGTTCCGCCTACAGTTATGTACGCAAGGCCATCAGCCCGAAGCTGGGGTTCATCGCCGGTTGGGCGGTGCTGCTCGACTATCTGTTCCTGCCGATGGCGATCTGGCTGATCGGTGCGGCCTACCTCAATTCCGCGTTCCCGGCCGTGCCGCAGTGGATCTGGGTGCTGGCATTCATCGGCATCACCAGCGCGATCAACATCGTCGGCCTGAAACTGGCCAACGGCATCAATGCCTTGCTGATGCTGGTGCAGTTCCTGGTGCTGATCGCCTTCGTCGCGCTGTGCATCCACTACGTCGGGGGCGATGCGAGCACGCCGTTGTGGTCGATCAAGCCGTTCTTCAACGGCG
Source organism: Pseudomonas mandelii (assembly GCF_900106065.1). Taxonomy (NCBI): domain Bacteria; kingdom Pseudomonadati; phylum Pseudomonadota; class Gammaproteobacteria; order Pseudomonadales; family Pseudomonadaceae; genus Pseudomonas; species Pseudomonas mandelii. The sequence continues at coordinate 3,668,099 of NZ_LT629796.1, forward strand.
ACATGCAGATGCCGCTGATCATGAGTGGCGCGGCCATCGCTTGTTACTCGTTCCTCGGGTTCGACGCGGTCAGCACCCTGACCGAAGAAACCCGCGACCCACGCCGCACCATCCCGCGGGCGATCATGTTGATTACCCTGATCGGCGGCCTGATCTTCGTCAGCGTCTCGTACTTCGTGCAGATCGCCCATCCCTCGTTCCAGTTCGACAGCGTCGACTCGGCCGCTTATGAAATCGCCCGCAACATCGGTGGCGACCTGTTCGTGACGATCTTCCTGATCGGCCTGATCGTCGGCCAGTTCGCCTCGGGCCTGTCGGCTCAGGCCAGTGGTTCGCGTCTGTTGTTCGCCATGGGCCGCGACGGCGTGCTGCCTAAATCATTTTTCGGCAGCTTGCATGAGCGCTTTGGCACACCGGTCAACAGCATCCTGTTGTGCGCCGTGGTCGCGTTGCTGGCGCTGAAACTGGACGTCACCACCTCGACTTCGTTCATCAACTTCGGCGCGTTCCTGGCGTTCAGTCTGGTGAATTTGTCGGTGATCTTTCATTACTGGATAGGAGGGGAAAAGAAAGGGCTGCGCGAGTTCGTGCTGTTCCTGTTATTCCCGTTCATTGGCCTGGCGGCAGATTTGTGGCTGATGGTCAGCCTCGATCACCTGGCGATCTACCTGGGCCTGAGCTGGCTGGCGATTGGCGTGGTGTACCTGGCGGTGCTGACCGGTGGCTTCCGCCGCCAGCCACCGGAGATGGATTTCCAGGAAGCCACCTGACCTCGGACGCTGCACCCCCCCCTGTAGGAGTGAGCCTGCTCGCGATAGGGCCATGTCAGTCAACATCAAGGGCGACTGACATACCGCCATTGCGAGCAGGCTCACTCCTGCATTTATTACGGTGTTCAGGTGGCTGAGTGTGTCTGGTGCACGGGCAGTTCGACTCGGAACGTGCTGCCCACGCCCACTTCACTGCGCACCGAAATATCCCCCCGGTGCTTCTTGACGATGCCATAGGACAAGGACAACCCAAGCCCTGTCCCCTGGCCCACCGGTTTGGTGGTGAAGAACGGATCAAAGATTTTCTGCAGGCTGTCCGGCGCAATACCGGAGCCGGTGTCGGCCACCTCAATCCACACCCGTTCACCCTCAAACCCGGTGCGCAGGGTGATGGTGCCCCGCTGTGGGCCCATCGCCTGGGACGCGTTGACGATCAGGTTCATGATCACTTGGTTGATTTGCGATGGCAGGCACTCGATGTCGGGCAATGGCTGATACTCCTTCAGCACGTCGGCCTTGTACTTGAGTTCATTGGCGACGATGTTCAAGGTCGATTCGATGCCCTGTTGCAGATTGGTCCACTGCCATTCCTGATTGGAATCCACCCGGGAGAAGTCCTTCAGGTCCTTGACGATCTGCCCCACTCGGTTGATGCCCTCCTTGGATTCCTTGATCAGCAACGGAATGTCCTCGCGCAGAAATTCCAGCTCGATGCGTTCCCGTAACTGCCCAAGCCGCTCGATCACCTCATTTGAAGCAATCGCCTCTTCGGCCTCGCGATAGGCGTCGAGCATGTCTTGCAGTTGCTTGAAGTAGCCATCAAGACTGCCAAGGTTGGAAGAAATGAAGCCGATGGGGTTGTTGATTTCATGGGCAACGCCGGCCGCCAATTGCCCCAGGGACGCGAGTTTTTCCGATTGCACCAGTTGCGATTCAAGCTGTTTGCGCTCGTCGATTTCCCGCTGCAACGCCTCGCTGGCCTGTTTGAACTGCGTGGTGCGCTGGTCCACCAGATGCTCCAGATGGCTCATCTGCACGGAGGCGCGTTCGGTCATCTCCCATTTGGTCAGCAGGGTGTTGGCCATCTGCTGGACTTCGATGTTGTCGAACGGTTTTTTCAGGATCAGCAACCGATCATGGGCTTGCAGTCGGTCCAACAGCTCATCCCAGGAATAGTCGGAATACGCGGTACACACCACCACTTGCAGGTGCGGATCTTCCTGCCACAGATGTTCGATGGTTTGCGCGCCGTCCCAGCCTTCAGGCATGCGCATGTCGACGAACGCGAGGGCGTAGGGCCGGCTTTCCTGCAAGGCCTGAGTGAGTTTGCCCAGGCCTTCCTGGCCGCCATACGCCGAATCCAGTTCGAACAGGGCCGTGGTGGTTTTGATTTCACGGCCAAACAGCGTGGCTTCCATCTCGTCCAGTTCCAGGTGCTCCACCGGAACCGGGGTGAGGATCTTGCGAAAGCCGTCATGAATCGACGGTGTGTCGTCGATCAACAGAATGCGTCGGTTCGAATGCTCACTCATGCCTCCTCCGGGACGGTTTTCAGCGGAATCTGCAAGGTGAACTGCGCGCCCTTGCCGGGCCCGTCACTGTGGGCGCTGAGATGGCCGTTCATTTCTATCGCCGCGAGTGCGCAGCTGTGCAGACCAAAACCGTGGCCTTCCTTGCGGGTGGTAAAACCGTGGGCAAAGATGCGCGTCATGTTCTCCGGCGCGATGCCTTCGCCATCATCCTTGACGCTGATTTGCAGGGTGGAGTCTTCGACGATTTTCACCCCCAGGGTCATTTGTCGCGGACGATTGCTGAGGTCGGACATGGCGTATTTGGCATTGCTGATGAGGTTGATCAGGATCAGCAGCAACCGGTGTTTGTCGCCCATGACCTGCGGCACCTCGTTGTACTCCTTGACCACGGTGACGTGGTGCCGGGTCAGGGCACCGGAGTTCATGCGCAGGGCGTCTTCCAGCAGTTCACTGATGTGCAGCGGTTCCATCAGGCTGTTGGCGCCGGCGTAGGACTGCTGGGTGGCAACGATGTCCTTGATGTGGTCGACGCTTTTGGTCAGTTGGGCGAGTTCGTCGGTCATGCTTTGTTGTTCGAGCGCGATGGCGTCGACCAGTTGATTCAGATAGCCGGGCAGCAATTTGCCTTTCGCGTCCTGGGTCAGAAAGGCCCCGAGGTCGCCTTGATGCTCGTTAATCAGCTGCATCGCTTTGCCCAGCCCCTGGGCCTTGCTGCTGCGCAGTTTGCGGCTGACCAGGTCGGCGGAGATGTTCACGCTGTTGAGTACGTTGCCGACGTTGTGCAACACATTGGTGGCGATTTCCGCCATGCCGGCCTGGCGCGCGGTGTCCAGCAGTTCGCTCTGGGTATCCTTGAGTTCGCGGGTGCGTTCTTCGACCCGTTTTTCGAGGTCATCATTGGCGGTTTTCAGGGCCTTGTTGACGCGATTGATCACGGTGAAACTGCGCATCAAGTGAATCGCCAGGTACACCAGCAACAGCACCAGCAGCACCGAAAACACCAGCATGTAAAAGTGATAACGCTGGTCGACCGCATCGGTGCGCTGCTGATCGTTGTTCAGCAGATCGGTGATGCCGTCCAGCCGCTCGGCCACGGGAATCGCCTCGATGTTTTCCAGCAAGCGGTTGACCACCGGTTGCTCACGCAGAATGAGCTCAATATGGTTATTGAGCACATCCAGCGGACTGTGGAACTCCTCCGGCAGTCGCAGTTTGTTCACTTTCAGTTTGCTCAATCCCACCAGGATTTCGGCGGCCTTGTCGTCAGAGGTAACCATGGCGAACTCCATGGTGCTGAGTACCAGGTCATAGGTGTCGTTGGCGATGTTCTGCAGTTGCAGTTTGTCGCCGTCCTGCAACTGGGCGAGGGGTTCCTGAATGTCGTCTTCGGCGGTCGGCAGAAACGCCAGTGAGTTGCGCAACACAGCATTGTGAGACTTGAACTGCTCAACCAGCCGGATCTTTTCCTCGAAGGCGCTCAGGTACGCATCATGGCTGGTCAACCAGACGGGCGAGGTGTTGCGGCTGTGATTCGACGACATTGTGTCGAACCGTTCCCACAGGAGCGTCATCTCGGTCAGCGGTGTGACCAGCGGATCGTAGTTGTGGTTGATCGCAATCCTGGCCTTGAGGATTTCCGTTTCCCACTGCGCATTCAGCTGTTTCATCCGGGAAATCAGATCCCGGGATTCGGTGTAGGTCGACGTCTGATTGGAGTTGGATTTGAGGTACAGAAACAGCAGTGTCGAGGCCAGTATCAGGGCCATGATACCGAGGAGTGCCACACTGCGTCGGCGGGATATTTTCATAATGGTTTGCCCTCCCATTCACCGGTCAGGGTCTTGAGGAATTTGATGATCAGCACCTTGTCCTCGACAGAGGGGATGCGTCCCAGTTGAAATGAGAACATCACCTCCACGGCGTCTTCTAGGGTTTTGGCCGAGCCGTCGTGAAAGTACGGCGCGGTCACGGCGACGTTCCTCAGGCTCGGGACCTTGAACACGTAGCGGTCCTCTTCGTCCTTGGTCAGCAGGTAGCGGCCCAGGTCGGTGTCGGTCGGGTTGCCTCGTGTCTTGAAGTAATCGCCCATTACCCCGAATTTCTGGAACATGTTGCCGCCGATATTGATTCCCTGATGGCAGGCGATACAGCCGTAATCCTTGAAGCGTTGGTAACCGTATTTCTCCTCGCGGGTGAGAATGTCGGTGTCGCCCAGCAGGTATTGGTCGAAACGCGAGTTGGCACTGATCAACGTGCGCTCGTAGGTTGCCAGGGCGTTTTGCACATTGATCATGGTCACGCCATCCGGGTAGGCGTTGCCGAACGCGGTTCGATAAGCGGCGTCGGCGGACAGCGTCTGCACCACGTATTCCCAGTTGCTGCCCATCTCACTGGGGCTTTGCACCACGGCGTGGACCTGGGTTTCCAGGGTGTCGGCGCGGCCGTTCCAGAATTGCCGGAAGTTCAGGCTGGCGTTAAACACGCTCGGAGTATTGACTGCCACTGGCTGGCCGTTGAAACCGATGGAAAACGCCTTGTTATCGGCGCCACCGCTTTCCAGGCGATGGCAACTGGCACACGAGAGGCTGCCGTTGACCGATAAACGTGGCTCGTTGAACAACTGGCGACCGAGTTCGACACGCAGAGGGTTTTGCTGCGGCACGGCCGGCAGCGGTTTGAGCGGTTCGTCCAGTGGCGCGCCGCTGGCCGTCAGACAGACTCCGAGCAGAGGCATCAAGAGCAAGCGGTAGAGAAATGGCGACATCCTGTAATTCCTTGGCGGATAGCCCGTGTGTCGCTGCTTATCGGTCATGTGGCGGCAGGGGGAGGGGATTTCACCGACGTCAGGTAGTGCACGAAGTCATCCGGCGCCACGGCTTTGCTGAAGTAGTAGCCCTGGCCTTCCTCGCACTGATGGGCCTTGAGGAAATCCAGTTGTTCGAGGGTTTCCACCCCTTCGGCGATGATGGTCAGTTTCAGGCTCTTGCCCAGGCTGATGATGGCGCTGACCAGCGCTGCGTCGTTGATGTCACGGCTCAGGCCACGAATGAACGACTGATCGATTTTCAGCACGTCGATGGGAAAACGCCGCAGGTAACTCAGGCTGGAATAACCGGTGCCGAAGTCGTCGATGGCCAGCCGCACCCCCATGGCCTTGATCCGGTTCAGGGCGGTGACCGTGGCATCGACGTTCTGCATCAGCACGCCTTCGGTGATTTCCAGCTCCAGCAATGACGGGTCCAGACCGGTTTGTTTCAGAACCTGTTCAATGCCTTCGACAAAGCCTCGTTGGCGAAAGTCGATGGCCGACACATTCACCGACATGCACAGCCTCGGCAGCCCCGCCGCCTGCCAGGCGCAGGCTTGCCGACAGGCCTGGGCCAGCACCCATTTGCTCAACGGTACGATCAAGCCGCTGTCTTCGGCCACGCCAATGAAGTCCGACGGGTAGACCCAGCCATGTCCCGGTTTCTGCCAGCGAATCAAGGCCTCTGCGCCGACTACCTCACCGGTGCCCAGGTCGAGCTTGGGCTGGTAATGCAGGACAAATTCGTCCCGCTCCAATGCCAGGCGAATGCCCGACTCGATGGTCTGCTGGTCCCGGGCGCGCTGGTTCATTTCTTCAATGAAGAAGCGGAAGTCGTTGGGGCCGCTTTCCTTGACGTGACGCATCGCGGTTTCGGCTTTCTTGATCAGCGCGATCGCATCGAAGCCATCATCGGGGTAGATGCTGATGCCCAGGCTGGCGGTTACGCTCAGGTCATGGCCGGCGATGTGCTGGGTCGTGCCAATGGCGTTCAAGAGTTTTTCGGCGATGCCTTTGGTCTGCTGGGGATGGCGGATGTCAGCGAGGATCACCACGAACTCATCAGCGCCGTAGCGAAACACCGAATCGGATTCGCGCACCGTGGACACCAGGTTTTGCCCGACCCGTTTGAGCATCTCGTCACCGGCCGGATGGCCCAGGGCATTGTTGATGCGCTTGAAGCGATCAAGGCCCAGGAACATCACCGCCAGCTGCTTGTCATGGCGGCGCGACAACGCCAGGGACTGGTTCAGTCGATCTCCGAGCAACGTGCTGTTGGGCAGCTCGGTCAGTACGTCGTATTGCAACAGGTGGGACACCTTGAGCAGTTCGTGGACCCGCGCCTCGATGGTTTGCTCCAGGCTTTGCACTTTTGTCTCCGCGTCCTGGGTCATCTGCCATTTCCAGGTCAGGGCGCTGGCCATCTGGCGGATTTCCAGACTGTCGAAGGGTTTTTTCAACACCAGTAACTGGTCGCCGAACTCCAGCCGTTCAGCCATGTCCTCCCAGCTGTAATCCGAATAGGCGGTGCACAGCGCGATTTGCAGGTGCGGGTCGATCTTCCAGAGCTGTTCGATGGTTTCCAGCCCGTCCCAACCCGGCGGCATGCGCATGTCGGTGAACGCCATGGCGTAGGGGCGACCTTCGGCCTGGGCCCGCTGGACCAGCTCAAGGGCTTCCTGGCCCTGGTAGGCGGAATCGAGCTGGAAGGTCAGCCGAGCCGGCTGTTGCGTGCCGAACAGCGCCTCTTCCGTTCCGGCCAGGGTCTGCTCATCTTCAGAGTCAGGGCCGAGGATCTTGCGAAAATCCTCATGAATCGAAGGCGTGTCGTCGATGATCAGGATGCGCCGGTTGGTCCGGACGGACGACGTTTTCATCACTTGTCCTCCGTGGCGTGCGGGTTGTCCAGGATCGGTCCGTGGCTTGCGGGCACGATGCTGCCGGCTTTGAGCAACTGGGCGGCTTGTTGGCTGCTGACCGCTTTACTGAAAAAGTAACCCTGTGCGTTCATTGGCGAGCCTGTGGCCATCAGCGAACTACGCTGTTCCTGGGTTTCGACACCTTCGGCGATGATTCCGATCCCTACTTCTCGAGCGAAATTGATGATTGCGCGCAACGTGTTGGCACTTGCCGGATCGCGGGCAGCGGTGTCGATGAAAGCCTGGGCGAGTTTCAGGTGATTGACCTGGTAGGTCTTGAGGTAGTCGAACGAGGAGTATTCCGTGCCGAAGTCGTCGATGGCGATCTTCACCCCCAGCTCGCGCAGGCGTGGCAGCACGTCGTTGTGGGTCCATTTGGTCTGGGCCAGGGTGGCTTCGGTGACATCGAAGCGCAGGTCCCAGGCGCACAATTCCCAGCGCGCGGTGGTGCGCAGTACGTCATAGATCAGTTCGGGCCCGCTTTTCAGTTGGGCCAGGGACAGTTTGATGGCAATCACCGGGGGCGCCATGCCTTCGTCGCGCCACAGACGCATTTGCTGGCAGGCGCGATCCAGCACCCAGTGCCCGAGGGGGATGATGGCGCCGGTTTTTTCCGCGGCCGGCAGGAACGCCGACGCTTCCAGCAGGCCTCGCTCGGGGTGGTTCCAGCAGACCTGAGCTTCCATGCCGAGGATCTTGCCGCTGCTCAGGTCGACTTCCGGCCAGTATCTGAGTTCGAGTTCTTCATGGTCGATGGCCGTGCGCAGTTCGCTGGCGATGGTCATGCGCTCGACCACCTCCTGATTGATCTCCTCGGAGTGGAAGTGATACTGATTGCGGCCCTTTTCCTTGGAGCGATACAGCGCCATGTCAGCCTGGCTGAGCAAGCCGTCGGCGCTGGTGATGCGCGGCGAATAGCTGCTGATGCCGATGCTGACCGACACCCGCACGTCATTGCCGTCCAGGGAGTAGGGCAGCACCAGTGCATCGCGGACCTTGGCCGCCAGGGACGCGGACTGGGTCGGGTCGCTGACGTCCAGTTGCAGGATGGCGAACTCGTCGCCGCCGAGGCGGGCGACCACGTCGTTTTCGCGCACACAGGCTTTGATGCGCCGGGCCACTTCCTGCAGCAACAGATCGCCCACCGGATGACCGAGGGTATCGTTGATGCGTTTGAAGTGGTCAAGGTCCAGGTAGAACATCGCGAACGGTGTTGCACCCCGGCGCGCAGCGGCGAAGGCCTGATGCAGGCGTTCGATCAAGGTGGCACGGTTGGCCAGCCCCGTCAGCCCGTCGGTGCGGGCCAGCAGGGCGATTTTCTCCTCGGCGACCTTGCGTTCAGTGACGTCGATGATGATGCCTTCGACTTCCAGTAAACGTCCTTCGGCGTCTCGCACCGGAATATAGCGGTTTTCGACCCAGCGCCAGGCACCGTCGCCGGTGCGCATCCGAAACTCGATGGACGCGCCGCCCGCATGGCGATCCAGCACTCGGGCCATGGCCGTGTCGACTTTCGGCTGGTCGTCGGGATGGATCAACTCCCGGGCCCAGTTGGCCGAGGCGACCAGATTCGCCGCGACATGACCGTACTTGGTGATGTTGTGGGAGATGTACATCAGCGGAAACGACGGTTCGCCCCGCAGGCGATACAGAATGGTCGGGCTGTTCTGCACGATGATGTTGGCGTCGGACAGCTCCCGGGTGCGTTCTTCCACGGCCTGTTCCAGCAACGACATCTTCAGTTCGGCGTCTTCGGTCATTTGCCATTTGGCGGTCAGGGCGCTGGCCAGCTGACGGATTTCGATGGCATCGAATGGTTTTTTCAGGATCAGCAGGCGATCGCCCAGTTCCAGGCGTTCATCGATGTCTTCCCAGGAATAGTCGGAATAAGCGGTGCACAGCGCCACTTGCAGCTTGGGATCGACCTGCCACAGCCGTTCGATGGTTTCCAGGCCGTCCCAGCCCGGCGGCATGCGCATGTCGATGAAAGCCATCGCATAGGGCAGGTCGTTGGCCAGCGCTCGTTCAACCTTGTCCAGTGCTTCCAGCCCCTGAAACGCCGAATCGAGCATGAAACTTTGCAGGGTTGCCGTCGCTTGCGTCCCGAACAGGGCTTTTTCGGCGCTGATCAGGTCGTCGTCTTCGGGCGATGGCGGGCTGAGGATCTTGATGAAGTCCGCATGAATAGACGCGGTGTCGTCGACGATAAGTATCCGACGGTTGGTTCGTGCCAGCAGCGTATTCATAGGCATACGCCGGGAGCGGTGGCAATGTGGTGGTGCGGTGTGCTCATAGGGGCATCCTTTCCCTGATCACGTGGCCAAGCGCAGAAAGTGGATCCGAGTGAACTGAGCATAGTCGCCTGTGCAGCACTTCGCCCGGTCGCCTGAAACGAATCATTTCCAGGGGCGTTGCTGGAAATCATCTAGCCTGTAGCTCAGGCAGCGCCAGAAACGGAATGTTCTGGCTGATGATTGACGCGACGACGCCCGTTTTGCTTGAGGTAATGCCATGGAAGAGCAACTCCCCACTACTTTTGCCGATAAACCCACGATTCTGCTGGTCGACGACGAGGAGTCTATCCTCAACAGTCTGCGCCGGCTCTTGCGCGGCCAGCCCTACGAAGTATTGCTGGCCACCAGCGGGGAGCAAGCCCTGGATATCATGGCGAAACAGCCCGTCGACCTGGTGATGAGCGATGCGCGCATGCCTAACATGGACGGCGCCACGCTGCTGGCGCACATTCACCAGCGCCATCCCGACACGCTGCGCATTTTGCTGACCGGTTATGCCGACCTGACGATGATCGTCAAAGCAATCAACGACGGGCAGATTGACCGATACATCAGCAAACCCTGGCACGATGAGGAATTGCTGCTGACGTTGCGACAATCCCTCGCCTACCAGCGTTCCGAGCGCGAACGCCTGCATCTGGTGCAGGAGACCTGGGAGCAAAACGAAGAATTGAGGTTGCTCAACGCGACCCTGGAGAAACACGTCGCGTCCCGCACCGCCGAGCTGCAGCAGACGGCCGACATGCTCGACCTGGCCTACGAAGAGCTCAAACACAGCTATGTCACCGGCACCGAGGTGTTCTCGCTGCTGGCCAACCTGCGTTTGCCACCGGCCAAGCAGACGAACCGGCAGATCATCGAACTGGTGCGGGTGTACTGCAAACTCCATGGCGTGGACGAGGGCAGTACCCGCGACCTGACCATGGCCGCGGCGCTTTACAACATCGGCAAGCTGAGCTGGACCGACAGCATGATGACCGCGCCTGCGGATTTGCTGCACCACAACGATCAGGAACGCTATCGCGGTTATCCGAAGCAGAGCGAATCGTTGCTGATGACCCTCGATCCGATGAAGGATGCGGCGCGCCTGATCCTTCACCACCAGGAGCGCTGGGATGGCACCGGTTTCCCCGACCGGCTCAAGGGCGAGGCGATTCCGCTCGGGGCGCGGTGGCTGAAACTGGCGGTGGATTTCATCGAGTTGCAGCGTGGGCTGATCCTTGAGCGCCAGATGAACAGCGATGAAGCCCTGGTCTATATCCGCCAGTACGCCGGTCGTCTCTACGACCCTGATCTGGTGGAGGACTTCATTCAGGTCTGCGCCGCCTACCAGAGCGATGTGTCACTGGCCGATCCGACGGTCAAGGTACTGACGACCCGGGACCTGGCGACCGGCATGATTCTGGCGCGCAACCTCAATGCCGATAACGGCATGCTGTTGCTCAATGCGGGGAAGGTGCTGAGCGGGCCGCTGGTGGAGAAACTGATCGCGTTCGAAGCGATGGAAGGGGCGAAATACAGCGTTTTTGTGAAAGTGCCGGAGGAAGTGGAAGCCGCAATCCTCGAAGCGCCGCTGGTGGTTCAAGCTCAGCCCTGATCCCCCTTTGGAAGACTCAACACTGACCCCTGTGGGAGCGAGCCTGCTCGCGAAGACGGCCTGACATTCACCCTGGATGTCGACTGAAAGACCGCTATCGCGAGCAGGCTCGCTCCCACAAAGGGCTAGACCGCTATTTTCCCCCGTGACGCCGGCGCGACACCCATGTGATCCTTTGCGCCTTTCACTCAAGGCACACTCAGATCCATGACACTTTCATCCGCCCCTTCCCCCCGCACCATCCGCATCGCCGCCGCCCTGCTGATCGGCCCTGACGGTCGCACGCTGTTGGTCCGCAAACGCGGCACCGAAGCCTTCATGCAACCCGGCGGCAAGATCGAGGCCCATGAACAACCGGTTCACGCCCTGGCCCGTGAGCTGGAAGAAGAGCTTGGACTGGTCATCGACCCCGCGCACGCCACCTACCTGGGGCCCTTTTCGGCACCGGCGGCCAACGAGCCGGGTTTTGTCGTCCAGGCTGAACTCTTTCTGCTGACCATCGATTCAGACGTCTCGCCCGCCGCGGAGATTGAAGAGGTGCGCTGGATCGATCCGGCCACCGACGGCGATCTCTCGTTGGCGCCATTGACACGGGACGTGATCCTGCCGTTTTATCGAGCTTCGCTGACTGCAATCGCCTGATCATCCACGGACTAGGACTGCCCCATGATCCCACTTCAAGACTTGCTGATTTTCGCCGCTGCCGCGTTGCTGATGGTGCTGACGCCGGGGCCGAACATGATCTACCTGATCTCCCGTTCGATCTGCCAGGGGCGCAAGGCCGGCGTGACTTCGTTGCTCGGCGTGGTGGCGGGATTCTTCGTGCACTTGTTCGCCGCTGCGGCCGGTTTGACCGCGGTCTTTCTGGCCGTGCCGATGGCCTACGAAGTGTTGAAATGGGCCGGCGCGCTGTATCTGTTGTGGCTGGCCTGGCAGGCGGTCAAACCCGGCGCACGTTCACCCTTCGAAGCGCAGCAGTTGCCGCCGGACTCGTCGCGAAAACTGATCACCATGGGGTTTCTCACCAGCGCGCTGAACCCGAAGATCGCGGTGTTTTACCTGTCGGTGTTTCCACAGTTCATCACGCCTGAGCATGGCTCGGTGTTCACCCAGAGCATCGTGCTGGGCCTGACCCAGATCAGCGTCAGTTTCTGCGTCAACCTGCTGATCGCGATCTTCGCGGCAGGCATCGCGTCGTGGTTCGTCAACAACCCGACCTGGCTGGCGCTGCAGCGTTATTTCATGGGGTTTGTCCTGTCCGCGCTGGCGGTACGGCTGATGCTTGAGCAACGACGGACGGCTTGACCATGTGGATTGAACGACTGGATGCCAGCCATGCGCTGGACTATCGGGCGCTGATGCTGGAAGCCTACGACCTGCACCCGCAGGCCTTCACTTCGAGTGTGCGCGAACGCGCAACAATGCCGCTGAGTTGGTGGGAGTCGCGCCTGACCAGCAAGCTGGATGTGGTGTTCGGGGCGTTCGAGGACGGCGCGTTGTCAGGCATCGTCGGCCTGGCCTTCGAACCCCGGGAAAAGGCCCGGCACAAGGCGACGCTGTTTGGCATGTATGTGTCCGGCAAAGTCCGGCAGCGCGGGTTGGGTCAGCAACTGGTGCAAGCCGCGCTGGATGAAGCGCAGAACCATAAAGGCCTGCGGCTGATCCAGCTGACCGTCACCGCCGGCAATGAGGCGGCGTTCAACCTGTACCAGCGTTGCGGCTTCGTACAGTTCGGCCTCGAACCCATGGCGGTGCGCGTCGGCGAAGACTACTTCGACAAAATCCACATGTGGCGCGAGCTCTAAACCCACCACAGACCCCTGTAGGAGCGAGGCTTGCCCGCGAAGGCGTCGTGACAGTCGATATCTACTTGGCTGATACACCGCTTTCGCGGGCAAGCCTCGCTCCTACAGCGGTTGCGGTGTGTCAGCGGACTGCGCTGACGCCGTCGAGTGTCGAGAACGATGTGTCCTTGGCCGTCAGCAAGAAGTCGCGCATGTACGGCGCATCCAGCATGTCCGCACGAATCCCCGCATACAGCGTCGCAAACAATCCTTTCTCGCCCAGCCGCTTGGCCTTCACGTAACCCCGCGAGCTGTATTCATGCAGCGCCCAATGGGGCATGCCGCAGACGCCGCGTCCGCTGGCGACCAACTGCATCATCATCACCGTCAGTTCCGAGGTGCGGACCTGCGCCGGTTCGATGTCGGCCGGTTCCAGGAAACGGGTGAAGATGTCCAGCCGGTCGCGTTCCACCGGGTAGGTGATCAGCGTTTCCGTGAGCAGGTCTTCCGGCACGATGTAGGCCTTGTTCGCCAAACGGTGCTGATTGGCCACCGCGAGCATCGCTTCATAGGTGAACAGCGGCACGTAGGTGATCCCGGCCAGTTCCAGCGGATCGGAGGTCACCACCAAATCCAGATCGCCACGGGCCAGGGCCGGCAGCGGCGCGAAGGAGAAGCCCGAAGCCAGGTCCAGCTCGACTTCCGGCCAGGCATCGCGGAACTGATCGATGGTCGGCATCAGCCACTGGAAGCAACTGTGGCACTCGATTGCCATGTGCAAACGGCCTGCGGTGCCGCCCGCCAACCGCGCGATATCGCGTTCGGCACCGCGCAGCAGCGGCAGGGTGGCGTCGGCCAGTTGCAGCAGGCGCAACCCGGCGCTGGTGAACCGCACCGGTTTGGTCTTGCGCACGAACAACGGCATGCCCATGCGCTCCTCCAGTTCCTTGAACTGGTGGGACAGGGCCGATTGGGTCAGGTGCAGACGGTCGGCGGCATCGACCAGGCTGTCGGCTTCGCGCAAGGCGTGCAGGGTCTTCAGGTGGCGGATTTCAAGCACCGGGGGCTCCATGAGGAAAACTTGTGATCAACACGAAAAGGTTGAGTTTGTCTCATGTTGGGTTGGCTGTCGACAATAGCGCCATCTTTTACAGGGAGAAATTCACCATGGCTCTGGCCCACACACTTGGTTTTCCGCGCATCGGTGCTGACCGCGAACTGAAAAAAGCCCTCGAATCCTACTGGAAGGGCGACCTCGATCAGGACGCGCTGAAAAGCGTCGGCCGCCAACTGCGCGCCACCCACTGGCAGTTGCAGAAAGACGCCGGCATCGACCTGCTGCCCGTCGGCGACTTCGCCTGGTACGACCAGGTGCTGACCCATTCCCTGACCTTCGGCGTGATCCCCGAGCGTTTCGACAGCGCCAAGGATGCGCGCGGCCTGCCGACCCTCGACACCCTGTTCGCCATGGCCCGAGGCGCCACGGCGGCCTGCTGCGGTGGCGAACACACCCAGGCCCAATATGCCCAGGAGCTGACCAAGTGGTTCGACACCAACTACCACTACCTGGTCCCGGAATTCACAGCTGACCAACAGTTCAAACTGAGCTGGGAACAGTTGTTCGACGAGGTCGACGAAGCCAAGGCCCTCGGCCACAACGTCAAACCCGTCATCATCGGCCCGCTGACGTACCTGTGGCTGGGCAAGGCCAAAGGCAACGACTTCGACAAGCTCGACCTGCTCGAACGCCTGCTGCCGATCTACGGTGAAATCCTCGGCCGCCTCGCCGCCCAAGGCGTGGAATGGGTGCAGATCGACGAACCGATCCTGACCCTCGACCTGCCACAAGCCTGGAAAAACGCCTTCGAGCGCGCTTACCACATCCTTCAATACTCGCCGCTGAAAAAGCTCGTGGCGACCTACTTCAGTGGCCTGGAAGACAACCTCGGCCTGGCAGTCGGCCTGCCGGTGCAAGGCCTGCACATCGACGCGGTGCGGGCGCCGGATCAACTCGGTCAGGTGCTGGACCGTCTGCCGACCTACAAGATTCTTTCGGTGGGCCTGGTCAACGGTCGCAACGTCTGGCGTTGCGAACTGGAGCAAGTGCTCGCGCAACTGCAACCGGCGCAAGAGCGCTTTGGCGACAACCTATGGGTCAGCAGTTCCTGCTCGCTGCTGCACAGCCCGGTGGACCTGGAACGGGAAGACAAACTCGATCCTGAACTGAAAAGCTGGCTGGCCTTCGCCGTGCAGAAGTGCGGTGAAATCGCCGTACTGCGCGATGCCCTGAACGACCCGCAATCGCCCAAAGTACAAGCGGCTCTGGCCCAGAGCCGAGTGATTCAGACGAGCCGCGCCGAGTCGCCGCGTATCCATAAAGCCCACGTGCAGGCACGCATCAATGCGATCAGCGCAGCGGACAGCCAACGTCACTCGCCGTTCGCCAAGCGCATCGAGCAGCAACGCGCTCGGCTGAAACTGCCGGCATTCCCGACCACCACCATCGGCTCGTTTCCGCAGACCGGTTCGATCCGTCTGGCCCGCCAGGCGTTCAAGCAAGGCAAGCTGTCGGCCAACGATTACACCGACGCCATGCACAGCGAAATCCGTCACGCCGTGCAAGTCCAGGAACGCCTGGGCCTGGACGTGCTGGTGCACGGTGAAGCCGAGCGCAACGACATGGTCGAGTACTTCGCCGAGCAACTGGACGGCTACCTGTTCACCCGTTTCGGCTGGGTGCAGAGCTACGGTTCGCGCTGCGTCAAACCGGCGATCATCTACGGCGACCTGAGCCGTCCGAACGCCATGACCGTCGACTGGATCACCTATGCGCAAAGCCTGACCGACAAGGTCATGAAAGGCATGCTCACCGGTCCCGTGACCATGCTGATGTGGTCGTTCCCGCGCGAAGACGTCTCGCGCAAAATCCAGGCGCAGCAGTTGGCGTTGGCCCTGCGTGATGAAGTGGTCGATCTGGAAAGTGCCGGCATCAAGATCGTGCAGATCGACGAAGCCGCGTTCCGCGAAGGCTTGCCGCTGCGTCGGGCGCAATGGCAGGAATACCTGGACTGGGCGGTGGAAGCCTTCCGCTTGAGCGCTTCCGGCGTGCGGGACGAAACCCAGATCCACACCCACATGTGCTACAGCGAATTCAACGACGTGATCGAGTCCATCGCGGCGATGGATGCCGACGTGATCACCATCGAGACCTCGCGTTCGGACATGGAATTGCTGGAAGCCTTCGAAGCGTTCGACTACCCGAACGACATCGGGCCGGGCGTCTACGACATCCACTCGCCACGGGTGCCGGACACGGCCGAGATGGTCAAGTTGATGAGCAAAGCCGTGAAGCGCATTCCGGCCGAGCGGTTGTGGGTGAACCCGGATTGCGGGCTGAAGACCCGGGCGTGGCCGGAGACCGAGGCGGCGTTGGTCAATATGGTGGCGGCGGCAAGGCAGTTGCGCAGTCAGTTGGCTTAGCCGATGTAGCGTCTGTTCGGACGCCATCGCGAGCAGGCTCGCTCCCACATTGGATCTAGGTCGATCACAAATATTGTGTACGACATCGATCCTGTGGGAGTGAGCCTGCTCGCGATGAACGATAACGCGGTCCCGAAAATGACCGCTCGGCAATCTTCATCAAACTGTCACGTAACTGTGGCAGCGCGCTTGATCAAACTTCATCAGACTCGCGCTCTACTGGGGTTCTGCGTTTCGGTGTTTTTTCATGCGTGCATTCATTTTTCTGGCCTTGCTGTTGTTTGGCCTGCCGTCTTTGGCGGCGTCTCGTTGCGATGTCAATGTTCCCACCCAACAGGCCGATCTGGCGCAGGTGAGCCTGGCGTACCAGAGCATCGGCCGTGCGTCCGACCCGGCGTTGTTGCTGGTGATGGGCCTGGGCGGGCAGTTGATTCACTGGCCTGACGAGGTGGTGGTCGCGCTGTGTCAGCAGGGTTTTAGGGTGATTCGTTATGACAATCGCGACGTCGGCCTCTCGACCTGGCGGCAAACGCCCGCCGACGCCAACCTGACCTTCGAAGTGCTGCGCTACAAACTCGGTCTGCCGGTGGCGGCGCCGTACACCTTGACCGACATGGCGGACGACGCCTTTGGCCTGATGGATGCGTTGAAGGTTGAGCAGTTTCACGTCCTGGGCGCGAGCATGGGCGGGATGATTGCCCAGCACATGGCGGCGATGGCGCCGCAACGGGTCGAGAGCCTGACCCTGATCATGACCAGTTCCGGGGCCGAAGGCTTGCCGGCGCCGAGTGCGGCGTTGGTGCAGTTGTTGTCGCGGCGCAGCGCGCCGAATCGCGAAGTGGCGCTGGAACAGCAGGCCGATTTGCTGGCAGCGCTGGGCAGCCCGACCGTCAGTGATGATCGGCAAGCGTTGCTGCATCAGGCGGCGTTGTCCTATGACCGGGCGTTCAACCCGGAGGGCGTGAAGCGCCAGATCATGGCGATCCTCGCCGAGCGCAGTCGTGTGGCGCTGCTTAACCAGTTGCGCGTGCCGACGCTGGTGGTTCACGGCACAGCCGATCCGCTGTTGCCGGTGATGCATGGCGTGCACTTGGCGGCGCACATTCGTGGCAGTCAGTTGAAGCTGATTCCGGGGTTGGCGCATCGGTTCCAGGAGGCGTTCAAGGCGCCGTTGCTGGCGGCGGTTTTGCCGTATTTGCAGGCCCACCGCGAAGACACTTCGCATTGGGCACAGATCGATCCGGTGCCCACTCCGAACCTCCTGTAGTACCCAGTACCAATGTGGGAGCGAGCCTGCTCGCGATGGCTGTGTGTCAGTCAACATCAATGCTGAATGTCACACCGCCATCGCGAGCAGGCTCGCTCCCACAGTTGGATCTTCTTCGTTAGTGGAACCTTGTCAGCCAATCAGGTCGCGGCGCTTGGTGGAACGAAGTTATCCAGCATCCGGTTCACCGCCAGTTCACCCAGCATGACGGACTGCTGAATGCCGAGCACAGTGTTGCGCTGCGGGCCTTCCAGCAACCCGGCGAAATCACTCAGCATCACGCTCGCTGACGCCAGGGATTCGCAGGCGTTGGCCAGCAGGGTTTCTTGATCGATGTCGGGGGCGATGATGTAGATGGTGCTGGGTTTGCGTGGGGTGTCTTTGGGAATGACCGGTTTGAGGTAGAAATCGAGGGCGCGGTCGGCGGCTTCGTTGAGTTTTTTGGAGTCCGGGGTTTCGTAGGGGGAAACGTCGTCGGATTCCGGGGGATTTGGTGTGATCTTGAACATTGGATTGGTACTCCTGTTAATAGAGCCGCAACCTGTCTCGCTACTAAACGGAAGGGTGGCAGCTGTGCGCAAGTTAGTAGACCGGCCACCAATCCAAAACCGGCGCGTCCGAGGACGCCATGCGCACAGCTACCATTAAGTGCAGGCGAATGCCTGACTATATGTCGCATGTACGTCCGGATTGGAAAGGCCGGGCTACTAAACCCGATCACTGGGAATCAGTGACACGAACCAAGTTACCGACGGCCACCCAGGCGCACAAGCCAGCGGATTCTGACGTTGTTGTAGGCGACGGCGCAAGGCGCTGTAGCTTTCAGGAAGTAACCTTAAACAGAACTAAACACCCCCTCCCAAACACCCCCGATCCCTGTAGGAGTGAGCCTGCTCGCGATGGCGGTGTATCAGTCAACATCAATGTTGAATGTCAGACCGCAATCGCGAGCAGGCTCGCTCCTACAAGGGACCTGCGCGCGCCAGTCTTCGGGTGTATTGTTCCAGCTTTCCGCGCGATCCAAGCCTGCGAGGTGAATGATGAGTACCCCCCTGAAAATCGATTTCGTCAGCGACGTGTCCTGCCCATGGTGCGTGGTCGGTCTGTATGGCCTGACCCGGGCCCTGGATTTGCTGGGCGATGAGGTCCAGGCCGAGATCCGTTTCCAGCCGTTCGAACTGAACCCGAAAATGGGGCCGGAAGGGCAGAACATCACCGAACACATCACTGAAAAGTACGGCTCGACCCCGGAGCAGTCGCAGAAGAATCGCGAGATGATCCGCGCCCGTGGGGCCGAGGTCGGGTTCGCGTTTCGCACTGATGGCAACAGCCGCATCTACAACACCTTTGATGCGCATCGGTTGTTGTTTTGGGCGGGGTTGGAAGGGTTGCAGTTCAATCTGAAGGAAGCGCTGTTCAAGGCTTATTTCACTGAGGGCGGCAATCCGTCGGATCACAAGCAGTTGGCGCTGATGGCTGAAAGCGTGGGGCTGGATCGGCAGCGGGCGGAGGCGATTCTGGCGTCCGATGAATTCGCCACAGAGGTGCTCAAAGAAGAGAAGTTGTGGCTGGCGCGCGGGGTGAGTTCGGTGCCGACGGTGGTGTTCAACGGGCAGTACGCGGTGACGGGCGGGCAGCCGGTCGAGACCTTTGTCGGGGCGATTCGGCAGATCATGAGTGAATCGAAGGGCGGGACCGTGAGCTAATTACCGGGAGTGCTTCTGTGGCGAGGGAGCTTGCTCCCGCTGGGCTGCGAAGCGGCCCCAATGTCAGCACCGTTGTAGCCAGGCTGACCGCATTCGCTGGATTTACGACTGCTGCGCAGCCGAGCGGGAGCAAGCTCCCTCGCCACAGGGGGGAGCGGTTACCTGACGATTTTGTCGACGTGGATGCCCAGTTTCTTCAGGCGATACCAGAAGCTGCGCTCGGAGATCCCGATCAACTGCGCCGCCGCAGCCTGTACACCATTGCTCTGCGCCAGCGCCGCCAGAATGTAAGCCTTCTCGACCTCCGCCAACGCCGCTTCCAGATCCGCCGGCACGCTGCCTTCGGTGACCAGCGCACCGCTGGTGCCGGCATTTGAGGCAAACAGATACGCCGGCAAATCTTCCTCTTCAATCACCGCCCCCGACGCGACAATCGTCGCTCGTTCCACGCAGTTCTGCAGCTCACGAATATTCCCTGGCCACGAATAATGGGCCATGGCCTGCAAGGCTTCCGCGCTGAATCCGGTAAAACGCTTGCCTGCCGTGGCGCCCAGGGTGTGGGCAAAATGCCTGGCCAGCGGCGCGATGTCTTCCACACGTTCGCGCAGGGCCGGCAAGGGAATCGGGAACACATTGAGGCGGTAATAAAGGTCCTCGCGAAACTCCCTGTTGGCCACCGCGTCCAGCAGGTTCTTGTTGGTCGCGGCAATCACCCGCACATCGACCTTGCGCTCGCGCGGATCGCCCACCGGCTCGATCACCCGTTCCTGCAAGGCCCGGAGGATTTTCGCCTGCAAGGCCAGCGGCATTTCGCCGATTTCATCAAGGAACAACGTGCCTTTGTCAGCCTGCATGAAGCGCCCGACGCGATCCGCCACGGCGCCGGTAAACGCGCCTTTGCGGTGACCGAACATTTCGCTTTCCAGCAACCCTTCCGGGATCGCCGCACAGTTCACCGCCACAAACGGTTTGTCAGCGCGGTTACCGTGTTTGTGTATCGCCCGGGCGACCATTTCCTTGCCGGTGCCGCTTTCGCCGGTCAGCAGAATCGTCGCGTTGCTTTCGCGCACGGAATCGATGGCGTGCAGCACCCGGCGAAAACTCGGGCTGTCGCCGATCAGGCTGTCAATCTGCTGATGCTCATCGAGCTCGGCACGCATGCGCTGGTTGTCTTTGAGGATGTCGCGAAATTGCAGGGCCTTGCTGACGGTGATGTCCAGTTCGTCGATGTCGAACGGCTTGGCGATGTAGTCGAAGGCGCCGTTGCGCATCGACTGCACGGCGTTTTTCACCGTGCTGTAGGCGGTCATGACGATCACCGGCAGCTGCGGAAAACGGCTTTTGATTTCCGCCAGCAACTGCGGGCCGTCCATGCCGGGCATGCGCCAGTCGCTGATCACCAGGTCAATGTCCTCGCACTCCAGCACCTTGAGCGCGTGCAAGCCGTTGCCGGCGGTGAACACCTGGATGCTGTTCTGACCCAGGGCCGATGCCAGCAAGTCGCAGAGCTTGGGCTCGTCGTCCACCACCAGTACGTTATGTGTCATCGCTGCCCTCGTCGAAGTCTTCACCGTTGGCCGGAATGTACAGCGTGAAGGTGGTCCCGGCATCTTTTTCACTGACGCATTCGATGCGCCCGTCATGACCTTCCATGATCGAGAACACCTTCGCCAGCCCCAGGCCGGTACCCGAAGCCTTGGTGGTGACGAACGGCGTGAAGATCCGTTCGAGCATATCCGGTTCGATGCCCTGGCCGGTGTCGCTGATGCTGATTACGGTGTACGGCGATTCGCTGCTGATCGCCACGGTCAGCCGTCCACCGTCGGGCATGGCGTCGATGGCGTTGACGATCAGGTTCAGGCCGGCCTGCTTGAGTTGCCGCGCGTCGACATGAAGGGGCGCGCCGGGGGCCTGATCGTCGATGTGCACATCGATGTTATGGCTGGCCAGCTCCGGGGCGCAGAAGCCGACCAGGTCATCCACCAGCGGCCGCGCCGCCTGGGTCGAACGCATCGGCGCGCTGGGCTTGGCGAAGTCGAGGAAATCGGTGATCAGGTCGTTGATGCGGCTGACTTCGCTGACCACGTATTCCAGGTGACGCTTGTCGGTCTCGGGCAAATCGGCGCGCCGGTGCAGCAGTTGCGTGGCTGTCTTGATGATGCCCAGCGGGTTGCGGATTTCATGGGCCAGGCCCATGGCGACTTCACCCAGGGCATGCAGACGGTCGCGGCGGCGCAGTTGCGATTCCAGGTGCTGCAACTCGCCGAGGCGTTCGCTCATGTGGTTGAAGGTGCTGCTCAATTCCGCCAGTTCGTCGCCGCCGGTGACCGCCAGGCGTTGGCGGTAATCCCCGGCAATCACCGCTTGCACGCCTTTGGACAACCCGCGCAACGGCTTGGTCAGGCGTTGCGAAACAATCCAGCCGACCGCCAGGGACGCCGCCGAGCTGAGCAGGAAAATCAGGATGAACAGGTTGCTCTGGTTCACCAGCCCGACCAGGCTGGTGTGGCGCAGCAGACCGCTGAAAATCACGCCTTGCAGCTCACCGCTTTCATTGAGGATCGGCCGGTAGATGCCGCTGTAGCGATTGGTGAATTGTTCGATCGGCTGCTTGGTGCTGCGCAGGGTCTGTTCGATTTTTTCCGGTACCGCCGCCGGGTGATCTTCGAAGCGCTGGGTGGAAAAGATCTCCGAGAAGTCATCGGCCTTGGCCAGGTACAGGCGCAGGTCGAGGGAGTGCACATCGGCGACGCTGGTGAGGAAACTGCTGTCCAGGTAGGTGGCGATCAACAGTTTGTAGTCGACGCCGTCCTGATCGGTCTCGAAGGTCGAGACCACCGTGCCGGTGGGGATGCCGCCGACTTGCAGGGTCTGCAACAACGCCTTGGACTCGGTGCTGATCTGCCGGACGATGTCATCGGCGGCGGTGCTGAACACCACTTTGTGATCGCTGTTGCGCACCAGCGCCACCACGTCGATACCCATGGAATCGGCGATGTCGGTGGTCAGTTTGTCGTGTTTGCTCGATAACCGGTCCGTCGGCGGGCGGGTGTAGCGCAGGAACAACTGCGCGGCCCGGGCGTTATCCCGGCGGATCTCGGTGATCTCGTCCTCGACGATCTGGGTCGATTCCTGCAGCCAGATCCGCACGTTGCTGTCGAAAATCTGCGACAGGGTGGTGGCCGCCAGTTCTGCGGCGATCATGGTCGGAATCACGCTGACCAGCCAGAACGCCAACACCAGTTTGCGCTGCAGGCTCCATCCGGAGAGGGCGAAAGGTCGGGCGGTGGCGGGGCGGTTTTTGATCATGAAGTTTCGCTTAATGCAGCAGCCATGGCAGGGTCGGAGCGGTCCGGTCGAATGAACATTTTCACCAGTCGCAACAGACCGTCGAGCACTCGGTTGCGATGGCGGAAAAACACGGTGTTGCCGGTGAACGAGCAACCCAGGCGCAGCTTACTGGCATAGCCGGCCTGACCGCACGCATAGATCGGGATGCCGTGTTCAATACAGTAGTCGACATTGGCCAGCCAGCTGCGCACGTACAGATTGTGCTCGCGGGTCCGGGTCAGGTCATGGGCGAAGAATTTGTCGACCAGGCGTTGCTCGTCCAGCAGCACGAGGTTGAACGCTACCAGCTCATCGCCGACCCAGTACAGCACGCACGCGGCGCGTTCATCGAGGTATTCGAGGACTTGGCGGAAGTAGTCCGATGGCAAGCGTTCAAAGGTCAGGTCGCTGCGTGAAAGGGTGGCTTCGTAAAGCGCCATCATGTGTGGGAGCAGGTCTTCCACAGCGCGCCGCCATTCGATGCGCGGACCTTGCGCGCGCAACGTGCGGCGCAGGTCTTTACGGGTGGATTTGCCGAGCGTGCCGAGGTAAGCGTCCACGGAGCCAAAACGGATCGGCAGTTCGGCGCTGGGCAGGCCGGGCATGCTTTGCAGACCGGCCGCCTGGCACACCTGCAACCACTGTGGATCGCGATGGGACGCGTCCTTGACCGCCAGCAGACCGATTCCGGCCTGGTCGGCGTCGTTGCGCGCCAGGATTAACAATTGCTCAAGCAAGGCCGGACGCCGTGCGGGGTCGATCTGGCGTGCGGTCCCCACATGGCATTGCTCGGCCACCGGCGAACCGAGGGCGTACAAGCGGACGTCCAACAGCCCCGGCCACCAGCGGCGCAACTGCTCGGTGACGCGTTTACCCGGTCCCTGAACCGTGGTGTCCAGCGAATACGCGGTGGTGAATGCCACTGCCGCCGCGACCAACACCTCGTCTTCGTACAGCGCCAGATAGCGCCACCGGAAATCCGCAATGCCTGCCTGTTCAACGGCCCGGTAATAATCCCAGTCCTCCAGTTCGCCGGGGAAACAGGCATTCCAGGCACTGCGGTCGATGGCTTCGATGGTTGAATAGGCAAGGGCAGTGATCACATCGTTTCCTTGTAGGAGCGAGCCTGCTCGCGATGGTCGTTAACGATAACGTGGGGTTACAGAAGAAACGCGGCGCTCTTGAGTGCATCGCGAGCAGGCTCGCTCCTACAGGGGTTGGGGGACGGCTGCCATGGTGGGTAACAGGGTGGGCATGCGTAGCTTCTTCAAATGTGTTCAGGCCAGTTGCCGATAGTCCTGGCGCATGGGTTGCGGGGCGGTGACTTGTTGCATGAACCGGTGCTGGATGAAGTCCGCACTCAGCTCCACGACCCGGCGGTATTGCAGGTCGACGGTGATCATGTGATAGCAATCGTCGAGCAGGACTTTCACTACCGGGCCGCCGAGTTTGCGTTCGACATAGTCGGCGTTCCAGCGGCTGGTGATGTCGTCTTCCCGTGAGTGCAGCACCAGCGCCTGGGTGGTGATCTGCGGCATGCGCTTTTTCACCGCGGCCACCAATCGATGCAGTTCCCGGACACTCACGCCGGACATGGTCAGCAATCCGGCATTGGCGCTTTCACCGGCCTTCATCTGCCGTTCGACAATGGCGCGCAAGCGTTCGTCCTTGATGCCGAACGGTGATTTTTCGTTGAAGCGGCACAGGTGCACGCCAAACGGAATCGACATCACCAGGCTGCTCAGTTTGGCGACCCAAGGCATGTTCCAGCCGTCGTAGCGCAGGGTGGTCGAATACAGCAGCAAGCCTTTGATCTGCCCCGGATGCTCGGCCGCCAGGTACATCGCCAGCACCGCGCCCATCGACAAGCCACCGACGAACACATGCTCATGCTTGCGTCGCACACCAACGAAGGTGTTGCGCGCGCTCTCGTACCAGTCGTGCCAACCGGTGGCTTGCAGGTCGGCGTTGTCCCCGCAGTGGCCGGCCAGGGTCGGCACATAGACCGTGCAGCCGGCCTTGGCCAGGCCCATCGCGACCCGTCGCAATTCGGTCGGCGTGCCGGTGAGGCCGTGGATCAACAACACCGCGACCTCGCCGTTGCCGAGAACGAAACCGGCGCTGCCTTCGCCCATGTCGATCTCGTCTGCCCTTGAAAAAGAGGGGTTCATCGTTTCATCGCCCGATCAAGCAGACGGTCGAGCAGCGCGATGCCGAGGTCGATCTCCGGGTAGCTGATTTCCAGCGACGGCGCGAGGGTGATCACGTTCTTGTAGTAACCGCCCACATCGAGGATCAGGCCCAGGCGTTTGCCGTCAATTTCGATGTCACCTTTCATGCCTTCTTCGACCATGAAGTCGAGCGTTGCCTTGTCCGGCGTAAAGCCGTCCGGCCCGCAGATTTCACAACGCAGTGCCAGGCCCAGGCCATCGACGTCGCCGATGATCGGGTAGCGTTTCTGCAAGTCTTTCAAGCCTTCGAGGAAGTATTTGCCCTTGTTCATGACCCTCTTGCCGTAATCGACTTCGCTGGTCATCTTGAACATTTCCAGGCCGACCGCCGTGCCCAGCGGATTGGAGGCGAAGGTCGAGTGGGTCGAGCCTGGCGGGAAGATTTTCGGGTTGATCAGCTCTTCCCTGGCCCAGATGCCGCCCAATGGGTTGAGACCGTTGGTCAAGGCTTTACCGAAGACGATGACGTCCGGTTTGACATCGAAGTGCTCAATCGACCACAGCTTGCCGGTGCGCCAGAAGCCCATCTGGATTTCATCGACCACCATTAAAATGCCGTGCTGGTCCAGCACATGCTTGAGTTCGCTGTAGAAATTCATCGGCGGAATCACGTAACCGCCGGTGCCCTGGATCGGCTCGACGTAGAACGCGGCGTATTCGCTCTGGCCGACTTTCGGGTCCCAGACGCCGTTGTATTCGGTCTCGAACAGGCGGGCGAATTGCTGCACGCAATGGCTGCCGTACTCTTCCTTGGTCATGCCTTTCGGGCCCCGGAAGTGATACGGGAACGGGATGAAATTGGCGCGCTCGCCGAAGTGGCCGTAGCGGCGGCGATAGCGGTAGCTGGAGGTGATCGACGACGCACCGAGGGTGCGACCGTGGTAACCGCCCTCGAAGGCGAACATCAGGCTTTTGCCATTGGTGGCGTTACGCACGACTTTCAGCGAGTCCTCGATGGACTGCGAACCGCCGACGTTGAAGTGCACCCGGCCGTCGAGGCCGAACTTCTTTTTCGCGTCCACGGCGATCATTTCCGAGAGCTCGATCTTGCCCTTGTGCAGGTACTGGCTGGCAATCTGCGGCAGGGTGTCTATCTGCTGTTTCAGCGCATTGTTCAGGCGCGGGTTGGCATAACCGAAGTTGACCGCCGAGTACCACATTTGCAGGTCGAGGTAGGCCTGGTCTTCGGTGTCCCAGACGTAGGAGCCTTCGCAGCGGCTGAAAATGCGCGGCGGATCGATGTAGTGAACGGTGTCGCCGTAGGAGCAGTACTTGGCTTCTTTATCCAGAAGGACCTGGTCTTCAGGTGTGGCGATTCGAATATCAGACATGGTGGAAGCGTTCCTGTGTTTCTACGTTGAAAGAGGTGGCGTTGGCGGCGCTGGCGCTTGGCAGCAGGGCGAGCAACGCAGGCAGATCGGCGAAGCTGTCGAAGCGGGCGTAGGCGATGCCGTTGCGCTCGCAGTGCTCGGCCAGGCGATCCTTGGCGAATACGAAATCGGCGGTGGCGGCCACGCACATGTCGGACTGCCCGTCGCCGATCACCAGCACCCGTTTGGCGCTGGGGGTGGATTTGCATTTACAGTTGCCGGACGCGGCGCGGCAGGCATCGCTTGCGTGAGGGAAGTCGATGCGCCAGCTCTGGTGGTCGAGCTGCCGCAGGCGGTTGGCGAGGATCGGCAAAAGGCTGACGTAGTGGCGCGCCAGGATCCGTGCAATGCCTTGCTCGATGCCGTCGCTGACCACTTCAAGCGAAGCGCCGAGGCCGATGACGTGGTCGACGAAGTCAGGGAAGTCCGGGTCGATCTCGATGGTGTCGAAGAACCCGAGCAGTTCGCCCGGTGTGGCCTTGACCAGCGAGAGCTGGCGGCTGAGGCATTCACGGGAACCGATGTCACCCGCCAGCCACTCGTTTTCGATCGCTTCCCAGCTCGGGTCGGCGAACCGTTGGAGGATGCTGTCGATCACGTCGGTGCGGGTGATGGTCCCGTCGAAATCACACACGATATGCCAGTCAATCATCTGTTGTACCTATCTTGGCAGGAGGCGCTGTTTGCGCTTGCCAAGGGGGTAGAGCAGGGACTGTGCCAACCGGGTTTGGCCCAGCGGGGCTGGGGTTCAGGCGGGTGTGGATGGCGGTGAAGCTACAATTTTTGTAGGTCGCTACAAACAACATGAGTGCTTGCGCGAGAGGGGCGATTCGGGGATTGATGCGCGCACATCCAGTTCAAGGAATGGCCTCATGTCGAGGATTACTGTTGTTCTATTTGCCGCGCTGACGTGCCTTTCGGCCAGCGTTTCAGCGAACGGCATCACCGGTGAGGCGGGGGCTGGCCTCAGCTATCAGCCCCACGATCCGACCGGTAGCCGCTACGAAACCCGGCCGGTGCCTTACCTCGATCTGGATTGGGGCAATGTCAGCCTCAGTACGGACGACGGGCTGACCTGGGACGCGTTGAACACCAAGGGTTTCAGCGCCGGACCGTTCGTGAATTACCTGCCGGGGCGCACGTCCAACGGCGAACTGCAGGGGTTGCGCGATGTGCCGGACATGGGCGAGGTGGGCGGTTTTGTGCAGTACGCGCCGGCTGATTTCTGGCGGGTGTTTGCCTCGGTCGGGCAAGCGGTTGGAGGGCGCGGCGGCCAGGGCGGGGTGTTGGGGCGTGTTGGCGGGGAGGTGGGTTATCCACTGGGTGGCGGGGTGATTGGGAGCTCCGGTCTGACCGCGCATTTTGCGGATGCGCGGCAGAGTCAGACTTTCTTCGGCGTCAGTGCCAATGAGTCACAAGCCTCGGGGATTCGGCCGTACAACGCGGGCGGTGGTTTGCAGAATGTGGCGTTGACTCAGAGTTTCGAGTTTCCGCTGGCGCCGCAGTGGTCGTTGTTGACCAGCGCGAGCTGGATTCACCTGACGGGTTCTGCGGCGGACAGCAGCCTTGTCAAAGAGCTCGGTGAGACCAACCAAGGGGAAGTGCAGGCGGCACTGGCCTACAAGTTCAACTAAGCACTTGTGGCGAGGGAGCTTGCTCCCGCTGGGTCGCGAAGCGGCCCCCAAACTTGGCAAGTCATCCTTCCAGAAATACCTCGCCAGCCTGTTTTACGACTGCTGCGCAGCCGAACGGGAGCAAGCTCCCTCGCCACAGGAATTGCGGTGATTTTCAGGTTTCTTCGCCTTCGGCCAGCAACGCAATCCCGCCCATGATCACCGCCACCCCCACCCAGTGCAGCACGCTGATCTGCTCGCCCAGCCCCAGCCACGAACCGAGCAACACCCCGACAAATACCAGCGAACTGAGCGGGAACGCCAGGGACAGACTGCTGCGCCGCAAAATCAGCATCCACACGAAAAACGCGCCGATGTAGCAGGCAATCGCAAACCACACCCCGGGATTGACCGCCACAGCCAGCAGCCATTGCAGGTTGAAATCCATCTGCCCCAGCTGATCTCCACCGACCTTGGTGGCGATCTGGCCGGCGCTTTCAAACCCGATCAACAACGCCCACAGCACCACCGTACCGAGGCGTTCATGCAGCCAGTCGGTCTTGTTCCTGATCATCGCTTGAGCCTCATGCATGGGTGACACACACGAGCATCACGCCCGCCGTAATCACTAAAGTGCCGAGCCAGCGCCGCCGGCTGACGGTCTCGCCGAGGATCAGTTTGCCGGCCAGCACCACGCCGCAGTACGCCAGCGCCGCCGCTGGAAACAACAGGCTCAGCGGCGCCCGGGACAGGGCTTCGAGCCAGACGAAAAATTCGATTACGTAGGCGCCGATCCCGCACCACAGCAGCGGCGCGTTGAATACCTGGCCCCAGAACGCATTCAGGCGAAACCCGCCTTCGAGCGCCGGTAAACGATCCAGGCCGAGCTTGAAACAGAGCTGGCCGATGACGTCCAGCACAATGGAAAACGCCACCAGCACAATCACGGTGAAGGTCATGGAAACAACTCCTCGAACAGATCGATCAACGCCTGGTTGGTCGTCGCGTTGCGCAGCAGATCCGCTTCGCTCCAGCGTTCGGCCGGGGGCTGGTCCGACTTGGCTTCCCAGCGCTTGAGGGCGTTGCTGAAGGCCGGTCGGGCGTACTCGCCGCAGATGTCGATGCCGAGGATTCGCTTGCTGGCCGCCAAGGCTCTGATGGCTTGCAGCAAGTGGCTCAAGCGCATGCCGCCCTGGTCCCAATTGGTCGCCGCGTCTTCGCAGGCCAACACGTCTTTGTCGAGGGTGATCCACACTGCGCGGGTGGGCAGGCTGGCGATCATCTGTTCGAGAAACACCGGCCAGTCGAGCTCCGCCAGATTGCGCCAGTGCAGCAGGTTTTCCTGCTGCCGATGGCCAGCGCCGTCACCGACCCGGCCCCACACTTTCGAGGGCGGGCGCTGCCACGGAAATAGCTGCAACACGCCGCGTTTGAGCGCCCGGACATTGCCGCCCTTGAGCTGTGGATTCTGCAGGTCGTCGCTGCACGGGCCGAGGGTGACGATGCGCTGGATGTTCGGCAGTTTCAGTGCCTGATTGACCCACGAACCGCAATGCCGACGGGGGGCGAAGCGGACCCAGTCGGGGTGGTTGTCGAAGTGAATCAGGCTTGCCGGCTCGGGCAAATCAGTCAGAAATGCCGGGGTCAGATGGTGGTAATCACCGGAACCGACGAAGAAGATTTCCGGTTGCGGGCCGCTGTGCCGGGGCCGTTGCTGCAAGCGTTCGGCGAACCGCCGCCAGGTCCGTTCGCTGGACCACAGCCGCAGTTTCGGGCCGAGGTCGAGCAAGTCGAGGCGTTTGGCACGGCCGCTTTCCAGCAGCCGCGAGATGGGCGCCTGGGCCGTCAGGCTGTGGTCGAGATCTAAAATGTTCAAGGTCGCAATTCACCCTTGGCAGACCCTCCCAGACACCGGCTTCATCCATCATGAACGCCGGCCGAGGGGGCTTTTGGGGGTAAATGCAAGGGGCGGGCCAGCCGTCTGCTGCACTGAAATTCATTATGGCGAGGAGCTTGCTCCCGCTGGACTGCGAAGCAGCCCCTAAGCGGTCAAGGAGGTTTTTCTGCTGAAACTCGATTGCAGGTAATGGGGTTGCTTCGCAACCCAGCGGGAGCAAGCTCCCTCGCCACAGGGGGGGATGGTCAAGCGTGGAGGCGGACCCAGACGGTGACGAGTACGGTGGCCGCCATCAGCCA
The DNA here is from genome assembly GCF_900106065.1 of Pseudomonas mandelii. Classification (NCBI taxonomy): domain Bacteria; kingdom Pseudomonadati; phylum Pseudomonadota; class Gammaproteobacteria; order Pseudomonadales; family Pseudomonadaceae; genus Pseudomonas; species Pseudomonas mandelii. The sequence goes on from NZ_LT629796.1 coordinate 3,697,994, forward strand.
CGCCACTGCCGCGATGGCGAGCGACGCTTCAAGCCGCATCCGGTCGACCATCACGTACAACGTCGCCAGGTAAACAAAGTACGGAATGATCGACCACATCCCGAACACGATGGTGGTCTTTAAATCCTCCAGCGAACGCCCCTTGCCGACGATGTAATGCGCAATCAGCGCAAAGGTCGGAAACAGCGGCACCAGGCCTGCGATGTAATAGTTTCGGGTCTTGGCCAGTGCGGCGAGGATGACGACCACCGCCGCCCCCAGCGCTGCTTTGAGGATCAGGTCCATCAGTGGCTCAGCCCGTATTTCTTCACTTTGTCGAACAGCGTGGTCTTGGCCATTCCCAGTTCCAGGCTGGCCTGGGTCAGGTTGCCGCCGCTGCGTTGCAAGGCGTCGCTGAGCAGGTTGCGTTCGAACGCTTCCACTGCTTCGGCGAAGGCCAGACCCTGATTACTGCCACTGGTGCCGGATTTCTTGAAGGCCGGCAGGCCAAGGGCAAAACGCTCGGCGACGTTGCGCAGTTCGCGCACGTTGCCCGGCCAGTCGTGGCTCATCAGGTTCGACAGGGTCTGGTTGTCCAGTTCCGGCACGGCGCGGTCGAAGCGCAGGGACGACTGCTGCAGGAAGTGTTCGAACAGTTGCAGGATGTCTTCGCGACGTTCGCGCAACGGCGGCAATTCGAGGGTCACCACGTTCAAGCGGTAATACAGGTCGCTACGAAACTCGCCGGCCTTGCTCGACTCGTCGAGGTCGGACTTGGTCGCGGCAATCACCCGGCAATCCACGGCCACGCTCTGGTTCGAACCCAGGCGTTCGAGGGTGCGCTCCTGCAACACCCGCAGCAGTTTGATCTGCAAGGGCAGGGGCATGCTTTCGACTTCATCCAGGAACAGCGTGCCGCCGTCGGCGTGTTCGATCTTGCCGATCCGTCGTTTACCGGCGCCGGTGAACGCGTTGGCTTCATGGCCGAAGATCTCGCTTTCGAACAGGTTCTCCGGCAGGCCGCCGCAGTTCAGCGCGACGAATTGCTTGGTGTGGCGGCGACTGAAGTCGTGCAGGCAGCGCGCAACCAATTCCTTGCCGGTGCCGGTTTCGCCTTCGATCAGCACGTTGGCCGAGGTATCGGCGACGTTGGCGATCAGTTCGCGCAGGTTCTGCATGGCCGGCGAGCGGCCGATGATCCGACCTTCGAGGGAATCGCGCTCCGCCAGTTGCCGGCGCAACGAAGACACTTCCCGGGCCAGGCTGCGTTGCTCCAGCGCGCGGCGGGCGACGTCCACCAGGCGTTCCGGGGAGAAAGGTTTCTCCATGAAGTCATAGGCGCCTTTCTGCATTGCGCCGACGGCCATGGAGATGTCGCCGTGGCCGGTGATCAGCACCACCGGCAAGCTACGATCGCGGGCCTTGAGCCGGGTCAGCAGTTCCAGGCCATCGATGCCCGGCAGACGGATGTCGCTGATGACGATGCCGGCAAAATTGTCGCCAACCCGCTCCAGCGCTTCTTCGGCGCTGCCCACGCCCACGCAGGGAATGTCTTCCAGGGTCAGCGCCTGTTGGCAGCCGAGCAGCACATGGGGGTCGTCTTCGACGATCAGCACACTAAGGTCGTTGTTCATATTGGCTCGGCGTGAGTGGGGCTTACCAACGGTAAACTGAGGACGAAGGTGGTGCCACCGCTGGCCGGGTGTTCGACACCCAGGTGCCCGCCGGTGGCGGCGGCCAGACTGGCGGAAAGTGTCAGGCCCAGGCCCAGGCCTTGTTCGCCGGGTTTGGTGGTGAAGAACGGTTCGAACAAATGCTTGCGTGCTTCGGCGTCGATACCGTGGCCGTTGTCGCGCACGCGCAGGCGATATTTGCCATCAAATGCTTCGCCTTCCAGCCACAACTCGGGCAACGGTTGTGCCTGCATGGCATCGAGGGCATTGCCGATCAGGTTGACCAGGATCTGCTCGAGACGGGTCTGGTCGATCTGCACCTGCACGTCTTTGAAGTCACGATGCAGTTGCAGATGGACACTTTCCACGCGACCTCCCAGCAGTTGCAACGCGGCATCTACCGCTTTGCCAAGGCACGCCTGGCCCTTGTCGTCACCGCGACGGGCGAAGGAGCGCAGGCTGGCGGTGATCCGGCCCATGCGGTCGATCAATTCGTTGATGGTCTTCAGGTTGGTGCTGGCCACGTCCAGTTGACCGCGTTCGAGAAAGCGCACGGTATTGCCGGACAAGGTGCGCAGCGCCGCCAGCGGCTGGTTCAGTTCGTGGGCGATGCTGGTCGACATCTGGCCGATGGCGGCGAGTTTTCCGGCCTGCACCAGCTCATCCTGGGCGCGGCGCAACGTCTCTTCAGCCTGACGCCGTTCGCGGATCTGCCCCTTGAGGCGTTCGTTGCTGGCGCGCAGATCCGTGGTGCGTTCGGTAATCCGACGCTCCAGTTGATTGTTGGCTTGCTGCAGGGCTTCACGGGCGGCGAGGCGGGTGGCGATCACCTTGCGCCGCTCGTTCCAGGCAATCAGCAGGAACGCCACCAGGGCAAACGCCACTGCCACCAGAATCCCTTGATTGATCGCTTCACGGCGCAAATCCTGGAGCGGCGTGAGCAGGGTGAAGTTCCACGGGGTGTCGCTCAGGGGGCGGGTCTGCGAGAGGTAGCTGATGTCCTCTTCGTCTGACTCCACTTCACTGTTGGCGGGGAAGGTCAGTTTTTCTTCACCTTCGGCCAGTTTTTCCCGGGCCAGTGGCTGCAATTCGTTCAGCGGGAACCAGTAGTACTGCAGGCTGCGGGCCAGTTTTTCCTTGGTTTCTTCGCTCAACGGAACCACCGATTTGAGCCGTCGTGCCGGATCGCTGGACAGAATGATGATGCCGTTCTCGTCGCTGACAAAGGCTTCGAGGCGCGCACGCTGCCAGCGTTCTTCCATGGCTTCCAGGCGGACTTTGACCACCGCGACGCCGATGATCTTGCCGTGTTCTTCCAGGCCGTGGGCCAGGTAGTAACCGGGTTCGCCGTTGGTGCTGCCGATCCCGTAGAAGCGCCCCGGTTGACCGCGCACGGCGTTCTGGAAATAGGCGCGAAAGGACAGGTCTTCGCCCAGGTAACTGTCGACATCGCGCCAGTTGCTGGTGGCCATGACGCGGCCGGTGGTGTCCATCACGTAGATGGCCCGACTGCGGCTGCGCCGGTTCAGGCCTTCGAGGTAATCATTGACCGTCTGCCGGTGTTCCGGTGACGGGTCGGCCAGCAGTTTTGAAACACTGGATTCAAGTTCCAGCAGGCTGGGCAGGTAGGTGTACTTGCTGATCTCGCTCTCGACGGCGCGGGCGTGCAGTTCGAGCTGACGCTGGCCGTTCTCGCTGAGGCTGCGAATCCCGTAGTGCTCACTGACCCAGAAGCCGAGGTAACCCAATCCGATCATCAGGGCGATGACCAGGGGGGGCAGGAACAGATGGCGAATCAGACGGGGTTTCACGGCGAGTGATGGCGGCGCAGCGCGATAGAGAGTGGGGTCGCATTTCATCACAGATGCCTTGGGTCAACCACAACACTTACTTGTAAATCGCCGCGGACCCTTGTGGGAGCGGGCCTGCTCGCGAAGGCGGTGGATCAGCCAATGTCGATGTTGACTGTTAAGCCGTCTTCGCGAGCAGGCTCGCTCCCACAGGGGGGCGGTGGTAGAACTTAGTGCTGCAGAATCTTGTTAAGGAAGTGCTGTGTACGCTCGGCGCGGTGGGTGATATCGCCGAAGAAGTCCTCTTTCTTGCAGTCTTCGATGATTTTGCCCTGGTCCATGAAAATCACGCGATCCGCCACTTTGCGGGCAAAGCCCATTTCGTGGGTCACGCACATCATGGTCATGCCTTCGTGGGCCAGTTGCACCATCACGTCGAGCACTTCGTTGACCATTTCAGGGTCCAGCGCCGAGGTCGGTTCGTCGAACAGCATGACGATTGGGTCCATCGCCAGCGCACGGGCAATTGCCACACGCTGTTGCTGGCCACCGGAGAGCTGGCCCGGGTGCTTGTGGGCGTGAGCCGAGAGGCCAACGCGCTCAAGCAGTTGCAGGCCTTTCTTGGTGGCTTCTTCCTTGCTGCGGCCCAACACCTTGATCTGCGCAATGGTCAGGTTTTCGGTGATGGTCAGGTGCGGGAACAGTTCGAAATGCTGGAACACCATGCCGACGCGCGAACGCAGTTTCGGCAGGTTGGTCTTCGGGTCGGCGATGGACGTGCCATCGACCACCACGTCGCCTTTCTGGAACGGTTCCAGGGCGTTGACGCATTTGATCAGGGTGGATTTGCCGGAACCGGACGGCCCGCACACCACGATCACTTCGCCTTTTTTGACCTCGGTGCTGCAATCAGTCAGTACCTGGAAGTCGCCATACCACTTGTTGACTTGCTTGATAGAGATCATACGGCAAACCTTTTTTGCAGACGCTTGACCAGCAGCGAGGCGGCAAAGCTGATTGTGAAGTACGTGAGACCTGCAAAGATCAGGAACTCATTGGAGCGACCGATGATGTCGCCACTGGCACGGGAAGCATTGAGGAAGTCCACCAGGCCGACCGCGTAGACCAGCGAAGTGTCCTGGAACAGGATGATGCTCTGTTGCAGCAGCAGCGGGGTCATCTTGCGGAACGCTTGCGGCAGGATGATCAAACGCATCATCTGGCCATACGTCATGCCCAAAGCCTGGGCAGCACCCATCTGGCCCTTGGGAATCGACTGCACGCCGGCCCGGACGATTTCGCAGAAGTACGCCGCTTCGAACATCATGAAGGCCACGATGCAGGAGGCGAACGCGCCGATCGGGGTGTCTTCGCCGGTGATCCAGCGCAGCACGAACGGCACCGCCAGGTAGAACCAGGTGATGACCAGCAGCAGCGGGATCGAACGGAAATAGTTGACGTAGGCGCCAGCCAGGTTCGACAGCAGTTTGCTGTGGGACAGACGGCACAGCGCAAGGATGGTGCCGAGGATGATCCCGCCGACGACGCCCAGCGCCATCAGTTGCAGGGTCATGACCATGCCGTTCCACAAGCCCGGCAGGGACGGAACGATACCCGAGAAGTCGAATTCCATCATTTACCCCCTACGGAGATCAGGCCCGGTACGGCGACTTTCTTCTCGACCCCACGCATCAGCAGCATCAGGCTCATGTTCAGGGTGAAGTAGATCAGGGTGGCCAGGGTGAACGCTTCGAACAGGTTGGCGGAGAACTCGGCGGTCTGTTTGGTCTGCGCGAGCAACTCCATCAGGCCGATCAGCGACGCCACGGAGGAGTTCTTGAACACGTTCAGGAATTCCGAGGTCAGCGGCGGAATGATGATCCGGTAGGCCTGGGGCAGCAGCACGTTCCAGTAGATCTGCGGCAGTTTGAAACCCATGGCGCGAGCGGCGGCTTCCTGGCCACGAGGCAGCGCCTGGATGCCGGTACGCACTTGTTCGCATACACGAGCAGCGGTGAACAGGCCCAGGCAAACGACGACGCTGAGGAAAGCCGAGGTGGTCGGGTTCAGGTCCTGTTTGTACCAGTCCTGCAGGTTTTGCGGCAGCAGATCGGGCACCAGGAAGTACCAGATGAACAGCTGAACCAGCAGCGGCACATTACGGAAGAGTTCGACGTAGCAGGTCGCGATGCCCGATACGATGCGATTCGGCACGGTGCGCATGACACCCAGAATCGAGCCCAACAGCAGCGCGATGATCCAGGCGGCGACGGCGATGGCAATGGTCCAGCCCAAACCGGAGAGGTACCAGTCGAGATAAATCTCACTGCCCACGCCGGTGGACTTGAAGAACACGCTCCAGTCCCAGTTGTAATTCATTAGGGTCTCCCCTCAGATCGTTCGATGTACAAGTGCCCGCCTGGGGAAGCTCCGTTCCCGCCCGACTCTGATGGTCAGGCACACACGAGCGGCTCGACAGCCACCGGTTCGAGTGTTTCCAAAAATGCCAGCAGGGAGTGACTATCCCCTGAAAGGGCAGTGGCCCTCTCAGGAGATAAGGTTAGTCAGAATTCAGGACTTTTTTTCTACAGGCTTGTCGTCAGCCGCTTTATCGGTCGGATTGGCGATCAGGGCCTTGAGCTCGTCGCTCATCGGGAAGTTCAGGTTCAGGCCTTTAGGCGGGATTGGCTGCATGAACCATTTTTCGTAGATCTTGTTGATCTCGCCCGAAGCGTAGGTTGCCTTGATGGCGTCATCCACCGCCTTCTTGAACGGCTCGTCGCCTTTGCGAACCATGCAGCCGTAGATCTCGTAGGACTGTGGAGTACCGGTCACGGCCCAGTCATCCGCCTTCTTGGCTTTGGCTGCTTCACCGGCCAGCAAGGCGTCGTCCATCATGAAAGCCACGGCGCGGCCGGTTTCCAGCATCTGGAAGGATTCGCCATGGTCTTTGGCGGAGATGACGTTCATGCCCATCTGCTTGTCGGCGTTCATCGACTTGAGGATGCGCTCGGACGTGGTGCCCGCGGTAGTCACGACGTTTTTGCCTTTCAGGTCGCCGAAGTCCTTGTACGCGGAGTCTTTCTTGGAGAGAAGACGCGTACCGATTTCGAAAATGCCGACGGAAAAGGCAACTTGCTGCTGACGTTCCACGTTATTGGTGGTGGAACCGCACTCGACGTCCACGGTGCCGTTCTGCACCAGCGGGATACGGGTTTGCGAGGTCACGAGGTTGTATTTGACCTGGAGGTTGGGCATGTCCAGGTCTTTCTTGATGGCTTCGACGATTTTCAGCTGGATATCGTGGGAGTAGCCGACCGGTTTGCCGGAAGCATCAGCGATATAGGAAAACGGGATGGAAGCGTCACGATGCCCGAGGGTGATCACACCGGACTCTTTGATCTTCTTCAGTGTGCCGGTGAGTTCGGCAGCGAAAACTGGAGTGCTAATCAGAGCGGCAGCAATGGCTGCGCCCAGGATATGGGGAACGATGCGCATCAAATTTTCCTCGACATTGTTTTTTTTATGGAGCCAGTTCATCGGCCCTTTTGTGCTTCGAATGCCTGACGGCTCCTGAAGTGGGTGCACAAGAGACATTCGTCCAAGAGTGTAGAGCATGACTCGTGCCAGGCCAGGCGAGTTAAATCAAGTTATTGATTTATAAAGGGATTAAATATTTATGGCGTTCTTTTTTTGTGGGGGATAATCCGGTTAACCGAATCGACCGACAGGTCGTGTTCGGAAAACCGAATAGTGTTTGGGGCTGCCAGCTGATCATCGAAAAATCAGCTTTCCTGGCTTAGCGGCGTTTCATGCAGGTAGATCCACTGGGCGTTGTGGTGATGCAGGCCAATGATCGCCACCGAAACCCTTGAGCTTTCGCGCTGGTCGAGGCGATGGGTTTCCTTGTAGCGGATCGCCACGCTGTGGCCTTCCTGCCAGACCGTTTGCAGGTCGCTGATGATGATCTCCAGACCTGGCTTGGCGCCGATTGCACCCTTGAACATCTGTTCGACCGTCGCCCGGCTGACGATGGCGGCCGAGGTGGTGACCATGCTGAAGTCCTCGGCGAATGCCGACATCAGCGGCTCGAGCATGGCCTGTCCCTGACCGTTTGCATCGGAGAACAGGGTTTGAATCAACTCGTGCACGTGATGAACGCTGTGGTGCGCCAGTTCAACTATTTCGTTGTGCATGACAGTCCTTTTGAGTGTTCAACTGACTCAGTTGAAAGAGTGGAAACAGGCCCACCAGCGAGGCGATGGCGAAGGTCGCGTGATAGGCCTGGGTGGTATCGAAGTGCTTCAAGAGCAGGTTGAAAACCATCAGGAACAGGGCGGCACCGATGCTGAATGACATCTGTCGGTTGATGTTCCAGATGACACTGGCCTTGTGCGTGTCATTGCCCTCGAAGTCCATCAGCGATGTGGTTTGTGCGGTGTTGGCACCGATGCCACCGCCAATCCCCATCAAGCTGTAGGCGATGACTATTACCCAGAGGTCCGAGGGATCGTTGACCAATAACAGGGTGGCGATGCCGGCGCTGTGCAACAGCATGCCGAGGGCAAACAACCGCTTGGCGCCCATCCGGTTGTAGGTCCGGCCACAGATCAGCATCGCGATGAACGCGCCGATGGCGTAGAGGATCATGAACATCCCTGTCAGTCGGGCGCTGAAGTGCAGGGTGTTTTGCAGGAAGAAGATGCTCATCAGGTTGACCCCCGTGAACACACCGGGAATCGCGTAATAGATAAAGATGGAGGTGCTGAGTTTTTTGCTTTTGAGCAGGCTCAGTTCAATGATCGGGTTTTTGCAGCGGCGGTAGTGCAGCCCGTACAGGAGGACAAACGTAACGCCGGCCGTGACGAAGAGGGCGGCCACCCAGGCCGGAGCGTCGCCGCCATACAACGACATGCCCATCAACAGGCTGCCGAGTGCGGCGCTGACCAGCAGCAAACCCTTGATGTCGGGCCGGGGCAAACTTGTCGGCCGCGCTTCGTTGATCCAGAACCAGGACAGCAAAGCCGCGATCAGCGAGAACGGGATGTTGCTGTAGAACACCCAGCGCCAGGAACTGCTGTCGACGATGATGCCGCCGATGGTCGGTGAAATGGCGGGCGCTATCAGGGCAACAGCCATGACCAACGTGGATATTTTCGCCCGCTGCTCACCCTTGAACAGGTTGAATGTCAGTGCCTGGCCGACTGGAATCAACAGACCGCCGCCCATCCCCTGGACGAAGCGCCAGATCACCAGCTCGTTGAAACTGTCGGCCAGCCCGCACATCCACACGGAGGCTGTGAACAGGATCATCGAGGCGGTGAGGATTTCCCGACTGCCAAAACGACCGGCCAGCCAGGTGCTGACCGGGATGATCAGTGTCAGCCCCAGAATATAAGCGTTAGCCACCCAGGCAACGTCTGAAGTACTAACGTGCAGCGCCGCCGATAGAGTCGGTAGTGCGACCGCCGATATAAAGATGTTAATGCAGTCTATAAAAAAGCCGATGAGAAATATCAGTGCAACTTTGTAGCGATAGGTCATGTTGTTTCCCCTTTGTCGCAAAGCATAGGGGCGATGGACTTGAACTGTCGATACGACTATCCTTGAAACAATGTTTGACGGGATTGAACAGTGAGCTCTATTGCTATGCACACTCATCTTAATCGGGTACAGACATTTCTGGCGGTGGTCGATTTTGGTTCTTACACCAAGGCCGCCAATTACCTGAACATCAGCAAAGCCATGGCCAGCCTGCATGTCAAGGCGCTGGAGGATGTGCTGTCTGCAACGTTGTTGATTCGAAATACCCGAAATATCTCCCTCACGGAAATAGGTCAGGATTTTTATGAAGCGTTCAAAGGTATTGTCGCGGACATCGATAGTGCCTTCGATAATGTATTGAAAGGTCATAACCGTGTCACCGGCAAGTTGCGGTTCAGTTCCACCATAGAATACGGCGAGGCTTATATCCTTCCGTTGATACCGCAATTTATAGAGCGCTATCCGGAAATAAAACTTTGCTATGACTTTAATTCTTCACTCAATGATCTGGTGGCGGAAAAGTTAGACCTGGTTATTCGTCTGGGCAACTTGGCAGACTCGGCTTTCAAGAGCCGTAAGCTGGCGGATTATGAAATTGTCCTGGTGGCTACGCAGACGTTTCTTGCCCGTCACCCGGTGCAAACGCCTCAGGACCTGAACTCGGTGCCGTGGATCGCCAACAGCAACCTGCAGGCACCGACCCAGTGGACGTTGCGTCATCCGCAATCAGGGGCTGTCGAGATCAACGGGATCAATCAGTTTGAATCCAACTCTTCCACGGCCATTCGCTCCATGACGTTGTCGTCGCTGGGCGTCTCGGTGCTGCCCGCCTGGGTGGTCAAGGACGACATCGCCAGCGAGCGGCTGATTCGCCTGTTGCCCGACTATTCGCTGCCCTCGCAGTCCGTCAACGTGGTGTTTCCCAACAGCCCGCATTTGCCCCACAAAACGAGGGCGTTCATTGATTTCCTGTTGCTGCATCTGGCGCAATGAGCGCCTGCAAAAAAGCCCCTGAATCGTCGGATTCAGGGGCTTTCATTTAAACGGATGGCGATCAGGCCGCTTCGATCTTGCTGCGGTTCTGCTCGACCTTGCTCAGGTAATCCACCAGTTTCTGCTGTTCCGCCGGGGTAGTGAACAAGCCCAATTTACTGCGGCGCCACAGAATGTCATGGGCGGTGGTTGCCCACTCTTCGCTGCACAGGTAATCGACTTCGCGGGTGTAGAGACCGCCGCCGATGTGGTCGCCCAGGTCGTTGAGGTTCTGCACGCCTTCCATCATGCGCCAGGTGCGGCTGCCATAGGTGGTTGCCCAGCGGCGTGAGATTTCAGTCGGAACCCAGTCGAACTTGTCGCGAATCAGCGAGCTCAGCGCCTGCGGGGTGGTCATGTCTTCGCCGCCCGGCAGGGTGGCGCTGGCAGTCCAGCTTGGCTTGATGTGCGTGAAGTACGGCGCCAATTGTGCCAGCGCCGATTCGGCCAGTTTGCGGTAAGTGGTCAGCTTGCCGCCGAACACCGACAGCAACGGCGCTTCTTCGCCAGTGCCCGAGAGCGCCAAGGTGTAGTCGCGAGTGACGGCTGACGGGTTGTCGGATTCGTCGTTGCACAGCGGACGGACACCGGAATAGCTGTGCAGGATATCGTCGCGGCTGATCTGCTTCTTGAAGTGGGCGTTGACCACTTTCAGCAGGTAATCGGTTTCGCCTTCGGTGATCGCCACTTTGGCCGGATCGCCGGTGTACTCGCGGTCGGTGGTGCCGATCAGGGTGAAGTGATTGAGGTACGGAATGGTGAAGACGATGCGCTGATCTTCGTTTTGCAGAATGTGCGCGTGTTCGCCTTCATACAGTTTCGGCACGATCAGGTGGCTGCCCTGAATCAGGCGAATGCCGTAGGGCGATTCCATCTTCAGGTCATCACGAATGAACTTGGCGACCCAAGGGCCGGCGGCGTTCACCAGCGCTTTGGCGCGGATCGAAAACAGGCTGCCGTCGGCGCGCTCCAGGTGCAGATGCCACAGGCCCTTGGTACGACGGGCACTGACGCAGCGGGTCTGGGTGTGAACGTGGGCGCCTTTCTCGCGGGCGGCCATGGCGTTCAGCACCACCAGGCGCGCATCGTCGACCCAGCAATCGGAGTATTCGAAGCCTTTGGTGATTTCGCTTTTCAGCGGGCTGTCCGGACCGAACTTCAGGCTTTTCGAGCCTTCGAGTTTTTCCCGCTTGCCGAGGTTGTCATACAGGAACAGGCCGGCGCGGATCATCCAGGCTGGACGCAGGTGCGGACGGTGCGGCAACACGAAGCGCATTTGCTTGACGATGTGCGGCGCCTTGGCCAGCAGCACCTCGCGTTCGGCGAGGGCTTCGCGTACCAGGCGGAATTCGTAATGTTCGAGGTAGCGCAAGCCGCCGTGGATCAGCTTGCTGCTGGCCGACGAAGTGTGGCTGGCCAGGTCATCTTTTTCGCAAAGGAACACCGAAAGGCCGCGACCGGCGGCATCCGCTGCGATCCCAACGCCATTGATCCCACCACCGATGACGGCGATGTCGTAGACCTCAGCGAGAGGGGGCGTAGGCAAGGTAGAAGTGGGCATCGGCTGGCCTCGGGCTCTTTTGATTTTCTGTATTGGAATTCGAACATTAATGTTCATTTGCGAAAATGGTAGCCCATAAAGCCGCCCACAGCCAGTCAACTTCGATTGAAAATACTGATCGAAGGACCGAAAAAGGAAAATATACGAACATTAAATGAGGGGGGTGGAGGCTTTTGTGGCGAGGGAGCTTGCTCAGCAGACGCAAATCAGTCGACACGCTCTTCCTGAAATACAACGATTACCGGTTTCAGGGCTGCTTCGCAGCCCAGCGGGAGCAAGCTCCCTCGCCACAAGGGAGCGCGCTGTTTGGAGAGGGTTAAACGACTTCCAGCCGAATCTTGTGCTGACTCAGCAGTTGCGCCAGCGCCGGCGAAGGTTGTTGGTCGGTGACCAGGCAATCAATCAGGCTGATCGGCCCCAGGCGAATCATGGCGTTGCGCCCGAATTTGCTGGAGTCGGCCGCCAGAATGACCTTCCGGGCGTTGGCGATGATCGCCTGGGATACCCGCACTTCCTGATAATCGAAGTCCAGCAGGCTGCCGTCTTCATCGATACCGCTGATGCCGACCAAGGCAAAGTCGACTTTGAACTGGTTGATGAAATCGACACTCGCCTGGCCGACCACGCCACCGTCGCGCCGCACATTGCCGCCCGTCAGCAGAACGTCGAAGTCGTCCTTGGCGCTGAGCATCGAGGCCACGTGCAGGTTGTTGGTGATGATTTTCAAGTGGTTGTGGTTGAGCAGCGCCCGGGCAATCGATTCGGTGGTAGTACCGATATTGATGAACAGCGAGGCGTGATCCGGGATCTGAGCCGCAATGGCTTCACCGATACGCTGCTTCTCATCGCGCATCTGGTCGGCGCGCATGGCGTAGGCGGTGTTCTCGACACTGGAATCGTAGGCTGCGCCGCCATGGTAGCGACGCAACAAATTGGCTTCCGCGAGCTGATTGATATCGCGGCGGATGGTTTGCGGTGTAACGACGAACAGCGTAGCCATTTCCTCGATGCTGACATAGCCGCGTTCGCGGACCAGTTCGAGGATTTGCTGCTGACGGGGAGGCAGATTCATGGGGCTTCCTTTGGCTGCCGTGCAAAATTTGCCCATGATGCCGCAGGAATCTGCTCCCTACCAGTTACATACCGATACGAGTACTCAGGTTGGCTTATTCAGCGCCTTCATGTGGTTCCCAGTCGCGGGTGCGGCTGACGGCTTTTTTCCAGCCAGCGTAGAGTTTTTCCTTGGCGGTTTCGTCCAGGGTCGGTTCGAATTCGCGTTCGATCACCGCCTTGCCGCGTAGCTCATCCAGGCTGCCCCAGAAGCCACACGCCAGGCCGGCCAGGTAAGCGGCGCCCAGTGCAGTGGTTTCGCGCATTTGCGGACGCTCGACCTGAGTGCCGAGGATGTCGGCCTGGAACTGCATCAGGAAGTTGTTCGCAACCGCGCCGCCGTCCACGCGCAGGGATTTCAGACGTTCGCCGGAATCCTGTTGCATGGCGTCCAGCACGTCGCGGGTCTGGTAGGCAATCGACTCCAGGGCTGCACGAATAATGTGATCCACACGCACGCCGCGGGTCAGACCGAACAGGGCGCCACGGGCATACGGGTCCCAGTAAGGCGCGCCGAGGCCGGTGAAGGCTGGCACCAGGTACACGCCGTTGCTGTCCTTGACCTTGTTGGCGAAGTATTCGGTGTCGTGGGCGTCGTTGATGATCTTCAGTTCGTCACGCAACCACTGAACGGTCGAACCACCGTTGAACACTGCGCCTTCGAGCGCGTAAGCCACTTCGCCACGTGGGCCGCAGGCGATGGTGGTGAGCATGCCGTGCTTGGACTTCACGGCTTTGTCGCCCGTGTTCATCAGCAGGAAGCAGCCGGTGCCGTAGGTGTTTTTCGCCTGGCCCGGCTCGACGCACATCTGGCCGAACAGGGCGGCCTGCTGGTCGCCAGCGATGCCGCCGATGGCGATGCCGCTTTTGGTGTGGCCGTAGATTTCGGACGAAGATTTAACTTCCGGCAGCATCTCGCGCGGAATATCCAGTATCTCCAGCATCTTCGTGTCCCACTCAAGCGTGTGGATGTTGAAGAGCATGGTGCGCGAGGCGTTGGTGTAGTCGGTGACGTGGACCTTGCCGCCGGTAAATTTCCAGATCAGCCAGCTGTCGACGGTCCCGAACAGCAGTTCGCCGTTGCGCGCACGCTCGCGGCTGCCTTCGACGTTGTCGAGGATCCACTTGAGCTTGGTGCCGGAGAAGTACGGGTCGGTGACCAGGCCGGTGGTCTCGCTGATGTATTGCTCGTGGCCGTCGCGTTTGAGCTGCTGGCAAATCTCGGTGCTGCGGCGGCACTGCCAGACGATCGCGTTGTAGATCGGGCGGCCGGTGGTCTTGTCCCAGACCACGGTGGTTTCGCGCTGGTTGGTGATGCCGATGGCCGCGACCTGGTCGTGATGCAGGCCGGCTTGAGCCAGGGCTTCGACCATCACGGCGCTTTGGGTGGCGAAGATTTCCATCGGGTCGTGTTCGACCCAACCGGCTTGCGGGTAATGCTGGACGAATTCGCGCTGGGCGGTGCAGACCACGTTCGCGTCGCGGTCGAAAATGATCGCGCGGGAGCTGGTCGTACCCTGATCGAGGGCAATGATGTAGTTCTTATTCTGAATGTCGGTCATGTCGATTGCCTTGGACGAAAAAAGGAAGAGAGGTCCGGCGCGTGATCTTATGGGCAGGATCACGCGCCTACGGTATCAAGAAGTTCTTGGTTTGCCGTCAATGGCCGGTGTTACGTCCTGTGTAGCAGGTGTGGCGCTGGGCAGATGACGGGCAATCAGCCCGCGATACGCGGCAGCGCCGAGGCAGGCACCGACAATCGGTGCAAAAATCGGAATCAGGAAATACGGGATATCGCGGCCGCCGGTGAGGGAAATTTCACCCCAGCCGGTGAAGAAAGTCATCAGCTTCGGACCGAAATCACGCGCCGGGTTCATCGCGAAACCGGTCAGCGGGCCCATCGAGCTGCCAATCACGGCGATCAGCAAGCCAATCAGCAGCGGTGCCAGCGGCCCTTTTGGCAGGCCATTGTTGTCATCGGTCAGGGACATGATCACGCCCATCAGGATGGCGGTGATGATGACTTCCACCAGGAAAGCCTGGGCGGTGGACAGGGCCGGGTTGGGGAAGGTGGAGAACACCGACGCCAATTCGAGGCTCGCCTGGGTGCCACGGACCATATGGTGAGTTTGTTCGAAATCGAAGAATAGATTGCTGTACAGCGTGTAGACCAAAAATGCGCCGCAGAACGCGCCAGCAATTTGAGCGAGGATATAGAACGGCAGTTTGCGTTTTTCGAAGTCGGCGAAAATGCTCAGTGCGATGCTCACGGCGGGATTGAGGTGAGCCCCGGAAACCCCGGCGGTCAGGTAGATCGCCATGCTCACGCCGACGCCCCAGATGATGCTGATTTCCCACAGGCCAAAGCTGGCACCCGCGACCTTGAGAGCGGCAACACAACCGGTGCCGAAAAAGATAAGCAGTGCAGTGCCCAGAAACTCGGCCATGCATTGGCTTGAGAGCGACGGTTGTTGTAAAGCAGTTGTCATTGAAAACCTCGTTTTTGTTGTTGTCTGGCGCTTCTTTCATCATGACCAAAGCGCGTTTTCCACCGAGGCAGAATCCCCATCCTGTTCTCGGCCTGCTACTGGGGTGCTGCGATGACACATTCGTACAGTATTCAGATTCGAAAAAATATAGACAAGAAACGCTGCTGTCAAAGGTCGAAAGTGAACTGTCGGTCACAATTCAACTATTAGTCATGTGAATGATCGTATTGTTCACGCGTCCGGCCAGGCACGGACGAACGGCAGCCTGTGCCGTCAAGCCGCTGAACCAGTGGCGCAATAGAGCCTTTTGCCGACCAATGTCCTAGAATCCAGCGCAGGATTTTTCTACTGCCGCCCACTCTGGAGCTGCCATGACCCCCGCATTGGATTTGTTGAAAAAAGTTCGAGCCGAACATCGCGTGCACAGTTATGAACATGATCCAAAGGCTGCGTCCTATGGGCTGGAGGCCGCGGAGAAGCTGGGACTCGACCCGGCGCAGGTGTTCAAGACATTGCTGGCAGCCAGTGAGAAAGGTGAGTTGCTGGTAGCGGTGGTGCCGGTCGTCGGAACTTTGGACTTGAAGCATCTGGCTCACGCGGCGGGCGTGAAAAAAGCCGAAATGGCCGATCCTGCCGCAGCGCAACGCGCGACGGGTTATCTATTGGGCGGGATCAGTCCGTTAGGGCAGAAGAAGCGCTTGCGCACTTTTATCGATAACTCCGCTCAGCCCTTTGCGACCATTTTCGTCAGCGCCGGCCGGCGCGGTCTTGAGGTTGAATTGGCGCCGGCGGTGCTGGCCGAACACACTCAGGCCAAGTTTGCCGATATCGGCCGCGCCTGAATCAGGGAGAAGGTTATGCAGCTTGAATTTCATCAAGTCGATGCGTTCAGTGATCGTCCGTTCAGTGGTAACCCGGCCATGGTGTATCGGCTCGAGGCGTGGCTAGCCGATGAGTTGATGCAGAAGATTGCCGCCGAACATAACCTCGCCGAAACGGCCTTCGTGGTGCGTGAAGGGCAGGGTTGGCACATTCGCTGGTTTACCCCGACGACCGAAGTGCCATTGTGCGGCCATGCGACCCTGGCCAGTGCGCATGTGTTATTTGACATTTATAAGGAGCCGGTCGAGCGCCTGGACTTCATCTGCAAGTCCGGCCCGTTGAGCGTAAGCCGCGAGGACGGGCGCTTGTGGCTGGATTTTCCGGCCATCGTGCCATCTGAAGTGGGCGTGACCCTGGATGTCGAGCGCGCCTTGGGCGTCGAAGTGGTCGATGTTCTGGGTTCCAACGAGTTGTTCGTGGTGTTGGAGTCCGAGCAGGCCGTGCTCAACTGCCAGCCAGACATGATCGCCCTGGCCAAGCTGCCGTGGCCGGGTGCAATCGTCACCGCCAAGGGGAGTCAGCATGATTTCGTGTCCCGGTACTTTGCCCCGGCAATCGGCATCAATGAAGACCCGGTGACCGGTTCGACCCATTGCAGCTTGATTCCGTATTGGTCGAAGCGGTTGGGCAAGACGAGTCTCAGCGCTTATCAGTGCTCGAAGCGAGGCGGGGCGTTGTTCTGCCGACTGGAAGGGGACCGGGTGAAGATTGGCGGGAATGCGACGCTGGTTGCGAGCGGAACACTCATTCTCGGTTAACCCAAACTTGATGTGGGAGTGAGCAGCCACGCTCCCACATTTTTTGTCCGTGTGTATTAGCTGGCGGTGCTGTAGCGGCGGACACCGGACTCTACCACTGGAATCTGCGCAGCCGTGCTGCCCGATGCCTGGAACAACACCAGGTGTTCAGCCGCGACTCGAATACCCACTTCGGCACCGACTTGATGATCGGCATGGCTCGGGAAAATCGACTCCAGTTGCGCCCCGGTCGGTAGCTGCAAACGGTACAACGTCGAGGCTCCCTGGAACGACTTACCGACAATCCGCGCCTTTAAACCGCTGTCGGGTGCATAAACGATATCGTCCGGACGCAGCAACACATCCACCGCACCGCCCACGGGCCAGGTGTAGGCACGATTGCCGCGCAACTCACCCAATTCGGTCTGCACCGACTCGGGGCTGCTCAGCTGGCCGCGAATGAAATAACCCTGGCCAATGAAGCTGGCCACAAACGGCGTCAGTGGCTCGTGGTACAGGTTGTAGGGCGTGTCCCATTGTTCCAGCCGACCTTCCTTGAACACCCCGACATGATCGCTCACCGCGAAGGCTTCTTCCTGGTCGTGGGTCACCAGAATCGCGCTGGTGCCACGGGCTTTGAGAATGTCGCGCACCTCATGGCTGAGCTTGCGTCGCAGTTCGCCATCGAGGTTGGAGAATGGTTCGTCGAGCAACAGCAATTGCGGTTCCGGTGCCAGTGCGCGGGCCAGTGCGACACGCTGCTGCTGACCACCGGACAACTCGTGCGGAAAGCGCTTGCCGAGGTTTTTCAGGTTGACCAGCTCCAGCAACTCTTCGGTGACACGATCCTTTTGCGGGTGCTTGCGGATCCCGAAGGCGATGTTCTCGGCCACGCTCAAATGCGGAAACAGCGCGTAGTCCTGGAACACCATGCCGATCCGGCGTTTCTCCGGGGCAAGGGTGAAGCCGGCGCGGGAGATGGTCTCGCCTGCGAGGGTGATTTCACCTTCCTGCACCGGTTCGAAACCGGCAATCGCCCGTAGCGTGGTGGTCTTGCCGCAGCCCGAGGAGCCCAGCAGGCAACCGATGTCACCGGCATTCAAATGCAAGTTGAGGTTCTGCACGACGCGCTGGTCTTGATAGCCGCAGGCGAGGTTGCGCAGGTTAAGCAGTAATGGAGGGCTCATGCGTGGTGATACGCCGGCTCGACGAGGAACTCGAGCAGGGCCTTTTGTGCGTGAAGGCGGTTTTCCGCCTGGTCCCAGGCGACCGAGCGCTTGTCATCAAGCACGTCGAGGCTGATTTCCTCGCCACGGTGGGCCGGCAGGCAGTGCATGAACAGCACATCCTCGGCCGCCAGGTCGAGCAGGGCGCGAGTCACCTGGAACGGCGCGAACAGCTTCAGGCGCTTGGCGGTTTCTTCTTCCTGGCCCATGGAGGTCCAGACATCGGTGCTCACCAGATGGGCGCCGCGCACGGCATCCTTCGGATCGCGGACAATGGTCACGCGATCGCCGGCCATGGCCACGAACTGCGGGTTGGGTTCAAACCCTTCAGGGCAGGCGATGCGCAACTGGAAGTCGAACTGGATCGCCGCTTCTATATAGCTGTTGCACATGTTGTTGCCGTCGCCGATCCAGGCCACGGTCTTACCCTGAATCGAGCCGCGATGTTCGAGGAACGTCTGCATGTCGGCCAGCAACTGGCACGGATGCAGGTCATCGGACAGGCCGTTGATCACGGGAACGCGGGAATTGGCGGCGAATTCGGTCAGGGTGCTGTGGGCAAAGGTGCGGATCATCACGGCGTCGAGCATGCTCGACATCACGATGGCGCAGTCGCCGATCGGCTCGCCACGGCCCAGTTGCGTGTCGCGCGGCGACAGGAAGATGGCCTGGCCGCCGAGCTGGATCATGCCGGCTTCGAACGAAATACGGGTACGGGTCGAGGACTTCTCGAAAATCATCCCGAGCACGCGGTTTTTCAGAGGCTCGAACAGCACGCCGCGGTTACGCAGGTCTTTGAGCTCAACGCCTCGACGGATCACGCTGACCAGCTCTTCGGGCGTGCAATCCATCAGGGAGAGAAAGTGCCTTGCGCTCATCATTGACTACCTTTTTGCAACAGACCGCAGATACTCAAAGCCTTGTTTAACTGAAAAACGGGCGAGACCTGCGGCGTAAGCCGCACGGGGCGACGAAATAGGGGGAGGCGCGATATTGACATTAAATGTCGCGTTTTTCCAATAGGAGGCTTTTTTTACGGTTTCCAACATGTTTCAAGCGATACAACGCGATCCGCGTTGCGAGTTTGTGAGCAGCATTTGTACACGGTGCCGAAGCTCGATTGCAATAACTGCCGTGATCTGGCTCGATATCCGGCGAAGAATGGAAGACCCGCTGAACAGCGCCCTCCGGGCCCCTTACAAGCTCGCGGAGTTGTTTGCTGTTACGTTTTCAGGTGCCGGGTTTCGGATTGCGCTCAGGTATTATCCGCCTCATTGCGGATTCTCGACTGCGTAAAGTCAAACACTCCCAGGGAGGGAGCGCTGTATGGCGATCAATAAACCCGGACACACTGGTCTGACGCGCCTTCGTCGTGTTTCGCCGGCCTTCGATATGGCTGTCATTTCTACGGTCATGGGCTTCGCGATTATCGCAAGCACGATTTATCCAGGCGTTCCGAGCGCAGTGGTGGGCGCCATCGTCGGCGCTTTTATCGGCGTGAAGAATTTCAGGGATGACGCGATTGCAGATTGATTCGACCCAGTTTTTGGTAGTGGGGGGATTGGTCGCAATTGGAATCTACCTGGGAGCTTCGCTACTCGCGCGATCGACGCCGGACCTGAAGCATGGAGCTGCCCTGGTGGTCGCGTGGTTCACAGTGGTGAGCGTCATTGATATTGCGTTGCAGGTCTATCAAGCCGAGCCTCATCAGCTGGGCATCCTGGCAAACCAGAAAGCTATCATCCTGATCGGGTCCGGCGTGATGCTTTGGCTGGCGGTCGGCGGAATCTGGACGGCCTTGGCCTCACCGCTCAAAAAGAAGGCGTCGAAGATTTCTCAGCCTCAGTGAGCCTGTCTGTGTGGTCGAACGCAGGTTTTGACGAGGTCGTTTCGTGTCTTGTCTGTTGTTCAAGGCGCCGGTTGTCACCGTGTTCTGGATGAAACGTTTGCTAATACAAAGTGCTGGGTTATAACTAACTCACGAGTGACGCAGGAAGCCTTCGGAATGGAATCGAAAGAACAGCTTTTAATGGATTTACTCGGCCTCACGGCCCGCTCCTTGACCCACCTCACCGCTTCCATGACGTCGATGTCCTTCGAATTGATGCGCAGTGAAGACGAAGTGACCAAAGCGGCCGGTCGACGCATGATCGATCGCATGGCAACCATTAGTACCGGGCTCGACGAACACTGGCGACTGATCGGCGAGCTCACCGGCGTACATATCGCCCAGGAACAGATCGAAACCATTCAGGAGATCCAGTTGCAGGCGCCGCCGCCCAGGTTGCCGCCGAATTGATCGTGCACGGCCATCGGCTAGCCTGATGGTCGTCGATTCACAAGACGAACGTCGCTGGCGCAGTCGCGGGTCACGCGCCATAGTTTTGTTCCCGCGGCTGATATTGCCCGCCCAGAACAAAACAGAGACTGGCCATGACCAAGACTCTCCATCACCGTGCCTGCCACCTGTGTGAAGCCATCTGCGGCCTGACCATCGAGACCTCCGAGGTCGAAGGCAATGGCGTGCAGATCACCTCAATCAAGGGTGACCCGCTGGATACGTTCAGTCGTGGGCACATCTGCCCCAAGGCGGTTGCCCTGCAAGACATCCAGAACGATCCGGATCGCCTGCGTCAGCCGATGTTGCGAGTGGGCAGCGAATGGCAGCCTATCGAGTGGCAAGACGCTTTCAGCCTGGTCGCTGAACGCCTGGCGGCGATTCAGGAGCATCACGGGCAGAATGCGGTGGCGGTTTATCAAGGCAACCCCAGCGTGCACAACTATGGCTTGATGACCCACAGCAATTATTTCCTGGGCCTGCTGAAAACCCGCAACCGGTTTTCCGCGACCTCGGTCGATCAGTTGCCTCATCACTTGACCAGCCATTTGATGTACGGCCACGGCTTGCTGCTGCCGATTCCGGACATCGACAACACCGATTTCATGTTGATCCTCGGGGGCAATCCCCTGGCCTCCAACGGCAGCATCATGACCGTGCCGGATGTGGAGAAGCGCCTGAAGGCGATTCAGGCCAGGGGCGGCAAAGTGGTGGTGGTCGATCCGCGCCGCAGCGAAACGGCAGCGATAGCCGATCAGCATCTGTTCGTGCGCCCCGGTGGCGATGCGGCGCTGTTGTTCGGGTTGCTCAATACCTTGTTCGCAGAAGGTCTGACCCGCGACAGCCATTTGCCGGTCGACGGTCTGGATGAAGTCCGTCAGGCGATCAGCACGTTCACTGCCGACACGATGAGCCCCTTGTGCGCGGTGCCGGCAGAACAGATTCGTCAATTGGCCCGGGATTTCGCGGCGGCGCCGACAGCGGTCTGCTATGGCCGGATGGGCGTCTCGACCCAAGCCTTCGGCACGCTGTGTCATTGGCTGGTGCAACTGATCAACCTGGTCACCGGCAACCTCGACCGCGTCGGCGGTGCCTTGTGCACTGAACCTGCGGTGGATCTGGTGGCCTCGACGTCGGGTGGGCATTTCAATCTGTGGCAGAGCCGGGTGTCCGGGCGTCCCGAGTACGGTGGTGAGTTGCCGGTGTCGGCCCTGGCGGAAGAGATGCTGACGGGCGGGGAAGGGCAGGTTCGTGCGCTGATCACCGTGGCCGGCAATCCGGTGCTGTCCACACCCAATGGCCGGCAACTGGAACAGGCGCTGGACGGTCTGGAGTTCATGGTCAGCATCGACCTGTACATCAATGAAACCACGCGCTATGCCGACCTGATCCTGCCGTCGACTTCCGCACTGGAAAACGATCACTACGACACCACGTTCAACATGTTCGCGGTGCGCAACGTCACCCGTTTCAACCGGGCGATCCTGGGCAAGCCCGAAGGTGCATTGCATGACTGGGAGATCTTTGTCGGCCTGGCCCAGGCTTTTGCGGCGAAGACCGGCAAGGAGCTGAAACCGACCATTGCACCGGCGCAGATGATCGATCGTGGGCTGCGGATGGGGCTTTATGGCGATGCCTCGGCGCACAAGCTTTCGTTGGCGACGCTGTTCGATCACCCGCACGGCGTCGATCTGGGCGCGCTCAAATCGAACCTGGCGCCACGCCTGAAAACCGCCAACCAGCGAGTCCAGGCCGCGCCGGCTGCGATTCTCGCTGACCTTGCCCGTTTCGCCGCGCTGCAAGCACCGGCTGCCGACGAATTGCTGATGATTGGTCGTCGCCATGTGCGCAGCAACAACTCGTGGATGCACAACTATCACCGTCTGGTGAAGGGCAAGCCGCGCCATCAATTGTTGATGCACCCGGATGACCTGGCCAGTCGTGGACTCGGTGACGGGCAGCGCGTGCGGGTCAGTTCGCGGGTCGGTGTGATCGAAGTGGAAGTGCTCGCCAGCCTGGACATGATGAAAGGCGTGGTCAGTCTTCCTCACGGTTGGGGGCATGCACGGCCCGGCGTGCAGATGACGATCGCCAGTAGTCAACCGGGCTCCAGCGCCAACGACCTGACCGATGAATGTCAGCTCGACGAGTTGTCGGGGAATGCTGCGTTGAACGGTGTTCCGGTGACGGTGGCGGCGGCTTGATTGTGTCTGTCGGGGAGACCGAGCATGGCGCTCGGGTTTCCGTTACAATGCGCCACCGTGCCGACCTCTGAGTCGGAAAGTTCAGCCGAGGTGCTCCATGGATATCATCGAAACGATTAAAGAGCAGATTGCTAACAACACCATTCTGCTTTACATGAAAGGTTCGCCGAATGCCCCGCAGTGTGGCTTCTCCGCGAAAGCCGCGCAGGCCGTGATGGCATGTGGTGAAAAGTTTGCTTACGTGGACATCCTGCAGAACCCGGAAATCCGCGCCAACCTGCCAAAATACGCCAACTGGCCAACCTTCCCGCAACTGTGGGTCGGTGGTGAGCTGGTCGGCGGTAGCGACATCATGACTGAAATGTCGGCTGATGGTTCGCTGCAGGCCACGATCAAGGCTGCCGTTGAAGCGGCTGCTGCGAACAAGACCGAAGCCTGACCCGGTACCTGTAGGCGCGAAGCTTGCTCGCGAAAGCGGTACAACATTCAGCACATAAGTTGACTGGACTACCGCTTTCGCGAGCAAGCTTCGCTCCTGCAGATGTTTCGTCCTGAAACAGGTGCAAACCTTGTTCAGGACGAGACAAAGGGCATTAAAAAGCCCCGCCTCTATAAAAGAGTGCGGGGCTTTTTATTGTCTCGAGTTTAGCGGGCGCTAACTTACTCTTCGCCCATCTGCGATTGCAGATAGTTCTCAAGACCGATTTTATCGATCAGGCCCAGTTGAGTTTCCAGCCAGTCGATGTGTTCTTCTTCGGACTCAAGGATATCTTCGAGCAATTCACGGCTACCGAAGTCACCCACGGTTTCGCAATGAGCGATGGCAACCTTGAGGTCGGCATGACCAGTTTTCTCAATACGCAGGTCGCATTCGAGCATCTCCTGGGTGTGTTCGCCGATCTGCAGCTTGCCCAGGTCCTGGACGTTCGGCAGGCCTTCGAGGAACAGGATGCGCTTGATCAGCTTGTCCGCGTGTTTCATCTCGTCGATGGATTCGTGGTATTCGTGCTTGCCGAGCTTGTTCAGACCCCAATCTTCGTACATGCGCGCATGCAGAAAATATTGATTGATCGCGACCAGCTCATTGGCAAGGATCTTGTTGAGATGCTGGATGACTGTAATGTCGCCTTTCATGATGGGGTCCTGCCCTGTATTAGCTGTCAATAAGGCGGAGTTTGAGCCGCACAACTAAGAGTGTCAAACCTAAGTTATTGAAACTTAAATGAAAATTAATCGGAATAAGAATGTTTGTGTTCCGCGTCTGGAGCGTAAGCAGTTGATTTTCAGACATAAAAAAACCGGACATCAAGTCCGGTTCTTTGGAATAGGGTAGTTACGCGGCAGTAAATTCTACAGGGAAAGGAATCGCAGCCTGGGCCGATTGCAATTTGGTCAGGGTTTCACGCACCACTTCCTTGGCAAGGCAGGCGCATTTACCGCATTGGCTGGCTACGCCAGTGGCCTGGCGGACTTCTTTGTAGCTGCAGCAACCTTCATAGATTGCATCGCGGATTTGACCGTCGGTGACGCCAGTGCAGAGGCAGACATACATAAGCTAAGAACCGTCGCTGGTGGTGACTCAGTTGCGATGGATCTTAATGTTAACGAGAATGATTGTCAAAGTGCTTTCTGAAAGCTTCGCGTTATAAGCGAGTATGACTGACGAACGGTTTTCATCCGGGCTTCTGCCATCACCTGTCGCGACGACCAATTTGACGCGCGGTTGAAAAACCGTTGAGGACAGCCCAAAAACGCCGTGTATGATGGTCGGTCCTTGCGAAGGGGGGCGTGTCACAGGGCTGTCGCCTGAGGGTGGCAGGCTGACACGAACCCAGTTCTTCACGATATATAGACCAGGAGATATTCAATGAGCGTACTCGTAGGCAAACAAGCCCCGGACTTCACCGTACCTGCCGTCCTCGGCAATGGCGAAATCGTTGACAGCTACACCTTGTCCTCGGCCATCAAAGGCAAATACGGCCTGGTGTTCTTCTACCCACTGGACTTCACCTTCGTTTGCCCGTCCGAGCTGATCGCTCTGGACAACCGCATGGCTGACTTCAAGGCGCGCAACGTTGAAGTGGTCGCGGTGTCGATCGATTCGCACTTCACCCACAACGCATGGCGCAACACCCCGGTGAACAATGGCGGTATCGGCCAGGTTCGTTACACCATGGCTGCCGACATGAAGCACGAAATCGCCAAGGCCTACGACGTTGAGTCCGAAGGCGGCGTGGCTTTCCGTGGCGCGTTCCTGATCGACGACAAAGGCGTTGTCCGTTCGCAGATCATCAACGACCTGCCGCTGGGCCGTAACATGGAAGAGCTGATCCGTCTGGTCGACGCGCTGCAATTCCACGAAGAGCACGGCGAAGTCTGCCCTGCCAACTGGAAAAAAGGCGACAAAGGCATGACGGCTTCGACCGAAGGCGTCGCGGCTTACCTGACCGAGAACGCTGCTGCGCTGTAAGGCACGTTCGAGGCATAAAAAAACCGGCCACTGAGGCCGGTTTTTTTATGGTTGGGAGAAATTCAGCGACCGGGATCAGTCGTTGAAGTCTTCCCAGCCGCCCATTTGTTTCCAGCGATTGACGATGCCGCAGAACAGCTCGGCCGTCTTCTCGGTGTCGTAGCGCGCCGAGTGAGCCTCACGACCGTCGAAGTCGATGTCCGCCGCCTGGCAAGCCTTGGCCAGTACGGTTTGACCGTAAGCCAGGCCAGCGAGGGTCGCGGTATCGAAACTGGAGAATGGGTGAAACGGGTTACGTTTCATGTCCAGGCGTGCGACAGCGGCGTTGAGGAAACCCAGGTCAAAGCTGCTGTTGTGCCCAACCAGAATTGCCCGTTTGCAGCCGTTGGCTTTCAGGGCCTTGCGGATACCACGGAAGATATCGGTCAGGGCCGTTTCTTCGCTCACCGCCATACGCAGCGGGTGATCGAGTTTGATCCCGGTGAATTCCAGCGCCGCGGCTTCAATGTTCGCGCCTTCAAAAGGTTCGACGCGGAAGAAATAGGTGTGATCGGGATACACAAAGCCTTTTTCATCCATGGCGATCGTGGTCGCGGCGATTTCCAGCAGGGCGTCAGTGGCAGAGTTGAAACCACCGGTTTCAACGTCGACAACAACTGGCAGGTATCCACGGAAGCGCTCAGCCATGGGGTGGCGCGAACCACCTCCGCCGCCTTGACCGTCCTGTTCGTCGTCGAAATGGTCTTCACTCACGCGTGTTCCTCCAGCAGGCGCCAGCGCAGTTTTTCACCGGCGCGCAGCGGGATTACGGTCAGCTCGCCAAATGGCAGGCTGGTTGGGGCGGTCCACTCATCGCGGACCAGGGTGATGCGATCGGTGTTCACCGGCAGGCCATAGAAGCGCGGGCCGTTGAGGCTGGCGAAGGCTTCAAGCTTGTCCAGCGCGTTGCGTTGTTCAAAGGCTTCGGCGTACATCTCGATCGCCGCATAAGCGGTGTAGCAACCGGCACAGCCGCAGGCCGCTTCTTTGGCGTGCTGGGCGTGAGGCGCCGAGTCGGTGCCGAGGAAGAACTTGTTGCTGCCGCTGGTGGCGGCGTCGAGCAGGGCTTCCTGGTGGGTGTTGCGCTTGAGGATCGGCAGGCAATAGAAGTGTGGCCGAATCCCGCCCACCAGCATGTGATTGCGGTTGTACAGCAGGTGATGCACGGTGATGGTCGCGCCAACGTTGGCCGAAGCCTCGTTGACGAACTGCACGGCGTCCGCGGTGGTGATGTGTTCAAACACCACTTTGAGCGTCGGGAAACGCTCGACCACACGACGCATATGCTCATCGATGAAGATTTTTTCGCGGTCGAACACATCGACATCGCCGCGGGTGACTTCACCGTGAATCAGCAAGGGCATCCCGACGTCGGCCATGGCCTCAAGTGCAGGGAAGATCTTGTCGATACTGGTGACACCCGAGTCCGAGTTGGTGGTCGCGCCGGCCGGGTACAGCTTGGCGGCGTAAACGAAACCGCTGGCCTTGGCCTCGCGAATTTCGTCGGGCTGGGTGCGGTCTGTCAGGTACAGCACCATCAACGGTTCGAAACGACTGCCGGCCGGACGTGCAGCGAGAATCCGCTGGCGATAGCCGTCGGCTTCAGCGGCGTTACGCACCGGAGGTACCAGGTTGGGCATGATGATGGCGCGACCAAAGGTGCGCGCGACATCCGCAACGGTATTGGTCAACACAGCACCATCGCGAAGATGAATATGCCAGTCGTCGGGACGCAGCAGGGTCAGGCGGTCGGACATGAGGGGATTCCAGGCGGGTCAAACTCTGGGGAATGCTACCGGAAAAGACTCTCTCAGGCACTCGCTATCAAGTTTTGCAGGAAGCTTCCGATATCCAACAGGTATGCCGTAAATATGTGTGTCGGTCTTTTTGTTGTAGAAGCCAGTGGAGCCTCCCGTGCGCCAGCGTTATTTAGCCTTGCTCAGTGTGTTTGCCAGCCTCCCTGCGATGGCGCTCACTTTCCAGACACGTCTGGAGAGCATCGAGTGGACGGTCGAAGGTGACAAGTTCGAATGCCGCCTGACTCAACCGATTACCGATTTCGGTTCGGGTGAATTCGTGCGCCGCGCCGGCGAGCAGGCGACGTTTCGTCTGAAAGCCTACAACGCGATGATCGGTGGCGGTTCAGCAACCCTGCTGGCGGCGGCTGCGCCGTGGCAACCGGGACGTGGCGACATCAATCTGGGATCGGTGAGAATCGGCAGCGGCAACGTGTTGTTCAACAGTTCGCAAGTTCAGGCCGGTCGCCTGATCAGCGGGTTGATGGACGGCCGCAGTCCGGTCATCCGGCATTCCTCTGGTGATGGCCGCGTCTCTGAAGTGCGCCTGTTGCCGGTCAAGTTCAGCAAGGCCTTCAACGAATACCAGGGTTGCGTGGCGAAACTGCTGCCGAAGAATTTCGAGCAGGTCAAACAGTCCGAGATCGGTTTCCCGGGTGAAGGCGTTGATCTTGATTCGCAAGCCAAGGCGCAGTTGCAGGTGATGCTGGAGTTCATGAAAGCGGATCCGACGGTCAATCACATCGAACTCGACGGGCACTCCGACAACAGCGGCAATCGCCTGACCAACCGCGAGCTGTCACGCCGCCGGGCGTTGGCGGTGATGGACTATTTCAAGGCCAATGGCATCCAGGAATCGCAGATCACCCTGCGTTTCCACGGTGAGCGCTACCCTGTGGCGCCGAACACCAGCGCCGCCAACCGCGCGAAGAATCGCCGGGTCGCGGTGCGCCTGGAGCGGGTGGCACCGACCGAGAAAGTCGCGCCTCAAACCACGACGCCGGGAAGCTCTTCGGCGACATCCTGAGTTTGCTGAATTCGTCGCTCGCTCGACAGAATCTGTCGCTTCGTCGTCATAAGCTGTCGCGCCTCTGTAAATTATTCCGTATGACCGGTAGACTTCACGGCTTTCCGTAGAACCCCGTGGAGTGATGGCATGGCGGACGTAAACAAGGTCGTTCTGGCGTATTCCGGCGGCCTGGACACTTCGGTGATCCTCAAGTGGCTGCAGGATACTTATAACTGTGAAGTGGTGACCTTTACCGCTGACCTGGGTCAGGGCGAAGAGGTTGAACCTGCACGCGCCAAGGCTCAGGCCATGGGCGTGAAAGAGATCTACATCGACGATCTGCGCGAAGAATTCGTGCGCGATTTCGTTTTCCCGATGTTCCGCGCCAACACCGTTTACGAAGGCGAGTACCTGCTGGGTACTTCCATCGCTCGCCCGTTGATCGCCAAACGCCTGATCGAAATCGCCAACGAAACCGGCGCTGACGCCATTTCCCACGGCGCCACCGGCAAGGGTAACGACCAGGTTCGTTTCGAACTGGGCGCCTACGCACTGAAGCCTGGCGTGAAAGTGATCGCCCCTTGGCGCGAATG
Organism: Pseudomonas mandelii; assembly: GCF_900106065.1. Taxonomy (NCBI): domain Bacteria; kingdom Pseudomonadati; phylum Pseudomonadota; class Gammaproteobacteria; order Pseudomonadales; family Pseudomonadaceae; genus Pseudomonas; species Pseudomonas mandelii. The sequence continues at coordinate 3,726,466 of NZ_LT629796.1, forward strand.
GGACCTGCTCTCCCGTGAAAAGCTGATGGATTATGCTGAAAAGCACAATATCCCGATCGAGCGTCACGGCAAGAAAAAGTCCCCGTACTCGATGGATGCCAACCTGCTGCACATTTCCTATGAAGGCGGCGTGCTGGAAGACACCTGGACCGAGCACGAAGAAGACATGTGGAAATGGACCGTCTCCCCGGAGAAGGCTCCAGACAAGGCGCAGTACCTGGAACTGACCTACCGCAACGGCGACATCGTGGCACTGGACGGCGTCGAAATGACCCCGGCCACCGTGCTGGCGACCCTGAACCGTATCGGTGGCGAACACGGTATCGGCCGTCTCGACATCGTCGAGAACCGTTACGTGGGCATGAAGTCCCGTGGTTGCTACGAAACTCCTGGCGGCACCATCATGCTGCGCGCTCACCGTGCGATCGAATCGATCACTCTGGACCGCGAAGTGGCTCACCTCAAAGACGAGCTGATGCCTAAATACGCCAGCCTGATCTACACCGGTTACTGGTGGAGCCCTGAGCGTCTGATGCTGCAGCAGATGATCGATGCGTCCCAGGCACACGTGAACGGCGTTGTGCGCCTGAAGCTGTACAAGGGCAATGTGATCGTCACCGGTCGCAAGTCCGACGAATCGTTGTTCGATGCCAACATCGCGACCTTCGAAGAAGACGGCGGCGCCTATAACCAGGCCGACGCAGCGGGCTTCATCAAGCTCAACGCCTTGCGCATGCGCATTGCTGCGAACAAAGGCCGGAAGCTTTTCTGAGATCTTTGAAGCTGCAACGACGGTAATGGAAATGTGGCCTTGTCAGTGACAAGGCCACATTTCTGAAAGAGGGATTTTTCCTGCCGGGTATCATGTATCAACTTTCTTGTTGTTGTTACAAATAAGCTTTCGTCTGCTTTACTCTCCGACTGCCCGTCGCAATCGGTCTTCTGCTATTGGCGTTCAAGCCATCGTCGTCATGCCATGTGAGCTCAAATTGTAGGCAACCCAGAACGTAGTGCTGTTGCGTTTCTTTGTTTGTTTCGAATGCTTGTGTGCGCCTTCCTTCAGTAACGCCTCTGAATCAGTACAGGTTAGGAACACGATCACGCGCGCAGGGTTTTCCTGTGGTTGCTGGATCTTTTCCATCAAAGTGTTGAAGTCCATTTTGTTGCTCATCCATCGTGCATCGACGATGTGCAGATCCTTTAGCAACACCGATGAGCGTAAGGGGTGCTCAATCAAATGCTCGGGTGTATTGACTTGCGCGTGATCGGCATCGGTCATGGCCTTGATGAAATGCTTGCCTTTCTCAAAATCAGAGGGCGCGTAAAGCGATCGATAGTTGAAGTTGAGTGTGGCGAAGAATAGGAAGAGCAAATAAAAGGGAAAGCTGATAAGGAACCAGATATAGATCTCTCGTTCCTTATTGTCGAGAAATGGAAGAGAGATAGCAGCCGAAGTTTCAGACAGTGTTGCAAATATTGCAATGATTGTCATGGGGTTGGAAATTCTTATTTTGAGTTTGTTCATGTTGTTTGCTCATGGAAGATTGTCTGTTCTCGATCAATTTATGGAGAGGTTTCGGGTGTTGGTAAGTTGTCGGAGTCGGGAAGGCGGTCTGCTGTTTTGGGGGTGTCCTTTTAGTGGGTTTGTTAACGGGAGTCATAGTAGCTGTATTATTTGCGCCTCGGGTATTTTTGTTATTGTTGTTTTGGTAAGTGTGGCGTTTATTGCTGTTTCTGAAGTGTTGCCTGGTGTAAGGGTTGTTGTAAGTTGATTAGTGGTCACGTCTTGATTTTTAACGAGCGAGTGTGAATGTTCGCCTGAAAATATCGGTTGTTTTTTAGCGTAGCTCAATCGTCAGCGTCTGTCGGATCCTTCGGTCAACCTCTGGTTTCTTTGATTTCCTGATGTAAATCGATACAAAAACAATTTTGAAAGCACCGTGCCGCCGGGGCGATAAAATTTAAGACACACAGTATTCGTCTGATTTTTGTAAGACATGTCCTGCTTGTTTGTAGGGAATGTCTTTCGCTGCGGGTGGCCGAGGGGGGCGGCATGCCACGGATGAAACGACTAGGCTATTGTGCGGGCTCTAAAAATTCGAACAGCGAAATTGGACTTGCCCATGAATAAAGTGCTGATCGTGGATGATCACCCCGTCATTCGTCTTGCGGTACGTATGCTGATGGAACGTCATGGCTACGAAGTCATTGCAGAAACAGATAACGGTGTGGATGCGTTACAACTTGCCCGCGAACTTATGCCGGATATTGTCATTCTGGATATTGGGATACCGAAGCTGGACGGGCTGGAAGTCATTGCGCGTCTGACCACAACAGCGATGCCTCTTAAAGTGCTGATCCTGACCTCTCAGGCCCCCGGACATTTTTCCATGCGTTGCATGCAGTCGGGGGCCGCCGGGTATGTCTGCAAACAACAGGATCTCACTGAATTGCTCAGTGCGATAAAGGCCGTGCTTTCGGGCTACAGCTACTTTCCGAATCAAGCGCTGCATACCGTTCGTTCCAGTCTCGGGAATGCCAGTGAAGCCGATATGGTGGATCGCCTGTCCGGGCGCGAAATGATGGTGTTGCAACAGTTGGCTCGAGGAAAGACAAACAAGGAGATTGCCGATGGCATGTTCCTCAGCAATAAAACGGTCAGTACTTACAAGACACGCCTGTTGTTGAAGCTCAATGCTCGCTCATTGGTTGATCTGATCGAACTCGCTCAACGTAATGGACTGGTATGAGCGCACTGGCGATTGACGAGGCGTGATGAAAGGGCGTTCATCGGGGGGCGGGCAGCACCCAGTAAAAAGCCTCCGTTTCGGGAGGCTTTCAGGTGTCAAAGGTCAAAATCGTAATCGGCCAACTGCTTTTGCAGTCGACGCTCCTCCAGCAGATTGTCAATGGTGCGGCGTTTGCTCAGGTTGGTCTTCGCCACTTCAACCACCGGTTCAGCGTCATCGGTCTCAACAGGTGTGAAGTCGTCTTCTACGTCCAATTGCTCTTTGCCAGTGCTCATAAGGTTAACTCCAGGCTAAGACTGCCTTTGGCGCTCCTTATATCGACAAACTCCCGGCGGGTAAAAAAGATTTTTTCAATCGATGGATCAATAAAACTAATACTGCCTCAATCGTCCGAGGTCTTTTGCTTGTATTCGCACAGGTCTTCGATCCGGCAGCTCCCGCAACGAGGCTTGCGGGCCAGGCAAACGTAGCGTCCATGAAGGATCAGCCAGTGGTGTGAATCGAGCAGGTATTGCTTGGGGACAAACTTCATCAGCTTCATCTCCACCTCGACCACGTTTTTGCCCGGAGCAATGCCCGTGCGGTTGCTGACTCGGAAAATGTGGGTGTCCACGGCCATAGTCAGTTGCCGGAAAGCGGTATTGAGCACCACGTTGGCGGTCTTGCGGCCGACGCCAGGCAGCGCCTCCAGTTCCTCTCGGGTTTGCGGAACCTCGCCACCATGGCGCTCAACCAGCAAACGACAGGTTTCGATCACGTTTTTCGCTTTGCTGTTGAACAGGCCGATGGTCTTGATGTATTCCGACAGCCCTTCGACGCCCAAGGCATAGATCGCCGCCGGCGTGTTGGCCACCGGATAGAGTCTGGCGGTGGCCTTGTTCACACCAACATCGGTCGACTGGGCGGACAGAATGACCGCAATCAGCAATTCGAACGGCGAGGAATAGGCCAGTTCGGTCTTCGGTTCCGGGTTGTCTTCGTGAAACCTGCGGAAAATTTCCAGACGTTTTGCGGCATTCATGGACAGTGCGTTTCCTCGATGTCGGTCAGTGTGAGGGAGTCGGTCGGTGCCAGGCCTGCCAGGCGGCGATCAGCAGTCCCAAGAGAATGAATCCGCCAGGGACCAGCGTGGCCAGGTGCAGACCGCCGTTACCGATAACCTCGCGCAGCAGGCCTAGCCCCACCAATAGCGCGCCAAACAGGCCACACAAACGCAGGCGATCAAGCCGCGGTTCCTGGAAAAAACCATTGTGCTCCAGCACCACACATTGCAAGGCGATCAATCCTGCATAGATCCCCGCGTGCTGATGCCATTGAAGTGACCCGACCTGCCCGGCCAGTTCCGCGCAACTGGTCAACGTGGCGGCCAACAGGATGCTGGCAAGCAAGCGGGTGGACGGGATCAGCCGTGATCGCAAGGCGGCCATGCTGAGTTCATATGCATTGATCACTACGAAGAACATCAGCCACAGGCCGAGAGCGGTCGGCCAGGCCTGCGTAGCTCCGATCAGAGGCGCAAGCATCAGAGAGTTGCGCAGTGTCGATGTCTTATTCATGCGCACTGCTCCCGATTAGCTGTTGCGGGTGTTCGTCGAAGAAACGCAACGCGTCATGAACGGCGCTGATTACCGCCCGTGAAGTAATGGTCGCGCCCGCTATCTGATCGAATTGACCCTGGTCTTTTCTCAAGGCCCAGCCGGTGTCGCCGGGGGCGTTTCGCGACTTGCCAGTAAACACCTGAAGCCAGGTATTGGGCCAGTCGGCGATCTTGCCGCCCAGGGCTGGGGTTTCCGATTGCTTGAGGGTCTTGACCCCCAGCAACTTGCCGCTGGCGCCGATGGCGATCAGCAGCTCGATGGAGCCCTCGTAGCCCAAGGTCTGGCTGCGCAGCAACACCGCGCTCGGTTGGCTGGCCTTGGTCGCCAAATAGCCGCCCAGCAGCGTGCTGTTGGACAGCCGGATGTTTTCGAGGGCGAGTGGCTGGTCCAACGGCTGATTGTCGTAGCTGTCTGGCGGTAGCAGGTCCAGCAGGTTGCGGCTGTCGATCAAGCGCTGTTGCGCACTGATGCGCGGTTCGCTAGCGTGCTGCACGACGTACGTCACGCCAATTCCCAACCCGGCCAGCAGCACCAGCATCACAACGCTCGTCGCTCGGTTCATGGGGCCATCTGCTCCTGCCTGGACGCGACTAACCGCTCCAGCGCCGGGACGCCAAGGTTCATCAACAACACGGCAAACGCTACACCGTCGGGGTATCCGCCCCAAGTACGAATCAGGTAAGTAAGTATTCCCACGCCGGCACCGAACAACAATCGGGCACCGGGGCTCTTCGCGCCGGACACCGGCTCGGTGGCAATAAAAAACGCGCCCAGCATGGTCGCGCCGGTGAGCAAGTGAAACAGCGGCGAGCCATGGGAGTCGGAGCCCGAACCGTTCCAGCACAGCAGGCTGATGATGAACAGACTGGCAAGCATGCCGACCGGTGCATGCCAGGTGAACACCCGCCGTTGCAGAAGAAACGCGCCGCCAGCGAGAAAGGCCAGGTTGACCCATTCCACACCGTGTCCGCCGAAATGGCCGAACGCCGGATTGCTCGCGAAGAGTTCATCCATGGTCAGGCTTTTGTTGATTCGCAGGCTGTCCAGCGCCGTGGCCTGGGCCCAGGCATCTGGCGCCTGACCGAAGCCGAAGACCTGTTGCAAGCCACCGAGCAGACTCATGCCGTGGGCCGATGGCCAGAGGGTCATCTGTTGGGGAAAGGTCACCAGCACCAGGGCAAAACCAAGCATCGCCGGGTTGAACGGATTTTTGCCAACCCCGCCATAAAGGTGTTTACCGAGCAGGGCGAATGCCGCCGCACTGACCGTCAGCCACCACGGGCAATAAGGCGGCAAGGCCAAGGCCAGCAACGTCGCGCTGACGAGCGCGCTGCCGTCGCTCAGCGTTGGCTTGATCGATTGCTTGCGCAGGTGCAGCACCGCAGCTTCAACCGCCAATGCGGTAACAGCCGTCAAAATCAGGTTGATCAACACGCCCCAGCCATACAACCAGAACAACGCCAGCATGCCCGGCACCGTGGCCAGCAACACCAGCTTCATGGCCTGCTGAAGGCGTTCGTCCACCGATTCAAGGGGCGACATAGGCATCCACCTGACGCTCGGCGTCCATTACAGCGCGTTCCAGCGCTGCAATCTGTTCAGCTGCGGCTTCGCCGGTTCGCGCCTTGTTGAGTTCGGCGCGGCGCATGGCCAGCTGGATCTTCGCCCGTTTCAGCTCGGCATCCTTCGCTGGCGCGGCGGGTGCCGGTGCGGGGATGGGCGGCGCGCTGCTTTCCAGCTTGGCCAAGGCTTGCTCTGCCATCTCGAATTGCTGTTGCAGCACGATCAATTGCGACTGCTGCTCGAAGGTCGGCGGATGCCCGAATGCCTTGAGCGACTTGTTCAGTTGCGCACGACTCATCGCCAGGTCGATCTTGGCTTTTTTCAACGCCGCATCGGCGTTTGCCGCTTTCTGCGCACGCACCCGCTCAAGCGCAGCCTGAACCGGGTCGAGCGTCGGCACTTCGTTTTGCGGCGTGGCGCGTTGAGCGCGGGCCTGACGTTCGGCGAGTTTCTGCTCTTCCTCGCGGCGCAAACGGGCGTTGCGCTGTTCGAAGCGACGCCGCGCATGATTGCGTTTGGCGGTGCGCGCCCGTTGTTCCTCAAGGCTGAACGCCAGGCCACCAACAATCGGCAGCACCGTGGCCAAAGGCAGTGGCCGCATTTCGATGCAATCCACCGGGCACGGCGCGACACACAGGTCGCAACCGGTGCATTCGTCGATGATCACCGTGTGCATCAATTTGGCGGCACCGACGATGGCATCCACCGGACACGCCTGGATACATTTGGTGCAACCGATGCATTCGGCTTCGCGGATGTAAGCGATCTGCGCCGGTGCCGAGCCGCGGCTGACGTCCAGTTCCAGCACCGGCACTTGCAGCAACTCGGCCAGCGCCGAGATGGTTTCGCTGCCCCCTGGCGGGCACTTGTTGATCGGCTCGCCGCTGGCGATGCCTTCGGCGTAAGGCTTGCATCCGGGGTGGCCGCACTTGCCGCATTGGGTCTGCGGCAAGAGGGCGTCGATGCGTTGAATCAGACTCATGTTTTGATCAGCCCGCTGAATCCGAGAAAAGCCACTGCGATCAGTCCGGCGCCGATCAGTTCGATCGGCAGGCCGCGAAAGGGCAGGGGAATATCATTTTCGATTGTGCGCTGGCGCAAGTCGCTGAACAGGCTGAGCACCAGCCAGAACCCCAGTCCTGCACCGAGGCACAGGGCGGTGGCGTGGAAGAATCCTTTGTCGTCCTGAGCGTTGAGCAATGCCAGCCCCAGCACACCCGCGTTGCCCAGCAGCAACGGCCAGAGGCCATCAAACGCAAGCTTTGGAAGTAACCGGGAAAGCGCTTTCAGCAGCGGGCCGATCAGCAATACGCTCAAGGGCAGGAACACGAAAAGACGCAGCGAAGTCAGTTCCAGCGGCACCAGCAGCCAGTGATAAGCCGGGTAGCCCAGTATGCCGACCATCAGCATCAGACACGTCGTCGCAATACCCAATGCATGAACCTGATCGCGCTCGCTGCCCAGCAGCGGATCGACGCCCAGCGGCCAGTGCAACACGAGGTTGTTGATCAGGGCGGCGCTGATAAGCGTAAGCAGCATCTCGGTCATGATTGTGCCGGTAGAAAGAGGGCTTTTTAACAGAGCGTTCTAAAAAGCTTAGGCATTATCCGGGAAGGACGGAGGGTGGGGCCTGATATGAAAATCCCACAGTCGCGCCAGGCACGACTGTGGGATCGATTTAGCGCAGAAACTTACTTGATGCGCTGACCCGGCTTGGCGCCGCTATCGGGGCTGAGCAGGTAGATTTCTTCTCCACCAGGGCCGGCTGCCATCACCATGCCTTCGGAGATGCCGAACTTCATTTTCCGTGGCTTGAGGTTGGCGATCATCATGGTCAGACGGCCATTGAGCTTGGACGGATCCGGGTAAGCGCTCTTGATCCCGGAGAACACGTTGCGTTGCTCGTCACCGATGTCCAGGGTCAGGCGCAGCAGCTTGTCGGCACCTTCCACGTGTTCAGCCTTGACGATCAAGGCAACGCGCAGGTCGATCGCGGCGAAGGCGTCGAAATCGATTTCGGGCGACAGCGGATCCTTGGCCAGTTCGCCATTGCCGGCAGGCGCGGCATTGCCGGTGTCGGTTGCGCTGGCGGTCAGGTCTTCTTTCGAGGCGTCGCTCATGGCTTGGACTTTTACCGGGTCGATACGGGTCATCAACGGCTTGAACTCGTTCAGTTGATGGTTGCTGAGCAAGGTCGCGTGGTCATTCCAGGTCAGCGGCGCGACGTTGAGGAACGCCTCGGCGTCGGCGGCCAGCAGCGGCAGCACCGGTTTGAGGAAGATCACCAGTTGGCGGAACAGGTTCACGCCCAGGGCGCAGATGGCCTGGACTTCGTCCTGCTTGCCTTCCTGTTTGTTCAGTGACCACGGTGCCTTGTCGGCGATCCAGGCGTTGGCACGGTCGGCCAGGCCCATGATCTCGCGCATGGCACGGGCGAAGTCGCGCGCCTCGTAGGCCTCGGCAATGCTTGGCGCTGCGGCCAGGAACGCTTCGGTCAGTTCCGGTGCGGCGTTGCCGGCCACCAGCACACCGCCGTTACCCTTGTGGATAAACCCGGCGCAACGGCTGGCGATGTTGACGACTTTGCCGACCAGATCGGAGTTGACCTTCTGCACGAAGTCTTCGAGGTTCAAGTCCAGGTCATCGACGCCACGGCTCAGCTTCGCCGCGTAGTAGTAGCGCAGGTATTCCGGCGACAGGTGGTCCAGGTAAGTCCGGGCTTTGATAAAAGTGCCGCGGGACTTGGACATTTTCTGACCATTGACGGTCAGGTAGCCGTGCACGTTGATGCCGGTCGGCTTGCGGAAACCGGCGCCTTCGAGCATCGCTGGCCAGAACAGGGCGTGGAAGTTGACGATGTCCTTGCCGATGAAGTGGTACAGCTCGGCGGTGGAGTCCTTGCCCCAGAACGCGTCGAAATCCAGTTCCGGACGGCGGGCGCACAGGTTCTTGAAGCTGGCCATATAGCCGATCGGCGCGTCCAGCCAGACGTAGAAGTATTTGCCTGGCTCGTCGGGGATCTCGAAGCCAAAGTACGGCGCATCGCGGGAGATGTCCCACTGTTGCAGGCCGGCATCCAGCCATTCGGCGATCTTGTTCGCCACGGCTTCTTGCAGGGTGCCGCTGCGGGTCCAGGCTTGCAGCATTTCCTGGAAGTCCGGCAGCTTGAAGAAGAAGTGCTGGGAATCCTTGAGCACCGGAGTGGCACCAGAGATCGCCGACTTCGGATCCTTCAGGTCGGTGGGTGCGTAGGTTGCACCGCATTTTTCGCAGTTGTCGCCGTACTGGTCTTCAGTGCCGCATTTCGGGCAGCTGCCCTTGATGAAGCGGTCGGCCAGGAACATTTTCTTTTCCGGGTCGAAGTACTGAGTGATCGAGCGCTGGGCGATGTGCCCGGCGTCGCGCAGCTTCAGGTAGATCTGGCTCGACAGCTCACGGTTTTCTTCGGCGTGAGTGGAGTGGAAGTTGTCGAAGTCCACCAGGAACTCGGCAAAGTCGGCGCTGTGTTCAGCCTGGACGTTGGCGATCAGTTGTTCCGGGGTGATGCCTTCCTTTTCCGCGCGCAGCATGATGGCCGAACCATGGGCGTCGTCGGCGCAGACATAAATGCATTGGTTGCCGCGGTGCTTCTGGAAGCGCACCCACATATCGGTCTGGATGTATTCCAGCATGTGGCCAAGATGGATCGAACCATTGGCATAGGGCAGGGCGCTGGTGACGAGGATCTTGCGTGGCTCGGACATGGGGCTCGGCTACTTGATGAAACGGAGGTCGGCCACTATAAAGCGCTGGCGCATATTTTTCACCCCGTCAGCCTGTTTCCGGTTGCATCGAATGCCCAAACCTTTGCACCGGCAGTATGAGCGTGAAAATGCTTCTGTGGCGAGGGAGCTTGCTCCCGCTGGCTGGCGAAGCCGCCCCAAACCCTCCAACCCGTTTTCGGCGCAAGGAGTGCGTCTGCCTGATTGCGACTGCTTCGCAGCCGAGCGGGAGCAAGCTCCCTCGCCACAAATGTATGTCCGGCGTAGGATACCCCCCTGATTTTCCAGTCTTGCTATCGGAGTTGCCCATGAGCGCCGTCAATCGCGCAGCGGTGGAAGCCGTCCTTCGCCAATACACCGACCCTTATCTGAACCAGGACCCGGTCAGCGCCGGGTGTGTGCGCAGCATCGACATCCAGGGCGATCGCGTCAGCGTGCAACTGGAACTGGGCTACGCCGCCGGTCTGTTCAAGAGTGGCTGGTCGCAAATGTTGCAAATGGCGATCGAAGGCCTCGACGGCGTGACGAGCGCGCGCGTTGACATCACCAGCGTGATCGCCGCGCACAAGGCCCAGGCGCAAATCCCGGGCCTGGCCAACGTCAAGAACGTGGTCGCCGTGGCGTCGGGCAAGGGCGGCGTGGGCAAGTCCACCACCGCCGCCAACCTCGCGCTGGCCCTGGCCCGTGAAGGCGCCAAGGTCGGGATTCTCGACGCGGACATCTACGGTCCGAGCCAGGGCATCATGTTTGGCATCCCCGAAGGCACCCGACCGAAGGTCAAGGATCAGAAATGGTTCGTGCCGATTGAATCCCATGGCGTTGAAGTGATGTCGATGGCGTTCCTGACCGACGACAACACGCCGATGGTCTGGCGTGGGCCGATGGTTTCCGGCGCATTGTTGCAACTGGTCACGCAAACCGCCTGGGGCGATCTGGATTACCTGGTCATCGACATGCCACCAGGCACCGGTGATATCCAGCTGACTCTGGCGCAGAAAGTCCCGGTGGCTGGCGCGGTGATCGTTACCACGCCGCAAGATCTGGCATTGCTGGACGCACGCAAGGGCGTGGAGATGTTCCGCAAGGTCAACATCCCGGTGCTCGGTGTGGTGGAAAACATGGCCGTGCACATCTGCTCCAACTGCGGGCATGCCGAGCATCTGTTTGGTGAGGGCGGAGGGGTGAAGCTGGCCAACCAGTATGGCGTCGAACTGCTGGCGTCGTTGCCGCTGGCAATGGCTATCCGCGAACAGGCCGATGGCGGCAAGCCTACGGTGATCGCCGAACCTGACAGCCCGATTGCCCTGGTGTACCAGGAACTCGCCCGCCACGTCGGCGCGCGAATTGTGTTGCAGGAAGCGGTGTCGCCGGCGATGCCGAACATCACCATCAGCGACGATTGATGGCCTGAAACACAACTAACTGTGGGAGCTAGCCTGCTAGCGATAGCGGATTCACATTCAACAAATAAGTTGGCTGAACCCGCTCAATCGCTAGCAGGCTAGCGCCCACATTGATCTATGAGGCCTTAGATCCGCAGCCCGCCATCCATTTCCAGAATCCGGCCGGTGTAGTAGTCGTTCTCGAAAATGTACGCCGCCGAATGGGCGATCTCTTCCGGTTTGCCCATGCGCTTGAGCGGAATCCCGGCCGTCATCTTCTCCAGCGCTTCAGGCTTCATGCCCAACGTCATCTCGGTTTCGATAAAGCCCGGTGCAATGCCAGCCACGCGAATGCCATAACGCGCCAGTTCCTTGGCCCAGGTCACAGTTGCCGCGGCCACGCCAGCCTTGGCGGCGGAGTAGTTGGTCTGGCCGACGTTGCCGGCGCGGGAGATCGAGGAGATATTGATGATCGCGCCGCTGTTGTTCAGCTCGACCATTTTTGCCGCGACTTCACGGGTGCACAGGAACACGCCGGTCAGGTTGACGTCGATGACCGCCTGCCATTGGGCCAGGCTCATCTTGGTCATTTCGCCATCCTTGACCTTCAGCAGCAGGCCGTCGCGCAGGATGCCGGCGTTGTTGATCAATCCATGAATCGCGCCGAAATCTTCGGCCACCTGGGCGACCATGTGCGTCACTTGCTCTTCGTTGGCAACGTTGCACAGGTATGCCCGAGCTTCTGCGCCCTTGGCTTTGCACGCCGCGACGGTGTCGTCGAGCTTTTCCTGGTTCAGGTCCACCAGCGCCAGCTTCGCGCCTTTACCCGCGAAATACTCGGCCATGGAACGGCCTAAACCCTGGCAACCGCCAGTGATAATGATTACTTTGTCAGTGAGTTGCATTCGCATGCCCCAATAGCAGGTTCAGAGTGGTTTCCTTCCTAGAGGGCCTCTCGATCTGCACCTGATGTGGCCTGGTTGCACATGAGAACTGCCCCGATGGCGTACTGGAACTTATCCCCAGGCGCCTGTCCGTTTTTTCGACGGATTCTATATAAGGAGTCATAAATTGAGCGTTGAAGCGGCCAAGAATGCCCGAGAATTGCTTCTCAAGGAATACCGCGGGGTGCTGTCGACGCACTCCAAGTCGATGCCCGGTTTCCCGTTTGGCTCCGTGGTTCCGTATTGCCTGGACGAGCAGGGCCGGCCGCTGATCCTTATCAGCCGCATCGCCCAGCACACCCATAACCTGCAGAAAGATCCGAAATGCTCGCTTTTTGTGGGCGAACGTGAGGCCGACGATGTGCAAGCCGTTGGTCGCCTGACTTATCTCGCCGAAGCAGAAAAGCTCGAAGACGAGGCCGCGATCGAAGCGGCGGCCGAGCGTTACTACCGCTATTTCCCGGAGTCGCAGAGCTACCACAAGGCCCACGATTTCGATTTCTGGGTGCTCAAGCCTGTACGTCACCGTTACATCGGCGGTTTCGGTGCGATTCACTGGGTCGACCAACTGACCCTGGCCAATCCGTTCGCCGGCAAAGCCGAACTGAGCATGGTCGAGCACATGAACGCCGATCACGCCAAAGCCATCGCCCACTACGTCGATTTGGCGGGGCTGCCGAAAACCGAGCCGGCGCAACTGGCGGGTATCGACAGCGAAGGCATGCACCTACGCATTGGCCAGGCCCTGTACTGGCTGCCGTTCCAGGCAACTTGTAATACGCCGACACAAGTGCGCGAAGCCTTGGTTTTCCTGGCTCACGCCGAGCATTGGCCGAAAAATGAAGTGGCTGACGCTTGAATTCACGAAACGGCGACGTCATCTAGGGAAGACTGGCAAGGCATTCTTGCGTTGAGGAACCATTTGATGCGCCCTTTTTTATTGCTCTTTGTACTGTTTCCGGTGTTGGAGCTGTTCGTATTCGTCAAGGTCAGCGGGGCCATCGGGTTTTTCCCGGCCCTGCTGCTGATCATTCTCGGCTCGATGCTCGGCGTGTTCGTGCTGCGCATCGCCGGTCTGGCCACTGCGTTGCGTGCGCGTGAAAGCCTGAACCGCGGCGAGTTGCCGGCCCAGACCATGCTTGAAGGCTTGATGCTGGCCCTGGCGGGCGGTCTGTTGATTCTGCCGGGCTTCGTCACGGACGTGCTGGGTCTGATCATGCTGCTGCCGATCTCCCGTCGACTGCTGGCCAATAAAATGCGCCAGCGCGCTGAAGAGGCAGCGATCCGCCAGCGGGCGTTTGCCGATGATCTTCAACCACGTGGCGGTCCTGCTCCGCAGCAGCCGCTGGGCCGCGAGCCGAACGTAATCGAAGGCGAGTTCGAACACCGCGATTCCAAGTAAAGCGTTTCAGCTGCACGGCACCTTCGGGTGCCGTGTTCGTTTTCGGGGCATTGATGCAAAAAAATTTCGATCCCCGCCCTTGTAATAAGCTTATGCGCCCTTATGTAACGGTCACCGCAAGGTTTCTGGCGATCACGCCAGACAGACTTCCGCGGTTCGCTTGACGAACCGCACCCGGCACCGCCGGATTTGTTAAACCCGCCGGGAATACACCGGCCGATGAAAACCACAATTAGGAGAGATCGACAATGAAGCTTCGTCCTCTGCATGACCGCGTCGTCGTCCGTCGCAGCGAAGAAGAAAAGAAAACCGCTGGCGGTATCGTCCTGCCAGGTTCGGCTGCTGAAAAGCCAAACCAGGGCGAAGTCCTCGCTGTAGGCCCGGGCAAAGTCCTGGACAACGGTGAAGTGCGTGCGCTGTCCGTGAAAGTGGGTGACAAGGTTGTGTTCGGCCCTTACTCCGGCAGCAACACTGTGAAAGTTGACGGCGAAGACCTGCTGGTCATCGGCGAGAGCGAAATCCTCGCTGTTGTCGAAGGCTGATTCCCCGCTCATTTTCCCGTTACTACAAAGTATTTAAGGAATATCGATCATGGCTGCTAAAGAAGTTAAATTCGGCGATTCCGCCCGCAAGAAAATGCTCGCCGGTGTCAACGTCCTGGCTGACGCAGTAAAAGCGACCCTGGGCCCTAAAGGCCGTAACGTGATCATCGAGAAGAGCTTCGGCGCTCCGACCATCACCAAGGACGGCGTGTCCGTTGCCAAAGAAATCGAGCTGAAAGATCGCTTCGAAAACATGGGCGCGCAGCTGGTCAAAGACGTTGCCTCCCGTGCCAACGATGACGCAGGCGACGGCACCACCACCGCTACCGTTCTGGCTCAGTCTATCGTCAACGAAGGCCTGAAAGCCGTCGCTGCCGGCATGAACCCGATGGACCTGAAACGCGGCATCGACAAAGCGACCATCGCTATCGTCAAAGAGCTGAAAGCCCTGTCCAAGCCTTGCGCTGACACCAAGGCCATCGCTCAGGTCGGCACCATCTCGGCCAACTCCGACAGCTCCATCGGCGACATCATTGCCGAAGCCATGGAAAAAGTCGGTAAAGAAGGCGTGATCACCGTTGAAGAAGGCTCGGGCCTGGAAAACGAACTGTCGGTTGTTGAAGGCATGCAGTTCGACCGTGGCTACCTGTCCCCGTACTTCGTCAACAAGCCAGAGACCATGACTGCCGAGCTGGACGGTCCGCTGATCCTGCTGGTCGACAAAAAGATCTCCAACATCCGCGAAATGCTGCCAGTCCTGGAAGCCGTTGCCAAAGCCGGCCGTCCACTGCTGATCGTGGCCGAAGACGTTGAAGGCGAAGCCCTGGCGACTCTGGTTGTGAACAACATGCGTGGCATTGTCAAAGTTGCAGCCGTCAAGGCTCCAGGCTTCGGCGACCGTCGCAAGGCCATGCTGCAGGACATCGCTGTTCTGACTGGCGGTACCGTTATCTCCGAAGAGATCGGCCTGAGCCTGGAAAGCACTACCCTGGAACACCTGGGTAATGCCAAGCGCGTGATCCTGTCCAAAGAAAACACCACCGTGATCGACGGCGCCGGCGTTGAAGCTGACATCCAGGCTCGCGTTCTGCAGATCCGTCAGCAAGTGGCTGACACTTCGTCCGACTACGACCGTGAAAAACTGCAAGAGCGTCTGGCCAAGCTGTCCGGCGGCGTTGCAGTGATCAAGGTTGGCGCTGGTTCCGAAGTTGAAATGAAAGAGAAGAAAGCCCGCGTTGAAGACGCCCTGCACGCTACCCGTGCAGCCGTTGAAGAAGGCGTGGTACCTGGCGGCGGCGTGGCACTGGTTCGCGCTCTGCAGGCAATCTCCGAGCTCAAAGGCGACAACGATGACCAGAACGTTGGCATCCAGTTGCTGCGTCGCGCTGTAGAAGCGCCACTGCGCCAGATCGTTGCCAACTCCGGCGACGAGCCAAGCGTTGTGGTCGACAAGGTCAAGCAAGGTTCGGGTAACTACGGTTACAACGCTGCGACCGGCGAATACGGCGACATGATCGAAATGGGTATCCTGGACCCGGCTAAAGTGACTCGTTCGGCTCTGCAAGCGGCTTCGTCGATTGCCAGCCTGATGATCACTACCGAAGCCATGATCGCCGAGATCAAGGAAGACGGCCCAGCGGGTGGCGGCATGCCAGACATGGGCGGTATGGGTGGCATGGGCGGCATGATGTAAGCCAGCCTTACCCCGTACATGAAAACCCCGCCGGTGATGAACCGGCGGGGTTTTTTATTGCCCGGCATAAAGTTGTGTGGTTTTTAAGGGCTTCTTCGCGGGCAAGCCTCGCTCCTACAGGTCCAGCGAAATCCCTGTAGGAGCGAGGCTTGCCCGCGAAGGCGTCAGTTCATACGCTAACCGGTTGTGCTTCGGACGCTTTCTCAGCCTTGGACGCCGGTCGATACAGGATGTAGTAGTAAGACCCCAGACAGATCAGCCAGCAGAAAATCGCCGTCCACACGTTATGCGAAAAGAAGTGCGCCCCCTGCATCATCCGGCTCACCGAAAACACCGTCCCCAGTGCAAACGCAAACACAAAGGCCTGGCGCGCCAGACGCGGGCGACGGTCACGCAACACAAAAAACAGCGCGAACAAGGTAAACCCCGTCGCCGCATGACCCCCAGGCCAGCAACGCCCAGGCTTGTCGGTTTGCGGACGCGGGCTGAGCAGTTCGCTGTAGGTTTCGTGGCCGCCGAATTGCTCGAGGCTCCACGGGCATTGCACAGCCGTCACCGCTTTCACTGGGGTCACGAACGAGGTCGCCAGCGCCAGCGACATCACCAGGCAACCCAGTTCGCGTTTGAACGGCTTGAGCCTGGCGATGAAAAACGAGCCGATAAAGCCGATGATCGCAAACACCGAAAAGGCGATGACCAATTGCTTGGCTCGGTCATGCAGGATGTCTTCAAGGAAGTAACTGTGGCGTCCGATGAATTCCCCGGCGACCGGGTCGTAGAACAGTTTGGCCAGGTTCATGTCCAGAGACGTCAGCTCAAGCAGCACCAAACTGATCGCTGTGATAGCGGGCACACCCAGACACACCCAAAAGTTGAGCGGTCTGGAAGCGGGGCGGGCAGCGGTCGAAGCCATGGCAGTTCCTTGGTCGGTGAAGGGGTATGAAGTGCGCATCCGCGCGGAGTCTGAGCCCGGCGCTGTCATTGGCGTGTGAATCGATAGTGAAAAACTTGTTAAGCCTTCATCGGTTTTTCTATCGGATTGACAACTGCACGCAGTCCTAGCCCTGAGCCACACTTGGCCTTAAGCTGCGCGGGCCATGACGGCCGTTACTGTGTGCGGAGGAGGTGCCCATGCGAATTCTATTGGTTGAAGACAACCGCGATATCCTGGCCAATCTGGCCGATTACCTGGGGCTCAAAGGCTACACCGTGGATTGCGCGCAGGACGGTTTGTCAGGCCTGCACCTGGCGGCCACCGAGCACTATGACTTGATCGTGCTCGACATCATGCTGCCCGGCATTGACGGCTATACGCTGTGCAAACGCCTGCGCGAAGACGCCCGCCGCGACACGCCGGTGATCATGCTCACCGCGCGCGATCAGCTGGATGACCGGCTGCAAGGCTTCAAGTCCGGTGCCGATGACTACCTGATCAAACCGTTCGCCCTGTCCGAACTGGCGGCGCGTATCGAAGCGGTCATGCGTCGTGCCCAGGGTGGCGGTCGACGCGCCTTGCAGGTGGGTGATCTGAGCTACGACCTCGATACCCTGGAGGTGACCCGCGAAGGTCGCCTGCTCAAGCTCAACCCGGTCGGCCTCAAGTTGCTGGCCGTGCTGATGCAGAAAAGCCCGCATGTTCTGCGCCGCGAAATTCTCGAAGAAGCCCTCTGGGGTGATGACTGCCCGGACAGCGACAGCCTGCGCAGCCACGTCCATCAACTGCGCCAGGTGATCGACAAGCCCTTCGCCAAGCCCTTGCTGCAAACCGTGCACGGTGTGGGTTATCGCTTGGCCGAGAGTCGCGATGGAGTTTAAGCAGAGCCTCGCTCAACGGATCATCATCGCCTTTGCGCTGATGAGTGCATTGGTGGCAGGCGCCTTCGCCATGGGCATTGTGGCGACCGTGCACCTGGTGGAAGAAAAGTTGATTTCAGCCGGGCTGGGTGGCGATCTTCAACGGCTCCTGCTGATGGACAGCGTCTCTGACTGGAGCCATCGCCCCGAGCCGGACCAGCTGTTCTATTTCAGCGGTGGGCCGGGGGACTTCGAGTTGCCCAAGGATTTACGGCATCTGGAGCCCGGTTTCCACGAGGTCTTTCGCGAGCAGCTGTCGTATCACGCGATGGTTGAAGTGGTCGATGGCCGGCATTACGTACTGCTGCAGGATCAAAGCGATTTCGAAGAGCGTGAGCGAGTGCTGTTTGCCGTGGTGCTGGTGGGCTTCGTACTGAGCCTGGCGCTGGCAGTCTTTCTCGGTTGGGTCCTGGCGCGCAAAGTGATGGCGCCGGTGGTGCGACTCGCCCGCCAGGTGCGTCATCGCGATCAATTGCTGGGGCTGGCGCCACCCTTGGCACCCGATTATGCCGCTGACGAAGTGGGCGAGCTCGCGGTTGCCTTCGACGCCACCCTTGGTCGGCTGCGCCAGGCATTGACCCGTGAGCGATTGTTTACCAGTGACGTCAGCCACGAACTGCGCACGCCTTTGATGGTACTTGCCAGTTCCTGTGAGCTGCTGTTGGAAAACCCCGGTATCGACCAGCGCGGTCATGCGCAGGTCGAGCGAATTGCCCGCGCGTGCGCCGAGATGCGCGAGCTGGTGCAAACGTTCCTGATGTTGGCCCGGGCCCAGCGAGAAGACGCGAGCATGTCGCCGCAGCAGACGTTGAGCCAGGTCGCCGACGGGCTGCTCAACCAGTGGCGCGAGCCGATTGAAGCCAAGGGGCTGAGCCTGATCTTCGAACCGGGTAATCCACTGGACACCTGTTACAACGCAACCCTCTTGCACGCCGTCATGGGCAACCTGTTGCGTAACGCGCTGCATTACACCGAGCGCGGGTTCATCCGTTTGACCCTCACGGCCACAGGTTTCACGGTCGAGGACAGCGGTGTGGGCATTCCCGAGGAAAAACGCGAGGCAATGTTCGAACCTTTCGTTCGCGGCAGTGAAAAGCGCGGCGAAGGCCTGGGACTGGGGTTATCGCTGGTGCAGCGGATTTGCGAGAACCAGGGCTGGAGCGTCAGCTTGACCAATATGGAACCTAATGGCTGTCGTTTTCAGGTGCAATTGAGCCAAAGCTAGCGGTTGCTTGAGCAGTCGGGGCTCCGAGCCATGGTGGTCAACTTGAAAAATCTTGTAATGATTCAACATTTCCTTAACAATTTTTTCACAAAGGTATGACCTGACACCGACACTACGCTACCTAAGGTGGGCGTCATCAGAAGTTCAGGAGACCTTAATGATGGACGGCCCGATCAAACTCGATTTTTCCGAGAAGTACGACGATCAACATGCACAAAGGTATTTGCAGAAGCACCAGGATGGTCTTGGTCGTAAGCTATCCCACTGGCGTGACGTGCAGTTGGCGCGAAAGGCGCTGAAGCTGGTCGGTGAGCCAGGGCTGGTCCTCGATTTGCCGTGCGGGGCAGGGCGTTTTTGGCCAATGCTGGCGGAGAAAGCCAATCGAGCGATCATCGGGGCCGACAACTCCGAGTCAATGTTGAAGATTGCAACCCAGGCGCAACCGGCTGACGTGGTGAAACGGGTACAACCCTTGCACACTTCCGCATTCGACATTGCTTTGCCCGACAACGCTGTCGACAGCATTTTCTGCATGCGTTTGCTGCATCACATCGGTGAAGCCGAGCATCGACTGGCCATTCTGCGCGAATTTGAACGAGTCACGCGTGACAGCGTGATCCTTTCGTTGTGGGTGGACGGCAATTTCAAGGCCTGGAAACGCAAGCGCTCAGAGAAACGGCGTGGGCAGGAAGGTTACCAAAACCGGTTTGTGTTACCGGCGGCCACGGTAGAAAAAGAGTTTGAACAAGCGGGGTTCCGTATTCAGGAACGATTGGACTTTTTACCGCTCTATGCCATGTGGCGAGTTTACGTATTACGCAAGAGGTAACAGGATGGCAGTGCAATGTGCAGCAGAGACGGACGTCGCCTCTCAGGACCGCTTCGACTATTTCTGGAATCAGCGCGGTGAATGGGTAGAAGAACCTAACGTCCGTCGCGGTGGAGAAAGTGGCGTGCAGCGGGTCATGGGCAACGATGGTCAGCTGCTCTACGCCAAGCGACAGACCGGGCATATCTATCGCAGCTGGTTGCACCCCTTCGGTCGTCCGACCGTGTTGCGCGAGCGTGATGCGCTCATTGGCCTGCGCGCGCTTGGGGTGGGAGTTCCGGAAATCGTTTTCTGCGGCGCACAGCGCGACCCCGTGCACAAATGGCGCGCATTGCTGGTGACCAAGTCGCTGGACGGCTTCGAGGAAATCGAACACTGGTACGCCGGCGGCGGTCGCGAGCGTCACGGCGAGGCGGTGCATGACCGAGTCTTGAAGGACCTGGCCGAAAACCTGGCCCGCATGCACAAGGGCCGTTGGCAGCACAGTTGCATTTACATCAAGCACGTATTCGTACGGGTGACCGGTGAAGGCGAGTCGGCCAAGGTCGAAATCGCCTTGATCGACCTGGAGAAATGCCGGCAGCGCTTGACCGCCTATCGGGCGGCGGCTCACGACATGAAGCAGCTGCGTCGCCACTCGTCGTTCAGCACGGCGGACTGGCGCAAACTCGTCTACTTTTATGAGACGGCGTTTGGCAGCGCTATCAAAGGTTTATAGCAATGAAACTAGAAATTGCACGAGGTGTGTTTCTGATAGGAGCCTTGGCAGTTGCTTCATTGGCGGTGGCGGCGTGGGAGCAGCCCCGCACGCAAGTTCTCAGTTCAGTGAACGGTGACGCGCACTGTCCGTTGCCACGGGTTGCCAAGGCATCTGTGGCATCTCAACCCGATCATGATTTATTGCTGTTCATGTTCGGACTTTCTCAAGGAATGAGGCCGCAGAGTTGAACAGATTGAAGCCAAAATAAAAGGCCTCGCCAATGCGAGGCCTTTTTTTGTGCCGAATTTCAAGCCGTGCATGGCCCAAGGTGGGATGGAGCCTGCTCGCGATGACGGCGGCATAGTCAACATTGAGGTGCCTGACACACCGCCATCGCGAGCAGGCTCGCTCCCACATGGATTATCAGTGTTCTTTTGCGTCGGGTTTGGCCAGCAGGGTGTAGATGCACGGCAACACGAACAGCGTAAATAACGTGCCGATCGACATTCCGGTTGCGATCACCATGCCGATATCAAACCGGCTGACCGCGCCCGCGCCCGTGGCGATGATCAATGGCACCATGCCGAATACCATCGCCGCCGTGGTCATCAACACCGGGCGCAGCCGGATTGCAGCAGCTTCTTCCACAGCTTCGCGAGGTGTCAGGCCTTTCTCTCTGCGCAGCTGGTTGGCGAACTCGACGATCAGGATCCCGTGCTTGGTGATCAGGCCGATCAAGGTCACCAGGCCCACTTGGGTATAAATGTTCATGCTCGACCAACCCAGGAACAGTGGAATCAACGCGCCACAGATCGACAGCGGCACTGTCACCAGAATCACCAGCGGGTCACGGAAGCTCTCGAACTGGGCCGCGAGGACCAGGAAAATGATCGCCAGCGCCAGGGCGAAGGTCACCCACAGCGCGCTGCCTTCCTGGACATATTGGCGCGAGGCGCCGGCGTAATCCATGGCAAAACCGGCCGGCGCTTCTTCCAGCGTAATCTGGCGCACGACATCGATGGCTTCGCCCATGCTGACCAGCGGCACACCTGACAGGATGGCCGAGTTGAGCTGCTGGAACTGGTTCAACTGCCGTGGACGCGCCCGATCGCTGACGGTGATCAGGGTCGACAGGGCCAGCAGTTGGCCTTGGTTGTTTTTCACGTAGTAGTTGTTCAACCAGTCCGGGTTGTCGCGGAACGGTCGTTCGACCTGAGCGATGACCTTGTAGCTACGACCCTCAATGGTGAAGCGGTTGATTTCCGCCTGTCCCAGCAATGTGGCCAGTGTTCCGCCCAGGTCCTGCATGGACACGCCCATCTGCGCGGCCTTGGCGCGATCGATGTCCACGACGACTTCGGGTTTGTCGAAGGCCAGGTCGACATCGACAAAGGCGAACTTGCCGGACTCCATCGCCCGTTTTTTCACCCGGTCCATCACTTGCAGCAGCGCTTCGTAATCGTTGGCCGTGTTGATGACGAACTGAAACGGCAACCCTTCACCCGTGCCGGGCAACGAGGGCAGGTTGAAGCCGAAGACCTGCAGTCCGGCAATGCCCTCCAGTTTGCGCTGGACCTCGGGCAGGATGGCCATCTGCGTGCGGTCGCGTTCATTCCACGGTTTGAGCAGGAAACCGCCAATCCCCGATTGCACGCCGTTGAATCCATTGATCTGGAACGAAGAGTAGTACTCGGGAAACTCCTTGAAGATCGTGATGAATTCGTCAGTGTAAGTGTTCAGGTAATCGAGGTTGGCCGGTTGCGGGGCGTTGGCCAGCATGAAAATGATGCCCTGATCTTCGTCGGGCGCCAGTTCCGACTTGGTGAACTTGAGCAGCACCGGAATCAGGCACAGCACAATCACCGCAAACACCAGGACCACCGGCCGGGTGTTGAGGGTGCCGTGGAGCATGCTTTGGTATCGGCGCTTGAGGCCTTCAAAAATCAGGTCCAGGCGGTGCGCGAGGCCGCTGGGATTTTCGTCGTGGCGCAGGAGCAAGGCACACATCATCGGCGACAGGGTCAACGCGACCACGCCGGAAATCACCACCGCACCGGCCAGCGTCAGGGCGAACTCCTTGAACAGCGCCCCCGTGAGACCGGTCAGAAAACCGATGGGCGCATAGACAGCCGCCAGGGTGATGGTCATCGAGACCACCGGCATGGCGATTTCCCGGGCGCCTTCGATGGCCGCATCCAGTGGCTTCTTGCCTTCCTCGATGTGTCGGTGAATGTTCTCCACCACCACAATGGCATCGTCCACCACCAACCCGATCGCCAGCACCATCGCCAGCAGTGTCAGCAGGTTGATCGAGTAGCCCATCATCTGCATGAAGAACATCACGCCGATCATCGACAGCGGAATGGTGACCACCGGGATCACCACCGAACGCAGCGCCCCGAGAAACAGAAACACCACCACGATCACGATCAGCACGGCTTCGAAGAGGGTTTTCACCACTTCATCGATTGAGGCCTGGATGAACAGCGTGGCGTCGTAGGCGATTTCCCCCTTGAGGTTCGGCGGCAACTGGGCTTCCAGCTCCGGCATGATCTTGCGCACTTCCTTGATCACGTCCAGCGGGTTGGCGCCCGGCGTGGCCTTGATGCCGATGTACACCGAAGGAGTGCCACCGAACGAACTGATCGAGTCGTAGTTTTCCGCGCCCATCTCGACCCGCGCCACATCGCTGAGCAGCACCCGGCTGTCACCCTCGACCTTGAGCGGAATCGCAGCGAACGCTTCAGCGGACTTGAGTTCGGTGTTGGCATTGATGCTGGTGACGACGTACTCGCCTTTCACTTCACCGGCCGCAGAGAGGAAGTTGTACTGGCGCACCGCGTTGGTCACGTCGCTGGCGGCCAGGCCGAAACCGGCCAGCTTCACCGGGTCCAGCCACAGGCGCATGGCGAACACCTGGTTGCCGAGAATCTCGGCTTCGGCCATGCCCGGCAGAGTCGCCAGTTTTGGCTGGATGACCCGCGACAGGTAATCGGTAATCTGCGGGTTGCTCAGCTCCTTGCTGAAGAAACTGATGTACATGAGGGCCGAGGCGTCGGCGGCTTCCTTGCTCAGCACCGGGTCTTCGGCGTCCTGGGGCAGCCGGTTCTTCACCTCGTTGGCCTTGGCCAGCAGCTCGGTGAACAGGCGGTCGCTGTTGGAGCCGATGCGCGCGTAGATCGAGATCACCGAGAAGTTCTGGCGACTGACCGAGGTCATGTAGTCGATGCCCTCGGCGCTGGCCAGGCTTTGCTGCATCGGTTGGGTGATGTAGCCCTGGATGGTTTCGGCGTTGGCCCCGGGGTACGCCGTGGTGACCGTGATCAGGGCGTTTTCCATTTGCGGGTATTGGCGCAGCGGCAGCTTGCTCCAGGCCTGGAAGCCCAGCAGCACAATCAACAGGCTGACCACGGTGGCGAGCACCGGGCGGCGGATGAACGGATCGGTAAAAGCCATGAGGATTCCTTGATCAGTCAGTACGTGGCTGACTGTTCTTATCGGTCAGGGTCTTGTCGTCGCTGATGGCAATGTGTGCGCCGTTGTCCAGTTTGATCTGACCGGCCGTGACCACTTTTTCGCCGTTCTGCAAGCCTTTGGTAATCACCACCAGCCCGTCGCGACGCTCGCCGGTTTCGATGAAACGCCGTTCGGCGATCAGGATCGGCTGGCCCTTGTCGTCTTTTTCGAGGCTGCCGTCTTCGGCTTTTTTCTGCGCGACGACGTAGAGCGAGTTGCCGTACAGCGTGTACGTGATCGCGCTTTGCGGCACGACGATGCGCGGCTGCGGGTCGGGCAGCATCACCTGCAGGCTGGCGTACATGCCCGGCAGCAGATTGCCGTCGGGGTTGGCCAGCGTCGCGCGGACCTGAACATTGCGGGTGCTGTTTTCGACTTTCGGGTTGATCGCGCTGATGATGCCGGGGAAGGTCTGTGTCGGGTAGGCCGAGACAATGATCTGCACCGACTGGCCGACGCCGATCTTCGGCACCGACTGCTCGGGCACGAAAAAGTCGACGTATAGGCTGCTGAGATCTTGCAGGGTGGCGATCATGGTGCCGCTGGCGAGATAGTCACCGATGTCCACCTGACGAATACCGATGGTCCCGCTGAACGGCGCGAGCAGCCGTTTTTTGGCCAGCGCCGCCTTGAGCTGATTCACCGTGGCCCGGCTCTTTTTCAATATCGCCGAGAGCCGGTCAAACTCGCCTTTGGAAATGGCCTGGCTGCCGACCAATTGGCTGCCGCGACCGTAATCGAGCTGCGCCAACCCCAGGTCGGCTTGAGCGGTTTCGAGCAGGGCGGTTTCTACCACGCTATCAAGCAGAAGCAGCGGTTGGCCGGCCTTGACCTTCTGGCCTGACTCGAACTGCAAATCGATGACGGTGCCGTCGGTCTCCAGGCTCAGGTCCACGCCTTGCAGCGCCTTGAGGGTGCCGACGCTTGGCAGGCGAGCTTGCCACGGACGTTCCACGGCAGTGGTCGCGGCGACACTGATCGGCGGTTTCGGCGCGGAAAAGCCTTGAATCATCGTGTAGATGGAGAAGGCTTTATAACCGGCCAGGATCAGCACGATCAGCAGAACAACACCCAACATGATCAGCATGCGGCGACGCAGCATATTTCCACTTCCTTGGAGAAAATCAGGTGAGACAGTGGGGCACATTATCTGAGTCGCAGGGTGATTCCAACTGGAAGAAATTACAGGCGAGGCCTTCGAGCGCCTGTCACTCAAGGGGACTAACGAACGATGAATAACCTGTGGCGAGGGAGCTTGCTCCCGCTGGACTGCGCAGCAGTCCCATTTTGGGGCCGCTTCGCAGCCCAGCGGGAGCAAGCTCCCTCGCCACAGGAAACGGGCTCAGATGAGGTGAAGGTGGTTATCCCAAAGCCCCGCCGGAAGCTCCAATGGTTTTGCAACCAGCGTTGTCTGACGGCAATCGTAATACCGGCAGCGGCCCTGACCCGAGGTCACGACAAACCCGTCGGCCACGGCGCCAACCCCGGCGCAATCGGGAAGCGGCGCATCCAGGCGCACTTCACCGCTGTCCAGGTCCCAGATGAAAAAGCGGTTGCCGCGCGGCGCAGTCAACGCGACCAATCGCAAGTCACTGTGGACCGCCACGCTGGCGGTGTAATGCCCCATCGCCTGCAACTGATGTTCAGGCACCGCAAACGCCACGAACGGTTGGCCCGGACGCTTGATCGCCAGCAACTCTGAGGACTCGTGGGACGGCCCCATGAATTGCTGGCCGGCGACGATGGTGCCATCGCTGGCGATCCCCAGGTGACGCACGCTATTCATTTGCTGGGCGAGGGTTTCCTTGCTCAGCAGGGTGCCGTCGCGTTGCATCAATACCAGGCTCGGCTCCATGGCGTTGAGGTTCATCTCGACCCGGCTTTCAGCCTCGGTGCGAATGCCGCCGTTGGCCACCACCAGCGTCTCGCCGTCTGGCATCCACGACACCTGATGGGGGCCGATGCCATGGGTGGAAATCTCGCCGCTGTGCACCAGCCGTTCACCTTCGAACTTATACACCCCCAACAGTCCGCGACCCGGATCGGAGGTGTCGTTTTCGGTGGCGTACAGCCAGTCGCCGCTCTTGTGAATCACCGCGTGCCCGTAGAAGTGCCGGTTGGGCAGCGAGGCCACGGTTTGCAGCAGCGCGCCGTCGCGCAGGTCGATCAGATAGCTTTCGGTGCCCGGACGTCGTGCGACGAACAGCGCAATCGACAGCGTCGGGTGGTTGATGATGTCGTGGCAACGCTGCCCGACCTGGGTGGCGAACACCCGGGTGCCGTCCAGCCGATAACCGACGGCGTAATGCTTGCCGTCGCCATCGTCCCGCGCCGAAAGCAGCAGCGGGCTCTTGTCCTTTTGTTTGAACAGCGTCCAGCCGCCCAGTGTCACTGCTCCCAGCAGCAAACTACCTAAAGTCAGAGCCTGACGTCGCAGCATGGCACTTGCCCTCATCAGTCACCGTCGTTGGCGTTGAAGCCCAGTTGGATGCCCAGCGCCTTGGCCAGTTCGCCTTCGTGCAGGCGATGGACGACGTTGAGGCTGTCGTAGAGATCGTTGAGTTGCTGGCGGCCGGCATCGTCGTTGAGCATCTCGGTCAGCGAACGCTGGTTGCTGGCGAACAGTTTCAGGGACGCGGCGTAAGCGGCGTCGATCTTGTCGGCCAACGGTTTTTGCTCACTCGGCAACAGGCCGCGCAGGCCTTTGTTGTCGACGCCTTCCCACACGGTTTTGGCGGCGGCGAGACTGGCTTCAAGGCCGGCCAGGGACGACTGGCTGCGCCAGGCATCGGCTTGGAACGGTTGCGGCACGCCCTTGCTCTGGCGGCCCATCGGCGTACCGAGTTTTTTCTTCAAGGTGTCGAGGGCGGTGACCTGGACGCGCAGCAGGTCGGCGATGGCTTCGTGGGAGTCGGCGTAGCGCTGGTTCGGGAACTTGCTCATCTGCGCGAGCATGCCGTCGGTGTTATTCCAGCTTTGCAGAATCTCTTCGGCCAGCAGTTTCTGACGCTCGCCAATCGCCTTCAACAGTGGGCAGTACTTGGCTTTTTGCGCGTCGTTGGCCACGTCCGGCTTGCTGTCGAACAGGATGTATTCATAGGCCGAGAGGCCTTGAACCACGACGCTGGATTTGGCCAGGGCGGCGGCATCGATCTGCGGCTGCGCGGTGACCAATTGCTCGACCTGACGGCCGACCAGGTTTTTCTTGTCCGGCCAGAACTGCACCTGCCAGGCGCGATTGCCTTCGGCCAGCGGCCCGATCAGCAGCGGTTGCAGCTCGGCCCAGGCTTTCTGCGCGTGCAGGAAGTCGGCGCGGGCGGTGTCGAGGTTTTCCTTGCCTTCGCAGTAGGCGAGGGCGCTGACGGCCAATTGGCGGTCGGCTTCAACCCAGCGGGTGTACGTTGGCAGGATCACCGATTTGGCGATGGCGGCCGAGGTGACGGCTTGCGGGTCCTGTGGCGAGCAAGCGCCGAGGGCGAGTGCTGCGAGGCTGGTGAACAACAATTTGGGACGGAACATGTCGGGCTCCCGCTATGGAATACGTATTAAAGGGAATTCAAAAACGCCAGCAACGCAGCGCGCTGCTCGGCATTGAAAGACAAAACCTGTTGCTGGGCCGCTTTCGCTTCGCCGCCATGCCAGAGCACAGCTTCGAGCAGATTGCGCGCGCGGCCGTCATGCAAGAACTGGGTGTGGCCACTGACCGCTTGTGTCAGGCCGATGCCCCACAACGGCGGGGTGCGCCAGTCGCGGCCACTGGCCTGGAATTCGCTGCGGTTGTCGGCCAGGCCGTCGCCCATGTCGTGCAGCAGCAGATCGCTGTAAGGGCGAATCACTTGATTGGCCAGTTCAGGTTCGGCGGCGTTGGCGGCGGTGGTGTATTTCGGTGTGTGACAGGACTGGCATCCGGCCTGGAAAAACAGGTTCTTGCCGGCCAGCACTTCAGGTGCATTGACGTCGCGACGAGCCGGTACAGCCAGGTTGCGGCTGTAGAACAGCACCAGGCGCAGGATGTTATCGCTGACTTCCGGCTCGCCATTCGGGCCGTTGCCGGTCGGCGCCTGTTTGCAGGCTGTTTGCGCCTCGGTGCAGTCGTCGAAGGGGCGCAGGCTGGTGGTCAGGCCCATGTCACCGGAGAACGCGTGAACGTTCTGCTGATTGAGGTTCGGTTGCCCGGCCTTCCAGCCAAAGCGGCCGAGAACGGTCTTCTGTTGCACGTCGTCCCAGACCCGGTTCGGTCGCCCGGCGATGCCGTTTTTGTCCTTGGCCTGAGCCTCGACGTTGGCCAGGATCGCTTCGTCGGGGATGGCTTCGAGCAAGCCCAGGCCAATCATCGGCGGGGCAACGCGTGCCGAGAAACGGGTGTCGGGGTGCATCGGGCCGTAACCCAGTTGAGTGATGTTCAGGCTGGGCTTGCGCAACTCGATTTCGGTGCCGTCCTTGAAGCGGACCGGAACGGGGGTGTAATCGACCCGCACTTTGCCCTCCGGGGTCACGCCGGGTATGGCCATGTCCTGGAACTGGCCGCCGTAGACCGGCTCCGGGACCACGCCGAGCTGCTCGATGACGTTGGCATAGGCCGGTGCATTCGGGATCGACAGGCGCACCAGCATCGATACCGCGTTCGCCGCATCGGGCGTCGGCGGATGACCGCGACCGTCCTTGATGTGACAGCCCTGACAGGCGTTGGTATTGAACAGCGGACCGAGGCCGTCCCGGGCGGTGGTGGTCGAAGGGGCGATCACCCAAGGGTTGCGGAAGAAACTGTTGCCGACGCTGAAATCCACGCGCCGTGACGGCGACAGGTTCGCGGAGGGCAGGGAGAACGCATTTTGATCGGTCTTGCGCACAGTCGCCGCGCCACCGGACCGGGCTTCACCGGGTTCGGCCTTGGTAAAACGCGGGGCGTCATCGCAGGCACTCAGGCCCAGGGCCAGAAACAGTGCGGACAAGCGAAGAAGCAGCGAGGGCATCAGACATCCTGCAAGACGAGCAAAACAAGGGCGCAAAGTCTAACAGGGCAAGGGAGTTTGAATAAGAGGAATTATCGTTTGGTTGATGTGGGGCAGGTTTTCACAGGGGACCGAGGCGCCGCCATCGCAATCAGCCTCGCTCCCACGGGTTCGGCGCAGACCCTGTAGGAGCGAGGCTTGCCCGCGAAGGCGGTATTGAATTCAACATGGAGGGTGACTGACACGGCGCCTTCGCAAGCAGCCTCGCTCCCACGGGTTCAGCGCAGCCCCTGTAGGAGCGAGGCTTGCCCGCGAAGTCGGTATTGAATTCAACATGGAGGGTGACTGACACGGCGCCTTCGCAAGCAGGCTCGCTCCCACGGGTCCAGCGCAGACCCTGTAGGAGCGAGGCTTGCCCGCGAAGGCGGTATTGAATTCAACATGGATGGTACTGACACGGCGCCATCACAAGCAGGCTCACTCCCACGGGTTCAGCGCAGCCCCTGTAGGAGCGAGGCTTGCCCGCGAAGGCGGTATTGAATTCAACATGGATGGTACTGACACGGCGCCTTCGCGAGCAGGCTCGCTCCCACAGGTTCAGCGCAGACCCTGTAGGAGCGAGGCTTGCCCGCGAAGGCGGTATTGAATTCAACATTGATGGTGACTGACACGGCGCCATCACAAGCAGGCTCGCTCCTACAGTGGTCAGTGTCAGGCAGGCATGAAAAAGGCGACCCGAAGGTCGCCTCTTTAGTCACTCAGCCAGCGTTGATCAGAATTCGTGATCAGCGTTGTCCGGGTTCAGGTCGCTGATACCCAGTTTGCCAGCGGCGGCTTCGATCGAACCGGTCTGCTTGACCAGGGCGGCGATGGCGTCGCGCACGATCTGGTTGCCAGCGGTGTTACCGGCGGCGATCAGCTGGTCGTAGTGCTCACCCTTGTTGGCGTGATCGACGATGACCTGCATCTTGGCTTCGGTTGCAGCCAGGTCGGCTTTCAGCGCGGTGTCGGCAGCCGGGTCGGCTTTGGCCACCAGGGACGACAGGCTGGCGCCGGTCATTTTGGTGCCGTCTGCGCGAGTGTATTCGCCCAGGTACACGTTGCGGATACCCTTGGCATCGTAGAACTGCGAGTTATGGGTGTTGTCGCTGAAGCAATCGTGTTCGTCTTCAGGGGAGTTGGCTTCCAGGGAAACCTTCATGCGCTCGCCCGCCAGTTCGCCCAGGGACAGGCTGCCCATGCCGAACAGCATTTTGCGCAGGCCCGAATCAACCGGTTCCGCTTCCAGGGTGGCGCGGTAGTTGTCGGCCACGTTCGGCTTCCAGTTACCGACCATTTCTTCCAGGTCGCTGACCAGCAGCTGGGTCACGGACTTCAGGTAAGCGCGGCGACGATCGTTGTGACCGCCGGTGGCGCCTTTGCCTTCCAGGTAGTCGGAGGCTGGACGGTTGCCGGCGCCAGGGCCGGTGCCGTTCAGGTCCTGGCCCCAAAGCAGGAATTCGATAGCGTGGTAGCCGGTGGCGACGTTGGCCTCCGAACCGCCCAGTTCGTTCAGGCTGGCGAGTTTTTCCGGGGTGATGTCTTTGACGTCGATCTTGTCTTCGCCGACCTGCACCTGAGTGTTGGCGATGATGTTGGCTGTGGCGCCCGGGTTACCCAGTGCGTGCTCGTAGGATTTGTCGACGTAGTCGATCAGGCCTTCGTCCAGTGGCCAGGCGTTCACCTGACCTTCCCAATCGTCGATGATGGTGTTGCCGAAGCGGAACACTTCGCTCTGCAGGTAAGGAACGCGGGCAGCCACCCAGGCAGCCTTGGCGGCTTTCAGGGTGTCGGCGTTCGGCTTGGCGAGGAAGGCGTCGACGGCGGTTTGCAGGGTTTTCGCGGTGGATTCGGCATCGCTGTAAACGGCGTAGACGATGTCGGCGTAGTGCGCGACAACGGCTTTGGCGGCGGCTTCGTCGACTTTGCTGGTAGCGGCCGGGGCGGCAGCTGGAGCCGCAGCGGTGCTGGCGGCCGGCGTCGGCGTAGCGGCGTTCTTGTCTTTGCCTTCGCCACAACCGGCGAGGGAAATAGCGATGGCCAACAGACTGGCGGTAGCCAGAGGCATACGAATCATGGCGAACATCCTGCTTCGAGAGGGGGGTATGGCGCAGCGGGTGCGCAAAACTGCGACATAATGCAAATCTTTCGCATTATCTGTAAAGGGTTGTAGCTGGAAATATTTCTTATTCGTACAAGCGTTGTGTCGTGGATCAAAAAACATCGCAGCCCCGTTTCACTCGACAGCGGCTACAAGCACACGGACCCGTAGCAGCTGTTGAGTGGAACGAGGCTGCGATTGTTTGATCTCTACAAAATGGCTGCGTTACTGCGCTGCGCCTGTTTCAGGTAGGCGCTCAATTCCCGTGCCGGCAGCGGTTTGCTGTAGTGGTAGCCCTGACCTTCGTGGCAGCCTTCGGAGATGATGTAGGCCTCTTGCTCGGCGGTTTCCACGCCTTCGGCAATCACCTGCATGCCCAGGCTCTTGCCCAGCTGGATGATCGCCCGAACGATGGTGGCATCGTCGTCGTCATCGAGCAGGTCCTGCACGAAGCTCTTGTCGATCTTGATCTTGTCCAGCGGCAGGCTTTTCAGGTAGCTCAAGGACGAATAACCCGTGCCGAAATCGTCGATCGCAATCAATGCGCCGGAGCGGCGCAGGCTCAACAGATGCTGGGCGGCGGTGCTGATGTCTTCCATCAGGCCGGTTTCGGTGACTTCCAGCTCCAGGCTGCGAGGGGGAAGGCGGTACATCTGCAGCAGGTTGTTGACCACTCGCGGCAATTCGGCGTGGTGCAGTTGCACGGTCGACAGGTTCACCGCCATGCGCAGATCCGGGAAACCCTGATCGTGCCATTCGCGCAATTGCTTGCAGGCTTGATCCAGTACCCATTCGCCAATGGCGATGATGGTGCCGTTCTGCTCGGCGAGCGGGATGAACAGGTCCGGCGGCACCAGACCGTGTTCGGGATGCTGCCAGCGAATCAGTGCCTCGACACCCACCACCCGGTGATCGCGGTAGCTGATCTGCGGTTGGTAGACGAGGTAGAACTGGTCCCGCCGCAGGGCGTCACGCAGGTCTTTTTCCAGTTCCCGACGGCGACGCATCTCGGTGTCGACGCTGGCGATGTAAAACTGATAACGGTTGCGCGAGCGGGTTTTCGCCAGCGTCATGGTCTGCTCGGCTTTTTGCAGCAGTTTCTCGGTGCTGTCGCCATCCTCGGGAAACAGGGTGATGCCGATGGTCGCGCGCAGGCGGATTTCCTGATGATCGAGGGCAAACGCCGCTTCCAGATCATCGAGAATGCTTTGCGCCAGTTCGGCGGCTTCGTAAGGTTGTTCGATATCGGCCTGGACCAGGGCGAACTGGTCACCACCGAGACGAGCGAGGGCGCCGAGGCGACCGCTGTGAGCGCGCAGACGATCGGCCAGGGCCAGCAGCAATTGGTCGCCGGTCTGATAGCTGAACTGTTCGTTGATGCCTTTGAAGTCGTCCAGGCCCACCACCAGCACCGCAACCCGACGTTGCAACTTGCCGGCGTCGACCAGGATTTTGTCCAGTTGTTGCTGCAATTGCTGACGGTTCGGCAGACCGGTTAGGAAGTCGTACTGGGCCATGCGCAGCAGGCTGTTTTCCGCTTCGTGGCGCAGGTGGGTGTTGCGTTCGATGGATTCGAGCAACTGGTTGGCGGTGTTGATCCAGATCCCCAGTTCGTTCTTTTCGTGACCCTTGAGCAGTGGGATCTTGTGTTCGCTGGGGCGGTCCGGATTGATTTCGGTCAGGTGTTCGATGATGCGCGACAGAGGTTTGGTCAGCAGCCAGTGGTAGACCAGGTACAACACCAGGCCCATGGCGAGGGCGCGCAATACGCCGGAAATGAAGATGATCACCGAGTTGACGATGAAACCCTGCCCGTAGGTGGCGGTGTCGAGGGTGATGCTCAGATCGCCGTAATACTCGCTGTAGGGGCCGCGGCCGACCAGTTGGGTGGTGAAGGTGCGTTCCTTGCCGAGAATGAGATCGGTCAGCCAGCGGCTGTTTGAATGGTGCAACTCACGAGATTTTTGCGCGAGCATGGCTTCGTTGGGATGGCCGATGGAGGCCTGGCGCACGGCTTCGTCCTGGAACAGGCCTTCGATGACCTGCATGCCCATTTCCCGATCCAGGCTGTAGACGGCCTGGGTGGAGGGGTCGCGGAACATGTCGAGGATGCGTTGTGCATCGTTGGCCACGGCCTGGCGTGTTTTATAGGCATCGAAAACGATCTGCGCGCAGCTCAAGACTACGCCGACGATCAATGCCGACAGGAGCACGACCCGGAGCAACTTCACCGACAAGCTGTTCTTGAGTTCCAGCTTCAAAGGGTTATTCCTTGTTCCGTGCGGGTAGCATCAAGTTGCCATGAGTATTGGCAATCCCGTGATGGCAGTCAAAGGGACATTCAATCTCATGGTTTTTTGCCTGCAGCTTGGCAGAAATGCTGTTGTTTTGAGTATTTGCCCTATTAGTACTGTGTCGGTAGTTGGGTCCTTCAACTTGAGGGGGATTGGGACTATTTTTCCTTTTGTTGATGTTAGCCTGCTGTGGCGGGGGGGCAAGGGGCTGAATGCTGGTTTCATTGTCGGAGATTGGCTTGGGTTCTGCTGGTGTCCACATTTCAACTGTGGGAGTGAGGCTGCTCGCGATGGCGGCCTTCGGGCCGACCATGTTGTGGTTGACCGGGTACATATCCGTTTCTGCGGTAACGGCGGCTGGCGGTTTCGCCCTTACGGCGAGTCCCTTTTGTCAAACGCCACAAAAGGAACCAAAAAGTCTCGCCCCAAGCGTCCGGCCCCTCGCTAAGGCTCGGCGTACCTTCGCTCCGGTATCCATCCGGGGACACTGCCCTCCGGTCTGCTTCGCGACGACCTACATGCAGCGTGTTCGACTGCGTCGAACGGCGCTGCGCGCCACTCCCCGGATGAACACCTCCACTCAGCCTCCCGAAAGGGGCGGGTAGATCAAGATCAAGAGCTGAAGGCGAGCTAACGCTCGGCCTGATGAGTGGTGAGAATCAAAGGCTGTACGCTGAGTTCTTGTAGGAGCGAGGCTTGCCCGCGAAGGCGGCCTGACAGCCAACCAATCTCTTGCAGGTACACCCATTCCACTGTAGGTGCGAGGCTTGCCCGCGAAGGCGGCCTGACAGCCGACCAATCTCTTTGCAGGTACCCCCATTCCACTGTAGGAGCGAGGCTTGCCCGCGAAGGCGGCCTGACAGCCAACCAATCTCTTTGCAGGTACCCACATTCCACTGTAGGAGCGAGGCTTGCCCGCGAAGGCGGCCTGACAGCCGACCAATCTCTTTGCAGGTACCCACATTCCACTGTAGGAGCGAGGCTTGCCCGCGAAGGCAGCCTGACAGCCAACCAATCTCTTGCAGGTACACCCATTCCACTGTAGGAGCGAGGCTTGCCCGCGAAGGCGGCCTGACAGCCGACCAATCTCTTTGCAGGTACCCACATTCCACTGTAGGAGCGAGGCTTGCCCGCGAAGGCGGCCTGACAGCCGACCAATCTCTTTGCAGGTACCCACATTCCACTGTAGGAGCGAGGCTTGCCCGCGAAGGCAGCCTGACAGCCAACCAATCTCTTCCTGATGCCTCCCGATTGATCGTTCCCATGCTCCGCGTGGGAATGTCGCCCGGGACGCTCCGCGTTCCATTTTTGTGTGTTGAACGATGTGTAAAAAACTCAGCGTTTTCCCACGCATTTTTCAGGTTGCCGGGTAGGAAGCGTGTTCTCTAACCTCTGGCTGTCGCTGAAAACTCAGCGACCGGGTGTGAGAGCCCGGCAACTTATGGTCATCCAGTGTCTGTACACGCATAATCGCCGCCAGCTTATTCGCTGCCAGTATTTGCGTTATGGCGGCTGTGTGCGGGCGGACTTCGGTCCGGCCGGGTGTCCATAACCGGTCTTCTCACCTCGCACATAGCTGCCACCTCTTCGCCGTGTGAGAAGCGGCAAGTGGAGGCTCCAACGCTGGAGAAATTCAATGGACAAATTA
The DNA here is from genome assembly GCF_900106065.1 of Pseudomonas mandelii. Taxonomy (NCBI): domain Bacteria; kingdom Pseudomonadati; phylum Pseudomonadota; class Gammaproteobacteria; order Pseudomonadales; family Pseudomonadaceae; genus Pseudomonas; species Pseudomonas mandelii. Next base: position 3,761,259 of record NZ_LT629796.1, read on the forward strand.
ATCCCCGACCCACCCGTCAACACTGCACCCACCACCGAAGCCGAAACGCTCCTCAAAGACCACGAAGCCATAAAACGCGCCCTCGACTACTACCTCGACCCGCCAAACCAATACCTCGAAAAACCCCGTCGCCCCAGCACGATGTTCATGATCGCCCCCGACATGGACACTGAAAGCCTCCTGGCCCAAGCCTGCGAGTCACTGGCTTCGGCCAGCGTCATGGCCAGCGATTTCGCCTCGAACCTGATCGGCCCGCAGCGCAACACCGTGCTGGCAATCCAGCAGATCATCATGCTGGCAGAACTGGCCGTGAACCGGGCGCTTGATAACGTCGATCCGGCATAGCATTCCAGAGACCGCGTCATCGTTCTTCGCGAGCAGGCTCGCTCCCGCAGGAGATCGAGCGGGTTTTATAAAGGGTGTGTTCACTGTGGAGCGAGCCTGCTCGCGAAGGCGGCCGGGTAGTTGATTCGATGTTTGAGCGACACACGGCAGTGAATACTTCCAAAGTCCATAAAAAAAACCCGGCATAAAAGCCGGGTTTCTTGTCTGGCGTCGAGCTTAAGCCTTGAAGGTTTTGCCTTCAAATTGCTCAGCCACGAATTTCCAGTTGACCAGGTTCCAGAACGCTTCGACGTATTTCGGACGAACGTTGCGGTAGTCGATGTAGTAAGCGTGTTCCCAGACGTCGCAGGTCAGCAGCGGGGTGTCGCCGCTGGTCAGCGGGTTGCCGGCGCCGATGGTGCTGGCCAGGGCCAGGGAACCGTCAGCCTTTTTCACCAGCCAGCCCCAACCGGAACCGAAGGTGCCGATGGAGGTTTTGCTGAATTCTTCTTTGAACTTGTCGAACGAACCGAAAGAAGCGTTGATGGCTTCAGCCAGTGCGCCGGTTGGTTGACCGCCGGCGTTTGGCGCCAGGCAGTTCCAGTAGAAAGTGTGGTTCCAGACTTGAGCGGCGTTGTTGAAGATGCCGCCCGAGGAAGACTTGACGATTTCTTCCAGGGTCTTGCCTTCGAACTCGGTGCCTGGCACCAGGTTGTTCAGGTTCACGACGTAGGTGTTGTGGTGCTTGTCGTGGTGGTATTCCAGAGTTTCCTTGGAAATGTGCGGCTGCAGGGCATCGTGTGCGTAAGGCAGCGGCGGCAATTCGAAAGCCATGATGATTCTCCTAATCAGGTCAGTTGCGGTGAGCGCAAGGCCGATCACGGGCGGCCAGACAAGCGCCGGGGAGTTTGTACTCTTTGCGGCGCATCGGATCGGATCATAGCACCGGGGGTGCGGCATAACCACGCAACAACTGTGTGGGATAGAGGTTCCAGAGCCTTTTGGAATAATCAGCTGGCGACGATTAATTGAAACGCCACGGCAAACATCATCACCGCCACCAGCAGATCGAGAATTCGCCAGGTGCTGGGCCGTGCCAGCCAGGGTGCCAACCATGCCGCGCCGAGTGCCAGGGTGAAAAACCACAACAACGACGCACTGGCCGCCCCCACGACATAAGCGCCGGGCTCGGTTTGCTGCGCGCCGAGGGAGCCGATCAACAACACGGTATCCAGATAAACGTGCGGGTTGAGCAAGGTGACGGCCAACGCGCTGAGCATCACCGCACGTAGCGAGCGCACCGTCTGGTTTTCACCTTGTTGCAGGCTTTGTTTCGAGCACGCCCGACGCAGCGCCTGACTGCCATACCAAATCAGAAATACCGCGCCACCCCAGCGGGCGACCGCCAACAAGGTCGGGTTTTGCGCCAGCACCGTCGCCAGCCCGAATACCCCGGCGGCCACCAGCAAGGCGTCGCAGGTGACGCACAGCGCCGCCACCGGCAGGTGATGTTCACGTCGAAGGCTCTGCGCCAGCACAAACGCGTTCTGAGTGCCGATCGCCATGATCAGCCCGGCGGCCACCAGCAGGCCGTTCACATAGCTTTGCCACATAAGGGTTTACTCCGCGTTGGCTGCCAGGTCGCGCAACACGTGCATTGCGCGTTGGGCATCGGCCTGACCGACGAATAAATGGTCGTGGTAGTAACCGGCGATCACGTTGCAACTGATGCCGGCCTGGCCCAATGCCGTGGCGAAGGCGGCGGTGAGGCCGACGGCTTCGAGGGCTGAGTGCACGTTCAAGGTGATCCAGGCCGCGACGTAGTCGAAGCTGAAACCGGCCTGCTCGGCGAGGGAGCGTTCGAGAATGACGGTCAGCCCCTCCTGCTCGCGAAAGCTGCCGACGATCGCGAGGCCGGCGGGCAATTGGCCGTCGCGCAGGGTGCAAAATACATATTCGCCCTCATTGAGGTGCGGGCTCATGCTGCGCAGCAGGGTTGCCAATGAAGTTTCGCCAGCCATGTCGGTGATCCTGTTCAAGAGTGCTTACTGGCTATTCTCCGGTGCAACGCGGTATAAGAAAAACCAATCATGCTGATCGCTCATTAGGAAAACTGATGTTCGACTATAAATTGCTGTCTGCCCTGGCCGCCGTGGTCGAGCAGGCCGGGTTTGAACGTGCCGCGCAGGTTCTGGGCTTGTCGCAATCGGCGATTTCCCAGCGCATCAAGTTGCTGGAGGCGCGGGTCGGCCAGCCGGTGTTGGTGCGGGTCACGCCACCGGCGCCTACCGAGATTGGTCGGCGGCTGCTCAACCATGTCCAGCAGGTGCGTTTGCTGGAACGGGATCTACAGACGCTGGTACCGGCGCTGGACGAAGAAGGTCTGCCGGAACGTCTGCGCATCGCCCTGAACGCCGACAGCCTGGCGACTTGGTGGGCCGCAGCCGTCAGTGATTTCTGCGCTGAGCAACACCTGCTGCTGGACCTGGTCGTCGAAGACCAGACCGTCGGCCTCAAACGCATGCGCGCTGGCGAAGTGGCCGCGTGCATCTGCGCCAGCGAGCGCCCGGTGGCTGGCGCACGTAGCGTGTTATTGGGCGCCATGCGTTATCGCGCGTTGGCCAGCCCGGCGTTTATCGCCCGGCATTTTCCTGAAGGCGTGCGTGCTGACCTGCTGGCAAAAACCCCGGCGCTGGTCTTCGGCCCGGACGATTTCCTGCAGCATCGCTACCTCGCGTCCCTCGGGGTCGATGGCGGTTTCGAACACCATTTATGCCCATCGTCTGAAGGCTTTATCCGCCTGACCGAAGCCGGGCTTGGCTGGGGCCTGGTGCCCGAATTGCAGGTGCGCGAGCAACTGGAACGCGGTGTATTGGTGGAGCTTTTGCCAGATAAGCCCATCGATGTGCCGCTGTACTGGCATCATTGGCGCAATGGCGGTCAGCTGCTGGGGTTGCTGACCGATCAATTGGTGCGTTCGTCGAAGCAATGGCTGGTGCCCTGGAAGCAGCCATAAGCGTCAAGCTGCAAGCCGCAAGTGAAGCGCTTGCAGACCGTTTTTAACTTGCTGCGTGTAGCTTGATGCTCACCGCTGCATTTGTTGGAGCTCTACATGAAAATTCTGGTTACCGGCGCAAGCGGCTTCATTGGCGGACGCTTTGCGCGTTTCGCCCTGGAGCAGGGCCTGGACGTGCGGGTCAATGGTCGCCGGGCCGAAAGCGTCGAACACCTGGTGCGCCGTGGCGCCGAGTTTATCCCGGGCGACTTGAGCGACCCGGAACTGGCGCGCGAGCTGTGTTCCGATGTCGAAGCGGTGGTGCATTGCGCCGGCGCGGTCGGTTTGTGGGGACGTTATCAGGACTTTCATCAAGGCAACGTGCAGGTCACTGAAAACGTGGTCGAGGCCTGCCTGAAACAGCGGGTCCGACGCCTGGTGCATTTGTCGTCACCGTCGATCTACTTCGATGGCCGTGATCATCTGGGGCTGACCGAAGAACAGGTGCCTAAACGTTTCAAGCATCCCTACGCCGCCACCAAATTCCTCGCCGAGCAAAAGGTCTTTGGCGCACAGGAGTTCGGTCTCGAAACCCTGGCCCTGCGCCCGCGTTTCGTCACCGGGGCGGGTGATATGAGTATCTTCCCGCGGCTCCTGAACATGCAGCGCAAGGGACGCCTGGCGATCATCGGCAACGGCCTGAACAAGGTCGACTTCACCAGTGTGCAAAACCTCAATGAAGCATTGCTCAGCAGCTTGCTGGCCAGCGACTCGGCCTTGGGCAAGGCCTACAACATCAGCAATGGCACGCCTGTGCCGTTGTGGGACGTGGTCAATTACGTCATGCGCAAGATGGAAGTCCCACAAGTGACGCGCTACCGTTCCTACGGCCTGGCCTACAGCGTTGCCGCGCTCAACGAAGGGGTGTGCAAATTGTGGCCGGGCCGTCCCGAGCCGACGTTGTCACGGCTGGGCATGCAGGTGATGAACAAAAATTTCACCCTGGACATCAGCCGCGCCCGGCATTATCTGGACTACGATCCGAAAGTCAGTCTCTGGACGGCCCTCGATGAATTCTGCGGCTGGTGGAAAGCCCAGGACATTCGCTGACTTTTGCAGTGACAAACCTGCCAGCACTGAACCGAGTTTGGCGTTGAGGGTCAATCGCTGCGGCCGTGGGGTTTATACTCGCTGCCTATAGCCATCACCGCGTTCCACAAAGGTTGACTCAATGTCCATGCGTAACGATGCCAACGACGACTTCGATGATGTTCCAAGCCTGCGCGCCGACGTCCCCGATGACGATGATTTTCCGACCTCGAAACGCACCTCCGTGCATTCGCGCACGGCGCCGGTGGTCAAAGTCAAAAGCGCCAGCACCGGGCCTCTGTGGGCACTGGTCGGGGCTTTGTTCTTCGCATTCGCCGGCCTTGCCTGGTGGAGCTTTCAACAGATTTCGCTGATGGAACAGCAACTGGTGGCCACCCAGGAAAGTTTCGCGCGGATCAGTGAGGATGCGGCGGGACGCTTGCAGGACATTTCCGGCAAGGTGGTCGCCAGCCAGACCAACGTCACTAGCGACAGCGAAGCCCTGAAGTTGCAAATCAAGCAGCTGGAAAACCAGTTGCAGGACCAAAGCAAGCAGCAGCAAGGTGTGGTCGGTCAGACCAGCGACCTGGACAAGCGTCTGGCACAAATGACCGCACAAACCGCCGATCTGGACAAGCGCCTGGCGCAGATGACCGCCCAGAGCACCGAACACCAGGCCGCCAACACGCAATTGCAGGCGCAGGTCAAAGCCTTGAGCACCGAGTTGGCTGCGCTGAAAAGCGCCCCGGACGACACCAGCAAATTCGACGCCCAGCTCAAAAGCCTCGGCGCCGACATCGTCGCGCTGAAAAAACAGGGCAACCCGAGCGCCGCCATCGAGCGACTGGAACAAGACATGATCGTGCTCAAAAGCCAGCAGGACAACCGCCCTGCAGCAGCGCAAGGCGTCACCAATACCGCCGAGTTCGATGCCTTCCGCGGCCAGACCACCCGCAACATCAACACCCTTCAGGCGCAGATCCAGAATCTGCAGCAGCAACTCCGCGCAAGGCAGTAAACCTTCGGCAGCTGCTACAAGGGCCTGAAAATTCGTACATATCCCATAGCCGTCTACGCTCTTGAAACACCGACAAGAACGAGGGGATGCGCTATGGGGGTTCTGCACAAGTGGGCCGTGTTGGGGTGGATGCTGTTGTTGTGTCTGGGGCAGGTTCAGGCGGCTACGGCGGAAAAGGATGACAGCCAGGCGGCCAAAGCCTTGCTGGAAAAAGCCCTGGCCTACTACCACGACAACGGCGACAAGGCGTTCGCGGCGTTCAGCCGTCAGGGCGAGTTTGTCGACAAGGATCGTTACGTCTTCGTGGTCGATACCAAGGGCGTGATGCTTGCCAGTGGCGGGCCGTCTTCGGCCTTGATCGGGCGTGATGTGACCGAAACCCTGGGACCGGATTTGCAGAAGGCCTTCAAGGACGCCTTGAAAGTGCCGGAGGGCAATGGGATCCAGCAGGCTGAATACCGCTGGCAGAACTGGTCCGACGGCAAGGTCGAGCGCAAGCATGTGTTCTATCAGCGCGTTGGCCAGCGGATTCTGGCCGTGGGTTACTACCTGCCACGGGCGTCGGCGGAACAGGCGATGGCCTTGCTGAACAAAGCGGCGACGGATCTGGCCAAAGACGAAAAGGGCACGCTGACTGCGATCAACTCCCTCAAGGGCGGCTACTTGCAGGATGACCTGTACGTGTTCGTCGTTGACCTCAACACCCAGCGTTACGTGGCCCACGGCACCAACCTGCGGTTGATCAATACCGACTTCGGCAAGATCAAGGACCCGGAAGGCAAACCGGTGGGCGAGCCGATCCTGGCGTTGATTGCCAAGCAGGATTACGGCGAATACGAATACCGCTGGAAAAACCCGGTCACCAGCAAGGTTGAAGACAAGCATGCCTACCTGAAAAAGGTCGGGCATTTTCTGGTGGCGGTCGGGTATTACAGCCCTTGATTCATCGGTGTCTGTGAGGACGCCTTCGCGAGCGGGCTCGCTCCCACAGTAGATCTCCAGTGTTCACAGCATTTGTGGACGACAAAGATCCATTGTGGGAGCGAGCCTGCTCGCGATGGCGGGCGACTCGGTCTATCTATCGGACTTTATCCTCACGCCCCCGCAACACCCTGTTCGGCATCGCAACCGCCGCCGCCAACCCCAGCAACGACACCGCCGCACTGACCATCAGCAAATGCCTGAACGTCAGCGCCAACTCGGCGCGCAAGGCGTTCTGCGCCTCCCCCGGTGCAGCGTTCAAACCGTCCAGCAACACATTCCCTGAACGGCCCTCGGCAATCATCGACGAACCGGCCAGGTGGGCGAAGCTCGAATCCTGCAGCAGCGCCAGCAACAGCGCCGACATCAATGCCACCCCCACCGCGCCGCCCAGCGAGCGGAACAGGTTGGTGGTGCTGGTGGCGACGCCGATGTCCCGCTGTTCCACCGAGTTCTGCGTCCCGACCAATGACGTCGGGAATTGCATGCCGCTGGCAATGCCGCTGAGCAACATAAACAGACTGCTGAGCAAGAACGCCTGGGGCGGACTGAAAGCCATGCCGAGAATCGAGATCGGCATCAGCACCGCCCCTGCCAGGATCATCGGTTTGTAGCGCCCTGTTACCGAGGTGCGGCGTCCGGCGAAATAAGCCCCGATTGGCAAGCCCATGGCCAGCGGCAACAGGTGCAGCGCGGCGCTGTCGGCCCCGGCGCCGGTGACGCTCTGGAAGCGCAGCGGCATCAGCACGATCAGCGAGATGGCCTGGAAACTGGTGAAGAAAATCGTGCACCAGCACAGGATCGCGTTGCGGTTGGCAAACAGGTGCATCGGCAGCAACGGCTCCCGCGCCCGGCGCTCATGCCAGACGAACAGCGCCAGCACCAGCACCGCGCCCCCGAGCAGGCCCAGCACTTCGGCGCTGCGCCATGAGTGGCCCTGACCGACTTGCGTGATGCCCAGCAGCAAGGCGGTCAAACCGATAATCATCAGCAACGTGCCGAGGTAATCGATGATCGGTTGGCGTTGTGGCACGGGCAAACCCACCAGTGTGCGATTGGCCACCAGCCAGGCCCCGATGCCCAGCGGCAGGTTGATCAGAAATACCCAGCGCCACGACAGGTATTCGGTCATGTAACCGCCGAGCACCGGGCCGGCAACACTCGCCACGGCGTACATGCTGCTGAAATAACCCTGATAACGACCGCGCTCCCGGGGCGGGACGATATCCCCGATGATCGCCTGGCTGACCGAAATCATTCCGCCCGCACCGATGCCCTGGATGATTCGCGCCAGCACCAGTTGTTCCATGCTTTGGGCCATGCCGCAGAACAGCGAGGCGAGGGTGAACAGCCCCATTCCGAACAGCATTAACTTGCGTCGGCCGTACAGGTCGCCGAGCTTGCCGTAGATCGGCACCGCCACGGTCATCGCCACCATGTAGCCGGAAATCACCCAGGCCAGCAGGCTGACGTCCTTGAATTGCGCGGAGATGGCCGGCATGGAAACGGCGACGATGGTCTGGTCCAGTGCGCCGAGAAAGATCGCCAGCATCAGGGCGATCAACACGCTGCGAATAGCCGGTTTAGGCGTTTCAGGCTGGTTGAGATTGGTCACGGTGGAACCTGCGGGCAGTGAGTGTCCCGCACGAGGCAATGGCGAGCGGGGATGCTCGCCAGTGTAAGTCGGTAGGAGGCTATTCGATAGCCTCATAAGGAAGCCCGACGTAATTTTCTGCAATGGTTTTTCGACCGGCTTCGGAGTGTACGAAGTAGTCCAGCTCCGACTCGTTGATGCGCTGGCTGAAGGCGTCGTGATCATCGAAGCGGTGCAGCATCGACGTCATCCACCAGGAAAACCGTTCGGCTTTCCAGACCCGGCGCAGGCAGATCTCAGAGTATTTCTCCAGCAGATCGAGGCGCCCCTCGGTGTACACCTTTTGCAAAATGGTGAACAAGGTGCTGACGTCGCTGGCCGCCAGGTTCAGGCCTTTGGCACCGGTGGGCGGGACGATGTGCGCGGCGTCGCCGACCAGGAACATCCGCCCGTACTGCATCGGTTCGACCACAAAACTGCGCAGGGGCGCGATGCTTTTTTCGATGGACGGCCCGGTCACAAGAGAATCGGCCAGCGCCGCAGGCAGGCGCGATTTGAGCTCCTCCCAAAAACGCTCATCCGACCAGGCCTCGACCTTCTCGTCGGCCGGCACCTGAAGGTAGTAACGCGTGCGGGTTGCCGAACGCATGCTGCACAAGGCAAAACCGCGTTCGTGGCGGGCGTAGACCAGTTCGTCATGGACCGGCGGCGTATCAGCGAGAATCCCGAGCCAGCCGAATGGATAGACCCGCTCGAAGACCTTCAGGCATTCGGCAGGAATCGACTGTCGCGCCACGCCATGGAAACCGTCGCACCCGGCGATGTAGTCGCAATCAAGGCGCCAGGTCTCGCCATCCTTCTCAAACGTCACGAACGGTTCTGCGGTTTTCATTGCGTGCGGTACGACGTTGTCGGCCTGGTAAATCGTCTGCGCGCCAGCCTCCCGACGAGCGGCCATCAGGTCCCGGGTGACTTCGGTCTGACCGTAGATCATCACGGTTTTGCCACCGGTCAGGGCTTGCAGATCGATGTGTACCCGGCGTCCGTCGAGGGCCAACTTGAAACCGCCATGGACCAGCCCTTCGGCATCCATGCGCTGACCCACCCCGGCCTGACGCAAAAGCTCTACCATGCCTTGTTCGAGGACACCGGCGCGGATTCGGCCGAGCACATAGTCGGGGGGCTGTCGTTCAAGGATCAGGGTGTCGATTCCGGCGTTATGCAGCAATTGGCCGAGCAGCAAACCGGAGGGGCCGGCGCCAATGATGGCGATTTGGGTTTTCAGCGTTTTCATTGTTTTTATGACTCGCAAGCTTCACGCGACCACGGCCGGTGAATGATTTTTATGGATCGAGTGCTTGCATTTTTCCCTTGCGGGTCTGTCAATTGAAGGTGAAAACTGAGCCGATACCTGTACATTCTGCCAATCGGTGCGATTATCGCCCGTAACCCTCTGAGGCCTGGATTGAAGTGATGAACAAGCCTGACCTACCTTCGATTCCAGTGTTCAAGCTCTACGGTGAAAGCCTGGACTGGCCGACCCCCGACTTGCTGCACTGTGAAACCATTTCCAAACGCAGCCGCGAACATCAATGGGAAATCAAACCCCATCGTCACGCTGATTTGTGCCAGTTGCTCTTCGTATTCAAAGGTCAGGCAGAGCTTGAAATCGAAGGCAAACACACGGAGCTGACCGAACCGACGATCCTGATCCTGCCGCCGTTATCGGTGCATGGTTACCGGTTTTCCGAGGACGTCGAAGGGTTCGTCGTGACCCTGGCCGCGCCATTGATTACCCATCTTCAGGCGCAACTGGGCAACTCGGTGAACGCGCTGGCCCAAGCCGAAAGTTACCCGGCGGGCAAGGACAGCGACTACCTCAACAGCCTGTTTTCAGCGCTGCAAGAGGAATACACCGGGCACCAGCCTGCGCGTGAAATGCTCATGCATTCGCTGGTCAGCGTGATCATGGTGTGGGTCAGCCGCCAGGTGATTTCGCGCCGCGCTGCCAGTCAGCGTCCGCACCGTGCCCGGGAGTACCTCAACGGTTTTATCCAGCTGGTGGAAGAGACCTACCGTCAGCACGTCAAGGTCGAGGACCTGGCGCATCGGCTGGGGATCTCCGTGTCGCACCTCAACGGCACCTGTCGTGAGCTGGCGGGGCAACCGGCGTTGCAGATCATGCACGAGCGACAGTTGCTGGAAGCCAAGCGCTTGCTGACCTACACCAGCATGACCATTTACGAAATGTCCGACGTGTTGGGGTTTTCCGATCCGACCAACTTCACACGCCTGTTCCGGCGTCGGGTAGGGATCTCGCCCAAGGCTTTTCGCGACCGCTTGAAGGCCGATCAGGACAACGAGGCCTGACCGCCTTCGTTACCGAAGGGCATTGAGGGTCGCGTTGTGGGGAATGCAGCGCTCGAAGTTACAACTCGCGTAGTCGCGGGGCAGTTGTCGCAACTGCTCGACACGCCAGGCGGCGGTGCCATACAGCGCCAGCGTCGCCGCGCAGGTGACGAAAATGGCGAGGTATCTTCTTGTTTTGGTGTTCATGGCGTTGACCTCTGAACGAATACCCTCCGGTATTACTTTGAGCATAGGTCAGCGGGAGTGAGTTGCCAGTGACAGGGCTTTTGTATGTACCCCGACATTCAGAACACTGATACCCCCTGTGGGAGTGCGCCTGCTCGCGATAGCGGAGTGCCAGGCAACAAAGATGTTGAATGTCAGACCGTCATCGCGAGCAGGCTCGCTCCCACAGGGGAGTGGAGTCGAGCGCAAAGGCTGCGGTATCACCAATCAAACTGTGGGAGCGAGCCTGCTCGCGATAGCGGAGTGCCAGGCAACAAAGATGTTGAATGTCGGACCGTCATCGCGAGCAGGCTCGCTCCCACAAGGGGAGTGGAGTCGAGCGCAAAGGCTGCGGTATCACCAATCAAACTGTGGTAGCGAGCCTTCTCGCGATAGCGGAGTGTCAGGCAACAAAGATGTTGAATGTCGGACCGTCATCGCGAGCAGGCTCGCTCCCACAAGGGGAGTGGAGTCGAGCGCAAAGGCTGCGGTATCACCAATCAAACTGTGGGAGCGAGCCTGCTCGCGATAGCGGAAGTGCCAGGCAACAAAGATGTTGAATGTCGGACCGTCATCGCGAGCAGGCTCACTCCCACAAGGGGAGTGGAGTCGAGGGCAAAGACTGCGGTATCACCAATCAAACTGTGGGAGCGAGCCTGCTCGCGATAGCGGAGTGTCAGGCAACAAAGATGTCAGATTTCAGACCGTCATCGCGAGCAGGCTCGCTCCTACAAGGGGATTCGGTTACAGGCCGATATCCCATGCCGGCTCTTCGGGAAACCTGAGCACCAGAAAATCCAGCATGCTGCGCAGCGCCGCCGGCATGTGCTTGCGTGAGGCGTATACCGCGTACACGTTCATCTGCCGGGGCTCGGCGTGTGGCAGCAGGCGGATCAGCTCGCCGCTGTGGATATGCACACCCGCCTGATAACTGGGCAGCATTGCCACCCCCGCACCCGCCATGGTTGCGCGCAGCAATGTGCTGGCTTCGTTGGCGCTGATGTTGCCCTGCACGGGCACCGACACCGGCTCGCCGTTCTCCTCGAAATGCCAGAGGCTTTTGCCGAAGTAGGAGTGGGTCAGGCAGTTGTGCTGGCTCAAGTCCTCGACCCGCTGCGGTGTCGGGTGTTCGCTCAGGTAAGCAGGGGAGGCGCAGATCACCGAGCGGCAGACGGTCAGCCGCCGGGCGATCAGGTTCGGGTCAAGGTCGTTGCTGGTGCGGATCGCCAGGTCGATGCGTTCATCCACCAGGTTCACCGTGCGGTCGAGCATCTGCATGTCGATGCTGACACCGGGGTACCTTTTGACGTAAGCCGCCATGGCATCCGCCAATTGCGCCTGGCCGAACGAGGTGCTGACGCTGATGCGCAGCAGGCCACGTGGCGCCTCGTCCGGCTCGCTGACAGCGGCTTGCATGTCGGTGGACAGGTCGAGCATCTGCCGACACCGGGGCAGAATCTCGCTGCCGGCGGCGGTCAGGCTCAATTTGCGCGTGGTGCGGTGCATCAAACGCGCGCCGACCCAATCTTCCAGCTCGGCCAGATAACGCGATACCACCGGCCGTGACAGGTCCAGATGATCGGCGGCGGCCGACTGGCTGCCGAGGTCGACCACTGAGACGAACACTCGCATTGCTTGTAGACGATCCATGATTTGCCCGCTTTCAGAAACAAACTATGTTCAAGCATCGCATTTTTTGTACTGAGTCATGCAACTAAGCTCTGTCCCCATCGCCAGACACGGCATTTGGACAACGGAGCAACAGATGATCGGCTTCACCTCTCTCAAGCGCTTTTTGCTGGCCACCGCCACCCTCGGCTTCGCGGCCCACGCGGCTGCGGCATCGACCCTGACCCTGGACGTTTACAACCCGGGCGACAAGGCAATCTTCCCGGTGACCTCGGTTCTGGTCAGCGGTGAGAAAGAAGCGATTCTGGTCGACGCGCAATTCGGCAAGTCCCAGGCCGAACAGGTGGTCGAGAAAATCCGCGCCAGCGGCAAGCAACTGACCACCATCTACATCAGCCACGGTGACCCGGATTACTACTTCGGCCTCGACACCCTGACCGCCGCCTTCCCGAACGCCAAAGTGCTGGCCTCGCAGCCGACCGTGGATCACATCAAGCACACCGTCGACGGCAAACTGGCGTTCTGGGGCCCGAAAATGGGCGCCGACGTGCCGGCCAAAACCATCGTGCCGGGCGTACTCAAGGGTGACAGCCTGATGCTTGAAGGGCAGAAGTTGCAGGTGGTGGGCCTGGACGGCAAGCAGCCGGACCGGACCTTTGTGTGGATCCCGTCGATCAAGGCCGTGGTCGGTGGCGTGGTCGTCGCCGAAAACATCCACGTGTGGATGGCCGACACCCAGACCGCGCAATCCCACACCGATTGGTTGGCTACGCTACATGCCATCGAAACCTTGAAACCGAAAACCATCGTGCCGGGGCATTACCTCGGTGAGAGCGCCCGTTCGCTGGCCGCCGTGCAGTTTACTGCCGATTACATCAAGGCCTTCGACGAAGAAACCCCAAAGGCCAAAGACGCCGCTACGCTGATCGCCGCCATGAAAAAACGCTTCCCGACTTTGGGCGAAGACAGCTCGCTGGAGCTGAGCGCGAAAGTCGCCAAGGGCGAGATGAAGTGGGGTGAATGAGTTTATGTGGCGAGTGGATTAACTGTGGCGAGGGAGCTTGCTCCCGCTGGACCGGGCTGGCGCTCCTGTGCGAAGCGCTCGCCCGCAGTGTTTGAGCCACAGCGCACTCTCAGGTTTTACGACTGCTGCGCAGCCGAACGGGAGCAAGCTCCCTCGCCACAATGTTGGATGCCAAACGAATACGCGTGTACTCAAGCCAACTGGAGAACGTCATGAGCAAAATCGCAATCATCGGTGCCACCGGCCGTGCCGGCAGCCAATTGCTGGAAGAAGCCCTGCGTCGGGGTCATAGCGTCACGGCCATTGCCCGCGACACCTCGAAGATCAGCCCGCGTGCCGGTGTGGTTACCAGGAACGTCGATGCCCTTGATGCCCAAGCGTTGCAGGCGGCCGTCGCTGGTCATGACGTGGTCATCAGCGCGGCGCACTTCGCGACCCTTCCCGCCAGCGCGGTGATCGGGCCGGTGAAAAAGGCCGGGGTGAAACGACTTTTGGTGGTGGGCGGTGCAGGTTCGTTGTTGCTGCCGGACGGCACTCGCGTGATCGACAGCAAGGGCTTTCCTGAGGAGTACAAGGCTGAGGCGAGCGCCGGGGCTTTGTTTCTGGAAAACCTGCGTGAGGAACAGGATCTGGACTGGACCTTTCTGTCCCCGTCGGCGGAATTCGTCGAAGGTGAGCGCACCGGGGCGTTTCGGGTGGGCAAGGATGATTTGCTGGTGAGCAGCGAAGGGCGGAGCTGGATTTCGTTCGCCGATTACGCGATTGCGCTGATCGATGAAGTGGAAGCGCCGAAGCATTCGCGGCAGCGGTTCACCGTCGGTTATTGAGTCACTGAAAAACCTGTGGGAGCGAGCCTGCTCGCGATAGCGGTGGGTCATTCAACAAATATGCCGACTGACCCACTGCTATCGCGAGCAGGCTCGCTCCCACAGGGTTATGCGCCAAGTCTTCGGGGCTCAGCGTGACTGAGCCTGCTCCACCAACCACCCCAACAACTCGCGCAACTTCGGCGAAGGCCCGGGTTTTTCCGGGAACACCAGGTAATACGCCAACCCTGTCTTCACCTTCAATTCAAACGGCATGACCAGTCGCCCAGCGCTCAGGTCGTCGCCAATCAACGACCAGTCCCCAATCGCCACGCCAGTTCCTTGGGACGCCATCGACATCGCCAGGTCCAGGGTTTCGAAATGCTGGCCCTTGCCGACATTGCTCAAGCGAATATCGGCGCTGGCCAGCCAGGCTTTCCAGTCGCGTTCATCGCGGGTCGGGTGCAATAGCATGTGTTGTTCCAGATCCTCCGGCGCTTGCAACGGCACCGGCCCCTCGAGGTAGGGCCGGGAGCAGACTGGCGTCAGTTGCTCATCGAACAGCCGATGGGACGCCAGTGATGTCTCCGGCGGTACGCCATAGATCACCGCCGCATCGAACTGCTCGCGATGAAAATCCACGCCGTGTTTCACCGTGGTGGTCAGTTCGACCGGCACGTCCGGGCGCTCCCTTTGCCACTGCACCAGGCGCGGCAACAACCAGCGCATCACGCACGTCGGGGCCTTGAGTTGCAGGGTTTCACGCTTCTCGCCGATCTGTTCCACCGCCTCGTCGATCAAGCCGAAAATCTGCTGCACCCGTGGCAGCCACTCGCGTCCTTCAGCGGTCAGGCTCAAGCCCCGGGCCTGGCGGATAAACAACTCATAACCCAGATGTTCTTCCAGCCCGGCGATCTGCCGGCTCACCGCGCCTTGGGTGATGTAGAGCTGTTCGGCGGCCCGAGTGAAGTTGCAGCACTGCGCGGTAATCAGAAAAGTGTGCAGCGCCGGCAGGGGAGGCAATCGTTTCATTTGGATCCAAGGTATGACGTGAGGACATGGCTAGTATGACTTTTTATCCATTGTTGCGGCTACGTGTCGCCCGTTCCAATGAGGCCATCCCTGGACCTGCCCACGCATCATAAACACTGCGCAGGCCCGGCGTCTCAAACGAACAAAAAGGGCAAAGACATGGCGACGTGCGGCGAAGTATTGGTCAAGTTACTCGAAGATTACGGGGTCGAGCAGGTGTTCGGCATTCCCGGGGTTCATACCGTGGAGCTGTATCGCGGGCTGGCCCGTTCGAGCATCAACCACGTCACGCCGCGTCACGAACAGGGCGCCGGTTTCATGGCCGACGGTTATGCGCGCACCAGTGGCAAACCGGGTGTGTGCTTCATCATTACCGGCCCGGGCATGACCAACATCACCACCGCCATGGGCCAGGCCTACGCCGATTCGATCCCGATGCTGGTGATTTCCAGCGTGCAATCGCGCAGCCAGTTGGGCGGTGGTCGCGGCAAGCTCCACGAGCTGCCGAACCAGAGCGCCTTGGTCGGCGGCGTGGCGGCGTTCTCCCACACCTTGATGTCGGCGGCGGAACTGCCTCGCGTATTGGCCCGCGCCTTTGCTCTGTTCCAGGCCGGCCGTCCACGCCCGGTTCACATCGAAATTCCGCTGGACGTTTTAGTTGAAGACGCCGACGACCTGCTCGCCAGCCTGCCAGTGAACATCGACCGTGCTGGCGCCTCGCCAAGCGCCATCAGCCGCATGACCGCGCTGCTGGCCGGCGCCAAGCGCCCACTGATTCTCGCGGGTGGCGGTGCCATTGATGCCGCCGCCGAGTTGACCGAGTTGGCCGAACGGCTGGACGCACCCGTGGCCCTGACCATCAATGCCAAAGGCATGCTCGAATCCAGTCACCCGCTGCTGATCGGTTCGACCCAGAGCCTGGTTGCGACCCGTGCCTTGGTCGCCGAGGCCGACGTAGTGCTGGCCATCGGCACCGAACTGGCCGAGACCGATTACGACGTCACGTTTGCCGGCGGTTTCGAGATTCCCGGCGTGCTGCTGCGCGTGGACATCGACCCCGACCAGACCGTGCGCAATTACCCGCCGAAAGTCGCCCTGGTGGCGGACTCGCGTAACGCCGCGCAAGCCTTGCTCAGTGAACTGTCCAAGCACTCGCTGGCCGAGCGTCGCAACGATTGGGGACAAGTCCGCGCTGCCCGTCTGCGTGACGACCTCGCCGCCACCTGGGACGCCCCGACCCTGGCCCAGACCCGCTTCCTCGAAACCGTGTTGCACGAATTGCCGGACGCAGTGTTCGTCGGCGATTCGACCCAACCGGTGTACACCGGCAACCTGACCTTCAACCCGGAACGCCCGCGTCGCTGGTTCAATTCGTCCACCGGTTACGGCACCCTCGGTTACGCCTTGCCGGCGGCAATCGGTGCCTGGCTCGGTGGCAGCCTTGAAAACGGTGCGCGTCCTCCGGTGGTATGCCTGATCGGTGACGGCGGCCTGCAATTCACCCTGCCGGAACTGGCCAGCGCCGTTGAAGCGCGCACCCCGGTGATCGTCCTGCTGTGGAATAACCAGGGCTACGAAGAGATCAAGAAATACATGGTCAACCGCGCCATCGAACCGGTGGGCGTGGACATCTACACCCCGGACTTCATCGGTGTGGCCAAGGCGCTGGGCTGTGTGGCGGAAGCGGTCAACGGTGTTGAACAACTGCGCAGCGCCTTGCGCAGCGCCGCCGACCGTCAGGGCCCGACCCTGATTGAAATCGATCAGACCCAGTGGATGAAGGCGGTGTCGAAATGAGTTTCCCTACCACTCTGGACGGCCTGTACATCAACGGCCAATGGTCGGCTGGCAACGAACATCTGCGCGTGATCAACCCGGCGACCGAAGCCCTGTTGACCACCGTGAATGGCGGCGATGAAAAAGCCGTCGATCAAGCGGTCACCGCCGCCACCCAGGCGTTCGGCGAATGGTCGAAAACCACCGGTGCCGAACGCGGCGCGATCCTGCGCAGAATCGCCGCCGGCGTGCAGGCCGGGCGCGACCACTTGATGAAGTTGCAGTCGAGCAACAACGGCAAGCCGCTGTTCGAAGCCGCCATCGACGTCGATGACGTGATCGCGACGTTCGAGTACTACGCCGGTCTCGCCGAAGGCCTCGATGCCAGACAAGACAGCAACGTCGAGCTGCCCACCGACGATTTCAGCGCTCGCGTGCGCCGTGAACCGTGCGGCGTGGTCGGCCTGATCGTGCCGTGGAATTTCCCGATGGTCACCACGGCCTGGAAACTCGCCCCAGCCCTGGCGGCCGGTTGCTGCGTGGTGCTCAAACCGTCCGAAGTCACGCCGTTGCCCGAGCTGGAACTGGCGGCGATCGTCGCTGAGGCCGGCTTGCCGGATGGCGTGTTCAACCTGGTCTGCGGCACGGGCCTGGCCGTCGGCGCGCCGCTGTCGGCCGACCCGCGCATCGCCAAAATCTCCTTCACCGGCAGCAATGCGGTCGGTGTACAGGTCATGCAACGTGCGGCGGAAACTGTCAAAGGCGTGAGCCTGGAACTGGGCGGCAAATCTTCGCTGCTGGTGCTCGCTGACGCCGACATCGAACTGGCGGTTGAAGTGGCCTGTGGCGGCGGTTTCTTCAACGCCGGGCAAATGTGCTCCGCCACCAGCCGCGTGCTGGTCGCTGATGAATTGGCAGATGAGTTCCTCATCCGATTGAAGGCCCGCGCCGAAGCCATTCGCGTCGCCGACCCGTTCGACCCGAACGTGGAAATGGGCGCGCTGGTCAATCAGGCGCAATACCAGCGTGTGCTGGGCCACATCGATCGCGGTTTGAGCGCCGGGGCCAAGCTGGTTAGCGGCGGTAATCGCCCTGCAGACCTGCCCCGCGGCTATTTTTTGCAGCCGACGATTTTCACCGAAGTGCCCCAGGGCAGTGCGTTGTGGTGTGAAGAGATTTTCGGCCCGGTGATCTGCGTGCGCAGTTTCGCCACAGAAGCCGAAGCGATTGCCCTGGCCAACGACAGCCAGTTTGGTTTGGTGGCCAGCGTGGTGACTCGCGACAACGAAGCCGCGGATCGGGTCGCCAACGCCTTGCAGGCGGGGCTGGTGTGGATCAACGCGCCGCAAGTGATCTTCCCGCAGACCGCTTGGGGTGGCTACAAACAGAGCAGCATCGGCCGCGAATTGGGGCCGTGGGGCTTGCAGGCTTTCCAGGAAATCAAACACGTGATTCGCGCCGTCTGAAGGCACGAAACAGGTGAGTGCATGCCTCGTATCGAGGCATGCACTGGTGTCATGGCTTCGATGAGTTTTTATCGATAGTCAGGTGTTTTGCACGACCTCAGGATGAACTCACTGGTTCAGCCAAACCCCCGAAAATACGAGGGAAAACGCTGATCCGGCTGCGCGGATGCAACAGTTTCGACCTGCCTTATACCTACAAAAACAAAGGGAGTCCGTAATGGGCGAACATGATCTGAACAGACGTCAATTCATCAAAACCGTGGGCGTGGCGTCCGTAGCTGCGGCGGCCATGAGTTTGCCCTTCGTCAAGGCCAATGCCAGCGACACGCGCTTCCAGGGCAAGACCCTGCGCCTGTTGACCTGGTCCGACGACACCGGCCTGGCTGCACTGCGTAACATCGCGGCCACCTTCGAAGACAAATATGGTTGCAAGGTCATCGCTGACCGCACCGGCAGCACCTCGGAAATGGTCGCCAAACTCAAGGCCGCCGGTGATCGTCCGCAGTACGACATCATCACCCTGGCCGGCGTCGGCGCCGAAGGTCTGGCAGCAGCCAATCTGCTGGAAAAACCAGACCTCAACCGCATTCCCAACCTGGTCGACGTACCGGAGAAATACCGTACCGGCGCTAACGGTCACGGCATCGGTTACCTGCTGTGGTGCAACAGCCTCGTCTACAGCACCCGCACCATCAAGGAAGCACCGGACAGTTACGCCGCCCTGTGGGACGCCGAGCTGTCGCCGAACATCTTCCTGCCGCCGCCGAACTGGACCGAAGCGATGGACCTGATCATCATCGCCGCCAAACTGGCCGGGGGTGACGAGCACAACATTGAGCCGGGCTTCAAGAAACTCGCCGAGCTGAAAGACCGTGTGGTCACCCTGGGTGAAAACCCGAACCAGATCGCCGAATTGTTCCGCACCGGTTCCCTGGACATGGGCGGCCTGTACGCACCGGCGTTCTTCCCGAAACAGATCCGCGATCCGGCCTATGGCCTGGGCGCTACGTTCGGGATGAAGGAAGGTTTCTACACCGACCTGATGCTCTCGGTGATGCCGAAGAACCGTCCGGGCGATACCGACCTGACCTACGCCTTCATCAACCACTCTCTGGACCCGCTGGTGCAGGGCAAGATGGCCGAGGACATCTACAACGGCCCGGTCAACGCCAAGGCGATCATCTCCGCCGAAGCGCGCAAGAGCCCTTACATCCTCACGCCGGAGCAGATTGCCGAGAAGGCGATCATGCACGACAACGCCTTCCTGGCCTCCGTGCATGACCAATGGATTCGTCGTTACACGGAAATCTTTTCTTCCTGATTGAGTGGCGAACACAAGATCTTCAACCACTGAAGATCCCCTGTGGGAGCGAGCCTGCTCGCGAATGCGGTCTGACATTCACCATTGATGTCGACTGATGGATCGCTTTCGCGAGCAGGCTCGCTCCCACAGGGGGCTGATGTGGTTTTGAGGGCTGTGTTTGTCAGCTGCTTTCCATTGACGAGACCTTTGCTATGGAACACCAACCTCTGACTCATCCGGTCGCCGCCGCTCCCGTGCGTGCCAATCGGGGTGTTTCGCCGACGGCGCGTGCGTGGTTTTTCCTCTCGCCCTCGATGCTGTTTCTGGGCGTGCTGATTGCCGCCAGCCTGCTGGTACTGCGCATGAGCGTGGGCACCAAAGGCGCAGAGTGGACCGGGTTCAGCCTGGCCAGTTATGCCCAATTGCTCGAACCCTATTACCTCAAATCCTTGCTGCTGACCCTGCGTCTGGCGCTGATCAGCGCGGTGATTGCGGTGTTGCTGGCGATCCCGGTGGCCTACACCATGTCGCGCCTGACCTCGCCGTTCGTGCGACGGATCTTCCTCGCGGCGGTGCTGCTGCCGTTGCTGGTCAACCTGCTGCTGCAAAGCTACGGCTGGCTGGTGATTCTCGGCCCTGGCGGCATGCTCAATCAGGCACTGATGGGCCTGGGCCTGATCAAGCGACCGATCATGCTGCTCTACAACCAGAACGGCGTGTTGATGGGCCTGGTGCAAACCGCGTTCCCGTTGGCCGTGCTGCCGATTGCCAGCGCCATGCGCGGCGTCGCCCGCACTTACGAAGAAGCCGCCGCCACCCTGGGGGCAAGTCGCTTCCAGGTGTTCCGCCAGGTGGTGCTGCCGATGAGCATGCCGGGGATCATCACCGGCGCGACGTTGGTGTTTGCCTACAACGCCAGCAGTTTTGTGGTGCCGTTGTTGCTCGGCGGTCGGCGCGTGCCGATGCTGGCGGTGATGGTGCATGACCAGATCGCCCCGCTGATGAACTGGCCCGCCGCGTCCGCTGCCGGTGTGGTGCTGATTGTCACCACGCTGGCGATCATGACCTTGTCCGAATTCATCACTGGCCGTCGTCGGCGCATGCTGGAGGCTTCCCAATGAGCACGTTGACCAAGAAACGTTATGGGCTGCTGCCCGGTGAGACCGGCAAGTTTGCCGGCATTCTCTCTGGCTTCATCCTGCTGCTGGCGGTGTTGCCGATCCTGACCATGATCGTCATGTCGTTCAGCGGCGCATCGAACCTCGACTTCCCGCCGAGCAGTTACAGCCTGCAATGGTACAAGGCGGCCTGGCACACCTTTGTGTCGCCCGATGCCAGCGATGTGCTGAGCCTGGGCAAAGCCATGACCACCAGCCTGATGGTGGCGTGCCTGACCATGGTCTTCGCCACCATTGTGGCGGTGCCGGCGGCTTACGCGCTGACCCGTTGCGAGTTCCGTGGCAAGGCCGTGGCGCTGCAACTGATGTCGCTGCCGCTGGTGTTTCCGATGGTGGTGTTGGGCCTGGCATTGCTGCTGGTGTTCGACAGCCTGCCGTTCCAGATGACCACCTCGCGGCTGGTGATTGCCCACGTGATCCTGGCCCTGCCGTTCGTGGTGAAGAACTGCACCGCCGCGATGCTCTCCATCGGCAGCGAAGTCGAAGAGGCCGCGCAAATGCTTGGCGCTTCACCGCTGCGGGCGATTATCGATGTGGTGGTGCCGTTGATGAAGTCGGGGATTCTGGCGGGCATGCTGCTGGCGTTCATCGTCTCGTTCAACGAATTCACCGTGACCTATTTCCTCTACACCATCGATGTGATGACCGTGCCGATCTGGATGTACAGCCGCACCGTGTCGTCGCTCGACCCCACCGTATTTTCGTTTGCCGTGCTGATCGTGCTGATCGACTTCGTCCTGATCTGGGCGCTGGAGAAGCTGGTCGGTGAAGGTGGCGTTTCGTTCTGATTCTTGAGGTGATTTATGTCTGGTCTGATTCTGGAAAACGTCGAGAAACATTACGGCTCGGCCTGCGCGGTAAAGGATGTAAACCTGCATTTGCCGGAAGGCAAACTGGTGTGTTTCCTCGGCCCGTCGGGCTGCGGTAAAACCACCCTGCTGCGGATGATCGCCGGGCTTGAGACCCTGAGCGGCGGCGAAATTCGCCTGGACGGTGAAGACATCGGCCACACCCCGGCGCATCAGCGCAACTTCGGCATGGTGTTCCAGTCCCTGGCGCTGTTCCCGCACATGACGGTGGGGGAGAACATCGCCTATCCGCTGAAACTGCGCGGGGTCAGCAAGGCTGATCAGCAGGCGCGGGTGGTGGAGTTGCTGGAATTGATTCAGCTGAGCGAGATGATTGATCGCCCGGTGGCCAAACTCTCCGGCGGTCAACGCCAGCGCGTGGCGATTGCCCGGGCGATTGCCAACCACCCGAAAATCCTCCTGCTGGATGAACCGCTGTCGGCGCTCGACGCCAAGCTGCGCGAATCGATGCAGGTGGAAATTCGTCAGCTGCAACAGCGCCTGAACATCACCACGATCATGGTGACCCACGACCAGCGGGAAGCCATGACCATGGCCGATATCGTGGTGGTGCTGGGTGAGCATCGGGTGCAGCAGGTGGGGTCGCCGATTGAAATCTACCGGCACCCGGCCAACGAATTTGTCGCCGACTTTATCGGCTCGGGCAACATCTTCCCCGCCACGGCGCTGGGCAACGGCAAGGTCGGGTTGCCGGGAGGCGCCGCGCTGGAAGTGCCGATTTGCAGCAGCATTGTGGTGGGGGAGAAGGTGAAGATGCTGATTCGTCCTGAAGACCTGCAACTGTCGCACCCGCAGGCCACGGCGGGAAATCGGTTGCTCGGTACGGTGACGTTCGTGCGCGATATCGGCGCGACGATTGAAACGACGGTGGAGTGTTCCGGGGTTTCATTTACGGCGCTGAGCACGCCGTGTCAGGGGTTTGGGTTGAGCATTGGCAACCCGGTGTCGGTGACCTTGCCGGCTGAGGCGTGCCGCGTACTCGGCGCCTGACACTAGAATTGGGTTGGCTGTACTGGCCCCATCGCGAGCAGGCTCGCTCCCACAGTGGATCTCCTGTGAACACAGAATTTGTGAACACCCCAGATCAAATGTGGGAGCGAGCCTGCTCGCGATAGGGCCGGCAAAACCAGCACAAAAATCAGATCAAACCGACAACCGCAACCGCGCCAGATCCCTTAACGGCGGTGCCCCAAACAACCGGCTATATTCCCGGCTGAATTGCGACGGGCTTTCATACCCCACCCGATACCCCGCCGCCGAAGCCTCAAGCCCTTCGGCCAGCATCAACCGCCGCGCTTCCTGCAAGCGCAGTTGCTTCTGATACTGCAGCGGACTCATTGCTGTCATCGCCTTGAACCGGTGATGCAACGTCGAGACGCTCAGGTTCACTTCCTTCGCCAGATCATCGATGCGCAACGGTTGCTCATAGTTGCCGTTAAGCCACTTGATCGCCTGGCTGATGCGGTGGCTCTGGCTATTAGCAATCGCAATCTCATACAGCCGATGGCCCTGCTGACTGCGCAACAACCGATAAAGAATCTCCCGGCGAATCAGCGGTGCGAGCATGGCGATGTCTTTCGGGGTATCGAGCAAACGCGCCAGACGCAACACCGCGTCGAGCATCGCCGTATCGATCCGTTCGACATATAAGCCGCGTCCGGTGGGACGGGTCGGTACGCCCAAAGGGCCGGCGTCGGCAATCAGCGCGGTGATTTCAGCCGGATCAATATCCAGTCGCACCGCGAGAATCGGTTCTTGCGACGTGACGTTCACCACCCGCCCGCTCAACGGCATCGAAACCGACACCACCAGGTAATTCAGCGGGTCGTAATTAAAGTATTCGTCGGCCAGCCTGACCTCTTTTCGCCCCTGCGCCATGATGCACAGCGCGGGTTGGGCCAGCACTGGGGCAAATTCATGGGACTTGCAGTGTTTGGACATGAACAGCGAGCCGACGGCAGTGGCATAAGTGCCATCATCCGTGGTGTTGCGCCGGATGATAGTGGCCAGTTCAGCGCGCTGTTTCTCCATGTCGGCATCCAGCGGGGCTTGAAAGTGATCGAACGACGACATGCCGGGCATCCTCGTTGAGGCGTTGGTAATGAGGCCAGCTTAAGTTTGTGCAAGACAGAGCGGTAGACACATCCTGCCTCAAGCTTGCCTGATTCTGCATCGAGTGGATCAGCGGTGCCTCTATGGCTGCTGCAACTCAGGGAAACTTGCTTGAAAGCCGAGTTTTGTTGGTACGAACGCTTTTACAGGTTGTTACAGGTTTATCGAAACGCCGCGCAGGATTGTGCAACAAGCCGGCAGGAATCGACTAACCGCGCTTCCCCCTGCGCGCTTAACCTTTGATCCTGTCGCAGCCCGTCCCCCGGCTGCCACTCGACTCCCTGGGAGGGTTGAACATGTCTACGCAGATCCCCGTCAGTCACATGGCTTTTGTTCGTGCCCGCGCCGGGCGTTCGGCAGAACTCGGTGCGCGCCTGAGCGCCTTGATCGAGCCGTCCCGCAGCGCGCCGGGTTGCCTGAGTTTTTCCCTGCAGCATTCGCAATGCGATCCGGAGTTGTGGCTGGTGTCCGGTTTCTGGGCGAATCAGCAAGCGATGACGGCCTATTTCGGCACCCCGGCGATGGAGATTTTCGCCGAGCTGGTGCAGGAGTTGGTGGTCAACAGCCTGGATTTTCATACCTTCAAGGACGTGTCGGCCGACCAGGCGCGGGGGCAGTCCGGGTCGTGGGTACACAAAATGGCGGGTTGAGGGTTTAATGGCTGCATTCTCAATCAGCCAGGATCCGCGACATGGCACGTAAAGCCTTTGATCATTTCGAAGCTGTTTCCGCTGTAGTACCGGGCGAGGGGGGTTACCACGCCGCGATCGCCGTCAAAGCCATCGGTGGCACCGGAGCGCCACGTTTTCACAAAGTACTTGAAGGGCAAATCTTCAAGACGGCCAACGAGGCTGATCTGGCCGCAGCCAAAGAGCTGACCCGCCTCAAAGACGTCAAAGAAGACGCCGACCTGCTCTGGTAATCACTTGACCGCCCCCGGGCGCCACATTTTGAACAATGCCTCTGGCCCCAGCTGAAAGTAATCCGCTGGCCCGCCGCCGCGCAGAATCGGTTCTGCCGCGGCGGTGTCGTACACCCCGTCTTTCAACAGCCACTTGGCGATATGCACGGCGACCACTTCGCCCAGAATCAGCCAGCTCGGCACCACGTTCCCGTCCGCCCGCTGCAACTGAATGATCTGCGTGACCTTGCACTCGAAGGACACCGGGCTTTCGGCGACCCGTGGCACTTGAATGACTTTCGAGGCGACCGGGGTCAGGCCAGACAGCTCGAACTCGTTGACCTCGGGCGGGACCATGGCGCAGCTCTGGTTCATCTGCTCGGCCAGTGGCCGGGTGGCCAGGTTCCAGGCGAACTCGCCCGTCTGCTCGATGTTGTTCAGGCTGTCTTTACGGCCGACGCTGGAAAACCCGATGATCGGCGGAATGTAATTGAAGGCGTTGAAGAAGCTGTAAGGCGCCAGGTTCAAGCGGCCGTTGGCGTCTTGGGAGGAAATCCAGCCGATAGGGCGCGGGCCGACGATGGCGTTGAACGGGTCATGCGGCAGGCCGTGGCCGTTGGCGGGTTCGTAGAAGTGGATGTCGTCGGGCATGGCATATATTCCGGGAGGCTCGGGAGGCAGTCATGGTGCAAGGACGAACGGATAATTTCCAGCGATGAGATTCAAATATGGGAGCGAGCCTGCTCGCGGTAGCGGTGTGTCAGTCAGCCAATGTGTAGCTGATACGCCGCTATCGCGAGCAGGCTCGCTCCCACAGGGTTTTGTGTGTCGGTTGCAAACAAAAGGGGCAGACCCGTTAAGGTCTGCCCCTGTTTTTATTGCGCGGGCTGACTCAGTCCGTCTCGATCCGCGAATGCTTGCGGGTGTCTTTCATGGTGATGTACACCAGCAACGACACGGCAATACACGCCGTCACGTACCAGTAGTAACCGGTTTCCATGCCGATGCTCTTGAACCACAGTGCGATGTATTCAGCGGTGCCGCCGAAGATTGATACGGTCAGCGCATACGGTAGGCCGACGCCCAGTGCACGGATTTCGGTCGGGAACAGTTCGGCTTTCACCACCGCGTTGATCGAGGTGTAGCCGCTGACGATGATCAGCGCCGCCATGATCAGGAAGAACGCGCCCCACCAGGATTGAATGGTGTGCAGGGTGGTGAGGATCGGCACGGTGAACAGCGTCCCGAGCACGCCGAAGGCGATCAGGATCGGACGGCGACCGACTTTATCCGACAAGCCGCCGATGATCGGTTGCAGGCACATGAACAGGAACAGCGTGGCGGCGGAAATGGTGGTGGAGTCGGAGATGCTCATGCCGACGGTGTTCACCAGGTATTTCTGCATGTACGTGGTGTAGGTGTAGAACGCCAGGGTGCCGCCCATGGTCAGGCCGACCACGGTCATCAGTTCCTTGGGGTGGCGCATCAAGGTGCGCATTGCGCTTTCCTTGGCCTTTTCTTTCTTGGTGAACGACTCGGTTTCTTCCATGCCACGACGCAGGTACAGCGCGACCACGGCACACAGCGCGCCGATGGCGAACGGGATGCGCCAGCCCCAGGCGTACAGCTCTTCGGTGGTCAGGACTTGTTGCAGCACGATCAACACCGCCAAGGCGATGAGCTGACCCGAAATCAGGGTCACGTACTGGAAGCTGGAGTAGAAGCCGCGACGATCCTTGGTCGCCATCTCGCTGAGGTAGGTGGCCGAGGTGCCGTACTCGCCACCGACCGACAGGCCTTGCAGCAGGCGGGCGAAAATCAGCAGGATCGGTGCGCCGATGCCGATGGTTTCATAACCGGGGCTCAGGGCAATCAGCAGCGAGCCGAAACACATCAGGTACACCGAAGCCATCAATGCTTTCTTGCGACCGGCCTTGTCGGCGTACAGGCCCATCAGCCAGCCACCGATCGGGCGCATCAGGAAGCCCACGGCGAAGATCGCGGCGGTGTTGAGCAGTTGTGCGGTGGTGTCGCCTTTGGGAAAAAAGGCCTTGGCGAAATACAGGGAGAAGGCAGCGTAGACGTACCAGTCGTACCACTCGACCATGTTGCCGACAGAGCCGCTGAAGATCGACTTGATGCGACTGGCGGTGGTTCTTTCTTTGGCGGGCACGGCAGCCGACCCAAGGGGCAGGGCGTTGGAGTTATCCATTGAAGGATCCTTCGTTTAATTGTTTTTGTGGAGCGCGTTGAAACGCAGCCTGCATGGGCTATAGCAGGAGGTGTGCCAGATCAAGGAGGGCTGGTTTAGAGGGGTTGCGGGGATTGGGTGAGCGGAAATCCGCTTATGCCGGGCTGGGCGTGAGCGGAAAATTGCTTATCAGGCTCGTGGATGTGCGTTGTTTGCATTGGCCTCTTCGCGGGCAAGCCTCGCTCCTACGGTATTTGTGTCGCTCGACAATATTGCAAACGACGCAAACCCTGTAGGAGCGAGGCTTGCCCGCGAAGGGGGCCGTTCAGGCACTACGAGAACATCTCCCGAGTCAGCCCATGCCGCTGCATCTTTTCATTGAAGGTCCGGCGCGGCAGTTGCAGTTCTTCAAGTACTGCTTTCACGTCGCCCTTGTGCCGGGTCAGCGCCGCGCGCAGGCAATGCGCTTCGAACGCTTCGGCCTGCGCCGCCAGCGACTGGCCGGGATCGATGCCGACCGGTTCCGGCTCGCCCTTGCATTGGCCCCTTCGCGGGCAAGCCTCGCTCCTACGGTATTTGTGTCGCTCGACAATATTGCAAACGACGCAAACCCTGTAGGAGCGAGGCTTGCCCGCGAAGGGGGCCGTTCAGGCACTACGAGAACATCTCCCGACTCAGCCCATGCCGCTGCATTTTTTCATTGAAGGTCCGGCGCGGCAGTTGCAGTTCTTCAAGTACCGCTTTCACGTCGCCCTTGTGCCGGGTCAGCGCCGCGCGCAGGCAATGCGCTTCGAACGCTTCGGCCTGCGCCGCCAGCGACTGGCCGGGATCGATGCCGACCGGTTCCGGCTCGCCCTTGCATTGGCCTCTTCGCGGGCAAGCCTCGCTCCTACGGTATTTGTGTCGCTCGACAATATTGCAAACGACGCAAACCCTGTAGGAGCGAGGCTTGCCCGCGAAGGGGGCCGTTCAGGCACTACGAGAACATCTCCCGAGTCAGCCCATGCCGCTGCATCTTTTCATTGAAGGTCCGGCGCGGCAGTTGCAGTTCTTCAAGTACAGCTTTCACGTCGCCCTTGTGCCGGGTCAACGCCGCGCGCAGGCAATGCGCTTCGAACGCTTCGGCCTGCGCCGCCAGCGACTGGCCGGGATCGATGCCGACCGGTTCCGGCTCGCCCTTGCAGTGGCCTCTTCGCGGGCAAGCCTCGCTCCTACGGTATTTGTGTCGCTCGACAATATTGCAAACGACGCAAACCCTGTAGGAGCGAGGCTTGCCCGCGAAGAGGGCCGTTCAGGCACTACGAGAACATCTCCCGAGTCAGCCCATGCCGCTGCATCTTTTCATTGAAGGTCCGGCGCGGCAGTTGCAGTTCTTCAAGTACCGCTTTCACGTCGCCCTTGTGCCGGGTCAGCGCCGCGCGCAGGCAATGCGCTTCGAACGCTTCGGCCTGCGCCGCCAGCGACTGGCCGGGATCGATGCCGACCGGTTCCGGCTCGCCCAGCCCCAGCACCTGACGTTCGGCCACGTTTGCCAATTCGCGCACATTGCCCGGCCAGTCGTGGCTCAGCAGATGGCTCAACTGCGGGCCGCTCAACGGTGGAAACGTGCGGCCCAAACGTTCGGCGGCCTTCTGCGCAAACGATTCGAACAACAACGGAATGTCTTCACGTCGCTCGCGCAAGGGCGGCAGGCGCAACTCAGCGACGTTCAAGCGATACGCCAGGTCCTCGCGAAAACGCCCGGCCCGTGCCTCGTCCAGCAGATCAGGCTTGGTCGCGGCGATGATCCGCAAATCCACGCGAATGCTCTGATTCGACCCCAACCGCTCAAGCTTCTGCTCCTGCAACACCCGCAGCAATTTCACCTGCTGGGCGAGGGGCATGCTTTCGATTTCATCGAGAAACAGCGTGCCGCCATCGGCGTATTCAAGCTTGCCGATACGTTTACCCGAGGCGCCGGTGAACGCGCCGCTCTCATGGCCGAACAATTCCGCCTCGAACAGCTGCTCGGGAATCGCCGCGCAATTGAGCGCCACGAAGGGTTTGTCCGCGCGCGGCCCGAAGTCGTGCAGGCAGCGGGCAACCAACTCTTTGCCGCTGCCGGTTTCACCACGGATCAACACGTTGACCGGCAACGCCGCCAGATCCAGCACCTGTCGGCGCAACGTCTGCAAGCCGCGTGACACGCCCAGTAGCGTCGCGTCGAGTTTGGCGCGGTTGTCCGCCAGCTCGTGCAGCGCGCGGTTTTCCAGCACCAGCCGGCGCTTGTCCAGCGCCCTGCGCAAGCTGCTCAGCAGGGTTTCCGGGCTAAAGGGTTTTTCAAGAAAGTCGTAGGCACCATCGCGCATGGCTTCGACCGCCATCGGCACATCGCCATGGCCGGTCAGCAGAATCACCGGCAAGTCGGCATCACGACGCTGAACCTCGGCCAGCAACTCAAGGCCGGTCATGCCGGGCATGCGCACGTCGCTGAGGATCACGCCCGGGAAGTGCCCCGGCAATTGCGCCAGGCACTCATCGGCGCGGCTGAACAGTTGCACCTCGAAACCCGACAGGCTCAGCCATTGCTCGACGGCGCTGCGAATGCTGCTTTCGTCGTCGACCACCATCACGGAATTCAGCATGGACTGTGGGCCTCCAGGTCGATGGGTAAAGTCACGGTGAACACGGCGCCGTTGGCATGATTGTCGGCGCTCAGGCGACCGCCCGATTCGTGCACGATGGCAAACGATACCGCCAAGCCAAGGCCCAGGCCATCACCCACCGGTTTGGTGGTGAAGAACGGATCGAACACGTTCGGCAGATGCTCTTCGGCGATGCCGCCGCCATTGTCGGTGACGGTCAGGCGCCAGAGTTGCTCGTCGGCTTCGAGGCGGATTTCCAGGCGTTTGCAGGGTTTGTCCTGCATCGCGTCCAAGGCATTGCGCAGCAGATTGATCAACACCTGTTCCAGACGAATCGCATCACCGCGCACCCACGCCGGACGCGTCAGGTGCAGCACGGTGCTGACCTGCTCATCACGCAGGCGCGCGTCGAGCAATTGCAGCGATTGGTCCACCACCGCTGCCAGGTCCAGACGTTCGCGCAAGCCGCTGGGGCTTTTGCGGGCGAAGGTTTTCAGGTGGCCGGTGAGGGCGGCCATGCGCGTCAGCATGTCGTCCACCGGTTTCAACGCCTTGTAGGCATCGTCGACCCGACCGTGATCGAGCAGCAGACGCAAGGTGGCCAGTTGCATGCGCTGGGCGGTCAGTGGCTGATTGATTTCATGGGCGAGGGCGGCGGACATCTGGCCGAGGGCCGCGAGTTTGGCCGATTGCACCAGACCGTCCTGAGCCGTGCGCAGGTCGCGGGTGCGCTCTTCGACCAATTGTTCGAGTTCTTCACGGCTGCGCTGGCGCATTTTCGCCAGGCGCCAGCGCTGGTTGAGGAACAGCAACAGAAACACCAGCGCCAGCCACAGCCCGGCAGCGGCGAGTGCGGCGTTGCGGCTGTCTTCGAAGGCGACGTGCGGGCGGCGCAGCAGGTGCAGAGTCCAGCCTTCCGTGCTCAGCGGCAGTGATTCCCAGAGGTAATTGGCCGTGCCATCAGGACCGACGACCCGCGCCAGATCGCTGTTGTCGTCAAAGCGCTGCAGCGATTGGTAGTCCAGCGGGGTCAGCGGTTGTTTGTCGTATTGGCGGGTGGCCTTGAGCTCGGCGTGATCGCTGTCGCTCAAGGGTTTCAACGAGCGGTAGCGCCAGCCCGGCTGGTTGGCGATGAAGATAATGCCGCGTGCGTCGCTGACCAGCAGCGTGTCGCTGCCCTGACGCCATTCGCGCTCCAGTTCCGGAAACTCAAGCTTCACCACCATCGCGCCGAGGAACTCGCCGGCGTCGCTGGTGACCGCGCTGGACAGGAAATAGCCCGGAATGCCGCTGGTCACCCCCACCGCATAAAAACGCCCGGTGCCCTGGGTGCGGGTCTGGCTGAAGTAGGGGCGGAAACCATAGTTGTGGCCGACGTAACTGCTGGGCAAGCGCCAATTGCTGGCCGCCACGGCGAGGCCGGTGCGGTCGAGCAGTTCCAGGGTCGAGGACTGCGCGGCGCCGTTGATTTTTTCCAGTTTGCGGTTCAACGCGTCCTGTTGTTCCGCCGTGACCTGACCGTTGAGCGCAGCGCGCAACTCCGGGTCCAGCGCCAGCACGGCGGGCAGGGCGCGGTAGCGATCAATCAGGGTGTGCAGGGAATTGGCGTAGAGCGCCAGTTGCTGATTGGCCCGCGCAGCGTCCTCGACCAGCGCCTGGCGTTCGGTGTGACGCAGGGCAATTCCGGCCGCCAGTGCGGCACCGACGAAGATAAGGAGGGTGTATAGAGTTATGCGCAAAGAGCGAGAAGACTCAAGCATGCCGGGGATTACACAAGTGTGCGGAGGGCGCGAACCATATCACGACGGTGTTAAGCATTCCCACGCTGAAATCCACCGCCTTTTGACATAGATATATAAAGCAAATAAAAAAGGCGGCAAGAGCATAGCTCCTGTCGCCTTTTTTTTTCGTCGTCGACGCGCTTATTGCACTTCGACCGCCAAGCTTTCACTGATCTTTTTCTGCCAGATGGCAGGACCGGTGATGTGTACCGACTCGCCCTTGCTGTCTACTGCAACAGTCACCGGCATGTCTTTGACGTCGAACTCGTAGATCGCTTCCATGCCCAGTTCGGCGAATGCCACGACACGGGATTTCTTGATCGCTTGCGCCACCAGGTAAGCCGCGCCGCCCACTGCCATCAGGTACACGGCTTTGTGGTCCTTGATCGCTTCGATCGCGGTCGGGCCGCGCTCGGATTTGCCGATCATGCCCAACAGGCCGGTTTGCTCGAGGATCTGACGGGTGAACTTGTCCATCCGCGTGGCGGTGGTCGGACCGGCAGGGCCCACCACTTCTTCGCGCACCGGATCAACCGGGCCGACGTAGTAGATGAAGCGACCTTTCAGATCGACCGGCAGGGTTTCACCTTTGTTCAGCATCTCGACCATGCGCTTGTGCGCGGCGTCGCGACCGGTGAGCATCTTGCCGTTGAGCAGGACGGTTTCGCCCGGCTTCCAGCTCTGCACGTCTTCCGGGGTCAGGGTGTCGAGGTTGACGCGACGGGCCGACGGGCCGGCTTCCCAGACGATTTCCGGGTAGGCGTCCAGCGGTGGCGCTTCCAGGGTCGCCGGGCCGGAGCCATCCAATACGAAGTGCGCGTGACGGGTGGCGGCGCAGTTCGGGATCATGCACACCGGCAGCGAAGCGGCGTGGGTCGGGTAATCCATGATCTTCACGTCGAGTACGGTGGTCAGGCCACCGAGGCCCTGGGCGCCGATGCCCAGTTGGTTGACCTTCTCGAACAGTTCCAGGCGCATCTCTTCGATGCGATTGGATGGGCCGCGCTTTTTCAGCTCGTGAATGTCGATGGATTCCATCAACACTTCCTTGGCCATCACGGCGGCTTTCTCGGCGGTGCCGCCGATGCCGATGCCGAGCATGCCCGGTGGGCACCAGCCGGCGCCCATTTCCGGAACGGTCTTCAATACCCAGTCGACGATCGAGTCGGACGGGTTGAGCATGGCCATTTTCGACTTGTTCTCGGAGCCGCCGCCCTTGGCTGCCACGTCCACTTCCACGGTGTTACCCGGAACGATGGAGTAGTGGATAACGGCCGGGGTGTTGTCCTTGGTGTTTTTACGAGCGCCCGCCGGGTCGGCGAGGATCGAGGCACGCAGGACGTTTTCCGGCAGGTTGTAAGCCCGGCGCACGCCTTCGTTGATCATGTCGTCCAGGCCCATGGTGGCGCCATCCCAACGCACGTCCATGCCCACGCGGACGAAGACGGTGACGATGCCGGTGTCCTGGCAGATCGGGCGGTGGCCGGTGGCACACATGCGCGAGTTGATCAGGATTTGCGCCATCGAATCACGAGCTGCCGGCGATTCTTCGCGCAGGTAGGCCTCGTGCATCGCCTGGATGAAGTCAACGGGGTGGTAATAGGAAATGAACTGCAGGGCGTCGGCAACGCTCTGAATCAGGTCGTCTTGCTTGATCACGGTCATGAGTCGCGCTCCTCTAAAAGACGGGAACATTCAATAGCTCTTCGAGCCAGCTTCAAGCTTTGAGCTACAAGCGGCAAGTAAGGGCAGTGTGTGTACTGCTTTGAGCTTGCTGCTTGGAGCTTGCAACTTGAAGCTGGCTCGAAGAGTCAGGGCACGCCGGGGCTGCTGGCGCGACGCTAAAAAGGCGCGGCAGTATACCGCGCCTCGGTTCCGGGCACACCCGCCGAAAGTCAATCTTGCGGCAGGCGGATTTATCTGGGGTGTGGGGATTTAGCGAAACGTCGCCCCGCCCCGTTGGGTGGCGAAGCCGCCCCCGATAGCTACACCTCGGTGAGACAGGTATACCCCGTGTGTCGGATGGGCGATTGCTTCGCAGTCGAACGGGGATAAATCCCCTCGCCACAGGCAAGCTCCCTCGCCGCAGGTTTTGTGTCATTCAGGGACATGCTTTTGACGCCAGTTTTCTGCCCCGAAAATTGAATGGTCATTTATCAGACACCCCACTAAAGTGGCATTCGGTCTGTAGAGTAGGACACTCGATCAGCCTCCTTTCGCACGGTGAGTCAACGATTGACCCATAACGCCATCCAACGGCTTTTGCTCAAACGCTTCGCCCTCGCAGCCGGCACCTACGCCCTGGCTTTGGTCTTGCTGTGGATGGCGTTTTTCACCGGGCATTACGATGAGCCGCTGACCAGCGTGGCCATCGGCAGCGCGCTGGTGGTGATCACCCAGGGGACGTTGTTCGCGGTGTTTTACAGCGGCTGCAACCTGCGCTTTTCCGACCCGAGCCTGACCGAAGCACAAGTATTGATGGGCCTGGGGTGGCAGACATGGCTGGTTGCCAATCTGGATGAGGCGCGCGGCGCGTTCCTGGTGTTCTACCTGCTGATCATGTTGTTCGGGCTGTTCCATCTTTCACGCCGTGCGTTTGTGCGCTGTGCCCTGTTGGTGTTTTTCAGTTTCAGTGCGATCACGCTATGGGAGGGCTACCACTTCCAGTTGCACGACCCGGCGCTGGCCGCGTTGCAGGTGTGCGTGCTGTTTATCGTGTTGGTGTGGCTGGAGCTTTATGCCCGTTACGTCCAGGCCTCGCGTCAACGTATGCGCCAACGACGGTTTGCCTTGCAGGCGCACCAAGACACCCTGCGCGGGATGATGCGCCAGCTCGAAGACCTGGTCGCCACCGACGAACTGACCGGGCTGTTCAACCGCCGGCATTTCCTGCGCCTGGCTTCCCGCGAGCTGAACGCGATGGAGGCGGGCGTGGTGCACGGCCTGGCGTTGATCGACCTCGACCACTTCAAACGCATCAATGACGTTCATGGCCACGCTGCTGGCGACCAGGTGCTGCAAGCCTTTGCCGGCGTGGCCACCGCCTGCCTGCGAGAGGGCGATGTGTTGGCCCGTTATGGTGGCGAAGAGTTCGTGGTGTTGCTGCCCGACTGCAACGCCGAACGCCTGACCTCTTGTTGCGAGCGGCTGCGCATCGCCTTTACCGATGTCGAGTTGATCGGACTCAACGTCGCCCACCTCAGTTTGTCCGCCGGCATGACGTTGCTGGAGTTGGGCGATGATCTCGACGACGCCTTGCAGCGCGCCGACCAGGCGCTCTACCGCGCCAAGCGTGACGGGCGCAATCGCTGCGCGGCGGCGTGGGAGAACGTCGATGCCTGAGTTGCGCGTCGGCGAGCGCCATTGGTCCGTGGCCCCGGGCAGCAACCTGCTCGATGCCCTGAATCAGAACGGCGTGGCCGTGCCCTACAGTTGTCGCGCCGGCAGTTGCCATGCGTGCCTGGTGCAATGCGTTCAAGGCTTGCCCAGCGACAGCCGTCCCGATGCCTTGAGCGCTGAACAGCGTCAGCAAGGTTGGCGTCTGGCGTGTCAGTGCCAGGTGGTCGAGGACTTGCAGGTGCATGCCTTCGATCCACACGTCGACGGCCGCCCCGCGCAAGTCGCCGCCGTTGATTGGTTGAGCACCAGCGTATTGCGGTTGCGCCTGACCACCGAGCGACCGTTACGCTACAGCGCCGGGCAGCATCTGGTGTTGTGGGCGGGCAACGTGGCACGGCCCTACTCCTTGGCGAGCCTGCCGGAAGAGGACCGCTTTTTGGAGTTCCACCTCGATTGCCGGCAGCGGGGTGAATTCAGCGACGCGGCCCGTCAGCTGAAAATCGGCGACCCGATCCGCCTCGGCGAACTGCGTGGCGGAGCGTTGCAATATGACCCGGACTGGAGCACTCGACCGCTGTGGCTGATGGCGGCCGGTACGGGACTGGGGCCGTTGTTCGGTGTGTTGCGCGAAGCGTTGCGTCAAGATCACCAAGGCGCCATCCGCGTCATTCACCTCGCCCATGACGCCAGCGAGCATTACCTGGCCAAGCCCCTGCAAGCCATGGCCGATGTACGTGAAAACCTCAGCATTGAATGCTGGACCCCGGCCGAGTTGCCGCAAGCGTTGGCGCAACTGCGGCTTGTTTCCCGGCAAACCCTGGCCTTAGTCTGCGGAGCCCCCGACAGTGTCGACGCCTTTGCCCGGCGTTTGTACCTGGCCGGACTGCCGCGCAACCAACTGCTGGCGGATGTCTTTGTTCCCCGTGGTTGAGCGCTGATCGTTTAACGACGCGAGACTCGCCATGACCGATGCCATCCAGCTTGAACGCGAACGCGGCCTGCTGACCCTGCGCCTGAACCGCCCCGACAAGAAAAACGCCCTGACCCGCGCCATGTACAGCCACTTGGCCGACGCGCTGAAACAGGCCGACACCGACCCCGACATCAACGCCGTGCTGATCACCGGCAGTGCCGAGTGCTTCACAGCCGGCAACGACATCGCCGATTTCATCCAGCAACCGCCGAGCAACCTCGACAGCCCGGTGTTCCACTTCATGCTCAACCTGCTGGAATGCCGCAAACCGGTGATCGCCGCCGTGGCGGGCGCGGCGGTGGGGATCGGCACGACGCTGTTGCTGCATTGCGATCTGGTGTATGTCAGCCGTGATGCGCGGTTGCGCATGCCGTTCGTGAACCTCGGGTTGTGCCCGGAGTTTGGTTCGAGCCTGATCCTGCCGCGATTGCTCGGGCATGCCAAAGCAGCGGAGCTGTTGCTGTTGGGTGAAGGGTTTAGCGGTGAGCAGGCTGCGGCGTGGGGCATTGCCACCGAAGCGTTGGGCAGTGGCGAAGCGGCGTTGGCCAAGGCGCGGGAGATGGCGTTGCGGTTTGAGTCATTGCCACCGGAAGCGGTGCGGATCAGCAAGCAATTGATGAAAGCGCCGGACCGGGAGCAGCTGCGCACAGTGATCGAAGAAGAGGGCGCGTTGTTCACCCAAAGGTTGCGCTCGCCTGAGGCGATGGCGGCATTGTCGGCTTTTATCAGCCGACACTGACATCGATCGTTCCCACGCAGATCGTGGGAGCGATCAACAAAAAGCCCCGCCATTCACATGGCGGGGCTTTTGCTTTTCAGCAGCCGATCACTCAGACCATCGGATCGCCAACGTGCAGGATTTTCATCCCGTTGGTGCCGCCGATGGTGTGGTAGCTGTCGCCCTTGGTCAGGATGACCCAGTCGCCTTTCTCGACAACGCCGCGCTTGAGCAACTCGTCGATCGCGGCCTGGCTGACTTGCTCAGGCGGCAGCGATGCCGGGTCGAACGGAACGGTGTAGACGCCACGGAACATCGCCGCGCGGGCCTGGGTTTCGCGGTGCGGGGAGAACGCGTAGATCGGCACCGAAGAACGGATGCGCGACATGATCAACGGCGTGTAGCCACTTTCGGTCAGGGCGATGATCGCCTTCACGCCCGGGAAGTGGTTGGCGGTGTACATGGCCGCCAGGGCGATGGACTGGTCGCAGCTTTCGAACACTTTGCCGATGCGGTGGCTGGAGGTCTTGCTGGTCGGATGCTTTTCCGCGCCGATGCAGATGCGCGCCATCGCTTGCACGGCTTCCAGCGGGTACAGGCCGGCAGCACTTTCCGCCGAGAGCATCACGGCGTCGGTGTAGTCGAGCACGGCGTTGGCTACGTCGGACACTTCGGCGCGGGTCGGCATCGGGTTCTGGATCATCGACTCCATCATCTGGGTCGCCACGATCACAGCCTTGTTGTGGCGGCGTGCGTGCAGAATGATCTTCTTCTGAATGCCCACCAGCTCGGCGTCGCCGATTTCCACACCGAGGTCACCACGGGCCACCATGACGGCGTCGGAGGCTTTGATCAGTGCATCGAGGGTGTCGTCGTCGGCCACGGCTTCGGCGCGTTCGATCTTCGCCACCAGCCAGGCCGTACCGCCGGCCTCGTCGCGCAGTTGACGGGCGTATTCCATGTCGGCAGCGTCGCGCGGGAAGGACACGGCGAGGTAGTCCACTTCCATCTCGGCGGCGAGCTTGATGTCGGCCTTGTCTTTCTCGGTCAGGGCCGGCGCCGTCAGGCCACCGCCGCGACGGTTGATGCCTTTATGGTCGGACAGCGGGCCGCCGATCAGTACGGTGCAGTTCAGTTCGGTGGCGGTGGCGGTATCGACGCGCATCACCACGCGGCCGTCGTCGAGCAGCAGCTCGTCGCCCACGCCGCAATCCTTGACCAGATCCGGGTAGTCGATGCCGACCACTTGCTGGTTGCCTTCGGTCAGAGGATGGCTGGTGGAGAAGGTGAATTGATCACCGATCTTCAGCTCGATCTTCTTGTTGGCGAATTTGGCGATCCGGATTTTCGGGCCTTGCAGGTCACCCAGCAGGGCCACGAAACGACCGTGCTTGGCCGCGAGGTCACGCACCAGCTTCGCGCGAGCCTTGTGCTCGTCGGGGGTGCCGTGGGAGAAGTTCAGGCGGGCGACGTCCAGGCCAGCCAGAATCAGCTGTTCGAGAACTTCCGGCGAGTTACTGGCCGGGCCAAGGGTAGCGACGATTTTGGTACGACGGACGGACATGCAAAGACTCCTGAGTTCAAGCGCTGAGTGAGGCTACTATGGTCAGCGGGTGTAGTCATTGTTCGTTTGCACTACTTTTTCGTTTGTTTCTTTAACCGAACATTCCTGAAGATTTCTGCTCACGGGTCGATACAGAGCTCAAGACAGGAGATCCCCCATGCGATTCGTGCTCATTGCCGCCCTTGCCCTCAGTGTGACGGGTTGCGCCCGTTGGTCTATGAACCATCATTTGAATAATGCCTACAGCGCTTACGATCGCGGCAATTGCGAGCAGGTGATGCTCGAATTGTCCAAAGTCGAACGCTCCAGCCGTGCGCGGCCTTATGTGTGGCCGGAAGTGTCGATGATGCGTGGCCAGTGCCTGGAACGGCAGAAGCTGTTCATCGATGCGGCGCAGACTTATCAGTTCATCATGGCGTCCTACCCGCAAAGCGAATACGCCTACCGCGCCCGCGCCCGTCTGGAAACCTTGCAGAGCCTGGGACATTACCCGACTCGCAGCGCCGCGGCCGCCGTGCGCCCGACGCGGTTCTGATTGCCGTTGTCGTGCAAAGGCTGGCCGCCCGGCGGTGGTGAGCTATAGTCGAATGGATCGGTTTTAGAGCCATGTCTCTAGACCGAGGTCATACCTGTGACCGGCAGCCGTAAGCGTCAGCGGATTCATGGACTGACGCACCGGGAACGGGGAGAGCGCGCCAGGCTTTTCAACAAAAGCAAAAACGGCACGTTCCGAAGCATTAGTGCGGCCCTGCTTAAGGGCCTTGCTGGGCCAACTGCGCATGTTTACCGACCGCCGGATCGAGCGGCATCAACTGCCGTATTTTCTGAAAGTATTCAACAGCGTCACCGACAAACCCATCGGCTTTCTGGGCAATGTGTCCGCCGACGGGCTGATGCTCATCAGCCAGTTGCCCATGATGGTGGGCGTCGACTTTGACCTGCGTTTGAAAATCCCCGCCAGCGACGGTTGCCAACAGGTCATTGACCTGACGGCCTGTTGTTTGTGGTGCCACGAAGACGAAACCCCCCACCATTACGACGCCGGGTTCAGCCTGCAACGGGCACCGCCGGAGTATGGGCAATTGGTGGAGGCGTTGACGCAGTACTTCAGTTTTCAGCCGATGCCGGCGTCTGCCTGAGTGTTGTGATGCATCGGCAATGGCCATCGCGAGCAGGCTCGCTCCCACAGGGGTATCGGCTGTCCATAAATTTTGTGGTCACTGAAAATCCCCTGTAGGAGCGAGCCTGCTCGCGATGACGTCAGCTCAGGCGCCTGATAATCAAGCTCAGGTCGTCTTGATCGCCTTTTCGTTATCCAGCGACCGCTCCACCAGCATCAACCCCAACTCACTCATCCGATAAATCGCCATCGCCAGATGCCGCGGCTTGTCGTCCAGACTTTCCGCCAGGTCGAGTAGCAGAATGCTGACCGTCGAGAATGTTTCGTAGGTCTCGATGGTCAAGGCTTCGGGGTTGGCATCAGGGACAACGGTGAACATCTTCATGGCGCGTTCCTCGGTGGTGCGTTCGTTAGCAAAGCACGATTTGGTTTTTTTTTGAGCGAGATGGTGGTTCAGCGCTTTTTGGGCGGCGGTATGAAGTTTTTTTGGATCGAAAGTGGCATAGGCTGAGCACGTAGGCTCGGAAGGGGCAGGTGTAGCCTTCGACATGGGGTTAACTCCTTATTGGATCGCTGATAAGTGGCTCTTCGCATTTAAGGGTGTAGAAAAAATCTGACCGGCTGGAAAAGGAGTCGAGGATCTTAGAAAATGTAAGCTCTCACACCAACAAAAACTAAGCCCCCGACGTGAACAATCTTACCTTTTCTAGCCCTGATCTTTCCAGCTTTTGCCAACTGAATAACCTCGGCCTGACTGCCACTGGACAACATCTTTGTGCAGAGCGCGCCGTCATCGAATGTCGTTTAACCAAAGCACCCGAGCCATGCCCCAAGTGCGGGGCTGCTGGTGTTTCACGCGGTACTGTCGATAGGCATCTTGCTCACACACCTTACGGACAACGACCAACCAGATTGCTGCTGCGTATCCGTCGCTGGCGTTGTGCTTGCGGCTGTTTCTGGCATGAAGATACAAACAGTGCAGCACCTCCACGTTCAAAGCTTTCATATGGGGCGATACGCTGGGCATTAGCTGCCATCGTGCTGGATCATCTGTCGGTATCTCGTGTTGCGAGCCAGCTTGATGTTGCATGGCACACCGCTAATAATGCCATTATCAACGAAGGACGGCGCCTGCTTTTTAATGACTCGACACGTTTTGACGGTGTGACCGTGCTGGGCGTGGATGAGCATGTTTGGCGACATACACGCTGTGGTGACAAGTACGTCACCATCGTGGTTGACCTTACGCCCGTGCGTAACAAAAACGGGCCGGCCCGCTTGCTCGATGTGCTGGAAGGCCGCTCCAAACAAGCCTTTAAGCAATGGCTACAGAGTCGCCCCAAATCGTGGCGTGACCAGATCGAAAGCATTGCCATGGACGGTTTTACGGGGTTTAAATCTGCAGCGCAAGAAGCCCTGCCTCAAGCCCAAACCGTGCTGGATCCTTTCCAT
The DNA here is from genome assembly GCF_900106065.1 of Pseudomonas mandelii. Taxonomy (NCBI): domain Bacteria; kingdom Pseudomonadati; phylum Pseudomonadota; class Gammaproteobacteria; order Pseudomonadales; family Pseudomonadaceae; genus Pseudomonas; species Pseudomonas mandelii. The sequence goes on from NZ_LT629796.1 coordinate 3,801,692, forward strand.
GTCGTGCGCTGGGCAAGCAACATGCTGGATGAATGCCGCCGGCGTGTGCAACACGACATCCTGGGCCGCAGAGGGCGTAAAAATGACCCGCTCTACAAAAGCCGTCGAACGCTACTGACTCGGATCAGCTACCTGTCTGACGCCAACAAAAAGCAACTGTTCCAGCTGTTTGCAGATGAGCACCACCTCGAAGTGGATTGCACCTGGAGCATGTACCAACGGGTGGTCAGCGCCTACAACGAGCCGGATCGAAAACGTGGTAAAAAACTCATGGAAGAGGTCATAAATATCATTACAGCCAGCGACTTGCCCAAAGCGCTCATCGAGGTGAAAGGCTTGGGGGAAACGCTGAAAAAATACGCTGAGAGCATCCTTGCCTACTTCGACCGGCCAGGAACCAGCAACGGTCCAACAGAAGCTATCAACGGGCGACTTGAGCACTTACGAGGTACCGCCTTGGGCTTTAGAAATTTAACCAATTACATAGCCAGGTGCTTGCTGAAGTCAGGAGGGTTTAGAAATCAGCTACACCCTTAAATGCGAAGAGCCTGATAAGTAGCGATAGGAGAACCTTAATCGGGGTGACTCTCGCCCGAAGTCAGTCGGGGGCACCGCAGGTTGTAGGCAGAAGCAACTGATTATGTAGCCGTTGTACGGCTTCTTGTATATACGTGTAGGACCAGGGTGAATGCAGGCTTGGCCAATGGTCATGACCATTGGCCACAGCAAAGCGAGTCTCTCCACTCCGTCACTCTTCGCTTCGGGTAAAGGGACTATAAAGCGGGGATACCTATTCTCCTTTGAAGTCAGTTGACACAGAGAGAAGAGCCAACGAGATAAACTCTTGATTTTGATCCAGCGTTTCTAGTGCATCTCTTATGTGGCCAGCGACATCGCTCGCACCTTGCTTCTCAGCCCAGATAGTGAGCTCATCCATAGCCGCACCCAACGCTAGTTGGTTCTGGTTGATCTTGATTAGCACTGACGCGAATAGATATTTATCGTCCATGATTTATTCCTTGCTAGCTATTTGGTATTTCGGATTGTCATTGAAATTATTAACTTCAGCTTTGCTGCATTGCTGAGACCGGACATCGCCACCTTTTTTATCGCTATTACATAGCACCTTCTTTCTTCCACCCCAAATACCGCGTCACCAACCCGGCCCCCAACTCTGAGGGCCGGGCATCCACCACCGGCACTCCATGAGCACTCAACTGCTCATGGAGTTGCGCCCGGTCATTCAGGTAATCCACCGTCCCGCAATAGGCCAGCGCCTCCGGCAAGGTTTGCACTGGCGCGTGCCGCAAATCGTCGAGCACGTCTTCGCGCAGACTCGCCACCAGCACCCGATGCAGTTTGCTCAGGCGTTTGACGGCGGTGAGCAGTTCGTCGTCGTCTTCGTCACGCAGGTTGGTGACCAGCACCACCAGCGCCCGGCGTTTCTGGCGGGCCAGTAGCTGGGTGGCGGCAGCGTGGTAGTCGGCGGGGCGTTGGGTGCTGTCGAGGTCATAGACGGTGTTGAGCAACACATTGAGCTGCCCCGTGCCTTTGACCGGGGCGAGGTAGTGCGCGCGATCACTGGCGAACGTGCTCAGGCCCACGGCATCACCCTGGCGCAGGGCGATGTAGCTGAGCAACAGGCAGGCATTGAGTGCGTGATCGAAATGGGCGAGTTCGCCGTCCTGGCTGCGCATCCGGCGGCCGCAATCGAGCATGAAGATGATTTGCTGGTCGCGCTCGTCCTGGTACTCACGGGCGATCGGTGTACGTTGGCGGGCGGTGGCTTTCCAGTCGATCTGGCGCAGGCTGTCGCCTTCACGGAATTCGCGCAGTTGATGGAATTCCAGGCCCAGGCCACGACGCTGGCGCTGGCGCACGCCGAGCTGGCTGAGCCAGTTGTCCACCGCCAGCAGTTCACCGCCATAGAGACGGGCGAAGTCGGGGTAGACGCGGGTGCTGTCGGTCACGTTCAGCAGGCGTTTGCCGGACCACAGGCCCATTGGACTCGGCAGGTTGATTTCGCAGTGTTCGAAGGTGAAGTGGCCGCGCTTGAGGGGACGCAATCGATAGCCCACAAGGCTCTGTTGACCGGGTTGCAGTGCTCCCAGCAGCGGGAGGTTTTCGAAGCTCAGGCCTTCCGGAACATGGTCGAAGATCTGGATGTTCAGTGGTTGATCAAAGTCATGCTCGACCTCCAGCCGCACTTCGCTCCAACGGCCGAGTGCAAGGCTGCCGGGCATCTGGCGTTGGAGGCGTGGCGAGGGCAAACGCTTGAGGCGAACGGCGTCGAGAACGGCCAGGGCCAGCAGCGCCAGCAACAATCCCCAGTTGATCGACAACAGGGTTGAGGGCATGTCGATGTCCAGTGTCCGCAACATGCCCAGCACGATGCCGATGGCGAGCAAGATGGCGAGCCAGATCAGCAACAGGCGCGACGGTTTCACAGACGCGGCGCCGGCACTTGATCGAGCAACTGCTTGAGCACCTGATCGACATCCAGCCCCTCGATGTCGAACTCGGGGGCGATCCGGACGCGATGGCGCAGCACCGACAAGGCGCAACCCTTGATGTCATCCGGGATCACGAAGTCGCCGCCACGCAGCAGCGCGCGGGCGCGGGCGCAACGCACCAGGGCAATGGACGCGCGTGGCCCGGCGCCGAGGGTCAGGCCTGGCCAGGTGCGAGTAGTGCGGGCCAGGCGCACGGCGTAATCGAGGACTTGATCGTCCAGCGGCAGGTCGCTGGCGATGCGCTGCAAGGCCATCACGTCCTTGGCTTGCAACACGGTGCGCAGCGGTTGCACGTCGAGCATGTCGGCGCGGGTCGAGCGGCTGACCTGGCGGACCATGTTCAGCTCTTGATCGGCGTCGGGGTAATCCATGCGCACCTTGAGCATGAAACGGTCGAGTTCAGCTTCGGGCAGTGGATACGTGCCTTCCTGTTCGATCGGGTTTTGCGTGGCGAGCACCATGAACGGTTGCACGATGGCCAAGGCGCGTCCTTCCAGAGTGACCTGGCGTTCCTGCATGGCCTCAAGTAACGCGGCCTGGGTTTTCGCCGGCGCACGGTTGATCTCGTCAGCCAGCAGCAAGTTAGTGAATATCGGACCCTTGCGCAGTTTGAACTGCTCGGTGTTCAGGTCGTAGACCGCGTGCCCGGTGACGTCGCTGGGCATCAGGTCCGGGGTGAACTGGATGCGCGCAAACTCGCCGCCGAAGCAGCGGGCGAGGGCACGCACCAGCAATGTTTTGCCCAACCCCGGCACTCCTTCGAGCAACACGTGGCCGCCGGCGATCAGTGCAGTGAGAACGTCGTCAATCACGCTGTTCTGTCCGATCACGGCTTTTTGCAACTCATTGCGCACGGCCTGGGCCAACTGACTGGCGCGCTGGCGTTGCTGGGCGGCGTGGGTCGCGCTGCCGGGCTCGATCTGTTGACTCATAGCGTGTTCCTCAAGGTTTGCAGGTGGGCGACCTGTCGACTGAACTCAGCGCTGGACAGCCGCTGTTTCGGTCGCGGGCTCATCGCCTGGCTGATGGCGCGTGTGGGCTGGCCGGTCAGGCGCGCGAGCACCAGCCATTGTTCGGCGACGCCGAGTTGTTCAAAGCCGGGGTGTCGGTGGCGGACACGGCGCAGGATGTCTTGCTGCAAGGCTTGCAACAGGCTGTGCTGACCGCTGCGGCGCAGCATGAAATCTGCGCTGGCGCGCAGGTGTTCCTGAAGTTGCCGGCGACCTTTCGACGCCGGTGCCAGCAGCGGACCCTTGCGTACCCCGACATGCCAGAGCGCAAGACCGATCAGGGCGATGAGGGCGATCAACGCCTGAGGGAAGTTGCGCAGCAGCAAGGTCAGCAGACTGTCGTGGTCGGTATTGAACAGCAGGGTCACGCGCGTGTCGGCGGTCAGGTACCAGAGCAGCCAGGCATTGTCGTATTGGGCAATGGCCGGGGTTTTCCACAGGTCGGCGTCGGTGACCACGATGATCGAGCCGAGCCCGTGTTTCAACTGCATCATGTGCGTGGCCTTGCCGCTGTTGGCCCAGGCTTGCGCGAGGTTATTCGGGTCTTCGAGGTGGAACGCCGTATCGAAACTGGCGTAGGCCGGCGCGTTCTCGTCTTCCAGGTACAGTTTGGTCAGTTTGGGGAACGGGTCGTCAAGGATGTCCGGTGGAGGCTCCTTGAGGTCTTTGCTCAGCGACTGATGCACCTGCACGCGATCGAGCAGCAGGTCATTGCTCTGGCCGGTCTTTTCATCCCACAGCGACTGGGCGACAAACAACAGGCGCCCGCCGGCCCGGGTCCAGTTCATCACTTGATCAATCTGGCGTGGGGTCATGTTGTAGCGATCACCGAGCAACAACAGGCTGTGCTGATGCGGATCGAGGCTGGGCAGCACATCGAGACTGTTGGCATGGCCGACGGTCAGACCCTGTTTGCGCAGGAAATGCTCGGCGGCCAGATAGGGATTGGCCTGGGCTTCGGGCGTGGGGCCGTGATCGATTTCGGCCTGATACGGCGTGGCTTTCAGGTACAGATAAACACTCAGCGCGCCCACCAGTACGGTGATGAACACGCCGACCGAAAGCCACCAGCGCCGGTTCAACGGACGGCTCCCGGGCCGAACAAGGTTCGCCAGCCGTCACACAGTTCCTGTTGCAAATGCGCGGGTGGCAATCGATGCCCGTAGGCCATGTTTTGCCAGTGCCCGGTCAAGGTTTTGCTGAAAGCGAGCAAGGCCGGTTGGTGCAGTTGTTCGACGCGTTGCAGCACCTCGCCTTCGGTGTCGGCGGGTTTCAGTACCATGTTGTGGTCGTGCAACAAATGGCTGAGCAGGGCGCGATAGAGCAACCCGAGGGCCGCGCGCGGGTTGGTTTGCCAGAGACTTTCAGCGCTGGCGGCAATGTCGGCGGGCAGGGTTTCGCGGCTCAGGTCCAGGCCGAATGCTTGCTGCGGTAACGGACGCGCGGCTCGTCGGTTCAACACCGGCCGACGACTGACGAATGCCTGCAACCAGTCGCGGTAACGCCAGATCAACACGCCGATGGCGCTCATTACGGCGGCCCAGAGCAGAACTTCAATCAGGTTGGCAATAAAGCCGAAACGCTGGCTGTCGAGCAGACTGGCCAAAGCCTTCAGCCATTCGGGTGTTTTCCCGTCCTCCGGGGTTTTGGTGTCGGGTTTGTCTTCGCCAAATCGATAGCGGGTCACCATTTCCTTGTTCGTGAACGGGGGCTGATCGAGGATTGTCTTGATGGTGTCCCTCGAGGCCTGGCTGGTCAGTGGTTGGTCCAGCAGACGTGGGCTGTCCGGGGTAATGACCGGCTCGGCGGCCCAGACGTTTTGCGTGGTCGGCACCAGCATTATCGCTGCCAGCAGCAGAGTGACCGCCGTAGTGCTGAGGCGTTGGCGCAATCGGCGGAACACCAGTTCGATGTCCCAGGCTTCCAGCACCGTGCGTCGATTCAGATAAAGGCTGAAACCGCAGGCCACGTAGATCGGTTCCCAGACAATCAGCACCAGCACGTAAAAGAAATTCGTCAGGTGTTCCAGCCAGCGCCAGTCCTGGCTGGCCACGTCGATCAAGGTCTGCCAGCTCCAGTCGAGTTCAACCTGCTGTGGCAGGAACATATAGAACAGCACCATCAGGCCAATCCACAGCGCGCTTTCCAGGTGCACGCCAATGATCGTCAACCACTGCGCTGCACCGGCGTTGCGCTGCAGCAACACCCGCAAGCGCTGCTGTCGTTCATCACCCGCCAGGCCTTCGAGTTGCACCACCGGCATCAGAAAGCTGCGGCTCAGGCTCAGGCGTCGCCAGGTCAGGCTGGCCAACAGTTGTGGCTTGAGCAGGTTCGGCCATTGGCGCAGCGCCTGTTTCAAGGTGGGCGTTTCGCCGAACATGGCTTTGGACAGGATATACAGCGGCAAGCGCTCGAATGCCGGTTTCAACCACCAAAAGATAAACACGGCGAGGGAGGGTGAATCCCACAGGAAAAAGCTGAGCAGCGCGAAGATCGGCAAGGTGATGATGGCCCAACTGGTCATCAGCAACCGTCGATGGCGCTGGCTCAGCAGCACGCCCAGGTCCATGGCTTCCCAGGAGTTGCGCGGGCGGATGACGACCGTGGCATCACTCAGGCGCATGGCGGTTCCGTCCGGCAAACAGCAAGTAAGTCGCCACCAACAACCAGAGCGCCGCGCCGACCAGGTATTTGGTCATGGGGGTCGGCGCGGTCATCGACGACCAGTAGGCTTCGATAAACGCGGCAATCAGCAGAAACAGCATGACGCCGCAGATCAGCAACACGCTTTTGCGCGCTGCCAGTCGCAACGCTTCGGCGCGGGGCAGGCGTCCCGGCGCGATCAACGCCCAGCCCAGTTGCAGGCCGGCGGCACCGGCCAGGGCGATGGCGCTCAGTTCGAACGCGCCGTGACCAATCACGAAGGACCAGAAGGTTTGCCCGAAACCGATGTGCGTCAAGTGTCCCGCCACCGCGCCGATCATCAAGCCATTGAACAGCAGGAAAAATGCGCTGCCCAGACCAAACAGCAACCCGCTGGCGAAGGTCTGAAAGGCGATGCCGATGTTGTGCATGATGTAGTAACCGAACATCACCCAGTCTTCGCTGGCGGCGCGTTCCGCCGAGCGGCCCAAGTGGCCGGCGACCGGGTCATACATGCTTTGCATCTCACTGACCTGCTCGGCTGGGATCAGGCTGTAGACCAGGTCCGGGAACAGATACACCAGCAGCGCAAAGCCGATCAGACTGCCAAAAAACATCAGGCTGGCGGCGAGCACAAAGCGCCATTGTTCGCGCACCAGCCGCGGGAAGCCGGCAAGGATAAAGCTCAGTATGTTGGTGCCCAGTCGACTGCGATGCCGGTAAAGCTGTTGATGCCCGCGCAGCACTTGTTGCTGCAACGAGTCGATCAGGAAACTGCTGTAGCCCCGTTCCTGAGCCAGTGCCAGTTGTTGGCAGAGCCGTCGATAGTCTTTCGGGAAACTGGCGATACCGGAAGCGTCCTTGCCGCGCTCCAGCTGTTCGAGCACCAGGGAAAACCGCGCCCATTCGGCCTTGTGGCGATTTTCGAAAAGGCTTTGCTTCATGCGGGCCCCAACAAACCACGAGCGATGGCGTTAAGTTCCGCCACGGCGCGTGGCGCGGGAACCTGCAAGGGTTGGGCAAGGATGGACGCGAGTTCATGGCTGCGCGCCTCGGAAAGTTCGCCCTGGCGCTCGGCAAACCCGAGGACGGCACGTTGCTCGGGTAGCGTCAGGGCAAAGGCCGGGCGCCGAGGCTGGACGTCGGGCAGTTGCGGTCGGGTCAATGGCTGTTCGCGGTAGATCACCAGCGTGCCGGCGGCCAGGTCACCGAGGCGTTTGAAGGAGGGGTGTTGCAGGCAACTGATGGCGCCGAGGAAGTAGCCAAACGGCAACAGGTCGACGAATCGCAACAGGTTACGCAACAGCGAGGCGGACCATCCGATCGGGGTGCCGTCGTCATGTACCACGCGCAACCCCATCCATTGTTTGCCCGGCGAACGGCCCTGATTGAGGACCTCGAACAGCACCATGTACCACCAGCTGACCCCGAACAGCAGAATCGAGCCCAGCCCGGCACCGAGTTTTCCCAGAAACGCCAACACGATAAACAGCACGCCGAGTATCAGCCCGCGCAACCCGAGGTCGATGGAGAACGCCAGCGCACGAACCATCAACCCGGCCGGGCGCAGTGGCAAGTCGATGCCTTCGGGCGTTTCGACTTGATACCGCGTGTCCAGTGGTGGGGGCAGCGTCGCATTCCTTGGCAGTGCTGTGGTCTCGAGCATGGGCAACCTTGATGTGGCCTGTTCGGGATTCGATGTCTGTCCGATGCTAGCAGCCTCTCGGGGGAAAACGACATAACTATGTATTGCACGTTGCGAAACCAGAAGTGATTGAATGACAAGTTACTGGCCGGGGCGGGATGTGAACGCCTAGACTTTGCCGATCTTCAGTTCAGGAACAGCCCGTGACCTCGATCTTCTGGTACGACTACGAAACCACCGGCATCAATCCCCGATGCGACCGCCCCCTCCAGGTGGCGGGGATTCGCACCGACTTCGATCTCAATGAAATAGACGAGCCGGTCAACCTCTTCTGTCAGCCCAGCGACGACATCCTGCCGCATCCAGCAGCCTGCGCGATCACCGGTATTACGCCCAGCCAGCTGGCCGAACACGGTTTGAGCGAAGCCGACTTCATGACCCGGGTGCACGCTCAACTGGCGGCACCGGGGACCTGCGGCGCGGGTTACAACACGTTGCGCTTCGATGACGAGATGACCCGTTACAGCCTGTACCGAAACTTTTTCGACCCGTATGCGCGCGAGTGGCAGGGCGGCAACAGCCGCTGGGACCTGATTGATGTGGTACGTGCGGCCTACGCCTTGCGCCCCGATGGCCTTGTCTGGCCAACCGATGATGAAGGGCGGGTGACGCTTAAACTCGAACGGCTGACCGCCGCCAATGGCATTGACCACGGCAATGCCCACGAGGCGCTGTCGGACGTTCGCGCCACCATCGCCCTGGCTCGGCTTATTCGCGAGAAGCAGCCGAAGTTGTATGACTGGTTGTTCCAGTTGCGCGGCAAACAAAAGGTGATGGATCAGATTCGGCTGTTACAGCCGATGGTGCACATTTCCGGACGATTCTCGGCGGCTCGCAGTTATGTCGGTGTGGTGTTGCCACTGGCCTGGCATCCACGCAACAAGAACGCCCTGATTGTCTGTGACCTGCATCTGGATCCCCAGGGGTTGCTTGATCTGGACGCAGAAACCTTGCGTCAGCGCCTGTATACCCGCCGTGATGACCTGGCCGACGGCGAATTGCCGGTGCCGCTCAAGCTCATTCATATCAATAAGTGCCCGGTGGTGGCGCCGCTGTCGGTACTTCGTCCTGACGATCAGCAACGCCTGGGGCTGGACATGGCGCTTTATCAGGATCGCGTACTGCGGCTAAGTGACGCACAACAAGTTTGGCGAGATAAAGTGTTGGCTATTTATGCCAGCGAAGATTTCACTCCGAGCCGGGACCCCGAACAACAGTTATACGATGGTTTTATCGGTGATCGGGATCGTCGTCTATGTGAGCAAGTCAGGGCCGCCGACCCCGCCCAATTATCACAACAGCAATGGCCTTTCGATGACGAACGTTTACCTGAATTATTGTTTCGTTATCGCGCACGCAACTTCCCCGATACGTTGAATTCCGAGGAGCAAGAGCGCTGGCAAACATTCTGTCAGCAACGTTTGTCGACCCCGGAGTGGGGGGCGCCCAATACGCTTGAAAGTTTCGTAGAAGCCGCAGCCCAATTGAGCGTTACTGCTACAACGTTTCAGCGAGAGGTACTGAGTGAATGGCAGAATTATGTCCAGGAATTACGCAAACGTTTGAATCTTTGAAAACGAAAAATGCCCGGGCTGTATTCCGGGCATAAAAAAACGCCAGCATCAGCTGGCGTTATTTTTTGTCACGGATAAGTCTTTGACAACCTATTGGGCTTAGCCCAGCAGGGTAGCCCAGCCTTCAACCACGTCACCGCCCCACTTGGCTTTCCACTCTTTCAGAGTCTTGTGGTTGCCACCTTTGGTTTCGATGACTTCGCCGTTGTGCGGGTTTTTGTATTGTTTAACTTTGCGAGCACGCTTGGTGCCAGTAGTTTTTACTGCGCCGCCACGTGGTGCTTTGGTCTTGGACTCTGGGTCCAGCAACGCGATGATGTCACGCAGGGACTTGGAGTATTCGCCCATCAGGGTGCGCAGTTTGCCTTCGAATTCCAGCTCGGTTTGCAGTTTGTCGTCTTGGGACAGGTTCTTCAAACGGGCTTGCAGCTCTTTGATAGCTTCTTCGGTGGCGCGATATTCGTTGATCAAGGACATGAGGACTACCTTATGTTGGGCGCTGGATGGCAGGGTGACAGTGCCGCAATAATAGTCAGGGTGTTTCATCAAGTAAACATTTAACCGGCTTTTTATTTAAATTAGTTGCGATGAATAGGGCGTCAATTCAACGCAGAGTTAAAAGTGTGATGCAGTCATCACAGATATTCACAATTGAGCGCTTGAAGATTGACTACAAGAACACCATCGCGCGGGTGGTGAGGGGTTGCCGGAATCTGTTCCACTGACCCGCGTGCAGGTCAATGTGTCATCGATACTGCAGTTTTGCTGCGCAATCGCTAGAATGGCGGCCTTTGCGAAGTTCTGGAGTTTCCCCCTCATGCGCACTTTTCGGCTGGTGATTGCTTGCCCGGACCGCGTCGGCATCGTTGCTAAAGTCAGTAACTTTCTGGCGTCACATAACGGCTGGATCACTGAAGCGAGCCATCACTCGGACAATCAGAATGGCTGGTTCTTCATGCGTCACGAAATACGTGCCGACTCGCTGCCTTTCGGTATTGAGGCCTTTCGCGAAGCGTTTGCACCCATTGCCGAAGAGTTCTCGATGAACTGGCGCATTACCGACACCGCGCAGAAAAAGCGCGTTGTGTTGATGGCCAGCCGTGAGTCCCACTGTCTGGCCGACTTGCTGCACCGCTGGCACAGTGATGAACTGGATTGCGAAATTTCCTGTGTGATTTCCAACCACGACGACTTGCGCAGCATGGTCGAGTGGCACGGCATTCCTTATTACCACGTGCCGGTCAATCCACAGGACAAAGAGCCGGCCTTCGCCGAAGTCTCGCGCCTGGTCAAACAGCACGATGCCGAAGTGGTGGTACTTGCCCGTTACATGCAAATCCTGCCGCCCGCGTTGTGCAGGGAATATGCGCACAAGGTCATCAACATTCACCACAGCTTCCTGCCGTCGTTCGTCGGCGCCAAGCCGTACCACCAGGCCTCGATGCGTGGCGTGAAGTTGATCGGTGCGACGTGTCACTACGTGACCGAAGAGCTGGATGCCGGTCCGATCATCGAGCAGGACGTGGTGCGCGTCAGCCACAGCGACAGCATTGAAGACATGGTGCGTTTCGGCCGTGACGTCGAGAAAATGGTGCTGGCCCGTGGTCTGCGTTATCACCTGGAAGACCGGGTGCTGGTGCATGGCAACAAGACCGTAGTGTTCTGATCGCCGCACATCACGGTTGAAATTCGAAGGGCCTGGGCGTTCAATCGCTTCAGGCCCTTCGCCGTTTCTGCACTGAGGACATGACCATGGCCGATCCACTCGACAAAGCCACTTCCAAGGCCCCCGCCACGTTGGGGGAGGGCTGTTTGAGTCGCTACGACCCGGATGAGATGAGCCCTGAAGACGGCACGGAGTTTCCCGGTGCGGCCGAGTTGTGGGAGCAGTTGCAGCAGCAACCCGAAGACAAGCCTAAGCCTGCTTGAACTTCATCAGTTTCTTCAGCAGCGGCCGCCCCAGCATCAGCAGAAACACCGGGCCGCCCACTACCAGGTAGAAGTAATACGTCACCGTCCGCCAGATCAGAATCGCCGCCGCGGCGGTGGATTTCCCCACCATGGGCGCCAACAGAGCCGCTGAAGTCAACTCCGCCGCACCCGCACCGCCCGGCAGCAGGCTGAATTGCCCTGCACTCAGCGACAGCATCTGGATCAGAAAGCACCAGGCCCACTGCAAGTCGGCCCCGAGCCCGCGCAACGCCAGATACAGCACGCTATACCGCAGGAGCCAATGCACGCAGGTCAGGGCAAACACCTTGATCAACGTCATAACGGGCAACTTCAGCGTGTCAGTGAACGCTGCCAGGAAATGAAGGAGCTTGCGTGCCCAGCGCAGGCGCGTGGTGCCTTTGACGTTGAGGCGAACGAGCAGTCGCCCGCTCAGGCGAATCAGCAGTCGATGGTAGCGCGCCACCACCACGCAACTGAGCAGCCCGCCAAACATGGAGACGGCGCTGACGATCAGCAGCCATTCCAGGCGTTCGCTGAGGTGCTGGAACAACGCATAGATCAGAATCCCGCTCAGCGCGCAGAGGAAAAACAGCAGATCGCTGAGTTGGTCCATGGCGAACACCGCGCTGCCCCGTGCCGGGCGCACGCCATTGCGCGCCAGTAGGGCCATGATGGTCAGCGGGCCGCCGCTGCCGCCTGGGGTGGCGCAGTAGGCGAACTCGGCGGCCATCACTACGCCAAGACTCTTCACCCGGCCGACCTTGTTGCACTGATCGCCCAGCAACAGGCGCAAGCGCAGGGTGTTCACCACCCAGCACAGCAAGATCATGCCGAACATGATCAGCAATTCATTCAAGGGGAAATTTTGCAGCCGCGACCACGTCTCGTTGCCGCCCAGCAGCAATGGAATCAGCACCGCGGCGAGCAGGGCGATAAACAGCAGAATGCCCCGGCTCATGCGGCGCGACCGAGACGATCACTGTGAAAAGAGAGCCACTGGGCCTTGGTCATTGGCACTCGCCCCTCATCGAGCAAGCGCTTGAGGGTTTGCAGCCAATAGTTGCGCGAAAATCCATGACGCATGTCCACCGGGTGCAGTCCAAGGCGAATCACCGGCGCGTGCCGCCAGCGCTGTTCACGCTGGTCGCTGATGATTTTCGACAGCCCCCGGCGCCAGGCACTGCGCGCACTCCAGACCAGTCCCGGCGCATCGATGGCCTTGAAGTCCGGCAGCCGATAGAGATGCTGTGAATCGCTGGTGTAGCCCAGCGGTAACTGGCGTAACGCCAGCCGAGTGCCTTCGCTCATCAACCATGCCGGGGCGACAAAGCCTTCCAGTGGCCAGTGATAACGATGGAACACTTCGATTCCGGCACGCAGGCGGGCGAGGGCGGCGGCTTGCGACAAGCTGTAAAACTCGCCTTCGTGGGTATAGATCCGGCGCATGAACCAGTCTCTGGGATTGCTGGGAGGAGGGCTTTCGTCGCAATGAAAGTAGCCGTGCAATGCCAGTTCGTCACCTCGGGCGACTCGGCTGGTCAGCCATCGGCGAAATCCCGGATGCTCGTCCAGGTCGTTGTGCTTGTGGAAGTTCGGCACCACCAGCCAGGTCATCGGCACCTCGCCCAGGGCATCGACAGCCTCGACAAAAGGCTGGTAATCGGCCCAGGTCTGCGGCGCAACGTCATGCAGCACGAGTACCAGGCTGGGCAGGCTCATGGGCTCAACCATTGGCGGTCAGCGGCCATTGGCTGCCGAGCACTGCGTGATAGTGCCCCAGCAGGCTGTCGACCACGGTGTCCCAGGCGTAATGCTGTTCGACATGGCTGCGGGCGCGCTTGCCCAGGGCGGCGCTGTCGTGGCTGAACAGCTCGCGGACGGCATTGGCCATCGCCAGGGGATTGTTCGGCGCGCAGAGCAAGCCGCATTGATCGGTGACGATTTCCTGAAAGGCCCCGGCGGCTACTGCCACCACCGGAATACCGCTGGCCATGGCTTCGAGGATCACCAGGCCGAAGGTTTCCTGATCGCCGGCATGCAGCAACGCGTCAGCGCTGGCCATCAAGCGCGCGACTTGCGTGGCCGGGCAGAACTCATCGACGACAGTCACGTTGTCCGGCACCACAGCGGGCATGGAAGAACCGACTAGCAATAAATGATAACGAGGCCCCAGACGTTTCATGCAACCGAGCAAGACCGGCAGGTTTTTTTCCTTGGAGCCACGGCCGGCAAAAATCAGCAGGCGGGTGTTTTCATCAATGCCTAACTCGGCCCGCAAGCCGCTGTCCCTTGCTTGGGGATTGAACGTTTGCAGGTCGACCCCCAACGGCTGGACAAACACATTCTTCACGCCAAGACCGATCAACTTGTCGGCCATGACCTGACTCGGTGCCAGCACCCGGTCGAAGTTGCCATACAGCTTGCGGACATAGGCCTCGACATTCGGGGTCACCCAATTGCCCATTCGATTGCTGACCAGCAGTGGCAGGTCCGAGTGATAAAAGCCGATCACCGGCACATCCAGTTGCCGGCGCGCATCCAGAGCTGCCCATGCGGTGAGGTAAGGGTCGCCGACTTCGATCAGGTCAGGCTGCAAATCATGCAGGACATTTCGCCATGGCGCCAAGCGGAGAGGAAAACGATAACCCTTGCCGAAAGGTAAGGCCGGGGCTGGAACTGAGTAGACGCCGTCATGCTCACTCAGGTGTGCCCCTGGAATCAGCAAACTGTGGCGAATGCCTGGCTTGATGCTCAGGCGACGGTGCTTGGCATCCAGATACGTGCGCACGCCACCGCTGGCCGGGGCGTAGAACATGGTGATGTCCGCGATATGCACAGTGAGCATCCCTCCGGTCCGTTGTTCTCCCTTGGTTGACCTTTATGAAGGATAGATGTTCGGTCGGGGTTTTGTGGCGCGCAGATCAGCGAGGTTTTTGCGGTGTATTTCAGACCGCCTTCGCGGGCAAGCCTCGCTCCTACACGTTAACGCTAATCCGTGTAGGAGCGAGGCTTGCCCGCGAAGAGGACCTCAATGCCGCATCAAATACGGAAACTGCCCACCAACTGCTTAAGACGTGCCGCCTGCTGCTCCAGGTCCGAACACGCCCGCAACGTCGATTGCAGGTTCTCCACGCCTTCCTGATTCAGCGTGTTGATCTCGGTAATGTCGACGTTGATCGACTCCACCACCGCCGTCTGTTCCTCGGTCGCGGTCGCCACCGACTGGTTCATCCCGTCAATCTCACCAATACGCAACGTCACGCTGTTCAAGCGCTCGCCCGCCAGGTTGGCGATTTCCACGCTGTCCTGGCTGTGGCGCTGGCTGTCGCTCATGGTGCTGACGGATTCGCGGGCGCCGACTTGCAGCTCCTCGATCATGGTCTGCACCTGCTGCGCCGATTCCTGCGTGCGGTGCGCCAGGTTGCGTACTTCGTCAGCCACCACGGCAAAACCACGCCCGGCTTCACCGGCGCGGGCCGCTTCGATGGCTGCGTTGAGCGCCAGCAGGTTGGTTTGCTGGGAGATGCTGGTGATCACTTCGAGAATCTGCCCGATGTTCACGGTTTTGCTGTTCAGCGATTCGATGTTGGTGCTCGAAGCGCTGAGCATGCTCGACAGTTGATTCATCGCTTTGATGCTGCGATCCACCACTTGCTGGCCATCTTCGGCGAGGCTGCGGGCATCGCTGGCCTGGCTGGACGCCTGGGCAGCGTTGCGGGCGATTTCCTGAGCGGCGGCGCCGAGCTGGTTGATCGCGGCGGCCACGCTGCTGGTGCGCGAGGCTTGCTGGTCGGAGTTGAACATCGACGAATTCGACGCGGCGACCACGCGCAGCGCGACTTCGTTGACCTGGCCGGTGGCCGAGGACACTTCACGGATCGAACCGTGAATACGTTCGACGAAACGGTTGAACGCTGTGCCTAGAACGCCGAATTCGTCGTTATTGACGATGGTCAGACGTTTGGTCAGGTCGCCTTCACCGTCGGCGATGTCTTCCATGGCGCGGGTCATGACGTGCAGCGGTTGGATCAGGATGCGGATCAACATGCCCAGCAACGCGATGATGATCGCCACGGCAATGATCGTCGCGACGACCGCCGAGGCGCGGAATTCGCTGAGCATCGAGAAAGCTTTGTCTTTATCGACCGACAGGCCGATGTACCAGTGGACCGATGGCAGGCCTTTAATCGCCGTGAAGGTGACGATGCGAGTCTTGCCGTCCACTTCGACTTCACTGAAGTCGCTGCTGATGCGCGGGGTATTGTTCGGGTACGCCTCGCTCAGGGACTTCATCACCAGGGCTTTGTCCGGGTGCACCAGGATCTTGCCGTCGGCGCTGACCAGGAAGGCGTAACCCATGCCGTCGAAATCACGGGCGCTGAGGGTGTCGATCAGGGTTTGCAGGCTCAAGTCGCCGCCCACCACACCCACGCTTTGCCCGGCCTTTTTCGAGGCGGTGGCGATTGAGATGATGGTCTGGCCGGTGGCCGCATCGATATAAGGTTCGGTCAGGGTGGCCGTGCTGCTGCTTTCGGCGCCTTTGTACCAGGGACGCACCCGCGGATCGAAACCGGCAGGCATTTTGGCGTCGGGACGAATCGTGAAGCTGCCGGTGGAGTCGCCCAGGTAGGACGCCATGAAAGTCGACGTCAGGGCTTTCTGCTCAAGCAGACTGGCGACGTTGGCCTGTTCAGGATTGACGGCTATGTTTTGAGCGAGGTTGTCGATCAGCAGGATACGGCCAGTCAGCCAGGTCTGGATGTTGCTGGCGGTGACGTCTCCCATCTCGTTGAGGTAATTGTCCAGGTCTTCGCGAATGGCGTTGCGCTGCAGGTAGTCGTTGTACAGTGTGAACGAGGCGAAGGCGGCAATGACGATGAGGGCGGCGGCAAGCAAGATTTTATGGCTGAAACGCAGGTTTTTGTTCATGGCTTGGGGTTCCGCTAAGGTCTTAATGTCCTGAGCGTGCTTTTATAAAGGCACGCAAAATGGGCAATGTTGAAAAAAAGCTGATATTTCCATCCTCTCCTTAGGGAATTACCGACGCTATTTTCGGATTGGTCTCACAACTATTTGTATCGGCCGTGCAGGATCAAAGATTAACCATGGGTGACAAAATGCCTGACTCATCGCAACTCGTTATCGGCGCTGACCTTGCCGGCCAGCCTATCTCCCAGGCCATGCGCCTGGCGAACCGTCACGGCCTGGTTGCGGGCGCTACCGGGACCGGTAAAACCGTCACGTTGCAGCGACTGGCCGAAGCCTTCAGCGACGCGGGCGTGGCGGTGTTCGCGGCAGACATCAAGGGCGACCTGTGTGGCCTGGGTGCTGCCGGCAACCCTCAAGGCAAAATCGCCGAGCGGATCGCCGGGATGCCGTGGCTCAACCACAAGCCTGCGGCTTACCCGGTCACCCTGTGGGACATTCACGGTGAGTCCGGTCATCCCTTGCGCACCACCTTGAGCGAAATGGGGCCGTTGCTGATCGGCAGCCTGCTGGAGTTGACCGACAGCCAGCAGTCGGCGCTGTATGCGGCGTTCAAGGTCGCGGACCGCGAAGGGCTGTTGCTGCTGGACCTCAAGGATCTGAAGGCGCTGCTCAATCACCTGCGTGACAACCCTGAGTTGCTGGGGGACGACGCGGCGTTGATGACCACCGGTTCCAGTCAGGCGCTGTTGCGGCGTCTGGCGACCCTTGAGCAACAAGGTGCCGAAGCGCTGTTCGGTGAACCGGCGCTGCAACTCGAAGACATTCTGCAACCGACGGCTGACGGCCGTGGGCGCATCCATTTGCTGGATGCCAGTCGTCTGGTCCACGAAGCGCCGAAGGTGTATGCGACATTCCTGCTGTGGTTGCTGGCCGAGTTGTTCGAGCAACTGCCGGAGCGTGGCGATTCGGACAAACCGCTGCTGGCACTGTTTTTCGACGAAGCGCATTTATTGTTCGCCGACACGCCCAAGGCTTTGCAGGATCGCCTGGAGCAGGTGGTGCGGCTGATTCGTTCCAAAGGCGTGGGCGTGTATTTCGTCACGCAATCACCGGGCGACTTGCCGGATGACGTGCTGGCTCAGCTCGGCCTGCGCATCCAGCATGGTTTGCGCGCTTTCACCGCCAAGGAGCAGAAATCCCTGCGAGCGGTGGCGGAGGGCTTCCGGCCGAACCCGGCGTTTGATGCCCTGTCGGTGTTGACCGAACTGGGGATCGGCGAGGCGCTGGTCGGCACCTTGCAGGACAAGGGCACGCCGGAGATGGTCCAGCGTGTCTTGGTCGCCCCGCCGCAATCGCGGATCGGGCCGTTGACCGAAACCGAGCGCACAATGCTGATCGCCGGGTCGCCGTTCAAGGGGCGGTATGACAAGCCGGTTGATCGGGAATCGGCGTATGAAATATTGATGGGCCGTAAAGGGTTGGCGCCGGAGCCTGAGGCCGTTCCGGGTAAACCGGCCGCCGAAGAGCCAAGTTTCACCGACAAGGCCGGGGAATTCCTCGGCACGGCGGCGGGGCAGGCGCTGAAATCGGCGATGCGCCAGGCGGCCAATCAATTGGGCCGGCAGCTGGTACGCGGACTGATGGGCTCGCTGCTCGGTGGCAGTAAACGCCGCTGACAACCACTGGCCGGACACAACCCTGTAGGAGCGAGCGGTGCGGCGATCCTACAGGTGAAATATCAATTTCAGGTTTTGGGTTTGGCGTGCGCCGCAAGGCGTTCCAGCGCCGCTCGCAGATTCGGATCGCTGATGCCATCGGCCGTGGCCTGAATGGTTGCGCCGGCATCCGTCGACAAACTGATGGTATGCCCCGCCGCCCCTTGCTGAACGGTGGGGGGCTGCACTTTGAACAGAATCCGCGTCAGGCTGGCGAACTCGTCGAACATCTGTAACTGGCGTTGCAGGCGTTTTTGCTGGTAACGCAGGCGGGTGGCCCAATGACCGTCAGTGACGATCAGCAGTAAACTGCCTTCGCGCCACGAGGCCACATGGCAATGCTCGCGCGCAGCAGGCTGCAACTGGCTTTCGAGTAGACGTTGCAGATGACCCAGGCGTTGAGCATGGCCAAAAATGGCTTTCAGCGGCTTGGCTTCGCGAAGCAGAACGGCGGGTGCTCTGGCCGTGAGAGGGCGAAATGCCATGATCAGACACCTGAAGTAACAGAGCCGCCATGGTAGCAGAAAGCATCACATGCGCCCGACCCATTGCTTTGCGAGCGCTTTACCCATTAAATCAACAAGTAACTTCTGCCGCGAATGGCTTGAAGTTGCGCAAAAAGCCCTTATTTTAAGTGAGCCCCGTCACAGCGCAGTGCATGCATCGTGGAACAACGCCACTTTCCTCACCATCGTTTCCGGGTAGAATGCTCGTTCGCATGCGGCCATGAGGGCTGCACGGGCGACTCACGGGGCCGCCCTCCATCCCTTTAGTGTGGAAGATCCTGCCGATATGTTTGCGCCTTTGTTAAAGAAACTTTTTGGAAGCAAGAACGAGCGTGAAGTCAAACGCATGCTCAAGACGGTGCAACTCGTCAATGCCTTCGAAGAGCAAATGGTGGCCCTTTCGGACGATCAATTGCGTGCCAAGACAGACGAGTTCAAGGCCCGCATCGCCAAAGGGGAAACCCTCGACAAGCTGCTGCCAGAAGCCTTTGCGGTCGCCCGCGAAGCCGGTAAGCGTGTCATGGGTATGCGCCACTTCGATGTCCAGCTGATTGGCGGCATGACCTTGCATGAAGGCCAGATCGCGGAAATGCGTACCGGTGAAGGCAAGACCCTGGTGGCAACACTGGGCGTTTACCTCAACGCACTGTCCGGCAAGGGCGTGCACGTTGTGACGGTGAACGACTACCTGGCCCGTCGTGACGCCAACTGGATGCGTCCGCTCTACGAATTCCTCGGTATGACGGTCGGTGTGGTCACCCCATTCCAGCCGCCGGAAGAGAAGCGCGCTGCTTACGCCGCCGACATCACCTACGGCACCAACAACGAATTCGGTTTCGACTACCTGCGCGACAACATGGCGTTCAGCATGGAAGAAAAATTCCAGCGCGAACTCAATTTTGCCGTGATCGACGAAGTCGACTCCATCCTCATCGACGAAGCCCGTACCCCGCTGATCATTTCCGGTCAGGCCGAGGACAGCTCCAAGCTGTACATCGAGATCAACAAACTGATCCCGCAGCTGGAATTGCACGTCGAAGAAGTGGAAGGCGAAGTCACCAAGGCTGGCCATTACACCGTTGACGAGAAGACCCGTCAGGTCGAGCTCAACGAAGCCGGTCACCAGTTCATCGAAGACATGTTGACCCGCGTCGGCCTGCTGGCTGAAGGCGAGAGCCTGTATTCGGCGCACAACCTGGGCCTGCTGACCCACGTTTATGCCGGTCTGCGCGCTCATAAGCTGTTCAATCGCAACATCGAATACATCGTGCAGGATGGCCAGGTCGTCCTGGTCGACGAACACACCGGCCGCACCATGCCGGGTCGCCGTTTGTCCGAAGGCCTGCACCAGGCCATCGAAGCCAAGGAAAACCTGAACATCCAGGCCGAAAGCCAGACCCTGGCCTCGACCACGTTCCAGAACTACTTCCGTCTGTACAACAAACTGTCCGGCATGACCGGTACTGCGGACACCGAAGCGTTCGAATTCCACCAGATCTACGGTCTGTCGGTGATGGTCATTCCACCGAACAAACCGCTGGCGCGTAAAGATTACAACGACCTGGTGTTCCTGACCGCCGAAGAGAAATACGCGGCGATCATCAACGACATCAAGGAATGCATGACCCTGGGCCGTCCGGTGCTGGTGGGGACTGCAACCATCGAAACGTCCGAGCACATGTCTGCGTTGCTGCAGAAGGAAGGCATCGAACACAAGGTCCTGAACGCCAAGTTCCACGAAAAAGAAGCCGAGATCATTGCCCAGGCCGGTCGCCCGGGTGCGCTGACCATCGCCACCAACATGGCCGGTCGCGGTACCGACATTCTGTTGGGCGGCAACTGGGAAGTGGAAGTTGCGACCCTGGAAAATCCGACCCCTGAGCAGATTGCCCAGATCAAGGCCGACTGGCAGAAACGTCACCAGCAAGTACTGGAGTCGGGCGGCTTGCAGGTGATCGCTTCCGAGCGTCACGAATCGCGCCGTATCGACAACCAGCTGCGTGGTCGTGCCGGTCGTCAGGGTGACGCCGGTTCCAGCCGTTTCTACCTGTCGCTGGAAGACAGCCTGATGCGCATCTTCGCCTCTGACCGGGTGAAGAACTTCATGAAAGCCTTGGGCATGCAGTCCGGTGAAGCGATCGAGCACCGTATGGTGACCAACGCCATCGAGAAGGCTCAGCGCAAGGTTGAAGGTCGTAACTTCGACATTCGCAAGCAACTGCTCGAGTTCGACGACGTCAACAACGAACAGCGTAAAGTGATCTATCACATGCGTAACACGTTGCTGGCCGCCGACAACATCGGTGAAACCATCGCCGACTTCCGTCAGGACGTGCTCAACGCGACCATCAGTGCGCACATTCCACCGCAATCGCTGCCAGAGCAGTGGGA
This sequence comes from Pseudomonas mandelii, assembly GCF_900106065.1. Lineage (NCBI taxonomy): Bacteria > Pseudomonadati > Pseudomonadota > Gammaproteobacteria > Pseudomonadales > Pseudomonadaceae > Pseudomonas > Pseudomonas mandelii. The sequence continues at coordinate 3,822,631 of NZ_LT629796.1, forward strand.
CGTGGCCGGTCTGGAAGCTGCGTTGCAGAGCGACTTCGGTGTGGCGCTGCCGATCCAGAAATGGCTCGACGAAGACGATCACCTGTACGAAGAAACCCTGCGCGAGAAGCTGATGCAGGAGCTCATCGCTGCCTACAACGAGAAAGAAGATCAGGCCGGTGCCGACGCACTGCGCACCTTCGAGAAGCAAATCGTTCTGCGTGTGCTCGACGACCTGTGGAAAGACCACCTGTCGACCATGGATCACCTGCGTCACGGCATCCACTTGCGTGGTTATGCACAGAAGAACCCGAAGCAAGAGTACAAGCGCGAGTCCTACACGCTGTTCTCCGAGCTGCTGGATTCGATCAAGCGCGACTCGATCCGTGTGCTGTCGCACGTTCAGGTTCGCCGCGAAGATCCGGAAGCAGAAGAGCAACGCCTGCGTCAGGAAGCCGAGGCATTGGCGGCGCGCATGCAGTTCCTGCACGACGAAGCGCCTGGTCTTGAGCAACCGGAACTGCTCGGTGAAGAGGTCGATGTCGCCCTCGCCACTGCACCGGTTCGCAACGAACAGAAGCTGGGCCGTAACGAACTGTGCTACTGCGGTTCGGGCAAGAAATTCAAGCATTGCCACGGGCAGATCCAGTAAACCCGTTTCATACGCTGAAATACCCGCGCCGCGACCGGCATCAGCCGTCGCGGCGTTTTGCCATTTACACCACCGTTCTTCCTGAGAGCGGTGCTGACATCATTTATTAAGGAGCGCATTCATGGCTGTTGGTCTTGGTCCTTTGCCAACGTTGCACCCGGTTGCCGGTTTTGAACTCGGTATCGCCTCGGCCGGCATCAAGCGCCCGGGGCGCAAGGATGTTGTGGTCATGCGCTGCGCCGAAGGCTCCACGGTCGCGGGCGTGTTCACCCTGAACGCCTTTTGCGCCGCTCCGGTGATTCTGGCCAAGCAACGAGTGCAAGGCCCGGTACGTTACCTGCTGACCAACACCGGCAATGCCAACGCCGGCACGGGCGAACCTGGCCTGGCCGCCGCCGAGCGCACCTGCGCGAAACTGGCTGAATTGACCGGCGTTGACGCCAGCCTGGTGCTGCCGTATTCCACCGGTGTGATCGGTGAGCCGCTGCCGGTCGAGAAAATCGAAGGTGCGCTGCAAGCCGCCCTTGACGACCTGTCAGTGAATAACTGGGAAGCCGCCGCCACCGGCATCATGACCACCGACACCTTGCCCAAAGGCGCCAGCCGCCAGTTCCAGCATGACGGCGTGACTATTACCGTTACCGGCATCAGCAAAGGCGCGGGCATGATCCGTCCGAACATGGCGACCATGCTCGGCTACATCGCCACCGACGCCAAAGTTTCCCGCGACGTGTTGCAGAATCTGCTGCTGGACGGTGCCAACAAGTCGTTCAACCGCATCACCATCGACGGCGACACCTCGACCAACGACTGCTGCATGCTGATCGCCACCGGTCAGGCCGCGCTGCCGGAAATCACCCGCGCCGAAGGCGAGTTGTTTGCCAAGCTGAAACAAGCCGTGTTCGAAGTGTGCATGGACGTGGCCCAGGCCATCGTGCGTGACGGCGAAGGCGCGACCAAATTTGTGACCGTTGAAGTCAATGGCGGCGGCAATCATCAGGAATGCCTGGACGTCGGTTACACCGTGGCGCACTCGCCGCTGATCAAGACCGCGCTGTTCGCGTCCGACCCGAACTGGGGCCGCATCCTTGCTGCCGTTGGCCGTGCCGGCGTGCCGAACCTGGACGTCAGCAAGATCGACGTGTTCCTCGGCGAAGTCTGCATCGCCAGCCGTGGCGCCCGCGCCGCGACCTACACCGAAGCCCAGGGCGCGGCGGTGATGCAGCAGGAAGAGATCACCATCCGTATCGAACTGGGTCGCGGCGATTGCAGCGAAACCATCTGGACCACCGACCTGTCCCACGAATACGTGAAGATCAACGCCGAATACCGCACATAAGATAGATCGCTTTCGCGGGCACGTCGGATCGCCCGCGAAGACGGCCGACCAGACACTGCAAATGCTGGCCCGCTTCCCTTCTCAAAAGGTCCCGAACATGAGCCTCCACCTGATCATCGGCGACAAACTGCTTTCCTCCTGGTCCCTGCGCGGCGCACTGGCCCTTGACCTCACTGGCGCCCCGTACACCGAAGAACTGATCAAGCTGGGCCAGCCGGACACCCGCGAACGCCTGCTCAAGCATTCGCCGACCGGCAAAGTCCCGCTGCTGAAATCCGTGCACGGCACCATCGCCGATTCTCTGGCGATTGCCGAATACCTGGCCGAGCAATTCCCCGACGCTGGCCTCTGGCCCAAAGACACCGCCGCCCGTGCCCAGGCCCGTTCGGCCTGTGCGCAGATGCACGCCGGGTTCTTTGCCATGCGCGGCAACATGCCGTTCGACCTGAGCCGCGACGCACCGCTATCGCCGACGCCTCCTGAGGTTCAGGCAGACATCGAGCGCATGCTGGCGTTGTGGGCTGAATGCCGTGCGGTCGCCACTGAAACCGGTCCGTTCCTGTTCGGTGGCGCGACCCTCGCCGATGCCTTCTTCGCCCCGATTGCCGTGCGCCTGCGCACCTATCAGGTGAAATTGCCGGCGGTGGACGAAGCCTACGTTGAAACCGTCTATCAATGGCCGTCGTTCAAGGCCTGGCAGAAGGCTGGCCTGGAGGAGATTGGGCAGTGAAACGAGTACACGTAGCCGCCGCCGTTATCCGCGACAGCAGCGGCAAGATCCTTATCGCACGCCGTGCCGACACCCAGCACCAGGGCGGCTTGTGGGAATTCCCCGGGGGCAAGGTCGAGGATGACGAATCCGTCGAAAGCGCATTGGCTCGCGAACTCCAGGAAGAGTTGGGCATTGTGGTCAGCGCTGCGCGACCGTTGATCAAAGTCCGCCACGATTACCCGGACAAGCAAGTGTTGCTGGACGTTTGGGAAGTTTCGTCCTTTACCGGCGAGCCCCATGGCGCCGAAGGCCAGCCTTTGGAATGGGTGGGCCAACGTGATCTGCTGAGCTATGAGTTCCCGGCAGCCAACCAGCCGATCGTGGCGGCTGCACGTTTGCCTGCGCAGTATTTGATTACGCCTGAAGACCTGGAAACCCCGGCCTTGCTGCGTGGAATCCAGAAAGCCATCGCTGGCGGCATCAAGCTGATCCAGCTGCGGGCACCCAACGGCTACGATCCGAAATACCGCGATCTGGCGGTGGATGCGGCGGGGCTGTGTGCTGGCAAGGCGCAGTTGATGATCAAGGGCCCGTTCGAGTGGCTGGGTGACTTCCCGTCCGCCGGCTGGCACATCACGTCAGCGCAGTTGCGCAAATATGCAGCGGCGGGTCGACCGTTACCGGCGTCGCGCTGGTTGGCGGCGTCTTGCCACAACGCTGAAGAGCTTGCGCTGGCCGAGCAGATGGGCGTGGATTTTGTGACCTTGTCACCGGTGCAGCCGACCCAGACTCATCCGGATGCGCTGCCGTTGGGCTGGGAGCAGGTGGCGGCGTTGATCGACGGTTTCAGCAAACCGGTGTTCTTGCTCGGTGGTGTTGGCCCGGCGGAACAGCAAAAGGCTTGGGAGGCGGGGGCGCAGGGAGTGGCGGGGATTCGGGCGTTCTGGCCTGATTCTGTGATGTAGCCACCGGCCTCATCGCGAGCAGGCTCGCTCCCACCTTTGATCGCATTCCTTCTGGAGGAACTCGGTCAACTGTGGGAGCGAGCCTGCTCGCGATAGCGTCCTCGAATACGCCAATTATTCCTGAGGTTTAGCAGCCGCCTGCCAAAGAATCTCGGCAACCCCCTGCCGCTTGGCAATCACCCTGGCCACCACAAACAACACATCCGACAGCCGATTGATGTACGCCAAGCCAACCCCGGCCAACGGTTCAATCGCATTCAACTGCTGACACCGCCGCTCCGCGCTGCGCGCCAGGCTTCTGCACACATGGGCCTGGGCAATCAGCGCTGAACCTCCCGGCAGAATGAAATTCTCCAGCGGCCCCAACTCCTCATTCCACAGATCGATCGCCGTTTCCAGTCGTTCGATTTCCGCTGCATTCAACGCCTGATACTCCGGCATCGCCAACTCGCCGCCGAGGTCGAACAACCGATGCTGGCAAGGCGCCAAAACCTCAATCACCTCGTTCAAACCCGGATTCGCAGCACTTTCTGCGGCCAATCCGGCCAGCAGCACGCCCACTTGGCTGTTCAGCGTGTCGACTTCGCCAATCGCCTCGATCCGCGGATGGTCCTTGGGCACGCGGCGACCATCGCCGAGTCCGGTTTCGCCTTTGTCGCCGGTGCGGGTGTAAATCTTCGACAAGCGAAAGCCCATGGGTTACCTCGATAGCTGATTGAGTTCTTGAGAGATGACGGGGGAGCCCGCCAGCGGCAGACGCAAAGTGAAACAGGTGCCTTGGCCTGGCGTCGATTGCACCTCCATCTGCCCCTTGTGGTTATTGGTGATGATGAAATACGAGACCGACAAGCCAAGGCCTGTGCCCTGACCGATTTCCTTGGTGGTGAAGAACGGCTCGAAGGTGCGTTTGCGCACGTTCTCGCTCATGCCGATGCCGTTGTCCTCGACCTGGATTTCGGCCCACGGCGGATTCAGCCGGGTGCGCAGAATGATTCGCCCGGGTTCACTGTCGTCTTCACGTTGGTGAATGGCCTGGGCGGCGTTTTTCAACAAATTGAGCAGCACTTGTTCCAGTTCGTTGGCCGTGCCGGGCACCGGGCCCAGCGCCGGGTCGAACTGACGGATGATCGCCTGGCCCTTGAAGTCGAAACCGATGGCCAGGTCGAAGTCGTTACCGGCGATTTCCACCGCCTGATCGATCAGCGCCGGCAGGTCGCACGGGGCCATTTGCCGGGTGCTGCGGCGGCTGAAGCTGAGCATGTGCGTGACAATTTTCGCGGCCCGGGCGCCAGCCTGTTGAATGCCATCAAGCAACTGCGGTACTTCGCGCAATTGCAGGTATTTGTTGACCGTGTCCAGGGAAATACCGGCTAGCTCAGCCTGTTCGAGGTTCTTCGGCAAGTCAGGTGACAGGCGCCGCCGAATGTTCTGTACGTTGTGCAGGATCGCGCCCAACGGATTGTTGATCTCGTGGGCCATGCCCGCGGCGAGGCCGCCGACCGAGAGCATTTTTTCTGACTGCACCATCATCTCTTCCAGCGACAGACGCTGGGTGATGTCATCGATCCGGATCACCACGCCGCGCCCAGCGCCGCCCATCAGGGGGTAGAAGGTCAGGGCGTAATGCTTGGGTTCATCGTCCTTGAACCAGGTCACGCGCTCGATCTTCGCCACGGTGTGCTGCTCGACGGTTTGCTTGAGCTGCGGCAGAAATGGCTTCAAGGGTTCGAAGGCGAGGAAGATCGGCTGGTTCAAGGCTTCGTCCAGACGCGTGCCGGACAGCGCACTGGCTTCCTGATTCCACTGGGTCACGTAGAGCTGCTCATCAAGGGCGATCAGCGCCGACGGCATGGAGTCGATGATGCTGTTGAGGTAGTTCTGGAAACCGGTAAGTTTTTTCTCGATCTTGCTGCGCACCTGGACTTCGAGTTCCAGCTTGCGATTGGTGTGGCGGGTTTCTTCGGCCAGGCCTTGCGCCTGATCGTAAGCCGCCTGGGAATCGTCCCGGGCCCGTTTGAGCTGCTGCTCCCGGGCTTCGATCCGCGAGAGCATGGTGTTGAAGGCCTCGGCGAGGCTGCCGATTTCGTCGTGGTTGCCACGGGAGGCGCGCAGGGCGTAGTTTTCTTCGCGGGTCACTTGCCGGGACAGCTCTTCGAGCTGATGGATCGGCCGGGTAATCAGGCGCTTGATCTGCCGGGCGATCACCAGCCACAACAGTACACTGAAGATCAGAATGCCGAGACTGGCGGTCAGGGTCCCGGTGTAGAACGCCATTGGCAGTTCACTGCTGGCCACCAACAACAGGTGGCCCGGCGCGGTGCCAGGGCGGGGCAGGGTGATGATCTGATTGCTGCGAAACTCGGTGGCCTGCCAGGCTTCGATATGCCGATAGCGTTCTGGCAGTTGCAGCTTCTCGCCATGTTGCAATTGCGCCAATCGCTCACCCTTGCCGTCATACAGGGCCGCCGCCCGCAGCGGTGAATAGCTGTTGAGTTCGTTGAGCAGGCGTTCCGCGCTTTGCGGCGACTTCAAGGCATCGGCCACCAGGCTCGGGTTGGACACCAGTCGGCCGATGGTCTGCAAGGCCTGGGGCGCCATGCTTTCCTGGGAGATGTAATACGCGGCGCTGATAAAGGTCAGGTTGGCGACCAGCAGGATGGTGATCAACAGCACGAGCAGGGCGGCCAGCAGTTTCTGGCCGACGGGAAGGTTTTCGAGACGCTGGCGCAATGGCATCAGGTTCATCGCTGAAAAGGAACAAGTGGCCAGCGTAGCCGCTGCTCAGTCGCTGGGCAATCCAAGGCTTTGAAGATGGGCAATCAGCCGCTGCTGTAATTGATTGAGGTGGGGCAGGTTCAACTGGTGCCGCGAGGCCACTTTGCAGACATAGCCCAGCAGATAGCTGATTTCGGTTCGGCGCTGGCTTGCGACGTCCTGGTGCATCGAGGAGTAATTGGCCGCGGTGGCATGGATCACCCGTTCGACTTCCTGTTGCAGGTCCTCGGCGGCTGCCGGCTGACCGCAGCGTTCCAGCAAGTCGGTCAGTTCGACGCAAAGGGTGGCGACTTCGCAATGGTGTTCCTGCAAGCCGCCGTTGCGGCAATCGTGCAGCACGGTCAGCGGATTGATCGCACAGTTGAGCGCCAGTTTGCGCCACAGCCTCGTGAGAATGTCGGTGCTCCATTCGTGAGGAATACCGGCGGCAGTCAAGTCGTCCAGCCAGATCGGCGCGACCGGGTGACCGGCATCCCCCAGCCAGGTGTAGCCGTGACCGGCGAACACCACACGCCAGTCGCCATCGCGAAACGCGCCTTCGGTGCTTGAGGCGCATACACAACGCGCTTGGGGAGCCTGCGCGGCGACGGCGTCCTGGCTGCCGAGGCCGTTCTGCAACAGGATCAGTTCGGCATCAGGCGCCAGGCGCGGCGCCAGTTGCGCCACGGCCTTTTCGGCATCGTAGGCTTTGCACGCCACCAGCAGACGGTGGATCGGCTCGTTGCCGTGGGGTGTTTCACCGGGGATGTCATAGGTGCTGGCTTCGCCGTGTTCCACCAGCGTCAGCCCTCCGGCCGCCTGATAAGCCTGCAAGCGTTGCTCATCGCGCAGGATCAACCGGACCGGCACCCCGGCCCGCGCCAGGCGGGTGGCCCACAAGGTGCCGAGGCTGCCGGCGCCCAATACATGCCAGGTGGTGGACATCAGCTTTTTGCTCGGTTTGGCACAGGCATGTGAGGCTCGCAGTATCGGTTGGAAAAGACCCGTTATAATGAGCCCGATTTTAACCGCAAGCCAAGCGCGCGCCATCGCTATCGAGCGCGCCTTTTATTGGAGAGATTACATGCCGTCGTTCGACGTGGTATCCGAACTGGACAAACACGAAGTCACCAACGCGGTCGAGAACGCCGTCAAGGAACTCGATCGCCGTTATGACCTGAAAGGCAAGGGCACCTTTGAATTCAAGGAAAAGGACCTGACCGTCAACCTGACCGCCGAGGCTGACTTCCAGCTCGAGGCGATGATCGAGATCCTCAAGCTGGCCCTGGTCAAGCGCAAGATCGACGTGCAGTGCCTTGAAGTCAAGGATGCCTACGCGTCGGGCAAGCTGATGAAACAGGAAGCCGTCCTCAAGGAGGGCATCGACAAAGAGCTGGCGAAGAAAATCGTCGCTCACGTCAAGGACGCCAAGCTCAAGGTTCAGGCCGCCATTCAGGGCGAGCAAGTGCGCATCACCGGTAAGAAACGTGATGATTTGCAGGAGGCGATTGCAGCTCTGCGCGCCAAGACTTTCGATATGCCGCTGCAGTTCAACAACTTCCGCGACTGACCTAGCAATGCGGGAACCCTGTGGGAGCGAGCCTGCTCGCGAAAGCGGTGGGTCATTTCATTAGTGATGTCGACTGATCTGCCCTCTTCGCGAGCAGGTCGGATCGCCGCACCGTCGCTCCCACCCGGATTGTGCTTAACCCAGGAGAAAGTAGATGGATTTGAATACCGAAGTGGACAACCTGGTCAAGGCATCCCAAGCCTGGATCCCGATGATCATGGAGTACGGCAGCCGCGTGCTACTGGCAGTCATCACGCTGGCAGTCGGATGGTGGTTGATCAGCAAGGTGGCGCAAAAACTTGGCGGCCTGCTGGCGTTGCGTAATGCCGACCTCGCGCTGCAAGGTTTCATCAGCAGCCTGGCGAACATTATTCTCAAGGTTTTGCTGGTAGTCAGCGTGGCATCAATGATCGGCGTGGAAACCACTTCGTTCGTGGCGGCCATTGGTGCGGCGGGTCTGGCCATCGGTCTGGCCTTGCAGGGCAGCCTGGCAAACTTTGCCGGCGGCGTGCTGATTCTGTTGTTCCGTCCATTCCGCATCGGTGACTGGATCGAAGCCCAAGGCGTTGCCGGTACGGTCGACAGTATCCAGATTTTCCACACCGTACTGCGCACTGGCGATAACAAGACCATCATTGTGCCTAACGGCAACTTGTCGAACGGTATCATTACCAATACAAATCGTCAGCCAACCCGCAAAGTTGTATTTGATGTGGGCGTGGACTACGAAGCGGACTTGCAGAAGGCCCGTGAAGTGTTGCTGGATTTGGCCAAAGATGAACGCATCCTGGCAGAACCTGCACCACAAGCCGTTATTTCGACCCTGGGAGACAGTTCGATTACTGTTTCGCTGCGTGTTTGGGTGAAGACCGCGGATTACTGGGATGTGATGTTCATGTTCAATGAACAGTCCCGTGATCGTTTGAAAGCGGCGGGTATCGATATTCCGTTTCCACAGCGGGTTATTCGTGTGGTTCAGGAGACTGTGCCGCAATAACGTCTTCGTTGTCACTTGGAGGTTGTCAGTATTGTACTGTTAGGTTGCTATCGAACTGGCAACAATCAAAAGACGGTATGGAAACCAGGCACAAAAAAACGCTCACCTGATTCAGGTGAGCGTTTTTTTTGTTGCCGTGCTGTGTAGCTGTCGAATTAGCGCTGAATTACAAGATGCTCAGCGGATATTCAATGATCAGACGGGTGTCAACTTTGTCGCTATCGTATGCGGAGTTTGCACGATAGACCGCGTTACGTACGCGGAAAGACAGGTCCTTGGCTGGGCCGCTTTGCAGAACATACTTGGTCTCGAAGTCCCATTCGTGTTCTTTGGACTCAGTGTCACCGGTGGTGATGTTGTCGCCACGGATGTAACGAGTCATGAAGCTCAAGCCAGGAACGCCGTAGCTCTTCATGTTCAGGTCATAGCGAGCCTGCCAGGAGCGCTCGTCTTGACCGTTGAAGTCGGAGTATTGAACGGAGTTGGAGAGGAAGATAGTACCGCCGCCGTCAACGCCATAAACATAACCGGTGTCACCGGTCGAACGCTGGTGAGCCAAGGTGAATTTATGTGCGCCAAGGCTATAGGCCGCTGCGAGGGACCAGATGCGGTTGTCAACGTCACCGCTCAGCTCTTGACCCTGGCTCTTGGAGCGATAGCCGTTGAAGTCGAAGTTCAGGGACTGATCTTCGTTGATCGGCAGGGTGTAGTTGGCGTTGATGTATTGCTTCTTGAAATGGTCGTCAACATCGGAAGCAGCTACGCCGGCAACAAAATTGTCGGTGAACTGGTAGGTTGCACCGGCAATATCTGCGGCTTTCAGACCAAGGCTATCGCGCCCCATTTGGTTCTGCGCCCGCATCGCGGTGAAATGACCAGCACTCAATTCAAGGCCTTTGATTTCTTTGCTGGTGATCAAAGTACCGGTAGCAACTTCTGGCAGCAAACGGCTGTCGTCAGTAGAGAAGACAGGGCTGGCAACGTATTGGTTACCGTATTTCAGAACAGTGTCGGACAAGCGGAATTTAACTGCGCCGCCAGCGTTGGATTGGGTGTCTTCTGGCGTGCCATCACTGTCCTTGCCGAACATGCCGTTACCGGTGCGGCCTGGACCGCTGTCCAGTTTGATCATGCCATTGGCCAAGGCGTCTAAACCGAAACCAACAGTACCTTGGGTGAAGCCCGACTCATAAACAGCTTGGACGCCCAGGCCGGTTTCTTCGCGGTAGCCTGTGATACGTTGTTTATTTGCGGTGCTTTGGTTGTTGGAGGCACCGTTCTTGAAATCGCGGTTCATGTACAGCATGCGACTTTTGACATTCAGGCTCTGATCTTCAAAAAAGCCCTTGGATTCCTCTTGAGAAGACGCCATTGCGAACTGCGAGGTACTAGCCGAAACAGCCAGTGCGATCATGCTCCACTTCATCACGCGCATCGTGATTTGCTCCTTTGGTTTTTAGAAGAGTACTGCCGTCCCACCTGTTTTATTATCTGGGCGGCTCTTTCTTTTTGTGTCGGCGCAAACTTATATCACGCCGACCATGTTGGCGATACTTGCGTATCTAACCTTTCAGCTTCTTTACGACCCTGTCGCAAACAGCTTGGTAGATGTCGCAAATTTACTGCCTCGACGCAAGCGGATTGGCAACTTTAACGTTGTTTTCCAAGGCTTGTGCATCGCTAAAAAGAGTCCCTGGTGAAACGTTTGAATCTCCATTGGGCAACCCTGCCGCTATTTTTATTGGCCTTGAGGCTTCCACTTCCAGCGGAGGCTTCCAAAGCTATGTGGGTGTGAATGCAACAAGCGTGCACAAACCAGAATTCTGTAGCTGTTTTTTTCTGGAAACCTGCCTGTCGCTATAAAAACCTCATGAAACCGGGGGCTTCAAGCGTGTTTTTTGTACGCTTGACGCCGTGCATTGCATGGTGTTGCACCACTGAAACGGAAAGCGTGACAACGAAAAATGTTACCGGTTCACCCCTCGTTGAGTAATTCTCGGATGCTGACGCACTCAGCGTAGACGCACTGTGCGGTTTTGGTGCAAAAAATCTTAATCACTGTGCTGATTTCAAACAGTGCGGTAACGGACTCATCTGGAACTTTTCATTGGTTATCAGTCATTTCAGCATTTTTGGCGTGGTCTGCGGTTCTGTAATGGTGCGCCGTGAGCAAAAAAGGCCCATTTAGGGGCGCTCGTGCGGCGTGAAGGCAGTGGCGTTCACGGGTATGCTGGCGTCCTGTCGCTTGGTGCGCAGCCTGTCAGGATGGGCGCTAAGCTGAAAATGATGACCTGGCGGGAGTGCGCGCGGTGTTCGCTTTAGATCCACGACTTCAACAAGACACGCTACCGATTGGCGATTTCCCGCTTTGCCGGTTGCTGTTATCCAATGATTCGAACTACCCCTGGTTCATCCTGGTGCCACGCCGTGAAGATATCAGTGAGATATTTCAGTTAGGTGTCGCAGATCAACAGCAGCTGTGGCAGGAAACGACCGCGCTGGCGGAACTGCTCAAGGATTCGTTCGACGCCGACAAGCTGAATGTCGCGGCGCTGGGTAATGTCGTCAGTCAGTTGCACATGCATGTCATTGTGCGCAAGCGTGAGGACGCCGCCTGGCCAGCCCCGGTCTGGGGCAAACACCCGGCCGTGCCTTACAGCGCAGCGCAAATTGCGGCCATTCGCGAGCGCCTGCGTCTGCTGTTAACCGAACATTTCACGTTTCTGGAGGGTTGAATCATGAGCCTGGAAGATCGCGTTACCGATCTGGAGAGCCAACTGGCGTTTCAGGATGACACCATCCAGTCATTGAGTGATGTGCTGGCAACGCAGCAGCGCGCCGTTGAACGCCTGCAATTGCAGATGGCTGCATTGCTCAAGCGCCAGGAAGAAATGGCCGGGCAGTTCGAAACCTTCGAAGAAGAAGCACCTCCGCCTCATTATTGAAACCGCAGGCAATAAAAAACCGCGAACAGCTCAGCTGCTCGCGGTTTTTTTTAGCCTTGAATCAGCGACGCGGCAATGCAGCGATCACATCTTCGGCTTGCAGCCCTTTGTCACGATTCATGACAGAGAACTCCACGCGCTGGCCTTCAACCAGAACACGGTGACCTTCGCCACGAATGGCCCGGAAATGCACGAAAATATCATCGCCGGAATCACGGGAAATAAAGCCGAAGCCTTTGGAGGTGTTGAACCACTTGACGGTGCCGGTATCGCGGTTGCTCATGTCGTAGCTTGGCGAGGCGGCGGCCGGCGAGGATTTGTAGAAGCTGATAGCCAGGTGCAGGAGAACGGCGATCAGTGCAGCCACCAGGCTGAACAGGACGGCAGGTTGACCGGCGATGACAGGCATCGGCGCGAGCAACGTCAGGGTTTGCAGGACGACGGCCAGGACCAGCAGGGCGCTGACCAAGTTTTGCAGTTGGTGACGAGGACCTTTGTTCCAGTAAGGGATAACCGGAGCGAGGGTCAGGTTAAGCAGGCCGAAAAAGGCCAGGTACAGCGCAGCGGGTTGTTGCAGGTAAGGAGCAGCTTCGGGTTGCAGGCTAGGGATGAAGGACAGCAGCAAAGCTGCTGCGCCCATTAGCAGGTGGACGATTTTCAACATTTTGATTAACTCACGTTAAGACGGATCACAAGGAAGAGCTGATGGAGCACGGTTCGCTTCAGAACAATAAGAGGCGTTGGACACGTACCCGGTACCAGCCTATGCGCAGCCCCCGAAAAATAGGCGGTCGCGACACACGGTCTATTTAACAGCAAAGCCTGCAGCTACTCAAATCAGGCAGTCCAGCGGTGCTTCGCGGGGCGATTTGTCGCAGGTTATTGTGCAATCCCGGGCGGCGAGGGGGTGGCAGGCTTGCTAGAGTGGTCCTGCACCTGTTGGATGAACTCATCACCTTTAGGGGAAAAACATGGCAATCGATATCGGTATCAGTGAAGAGGACCGCAAGTCCATCGTTGACGGGCTTTCGCGTCTGCTGTCGGACACTTATGTGCTGTATTTGAAAACTCATAACTTTCATTGGAACGTCACCGGTCCCATGTTTCGGACCCTGCACCTGATGTTCGAGGAGCAATACAACGAGTTGGCCCTGGCCGTCGATTCGATTGCCGAGCGCATTCGCGCCCTCGGGTTTCCTGCCCCCGGCGCCTATTCGATTTATGAGCGGCTGTCTTCTATTAAAGAAGAAGCCGGTGTGCCGAGCGCTGAAGACATGATCAAGCAGCTTGTCGATGGGCAAGAGGCGGTCACCCGTACCGCCCGCGGAATCTTTCCGCTGCTGGAAAAAGTCAGCGACGAGCCGACGGCTGACCTGCTGACCCAGCGCATGCAAGTCCACGAAAAAACCGCATGGATGCTGCGGTCTCTGCTGGATCAGTAATATCGTCACTACGCGAATGACGCCCGTCGGGTGTTATTCGCGGTCTTTTGCCTTCTTCAAATCGCTTTTAAGCTCGTTAAAAATCGTCTGGCGGCGTAGGAAAATAGCCGGCCTAGGACGCTCTCCATGATCGCCCTTCAGTTGTTGGCTTATCCTACGTCGATGGTCATAAAGTCATCTGGATATACCTTTGCGCCTGCGCTTTTATAGGGCCACGGAGAGTGCTCTTACAGAAGGCAAGGATGACAAAGGAGTGTCAACGATATGGATTACGAAGACAGGCGAAGCGAGGGGAGGGTCAGTCCGGTCAAGGAGATAAGGATTGATCCATTTGTCAGCGAATTTGATATGGGGCTGGCCCGGCCCTTATCCCGGTCGGTGCGGTTGAACGGCTTTGCCACCTGCTTGCGGCTTGAGCAGGTGTACTGGGATATTCTGGGCGATATGGCCAAGGTCAATTGTTGTACGGTCAGTGCGCTGCTGTCCCATGTGGATCGCGAAGTGCACTTGCGTCATGGCGGGGTCAAGAACTTTACCGGGCTGGTGCGGGTTGTCTGCGTCGTGCACAGCCTGAAAGAAGGGGGCAGCGTCGCAATGCCCTAGCCACGCAGGTGATCGGACAGAGTGTCAGTCTGTGCAGTCTTACGGCTGCACAGGCTGCATTTAATGGATATAATCCCGCTCTTTGCCGCAAAACCCAGCGTGTGCGGTAGCAATCTGATCGCCGAGACAACCCCCATGCCGATGTACGACTATCAATGTGCTTCCTGTGGTCATCAGTTGGAAGCCATTCAAAAGATCAGCGCAGCACCGCTGGTCGACTGCCCTGCCTGCCAGGCGCCAGAGCTTAAAAAGATGCTGTCCATGCCGGGCTTCCGCCTGAGCGGCACCGGCTGGTACGAAACCGATTTCAAGACCGGTTCCAAGAAGAATCTGGCCGGCGGCGACAAAGCTGACTAAGGTCTGGAACCTGAGTTGAACGACACGCGCGAGCTCTTGCAACACCTGCAAGGCCTCCAACCGAATTTCGATTACGAGAAGTGAAACCACTACCATGATGCGCAGCCATTATTGCGGCCAACTGAACGAAGCCCTGGAAGGCCAGGAAATTACCCTTTGCGGATGGGTGCACCGTCGCCGTGACCACGGTGGGGTGATTTTCCTCGATATTCGTGATCGTGATGGTCTGGCCCAGGTGGTGTTCGACCCGGACCGCGCCGAGAGCTTCGCCGCCGCCGATCGCGTGCGCAGCGAATACGTCGTGAAGATCACCGGCAAGGTTCGCCTGCGTCCGGCAGGTGCCACCAACGCCAACATGGCGTCGGGCATGATCGAAGTGCTGGGCTATGAACTGGAAGTGCTGAACGAGTCGGAAACCCCGCCGTTCCCGCTGAACGAGTTCTCCGACGTCGGTGAAGAAACCCGCCTGCGCTATCGCTTCCTCGACCTGCGTCGCCCGGAAATGCTCGAGAAGCTGCGTCTGCGTTCGCGCATGACCACCAGCATCCGTCGCTTCCTCGACGAAAACGGCTTCCTCGACGTCGAGACGCCGATCCTGACCCGTGCCACGCCAGAAGGCGCTCGCGACTACCTGGTGCCGAGCCGTACCCACGCCGGTAGCTTCTTCGCCTTGCCGCAATCGCCGCAGCTGTTCAAACAACTGTTGATGGTCGCCGGCTTCGACCGTTACTACCAGATTGCCAAGTGCTTCCGCGACGAAGACCTGCGCGCCGACCGTCAGCCGGAATTCACCCAGATCGACATCGAGACCAGCTTCCTCGATGAAAAAGAGATCATGGCCATCACCGAACAAATGATCCGCAACCTGTTCAAGGAAGTGCTGGACCTGGAGTTCGGCGACTTCCCGCACATGACCTTCGAAGAAGCCATGCGTCGTTACGGTTCCGACAAACCTGACCTGCGCAACCCGCTGGAACTGGTTGACGTTGAAGACCAGCTGAAAGACGTCGACTTCAAGGTGTTCAGCGGCCCGGCCAACGACCCGAAATGCCGTATTGCCGCCCTGCGCGTTCCAGGCGCTGCGAGCATGCCGCGCAAGCAGATCGACGACTACACCAAGTTCGTCGGCATCTACGGTGCCAAGGGCCTGGCGTACATCAAGGTCAACGAGCGCGCCAAAGGTGTTGAAGGCCTGCAGTCGCCAATCGTCAAGAACATCCCTGAAGCCAACCTCAACGTGATCCTCGATCGTGTTGGCGCGGTCGATGGCGACATCGTGTTCTTCGGCGCCGACAAAGCCAAGATCGTCAGCGAAGCCCTGGGCGCGCTGCGGATCAAGGTCGGCAACGACCTGGACCTGCTGACCTGCAAGTGGGCGCCGATGTGGGTTGTCGACTTCCCGATGTTCGAAGAGAACGACGACGGCAGCTTCACCGCCTTGCACCACCCGTTCACCGCGCCGAAGTGCACCCCGGAAGAACTGGAAGCCAACCCGGCGATCGCTCTGTCCCGTGCCTACGACATGGTTCTGAACGGCACCGAGCTGGGTGGCGGTTCGATCCGTATCCACCGCAAGGAAATGCAGCAGACCGTGTTCCGCCTGTTGGGTATCAATGAAGCGGAACAGGAAGAGAAGTTCGGCTTCCTGCTCGACGCCCTGAAATACGGCGCGCCGCCGCACGGTGGCCTGGCTTTCGGCCTGGACCGTCTGGTCATGCTGATGACCGGCGCCCAGTCGATTCGTGAAGTGATCGCTTTCCCGAAAACCCAGAGCGCGGCTGACGTCATGACTCAGGCACCGGGTGCTGTAGATGCCAAGGCATTGCGCGAACTGCACATTCGTCTGCGCGAAACACCAAAGGCTGAGTAAAGCTGACCGCAAAGGCGCATCCTTCCGGGATGCGCCTTTTCTTTAGGTCGAGATTTTTTGTTGCTGGCCGACACAACGTGCGCGGCGGGCGATGTTTCAAAGAGAAATTCGGAGCGAGATATGGCGGGTCATTCCAAGTGGGCGAACATCAAGCACCGCAAAGAACGTCAGGATGCCAAGAAGGGCAAGATTTTCACCAAGTGGATTCGTGAGCTGACCGTTGCGGCCCGTCAGGGCGGCGGTGATCCGGGTTCCAACCCGCGCCTGCGCCTGGCGCTGGACAAGGCGCTTGGTGCGAACATGAGCCGCGACATCATTGATCGCGCAGTCGCCCGCGGTGCCGGTGCAGCCGATACCGACGACATGGTCGAACTGACCTACGAAGGCTACGGCCCGGGTGGCGTGGCGGTGATGGTCGAGTGCATGACCGATAACCGTAACCGCACCGCAGCTGCTGTTCGCCATGCGTTCAGCAAGTGCGGTGGCAACCTGGGGACCGACGGTTCGGTGGCTTATCTGTTTGAGCGCAAGGGGCAGATTTCCTTCGCGCCAGGTGTCGATGAAGACGCGCTGATGGAAGCGGCCATGGAAGCTGACGCCGATGACGTGGTCACCCATGAAGACGGTTCGATTGACGTGTTCACCTCGTTCGCCGGCTTCTACTCCGTGCGTAACGCGCTGGAAGCGGCAGGTTTCAAAGGTGATGATGCGGAAATCGTGATGCTGCCGACCACCAGCGCTGAACTGGACCTGGAAGGCGCCGAGAAGGTGCTCAAGCTGATCGACATGCTTGAAGACCTGGATGACGTGCAGAACGTCTACTCCAACGCGGATATTCCAGAGTCGGTGGCCGCACAGCTGGGTTGATTGATCTGCAATACTCTTGAAGCCGGAAGTGCAGGCGGTGATGTTTCACCGCCAGGCATGTCCGGCTTCTGCCTTTACGCCGAGCAAGCAATTGCCGGCAGGCATCATTTTTGAGCTGCAGGCGTTATGACTTTAATTCTTGGTATCGACCCCGGTTCGCGCATCACCGGTTATGGCGTGGTACGCGATACCGGGCGTGGTTGCGTGTATGTGGCGTCGGGCTGCATTCGCACCGGGTCCGGCGAACTGCATGAGCGTCTGCAAATCGTTTATCGCGGTGTGCGTGAAGTCATCCAGACCTACGGCCCGGTGACCATGGGCATCGAAAAAGTCTTTATGGCGCGCAATGCCGACTCTGCCCTCAAGCTTGGTCAGGCCCGGGGCGCCGCGATCGTGGCGGGTGCCGAAGAAAGCCTGGAAATCGCTGAGTACACCGCAACCCAGGTCAAGCAAGCAGTGACCGGCACCGGTGCCGCCAATAAAGAGCAAGTGCAGATGATGGTCATGCACATGCTGAAATTGACCAGCAAGCCGCAAATCGATGCTTCGGATGCCCTGGCCATTGCCATTTGCCACGCGCATACCCGTTCCAGCCTGTTGCCCCATGGCCTGGGAACGGCACGCAGTCGTGGCGGGCGCCTGCGTCTCTGATAGCATCAGCAATCATTTTTAGCGAATGAGGGTTTTGCGCCTGTGTTGTCGGCGCAAACCCCTTGTTCTGTCAGTCGCCAGTCATTGATCTGGCCAACGCTCAAGGATCTGAAACGTGATTGGACGCTTGCGCGGCACACTGGCTGAGAAACAGCCGCCGCACCTGATTCTGGATGTAAACGGTCTGGGGTATGAGCTGGAAGTGCCCATGACCACGCTCTATCGCTTGCCGTCGGTCGGTGAACCGCTGACCTTGCACACCCATTTGGTCGTACGTGAAGACGCGCAGTTACTCTATGGCTTCTTCGGCAAGCGTGAGCGAGACTTTTTTCGCGAGTTGATCCGTCTCAATGGTGTGGGGCCGAAATTGGCCCTGGCATTGATGTCGAGCCTGGAAGTGGATGAGCTGGTGCGTTGCGTGCAATCCCAGGACACCTCGGCGCTGACCAAGGTGCCGGGCGTGGGCAAAAAGACGGCCGAGCGTTTACTGGTGGAACTCAAGGACCGCTTCAAGGCTTGGGAAACCGTGCCGGCGATGTTCGCCCTGGTGCCGAACCAGCCGGGCGGGCCTGATGTGGCGCCGGTTGCCACCGCCGAAAATGACGCGGTCAGCGCGCTGATATCCCTGGGCTACAAGCCGCAGGAAGCCAGCAAGGCGATTTCCGCGATCAAGGAGAAAGGTTTGAGCAGTGAAGACATGATTCGTCGTGCCCTGAAGGGAATGATCTAAGTGATTGAAGCTGATCGTCTGATTGCCGCCACGCCCGGCCCTCGCGACCGCGAGGAAGTCCAGGACCGGGCGATTCGCCCCGTCAGCCTGGCCGAGTACATTGGCCAGCCGACCGTTCGCGAGCAAATGGAGTTGTTCATCCAGGCCGCACGCGGGCGTAACGAATCCCTGGACCACACGCTGATTTTCGGCCCGCCGGGTCTGGGTAAAACCACCCTGGCCAACATCATCGCTCAGGAAATGGGCGTGTCGATCAAGAGCACTTCGGGCCCGGTGCTTGAGCGCCCGGGTGATCTGGCGGCGCTGTTGACCAACCTTGAGCCCCACGACGTGCTGTTTATCGATGAAATCCATCGGCTCTCGCCGATCGTCGAGGAAGTGCTGTACCCGGCCATGGAAGATTTCCAGCTCGACATCATGATTGGTGAAGGGCCGGCTGCGCGCTCGATCAAACTGGATCTGCCGCCGTTCACCCTGGTGGGGGCGACGACGCGGGCCGGCATGCTGACCAACCCGTTACGCGACCGCTTTGGCATCGTCCAGCGCCTGGAGTTCTACAACACCGCCGACCTGGCGACGATTGTCAGTCGTTCGGCGAACATCCTCGGCTTGCCGCTGGACCCGGAGGGCGCCTTTGAGATCGCCCGTCGTGCCCGTGGCACGCCGCGGATCGCCAACCGTTTGTTGCGCAGGGTTCGGGATTTCGCCGAAGTGCGTGCCAAGGGCCACATCACCAAACCGATCGCCGACTTGGCCTTGAACCTGCTGGACGTCGACGAGCGTGGCTTCGATCACCAGGACCGGCGCCTGCTGTTGACCATGATCGAGAAGTTCGACGGTGGGCCGGTGGGTGTGGACAGTTTGGCCGCGGCGATCAGCGAAGAGCGTCACACCATTGAAGACGTGCTGGAGCCATATTTGATCCAGCAGGGCTACATCATGCGCACGCCGCGGGGGCGAGTGGTCACTCGGCACGCGTATCTGCACTTCGGTTTAAACATTCCGTCACGATTGGGCGAGATGCCCGTTGTAGACGAGTTCCTCGATGCGGTAGACGATTAATCACCTTTCGGGCCGATTTATTCGGGATTTGCGCGGTCCTAGGACCGTGCTTTTGCCAGAAAGCCGCGAATCAATGAAAAACAGTTGCCTGGCCGGATTGGCAACCTGAGGAGTAAGCACTAGAGTATGCGCGCGCAAAACGGGCTTGAGCCTTTCGCACTTCGTTGTCGCGTTTATTACGAGGACACCGATGCGGGCGGCATCGTGTATTACGTCAATTACCTCAAGTTTATGGAACGGGCTCGAACCGAGCGGCTCCGGGATCTGGGCTTTGCCCAGTCCCAGCTGGCAGGAGAGGACCTGTTGTTTGTCGTGCATTCCAGCGAAGCGCGTTATCACGCGCCGGCGCGACTGGACGACGAACTTCTGGTAAGCGCTGAAGTAATCGAATTGAACCGTGTCAGCCTGCGCTTCAAACAGCAGGTCAGGCGAGCCACGGATAATGCGCTGCTCTGCGAAGGGCAGTTTCTGGTGGCCTGTGTGCGCACTGAAAGTTTAAAACCCCGGGCCATTCCCGAAGCTCTACGTGCGGCCTTTGCCGACGTGAGCGGCGCGGGTACACACTCAAAGCAGGAGATAAAGCGTGGAAGCTAACGTCGTCGACCATTCCTCCATGTGGAGCCTGGTCAGCAATGCCAGTATCGTGGTGCAACTGGTAATGCTGATCCTGGTAGCCGCATCGGTGACCTCATGGATCATGATCTTTCAGCGCAGCAACCTGCTGCGCGCCGGTCGACGTGCCCTGGAGAGCTTTGAAGAGCGCTTCTGGTCCGGCATCGACCTGTCCAAACTCTACCGTCAGGCCGGTAGCAACCCGGACCCGGATTCGGGCGTCGAGCAGATCTTCCGTGCCGGTTTCAAGGAATTCTCCCGTCTGCGTCAGCAGCCAGGCGTTGACCCGGAAGCGGTCATGGAAGGCGTGGCCCGTGCCATGCGCGTCGCCATTTCCCGCGAAGAAGAAAAGCTCGAACAGAGCCTGCCGTTCCTCGCTACCGTCGGTTCCGTCAGCCCGTACATCGGTCTGTTCGGTACGGTCTGGGGGATCATGAACTCCTTCCGTGGTCTGGCCACTGCCCAGCAAGCGACCCTGGCCACCGTGGCTCCGGGTATCGCCGAAGCACTGATTGCTACCGCGATCGGCCTGTTCGCAGCCATCCCGGCCGTTATCGCTTACAACCGTTTCGCTGCTCGCAGTGAAACCCTGCTGGGCCGTTACTACACCTTCGCCGATGAATTCCAGGCGATCCTGCACCGCAAAGTGCACACCAGCGAAGAATAAGCAGGTAATTTCCAATGGCTTTAATCGCTCGAGCTCGCAAAAAGCGCAAGCCGGTTGCCGAGATGAACGTGGTGCCTTACATCGACGTGATGCTGGTGCTGCTGGTCATCTTCATGGTGACCGCTCCGATGCTCAATCAGGGCGTGAAAGTTGATCTGCCCAAGGTTTCCAGCGAAGCCTTGCCGCAGGACAACAACACCCAGGTCCTGACCATTTCGATCAAGGCTGACAAGACCTACTACTGGAACCTTGGCAGCGAAGTCGACACTGAAAAGCAACAGGACAAGGCCATGACCTTGCCGCAGATGACTGACGCGGTGACCAAGATCATTCGCGCCGGTACTGAAGGCGGCAAGCGCACCCAGGTGTTCATCCGCGGTGACAAGACCGTCGATTACGGTTCCGTGATGGGCGCCATGGGCGGGTTGCAGAAAGCCGGGGTCGGTAATGTTGGCTTGATTACCGAGGCACCCTGATGCAGCAAATGCGAGAGCCGTCCGCCTCGGAAAGCTACTTCTGGCCTAGTGTCCTGGCGATTGTCTTGCACGTGCTGGTGTTCGGCATGCTGTTCGTCAGTTTCGCCTTCACACCGGAGTTGCCGCCGGCCAAGCCGATTGTCCAGGCGACCTTGTACCAACTGAAATCGAAAAGTCAGGCGACCACCCAGACCAATCAGAAGATTGCGGGTGAGGCGAAGAAATCCGCCGCGCGTCAGACCGAAGTCGAACAGATGGAACAGAAAAAGATCGAACAGGAAGCGATCAAGGCCGCGGAACAAAAGAAGGAAGATGCGGCTCAAAAAGCCGAAGAATCCAAGAAGGCCGACGAGACCAAGAAAGCGGAAGAGGCAAAAAAGGCTGATGAAGCCAAGAAAGCCGATGAAGCGAAGAAGACCGCCGAAGCCAAAAAGGCCGAAGAGAAACAATTGGCTGATATAGCCAAGAAGAAATCTGAAGAAGAAGCCAAGAAAGCGGCTGAAGAAGAGGCCAAGAACGCGGCCGCTGAAGAAGCCAAGAAAAAGATTGTCGAAGACGCGAAGAAGAAAGCCGCGGAAGACGCCAAGAAGAAATCCGAAGCTGAAGAGGCGAAGAAGAAAGTCGCCGAAGACGCGAAGAAGAAAGCTGCTGCCGATGCTGCGAAGAAAAAATCGCAGGAAGCGGCGCGTAAATCCGTCGATGAGAAAAAAGCTCAGGCCCTGGCCGATCTGCTTTCCGACACGACGGAGCGTCAGCAGGCCTTGGCGGATGAAACGGGTGATGAAGTCGCGGGTAACTTCGACGATTTGATTCGCTCGCGTGCTTCCGAAGGTTGGGCGCAGCCACCGTCGGCCCGCAAGGGCATGAAAGTGATTCTGCAAATCAACATGCTGCCTGATGGAACAATCTCCGGCGTATCGGTTGCCAAGTCCAGCGGTGATGTACCGTTCGACAGTTCAGCGGTAGCGGCGGTAAAAAATATTGGTCGATTGACCGAAATGCAGGGTCTGAAGCCAGCTGATTTCGCACCCTATCGTTCATTCAAGATGACATTCACACCTGAGGATCTAGCCTTGTGAGAAACCTTCTTCGAGGACTGCTTGTCGTCATGTTCTGCTTTGCAGGACTGGCCACAGCAGATGAAAAAAATATCCTGGTCAGCAGTGGTAGCTCCCAGGCAACTCCAATTGCCGTAGTGCCATTCGGTTTCCAGGGCGGCACCGTGCTGCCGGATGACATGGCCGAAATCATCGGCAACGACCTGCGCAACTCGGGTTACTACGCGCCGATTCCAAAGCAGAACATGATCAGCCAGCCGAGCCAGGCCAGCGAAATCATTTTCCGTGACTGGAAGGCGATCAACGCTCAGTACATTATGGTCGGCAGCATCGTTCCAGCGGGCGGTCGCCTGCAGGTTCAATACGCTCTGTTCAACGTCGCCACCGAACAGCAAGTGCTGACCGGCAGCGTGTCGGGCAGCGTCGATCAACTGCGTGACATGGCGCACTACATCGCCGATCAGTCGTTCGAAAAACTCACCGGTATCAAAGGTGCGTTCTCGACACGCCTGCTGTACGTGACGGCCGAACGTTTCTCCGAGAAGAACACGCGCTACACGCTGCAACGCTCGGACTATGACGGTGCCCGCGCCGTGACTCTGCTGCAATCGCGCGAGCCGATCCTGTCGCCGCGTTTCGCACCGGACGGCAAGCGCATCGCTTACGTTTCGTTCGAGCAGAAGCGTCCGCGTATCTTCATGCAGAACATCGACACCGGTCGCCGTGAGCAGATCACCAACTTCGAAGGCCTCAATGGCGCGCCTGCCTGGTCGCCGGATGGCAATCGCCTGGCATTCGTACTCTCGAAAGACGGTAACCCGGACATCTACGTGATGAACCTGGGCTCGCGTCAGATCTCTCGCGTCACCAATGGTCCCGGCATCAACACCGAACCGTTCTGGGGCAAGGATGGTTCGACCATCTACTTCACCTCCGACCGTGGCGGCAAGCCACAGATCTACAAAACCAGCGTCGGTGGTGGCGGTGCGGAACGCGTGACCTTTATTGGTAACTACAACGCCAACCCTAAACTTTCGGCTGATGAAAAGACCCTGGTGATGATTCACCGCCAGGATGGCTTCACTAATTTCAAGGTGGCGGCCCAGGATTTGCAGCGCGGTAGTGTAAAGATCCTCACTGATAGCACTCTGGACGAGTCGCCTACTGTTGCGCCCAACGGCACCATGGTAATCTACGCCACCCGCCAGCAGGGCCGGGGAGTCTTGATGCTCGTGTCCATTAATGGACGCGTAAGGCTCCCGCTTCCTACCGCACAAGGCGAAGTCAGAGAACCTTCCTGGTCCCCTTACCTGAACTGACGCGGCGCTACACGTTTTACTTAACACACTGGGGTTCATTAGGAGTTTCACGATGGAAATGCTGAAGTTTGGTAAATTTGCTGCGCTGGCTCTGGCCATGGCTGTAGCTGTAGGTTGCTCGTCCAAAGGCGGCGACAATGCCGGTGAAGGCGCTGTTGATCCAAACGCTGGTTACGGCGCAAACACTGGTGCCGTTGATGGCTCCCTGAGCGAAGAAGCTGCTCTGCGCGCAATCACTACCTTCTACTTCGAATACGACAGCTCGGACCTGAAGCCAGAAGCCATGCGCGCTCTGGACGTTCACGCCAAAGACCTGAAAGCAAACGGCGCTCGCGTTGTTCTGGAAGGCAACACCGACGAACGTGGTACTCGTGAGTACAACATGGCACTGGGCGAGCGTCGTGCGAAAGCCGTTCAGCGTTACCTGGTACTGCAAGGTGTTTCCCCAGCTCAGCTGGAACTGGTTTCCTACGGCGAAGAGCGTCCAGTTGCTACCGGCAACGACGAGCAGTCCTGGGCTCAAAACCGTCGCGTCGAACTGCGTAAGTAATTCGTCATGCGAACGTGCCGTCGTGCTGTAACTGTTTTGGCTCTCAGCCTCGCACCGCTTGCGGTGTGGGCTGCGGTTCCTGTGGTCGATAACGACTCCGGCTATAACAATAGCGGGAGTAGCAATCCGCCTGCGGGTTACGGTACGAACGGCGCCTATGCCGGGGGAGGGGTTTCGACCCCTGTCTCGGCACAGGGCGAGCTGTTCAACCAATTGCAATCCATGCAGGAGCAGATTTCACGCCAACAGGGTGTGATCGAAGTTCTGCAGAATGATGTAGCGCGCATGAAGCAAGAGAGCCTGGAGCGATATCAGGATCTTGATCGGCGCATAGGAACCGGCGTTGCACCAGCCGCGACTCCTGATAATTCTTCCACCGGTGGCAGTTTGAATGCCCCCGGTGCAGCCGCTGGCGCGGGTGCAGGAGCGGCCGCAGGAGCGGCCGCCGCTCAAGCACCTGCTGCGGGTAGCGAACCGGCTGATCCGGCGAAGGAAAAACTGTATTACGATGCAGCCTTCGACCTGATCAAAGCCAAGGACTTCGACAAGGCCAGTCAGGCTTTTGCCGCATTCCTGCGCAAGTACCCGAACAGCCAGTACGCGGGCAATGCCCAATACTGGTTGGGCGAAGTCAATTTGGCCAAAGGCGATCTGCAAGGTGCAGGTCAGGCATTTGCCAAGGTTTCGCAGCTATACCCCAAGCACCCCAAAGTGCCTGATTCGCTGTACAAGCTGGCTGATGTAGAACGCCGCCTCGGTCACACCGACAAGGTCAAAGGCATTCTGCAACAGGTTGTGTCCCAGTATCCGGGCACTTCCGCTGCGCAGCTGGCCCAGCGTGATCTGCAAAAAATGTAAGGGCTGCTTGACCCGTTTTGAAGAAACCCGCGCCTGTCGCGGGTTTTTTCGTTAGAATTCACGCCCTTTTTCTGAAACACGCTTTTTGGGATCTGCGCGTTGGCGGGGTTCCTTGAAGTGCCTGACGGAGGCGGACAGCCTGTTTAGCTGTTATGCCCGTGGCGACTATGCAAGACACATTGAGAATCACCGAAGTTTTCTACTCGTTGCAGGGTGAAACGCGGACTGCCGGGCTGCCCACAGTTTTTGTGCGCCTGACCGGTTGCCCATTGCGTTGCCAATACTGTGACAGCGCCTACGCGTTCACCGGCGGCACCATTCGCCCCCTCGACGACATCCTCGAGCAAGTGGCCGGTTTCCGTCCGCGTTACGTCTGTGTCACCGGTGGCGAGCCGCTGGCGCAACCCAATGCCATCCCATTGCTCAAGCAGT
The DNA here is from genome assembly GCF_900106065.1 of Pseudomonas mandelii. NCBI lineage: Bacteria > Pseudomonadati > Pseudomonadota > Gammaproteobacteria > Pseudomonadales > Pseudomonadaceae > Pseudomonas > Pseudomonas mandelii. Next base: position 3,848,098 of record NZ_LT629796.1, read on the forward strand.
TGTGTGACGCCGGTTACGAAGTGTCGCTGGAGACCAGCGGCGCGCTCGACATCTCGGCGGTCGATCCACGGGTCAGTCGGGTCGTCGACCTGAAAACCCCGGGTTCGAAAGAAGCACACCGCAACCGCTACGAAAACATCGAACTGCTCACGCCCAACGACCAGGTGAAGTTCGTCATCTGCTCGCGGGAAGACTACGACTGGGCGGTGTCCAAGCTGATTCAGTACGGCCTGGACACGCGTGCGGGCGAAGTGCTGTTTTCGCCAAGCCACCATGACCTGAATGCGCGGGATCTGGCTGACTGGGTGGTGGCGGACAACTTGCCAGTGCGTCTGCAATTGCAGCTGCATAAATATCTTTGGAATGACGAGCCGGGGCGCTGAGATGACTGAACAACTGAACACTGCTGAAAAACGTGCGGTCATCCTGCTGTCCGGCGGTCTCGACTCCGCGACGGTCGTGGCCATGGCCCGTGCTGAAGGCTACAGCTGCTACACCATGAGCTTCGACTACGGTCAGCGGTCACAAGCAGAGTTGTACGCCGCAGAACGAGTCGCCCGCGACCTGGGCGTGGTCGAGCACAAGGTGATCGGCCTCAATTTGAACGGTATGGGCGGCTCGGCACTGACCGACAGCAGCATCGACATTCCTGAAGAGCTGGGGGAAGGCATTCCAGTCACTTATGTGCCGGCGCGCAACACGGTGTTTCTGTCTCTGGCGCTGGGTTGGGCTGAAGTGCTCGGCGCGCGCGACATCTTCATCGGCGTGAACGCGGTGGATTACTCCGGTTACCCGGATTGCCGTCCCGAGTTCATCGAGTCCTTCGAGCGCATGGCCAATCTGGCGACAAAGGCCGGTGTAGAGGGCAATGGCTTCCGCATCCAGGCGCCACTGCAGAACCTCAGCAAGGCACAGATCGTCCAGGCAGGCGTGAAGCTGGGGGTCGATTATGGGCTGACCGTTTCCTGCTATCAGGCGGACGATAATGGTCGTGCGTGCGGCAAATGCGACAGCTGCCGACTGCGTGCAGAAGGCTTTGCAGCGGCCGGCGTGAGCGACCCAACACCTTATTTTTGATTTATTTCAAATTAGGTGTTGAATAGTCCTTAAAAATCAGTATTATACGCGCCACCACACAGCGGGTCGTTAGCTCAGTTGGTAGAGCAGTTGGCTTTTAACCAATTGGTCGTAGGTTCGAATCCCACACGACCCACCATTTTTGTAGCAGTTTTAAAAGTCTGGAAGGCCCACGCAAGTGAGGATTTCCGGATTTTTTTTTGTCCGCGATTTGACCTCGGCTCAACGCGGGGTTGCACCGCGTGACGCAGGTCAGAATCATCTTTTGCATCCACGGGATATTCTGTAGCCTTGCGCAGCCTCACCGATGTCCGTGCCTGATGATACTCACTCTCCCGGCGGTACCCTGAAGGGTCCGGAGCCGGGTGTATACTCGACTTTCGCGCGAAAGCGCCTGCAGGTCTTGCGAACATGACGCAAATTTCCGAACGCCTTCTGGTTCAAGCCCACCTCGACGCCAAGCAGCCCAAGCCGCTGACCGTTGAAGAGGAAGCTTTTTACCGTGCCGCCATCGCTGCCGAGCTCAAGGCTCAGGACGCGGTGCTGGTTGCTCACTTCTATTGCGATCCGGTGATTCAGGCCCTGGCCGAAGAAACCGGTGGTTGCGTCTCCGACTCACTGGAGATGGCGCGCTTCGGCAGTGCTCACCCGGCCAAGACTGTGCTGGTCGCCGGTGTGAAGTTCATGGGCGAAACCGCGAAAATCCTCAATCCTGAAAAACGCATTCTCATGCCAACCCTGGAAGCGACCTGCTCGCTGGACCTGGGTTGCCCGGTGGATGAGTTTTCGGCGTTCTGCGATCAGCATCCGGAACGCACGGTGGTGGTGTATGCCAACACCTCGGCGGCGGTCAAAGCCCGGGCGGATTGGGTGGTAACGTCCAGCTGCGCGCTGGAGATTGTCGAAAGCCTGATGGATAACGGCGAAACTATCATCTGGGGCCCGGACAAGCATCTGGGCACTTATATCCAGCGCCAGACCGGTGCGGACATGCTGCTGTGGGACGGTGCCTGCATCGTTCACGAAGAGTTCAAGTCCAAGCAGCTCGAAGACATGAAGGCGCTGTACCCGGACGCGGCGATTCTGGTGCACCCGGAGTCGCCGACCTCGGTGATCGAGCTGGCGGACGCCGTTGGTTCCACCAGTCAGTTGATTGCGGCGGCACAGAGCCTGCCGAACAAGACCCTGATCGTCGCCACCGATCGCGGCATCTTCTACAAGATGCAGCAGCTGTGCCCGGACAAGGTCTTCATCGAAGCCCCAACGGCTGGTAACGGCGCAGCGTGCCGCAGTTGCGCACATTGCCCGTGGATGGCGATGAACACCCTTGAGCGCACGCTGAAGTGCTTGAAGGAGGGGACGAACGAGATCTTTGTGGATCCGGCGTTGATTCCGCAGGCGATTCGGCCGTTGAAGCGGATGCTCGACTTCACCCAGGCTGCTCGGATGAAACTGGCCGGTAACGCTTAAGTACTCGCAAAAACTGTGGGATAAAAACTGTGGGAGCGAGCCTGCTCGCGATGGCGGTCCGTCAGTCACATGTATGTTGACTGAAGCACCGCCATCGCGAGCAGGCTCGCTTGTATGTTTAGACTTGAAGGGGTGGGTGGGACTAAAGCTCGTCATCTGACTCTAACCAGTACAGACCGTGGGAGACTTCGTCCCACCCCTTCACCTAATGCGCCGATAAGGAATGCATCGGCTCGGACCGACGATAGAAACAAGCCAGCGCAACGGTGAACCCCGTCAAGTATCTAAACCCTAGCTCGGAGGGTGTGCCATGACAATCCTGGATTCGCAGGTGGTCGTCGGTGTGGATGTGGCGAAGGACGAGATCGTTATCTATCGATCCGACCTGGAAAAGACCCTAAATATCGCGAACAAGCGATCAACCTTGAAGCAATGGCTCAAGACGCTGCCAGCGCACAGCGCACAGCGCTATCGCGCTAGAAGCGACCAATATCTATCACCTTGATACAACGGAAATGGCCCATGAAATGGGCCATGACGTTTACGTCATCGATGGCAGTCGCCTCAACAAATACCGCGATGGAATAGGCATGAAGGCGAAAACAGATACGTTGGATGCCGAACTGCTGGCCCGTTACTTGAGCCGCGAATCCGACAGATTGAGGATCTGGAATCCGCCACCGAAGGCTTACACACAAATGAAAAGCCTGCTTCGCCGTCGGGCTCAGTTGGTCCGGGCCTGTGTTGCACTCAAGCAGAGCTGGAAAAACGAATCCTTGCTGAAAGAGCACTTCAACCAGCTTCTGGCCGCCATTGCCCAGTTTGAAAAGATGATTCAGAAAACGCTCAAGGAAATTGCTGAGGAAGGTGGGATTGATGATCAGGTGAAGCGTTGCCAGGCCATCGAGGGCGTAGGGCTCCTGACGGCCACCGCAGCGGCCACTGCTTTTATGCGTGGGGAATTTGCCAACAGCGACGAGTACGTCGCCTTCCTCGGCATGGATCCGCGTGTGAGGCAGTCAGGACAAAAGGATCAAAAGCGCCGACTCTCTAAACGAGGGGACTCGGAGTTCCGGCGCTTGTTTCACAATAGCGCTATGGCTGCCAGCCGTTCGCCGACCTGGAAGCCGTACTACGAACGCTATCTGGCCAGAGGTCTAAAAGGCACTCAGGCCTTGGTTATCCTGGCACGCAAGCTGGCCAGAGTGATGTTTGCCCTGATGAAAAACCAAACCGAATACAAGCCAAATTCTATGTTTGGGTGTTCCCCCCAAACATAGAATCTCCCACAATGGTTTTTGCTTCCCGCAGCTACTTGGTCTTCTTCGGAATGCGCACGAGCTGCGTGTTCGAGTACATGTCATGCCAGCTGCGTTTCTGTTTATCGAACAGCGACCAGAAGAACCCAAGGCCAACGCACAACAGCGACGCGATCGACACGACAAACCGCAGCAGCGCCTGCCACAGGCTGATGGACGAACCATCCGCGTTCTGCACGCGAATGCACCACACCTGCATACCCAGCGTCTGACCGGACCAGGTCCAGAACTTGGCAAAAAAACCAAACAACACAAACAGCAACACCGTCGATAGCAGCGGATCACCGTCCAGCGCGCCGGATTCGGTCAATGTGCGCATTTTGTCTTCGCCGATGATCGCCATCTGGATCATCTTGTAAATGCCGCTGGTGACGATCAGCAGGGCGGTGCACAAGAGGAAGTCATAGAACATCGCTGCCAGGCGACGGCCCAGGGTGGCGGCGGGAAAGTCGCCCTGGGGGTTGAGCAGGTGTTTCGACATGGCAGCCTCTGGACGGAAAAAAAAGCCATTTTACGGGTTTACGCGCACAAAAAAGCCCCTGATGTCAGCATCAGGGGCTTTTTCGTTACAGAAGATTAGGCTTCTGCTTGTACTTCGTCAGCCTGCATGCCTTTCTGGCCTTGCACAGCAACGAAAGTCACTTTCTGGCCTTCTTTCAGGCTTTTGAAGCCGTTGCCCTGAATAGCGCGGAAATGCACGAACAGATCCGGACCGCTTTCTGGAGTGATAAAACCAAAACCTTTCTCGTCGTTAAACCACTTGACGGTACCGCTCTGACGTTGGGACATTTCTTATTTCCTTTGACGCAAAAATTAATGACAGTCTCCTTCTCATGAAAGAGTACTGGGGCTGGTTGCAGGAGAGTAAGAAGACGTCGAACGGGATGTAGCTAACTTGTAGGCTACTGCCCAGGTCACGATTCCAAGCGACCCATGCAAACACAGTGAACAAACTCTACGCCAACTACGTGAGAAAAAACAAGCCCTGTGAGAGCCCCGGTTTTGCTCAGGTTGATGGCAATAGCGTGTCCACTAGTGCGGGCTTATTCGATCGGGTTGTTCAATTGTTTTCGAACGTTATAAGCAACGTTCATAAACGAAGCTTAGAGCCAAAGACATGCACTGTTTTATGGCGGTTGCGTTACACATTAGTGCACTGTTAACGCAACCGCGTTACTTATAGAAACAGTCAATCAGCCGCGATAGTAGCGTTGTGGAACAAATGGCATTTTGCTTACAAGCAAAGGCACCTTTTTCCCACGAACAATCGCCCATACGGGTGTATCGATAGCGATATAAGCGCTGTCGAGGTAGCCCATGGCTAACGGTCCGCCCAGAGTCGGGCCGAAACCACCGCTGCACACAGCGCCGATGATGTCGCCTGCTTCGTTGACGATTTCCGCGCCTTCACGCACCGGTGTACGTTCCTGAGGCAACAGGCCCACACGCTTGCGGTTGACGCCGGCTTGTTGTTGCGCGAACACAGTCTCTGCGCCAGGGAAGCCGCCGGCCCGTGCGCCATCGGCGCGACGTGGCTTGGAGATGGCCCACAGCAGGCTGGCCTCGATCGGAGTGGTCTCGGTGTTCATGTCGTGGCCGTAGAGGCACAGGCCGGCTTCCAGGCGCAGGGAGTCGCGAGCGCCGAGGCCGATGGCCGCCACTTCAGGCTCAGCCAGCAGCGCGCGCGCCAAGGCTTCAGCGTTGGCGGCCGGTACGGAGATTTCGAAGCCGTCTTCACCGGTGTAGCCCGAACGGCTGACAAAGCATTCGACACCCAGCAGTTTCACTCGGGTGAACTGCATGAAAGTCATCTTCGCGACTTCAGGCGCCAGACGAGCGAGCACGGTCACGGCAGCCGGGCCTTGCAGGGCCAGCAGCGCGCGTTCTTCGAACAGCGGTTCGATTGTGCACTGGTCGCCAATGTGCTTTTGCAGATGCGCAAGGTCCTGATCCTTGCAGGCGGCGTTGACCACCAGGAACAGTTCGTCGTTACCCAGGTTGGCGACCATCAGGTCGTCGAGGATTCCGCCGGTTTCATTGGTGAACATCGCGTAGCGCTGCATGCCCACCGGCAGGTCGATGATGTCCACCGGCACCAGGGTTTCCAGGGCCTTGGCGGCATTGGCGCCGGTCAGGCGGATCTGGCCCATGTGCGAGACATCGAACAGCCCGGCCTGATCACGGGTGTGCTGGTGTTCCTTCATCACGCCCAACGGGTATTGCACCGGCATGTCGTAGCCGGCGAACGGCACCATGCGCGCGCCGAGTTCGATGTGCAGTGCATGCAGCGGGGTTTTCAGCAATTGTTCGGTGGACATATTCAGCTCCTGAAAAAGTGTGCGGATGCGCGTGGGCATCAGCACTCGATAATGTTGACCGCCAAACCGCCACGGGCGGTTTCCTTGTATTTGCTTTTCATGTCGGCGCCGGTCTGGCGCATGGTGCGGATGACCTTGTCGAGGGAGACGAAGTGCTGACCGTCACCGCGCAGGGCCATGCGCACGGCATTGATGGCTTTCACCGAACCCATGGCGTTGCGCTCGATGCAAGGCACTTGCACCAGCCCGCCAATCGGGTCGCAGGTCAGGCCCAAGTTGTGTTCCATGCCGATTTCCGCCGCGTTTTCCACTTGCTGCACCGTGCCGCCAAGCACTTCGCACAGCGCGCCGGCTGCCATGGAACAGGCGACGCCGACTTCACCCTGACAACCGACTTCGGCGCCAGAGATCGAGGCGTTTTCTTTATAGAGAATGCCGATGGCGGCGGCAGTCAGCAGAAAGCGCACGACGCCGTCTTCGTTGGCGCCGGGGATGAAGCGCATGTAGTAATGCAGCACCGCCGGTACGATGCCCGCTGCTCCGTTGGTAGGCGCGGTGACGACGCGCCCGCCGTTGGCGTTTTCTTCGTTGACCGCTAAAGCGTAGAGGTTGACCCAGTCCAGCACCGACAGCGGATCACGTAGCGCCGATTCCGGGTTCTTGCACAGTTGCCGATGCAGCGCAGCGGCCCGACGTTTGACCTTCAAGCCACCGGGCAGAATTCCTTCATTGCGGCAACCGGCGGCGACGCAATCCTGCATGACTTGCCAGATGTTCAGGAGGCCGGCGCGGGTTTCCGCTTCCGGGCGCCAGGCACTTTCGTTGGTCAGCATCAACTGGCTGATGGACAAGCCGTACGTGGCGCAATGACTGAGCAGGTCCTTGGCGCTTTTGAACGGGAAGGTCAGCGGCGTGGCGTCTTCGACAATGCGGTCGGCGCCAGCGGCGTCTTCATCGACCACGAATCCGCCGCCGACCGAGTAGTACTCGCGGCTGCGGACCTGTAGGCCCGCCGCGTCGAACGCACGAAAGATCATGCCGTTGGGGTGATAGGGCAACGGTTTGCGGATCATCGCCAGGTGTTCTTTCTCGTTGAAAGCAATGCTGTGTTCGCCGAGCAGGTTCAAGCGACCATTGCCGCGAATATCTTGCAGACGGGCGGCGACGGTTTCGGTGTTCACGGTGTCCGGGTGTTCGCCTTCCAGGCCGAGCAACACGGCCTTGTCGCTGCCGTGGCCTTTACCGGTGGCGCCGAGCGAGCCGTAGAGCTCGACTTTGACGCAGGCGGTTGCAGTCAGCAGCCCTTCACGGCGCAAGCCTTCGGCAAAACGCGCAGCAGCGCGCATCGGGCCGACGGTGTGGGAGCTGGAAGGGCCGATGCCAATCTTGAACAGGTCGAACACGCTTAACGACATGGTTGGGCTCCGGTTTCTTGTTATGAGGAGCACCACACGACCTGTAGGAGCGAGGCTTGCCCGCGAAGCTTTTAGCGGCCGTGATGGCCTCTTCGCGGGCAAGCCTCGCTCCTACAGAACCGGTGTGTCCTTGTGAGGGCGGTGAACCGCCCCCTATGGATCAAGCGTAGCTTTCGATCGACGGGCAAGCGCAAACCAGGTTGCGATCGCCAAACACGTTGTCGACGCGACCGACCGGTGGCCAGTACTTGCCTTCGATCAGCGACGCAACCGGGTATACCGCTTGCTCACGGCTGTACGGATGCGCCCACTCGCCAACGATTTCCGCGGCGGTGTGCGGGGCGTTTTTCAGCGGGTTGTCGTCCTTGTCCAGCGTGCCGTTTTCCACCGCGCGAATTTCTTCGCGGATGCGGATCATGGCGTCGCAGAAGCGGTCCAGTTCTTCCTTGGATTCGCTTTCGGTCGGCTCGATCATCAGCGTGCCGGCGACCGGGAAGGACATGGTCGGGGCATGGAAACCGAAGTCGATCAGGCGCTTGGCGACGTCATCGACGCTGATGCCGCTGCTGTCTTTCAGCGGACGCAAATCGAGGATGCATTCGTGCGCCACCAGACCGTTGCTGCCGGTGTACAGCACTGGGTAGTGCTCTTCGAGGCGACGGGAAATGTAGTTGGCATTGAGGATCGCGAGCTGCGAAGCGCGCTTGAGGCCCGCGCCGCCCATCATCCGAATGTACATCCAGGTGATTGGCAGAATGCTCGCGCTGCCGAACGGTGCCGCGCAGACCGCGCCTTCTTTACGCTCCATGGTGCCGTGACCCGGCAGGAACGGGGTCAGGTGCGATTTCACGCCAATCGGGCCAACGCCCGGGCCGCCACCACCGTGGGGAATGCAGAAGGTTTTGTGCAGGTTCAGGTGGGACACGTCGCCGCCGAACTTGCCCGGGGCGCAGAGGCCGACCATCGCGTTCATGTTGGCGCCGTCGATGTACACCTGGCCGCCGTGGTCATGAATGATGCCGCAGATTTCACGGATGCCTTCTTCGAACACGCCGTGGGTCGACGGGTAAGTGATCATCAATGCTGCGAGGTGTTCGCGGTGCTCGATGGCCTTGGCGCGCAGGTCTTCGATGTCGACGTTGCCGCGGGCATCGCACGCGGTGACGACTACGCGCATGCCGGCCATGTTGGCGGTGGCCGGGTTGGTGCCGTGGGCAGAGGACGGGATCAGGCAGATGTCGCGACGGTCTTCGCCACGGCTCTGGTGATAGGCGCGAATTGCCAGCAGGCCGGCGTATTCACCTTGGGAACCGGCGTTCGGTTGCAGGGAGATCGCGTCGTAACCGGTGGCGGCGCAGAGCATCGCTTCCAGTTCGTCGGTCAGCTGTTGGTAACCGGCGCTTTGCTCGGCCGGGGCGAACGGGTGCAGGGCACCGAACTCGGCCCAGGTGACCGGGATCATTTCGCTGGCGGCGTTGAGTTTCATGGTGCACGAACCCAGCGGGATCATGGTGCGATCCAGGGCCAGGTCCTTGTCGGCCAGCTTGCGCAGGTAGCGCATCAGCTCGGTTTCCGAGTGATAACGGTTGAACACCGGGTGGCTGAGGATCGGAGATTGGCGAACCAGCGCGGCCGGGAGGGTGCTGACCACGGAACCGGCGAGGGCGGCGAAGTCTGGCAGCGCCTTAGCGTCGGCGAACAGGGCCCACAGGGTTTCCACGTCGGCTTGCGAAGTGGTTTCGTCGAGGGACAGGCCCAGACGCTCGGCATCCACGACGCGCAGGTTGATCTGCTGGGCGCGAGCCTTGTCGTGCAACGCGCCAGTGTTGGCGCCGGTTTTAATGGTCAACGTGTCGAAGAAGCTTTCTTGCTCGACCGTCAGGCCCAGTGCGCTCAAGCCCTTGGCCAGAATCGCGGTCAGGTGATGAATGCGGTTGGCGATCTGCGTCAGGCCTTTCGGGCCGTGGTACACGGCGTACATGCTGGCGATGTTGGCCAACAAAACCTGCGCGGTGCAGATGTTCGACGTGGCCTTCTCGCGGCGGATGTGCTGCTCGCGGGTTTGCATCGCCAGGCGCAGGGCCGGTTTGCCGAAACGGTCCACGGAGACACCGACCAGACGGCCCGGCATGTCGCGCTTGAACGCATCTTTCGTCGAGAAGTAAGCCGCGTGCGGGCCACCGAAGCCCAGCGGCACGCCGAAGCGTTGCGCGCTGCCGATGGCCACGTCGGCGCCGAACTCACCCGGAGGGGTCAGCACGGTCAGGGCCAACAGGTCGGCGGCGACGGCGACCAGCGCGTTGGCGGCGTGGAAGCGTTCGGTCAGTTCGCGGTAATCGAAGACGTCACCGTTGCTCGCCGGGTATTGCAGCAAGGCGCCGAAGAACGGCGTCACGTCAGTCAGTGCCTGCTCGTCACCAACGACCACGTCGATACCCAGCGGCTCGGCACGGGTGCGCAGTACGTCGAGGGTTTGCGGGTGGCAATGCACGGACGCGAAGAAGGCGTGGCTGCCCTTGTTCTTGCTCAGGCGTTTGCAAAAGGTCATCGCTTCGGCGGCGGCGGTGGCTTCGTCGAGCAAGGATGCGTTGGCAATCGGCAGGCCGGTCAGGTCGCTGATCAGGGTCTGGAAGTTCAGCAGCGCTTCGAGACGACCCTGGGAGATTTCTGGCTGGTACGGGGTGTACGCGGTGTACCAGGCCGGGTTTTCCAGCAGGTTGCGCAGGATCGGCGACGGCGTGTGGGTGCCGTAGTAACCCTGGCCGATGAAGGTCTTGAACAGCTGGTTTTTGCCGGCGATGGACTTGATCAAGGCCAGGGCATCGGCTTCGCTCAGGCCGTCTTCGAGACCGAGGACGCTGGTGCCTTTGATGCTTTCCGGGATGACGCTGGCGCTCAGGGCTTCCAGAGAGTCAAAACCGAGGCTGTTGAGCATGGCTTGCTCGTCGCCGGAACGCGGGCCGATGTGGCGGGCGATGAATTCGTTGGCGGTCGTCAGGTTGACTTGAGTCATGTCAGCGCTCCTCAGGCTTCGGCGTTGGCTTTGATCAGACGGTCGTAAGCGTCCTGATCCAGCAGTTTGGCGACAGCCGAAGCGTCGGTTGGCTGAAAGCGGAAGAACCAGCCTTCGCCCAGCGGATCTTCGTTGACCAGTTCAGGGCTGGTGTCGAGTGCCGGGTTCACTTCCAGCACTTCGCCGTCAAGTGGCATGTACACGCCGCTGGCGGCTTTTACCGATTCCACGGTGGCGGCTTCGGCGCCTTTGTCGTAGGACTGCAGCTCAGGCAGTTGTACGAAAACCACGTCGCCCAAGGCGTTCTGTGCGAAGGCGGTGATGCCGACAGTGACGCTGCCGTCAGCTTCGGTGCGCAGCCATTCGTGATCTTCAGTAAAACGCAACTCGCTCATGGAAACTCCTAAGGGGGCCAGACTTGTCTGGTGGACGCGATGGAATGCTTGGGCTAAAGCCCTGCTTTATGGCGGGTTACTAAGCAATTTCGCGGCCAATGTTTTTTTATCGTTATAAATCAATCGCTTAGTTGATATTGCGATGTGCGGTAGATTGATGGCTGTAGCGAAATCGCTACAGCAAGAGGCGAAGAAAAAAGCCTAAGTGGATCAAAGCCTTGCACAGCGGTGATCAGGGGAGGGTGTAGCGATATCGTTCCGCTGTAGCGCTTTCAGTACAGGTGGAGGTCGTTTTTAAACAGGTCTTCAGGCCAGACACAAACCTCTGTAGGAGTGAGCATGCTCGCGATAGCGGTGTGTCAGTCAACACATGCAGCAACTGACACTCCGCTATCGCGAGCAGGCTCACTCCTACAGTTGTTTTGTGCCGGTTGGGAGATTGTATATCCGGCCTCACGGCTTATTGGGAATGCCGTACTTGCGCAGTCGATGGGCGATCGCCGTGTGGGAAGTTTGCAGGCGGCTGGCCAGTTGCCGGGTGGAGGGGTAGCTGACGTAGAGTTTTTCCAGCAGCGTCTTTTCGAACTCCTCCATCGCCTGCTCCAGGCTATCGACATCGCTGTCACTCTGGCGCGCCACCGAGGTGCCGGCGATGTCGAGGTCGCCGATGTCCACCAGGCTGCTTTCGCAAATCGCCGCCGCACGGAAGATCACGTTCTGCAATTGCCGCACGTTGCCCGGCCAGCGGTTACCCAGCAGTGCAGGATAAGTCCCCGGCGCCAGACGACAGACCGGGCGCTGGATCTGTGCGCAGGCCTGCTGCATGAAATAGCGCGCCAGCAGCAGGATGTCCTGACCGCGTTCACGCAGAGGCGGGACTTCGACATTCAGGACGTTGAGGCGATAGAACAAGTCTTCGCGGAACGAACCTTCGCTGACCATTTTTTCCAGGTTGCGGTGAGTTGCGCTGAGGATTCGCACATTGACCTTTACCTCGCGATCACCCCCGACTCGCCGGAAGCTGCCGTCATTGAGGAACCTCAGCAACTTCGCCTGCAGGTACGGCGACATTTCACCGATTTCATCGAGAAACACCGTGCCCTGGTTGGCCAGTTCCATCAGCCCCGGTTTGCCGCCCCGTTGCGCACCGGTAAAGGCGCCAGGGGCGTAGCCGAACAGTTCGCTTTCGGCGAGGTTCTCCGGCAATGCGGCGCAGTTCAGCGCCAGGAACGGCGAACCGTGCCGGGCGCTGATGGCGTGGCAGGCCCGCGCCACCAGTTCTTTGCCGGTTCCGGTTTCGCCCTGGATCAGCAACGGCGCATCCAGTGCTGCCACGCGCTGGGCGCGTGCCTTGAGGGTACGGATCGCCGGGGACTCGCCGAGCAACGCGTCGAAACCTTCGGCATGGTCGTGGTGCAGCGCCGAGAGGCGTTCGCCGATGCGGTTCGGTTGATACAAGGTCAGCAGGGCGCCGGCGTCGGTGATCGGGGTGGCGTCGAGCAGCAGGGTCTGGCCGTTGACGGTGATCTCGCGCAGCGGCAGGCGGAAGCCGTTTTCGAGCAATACGCCAAGCAGCGCCGGGTCGGCAAACAGATCGGCGACGCTTTCACCGGCCGGTTCGCGACCATACAACGCGATCAGCGCCGGGTTGGCCAGCAGCACTTTGCCGTCACTGTCCAGGGCCAGCACCGGGTCGGTCATGGCGGCGAGCAGCGCATCGAGCTGCAAGTGCCGCCGTTGCCCCGGAAGGATGTCGACCACCGTCATCGCTTGCACGCCGCGCACGCTGAGCAACGCATCGCGCAGCTCTTCGAGCACTTCCGGGCTCAGGGTCGGAGCGTCGATGTACACGTTGGGCGGGACCATTTCCACCGCATCCAGATTGAGATTGCGCCCACCGAGCAGGGCCAGGACTTCCTGGGTAATGCCGACGCGGTCGATGAAGCTGACGTGGATACGCATGGGGCGGTTTTCAATCTGGCAAGCGGAGGGGGGCAAGTATGCCTTGGGGCGGGTCTCAGGTGAAATGCACGTGTTCAACCTGCAGGAACGAGGCTTGCCCGCGAAGAGGCCATCAAGACCGCTAAAAGCTTCGCGGGCAAGCCTCGCTCCTACAGGTCGTGGGGCCGCAGTCTTTCAGTCGGCATCCATAGCGAATGAAAGTCCGTCATCGCGAGCAGGCCCGCTCCCACAAGGGGGCGCAGGTTACTCAAAGTTCTCGAGGTCTACCGGGTCGCCGGATTTCATATCCAGCTTCTTCCGAATGTCTTCAAATACCTGGTCGTAATTTTTGTGAACCGAGCCGATCTGGCTGTGTGTCCTTGGAATACCGTACTTCTCGGCGATATTCGTTATGTTGTTGGCGAAGTTGTAGGCCTCAACCTTGGGTAGAAAGAAGGTTTCGCTCATATCCTTTCCCTGAATGCTGCCATGCATGGTGAACTGGATGCCTTTTTCCCCTTTGTCGTTATTGCTGACCTCATAGTCGAAGTGCAGGTTGTAGCTGACATCATCCGAGGTCAGCGCGTGGCGCTCGATGTGCAAGTGACCGGGGGCGAACGTTGCCATTGACGTTTCTCCTTATAAATAAGTAATGCCAGGTGTCGCCGTGCTGATGCGCGTGCCGGCCGTGCCCTGGACGATCGCTTCGATGTCCGAGAGTGAACCGATCACCGCGGTTTTTCCAGTATGGCGGGCAAACTCGCAGGCGGCCTGCACCTTCGGTCCCATGGAGCCGGCGGCGAAGCCGAGTTTTTCCATTTCGTCAGGGTGGGCTCGGGCGATGGCTTTCTGGGTCGGTTTGCCGAAGTCGATGCAGGCGGCGTTGACGTCGGTGGCGATCACCAGCAGATCGCTTTCCAGCTGTTCGGCCAGCAGCGCCGAGCACAGATCTTTGTCGATCACTGCTTCCACGCCTTGCAGTTTGCCGCTGGCGCCGTACATCGTCGGGATGCCGCCACCGCCCGCGCAGATCACGATGCTGCCTTTTTCCAGCAACCATTTGATCGGGCGGATTTCGAAGATGCGTTTCGGTCTCGGGCTGGCCACCACGCGACGGTATTTGTCGCCGTCCGGGGCAATCGCCCAGCCTTTTTCGGCGGCAAGTTTTTCCGCTTCGGCCTTGGCGTAGACCGGGCCGATGGGTTTGGTGGGGTTCTGGAACGCCGGGTCGTTGGCATCGACTTCGACCTGGGTCAGCAAGGTGGCGAAGGGCACTTCGAAGTCCAGCAGGTTGCCCAGTTCCTGTTCGATGATGTAGCCGATCATGCCTTCGGTTTCGGCGCCGAGTACGTCCAGCGGATAAGGCGAAACCGAGGTGTAAGCGGCGGCCTGCAACGACAGCAACCCGACTTGCGGGCCATTGCCGTGAGCGATCACCAGTTCGTTGCCAGCATAAATCTTGGCGATCTGTTCAGTGGCGATCCGGATGTTGGCGCGTTGATTGTCCGCGGTCATGGGTTCACCACGGCGGAGCAGGGCGTTACCGCCCAGAGCAACGACGATACGCATAATGCAGTCCTTCTAGATGAGGTGACTCGGTCTCCCTGGTGAAACCCGATCAGTGTGGGAGTGAGCGTGCTCGCGATGACTATTTAACACTCAACAGAGACGTTGACTGTTACTCCGCTATCGCGAGCAGGCTCGCTCCCACAGGGGCTTTGTTCCAGCCGGGAGAGCCGGGTGGGCCGTTAGATATCCGCCAACGCCGACACCAGGATCGCCTTGATGGTGTGCATGCGGTTTTCCGCTTGCTCGAAGGCGATGTTGGCCGGCGATTCGAAGACTTCTTCAGTCACCTCCACGCCGTTGGCCAGGTGCGGATAGCGTGCGGCGATGTCCTTGCCGACCTTGGTTTCGCTGTTGTGGAACGCCGGCAGGCAGTGCATGAATTTCACCCGCGGGTTGCCGGAAGCTTTCATCATCGCGGCGTTGACCTGGTACGGCAGCAGTTGCTCGATGCGCTCGTCCCACGCTTCTACCGGCTCACCCATCGACACCCAGATGTCGGTGTGGATGAAGTCCACGCCCTTGACCGCTTCTTTCGGGTCTTCGGTGATGGTGATGCGTGCGCCGCTTTCCTCAGCGAAGGCTTTGCACTGGGCGATGAAATCAGCGTGCGGCCACAAGGCTTTGGGCGCGGCGATGCGCACGTCCATGCCGAGTTTGGCGCCGATCATCAGCAGCGAGTTGCCCATGTTGTAACGGGCGTCGCCAAGGTAGGCGTAGCTGATGTCGTGCAGCGGCTTGTCGCTGTGCTCACGCATGGTCAGGGTGTCGGCGATCATTTGTGTCGGGTGGAATTCAGCGGTCAGGCCGTTGAACACCGGTACGCCGGCGAACTTGGCCAGCTCTTCGACGATTTCCTGTTCGAAGCCCCGGTACTCGATGGCGTCGAACATCCGCCCCAGCACGCGGGCGGTGTCTTTCATGCTTTCCTTGTGGCCGATCTGCGACGACACCGGGTCGATGTAGGTGACGTGGGCGCCTTGGTCATGGGCCGCGACTTCGAAGGCGCAACGGGTGCGGGTCGAGGTTTTTTCGAAGATCAGCGCGATGTTCTTGCCTTGCAGGTGCGGACGCTCGGTGCCGGTATATTTGGCGCGCTTGAGGTCGCGGGACAGGTCCAGCAGGTAGTTGAGCTCGCGAGTGGTGTGGTGCATCAGCGAGAGCAGGCTGCGGTTGCGCATATTGAAAGCCATTTTGGATCTCCTTGGGTTTCGGTTATCCGCCTGCTTCGCGCTTTATGAGCGCGAAGCAGGGCATAAAAATTAATAGTCGATAGGGTCGCGAATGATCGGGCAGGTCATGCAGTGGCCGCCGCCACGGCCGCGCCCCAGTTCGCCAGCGCTGATGGTGATGACTTCCACACCGGCCTTGCGCAGCAGGGTGTTGGTGTAGGTGTTGCGGTCATAGCCGATCACCACGCCGGGCTCCACGGCCACCACGTTGTTGCCGTCGTCCCATTGCTCGCGTTCGGCGGCGAAGCTGTTGCCGCCGGTTTCCACCACGCGCAGCGCCTTGAGGTTGAGGGCCTTGGCGACGGTGTCGAGGAAGTTGGTTTCTTCGCGGCGGATGTCGATGCCGCCCGGCTTGCTGTCGTCAGGGCGCAGGGTGAAGGCGACGATCTGGTTTACCACTTCCGGGAAAATCGTCACCAGGTCGCGGTCGCAGAAGCTGAACACAGTGTCCAGGTGCATCGCTGCGCGGGACTTCGGCAGGCCGGCGACGATGACTTTCTCCACGGCGTTGTGCTTGAACAGGTTCACCGCCAGTTGGCCGATGGCCTGTCGTGACGAACGTTCGCCCATGCCGATCAACACCACACCGTTGCCGATGGGCATCACGTCGCCGCCTTCCAGGGTGGCGCTGCCGTGATCCTGGTCCGGGTCGCCGTACCAGATTTCAAAATCGGCGTTGGTGAACTGTGGGTGGAATTTGTAAATGGCGGTGGTCAGCAGGGTTTCCTGACGTCGCGCCGGCCAGTACATCGGGTTCAGCGTCACGCCACCGTAGATCCAGCAGGTGGTGTCGCGGGTGAACTGGGTGTTGGGCAGCGGCGGCAGAATGAAGCTGGAGTGGCCGAGGAAGTCGCGGAACATCTGGATGGTCTTGCCACCGAAGCTGTCCGGCAGGTCATCGGCGGAGACACCGCCAATCAGGAACTCGGCGATATGCCGCGGTTCCAGGCTACGCAGCCACGAACCCACTTCGTTGATCAGGCCGAGGCCGACCGAGTTGGCGGTGACCTTGCGTTCCAGAATCCAGTCGAGGGCTTCGGGGATGGCGACGATGTCCGTCAGCAGGTTGTGCATTTCCAGCACTTCGACGTTGCGTTCGCGCATCTTGGTGACGAAGTCGAAATGGTCACGCTTGGCCTGGGCCACCCACAGCACATCATCGAAAAGCAGTTCGTCACAGTTGTTCGGAGTCAGCCGCTGGTGGGCCAGGCCTGGGGAGCAAACCATGACTTTGCGCAGTTTGCCGGCTTCGGAATGGACGCCGTACTTAACTTTTTCGGTGGTCATTACAGTGATCCTCCAGATGACAAATGAGTCGAGTGTTACAGGGTCAGGAAGCCGTCATACAGGCCGTAGGCCGCCACCAGGGCGCCAGCGACAACAGCGGCGAAAATCAGCTTCTCGACGTTGGTGAAAACCGGTTTGTTGAGCTCCATCTTGGCCTTGGCGAACAGGATCGCGCCGGGGGCATAGAGCAGGGCAGAGAGCAGCAGGTATTTGACGCCGCCGGCATAGATCAGCCAGACCGCGTAAATCAACGCGACGGCACCGATGAACAGGTCTTTGCGACGTTCAGCCGCAGCGTTTTCATAGCTCTCGCCACGCACCGCCAGCAGCAGGGCATAAGCCGCGGACCACAGATACGGCACCAGAATCATCGAGGTGGCCAGGTAGATCAGCGACAGGTAAGTGCTGGCCGAAAACAGGGTGATGACCAGGAACAGCTGCACCATTGCGTTGGTCAGCCACAAGGCGTTGACCGGCACCTGTTTGGCGTTTTCCTTGCGCAGGAACGCCGGCATGGTGTGGTCCTTGGCGGCGGCAAACATGATCTCCGCACACAACAGCACCCACGACAGCAGCGCCCCGAGCAGCGAGATGATCAGGCCGACGCTGATCAGCACGGCGCCCCATGGACCGACGACGTGTTCCAGCACCGCGGCCATCGACGGGTTCTGCAGTTTGGCCAGTTCCGGTTGGGTCATGATGCCCAGCGACAGCACGTTCACCAGCACCAGAAACAGCAACACGGTGATAAAACCGATCACGGTGGCCTTGCCGACGTCGCTGCGTTTTTCTGCCCGGGCCGAGAAAATGCTCGCGCCTTCAATGCCGATGAACACCCACACGGTGACCAGCATCATGTTGCGCACCTGGTTCATCACACTGCCCAGGTCCGGGTTTTTCAGGCCCCAGATGTCGGCGGTGAAGATGTCCAGTTTGAAGGCGAAAATCGCGATCAGCACAAACAGCACCAGTGGCACGACCTTGGCGACGGTGGTCACCAGGTTGATGAACGCCGCTTCCTTGATCCCGCGCAACACGAGGAAATGCACGCCCCAGAGCAGCACCGACGCGCCGATCACCGCAGCGACGGTGTTGCCTTCGCCGAAGATCGGGAAGAAATAGCCGAGGGTGCTGAACAGCAACACGAAATAACCGACGTTGCCCAGCCACGCACTGATCCAGTAACCCCAGGCAGACGAGAAACCCATGTAGTCGCCGAAACCGGCCTTGGCGTAGGCGTAGACACCGCCGTCCAGGTCAGGCTTGCGGTTGGCGAGGGTCTGGAACACGAAGGCCAGGGTCAGCATGCCGACCGCGGTAATCGCCCAACCGATCAGCACGGCACCGACATCGGCACTGGCGGCCATGTTTTGCGGTAAAGAGAAGATCCCGCCACCAATCATTGAGCCGACAACCAGCGCCACAAGTGCGCCGAGTTTCAGTTTACCGGGGGATTCAGACATTGCATGACCTCCAATGCAGGAGAAAAGAGACAGCAGATTAATGCTGTTAGCTATTCAGACATCTGACATAGATCAGTACATCGACACATTCCATTGTTAATGAAAGACTTATGAAACTTTTACGGGCATAAGGATATCGCTGGAAAAGCCCTTTCCAGAGGCTTCGGCCAGTTCAGGCGTGAATGATGCATAGCACTTTTGAATTTTGACCTTAGTCCGGTTTTGGCTTTCTGCCAATTTTGTCATCTGTTTTCGGTGTGGAAGGGATTTATCAAAATTGACATACAAAACTGTTACACACCGATCCCATAGAATTATCGGCTATAAATAGAAGGCGTTATTTTCCGTTAGTTAATAAACGCTTAAACCCGTTATCCATTTAGTTAAAGTTATGCCTCAATGGCCATGCCGTAAAAAAGGGACGCAAGATGGTGCAAACGACGCAAAAGCTTCGCCTCAGTGCGCTGATCGCCCTGGTCGTCGGATCGATGATCGGCGGCGGGATTTTTTCCTTGCCGCAAAACATGGCGGCGCGTGCCGATGCCGGGGCGATATTGATTGGTTGGGCGATCACTGCGGTCGGCATGCTGACCCTGGCCTTCGTGTTCCAGACCCTGGCCAATCGCAAACCCGAACTGGATTCCGGGGTGTACGCCTACGCCAAGGCCGGGTTCGGCGATTACATGGGGTTTTCATCCGCCTGGGGTTACTGGATCAGCGCCTGGCTGGGCAACGTCGGTTATTTCGTGTTGCTATTCAGCACCCTCGGTTATTTCTTTCCGGTGTTTGGCCAGGGCAACACGCCGATCGCCATCGGTTGCGCCTCGGTGCTGCTGTGGGCCGTGCATTTTCTGGTGCTGCGCGGGATCAAGGAGGCGACGTTCATCAACCAGCTGACCACCGTGGCCAAGATCGTGCCGCTGATCATGTTCATCGTCATCGCCGCCGTGGCCTTCAAGGCGGACGTCTTCACCCGCGATATCTGGGGACGCAGCAACCCGAATTTCGGCGGTGTCATGGAGCAGGTGCGCAACATGATGCTGGTCACCGTGTTCGTGTTCATTGGCATTGAAGGCGCCAGTGTGTACTCGGCCAGGGCGGAGAAACGCTCGGACGTCGGCCGGGCAACGGTGATCGGTTTTCTCGGCGTGTTGGCGTTATTGGTGCTGGTGAACGTGTTATCCCTGGGGATCATGAGCCAGCCGGAATTGGCCACCCTGCAAAACCCGTCACTGGCGGCGGTGCTGGAGCACATTGTCGGTCCTTGGGGGGCGCTGCTGATCAGCATCGGCCTGGCGATTTCGCTGTTGGGTGCATTGTTGTCCTGGGCGCTGCTTTGCGCCGAAATCCTTTTCGCCACGGCTAAAGACAAGACCATGCCGGCCTTTCTGACCAAGGAAAACGCCAACCATGTACCGGTCAATGCGCTGTGGCTGACCAACGTGATGATCCAGATTTTTCTGCTGATCACGCTGTTTTCGGCAGGCACTTACACCAGCCTGATCTACCTCGCGTCGTCGATGATCCTGGTGCCGTATCTGTGGTCGGCGGCGTATGCGGTGCTGTTGAGCGGACGCGGCGAAACCTACGAGCACGCGTCGGCCGAGCGGACCAAGGACCTGATGATCGGCGGCATCGCCCTGGGTTACGCAGTGTGGTTGTTGTATGCGGGCGGGGTGAAATATCTGCTGCTGTCGGCGTTGCTGTATGCGCCGGGAGTGATCTTGTTTGCCAAGGCCAAGCGAGAGCAAGGCGAGCCGCTGTTTACCCATATCGAGAAAGGGATTTTTACCTGCGTCATCAGCGGGGCGGGGCTGGCGGCGTATGGGTTGTACAGCGGGTTGCTGTCGTTGTGAGGTGGCGGCTGGCACCGGTTTTGTATTGAGTGTTCTGGCCCCATCGCTAGCAAGCTCGCTCCCACAGGTTTTGTGTTCGACGCAGATCCAATGTGGGAGCGAGCCTGCTCGCGATAGCTATCTGACAGTCACCACCACTGCGCGCGATGGGCACCCAATTCCGAAGCCGGAAGTGTCCACTGCAACGGTGTGCCGGTGATTTTCAAAGGCACATGAAGCCGATGTGCCGGCCCCCAAGGCGTTTGCTCGATCAACATCCCCTGATCATTTTCATCTTCAGCTCGCAGCGCCTCATCCGTCCCGGCACCGTTTTCAATCAACAATTTCGCCGTTCGCGCCAACGACAACCTGGCCGACCCACCCCGTCCCAATAACGTGATCGCCGCAGCCGCCATCAAATACCCGGTCGCATGATCCAGCGCCTGAACGGGCAGCGGCGTCGGTTTGTCCGCTTTCTTCCACTGCCAGCCCGCGTCGGCAATGCCGCTGCTCATCTGTACCAGGCTGTCGAAGCCACGGCGGTTGCGCCACGGGCCGCTCCAACCGTAGGCGTTGAGGCACACATCAATCAGGCCCGGCGCCAGTTTTTCCCGCTCGGCGACACCGTAACCCAACTTTTCCAGTGCGTCGGCGCGGTAGCCGTGGAGCACGATATCGGCGTCCTTGAGCAGGCTTTCGAACACCGCTCGATCGTCGTTGTTGTGCAGGTCCAGCCGTGCGCAGCGTTTGCCCAGCGTGACTTCGGGCACCACGCCGGGTTCGTTCCAGGTCGGTGGGTCGATGCGCAATACATCGGCGCCGAGGCCGGCGAGAAAACGACTGGCGACGGGGCCGGCCAACACGCGGGTCAAGTCCAGCACCTTGATGCCTGCCAACGGTTGCGCCACAGAACCTTTCCAGGGTTTCGCGTGTTGACCGCTGCCGGCGCTGAACTGAATCAACGGCTCGGCGTTCACCGCCAAGCCTTGGGGATGCGCCTGCCATTGTGCCCAGCTGCGCATCTCGGCGGCGCAGCCGCCGGCATCGACCACGGCCTGTTCCAGATCGGTTTTCGCCCATTGCGCAACCTTGCTCGCCATCGCCGCACGGTCGGCACAAGTGCCGAGCACGCTTTCGGCGGCGGCGCGGTGATGCGGCGCGTTGGTGTGCAAGCGGATCCAGCCGTCCTGGGTCGCGTAATCACCGGCCACCGGGTCCCACAGCGGCGGAACGCTCCAGCCCTCGGGGCGGATCGAGGTGGCGAACCAGAAAGAGGCCAGGCGGCGGTCGACTTCAAGGCTGGGCAAGCGACCGGTGTGTTGTTGCAGTAATTCGCTGACTGCCTGGCCGGCGGCGGCGATGCTGGCACAGGCCAGATCAGTGACGGCAAACGCCGAGGGCAGGGCGCCGCTCGACGTAAAGGGAATTGGCGTGTGAGGCAAGCCAAGCGCGGCTTGAATGGACGTGAGTAAACCAGTCATCGAAGGCCCTCCGGAACGAGAGCCCGAGCATAGATCAAACAGGTGATGAAGCGGATGAAACCTGTAGGAGCGAGGCTTGCCCGCGAAGAACGATAATGCGGTCTATCTGAAAACCGCAGCGCTCCCTTCGCGGGCAAGCCTCGCTCCTACAGGGCTGTGGCTGTTACACCCGGAACTGATCCATCAATTTCATCTGGTGGGTGGTCAGCGAGTTGAGCTGGCTGCTGATCTGCGCCGATTCGGTGGCCTGGCCGGTCAGGGTTTCGGTGACGGTGCGGATCGCCGAGACGTTACGGTTGACCTCTTCGGCCACCGCGCTTTGCTGTTCGGCGGCGCTGGCGATTTGCAGGTTCATGTCGCTGATCACGGTGACCGCGTCGCTGATTTTGCCCAAGGCCTGGACCGCTTGCTGGATCTGTCCGGCATTGCTGTGGGCCTGGGTCTGGCTCGAATGCATGGTGGCCACCACGCCGCGTGTGCCGGTCTGGATGCGCTCGATCACGACGCGGATTTCTTCCACCGAGTCCTGGGTGCGTTTGGCCAGGTTGCGCACTTCGTCGGCCACCACGGCAAACCCACGACCGCTTTCGCCGGCACGGGCCGCTTCGATCGCCGCGTTGAGGGCGAGCAAGTTGGTTTGTTCGGCAATGCTGCGGATCACTTCCAGCACCGAACCGATCTGCTCGCTGTTCACCGCCAGCGCCTCGACTTCGGTCACAGCCTTGCTGACTTCGTCGGCCAGTTGATTGATGTCGCGGGTGCTGCGCTCGATGATCGACATGCCATCGCGCGCCGATTGATCCGCACCTTTGGCCGCATTGGCCGCGTTCGACGCACTGTTGGCGACTTCGTGGGCGGTGGCGCTCATTTCGTTTGACGCTGTGGCGACCTGGTCGATTTCGCGGAACTGCACCTGCATGCCTTCGCTGGTCTGACGGGCGATTTCCGAGGATTGGTCGGCGGTGCCACGAGCGTCGGTGATGCTTTGTTTGATCTGCGCGATGGTCGGTTGCAGCTTGTCGAGGAAGCGGTTGAACCAGCTGACCAGTTCGCCCAGTTCATCTTTTTTGCTGTAGTGCAGGCGTTGGGTCAGGTCGCCGTCGCCGCTGGCAATCGCCTTGAGCATCTCGGCGACGCTGTTGATCGGCCGGGTCACGCCGGACGCGGTGAGCCAGATCAGCAACAGACCGACCAGGCCGGCCGCGACAGCCACCAGCACCGCTTTGATCGTGCCGCTTTGCTGGGCGTCATCGAGCACCGCTTGCAGCTTGACCGAATCGGCCAGCAGCACTTGCTTGGGCAGGTCAATCACCACGCCCCAGGCTTTGGAGTCGCTGATCGGGCTGACCGGGTACACCGCACGAATCACATCGCCTTGTTCGAGAATCTTCGGCGTGCCGCCGCTGAGCAGTTGCAGGATGTCCTTGCCGTCAGCGCCGAGGGTCGCATCAATGCTTTTGCCGACCTTGCTCGCATCGACGCTGTAACCAGCCAATACACCGCTGCCGGAGACAATCAGCATGTGCCCGGCGCTGTTGAACAGGTCACGCTGGGAATCGACTGCGGCCGCTTGCAGGGCGTCGAGGGCGATGTCGATACCGACCACGCCGATGGACTTGCCGTCCACCAGCAGCGGGACGGAAATGGTGGTCATCAGCATTTCCTTGCCGCCGACGGTGTCGGCATACGGGTCCAGCAAGCAGGTGCGTTTGCTGTCGCGAGGGCAGGTGTACCAGCTGTTGTACGGCGTGCCGCTGAGGCTCAGGGTGGTTTTGGTCATGTCGTCTTCGACCATGATCGTGTTGATCCCGGCCCCACCGGCACGGCTCCAGTAACTGGCAAAACGCCCGGATTCGTTGGACTGGCGGGCCGCATCGTTGGCGAACTCGCTGTCCTTGCCGTCCAGGCCGTTGGGTTCGAACGCCAGCCAGATCCCCAGCACTTTGCTGTTGCGCTCAAACGCGGTTTTCAGGCTCTGGTTCAACTCCTCACGCAGGGCCCCGGCCTCAAGCGAACGCTTGGCGGCCATGGCGCGCATGTCCTTGATCTGATCGGCCAGGGCAGTCACCACCAACAGGCTTTCACCGAATGTCTTCTGCACCCGCACCGCTTGCTCGGCGGCCTTGGCCTGGAGCAGGTCCTGCACGCTGGTGGTGAGCATCTTGCGGCTGGAGGCGCTGACCAGCTCATCGTTCTGGTTGGTCTGGTAGAAGTTCATACCAACGATCAACGCGACCACGCCAAGCAGGCACAGGCCGGACAGCAAGACGATTTTCAGACGGATAGAGAGAGAGTCGAACATAGGGCGAACTCGCGAAGGGATGAAGTGTTGGCTGTGGGTCGATGTCGACCCGGTTCGCCAAGTCCATTCAGCGCCATTCAATGCACATCGGCGTGGGACGAGGATGCATGATGGTGGCCCCGACGAACGGTAGGGGTTGAACGTTTGCGCGGAAAAATCTGCCGAAAACAGGGCTTAAAACGGGGGAAATCGCGGGGAAATTCTGAGGCTGGCGTACCTGATCCTTCTTGAACGGACGATGATGTCCATTATCCGTTCAAGGGATCAGTGATGGATCCGAAAGCGGTTCAGGCGCGACCCAACAGATAGGTCGCGTAATCGGGGATGCGGTGAGCGTGAGCCTGCTCCATCATCGGGCTGCTGAGCAGGTAGTCGGCGCTGCATTCGTTGCACGCCACCGGAATGTTCCAGACCGCCGCGACCCGCAGCAACGCCTTGATGTCCGGGTCATGGGGTTGCGGTTCGAACGGGTCCCAGAAAAACACCAGCATGTCGACCCGCTGCTCGGCAATGCGCGCACCGAGTTGCTGGTCGCCGCCCAAGGGGCCGCTGATCATGCTTTCCACCGGTAGCTCCAGGCGTTGTTGCAACAACAGCCCGGTGGTGCCGGTGGCGACCAGTTCATGTTGCGCAAGCTTGTCCTTCTGCCGCTCGGCCCAGTCCAGCAAAAACACCTTGCAGTGGTCATGGGCGACCAGGGCGATACGCTTGCGCGCCGCCATGGTCTTTTGCGTGAAGCTGATACCGATCATCGGTTTAGCTCCCCGTTACTCAGCGTTGCACAGCGCCAGGCAGTTATCGAGCATGCGGTTGGAGAAGCCCCATTCGTTGTCGTACCAGGCCAGTACCTTGAGCAGCTTGCCGCTGGACTTGGTGTGGTTGGCGTCGAAGATCGACGACAGCGGGTTGTGATTGAAGTCGCTGGAGACCAGCGGCAGGGTGTTGTAGCCGAGAATCTTCGAGTGCTGGCTGGCTTCTTTCAGCAGTGCATTCACTTCATCGGCCGACGCTTCGCGCTTGAGCTGCACGGTCAGGTCCACCAGCGACACGTTGATCACCGGAACACGTACCGCCATGCCGGTCAGTTTGCCGGCCAGTTCCGGCAGCACCAGGCCGACCGCTTCAGCGGCGCCGGTCTTGCTCGGGATCATGTTCTGGGTGGCCGAACGGGCGCGGTACGGGTCCGTGTGGTAGACGTCGGTCAGATTCTGGTCGTTGGTGTAGGCGTGGATCGTGGTCATCAGACCGCTTTCGATGCCCAGTTCGCGGTGCAGCACCTGCGCCACCGGGGCCAGGCAGTTGGTGGTGCACGATGCGTTGGAAATGATCTGGTGCGATTGGCGCAGAATGTCGTGGTTGACCCCGTAGACAACGGTGGCGTCGGCGCCTTTGGCCGGGGCCGAGATAATCACTTTGCGCGCGCCGGCCGTAATATGCGCGGCGGCTTTGGCACGGTCGGTGAACAGACCGGTGCACTCGAACACCACATCAATTTTTTCCGCGGCCCAAGGCAACTCGGCCGGGTTGCGAATGGCACTGACGGCAATACGGTCACCGTTGACGGTCAGGCTTTCCTGATCGTGCTGGACATCGGCGTCGAACGTGCCGTGAACGGTGTCGTACTTGAGCAGATGAGCGTTCATCGCGCTGTCGCCAAGGTCATTGATGGCAACGATCTGCAGATCCTGGCGATAGCCTTGGGTATACAGTGCGCGCAGGACGTTGCGGCCAATTCGGCCAAAACCATTGATTGCGATTCGAAGAGTCATTTAACAGGGCCGCCGTCGTTTTGTTGTTGGAATTACAAGATTATTCGCATAAAAATAGAAAACAAGCCTTTTTAATGGCAATATTTTGTTCAATCTACAACGAGTGACCTGAATCAACTGGTCCGACCGATCAAGAAAACCGTCTGTCATCCCATCGACGCCGGCTCTTGCTCAGCATAGACAATCAGGTCGCCACATCCGTTAGCCTGGAGTTCTACACATGCATCCCCGCGTCCTTGAGGTCACCGAACGGCTTATCGCCCGTAGCCGCGCAACCCGTGAGGCTTACCTTGCGCTTATTCGCGATGCAGCCAGCGACGGTCCGATGCGCGGCAAGCTGCAATGCGCCAACTTCGCTCACGGCGTGGCCGGTTGCGGCACTGAAGACAAGCACAGTCTGCGGATGATGAACTCCGCCAACATTGCGATTGTTTCGTCATATAACGACATGCTCTCGGCGCATCAGCCTTACGAAGTCTTTCCTGAACAGATCAAAAAAGCCCTGCGCGAGATCGGCTCCGTCGGTCAGTTCGCCGGTGGCACCCCGGCCATGTGCGATGGCGTGACCCAAGGCGAGCCGGGCATGGAGCTGAGCCTGCCGAGCCGTGAGGTGATCGCGCTGTCCACCGCCGTGGCGCTGTCCCACAACATGTTCGATGGCGCGCTGATGCTCGGCATCTGCGACAAGATCGTCCCGGGCCTGATGATGGGCGCACTGCGTTTCGGTCATCTGCCGACGATCTTCGTCCCGGGCGGGCCGATGGTCTCGGGCATTTCCAACAAGCAGAAAGCCGATGTGCGTCAGCGTTATGCCGAAGGCAAGGCCAGCCGCGAAGAGCTGCTGGAATCGGAAATGAAGTCCTACCACAGCCCGGGTACCTGCACTTTTTACGGCACCGCCAACACCAACCAGTTGCTGATGGAAGTCATGGGCCTGCACTTGCCGGGCGCCTCGTTCGTCAACCCGAACACCCCGTTGCGCGATGCCCTGACCCGCGAAGCGGCGCATCAGGTGACGCGTCTGACCAAGCAGAACGGTGACTTCATGCCGATCGGCGAAATCGTCGACGAGCGTTCGCTGGTCAACTCCATCGTGGCGCTGCACGCCACCGGCGGATCGACCAACCACACCTTGCACATGCCCGCCATCGCCATGGCGGCCGGCATTCAACTGACCTGGCAGGACATGGCCGACCTCTCCGAAGTCGTGCCGACCCTGAGCCACGTCTACCCGAACGGCAAAGCCGACATCAACCATTTCCAGGCGGCGGGCGGCATGTCATTCCTGATCCGCGAACTGCTGGAAGCCGGGCTGCTGCACGAAAACGTCAACACGGTGTTGGGCCACGGCTTGAGCCGTTACACCATGGAGCCGTTCCTCGAAAACGGCGAGCTGGTCTGGCGCGAAGGCCCGATCGAAAGCCTCGACGAAACCATTCTTCGCCCGGTCGCGCGTGCGTTCTCGCCTGAGGGCGGCTTGCGGGTGATGGAAGGCAACCTCGGACGTGGCGTGATGAAAGTCTCCGCCGTTGCCTTGGAAAACCAGATCGTCGAAGCGCCAGCCATGGTGTTCCAGGATCAGCAGGACCTGGCCGACGCGTTCAAGGCCGGTTTGCTGGAGAAGGATTTTGTCGCGGTGATGCGCTTCCAGGGCCCGCGCTCCAATGGCATGCCGGAGCTGCACAAAATGACGCCGTTCCTCGGCGTGCTGCAGGATCGCGGCTTCAAAGTCGCGCTGGTGACCGACGGGCGCATGTCCGGCGCGTCGGGGAAAATCCCGGCGGCGATTCATGTCAGTCCCGAAGCTTATGTCGGCGGCGCTCTTGCGCGGGTGCAAGAGGGCGATATCATCCGCGTCGATGGCGTCAAAGGCACCCTGGAGCTTAAGGTGGACGCCGAAGAATTTGCAGCGCGCACCCCGGCCAAGGGCCTGTTGGGCAACAACATTGGCAGCGGTCGCGAACTGTTTGGTTTCATGCGCATGGCCTTCAGCTCCGCAGAGCAGGGCGCCAGCGCCTTTACTTCTGCCCTGGAGACGCTTAATTGAAACTGGCTTTGGTCGGTGACATCGGTGGGACCAACGCACGTTTCGCGTTGTGGAAAAACCAGCAACTGGAAGCGATCCAGGTGCTGGCAACGGCCGACCACGCCAGCCCTGAAGAGGCGATTGCCCTCTATCTGGGCGGGCTTGGCCTGGCGCCGGGTTCGATCGGCTCGGTATGCCTGTCGGTGGCCGGCCCGGTAAGCGGTGATGAATTCAAGTTCACCAATAATCACTGGCGGCTCAGTCGCAAAGATTTTTGCAAGGCATTGCAGGTCGATCAGTTGTTGCTGGTCAATGATTTTTCGGCGATGGCGCTGGGCATGACCCGTTTGCAGCCTGGTGAGTTTCGGGTGGTCTGCGAAGGCACGCCTGAGCCGCTGCGGCCTGCCGTGGTGATCGGTCCGGGCACGGGGCTGGGTGTCGGCACCTTGCTGGACCTGGGCGAAGGCCGTTTTGCCGCCTTGCCAGGGGAGGGCGGTCACGTCGATCTGCCCTTGAGCAGTCTGCGTGAAACCCAACTGTGGCAACACATCTTCAATGAGATCGGGCATGTCAGCGCTGAAACGGCGTTGAGCGGCAGCGGTTTGCCGCGGGTCTACCGGGCGATTTGTGCGGTGGACGGTCATGAGCCGGTGCTCGATACTCCGGAATCGATAACCGCTGCCGGTCTGGCGGGTGACCCGATTGCGCTGGAAGTGCTGGAGCAGTTCTGCTGCTGGCTCGGTCGTGTCGCCGGCAACAACGTGCTGACCACGGGGGCTCGCGGTGGCGTGTATATCGTCGGCGGAGTGATTCCGCGGTTTGCCGATTTCTTCGTCGAAAGCGGTTTCGCCCGCTGCTTCGCCGACAAGGGCTGCATGAGCGATTACTTCAAAGGCATCCCTGTGTGGCTGGTGACGGCGCCGTATTCCGGGTTGATGGGTGCGGGTGTGGCGCTCGATCAGGCCTGAAATGCGATCAACCTGTAGGAGTGAGCCTGCTCGCGATAGCGGTGTATCAGTCAACCAATGCGTTGAATGTAAAACCGCAATCGCGAGCAGGCTCACTCCTACAGTAGTTTTGTGGTGTTTGTGAAAACGGTGCTTAAGGCATAATCCGCCCAATTCAAACAACAAGGACGCCGCCCCGTGAGCTCAGTCAACAAGTCGATTTTGTTGGTCGATGATGATCAAGAGATACGCGAGTTGCTGGACACCTACCTGACCCGCGCCGGTTTCCAGGTCCGCACCACGCCCGATGGCGCGGGCTTTCGCCAAGCGATGAACGAAGCGCCGAGCGATCTGGTGATCCTCGACGTGATGCTGCCCGACGAAGACGGTTTCAGCCTTTGTCGCTGGATCCGCCAGCACCCGCGTCAGGCGCAGGTGCCGATCATCATGCTCACCGCCAGCTCCGACGAGGCCGACCGCGTCATTGGCCTGGAACTGGGCGCCGACGACTACCTCGGTAAACCGTTCAGCCCCCGTGAATTGCAGGCGCGCATCAAGGCCTTGTTGCGCCGCGCGCAGTTCGGTCAGGAGCGTTCCGGCGGTGAAGTGCTGGCGTTCGACGACTGGCGGCTGGACATGGTCAGCCACCGGCTGTTCCACATCGACGGCGAAGAAGTGATTCTCTCCGGCGCCGATTTTGCGCTGCTGAAACTGTTCCTTGATCATCCGCAGGAAATCCTCGACCGCGACACCATCGGCAACGCCACCCGTGGCCGCGATCTGATGCCGCTGGATCGCATCGTCGACATGGCGGTCAGCCGTTTGCGTCAGCGCCTGCGTGATACCGAAAAACCGCCGCGATTGATCCGTACCGTGCGTGGCAGCGGCTACCAACTGGCCGCCAATGTGGTTGCCAGCAATGGCCACTGAGTGGTTGCGCAAGCTCGCCGCCCGCGTGCCGATGCCGCGTTCGCTGCTCGGGCGCATGTTGCTGCTGACCCTGTTGGCGGTGCTGTTCGCGCAGACCTTGTCGAGCGTGATCTGGGTGTCGCAACTGCGTGCCACCCAACTTGAAGGCCTGGTCACCAGTGCCCGCAGCCTGGCCCATTCGATGACGGCCAGCGTCAGTTATTTTCGTTCGCTGCCGGTGGCGTTTCGTCCCTTGGTGCTCGACCAATTGCGCAGCATGGGCGGCACCCGTTTCGTGGTGACCCTCAACGACAAGCCGCTGGGCATGGAAGTGTTGCCGATCACTCCGCGCAAGGAAGCCGTGCTCAAGGCGGTGGATCAGGTGTTGCGCGAGTCCCTCGGCCAAGACACGGATATCTCGGTGACCTTCGTCAGCCCCGAAGACCTGCGGATCTTCAACAGCGGGCTGAAACTCGATGAGTTGCCGCGCTCATGGGCGCATTACGCGCTGACGCTGGAGCCGGTGAACCCGCCGGTGCTGGTCACGCAAATCCAGATGGCGCCGGGCGAGTGGCTGTACATCGCCTCGCTGTTGCCCGAGCCCTACACCAGCCTTGAAGAACAGGGCCTGCCGGCGCAGCAGGTCTGGTTCATTGTGCTCACCAGTGGCTTTTTGCTGTTGTTCATCGGCCTGTTGGTGCACTGGCAGAGTCGTCCGCTCAAACGCCTGGCGCGGGCGGCGCGGGACATGTCCCTCGGTGCCGAAGTCGAACCGGTGGCCGAAGGCGGCGGCAGTGAAGTGGTCGAAGTGGGCCGCGCTTTCAATGCGATGCGCGAGCGCATCAGCCGTTACCTGACCGAACGCAGCCAGTTATTCAGCGCAATTTCCCATGACCTGCGCACGCCGATTACCCGGTTAAGGCTGCGGGTCGAATTGCTTGAAGACGAACAGCTGCAAGCCAAGTTCGGCCGCGATCTGGATGAGCTGGAATTGCTGGTCAAGGGCGCGCTGCAATGCGTGAAAGACACCGATATTCACGAAAACATCGAGCCGGTGGATCTGAATCATGTGCTCGATTGTCTGGTGGAACCGTACCTGGCGCCCAACGGCAATGGTCGTGTCACCCAGCAGGGCCGGGCGCTGGCGGCGTACCCGGGCAAACCGCTGGCGCTCAAGCGCTGCATCGGCAACCTGATCGACAACGCATTGAAGTATGGGCAGAACGCGCATTTGCATATCGATGACGACGAGAGCGCCTTCATCCTGCATGTCGATGACGAAGGGCCAGGCGTGCCGGAACAACGGATGGAGCAGGTGTTCGAACCGCACTTCCGGTTGGCCGGGCAGCAGCAGGGATATGGCTTGGGGTTGGGGATTGCGCGCAACATTGCCCATAGCCATGGCGGTGAAGTCAGCCTGCAAAACCTGCGTGAAGGCGGGTTGCGGGTGACGTTGCAGTTGCCTCGCAGTTTTGACTAGATTGACCGCGTTATCGTTCTTCGCGAGCAGGCTCGCTCCCACAGGGAATTTGTGTGCACCGCAGAACCCATGTGGGAGCGAGCCTGCTCGCGAAGGCGTCAGACCATTAAACAAATCTCTCAAGCTAAATGTCACAAACCGGTGACATAACTCGCCCCCTTCGTTACAAGCCCGCCCCCGCCCGTTGTTTAGACTGCCCTCAGTCAAAACAACAAAAAAAGGCACCCCATGGACACCTTCCAACCTGCATTCAGCAGTTGGCTCAACGCACCTGCCCATCAGCAATGGCTCGCGGCCGAAGGCTTGCGCCTGTTGGCATTTGCCAAGGCTTCAAAGCTTGCCGAAGGCTTCGGTAATCTCGATGAAAAGGGTCGTCTCCCGGCCAATGCCCACGCCGAAACCATGAACACCGCCCGCATGACCCACAGCTTCGCCATGGCGCACATCCAGGGGTTGCCGGGGTTTGCCGAGCTGGTCGATCACGGCATCCAGGCGCTCAGCGGCCCGTTGCGTGATGCCGAACACGGCGGCTGGTTTGCCGCAGCCCATCATCACGATGACAACACCTGCAAGGCCGCTTACCTGCATGCCTTCGTGGCCCTCGCGGCCAGTTCGGCGGTCGTCGCCCGGCGCCCCGGTGCACAGGCGTTGCTCGACGATGCGATCAACATCATCGACACGCATTTCTGGAGCGAGGAGGAGGGCGCAATGCGCGAATCCTTCGAGCGCGACTGGAGCGGAGAAGAAGCCTACCGCGGCGCCAACAGCAACATGCACGCCACCGAAGCCTTTCTCGCCCTGGCCGATGTCACCGACGACCACCGCTGGCTGGTCCGCGCTCAGCGCATCGTCGAGCGCGTCATTCATGGTCACGCCGCTGCCAACGACTACCTGGTGGTCGAGCATTTCGATCGCGATTGGCAGCCGCTGCGCGAGTACAACCACGCCAACCCGGCCGACGGTTTCCGCCCTTACGGCACCACGCCGGGCCACGGTTTCGAATGGGCGCGGCTGTTGCTGCACCTCGAAGCGGCACGCGTGCAAGCCGGCATGCTCACGCCGGGTTGGCTGGCCACCGACGCGCAAAAACTCTTCGATCACAACTGCCGTCACGGCTGGGATGTCGACGGGCTGCCCGGGATTGTCTACACCCTCGACTGGGACAATCGCGCGGTGGTTCGCCATCGCTTGCACTGGACCCATTGCGAAGCCAGTGCCGCCGCCAGCGCGTTGCTTAAACGCACTGGGGATACGCAATACGAAACCTGGTACCGGCTGTTCTGGGAATTCTGTGACAGTCATTTCATCGACCGCTGCGATGGCAGTTGGCACCATGAGCTCGACCCGCAAAACCGTCCAAGTGCCGATATCTGGGCCGGTAAACCGGATCTGTATCACGCCTGGCAAGCCGTCCTGATCCCGCGCCTGCCACTGGCGCCGAGCATGGCCACGGCCTTGGGGCAGTTGTCCCAGAGCGCTCCTGTGTAACCATGTGGTGACATTCAAGCGTCCCTTCGTTACCTGCGAGGGGATAACTCCTGTTTAAAATCCTATGCAGCGCAAGCACCAGACTTGCATGCATAACAACAAGAAAGGTAATTCTAGATGAATGCGATTTCTCGCCTCGCTACTGTCATTTCTCTTGCCTCATTGCTCCCTATCTCTGCATTCCCTGTCAGTGCGCTTGCCGCCGATTCCAAAGGTTCGGTAGAAGTCGTTCACTGGTGGACCTCCGGTGGCGAAAAAGCGGCCGTTGATGTCCTCAAGGCCCAAGTCGAAAAAGACGGTTTCACCTGGAAGGACGGCGCCGTTGCCGGTGGTGGCGGTGCGACCGCCATGACCGTGCTGAAAAGCCGCGCCGTTGCAGGTAACCCACCGGGCGTCGCACAGATCAAAGGCCCGGACATCCAGGAATGGGCGTCTACCGGTCTGCTCGACACCGACGTCTTGAAAGACGCGGCCAAAACCGAGAAGTGGGACAGTCTGCTCGACAAGAAAGTCTCCGATACCGTGAAGTACGAAGGTGACTACGTGGCCGTGCCGGTGAACATTCACCGCGTCAACTGGCTGTGGATCAACCCGGAAGTCTTCAAGAAAGCCGGCATCGAAAAAGCGCCAACCACCCTTCAGGAATTCTACGCAGCCGGTGACAAGCTCAAGGCAGCGGGCTTCATTGCCCTTGCCCACGGCGGCCAGCCTTGGCAGGACAGCACCGTGTTCGAAGCGGTGGTCCTGTCGGTCATGGGCGTCGACGGCTACAAGAAAGCCCTGGTCGACCTGGACAACGCAGCACTGACCGGTCCTGAAATGGTCAAGGCGCTGACCGAGCTGAAGAAAGTCGCGACCTACATGGACGCCGACGGCAAAGGCCAGGACTGGAACCTGGAAGCGGCCAAGGTCATCAACGGCAAGGCCGGTATGCAGATCATGGGCGACTGGGCCAAGAGCGAGTGGACAGCCGCCAAGAAAGTCGCCGGCAAGGACTACGAGTGCGTAGCGTTCCCGGGCACCGACAAGGCGTTCACCTACAACATCGACTCCCTGGCCGTGTTCAAGCAGAAAGACAAAGGCACTGCTGCTGCTCAACAGGACATTGCCAAGGTCGTGCTGGGTGAGAACTTCCAGAAAGTCTTCAGCATCAACAAGGGCTCGATCCCGGTTCGAATCGACATGCTGAACGACATGGGCAAGTACGGTTTCGACTCCTGCGCCCAGACCGCTGCCAAGGACTTCCTGGTGGACGCCAAGTCCGGCGGCCTGCAGCCGAGCATGGCGCACAACATGGCGACCACGCTGGCGGTCCAGGGCGCGTTCTTTGATGTGGTGACCAACTTCATCAACGACCCGAAAGCCGATCCGGCGACTGCCGCCAAGCAATTGGGCACGGCCGTCAAAGCTGCCAAGTAATGCTTGGCCCCTGTAGGAGCGAGCCTGCTCGCGATAGCGGTGTATCAGTTGATACATCCAGAGTCTGACACTCAGCTATCGCAAGCAGTCTCACGCCTGCAAGGGTCAGCATTTCCAACGTAAATTTTCTCTCGTACGGGATCTTCCCATGAGTTCTGTTGCTGTGTTCAGCAAGGCCTCGCCGTTCGATGCACTGCAGCGCTGGCTACCGAAACTGGTGCTGGCGCCGAGCATGTTCATCGTCCTGGTGGGCTTCTATGGCTATATCCTGTGGACGTTCATCCTGTCGTTCACCACCTCGACCTTCCTGCCGACTTACAAATGGGCGGGCCTGGCGCAGTACCAGCGGCTGTTCGACAACGACCGTTGGTGGGTAGCGAGCAAGAACCTGGCGGTGTTCGGCGGCATGTTCATCGGCATCACCTTGGTGATCGGTGTGCTGCTGGCGGTGTTTCTTGACCAGCGCATTCGTCGCGAAGGTTTCATTCGCACCATTTACCTGTACCCGATGGCGCTCTCGATGATCGTCACCGGTACCGCGTGGAAGTGGCTGCTCAACCCGGGCATGGGCCTGGACAAATTGCTGCGTGACTGGGGTTGGGAAGGCTTTCGCCTGGACTGGCTGATCGACCCGGATCGCGTCGTGTATTGCCTGGTGATCGCGGCGGTCTGGCAAGCCTCTGGCTTCATCATGGCGATGTTCCTCGCCGGCCTGCGTGGCGTGGATCAATCGATCATCCGTGCTGCCCAGATCGATGGCGCGAGCATGCCGCGCATTTACCTGAAAGTGGTGTTGCCGAGCCTGCGCCCGGTGTTCTTCAGCGCGGTCATGATCCTGGCCCACATCGCGATCAAGAGTTTCGACCTGGTGGCGGCAATGACTGCCGGTGGCCCGGGTTATTCCTCTGACCTGCCTGCGATGTTCATGTATTCCTTCACCTTCAGTCGCGGCCAGATGGGCATGGGCTCGGCCAGTGCGATTCTGATGCTCGGTGCGATTCTCGCAATCATCGTGCCTTACCTGTACTCCGAGCTGAGGACCAAGCGTCATGACTAATTTCGCTGCCAAACCGTCCATCAGCCTGAGTCGCATCGCCATCTACGGCGTGCTGATCCTGGCGGTATTCCTTTACCTGATACCGCTGGTGGTCATGCTGTTGACCAGTTTCAAGACGCCGGAAGACATCAACTCCGGCAACCTGCTGAGCTGGCCGACCGTGGTCAGCGGCATTGGCTGGGTCAAGGCCTGGGGCACGGTTGACGGGTACTTCTGGAACTCGATCAAGATCACCGTTCCGGCGGTACTGATCTCCACCGCCATCGGTGCACTGAACGGCTATGTGCTGTCGATGTGGCGCTTTCGTGGCTCGCAACTGTTCTTCGGTCTGCTGCTGTTCGGTTGCTTCCTGCCGTTCCAGACCGTCCTGCTGCCGGCCTCGTTCACCCTCGGCAAGATGGGCCTGGCCAGCACCACCACCGGCCTGGTGTTTGTGCACGTGGTCTACGGCCTGGCGTTCACCACGCTGTTCTTCCGTAACTACTACGTCAGCGTTCCCGATGCGCTGGTGAAGGCGGCGCGGCTCGATGGCGCGGGTTTCTTCACCATCTTCCGCTTGATCATCCTGCCGATGTCCACCCCGATCATCATGGTCTGCCTGATCTGGCAGTTCACCCAGATCTGGAACGACTTCCTGTTCGGCGTGGTGTTCTCCAGCGGTGATTCGCAACCCATTACGGTGGCGTTGAACAACTTGGTCAACACCAGTACCGGGGCCAAGGAATACAACGTTGATATGGCGGCGGCGATGATCGCCGGGCTGCCGACCCTGCTGGTCTATGTGGTCGCAGGCAAGTATTTCGTGCGCGGGCTGACGGCCGGCGCAGTCAAGGGGTAATCATGGCTACGCTCGAACTTCGCAATGTAAACAAGACCTATGGTCCCGGCCTGCCGGACACCCTCAAGAACATCGAACTGTCGATCAAGGACGGTGAGTTCCTGATCCTGGTCGGACCTTCGGGTTGCGGTAAATCGACCCTGATGAATTGCATCGCCGGCCTGGAAACCATCACCGGCGGCGCGATCATGATCGGTGATCAGGACGTCAGCGGCATGAGCCCGAAAGACCGCGACATCGCCATGGTGTTCCAGTCCTACGCGCTGTACCCGACCATGAGCGTGCGCGAGAACATCGCTTTCGGCTTGAAGATCCGCAAAATGCCCGCCGCCGACATCGAAGCGGAAGTGGCGCGGGTATCCAAGCTGTTGCAGATCGAACACTTGCTCAACCGCAAGCCCGGTCAGCTCTCCGGTGGTCAGCAACAGCGCGTGGCCATGGGCCGTGCCCTGGCGCGTCGGCCGAAAATTTATCTGTTCGACGAACCGCTGTCCAACCTTGACGCCAAGCTGCGCGTCGAGATGCGCACTGAAATGAAACTGATGCACCAGCGCCTGAAAACCACCACGGTCTACGTGACCCACGACCAGATCGAAGCGATGACCCTGGGCGACAAGGTCGCGGTGATGAAGGACGGGATCATTCAGCAGTTCGGTACGCCGAAGGACATCTACAACAACCCGGCCAACCTGTTCGTGGCGAGCTTCATCGGCTCGCCGCCGATGAACTTCATTCCGCTGCGTTTGCAGCGCAAGGACGGTCGTCTGGTGGCGCTGCTCGACAGCGGCCAGGCGCGTTGCGAATTGCCGATGGGCATGCAGGACGCCGGTCTGGAAGACCGTGAAGTGATCCTCGGCCTGCGCCCGGAGCAGATCGTTCTGGCGGGCAGCGAGCCGAACGGTTTGCCGACCATTCGCGCCGAAGTCCAAGTCACCGAACCGACCGGTCCCGACACCCTGGTGTTCGTCAATCTCAACGACACCAAAGTCTGCTGCCGCCTGGCGCCGGACGTCGCGCCGAACGTGGGCGAGACCCTGACCCTGCAATTCGACCCATCGAAAGTGCTGTTGTTCGATGCCAAGACGGGGGAGCGCCTGGGGGTGGCCGGTCAACCAAAAGCCGAGAGCCACGGCGCCAACGTCGCCCAATTCAAAGGCCGCTGAAGATTAAAACTGTAGGAACCAGGCTTGCCGACGAAGGCGATTTCAGGGTCGCCTTCGCCGGCAAAACTGGCTCCTGCAGGGGGGATATGCGGTGAGCGGCCTGTCGCTCTCCGCACCTGATGTAACCGCGTTAAATAAAAACAGTTAATAACAATAAAACGAGGATGTAGGGATGAAGAAGAACAACAACGCTCAGCTTATCTGCCAGTTGTCCGCGGTTGCGGCCATGATGCTGGCCGGTAGTGTGCACGCGGCTGACGCGTTCAGCGCCGATTCCGAATGGATGACCGGCGATTGGGGTGGCGAGCGGACCAAGCTGATCGAGCGGGGCAT
This sequence comes from Pseudomonas mandelii, assembly GCF_900106065.1. Taxonomy (NCBI): domain Bacteria; kingdom Pseudomonadati; phylum Pseudomonadota; class Gammaproteobacteria; order Pseudomonadales; family Pseudomonadaceae; genus Pseudomonas; species Pseudomonas mandelii. The sequence continues at coordinate 3,885,641 of NZ_LT629796.1, forward strand.
CGACATCAAGATGGACTACGTCGGTGAAGTCGGTGGCAACCTTCACGGTGGCTACAACAACGACAAGACCGCGCGTTACGCCGACCAGTTTGGCCTGGGCGTGGCGCTGGACCTGCAAAAGCTGTGGGGCTGGGATAACACCCAGGCCAAGGTCCAGCTCACCAACCGTAACGGTGAGAACATCTCCAATGACCGTGTCGGCGATCCGCGTGCCGGCACCTTGAGTTCCTCCCAGGAAGTCTACGGCCGTGGCCACATGGTTCGCCTGACCCAACTGTGGATCAAGCACCAGTTCCTCGATGGCAAACTGGACGTCAAGGCCGGTTACTTCGGCGAAGGCGAAGACTTCAACACCTTCCCGTGCGAGTTCCAGAACCTGGCGTTCTGCGGTTCCCAAGCGGGTAACTGGGCGACCAACATCTGGTACAACTGGCCGGTCATGCAGGCTGCGGTTCGCGTGAAGTACAACATCTCGCCTGAGTGGTATGCGCAGATCGGCGCGTACAACCAGAACCCGTCGCAACTGGAGCACGGTAACGGCTTCAAGCTGAGCGGCAGTGGTACCAAGGGCACCGTGTTGCCGGTCGAACTGGTCTGGTTGCCTAACCCTGGCAACCTGCCGGGCGAATACCGTGTCGGTTACTACAAAAGTACGGCCAAGGCCGATGACGTTCGTGAAGACGACAACGGTAATGACGCCGCAACCAGCGGTAACGCCTATCGCAGCCACAGCAGCAAGTCCGGCTACTGGTTCGTGGCGCAGCAACAACTCACCACCCACAACGGTGACGCTTCCCGCGGTCTGAACATTGCTGCCAACGCTACCTTCCACGACAAGGACACCAACTTCGTCGATAACTACCAGTCGCTGATGCTGGTGTACAAGGGCCCGTTCGATGCACGGCCGAAGGATGACTTCGGTATCGGTGCCGCCCGTATCCATGTCAACGATGACGTTAAGAAAAACTCAGAGTTGGTCAACGCCTCCAACAATGTCACTGACTATCAGGACCCGCTGTTCGCGCCGCTGCGTAACACTGAGTACAACTACGAGATCAACTACGGCTTCCACGTCACCAACTGGCTGACCGTGCGTCCTAACCTGCAATACATCACTCACCCGGGCGGTGTGGATGAAGTCGACAACGCGCTGGTGGCCGGCCTGAAAATTCAGTCGGTGTTCTAACGCTGTTGCGATAAGCTCCTCTCTATGTGCGCATTTTTGCGGACAGCCTTGGCTGTCCGCTTTTTTTTGGGGCGGCGCACCCCGGATGATTTTCAGGACCGTGGCACATGCATGAGCATCCGCTACAACGCTTCTTCAAATCCTTGCGCGAACGTCCGGTGTTTGCGTGGGAGCGCTATCAGAAGCGCGATGTGCTGGTGATCGATCACCCGCTGTGTCAGGCGGTGTTCAGCCGGCAGGGCGCGCAGTTGCTGCACTTCCAGCCCAAGGGCCAGAAGCCCTGGCTCTGGTGCGCGGCGAAGTGGCCACAAGTCGGCGCGATTCGTGGCGGTGTGCCGGTATGCTGGCCGTGGTATGGCCGTCATCCAAGCGAAAACGCCTGGCCTTCCCATGGCTGGGCACGGTTGATCGACTGGAAACTGCTCGACAGCAGCCATGACGACGATGGCGTGCGCCTGCATTGGCAACTTCAGCTGTGTGACTGGCAAGTGGACCTGCACGCACACTTGGGCGAACGCATGGATCTGCGCCTGAGCACCGAGCATCAGGACAGCCTGCCGTGCCAATTGAGCCAGGCGTTGCATGCCTATTGGCGTATTGGTGATGTCGGTGAGATAGCGCTGTCCGGACTCGATGGCGCCCACGGTTACGACCAGTTGAACCGCCAGGTTTGCCAGCAGGAAGGCGAGTTGAGAGTTGATGGTGGGTGTCAGCGGGTGTTCCAGCATGACGGTGAATTGCAGCTCAAGGACCACGCCTGGCAGCGCGAGTTGTGCATCGACACCGGTGACCATGCGGACACGGTGGTCTGGCATCCGGGGGCGCGACCGTTGCTGGGGGTGAGCTGGAACGAGATTTCAGAATTTGTGTGTGTCGAGGCGGCGAGTGGCGGGACCGACAGTTTGAGCCTGGCGCCGGGGCAGAAAGCGCATTTGAGTTTGCAGGCGCGGGTGGGGGTTTAGTTCCAGAATCTTTGCGCCTGGGCTGGCCCTTTCGCGAGCAGGCTCGCTCCCACAGTGGACCTGCTTTGAATACAAATACAGTGTCCACCGAAGATCTAATGTGGGAGCGAGCCTGCTCGCGATGAGGCCAGGACAGGCAATGAAGATATTGACCTAGTTAAACTCATCCCCAACCGGATACCGACTGGCATTGAGGCTCTCTTTGATCTTGCGCAAATGCGGCTGGAAGTCCACGCCACGGCGCAAGGTCATGCCGGTGGCCAGCACATCCAGCACGGTCAGCTGGATGATCCGCGACGTCATCGGCATATAGATGTCGGTGTCTTCCGGCAACGGAATGTTCAGGCTCAAGGTGCTGGCCTTGGCCAAAGGCGACCCCTCGGCCGTCAGCCCCAGCACTGAAGCGCCGTTCTCCCGGGCGATACGCGCCACTTCCACCAGTTCGCGGGTGCGGCCGGTGTAGGAAATGATCACGAACAACTCGCCGGTATGCGCCACCGACGCAATCATGCGCTGCATCAGCACGTCGGCATGGGCGGTGACCGCCAGGTTGAAGCGGAAGAACTTGTGCTGCGCATCCAGCGCCACCGGGGCCGAGGCGCCAAGGCCGAAGAAGTGGATCTGTCGGGCCTGGATCAACAAGTCGACGGCGCGGCTGATCAGGTTCGGGTCCAGTGCCTGCAAGGCACTGTCCAGCGACGCAATGGCGCTGCCGAAAATCTTCTTGGTGTACGCCTCGGGATTGTCATCGGCCTCGACTGCACGGCTGACATACGCCGCGCCGCTGGCCAGGCTCTGGGCCAGTTGAAGCTTGAGCTCCGGGTAGCCACTGACGCCGAACGAACGGCAGAAACGGTTGACCGTCGGCTCGCTGACCTTAGAGGCCTGGGCGAGGGCGGCAATGCTGAACCGGGTGGCCAGCTCTGGGTTGAGCAGGATCACTTCGGCGACTTTGCGTTCCGCCTTGTTCAGGTCTTCAAGGCGATTCTGGATCTGTTCCAGTAAATTTCGCACGCGGTCCATATATGTTCCTTAGCTCCGCAAACAAGAGAGCAATGCAAATAAGGGCCCCGGCTATGCAAATTGGGACTTTGATCGGGCCCGTCACGGTGGCCTATCCTACTGATGGCTCCGACCGACCACCACTCGGAATCTGTATTTTGCGAAAATGTTGTGGTTATTACTACATTTTCCCTTGAGTGATGCCTTGAAAAAAGGTATTTGTAGCTTAACTTGATAAAAGAACAAACATCATGCCTTCGATTACGGTTGAACCGTGCACCTTTGCCTTGTTCGGCGCCCTCGGTGACTTGGCCCTGCGCAAACTGTTTCCTGCCCTTTATCAACTCGATGGCGCAGGCCTGCTGCACGAGGAAACGCGGATTATCGCGCTGGCCCGTGAGCCAGGCAGCGAGCAGGAACACCTGGCGTTCATCGCCTCCGAACTGCGCCGTTATGTAGGTGCCAAAGAGCTGGACGAAGCTGTGGTCGAACGCTTCCTGGCCCGTTTGAGCTACCTGCATGTCGACTTCCTCAAGGCCGACGATTACGTCGCCCTGGCCGAAATGGCCGGCAGCGCCCAGCGTGTGATTGCCTACTTCGCCACGCCGGCCGCCGTTTACGGTGCGATCTGCGAGAACCTGTCGAAGGTCGGCCTGACTGAAAACACCCGCGTGGTGCTGGAAAAGCCCATCGGTTCGGACCTGGAATCCTCGCGCAAGGTCAACGACGCCGTGGCGCAGTTCTTCCCGGAGAACCGCACCTACCGCATCGATCACTACCTGGGCAAAGAGACCGTCCAGAACCTGATCGCCCTGCGTTTCGCCAACAGCCTGTTCGAAACCCAGTGGAACCAAAATTATATCTCCCACGTGGAAATCACCGTGGCCGAGAAGGTCGGCATCGAAGGCCGCTGGGGTTACTTCGACAAGGCTGGTCAGCTGCGGGACATGATCCAGAATCACCTGCTGCAACTGCTCTGCCTGATCGCCATGGACCCGCCGGCCGACCTGTCCGCCGACAGCATCCGTGACGAGAAAGTCAAAGTGCTCAAGGCCCTGGCGCCTATCAGCCCGGAAGGCCTGACTACACAAGTGGTGCGCGGCCAGTACATCGCCGGGTACAGCGAAGGCAAACCGGTTCCGGGGTATCTGGAAGAACCGAATTCGAACACCCAAAGCGACACCGAAACCTTCGTCGCCCTGCGTGCGGACATCCGCAACTGGCGCTGGGCCGGCGTGCCGTTTTACCTGCGCACCGGCAAGCGCATGCCGCAGAAGCTGTCGCAGATCGTCATCCACTTCAAGGAACCGTCGCACTACATCTTCGCCCCCGAGCAGCGCCTGCAAATCAGCAACAAGCTGATTATCCGCCTGCAACCGGATGAAGGCATTTCCTTGCGTGTGATGACCAAAGAACAAGGCCTGGACAAGGGTATGCAGTTGCGCAGCGGTCCGTTGCAGCTGAATTTTTCCGACACTTATCGCAGCGCACGGATTCCCGATGCCTACGAGCGGTTGTTGCTGGAAGTGATGCGCGGCAATCAGAACCTGTTTGTCCGTAAAGATGAAATCGAAGCCGCGTGGAAGTGGTGTGACCAGTTGATCGCCGGGTGGAAAAAATCCGGTGATGCGCCCAAGCCGTATGCGGCTGGGTCCTGGGGACCGATGAGCTCCATTGCTCTGATCACGCGGGATGGGAGGTCGTGGTATGGCGATATCTGAATTGAAACTGCCTCAGGGCGTCAGCGCCCATGAGTTCAAAAGCCCGGTGTTGCTGGCCGATGGTCTGGCGCTGAATGTGGCCAAGCAACTGAGTGACGCCATCGACGCTCGCGGCAGCGCGACGCTGGTGGTGTCCGGTGGCCGCAGCCCGGTGGCTTTTTTCCAAAACCTGGCGAAGCAGAAACTCGACTGGTCCAAGGTCGTGGTCACCCTGGCCGACGAGCGTTGGGTGCCGGTCGAGCATGCCGACAGCAATGCCGGTCTGCTCAAGCGTTACCTGTTGCAAGGCCCGGCAGCCAAGGCTCAGTTTCTGAGCCTCTACAGCGCCACTGCGAACCTTGAGCAGGCCGCCGAGCAGGCCGACCGTTTGCTCGCCGAATTGCCGCCGATCGATGTGTTGATCCTCGGCATGGGCGATGACGGTCACACCGCTTCGCTGTTCCCCAACAGCCCGAACCTGATCGATGCCTTGAAAGTCGACGGCACCCGTCGGTGCTATCCGATGCTGGCACCGACCGTGCCGCATCAGCGACTGACCATGAGCCGCGCGCTGCTGGCCTCGGCCAAGACCACCGTTCTATCGATTTCCGGTCAGTCCAAACTGACCACTTTGAGTGCCGCATTGGCCGGTGACGATGTCGCCGCCATGCCGATTCGCGCGTTTCTGCAACCTACGTTAGAGATTTACTGGTGCCCATGAGCCAAGGATCAGCCGCTATGACAATCACATCCCCGACCGTTTCCATGGCGGACAAAATTGCCCTGATCGACAGCCTCTGCGCCAAGGCGCGGATCCTGCCGGTGATCACCATCGCCCGCGAACAGGACGTCCTGCCGCTGGCCGATGCCCTGGCCGCCGGTGGCCTGACTGCCCTGGAAGTGACCCTGCGTTCGCAGTTCGGCCTCAAGGCCATCCAGATTCTGCGTGAGCAGCGTCCGGAGCTGGTGACCGGTGCAGGTACTGTGCTGGATCGCACGATGCTCGCCGCTGCCGAAGCGGCCGGCTCGCAGTTCATCGTCACCCCGGGTATCACCCGTGACCTGCTCGAAGCCAGCGTCGATAGCCCGATCCCGCTGTTGCCAGGCATCAGCAACGCTTCCGGCATCATGGAAGGCTATGGTCTGGGTTATCGCCGCTTCAAGCTGTTCCCGGCGGAAGTCAGCGGTGGCGTTGCCGCCATCAAGGCCCTTGGCGGCCCGTTCGGTGAAGTGAAATTCTGCCCGACCGGCGGCGTCAGCCCGGCCAACATCAAGAGCTACATGGCGTTGAAAAACGTGATGTGCGTGGGCGGTAGCTGGATGCTGGATCCCGAGTGGATCAAGAACGGCGACTGGGCCCGCATTCAGGAATGCACCGCCGAGGCCTTGGCGCTGCTGGACTGATCGGCTTTTACCAAACACTTCGTTGTGTGTTCTACGGCTTTACGGTGCGCTTGGTCGGTGCACCGTTTTTTTTTGCCTGATGAAATACCTCTGCAAGGGAAATGATGCGATACATAGTTACCGCCTCTCGCCGCCCATCCAGCGTTAACCTGCGTTCATCTTATGGAAGAGAGAACGTCATGGACGACACCACCTCCGCAACACCCGCACCCTCCGTTTACCTGCTGTCTCCCGAGCAAATTGCCGGCCCGTATTTCCGCAATCCGAAACTGATCAGGCGCAACATCAGCGAGAGCGCCGATGGCATTCCCCTGGTGCTGCGACTGTCGATTGTCGATGCCATGACGGGGGAGCCGGTGACCGGAGCCCTGGTCGATATCTGGCATTGCAATGCGCGCGGTGCGTATTCGGGCTGGAGCAAGGTCAATCCGGACCAGGAAGTCGATGTCGGGGACATCGGCTCCATCCCGCGCACCGACGACGACACCTATCTGCGAGGCGGACAATTCACCGACAAAAAGGGCATTGTGCGGTTTACCACCATCTACCCGGGGTTCTATGCCGGCCGTACCTTGCACATTCATGTCGCCGTGCGCATTACGTCCGGCAACAATTACCTCGACGAACGACACGTCGCCTGGGTCGGTCAGCTCTACTTCCCCGAACCCGCTTCACGTTCGGTGCTAAACGCCCGGGACTACAGCGGCCGATCGGTCTCGCCGTTGAGCAACAATGAAGACACTTATTACCGCGAGCAGGGTGGCGAGGCTTCGACATTGACGGTCCACACCCTCGGTCGAGACTCGAACGAGGATGGCTTTTTCGGGCATACGACCATCGGTATCGACACGTTCGCCGCTTCGACGCAAATCAAGCCGGAGGACTTCGACAAATACACGGTCTGACGTCAGCGCAACTCGCTCAGCGCCCTGGCCAGCAGATCCATGTCGGCAGCGGTGGTGGTGAGCCCTGGTGTAATGCGAATGCAGGGCCCGCTCGCCGCGCCACTGCGGACCACGGTGAACAGGTTGTAATCGCTGAGCAGCCGCTCGACCATCGCCTGTTGATCGGTATGCCGGGTAAAGCGCATCGAGGTAATGCCGCAGTACAGTCGCGGGTCATCGGGTGTCATGATCTCGATCCCCGGTAACTCGCGAACGGCGCTGACCCACCGGTTGCGCAGGTAATTGAGCCGTGTGCTCTTGGCAGCGGCCCCGCCCATGGCGAGATGCTCCTCGAATACCAGCGGCAGCGTCAGCAGGGCCGGGATGTTCGGTGTGCTGTAGGGCGTGCGGGCGCGGATATCGGTGACCGGGAAGTGCATCTCGCCCATGTCCGGGTCGATGTCGGCCAAACGCTCGGGGTCTATATAGATAAAGCCCAGCGTCAGGGGCGCGCCAATCCACTTGTGCAGGTTGAAGCCGGCGAAAGAAACGCCCAGTTCATCCAGATTGAACTCGATCTGGCCGAGGGCGTGCGCGCCGTCAAGGATCACGTCGATGCCGTATTCTTTCGCGGCAGCAGCAATGGCCTGCACGGGCATGACCAATCCGGTGCGATGGGTGACATGGGTCAGGGCCATCAATTTGAGCTTTGGATAACGCGCGAAAGCGTCGCGATAAGTCGCCAGCAAGCTGTCAAACGTTGCGGGGTGCGCGTGGTCGATTTCGATCACTTCCACGCCGCGATGCCGTGCCAGCCAACGCATCGCGCCTTTGACCGTGTCGTACTCCAGATCGCAAATCAGCACCTGATCGCCCGGCTGAAGGCGATTGTAATTGCGGATCAACGATTGCAGGCCGTCCGACGCGTTACGGGTGAGGGCCACGGTGTCGACTGGAACGTCGATCAGGCGGGCGAGCTGCGCCCGGATCTCGAGACTTTCGATCTGTTCGAAACGCTGGCGTACATGCACCGAGTTGCTGCGGTTGATCAGCTCGATATTGCGCTCGTACTCCTCGACCACGGTGCGCGACATCCGTCCGAAGTAACCGTTTTCAAGGTTGATGGGCCCGGGTTCGACCGAGTAGCGGTCGGCAAAGGTTTTCCAGAAATGTTCATCACGGGCGCGACGGGTGTTATCGGGCATGAGCTACTCGGCTTTTTTGATGACGATGTCAGTGGCGCGGGGCAGGTTTGCCGTGTTTGGCGCGCAGCGGTTCGAGCAGGTCCGACAGACCGTTGTGGTCGATCTCCTGCATCAGGGCCAGCAATCCGCCCAGCTCACCGTGCGGGAATCCTTCACGGGCGAACCAGTTCAGGTATTGGCCGGGCAGGTCGGCAATGATGCGACCCTTGTATTTGCCGAAGGGCATTTCACGGGTGATCAACAGTTCGAGCTTTTCAGGGTTCATCTATCGGTCGTCTTGATTCATCAGGCTGGAAAATACAGGCATTCTGCATGCAGGCCAATTGACAGTTCATGCAAAAAAAGCGGATACAGATTTGGTCGCTATAACTAACTTATTGAAATATAACGCATAAATTCTCAGTTCGAAGCTGGCATGCAGGGTGCAATAGCTATTGCATCTTTCATCAACCCGCAAGGAATTGAAAAATGACCGACATGAATAAAGAAGCGATCTCTGTACTCAACGACCTGATTGAAACCAGCAAAGACGGTCAGGAAGGGTTCAAGACTTGCGCTGAAGACATCAAACACCCTGAACTCAAAACCCTGTTCGTGCAACGCTCCGCCGACTGCGCCACCGCCGCTGCCGAACTTCAGAGTGCCGTGCGTTCGATGGGCGGCGATCCGGAAACGTCCACCAGCGTCAGCGGTGATCTGCACCGTCGTTGGGTCGACGTCAAAGCGATGTTCACCGGCAAGGATGAAGAAGCCGTGCTGAACGAAGCCGAACGCGGTGAAGACCATGCACTGAAGGCATACAAAGAAGCCCTCGAAAAAATCAACAAGCACAATCTGGTGGGCATTCGTGACCTGGTTGAACGTCAGTACCACGGCGTGCAACGCAATCACGATCAGGTAAAAGCCCTGCGCAACCAGGCTCGCGCACGCTCTTAAGCGTTCGTAGCCTGTCAAAAACGCCAGCCAGTCTGGCGTTTTTTTGTGTCTGGGATTTAACGCTGGACGGAATATAGATAGCTCGCTAATAATTTGTTTTTCAAGTGACTTCAGTGAACCCGACTATCGTTAAAAACGTCCTTTCAAGAGTCTTTTACGTGCCTATCACTTTGCAGGCTTTGTTTGCGCCTGACCGCCGCGCCCTACAGTTCGCAATCAAAACCTTGATCGGTGGCGGTCTGGCCCTGTGGCTGGCATTGCGCTGGGGGCTTGAGCAACCCGCCTGGGCATTGATGACGGCGTTCATCGTCGCTCAGCCATTGTCTGGAATGGTGGTGCAGAAGGGGCTGGCACGGCTGCTGGGCACGCTGGTCGGCACGATTATGTCGGTGGTATTCATGGGCTTGTTCGCCCAGACGCCTTGGCTGTTTTTGCTGGCCTTGGCGTTGTGGCTCGGGCTGTGTACAGCGAGTTCAACGTTGCTGCGCAGTGCCTGGTCCTATTCATTTGTGCTGGCCGGTTACACGGTGGCGATCATCGCGTTGCCGGCCATTACCCATCCGCTGACGGTGTTCGACCAGGCCGTGGCGCGCTGCACGGAAATTTGTCTGGGCATCCTGTGCGCCACGGCGGCCAGCGCGTTGCTGTGGCCGATGCGCGTCGAGCGACAACTGGCGGATCAGGCGCGAGCTGCCTGGAACAGCGGGATGAATGCTGCGCGTGCAACGCTGGCCGGCGATGCTCAGGCCCGTAAGGGGTTGCTGGAGATCCTCGGGCGAATTGTCGCGGTCGATGCCCAGCGCGAACATGCCTGGTTTGAAGGTGGCCTGGGTCGGCAGCGGGCACGAGCCATCAGCGGCTTGAGCCAGAAGCTCTTGATGCTGCTGCGCATTGCCCGTTCGGTGCGCCGTCAGTGGAAGCAGCTGGAACCACAGGAAGCCGAGCAACTGTCGCCGTGGATGACCGAGGTTCAGGTTGCGCTCAGCGGCGACGATACGGCGACCCTGCAAGCGTTGCGGCCGAGGTTGCTCGATGCGTCCCATGACCCGCACATCAGCTCCGCGCAGAGTTATTGCCTGGCCCGTTTCACCTTGTTGCTCGATACCGCGATGGCGGCCACTGCGGCGATGAAAGCGGTGGAGGAGGGGCGCGAAACGGTCGATCCGCCACGCACCCTGGCGCCGCACCGCGACCTGTCATTGGCGCTGGTGTTTGGCGCGCGTAGTGCCCTGGCGTTTCTGGTGGTGTCGTGCTTCTGGCTGGCGACGGCCTGGCCCGCCGCGTCGGGCGCCCTGGTGCTGACGTGCGTGGTGTGCAGCCTGTTCGCCAGTCGCGAGAACGGCGCGCAGATCGGCATGAGTTTTATGCGAGGCATTTTCCTGGCGATTCCGGCGGCGTTTTTCGTCGGGCAGATTCTGCTGCCGCAATGGAGCGGATTTGCCTTGCTCTGTATGGGCATGGGCGTGCCGTTGTTTTTCGGTGCGCTGGGCATGGCCAAGCCGCAGATTGGGGCCACGGCGACTTCGTTCTGTCTGCATTTCATCGTGCTGGTGTCGCCGCTGAACGCGATGAAATTCGACGTCGCCACGTTCTTCAACAGCGCCCAGGCGATGGTGGTCGGTGTCGGCGCGGCGGTGCTGGCGTTTCATTTGCTGATCCTGCGTAACCCGGCGTGGCATGGCCGCCGCTTGCTGGCAGCGACGCTCGACGATCTGGTGCGGCTGACTCGCCGTAACCTGCGGGGTGCCGAAAGCTGGTTTGGCGGACGCATGGCCGACCGCTTGCTGCAACTGGCGCGGCACTATCCCGAGTTGCCGGAACCGGCGCGCAGTCGCTGGGATGACGGCTTGCTCGGCCTCGATATCGGCGATGAATTGTTGCATCTGCGGTTGAGCCTGGCGGTGGCGCAAGTGCCGGTCAGCGCACCGCAGCGGCGTTATCTCGAGCAGTTGGAAGAAGTCCTTGAACAGGGCCCTGCGGGCAACCGCGTCGATGCGCTGGAACGACCCAGCGCAGATTTCTTGAAGACCTTGTACGCGTTGCCACCCAGCGACGCGGTGAAACTGGCTCAGGGCGCGGTGCTGCAATTGCAGAGCAGTTGGCGCGCCTGGTGCCGTCAGCAGGAGCAAAGCCATGGGCTTGCGTGAGTGGTCGGTGGGTGGCGTGCTGCTCAGTCCGTTTTTGATTTATGTGCTGCTGGCACTGCTGGTCACCGGAGCCTTGCGCATGCTGTTGCGCCTGACACCGGTCGGCCGCTGGATCTGGCACGAAGCACTGTTTGATTGCGCCTTGTACGTCTGTGTATTGGCCTTGATCACCGTCGTCCTCGGACCTTTATAAGGAGTTGAACATGCGTACCCCCGTACGTGTCGCGGTAACCCTGTGCCTGGTGGCGGTGGCGATCTTTGCCGGCTTCCATTTGTGGCAGTACTACATGCTTACGCCCTGGACCCGGGATGCGCGGATCCGCGCCGACGTGGTGGTCATCGCCCCGGACGTCTCGGGGTGGGTGCGTGAACTCAAGGCGTTCGATAACCAGCCGGTCAAGGCGGGCGACCTGTTGCTGAGCATCGATCGTGACCGGTTCGAAGCGGCGCTGGAGAAGGCCCAGGCGGTGGTTCAGACCCGCCAGCAACAACTCAATCTGCGCGAACGCGAAGCCAGTCGCCGCGCCAGCCTCGGGCCGCAAGCCATCAGTGCCGAACTGCGCGAGAACGCACAAATCAACGCCGGTATCGCCCGGGGTGAATTGCGTGAAGCTCAGGCGGAAGCCAAGGTTGCCGAACTCAATCTGGCGCGCAGTCAGGTCCATGCGCCTCGCAGCGGCCACATCACCAACCTGCGCCTGGCCCAAGGCAATTATGTGAACGCCGGGCAGCCGGTGATGGCATTGATCGATGATTCGACCTTCTATGTGCAGGCGTATTTCGAGGAAACCAAGTTGTCGCGGATTCGGGTTGGCGATCCGGTGAAGATCTGGTTGATGAGCGCGGGAGAAGCGCTGGACGGGCATGTGGAAAGCATCAGCCGCGGGATTACCGATCGCAACACCACGCCAGATGGGCAGTTGTTGGCGGAGGTAGAACCGACGTTTAACTGGGTGAGGCTGGCACAGCGGATTCCGGTGCGGATCAAGATTGATAAATTGCCGGAGGGCATGAATCTGAGTTCGGGGATGACGGCGAGTGTGCAGGTAAGCGAACGCTAAATACGCTGCGCCGCAATCATTGTGGCGAGGGAGCTTGTCGGAACGCCGCACCGTCACGCTCGGCTGCGAAGCGGTCTAAAAAACTCACGCCGCAGTTGATCAGATCAAACGCGGCGCCTGATTTGGGGGTGCTGCGCACCCCAACGGGACGGTGCGGTGTTCCGACAATCTCCCTCGCCACAGGTGAGAGGTGAATCAGCCGATGCTGATCGCCGGCAGGGTAGGCAGCGTCACCGTCTGCTGCTTGCGCGGCGCCAGAATCTCGGCCTCGCCATCCACTACCAATTCATCGCGCTGGTTAAACACCCGCGTGGCGATCCGCACACGAAACTTCGGCAGTTTCTCGAGGATTTCCAGGCGCACGGTCAGGGTGTCGCCAATCTTCACCGGCTTCTGAAAGCTCATCTGCTGACCGATATAAATAGTCCCCGGCCCAGGCAACTCGCAAGCCACGGCCGCGCTGATCAGCGCACCGCTGAACATGCCGTGAGCGATGCGCTCCTTGAACATGGTGCCGGCGGCGAATTCCGCGTCCAGGTGCACCGGGTTGTGATCACCCGACATCGCGGCGAACAACTGAATGTCGCGCTCTTCGACCGTCTTGCTGTAGCTGGCGGTCTGGCCGACTTCGAGGGCTTCGTATGGGGTGTTGGTAACCTGGGTCATCTGTTTCAATTCCTGTGACGAATAAAAAATCCACAAAAAAACTATTCCGATCTGGGTGGCCGGCGGTGGCTCAGCGCCTGGGCGATCCAGTTCAACACGTCATTGATCACTTCATCGCGGTTGCTCTCGTTGAACAGTTCATGCCGTGCCTGCGGGTAAATAGTCAGTTGCAGGTTCTGGCTGCCGGCCGCGCGTAGTGCATCGGCCAGATCCTTCAGACGTTTGCCTTCGCTCACCGGATCACATTCACCGCCAATCACCAGCAACGGCAGGCCCGGATCAATCTGAGCGAGATTGGACGCTTTGCTGATTTGCTGCAACCCACCGAGCAAATCGATCCACAGCTGATTGGTGCAACGAAAGCCGCAGAGCGGGTCGTTGGCGTACCGATCGACTTCCGCCGGATCGCGGCTGAGCCAGTCGAAACGCGTGCGCACCGGTTTGAATTTTTTGTTGAACGAGCCAAACGACAGCCACTCGATCAGCGCACTGCGGCCCTTGGGCCCCTGACGCAGTTTTTCGACACGGGCAATCTGACGTGCCGCGCGATAGAGCGCGATGGGCTGGAAGTTCGAACCGCTGAGCACCGCACCGTGCAGGCTGGCGCTGTGATGCAGCAGGTAGGCCTGGGCGATGTAGCTGCCCATGCTGTGGCCGAGTAGCACGATCGGCACGCCAGGATGTTGCTGGCCGATGTGCTGGTTGAGGCTCGCCAGATCGCCAACCACTTTGCACCAGCCATCGTCATCGGCGAAATGGCCGAGCGTCCCGTTTTCGGCAGTTTTGCCATGTCCACGCAGGTCCGGCGCGTAGACACCGTAACCCTGCGCGCAGAGTTTTTCCGCCAGGCGGGCGTAGCGACCGCTGTGTTCCGCCATGCCATGGGCCAGCAGAATCACGGCTTTCAAAGGCGGATCGGGCAGCCACTGGTTGACGAAGAGGCGGCTGCGGTCACTCGCGGTCAGCCAGAAAGTGTCGTGGATCATGGCGATTCCTTTGCATGGGGCTGCCGGGTATGAAAATAGCCTCGATGCATTGTATAGCGCATCCAGCGCTTGCCGTCTGATCAGGCCACGCCGCTGCAGCAAGATTCACGCGGTCAATGACGCCCATTGGCATATTTGCCTGATTCGCCATAGCTGCTAGTGTCCGTGAAGCCCCGCTTTTACAAAAGTGACAGAAAAGCGGCCCGGATAGGCTCAGGTAAAGAGGACAAGAACAATGCAACCTGATTTCTGGAATGACAAACGCCCGGCCGGCGTGCCCCTGGACATTGACCTTGGGGCCTATAAGTCGGTGCTTGAGGTGTTCGAGCGTTCCTGCAAGAAATTCGCTGATCGCCCCGCCTTCAGCAACATGGGCGTGACCCTGACCTACGCCGAACTGGAACGCTACAGCCTGGCGTTCGCCGGTTACCTGCAAGCCCACACCGACTTGGTGCCGGGGGATCGCATCGCGGTGCAGATGCCCAACGTTTTGCATTACCCGATTGCCGTGTTCGGTGCCTTGCGCGCCGGGCTGATCGTGGTCAACACCAACCCGCTGTACACCGCGCGGGAGATGCGTCATCAGTTCAAGGACTCCGGTGCCCGGGCGTTGGTGTACCTGAACATGTTCGGGGCCAAGGTCCAGGAAGTGCTGCCCGACACCGACATCCAGTACCTGATCGAAGCGAAGATGGGCGACCTGATGCCTGCCGCCAAGGGTTGGCTGGTCAACACGATGGTGAGCAAGGTCAAGAAAATGGTCCCGGACTATTCCTTGCCCCAGGCGATTTCCTTCAAGAGCGCGCTGCGTCTGGGCCGGGGCCTGGGCATCAAGCCGCTGAACGTCAGCCTCGACGACATCGCGGTGTTGCAATACACCGGCGGCACCACCGGCCTGGCCAAGGGCGCGATGCTGACCCACGGCAACCTGGTGGCGAACATGCAACAGGCGCGGGCATGCCTCGGACAGTTCGGCAGCGACGGTCAGCCATTGCTGCGCGAAGGTCAGGAAGTGATGATCGCGCCGCTGCCGCTGTACCACATCTATGCCTTCACGGCGAATTGCATGTGCATGATGGTGACCGGCAACCACAACGTGCTGATCACCAATCCACGCGACATCGGCGCCTTCATCAAGGAGCTGAAGAACTGGCGGTTCTCGGCACTGCTGGGGCTTAACACGCTGTTCGTTGCATTGATGGATCACCCAGACTTCAAGACCCTGGATTTCTCCAGCCTCAAACTCACCAACTCCGGCGGCACCGCGCTGGTCAAGGCCACCGCCGAGCGCTGGGAACAGCTCACCGGCTGCCGCATCACCGAGGGTTATGGCCTGACCGAAACCTCACCGGTGGCCTGCACCAACCCCTACGGCGACAAATCGCGGATCGGCACGGTCGGCCTGCCGGTGCCGGGCACCACCCTGAAAGTGATCAACGATGAAGGCGTCGAGCAGCCGCTGGGCGAGCGAGGCGAACTGTGCATCAAGGGCCCGCAGATCATGAAGGGCTACTGGCAGAAACCGGAAGCCACCGCCGAGGTGCTGGATGCCGAAGGCTGGTTCAAGTCCGGCGATATCGCGGTGATCGACCCGGACGGTTTTGTGCGCATCGTCGATCGCAAGAAAGACATGATCATCGTCTCGGGCTTCAACGTGTACCCGAACGAGATCGAAGACATCGTGATGGCTCACCCGAAAGTCGCCAACTGCGCGGTGATCGGCGTACCGGACGAGCGTTCGGGGGAGGCGGTGAAGCTGTTTGTGGTGGCCCGCGAATCAGGGGTCAGCCTTGAAGAGCTGAAGGCGTACTGCAAGGAAAACTTCACGGCGTACAAAGTGCCCAAGCACATTGTGTTGCGGGAGTCGTTGCCGATGACGCCGGTGGGCAAGATCCTGCGGCGGGAGTTGCGGGATATCGCGTAGTCGGTGAATGGCCGCGCTTCGCGCGTTCGCGGGCAAGCCTCGCTCCTGCAGGTTCGTGTCGTTCATTAAGTCAGCGAACGATGCGAGCCTGCAGGAACGAGGCTTGCCCGCGAAGCTTTTAAACATCTGAAGCCCCCGGTTTCACAGGCTTTTCAGGGGTGTATAGAATTTTTGCTCTAAAATGACCGCTAGCAATTCTTGAGTCACAATTGTGACCGTAGAGGCCGCTTTTGGCTCTAGTCGACCCTTGGCAAAGCTGCTACTCTCGGCGCGCTTTGTGACGTCTCGGGCTTATGAAAGCGCTAGATTCACCGACAAACACACACCAATAATAATCGCATCAAATGCGGTGCTGAATTCGCGTTGCTGAGGAGTGGGCTTCCATGAACGAAGACTTTTGGAAGGATAAGTACCCTGCCGGGATTGCTGCCGAGATCAATCCAGACGAGTATCCGAATATTCAGGCAGTGTTGAAACGTTCCTGCCAGCGCTTCGCCGACAAACCGGCATTCAGCAACCTGGGCAAGACAATCACCTACGGTGAACTGTACGAATTGTCCGGTGCCTTTGCCGCTTACCTGCAACAGCATACCGACTTGCAGCCGGGCGATCGAATCGCCGTGCAACTGCCCAACGTGTTGCAGTACCCGGTCGCCGTATTCGGTGCCATTCGCGCCGGGCTGATCGTGGTCAACACCAACCCGCTGTACACCGCGCGGGAAATGGAACACCAATTCAACGATTCCGGTGCCAAAGCCCTGGTCTGCCTGGCCAACATGGCGCATCTGGCCGAAATCGTCGTGCCGAAAACCGGCGTCAAGCACGTGATCGTCACCGAAGTGGCCGACCTGCTGCCACCGCTCAAGCGCCTGCTGGTCAACAGCGTCATCAAGTACGTGAAGAAGATGGTCCCGGCGTATCACTTGCCCAAGGCGATCAAGTTCAACGACGTGCTGAGCAAGGGCCACGGCCAGCCAGTGGCTGAAGCCAACCCGGCCAGCAGCGACGTTGCCGTCCTGCAATACACTGGCGGCACCACCGGCGTAGCCAAGGGCGCGATGCTGACCCATCGCAACCTCGTGGCGAACATGTTGCAGTGCAAGGCGCTGATGGGTTCCAACCTCAACGAAGGCTGCGAGATCCTGATCACGCCGCTGCCGCTGTACCACATCTATGCCTTCACCTTTCATTGCATGGCGATGATGCTGATCGGCAACCACAACATCCTGATCAGCAACCCGCGCGATTTGACGGCGATGGTCAAAGAACTGTCGAAGTGGAAGTTCAGCGGCTTCGTCGGCCTCAATACCCTGTTCGTGGCGCTGTGCAACAACGAAGCGTTCCGCAAGCTGGACTTCTCGGCGCTGAAAGTCACCCTGTCCGGCGGCATGGCCCTGCAACTGGCGGCAGCCGAGCGCTGGAAAGCGGTCACCGGTTGCGCCATCTGCGAAGGTTACGGGATGACCGAAACCAGCCCGGTCGCCACGGTGAACCCGATCCAGCACATCCAGATCGGCACCATCGGTATTCCGGTTCCATCGACCGTGTGCAAGGTCATCGACGATGCCGGCGTTGAACAGCCGCTGGGCGAAATCGGTGAACTGTGTGTGAAAGGTCCGCAAGTCATGAAGGGCTACTGGCAGCGTCAGGACGCCACCGATGAAATGCTCGACAGCGAAGGCTGGTTGAAGACCGGTGACATCGCGCTGATCCAGCCGGACGGCTACATGCGAATTGTCGATCGCAAGAAAGACATGATTCTGGTCTCCGGTTTCAACGTTTACCCGAACGAGCTGGAAGATGTGCTGGCGACCCTGCCGGGCGTGCTGCAATGCGCGGCCATCGGCGTGCCGGACGAGAAGTCGGGCGAGGCGATCAAGATCTTCATCGTCGCCAAACCGGGCGTGACGTTGACCAAGGAGCAGGTGATGGAGCACATGCGTGCGAACGTCACCGGTTACAAGGTCCCGCGCGCCGTGGAGTTCCGCGATGCGCTGCCGACCACCAACGTCGGCAAGATCCTGCGCCGCGAATTGCGCGACGAAGAGCTGAAGAAGCTCAACGCCAAGAAAGTCAGCGCGTAACAAACAAGAAGCCCCGCAGATGCGGGGCTTTTTGTTGCCTGACTGATCGTCCCCACGCTCTGCGTGGGAGCGATCGATTTAGAGGCGAAACGGCGCGAAATTGACGTTGGTGCCCGCCGGACGCATGTCCTGGAGGTATGAGTCCTTGTCGGCGCTCAGTTCCAGGCTCAAGGCGGCTTTGCGCTTGCCTTCGTTGCGCACCACCAGGCCTTCAAGCTTCTCGCGCAGGAACACCGTCGGCACTTTCAAGTGCAGCAGTTCGTCGGTTTCCGGCGTGTGCATCAGCAGGTGAACCCATTCGTACTGACCAATGGCCAGGCGCGCCACCGGGATATCGAACCACCAGATGTTGCGGTTGCGGTTCAATTCGGTGAAATGGCAGTTGTTGACGCCAAGCACAGCACCGCCGAGTTCCTGGTTTCTGCGGGCAATGGCCTGCTTTTTATCGAGTTTCATAACATTCCTACGGGATTGGATCTTCAGCGCCATGGCCTGAATACGTTGCGCATTCTCGGGGGTTGGTCGGCAAACATAAAGCCCAACCTGCACTGAACGATGAAATGTCGCCGTGAAAATAAATGAAACTCCGTGCAAATGCTCCCGGTCAATCTTTGTGTAACGACTTTTTCCGTTGAATTGTTCACAGGAGAAACACCATGAGCAGCACTGGCGATAAAGTAAAAGGCATGGCCAACGAAGCCGCCGGCAACGTCAAGCAAGGCGTCGGCAAGGCCACCGGTAATGACAAAATGCGCGCCGAAGGGGTCGTGCAGGAAAGAAAAGGCGAGGCCCAGCAAGCGGTCGGCAAAGCCAAGGACGCGATTAAGAAAGGCGTCGACAAGGCTTGATTCGGCCTTTGATGAACAACATGAACGGCCATCCACGGATGGCCGTTTTTGTGTCAGCCTGAACTTGCGCACGGAAATTGTTTCAAAGTCGCCAAGTAGGCTACTTTGATGTAGAAAACGGCCCCTGAGTCGCCTCGACTTCAACCCAACCTGCGGCGAAAGGAGACGCTAATGTTTTTCCCCCACATGAAAGGCCTGCGCCTGCACCGTGTGATGATGCGCACGGTCACCGAGTTCGTCGACGATGAGATGTCGACCTATGCCTCGGCGCTGGCCTATCAAATGCTGTTTTCGCTATTTCCCTTCATCCTGTTCCTGATCGCTCTGATCGGTTTCCTGCACCTGCCGGACTTCTTCTCCTGGCTGCGTCTGCAATCGGAACTGGTCCTGCCGCCCCAGGCGCTGGAACAGGTGAACCCGGTGATCGACCAACTCCAGCAGTCCAAGGGTGGCTTGCTGTCGATTGGTATCGTGATTGCCCTGTGGACCGCATCCGCTGGCGTGCGGCTGATGATGAGCGCGATGAACGCCGCCTACGACGTGGTCGAAGGCCGGCCCGCGTGGAAGCGTTTTCCGCTGTCGATCATCTACACCGTTGGCATCGCCGGCATGCTGCTGATCGCCGCCGCGTTGATGGTGCTCGGGCCGCAACTGATGGGCTGGATTGCCGCGCAAGTCGGCATGGAGGATTTCATCGTGACCCTGTGGACCATCGTGCGCTGGCCCGTCGTGGTGATTTTGCTGATGGTGGCCGTGGCGCTGATTTATTACGTGATGCCCGACGTTAAACAAGAGTTTCGTTTTATCACCCCAGGTTCGGTGCTGGCGGTGGTGGTGTGGATCCTTGCCTCCGTGGGCTTTGGCCTGTACGTAAAGGAGTTCGCCAACTACAACGCCATGTATGGCAGTATCGGCGCGATCATCGTGTTGCTGCTCTATTTTTATATTTCCGCCGCGGTGCTGTTGCTGGGCGCGGAGATGAATGCAGTGATCGAGCACATGTCGACCGAAGGCAAGAATGACGGTGAAAAAGTCCCCGGTGAGCTCGATCACGAACCCAAACACCACGTTTCCGGACTGGGTCGGGATCACTCGATCAAGCCGCACACTGACGAAACCATAAAATGATCCGTGAAATCCTGAAAATGGGCGATGAACGCCTGCTGCGCATTGCTCCGCCGGTGCCGGCCGAGATGTTCGACAGCCCTGAGTTGTGGCAACTGATCGACGACATGTTCCAGACCATGGAAAGCGTCGGTGGCGTCGGCCTGGCTGCGCCGCAGATCGGCGTCGATCTGCAACTGGTGATCTTTGGGTTCGAACACAGCGAACGCTACCCGGACGCTGAAGCGGTGCCGCAGACCATTCTGATCAACCCGCTGATCACACCTTTGAACTCGCTGATGGAAGAGGGCTTTGAAGGTTGCCTGTCAGTGCCCGGCCTGCGCGGCGCGGTAGACCGTTATCAGCAGATTCGCTACGAAGGCTTCGATCCCAAGGGCCAGCCTATCTTGCGGATCGCCGAGGGATTCCATGCGCGGGTGGTGCAGCATGAATGCGATCACCTGATCGGCCGGTTGTACCCGTCACGGATTACCGACTTCAGCCAATTCGGCTTTACCGAAGTGATGTTCCCCGACCTCGACCCTAACGCTGACGACTGAGGCGAAAACACCACAAACCACGGTGGGATCGAGCCTGCTCGCGAAGGCGGCGGGTCATTCACCGATGATGTCGAATGACACGCCGCCTTCGCGAGCAGGCTCGCTCCTACATGTCGAACTCACAGACGGTTCCAGGCCCATGGCGATCATCGGTTTGCTGCGGGCATAACGGCTCAGGCGTTCGGTCATGGCGTAGGGCATGTGCGGATCGAAGGAAAACCCTCGGCGTTCATAAAAGCCCCGCAAGTCCGGGTGGCAGAACAGCCAGACCGGTTGGTCGAGACCGCGCACCGCTTCGGCGATCAACGCCGCCGCGATGCCCTGTTCGCGACAGGCCGGATCGACGAACAACCCCGTCAACCAATGCCCGCCCGAGACCGGCCGCAAACACAGCGCGCCAATGATCTCCTCGCGTCTGGCGACCCACAGCTGAGCGTCGCGAACCGCTTTCATCGACGATTGGTGGGCGCGATAAAACTTGTTCATCAACGGCCATAACGGCTCGGCGAGCAGGGTGTACTGGGTGTCGGGCATGGGTTCGATCTGTCGGTGCGCAAAGCGGGTGATTATAAAAGAACGCGCGGCCGGCGATAGGTGTATACCTGATCTCACATCCCGTATGAGTGGAGTACGTATCATGGCCAAAGGCATGGATTCAAAAAAAGCGGCAAAGAAGAAACCGGCGAAAACCGCCGATGAAAAGCGCGCAGACAAGAAGGCCAAGAAGGTGGATGTGTTCGGTCATTGATCTCGCCACAAGGGAGCCCGGTCTTCGGGCTCCTGCTGCATGCCTAAAGAAGTAACCCAATAATCCGCAAGATTTCCCTGCGCCATTGCACAGAGGGGGACCGGTCCCCGATCTGAGCAACGCCATGCCCCATTACTTCGATGCCGCCCACGGGCAGACATTGCGAGTTCGTTTGATGCGCTGCAGCGCTACAGGCATTCCTGATTTTCCTCGCTGAACCGATTTTGTCCTCAATACTGGCCGACTAGTGGCCTTGCGCCCCTCTATCGACTGTCTACGCTGACTTCTAACTACCCATGTCGCTCGCCATATGAAAGATGGCGCAGCAAGAGTGCCCAACCCAAGGCGCCGACAGGGAGTAACAAGGAGCTGGCCGGTAAAGGGAATTACTTATGAAACCGTTAGGGCTGGCCCGGTCCCGGGCTATCAAGAGAAGGATGTCTTGATGAGTGCGTTGCTGCATGGACACTCCGATTGAACATCATTGATCACCTGACACTTCCTCCCGTGGAGGAACGCGTGTGCCTGTTCCATAGAACGTTGTGGTGGATCCGTTGAAAGACCAAAGACCTTTCATCAATCAAAAGAACGCGCTGAAGGTGATACGACCATGTTTAACCTACATCACAAGGCTGACCTGCTGGAAATCGAGCGCTATAGCTGCGCGTTGAGCGAAGCCAACGCCAAGTTGGCGGCGGTCAGTCGATCAATGGCGATGATCGAGTTCACGCCGGACGGCATCGTGCTGGATGCCAACGACAACTTTTGCAGTGTCATGGGGTACAGCGCCGACGAAGTGCGCGGCAAACATCATCGGATCTTTTGCGAGGAAGCTTTTTATCGCAGCGAGGCTTACGCGAAGTTGTGGCGCGACCTGGCCCGTGGCGAACCGGTGGGCGGGAGCTTCTTGCGCTTGAACAAGCGCGGCAAGGAGGTCTGGCTCGAAGCCAATTACATGCCGGTGTTCGGTCCCGACCGTCAGGTTAAAAGCGTGATTAAAGTTGCCACTGACATCTCCGCCAGGGTTTACAAGGAACACGAAGAAGAAAGCATGCTCGCCGCCATAGGTCGTTCCATGGCGGTGATCGAGTTCACCCCCGAGGGCAACGTCATCACGGCCAACGATAACTTTCTGAAGACGATGCATTACTCGCTCAACGAAGTGGTGGGGAAACACCACAGCCTGTTTTGCCACCGCGCCGAATCCGAGTCGTCGGCTTACAAAGCGTTCTGGGCATCACTCAATCGCGGCGAGTATCACTCTCATCGTTTTGAACGCAAAGATAAACACGGCCATACCGTGTTTCTCGAAGCGTCCTACAACCCTTTGTTCGACGCCAAGGGCCGGCTCTACAAAGTGGTGAAGTTTGCCAGCGACATCACCCGGCAAATCGCCACGTTGCAAACCGCTGCGGAGTCGGCGCACAGCACGTCGGTGCAAAACGACGCCTGTGCACAGAAAGGTTCTCAGGTGGTGCAGCAAACGGTGCAGATCATCCAGGACATTTCCCGGGATTTGAACGAAGCCGCGCTCAGTATTGATGCCGTCAGCAAACAGTCCGACATCATCGGCACCATCGTGCAGACGATTCGCGGCATTGCCGACCAGACCAACTTGTTGGCGCTCAATGCAGCCATCGAAGCGGCCCGGGCCGGCGAGCATGGGCGGGGTTTTGCGGTGGTCGCCGATGAAGTACGCAGCCTCGCGGCACGCACGAGTCAGGCGACGCTGGAGATCGTCGATGTGGTGCGCAAGAACCATGACCTGTCGTTGAGCGCGGTGACCAGCATGCAGTCGAGCTTGAGCAGAACCGGACTTGGGGTGGAACTGGCGAACGAGGCGGGGGAGGTGATCCTGGAGATTCAGCAGGGATCGCGGCATGTGGTGGATGCGATCAGTCAGTTCAACGAAACGTTGCAGTTGAACTGACTGATCGCGTCGCGTCTCTTGTCGCAGCCGGCTGTGCCGGTTGCTGCATGAAGGGCAGGGCTCCCTGCCGTTAAAGCGAAGCGAGGAACTTGTCGACCACTTGGCTACTGCCTTTCTCACTGTTGGCGTTTTCTTTCTCGACCTGCGCCAGTTTGACCTTGTCCTCCGTGCGCTCGGCGATCTCTTTGGCGATCGCCTGTTGTTTCTCCGGTGGCATGGCTTGTACTTCTTCTTCAGTCAGCCCCATCTCTTGCAGAATGCTGTCGCGCAGGCGCTGCTCCGGCGTTTTGCTCATGTAGTCCTTGAAGTCGCTCATGGCGGCGCTGTCCGTGACCCTGGCTTTAACATCGGCCGGCAGTTGGAAAGACTCGAGCGCTTGCAATTGCACGCGGGTTTTGGCGAACGCTTCATCCACGTTGTCGCTGATTTTGCTCGCCTCGCTGACTTGCCGGGTGGCGTCCCGGGTGGCGGAAGTCTGCACCTGCGCGGTTTGCGCCTGAACGTTGCTTTGCAACGTTTGCAGCATTGCCCCCTGAAGGCCGGCAGCGGCTTCGGCCGCAGGATCATCGCCGGGCTTCTTGGAGAGCGGGATCATTAACGTTTGTTGTTTGGCACTGACCAACATGATGAATAGACCTTGCAGGTAGTTGTGGTGCGGTGCTTTGAGCAAATAGTATGCCTATAAGAAAAAATCACTATAAATCAACCAGTTAGTGAGTGCTGGCCGAGGGGGTGACGTGGGTTCTGCGGTTAGTCTTTGCCGCTTGGCGGCAAACAAGGCAGGGCATCAAGGCAGGCCATTGCAGCCGAACTTGAGGAACCCCGGACGTTGTGCCAGTCGCTGAAAATACTCGTCGATGGCCGGGTAATCGGGCCGCTCCATCGGGGTCATCAGCCAGCGGTTGACGGACAGTCCGATGACAATGTCGGCGAGGGTGAAGCGTGGCCCGGCGACGTAAGCTTTGGTCGCCGCGAGCTGGTGTTCGAGGATGCCCATCTTCTGGTTCCAGCCACGTACACCGGCAGCAATGTGATGCGGGTCCTGGAACTCCGGATCTTTGCGCACCAATGCCGTGAACGCATAGCTCCATGAGGCATTGAGTTCAGTGGCTTGCCAATCCATCCATTGCTCGACCCGAGCGCGCGCGGCCGGTTCGTGGGGGAGCAGATCGGTGTTCTGGTGTTTGCCGGCCAGATAACGGCAGATGGTGTTGGACTCCCACAGCACTCCAGCGTCGTCGATGATCACCGGCACCAGCGCGTTGGGATTGAGCCGCAGAAACTCCGGTGTGTGGGTTGAGGCATAACCGCTACCCCAATCCTCGCGTTCGTAGGCAACGCCCAGTTCTTCACAGGTCCACAGGACCTTTCTGACATTGATGGACGACGCCTTACCCAAAATCTTCAGTGCATGTTCCATTGAGCTACTCCGTTAGCGATTCGACGCTTCAGGAATCTGACAGACATTGCGCGGTTTTCAAACCGGATCCGGCAACGCCGAGGCGGGCAAACCAAACGTGCGATCAAACAGCCAGTTGAACGCGAAGGTGTAGCACGGGATGAAAATGATCAGCGCCAGGTCCAGCAGGAAAGCCTGCACCAGGCTGATGTTCATCCACCAGGCGATCAGCGGGATGAGAAATACTATCAAGGTTAGTTGAAATCCCACGGCATGGGCGATGCGCCGTTTAACGGTGCGGGTGCGCGATGGCTGACGACGTTCCCAGCGCTCGAACACTGTGGTGTAGATGAAATTCCAGGTCACTGCGATGGTGGTGATGATGACGGCCAACGGCCCGGTGCTGCCAGGCGAGGTGCCGGACAGCAATGCCAGGCCCAGCGTCGAGAAGGTCATGCCAAAGACTTCGAACAGCGACACGTAGACCAGTTTTCGTTTAACGCCTTGCATGGAGTTTTGCCTCTTTCTCGCGAACTTGAAGCCAGCAGCACTGGCGAAGGCGACGAAAGATAGCTTCAATAGTACTGACAGAAAAAGTCAGAAGCTTTCAGTTTTATTGATAGGACGAGGAATGAATTTTAACAGCGACAGCATCGAGTTGTTCCTGGCCGTGATCGAGCGCGGTTCGTTTTCGGCGGCGGCGCGTGCGCTGGGCAAAGTGCCGTCGGCGGTGAGCATGGGCATTGCCAACCTGGAAGCCGAGCTCGGATATCCGCTGTTCGATCGCAGCCATCGCGAACCGGTGCCGACGGCGATGGCCAGTGCGTTGGTGCCGCACGCGCGGTTGATCGCCGAACAGCTCAAGCAGCTGCAGGTGCATGCGATCGAGCTGTCGCTGGGGCTGGAAAGCAAGTTGTCCATTGGCGTCGTGGCGGACCTCGACAAGCGCCATTTACTGGCCGCGATCAAGGTCATCGCCCAGCGTCATCCGCTCCTGGAGATAGAACTGCTCAGCGCGCCCCAGGACGATGTGCTGGCGATGCTCCACAGCGGTCGCGTCAGCGTTTGCCTGGCCTTCGCGGGGTTGAGCATGAACGTACTGGAGCGATTCCAGTTCGTCGGCACCGAGCGCGTGATCGCGACGCTTGCAGCGGACAATCCGCTGTTTCAGGGCGAGGATTTGTTTCTGGAGGATCTGGTTCACGTGCGGCAAATCATCGTTGCCAGTCGCGACCTGCCGATCAGCGAAACCCGGCCTTTGGTGGGCGAATCCTATTGGCGCACCGACACCCTCGCCATGGCGCTGGAAATGGTCGAAGCCGGATTGGGCTGGGGCAATTTTCCGTTGTCGGTGGTCCAACCGTTGCTCGATGCCGGAAGACTCAAGCGCCTGAGTTTCCGCAACATCGAGAACGGTCTGGTGCTGCCGGTGCACGCGGTATGGCTCAAGAGCCAGCCGTTGCAGAAAGGCGCGATGGCGTTCGTCGAACTGATGGGTCGCTGAGGCAATCCCTTGTGGGAGTGAGCCTGCTCGCGATGAGGACCTGACGGTCAACATTGATGGTGACTGACCCACCGCCATCGCGAGCAGGCTCGTGCCAACCTGGGTCAGGTACTTTCGCGCACCTTCAACTCAAACCCCATGTCCTGCACCGGTTTCGCCACGGTGTTGCCCGCCAGCAAGGTCAACATCAACTCCGCCGAACGTCGGCCAATCGCCTCGCGCGGGGTGCTGATGCTGCTCAGGCGCGGGACCATGTGCGCCGAGGCGGGCAGGTCGTTGAAACCGAGGATCGCCACTTGTTCGGGGATTTTGATCCCGCAACGCATCGCTTCAAGCAGGGCGCCCTGGGCCAGGTCGTCGTTGCCGAAGAAAATGGCATCGACATCAGGATGATTGGCGAGCAGTTGCAGAAACAGTTCGCCCCCCAGGCCGACGGAGGAGGCGCGCGGCGTCAGCACTTCCAGGTCCGGGTCATACAAACCGGCCTTTTGCAGGGCTTTGCGGAAACCTTCGCCGCGAAGCAAGGTGCGTTGATCCAGCTGCGCGCCGATGTAGGCCAGGCGCTTGCGCCCACGTGAAAGCAAATGGTGCGCCGCCGTTTCACCCGCCGCGAGTTGCGAGAAACCCACGCAATTGAGCCCGGCGGCGCTGTCCAGCTCCATCATGTACACGCACGGAATGTTGCTCGCCTCGATCATCCGTCGCGAACTTTCGGTGCGGTCGAAACCGGTCAGCAGCAAACCGCGAGGCTGATACGCCATGTAATTGCGCAGCAGGTTTTCTTCTTCATCGCGCGAATAATGGAAGTTGCCGATGAGCACTTCGAAGCCCTTGGGACGCAAAACCTGATGAATGGCTTCCAGCGTATCGATGAACAGCAGGTTGGACAGCGAAGGCACCAAAACCACCACCGAATGGCTCTGGGCCGAGGCTAAGGCGCGGGCGGCAGGGTTGACCACGTAGTTGAGTTCAAGGGCCGCTTTCTGCACTTTTTCCACCAGTTCGGTGGCCACCGTGCTGACGCCGCGCAAGGCGCGGGAGGCGGTGATCGGGCTGACACCGGCCAGGCGTGCCACTTCGTTCAGGGTAGGGCGGCCAGTGGTGCGCGTATTCTTATCGTTTTTAGTGGAGATCATCGGACGGCTTGCCAAACAAAATTCGAGGCACTAAGGTAGCGCTGTCTCGATGCAGCTGCAAATGCGTGAGCGGGGTTTGCCTGATCCCCGCTTTTTGGCATTGGGAACGAACATGCTGCAACCCACAAAAATGACAAGAAGGCGTCGGCAACTTCTGCTTTTGCTCAAGCGTCATAACTGGCAAAGGTAGCGCTGTCTGCGCGCTGAGGTGTTACATGAATCATTCCATCACCGCCCTGGTCATCATGGGCGTTGCCGGTTGCGGCAAGACTTGCGTCAGCGAGGCCTTGTGCCAACTCAGCGGCGCGACCGCCATTGAAGGCGACACTTTCCACCCTGCCGCCAATATCGAAAAGATGAGCGCGGGCATCCCCCTGAACGACGAAGACCGTGCCGGCTGGCTCGACAGCCTGTGCGATGAATTGCGCCGCGTCGACGCTCAAGGCCAGCGCCCGGTGCTGACCTGCTCGGCCCTCAAACACAGTTACCGCGAACGTCTGCGCAGCGCCTTGCCGGGCCTGGGCTTCGTGTTCCTTGAGCTGACCCCTGAAGTCGCCGCTGATCGTGTCTCCCACCGGCCGGGCCACTTCATGCCTTCGACCCTGATCGACAGTCAGTTCGCCACCCTTGAATCCCCCGTTGGCGAGCCCTTGACCCTGGCGCTGGACGCTTCGAACCACAGCGTCGAGCAACTGGCGAAGCAAGCGCATGTCTGGTGGCAGGCCCATGGCCTGAAACAGGCCGTATGAGTTTTTTCCGAAGAGATAGCGCTGTCCTGATGGCGTGCGAGTTACCCGCTTTAATAACAACAACAACCAGGAGACACCCCTAATGTTTGGCATGTCCCACGAGACGTTCCTGCTGCTCGATGCAGTGGTCACGGTGATCGGGCTTATCGTCCTGATCACCAAGTTCAAGTTCCACCCGTTCATTGCCCTGATCATCGCCGCAGCCTTTCTCGGGCTGACCTCCGGCATGCCGATCGGCACCATCATCAAGGCGTTCCAGGACGGCTTCGGTGGGGTGCTCGGTTTTGTCGGGATCATCCTCGCGCTGGGCACGATGCTCGGCAAAATGATGGCCGAGTCGGGCGGGGCGGATCAGATTGCCCAGACCCTGATTCGTGCGTTCGGCAAGGACAAGGTGCAGTGGGCGATGATGTTCGCCGCGTTCCTGGTCGGCATTCCGCTGTTCTTCGAAATCGGCTTCGTGCTGCTGATCCCGCTGGTGTTCATCGTCGCCCGACGTACCGGCGTGTCGATCATCAAGATCGGTATCCCGCTGCTGGCCGGTCTGTCCGCCGTGCACGGCCTGGTTCCGCCGCACCCGGGTCCGTTGCTGGCCATCGGCGTGTTTGGCGCTGACATCGGTAAAACCATTCTTTACGGTCTGATCGTTGCGCTGCCGACGGCCATCATTGCCGGTCCGATCTACGGCACGTTCATCGCCAAATACATCCCCGGCCATCCTAACCAGGAACTGGTGGATCAACTGGCACGTGAAAACGACTCTGCCGATCTCCCGAGTTTCTCCATCACCTTGATCACCGTGCTGTCGCCGGTTTTCCTGATGTTGCTCAAGACCTTTGCCGATGTGGTGCTGCCGGACGGTAACTTCTTCCGCACCTTCATGGACCTGATCGGTCACCCTATCTCGGCCCTCCTGCTGGCGTTGCTGCTGTCGCTATATACCTTCGGCTACAAGCAAGGCATTAGCTCCAACCAGATGCTCAAATGGCTGGACGCGAGCCTTGCGCCGACCGCTGCGATCATTCTGATCATCGGTGCCGGTGGTGGCTTCAAGCAGATGCTGGTCACCAGCGGTGTGGGTGACGTGATCGGCCACATGGCGGTGGAAGCGCAGATCTCGCCGATCCTGCTGGCCTGGCTGGTGGCGGCGGTGATTCGTGTGGCAACCGGTTCTGCAACCGTGGCGACCATTACTGGCGCAGGCATCGTGGTGCCGGTGGTGGGGATGATTCCGGGTGTGAACCGTGAGCTGCTGGTGCTGGCCACTGGTGCCGGTTCGTTGATCCTGTCTCACGTCAACGACGCGGGTTTCTGGCTGGTGAAGCAGTATTTCAACATGACCGTGGCGGAAACCTTCAAGACCTGGACCGCGATGGAAACCATCCTGTCCATCGTTGCGCTGGGCTTTATCCTGTTGCTGTCGATGTTCGTTTAAGCGGCTCTTTGTTTAAGCAAGGCGCAGGCACAAAAAAACCGCAGCAATGCGGTTTTTTTGTGGGTGATGATTTCATGGCTCAACACATCACCCTTGTAGGAGTGAGCCTGCTCGCGATAGCGGTGCGGCAGTTGACACTTCAATTGGATGTGATGGCCTCATCGCGAGCAGGCTCACTCCTACAGGTTAAGTGTTAGCCGGCGGATTTCGGGGCCAGGCCATCCGCCCGAAACATCCCGCGAATCCCGCGCACGGCCTGACGAATCCGGTCCTGGTTTTCGATCAGCGCAAAGCGCACATGATCATCCCCATACTCACCAAACCCGACGCCTGGCGAGACGCAGACCTTGGCCTCGGCGAGCAATTTCTTGGCGAACTCCAGCGAGCCCAAGTGCGCATAGGCTTCGGGAATCTTGGCCCAGACATACATCGCCGCTTTCGGATTCTCGACCATCCAGCCCAGTTCGTGCAGGCCTTTGACCAGCACGTTGCGACGCTGCCGATACTGCTCGGCGATGTCCTTGACGCACTGCTGATCGCCTTCCAGCGCCGCAATCGCCGCGACTTGCAGCGGGGTGAAGGTGCCGTAGTCGTGGTAACTCTTGATCCGCGCCAGGGCGTTGACCAGTTCAGCGTTGCCGACCATGAAGCCGATGCGCCAGCCCGCCATGTTGTAGCTCTTGGACAGGGTGAAAAATTCCACCGCGATGTCCTTGGCGCCCGGCACCTGCATGATCGACGGGGCTTTCCAGCCGTCATAGACGATGTCGGCGTAAGCCAGGTCGTGCACCACCAAAACGTCATACTGCTTGGCGAGGGCGATCACTCGCTCGAAGAAGTCCAGTTCCACGCATTGGGCGGTGGGGTTCGACGGGAAGCCGAGAATCATCATTTTCGGTTTCGGGATCGAGCCGCGAATCGCGCTTTCCAGTTCAGCGAAGAAGTCCACGCCCGGGATCAGCGGCACCGAACGCACCTGGGCGCCGGCAATCACGGCACCGTAGATGTGAATCGGATAACTGGGGTTTGGCACCAGCACGGTGTCGCCCTGGTCGAGGGTGGCCAGCATCAGATGCGCCAGGCCTTCCTTGGAACCGATGGTGACAATGGCTTCGGTTTCCGGGTCGATATCGACCTCGTAGCGATCCTTGTACCAATTGGAAATGGCCCGGCGCAGACGCGGGATGCCCTTGGACGTCGAGTAGCCGTGGGTGTCTTCGCGCTGGGCGACGGTGACCAGTTTTTCGACGATGTGTGGCGGAGTAGGGCCATCAGGGTTGCCCATGCTGAAGTCGATGATGTCTTCGCCACGACGACGGGCGGCCATCTTCAGCTCGGCAGTGATGTTGAATACGTAAGGGGGGAGTCGATCTATGCGCGCAAAGCGGCGCGGCGAACCTGGGTTAGCCATTGTTGCCTCGGTAACGTGAGCGCCCGGAACCGTCCGAGCGACGCTGGCCACTGCGGTGGCCTGTGGCGGAATGTAAGGGCTGTTGTGGCACACTGTCCAGCGACTCTGTAAATAAATTTGTCCGAAGGAACCCGGTTGATGGAATTTACCAGCGGCTTTCTGCTGAGCCTTTCGCTGTGCCTGGATATCGGCGTGGCCAACATCGCGATGATCACCCTGGCCATGCAGCGCGGCTATTTTCAAGGCTTTGCCCTGGGCTTGGGCACTTGCGTCGGTGACCTGATTTACGCGGTGCTGGCGTTGGCGGGCATGACCGTTTTGCTGCAATACGAAACCGTGCGTTGGGTGCTGTGGATCGGCGGTTCAGCGTTGCTGGTGTATTTCGCGGCGAAGATGATCTATTCGGCGATTCACCATGAAGCGGTGTTGGCGCAGTCCGCCGAGGTGGGGCAGAACTCTCACCGCAAGGAGTTTTTCCGTGGGATTTTCCTGGCCATGTCGTCACCCAGCGCCATTCTCTGGTTTGCGGCCGTGGGTGGCACGCTGATCGCGCGCTCCGGTGGCGGTGATGCCGTCAGTTCGGCGCTGTTTCTCGGCGGTTTTCTGTGCGCCGGAGTGTTCTGGTGCGTCGCGTTGTGCTTCGCCGCGAGCCACGGCGGCAAGTTGCTGGGCGACAAACTGCTGCGTTACTCCTACATGGCATCGGCGGCGATCTTCTGCTATTTCGCGGTGTACGTGATTCTATCGGGCTATAACGAGTTTGTTGGTGCGGGCGCCGTCGAGCAGTTGCACGCCCTGTAATTAGGCGAATCGGGTTTGGCTTCTATACTCCCAGCCGAACCCATTTTTTTTGCAGCAAGGAGTTGAGTCATGGATGAGCAAACAGGCGTGAAACCGGCCGAGCCACGCTTCGAACATGGGCATTTTCTGCTCATCGCAGGGCTGGGTGGTCGATTTACCCAGCAGACCACACAAGGCATTCCCGAACTCTGGGAAAAATTCATTCCCGAGATGGGCAAGATACCCGGCCAAAAAGGTGAAGTGACCTACGGTATTTGCTGCAATCCCGATGGCAAAGGCGGGTTTGAGTACATCGCCGGCGTCGAAATCGCCAAACTCGACGACCTGCCCGAGAAGTACCGCTGGGTCGAGGTTCTACCCCAGCATTACGCGGTGTTCGAGCACAAAGGCACACTGGACCAGTTGCCCGCGACCTTTCAGTACATCTGGAAAACCTGGCTGCCGCAGTCCGGCCATCAGGCGGCGGACGCGCCAGAGTTCGAACGCTACAGCGAAGACTTCAACCCGAAGCTCAACACCGGCGTGCTGGAAATCTGGCTGCCGCTAAAAGACAAATGACCGCATCAAGAGGCGGACCCACGTCCGCCTCTTGATCGTTACTTGCTCCGCTTCATCCGTCGCGACCGCATCACGTCAATCGACAACGTCACAAAGCCAAACGTGCTGATGCCCAACAGCAAGAGAAGTCCGATCTGAACGCTGCTCATGGTGTGTTCCCCCTATCGATGATCAGAGACAGGCAACACCAATAATCCGATCCGATCGGCAATGAAAGCGCCTATACGAAGGCTTTACGACATCAGCAGTGATCGATATGAACACCTTATTAATTTATGATCCCCAGCCTTTCCCACGCTGAATCCGAGCTGCCATGAACACCGTCATCCGCCACGTCACTCCCGCCGACCTGGACCGCTGCTTCGCCATCGAAACCGTTGCCTACGAAGGCGACGAAGCCGCCACACGGGAAAAAATCGCCACGCGCATCGCCACCTGGCCCGACGGTTTCATCGTCGCCGAAGTAGACGGCGTTGTAGCCGGTTTCATCAATTCCGGTGCAGCGTTTCAGGTTGAAATGTCAGACGAAGCGTTCAAGGAGCTGATTGGCCACGACCCGGCCGGGCCGCACGTCGTGATCATGTCGGTGGTGGTGCACCCGGATTTTCAGGGGCAGGGGCTGGCGAAGCGTTTGATGGGCGAATTCATCGAGGGCATGCGGGCGATGGGCAAGACCCACATCCATCTGATGTGCAAGGAACGGCATATTCCGCTGTACGCCGGATTCGGCTTTGCCTACATCAAGCCGTCGGCCTCCGACCACGGCGGAATGGCGTGGCATGAGATGGTTCTGGCGCTGTAACCAACGTATATCAAGCACCGAAGATCCCCTGTGGGAGTGAGCCTGCTCGCGATGGCGGTCTGACAGTCGACACTTCTGTTGAATGTTATGCCGTCATCGCGAGCAGGCTCGCTCCCACATTGGTTAGGGGGCGTGTCAGTAAAGACTGTCCCGCACCCGCGCCGGCGCTTCCCGGTCATACGTTTCGGCATCGAACTGCCCGTCATTCAATCGCTTGTGAAAAGCCCCCGCCGTTGGCAATGCCGAGCGCTCCAGATGCTTCTCGGGGTTCCACAAATCCGAACGCACAATCGCTTTCGAGCAATGGAAGTATGCCGCGTCCACGGTCACCAGCATCACTGTGCGCGCCGGTTTGCCGTTCACCGCAAAGCTCTCCAGCAACGTCGGTTCCGCGCTGATCTGCGCCGTGCCGTTGACCCGTAACGTCTCGCCGATGCCGGGGATGATGAACAGCAGCGACACCCGCGAATCGAGCACCACATTGCGCAGCGTGTCGATGCGGTTGTTGCCCGGACGGTCCGGGATCGCCAGGGTCTTCGGGTCGATGATCCGCACGAATCCCGGCGTGTCGCCACGAGGCGAACCGTCCAGGCCATCAGGCCCGGCCGAGCTGATGATGACCAGCGGCGAGGCGCGGACCATGGCCTGATAGTCCTCGTTCAGAAAGGCAATCTGTTTGCGCACGGCGCGGTCGTGGGGTTGGCCGTAGATTGCTTCCAGTGCTTCGATGCTGTTGAGCATAACCACCTCAGAAAACCAGACTCATGCGCCGTTCATAACCGATCCGGCCCTTGTACGCCTCGCCACTGTCGACCCAGCCAAATTTTGCATAGAGCGCAATGGCGGCCTCATTGTCCGCATCCACCGAGAGTTCCAGCGCTTTGATTTCCGGAAACGCCAGCCGGGCCACGTCGGGCAAAGCTTGCAGGCAAGCCTTCCCATAACCTTTGCCTTGAGCGCGGTGATCGACTTGCAACGCATGCAAGGTCGCACTGTGTTCATCGGCCCAGGCCGGCAACACGGGCGGGCGTTTGAGCAGCAGGAAGGCCACGGGAACCTCCTCGGCCAGTAGCGCAAATCCCTTGACGCCGGGGCCGGGTTTGGACAGCAAGGTGTGCAATGCACCGTGGATGTCGCCGGAGAATTTAATCTGCTCTTTATGCACTTCGATGGCCTCGATCTGCTGGCGCTGGCGCGCGTTCAGGCTTTCGTAAGGCACGAGTCGGATTGTCACTGGAGTGTCCTTTTTCCAACAAAATAGGCGTTGGATTCTAACGAGTTTGCATTCATGGATTATTTTTATTTCGACTGTCGATTTGGCGGTGCGCCAGACGACTAAGGGTGTCTTCACAACAAAAACCACGGAGAACCACCATGAACGCAACCCAAGAAATCCAGGCCCTGATCGACACCTATCGTGAGGCGGTCATCGCCAAGGACGTCAAAAAACTCATGACGCTGTATGCCGACGACATCGTCTCCTACGACGCGGTCAAGGCCTTGCAGTTTCGCGGCAAGGCGGCTTACCGCGCGCATTGGGAGGAGTGCATGGAAATGTGCCAGGGCGCGCACACGTTCGACTTCGCCCACTTGAACATCGTCGCGGATGAGCACATCGCCTTCGCTCACTGGCTGGCCCATTGCGGCGGCACCAACGAACAAGGTGAAACCCAGGCCTGCTGGATGCGTGTGACCGCCTGCTATCGGCGCGATGCCGGGCAATGGCGCATCGTCCATGAACACTGGTCGGCCCCGTTCGACATGACCAGCGGCACGGCGCTGTTCAACCTTGAACCCTGATCACCGGGCTGTTTATCGGGAAGCAGCGCCAAAACGCCAATCAGCAGCCATAGTTGATCAGTTCGATCCGGGAGAGCCCACATGAAGTACCTATGCCTGGTCTACAGCAACGAACAGGAGTTGCACTCGCTGCCCGACAGTCCCCATGACGCCGAGTGCATGGCCTACGCCGAGGCGATTCAGGGCAGCGGCCGGATGATCGCGGCCGAGGCGCTGGAATCGGTGCAGACCGCGACCACCGTGCGCATGCGCAACGGCAAGATGTCGATCACCGATGGCCCGTTCGCCGAAACCAAGGAGCAGTTGGCCGGCTTCTACCTGATCGATGCCAAAGACCTCAATGAAGCGATCCAGGTCGCCGGCAACATCCCGGCGGCCCGGATCGGCAGCGTCGAGGTGCGGCCCGTTCGCCAGTTGAATCCCTGAATAACAAGCACAAGACAGGAGATCCCCATGAGTCCGCAACCCTATAAGCATCAGCCTGCCGAATTCGAGCTGTCCATCAGTCGTCTGATCGACGCGCCGCGTCGCAAGCTCTTCCGCGCCTGGACCGAGCCGGCCTTGCTCACTCAATGGTGGGGGCCGCATGGCATGACCACGCCGGAGTGCGAAATGGATCTGTGGGTCGGCGGCCAGTTTCGCACCCTGATGCGCGCACCGGACGGGACTGAGTATCCGACCATGGGAGTCTTCCTGGAAATCGTCGCGCCTGAACGCCTGGTGTTCACCGACGCGTTCACTCCCGGGTGGATTCCTTCGGGCAAACCCTTCATGTCGGCCGAAGTGACCCTCGAAGACAAGGACGGCAAAACCCTCTACACCGCCCGGGCCATGCACTGGTCCGAAGAAGATCGTCAGGCCCACGAGGCCATGGGGTTTTACGATGGCTGGGGACAAAGCCTCGATCGCTTGGTGATGCTGGTGACTGAAGGCATGCCGGACTGATGACTGACGCTTCGGTCACGGCTCGGGTCGAGCAGGTCTACCGCGAAGAGTCGCGGCGGATTCTGGCGACGCTGATCCGTCTGCTTGGCGATTTCGACCTCGCCGAAGAGGCCCTGCACGAGGCATTTTTCGTCGCGGTCGAGCGTTGGCAGCGTGACGGCGTGCCGGATAACCCGCGCACGTGGCTGGTGTCCACCGGGCGCTTCAAGGCCATTGATGTGTTGCGTCGGCGCGCGCGTTTTGCCGCGTCCCGGCCGATGTTGATTGCTCAACTGGAGGAGCTGGAACAGGCCGACTGGAGTGATGAGGACGTGGAAGACGATCGTTTGCGGTTGATCTTCACCTGTTGTCACCCGGCCCTCGCGTCGGATGCCCAGGTGCCGTTGACCCTGCGCGAAGTGTGCGACCTGACCACGGAGGAAATTGCCCGCGCCTTTCTCTCGGCACCGGCGACCATCGCCCAGCGCATCGTGCGCGCCAAAGCGAAAATCCGTGACGCGAAAATCCCTTATCAAGTGCCGACACTGGCGGAACTGCCCGAGCGTCTCGACAGCGTGCTGAGGGTGATTTACCTGGTGTTCAACGAAGGTTACTCGGCGTCGGTCGGCGCCGAACTGACCCGCGAGGACCTGACCCGCGAAGCGATCCGGCTCGGGCGGCTGTTGATGGAGTTGCTGCCGGAATCGGAAGTGATAGGGCTGCTGGCGTTGATGCTGTTGCATGAATCACGACGCCCGGCCCGCACGTCGGCGAGCGGTGAACTGATTGTGCTGGATGAACAGGACCGCTCGTTGTGGGATGCCGGGATGATTGCCGAAGGTTGCGCGCTGGTGGAGGCGGCGCTGACCACCGGACGGTTCGGGCCTTATTGCCTGCAAGCGGCGATTGCGGCGGTGCACGCCGAAGCGCCCACGGCGGGGGAGACCGACTGGCAGCAGATTGTGGGTTTGTATGACGTGCTGCTGGCGGCGGTGCCTTCACCGGTGATTGAGTTGAACCGTGCAGCGGCGATCTCCAGGCGAGACGGACCGTTGGCGGGGCTGGTGTTGGTGGACGGGATTCTGGGTCGGGGTGATCTGCTGGATTACCACTTGGCACATTCGGCGCGGGCGGAGTTTTGTCGGCAGTTGGGGAGGCGTGAAGAGGCGCGGGCGGCGTATGAACGGGCGCTGGAATTGACGCAGCAGGTGCCGGAGCGGCGGTTTATCGAGGCGCGGATCAAGGCGCTGAGGTGATGTGAACTGACGGGCCCCATCGCGAGCAGGCTCGCTCCTACGGGGGCGTACACAAATTTTGTGATCACCGCGATCCACTGTGGGAGCGAGCCTGCTCGCGATAAGGTCCGCAGGACTTTCATTCCAGCAGCTTGCCGAGCAACCAGCTCCCTGCCGGCCCCGGCGGATGCAGCCGCGACCACAAGGCATCGACAAACACCGGTTTCGGCCAGCCCCGCACGTCCAGCTCCTGCAATGTCCCCGGGCCAAACCGCTCCACCAGCCATCGCGGCAACGGTGCCCAGCCAAACCCGCCCTGGGCCATTTCCAGCAGCATCAGGTAACTCGGCGCCGACCAGACGCGTCCCTTCGCACGGCTTTCATACGGATTGACGATCGTCGCCAGACGCAACTCCCGATGCTTTTGCAACACGTCTTGATCGACGAGGCCCAGCGCTGCCAATGGATGCTCGCGGGACACGAACAGGGCAATCTCCGTGCGTTCATCCACGGTCGAGCTGACCAGGTCCGGCGGGTAACTGTCCTGCTTTTCGGCAAAGGCCACATGCGCCCGGCCGCTTTGCACCAAGGCCACCAGGTCATCGCATTCAGCGATCAGGCATTCGAGTTCAAGGTCCGGATAACGCTGATCGAACGCGCTCAACGCCGCTTCGAAACGGTCGGACTGATAAGTGTCGGAAATCGCCACCGTCAACTTCGGCTCAACCCCTTGGGACAGCAGACTGGCGGTCATTGCCAGGCGGCTGGTGGCGGCCAGGATCTCCTCGGCCCGCTGCAGCATCACGTGCCCGGCCGGGGTCAGGCTCGGCTTGCGGCTGCTGCGGTCGAACAGGACCAGGTTCAGATCGATTTCAAGGCTGGCAACCGCTGCACTGATGGTCGACTGGCTGCGGCCGAGTTTGCGCGCTGCCGCAGAAAACGAACCTTGCGTCGCCGCCTGGACAAACGCTTGCAACACTTCCTGAGAAGCCATGAACTATCGCCTTTGTCGATGGTTATTGGTTAGGAAGTATCGACGTAGGGCTGGATGATGGCAACC
This sequence comes from Pseudomonas mandelii, assembly GCF_900106065.1. Classification (NCBI taxonomy): domain Bacteria; kingdom Pseudomonadati; phylum Pseudomonadota; class Gammaproteobacteria; order Pseudomonadales; family Pseudomonadaceae; genus Pseudomonas; species Pseudomonas mandelii. The sequence goes on from NZ_LT629796.1 coordinate 3,923,792, forward strand.
ACAGTCACTCAGAGATTCCTGATCATGAGCGTCAACAAATCCATCACTGAACGTATTTTCCAGGCCATCGCTTTCGAAGTGTTGGCCATCCTGATCTGTACGCCGCTCCTGGCGTGGATCATGGACAAACCGATGCTCGAGATGGGCATCGTCACGTTGGTCATCGCCGCCCTGGCGCTGGCCTGGAACGTGGTCTTCAACGGGCTGTTCGACCGTTTGCTCAAACGCTATGGCATCGTGCACAACGCCTGGGTAAGGGTTGTCCATGCGCTGTTGTTCGAAGGCGGGCTGGTGGCGATGGGGGTGCCGCTGATTGCGTGGTGGCTGAACGTCAGCCTGTGGCAGGCGTTCCTGCTGGATATCGGCGTGTTGCTGTTTTTCCTGCCATACACCTACGTGTATCACTGGGCGTATGACGTGGTGCGTGAGCGCATGTTGATGGTGTCTACTGCTCGCTAATCCAGAGTGAACCGCTTTTGTGGCGAGGGAGCTTGTCGGATCGCCGCACCGTCCCGCTTGAGTGCGAAGCGCTCGCAAAATCTTCGACAGTTACCGAGATTTTGGGGCTGCTTCGCAACCCAGCGGGAGCGAGCTCCCTCGCCACAGGTTTCAGTTACAAAAACATCCCGCCGGATGCTTCAACGCGCTGGCCGTTGATCCACTGGCTACCCGGCGCCAGCAGTAAAGCAATCGCAGCGCCGATGTCATCCGGCTGACCCACCCGACCCAACGCGGTATTGCCGGCAATGTAGCTGTTCACGTCGCTGTTATCGCGCACGGTGCCACCGCCGAAATCGGTTTCGATGGCGCCCGGTGCCAGGGTGTTCACGGAAATGCCGCGGGCACCGAGTTCCTTGGCCTGATAGCGGGTCAGCACTTCCATCGCGCCTTTCATCGCGGCGTAAGCACCGTAACCCGGCAAACTGAAACGGGTCAGACCGCTGGATACGTTGAGGATGCGCCCACCGTCCGCCATCAGCGGCAGCAGGTTCTGGGTGAGGAAGAACGGCCCTTTCAGGTGGATGTTCATCAGCAGATCGAACTGGGCGACGGTGGTGTCGACGAAGTTCGCGGTCAGGCCAATGCCGGCGTTGTTGAGCAAGAAGTCGAAGTGCTGGCGATCAAAACGGCTGTGCAACACATCGGCGACCTGGGTGGCGAAGGCTTCGAAGCGTTCGCTTTGGCTCACATCGAGTTGCAGCATCACCGCCCGAGCGCCGAGGCGTTCGATGTCGGCGACCAGTTCTTGCGCCTCATCGGCCTTGCTGTTGTAGGTGCCGATAATGTCGACGCCTTGGGCGGCCAGATGCAGGGCTGCGTTTTTGCCGAGGCCGCGGCTGGCGCCAGTGATCAGTGCGATTTTACGGTTCATGGGACTTCCTCAAAGGTGGTGAGTGACGGTGTGGAGGAAGTTTATTTATCCGCCCTGAAGTGATAAACAGGATGAAATCGGAATCACTGGTCGGTTAGTCCGAACAATACAGGGGCGGCTCATGAACAAGCTGGAACTGCTGCGCACCTTCGTTCGCGTCAGCGAAATGTCGAGTTTTACTCTGGCGGGGGAGAGCCTGGGCCTGCCCCGGTCCACGGTGTCCGATCACGTTCAAGCGCTGGAAACGCTGCTGGGGACACGCTTGCTTCAACGCACTACGCGCCGGGTCCAGGCGACTCAGGACGGGCTGGTGCTGTACGAACGCAGCAAGGATTTGTTGTCGCACATGGACGACATCGAGGGCCTGTTTCGCCAAGACCCGGCCTCGTTGGTCGGACGGATTCGCATCGACATGCCGAACTTTCTGGCCCGCCAGGTGGTGATGCCGCAACTGCCGGAATTCATGGCGCGCCACCCCCACCTGGAACTGGAAATCAGCACCACTGACCGGCGAGTCGATCTGCTTCGGGAGGGTTTTGATTGCGTGTTGCGCGTGGGGTCGCAGCCGGACCAGTCGGTGGTCGCTCGTCGCGTGTGTGATTTCGCCATGGTCAACTGCGCGAGCCCGGCGTACTTGGCGCGCTACGGGATTCCCGAAACACTCGAAGACCTGGCGCAGCACCGGATGGTGCATTACGTCGGCGTATTGGGTTCGCGGTCGGACGGCTTTCTGTACGAGGTGGAAGGCAAGCCCCGGCAACTGCCGATGGCGGGCAGCGTGACGGTCAACAGCACCGATGCTTATGAGCTGGCGTGCGTGGGGGGATTCGGATTGATTCAGGCGCCGGTCAAGGGCATGCAATCGCACTTGAGCAGTGGTGATCTGGTGGCGGTGCTGCCGCAGTTCAGCGCACCCTCGATGGAGGTCTCGCTGCTCTACGCCCGGCAACGGCATTTGCCGCTGCGGGTGAGGGCGTTCATGGACTGGGTGGCCAATGTCATCCAGTCCACAACCTAACCGCCCCCTGTAGGAGCGAGGCTTGCCCGCGAAGAACGATAACGCGGTCTGACCGAATGACCGGGTTATCGGTCTTCGCGGGCAAGTCGGATTTTCGCACCACTCGCGCCTACAGGGTTATGTGTTGGGGCTAGAAGAATTGGGTGAACAACCAATACAGGCTGCCTGACAGCACAATCGCCGCCGGCAAGGTCAGCACCCACGCCATCAGCAGGTTGCGGATGGTCTTCATCTGCAAGCCACCGCCGTTGGCGACCATGCTCCCGGCCACGCCCGAGGACAACACGTGAGTGGTCGACACCGGCAAGCCGAACATGTCCGCTGCGCCGATGGTCAGCATGGCCACGGTTTCCGCCGAGGCGCCTTGCGCGTAGGTCAGGTGGGTCTTGCCGATCTTTTCGCCGACCGTCACCACGATGCGCTTCCAGCCGACCATGGTGCCCAGCCCGAGCGCAATCGCCACCGCGATCTTCACCCACAGCGGAATAAAGCGCGTCGAGTTGTCGATCTGTTGCTTGAACAGTTGCAGCTTGCCGGTGGTGTCGGCGTCGAAGTGGCCGACTTTGTTCTTGTCCATCAGGCGAATGGTTTCGCTGGTCAGGTACATGTCGTTACGCACGTTGCCCACGGCTTCGGCCGGTACTTTGGACAGCGAGCCATAACCCTTGACCTCTGCGCCGATACTGCCCGTAAGGGCGGCGAGGGCCGGGATCAGTTGCGGTGTGGCTTCCTTGCTGCGCACGTATTCAGAGAGGATCGGGCGCGGATCGGCGGGGGCCGGCATCGGCACGCTTTTGACCAGCGCTTGCTGGGTGACTTCGGCGACGGCGGCGAACTGCAGCGCCTGATCGGCCGGCATGGTGCGGTTCAGCGCATAGGCCATCGGCAGCGTGCCGACCAGAATCAGCATGATCAGGCCCATGCCTTTTTGGCCGTCGTTGGAACCGTGGGCGAACGAGACCCCGGTGCAGGTCACAATCAACATGCCGCGAATCCACCACGGCGGTGGCGTGTTGCCGACGGGCGCCTTGTACAGCGCGCGGTTCTTGACGAACGCACGCAAGGCCAGCAGCAACAGCGCGGCAAAACCGAAGCCGACCAGCGGCGACAACAGTAACGCATAGCCGATCTTGGTCGCTTGAGCCCAGTCCACGCCGCTGGTGCCGTCGTGGCCGTGCATCAGGGCGTTGGCCACACCGACGCCGATGATCGAACCGATCAAGGTGTGCGACGACGAGGCCGGCAAGCCCAGCCACCATGTGCCGAGGTTCCACAGGATCGCCGCGATCAACAGGGCGAAGATCATCGCGAAACCGGCGGAGGACCCGACTTGCAGAATCAGCTCCACGGGCAGCAGGGCGATGATGCCGAACGCCACCGCGCCACTCGACAGCAGCACCCCGAGGAAGTTGAAGAACCCGGACCAGGCCACCGCGAAATTCGGCGGCATCGAGTTGGTGTAAATCACCGTGGCCACGGCATTGGCGGTGTCGTGGAAACCGTTGACGAACTCAAAGCCCAGGGCGATCAGCAGCGCTACGCCCAACAGCAGAAACGGCGTCCAGGTGGTGACCTCCGTGCCGAGTTCGCTCATGTCGTGCATCAGGCTGTAGGCGGTGAACAACAACCCGCTGGCCAGCACTCCGAAAAACACCACGAGGGTGAGCAGGCTGGGTTTTTTATCGAGTTGAGGCCTGGCACTGCGGGCGGGAGCCTGGGTTTGGGCGGTGTAGGAGGGCGTAGCCATGACAGACAATCCTGAGGAAGGAAGGAGTGTCTGTCATGATCGTTGCCAAATGTTACAGAGAAACTGCCCTAGATCAGGGTTTGGTTTTTTTGCTGATCCGTTAATCAGAATTCACCCGGTCCCTGTAGGCGCGAGGCTTGCTCGCGAAAGCTATGTATCAGGTAAAACGCCTTCGCGGGCAAGCCTCGCTCCTACAGGGATGGGGTGAAGGCTCAATAATCCTGGCGCTTGCGAAACGCCCAACGCCCCGCAATCACGGTAAACGTCGCCACCAGTGCCACCAGAATCCAGAACCCCTCCGGATCCCCCGACAACGGCACCCCACCCACATTCATGCCAAAAAAACCGGCAATGATGTTGATCGGCAGCGCCAGCACCGTCACCACGGTCAGGGTGAACAGCGTGCGGTTGCTCTGCTCGTTCAGGTTGGCCGCGATCTCTTCCTGCAACAGCTTGATCCGCTCACCCAGCGCCGTGAGGTCGTTGATGATCAGCGCAAACTCCTCGGTGGACTTGCGCAACTCCTTCACGTCTTCCTTCTGCAACCAGTGCGGCGGCCGGTTGAGCAACCGCAACAACGAACCGGGCTCCAGCGCCAGCAGCCGTTGCAGGCGCACCAGCACCCGGCGATTGGCACCCAGTTCCGCACGGTTGGTCGACAGCCGCGAGGACAGCAATTCATCTTCGATCTGATCGACACTGAGGCTGGTCTTGCGCACGATCTGGGTCAGTACCTCGCCCTGATCGCGGAGCAAATGCACCAGCAATTCCAGCGGTGAACGAAAGCACTCGCCGGCCTTCACCGACGAGCGCAGCTTGTCCACCGAGTGCAGCGGTTGCAGGCGGGCGCTGATGATCAGCCGGCTGCGGGCGCACACCCACAGCGTCGACACATCCGACGACACCATGCTGCTGAGGTTGAACACCACATCGTTGACCACCGCCAGCAACGCCGAATCCACATGCTCGATGCGCGTGGATCGAGACCCTTCGTGCAAGGCTTCGAAAAACTCGTCCGGCAATGCCAGATGGCTTTTCATCCAGCGCTCGCACGCGGCATGCGCCAGGTTCAGGTGCAGCCACAGGAATTCATCGCTCTCGTCCGGCTGTTGCAGGTATTGCAGCGCTTTCGCCGAATCAATCTCCCGACCCCGCTCACCGGGGCGAAAACTGAAACCGTAGAGCAGACCGAACAGGTCCGGGTCGCGATGGCTTTGGTCGATGCTGTGGTTCATTGGGGCTCGCAAGGGGAGGCGCCTGTCGCAGGTTTTACAGGTTCACTTGAGCCGCATCATCGCAACTGTGGATGACGTTTTTGTGACGAAAAAATAACCGCAAACGATTGCATTGCCGGTGGTCGGAATAGATTCAAGAACCGCTCTGGCCCGCCGATCTTGCTTAAGTTACCTTGCGCGGCTTCGGCCATGAGCCAAGTTTCAGACAGGGATGTCCGGACACCTTTCACGCTGTGTTTGCCGCGTGTCTCACCCCCCTGTCATGAGTATCACTCGATGCTGCAAAAATCCCTGAGAGCACAAATTCTCGCCCTGTTGAGCGGCAGCCTGTTGGCGGTACTGTTGATCGCCCTGGCTTGCTTTCACTTTCTGTCCGGCGGCGTTCAGAGCTACGCCAACCTGATCGAAGGCCCGCTGCACACCTCGCAGTTGATCGATGAAGCCAACCTGCAATTCAAGGTGCAGGTTCAGGAATGGAAAAACGTCCTGCTGCGTGGCAAGCAACCGGCCGACCTGGACAAGTATTGGAAACAGTTCGAAGACCGTCAGCGCGATGTGCAGAGCATTCTCGGTGAGCTGGCTGTGCAAAAAGGTATCGATCCGCAACTGAAAACCCGCATCGAACGCCTGCGTGACGAACACCGTTTGCTGGGCGCTGCCTATCAGAAGGGCCGTGACGCCTACGTGGCGGCGGGCGCCGACCCGACGGCAGGCGACGCGGCGGTCAAAGGTGTCGACCGTGCGACCAGCGAACAGATGACCGAGTTGGTCAGCGAATTGCGCAAGCAGGGTGTCGAGCAGTCGAAGCAAATCAGCGCCGAAGCCGATCGCACCGTGTTGCTGGGGCTCATTGTGATGCTCGTCTCGGGGCTGTTGATCGGGCTCTTGAGCCTGTGGCTGGTCAACCGCAACCTGATTGAACCGATTCGCAAACTGATCGAGTACGTCGCGCAACTCAGCCAGGGCAAGTTTGCCGACCGCGTGGCCAGCACCCGTCAGGATGAGCTGGGTAAATTGGCGGTTGCGGCCAACACTTTGCGTGATTTCCTCGCCGAAACGTTCAGTCGTTTGCAGCGCAGCGCCAAGGACCTGGACAGCGCCAGCAGTGAGCTGAACTCGATCGCCAGCCTCATGACCAGCGGCACCAATGAGCAGTTCAACCGCACCGATCAGGTGGCCACGGCGATGAACGAAATGTCGGCCACCGCACAGGAAGTCGCCCGTCACGCCGCCGATGCCGCACGCGCCGCCGACGATGCCGACCAGTCCGCCCAACACGGCGAAAAAGTCATGCAGGGCACCATTCACACCATCACCCGGATGCGCGGCGAAATCGCCAACACCGCCACGGTCATCCGCCAACTGGAAACGGACAGCGGACGCATCGGCAAGGTGCTCGAAGTGATTCGCGGAATCGCCGAACAAACCAACCTGCTGGCGCTCAACGCGGCCATCGAAGCGGCCCGTGCCGGTGAAGCCGGACGCGGTTTTGCGGTGGTGGCCGATGAAGTGCGCAGCCTGGCCCAGCGCACGGCGGCATCGATCATCGAGATCAACCAGATCATCCAGACCGTGCAAACCGGTGCGGTGGACGCGGCTCAGGCGATTGAAAGCGGCCAGTCGCGCAGTGAGGAAAGCGTCGAGCAAGTGACCCAGGCCGGCGCCATGCTGGAGCGGATCACCCATGCCGTGGAAGCCATCCGCGACATGAACCGCCAGATCGCCACCGCCGCCGAAGAACAGACCTCGGTGGCCGAGGACATTTCACGCAACCTCACTGAAATCACCAGCATCGCCAGCACCAACCTGGACAACGTGCAGCGCACCGAAGCGGCTGGCCGTCATTTGCATGGGTTGTCGGGGCAGTTGAATGAAGTGACGGCGCGTCTGAGCGCGTAACGGAAACGGCGGCGTATCAGGTCGGTTACCGAGTCGGTACGCCCGTCGCTCTCGGATCCATAAGGGTTACGCCGCTGGTCGGGCGCCTGGCATTTTGGTTCGGTTTTACGGTGCACCTGTTAGTTCTGACAGTAGACGATTGCCGTGCACGAGCGTTTGATAGCGCTGTCAGCGCAGCGGCGCTGCTGTATTCACAAGGAGCGTTTTTATGTCTATGGATCTGCAATTAAGTCGTTTGAAAGTAGAAGGGGTTGACGATGGCGAACTCACCGAACCGGTAGGCGAAAATGGTTTGCGGGCGCTAGTCGAAGGCAACCAGAACTACAAAAAAGGGGACAAGCTTGAAGTGATCTGGAATGACGTGTCGGTGTTCACGCATACAATCACGGTGGTTGAAGAGGTGGCAGGTGTGCACTTTTACATTGAAAAACAGTTCATTAAGCTTGGTCCCGTGAAGGCGAATTACACGCTAGCCGACGACTCTGGAAATGTCGCTGTATCGCCCGTTTCTAACTTCAACGTCATTGCTGCGACTTAAGCTTTTCCCGGAACTGTCTGCACCGGAAAGCTGAAAACAAACTGCGTGCCTTCCTTCGTTGTCGAGCGCACTTCCAGCTTTCCACCATGGGACTGCGCAATCTGACTGGCGATGTACAACCCCAACCCGAGACCGGTCTGCGGTGTTCCGCGGGCCGGTCGCGCGTAGGGGCGAAACAGATGGGGCAACGCGTCCTCGGCGATGAGCCCCTGATTCGTCACGCTCAGCACGAACTGCCCGTCGTGGATCTGCGCGCTCACGTCTACCGAGCCCTCGGGGTCGCCGTGGGCAACGGCGTTCGCCACCAGATTGGAAAGCAATTGCGCGACCCGCTCGCGATCGCACTGAATACCGTGCAGCTCGCCAATGGACATGCGAAGGGTGCGTTGGGGATAGATGTTCTGGACTTCTGAAATCACGTGCCGCAAGGCGTCGCCCAGGTCCGGGCACGGTGCGATGTCCACCGGAATACCACTGCCCAACGAACCACGAGCGAAATCCAGCACATCATCGACCAGTCGGGTCGCGCGCCGGGCACTGGTCAGAATGTGCCGGGCCCGTTGCTGATTCGCCGGGTCGGGAAGCTTGCGCAAGAGCATTTCGGCGCCGGCGCTGATCGCGAACAACGGGGTGCGCAGGTCATGGCCGAGCACGGCGATGAACTGTTCGCGCAACGCGGTGTTTTTGCGTTCCGCCATCAATGCCGCTTCGGTTTTTTGCAGGTTCTCTTCCGCCTCGATCTGCAACGCCAGCATTCGCGCAAAGGATTCCATGGTGCTCTGGATCGTGCTGGATTTGAGCGATGCAGGATTGGGATCAAGGGCGCAGATGGTGCCGAAAAAGCGTCCGTCGGGGCGAAAGATCGGCACCGAAATATAGCTTTCGAATTGATAGAGGCGAGGGGTGTGGTGATCGCGGTAAAGCGGGTCTTCACTGGCCTTGTCGATCACCACCGACTGATGCGCCTGGCGAATTTCGTGGCACAAGGTGGTGACCACCTCCAGCTCGCCGCCGACCTGCAAGCCGAAGTCCAGCTGATCGAGTACGGCGCAAGCGGTCCATGAGTCTTCAGTGACACGCGCCACCGCAGCGAAGCGCAGCCCCGTCAATTCACGGATCACCTGGAGAATCGCCGGCACCGCGCTGATCCGGCCGATCGTGGCGATGTCTGCTGCCGCTGTTTGCCCCATCTCAATCCATCTCTGTGTAATCACCGTTGAGGGATTCTAGCGGGCTACCGCCGAGTTGGCGCGTGTTGATTATGCGAATCCGGCATGCAAAAAAGCCGCACGATCCGAAGATCGTGCGGCTTTGTTTGATACGGGTATCAGGTGTCTTGTTTGTCGCTCAGGACTTTGCCGGTGGTGGCATCGAAGTCCACGTCGAATTCTTTGCCGTCAGCGGTTTTCAGTTCCACTTCGTACTCGTAGTTGTTGAAGTGGTTGTCCAGATCCGTGTCGGTGATGGTCGAGCCTGGGTGCCGTTTCAGAGCCTCCTGGTTCATTTCTTCCAGTGGCTTGATCTTGCCGCTCTTGACCAGCGCAGGGATCTGGTCGACACGAACGTCAGCCTGAGCCAGGCCAGCGGTGAGGGTCAGGGCAGCAGCGGTGAACAGGGCAGTCAGGGTTTTCATGGGTTCATTCCTTGGGGTGATCTGTTTAAGTGAGTCCAGATTAACTGTGGCAACTTAATTCACCCTTAATTCCAATCACCGTGTCGTTTGGAAGATTTCGCGGGCAAGTCGGCTTGCCGCATCACTCGCTCCTACGGGATTTGGGGCGGTCGCATTATTTGTGATCGACTCAAAACCCGTAGGAGCGAGTGATGCGGCAATCCGACTTGCCCGCGAAGAAGACGACGCGGTGTCGTGTCAGCTAGCGATCAGTACCCGTTGTTCTGCAGCAACTGCGCCACCGTCCCGGCCGCCGGGCGCTTGTAGAACTTCAGCAATTCACTGGCGCGGTTGGTGAAGATGCCATCGACGCCGGCGTCCATGACTTTCTGGTAATCAACCGCTTCGTCGATGGTGTAGGCGTGCACCAGCAGGCCTTGATCGTGGGTGTACTGGTTCATCCACGGTTTCACCAGGTCCGAATAGCTCTGATCGCCACCCTTGGTCAACACTGCCGAAGGACCGGTGCCGATCGCACCCTGGGCCTTGGCGTACTCGACCCATTGCTGGAATTCGGCTTTGTCTTTCGGTTCCTGTTTGGCGTAGTAGGTGGCCTTGTCCTTGTCGCCGGACTCGGCAAACGTCACTTTGGACTTAGGCTCGATACTGCCTTCGCCGACCCACAGCAGCAGGATCTTCGGCACTTGTGGCATTTCCTTCTCAAGCAGTTCGAGGCTGCTCTTCTCGAAGGTTTGCAGCACGACTTTGCCCTTGCCCTGGCCGACCGCCAGATTGCTTTTCGCCAGTTTGGAACCGGCCGGGCTCAGCCAGCCGCGATCCTGCAATTTGTCCTTGAGGTCGCGTTCGAGGCCGGGGAATTGCTTTGGTTCTTTGGTTTCGATGTACAGGCCGGGTTTGTGCAGCGGATTGCCCTGGGCGATGTCGATGATTTCGTCGAGGGTCAGGATCTTCAGGCCGACGAAGGACGGACGTGCGCGATCCGGGTACGCGGCGTTGAACCAGCTACCGGCATCCAGGGTTTTCAGTTCGGCGAGGGTGAACGCGTTGGCCGGGCTGTCCTTGCGATCGGGGAATTTGGTGGCAACGTCGGTGGTGCGTTGCAGGTTGTTGTCGTGCAGGGCGAACAGCACGCCGTCCTTGCTGCGTTGCAGGTCCAGTTCCAGGTAATCGGCGCCCAGATCACGGGCCAGTCTGTAAGACGCCGCAGTGGATTCCGGTGCATCGTAGGATGCGCCGCGGTGGGCGATCACCGCCGGGTGCGGGATGCCCAAACGGGTGGCCAGTGCAGTCGGGCTGGGCTCGTTGGCGGCCTGTGCCTGGCCGAAGCCCAGCAGCATGCTCAGCAGCAGGGCGCTTTTGGTGAAGGTAACAGGCATGGTCGAGGTCCTTTCGCGTTGAATTTTCAAAGACGTCTCTTTTAACAACTGAGCGCCGCCAGCGCTATCGCCAGACCGACATAAACGTGTTTAAAGCAGATTTTTTCAGCGCTTTTGTGCGCTTCTTTGCAGTACTCTTGGCCCCGGCGTTTCCCCGGCAGAGGGAAATCCGAATGCCTGTCCTTGCGTGTAAACCATCGTTCACCGGTCGTTAACGACCTTTTGTGAGGTTTATATGCGCATCACTTCCGAGCTTATCTGCCAGGCCGCCGACCAACTCAAAGGCTTCGTTGGCCTCAATCGCAAAACTGGCCACTACATTGTGCGTTTCAGCGAAGACTCGTTTGGTATGGACGTGGCGGATGACGGGATCATTCCCACCAGTGAATTTGTCTGGGCGCCGGGGCCTGGGCAGGCCATGACGCTCAAGCGTGAGTTGATTCAATTGTTGCTGGATCAGAATATTGATGATCGGATCAATGTGACCGAGCCGTTGCGGGTGTACATGAATCGGCGGGAAGTGCCGGAGATTTCGGCGGTGCGGAGTCTGGTTCGGGGCTGAAGTTTTACTGTGTCTGGACTGGCCTCTTCGCGGGCAGCCTCGCTCCTACAGAGGGCGCCGGCAACCTGTAGGAGCAAGGCTTGCCCGCGAAGGCGGCCAGAAGAACACCGCATCATTTTACGGCCTTGAACCCATACGCCCGCTCAACCTTGCACACCCGCGTATGACACGCCGAATACCACGTCGACCGCCCCCGCTCACGGATCGCACTGTGCTCAGGATGATGTTTCCACGCCAGAATCGCCGCCTCGCTGGCCCAGTACGACACCGTAATCCCCAACCCATCCTCACCCCGAGCCGACTCAACACCGAGAAACCCCGGCTGCTCACGGGCCAGTTCCAGCATGCGTTCGGCGGCCTCGGCGTAGCCTTGATCACCGTCGGTGCGCAGCGAGGTAAAAATCACCGCGTAGTACGGCGCTGATGGCGTATCGGCAATCATGACTGTTGCCTTTTGCAGGCTTCGATCAACGCCCGGGCCAGCGGCGGTAGCGTGCCGTTGAGCGCGGCGCGTTCGGGCTGGAACAGGGTGGCGACGAAAAACGGATGATCCTGGAGCTCCACCGCCCGCAGGTCGCCGGTCGAGTCATGGCCAACGGCGCACAACTGTTGGCTCAATAACTCACGCTCGAACGCCGGGTTCATGCCATAGCGACAGCGATATCCCTCAACGATCTCGACGCTTTCGTACACGTTGGCGATCAACGAGCCTTCAACCAGGCGAATGCTGTCCGTTGCTTCCACCAATGAGCAGGTCAGCGGCGTGAGTAATGCGCGTGCTGCACCGGGATGGGTTTCGCCATGCTCGGCGTCTTCCCAACCCAATACGTTCCGAGCGAACTCAAGCACCGCGTGTTGAAAACCGCCGCAGGTGCCGAGGAACGGTCGCTGCTGCTCACGGGCAAAACGGATCGCCCGCAACGCGCCGTCCATGTCGCGGTAAGGGCTGGCGGGCACGCACCAGAAACCGTCGACGTGGTGTAACGGGGTGGCGTTTATGTGATCGGTGGCCAGCCACTGAAATTGCACATCCACGTTCAGGTGTTCGGCAGCCATGCCGAGCGCCACGGGAATGGCTTGGTGGGCGGTGACCTGTGGGTCGTAATCACCGATCAGGGCGATGCGCAGGGTAGTGCTTTCCATGAGTGATCTCGACGCTTGTTGATTCCTGGCACCCACTATAGATTGGCGCTCACGCATTCAATATTGGCGTTATCCCAAGTGATCAATGCAGCGACGCACTATCGACTCGACTATCCAGACCTGGCGCTAATCCTCGCCTTGGTGCGCGGCGGCTCTCTGGCCCGGGCATCGGCGTTATTGAAGGTCGACGTGTCGACGGTGTTTCGCGCGGTTCGCCGACTGGAAGCCGCGCTGGGCCAGCAACTGTTCGAAAAAAGCCGCGCCGGTTACCTGCCGACCACACTCGCCCAGACCCTGGCCGAGCAAGCCGAGCGCGCGGAACAAGCGCTGGACGCGGCGCGCATTGGCGTGGAGCAGGGCGGTGAAGTCATCAGCGGCACGGTGCGGCTGACCTGCACCGATTCTGTCCTGCAAGGGTTGCTGCTGCCGGCGCTGGCGCAGTTCATGCCGTCCTACCCGGCGCTGACCCTCGAACTGAGCACCTCCAACGACTTCGCCAACCTCAGCCGTCGGGATGCCGATATCGCCTTGCGCCTGACTCGCGCACCGCCCGAGCATCTGGTTGGTCGACGTCTGGCGGATATTTCCTATCGGGTCTGTGCCAGTACGGCGTACCTGAAATCAGTCGATCCTGAAGACCTGGCCTCGCTGACCTGGATCGCGCCGGATGACTTTCTTCCCGACCACCCCACCGTGGCATGGCGGCGCCAGCAACTGCCCGGCGTCACACCGGCTTATCGCTGCAACAGCATGCTGTCGGTGACCGAGTTGGTGCGTGCCGGGCTGGGCGTTGCGGCGTTACCGGACTTTTTGATCGGTGATGAACTGCAACCACTGACCGGCCCGCTGCACGGTTACGACACCGCGCTCTGGTTGCTGACCCGTCCGGACTGCCGCGCGTTGCGCTCGGTGGTGACGTTGTTCGATGAGCTGGGGCGGGCGCTTCGACTGCCGTGATCGGGTGCTAATCCTTCGGATGATCATTCACTAAATGCTGATGCATTTCCGAGGTCAGGCTTTCAATGCGTTCGGTCAGGTTCTTGGTCATTTCCGTAAGCCGGGTGTTCAGTTCAAGCAGCTCGAGCAGTTGCGCGGTGTTCTGCGCCGCTTGTGCCTGGCGTTCGCTGTTGGCCACGGCGATGGATTCGCGGTGCAGGGCATCGGCATCGGTCTGGGCTTTGTCCCGCGCCGCCTGACGGGTCTGGGCCAACAGGATCAGGGGAGCGGCATACGCCGCCTGCAGGCTGAACGCCAGGTTGAGCAGGATGAACGGATAAACGTCGAACTGGGTCACGCCAGAGACGTTAAGGCAGATCCAGATCGCCACGATCAGCGTCTGGGCGCCCAGGAAGGTCGGCGTGCCGAAGAACCGTGCAAAGGCCTCGGCGCGCAGGGCGAACTTGTCGTTGCCGAACGTTGGCTCCAAGTGGGCATGGGGGCGGTGAAAGCGCAGGTGATCGACGGCAGCGGCGGGTTTGGTTTCGTGGGTCGGCGTGGTCATGATGATCTCTGCGTGGCGCTGGGACTGACGTTCACTATAGCCCCAGCGCCATTTTCATTTTGAAACACATTGCCGCGTTTTATTCAGCGCGCGCTGTGATCGGTGTTTCGGCAGAGATTGTCATTTATGGCAGCTCGATTCAGCGCTGATAACAGGCCAGGAACATGTCCAGTGCTGACTCCACCACGGTGCGTTGCATCTCATCTGACAGCGGGGGCAGCCCCATGGAAATCTGCGGCCAGAACGCAAAGGATTTAAGCATTCCCTGGATCTGCTGCGCGGCAAATTCGGGGGCGACCGGCTTCAACCGACCGTCCGCCTGGGCGGCGCGGATCCACACAGTCAGGCCTTCTTCACGCTCGCCCATCCGGGCCACCATGTTCTGCGCGCGCTCGGGAGAATGGATGGTGGCGGCGATCGCCACCCGCGCCAGGTCGAGAAAGTTTTCATCGCCCAGCATCTGCAATTTCGCCTGCAACATCTGGCGCATTTGCTCGCGCAGGGGCAGGTCAGGGCGGTAGGACGTTTCCTGTTCGGCGGTCACCCGCGCCCACAGTTGATTGAGGATTTCGGCGAACAATTCTTCCTTGCTGGGGAAGTGGTTGTACACCGTGCGCTTCGACACCCCAGCGGTGGCGGCGATCTTGTCCATGCTGGTGATGTCGAAACCGTTGGCACGGAATTCGGCAATCGCCGCCTGAATGATGGCTTCGCGTTTTCGGTCGGTGAGGCGCTGTGGAGCTGTCATAAGTACGCTTCGGCAGTCGGCAGAGAAGAATTACACTCGGCAGTTTACTTGTGATCCGCTTTGATGCAACCTAGAAACTACACTGTGCAGTGTAATGTTTCGTTAATCCTGTGCAGTGAATACTAGAATTTCCGGCTGATGCGTGCGTGCTTTGGCCAATTATCGTCCCACCGTGAAATCCGCGCTTTGCGGTTTTTCTGGAGTTACTCAGACATGGCCGACTCAATTTCCCCTGCGGACAATGCCTCCACACCCGAAGCTTCCCGTCAGGCACAAGGACTGTTCCAGAATCATGTGCCTGTGCAACGTGAAGGCGTGCGAAAAATGCTGCGCATCATGTGGAACATGATTTTCAACAAACCGCGCGACACTCGCCCAACTGCACCCGTCCCGGTGCAAGCCCTGAGCCACGCAGCATTGATCGCCGCGCCCAACCACAGCGTCTATCGCCTCGGCCACTCCACCGTACTGCTGAAACTGCGGGACAAATTCTGGATCACCGACCCGGTCTTCGCCGAGCGCGCTTCACCCGTGCAATGGGCCGGCCCCAAGCGTTTCCACCAGCCACCGATCAGCCTCGATGACTTGCCGCCGATAGAGGCGGTGATCCTGTCGCATGACCACTACGACCACCTCGATTATCAAACGGTGCTCACACTGGCGGACAAGGCCAACTACTTCCTGACGCCACTGGGCGTAGGCGACACCCTGGTCAAATGGGGCGTCGATGCCAGCAAAGTGCGCCAACTCGATTGGTGGCAGGGCACGGAAGTCGATGGCATCCAGTTCATCGCCACACCGTCGCAGCACTTTTCCGGGCGCGGCCTGTTCGATGGCAACAGCACGCTCTGGGCCTCGTGGGTGATGATCGATGGCGACACGCGGATCTTCTTCAGCGGCGACAGCGGTTATTTCGATGGCTTCAAACGCATCGGCGAACAGCATGGCCCGTTTGACCTGACCCTCATGGAAACCGGCGCCTACAACGTCGAGTGGCCGCACATTCACATGCAGCCGGAAGAAACCCTGCAAGCGCACATCGACCTCAAGGGCCGCTGGTTACTGCCCATCCACAACGGCACTTTCGATTTGTCGATGCACGCCTGGTTCGAGCCCTTCGACCGGATCCTCGCCTTGGCCTGGGAACGCAATGTGTCGATCACCACGCCGCAAATGGGCGAAGCGTTCAACGTCATGTACCCACAGCGAGGGGCCGCATGGTGGTCGGAAATGGAAAGTACAGTGAAGGAAGAAGGGCGTTTAGCTTGTAGCGGCTACAAGTCTGGATGATGTTTCCTACATTGACAGCTCCTTGTGACTGACAGCTGTTTCCTACGGTTTCGGTAGGCTGTGCGGCGGGTGAAATGACTCACCCGCAATTGGCCATATCAAGGATGCTGTAAATGAAGGACGTTTTAAAAAGCCGCATGACGGCACTGGCGCAGATCATTCTGCTATCGGTCACCGGACCTGCATTCGCAGACAGCAACGCCTCCGTCACTGCCCAGTCGCTCGAATATGCGAGCGTCAGCGAGCTTACCGAGCGGATGGCGCGCAACGAACTCACCTCAGTCACACTGGTGGAGTATTTGCAGGCGCGCATCCACACGCTGGACAAGCAAGGGCCGACGATCAACGCGATTATCGAGCTCAACCCACAGGCCATCGACATTGCCACCGCTTTGGACCAGGAGCGTCAGGACGGAAAAGTGCGTGGTCCGCTGCACGGCATTCCTGTTCTGCTCAAGGACAACATCGACACGGCGGACCAGATGCAAACGAGCGCGGGTTCGTTGGCCATGGTCGGTCAGCCTGCTGCGAACGACGCGTTTGTGGTCCAACAGCTGCGTGACGCAGGTGCCGTCATCCTCGGCAAAACCAACATGAGCGAATGGGCTTACGTCCGGGAAATGGGCTTGCCCCACGGTTGGAGTGGCCGAGGTGGCCAGGGTAAAAACCCCCACGTGTTAAATGGCGAAATCTGTGGTTCCAGCTCGGGTTCAGCCGCCGGTGTTGCCGCCGGTTTCGCACCGTTGGCCATGGGGACCGAAACCAACGGTTCCATCGCGTGCCCTGCTTCGGCTAATGGCGTGGTGGGCGTCAAGCCTACGCTGGGTCTGTTCAGCCGATCGGGCATCATTCCCATCACCCGTCTGCAGGATACGCCGGGTACCCTGACGCGCACCGTTCGTGACGCCGCGCTGATGTTCAACGCCCTGCAAGGCATTGACGCCCGTGACCCTGTCACCAGCGATGCGCCAGTGGGCGTTGACTACACCGCGCTGCTCAACACGGATGCACTGCAAGGCAAAAGAATCGGTTATCCGACCGAGTACGTCGGCACCAACGGCACTGTGCTTCGACCCGGTTTTGAATTCCTGATGGCATTGGCCACACTGGAAGAGCAAGGCGCGACCCTGGTGCCGTTGAGCGTCCGACTGCCGGATATCGATGGCTACTTCAACACCCTCATGGCAGGCATGAAACATGAACTGCCCGAGTACCTGGCCAGCCGCTCAGGGTTACCGATTCAGACGCTTCAACAGTTGATCGATTTCAACGAGCTGAATCCGGGTGCCGAAGGTTACGGGCAGCAAATGCTGAACGACATCAACCAACTGGACATGACCCACTCACAGGCAACCGAGATGTTCGGCGTGCTCAGTGCCAGCTTCAAGGCTGCCATTGATGAGCAAATGGCTGAACATAATCTGGATGCAATGTTCGCCGATGCCGATGGCTACTCGCAATTCAGTGCCGCAGTCGCTGGCTACCCAGCCATTACCGTCCCGTCGGGCATGAACAGCGATGAACTGCCAACGTCTGTGTTCTTTTTCGGCCAGCGCTGGAGTGAACCCCAACTGCTGGCGCTGGCTTACAGCTATGAACAAGCGTCGTTAGAGCGTCAGAATCCGGCGTTTCGGGAGCAGTAAGGTCCAAGACCAAGGCAGGTGATGGTGGGCGTTAAAGGCCGTGGCTGCTCGACCAGCGAGGCAAGCCATGAGCCTTCCTGAAAGGGCGATCCAGTCACGCCTCAGAACGCCTGATCTTCTGCCGTCGGGCCGCTCGCCATGGAGCGGCCCGCGATCTTCGCCACCGTCAGGTCGCAAACATTCCCGTCGAGAATTTCATCCATTTCCCCCGCTGACAGTCCAAGCCTCTGCGCCGCTTCCAGCTTGCCCAACTGACCGGTGTCGAGCAGCATGCCGATCTTCATCAGGTATTCGGCCTTGGCCCTCATTTCCCCCGCATCGGCAGCACCCGAAGACGGATGACCAAGCCTGTCGCATTCATCGATTCCATTCATCTGCTGACTCCTCACTCAACCATCGCGTAGTCCGCCCGACCCACCGGATCAGGCGTCGACCCTCTCACATTCATCCCCCGACCCGGCGCAAATCCGGGGAAGAACACCAGGCCTTCCGATTCAAACCGATACGCCAACGCCAGCCGGGTGACATCCAGCACATCGCGTTCGGCCTCGAATCGCACAATGGCGTCCACGGAGACACCGGATTCCTCCGAGAGCTCTTCCACGCTCCAACCCAGCATCGCTCGGGCCTGGGCACAGTGGGCCGGGGTGAATTGGAAAAGGGCGATACGTTCCAGGGTGATTTTCATCGCAAGAGAGGCCATGGTGTTCTCCGGGCTCGAGAGTGCTAATCCAAAAAGTACTGTTGTTTTGTACAGTTGTTTTGCGCCCGGATCAAACTCATTTTTTGATTTTTTCTATGTCGCCCCCTCCATCCAGACGGACGGTGCCTGCCCCAATACGCGGCGAAACATGGTCGAGAATGCCGCCGGGCTGTCATAACCGAAATCCAGCGCAATGCGCGTCACCGGCGTCCCCGCCGCCAACCGCGCCAGGGCCAGCACCACGCAGGCCCGCTGGCGCCATTGGCTGAAACTCAGCCCTGTCTGCTGTCGGAACAGCCGATTGAACGTGCGCAAGCTGATGTGCAATTGATCGGCCCATTGCTGCGGCGATTGATGCGCGTCGGGCCGCTGCAAAAAGCCTTGGCACAACCCTAGCAACCGCGCATAGACCGGTAACGGAATGTGCAACGGCAAGTGAGCACTGCGCGCCAGTTCATGCAGCAGCAAGTCGATCAGCGCGCCATCGCGCCCGGCCTCGTCGTACGCCAGCGGGATCTCCACCGCCTCCATCAACAAGTGCCGCATCAACGGCGACACACTGATCACCTGGCAACGATCCCCCAAATCAACCGCATCAGGTTCGATGTACAAACTGCGCGTGCTCACCCCCAGCATCAGCACCTCATGCGCCACCCCGGCCGGAATCCACACCGCTCGCTGCGGCGGCACCACCCAATTGCCATCGTGCGTACTGACCTGCATCACCCCCGTCGCGCCGTACAGCAGTTGTGCCCGCCGATGCGTATGACGGGGCAACACATGACCGTGGGAATAATCCGTACCGATCGCCACCACCGAGCGCGGTGTGTCATCCAGCAGATTGATCGAAACATTGCGCATTGAGCGTTTTCCAACAGTTGGCGTAAACGCGAACATTATTGGCTGACTTGCTGAAGCAGGCCAAGGCGCATCGCTCTATTGTCGACCGCTCTCAACCAACGGACGACGCGCAATGTTTTATCTCCTGCTGGCATTTTTCGGGTGCGTGACTGGCGTCACTGCGGTGTTGTTCGGCTTTGGCGGCGGCTTCGTTGTGGTGCCATTGCTTTATCGCATGCTCATGGCTAGCCACGGTGCCGATGACCCCGTCAGCCAATCGGCAATGCACATTGCCGTGGCGACTTCGACCTGCGTGATGATCGTCAACGCACTGATCGCCACCGGCAAACACCGCCGCGCCGGTAATCTCATTCGTCATTATCTGTGGCCGCTGGGCGGGTTCATCGGCCTGGGCGCAATCCTCGGAGCGCTCGCCGCGATGTGGGTGAGTGGCGAGGTGATTCGTTATGCCTTCATCGCGTACCTGGGCGTGACCATTGTGGATTGCCTGTTCCGACGTGGTTTTCTGACAGCGTCCGACACCACAATCCCACGACGGTTGGGGAGGGCGGAAGTGTCTGGCGGTGGTGTAGGAATCGGCATTATCGCGACCTTTCTCGGCGTAGGCGGCAGTGTCATGACTGTGCCGTTGTTGCGTCGATGCGGGTTGAGCATGAGTCAGGCGACGTCCATGGCTAATCCGTTAAGTCTGCCGGTGGCGTTGGCCGGGACGCTGACTTACATGGCGATGGCGGGGTTCACCGAGTTTGATCTGGGACCGTGGTTTGTCGGTTATGTGGATCTGCTGGCGTTTGCGGTGTTGACGATGGGATCGTTGGTGGGGATTCGGTTGGCCACGCCTTGGATCGGGCGGATTCCGGATCGGGTGCATGCGCGGGTCTATGTGGGGTTGCTGGTGTTGGTGATGGTCAGCATGTGCCTGAACTGATCGTCATCACGTTAGCTTTTTATCGATTCTCGAACACGGGTTCGCCATAATCCGCCGCTCTTTCTTGCGAGCCAATACTCGCTGCATTCAAGGATGATTTGATGTTTAAAGGACTGTTTCGTCTTGCTGGCATTGTCGTATTGGTGTGCTCCACGTTTTCTACGATGTTGTGGGCCGACAGCGGCAGGCAGGTCTATACCGGGACTCTGGGAAAAATGCCGATTGTGCTGGAGGTGAGCGCCGATGGCAGTGAGGGTCGTTACTTTTACCAAAAGTACCGCAAGGACTTGGTGCTTAGTGGCTCAAAGGAAGGAAAAGCACTTGTGCTGGAAGAGGGTGACCAGCGATATGGAGAGCACAAACCTTTTCCGACAATTCGCTTACAACCAAAGTCCAGCGGCTGGTCCGGAGAATGGACTAGCCCTAAAGGCAAAGTCTTGAAGATTGACCTGCAGCCAGCGAACCTTCCTCAGATTCCCGCTGACACCTTGCCCTATCTCGCCAGACTTCACGACAAGGCGCCTTATGAATACCTGCGTTTGCAGGGTATGAAGCTTACACAAGGCAAGACTGAAACCTTCATGGGTTACACGCTGCAATGGTGGCGCGACCCACAATCCAAAGCCGAGCTGTTTGAAGTGGTTTCGGGCTACAACGCTGAGGAGCGTAAGCGTATCAATCAGCAATTGATGGGCCGTTTGTGGCAGGAGGTTGTGGGGTATTACGGATGCTTCGCTAACTACGCTGACGCCTACTACGCACAGACGAGTCAGCCTCTGTGGATGACGCCGAACGTCATGAGCGTCCGTGTCTCAACCGAGTACTTCTGTGGCGGTGCTTACCCGGATCAGGTCAATGACTCACTCAACCTCGATGCTAAAACGGGCCAATCTCTGACGCTTGATGACGTGCTGTGGGTGGGACAGGGAAAGCCGCTGCACTACGAGGAAAACTACGACGCCTACATTTCTTCGTCTGAGTCATTCAGTGCCTATTCTGATTACCGCGGCAAAGAGCTGGCGCCGTGGCTGGTGGCGCAATTGCTTAATCTCTATCCCAATCAAATGACGGTCACACCAGAAGGGGACGACGACTGCGACTACGATGACGAGGACCGCTGGAGTTTTCCTTCCTGGTATTTCACCGAGCAGGGGATCAAGTTAGATCCGTCCTTTCCTCACGTGGCCGCAGTGTGTGGAAATGTGGGCTGGGGTGTCCTGCCGTATAGCCTGATCAAGCAACACCCCGGCGGCGTTGCGCTACAGCTGCCCTGATTGCGTACCCGATAACCCCGGCGCCTCACGAATAACAAAGTGATCCAGGTTCTCGATATTCGCACTGAACACCCCGAACGTCTGCTCGGGGTTTTTCTTGCTCGGCACCTGCTTCAACTCCGGCGTCACGCCATAAAAGAAGCAATACAACTCCGCTTCACTGTCGATGGCGTGCTTGATCTCTTCCAGAAACGCTTTGCGCTTGCGGTAGTTCTCGATCAACTTCTTGCTCAGGTAAACGTTGACTGAATACGGCTTCTTCTTCGCCTCGTCCGCCTGCTTGAACCAGACCTTCTGCTCGAAATCGATGCGAAAGCTCTGCGTGTAATCCTTGATCTCCTTGATCTTGCCCCAGTAAATCAGCCCCTTGTTATCCGTCAGGTATTCGATCTTCTTGAAGAACGACCCGTAAGGCGCCGTGTGCTCGCCAATCTTCAGCGGCATGCGCTTGAGCAGGTCCTTGTCTTCGAAGTTCGACACAAAACACTCCACCGGATGGGCGAAGACACTGGTCTTGTCCGGCGCCGATTCACGGCTTGGGTGTTCTGTGTTGCTAGCCTCAGTGGTTGGCTTCGGATCGTCCCGCACCACATCCGCCGCCACCGCCGGGTTCGACGGCTTACGCACATACTCACGCCGAGTCAGCAACAACTCCGACGGGAAATGCTCCTCGCGACTGTCATCCGTTTCCGCACCGTCCACACCTGACGCCGACGCCTTGAGACTGGCATAAGGACAATCCGCCACATGCCGGGTGCTGGGCGTGTTCTTGAAGTGCGGGGTGCGAACGTAATTCACGTTCTTGGCGTTGAACGTCGTCAGTACATTCGCCGCATCGAAGGCCAAACGACAGGCGTCGTTGGGGCATTGGAAGTGCTCCTTGGCGGAATCGAACTCCATGGTTTCGTCGAAATTGAGATCGCGCACGTCATAGATCGACAGCTTGTCGTCGAGGCTGAGGCAGTAGGCGAGGTCGAATTTCATGGCAGGCTCGGGTCCTTGAGGGGGAAGGGTATTAATAGCGGGAGGCGGGGCGGGTTGCACTGACTGTTTTCAACACATCGCAAAATCGGCGGTAACACACCGTCCCCTGTAGGAGCGAAGCTTGCTCGCGAAAAACTTCAGAGCGCCACTAAATATCTGTTCTACGCACCATTATTCACAACCTTCAGCGAAACACCGCCAAGAGCAGGTTCGCCACGCCTATCGAAAATCTCAGCCTTCAGCTAGCGTGGCCAACTCCATGGAGGTGCCATATGACTGAACGGCTACAAGTAAACATGCACGAAGCTCAATCCCAACTCGATCAACTCGCTGAGTCTGGCGGGGCGATACGGTTGTGATCACCAAGGACGGCAAGCCCTATCTAAACCAGCTGCCTCATATCAAAACATCTCGGGCACGTAAGCCGGCGCGGTTGAAGGGAAAAATCCGAATTTACGCGGATTTTCAGACGCCCGCCGAGGACATCACCGAGGGATTTGAGAGTCACCTGTGAGGCAATTACTCTTAGAAATAGTGGCTATTCGCCCTGTTACGTATTGAAACCCTTTGGTACTTTGGCGACGGTAGGAATTTTCCTACGGCAATTGTCGATAAAGGGCAGCGCTCGTGGCGATCAAAGCGGTTTCGAAGGAGCGAATAGACAAAGCAATGCTGGAGTTTGATCATAAATTTCGGAGTAGGCGTGAGTGGCAAGGCTGGGAAAACAATTTAGCTCACCGTTATGCGGTTCACGCGGGCGGTGAACTGTATCCGGCGAAGAAAATCGTCTCTTTGGCGACCGGTATTGCCGTAGGCGAGTTCTCCGGTGGACACCCCACCAACAGTTACCTAGAAAAGCGAGGCTTCACTATTGTGGAGTTACCGCGTGGGGAGTGCGCGCCTGTATTGCAGTTCACACCGGGCGCTGTTTACGACCGAAAAACTGAGATCAATGGACCGTTCGGTGGAAGCCTGCAAAACGGCATTGCAGCGTCCGCTATCTACCCTGCGATTTTTTTGTTCACGGGCGATAGCGGTGAGCAATACGGGTATGCCGACCATTGGGAAGACGGCGCCTTCTTTTACACCGGTCAAGGACAACGCGGGCCGATGACTTTGACTCGAGGCAACCGAGCCATTGCTGAACATGCCAATGATGGCCGAGCGCTGCACTTGTTTAAGTCCCGCGGCAAAGGTAATGGCTACGCTTACGTGGGCGAGTTTTCTTGCGCTGACATGTTTCAACGAACCCAGCCGGATGTGAGCGGCCAGGCTCGGACGGCAATTGTTTTTCGATTAGTCCCTGTGGGCATTCCTAGTGGAATGATTGAGGATGAAGAAGAGGATGAGGAAAAGGCTGACCTTCCCGACTCTCTGGCTGCTGCGCGGTTGGCTGCACTGGCTGCATGTAAGCCTGGCAGTGATGAGTTAGGGCAATCCGCTCCTCGTAAGATCTATCAGCGCAGCCGTAAGGTTGCGCACTATGTGCTGATGCGCGCTCAGGGGGAGTGTGAGAGCTGTGAGAGGCCGGCTCCTTTTATGAAGAAGGATGGCAGGCCCTACCTAGAGCCGCATCACGTCAACCGGCTCTCAGATGGTGGGTTAGATCATCCACGCTATGTGGGGGCTGTATGCCCAAGTTGTCATCGGGAAATTCATTCTGGAGTGCACGGGGCGTTGGTGAATGAAAGGCTGAAGCAGCGGTTGGAAGTTATTGAGCGCTGATTGAGCGGTGTGCCAAGGCAATTGGCCCTAATCTCAGGTGCGCTCCAGTCGCTTTCTTTCTTCTTTACGCTCATAACATCTCCGAGGGTTGAAAACCCTCGGAGGATACTGAGTGGCGTGTCTACGAAAATACCTACAGAGAACTGCGACGCTTCTTTCTGTCGATCCTAAAAGGTCTAACCGACCGAATGCTTCGAATTGTGAAACGCCTCTAAGACCTTACGCCACCAAGGCTTAACCGCTGGAACGCGCCTTCGCGTGCGATTCAGCAACAGATAAGGCATGTCCCGCAATCGAATCCAGCCTTCATCCTGCCAATGCAACAGACTCAACGACATCTCCGGCCAATCCAACAAACTCAACATCGGCCGATCTGCATTCTTCGACTGCCCCGCATCGCGTAGGGCCGGCACCACTTGATGAGTCAGCCATTCACGCAACAACCGATTCCCCGGCGCGTAGTGATACACCAACAATGCATATACACCGGACTCGCTGAGCATCAGCCGTTTTTCCGGTTGGCCGTGGTACTCAATCAACAATGTATGTCGCTGATCCTCGTCCAATTTGCTGACCACGCGATCATTCAGATGGAAGCCCATTAAGCGACCTAGGCCGCGGGCGCAGAACCATGGTTGGTTTTCCAGGAGGAGAGCGTGGAGGGAGAGGTTATGGCGGGTGAAAATTGTGGGGATGTAGGGATCAGTCATGGCGAGCCTCCAGGGATGGAAGCGCTGGGACAGTGAAGCAGCTAAAGCAGATTGCCTTCGGAGAGAAGGAGAGATTTTTAGGCATATCCTTTACCTCTGTGTGATGTCAGCTTTCTTAGGGCTGGGTGCCGGGAGTTAAGAAACCCCACACAGAGGGCCGGACATATTCCCCTTTCGGGTCTTGTATTAGCCCACTCCCGGCATAACAGAGATTTTTTGATGCCCACGGAGAAACCGTAGGCACAAAAAAGCCGCTACTGTCGGGTGCGGTCAGTCCGCTGTGTGAGGTGTTTCTTAGGCACCAGCAATGAAGGCTATTGGCATGCGAGTCCGAGGTCAATATCTATTTATGAACCGAAGGGAAATAAGAAGAGGTTTGGCCAAAGGAAATGTCTGTTGTATGAATAATCGTGTGGTGGGGCAAGAAACGGCTGATTTATGGGATAGATCGGTCTGAAAAAATGATGTCCTCTGCGAGAAAACTATTTGAGTTTCTGTCTTTTTTAGGACGTAAAATTGTGGGATAGTCACGAGCATTAGTATGTTGGGTAGGTATTTGGAACCGTTCCAATTGGTTTCCGAGAAAAGGAGTCAGGTCAATGAGTGATTCGGCAAAAAGTGTTGATTCAAGCTCTAAGCGTTTTAGTTTAAAGAATTTATATCTTGATCCAAATAACTATCGTTTGATTCATGAAAAAGAGCAGGTTGAAGTTCCTGAGGATAAGATAAAGGATAAAACTGTAGCGCAGCGCACATTAAGGCTTATTAGTGGTGATCGTAATCAAAATATTCAAGATCTTATAGATAGTTTTAAGTCTAACGGCTACTTGCCTGTAGATCAGATACAAGTTCGCGAATTGCCTGATGGTGGTTATGTTGTAGTTGAGGGCAACAGGCGTATAGCAGCTCTCAAGTATCTGGAGAATGAGTTTGAGCAAAGAAGTATTGAACTAGGACGGTTGGATCCTGCTATTTTTACCAGGATTCCCGTTGTTCTATACACAGATGCTGATGAAATGCACCACCTAACTCTTATGGCTCTGAAGCATATTAGTGGCAATAAAAAATGGGGTGAGTGGAATCAGGCAAAGCTTTTAGAAAAAATGCATACCACATATCAATTGGGTGAGGACGAGATTTGTAACCGAATTGGCATCTCAAAAATTGAGCTCCGTAGAAGCTTAAGAGCGCTTTCGCTGGTTCAGCAATATGCTGAATCAGATTATGGTGATCAGTTTGATGAGGCCAAATTTCCGATATTTCGTGAAGCGGCTAGAAACTCGGCTTTGAAGACTTGGTTGGTATGGGATGAGTCAACGTTTAAAGTTACTCATGAGACAAATGCCGACGTGTTCTTTTCATTAATGTCTTTGGAACCTCTAGAGGAGGAAGATGATAGTGGTCAGGTTAGTTTTAATGATAAGTACCTGGAGCCAGCGATCACCAAACGAGATGATATAAGAACGTTAGGTCAAATAATCGGTGATGAAAGGGCTCTGGCTAATTTAATCGCCCATAGAGATCTTAATGCGGCTTACCGCGCGAGTGATCTCGTTTTTAAAGAGCGACAAGAATTAGCTATAAAATCCGTGACAAGCGATATTGCGACTCTAAGTCAACTGGCTATTGATAGTAAACAGTTGCCTGATCTTGAAAGTGCACTAGGCCGTTTACAAGGGATTGTCGACAGGACCCGTGGTTCGGGGCTGTTGGGAGTGGAGCAAAAAACTGTTTTTCACGATCGCGTAGATAAGCATTACAGTTCACTCCATATTGAATCTTATAAAAAACTTAAAGGCCTCAAGTTAAACAAACTGTCAAAAATAAATATTTTTGCCGGGTTTAATAATTGCGGTAAAACTACGCTGCTTGAGTCGATTTACTTATTAAGTCGCCAGAATGATTTTGCTGGGATTCTTGAGGTCATAAGGCGTAGAGGCAAGATACCTGAAGATCATATAAATCCTGAGTGGTTAATGGAGCAGTTATCGGGAGAAATAAAGATATCGGGTGTGTTCGACAATCAAATTGCATCCGTGTCTGTTCGGGATTTTTCCGATACTAACAGTGGTTTGGATAGGACTAGGTATCTTGGTAGTGTTGAAATTGCTTCTGAGTTTGGCTCTAATAAACAAGAGTCTCTAACTCATCTATTTAAGGGGCGGGATCGTGAAACTCTTGCAGACTCGATAAAAATTATTAGTCATGTGGTGTATAGCAGTCCTTTCTTTCTGAATGAACCACACCGTTATACCGCTTTTTATCATAAAAGTTTTCAATCAAAAGCTTTGCCGAAAATATTTGACTTTATTCGACATGAAATATTGCCAACTTTGAATGATATTAGGCTTGTTGATGAGCTACAGCGGTTTCTGGTTGATGACGGGGAGTACGCGTCGGCACTTGATTTGATGGTGTATGGGGAAGGTCTGCAACGGATATTTTTTATATGTCTGTTATTTGCCTCAGCACAAAATGGTGTGCTTTTGATTGATGAGTTTGAAAATGCAATTCATGCGGACCTCATTGAAAAATTTGCACCTTTTGTACACGGTTTGTCAGAATTGTTTAATGTTCAGGTTTTTCTGACCAGCCACAGTAAAGAGTGTATTGATGCATTCGTTTTAGGCACGCCTTCAAGTAAAGATCTATCTTGTCATGCTTTAGTCACGAGCGCTGATGATCCTTCCCATATTGAGGTG
This sequence comes from Pseudomonas mandelii, assembly GCF_900106065.1. Lineage (NCBI taxonomy): Bacteria > Pseudomonadati > Pseudomonadota > Gammaproteobacteria > Pseudomonadales > Pseudomonadaceae > Pseudomonas > Pseudomonas mandelii. Next base: position 3,951,384 of record NZ_LT629796.1, read on the forward strand.
CGAGAGTTTTCAGGAGGAGAGTTTAAGCAACTTGTTCTAGCTGGTAACGTCGACTTGCGGAAGGCTAAGTAAGAATGAAAGCGCTTATGATTTTTTGTGAAGGACCGCATGATGTTGCATTTGTTAAAAAAATCATGGAATCAATTTTTTCATTTCAGCGAGTAGCATGGAAGTTTAGTGAGTATCCATCGCCATTTAACCAGCTATTCAAGAGTAGTGTTGATAAGCATGCCGCGCGCGATATGGCGCTAGATATGGCGCATAAGTTTTTTCTTCCTGATCAGGTTTTTAAGCGTAATAATGATCTAGTTCTACTGTTCAATAGTGGCGGTAAAGAACAAATTGCAAAAATAAAAGAGCTTTTGTCTGATGTCGTTCCGATGTTGAATAATGCGAGCGTATTTTTGCAGGGGGCAACCGAGTTTGTGAGTGAGACGAAGTATCTTTTCTTTTACGATGCCGATGATATAGGAGCTGCGCGTGTAAGAAGTGAAGCCTTTGCCGCCTTTGAAGAAGTAATTGAGGGCGAGCGATGGATGCTTTCTCCCTGGGATCAAGATACAAGTAATCCATTCGCCGCTATAAGTGACAATAAAGCTATATATATATGGGGGGAAACACCAGAAAGAGGCACGCTCGAAGATTTATTGCATCCGATTTTTGCAGTGGAAAATTCAGAGTGTATAGAGCGAGCGGAGCACTATATAGATGGAGCTTTTAGCTGGGATCTTGGTAGTGGAGAACTAAAAAGATCAGTGGCCGAAATCGCTCGCAGGAAGAAGGCAATTATTACCGCGATTGGTCAAAGAAAGAAACCAGGCTCTTCAATGAATGTTGTTTTGGAACAAGCGAAATTAATTAGTAATCAAACCCTTCGTGAAAGTCGATCTGTGAATGACTTGGTTGTTTTTATAGAAAAGTTTGCACAGTTTGAGTGATTATTTTTTTGAAAAAAAGCCTCGTGTTTTTGCGAGGTTTCTTAAAGTGACAGTTTATTTTAATTGTCGTCTTGCCATGCTGAGGAAGGTGTATGGCATGGTTGTTCGTGTGATGAACTTTGATGGGGTTGCCGAGTTATTGTTTGGGATTTATCTTATTAATATCCACCGGTTTTTATTTTGCATAGGTTTGCGTGAGGTTGTATGGAAGCAGCAGAGAAGGGCCACGTGGGTAGCCCCATAATTTGTTGTTTATACTTTTAAGCTTGCAGTGCTGCTTTGAATACTGCTTCCTCAGGTGTTCTTAGAGCAGACAAAATATTCTCAGCAATTTTTTCTATCAGTTTATTTCCCCAAAAGGGATCAGTTACATCGTAGTAAATCACTCGAATATGTTGAAGGTCAAATGGTACGTCTGACTCGTTTGAACATATGAGTACTACTGGTTTATTAAGTGCGTGGGCGAGGCCAAGTTCGTAAAAAACATTTGGGTTTCTATGGGTTAGTTCTGCCACGAGTATTTTTGAGTTGTTTATACCTTGCCAGATCTGATCAATGATTTTTCCTGTGCCAAAAATATCTGCGTCCGCTCTAATTGGTGTTAGACCCGCTTTTTGAATGGCGGGTTCGTAGATTGTGGAGTAGTACGAACCAATCGGGTTTGCGAAAGGCATCATTACAAAACATGTATCGGTGCTTTTTATTGAAACTTGTTTTCCTAGTTTTTTTAGCCGGTCATCACTTGCATCGGTTGATGGCTCTTTCGAAACATCTAAAATTCTTCGTTTTCCACTATGTTCATCTAAAAGTTTTGCTTCTCGCATTGTTTCTAAGAAAATGCTTTCGAACTCAGATGCTTTGTCTTCTGGTATCTTGAACTTATCAATAAGAGCGTTTCTAAAGAACTGCGGATCTGGAAGATTCTCGCCGCGATAATGTTGGTAAACTTCACCGATGTCAGGGGCTTTGATTGCGGCTTCTCTCAGGCCAATTAGTTCATCTTCGGGTTGCTGAGGGCGTATTATTTTTCGCGATAAGTCTGTGATGGCTATTTGACCGGGACCTTTGCGCTCCAGGAGGCCATACTTTAAAGCAGAACTAACTTCTACTTGGAATGAGCCACCAAACCCAACCCCTAAAAATTGAGCCGCCTCTCTTTCAGAACAGGGCTGTCCTGCGTTTTGCTCTTGTATTGCTTGAGGGATTCGAAGAACTTTTTCTAATGTGTGACGAGGGTATTTTGCTGTTTTTGAGCTATTAGGTGGTGCTGTTTTTTTTCTTGTTGTTACAGCAGTTTTCTTTTTTTGAGGTGGTTTTTTAGCTGCGGGCTTGGTTTTTGTTCTAGTCCTCTTTGGAGAGGTAGGGAATTTAGAGAGTGGTGAGTTTTCGGTTGGGGTTGTTTCGATACCTTCGTCCATTATCTACCCTCGTTGTTTTAATTATCGTCGACTAATCCTAATAAAAAAGCCCCGCGTATAGCAGGGCTTTTTGTGTCTGTGCCCAAGTTTAAAACTTTAGGTCAGCGGGTTGATAAGATCAATCCCAACTCAACGCCCCACCAGTCTGATACTCAATAACCCGAGTCTCAAAGAAGTTCTTCTCTTTCTTCAAGTCCATAATCTCGCTCATCCAAGGGAACGGGTTAGTCGTCCCTGGATACTCTTCCTTCAAACCAATCTGGCTCAAACGACGGTTAGCGATGAACTTCAGGTAGTCCTCCATCATCGCCGCGTTCATGCCCAACACGCCGCGAGGCATGGTGTCACGTGCGTATTCGATCTCCAGCTGAGTGCCCTGCAGAATCATCTGCGAAGCCTCTTCCTTCATCTCGGCATCCCACAAGTGCGGGTTTTCGATTTTGATCTGGTTGATCACGTCGATGCCGAAGTTCAGGTGCATGGATTCGTCGCGCAGGATGTACTGGAACTGCTCGGCGACGCCGGTCATTTTGTTGCGGCGGCCCATGGAGAGGATCTGGGTGAAGCCGCAATAGAAGAAGATGCCTTCCAGAACGCAGTAGTAGGCGATCAGGTTGCGCAGCAGTTCTTTGTCGGTTTCGACGGTGCCGGTTTCGAACTTCGGATCGGAGATCGAACGGGTGTATTTGAGGCCCCAGGTGGCTTTTTTCGCGACCGATGGGATCTCGTGGTACATGTTGAAGATCTCGCCTTCATCCATGGCCAACGATTCGATGCAGTACTGGTAGGCGTGGGTGTGGATCGCTTCCTCGAACGCCTGGCGCAGGATGTACTGGCGGCATTCCGGGTTGGTGATCAGGCGGTACACGGCCAAGACCAGGTTGTTGGCAACCAGGGAGTCGGCGGTGGAGAAGAAGCCGAGGTTGCGCATCACGATGCGGCGCTCGTCGTCGGTCAGGCCTTCCGGGTCTTTCCAGAGGGCGATGTCGGCGGTCATGTTGACTTCTTGCGGCATCCAGTGGTTTGCGCAGCCGTCCAGGTATTTCTGCCAGGCCCAGTCGTACTTGAACGGTACGAGTTGGTTGAGGTCGGCGCGGCAGTTGATCATGCGCTTTTCGTCGACTGCTACACGGGCGGAGGCGCCTTCGAGTTCGGCGAGGCCTTCGGCGATGTCGAGGTTGTCCAGGGCTGCTTTGGCACGGGCGATGGCGGCAGAGTCGTTCGCGGTAACGGCGCGAGCTTCTTGAGCGGCGACACCACCAGCGGTGTCGAGTCGGTCCATGTTGGCTTCAGTCGCGTGGCCGGCGTTGGCGCCTTTTACCACGGTCTCGCCGCTGTCTTCTTTGTCGAATTCGTCCCAGCTCAGCATGACGTGTCGTCTCCTGCGTGAGGGCCAGATGCCCGTGTGAAAACTGATTGGTTATTTTTCACACGGCCGTACTGGCCGCGTTGGATAGCGTTTTTTGCAGCGGTACACGCAGGCAAATAAACATAAATTTTTACGGGGTTCCGAGAGCCTCTGAGGGGCGCAGAAATCGGTGAGGACGTCGGCGTGGGCTTCAGACTGGCTGTTATCCCTGTAAGGGAATATTGCAGGCCCGTTTAAGCCGGCATTATAGGGAAATTTTTGCGGCCGTGGTGGGGCGAATCCGCGCATGGAGCGGTCGAGAAGGCGGGTTTTTCGGTCGGAGCGAGGGTTTACAGGGCTTTGGCTGGAGATCGCGGGTTAAGATTTTTTTTCATAAATTTTGATGCGCTACTTTTTTGTTCAAAAAATAGGCAAAAAAACCGGTTTTTCACTACATGTTGTGTTTTGAATCGGTTTTCGGTGGTTCAAGACACAACTAAGCCCGACCGAAGCCGGGCTGTAAAGTCACGCTCGATGATCAGCTCAGGCGTGCCGCACCGACGTGATCGGCGCCATCGGCAGCGAGTTTGGCCGCACCGGTGTGATCGAAGCCATCAGCGGCGACTTTGGCGGCGCCGGTGTGATCAAAGCCATCCGAAGCCAGTTTGGCTGCACCGACGTGATCGGCACCATCGGCGGCAAAGGAAGCCGTACCGGTACGGTCGTAGCCGTCAGAAGCGACAGTGCGGTCGAAACCGTCAGCAGCGAAGGTGTTGGCGGCCAGAACAGAAAGGGTCAGGGCGAGGATCAGTTTGGTTTTCATGGTAGTGCTCCAGGTTCGTTGGCGTTTTGTGCCTTGGGTATGGAGTGAATGCTACGCCAACTAATTTGATTAAAAAGCGCAAATAAATGCTTAAAATAATCGTATTAATCGATATGTACGGTTCGGCGCTGCATCAGCCTTGAAAGGGCGGGGCGGATGGGTCGAACCGTTATGAGGCGGGCGGGTGATCAGCCGTTAGTGCAGCCGTTGCCCATGATGCTGTAGCGCAGGATGTGGCGTTGACCTTGGGAGTCGTCGTATTCCATTTTCACCGGAACAACTTCGCACACATTAGGAACTTCACTCATGGAGATAACTTTGGCGATGTCCAGGTGAGTCGAGTAAGTGTATTCCTCGATGGCGGGTTTCTGCTGTGCGACATCAGTCGGGACCTCGTCTGCCATGGCGGTTGCGCACAGGCTGCTGAGGGCCAGAACTAATAAAGCTTTCATTTCAGATTTACCTTTTAGAGGTCGAATGGGGTCACGCAACCTTTTTGGGGTTGCGTGTGGAGCTTGATTAAAGAGTCTTGGATTAACGGCCTTCGTGGGGGCTGCAACTTGGTTAATCACGTTGCCTTGTTGGCGGGCTGATTTTAGGCGTGGGGGGTGCATTCATATAGGTGGGGTTTTGATAAACACCTTTGACAGATTTCGTAACAATCACCGATTAAGGTGGTAGAAACCGAACAATTGGCGATCTCGGTGATGTGGTTTTCTGGTGGGCCGCGTTATCGTTCTTCGCGGGCAAGCCTCGCTCCCACAGGGGGGTGGTGTGCTTTTAGCGGCGCATTCCAGGCTTATCACGGTAATTTGTAGGGGCTTGTTACTACCATCGTCGAATGGTTCTATAGGCCCGGCCCGGCTACAACTGGGGCCATACAAAAACAACTATTCCACCGAGGTAAGAAAGATGAGTGCGGCTTCTCTGTATCCCGTTCGTCCCGAGGTTCTGGCCAATACGCTGACTGACGAGGCAACCTACAAAGCCATGTACCAGCAGTCGGTCGTCAACCCGGACGGCTTCTGGCGCGAGCAAGCCAAGCGCCTCGACTGGATCAAGCCTTTCACCACGGTGAAGCAAACCTCCTTCGACGATCACCATGTCGACATCAAATGGTTCGCCGACGGCACCCTCAACGTTTCCTACAACTGCCTCGACCGTCATCTGGCCGAGCGCGGCGATCAAGTGGCGATCATTTGGGAAGGGGATGACCCGGCCGAAAGCCGCAACATCACCTACCGCGAGCTGCACGAACAAGTCTGCAAGTTCGCCAACGCCTTGCGCGGCCAGGATGTGCACCGCGGCGACGTGGTGACTATCTATATGCCGATGATCCCCGAAGCCGTGGTCGCCATGCTGGCCTGCACCCGGATCGGCGCGATTCACTCGGTGGTGTTCGGTGGTTTCTCGCCGGAAGCCCTGGCCGGTCGCATCATCGACTGCAAATCCAAAGTGGTCATCACCGCTGACGAAGGCATTCGTGCCGGTAAGAAGATCCCGCTCAAGTCCAACGTCGATGACGCGCTGACCAACCCGGAAACCAGCAGCATCCAGAAGGTCATCGTGTGCAAGCGCACTGGTGGCAACATCAAGTGGAACCAGCATCGCGACATCTGGTACGAAGACCTGATGAAAGTGGCGGGCAGTGTCTGCGCGCCGAAAGAGATGGGCGCTGAAGAAGCGCTGTTCATCCTTTACACCTCCGGTTCGACTGGCAAGCCGAAGGGTGTGCAGCACACCACCGGCGGTTACTTGCTGTACGCCGCCATGACCCACGAGCGCGTGTTCGACTACCGCCCGGGCGAAGTTTACTGGTGCACCGCCGACGTCGGCTGGGTCACTGGCCACAGCTATATCGTCTATGGCCCATTGGCCAACGGCGCAACCACGCTGCTGTTCGAAGGCGTGCCGAACTATCCGGACATCACCCGGGTGGCGAAGATCGTCGACAAGCACAAGGTCAACATCCTCTACACCGCACCGACCGCGATCCGCGCGATGATGGCGTCGGGTCAAGCCGCTGTTGAAGGTGCTGATGGCAGCAGTTTGCGTCTGTTGGGTTCGGTGGGTGAGCCGATCAACCCGGAAGCCTGGGACTGGTACTACAAGAATGTGGGCAAGTCCCGTTGCCCGATCGTCGACACCTGGTGGCAGACCGAAACCGGCGGCAACATGATGAGCCCGCTGCCGGGCGCCCACGCCCTCAAGCCGGGTTCGGCGGCGCGTCCGTTCTTCGGCGTGGTGCCAGCGTTGGTCGACAACCTGGGCAACATCATCGAAGGCGTGGCCGAAGGCAACCTGGTGATTCTCGATTCGTGGCCAGGCCAGGCGCGCACGCTGTACGGCGACCATGACCGCTTCGTCGACACCTACTTCAAGACCTTCCGTGGCATGTACTTCACCGGTGACGGCGCACGTCGCGATGAAGACGGTTACTACTGGATCACCGGGCGTGTGGACGACGTGCTCAACGTGTCCGGCCACCGCATGGGCACCGCCGAGATCGAAAGCGCGATGGTTGCGCACCCGAAAGTTGCCGAAGCGGCCGTGGTCGGTGTGCCGCACGACATCAAGGGGCAGGGCATTTATGTCTACGTCACGTTGATCGCGGGTGAAGAGCCGAGCGAGCAACTGCGTCTGGAACTGAAAAACTGGGTGCGTAAAGAGATCGGTCCGATTGCTTCGCCGGACGTGATCCAGTGGGCACCGGGGCTGCCGAAAACCCGTTCGGGCAAGATCATGCGCCGGATCCTGCGCAAGATTGCGACCGCCGAATACGATGGGTTGGGTGATATCTCCACCTTGGCGGATCCGGGTGTGGTGCAGCATTTGATTGATGAGCACAAGATCATGAATGTCGCTTAACCGACATCTCTGAGTCAGTAAAAGCCCCATCCGGTGTTGTGCCGGATGGGGCTTTTTTTGTCTGAGGTTTTTGTGTTGGCCGGTCGGGCCTCATCGCTAGAAGGCTAGCTCCCACAGAGGGAACTGCGCTCGTTTCAAATTGCGAATCCCCTGGAGATCCCTGTGGGAGCTAGCCTGCTAGCGATGGCGATCTGTCAGGCACTCAATAAACAACGCCCAATAATTATCGACTTCACTTGTAGGTGCTTTCCCACTGTTACCCGCCACCCTTCAAGTAACTGAATGTGTAACCGCGCGCTCCGATGCGGGGCATTGGGAAACGCCAACCCCCACTCCCGGGCCTCTCCAGCCCGGCTAAAAAATAAGACACAACGCTGCGCTTGCCGGATTAGAAGGGTTTGCCAATAATAGGCCCGCAATTTGCAGCAGTGATCGGTTCACTGTCTTTTGCTCTTGCATGAATTTGCAGGGCTGTCAACGCGCTCAAGCGGCTTTCTCGGTGCATCTGTAATTAGTTGTCGCATTGAAGAAATATCGGCTTCGGGCCTGTCGTTAGAATGCCGATCACTCGCTCGTTGTGGCTCGCGTTGAAAAAAGCGCGCGGTTCCTACGACGCAGCACCGCTTTGCGGTTCCACTCATTCGCATATTGGGCTGTCGCTCACTCTGCCGTTTTAGCCCTTTACCGATGGAGTCCCAAGATGAAGAAACTCGTGCTGCTTGGCGCCCTGGCACTGTCCGTGCTGTCCCTGCCGACTTTCGCTGATGAAAAACCTCTGAAAATCGGTATCGAAGCGGCTTACCCTCCGTTTGCTTCCAAAGCACCGGACGGCAGCATTGTTGGTTTTGACTACGACATCGGCAACGCTCTGTGCGAAGAGATGAAGGTCAAGTGCACTTGGGTCGAGCAAGAGTTCGACGGTCTGATCCCGGCGCTCAAAGTGCGCAAGATCGACGCGATCCTGTCGTCCATGTCGATCACTGAAGACCGCAAGAAATCCGTGGACTTCACCAACAAGTACTACAACACCCCGGCGCGCCTGGTCATGAAGGCCGGCACTCAAGTCAGCGAAGGCCTGACTGAGCTCAAGGGCAAAAACATCGGCGTGCAACGTGGTTCGATCCACGAGCGTTTCGCCCGCGAAGTCCTGGCCCCGCTGGGTGCCGAGATCAAGCCTTACGGTTCGCAGAACGAAATCTATCTTGACGTGGCCGCTGGCCGCCTCGACGGCACCGTGGCAGACGCTACGCTGCTCGATGACGGTTTCCTGAAAACCGACGCTGGCAAAGGTTTCGCCTTCGTTGGCCCGGCCTTCACCGACGTCAAATACTTCGGCGACGGCGTGGGTATCGCGGTTCGCAAGGGCGACGCGCTGAAAGACAAGATCAACACCGCGATCGCTGCCATTCGCGAGAACGGCAAGTACAAGCAAATCCAGGACAAATACTTCGCCTTCGACATCTACGGCAAGTAACACGTCCCGGCGACAAGTCCGAAATGGCGCAAGCAACAGGATCTCTGAGGTTTGCGCCATTTTTTCATCCCAACATTCGAGGACCTGAATCATGTTGAAAGGCTACGGGGCTGTCATCCTCGATGGCGCATGGCTGACGCTTCAGCTCGCCTTGTCCTCCATGGTCCTGGCCATCTTTCTGGGCCTGATCGGCGTGGCATTGCGTCTGTCGCCGGTTCGCTGGCTGGCCTGGCTGGGCGACCTGTATTCCACGGTGATCCGCGGTATTCCCGATCTGGTACTGATCCTGCTGATTTTCTACGGTGGTCAGGACCTGCTCAACCGCGTGGCACCGATGCTCGGCTTTGACGACTACATCGACCTGAACCCGCTGGCCGCCGGTATCGGCACCTTGGGTTTCATCTTCGGTGCGTACCTGTCGGAAACCTTCCGCGGCGCCTTCATGGCGATCCCCAAAGGTCAGGCAGAAGCCGGCATGGCCTACGGCATGAGCAGTTTCCAGGTGTTCTTCCGGGTTTTGGTGCCGCAGATGATCCGTCTGGCCATTCCGGGCTTCACCAACAACTGGCTGGTACTGACCAAGGCCACCGCGCTGATTTCGGTGGTGGGTCTGCAAGACATGATGTTCAAGGCCAAGCAGGCGGCAGACGCCACCCGCGAGCCTTTCACCTTCTTCCTCGCAGTGGCGGCGATGTACCTGGTGATTACCAGTGTCTCGTTGCTGGCATTGCGTCACCTTGAGAAGCGCTACTCGGTAGGCGTAAGGGCGGCTGATCTATGATCTTCGACTACAACGTCATTTGGGAGGCCTTGCCGCTGTACTTCGGCGGCCTGGTGACCACCCTCAAATTGCTCGCGCTGTCGCTGTTTTTCGGCCTGCTGTGTGCGTTGCCGCTGGGCTTGATGCGCGTCTCCAAGAACGCCGTCGTCAACATGACGGCCTGGCTCTACACCTACGTGATCCGCGGCACGCCGATGCTGGTGCAGCTGTTCTTGATCTACTACGGTCTGGCGCAGTTCGAAGCGGTACGTGAAAGCTTCTTGTGGCCGTGGCTGTCCAGTGCAACGTTCTGTGCGTGCCTGGCCTTTGCGATCAACACCAGCGCCTACACCGCCGAAATCATCGCCGGCAGCCTGCGCGCCACGCCGAACGGCGAGATCGAAGCGGCCAAGGCCATGGGCATGTCGCGCTACAAAATGTACAAGCGCATCCTGCTGCCATCGGCTCTGCGCCGGGCGCTGCCGCAGTACAGCAACGAAGTGATCATGATGCTGCAGACCACCAGTCTGGCGTCCATCGTGACCCTGATCGACATCACCGGCGCCGCGCGCACGGTCAACGCTCAGTACTACTTGCCGTTCGAAGCGTACATCACGGCCGGCGTGTTCTATCTGTGCCTGACCTTCATTCTGGTGAAGCTGTTCAAACTGGCCGAGCGCCGCTGGCTGGGCTATCTGGCCCCGCGGAAGCACTGATATGGAACGCATCGATCACGTATTGCCGTGGAACCACCTGGGCAGCGAGCGCCAGATCTCGGTGTTCCGCTTCGGCAGTGGCGAGCGCAAGGCCTACATCCAGGCCAGCCTCCACGCCGATGAACTGCCGGGAATGCGCACGGCCTGGGAGCTTAAAAAGCGCCTGGCCGAACTCGAAACCCAAGGCCTGCTCAACGGCGTGATCGAGCTGGTGCCGGTGGCCAATCCACTGGGCCTCGGTCAACTGTTGCAAGGCAGCCATCAAGGTCGTTTCGAAGCGGGCAGCGGCAAGAATTTCAACCGCGATTTCGTCGAGCTGAGCGCGCCAGTGGCCGCTGAGCTGGACGGGCACCTGGGCGATGATCTGCACGCCAATATCCGCTTGATCCGCCAAGCCATGAGCGACGCACTGGCGGCATTGCCTCCGGCGGCGAGTCAGTTGCAAGGCATGCAGCGCATCTTGCTCAGCCACGCGTGCACCGCTGATGTCGTGCTGGATTTGCATTGCGATGCCGAAGCGGCGCTGCACATGTACGCCTTGCCGCAACACTGGCCGCAATGGCGTTCGCTGGCCGCGCACCTGAATGTGAAAGTGGGGCTGCTGGCGGAAGATTCCGGCGGCAGTTCCTTTGACGAGGCGTGCTCGCTGCCGTGGCTGCGTTTGTCGCGTCAGTTCCCGGATGCGCAGATTCCGCTGGCCTGTCTGGCGACAACCATCGAACTGGGTGGTCAGGCTGATACCGGTCGCGCGGACGCCGAGGCTTATGCCGAAGGCATTCTGGCGTTCCTCGCCGAGCAAGGCTTGATCAGCGGCGAATGGCCCAAGCCTGCGCAAGAGGCGTGCGAAGGCATGCCGTTCGAGGGCACCGAGTTGCTGTTCGCGCCGCACCCGGGTGTGATCAGCTTTTTGCGTAAACCCGGTGAGTGGATCGAAGCCGGTGACGAGATTTTCGAAGTGATCGATCCGTTATCGGATCGGGTCAGCACGGTGTGTGCTGGTACGTCCGGGGTGCTGTTTGCCATTGAACGGCTGCGTTATGCCCAACCCGGTTTCTGGCTGGCCAAGGTGGCGGGGCGCGAAGCGCTGCGTCACGGGCGCTTGCTCAACGACTGACTGACTGTTTTTGTGAGAACCGACCGCATGTACAAACTTGAAGTCCAAGACCTGCATAAACGCTATGGCAGTCACGAAGTGCTCAAGGGCGTGTCCCTGAAAGCGGCGGCTGGTGATGTGATCAGCATCATCGGCTCCAGTGGCTCTGGCAAAAGTACTTTTCTGCGCTGCATCAACCTGCTCGAGCAGCCGCACGCGGGCAAGATTCTGCTCAACAACGAAGAGCTGAAACTGGTGGCGAACAAGGACGGCGCGCTGAAAGCGGCTGACCCGAAACAGCTGCAACGCATGCGCTCGCGCCTGTCGATGGTGTTCCAGCATTTCAACCTGTGGTCGCACATGACCGCGCTGGAAAACATCATGGAAGCGCCGGTTCACGTGCTGGGCATGTCCAAGGCCGAGGCCCGTGAAAAAGCCGAGCACTACCTGAACAAGGTCGGCGTGGCCCATCGTAAAGACGCTTACCCGGGCCACATGTCCGGCGGCGAGCAGCAGCGCGTGGCGATTGCCCGTGCGCTGGCGATGGAGCCTGAGGTGATGCTGTTCGACGAACCGACCTCGGCCCTCGACCCGGAACTGGTCGGCGACGTACTGAAAGTGATGCAGGCCCTGGCGCTGGAAGGCCGGACCATGGTCGTGGTGACGCACGAAATGGGCTTCGCCCGTGAAGTGTCGAATCAGCTGGTGTTCCTGCACAAAGGTATCGTTGAAGAAAGCGGCAACCCGCGTGAAGTGCTGGTCAATCCACAGTCTGAACGCTTGCAGCAATTCCTGTCGGGCAGCCTGAAGTAAACCGAACTCCCGTTGCGCACCGGGATAGTGCATGCTTCGCAACCTAAAGGCTGGTCCCAATCCCTGCAGGAGCGGGGCTTGCCCGCGAATGCGGTGGTTCAGACAGCAATCATGTTGACTGAACCACCGTTCTCGCGGGCAAGCCTCGCTCCAACAGGGGAATGCTGCAGGTTTCGAGATTTGCGTTCATTTACGGGCTAGCATTGGCCCATGCCTTCATCACTGTTTTCGTTTCGGATTGCCCGCCATGACTGCCCATCGAATTGGTTTCCTGATTTGGCCCAGCACTAAAGCACTGACGCTTGCGCTGGCTGAGGAGGCCTTGCGTGTTGCCCAGCGTGTGCATCCGGATGTTGTCTACGAATTGTCGTTTTTGCAGGCCGAACCACCGACCGAAGGCGCCTGGCAACTGCCGGGTGAGCCGTGGGCCGGCAAGCTCGAAAACTTCCAGAAGCTGTTTCTGCTCGCCGATGAGCCGCCGACCACCCTCGCGCCGGCGCTCAGCAGTTCGCTGAAACAACTGGTGCGTGCCGGTTGCGTGATTGGTGGTTTGTCTGCCGGTGTCTACCCGTTGGCGCAATTGGGTTTGCTCGACGGTTACCGCGCTGCCGTGCATTGGCGCTGGCAGGACGATTTCGCCGAACGCTTCCCTAAAGTGATCGCCACCAGCCATCTGTTCGATTGGGATCGTGATCGACTGACCGCGTGTGGCGGCTTGTCGGTACTCGATCTGTTGCTGGCCGTGCTGGCCCGTGATCACGGCGCCGAACTGGCCGGCGCTGTGTCGGAAGAACTGGTAGTCGAGCGTATCCGCGAGGGTGGCGAACGCCAGCGCATCCCGCTGCAGAACCGCCTCGGTTCCAGCCATCCGAAGCTCACCCAAGCGGTGTTGCTGATGGAAGCCAACATCGAAGAGCCGCTGACCACCGATGAAATCGCCCAGCACGTGTGCGTGTCCCGTCGACAACTGGAGCGGATCTTCAAGCAATACCTCAACCGCGTGCCGAGCCAGTACTACCTGGAACTTCGCCTGAACAAGGCCCGGCAGATGTTGATGCAAACCAGCAAGTCGATCATTCAGATCGGCCTGTCCTGTGGCTTCTCATCGGGGCCGCATTTCTCCAGCGCCTACCGCAACTTCTTCGGTGCCACGCCGCGGGAAGATCGCAACCAGCGGCGCAGCAGCAGTCCATTCGAGTTGTCGTCGGTGCCGTCGGAGCGCGGCTGATGTTACTCGTCGATCTCGGAACCCTCTGAGGTCGACACCTGTATTTCCCCTCGGTTGATGACCTCCTCCACGCCAAAATCCGCACGGGTCAGTTCAAAGAAGCGGACCAGTCGCGCGAGGCTTTCCTGGGAAAACGGATTGCCTCTCAAGGTGATGTTTTCAGCAATTTCCACCGGCAATTCCAGCAGGTCGCTGGGCACCTCGGTTATTGCATTCATGCTCAGGTCAGCCCAGTCGAGATCCGCCAGCTGAAGCAGGCCGTCGGGTATGTCAGTGATGCCGGTGTCGTTGAGCAGCACGGTCGACAAGTCGGGCATTTGGCTTAGATCCGGCGTGCGCCCCAACGGGTTAAAGCTCAGGTCGAGGTAATCAAGCTGCTCCATTCCCGCCAATGCACTTGCCGACTCCGCTGAAAGGCTGACCCGGCAATCGGGGAGCGACAGCGAGCGCAGGCGTCCCATCTTGAACACCGAATCGGGAATGTCACCCAGGTCACACTCGCGTAGCCGCAGGCTTTTGAGGTTGAGAAAGGACTCAAGGAAACGCCCCAGGCGTGTTGCGCCCTCGGCACTGTCAACCTCAAGCGCGGAAACATGGCTGAAGTCCGCACTCAAGGTCGGCAGTTCGCCATTGATGACCGGACGGACCCTGAGTTCGAACGTCGGCTCAAGTGCTTCGTTGAACTCATCCAGTTCCGACTCGCGCTGCCAGCACTTCTCGAGCGCTTGCTTGAATTCGTCGCGGTTCGTTTGCTCGGCAACGAGTTGCTCGTCACTGAACGGTTCGCCCGTCACCGGGTGCTGCTGCGGAACATCGGCGGTCCACGCGGACAAATCGTTTTTCAGCTGGGTGAGCTCTTGTTCAAGGCGCGTCAAATAGCTGCGGCCATCCTCCAGAGTCCCCGGCAATTCGTAGACGAACTCGCTCGCCTGCTCGATTTCCATGCTGGGGTACAGCGCCTTGACCCGATCGATATCGGCTTCGGGTGCATAGACGCCCATGTCGTAGGCGGTTTCGAAGTGGTGTTGCTTGATCAATTCTCGCGCGCTGTTCGACAGTGGGTTGTCGGTGAGGTGCAGGCCGCGCTTGTCGTAAAGCGAACTCTCGAATAACCCGGCAGGCAACTCGCTGATGTGGTTGTTCATCAGCAGGAGGGTTTGAAGCTTCGGGTGTTGCAGAAGGCTGGCCGCAATCCCTGTCTGGCGGGTGTCGCTCAGGTCCAGGTGCGCCAGCTCGCTCATCGTGTCGATATGCGGCAAGGTTTCAAACGGATTTTTGTACAGGTCGAGCATGGCCAGTTGCTTCATTGATGCCAGCTTCGACCACGTGGCGGCGTCGACCCGGATGCCGCAATCGCTCAAGACCAAGGCGTGAAGGTCGGGCATTTGGCTGATGGCGTCGGGGAGGGTGTTCAGGGAAAAGCGGCGCAATTCCAGGCGGCGCAGCCCGCTGAAACCTCGTAGAAACGCGGGAATGGCCTGTGCGCTGCGGGTGCCTTCCAGGGACAGCTGCGACACATGACTGAAATCGGCAGTCAACGACGGCAAGTCGCCGAGGATCGGCTCTGCAAACCTGAGCACATATTGGGTCACCCCCTCCGGTGTGTCGAAATCCCGGTCGGACTGTCGACGCCAGCTGCGCTGGATTTCCTGGGCCAGCAACCGTCGGTTGTTTCGCTCGGCTTGTTGATCAAGCTCACTGAGCGGGCTTCCGGTTTCAGGATGGGTTGTGGGGGAATCACTGACCCAGGCGCGCAGGTCCTGATGCAGTCGGGCCAACTCCCTCCTCAAGCGTGAAAGTTCTACGCGAGCACCGTCGGGATGAAGTTGCAGTGTCTGGACAATGGACTGCATTTCTTCCTGAGGCAGGTTGGGGTAAACCTCGCGCACCCGGTCGTTGAGCGTCGGTGTCTCGCGGGCGATTCGACTGTAGCCCTCGGTACCACCGGGCAGGCGCATGGTGGTCGGGTCATAGAACGGTTTCCGATGGGGATTTTTTGCAAACAGCCTGCGTAAGGCCGGTTGCTCCAGTGCGTGTTCGGCGATGCGTTGTTTAAGAACCTGGGCATCTGTGATCGAAGGGTTCAACTTGTTGCGTTGCGCATCCGGCAGCGCCCGGAACAAGGCCTGATAAAAATCCTCCGGCGACGAATCCGAGTCTTGGTGTACGTGGTAAGTCCCGTCTTCAGCGCGAACCAGTATTTTTTGTAGGGGCGCATCGGGTTGGCCAATGCTGTCGCGCAAAGCCCCCTCGGCCGAGTAGTCCCGCACTTCGATACGCAACCCGGCTGGTAAATCGGGCAGTGAGTTCAGGCTTTGCAAGGCCAGTCGGTGGGTGTCGGTGGTGTCCAACGCTTCGGAATAAAAACCTTCAGAGGCTCGGATAGCACGCACGGCCTCCATGGCTTTGAGCGCGGCGTCCTTGAGACGCTGGGGCGTGCGGCCGTTGTGCAGCTGTTTCAGTTCCGTGCCGGACGCATTGCTCACCAGTTCCTCGGCGATATCGGTAGGTAACCCCCGCACATCATCAATCAGCCGCTGAACCCGCAGGTCATCGGTTTTTTCCAGCGCGCGATAACGCAGATCGAACAGCGATTTGCGGTAATCCCGGGCCAGTTCTGCGGTGCGTTGTCTGAAGGCTGATGTTTGGGCTTGCGCTGTCGGCATTGGCGTGTCGACAGGCCAGCCGTCGTAGCCACTCAGCAGTTGATGTTGCAGGGTCGAATCAGCCTTTCGATAGTGCTCGGGTTGATCACTGCCGATCTGCTCGATAAAGGTGTCGATGTCCCGGTTGATCTTGAAACGCTTGATCGTGTCGGTCAGCAGCGAAGGCGGGCGGTAATGTTCGACATGCATTTCGCGCACGGCGTTGTCGTGGAAACCGCTGACCCGCAGGATCTGCTCGCGCTCGGCGTTGCTGAACGACTCGACACCCTGGCCGATTCGACGCATGACCGTTTCCCGATCCCACTCCAGCGGTTGTTCCAGCTCGGTGTGCCAGGCGCCGTGGTGATTGTGCAGTAAAGACGGCTGATAAGCATCGGCGCGGGTCGGGTGCTCAATCTGAAACGCGTTGGAGGTGCCGTCGGGTTTCACGGCATACAGTTTTCCTTCCAGAGGCAGCAGCGTCTTGCCCCCGTGGCGATAGAGGCCAAGCTGATCGGGTTTGGCGTCTTCGGGCAAACGCTGTGCCTGTTCGTAAGGGGTCAGATCCGGCTTCCAGTAGCGGGTTTTTCCTTTCGGCGTTGCGACGGGTTTGAGCGGGTCGACCAGCGCGACCGCTTCGCGCGAAAGCAAACGGCTGAAGGCGCCGGCAGCGATCGCACCACCCACCGCGAATGTGCCCACCTCAACCACTGTTTCAGCGAGTGTAATCAAATGCCCGACCGCCTCTGTTTTCAGTCCTTCGGCCAGGTCTACGATGCCTTCGAATGTTTCGTCGAGTAACTGGTAAGCCATATAACCCAGCATTATTTCGCCAAGAAACGGGACGAACGGCAATGCCACGAATGTTGCGATTTCAAGCAGCGTCGAAGCTACTTTGCTGACGGCATCCCACAAAGCCCAGCGCGCGTTTCGGTCGGCGGAGGCGGTGGAGACGGCCAGCGTGCTGGCGTCGTTGAGGATCTTGTTCAGTTGTCGCTGATAGAGATGGTTCCACAGGTCCGCGCTGAACGGCGTCATTGAAAACCGCAGGTTAGGCCTGTCGATGGGTGTTTCGCGCCAGCTCGGCAGTGGGTCGCCACGCTTGTGTTGATGCCAGGTCACGCGCTGGAGGCGGCGGTTGAGATCAGCAAAAAAAGGGCCCCTTTCCTTATGCTCGACGAAGCGGCTGAAGAACGTCTGGTAGGCCGGGGCGCGTAGCTTGCGGGTCAGCTCGGTCATGAACGCCAGGGTGTTCGGGTACTCCTTGAGCGGGTGCTCGGGATCGTCGGGAATGTAGGCAATGATCCGTGTTCCCTTGCGCGCGCGCTCCAGGCTCGGCGCGAAGACGACAATCCCGGTCAGGGAGGAGGACATGAGGGTCAGGTCATGACCGTACAGCGGCTGGCCATTGAGTCGCGCCCCGGAACGACCTTCCACAAGGCGCAGGATCGAGTGATAGGCATCCTCCGTAATATCCTTGCGGATTTGAGCCATTTGCAGCGCGGCTTTGAGTGCCGTTTTATGCGAGCTGATCACCTTCGCTTTCAACACCGCGCCGGCCACCGGGTTGGTCAGCCCAAGATTGTCTTTGAGGTACGTGGTGTAGCGGGCGCCGATGTCCAGTTCCCGGCACAGCCTCACAAAGGCAGCGATGGTCAGTTTCTGATTGACCGCCGGCAGCGTATCGAACTGCCCTGCGGGCGATGGTTCGGTAATGAACGTCGAGGCGGGCTCGTAAGCATCCGCCGCCATTTCCGATGCCTGAAAGTTATGCAAGGCGGCGTCGAGCAGCGACACGGTCCAGGTGCGCGCAGCGCCCGTCTTGATCCCGAACCAGGGCACGGCTTGTGGAATGTACAGGCGCAGGAAGGTGGTTTTAACGTCCACTTCCAGATCAAACCGGGTTTTTAAGGCCGGGCTTAGCAACGCTTCGGCGAAGGCGCGTGCGCTTTGCAGCCTCAACAGCGTTGAGTCCAGACGATTTCGCTGGGTCCAATGTTCCTGGCTGAGCTTTTTCAGCGACTGGTGTTGCAGGGATGTCGCGGTGCCGTGCCAGTGCGGCGCGGCAAGCGAGGCGGTTTTGAGGGCATCGCGTGTCGCGGGCGAGGCTTCCAATACCCAGGCCGGCAGGTTGTTGAACAGATGATGGTAGTGATCGTCCGGTTGCGTGGCGGATTCATTGCCACCGACATTTGAAGGGCGATCGTTTTCGTGTCGACTCATGCGCTATTCCCTTAGCGTTTGGATGAGTCGCCAGCAAAACAGACGATGACGGGGCGGGTGCGGTACATATTTACCGCACCGCTCGACAAGCCTGCCTATAACCTGTGCCGGCGGTTTAAACTGCGCCTTTGCGACCCTATATGTCGCATTGCCGTAAACCCGGCTGAAACCGGGGTTTGCGCTATAAGAAGTTGTCGCTTGGCGGCAAGGCCGGGCTGAAAACTGTCCTTACAATCCCCCCATCGCTCGCCAGTTTCCGGCGAGTGTTCCTCTTCAGGAGACTCCGATGTCCGTTGAGCACGCTGCGGTAGAACGCGCCGATTTCGACCAGGTAATGGTTCCCAACTACGCGCCTGCCGCATTCATTCCAGTGCGTGGTGCCGGTTCCCATGTCTGGGACCAGTCTGGCCGCGAGCTGATCGACTTCGCTGGCGGGATTGCCGTTAACGTATTGGGCCATGCGCACCCGGCGCTGGTCAGTGCCTTGACCGAGCAGGCGAACAAGCTGTGGCACGTGTCCAACGTGTTCACCAATGAGCCGGCCTTGCGCCTGGCACATAAGCTGGTCAACGCCACCTTTGCCGAGCGTGCTTTCTTCTGCAACTCCGGCGCCGAAGCCAACGAGGCCGCCTTCAAGCTGGCCCGTCGCGTCGGTTTTGATCGGTTCGGCAGCGAGAAGTACGAAATCATCGCCGCGCTCAACAGCTTCCACGGCCGTACCCTGTTCACCGTGAACGTCGGTGGCCAGTCCAAGTATTCCGATGGTTTCGGTCCGAAGATCACCGGTATCACCCACGTGCCGTACAACGATCTGGCTGCGCTGAAAGCCGCCATTTCCGACAAGACCTGCGCCGTGGTTCTGGAACCGATCCAGGGCGAAAGCGGTGTGATCCCGGCTGAGCTTGAGTACCTGCAAGGCGCTCGCGATCTGTGCACCGCGCACAATGCGCTGCTGATCTTCGACGAAGTGCAGACCGGCATGGGTCGCACCGGCCACCTGTTCGCCTATCAGCATTACGGCGTAGTCCCGGACATCCTGACCAGCGCCAAGAGCCTGGGCGGCGGTTTCCCGATCGCGGCGATGCTGACCACCGAAGACCTGGCCAAGCATTTGGTCGTCGGCACCCACGGCACCACATACGGCGGCAACCCGCTGGCGTGCGCGGTCGGGGAAGCGGTGATCGACGTGGTCAACACCCCTGAAGTGCTGGCTGGCGTCAAGGCCAAGCATGCCAAGTTCAAGGCGCGCCTTGAGCAGGTCGGTGAGAAGTACGGCATTTTCACCAAGGTCCGCGGCATGGGCCTGTTGATCGGTTGTGTACTGAGCGACGCCTGGAAAGGCAAGGCCAAAGACGTCTTCAACGCCGCCGAGCGTGAAGGCCTGATGATTCTGCAAGCCGGCCCCGACGTGGTGCGTTTTGCCCCAAGCCTGGTGGTTGAAGACGCAGACATCGACGAGGGCCTGGACCGCTTCGAACGCGCTGTGGCCAAGTTGACGCAAGCCTGATAGACCCTTCGGCGCCTGACATTTCAGGTGTCGAACCCAATTTTTATGCCGGACCCGCTCTTCTGTAGGAGCAAGGCTTGCCCGCGAAAGCGGCGTGTCAGACACCTTGTTATTGGCTGACACACCGCTTTCGCGGGCAAGCCTCGCTCCTGCAAGGGTTCGGCTTATTTCCCCCAAAAGAGTTACGAGAAAGGAGTGACACCATGCTGGTGATGCGCCCCGCGCAAATGGCTGATCTGGGCGAGGTACAGCGTCTGGCTGCGGACAGCCCGATTGGTGTCACTTCCTTGCCGGATGACGTTGAACGCCTGAGCGACAAGATCGCCGCAAGCGAAGCCTCGTTTTCCGCGGAAGTCAGCTTCAACGGCGAAGAAAGCTATTTCTTCGTCCTCGAAGACTCGACCACCGGCAAATTGGTCGGTTGCTCTGCAATCGTTGCCTCCGCCGGTTACTCCGAGCCGTTCTACAGCTTTCGCAATGAAACCTTCGTGCACGCCTCCCGCGAGCTGAAGATTCATAACAAGATTCACGTGCTCTCGCAGTGCCACGACCTGACCGGCAACAGCTTGCTGACCAGTTTCTACGTGCAGCGCGAGTTGGTGGGTTCGCCCTGGGCCGAGCTCAACTCCCGTGGTCGTCTGCTGTTCGTTGCCAGCCATCCGGAGCGCTTTGCCGATTCCGTGGTGACCGAGATCGTCGGTTACAGCGACGAAAATGGCGATTCGCCGTTCTGGGACGCCATCGGTCGCAACTTCTTCGACCTCAACTACGCCGAAGCCGAGCGTCTGTGCGGCCTGAAGAGCCGGACCTTCCTCGCCGAACTGATGCCGCATTACCCGATCTACGTGCCTTTGCTGCCGGACACCGCTCAAGAAGCGATGGGCCAGGTGCATCCGCGAGCCCAGATCACCTTCGACATCCTGATGCGCGAAGGCTTCGAGACCGATCACTACATCGACATTTTCGACGGCGGCCCGACGTTGCATGCCCGCGTCTCCGGGATCCGCTCGATCGCGCAGAGCCGTGTGGTGCCGGTGAAAATTGGCGAGGCGGTCAAAGGTGTCGGTCGTCAGTACCTGGTGGCCAACGCCCAGTTGCAGGATTACCGCGCTGTATTGCTTGAGCTCGATTACGCGCCGGGCAAACCCGTGACCCTGGATCTTGAAGCGGCCGAAGCCCTGGGCGTCGGTGAGGGTGCGAGCGTGCGCCTGGTGGCGGTTTAACGACTGCTTGAGTGTTTAGAAAGCAGCGAAGTTTCGCGGGTGGCGCAAGCGGCCCGTTTGAGGAGATAGCATGATCGTTCGTCCTGTACGCAGCAGCGATTTACCCGCTCTGATCGACCTGGCCCGCAGCACCGGCACTGGCCTGACCACCTTGCCGGCCAACGAAGAACGACTGGCCCATCGGGTCGGCTGGGCCGAGAAGACCTTTCGCGGTGAAGCCGGGCGGGGCGATGCAGACTACCTGTTCGTGCTCGAAGACGATGATGGCCGCGTGGTGGGCATTTCCGCCATCGCCGGCGCTGTCGGCCTGCGTGAGCCCTGGTACAACTTCCGGGTCGGCCTGACGGTCAGCGCTTCGCAAGAGCTGAACATCTACCGCGAGATCCCGACGCTGTTCCTGGCCAACGACCTGACCGGCAACTCTGAGTTGTGCTCGCTGTTCCTCCACGCCGATTACCGCACGGGCCTCAACGGCCGCATGCTGGCCAAGGCGCGGATGCTGTTCATCGCCGAGTTTCCGCAGCTGTTTGGCAACAAGATCATTGCCGAGATGCGCGGCGTGTCCGACGAAGCCGGGCGCTCGCCATTCTGGGAAAGCCTGGGCCGTCACTTCTTCAAGATGGAATTCAGCCAGGCCGATTACCTGACTGGCGTGGGCAACAAGGCGTTCATCGCCGAACTGATGCCGAAATTTCCGCTGTACACCTGCTTTCTGTCGCCAGACGCGCGCAACGTCATCGGTCAGGTTCACCCTGACACCGAGCCGGCGCTGGCCATGCTCAAGAGCGAAGGTTTCAGCTACCAAGGCTACGTCGACATCTTCGACGCCGGCCCTGCGGTCGAGTGCGAAACCGGCAAGATCCGCGCCGTGCGCGACAGCCAGGCACTGGTGTTGGCCATCGGCACGCCGGGTGATGACGCTACTCCGTTCCTGATTCACAACCGCAAGCGCGAAGACTGCCGCATCACTGCCGCGCCAGCACGCTTCGCCGCCGGTACGTTGGTCGTTGATCCGCTGACCGCCAAACGTCTTCAACTCAACGCCGGTGATCAAGTGCGCGCCGTTCCGTTGTCTGCTGCCAGGGAGTCGAAATAATGAATTCGCTATACATCGCAGGTGAATGGCTGGCCGGTCAGGGCGAAGCCTTCCAGTCACTGAACCCGGTGACCCAGCAAGTGCTGTGGACCGGCGAAGGCGCGACCGCCGCTCAGGTTGAGTCGGCCGTGCAGGCTGCTCGTCAGGCGTTTCCGGGCTGGGCCCGTCGCACCCTGGACGAGCGCATTACCGTGCTTGAAGCCTTTGCCGCCGCGCTGAAAAACCACGCTGACGAACTGGCCCGCACCATTGGTGAGGAAACCGGCAAGCCGTTGTGGGAAGCCGCAACGGAAGTGACCAGCATGGTCAACAAGATTGCGATCTCGGTGCAGAGCTACCGCGAGCGTACCGGCGAGAAGAGCGGCCCGCTGGGCGACGCCACCGCCGTGTTGCGCCACAAGCCACACGGTGTGGTGGCGGTGTTCGGGCCTTACAACTTCCCGGGGCATTTGCCGAACGGTCACATCGTGCCGGCACTGCTGGCCGGTAACAGCGTGCTGTTCAAGCCCAGCGAACTGACGCCGAAAGTCGCCGAACTGACGGTTAAATGCTGGATCGAAGCCGGTCTGCCAGCGGGTGTGTTGAACCTGCTGCAAGGCGCTCGCGAAACCGGTATCGCCCTGGCGGCGAACCCGGGCATCGACGGTCTGTTCTTCACCGGTTCGAGCCGCACCGGCAATCACCTGCACCAGCAATTCGCCGGTCGTCCGGACAAGATCCTCGCCCTGGAGATGGGCGGTAACAACCCGCTGGTGGTGGATCAGGTCGCAGACCTCGATGCTGCCGTTTACACCATCATCCAGTCGGCATTCATTTCCGCCGGCCAGCGTTGCACCTGTGCCCGTCGCTTGCTGGTACCGCAGGGCGCCTGGGGCGACACGTTGCTGGCGCGTCTGGTGGCGGTCAGTTCGACGATTGAAGTCGGTGCGTTTGACCAGCAACCGGCGCCGTTCATGGGCTCGGTGATTTCCCTCGGCGCGGCGAAAGCGCTGATGGATGCGCAAGAGCATCTGCTGGCCAATGGCGCCGTGGCGCTGCTGGAAATGACTCAGCCTCAGGCGCAAGCCGCGTTGCTGACACCGGGCATCCTGGACGTGACGGCTGTCGCCGATCGTCCTGACGAGGAGCTGTTCGGCCCGTTGCTGCAAGTGATCCGCTACGCTGATTTTGAAGCGGCGATTGCTGAAGCCAACGACACGGACTATGGGCTGGCGGCTGGTTTGCTGTCGGATTCCGAAGCGCGTTATCAGCAGTTCTGGCTGGAAAGCCGTGCCGGTATCGTCAACTGGAACAAGCAGCTGACCGGCGCCGCGAGCAGCGCGCCATTCGGCGGCGTCGGCGCTTCGGGCAACCACCGCGCCAGCGCCTACTACGCCGCAGATTACTGCGCGTACCCGGTGGCTTCGCTGGAAACGCCGAACCTGGTGTTGCCTGCATCGCTTACGCCTGGCGTGAAGATGGCGTGATGCCCATCGCCCGCAGGCTGGCTCCCACAGGTTCGGTGGTGTTCACACATTTTGTGTACGACCCCATCACTGTGGGAGCCAGCTTGCTGGCGATGGCCGCGACGCGGTCTTACTGAATAGTTACTGAAGCCATAACAACAGATTCTTGTGGAGCCTCGCTGATGAAATCCTATGAAGTCAATTTTGACGGTCTAGTGGGGCCGACCCATAACTACGGCGGTTTGTCCTACGGCAACGTCGCGTCCCAGAGCAACAGCCAGCAGTCTTCGAACCCGAAGGAAGCCGCGCTGCAAGGCCTGGCGAAAATGAAAGCGCTGATGGAAATGGGCTTTCAGCAAGGCGTTCTGGCCCCTCAGGAACGTCCTGACGTTGCGGCCCTGCGCCGTCTGGGCTTCAGCGGCACCGACGCGCAAGTGATCGAGAAAGCCGCCAAAGACGCGATGCCCTTGCTGGTCGCCAGTTGCTCGGCGTCGAGCATGTGGGTGGCCAACGCCGCCACGGTCAGCCCGAGTGCCGATACTGCGGATGGCCGCGTGCATTTCACCGCTGCCAACCTCAACTGCAAATACCACCGCAGCATCGAACACCCGACCACCAGCCGCGTGCTGGGGGCGATGTTCGCTGACCAGAAACACTTTGCTCACCACGCCGCCTTGCCGGCGGTGGCGCAGTTCGGCGACGAAGGCGCGGCCAACCACACCCGTTTCTGCCGTGAATACGGTGACGCCGGCGTCGAGTTCTTCGTGTTCGGTCGCTCCGCATTCGACACCCGCTACCCGGCTCCCCAGAAGTACCCGGCGCGCCAGACGCTTGAAGCCTCGCAAGCCGTTGCCCGCCTGCACGGCTTGAGCGATGACGGCGTGGTCTTCGCTCAGCAGAACCCATCGGTGATCGATCAGGGCGTGTTCCACAACGACGTGATCGCGGTAGGTAACGGCGAGGTGCTGTTCTATCACGAGGACGCGTTCCTCGACACCGAGCAGATGCTCGCTGAACTGCAGGGCAAACTCGCAAAAGTCGGTGGGAAATTCCAGTCAATTTGCGTCCCGCGTTCTGCCGTTACCGTCGAAGACGCCGTTCGTTCCTACCTGTTCAATAGCCAATTGCTGACCCGCCCTGACGGTTCGATGCTGTTGATCGTGCCGGAAGAGTGCCGTGGCAATGAACGCGTCTGGCAGTATCTGCAAGGTTTGACCAGCTCCGGCGGCCTGATCCGCGAAGTGAAGGTTTTCGATCTGAAACAAAGTATGCAGAACGGCGGTGGCCCGGCTTGCCTGCGGTTGCGTGTCGCACTGAATGAAACCGAACTGGCGGCGGTCAATCCAGGGGTTATCATGACGGCACCGTTGTACGGCACGCTGACCGAATGGGTCGACAAGCACTACCGTGACCGCATGGCCGAAACCGACCTGGCGGACCCGCAATTGCTGCTTGAGTGCCGGACGGCACTGGATGAACTGACGCAAATCCTTAAACTGGGCGCGGTTTATCCTTTCCAGATCAATTGAACGTCGAGAGCGTAAAAAACATGAGCGATACCCTGCAGCTGATCCTTGAAGACACCGACGGCACGCAACTGGAAACGTCCTGCACCCGCGTCGCGGTCCTGTGGCAAGGCAAAGAGCTGTGGATCCAGCAGGACGGCCGCGGCCAGCTGCTGATCGGCGTGGACGTTGAAGAAGGTGATGCCGAATACGCAAACCTGCTGCTGCGCCCATTGGCGACTAATCTGGTAAGTCTGCAACTGGAAATGGAACCGGCTGAAGTCGGCGACGAAGACCACGTGCACGGCCCGGATTGCGCACACGACCACTAAGGAAATCGCTCTATGCTCGCCCTCGGCAAACTGCTTGAACTGACCCTCGCCGGCCGCGAACCGGCGGAGAAGACTCAACTGACTGTCGAAGGCGTGCGCATGCGCTGGTTGAGCGAAGGTGCGCTGGAAGTCCGGCCGCCTGAGGCGCGCGACAATGGCCTGGACCTGCTGCTGTCAGCGGGTATCCATGGCAACGAAACAGCGCCGATCGAGTTGCTCGATCGCCTGTTGCATGACATCGCTCGCGGCGACTTGAAACCGCGCGCACGCATTCTGTTCCTGTTTGGCAACCCGGAAGCGATTCGCAAAGGCGAGCGCTTCGTCGAGCAGGACGTCAATCGGCTGTTCAACGGCCGTCACGAACAAACCAGCGGCTCCGAAGCCCTGCGCGCCTGTGAACTGGAGCGGCTGGCGGCGAGTTTCTTCAGCCTGCCGGATCGCAGCCGCCTGCATTACGACCTGCACACTGCGATTCGTGGTTCGAAAATCGAGCAGTTCGCGTTGTATCCCTGGAAAGAGGGGCGCCAGCATTCACGCCTCGAGCTGGCCCGTTTGCGTGCTGCCGGTATGGAAGCGGTGCTGTTGCAGAACAAGCCGTCGATTGTGTTCAGCTCTTACACCTACGACAAGCTCGCTGCCGAGTCTTTCACCCTTGAGCTGGGCAAGGCGCGGCCGTTTGGGCAGAACGACGGTGTGAACGTCTCGCTGCTTGAAACCCGCCTCCAGCAGATTATCGAAGGCACCGAGCCTGCGGTGACCGACGAAGGCCTGGACGGTTTGCAGTTGTTCAGCGTGGCGCGGGAAATCATCAAGCACAGCGATAGCTTCCGCCTGAACCTGCCGGCGGACATCGAGAACTTTTCGGAGTTGGACGTGGGTTACGTACTGGCCGAAGACATCGCCCAGACCCGCTGGATCATCGAAGAGAAGGGCGCCCGGATCATCTTCCCGAACCCCAAGGTCAAAAACGGCCTGCGCGCCGGCATCCTGATCGTGCCCGCCACCGACGAAAACCTGGCATAACAGACACAGTAGTCCCCTGTAGGAGCGAGGCTTGCCCGCGAAAGCGATTTTAAATTCAACATCAATGTTGATTGTGAAATCGCCTTCGCGGGCAAGCCTCGCTCCTACGGGGACTGGCTCGGGGTTTAGACGGCTACCGCGCGAGGCTCGCTGCGACGCAACGCTCGCATCTTGTGCAGCGTATCGGCACAGGTCTTCGCCGCTTCCTGGCCTTTATGCACGAAATGCTCGAAGAAGAACTTCTGATGCTCTTCGCCGGCATGGAAGTGGTGCGGGGTTAAAACCACCGAGAACACCGGCACTTCAGTCTCCAGCTGAACCTGCATCAGGCCGCTGATCACCGACTGGGCGACGAATTCGTGACGGTAGATGCCGCCGTCGACCACCAGGCCCGCCGCGACGATGCCGGCATAACGTCCAGACTTGGCCAGCAGCTTGGCGTGCAGTGGAATTTCAAAGGCGCCGCCGACTTCGAAGAAATCGATCTCCGATTCCTGATAACCCTGGGCAATCATTTCGGCAACGAAGCCCTTACGGCTCTGGTCGACGATTTCCTTGTGCCAGCAGGCCTGGATGAACGCAACGCGCTCGCCCTGATGGTTTTTGCTTTTGCTATCGATTGCGGTGGGTTGCATGTTCTGACTCCTGTTTATGTAAAAAACAGGGCATATGAATCGAATGGGATTTAAGGGTACGCACGCTCGCACGAATGCCTGCGGACGGCCCTTTGGCGCCAATCCCGTTCTCTCTTCATCCGGACTATGACCGTCGGCCCCGGGATCACACCGGGTCTGCTGACCTTGCCGCCAGACACCACCGAAGCCGTGTCTGTCACCAAGCGCTCGCGGGCTATGCGCATTGCGCGCAATTACCGCCGGTGGGGAGTTGCACCCCGCCCTGAGAACGTTTTGCCGCCAGATTGTTTGGCGGCGCAGCTTTTTTAACACATATTTCCTGCCTGTGCATTGCTGCTATCTGATGATTGCTATCGACTTTTTCGCTCACTTGACGGGTCTTTTCCTTCGCTTGGGGTTGATTAATCGTTGTCATGACCGCAGTAATTCCTACCTGAAAGGGATTTTCCCCTGCTTACCGAGGCCAGATTCATGAGCGTTATCGATCTTCGCAGCGACACCGTTACCCAACCGACCGCCGGAATGCTCGACGCGATGGCCAGTGCGCCCACCGGTGACGACGTCTATGGCGAAGATCCGACGGTCAACCGCCTGGAAGCGGAACTGGCAAAACGGTTGGGGTTTGCCGCTGCGTTGTTCGTGCCGACGGGCACCATGAGCAATCTGCTGGGCCTGATGGCTCATTGCGAACGGGGTGACGAATACATCGTCGGCCAGCAGGCGCACACGTATAAGTACGAAGGTGGCGGCGCGGCGGTGCTTGGCTCGATCCAGCCGCAGCCGCTGGAAGTGCAGGCTGACGGCTCGCTGGACCTGGCGCACGTCGTCGCCGCGATCAAACCGGACGACTTCCATTTCGCTCGTACACGGTTGCTGGCGCTGGAAAACACCATGCAGGGCAAAGTCCTGCCGCTGGAATATCTCGCCCAGGCACGCAGTCTTACCCGTGAACATGGGTTGCAGCTGCACCTGGACGGCGCTCGGCTTTACAACGCGGCCGTCAAGTTGGGTGTTGATGCCCGCGAGATCACACAGCACTTCGATTCGGTTTCGGTCTGCCTGTCCAAAGGCCTGGGCGCGCCGATCGGGTCGGTGTTGTGCGGTTCGGCAGAGTTGATCGGCAAGGCGCGTCGCCTGCGCAAGATGGTCGGTGGTGGCATGCGCCAGGCCGGTCTTTTGGCCGCGGCGGGGCTTTATGCGCTGGATAACAACGTTCAGCGTCTGGCCGACGATCACGCCAATGCGCAATTTCTGGCCGACGGACTGCAAAAGGCCGGTTACGAAGTCGAGCCGGTGCAGACCAACATGGTTTACGTGAACATGGGCGACAAGGCCGAGGCGATCAAGGCCTTTGCCGCCGAGCGTGGCATCAAGCTGAGCGCTGCCGGACGCCTGCGGATGGTCACGCACATGGACGTTGACCGCGCTCAAATTGAGCAGGTCGTCGCGACATTCGTCGAGTTTTCTCGCAACTGATCGCCTTGGCGGTCCAATTGACCGTTTCTATCGTATAAACACGCTGTACCCCGCGCGCTGGGCCGATATAATGCGGCCCTTTGCCGTCGCTTCGTCTGTTGACGTTTCGTACAGGCCTTTGGCCGCAGCCTCCGTGGAAGAACCTAATGAAAAGCGCAGAAATCCGTGAAGCCTTCCTTCGCTTCTTCGAAGAGCAAGGCCACACCCGTGTAGCCTCCAGCTCTTTGATTCCGGGCAACGACCCAACCCTGCTGTTCACTAACGCGGGGATGAACCAGTTCAAGGACTGCTTCCTGGGCCAGGAAAAGCGCGCGTACACCCGCGCTGTCTCCAGCCAGAAATGCGTGCGCGCCGGCGGCAAGCACAACGACCTGGAAAACGTCGGTTATACCGCCCGTCACCACACCTTCTTCGAAATGCTGGGTAACTTCAGCTTCGGTGATTACTTCAAGCGCGACGCGATCACCTACGCCTGGAACTTCCTGACCTCCGAGCAGTGGCTGAACCTGCCGAAGGAAAAGCTCTGGGTCACCGTCTACGCCAGCGATGACGAGGCCTATGACATCTGGACCAAGGAGATCGGTGTTCCGGCCGAGCGCATGGTCCGCATCGGCGACAACAAGGGCGCGCCATACGCTTCCGATAACTTCTGGACCATGGGCGATACCGGCCCGTGCGGTCCTTGCACCGAGATTTTCTACGATCACGGCGCCGACATCTGGGGCGGCCCGCCGGGCTCGCCGGAAGAAGATGGCGACCGTTACATCGAGATCTGGAACAACGTGTTCATGCAGTTCAACCGCACCGCCGATGGCGTGTTGCACCCGCTGCCAGCGCCGTCGGTCGACACCGGCATGGGCCTGGAGCGGATCAGTGCCGTGCTGCAGCACGTTCACTCGAACTATGAAATCGACCTGTTCCAGAGTCTGCTGAGCGCATCGGCCAAGGCTATCGGCTGCACCAACGACGCTCAGGCTTCCCTGAAAGTCGTGGCTGACCACATTCGTTCGTGCGGTTTCCTGATTGCCGACGGCGTGCTGCCGTCCAACGAAGGCCGGGGTTATGTGCTGCGCCGGATCGTCCGTCGCGCCTGCCGTCATGGCAACAAACTGGGCGCCAAGGGCAGCTTCTTCTACCAGATCGTAGCGGCCCTGGTTGCCGAGATGGGCGAAGCCTTCCCTGAGCTGAAAGCTCAACAGGCACATATCGAACGCGTCCTGAAAGCCGAAGAAGAGCAGTTCGCCAAGACCCTGGAGCAGGGCCTGAAAATCCTTGAGCAGGATCTGGCCGAACTCAAAGGCGACGTGGTGCCGGGCGATGTGGTGTTCAAGCTCTACGACACCTACGGCTTCCCGATGGACCTGACGGGCGACATCGCTCGCGAGCGCAACTTGACCATCGACGAAGCAGGCTTCGAACGCGAAATGGAAGCCCAGCGCGTCCGTGCCCGTTCCGCCAGTTCCTTCGGCATGGACTACAACAGCCTGGTCAAGGTTGATGTGGCCACCGAATTCACCGGTTACAAAGCCACCAGCGGTTCGGCGAAAGTTGTTGGCCTCTATAAAGAAGGCCAGGCGGTCGACGTACTGAGTGAAGGCGAAGAAGGCGTGGTCGTTCTCAATCAGACCCCGTTCTACGCTGAGTCCGGCGGCCAGATTGGCGATTGCGGTTATCTGCAATCGAGCGGTGGCCGCTTCGACGTGCGTGACACCACCAAGACCGGCGGCGCATTTCTGCACCACGGTGTGTTGGCATCGGGCAGCTTGATCATCGGTTCGCCGGTTGAAACCCACGTTGAAGCCGAGGTGCGCCACGCCACTTCGCTGAATCACTCGGCCACTCACTTGCTGCATGCGGCGTTGCGTAAAGTGCTGGGCGATCACGTTCAGCAGAAAGGCTCGTTGGTCGACAGTCAGCGCCTGCGCTTTGACTTCAGCCACTTCGAAGCCATCAAGCCTGAGCAACTGAAGGCCCTGGAAGACATCGTCAACGCCGAGATTCGCAAGAACTCCGCCGTTGAAACCGAAGAAACCGACATCGAAACCGCCAAGAAAAAAGGCGCCATGGCGCTGTTTGGCGAGAAGTACGGCGACAACGTGCGCGTGCTGAGCATGGGCGGTGATTTCTCCGTCGAGCTGTGCGGTGGCATCCACGCCAACCGTACCGGTGACATCGGCCTGCTGAAAATCATCAGCGAAGGCGGTGTTGCGTCGGGCGTGCGTCGTATCGAGGCAGTCACCGGTGCTGCGGCACTGGCGTACTTGAACGCTGCAGAAGAACAACTCAAGGAAGCGGCCAACCTGGTCAAGGGCAGCCGCGACAACCTGATCGACAAGCTGTCGGCTGTGCTGGAGCGCAACCGTCTGCTGGAGAAGCAACTCGAGCAGTTGCAGGCCAAGGCGGCCAGCGCGGCGGGCGACGATCTGTCGGCTTCTGCCCTGGACGTCAAAGGCGTGAAAGTGCTGGCCGTGCGTCTGGACGGTCAGGACGCCAAGGCGCTGCTGGCGCTCGTCGATCAGCTGAAAAACAAACTCGGCCGCGCAGTGATCCTGCTCGGCAGTGTCCATGAGGAAAAGGTCGTTCTGGTTGCAGGCGTAACCAAAGACCTGACTGGCCAACTCAAAGCCGGTGATTTGATGAAGCAAGCCGCTGCGGCAGTGGGCGGGAAGGGCGGTGGTCGTCCAGACATGGCGCAAGGCGGTGGTACTGACGCTGGCGCACTGGACGCGGCACTGGCCCTGACGGTTCCATTTGTAGAGCAGGGTTTATAAGGCAGGGTGTCCGGCCCGTCGTCTAGTGGCGGGCGGGAACGCTGTTTGAGTGATTATTTGGGCGCCCTTCATGGGCAGAGGCGGCTTTGAAATGGCTTTGATCGTACAGAAATTTGGAGGCACCTCAGTCGGCACTGTCGAGAGAATCGAGCAGGTCGCCGACAAGGTTAAGAAATTCCGCGATGCCGGCGATGACCTGGTGGTTGTCCTGTCGGCAATGAGCGGCGAAACCAACCGTCTGATCGATCTGGCCAAGCAAATCAGTGGTGATGGCCAACCGGTTCCGCGTGAGCTGGATGTGATCGTTTCCACGGGCGAGCAGGTGACGATTGCACTGTTGGCCATGGCGCTGATCAAACGCGGCGTGCCTGCGGTGTCTTACACCGGCAACCAGGTGCGGATTCTGACGGACAGTGCACACAATAAAGCGCGTATCTTGCAGATTGATGACCAGAAGATTCGCGGTGATCTGAAGGCAGGTCGTGTGGTGGTTGTCGCCGGTTTCCAGGGCGTCGACGAGCATGGCAACATCACCACCCTCGGTCGTGGCGGTTCCGACACCACCGGCGTGGCGCTGGCGGCGGCCTTGAAGGCCGACGAATGCCAGATCTACACCGATGTCGATGGCGTCTACACCACCGACCCGCGTGTGGTGTCCGTGGCCCAGCGCCTGGACAAGATTACCTTCGAAGAGATGCTGGAAATGGCCAGCCTCGGTTCCAAGGTGTTGCAGATCCGTGCGGTGGAATTCGCCGGCAAGTACAACGTTCCGCTGCGCGTACTGCACAGCTTCAAGGAGGGTCCGGGCACCCTCATTACTATTGATGAAGAGGAAACCATGGAACAGCCGATCATTTCCGGCATCGCTTTCAATCGCGATGAAGCCAAGCTGACCATCCGTGGCGTGCCAGACACCCCGGGCGTTGCATTCAAGATTCTCGGCCCGATCAGTGCCGCGAACATCGAAGTCGACATGATCGTGCAGAACGTTGCGCACGATAACACCACCGACTTCACCTTCACCGTGCACCGCAATGACTTCCAGGCCGCACAAACCGTGCTGGAAAACACCGCTCGCGAGATCGGTGCCCGTGAAGTGGTCGGTGACATCAAGATCGCCAAGGTCTCGATCGTCGGCGTCGGCATGCGTTCTCACGCAGGCGTGGCCAGCCGCATGTTCGAATCCCTGGCGAAAGAAAGCATCAACATCCAGATGATCTCGACGTCGGAAATCAAAGTCTCCGTTGTGATCGAAGAGAAGTATCTGGAACTGGCTGTGCGCGCTCTGCACACAGCTTTCGAACTGGACGCACCGGCCCGAACAGGCGAGTGATGCGTTTGCCAAAGGGCGCGGTCTGACCGCGCCCTTTGTCTTTTTTGAATGGCGCGACCCAGGAACTGTTCTTTTGCTCGCGCTGGTCAATACTCAGGCATGTAGGGCTGCGATCGTTTTCCGGTTGTAGGTCGAGTGCCTTTTTTTTGCAGACTGTTGTCCCTGAAATGAAATGCGTGAGGAGAAAGGTATGCTGATTCTGACTCGTCGGTGCGCAGAAAGCCTGATTATTGGTGATGGCGAAATCACCGTGACCGTGCTCGGCGTCAAAGGAAATCAAGTGCGTATTGGCGTTAACGCACCTAAAGAGGTTGCGGTTCACCGTGAGGAAATCTACTTGCGGATCAAGAAAGAGAAGGACGACGAACCAAGCCATTAATTTTTATCGTTTTTTATGTTTGCAAACGGGGAAGAAGCTGGTTAATATACGCCCCGTGTTGCGGAGAGCTGGCCGAGTGGCCGAAGGCGCTCCCCTGCTAAGGGAGTACACCTCAAAAGGGTGTCGGGGGTTCGAATCCCCCGTTCTCCGCCATTATTTGCGTAGTACGTTGTAATCTGGCTTTTTCGGTAAGTGTTTGAAATTACTAGAAAAAGTGCTTTACATAGAGATTAGACGGCCTATAATGCGCGGCAACAAATGCACTCGTAGCTCAGCTGGATAGAGTACTCGGCTACGAACCGAGCGGTCACAGGTTCGAATCCTGTCGAGTGCACCATTTAAGGGTTGTTTGCAGCAATGCAAATGACTTGGCTCCAACCAGTTGTGATCTGGTATAAAAACACAAATGCACTCGTAGCTCAGCTGGATAGAGTACTCGGCTACGAACCGAGCGGTCACAGGTTCGAATCCTGTCGAGTGCACCAAACACCAAAAAGCCCGCGTTTAACGTGGGCTTTTTGCCGTCCGGGATTTGGCTTTTCCCTTTGTACATCCTTTCTCGTCGAACTCCACATGTGCGCTGCGACCTCGCTTGAGTTCGTAGCGGTAGCTTGTTGCGGAATTCCTGATACTGATCTTGTCCGGCTTGCCCAGGGCGCTCTCGACGTCCTGTTGTGTCATGCCCGCGACTATCCGTTGATTGATGATTGCTTCGCGACGTTCCTTGGCGGTTATCAGGTTTGCGCACTTGTCCTCAGTCTGGCCGACAATGGTTGGCTCCTTCCTTCCGGTTTTCGTCGAGGGTGTCTCCCGAACGTCAGCCTCAGGCATGAGCGCTATCGCGTTGCCGGGCGTGAAAGTGCGCACCTCTTGCTGCGAGAAGCTTTCACCCTCCGCGCAACTCAGGGTTGTGAAGGTGAGGCGACCGTCGGGTGCTTCGCAACGGTGAAGGATGGTTGCCTGCAACCGGGGTGAAAGGCAGAGCAGGGCAAGCAGTAAAAAATAAAAGGCAATCGATGGCATTAAACGTCCTCCATGACGGTCCATGTCAGGGTAGCCGCTACATTTTTCGATGAGGGTGTGTTTTCTTTTCAGAATGAGTCGTCGCAGTTGGAGAGATCAGGACTGCACTCAGCTTTGTCTTGCAACCGCTTGTTTCAGCCATGATTTTTTGACGTTTAAAACCGTCGGGCGGTGTATCATTGCGCCCGTCAGCCCCGCCGGGGCTTGTGGAATACCTCCATGGACTTACCCAGTAGTTACTCAGTATCCCGTTTTTCCAATCATGAATTGACTGATTGATCCTTCCGGCGTGCCCCGCTGCTGGGAGTGGAGTTCGCCTATGTCTGAAGTAGAAGTAAAGAAAACGCAGGAAAGCTTGCAGGACCGCCTCGCTCAAGTCGTTGAGCTGCTGCAGCGCCAGCGGGTGGTCGAAGACCTGACTCATCGCCAGGAAGGTCCGCATCACGACCGGGTCGAGAACCTGGTACACCGGCAAAACCTCGTCGAGCTGCAACGCAAGCTCGATGATCTGCACTCCGCCGACGTTGCCTACATCCTTGAAGCCTTGCCGCTGGACGATCGTCTGACGCTCTGGCAATTGGTCAAGGCGGATCGCGACGGCGACATTCTCCTCGAAGTATCCGACTCGGTTCGTGAAACCCTGATCGCCGACATGGACGATCACGAGCTCCTGGCTGCGGCCAAGGACATGGACGCCGACGAACTTGCTGACCTGGCTTCCGAGCTGCCGCGAGACGTCGTCCACGAACTGATGGAAACCCTCGATGGTCAACAGCGTGAGCGCGTCCGCTCCGCGTTGTCCTATGACGAGGAGCAAGTCGGTGCGCTGATGGACTTCGAGATGGTGACCATCCGTGAGGATGTCAGTCTCGAAGTCGTGCTGCGTTACCTGCGGCGTCTCAAGGAGCTGCCGGGCCACACCGACAAACTGTTTGTGGTCGACTACGACGGCGTGCTCAAGGGCGTGCTGCCGATCAAGCGTTTGCTGGTCAACGATCCGGAAAAGCAGGTTTCGGAAGTCATGGCCAGCGACCCGGTGAGTTTTCACCCGGACGAAGATGCCTACGATGCCGCTCAGGCGTTCGAACGTTACGACTTGATCTCGGCGCCTGTGGTCGACAAGAACGGCAAGCTGATCGGCCGTCTGACCATCGATGAAATGGTCGACCTGATCCGTGAAGAGAGCGAAAACGAAGTGCTCAACATGGCGGGTCTGCGCGAAGAAGAAGATATCTTCGCTTCGGTCTGGAAATCCCTGCGCAACCGTTGGGCCTGGCTGGCGGTCAACCTGATCACCGCGTTTATCGCATCCCGGGTGATCGGCCTGTTTGAGGGCTCCATCGAAAAACTGGTGGCACTGGCGGCATTGATGCCGATCGTGGCCGGTATCGGTGGCAACTCGGGCAACCAGACTATCACCATGATCGTTCGAGCCATGGCGCTGGACCAGGTGAGCACCGGCAATACCTCGCGATTGATGCGCAAGGAGCTGGCCGTCGGTTTGATCAATGGCCTGGTCTGGGGTGGCGTGATTGGCGTTGTGGCCTATCTGCTTTATGGCAGTTGGTCCCTCGGGGTGGTGATGACCGCCGCCATGACGCTTAACTTGTTGCTGGCGGCGTTGATGGGGGTCTTGATCCCGATGACTCTGGCGCGGCTTGGGCGCGATCCGGCGATGGGTGCCAGCGTTATGATCACTGCCATGACTGACAGCGGCGGGTTCTTCATCTTCCTCGGGCTGGCGACGATTTTCCTGCTCTGACTTGCCTGCTTTAAGAAACCCGCCAATTCGGCGGGTTTTTTATGGCCGAATTTCAGGCAAAAAAAAGCCAGCGATTATGCTGGCTTGGCTTTCGGGTCGAATCAGGAAGCGTCTGCGGCCATTTCGGCGTCATGGGCAATCAGCGAAACAAGAGCATTTTGCTGACGGTGGGAGAGTTGGCGGAAGCGTTGCAGCAGTTCACGTTCGTGCAATGACAGCTCCGGGCTGTCCAGGCGCATGCTCAACTCTTCGCCCAGTGCACCTTCCTGAATAAGACTCTGCTCAAGGCGCGCAATGATTTCGGAGTTCATGCTGCGATGATGATTGCGAGCCACCTCGGCAATGCGTTCACGCATTCCGTCTGGCAGACGTACGACGAACTTGTCAGCCGTACGGCTGGAATAAATTGCCTGTTTCAATGGGCGCATATATTTAACCGGTTAGTTCAGGGGAGCGGTTCTCGGGATTGGCCGCAGGATGTCTGATAGGACAAGCTCTCTGGCCAAATGTTCAACCTGAATTGATAGAGGCTCGCATCATGCCTCAAAGCAGCCAGATCATTGGCGTCAATTCTGTGACAAATATTGAGCTGGGTAAAGGCGTTATGCCAGCACCTTTATCGAAAATGTGGACTGGTTAGAAAACTTTGGTCCCTGCCCGTATCGCTGACCGCGTGCTCTTCCCGTCAGGTGATGCCCGAAGACGCCTGAAGGTGCATGCTACGCGGATTCGATCCTTGGTCCTTACCTTATACAGGATAGTGGCAAATGGCCGATTTACTAGTGGCAGACCCGCACAGGGGGGGGATTCAGGATGGATGGCAGGCTGATTTACTTGATGGGGCCTTCCGGATCCGGCAAAGACAGCCTCATCGAAGCGGCTCGACAACCTTTACGCTCGATAAACGGCGAAGTGGTACGACGGGTCATTACGCGTTCGGCTGAATCCGTAGGCGAAGATGCCATCGGAGTCTCTCGCGAGGAGTTCGAACAACGCCGCGACAAGGGTGACTTTGCGCTGTCGTGGCACGCCCATGGCCTGGATTACGGCATTCCGGTCCAGATCGACCATTGGCTGGAAGAAGGTCGTCATGTCTTGGTCAATGGCTCTCGTGGCCACCTGGCCGAGGCACTGCAACGCTACCCGACATTGTTGCCGGTGCTGTTGACGGTCCAGGATGAGGTATTACGCGAGCGACTGATGAAGCGAGGCCGTGAGAGCCTTGCAGAAATTGAAGCCAGATTGCGCCGCAACAGGTTATTTACAGCGGAGGATCCTCTCGGTGATTCGCAGATCTACCGACTCGACAACTCTGGCGAGATTGCCGTCACCGTCGCCAATCTTCTGAAATTGCTGAACGTCAGCGCAGAACCGGATCGAATTTGATTTTGCGTCCGATAATCAGCGCCAGCACGAATAACGCGCCGAAAACGCCGCAGGCGATCAGGGGTACGGTGGCAACCGTGTCCGGGACCAATGACAGATGAAGAATGCCGCTCAGTAAGGCAAGGATCAAAAATCCTGCGGCTGATTTGGACATTGCTGTGCTCCTGATAGGGTGATTCAAAATACCAAGCGTTCCGAAGTCTGAGACACCGGAAGATAATTTTGCTGGCTTACGTCCTGGCCAACAAAGCCGCGCTGATCGTTCATGACCGCCAATTGCGGGGCTTTTTGCAGCTGGAGGTAATGCGGCATCCGATGCGCGACCTGCTCAGCGCCGCTCTCGGCGGCAAAATGACCACCCAGCAGGACGGTAAGGGCGATTGCATTCGAGAGTAAAAGGACGCTGTTCATGAGGCTAACCTCGGTTGTTCGTGAGAACAGCTAAAGCAGCCCGCGTGCCAAGAGTCTAACGGCAATTAAATCCTTTAAAAACAAAGAATTAACTTATTACTTAAAGAGGCCGTCGTTGCAAATTGCAATGATGGCATTTTGAGAGGATGCAATTTGCACGGTAAATTAAGCCACGATGACAAGGGGCGGCTGCCTACACTTAAAAAGCCCTACGGACGACATGACAAAAGCAGGCCTGGCCGTTAACATGCTCGCCGTCTATCGCACCGCATCCCAGCGGGGCGATCTGTGTCTCAGTAGCTCAATTGGATAGAGCATCCCCCTCCTAAGGGGAAGGTTGGCAGTTCGAACCTGCCCTGGGACACCACCTGATTTTCAGCCCTGCGCTGTGATAAAAAGCCCCGCCGGAGAATCCTCCAGCGGGGCTTTTTTATGCCCGTCGACCCGACGACCTACATGGCAAGTCCATCGTTGCTGTGCCTTACTCCTCGTACCATGCAAGGAGTGACGCGATGCGACACAGAGGTGCACATTTCTGGTTATGGACCAACAGCCGGCTACCTCACCACATCCATGAAGAAGTGCTCAGCGATGGTGTGCAGGTCGAGGTGCAGGCACGGGTCGGTCATGGGGGCGTCACGCAGGTGTTCATCGGTATATACGCTGACGGTGGCGGGGCGATTTGCGAGGAGTTTCATGACCGCGCGGTGGGTGAATATTATTGTTCCGCGTTGAAGTGGGGCGCTCAGCGGGCAAGAGAGCTGGTGGCGGACAGCCAAGCGTTTGTCGCGCCGCATCGGGTGCAATTGACGTTGGCCCCGGTGATTACCGATGAACCGACACTGGCCTTGCGGCGCATGGAGATGTCCGAACGGGAGCGTTTGAAAATCCGCTCCGAAGACGCCTGGTCGGAGTACCTGGCTGCCAAAGCCGCGATGCTTGAGCTGATGCGCGCCACCAAAGTCGACCCCGGGGTGTGGGCGGACCACAAGGATCGCCTGCGGCAGGCGATTGATCGGCGCATCAATGTGCAACGCGCCTATCTGCGCTGAGTCATTTGCCGATCGACAGGCTCGAGGAGCGTCGCAGTTCCTCAATGGTCTCGATCAGTTCATCGTAGGACACCGGTTTGCCGATGTGCTGGTCGAAGCCCGATTGCCGGGATTTCTGAATATCGCTTTGGGCACCGTAGCCCGTCAGCGCAATGGCCGGCACATCCCTGAGCAGCGGGAGTTGCCGCAAAGCGCTCATCAGTTCGTGACCGTTCATGACTGGCATGCCCAGGTCCGAAATGATCAGGTCGAAGTGCGTGCCTTTTGCGGCGTCCAGCGCGGCCACCGGACGGTCGAAGGCAATCACTTGCGCGTCCTCCATTTCCAGCAGCATCTTCAAGGTTTCCAGCACTTCGGCAGAGTCGTCGACCAGCAGAATGGTCAAGCCGCTCAGCCGTCCGGCCCCCTCGTCGACCTGCGTAGCGGTTTGAGCGTCATGATCAGTCTTGGCCATCGGCAAGTAGACACTGAACGTGCACCCTGCACCCAACCCGGGTGAGCTCACTTCAACCGAGCCGTGTTGTGCTTCTGCCAGTTGGCGGACCAGCGACAAGCCGATCCCCAGCCCTTCACGGTTGTGCGTGGCATGTTGCTTCTCTGCCTGGCCGAACAGATCGAACACGTGCTCAAGGTTCTCGGCGGCAATGCCGGTGCCGTTGTCTTTGACGTCCAGCCGCACCCTGTTCCCGTCCTGGCTGGCGATCAGTTGCACGTGGCCATTGGGCGGGGTGAATTTCAGCGCGTTGTTCACCAGGTTCCAGATAATCTGTTCCAGGCGTGTCGGATCGGCATGCACCATCAACGGCTCTGAAGGCACATGCAACTCGACCGTGGTTTCGTGCCGTTCGTTGAGCACGACGCTGTGGATATCACGCAGCACGCTGACCAGGTCCGTGGCGACCGGTTGCAGCTTGAGTTTGCCGGTACGGACACGGGCGACATCCAGCAGATCATCGATGATCCGGGCCTGGCTATTGACGGCATCGCAGATCGTATTGACGGCCTTGGCGGCCGGAGCCACGGACTTGGTCACCGGCAGGCGACGCAGCAGCTCAGCGTTGAGCTGGATCAGGTTCAGCGGGTGCTTGAGCTCATGGGACATGACTGCGAAGAACTCGTCCTTGAGGTAATTGGTGTTGCGGGTCTCGGCCAGCGCCAGGCTTTGCGCTTCGTGCTGACGTTTGTGGCCGGTCAGGTCCCGGGCAATCTTCACGTAGCCTCGGAGGTTGTCACCGCTGAGCAACGTCGCCTCACCACTGCAAAAGAACCGACTGCCATCCTTGCGCAAGTGCCAGCGTTCGTCCTCGCTGCGCCCATGGTCGCGCACCGTCTGCAGTTCTTTCTCGGGCACGCCGCTGGCGCGGTCCTCTTCAGAGAAAATAAAGTCGTAATAAGCGCCCTCTGCTTCGCTCTTGCTATAACCGAAGATCAACTCGGCACCTTTGTTCCAGCTGGTGATCACCCCTTGTTCATCCAGCGTGATGATCGCGTAATCGCGGGTGCTTTCAGCCACCAGACGCATGCGTTCTTCGCCCAGGCGCAGTTCTTCTTCGGCGGCGCGGCGTTTGGTGATGTCGATGAAGGTCAGCACCGTCCCGTCGATATGGTCTTCGCTGGAGCGGTAGGGCAGCAGGCGGGCGATGTACCAGCGCTTGTCGGTGCTGCTGACTTCGCGCTCGATCATGTTCAATGACTCGAAGACCAGCGCTGCATCACGGGCCAGGTCGTCGTAGTGCAGTCGGTGGGTGATGTCGAGCAAGGAGCGTCCGGTATCCACCGGCAACATGCTGAAGATGTCCGTGGCGCGCGGAGTGAACCATTTGATCCGCATGTTGCGGTCAACGAACACCGTGGCGATGTCGGTGGAGGCGATCAGGTTGGTCAGGTAGTCGTTGATCTTGTCGGTTTCTTCAACTTTGGTTTTCAGCTCGAAGTTGACCGTCAGCAACTCTTCGTTGATCGATTGCAGTTCTTCCTTGCTGGTCTCCAGCTCTTCGGTGGCCGAGCGCAGCTCTTCGTTGATTGCCTGCATTTCTTCGTTGGAGGCCTTCAGCTCCTCGCTGGAGACTTCCGATTGTTCGATGGTGTCCTGCAAGTGCAACTTGGTGCGTTGCAGTTCGCGTTCAAGGTTGGACAGCACCTGGCTTTCGGTTTGCGTCAGGGTCGAGGCGGCCTGTTCCGAGGGATCGACTTCGGCCTCTTCGAAAATCACCAGGACAAACTCGCCGTCCGACTCTTCGTCCTTATAAGGCTGCGCCATCAGGTCGACTTTGTAACGCCGGTTGTCCCGGCTGATCGGCACCGCACGGGATTTGACCACCAGGCCACTCTGCTGGACCTGAAACAGCGTGGTGCGAATCTCCAGACGCAACTCGGGAACAATCAGCGTCAGCAAGTTACGCGACAACTCGCCGCCCACATGGCGCAGGAAGCGCCCAGCGCTATCGCTCATGTGCAGGATGTCGGCGTTGGCATCGACAATCATGCTCGGTGGCGCCGCGCTTTCGAGGGCGCGCTGATGGATGTCGGCAAAGGACAGTTTGCGCTGCACCGCGTTTTGCGGCGTCTCACGGGAAATATTGCTGCGCACATACCCGCCGCGCGGCATGGTTGGGGTACGTCGGCTATTGGTCGTGCCGGTCTTGGCGCGGAAGATCCGGTTGCGCTTGTCCACCGGAGCGAACAGTTCGTGGCAAGCATCGGCGCTCTCGGAAGAGCCCAGGAACAGGAAACCGCCCGGACGCAGTGCGAAGTGAAACATTTGCAGAATTTCACGCTGCACTTCGCGATCCAGGTAGATCAGCAGGTTGCGGCAAACGATCAGGTCAATCTGCGAAAAGGGCGGATCGGACAACAGGCTGTGTTTGGCAAACAGGACCTTTTCGCGAATTTCCTTGCGAATCCGGTAGTGGTCATCTTCCTTGACGAAGTAATGCCGCAGGCGCGTCGGCGGCACATCGGTCACGATCGCTTGCGGGTACAGACCGGCCCGGCCGATGCTGATGGCGCGCTCGTCAATGTCGGTGGCGAACAGTTGCAGCGAGGCTTTGCTGGCGTCCAGTTGCAGTTGATCGTTGAGCAGCATCGCCAGGCTGTAGGCTTCTTCGCCCGTTGAACAACCGGCGGACCAGACACGGATTTCTTCTTTCTCGGGCTGCGCCGACACGGCGGCACTGACCAGTTGCGGCAGCACGTTCCGCTCCAGGGCTTCGAACGCCTCGCGATCACGGAAGAAGTTGGTCACGCCAATCAACATATCGCCCAGCAGGGCTTTGGTTTCGTCGGGATTGTTTTGCAGGAAGCGGAAATAGGCACCCAGGTCGGGTTGGGCCGTGACCTGCATCCGGCGCTCGATCCGCCGCAACACGGTCGCGCGCTTGTAGTGCTTGAAATCATGGCCGGTGCCGGTGCGCAGCTGGATCAGGATGTCATGGAGCAGCTGTTCGGCGAGCGCCGCGTCACGCTCGGACACGGAGGCGAACGTTTGCAGGTCCGGGTCGTTGGCGGTGGGCAGGCTGATTTCCTGTGAGTTTCGCCACAGCTCCAGCAGCTTTTGCGGCATTTCCACCACCGGCAACACCAGATCGACATTGCCGGTTTCGATGGCAGCGCGAGGCATGCCGTCAAACTCGGCATCTTCCGGTGCCTGGGCCATGGTGATGCCACCGTGTTCCTTGATGCGCGACAGCCCGACCGCACCATCGGAGCCACTGCCTGACAGCACCAGGCAGAAAGCGCGCTCGCGGTGGACTTCGGCCAGGTCGCGGAAAAACAGATCAATCGAGGCGTGCCGAGACCCGTGCGGGTCGTTGCTGCTGACTTCAAGCACCCCGTCATTCATCGTCAGCCGCTGAGCCGGCGAGATGACGTAAACGTGATTTTTCTCGATCGGCACCGTTTTGGTGACTTGCAGGACTGGCATCCGGGTCGATTCCTGGATGATCTTGTCCGCGATGCTCTGGTGATCGGGCGACAGGTGAAGAATGATCACGAACGCCATGCCGTTGTCATGCGGCATGTTCTCGAAAAACAGTTTGATGGCTTGCAGCCCGCCCGCCGACGCTCCAACGCCTACCACTGGAAAATCCAGGGTGCTGGGCTTCAGGGCCTTACGCTCAGGAGCCGGGGCCGAGTGCTGGGGGGTGCTGGTCATTTCTTCTGCCTTAGTCGGCGACTGCGGTCTATTGATATCTTCGGTTATAAAAAGCGCGTCAATAAAGCAGCATAATCCCGTTTTTCAATAACACCTTCAAATATTTAGAGACACTTGATTGGCTGGAGTTCTCAAGGGAACGGCACTCCTGGCCGATAACCCGAACGGTCATTGTCTTCTTCTCAAATTGCCTGGAAATCTTCGATGCTGTCGTATCACCAAAAGAGTTTTCTGATCGTCGATGATTTCTCGGATTTCCGCAGTTCCGTCAGGTCCATGCTGCGTGAACTGGGGGTCAAGGACGTCGACACCGCAGACACCGGGGAGCAGGCGCTGCGCATGTGTTCGCAGAAGGCCTACGATTTCATCCTGCAGGATTTTCACCTCGGCGACGGCAAGAAGAACGGCCAGCAAGTCCTCGAAGACTTGATGATCGAAAAACTGATCAGCCATGAAAGCGTGTTCGTCATGGTCACTGCCGAAACCAGCCAGGCCATGGTGCTCAGCGCGCTGGAACACGAACCCGACGCTTACCTGACCAAGCCGTTCAACCGTTCCGGCCTGGCCCAGCGCCTGGAGCGTCTGGAACAGCGCAAGAACCTGCTCAAGCCGATCCTGCAAGCGCTCGATCGTGGCAAACCGCTCGAAGTGCTCAATGCCTGCATCGAGCTGTGCAAGAAGGACATCCGTTATTCGCCGCTGTGCCTGCGTTACCGCGCGGACGCCTTGCGCGACCTGAATCAAAACGAAGCGCTGGAACGTCTCTACGACAGCATCATTGCCGATCGGCCGTTGCCGTGGGCGTTTGCCGGGTTGGGCAAGTTGCTGTTCAAGCGTGGCCAGGTCAGCCAGGCTAAGGGCGTCTA
Source organism: Pseudomonas mandelii (assembly GCF_900106065.1). Classification (NCBI taxonomy): domain Bacteria; kingdom Pseudomonadati; phylum Pseudomonadota; class Gammaproteobacteria; order Pseudomonadales; family Pseudomonadaceae; genus Pseudomonas; species Pseudomonas mandelii. The sequence continues at coordinate 3,995,109 of NZ_LT629796.1, forward strand.
CGAAAAAGCCCTGAAAGTGTTTCCGATGATGCCGGCGCTGTATGACGGCATGGCTGATGTGCTGGTGGCCGAAGGGGATACCAAGGGCGCGCAGAAAGTATTGGAAGAAGCCATTCGCCTGTCGCCGCTGGCGGTGCGCCGGCAAGCACTGCTGGGCAAACTGGCGATGGCCAACGAAGATTTCGATACGGCCTCAAAGGCTTATCGCCAGGCCGTGTCCCAAGGCGCGCAGTCACGCTTCAAGGATGCCGAAAGCAACCTCGGCCTGGCCCATGCGTTGATCAGCAAAGGCAGCGAGAAAGGCCTGGATACCCGCACCCGACTGGAGATCAATACGACCCTCAGTCTGGTGGCCAAGGAAAACCCGTCTGATCCTGGCCTGCAGATTCGTGCGCGCCTGATGAAAGCCACCAGCCTGTTGCTCAACGACGCCGAAACCGCCGAGAAGCTCACCGAGCAGGCGATGATGCGCCTCGATGGCATGGAGCAGTTCATGAGCGCCGAAGCCGCGCTGCTGGTGGCCAAGCAGCTGCAAATGCTCGGCCAGGCGAGCGCCGGCGCGACGATGTTGAAAAACTGTGCGGAAATCTACGGTGACGATCCAGTGGTGATGCAAGGGATCGCCAAACTGACCGACGACCCGACGATCCTCAGCCAGAGCAACGCGGCCTCCGACCTCAACCGGCAGGGTGTGCAGGTGTACAAGACCGGCAATCTGGTCGAAGCCCGGGCAATCTTTCGCAAAGCGCTGGCGCTGCAACCGAAGAACATCAGTATCGCCCTTAACATGGCGCAATCGCTGCTGCACGGCACCGATACCAGCGTAGCGTCGGCCGAGCTCGATGAATGCCGGGCCTGCCTGAAACTGGTGGGCATGATGCCCGACACCGACGCGCGGTATCCGCGCTTTCAGAAACTGAAAATCAAGGCGTTCAGCGGATGAGCCAAGACAACTCTGCACTGGATTTTTCGACGGTGATTGCCTCCACCGTGCACGACATGAAGAACTCGTTGACCCTGCTGATGCAGGCCCACAGCCAATGGCTGGCCCGCTTGCCCGATCCCGAACGGCACAGCCCGGAGCAGGGCGTCATCGAGTACGAGTTCGCTCACCTCAACGGCATGCTGGTGCAGTTGCTGGGGCTGTACAAACTGGGCGTCAATCAGATGCCGTTGCAGCCGGCCTACCATGAGCTGGATGATTTCATCGAAGCGCAACTGGCCGCTCATCAGGAAGTGTTCGCCAGTCGCGGCATTGTCGCGACTTATGAAGTCGACCCGTTGAGCCCCTTGGGTTTCTTTGATCGCGAGCTGGTGGCCTCGGTGCTGGCCAACTGCATCAACAACGCCATTCGTTACGCCCGCCAGTCATTGCTGATCAGTGTCGGCGACGAGGCCGGCGAACTGGTGCTGTCCATCAACGACGATGGCGACGGTTATCCGGTCGAGATGATCGAGCGTCAGGCCGATTATGTGCAGGGCATCAACCACAGCAGCGGCAGCACAGGCCTGGGCTTGTATTTCGCCGGACGGATCGCCGCCTTGCATCAGCGCAATGGCGTGGAAGGACGCACCCGGATCAGCAACGGCGGGCCGTTGGGTGGTGGGGTGTTCAGCCTCTGTTTGCCCTGACGTTTCTTTTTGTGTGGCGCTGCTTGATATTCCGAACAGGCGGAGCCTATTTTGTACGGGTCGCCGTTCGCGGCTCGCACAATTACAAAGGATTGCGTCATGACAACCGATGGCCAGCGTTCACTCGCACAGCGATTGACGGGCATTGATGAGATTGAATGTGTCACGCCGGATTTGAACGGCGTGCCTCGGGGCAAGGTAATGACCGCCGAGGGGTTTCTCGAAGGAAGGCGTTTGCAGATGGCGCGGGGTGTGCTGCTGCAATGCATCATGGGCGGATATCCGCCCGCACGCTTTTACGGCAGCGATGATGGCGACCTGGCGCTGGTGCCTGACCCGGCACACATCCACCGCCTGCCCTGGAGCCCGCAACCGCGGGCACTGGCCATTTGCGACGCCGATGAACTGACCGGCGAGAGCTCGAAGCTGTCGACCCGTGGCCAACTCAAGGCGGTGATCACCCGTTACGCGGCGCTGGGCCTGGCGCCGGTGGTGGCGACCGAGCTGGAATTCTTCGTGTTCGCGCCCAATCCCGACCCGACGCAACCGTTCCAGCCGCCGCTGGGCCTGGACGGTCGGCGCGAGGAAGGTCATTCGGCGTTCAGTGTCAGTTCCAATAACGGTCTGCGGCCATTCTTCAGCGAAGTCTACCAATGCATGGCGGCCCTGGGTTTGCCGCGCGACACCTTCATGCATGAGATGGGCGTCAGCCAGTTCGAGATCAACTTGCTGCACGGCGATCCGTTGCTGCTGGCCGACCAGACGTTCCTGTTCAAGCACCTGCTCAAGGAAGTCGCGCTCAAGCACGGCCTGAGCGTGGTGTGCATGGCCAAACCGCTGGCGCACACGCCGGGCAGTTCGATGCACATTCACCAGAGCATCGTCGAGATCGGCAACGGACGAAATGTGTTCAGCGATGCGGCAGGCCAACCGACAGCGACCTTCCGTCACTTCATTGGTGGCCAACAGGCCGGCATGGCGGATTTCACCGCGTTGTTTGCGCCGAACGTGAATTCCTATCAGCGCTTGTGCCATCCGTATGCTTCGCCGAACAATGCCTGCTGGTCCCACGACAACCGGGCCGCCGGATTGCGCATTCCGGCCAGTTCACCGGCCGCCCGTCGGGTCGAAAACCGCTTGCCGGGGGCTGACGCGAATCCGTATCTGGCGATCGCCGCCAGTCTTGCCGCCGGTTTGTATGGCATTGAGAACGAACTGGAGCCGAGCGAGGCGATCCAGGGCGAATTCGAAGTCCCGGATAATCTTTCGTTGCCGTGTACCTTGCATGCCGCTCTTGAACGTCTGAAACGTAGCCAATTGGCGAAGGAACTGTTCGGCAAGGAGTTCATCGAAGGCTACGTCGCTTCGAAGACCATGGAGTTGACCAGCTTCTTTGATGAAATTACCCCCTGGGAGCGCCGTGTCCTGGCCACCCAGGCCTGACGACCTGTCGTCTTCGGGCTATCTTTTCGGATAGCCCGTTTCTTACCGCAAGGAGCCGCTCGGAACGCCGATGCGCCAAATCTGGAAACCTTTTCGAGCGCTTTATTTTGCCTCGCTGATGATGTTGATCGGCTCAGGCTTGCTGAGTACCTACCTGGGCTTGCGTCTGGCGGCGGATAACGTCGACAGCTTGTGGGTGGGTGCGTTGATGGCCGCCAACTATTTCGGCCTGGTGCTGGGTGGCAAGATCGGTCACCGACTGATCGCCCGGGTCGGGCATATTCGCGCCTATTCGGCCTGCGCCGGGATTGTCGGCGCGGCGGTGCTCGGCCACGGTCTGGTCGACTGGCTGCCAGCGTGGATATTCCTGCGGGTGATCGTCGGTCTCGGCATGATGTGCCAGTACATGGTGATCGAAAGCTGGCTCAATGAGCAGGCTGAAGCGTCCCAGCGTGGCACGGTATTCAGCGGCTACATGATCGCGTCCTACCTGGGACTGGTGCTGGGCCAACTGATTCTGGTCATGCACCCGGCCCTGGGCCTGGAGCTGCTGATGCTGGTCGCCTTGTGCTTCGCGCTGTGTCTGGTGCCGGTGGCCCTGACCCGGCGGATTCACCCGGCGCCATTGCATCCGGCGCCGATGGAGCCGCGGTTCTTCATCAAGCGCGTGCCGCAGTCATTGAGCACGGTGCTGGGCGCGGGGCTGATCATTGGCTCCTTCTACGGTCTGGCGCCGCTGTATGCTTCGCAGCAAGGATTGTCCACCGAGCAGGTCGGTCTGTTTATGGGTAGCTGCATTTTTGCCGGGCTGCTGGTGCAGTGGCCATTGGGCTGGCTCTCTGACCGTTATGACCGGGCGTTGTTGATCCGCTGTTTTGCGGTGGTCCTGGCCCTGACCGCGTTGCCGCTGGCGATCATGCAGCAGGTGCCGCTGGAGGTTCTGTTCGTCGCCGGGTTCTTCTGTTCGCTGGTGATGTTCTGCCTGTATCCGCTGGCGGTGGCCTTCTCCAATGACCACGTCGAAGGTGATCGTCGCGTGTCCCTGACAGCGATGTTGCTGGTGACTTACGGCGTGGGCGCCAGCATCGGGCCGTTGGTGGCCGGGGTCCTGATGAAGCTGTTCGGCAGCCACATGCTGTATGCCTTCTTCAGCTTCTTCGCGTTGGTGCTGGTGTGGCGGATTCGCCCGAAAGCGGTCACCAACCTGCATCAGGTCGAAGATGCGCCGCTGCATCACGTGGCTATGCCGGACAGTATGTCGAGTTCGCCGCTGGTGGCGTGCCTTGACCCGCGGGTCGATGAGCAGGTGGTGCAGGATCAGATGCAAAATCCGATCAGCCCGGAACCTGCGCCTGAACCAGAGCCGGATCCCGAGACCGATCCACCATCAGAAGACCCGGATGCGGGTCGTGAGCAAAGCTTCACTGAAGCCAGGCCCTAAAAACCTGCGCATAAAAAAACGGGCAGTCACCGCAAGGGACTGCCCGTTTTTTGTTGAAGCACCGTATTACATGTCGTCTTTGTCGAAACGGCGTGCTTCACGCTGTAGCTGATAGACGAACCGTTCGACTTGCCGCTGCACCAGACCGCTCATGTTATGAAAGCGAACACCGGCGAAGGTGGTGGAGATCCTCTCTTCGAAGTGCAGGTAACGCAATTCGACCGGTGCGGTCATGTTGCCGAAGGGCAGGGCGGCGACAAAGCGGTCATAGACCTGGCCCAGTTGCAGGCTGCCGGTGATGTCACCTTCAAAACGCAGTTTGCAGCCGGTGGCCGAGATGTCCAGCAACTTGCCGCCCAAGGTCGATTTAAGTTTCTCACCGCCCAGTTCGACGTTGACCAGTTGCGCCAGTTTCAACGCTGCACGGAACGCATTACGGCGCTGGTGATAGATCACTTCAGCGGGCAGTGGGCCACGATAGCAGCGAGCATCGCCGGACTCATCGATGGTCAGCGTACCGTTACTTTCCCAGGCGATGCGCACGCCGTCATGAAAGCCTTCAACCTTGAATGGTTCTCCGGCCAGCAGAAAACGTTCTCCGTCACGCGGGATCATTTCATCCAGGGCGATCGAATTGCTGTCGCGATCAACGTTCACCAGATAGCTCTGGAAGCGTTGGGTGCGCTCATGGAACGTGATGATCAGCGGATCATGGCTTTCTTGCAGCTGCCGCAGGTTACCGGCGATTTCCATCGGCGTGGATAGCACCTTGGGTGGCTGCGGAGCATCGTCCGCGTTTAAGGCATTGAACACGGTTCATCATTCTCCAGGCAAAATTTGACTGCGACTTGCTAGCATACTGCCAGCATGTGAGGCGTCTTGATAGAGCGTGCTCATCAACAGGCTCAAGCCTGACTAAGCGGGCGCGGCTTTGCGAGCTTGGAGGTTGATCCGCGGGCATCGTAAAGCGCTGGCGGTTCGCCGCCGGTGAGGATTTTCAGCTGATTGGCCGTGGCGGCCTGCTGGACCAGGATCGACTGGCCATTATTGACGTTGGCTGCCTGGCATTGAGCCAGTAGATCGGTCAGTTTCTCGCTCTGTTCCAGCAATTGATCGCCGATGCTCGACTGGCTGGCAAGTTGCTCCAGGCCACTGCGATCGGCCGGCAGATTGAGGCTGACGAGGATTTCACTGCGCTTGCGGCCATGCTGTTCAAGCAGAATGATCATTGCCTGCTTCTGCGCCAGAATATCTTCGAGCAGCGGCATGTCGCGACCGTGCAAGGCGAGGGACTCGGTTTGCAGTAACTCCAGCAAGCGTTGCGCTGGAGCAAAGTCGTCGGTGATCAGTTGCAGTAAATTAGTGTCGTGCATGGCTGGCCTTGGGGTTTAAGCGTCCAAAAGCCTGGCGCAGGCCGTGGCCTAGCGCTGGGCTTCGAAGTTGAGCAGTTTGCTGGCTACACGGTTGCTGTCGACTTTATAGCTGCCATCGGCAATCGCTGCTTTCAACTCGGCCACGCGGGCGTTGTCGACGGCAGGCTGATCGCGCAGCTTGTCAGTGACCTTCTGCAACTGTTGAGCCTCATTGCTGAGGTGTACCGATTCCCCGCTTTTGACGGTACTGGCCTGTTCGGCCGGGGTATTCAGCGGCGCGGATGTGCCGGTTTCGGCGGTTTCCTTCGCGGTGCTGGTACGCGTACTACCGGTAAGTGACGAGGAGCTGTTCAAACGGCTGAAATCGATGACCATGGTAAAAAACCTCTGGGTATTTGGACGCTTGCCATGTTTTCGGCTCTCCCTGCGAAAACTTTAGGCCCATTTATCAATGAGCTTGCATGCGCCAGCGCTTGTCCTGCCTGCGGCACAGTTTAGGGAACAGCCGGGCGGCGCGCCATCTTTCACCAGCAGATTGTTCTACATGGCAACTTCCACCTGGCCCGGCGCGATGACTTGCGCCTTGATGACCCGCTGGGAGTTGAGGTTTTTCACACGAATCTGTTCACGCAGGCCGCCGTTGGACAGGGCTTCGCCCGGCATACGCACACTGAGCGTACCACTGCGGGCGGTAATCACCACTTGGTCGCCCTTGCTGATGACTTCCGCCTGTTCGAGATGGACCAGCGTCAGGACCTGATTGGCGACCGTTGGTCGGGTAAGTTTCTGCCCCACGGCTTGTTCCAGGGAGGTGAAATAACCCTGGTTGATCAGGCTGATGTCTCGCTCGCGCAACATGACATCGCCGGGCTCGATGACCCCGGCGCGTTTGAGCGGCCGGGTGGTGGTGACAACGTCCCGAAACAGGCGGACTTGAGCGGGCACGAAGACTGTCCAGGGGGATGTGCTGTCGCAGCGGACCTTGACCGTGACCCGTCCGATCGGGGTCGCCGGGCTCTCCAGGGTGGCTGTCAATTCCTTGTCGCACATGGGCATGCGCAGTCGCGGATCGAGCTGGTTGACTTCGATTTCGTAGCGTCCTTCCGTTTGACTGGTAGCCAAATAGTCTTCTACGGTGAATTCAAGAAAGCCCTGAGTGACGCCGATAAGCATGTCAGGCAAGGTAACCGCGTCAGCAAGGGCAGGGCTGCCAGCGTTGAACAGGCAGACGGCCGACATTGCGCAAAGCAATTTGCGGGTAATTGATGTCAGGCGTCGGAAAAATGTCGGTTCTGTGTTCATAAGAGTTAAAAAGCAAGCGCCGTGCCGTTTAGCAATAAATGTGCGTCGCAACACACTTAAGCGTTGGTGTAGGAGTCAGTGCATGGCTGGTGTAATGGATTCAGTAAACCAGCGCACGCAACTGGTTGGGCAGAATCGCCTTGAGCTGTTGTTGTTCCGTCTCGACGGCCAGCAGCTGTATGGGATCAACGTGTTCAAGGTTCGGGAAGTGCTGCAATGCCCCAAACTGACCCTGATGCCCAAGTCCAGTCCTGTCGTGTGCGGTGTGGCAAATATCCGGGGGGCGACCATTCCGATTCTTGATCTGGCGATGGCGACCGGCTCCGGCGCACTTAAAGATCAAAGCAATCCCTTCGTGATCATCACGGAGTACAACACCAAGACCCAGGGATTCCTGGTGCGATCGGTGGAGCGCATCGTCAACATGAACTGGGAGGAGATTCATCCGCCACCCAAGGGCACGGGACGCGATCATTACCTGACGGCTGTGACTCGGGTCGACAATCAGTTAGTCGAAATCATCGACGTCGAGAAAGTGCTGGCGGAAGTGGCGCCGACACCGGAAGCGATTTCGGTCGGCGTGGTGGATGTCGAAACCCAGCACAAGGCGCTGTCCTTGCGGGTATTGACGGTCGATGACTCGTCGGTGGCGCGCAAGCAGGTGACCCGTTGCCTGCAAACGGTCGGCGTTGAAGTGGTGGCATTGAACGACGGCAGGCAAGCGCTGGATTACTTGCGCAAGCTGGTCGATGAGGGCAAGAAGCCGGAAGAAGAGTTCCTGATGATGATTTCCGACATCGAGATGCCGGAAATGGACGGGTACACCCTGACGGCCGAGATCCGCAACGACCCGCGCATGCAAAAGCTACATATCATCCTGCATACTTCGTTGTCGGGTGTATTCAATCAGGCAATGGTCAAGAAGGTCGGCGCGGACGACTTCCTGGCAAAATTCCGTCCTGATGACCTGGCATCCCGGGTAGTCGACCGGATCAAAGCAGCAGATATCAGCTAGGGGCCTTCTGCCCCTGGCGGTTAACACGATTTAAGAGGCGGCATCTTTGTCTACGGGTAATTTGGATTTCGAACAGTTCCGGGTATTCCTGGAAAAAGCCTGTGGCATTTTGCTCGGTGAAAACAAGCAGTACCTGGTCTCGAGCCGTCTCAACAAGCTGATGGAGCAGCAAGGCATCAAATCCCTGGGTGAGCTGGTTCAGCGCATCCAGACCCAGCCGCGCAGCGGTTTGCGCGAGATGGTGGTGGATGCCATGACCACCAACGAAACCTTGTGGTTTCGTGACACCTATCCGTTTGAAGTCTTGAAGAACAAGGTGTTGCCCGAAGCGATCAAGGCGGCCCCCGGCCAGCGCTTGCGGATCTGGTCGGCGGCGTGCTCGTCGGGTCAGGAACCGTATTCGCTGTCGATGTCGATCGATGAGTTCGAGCGCGTCAACATGGGCCAGTTGAAGATGGGCGCGCAAATCGTCGCGACCGACTTGTCCGGCACCATGCTGACCAACTGCAAGACCGGCGAGTACGACAGCCTGGCCATCGGCCGTGGTCTGTCGCCCGAGCGTCTTCAGCGTTACTTCGACCCCAAAGGGCCGGGGCGCTGGGCGATCAAGGCGCCGATCAAGAGTCGCGTGGAGTTTCGCTCGTTCAACCTGCTGGACAGCTACGCGGCCCTGGGCAAGTTCGACATCGTGTTCTGCCGCAACGTGCTGATCTACTTCTCCGCCGAGGTGAAGAAAGACATCCTGTTGCGTATTCACAGCACGCTCAAGCCAGGCGGTTATCTGTTCCTCGGCGCCTCCGAAGCGCTGAACGGTTTGCCGGATCATTACCAGATGGTCCAGTGCAGCCCGGGGATCATTTACCAGGCGAAGTGATTCGTTGGCCGCATCAAAAAACGGGAGTCCTCAGGGGCTCCCGTTTTTTTTGCCCGATGATTTCCCTGACATCACCACGATCCCCCTGTGGGAGCGAGCCTGCTCGCGATAGCGGTGTAACAGAAACATGGATGTTGGCTGACACGACGCCATCGCGAGCAGGCTCGCTCCCACAGGGGAGGGTGGTGTTCTTTAGAGGGTGATAAGCGGCAGAAAAGCGGCAGGCGGCGGAAATCGGTTGCCGCTTTTCTGGCATTGCCGTCTTGCCACTGCCGGCAAAGCCCCGGTTTCCGGGGTTTTTTGAATTGGCACGCCACTTGCTATGTCTCTGTTACGAAAAATCAGGTCACCCGAAGGTTTCCCGACATGAGCATCAGCTTCGATAAAGCGCTCGGTATCCATGAACAAGCCCTGGGCTTCCGCGCTCAGCGTGCCGAAGTCCTGGCCAACAACATCGCCAACGCCGATACCCCGAACTACAAGGCTCGGGACCTGGAGTTCTCCAAAGTGCTCGCCGCACAGAACGAGAAAACCAAGGGTGGTACGTTTGCCTTGAACATGACCAACAACCGCCATATCGAGGCTGAAGGCCTGGGCAATGGCGACGAGTCGCTGATGTATCGCACGCCGATGCAGCCGTCGATCGACCAGAACACTGTGGACGCCCAACTGGAACAGTCGAACTACGCGGAAAACGCCGTCGGCTTCCAGGCCAGCTTCACCCTGCTCAACAGCAAATTCAAAGGGCTGATGTCAGCCCTGCGCGGAGAGTAAGTCATGTCCCTATCCAGTGTTTTCAACATTGCCGGTAGCGGCATGAGCGCGCAGACCACGCGCTTGAACACCGTGGCCTCGAACATCGCCAACGCCGAAACCGTCTCGTCGAGCATCGACCAGACCTATCGCGCCCGTCACCCGGTGTTCGCCACCATGTTCCAGGGCGGCCAGAGCGGCGGCAGCGATTCGCTGTTCCAGAACCAGGACGCCGCCGGCCAAGGCGTGCAAGTGCTGGGCGTGGTCGAAGACCAGAGCAACCTTGACGCGCGTTACGAGCCGAACCATCCGGCTGCCGATGCCAAGGGCTACGTCTACTACCCGAACGTCAATGTCGTCGAAGAAATGGCCGACATGATTTCCGCCAGTCGCTCGTTCCAGACCAACGCTGAAATGATGAACACCGCCAAAACCATGATGCAGAAGGTCCTGACCCTCGGTCAGTGATAAGGGGCGACTCAGATGAGTGTTACCGATACCACCAGCGGCGTGAGCATCAAGGACGTCTTGGCCAACTCTTCGGTCAAGACCAATAACACCAGCAGCGACGGCCTGGCCTCGGCCACCAACAGCGCCACCGGCAAGAAGGCGTTGGGCAAGGACGCGTTCCTGCAATTGCTGGTTACCCAGCTGAAGAACCAGAACCCGCTCGAGCCGCAGGACAACGGTGACTTCGTGGCTCAGTTGGCACAGTTCAGTAGCCTGGAAGGCATCACCACGCTGAACGATACGGTCAGCGGCATTGCCGGCAACTACAACTCGTCGCAAGCGCTGCAAGCATCTTCGCTGGTGGGCCGCTCGGTGGTCGCGCAGACCGACACAGCGGTGGTCGATACCTCCAAGAGCTTCAACGGCACGGCCGTGGTTCCGGCATCGGTGGATCCGGTGACGATCAAGATCACCGACGCCGATGGCAAAGTGATTCGCACCATCGATATGGGCAGCCAGCAGGCCGGCAACGCCAGCTTCATCTGGGACGGCAAGAACGATGCGGGCGAAGTGGCCAAGGCGGGCACGTACAAATTCGCCGCCACCGCGACTTACGACAGCAAGGCGACCGCGCTGGTGACTTACCTGCCAGCCACCGTCAACAGCGTGACCATCAGCCAGACCGGCGGTGAGTTGATGCTGAACCTCGCAGGCCTGGGCAGTATCGCCCTGTCCAAAGTACAGACCATTGGTATATAGAGCCGACTAACACGGCACAAAGGAGTGGAATATGTCTTTCAATATCGGCCTTAGCGGTCTCTATGCAGCCAACAAACAACTGGACGTGACCGGCAACAACATCGCCAACGTCGCGACCACCGGTTTCAAATCGTCCCGTGCAGAATTCGAAGACGTGTACTCGGCCACTCGCCTGGGTACCGGCAGCAAGACCGTCGGCAACGGCGTGCGTCTGGCCAACGTTTCCCAGCAGTTCGGCCAGGGCGACGTGAACAACACCGGCAACGTGCTGGACATGGGCATCCAGGGCAGCGGTTTCTTCATCCTCAGCGACAACGGTTCCCTGAGCTACACCCGTGCCGGTGCGTTCAAGACTGACGCCGAAAACTACGTGGTCGACAACAACGGCAACCGCCTGCAAGGTTACGGCGTTGATGACAACGGCAAGATCATCAATGGCGTGCTGACCGACCTGAAAATCGACACCTCGAGCCTGTCGCCCAAGGCCACCACTCGCGTCGACCAGACGATTAACCTGAACTCCTCGGAAACCCTGCCGACCGTTACACCGTTCAACCCGGCCGAGCCATTGAGCTACAACAAGCCGATCTCCACGCATATCTATGACAGCCAGGGTAACCAGCACAACCTGGACCAGTACTACGTGAAAACCGGTACCAACGCGTGGACCGTGTACACCTACGTCGACGGTCGTTCGCCGTCCAACCCGGCCGCCGAGCCACCGGTGCCAGTGACGGCCAACGTGACCTTCAACTCTGACGGTACCGTCAACACCATGACCGGCAGTCCTGGCTTTGCTGTGACCGGTAAAGTCTTCCAGTTGACCGGTTGGGTGCCGGGCGTGGTCACCAATGCCAGCGTGACGCCGAAAGTCTGGGGGCCTAACGGTTCGGTTGCGGCCACTGGCGGCCTGTCCTTCGACATGACCAAGACTACCTCTTACAATTCGCCGACTGCCCGTACCCAGCAATTTCAGGACGGCTACGCCACTGGCCAGATTTCCAGCCTGACCATCGACGAAACCGGTGTCATGACCGCTAACTTCAGCAACCAGCAAACCAAGGCCATCGGCCAGGTGGCGGTCGCGAGCTTCGCCAACGAGCAAGGCCTGCAGCCCATCGGTGGTACGCGCTGGAAAGAAACCTTCGCCTCGGGCGAGGCGGGTGTCGATGCTCCGAAAACCGGTACGCTGGGTGCGGTGGTGTCCAACTCCCTGGAAGAGTCCAACGTCAACCTGACCAACGAACTGGTCGATTTGATCAAGGCGCAGAGCAACTACCAGGCGAACGCCAAGACCATCTCCACTCAGAGCACCATCATGCAGACCATCATTCAGATGACCTGATGCTGGTTCGCGCTGAATAAAGAGCCCCTCGTGAGAGGGGCTTTTTTTATGAGCGGGATTTGTCTCGAGTGCCGAATTTTGCGTTGTCAGTGATGGCCCCTTCGCGAGCGGGCTCGCTCCTACAAAGGATCTTCAGTGCGGCGCCTGTCCAGTTCAGGAGCAAGCCTGCTCGCGAAGGCGTCAGCCCGGTCACCACTTTTCTTGGGGCAAAAGAAAACCCCCGACAATCCAGAGGACTGATCGGGGGTTATCCAGACGAGCGCCTTGCGGCGCTCACCGGCTCAGCTTATTGGCAAGCTTCGCAATCCGGCTCGTCGATGGCGCAAGCCTTCGGCACTGGAGCAGGGCCGGCTGGCGCTGCCAGGACCGAATCTTCACCGTGGTTGCCGCCGCTGGAAACAGCGTTCAGCTTGCCGGTGTTGATGGTCGACTTCTCGGTGCTGGTTGCGGCCAGGGCACGGAGGTAGTAAGTGGTTTTCAGACCACGGTACCAAGCCATGCGGTAGGTCACGTCCAGCTTCTTGCCCGAAGCGCCGGCGATGTACAGGTTCAGCGACTGAGCCTGGTCGATCCACTTCTGACGACGGCTTGCCGCGTCAACGATCCACTTGGTGTCCACTTCGAAGGCGGTCGCGTAGAGCTCTTTGAGTTCTTGCGGGATGCGCTCGATCTGTTGCACCGAACCGTCGTAGTACTTCAGGTCGTTGATCATGACCGAGTCCCACAGACCGCGAGCCTTCAGGTCGCGAACCAGGTACGGGTTGATCACGGTGAATTCGCCCGACAGGTTCGATTTCACGTAGAGGTTCTGGTAGGTCGGTTCGATCGACTGCGATACGCCGGTGATGTTGGCGATGGTCGCGGTCGGTGCGATGGCCATGATGTTGGAGTTACGAATGCCTTTCTGCACACGGGCACGAACCGGTGCCCAGTCCAGGGATTCGTTCAGGTCAACGTCGATGTACTTCTGGCCACGTTGCTCGATCAGGATCTGTTGCGAATCCAGCGGCAGGATGCCTTTGGACCACAGCGAACCCTGGAACGTCTCGTAGGCGCCGCGCTCGTCGGCCAGGTCGCAGGAAGCCTGGATCGCGTAGTAGCTGACCGCTTCCATCGACTTGTCGGCGAATTCGACGGCCGCGTCGGAACCGTAAGGAATGTGCTGCAGGTACAAAGCGTCCTGGAAGCCCATGATGCCCAGGCCGACCGGACGGTGCTTGAAGTTGGAGTTCTTCGCTTGTGGCACCGAGTAGTAGTTGATGTCGATTACGTTATCGAGCATGCGAACGGCGGTGTTCACGGTGCGTTCCAGCTTGGCGGTGTCCAGCTTGCCGTTGACGATGTGGTTCGGCAGGTTGATCGAGCCCAGGTTGCAAACGGCGATCTCGTCCTTGTTGGTGTTCAAGGTGATCTCGGTGCACAGGTTCGAGCTGTGAACCACGCCGACGTGCTGCTGCGGGCTGCGCAGATTGCACGGGTCTTTGAAGGTCAGCCATGGGTGGCCGGTTTCAAATAGCATGGACAGCATTTTGCGCCACAGGTCTTTGGCCTGGATGGTCTTGAACAGCTTGACCTTGCCTGGGTATTCGGTCAGGGCTTCGTAGTACTCGTAACGCTCTTCGAAAGCCTTGCCGGTCAGGTCGTGCAGGTCCGGTACTTCGGACGGCGAGAACAGGGTCCACTTGCCGTCATCGAAGACGCGCTTCATGAACAGGTCAGGGATCCAGTTGGCGGTGTTCATGTCGTGGGTACGACGACGATCATCACCGGTGTTCTTGCGCAGCTCGATGAACTCTTCGATGTCCATGTGCCAGGTTTCCAGGTAGGCACAGACAGCGCCTTTGCGCTTGCCACCCTGGTTAACGGCGACGGCGGTGTCGTTCACGACTTTCAGGAACGGGACAACACCCTGGGATTTGCCGTTGGTGCCCTTGATGTACGAGCCCAATGCACGAACCGGCGTCCAGTCGTTGCCCAGGCCGCCTGCGAATTTCGACAACATGGCGTTGTCGTGGATCGCGTGGTAGATGCCCGACAGGTCATCCGGCACGGTGGTCAGGTAGCAGCTGGACAGCTGTGGACGCAGGGTGCCGGCGTTGAACAGGGTCGGGGTCGACGACATGTAGTCGAAGGACGACAGCAGGTTGTAGAACTCGATGGCACGGTCTTCTTTCTGCTTCTCTTCAATCGCCAGGCCCATGGCCACGCGCATGAAGAAGATTTGCGGCAGTTCGAAGCGGATACCGTCCTTGTGGATGAAGTAACGGTCGTACAGGGTTTGCAGGCCCAGGTAAGTGAACTGCTGATCGCGCTCGTGGTTGATCGCCTTGCCGAGTTTTTCCAGGTCAAAGGTGGCCAGGACCGGGTTCAGCAATTCGAATTCGATACCCTTGGCGATGTACGCAGGCAACGCCTTGGCGTACAGGTCGACCATCTCGTGGTGGGTCGCGCTTTCGGCGACTTCCAGGAAGCTCAGGCCTTCGGCACGCAGGGTGTCCATCAGCAGGCGAGCGGTCACGAACGAGTAGTTCGGCTCGCGCTCGACCAGGGTACGGGCGGTCATCACCAGGGCGGTGTTGACGTCGGTCAGGGCCACGCCGTCGTACAGGTTTTTCAGGGTTTCGCGCTGGATCAGGTCGCCGTCGACTTCTTCCAGGCCTTCGCACGCTTCGGTGACGATGGTGTTCAGGCGGCCCATGTCCAGAGGCGCAAATGAGCCATCGGCGCGGGTGATGCGGATCGACGGGTGAGCGTTGACCGCTTCTTCGGCCGGTGCGTGGGCAGCGCGTTCTTTCGAACGACCGTCACGGTAGATCACGTAGTCGCGGGCCACTTTCTGCTCGCCGGCACGCATCAGGGCCAGTTCGACCTGGTCCTGGATTTCTTCGATGTGGATGGTGCCGCCCGAAGGCATGCGACGCTTGAAGGTTGCGGTGACTTGTTCGGTCAGGCGCGCAACGGTGTCATGGATTCGCGACGAGGCGGCAGCGGTGCCGCCCTCAACTGCGAGAAACGCTTTGGTGATCGCGACGGTGATCTTGTCATCGGTATAAGGAACGACAGTGCCGTTACGCTTGATCACGCGCAGTTGGCCAGGCGCGGTGGCGGACAGATCCGAAGTCGAATCAGCGGCCTGCGGCAAGGTGCCCTGCGGGTTCTCGCGAGTTGTGTCGGTTTGCATGGGGGAGTGTCTCCACATTCTCTATGTTTGTTTGAGCACCTTCATGGTGCCCACCGTTCTGTCCTGAAGCACTACAACCGAGGGGCCTCGGGCATAACAACTTCGGGACAGTAGGAAAAGGCTAATGATGCCGCTTCCTTGCCGAAGTCTTTGGTCTCGAGCCAGGGCCCGAAACCGGATTCCATTCAGGGTGACAGTAATGTCTGCAACACCCGTACCGTTCCGGCTGTTCTGGCCTCAAAAAACGGTGCCATCCGCAGGTGCGGTTTGGGCTTTCAAATTCACGCTTGGTTCAACCGGAAACAGCAATAAAGCGCTTGAGTTTCTGGTCTGAAATGTGGTTAGGCTTTTTAAGCCAAAACCCTACATGTAGGGTTTTTTTGGCGCCGGGCTACAAGATAATGCGTTTTGGAGGGTGTTGCAACGTACTACCTGTGGATAAGCCTGTGCGTAAATTGTGTGTGAAAGAAGGAACAGGCGTGTAGGCCGCGACCTAGCGGGAGCGAACCGTTTTTCACTGATTTTCAGCGATTGAAAACAGTCATTCGGATTTTTAAGGGCGCGAACCCTATCACAAAAATCCGGGTTGTCCGAACGCATTTGCCGGCTTGTGTTCTCGGCGTTCGGCGTTTATACAATCGGCCAGTGTGTATGCATTCTTATCCTCCCCAATCATTACAAAAAGACGGGCGGATCCTTCCTTATAAGTGTTGTTGGCAAGCAGAGGTCACCGTGGAGCAAGAAGCCTGGCAGATATTGATTGTGGAGGACGACCAGCGTCTGGCCGAACTGACCCGCGATTACCTGGAAGCCAATGGCCTGCGCGTATCGATCGAGGGCAATGGCGCCCTGGCCGCGGCCCGCATCATTAATGAAAAGCCGGACCTGGTGATCCTCGACCTGATGCTGCCGGGCGAAGATGGCCTGAGCATCTGCCGCAAGGTCCGCAATAAATATGACGGCCCGATCCTGATGCTCACCGCCCGCACCGACGATACCGATCAGATTCTTGGCCTGGACCTGGGGGCCGACGATTACGTGTGCAAGCCAGTGCGTCCGCGCCTGCTGCTGGCGCGCATCCAGGCGCTGTTGCGCCGCAGTGAAGCCCCTGAGGTGGCCCCGGAAAAACAACGACGCCTGCAGTTCGGCCCGCTGGTGGTGGACAACGCATTGCGCGAGGCCTGGCTGAATGACAACGGCATCGAGCTGACCAGCGCCGAATTCGATCTGCTGTGGCTGCTGGTGGCCAACGCCGGGCGCATCCTGTCCCGGGAAGAAATTTTCACCGCCCTGCGCGGCATCGGCTATGACGGCCAGGATCGCTCCATCGACGTGCGCATCTCGCGCATCCGCCCCAAAATCGGCGACGATCCGGAGCATCCACGACTGATCAAGACCATCCGCAGCAAAGGGTATCTGTTCGTTCCGGAAGCCTGCACCCTGTGAACTCAATCTTCCTGCGCATCTACGGCGGCATGTGCGCGGCGCTGATTCTGGTCGCGGTGCTCGGGGTACTGGCCTTGCACCTGCTTAACCAGGTGCGCAGTGAGCAATACCGCGAACGCCTGGCCCACGGCACCTTCTCGCTGATGGCCGACAACCTGCAACCGATGAACGAAACCGAACGCCACCGGGCCTTGCTGGTGTGGGAGCGTTTGCTGGGGATTCCGTTGGCGCTGAAGACCTTCGCCCAGACCGACCTCGACCTGACGCAGCGTACCCGCGTGCTGCGCGGCCAGGCGCTGGTGGAACAGACCGGCCCGCATGCAGCGAAGGTGTATCGGCTGGTCAGCGACAAGGAGCAGTTGGTTTTGACGGGAGAAGTCCAGCAGATCAGCGAGCAACTGGCGCGAGCGACTATCTATCTGCTGGCCGACGAACTGGTGCGCGTGCCGGTGGCTGAGCAGCCCAAGCGCCTGGCGCAATTGAAACAAGACAAAGGCTTCGGTTTCGACTTGCGCCTGGTCACCGTCGACCAGGCGGACATGGACGAGGACCAGAGCCGCCGGATCTCCGAAGGCGACACGGTGATGGCATTGGGCAAGGGCGGTGACTCGATCCGAGTGTTTGCCGGCATGGTCGGCACGCCGTGGGTCCTGGAAATCGGCCCGCTGTACCAGATGAATCCTTATCCGCCCGAATGGTTGGTGCTGATCGCGGCCCTTGGTTTGAGCCTGATCGGCTTGATCGTCTATCTATTGGTGCGACAACTTGAGCGTCGCTTGCGTGGTCTCGAAGCCGCTGCCACGCGTATTGCCAAGGGCAGCCTGGAAACCCGCGTGCCGGCGCGCGGCGCGGATTCGGTGGGGCGGCTGGCCTCGGCGTTCAATGGCATGGCCGAGCACTTGCAACAGTTGTTGGCGATCCAGCGTGAACTGGTGCGCGCGGTGTCCCACGAATTGCGCACCCCGGTGGCGCGCCTGCGTTTTGGCCTGGAGATGATCGGCTCGGCCACCACGCCACAGGCCCTGGAGAAGTACCGCGAAGGCATGGACCACGACATCGAGGACCTCGACAAGCTGGTGGACGAAATGCTGACCTACGCGCGTTTGGAGCAGGGCTCGCCCGCGTTGAATTTCCAGCGGATCGATCTGGATGCGTTGGTCAATCAGGTAATCGAGGAATTGGCACCGCTACGCGCCGACGTCACCGTGCAGCGCGGGTTGTGCCTGTCCGCCGCCGATTGTGACGATGCCTGGGTCGAGGCCGAGCCGCGCTATTTACACCGGGCGATCCAGAACCTGGTGAGCAATGCCATGCGCCATGCCTCGTCGCGGGTGACGGTCAGTTATCAGGTGGGGCAGCAGCGTTGCCGGGTGGACATCGAAGATGACGGGCCGGGCGTGCCAGAGTCGGCGTGGGAAAAAATCTTCACGCCGTTCCTGCGCCTTGATGACAGCCGTACACGGGCATCAGGCGGGCATGGCTTGGGACTGTCCATTGTGCGGCGGATTATCCATTGGCATGACGGGCGGGCGTTGATCAGCAAGAGCAAGAGTCTGGGCGGGGCGTGCTTCAGCCTGAGTTGGCCGAGGAATCAGGAGAAGCGGTGAGATTTGCGGCGTCTGTACTGGCCTCATCGTCGGAACGCCGCCCGGAGCAGGCTCACTCCTGCAGGGAATCTTCGGTGTTGCACAGATCCATTGTAGGAGTGAGCCTGCTCGCGATGAGGCCCGAGCCAACACCAAAAATCCTCAGGCCCTGATGCTGACCAGACTCAACAACTGCCCATCCACCACCCCAAACTGCGCATCCAGCTCAGTGCCATTGCGCCACTCGCTGGACAGATCTGTCAGCAATCGCAGCCGCACCTCACCGCTCTCGCTCCACTCCAGCACTTCCGCATGTTCAAAATAAAACCGCTGCCGAACAATCGGATACAGCGCCTTGAACAGACTCTCCTTCACCGAAAACGTCAGCGTGACCAGCATCGCCAACTGATCACGATGACCTGCGGCCATGCGCTGCAATTCCGCCGGGGTAAGGATTTCCCCGGCCAGGCGTTCGGCACGTTCAGGGTTTAGCAGGTTTTCCAGGTCCATCCCCAATCCACGCCAGTGGGTCTTGTTCGCGACAATCGCCGCGGCCCGGCCGG
The DNA here is from genome assembly GCF_900106065.1 of Pseudomonas mandelii. NCBI lineage: Bacteria > Pseudomonadati > Pseudomonadota > Gammaproteobacteria > Pseudomonadales > Pseudomonadaceae > Pseudomonas > Pseudomonas mandelii. The sequence goes on from NZ_LT629796.1 coordinate 4,014,272, forward strand.
TGCTGTGGGTGATTGAGCCGCTGATATGCGCAGGCCAGACCGGCGCCCGGTCTTCACCGATGGCCGGGCTGAAACTCAGCCCTTCCAGCTTCTGCAACGCCGCCCGGGCACAGACCCGACCGGCCAGAAACTCGGCCTGACGCTTGGCGACCGAGCGCTGGATGCTCGCTGGCGGCTCGATGGCGCTGCGCCTGAAATCATCGAGGGCCAGTTGCGAGGTATCGAAGTGCGTGCTCAACAGCACCGTATCAGGCAGCACAAACGGCAGCGGCCAATGGGCGTCGAGCGGGGTGCAGCAGACGGGCAGGGCGGGGGTGGAATTCATGTCGCGCATTTTGCCGGGTTGCCTTCGGGCTGGGTAGCCCTGACGTAGACCGCGTTATCGTTCTTCGCGGGCAAGCCTCGCTCCTACGGGTTTGAGCCGATCACGAAATGGCGTAACGACACAAGCCCTGTAGGAGCGAGGCTTGCCCGCGAAGGCCACGCCTCGGTCTTCTGCTTAACCGAAGATTTTTTTGAAGAACGCCTGCATATCCGCCCAGGATTTTTCATCCGCCGCCTTGCTGTACCCGATATCCGGCCCACCATGATCGCCATGGCCCAACCGATCCGCATCTGGATTGCTGAACCCATGCTTGGCGCCCTCAAGGCTGACGAATTGATAGTCGGCCCCGGCCTTGTCCATCTCAGCCTTGAACGCCGCGACGTTGTCCGCCGTCACCATGCTGTCCAGCGCACCATGCTCCACCAGGATTTTCGCTTTCACGCTGCCCGGTGTTGCGGGCGTTTTGGTCGCCAGCGCGCCGTGGAAACTCACCACGCCCGCCAGCGGAACGCCTTGACGCGCTGCATTCAGCACCACGGCACCGCCGAAGCAGTAACCGATGGCAGCGACTTTATCCGGATGGGTCTGTGGCTGTTTCTTCAGCAAATCGAGCCCGGCCTGGAAGCGGGCGCTGGACGCGGCACTGTCTTTCAACGCCGCTTGCATGAAGGCCATGGCGTCCTTGGGATGCTCGGTGTTCTTGCCATCGCCATACATATCAATGGCCAGCGCGCTGTAACCCAGTCCTGCCAAATCACGGGCGCGGCGCTTGGTGTAATCGTTGAGGCCCCACCATTCATGCACCACCACCACGCCCGGACGTTGACCTTTAATAGCATCGTCGTAAGCGTAATAGCCGATCAGCTTCGTGCCGTCGGGGCTCTGATAGGGAATCTCCTGAGTCTTGATCTCGGCGTGGCTGAGCCCGCTCAAGGCCAGTAATACGAGGGCGAGGAACACGCGCATGGTCGGATCTCCTGCATAAAAGTCATCAAAACAGCCGGGTGGAGTTGATTCAGCTTAGGTTCAGAGTGCGTTCAGGGGGAGTTCAGGGGTGGGTGCGTAACCTTGCCCCGTACCCAAAAAGCAAATAGCGCATGAGGAAATTCCCCAATGACTCACTTCAAAAAACTGCTTCTGGCTTTCACCGTCATGGGCGCAAGCACCGCGGCTTTCGCTTCCAACGATAATTTCGCCAGCCTTACTCTTGGACAGACCAGCGACAAAGTCAAAAAGTCCCACGCCCTGAACGACAACCTCAACCACCCGAACGCCGACGGCGTGATCGGCAAGGACACCACCTGGGGTGTGCGTCTGGGCCAGCAAAACAGCGAGGGCCGCTACTACGCCACTTACGACAACGTGTCGGGTTCGCACAATGGCATTAAACTGCGTCAGGAAAACCTGTTGGGCAGCTACGATCTGTTCTACCCGGTAGGCGCCAGCACCAAATTGTTCGGCGGTGCCACGGCCGGCCTGACCAAAATGACCCAGGAGTCCCCAGGGTTCAGCCGCGACAGCAACATCGGCTACGCCATTGGCGGCCAGGTTGGCGTATTGCAGCAAGTGTCGCAAAACACCTCGGTCGAACTGGGTTACCGTTACCTGCGCAGCAACGCCAGCACCGAGATGAGCGAGCGCGGTGGCAGCAAGCAGGGTTCGCTGGACCTGACCAGCAGCGCCCAGACCTACCTGTCGGCGAACTACGCTTTCTGATAAGTGCAATCCCGGTAGGGGTGAGCCTGCTCGCGATAGCGGCGTGTCAGTCGACATCAATGTCGAATGTGCTGGCGCCATCGCGAGCAGGCTCGCTCCTACAGGGTTCTGCGGTGTGACTGAGAACTGTGCTGCTGGAGATAACGATTTGCCTAGGAGAGCGTTATGAAACTGCTGGTCGTCGAAGATGAAGCGCTGTTGCGCCATCACCTGCAAACCCGCCTGACGGACAGCGGCCACGTGGTCGAGTCCGTGGCCAACGCCGAGGAGGCGTTGTACCAGACCGAGCAGTTCAACCACGACCTGGCGGTGATCGACCTCGGCCTGCCGGGCATGAGCGGGCTCGACCTGATCCGTCATCTGCGCTCGCGTGGCAAGGCCTTCCCGATCCTGATCCTCACGGCGCGTGGCAACTGGCAAGACAAGGTCGAAGGCCTCGCCGCCGGCGCCGACGATTACGTGGTCAAGCCGTTCCAGTTCGAAGAGCTCGATGCGCGCCTGAATGCCTTGCTGCGCCGCTCCAGCGGTTTCACCCAGTCGACCATCGTCGCCGGGCCGCTGCTGCTCGACCTCAATCGCAAACAAGCGTCCCTCGATGAACAACCGCTGGCGCTGACCGCCTACGAGTATCGAATCCTCGAGTACCTGATGCGGCATCATCAGCAAGTGGTGGCCAAGGACCGCTTGATGGAGCAGCTCTATCCGGATGACGACGAGCGCGATCCGAACGTCATCGAAGTGCTGGTCGGCCGTCTGCGGCGCAAACTCGAAGGCCCGGCAGGTTTCAAACCGATCGACACTGTGCGTGGCCTCGGCTACCTGTTCAATGAGCGCTGCACTTGATTCGCTCCCTTCGTGTCCGCTTGATGCTGGCCGCCGCCACCCTGGCGGTGCTGTTCATGCTGGCGTTGCTGCCAGCGATGCAGGGCGCGTTCAGCCTGGCGTTGCAGGATTCCATCGAGCAACGCCTGGCGTCGGACGTAAACACGTTGATTTCCGCCGCGCGGGTGGAAAACAACGCCCTGCAGATGCCAGCGCAGTTGCCCGATGAGCGCTTCAACCTGACTGACAGCCGCTTGCTCGGTTACATCTATGACCGTGAAGGTCATTTGGTCTGGCGCTCGAAGGCCACCGGCGAAGAGAAGATCAACTACAAACCGCGTTACGACGGACGCGGCAACGAATTCGCGCGCATTCGCGAGGCCGATGGTCAGGAATTCTTCGTCTACGACGTCGAAGTCAAACTGCTCAGCGGCAAAAGCGCGGCATTCAGCATCGTCGCCCTGCAACCGGTGCACGAGTACGAAGTCACCCTCGAAGGCCTGCGCGAAAACCTCTACCTCGGTTTCGGTGCCGCGTTGCTGGTGCTGCTGGCGCTGCTGTGGATCGGCCTGACCTGGGGCTTGCAGGCCTTGCGTCGGCTCAGTCAGGAGCTGGACGAAATCGAAAGCGGCGCCCGCGAAAGCCTCAGCGAACAACACCCGCGTGAGCTGCTGCGCCTGACCGGCTCCCTCAACCGCTTGCTGCACAGCGAACGCGAGCAGCGCAGCCGCTACCGCGATTCCCTCGACGACCTGGCCCACAGCCTGAAAACCCCGCTGACCGTGCTGCAAGGCGTCAGCGAAGACATGGCCCAGCGCCCGGAAAACCGAGATCAGGCCTGGTTGCTGCAAACCCAGATCGAGCGCATGAGCCAGCAGATCGGCTATCAACTGCAACGCGCCAGCCTGCGTAAAAGTGGGCTGGTACGCCACCAGGTGCGCCTGCAGCCGGTGCTGCAAAGTCTGTGCGACACGCTGGACAAGGTCTATCGCGACAAGCGCGTGCGCGTTGCGTTCAACCTGCCGGAGCCGTGTTACGTGCCGATCGAACAGGGCGCGCTGCTGGAGATGATGGGCAACCTGCTGGAAAACGCCTATCGCCTGTGCCTGAGCGAAGTGCGCATCAGCGTGCGCGAAACCCTGAGCGGGGTCGAGTTGTGCGTTGAAGACGACGGGCCGGGCGTGCCGCCGGATCAGCGGGCGCGGATTCTGCAACGGGGCGAGCGGCTGGATCGCCAGCACCCGGGGCAGGGGATCGGGTTGGCGGTGGTCAAGGACATTATCGAGAGCTACAACGCGAAGCTGACGCTGGGGGATTCGCCGATGGGCGGGGCGGCGTTCCGGATTCATTTTCCGGTGGTTTGATCGAGGGGTTGGCGGTGTTTTTTCGGGCCTCATCGCGAGCAGGCTCGCTCCTACAATTGAATCTGCGGCGCTCGCGAAAAGTGCATGCTCCGCAGATCCCCTGTAGGAGCGAGCCTGCTCGCGATGAGGCCGGTCAATTCAACCCAAAAATCAGTTTCGGATGCTGGACAGGCTTGATCCGCCGTAGTCGTTCAGTCAGGTAGACCGCGTCATCGTTCATCGCGAGCAGGCTCGCTCCCACAGGAGATCTTCAGTGAATGCATAATCTGCGTTCACACCGATCACCTGTAGGAGTGAGCCTGCTCGCGATGAGGCCGGTCAATTCAACCCAAAAATCAGTTTCGGATGCTGGACAGGCTTGATCCGCCGTAGTCGTTCGTTCAGGCAGACCGCGTCATCGTTCATCGCGAGCAGGCTCGCTCCCACAGGAGATCTTCAGTGAATGCATAATCTGCGTTCACACCGATCACCTGTAGGAGCGAGCCTGCTCGCGATGGGGCCAGTCAACTCAACCCAAAAATCAGTTGCGGATGCTGGACAGGCTTGATCCGCCGTAGACGTTCAGTCAGGCAGACCGCGTCATCGTTCATCGCGAGCAGGCTCGCTCCCACAGGAGATCTTCAGTGAATGCATAATCTGCGTTCACACCGATCACCTGTAGGAGCGAGCCTGCTCGCGATGAGGCCGGTCAATTCAACCCAAAAATCAGTTGCGGATGCTGGACAGGCTTGATCCGCCGTAGTCGTTCAGTCAGGTAGACCACGTCATCGTTCATCGCGAGCAGGCTCGCTCCCACAGGAGATCTTCAGTGAATGCATCATTTGCGTTCACACCGATCACCTGTAGGAGCGAGCCTGCTCGCGATGAGGCCGGTCAATTCAACCCAAAAATCAGTTTCGGATGCTGGACAGGCTTGATCCGCCGTAGTCGTTCAGTCAGGTAGACCGCGTCATCGTTCATCGCGAGCAGGCTCGCTCCCACAGGAGATCTTCAGTGAATACATCATTTGCGTTCACACCGATCACCTGTAGGAGCGAGCCTGCTCGCGATGAGGCCGGTCAATTCAACCCAAAAACCAGTTTCAGATGCTGGACAGGCTTGATCCGCCGTAGTCGTTCGTTCAGGCAGACCGCATCATCGTTCATCGCGAGCAGGCTCGCTCCCACAGGAGATCTTCAGTGAATGCATAATTTGCGTTCACACCGATCACCTGTAGGAGCGAGCCTGCTCGCGATGAGGCCAGTCAATTCAACGCAGATTCAGTTCTCTTGCGCGCGATAGGCGCCCGGCGTCAACCCGGTCCATTTTTTGAACGCCCGATGAAACGCCGAAGGCTCGGAAAACCCCAATTGCTCGGCAATCTGCTGTAACGACAGATCTGCTCGCCCCAGGTGATAAATCGCAATGTCCCGGCGCAACTGATCCTTCAATTCCTGAAAACTCGACCCTTCTTCGCGCAAGTGCCGACGCAACGTCTGCGGGCTGATGTGCAGGTGCGCAGCCACCGCTTCCAGGTCCGGCCAGCGTGCACTGTCGCGGCTGAGCAAGCGGCGCAACTGGCTGCTCAGACTGTCGCCGTCATCCGGGCGCGAAAGCAGGTCAGCGGGAGAATGTTGGAGGAAATGCTTGAGTGTGCGTTCGTCCTGCAACAACGGCATGTGCAGGTAGCGGCTGTGAAACAGCAAACTGCTCTGCGCCGTGGAAAACTCCATGGGGCAGGGGAACAGCAAATCGTATTCGGCGCCGTGTTCGGGCTTTGGATAACTGAACGTCGCCTGCTCCAGCCGAATGCGCTGGCCGATCAGCCAGCTGCCGAGGCGGTGCCACACCATCAGTTGGCTTTCGGTGAGGAAATGATCAGGGTCCTGGAACTTCGAATCGTCGAGGCTCAGGCGGACCCATTCGTCTTCGCGGGTCAGGGTCAGGCGCGGACCGTCAGGGAATAGGCTGTAAAACAATAAACCGCGATGCAGCGCCTTATCGAGGTTGCGGCAGTGGATCACGGCGTGGCACATCATTGCGAAGGTCCCGGTTTTACTGGGCGTCGGCCCGAAACCGAGGTATTCGTCGTCGAGGGCCAGCCACAACGCCTGGATCAATCGCGTGAACTGCTCCGGCGCAATTCGCGCCCGTGGCTCATCCAGCAACTCGGGGCTGATGCCGAGTTGTTGCAGCAGATTTGAATAGTCATAACCCAACCGACGCGCGCCACCTAATGCGGCACGGGCGAAATGACTGGCGATGGTGCGTTCACGCATGGCAGGCAGGTCCGACCCAATGAACGACGGATGGTAGCTGTCGACCCTCGTTATGAACAGGCGGATATCCGCCAAATTGTAGGACGAGACCTGGTCGATGGGCGGAAATCCGCCACATTGTGGTAACCCGACAGTGGCAAGGCTGGACCTGTAACCCTTGATGTCAAAAGGCATGCAGGCATTTTTTAAAGGTGGCACGGGCCTTGCGATACAACAAGCAGATGCCTGCCGTTGCGCAGCTCGACAAAACAAATCCCTCCAGTGCAGGAGGGTTCGCAATTGAAGTGTCTTGGGCAACAGACGGATGTTGTCACGGGGCACTCTTGAGGAACTTTGCAATGACGACTCGTCAGCCACTGTATAAATCCCTGTATTTCCAGGTGATCGTTGCTATCGCCATCGGCATCCTGCTCGGTCACTTCTACCCGCAGACCGGTGTGGCCCTCAAGCCACTGGGTGACGGGTTCATCAAACTGATCAAAATGGTCATCGCGCCAATCATCTTCTGTACGGTCGTCAGCGGTATCGCCGGCATGCAGAACATGAAATCGGTCGGCAAGACCGGTGGCTATGCGCTGCTGTACTTCGAAATCGTCTCCACCATTGCCTTGCTGATCGGTCTGGTCGTGGTCAACGTCGTGCAACCGGGCGCCGGCATGCACATCGATGTGACCACTCTGGACACCAGCAAAATCGCTGGCTTCATCTCGGCCGGTAAAGACCAGAGCATCGTTGCCTTTATCCTCAATGTGATCCCGAACACCATCGTCGGCGCCTTCGCCAACGGCGACATCCTGCAAGTGCTGATGTTCTCGGTGATCTTCGGTTTCGCCCTGCATCGCCTGGGTGCCTACGGCAAGCCGGTTCTGGACTTCATCGATCGCTTTGCCCACGTGATGTTCAACATCATCAACATGATCATGAAGCTCGCTCCAGTCGGCGCGTTCGGTGCGATGGCCTTCACCATCGGTGCCTACGGTGTTGGCTCGCTGGTGCAACTCGGTCAGCTGATGATCTGCTTCTACATCACCTGCATCCTGTTTGTGCTCGTGGTACTGGGCGGCATCTGCCGCGCGCACGGCTTCAGCGTAATCAAATTGATTCGCTACATCCGTGAAGAACTGCTGATCGTACTGGGCACTTCCTCTTCGGAATCCGCTCTGCCGCGCATGCTGATCAAAATGGAACGCCTGGGTGCACAGAAGTCCGTTGTCGGCCTCGTAATCCCGACTGGCTACTCGTTCAACCTCGACGGTACGTCGATCTACCTGACCATGGCCGCTGTGTTCATCGCTCAGGCGACCGACACCCACATGGACATCACCCACCAGATCACCCTGTTGCTGGTGTTGCTGTTGTCCTCCAAAGGCGCTGCAGGCGTGACCGGCAGTGGTTTCATTGTGCTGGCGGCAACCCTGTCGGCCGTTGGCCACCTGCCGGTTGCCGGCCTGGCGCTGATCCTGGGTATCGACCGTTTCATGTCCGAAGCCCGTGCGCTGACCAACCTGGTCGGTAACGCGGTTGCGACCCTGGTCGTGGCCAAGTGGGTGAAAGAGCTGGACGAAGACAAGCTGCAAGTCGAGCTGGCTTCCGGTGGTCGCGGTATCTCCGACACCCGTGAAGAAGACGACCTGGGCGTGGCCGAAGGCCCAACCCCAAGCAGCGTCAAGTAAGACTGGCAGCACTGAAAAACCCGCTTCGGCGGGTTTTTTCTTGCCCGGGATTTGAGCGCAACGGTCACAGCTGCTGACACTTCAGGTGATTGCTGCAATGCGTTTGCCTGCCTAGGCTGGAGGCATCGTTCACGGAGGTCGCTCATGCCCGGTCCACTGGCATCACTCAAGGTTCTGGATTTCTCGACGCTGCTGCCGGGGCCGTTTGCCTCGTTGTTGCTGGCGGACATGGGCGCGCAAGTCCTGCGCATCGAATCGCCGACCCGTATGGATTTGCTCCGGGTGTTGCCGCCGCACGATCACGGGGTGTCGGCCAGCCACGCCTACCTCAATCGCAACAAGCGCAGCCTGGCGCTGGACCTCAAGCAGCCCGAGGCGCTGGAGGTGATCAAGCAATTGCTGGCGGACCACGACATCGTGCTGGAACAGTTCCGCCCCGGTGTGATGGAACGCCTGGGCCTGGGTTATGACGCGTTGAAGGCGATCAATCCGCGGCTGATCTACGTGTCGATTACCGGTTATGGCCAGAGCGGCCCCTACAAGGACCGCGCCGGCCACGACATCAACTACCTGGCCCTGGCGGGGCTGGCGAGCTACACCGGCCGCACCGAGAGCGGGCCGTTGCCTTTGGGCATGCAGGTGGCAGATGTCGCCGGCGGCTCGTTGCACGGAGTGATCGGGTTGCTGGCGGCGGTGATCGCTCGCCAGCACAGCGGGGTGGGGCAGCATCTGGATGTGAGCATGACCGACTGCGCCTTCAGCCTGAACGCCATGGCCGGCGCCGGGTACCTGGCCTGTGGTGTGGAGCCGGGCAGGGAGGATCAGATGCTCAATGGCGGCAGCTTCTACGACTACTACCGTTCGCGGGACGGGCGCTGGTTATCGGTGGGCAGTCTGGAACCGGCCTTCATGCAGCAACTGTGCAGCGCGCTGGGGCGGCCGGAGCTGGCGGCCAAGGGCCTGTCGCCCAAACCCGCCGAGCAACAGGTACTGAAGAATGAGTTGAAAGCCGAATTCGAGAAACATGACTTTGCGCAACTGTGCGAGTTGTTTGCCGGGGTCGATGCGTGTGTCGAGCCGGTGCTGAGTTTGGCCGAGGCGGTGCAGCATCCGCAGTTGCAGGCGCGGGAGTTGGTGACGCAGGTGCCGCGGGGGGACGGTTCTGCGCAGGCGCAGATGGCGTGCCCGTTGAAATTCTCAGAGGGATTGCCGGAGCCGCGGCATATCGGCGCGGTGTTGGGACAGCATACGGATCAGGTGTTGGGGGAGTTGGGGATGAGTGCTGAGCGGATTGCAGAATTGCGCCGTGCCAAGGTAATTCTCTAGCGTCTGTTCCGGCCTCTTCGCGGGCAAGCCTCGCTCCCACAGGATCTGTGTCGTTCACAAAGCTTGTGCTCGAAATCAATACCTGTGGGAGCGAGCCTGCTCGCGATGAGTCCGGCGCCGCCACCACAAATCTGACTACTCGACCCGCATCTCCCCACTGAACACCAGCGTGCTGCGGCACCGCCGGCACAAATACCGCCGCCCTTGCCGTACCAGGCCATGGCGCTGGGCCGAAAACGGGAAATCGCTGTCGACGCACGGGCATTTGTAGATGTAGCGCGTCACGCTGCGGCGTTTGACGTCGTAGGTGTGGCAGCGATTGGGCGGCAGTTCGTACACGCCACGCATGATCAATTGCCACTCTTCACCGTGCGGCTGAATGCGGTCGCCGAACAGTTGATGGGCGATCAGGTGCGCGACTTCGTGGGCCACGGTCTGCTTGAGGAAGTCTTCAGTGTTTTCCCGGTACAGCTGCGGATTGAAGCGCAGCAGGTTCTCGTGCAAATGCGCGACACCGGCTTTTTGACCGCGCAGCTTGAGGCTCACCACGGGGCGTTTGAAAGTTCGTTTGAAAAAGGATTCGGCCAGCTGATAACAGTCTTCGACGCGGGTATTGAGTTGCTCGGGCATGCTTGATGGATCTCCAGAGACGTCGAGTATGCCGCAACCCCGGGGCCTTGCGAATCGCCGAGGCGCCGAATGGTCGTTACCCCTCACACATTAGAAGGCCGCCTTGCGGCGGCCTGTGTTGGCAGATCTTGTTTTTGGGTGGTGAGTTGCTAATTGGTGTAGACCGGCCCCACGCCGAGTCCCCAGACAATCACTGTAAACGCCATGATGGCGACCAGCACCACCAGGCCTACGGCAAGTACCGAACTGGAAAACAGAAAGCCCTCGTCTGATGGAATGTTCATGAAAGTGGGTAGCCCCACATACAGCAAGTACACTGTGTAGCAGATGGCCGCCGTTCCGACGATCATCCCCAGCCACATATGAGGGTACAGCGCCGCCAGACCGCCGATGAACAGCGGGGTCGCGGTATAGGTCGCAAATGCAACGCAGCGTGCCAGGCTTGGATTGGCGTCATAAGTACGGGCCATCCAGTGGATGAATGCGCCCATGACCGCGACGCCGCCGAGCATCGCCAGGTACGACATGATCGTCATCCATAGCGCGCTTTCCTGGGTCAACATGACCGGCGCTCGATTGCCGATGACCCAGCCGACCTGAGTGGTGCCGATAAACGCCGACACAGCGGGAATTGCCGCCAGAATCAGCGTGTGAGTCAGGTACATGTGGCTGATGCTTTCCTCTTGGTCGCCACGGATTTCTTTCCATTCCTGGTCGGGGTGGGTGAAGAGCCCCACTACGTGATGGATCATGCCAGTCACTCCTCTTGTTTTTACCGTCGCCCCCCAGTGGAGCGCCTACAGGCCAAAGTGGCCAAGTAAGTAAAAGGTCTGGATATGTATGCGACCTTATGTCGCAGTATAGAAAGGTCTTCACGACGCAGGTTGTAGGGCGTTAGAGCAAATTGCGCTGTAAACCCTGCTGTTAATCGCCGCAGGGTCTTGCGCGACCTATGTGGCGAGGGAACTTGCTCCCGTTCGGCTGCGCAGCCGTCGCAAAAACGGCCGACGGGGTTTGACTGACCCGATGGTGCAGGATGGTTTTGGGGCCGCTGCGCGACCCAGCGGGAGCAAGCTCCCTCGCCACAGGGGTATGCTCAGCTCAGATAAAGTGCAGTCGCCAGGCACTTCGCCGACGGTGGGTTTTTGCGTAAAATGCCGGCCTTTCGTCACACCTTACGGATCTCGCGTCATGGGCACTCTCACGGTCAACCAGAACAAACTGCAAAAGCGCCTTCGCCGTCAGGCGGGTGAGGCTGTTGCCGATTTCAACATGATTGAAGACGGCGACAAGGTCATGGTCTGTCTGTCCGGTGGCAAGGACAGCTACACCATGCTCGACGTGCTCTTGCACTTGCAGAAGGTCGCTCCGATCAAGTTCGAGATCGTGGCCGTGAACATGGACCAGAAACAGCCAGGCTTCCCTGAACACGTGTTGCCGGCCTATCTGAAAACGCTGGGCATCGAGTACCACATTGTCGAGAAAGACACTTACTCGGTGGTCAAGGAGCTGATCCCGGAAGGCAAGACCACCTGCTCGTTGTGCTCGCGCCTGCGTCGCGGCACGCTCTACACCTTTGCCGACGAAATCGGCGCGACCAAAATGGCCCTCGGTCACCACCGCGACGACATCGTCGAGACGTTCTTCCTTAATATGTTCTTCAACGGTTCGCTCAAGGCCATGCCGCCGAAGCTGCGCGCCGACGACGGCCGCAACGTGGTGATCCGGCCGCTGGCCTACTGCAACGAAAAAGACATTCAGGCCTACTCGGACTTCAAGCAATTCCCGATCATCCCGTGCAATCTCTGCGGCTCCCAGGAAAACCTGCAACGTCAGGTGGTCAAGGACATGCTGCAAGAGTGGGAACGCAAGACCCCGGGCCGCACCGAAAGCATTTTCCGCAGCTTGCAGAACGTGCAACCGTCGCAACTGGCGGACCGTAACCTGTTCGACTTCACCAGCCTCAAGATCGACGAAACCGCCGCCTCGCGGTTCGTCAACGTGGTCAACCTCTAATCAGAAACTGTAGGAGCGAGCCTGCTCGCGATTGCGTCGTGTCAGTCGACATCAACGTTGAATGACACACCGCTATCGCGAGCAGGCTCACTCCTGCAATTGTTTTTTGTTTCAACCTCCAGGAGAGGGCATGCGCGATTACAAGTGGCTGCACGAATACTGTCTGAATCGCTTCGGTTCAGCAGCTGAACTGGAAGCCCATCTGCCCGTTCCCAAGACCCCGGCGCAACTGCGCAAGATCAGCGACGATCGTTATCTCTCGACCATGGCCCTGCGCGTGTTTCGCGCCGGCCTCAAACACAGCCTTGTGGACGCCAAGTGGCCGTCGTTCGAAGAAGTGTTCTTCAAGTTCGACCCGGAAAAGGTGGTGCTGATGAGCGCCGAACACCTTGAGCGCCTGATACAGGACGCGCGGATCATCCGACACCTGGGCAAGCTCAAGAGCGTGCCGCGCAATGCGCAGTTCGTACTGGACGTGGCGCATGAGAAGGGCAGCTTCGGCGCATTGATCGCCGATTGGCCGGTGACGGACATCGTCGGGCTGTGGACGTACCTGAAAAAGCGCGGCCATCAATTGGGCGGGTTGTCGGCGCCGCGTTTCTTGCGCATGGTCGGCAAGGATACGTTTGTGCCGAGCTATGACGTGGTGGCGGGGCTGAACGCGCAGAAGATCGTCGACAAGGTGCCGACCAGCCAGCGGGACCTGGCGTTGGTGCAGGATGTGTTCAACCAGTGGCATGAACAGAGTGGCGGCCGGCCGATGAGCCAGATTTCGATGATGCTGGCGTACACCGTCAATCATTAAGACCGAGTCGTGGCCTTCGCGAGCAAGCTTTGCTCCTACAGGTGCGGTGCAGCCCTTGTAGGAGCGAAGCTTGCCCGCGAAGGCGTCAGATCAGGCGGCGGAGATCTCGCCTTCACCCGCCAACTTGCGATTCAACTGAAACCGCCACCGCACATACAACAGCGCCGAGCAAAACACCGCCAGGCTCGCGCCCATTTCCAGCAAGCCAAACAGCTGCCGATTGGGGTCATACGCGGCCAGTGCGCCCTTGATGAAATACAGATTCACCACAAAACACATCCACGAATGCCCGCGTGCGCTGCCGATGATCATCCCCGGTGCGAGCAATAGCAGGGGCACCAGTTCGATCAGCAAAATCACCCACGGCCGGGCGCCGTGCAGGTCGGCAAATACCAGATAATAGGCGCACAGCAGCCCCACCAGCCCGAAAAAGCACAGCAGGCTGATCGCGCGCATCGCCCGGACCCGCGGTTCGAGCCATTCGATCGAGGGCAGAATCTTCGGCTTTTTCGCCACGTCAGTTCCCCAGTTTCTGCGCAGTCTTCGCCAGACGCAGGCCCAAGGCCCGGCACAGCGCGACTTCATGTTCGTTCAAACCGCTTTTGCCATCCGCCCCGGCGTGATGACTGGCGCCATACGGCGTGCCGCCGCCCCGGGTTTCCAGCAGGGCCGATTCGCTATACGGCAGGCCGGTAATCAGCATGCCGTGGTGCAGCAACGGCAACATCATCGACAGCAGCGTGGTTTCCTGACCACCGTGCAGGCTTGCGGTGGAGGTGAATACCCCGGCCGGTTTGCCCACCAGCGCCCCCGTCAGCCAAAGATTGCTGGTGCCGTCGAGGAAGTACTTGAGCGGCGCGGCCATGTTGCCGAACCGGGTCGGACTGCCCATGGCCAGGCCCGCGCAGTGCTTCAGGTCGTCGAGGCTGGCGTACAGCGCGCCTTCATCGGGGATGTCCGGCGACACGGCTTCGCATTCGGTGGAGATCGGCGGCACCGTGCGCAAGCGCGCTTCCATCCCGGCCTGCTCGACGCCACGGGCAATTTGCCGGGCCATTTCATTGGTCGAGCCGCTGCGGCTGTAATACAGAACCAGAATGTACGGCGCGCTCACGGCAGCAACTCCAGCACATTCTCCGGCGGACGGCCGATGATGGCTTTGTCGCCGACTTCCAGAATCGGTCGCTCCATGAGTTTCGGGTTGGCGGCGATGGCGGCGATCAATTGCTCCTCGCTCAAACTGCTGTCGGCCAGGTTGAGAGTCTTGTATTCGTCCTCGCCGGTGCGCAGCAGTTGCCGGGCGCTGATACCGAGTTTGGTCAGCAGGCTCTGGATTTGCGCGGCGTCCAGCGGCGTTTCCAGGTAGCGGACCACGGTCGGGGTCAGGCCACGGGCTTCCAGCAGTTCGAGCGCACCGCGGGATTTCGAGCAGCGCGGGTTGTGATAAAGCGTCAGATCGGTCATGTGCGGGTCGCATCTTGCGTAAGGTGGCGGCTATTCTAACTGTGCAGCGCGTAATCCAGAACCTCGGGAGGCGATGGGTCGCAGGCGCATTCAATTTTGAACAAGGATTACGACATGACAAGACGACTGGCAGCAGCATTGGCGATCATCGGTGCGTTGATGCTGGGGGGCTGTGGCAACGACTATGGCATCGACCAGAACGGCCAGAAAGTCGCCGCCGAACGTCTGGACAACCAATGGGTGGTCCTCAACTACTGGGCTGAATGGTGCGGCCCGTGCCGTACCGAGATCCCGGAGTTGAATACGCTGGCGGATCAGTTGAAGGACAAGAAGATAGGTGTGTTCGGGGTCAATTTCGACAATGTGCAGGGGGAAGAGCTGAAAAGCGCCAGCGAGAAACTGGGAATCAAGTTCACCGTACTGGCGTCGGACCCGGCGGATCTTTTCGAGTTGCCGCGCAGCGAAGCGTTGCCGGTGACCTACATCATCGACAACAAAGGCAAGGTGCGCGAGCAATTGATGGGCGAGCAGACGGCGGCGGGGGTGATGGCCAAGCTTGAGGCGTTGCAAGCGGTAAAGTGACTGCGCATGGATCTTGTGGCGAGGGAGCTTGCTCCCGCTCGACTGCGCAGCAGTCGCAAAACCGGTACAAACGGTGTTCCTGATGAACCGAGGTGACGGGTTTTAGGGCTGCTGCGCAGCCCAGCGGGAGCAAGCTCCCTCGCCACAGGTATTCACTTGGCCACAGCTCGGGGTTATCAACCCTCTTCAAGCCACCAACGCAACGGCTTGCCTTCGGCCGGCCAGAAGCGCATCTGTTCGATCGGCGAAACATCCCAGCGCTGCACATTTTCCAGGGCCTGCATGAAGCGCTTTTCCTGCTCCATCACGGCGGGTGCGCACATTTTACGGGTGCTGCCGATTTTGCCGAAGCTCAGCTTGTCACCTTCGAGCGTGTACGGTGCAAACCAGTGGTTGCAGCCGCCATTGCCGTAAGCCCGACCGTCTTCACCGAGGGTGATGGTCAGGTGGCTGTAATCCATCAGTGGACGTTCGCCGATCCATTCCAGGATGTAGCTGCGGTTTTGTTGCAATTTCACCGGCTCGGCGGCGCAGCCCAGCAGGCTGGCACCAACCAGGGCGGTCAGGGCGAGGCGTTTCATCACGCGGGCTCCTGGCAGGTCGGGCACAGGTGCTTCTCGCCAACGGTGGTCCAGCCCAGCTCGGCAATGCGCGCAGTGGCGGCAGGTTTTTCTGCCTTGTTGCCCAGTTTGGCATCGACCGCAAACTCAAAGCTCAGCTCTTTGGCGCAGCTGTCGCAGTTGACTTTCCAGGTGTGGATCGCCAATTCGCCGAACACCGGACCACTGGCCACTGCGACCCATTGGCCGGGCGGGTTGATCAAGTGGCGAACCGTTTCCACGGTCAGGCGCATGGACAGGTCCTTGGCACCTTTGAGGGTCACGACCAGCACGTCGTTATTACGAATCGAGCCGCCGTTGCCGGTGACTTGATAACGCCCCGGCACAAGGGCGCGGCATTCGGTGAGGGTGTGTTGCGGGTTCATCAGGCTATAGCGGAAATCGTGTTCGACCATGGGTCCTCCAAATATGCGCGGTATGCTATCACGGGCCTGCTCGCAGCATGGCGCGGGCAGATGACCTTCGATCTGGTTCAAATCACCGGTCGACTCATGGCACACTGCCGCTTTTGCATTTCTAAGGAACGGACATGGCGTTAATCGAATGTTATGAGTGCAAGCAACGCATCAGCTCCACGGCGCCTGCTTGCATTCATTGCGGTGCACCGGCGGGAACGGTGCAAGCGGCCACTTCGACGGCAGCGCCTGTGCAGGCACCCCTTTCTTTCGGGCGTTTACCGGAGGATGAGAAAGTGGCCAGGGTGACCCCGGCCGCATTCGGGCGTAAACGCAAAACCGCAGCCCCAATCGAGATGGCGGCGCCGATGCCCGCCTCCAACGGCGTGCGTCCGGTGGAACTGTGGCTGAAGCTGATGATTTTCTTTCTGCCGCCGTTTTTTGTCTGGTTCCTGCTGCGTCGCGGGCATTCCGTGGGGCAACGCTTGCTGGGTTTCGGCTGGCTGGGCCTGATGATTCTCTTGTCCAAGGCCTGACCGGCTCAGCCCTCGACCTGATTCTGCGGCGTGCCAGCGGCCCAGGCTGCGATGTTCTGCAGGGTGGTCGTGGCAATCGCGTCCAGGGCTTCGCGGGTCAGGAAGGCCTGGTGCGCGGTGATGATCACGTTCGGAAAGGTCAGCAGCCGCGCCAGCACATCGTCCTGCAGCGGCAGGTCGGAGCGGTCCTCGAAGAACAGCTGCGCTTCCTCTTCATAGACATCCAGCCCCAGATACCCCAATTGGCCGTCCTTCAGTGCATCAATCAGCGCCGGCGTGTCCACCAGGCCGCCGCGTCCAGTGTTGATCAACATCGCGCCGGGCTGCAAGTGCGCCAGTGATTCACGGTTGATCAAGTGTTTGCTCTGCTCATTGAGCGGGCAGTGCAGGCTGATGATCTGCGACACGGCCAGCAATTGCGGCAAGCTCAGGTAGCGGGCGCCGAGGGCTTCGACCTGCGGATTGGGGTAGGGGTCGTAGGCCAGCAACCGGCAACCGAAACCGTTCATGATTTTCGCGAAGGTTGCGCCGATCTGCCCGGTGCCGACCACGCCGACCGTCTTGCCCACCAAATCGAAACCGGTCAGGCCGTGCAGGCTGAAATCCCCTTCGCGGGTACGGTTGTAGGCGCGGTGCAGGCGGCGGTTGAGCGCCAGGATCAGCGCCACCGCGTGCTCGGCCACCGCGTGCGGCGAGTACGCCGGGACCCGCACAATTGACAGCCCTAAACGCTTCGCCGCCGCGAGATCGACATGGTTGTAACCGGCCGAGCGCAGGGCGATCAAGCGTGTGCCGCCCGCTGCCAGACGTTCCAGCACCGGCGCGCTCAAGTCATCATTGATGAACGCGCAGACCACCTCGTGATGCTCCGCCAGCGCCACCGTATCGAGGCTCAGCCGCGCCGATTGAAAGTGCAGCTCGATACCGGCAGGCAGCTCGGTGCCCAGAAAACTGTCACGGTCGTAGGTCTGGCTGCTGAAAAGAATCGTGCGCATACGGTCCTCCTGATTTTTTTCGAGTCCTGTGTGGCCGCGCACCGTTCTATTGTGCGAACGGCTGTGGCGAGGGGCTCCCACACCTGGAATGGTGCCGCGACGAACAGAACCCGGTGAGCTTAGCGCCGATGCTGGCCGGCGTCATTGCGCTGCATCAAGCGTTTATCCGGGCATGGGCGGCCAGGCGGTTGATCGCACGGTCGAGTTCTTCCAGGGCGCCGGGGGCTTTGGGGTCCTGTTGCTTGAGCAGGGTTTCGCTGCGCTGGCAGGCGGCACGCAGTTGCGGGACGCCGCAATAACGAGTCGCGCCGTGCAGGCGGTGGACACGCTCGATCAAGGCGTTGTTGTCATTGGTTTCCCGGGCCAGGCGAATGGCCTCGCGATCAGCTTCCAGGGAGGCCAGCAACATCGCCAGCATGTCCGCGGCCAGATCGGCCTTGCCGGCGGCCAGGCGCAAGCCTTCGTCGTGGTCGAGCACCTGCAATTCATGGGCGCCGCCATGGCTGTCGCTGGAACGCTCCGGCCCGTGATTGCGCAACGCCAGGCCTGTCCACTTCAATACCACCTGGGCCAGTTGCCGTTCGCTGATCGGTTTGGTCAGGTAGTCGTCCATGCCGCTTTGCAGCAGCGCGCGTTTTTCGTTGGCCATGGCGTGGGCGGTGAGGGCGACGATCGGCAGCGGCGTGCAATGCCGCTCGCTTTCCCACTGACGAATCGCCTCGGTGCTTTGACGCCCGTCCATGCCGGGCATTTGCACGTCCATCAACACCAGGTCAAAAGTCTCGCTTTGCACTGCTTTGACTGCCGCGTAACCGCTTTCGACCGCGAGCACCTTGGCACCCATGTCTTCGAGCAGGGTTTGCACCAGCAACAAGTTGGCCGGGTTGTCGTCGACGCACAGCACCTTCGGCGCGCGGCTCGATACCGGTTCGCCGGGCTCGCTGCGCTGCTGGCGCGGGTTGACCAGATCGGACAATGCGCGACGCAACTTGCGGGTGCAGGCCGGCTTGGCCTGAAGCTGACTGTGCGGGTTGGGCACCGAGAGGTGGAACAGTGTCTGTTCGGTGGTCGGGCACAGCACCAACACTTTGCAGCCCAGGTGTTCGAGGTCCCAGATGTGCTGGTTGAGGCGCTCCGGTGGCATGTCGTTGCTGGTGATGCCGAGCACCGCCAGATCGATCGCCTGATCGGTCTGATGTGCGCCGGTCACGCCATTGGTCAGGCTTTCCAGGGTATTGAACGGCGTGACGGCCAGGCCGCAATCTTCCAGCTGATGCTGCAAGGCCTGACGGGCCAGTTCATGGTTTTCCAGCACCGCGACGCGGCGCCCGAGCAGCGGCGGGCCGGGCAGGTCTTCGGCGTCGTCGCGGGTCTTGGGCAGGCTGAGGCTGATCCAGAATTCCGAACCTTCGCCCGGCGTACTGTCGACACCGATCTCGCCGCCCATCTGTTCGATCAGGCGCTTGGAAATCACCAGACCCAGGCCCGTGCCTCCTGGCTGTCGGGACAGCGAATTGTCAGCCTGGCTGAACGCCTGGAACAGCGCGCGCACATCCTGGTTCGACAGGCCGATGCCGGTGTCCTGAATGCTGATGCGCAGTTGCACGCTGTCTTCGTGTTCTTCTTCGAGCATGGCCCGGGCGACGATGGTGCCTTCGCGAGTGAACTTGATCGCGTTGCTCACCAGGTTGGTGAGGATCTGCTTGAGCCGAAGCGGATCGCCCACCAGCGACAACGGCGTGTCGCGATACACCAGGCTCACCAACTCAAGCTGTTTGGCATGGGCGGCCGGGGCGAGGATGGTCAGGGTGTCCTGCAGCAGGTCGCGCAGGTTGAACGGAATATTGTCGAGCACCAGCTTGCCGGCCTCGATTTTCGAGAAGTCGAGGATCTCGTTGATGATCCCCAGCAGGCTGTCGGCGGACTTTTCGATAGTGCCCAGGTAGTCGAGCTGGCGCGGGGTCAGCTCGCTTTTTTGCAGCAGGTGCGTAAAGCCGAGAATGCCATTGAGCGGGGTGCGGATTTCATGGCTCATGTTGGCCAGGAACTCGGATTTGATCCGGCTCGCTTCCAGGGCTTCCTTGCGCGCCAGGTCCAGTTCGATGTTCTGGATCTCGATGGTTTCCAGGTTCTGGCGCACGTCTTCGGTGGCCTGGTCGACACTGTTCTGCAACTCTTCCTGCGCGTTTTGCAACGTGCCGGCCATGCGGTTGATGCCGGACGCGAGCTCATCCAGTTCCTGACTGCCAAGGGGTGGCAGACGGGTTTCCAGATGGCCGTCCTTGAGTTGCGCTACCGCCAGTTTGATCTGGCTGATCGGCCGGTTGATGGTCCGGCCCATGCGCAAGGCGAGCAGCGCTGCGCCGGCCAGGCCCGCGCCGATCAGCAGCAGGCTGGCGAACAGGCTGCGGTAACCGCGCAGCAGCATGCCGCTGTGGGACAGTTCGAGTTCGACCCAGCCCAACAGTCGGTCGGCTTCATCCGGTATCAGGTCGCCGGCAAGGTTGCGGTGCTTGCCAAAGACCGGCAGCAGATAGCGTGTCGCATCGTTGCCACTGTGGCGCAGCATCTTTGAGCCATTGCCCAACGGCGCCGGGTTGAGCATGGTCGGGCCGGCGTGGGCTACGGGCGTACGGTCGGCGGCGAGGAAGGTCACGGCGCGCACGTCCGGTGTTTCCAGCGACTGGGTGGCGATACGCTCCAGCAGCTCGTTGTCTTTGCGACCCATGGCCGGGGCGACCAAGGGCGCGAGCTGTTCGGCGATCATCTCACCGCGCTGCATCAGTTGGGTTTGCAGGTCGGATTGCTGCATCCAGGTGAAATAGCCACCCAGGATCAGCGCCATCAGGCTGGTCGGCAACAGGGTCAGCAACAGCACGCGGCCTTTAATTCCCAGTTTCTTGAGCACGCATCTCTCCTGCATCCAGCTATTGATTGACCTGCACGTGCGTCCGGCACGTGCCATCGGGCCAGTGTAGCGATTTGCAGGCAGGCAATCTTCGTAAAATTGATGTCGTCATTCGTCGGCCGGACCGGCGCTTTCGCGCCACGGGCAAACCTTGGGTTGCCCAACGTCAGGCAATCTTGAATAATCGCCAACTGAGAATTATTTGCAGATACTCATGACTCCCATCTCTGTTGGCCATCCTCGCATCCTGTCCATTGAAGACGATCTCGTGCTCGGCGCTTATGTGCACGAGCATCTGGGCCGGTGCGGTTTTCAGGTGACCTGGTGCCAGAACGGCCGGGAAGGCCTGGACATTGCCCGCCAACAACCCTTTGACGTGGTGCTGATGGACATTTTGCTGCCAGGGCTGAACGGGTTGAACGTGCTGACGCAACTGCGCCAGAGCCATTCGACCCCGGTGGTGCTGATGTCGGCGCTGGGCGCTGAGGCGGATCGCATCAGCGGTTTTCGCCTGGGGGCCGATGATTACCTGCCAAAGCCTTTCAGCATGGCCGAGTTGCGTGTGCGCATCGAAGCGATCCTGCGCCGGGTGGCGCTCGACCGCCGGCCGGAGCCGGCAGCGGCGACGTCCTCGGTCGACAGCCTGCGTTTCGATGACGAACTCTGTGACGTTTCCTATGGCGAACTCGCCGCCGGCCTGACCCGCAGCGAGTATCGATTGCTGGACACCTTGAATCGCAATGGCGATGAAGTGCTGAGCAAAGCCTTCCTTTATCAGCACGTGCTGCAACGCGGTTTTGCCGCCCATGACCGCAGCCTCGACATGCACATCAGTCAGATCCGCCGCAAACTCAAAGGCATCGGCTACACCGAGCGGCAAGTGCGTACGGTCTGGGGCAAGGGTTACGTGTTGAGTGCCGGCGATGAAATGGTCTGACTTGCCGGGCCGACACTCGCTGTTCTGGAAACTGGCGTGTCTGTTAGTGGCGTTCTGTCTGCTGATGATCTGGCTGAGCTGGTCCTGGGGGCGCTACATGGAGCAGCGAAACCAGTTTTTGTCGGATCAGGCCCGAGTCACGCTGACGGGGTATGCCGCCGAGGCCGAGCAGGCGTGGCGTTCGGAGCAGAGCGCGGGCGTCGATGCCTGGCTGCATGGTATGAAACAGCGTGAAACAGGCTGGGTTGGCGTCATCAGCGGTGATTTGCAGTCCCTAAGCAGCCAGCCGCTCACTGACCAGGAAATCGAGCGACTGACTTTCCTGCGCGGCCTGGATTGGCCCATTCACAAGAAACGCCTGCCGTGGCTGCGCGTGCCGTTTCCCGGCGATTCGACGGCTGGCAGCCTGGTCATCGAACTGCCCCAGCGCTTCATGCCCGGCCAATACAGGCTGTTCTGGCGCGTGATCACCAACGGCATCATCCCGGGATTGTTCACGCTGTTGCTGTGCGTCGGCCTGTATCGGCTGCTGGTCGTGCCGTTGAATCAATTGCGCGAGCAGGCCAATGCCTGGCGCGCCGACCAGTTGAATGTGCGTCTGTCGAGCAGCACCACCAAACGTTCGGATGAACTCGGAGAGCTGGGTCGGGCCTTCGATCACATGGCCGAGCGGTTGCAAAGCACTGTGGCCCTGCAGCAGCAATTGCTGCGCGACTTGTCCCACGAACTGCGCACGCCGCTGAGCCGTCTGCGGGTCGCCAGCGAAAGCGAGCAGGGGCTGGCGCAATTGCGCGAGCGCATCGGGCGGGAAGTCGATGGCATGCAGCGGCTGGTAGAAGACACTCTGCAACTGGCCTGGCTCGACACCGAGCGCGCACCGTTGCCCGACGAAGCGATCCAGGTCCAGGCGCTGTGGGAAATGCTCACGGAAAACGCTTGTTATGAAAGTGCCTGGCCGGCGAGCCAGTTGCAGTGCGCGGTGGATTCGTCCTGTTGGGTTCGGGGCAATCTCAACACCTTGGCGCAGGCGCTGGAGAACATTCTGCGCAATGCCATTCGTCATTCGCCGAGTGGCGGTATCGTGCGTTTCGGCGGGGAACGTGACGGCGACTTCTGGCATTTGTGGCTGGAGGATGAGGGTGGAGGAGTGGCTGAGGCGGATCTGGAGCGGATCTTCTGTCCGTTCATTCGACTCGACGGCTCGCGGCCGGGGGATGGCGGATTCGGCTTGGGGTTGAGCATTGCGAGGAATGCGGTGAAACGTCAGGGTGGGAGTCTTTGGGCGCAGAACACTGGGCGTGGGCTGCGGCTAAATATTCGGTTAGTGGCTGAGAGTGATGGCGTCAGTGACGACGCCATCGCGAGCAGGCTCGCTCCCACAGTGGATCTTTGCCGACCACAAATCGTCTGATCAACCCCGCACCCTGTGGGAGCGTAACGCTGAAACAGCCCCTTATTCCCATAAGCCATAAGCACCGCACTTTGCGTGATATGGCCTGCTCGCGTTTGCCGGTATGATAGGCGCCCCCGCAGTCTGGATTGCGAATACGCCATGACCTTGCAGTACCCAACCATCGCCGATTGCGTCGGCAACACCCCGCTGGTCCGTTTGCAGCGCCTGCCTGGCGCCACCAGCAATACCCTTTTGCTCAAGCTCGAAGGGAATAACCCGGCGGGTTCGGTCAAGGACCGGCCGGCGCTGTCGATGATTACCCGCGCTGAATTGCGTGGGCAGATCCACGCCGGCGATACGCTGATCGAAGCGACTTCGGGTAACACCGGTATCGCGCTGGCCATGGCTGCCGCAATCAAGGGTTACAAGATGATCCTGATCATGCCGGACAACTCCAGCGCCGAACGTAAGGCCGCGATGACGGCCTATGGCGCCGAGCTGATCCTGGTCACCCAGGAAGAAGGCATGGAAGGCGCGCGCGACCTCGCTCAGCGAATGGAAGCCGAAGGCCGTGGCAAGGTGCTGGATCAGTTCGCCAACGGCGATAACCCCGAAGCGCACTACACCACCACCGGCCCGGAAATCTGGCGCCAGACCGAGGGCACCATCACTCATTTCGTCAGTTCGATGGGCACCACCGGCACCATCATGGGTGTCTCGCGCTACTTGAAAGAGCAGAACGACAACGTGCAGATCATCGGCCTGCAACCGATGGAAGGCTCGGCGATTCCGGGTATCCGTCGCTGGCCGCAGGAATACCTGCCGAAGATTTATCAAGCCGATCGTGTCGACCGCATTGTCGACATGGCGCAAAGCGAAGCTGAAGACGTGACCCGTCGTCTGGCCCGCGAAGAAGGCATCTTCTGCGGCGTGTCCTCGGGCGGTGCGGTGGCAGCGATGCTGCGCCTGTCCCGGGAAGTTGAAAACGCGGTGATCGTCGCGATCATTTGCGACCGTGGCGACCGTTACTTGTCGACCGGCATTTTCGACGCGCCCAACTGATGGCCAAGCAAGAGAGAGGCCTGCGCTTCCAACCCACTGGCGGCAGCAAGGCCCCGCAAATTCCGACCGGCAAAAAGCAGCGCTTGAGCATCGAGCGCCTGGCCAATGACGGTCGCGGTATCGCGTTTTTCGAAGGTCGCACCTGGTTCGTCCTCGGCGCGCTGGCGGGCGAAGACGTCGAGGCGCGCGTGTTGGGTGCCCACGGCAAAGTGGTCGAGGCGCGCACCGAACGGGTGTTCCAGGCCAGCGAGTTGCGTCGTCCGGCGCCGTGCCCGCATGCCGGCCGCTGTGGCGGTTGCAGCGTGCAACATCTGCCGCACACTGAACAACTTGCCCTGAAACAGCGCATGCTCGCCGAACAACTGTCCAAGGTCGCCGGTGTCGAACCCCAAGAGTGGGCAGCGCCGTTGAGCGGTCCGGAATTCGGTTACCGCCGTCGCGCTCGAGTGGCGGTGCGTTGGGACATGAAAGCGAAGAAGCTCGAAGTCGGTTTCCGCGCGGCGGGCAGTCAGGACATCGTGGCCATCAACGAATGCCCGGTGTTGGTCCAGCCCTTGCAGCCGATCATGACCCGCTTGCCGGAAATGCTTCGACGCTTGAGCAAACCTCAGGCGCTGGGGCATGTGGAATTGTTCAGCGGTTCGTCGTTGGCGGTGTTGCTGCGGCACATGGCGCCGCTGTCCGACGCCGACATGACGATCCTCAAGGATTTCTGCGCGTTCCATGAAGCCCAGCTGTGGCTGCACGGAGACGGTGAACCGCAACCGGTCGAGACTGACCAGTCGTTGGGTTATCGACTTGAACAGTGGGACTTGAATCTGGCGTACCGACCGGGAGATTTCATCCAGGTCAACGCCGGGGTCAATGAAGCGATGATCGCCCAGGCGTTGGAGTGGCTGAAGCCGACAGCGGAGGAACGGGTTCTCGATCTATTCTGTGGGTTGGGTAACTTTGCATTGCCGCTGGCCAAGGTCGTTCGCGAGGTGGTGGCAGTGGAAGGTGTGCAGGCGATGGTCGAGCGAGCAGCCGCGAATGCAGCTAGCAACAATCTTCATAATGCGACTTTTTTTCAGGCCGATTTATCCCAGCCTTTGACCGATGCCGAATGGGCGCGCGAAGGCTTTTGTGCGGTACTCTTGGACCCACCGCGTGACGGTGCTTTCGAGGTCGTGCGCAAGCTGGCGTCCCTGGGCGCCAAACGGTTGGTGTACGTGTCGTGCAACCCGGCAACGCTGGCGCGCGATACGGTCGAATTGATCAAGCAGGGCTACCGGTTAAAACGTGCCGGGATTCTCGATATGTTTCCTCAGACGGCACATGTCGAGGCCATGGCGTTATTTGAAGCGAGCTAGGACGGCTCGTCTGGTCCGACTGGCCGCCCGTGCCGCTCTTGCAGTAGCCCCGTGAGGGCAATCGGGCAATGAAGGTCAGCGAATTGACGCATTGAATCTGCGTCGTAGGGAAGGTAAGCAAGATGGTACAGGTGAGAGCACACCAGCCGATCAACACTGACGGCAGTATCAATCTCGAGGCTTGGCTCGATCATGCGGTCAGTGTCGATCTGGCACTGGATCGCGAAGCCTTGAAGGAAGCGTGCGAGTTCGCTCGCGTGTCTGAACAACAGGCCAATGCGGCGAAGAATCTATGGTCCGAAGGGACCTCGAGTTTCCGCACCGGCCTTGAGATCGCCGAGATTCTCGCCGACCTCAAACTCGATCAGGATTCGTTGGTCGCAGCGGTCCTGTACCGCGGCGTGCGCGAAGGCCAGATCGAACTGCCGGCGGTCAGCCAGCGCTTCGGTCCGGTGGTCGCCAAACTCATCGACGGCGTGTTGCGCATGGCGGCGATCAGCGCCAGCCTGAGCCCCCGTCAATCGTTGGTGCTGGGCACCCAGGGCCAGGTCGAAAACCTGCGCAAAATGCTGGTGGCCATGGTCGACGACGTGCGCGTCGCGTTGATCAAACTGGCCGAGCGCACCTGCGCGATCCGTGCGGTGAAAACCGCCGACGACGAAAAGCGTAATCGCGTTGCCCGTGAAGTCTTCGACATCTACGCGCCGCTGGCTCACCGTCTCGGTATCGGTCATATCAAATGGGAACTGGAGGATTTGTCCTTCCGTTACCTTGAGCCCGATCAGTACAAGCAGATCGCCAAGTTGCTGCACGAGCGGCGTCTGGATCGCGAGCGTTTCATTGCCGATGTGATGAACCAGCTGAAAGTCGAGTTGCAGGCCACCGGCGTCGATGCCGACATCAGCGGCCGGGCCAAACACATCTATTCGATCTGGCGCAAAATGCAGCGCAAGGGGCTGGAGTTCAGCCAGATCTACGACGTGCGCGCCGTTCGTGTGCTGGTGCCGGAAATGCGCGACTGCTACACCGCGCTCGGCATCGTCCATACGTTGTGGCGGCACATCCCGAAGGAATTCGACGACTACATTGCCAACCCGAAAGAGAACGGCTACCGCTCGCTGCACACCGCGGTGATCGGCCCCGAGGGCAAGGTGCTGGAAGTGCAGATCCGCACCCACGCCATGCACGAAGAAGCCGAGCTGGGCGTTTGCGCGCACTGGCGCTACAAGGGCACCGACGTCAAATCCGGGTCCAACCACTACGAAGAGAAAATTTCCTGGCTGCGCCAGGTCCTCGAGTGGCATGAAGAATTGGGTGATATCGGCGGTCTGGCTGAACAGCTGCGGGTCGATATCGAGCCGGACCGGGTCTACATCTTCACCCCGGACGGTCATGCCATCGACCTGCCGAAGGGCGCGACCCCGCTGGACTTCGCCTACCGCGTGCACACCGAAATCGGTCACAACTGCCGTGGCGCGAAGATCAACGGGCGCATCGTACCGCTCAACTACAGCCTGCAAACCGGTGAACAGGTCGAGATCATCACCAGCAAGCACGGCACTCCGAGCCGCGACTGGCTGAACCCGAACCTGGGTTACATCACCACCTCGCGGGCACGGGCAAAGATCGTTCACTGGTTCAAGTTGCAGGCGCGTGATCAGAACGTCGCGGCCGGTAAAACCCTGCTCGAACGTGAGCTCAGTCGTCTCGGCTTGCCAGCGGTGGACTTCGACAAGCTGGCCGACAAGGCCAACATGAAGACCGCCGAAGACATGTACGCCGCGTTGGGCGCGGGCGATCTGCGCCTGGCGCAACTGGTGAACCTGGCGCAACAACTGGTCGAGCCGGAACGCGGCAATGAGCAGCTGGAACTGATCCCGCGCAAAGCCACCGGCTACAAACCGGGCAAGCGCGGCGACATTCAGATTCAGGGTGTCGGCAACCTGATGACGCAAATGGCCGGTTGCTGCCAGCCGTTGCCGGGTGATGCCATTGTCGGTTACATCACCCAGGGCCGTGGCGTGAGCATTCACCGTCAGGACTGTGCCTCGGTGCTGCAACTGGGTGGGCGCGAGCCGGAGCGGATCATTCAGGTCAGCTGGGGCCCCGTGCCGGTACTCACCTACCCGGTGGACATCATCATCCGCGCCTACGACCGTTCCGGTTTGCTGCGTGACGTGTCGCAGGTATTGCTCAACGAGCGGATCAACGTGCTGGCGGTCAACACCCGCTCGAACAAGGAGGACAACACCGCGCTGATGTCCCTGACCATCGAGATTCCGGGGCTGGATGCATTGGGGCGGTTGCTGGGACGGATTTCCCAGTTGCCGAACATCATCGAAACCCGGCGTAACCGTACACCGTGATGATGATCCCTGTAGGAGCGAGGCTTGCCCGCGAAGGCGTCATACCTGACACACCGCCTTCGCGGGCAAGCCTCGCTCCTACAAGGTTACGGTTGGGCCGACATACCGCATTGCAGATGTAGAGATTGATTGATGTATTCACTTGAAGACTTGCTGCACCTGATGAACCGTCTGCGCGACCCGCAGTTCGGTTGCCCGTGGGACATCAAGCAAACCTACGCCACCATCGTCCCGCACACCCTTGAGGAAGCCTACGAAGTCGCTGACGCCATCGAGCGCGGTGACTTCGATCACTTGCAGGGCGAGTTGGGTGATTTGCTGTTCCAGGTGGTTTATTACAGCCAGCTGGCCCGGGAAGAAGGGCGCTTCGAATTCGCCGGTGTGATCGACAGCATCACCCGCAAGCTGATCCGTCGCCATCCTCACGTATTTCCAACCGGTGATCTGTACGCGCCGCTGGATGTTCCGCGTCTGAGTGAAGAGCAGGTCAAGCAGCGCTGGGAAGAGATCAAGGCTGAGGAGCGCGCCGAGAAATCATCCGCGCCCGAACAGCTGTCCTTGCTCGACGATGTGCCCGCCGCGCTGCCTGCATTGTCCCGCTCGGCGAAGTTGCAGAAGCGCGCGGGGCAAGTCGGTTTCGACTGGCCGGACGCCTTGCCGGTGCTGGACAAGGTCCGCGAAGAACTCGATGAAGTGCTCGAAGCCATGGCCGACAATGACTCGGCAGCGATTGCCGATGAGGTGGGTGATTTGCTGTTTTCCGTGGTCAATCTGGCGCGTCATTTGAAAGTCGACCCGGAAACTGCACTGCGTGGCGCCAACAGCAAGTTTGAAAGACGCTTCCGTTTTATCGAACAGGCATTGCGCGACACCCACCGTCCCATGGAAGATTGCACCCTCGAAGAGTTGGACGCCTTGTGGGGCGAAGCCAAACGTCAGGAAAAGAATTTGCCCAGCTGCGGTTGAGCAGTGGCCTAAGTGAGAAATAAGCACCATGAGCATTTCCCTTCGCGACCAGTTGCTCAAAGCAGGGCTGGTCAACCAAAAGCAGGCCAAACAGGTCGGCAAAGAGAAGCAGAAGCAGCAACGCTTGGCCCATAAAGGCCAGATTGAACTCGATGACTCGCAGCAGCGTGCCGCCCAGGAAGCCATGGCCGAGAAGGTCAAGCGCGACCAGGAGCTGAACCGTCAGCAACAGGAGAAAGTCGAGGCCAAGGCTCGCGCGGCGCAGATCAAGCAATTGATCGAAGTATCGCGCCTGCCGAAGCTGACCACCGAGGACTACTACAACTTCGTTGACGACAAGAAGGTCAAGCGTATCTCCGTCAACACGCTGATGCGCAACCAGTTGAGCAATGGCTTCCTGGCGATCGTGCACCATGCCGGCGGCTACGAAGTGATCCCGCGTGAGGCGGCCCTGAAGATTCAGGAGCGCGATCCTCGGCGCATCGTGCAGCTGAACGTCAAGACTGAAGAAGTCGCTGCCGAAGATGATCCATACGCGGCCTATCAGATCCCTGATGATCTGATGTGGTAAGCCTTTAACGGCTTCAACAACGACAAACCCCGCTCATGGCGGGGTTTGTCGTTTTCAATGCAGTCATTGCTTATGCAGATCGGAGCGCTCGTTGCTGCTCCTGTTTTTCCAGTTCAGCCTTGTAGCTGTGGGCGTCGGTTTCGGAATGAAACATCCCCACCAGCATGTCTTGTTGATGTACATCCCAGATACGGATACCGGCGGCTATGCCTTCATGGGATTTATGTGAATCGTCGCGTTCAGTTACTTTTACAGTCATCTGCTAGCTCCAATCTCTGTTATCTGCAGCAAGGCGTGTGCAGGACTCTGTTATATGTTTGGTTAGCCTGCTAAGTAAACGACTGAGTTCGGTAACGAATTTTTGCGAAACCGACAATAGTCCTGCAGCCCGCCAAACACGTGGCATTCGGTCGCAGGGCATTGAGTTTCATGACAAAAGCTTCATGTTCGCCGTGAATATCTCGCTGGTAGAACACGGTATCTGTAGGAGCCAGGCTTGCTGGCGAAGGCGTCCTTCAGTGCGCCTTCGCCGGCAAGCCTGGCTCCTACAAAAAGCATCGCAGTGCACATTTTTTCAGGCATAAAAAAACGCCCCGAACCAGTCGGGGCGTTTTTGTGTGCTGCGAGACGGCGGAGTATTACTTGCCGGTCCAGCGCTTCAGTACCAGGGTGGCGTTGGTGCCACCGAAGCCGAAGCTGTTGCTCATCACGGTGTTGATGGTGGCGTCTTCGCGAGTCTTGGTCAGGATCGGCATGTCTGCCACTTCCGGGTCCAATTCTTCGATGTTGGCGGAGCCCGCCATGAAGTTGCCTTCCATCATCAGCATGCAGTAGATCGCTTCGTGAACGCCGGCGGCGCCCAGGGAGTGACCCGACAGGCTCTTGGTGGAGCTGATGGCCGGGGCCTTGTCGCCGAACACTTCACGCACACCTTTCATTTCCGCGACGTCGCCGACCGGAGTCGAGGTGCCGTGGGTGTTCAGGTAGTCGATCGGAGTATCGACGGTGGACATGGCCATCTGCATGCAGCGGATGGCGCCTTCGCCGCTTGGGGCGACCATGTCGTAGCCGTCGGAGGTCGCGCCGTAGCCAACGATTTCCGCGTAGATCTTCGCGCCGCGGGCCAGAGCGTGTTCCAGCTCTTCGACCACGACCATGCCGCCACCGCCGGCGATGACGAAACCGTCACGCTTGGCGTCGTATGCACGGGAAGCTTTTTCCGGGGTTTCGTTGTACTGGCTGGACAGTGCGCCCATGGCGTCGAACAGGAACGATTGGCTCCAATGCTCTTCTTCACCGCCGCCGGCGAACACGACGTCCTGCTTGCCCATCTGGATCTGTTCCATGGCGTTGCCGATGCAGTGAGCACTGGTGGCGCAGGCAGAAGCGATGGAGTAATTCAGGCCCTTGATCTTGAACGGTGTGGCCAGACAAGCGGAAACGGTGCTGCTCATGGTCCGCGTGACGCGGTATGGGCCAACGCGCTTCACGCCTTTCTCGCGCAGGATGTCCAGCGCTTCCATCTGGTTCAGCGTGGAGGCGCCACCGGAACCGGCGATCAGGCCGGTACGCGGGTTGGAGACTTGCTCATCGGTCAGGCCGGAGTCTGCGATGGCGTCTTTCATGGCCAGGTAGGCGTACGCCGCCGCGTGGCCGACGAAGCGATAGATCTTGCGATCGATCAGCTCTTCGAGGGGAAGGTCAATGGAGCCGGAAACCTGGCTACGCAGACCCATTTCGGCATATTCCGGGTTGAACCGGATGCCAGGGCGGCTTGCACGCAGGTTAGCGGAGACGGTCTCTTTGTCATTGCCCAGGCACGATACGATGCCCAGACCAGTGATAACGACGCGGCGCATGCGGATAACCCTTAGAAGTTGTCAGTGGAGGTGAAAACGCCGACCCGAAGGCCTTCGGCGGTGTAGATCTCGCGGCCGTCGACACTGACCGAACCATCGGCGATGGCCAGGTTCAGCTTGCCCTTCAGCACGCGCTTGATCTGAATGTTATAGGTGACTTTCTTGGCGGTCGGCAGGACCTGGCCAAAGAATTTCACTTCGCCCGAACCCAGCGCACGGCCACGGCCCGGCAGACCTTGCCAGCCGAGGAAGAAACCGACCAGTTGCCACATGGCGTCGAGGCCCAGGCAGCCTGGCATCACCGGATCACCTTCGAAGTGGCAGGCGAAAAACCACAGGTCAGGAGTGATATCCAGCTCGGCGACCAATTCACCTTTGCCGTACTTGCCACCCTCGGCACTGATATGGGTGATGCGATCCACCATCAGCATGTTCGGGGCGGGCAGTTGTGCGTTACCCGGGCCGAACAGCTCACCGCGACTGCAGCGCAGCAGGTCTTCCCGAGTAAAGGCGTTTTGTTGGGTCATGCGAGCTCCTCAATAGTCCCATGCGGCAGGGTGGGGCAAATCTTCCCGGCCGACCGAGGCGTTCATGCCTCGAGTCAGCAGCCTACTCATAGACTATTGCGTTGTGGTGAAAGTCACAGCACCAAGGACATGAATGTACACTTGTGCACTGAAATTATTATTCAAGCCCCTTTTCGGGCCTGTTCGGGTGCCTAAGACTGCCGCACTTTCGCCTTTCACGCCAGTCGCAGATGGTCGAAAGGCCTGTACTACTGCACCCAGCGCTGCAAAATTTGCTGCAGATCAGTGCGTTTGAAGGGCTTGGCCAGGTAATCGTTCATTCCAGCTGATAAACACGCTTCACGGTCGCCCTGCAAGGCATTGGCGGTCAGGGCGATGATCGGCAAGTCTGCGCAGCCGGGGAGCAGGCGGATCTGGCGGGTTGCTTCGTAGCCGTCGATGATCGGCAGTCGGCAATCCATCAGAATCGCTTCAAATATCAGGCTTTTGGCGCTTTGCACCGCCTGCGCGCCATCGGTCGCGACGCTGACAGTAAAGCCCAGACTGCGCAACATTGCTTCGATCACCGTCTGGTTGACCGGGTTGTCCTCCACCAGCAGCACATTGCGTCCTTCACCATGGCCGTCGCCGCTCTGTGTCCGTGGTTTCAACTCCGGTAGCGACTGCTTATAAAGGGCCAACGGAATTTCCAGGGTAAACACCGATCCCCGGCCTTCTTCGCTCTGGGCGCGCAAGGTGCCGCCCATCCGTTCGGCCAGGGTGCGGGCAATCGGCAACCCCAACCCGGTGCCGCCGTAACGCCTTGAAATAGAACTGTCGGCCTGCTGGAACGCATTGAACATCAACTCCAGGCTTTCGGCCGAGATGCCAATGCCGCTGTCGCGCACGGTGCAGGTGAACCACAGCAGTTCGTGATCCAGTGACTGCCATTGCGGTTCGATACTGACGCGGCCTTGCTCGGTGAACTTCAGCGCATTGCCCACCAGGTTGACCAGAATCTGCCGGATCCGCGTCGGGTCGCCTTGAACCTGCAAGGCGCGCATGTCCTCGGGAATCGCCAGGGCCAGATCGAGCCCGCGTTGCGCCGCGCTGTGCTGGAACGACTGGGCGCAGCTGCTGATCAGGTCAGCGAGGTTGAACGGAATGTGTTCCAGCTCCAGTTCAGAACGCTCGATGCGCGAGAAGTCGAGAATGTCGTTGATGACTTTGAGCAGGTGTTCGGTCGACTCCGAAGCCAGCGCCGCATACTCGATCTGCTCCTCGGTCATGTCGGTGGTTTCCAGCAGTTGCAGCATGCCCAGCACGCCATTCATTGGTGTGCGCAGTTCGTGGCTCATCATCGCCAGGAAGTCGGATTTGGCGTTGTTGGCCTTTTCCGCTTCTTCGCGGGTCTGGATCAATTGCGCCATGGCCTGCTGCTGCTCACGGCTGGCCTGCTCAAGGCCTTGCGCGAGGTTATTGATGTGCTGCGACAACGCGCCCAACTCAGTGTCATCGACGATCGGCAGCGGCGTTTTGTAATCACCCTCCTGAATCGCCTTCACGGCGTGGCCGATGTCGCGGATCGGCTGCGACAGGCTGCCGGCCAGGCGTCGGGCCACCAGAAAGGTAAACAGCAGCGCGAACAAGGCGAGAATCCCGGCCTTGAACAGGATTTCCTGCTGACGCTGGCTGAAGGCGTCATTGGACAAGCCGACGATCACCCGGCCCAGATAGTCCTCGGGCGGGGCCGTGTTGGCGACGTTGCTGCCCTGGAAGAAATCATTGTTCAGCGCGATCCGTTGCAGCCGTACCGGCGCCTGGAACACTTCGACCTGATGCGAGCGGGCATGGGTTTCCGACGGTTGCTCGACGTACACCAGAATCCGGTTGGCGCTGTCCTGGACTTCGAGAAAGCGCACGTTGGGCGTGGCCAGCGTCGCCTTGAGCAAACTTTCGAGTACCTCGTTGTTGCCCGAGATCACCCCGTATTCCGTGGCGGGAGCCAGTTGGTTGGCGATCAGCTGGCCGGTGTGGTTGAGCTCCTGGCGCAGGTCCTGGATCCGCACGAAGGTGAAGAAACTGATCAGCAGCAACGTCAGCAACAGGGCGGGGCCGAGGCTGATGATCTGCGTGCGGGTGTTGATGTCCCAACCGCGACGGAAGGTCATGGGCTGCTTTCTCCTTCGGCCAACTGTGCTGCGACAAATGCTTCAGTCACCTGTTCAATACCCAATGAACGAGCCACCTGCGGATTACTTAACACTTTGAAGTGTTTTGGATACAACGCACGGGGCCAGCCTGTCTGCGGCCGATCGAGCAATTCGTCGAGCACTTCCAGCCAATCGTTCTGATCGCTGTAGGTGCTGGCCAGGCTACCAGCCTTGACGAACGCAGCGTTCGGGCCGACCAGCGCCAGTTGTCGCGAATAGCTGCTCAACAGCAGGTTTTTTGCGGTTTTCGGGTTGTACAGATCGGCGTCGTCGAGGCCCAGCAGCACGTCGCAGTTCTTCAGCAAATTCTGTAAAGGGCGGCTGTCGTTGGTGTTGTCCCATCGCTCGGCGATCACTTCAAGGCCCAACGCTTGTGCCGACAGACGCAATTCCTTGAGCAGGAATTCGCTGTGACTGTCGTACAGCACGCCGATGCGTCGGGCCTCGGGCAGGATGAGCCGGGTCAGGCGCAATTGCCGATCCAGCGGCGGATCGCTCCAGAGCAGGCTGAGGTGCGATGGAAAGTCAGCGCCGAAACGATGATGGGCTTGCAGGCGACTGATGCGCAGTACCAGCGTCGGCGGGCCTTGTGTCTCTTGCAGGCGCCAATCGAGGCTCGGCAGATCGAGCAGGATCAAACGGGTATCGCCGGGCAGTGCGCCCGGCCTCGGCAAGCTGTCCAGTACTTGGAAGCGAACGCTGTCGGCCGGGCGCATGCCGCTCAGCGCCTGCACAAAGGATTGCACGCCCGGGCTGTCTTCGGCGCCGGTCAGCAGAATGTCGGCGGCCTGAATCGTCAGGCTGCCAAGCAGGCCGGCAAACACCAGGCACACCCCTGCCAGCAGGCGGCCAAGGGTTGGCGACTTCCGCGACAGGCGATGCAGCATTTAAAACGTCAGCTCCGCGCTGAAGTAGAGCACCCGACGCTCGTCATAGTTGTTGTCGACGAAGGTGGTGGGTTGATGGTCGAGGCGCTGCTGGAGCACGCCGGCCAGTTCCAGATTGGCCTTGCCCAGGCCGATGCGTTTGGCGATGCGCGTGTCGACGCGTTCGAAGCGGTAACCGTTGAGGGCGTCGTCCCCGTAATAGAAGAGGGCGCTGTTCCAGCCGTGGCCCCAGTTGCGCAGCCAACCGGCGGAACCGCTGTTGCGCGCCGTCAGTCGCTCATCCTGCGGATTGCTCGCCTCGGCGTCGACGTAGGCGTAAGTCAGGCGCAGCCGGTCGGCGCTGCTCAGGCGCCAGTCCAGCTGGGTTTCCGTGCCCTTGAAGCGCGAGCTGTTGGAATTGCTGGCGATGTACTGATTGTTGCGCAGGGGTTCGCTGATCATGCCGCTGATTTCGTCGTAGAACAGTTTCACATCGACCGTCAGCCCAAGCTCCGCGAAGTAGCCGTTGTAGCCCAGCTCGCGCGAGCGCATGCGTTCTTGTTCGAGGTCGCCGGGGCCGCGGGTCTTGACGAAATACCGGGCGCTGGTCTGGCCGTAGGCACTGGGCCGCAGGTTGGTCACCTGGTAACTCCAGTTGACGTTGTTCTCGAACATGTCCGGTGAGCGGATGGCTTCCGAATACACCGCGCGCAAGCCGTGACGCGGGTTGATCAGGTAATTGACCGCTACCCGCGGGGTCAGCGAGCTGCCGGTCAATTGCGTGTCTTCGAACATGGCGCCGCCCTGCAGCAACCAGTGCTCGGTGGCGCGCCACTCGAGTTGGCCGAATGCGCGCCAAGTGGTGTCGTCGAGCGTGCCATTGAAGTAGGTCTCGGAATTTGCCCGGTCGTAACGATAGTTCATGCCGCTGACCAGTCGCAGACTGTCGGACAGGCTGAGGGTGTCTTGCAGTTCCAGGTCGTAGCGCGTTTCCCGGGCGCTCTGGTCG
This sequence comes from Pseudomonas mandelii, assembly GCF_900106065.1. Taxonomy (NCBI): domain Bacteria; kingdom Pseudomonadati; phylum Pseudomonadota; class Gammaproteobacteria; order Pseudomonadales; family Pseudomonadaceae; genus Pseudomonas; species Pseudomonas mandelii. Next base: position 4,049,807 of record NZ_LT629796.1, read on the forward strand.
ATGTCGCCACAGAGGGTTTGCCGGGCACCGTTGCGCCATTGCGCCAGCACTTGATTGCCTAGCGCTTGTTCCGCCGCCGTGCCGGCCGGCGCGCCGGGACCGGTGAAGCGCTCGATGTTGCGCGCCAGGCGTTCGGTGTAGTTCGGGTTGAGCTGCCAGAGTTCGGTCAGTTGCGGGCTGAACGAAACTTCCGCATCACAGGCGCGCCAGGTCTGCTGACGGTCCCAGTGCTGAGCCGAACCCTGGATATAAAGGCTGTGATCAGGATTGATGTCCAGGTTCCAGCGCAACGAACCGGCGTAGTCCTTGGCAACGACGTCGGAATTGTTCCCGGCTGCGGTAATCCCGGAGAACACCGGGCGGTAGGTATAAGGCCGCTGGTTGGTTCCGTCCTTGGCGTTCAACTGCCAGTCGATGCTCTGGTTTTCACTCAGCGTCTGGCTGACGGCAAGGTTGAAGCGGTTCAAGCGGCGACTGTCGCGATAATCAGCACCGCTGCTGTCGGTGTCGAAGCCGTCGTCCTGCTGGCCGGACAGTGACAGACGCAGGTCGCCGCCGTCCCAGCCCACACCCTGGCTGGCGTAAAAATCATCGATGCCGCGCTGGCCACGGGTGACTTTCATCCGCGTGCCGTGGCTGTCGGCCGGGTTGCGGGTGATGATGTTGACCACCGCCATCAACGCATTGGCGCCGTAGCTGACCGTGTTGGGGCCGCGGAAAACCTCGATGCGCTCGATGTCTTCCATGGCCACCGGGATATCACTCCAGTCCACCGTGGCCAGGCCAGCGCGGTACACCGAGCGGCCGTCGATCAGCACCTGCATGCGCCGCGCTTCCGTGGCGTTGGTGCCGTGGTAATTCACCGCCGCCTGATTACCGCTGATATTGCCGACCATCATGCCCGGCACCAGGCGCAGCAATTCGCTGATGTCCCGTGCACCGCTGGCATTGATCAGTTCGCTGTCGATCACCGTCATGCTTCCCGGGACTGCGGCCGGCGACTGCTTCAGGCGGGTGGCCGTGAGCACTTGCGGCAGCGATTCGTTGTCGAGGAACAAGTCGTCGGCCAGCAATGGCGAGCTGAAAAGCAATGCCAGAACCAGCGGAGAGGAGGGTGAAGGAGAGCCAAACGACACGAAACATCCTTGATAACGATGAGATGGCGCGCATGTTAACCGAGCTGTTCGACTTTTCCATTCACGATGCCGGCATTTTCCTAGGATTTATTGGTCTTCTTCCTACAAGTGCCGGTAATTGATACGGGGGCTGGCCGCCACTGGGACGCTCCGTATAATGCCGACATCGCCACTGGTATGGATTAACGGATTGCATATGACTGAACAGCGCCCAATTGCGGTCCTGGGAGGCGGAAGTTTTGGTACCGCCGTGGCTAATCTGTTGGCCGAGAACGGGCATCAGGTCCGGCAGTGGATGCGTGACCCCGAGCAGGCTGAGTCCATGCGGGTCAATCGCGAAAACCCGCGTTACCTCAAAGGCATCAAGATTCTTCCCCTGGTAGAACCGGTGACTGATTTGCAAGCGACCCTGGACGCTTGCGACCTGTGCTTTGTTGCGCTGCCGTCCAGCGCGCTGCGTTCGGTATTGGTCCCGCACGCCGCACGGTTGAGCGGCAAATTGCTGGTCAGCCTGACCAAAGGCATCGAAGCCCACACGTTCAAGCTGATGAGCGAGATCCTCGAAGAAATCGCTCCGCAAGCGCGCATCGGCGTGTTGTCCGGGCCGAACCTGGCCCGTGAAATCGCCGAGCACGCACTGACCGCCACCGTGGTCGCCAGCGAAGACGAAGAACTCTGCCAGCGGGTCCAGGAGGCGTTGCATGGCCGGACCTTTCGCGTGTACGCCAGCGCCGACCGCTTCGGTGTGGAGTTGGGCGGGGCGCTGAAAAATGTGTACGCGATCATCGCCGGCATGGCGGTGGCGCTGGGCATGGGTGAAAACACCAAGAGCATGCTGATCACCCGGGCGTTGGCGGAAATGACCCGCTTCGCGGTGAATCAGGGCGCCAACCCGATGACCTTCCTTGGGTTGGCGGGCGTGGGCGACTTGATCGTCACGTGTTCGTCGCCGAAAAGCCGCAATTACCAGGTCGGGTTTGCCCTCGGCCAGGGGTTGAGCCTGGAAGAGGCGGTGACCCGCCTGGGCGAAGTCGCCGAAGGCGTGAACACGCTGAAGGTGCTCAAGGCCAAGGCTCAGGAAGTGGGCGTCTATATGCCGCTGGTCGCCGGGTTGCACGCGATCCTGTTCGAAGGGCGCACGCTCAATCAAGTGATTGAACTGTTGATGCGCGGCGAACCCAAAACCGATGTGGACTTCATTTCCACCAGCGGTTTCAACTGATCACGCTTTCGAGATAAAGCAGGGAGTTGCACATGAACGATCCGAAAACAGAGGCCACCTACGAGTCCATTCTGCTGCGGGTGTTATGGATGATCGTCTTCTTGCTGGTCTGGCAAGTGGCGCAGTTCATCCTGGGGGCGGTGGTGCTGGTGCAACTGATCTATCGTTTGATTTATGGCGCCCCGAGCGCCAGCCTGATGAACTTCGGCGACAGCCTGAGCCAGTTCCTGGCGCAGATCGGTCGTTTCGGCACCTTCCACAGCGACCAGAAACCCTGGCCGTTCGCCGACTGGCCGACGCCGCGTACACCGGAAGGCGAAGCGCCGCACGCCGTGCCGCCAGCGCCACATCCGGCCCGAGATGAGGAGCCGAAACTATGAAACTCTGGGTATTGCGTCATGGTGAAGCCGAGCCACACGGTTCCAAACCACACGATTCGGAGCGCGCACTGACGGAACATGGTCGTTCAGAGGTGCTGAGCATCGCTGCTGAACTGATCGGTCAGCCGATTACAGCCATCTATGCCAGCCCGTTTCTGCGAGCGCAGGAGACCGCGCAGCTGGTGCGCGAGGCGCTGGGTTTCGAACCGGAGATTCGCACTGTCGAGTGGCTGACCCCGGACACTGATCCAGACAAGGTGGCCGAGCAACTCGTGTCGGTGAGTGACGTCCTTCTGGTCAGTCACAACCCGTTGGTGGGGAACTTGTTGAGTTACTTGCAGCATGGCGCCGGCTATCCACCAGAGAGGGTCAGCACCGCTGGCCTGGCCGAGGTCGAGAACGCTGAACTGCTGATAGGTTCGATGAAGCTCAACAGCATCAAACACCCGTAACCGCATTTGCTTTGGCTTTTTGCAGGCGCGAAGCTGTTGCCGTCGTTGAAAGCCCTTCGCGTGCAAGCCTCGCTCCTACAGGGGGCGGCGGTGTTCCGGGATTTTGTGTGAAATAGTCAACCAAGCAACCGCTTGGTTGACTACGCTTGCTCCAGACCAAAAATAAAGGAGCGAGTCGCATGTCTGCTGCTTTTCGTTTGCCGTTGGACGTCTTTTACGAGCGTGAAGCCCGTCATCCCCGCCAGCGGTTTCTGGTCCAACCTACCGGCGGCGGACACGTCGAGACCCTGACCTGGGCCGACGTCGGCCATCAGGCTCGCTGCGCTGCGCATTGGCTGCGCGCACGCGAACTGCCCCAAGGCAGCCACATCGCCCTGATTTCGAAAAACTGCGCGCACTGGATCATCGCCGACCTGGCAATCTGGATGGCCGGGCACGTTTCGGTGCCGTTGTACCCCAACCTCACCTCCGAGTCGGTGGCGCAAGTGCTCGAACACTCGGAAGCGGCGCTGGCGTTCATCGGCAAGCTCGATGACTGGCCAGGCATGTCTCGCGGGGTCAGTGCCGATCTGCCGACCATCAGCCTGCCGTTGCATCCGCCGGGTACTTTCGACTACAGCTGGGCCGATCTGCAAAAGAGCTCACCGATCCAGGACGACCCCAAGCCGTCCGCCGACCAGTTGGCGACCATCATTTACACCTCCGGCACCACCGGGGTGCCCAAAGGCGTGATGCATAGCTTCGGCAATCTGGGCTTTGCCACCACGCGCGGCACTCAGCTGTTCGGTCTCAACGAGTCGGATCGACTGCTGTCTTACCTGCCGCTGTGCCATGTCGCCGAGCGGATGTTCGTCGAGCTGGCGTCGATCTACACCGGGCAAACCGTGTTCTTTGCCGAAAGCCTCGACACCTTTCTCACCGATTTGCAGCGCGCGCGGCCGACCGCGTTGTTCGGCGTCCCGCGGATCTGGACCAAGTTCCAGATGGGCGTGTACAGCAAGATTGCGGCAAAACGCCTCGACTTCCTGCTCGGCCTGCCCTTTATCGGCAAACGGGTCGGGCACAAAGTGCTCGTCGGGTTGGGGCTGGATGCGTTGCGCGTGGCGTTGTCCGGCGCCGCGCCTGTGCCGCAGACCTTGCTGTTGTGGTACCGCAAGCTGGGACTGGATGTGCTGGAGGTCTACGGCATGACCGAAAGCTGCGGTTACTCCCACATCGGCCGGCCCGGCGAGAACAAACCCGGCTGGATCGGCAAGCCTTGCCCGGAGGTTGAAGTGCGGATCGCCGATTCGGGCGAAGTCATGGTGCGCAGCGGTGCGACCATGCTTGGCTATTTCAAGGAGCCCGAGAAAACCGCAGAAACCATCACCGAGGACGGCTTCCTGCGCACCGGCGACAAGGGCGAACAAGATGCCGAAGGCAACCTGCGCCTGACCGGGCGACTGAAGGAGATCTTCAAGACCAGCAAAGGCAAATACGTCGCGCCGGCGCCGATCGAAAATCGGCTGGCGGTGCATTCGCGGATCGAACAGGTGTGCGTGGTCGGTGATGGCTTGAGTGCGCCGCTGGGGTTGTGCGTGCTCTCGGCGGTCGGTCAGCAGGACGCCGGGGGAACGGCGCGGGCAGGGTTGCATGCAAGCCTGGAAAAGCTGCTGGAGGAGGTCAATGGCGGCCTCGACAAACACGAACGCTTGCGCCAGTTGGTGGTGGTCAAGGACAGTTGGGCGGTGGAAAACGGCTTCCTGACACCGACCCTGAAGATCAAGCGCAACGTGATCGAAGCGTCTTACGGCGCTCGGTTCGAAGAATGGAGCGAGCGCAGCGAGACGGTGCTGTGGCAGGATTGAGCCACGAATAAAACCAACAAAGGAAAGCAAGATGAGTCTGTGGCGTACCATTCCCGACGTCGAGCAGTTGAACGCAATCCAGAAAAACACCATTGGCGAAGTGCTGGATATTCGCTTCGAAGCCTTTGATGACGAGTCCCTGACCGCGAGCATGGTCATCGACCACCGCACCCACCAGCCTTACGGTTTGCTGCACGGCGGCGCGTCGGTGGTGCTGGCCGAGACGGTCGGTTCCATGGCCAGTTACCTGTGCATCGATACCAGCAAATTCTATTGCGTGGGTCTGGAAATCAACGCCAATCACTTGCGCGGATTGCGCAGCGGGCGAGTGACGGCAGTGGCCAAGCCGATTCACATTGGGCGCACGACTCATGTCTGGGATATCCGTTTGAGCAGTGACGAGGGCAAGGCCAGTTGCGTGTCGCGGTTGACCATGGCGGTCGTGCCGTTGGGTGAGAATCCACCGGCCCGTTGATTGTCGAGCGAACCACATCTTCCGGCCCGATGATTACCTGTGGCGAGGGAGCTTGCTCCCGTTGGCTGCGGCAGCAGCCCTTGCCGGCACGCCTCTCGCGGCGTGCACCGGTTTTGCGCCTGCTGCGCAGCCGAACGCGAGCAAGCTCGCTCGCCACAGGGTTCGGCGATGTCTGAATGCTCATGCCCCTGACCGGACTGTCATCATTCCTGGCACTTACAGTCATTGCCGCCGCCTCGCGTCTTACGGACAATCAACCCTTGTTTTCGCTTATGGATTTGCCGGTATGTCGCAACAGATATTTTTCGCCCACGCCAATGGCTTTCCTTCGGGCACCTACGGCAAGTTGTTCGCGGCGCTGGCGCCCGAGTACCAGGTGACGCATCTGGAACAGCACGCCCACGATCCGCGTTTTCCGGCGGACGACAATTGGCGCAACCTGGTGGATGAGCTGATCCATCACCTCAAAGAGCAACCGGAGCCGGTCTGGGGCGTCGGCCATTCCTTCGGCGGCGTGCTGCACCTGCACGCGGCGTTGCGTTGCCCTGAACTGTATCGGGGCGTGGTGATGCTCGATTCGCCGGTGCTGACCCGCGCCGATCAATGGGTGATCCGTGCGGCCAAGCGTTTCGGTTTCATCGACCGCCTGACCCCCGCCGGCCGTACATTGGGGCGCCGGGAAGAGTTCGCCGACCTGGACGCGGCACGGCTCTATTTCGCCGGCAAAACCCTGTTCCGCAGCTTTGATCCCGAGTGCTTCGACGCTTACCTGCAACACGGTTTGCAAAAAGTCGGCGACAAGCTGCGCCTGCGTTTCGACCCGGCCACGGAGATCAGCATCTACCGTGGCGTCCCGCACACCAGTCCAGGCCAGGCACGCCAGTTGAAAGTGCCGCTGGCGGTGGTGCGCGGGCACAAGAGCCGGGTGGTGATGCGTCACCATGCAAGCTCCGTCGGGCGTATGCCGCTGGGTGAGTCCCTGACCATGCCCGGTGGCCACATGTTCCCCCTCGAACGTCCGCAAGACACCGCCACGCTGCTGAAAAACCTGTTCAGCCGCTGGGAAGGTCGTCGCCAACAGGATTGCGCATGAGCCACGTTGTCGAAGAAGTTCGCCTGAGCCTGCCGCACATCGAGCTGGCCGCGCACCTGTTCGGTCCCGAAGACGGCCTGCCGGTGATCGCCCTGCACGGCTGGCTGGACAACGCCAACAGCTTCGCCCGGCTGGCACCGAAGCTCAAAGGCCTGCGCATCATCGCCCTCGACATGGCCGGTCACGGACATTCCGGGCATCGCCCGACCGGCGCCGGTTACGCGATGTGGGACTACGCTCACGACGTGCTGCAAGTCGCCGAGCAGTTGGGCCTGAAGCGTTTTGCACTGATGGGGCACTCGATGGGGGCGATCGCTTCGTTGATTATTGCCGGGTCGATGCCGGAACGTGTCACGCATCTGGCGTTGATCGACGGCATCATTCCTCCGACAGACAAAGGCGAAAATGCCGCCGAACGCATGGGCATGGCCCTGCAAGCCCAGCTGGATCTGCGGGAAAAACGCAAACCGGTCTACAACACCCTGGATCGAGCCATCGAGGCACGCATGAAAGGCCTGGTGGCGGTCAGTCGCGAAGCCGCCGAGCTGTTGGCCCAGCGTGGACTCATGCCGGTGCCGGGCGGTTACACCTGGCGCACTGACAACCGACTCACGCTGCCATCGCCCCTGCGTCTGACAACCGAACAGGCGATGGCCTTCGTCCAGCGGGTCAGTTGCCCTGCGTTTTTGGTGGTAGCAGCTGACGGCATGCTCGCCAAACATCCCGAGTTGCTGGAGCGTCTACCCTTTAGCCGTGAACAGCTGCCTGGCGGCCATCATTTGCACCTGAATGACGAACCCGGCGCCGACCTTGTCGCAGACTGTTTCAATCGGTTCTTCGCCGTTCCTTGACTTGCGCCGGGCAACTGTCGAGGCTGGGCGGGTTGAAATGGGAGACAACCATGATAGATCTCTACACCGCTGCGACCCCGAATGGCCACAAGGTCTCTATCGTGCTCGAGGAACTCGGCCTGCCCTACACGGTGCACGCCTTGAGTTTCGACAAAAAGGAACAGAAGTCACCTGACTTCCTCAAAATCAATCCCAATGGCCGGATTCCGGCCATTGTCGACCGCGCCAACGGCGATTTTGCCGTGTTCGAATCCGGCGCCATCCTGATTTACCTCGCTGAGCTGGGCGGCAAACTGCTGCCCCAGGACCCGAAAGGGCGCTCGGTCGTCCTGCAATGGCTGATGTTCCAGATGGGGGGAATCGGGCCGATGCAGGGGCAGGCCAACGTGTTTTTCCGTTACTTTCCAGAAAAACTCCAGGGCGCCATCGACCGCTATCAACATGAAACACGTCGCCTCTATGAGGTGCTCGATACACGCCTGCAAGCCGTGGAGTTTCTCGCGGGCGAGTACAGCATTGCCGACATTGCCACCTATCCGTGGGTGCGTGGCCATGAGTGGTCGGGCGTCGAGGTTGACGGTTTGCCGGCCTTGCAGCGCTGGATGGCATCCATGGAAGCGCGTCCGGCGGTCCAGCGTGGTTTGCTGGTGCCCGAGCGCTTCGATGATGCCAGTGTCGTCAAGGGTGCCCAGGCCATGCTGATCCGATGAGTCTATCCATGCGTTCATTCAATGTGCTGGTGCTGTGTTGTTTCAGTCCCTTGTTATTTGCCGCCGATGTCCCGGGCAGTCAGGACTTGCCGATCGTGCCGCGCATGGCCGACGCGCAGATCGTCGACTATCGCCCCGGCGTTGAGCTCGAGCGGATTTATCCGCTGGGTTCGATTCGTAAGATCAGCGGCCAGTTGCGCTTCGATGGTCAGGTCGGCGCCCGGGGAACGGCGACATCGGTGACCTATGAGTTGCCGCCGGAGCATTCGTCAACCGACGCCTTCACCGCCGCGCGTGAAGCATTGCAAGAGCAGGGCGCCGGCTTGCTGTTCTGGTGTCAGGCACGTGATTGCGGTGAAAGCAGCCTCTGGGCCAATGAGGTCTTCGGTAACGCCAAGTTGTACGGTGCCGACGATCAACAGGCGTACTTGCTCTTGCGTCTCGCGGCGCCCCGGGACAATACGTTGGTGGCGCTTTACAGCATCACTCGCGGCAATCGCAAAGCCTACCTGCACGTCGAGCAGTTCGACGCTGCCGCGCCGCTGGGTGATTTGCTGCCGACGTCGGCGACCTTGCTGCGAGAGCTGAAAAGTACGGGCGAACTCGATTTCCCCACATTGAGCGCCGATCCTGATGCCACCTGGCTGCGCCTCATTTCTCGCGGCTTGAACCTCGACACCACCTTGCGGGTCAGTGTTTCCGGGCCAAACGCCGAAGCGTGGCGCCAGGCGCTGATCGGGCAGGGCGTGCGGGCGGCGCGAATGGAAGCCGGCAGTGCCAAAAGCCCTGGCCTGCACATCGAACTGTTGCGATAAGCTTCATCAGGTAAACGCGGCTGGCGCGTTTGCCTGCTCTTTGTTGACTGATTTTTTCGAGAACCTACATGCTCAATAACGATCGGCTGTTGGTGCAGATCCTGCTCCTGGTGCTGTTTGGCGCGAGCCTCTGGGTGATGGCGCCGTTCTGGTCGGCCTTGTTCTGGGGCGCGGTGCTGGCGTTCGCCAGTTGGCCGCTGATGCGGTTGTTGACCCGCTGGCTCAACGGCCGGGAATCCCTGGCCGCGCTGGTGCTGACACTGGGCTGGATGTTGCTGGTGGCGGTGCCGCTGGTCTGGCTCGGGTTCAACCTGGCGGATCACGTGCGTGATGCCACTGCGTTCATCAAGGATGTGCAGATGGACGGTTTGCCCGAAGCACCGACCTGGCTGGGCGGCGTTCCTTTGGTGGGCGAGCGGTTGATGGTGATCTGGAACAGCATTGATGAGCAAGGCGCGGCGATGATGGTGGCGGTCAAACCGTATCTGGGTCAGGTCGGCAACTGGCTGCTGGCACGCAGTGCGCAGATTGGCGGCGGGATTCTCGAGCTGACATTGAGCATTGTGTTCGTGTTCTTTTTCTACCGTGACGGGCCGCGGCTGGCGGCGTTTGTCCATGGGCTGCTGGAGCGCCTGATCGGTGATCGCGCCGGGTACTACATCGAACTCGTGGCCGGGACGGTGCAGCGGGTGGTGAACGGGGTGATCGGCACAGCAGCGGCGCAGGCGGTCCTGGCGTTGATCGGGTTCCTGATTGCCGGGGTGCCCGGGGCGTTGGTGCTGGGCATCGTGACGTTCATGCTCAGTCTGATTCCGATGGGGCCACCGTTGGTGTGGATTCCGGCCACCGCGTGGCTGGCCTGGAAGGGTGAGTACGGGATGGCGGTGTTCCTCGGCTGCTGGGGCACGTTCATCATCAGCGGCGTCGACAACGTGCTGAAGCCGTACCTGATCAGCCGGGGCGGGAATCTGCCATTGGTGATCGTGTTGCTCGGCGTGTTTGGCGGGTTGATTGCGTTCGGGTTCATCGGGCTGTTCATCGGGCCTACGTTGCTGGCGGTTGCGTACAGTCTGTTGACGGACTGGAGCAAGAGTCATGCGCGGGTAGACGATCGCCGGCCCTGAGATTTTCGGCGGGGCTGAGGGCCTCATCGCGAGCAGGCTCGTTCCCACAGGGGATTTGTGAAGGGCGCAGATCCACTGTGGGAACGGGCTTGCTCGCGAAGCTTTTGACTCAGGTCGATACGTTCAAGTATTTGCCCACGCTCGCCACGTTATCGAGCGAATACTGCTTGCTCAGGTTGGCGATCATTTTGTTCAGCGCTTCATTGACGTTGAATTGAGCGGTGGAGTTGTCGCTGGTTTTCTCGCGACCTGCTTGCAGCGCCGCGTTCAGTTCATCGCTGCTGACCTCACCGCTGCCGTCACTGTCCAACTCCTTGAGCAACGCAGCGCTGGTGTCGGTGCTGGTCGATGAGGTGCTGTCGCTGGCCTGCAGCACGCTGCTCAGTTCGGTGGTGGTTACGCTGCCATCGCTGTCCGTATCCAGCTGGTTGAACAATTCTTCGCTGGATACCTGCTGTGGTGGCGGTGGCGGCGGGGTCAGGCTGGCGGCGAGTTCGTCCTTGCTGACGGTGCCGTCCTGGTTCTTGTCCAGGGCCGAGAAGATTTCTGTACTGTCGGCGCTGCTGCCAGCGTTGTTCAGGCCGTTGCTCAATTCGTCGCTGCTGATGGCGCCGTCACCGTCGGCGTCCAGGGCGCTGACGAGCGCGTCGGCCAGTTCGGTGTTGGGTGCCTGGTCATGCGGCGGTGGTGGCGGCGGTGCCATTGCCGCCATTTCCTCGCTGCTCAAGCTGCCGCTGTCGTCACTGTCCAGATCACCAAAGTTTTTGCTCAGACTGACCAGCAGGCCGTCATCGGTTTTCTGCGACAGGGCACTTTCAAGTTCGCCCTGATCTACCGCGCCGTCGCTGTTGCTGTCGAGCTTGGCGAACAGTTCTTTCTGGAATTGCTGGCTGCGGGCGCTGTTGGTCGAGGTGCTGCTGGTGCTGGTATAGCTCGTGTAGTTGCTGACACTACCAATCATTGGACTCACTCCCTGGAATGGAAAACCGGTGGGTGCACCGGCTTATGCAGCGTCAAGGGGCAAGGTGTCGTGGGTGTGTGAGGTTTGTACCGATTGGTACACACAAGTCTCAGGCCAGGCTCGGATCATGTAGGCGTGAGCCTGCAGGAATTGGTGTGTGGCTCAGGCGCGGGGCAGGCGGATGACGGCGGTGAGACCGCCGCCGGGTGTTTCTTCCAGGCTCAACTGCCCACCCAGTCGTTCCGCCGCCTCGCGAGCGATGGTCATACCGAGCCCGACGCCGCCCGAATTGCGATTACGCGAACCTTCCAGCCGAAAGAACGGCTCGAACACCGCTTCACGTTTGTCCGCTGCAATACCCGGGCCGTGGTCGATGACGCGGATCACCAGTTGCTCACGGTTGTCTTCGAGCGTGATCCGCGCGTGCCCGGCATAGCGCAGGGCGTTGTCCAGCAGATTGTTGATGCACGAGCGCAACGCCATCGGCTGCACTTGCAGCGGCGCGCAGTGGCCGCTGGCCTGGACATCTGCCCCCTGGTCCTGGGCGTTTTCGCTCAAGGATTCCACCAGCGCCTGCACGTCCATCCATTGCCCGGCTTCACTGGTGCGCTGCTCGTGCAAATAGGTGAGGGTGGCATCGAGCATGCTGATCATGTCGTCCAAGTCCTGGCGCATCTGGCCCTGCAGCTTGTGGTCTTCGATCTGCTCCAGCCGCAGCTTGAGGCGAGAGAGCGGCGTGCGCAGGTCGTGGGACACCGCGCCGAGCATCCGTGAGCGCTGCTGCACCTGTTCGATAATGCGTTTCTGCATCAAATTGAAGGTGTAGGCCGCTTGCCGGGCTTCCCGTGGGCCGGATTCATCCAGTGGCGCGCTGTCGAGGTTTTCGCTCAAGCGTTCGGCGGCGTCGCTCAGCCGCTGGATCGGCCGGCTGAGCAGTTTGGCGCCGTACCAGGCGGCAATGATCAGCGTGACAAACTGGAACGTCAGCGGCACCAACGGGCCGCCGAACCACGGCCGCGGTGGCCGGTTTTCGAAGCGCGGGTCCATCGGCGGGCGCTGTCCGCCCATGCCTTCGGAAAATGCCGGCGGCGGTGGAGGCGGGGGAGGACCGTAATGGTGAAACCAGGCAAACGCCAACAGGTGCGCCAGGATGATCGCCAGCAGCAGCACGCCAAACAGGCGGCCGAACAGCGTATCGAAGCGCGCCCGCATCAGCCGATGTCTCGTGCGTCGAACAGATAACCCTCACCGCGAACGGTCTTGATCAACTGCGGGGCTTTCGGGTCATCACCGAGTTTCTGGCGCAGGCGCGAGACCAGCAAGTCGATGCTGCGATCAAACGCTTCGATGGAACGACCACGGGCAGCGTCCAGCAGTTGTTCACGGCTAAGCACCCGGCGCGGACGCTCAATGAACACCCACAGCAGGCGGAATTCGGCGTTGGACAGCGGCACCACCAGACCGTCGGCGGCGATCAATTGCCGCAGCACGCTGTTCAGGCGCCAGTTGTCGAAGCGAATATTCGCACGCTGTTCGGTGCGATCGTCGCGCACCCGACGCAGAATGGTCTGAATCCGCGCGACCAGTTCCCTTGGTTCGAAGGGCTTGGCCATGTAGTCGTCGGCGCCCAGTTCCAGGCCGATGATCCGGTCGGTGGGTTCGCAGCGTGCGGTGAGCATCAGGATCGGAATGTCCGATTCGGCGCGCAGCCAGCGGCACAGGGACAACCCGTCTTCACCGGGCAGCATCAGGTCGAGCACCACCACGTCGAAATGCTCCGCTTGCAACGCCAGGCGCATGGCAGCGCCATCGGTGACGCCGCTGGCGTGAATGTTGAACCGGGCCAGGTAGTCGATCATCAGTTCGCGGATCGGGACGTCATCGTCGACGATCAGGGCGCGAATGCTCCAGCGTTTGTCGTCAGCGGGCGCTTTTTGATCGTCGTTCAGAGGTGCTGGGGTGCTGTGCATGCGTGCGTTCATCTGCCAGGTAGGCTGCCAACCACAAAGATGGGCTGCGAGGTTGTGGTTCCAGCATAGGCGTCCGGCCCGGAGGCGGGAAGTGCTGTAAGGACGTGTTGCGGCTGCCGAGGGTAGCGAGGAAGGGTGTTGTGGGCGTGTCGTGTGTGTATCGAACTCGACACAATCGGCGCAGGGACTAGTCTTGCTGGAGTCTTCGGGACGATTTACCGATCATCGGGTCCCGCAGTGGCGCTGGTTCCGCTACAATGCGCGCCGATTTCGTCCTGCCTGAGAGCCCGCACATGTCCGTCTGCCAGACTCCTATCATCGTCGCCCTGGATTTCCCCACCCGTGACGCCGCACTGAAGCTGGCCGACCAGTTGGACCCTAAACTGTGCCGGGTCAAAGTCGGTAAGGAGCTGTTCACCAGCTGCGCCTCGGAAATCGTCGGCACCTTGCGTGACAAGGGCTTTGAAGTGTTCCTGGACCTCAAGTTCCACGACATCCCGAACACCACCGCGATGGCGGTTAAAGCCGCGGCGGAAATGGGCGTGTGGATGGTCAACGTTCATTGCTCCGGCGGTCTGCGCATGATGGCCGCCTGCCGTGAAGTGCTGGATCAGCGTACCGGCCCAAAACCGCTGTTGATCGGCGTGACCGTGCTGACCAGCATGGAGCGTGAAGATCTGGCGGGTATCGGCCTGGACATCGAGCCGCAGGAACAGGTGCTGCGTCTGGCGGCACTGGCAGAAAAAGCCGGAATGGACGGTCTGGTGTGCTCGGCCCTGGAAGCCCGTGCCCTGAAGTCGGCGCACCCGACGCTGCAACTGGTGACCCCGGGGATTCGCCCGGCAGGCAGCGCCCAGGACGATCAGCGCCGTATCCTGACCCCGCGTCAGGCGCTGGATGCCGGTTCCGATTACCTGGTCATTGGCCGTCCGATCAGCCAGGCGGCGGATCCAGCGAAGGCGTTGGCCGAAGTTGTAGCTGAAATCGCCTGATCAAACACCGAAGATCAAAAATGTGGGAGTGAGCAGGCTCACTCCCACATTGGTTTTGTGGTGAATCAACTGTTGGGTTAAACCTTCAACACCAACTTCCCGAAATTCTCGCCGCTGAACAATTTCATCAGCGTCTCCGGGAAGGTCTCCAGTCCTTCAACAATGTCTTCCTTGCTCTTGAGCTGCCCCTTGGCCATCCAGCCGGCCATTTCCTGCCCGGCGGCGGCGAACTGAGCAGCGTAGTCCATCACCACGAAGCCTTCCATTCGCGCGCGGTTGACCAGCAACGACAGGTAGTTGGCCGGGCCCTTGACCGCTTCCTTGTTGTTGTACTGGCTGATGGCGCCACAAATCACCACGCGCGCTTTCATGGCCAGGCGACCCAGCACCGCGTCGAGAATATCGCCGCCGACGTTATCGAAATACACGTCGACACCTTTTGGACATTCACGCTTAAGGCCGGCATGCACGTCTTCGTTCTTGTAGTCGATGACGCCGTCAAACCCCAGTTCGTCGATCAGGAATTTGCACTTGTCCGCGCCGCCCGCGATGCCGATCACGCGGCAGCCTTTGATCTTGGCGATCTGCCCGGCAATGCTGCCCACCGCACCGGCCGCGCCGGAGAGCACCACGGTGTCACCTTCCTTCGGTGCGCCGACATCAAGCAACGCGAAGTAGGCGGTCATCCCGGTCATGCCCAGCGCGGACAGGTAACGGGGCAGCGGTGCCAGTTTCGGATCGACTTTGTAGAAACCTCGTGGCTCGCCGAGGAAATAATCCTGTACGCCCAAGGCTCCGTTGACGTAGTCCCCGACCGCAAATCCAGGATTGTTCGAGGCAACGACTTTGCCTACACCCAATGCGCGCATGACTTCGCCGATACCGACCGGCGGAATGTAGGACTTGCCCTCGTTCATCCAGCCACGCATGGCCGGGTCCAGGGACAGGTATTCGTTTTTGACCAGGATCTGACCCGCAGCCGGTTCACCGACTGGCACTTCTTGATAGGTAAAGGTCTCGCGGGTAGCTGCGCCCACCGGACGTTTGGCGAGCAGGAACTGGCGATTGGTCTGGGTAGTCATGACAGGCACTCAAGATGAATGAAGCCTTGTTGATAGACCTTCATGATCGATGCCGCAAGTTTGGCTGATGCGGCGAATGCACGTCGATCCAGTGCAGTGATAGTCGGTGCCGCAGTTCTATCACTGCCACTCATGGTCACTCAACCGGGCTTCTGATAGTGCTGCCGTGTCCCATGCCCCTGTGGCTAGACTGGAAACACACGATCCCCCGCATTCTTCTCTTTGAGGGCATAACAATGAGCATGACGTTTTCCGGCCAGGTCGCCGTGGTGACCGGCGCTGCCAACGGTATTGGCCGCGCGACCGCCCAGGCATTCGCCGCTGAAGGGTTGAAAGTGGTGGTGGCCGACATGGACACGGCCGGGGGCGAAGGCACTGTGGCGCTGATTCGTACAGCGGGCGGCGAAGCGACCTTCGTGCGCTGCAACGTCACGCTGGAAAGCGATGTAAAAAATCTGATGGACGAAGTGGTGAATACCTACGGCCGTCTGGACTACGCCTTCAACAATGCCGGCATCGAGATCGAGAAAGGCAAACTGGCTGAAGGCACCCTTGATGAGTTCGACGCGATCATGGGCGTCAACGTCAAAGGCGTCTGGCTGTGCATGAAGTACCAGTTGCCGTTGCTGCTGGCCCAGGGCGGCGGCGCGATCGTCAACACCGCTTCGGTGGCGGGCCTTGGTGCGGCGCCGAAGATGAGCATTTACGCGGCGTCGAAACACGCGGTGATCGGCCTGACCAAGTCGGCGGCGATCGAATACGCCAAGAAAAAGATTCGCGTAAACGCGGTATGCCCGGCGGTGATCGACACCGACATGTTCCGTCGCGCCTATGAAGCGGACCCGAAGAAGGGCGAGTTCGCCAACGCCATGCACCCGGTCGGCCGCATCGGCAAGGTCGAGGAAATCGCCAGTGCCGTGCTGTATCTGTGCAGCGACGGCGCGGCGTTCACCACCGGTCACTCGCTGGCAGTGGACGGTGGTGTCACGGCGTTCTGACCCATCAAGACCTGCCTCGTAGGAAAAGGCCCGCACACGTACGGGCTTTTTCATGGTGTCGCGAAGGGCGGCGGACAATGTGTTTCAAATGGTTAGAACCGAGGGTTTTGGCGGCGTTGTCGCACATCCGATCCTGCGCACCTGTGATTAACTGCTCCCCGCAAATGGACAGGAGTTTGCTTGCTCATGGAATTGAGAATCGATCGACAGGCATTGGTGCCGGTTGTACAGCAAATCGTCGATGGGTTGGCCGTCTGGCTCCGTCAGAGCGAGGTGCAGCCAGGGACGCGTTTACCTTCTGCGCGGCACATCGCGCGGGTCAATCTGCTCAGTCAGTCCAGCGTCGTCGAAGCCTGTGAGCGGCTGGTGACTCAAGGTGTGCTGGCGCCGCGTCATGGCGCCGGTTTCATTGTCGCCACGCCAACGCTGGTCGCCCAGGGGCAACAGGATTGCCTCTGGTTCGAAGGGGCGGAACTGAAACAGGGCGGCTGCTCGGGCGAACTTAAGCTGGGCTGTGGCGGGTTGCCGGAGAGCTGGCGCGAAACGGACGACCTGAGCTACGCGATTCGTCAGGTCAGCCGTACCGACATGGCCGGGTTGTTCAACTACAGCACTTCACGAGGCCTGCCTGCCTTGCGTCTGCAAATTCTCAAACGCCTTGGACGGCTCGGTATCGAAGTGGATGAAAACCGTATCCTGACCACCGCAGGTGCCAGTCAGGGGCTCGACCTGATCGTGCGCACCTTGCTCAAGCCGGGAGATTGCGTGGTGGTGGAAAGTCCGGGGTATCCACTGTTGTTTGACCTGCTCAGGCTGCACGGCGTGACGATGATCGAGGTGCCTCGTACCCCGCGCGGGCCCGACACGGAGCAACTGCAATTACTATTGTTAAAGCACCGGCCCCGCGCGCTATTCATCAACAGTTTCTACCACAACCCGACGGGCAGTTGCCTGACGCCTGCGATGGCGCAGCAGGTTTTGCAATTGACCAAGACCCATGGCGTGCTGGTGATTGAAGATGACGTCTATGCCGATTTGCACTACGGCCCCGGCACGCGCCTCGCTGCATTGGGGGGGGATGACAACGTGATCTACGTTGGCAGTTACTCGAAAACCCTCAGCAGTTCATTGCGGGTCGGCTTTGTCGTGGCCAGCGAAGGGGTCATATCGCGATTGGCCGAGGTCAAGATGATCAGCAGCATGGGCGCCTCAAGGTTCTGCGAATCGGTGCTGACTTGCCTGTTGGCCAGCGGCGCGTACCGCAAACTGGTACAGCGTCAGCGCCAGCGTTTGAATACGGACAGAGAGGCGGCCTTGCAAGTGCTCGAAGACGCCGAGTGGGAAGTTTTCGGCAAGCCGGCTGGTGGCCTGTTTATCTGGGCGCGATCGCGGATGTCCGACTACGCTCAGGTGCGCAAACAGGCCCGGCGCTGCGGTGTGCTGCTGTCTTCTGCCACGGCCTTCAGTCCTGACGGCCAGGCGAAAGATTGGCAGCGCATCAACGTCGCTTATGCCTGCGATCCTCGTGCCCGGGCATTTTTTCAGGCAACCGCTGCGAATCGACCTAAAGCGTTCTGAAAACGACGTGGACGTAGCTTTTTGCCATTATTCCGACGCCAGAGACTTGTGCTGGCCCATGCCCATTGCGAATCTGCGTCAACAGACTATGTCAGGGGACTAAGTGCAATGATTTCGGCCGTGCAAGGACGTTTTGCCAACCTCGGTATGGCAAAAAAAATGGGTGTCGGGTTTGTCTTGGTGCTGCTGTTGACGGCCCTGGTGGCAGCCATCGGCGTTTGGTCCCTGCAAACCATCAGTCAGCGCTTCGACGGGCTCAAGCAGATGTCGTCGCTCAACAGCGGTTTGCTCAAGGTGCGACTGCTTGAGCAGGAATACGCCTTGCACGGCAACCCGAAAACCGCGGATGCCCTGCGCCAGGGGGTTGATGGCCTGATCGCCTTGGCGGCGCAGCTCAAGGCTGCTTCAGCGGCCAACGTGCCAGTGATGAATGACGTCGAGCAGTCCCTGGCGGCTTATCGCAAGGCCTTCGACGAATTCGTCTCGCTGAGTCAGGCCAAGGACCTGGCCCTGGAAATGGCCAGTTGGTCGGTGTCCAGCTTGGCCAATAATCTGGATGTCCTGCAAGCCGGGCTTGCCGACGATGGCGCCTATACCTTGAAGGAGTCCGAAGGCAAGGACGGTGGGCAGTTCATCGAGCAAGCCAATCAGGTCAGCCAGGTGTCGCGGTTGATGCTGCAGGCCATGAACGAAGCGCGTGTGCGTCTGGATCAGAGCCGCAAGGGCGATGACAGCGCAGCTCAGGGCAAGATCGAGCAGGCCGATCAGGCGCAGGTTCAGGCCGAGCAGTTGAAAACCACAGTCAAGGATGAGGGCTATCAGACTGTCCTCAATGAAGTGGCGGGTCACATCACCAGTTTCAGCGAGAAACTGACCGAATACACCGGTCTGTTAGCCCAGGAAAAAACCGTCTATGAGCAACTGCACCAGCGTGCTGCGCAGGTGGTGGAGCGGGTCGATCAGGCGTATGTCGCCGAAGACCAGTCGATGCAGGCCGAATTGAAAAAGAACTCGATGCTGATCATCGGCTCCTCGGCCCTGGCGTTGCTGGTCGGATTGATCGCGGCGTGGGTCATTACCCGATTGATCGTGGCGCCGCTGCGCAGTGTGATTCGTGTTGCGCAGCAGATCGCCGCGGGTGATTTGAGTGCGACGGTTGAAGTGACGCGCCGTGACGAAATCGGCCAGTTGATGCAGGCCATGCAACAGATGGGGGCGGGGCTGAGCACCATCGTCAGCGGTTTGCAGGCCGGTATCGAGCAGTTGGCGAGTTCGGCGCAATCCTTGTCGGCGGTGACCGAGCAGACCAACCTGGAGGTCAGCAGCCAGAAGGAAGAAACCGAGCAGGTCGCCACGGCGATGAATCAGATGACGGCGACGGTGCACGATGTGGCGCGTAACGCGGAGGAAGCCGCTCAGGCTGCGCAAACGGCGGACGGTAAGGTGGAAAGTGGCCAGCAGGTGGTGCGTCAAAGCATGGCGCGGATCGAGCAGCTGGCGGATTCGGCGACGTCGGCCAGTTCGAGCATCGAAAGCCTGAGTGCAGAAATCCAGAACATCGGCACGGTGCTCAGTGTGATCAAGAGTGTCGCCGAGCAAACCAACCTGTTGGCGCTCAATGCGGCGATCGAGGCAGCACGGGCCGGCGAGCAGGGCAGGGGGTTTGCGGTTGTGGCGGATGAGGTTCGGGCGTTGGCCAAGCGCACTCAGCAATCGACCGAGGAGATTGAGCGTCTGGTGAGCGCCTTGCGTTCGGCGGCGCAGTCGTCGGTGCAGCAGATTCAGAACAGTGGTGAGCTGGTGAAGCTGGCGGTGAGTGACGCGTTGCAGACTGAGAGTGCGCTGGGAAGTATTGCGGCGGCGGTGTCGTTGATTCAGCAGATGAACCAGCAGATTGCGGCGGCCGCCGAGGAGCAGAGTTCGGTGGCCGAGGAGATTAATCGCAGTGTGACGAGTATTCGTGCGAGTGCGGATCAGTCTTCGTTGGCGATGCGGGGGAATGCGGCGTCGAGCATTGAATTGGCGCAGTTGGGGGTTGAGTTGAAGGGGATGGTCGGACACTTCCGGCTCTGATTTGTCTCCCTGCGTATGTGCACAGATCTAATGTGGGAGTGAGCCTGCTCGCGATGGCGGCCTGATAGCCGACCATGCTGCTGTTGACCGGGTGTATATCCATTCCTGTGGTAACGGCCACTTATGGTTTCGCCCTTACGGCGAGTCCCTTTTGTCAAACGCCACAAAAGGAACCAAAAAGTCTCGCCCCAAGCGTCCGGCCCCTCGCTAAGGCTCGGCGTTCCTTCGCTCCGGTATCCATCCGGGGACACTGCCCTCCGGTCTGCTTCGCGACGACCTACATGCAGCGTGTTCGACTGCGTCGAACGGCGCTACGCGCCACTCCCCGGATGAACACCTCCACTCAGCCTCCCGAAAGGGGCGGGTGGATCAAGATCAAGAGCTGCAGGCGAGCTAACGCTCGGCCTGATGAGTGGTGAGAATCAAAAGCTGTACGCTGAATTCTTGTAGGAGCTGGCTTGCCAGCGATGACGGCCAAGCTGCAGGCGAGCTAACGCTCGGCCTGATGAGTGGTGAAGAGCGAAGCGTGTACAGCGAACCCCTTGTAGGAGCGAGGCTTGCCCGCGAAGGCGACCTGACAGCCGACCAATGACTTGCAGGTGAACACCTGACCCTGTGGGAGCTGGCCTGCCAGCGATGAGGGCCTCGCCGCCAACCCATCTTGACCGGCAGTACTCACCCGCCAAACTCAGTCCAAAAAAAAGCCACCTCGCGGTGGCTTCCTTGATTCTTCCGATCAGTCGTAGATCACTTTTTTCTTCCAGTCCGCATCCGCTTCAACTTCTTTGAGGCCGGCGTTCAACTGGTTGGTCTCGCTTTCAACGGCCGCGATGTTGTCCATCACCATGGCGTTGGCCCGCGCCAGGAGTTTTTCCAGGTATTCGAGCTGTTCGGCGTAGATCTGTGGTTCCTGCTGTTTACGCAGGTATTGCACACCGCGCTCGAAGGCGAGGCGGGCCTGGCCTGGCTGGTTTTGTTGCAGGCATTGCTGGCCCAGGTTATTGAAGAACTCGATGTGCAGCAGGACCAGAATGTGGCGCACTTCGCGGATCCAGCGCTTGGCTTCGTTGGTCGGCAGGAAGCCATCCTGTGCGGCGCGGGTGATTTGGCCGTGCAGGGCTTCGAGCAGGAAACGCACGTCCTTGGCCTTGGCCTCGGTCTGGATCGGTGCCGGCGGGTTGTTGACCGGGATCGATTCGCCTTGCGCGACCAGGGCTTCGAGTTCGGTAATCCGGGCCCTGAGGTTGGAACTGGTTTTTTCCAGGTTGAGCAAACGCTTGCAGACATTGAGTTCCAGGCGGGTCAGCAGCAGCTTGAGGCCAGGTGTCATCAGCTGACCGGGGAAAGTCTCGGTGATTTCGCCGCAGCGACGCAGGCGGTCGTTGAGTTCAACCTTGGTACGGGCCTTTTCCAGCTTGTTGTTTTCCACCACATGGTTCATGTAGCCAATGGCGATCAATAGTGCGATCCCGGCTACGACTAGCAGGGTGATCATGAGTGGTGTCACCGGTAAGACCTCTTTATAGGGTTCGCGATCGAGTGTAGTGGCTTGGCATTTGGGCGCATAGGACCGCTCGACGAGTTGAATCGGTTGTGGCTATCTTTATATCGGCCGGGGTTCGACTTATATAAATACTGGCAATCGTGGTTCAGATTGCCATCATCTTCAGCGACGGACTATAACGTCTTGGTGGTTATCAGAATATAGTCGCCAAAGGTCAGCGGGCGCAAAAGCCGGAATCCCGGCTGAAAGCGGGGCGAAGTCATTGATTTAAATAAATTTATATCTGGGGGTTGACGACCCCTCAATCCATCCATAGAATGCGCGCCACTTACAGCGTAAAGCACACAGCGAAACGCGGTAGGGAGTGAATGTTGTACGTGTGTCCCCTTCGTCTAGTGGCCTAGGACACCGCCCTTTCACGGCGGTAACAGGGGTTCGAGTCCCCTAGGGGACGCCATATGCGGGAATAGCTCAGTTGGTAGAGCACGACCTTGCCAAGGTCGGGGTCGCGAGTTCGAGTCTCGTTTCCCGCTCCAATTTTAAGCAGCGTTGCTTTCGGGCAGGGCTGAGTGAAGCCAGAGCCGACATCTTCGGATGCGGATTTGGGCACTGAAATACACACCATGTGTTTCAGTTAGCGTGTCCCCTTCGTCTAGTGGCCTAGGACACCGCCCTTTCACGGCGGTAACAGGGGTTCGAGTCCCCTAGGGGACGCCATTTGCGGGAATAGCTCAGTTGGTAGAGCACGACCTTGCCAAGGTCGGGGTCGCGAGTTCGAGTCTCGTTTCCCGCTCCAAATTATGATCTACAGAGTTCCGTTGAGTTCTGTAAGTCGTTGAAATCAGGACCTTAGGGTCCTTTTTTCGTTCCAGTGAGTTCCACTGGAAACCACCGACAGCCACGACTTTTAAGTCCATTTTTAAGTCCATCAATACGGGTGTCACGGTTTCCGGATTGTTGCTGGAGGGGCGAGGCCTACGCGACCAGTATCTAGTCCTGACCAAGAGTTCAGGAGCTAGAGCATGGCACTCTCAGATCTGGCTGTCCGGCAAGCAAAAGCAACCGGAAAGCCCTACACCCTCGGCGACCTTGATGGGCTATCCCTGGCGGTGGCACCTGAAGGCGGCAAGTCGTGGCACTACCGCTACTACTGGGCCGGTAAGCAGAAACGCATGTCGCTGGGCACTTATCCCGAGGTCAGTCTCCGGGAGGCTCGTTCTTTGCGCGACGAAGCCCGAGCTCTTTTGGCCAAGGGCATCAACCCCCGAGCACACCGTAAGCAGAAGCGGCAGTCCGTCCGTCTCGCGGACGAAAACACATTCAAGGCAGTGTTCGACACGTGGGTAGAGCATCGTAGACTCGTTCTCAAGGAAGGACGGCAGAGCACGCTCTCACAGATCCAGCGTATTTTTGTCAAAGACGTACTTCCTGCTCTTGGGAAGCGCTCAATCTACGAAATCCAGCGGTCCGACCTGCTGGAGGTCGTGGCGAGGATAGAGCGCAGAAAGGCGCTCACTAGCGCCGAGAAGGTCCGGACCTGGTTCCGGCAGATGTTCCGTTACGCATTGATCATCGTCCCCGGGTTACCGCTGAATCCGGCGTTCGACCTGGACGTCGTCGCGTTGCCCCAGCCACCTGTGCGCCATAATCCATTCCTGCGCATGCCCGAGCTCCCGGCCATGCTCCAAATACTACGTCAGTATCCCGGTAAGCTGCAGACCCAGCTTGGCCTTCGGTTGCTATTTTTGACGGGAGTGCGTACGGGGGAGTTGCGGCTGGCGACGCCGGATCAGTTCCACCTCGATAAAGGCCTCTGGATCATCCCCCCTGAAGTGGTGAAACAGCTGCAGCTTGAACTGCGGAAGGAGGGCAAGCGTTCCGGTGGTATCCCGCCCTACATCGTGCCGCTCTCTGTGCAAGCTGTGGAGGTCGTTCGCCACCTGCTCGATCAAGTGAAGCCAGCCCAGCGGTACCTGTTCGCTCACTACAGTGACTTGAAAAAGCGTATCAGCGAAAACACGCTTAATGCCGCGTTAAAACGGATCGGGTACAAGGATCAACTGACAGGTCATGGCATCAGGGGAACTATTTCCACCGGCCTCAACGAAATTGGCTACCCGAAGATTTGGGTCGATGCGCAGCTCTCTCATTCAGATCCCGATAAGGTGAGCTCGGCGTACAACCATGCCGAGTACGTGGAGCAGCGGCGGCGCATGATGCAGGATTGGGCCGATAGACTGGATCTCTTCGAGCAGTGCCGGGTTGAAGCGGCTAGCATGCCGATCACCATTCGCCTAGAAGGTGTTCCGCAGTTGGCGGGAGGTTTTGACGAAGTGGTCCCTACCGCGACGCGCGCTCCCATCCTGGGGGCGACAAGCGCAGGAAGCACAATGCCGACGCTGCCTGCAGCCGCTCAACGCATATCGGCTGTTTCAGGACTAGCGCTTGGGCTTTCGGATATACAGCGAGAGCGAATGGAAATGCTGGAGATGTTCAACGCACCACATAATCTCCCGGTGGCGGTGTTTGCTGAGATGGCTGGTAAATCACGCAGATGGATCAGTTACGAGGTTCAGGCCAAAAGAGTGCTTGCGTTGAGCCTGGGTAACCAGGGGCGGCGCGTTCCAGATTGGCACCTAGATCCCCTGAAACATAAGCTGGTGCAGGCTGTTCTGAAGCATTCGCAGGACGCTGATTCCTGGGCGATTTACCGAGCATTACTGAATCCCCATGGAGTGCTGGATGGCCGCACGCCGATTGAGGGCGTTACGTCAGCGAATTTCCATGAGGCTGTTATGGCCGCGTGCTTTACTTTGAAGAGTAGCGAGACCTTGCACACGCAGTTCAACGCGGTGTTCAGGTGACGACTACGCCTGGTGTGCTGACCGACGACGTCGCAGACATGGGCATGGGCCTGCTGATCATGACCTTACGTGATCTGGGCACCGGCGACCGCATCGTGCGCGAAGGCCACTGGGGCTCCGTCGTACAACCACTGGCGCGAAAAGTTACCGGCATTCAGCTGGGTATCGTCGGGCTGGGCCGGGTTGGACATGCCATCGCCAAACGCGCCTTAGCCTTCAACATGACGGTGAATTACACCGATCTGCGTGAGCAGCCACAAAGCGGCTACACCTTTGTTCCGGATCTGATCGAGCTGGCGCGCCGCAGCGACGTGCTGATGCTAGCGGCATCTGCCGATCAAGGCAGCGCAATCATCACTCCAACGGTACTCGAGGCACTGGGCGCCAATGGCTATCTGATCAATGTCGCACGCGGCAAGTTGGTTGATGAGCCAGCGCTGATTGCTGCCTTGAGCAACGGCACCATCGCCGGTGCAGGCCTTGATGTTTTTGTCGATGAGCCTCGCGTTCCGGATGCCCTGCGCTCGTTGAACAATGTGGTGCTGCAGCCGCATCGCGCCAGCGCTACCGAGCAGACCCGATTGGCCATGGGCGAAATCGTGTTGGTCAACCTGCAGGCCTGTTTTGCGGGTTCACCGCTGCCTGCTGCGGTCGCTTGCTGAGACACGCTCTACATATCATTCCAACAATAAAACTTCCCGCGAGGGAAGCCGGAGAGCCCCATGACCTCCAAGACCGCACCGTTAGAAATCCCGCTTGAAAAGGCCCATGTCGGGCGTCGCCGGTTCGTCATTCTCGCGCTGATTTTCATTGTCACCGTCACCTCCAAGTCACCAGCGTGGCCACCATAGCCAAACTGGTTGCGCTTGCGCGCAACGCGCCATGCCTGGCGCACCCCAAAAAAACATGGTTCTTGAACCATGGGGCATCAGTTTTCTGGCTGTTCAAACCACCAGAACGAGGTGCGATGAAGGCTTAAATGCTGTCCACAATCCCGCCTTCCACTCGCAGTGCCGCGCCCGTCGTAGCCGACGACAGGGGCGAAGCCACGTAGGTCACCATGTTCGCCACTTCGTCCAGCTGCGCCGCGCGGCCGATGATCGAGGAGGGACGGTGCTGTTGGACGAATGCAATGCCCGCTTCTTCCAGTGTCTGGTCGGCAGGGGCATTTGCCATCAGCATCTGGGCCGCGCCTTCAGACAACGTAGGGCCGGGCAATACGCTGTTCACGGTCACGCCTGTGCCTGCGGCCATCTTGGCCAGCCCGCGAGCCAAGCCCAACATGGCGGTCTTGCTCATGCCGTAGTGCACCATGTCCGCCGGGATGTTGTAGGCCGACTCAGAGGCAATGAAGACCACGCGGCCCCAGTTGCGTTCCAGCATCTGCGGCATGTAGGCCCGCGACATGCGAACGCCAGACATCAGGTTCACATCCCAGTAGCGCTGCCACTCGTCGTCGCTGATGTCAAAAAACGGCACGGTGCCATAGATGCCCAGGTTATTGATCAGAACGTCGCAGTGCGGCGCTTGCACCGCCAACTGTTGGCAGCCTTCGGCCGTGGCCAGGTCAGCAACCACGCCTTGCACCTCAACGCTTGGTGCGTGGGCCTGCACGGCGGCTACAGCCTTGTCCACCGCTGCCTGCGTGCGGCCGTTGACCACAACGTTTGCACCAGCCTGAGCCAGAGACTTGGCAATCGCCAAGCCAATGCCAGCAGTGGAACCCGTGATGACGGCAGTCTTACCGTTTAAGTCGATGTTCAGCATGGTGAGTATTCTCAGTGAGTGGTTGCTATGCAGTCACTGTAGAAACGACCCGATAAAAGATAAATGCGCGCATAATATTTTGATTAAAAACTATTGGTTTCTAATCCTGTGGACAAGTTCAGCAGCATGATGGTCTTCGTCAAGGCGGTAGAGAGTGGCTCCTTCGCAGCTGCCGCTGATGCGCTGGAGCTCTCTGCCCCCATGGTCGGCAAGCATGTGCGCCAGTTGGAGCAGCAGCTCGGTGTGACCTTGCTCAACCGCAGCACCCGCCGCCAAAGCCTGACGGAAGTGGGGCGCAACTACTACGAGCGCTGCAAGATCGTGCTGGTGGAGGTGGAAGCAGCCGATGCCATTGCCCGCGACAGCCGTAAATTGGCGCAAGGCCATTTGCGTATCAGCGCTTCCATCAACTATGGCACCCATTGTTTGGCTCCCGTGCTGGCCGGTTACCGTTCCAGTCACCCGCAGGTCACACTTGGGCTGGAGTTGAGCGACAGCGTGGTGGACGTGATTGCCGGTGGCTATGACGCAGTGTTTCGCGTGGGTACGATGCCCGACTCAGGCCTACGTGCGCGGCCCTTGGCGCCGTACCGCATGGTGGCTTGTGCGGCTCCGGCCTATCTAGTCGAACATGGCGCGCCACAAGCACCGGCTGACTTGGCGCAGCACCAATGCCTTGGCTTCACCCACTGGTCTCCGCGCGAGGTCTGGTATTTCGATGGGCCCAATGGCCGCGAAAAAGTTGCCATTCATGGGCCGCTCTCTGCCAACGTTGGCCACGCGCTGCGTGTGGCGGCGTTGGGGGGCATGGGCATCATCTTGCAGCCCGAGGCACTGGTGGCCGACGACTTGCGGGCGGGTTGCTTGCAGCGCGTGCTGCCCGACTACGCCGCCCCAGCTCTGCCCGTGCATTTGGTTACGGCGCCGGGGCGGCTGCGTACCCAAAAGCTGCAAAGTTTTTTGGACTATATCGTCGAAGTGCTGGGGCCGCAGTCGGGCGGGAGAGGCACCAACAGGTGATTGTGGGGAGCGAGAAACCGGTCAACCGAGCGATCTCTATTTCATCAGGCGGTGAAAGCGGTGGTCGAAGGGTTGCCCCCGCAGTTCAAGGCGGTGAAGGCACTGATCAACAACGTCGGTCTAGCTCTGGCGCCCAGCGCGGCGCAGAACGTCGATCTGAATGATTGGCACACCATGATCGACACCTGGTCGCAGAAACTGCCCGACTGGCTGGGCTTGCACGTACGTTGCTTCGCTTTTCTCGGCGGGACGTCAGAAATCCTGGTGCCGGATTATGTGGCGCGCCACATAATCCGGCTTTTGTTCCCTTCGCCGTTATGTTCCCAGCGCGGGCGTTTGGCCGTACTTCAAGGCGACTGCGCCGGTAAACGCCACATAACGTTTCACTCTGGTCGGATGATGACCTTCCACCCTGTTTCATGGAATGGAGGTTGTCATGTTGGAACGTTATTTCTTGAAGCCGCAAACTGTCGATCGGATTCGCGGCAATTGGCTTGGCTCGGCAATCAAGCGCTACGTGAAGTGGCTGGAGTAGGAAGGCTGCCATCGCCCTGTGCGCTCCACCCGATCAATCCTCGGCGGCATCCTCCCAAGCAGGCGCTCGGCACTGGGACGTCGACTTGCTGAAATGGCTCGATTCCCTTTGATTCTTATGTGCCCCTCGGCTCGAGCGTCACCCATCATTCCTGGGGCTGCCGAGCCAGTGCCACATAATGGCGAAGGGAACAAAAGCCGGACAACCTGCGCAGTGGCGTAACCAAGGCGCATAGCTACGAGCCGGACATTAACCCCAGCTACCGCGATCTGGCCGAGCATTACGGAGTCGCCGTGCTGCCTGCTCGCGCGCGTAAGCCCAGAGATAAAGCCAAGGTCGAAGTCGGCGTGCAGGTGGTCGAACGCTGGATCCTCGCGGTGCTGCGCAACCGCCAGTTTTTCTCCCTGAGCGAACTTAATACGGAGATCGGCGTGCTGCTGGATCGTCTCAATCAACGGCCCTTCAAAAAACTACCCGGCTCGCGCTGCTCGGCCTTCAAGGCTAAGCGCGCCGACGAATCCGTCGCCTATTTGCGCTGGTTGTTGGCGCCGACGCCGAATTGACCCAGTGCCGAGATGTCACTGACCTAGCAGCCTGTCGGACTTGAATTCATGAGCGGGGCATCAATAGTGAGGCGAAGCAATTTGCCTCACTATTTAGGTATTTCCAGGCATTTTTGCCCCAGGCTTTCTGGGTGCGAGCGGATTTAACCCATTCTTACCCGCATTGGACGGATTTGTGGCGCATAACGGCCATGCGTTTCAAATTCCAGGCCAGACAGACCAGGCGCCATTCCCCGCTCACCTTGTCCTTGCCCCGCAACAGGAACTGACGGAAGCCCATGACTGTCGGCGCTGATTGAAAACTGACCCACCGGGGATGCGGCGGAAATCTTGGACTACCTGGAGGTAGTTCATGTACTCATACGAAGACCGTATCCGAGCGGTCAAGCTCTACATCAAACTGGGCAAGCGAACCGGGGCAACTATTCGTCAGTTGGGCTACCCGACGAAGAACTCTTTGAAGAGCTGGCACGCAGAGTATGAGCGATGCCTCGACCTGCCGCGTGGCTACGAGAACTCGAAGTCGAAGTACTCACTGGCCCAAAGGGAAAAGGCTGTCGGGCACTATCTCGAATACGGTCGCAACATCGCCGCTACCATCAAGGCGTTGGGCTACCCCGCGCGGGATTCGTTGCGTGCCTGGATTTACGAAATGCGCCCCGAGTTGCATACGCGTATTGTCGGTCGATCAGACGGGTTAGCCCGGCCGCCAGCGGTGAAGCAGGCAGCGGTCATCGCGCTGTGCACGCGAAAAGAAAGTGCGAAAGCCCTGGCTCAAAAGCTGGGCGTGTGCAGGCCGACCTTGTACAACTGGAAAAACCAGCTACTCGGCCCAGAGGTATCCCCATCCATGAAGTGTCGGCTTGAACCCTCATCGTCACCGGAACGAGAGGAGTTGCAGCGGCAACTCGAATCTCTCCAGCTCGATGTTCGCCGTTTGCAGCTTGAACATGACCTGTTGATGAGGGCGAATGAACTCATAAAAAAAGAGACGGGCATCAACCGGCAAGTCCTGACCAATCGGGAGAAGACATTGCTGGCTGATGCCCTAAGGCAGAGGTACTCCTTGCTAGAGCTGCTTGACGCGTTGGGCTTGGCCCGAAGCTCCTATTTCTATCATCGAGCCCGAATGCAGGTCGCGGAAAAGTACACCGAAGCGCGTCGTGCCATGGCGGACATATTCGAGCGCAATCATCGTTGCTATGGCTACCGTCGGATGCGAGCTTCGTTGAGCAGGCAGCGTGTACGCCTTTCAGAGAAGGTGGTGCAGCGCTTGATGAAGCAGGAGTGCCTAGTCGTCGCCAAGCCGAAACGGCGTCGATACGGTTCCTACCTCGGGGAGATCAGTCCGGCGCCGGAAAACCTCCTCAACCGCGACTTCACGGCCCTAGCTCCGAATGAGAAATGGCTGACCGACATCTCGGAGTTCCAGATCCCAGCCGGCAAGGTGTACCTGTCCCCCATGATCGACTGCTTCGATGGGAAGGTAATCAGTTGGTCGATCGGCACGCGTCCCGACGCCGAGCTTGTGAACACGATGCTGGATGCCGCTGTCGAAACGGTGGCCAGCAACGATAAACGGCCTGTTGTTCACTCCGATCGTGGCGCTCACTACCGCTGGCCCGGCTGGCTATCGCGCATCGCTGATGCGAAGCTGATTCGTTCGATGTCGCGCAAAGGCTGCTCACCTGACAACGCGGCTTGTGAAGGTTTCTTCGGCCGACTGAAAACGGAGCTGTTCTATCCTCGCAACTGGCAGTCAACGAGCATCGAGCAGTTCATTCAGGCCTTGGATTCATACATTCGCTGGTACAACGAAAAACGAATCAAGATTTCCCTCGGCGCGCTCAGTCCCATTGAGTATCGTGAAAGCCTGGGCTTCGCGGCATAACCAGTCCAAGTTTTTGTCCGCATCCCCACCCTGCCGATTGAAAATTGACCCAGGGCGGATTGCTGATTTTGGCATCAGCAATTGTGGATAAGCTTAGCAGTCGTGTCCCGGTGGAAGAGGCATTAAAGCCCCACCGCATGTGGGCATGCGGCAGGGTATTTTTGGTGCAGATCAAAACAGCTCATCGTCCTCGGCACCATCATTGTCTTTGCGCTTTCGTTCACGTGATTTGATCTTGGTCTGGGCGACCAAGCTGCTGTGTTGCAGGCGGTAGGACTCGTTGCCCGTTTCGACGATGTGGCAGTGGTGTGTCAGCCGATCCAGCAACGCCGTTGTCATCTTGGCGTCACCAAACACGCTCGACCATTCCGAGAAGCTGAGGTTGGTGGTGATCACCACGCTGGTGTGCTCGTACAGCTTGGATAGCAGGTGAAATAACAGGGCACCACCGCTCTGGCTGAAGGGCAAATACCCCAGTTCATCGAGTATCACCAGGTCTGTTCGTAGCAGCCCTTGAGCGATGCGGCCCGTCTTGCCGTCGTACTTTTCGCGTTCCAGCAGATTGACCAGATCCACCGTGGAGTAGAAGCGCACGCGTTTGTGATGCGTCGTGATCCCGGACACAGCCAAGGCGGTGGCGAGGTGTGTTTTGCCTGTTCCAGGCCCGCCGATGAACACGACATTCTGCGCGGTATCGGTGAACTCCAGGTTGGACAGATCCCTGATCAGGCGGGCATCTGCGCTGGAAGCGCTGAAGTCGAAGCCGGCCAAATCACGATGCATGGGGAGTTTGGCCATGTTCATCTGGTGGTTCACTGAGCGCACCGCTCGATCCGCATGTTCTTGTTGGAGAAGATGCTCAAGTAGCCATTTCGAGGATGCCGTCGAAGCTTCTCCTTGCGAGGCTAGTTCTTCCCAGGCGCTGGCCATGCCATGCAGACGCAGTTCTTTGAGTTCCGCCATAAGATCACGCATTGCGAGTCTCCTCATCGGTGGTACGGAGCCGGTCGTAGCGTGCCGTATTGGCGACAGGCGCTATCTTGAGTTGAAGGCTGGTTTCGGCGGACGGAGGGGCTGCTGTCGATGTCAGTCGAGCCAGGACATTCAGGATGTGCTCAGCACTCAAGCTGCCTGATTCAAGTACCAACTCCACAGCCACCAATATGGCGTCGAGCCCGGCGATGGGAACAGCCGCCAGTACCTGCGTCATGACTCGATCACCATTGGCGTGACGCCTCAGACCGCGTTTTAGCAGCTGCAACGGCTTCGGCAGATCAGCAAACGGAGCGCCATTGCGCAGCGCTCCAGGCTTGCGCTCGATAAGCGGGATGTAATGCTGCCAGTCAAAACTGACCTGATCTCGATCAAACAGACGCTCGTGGCTGGCAATCGTCGTTTCATCGGCGATGACCACCACCCGGGAAGGATACAAACGGCTGCTGACCCACTGGCCGACCCGCTCACACGGCACCGAATAGCGATTTCGCGCCACGCTGATCAGGCAGGTGCTGGAGACCCGTACGGTGCGCTCGACGTAGCCATCAAAGGCAGTCGGCATCGGCATCAATTCAGCGCGTTCCAGCTCCAGGACGTCCGCCACGGTCAGCCCGTTGTACTGCGGGTGCAGCAGTTCGCCCCAGAGCGCACGGCAGCGTTGGCCGAGCCAGGCATTCAATTCCTCGAAGGTGTGGAACATGCAGTTTTGAGCATCGAGCCAGATGCGCCGTCGGCTGTCTTGGACGTTCTTTTCAACGATGCCTTTTTCCCAGCCGGAAGCGACGTTGCAGAAGTCCGGGTCGAACAGGTAGTGCGCACACATCACGGCAAACCGAGCATTGACCGTGCGGCCCTTACCCTTGTTGACCTTGTCGACAGCGGTCTTCATGTTGTCGTAGATGCCGCGACGCGGCACCCCACCTAACGCGCCAAACGAGCGGGTATGGGCATCGAACAACATCTCGTGGCCTTGGCTGGGATACGCAACCAACCAAAATGCGCGACTGGCGCACAGCTTCATATGGGAGACCTGGATGCGTCGGAACAGGCCGCCGATCAGCAGACCTTCTTCGCTCCAGTCGAATTGAAAGGCCTCCCCGAGTGCAAAGGTCAGCGGCACAAAGGCTCGTAAAGACTTGCCTTGCTCGCCGCGCCACGAGCGTATAAAGGCGGTGAGTTGGCTGTAGCCGCCGTCGTACCCCTCGGCCTTGATCTGTTCGAAGAGTGCTTTGGCACTCCTGCGGTTGTGCTTTGCCCGAAACGAATCGGCCTTAAGCGCCTGCTCCAGCGTCTCGTGAAATGGACTGAGTTTGTTGAAGGTTGCGCACCGTTGGTACGCCGGCTGGGTGGCTTCGGGTGCTCTGACCCATTTTCGAATGGTGTTTCTCGACAGTCCGGTACGCTTGGCTATCTGATGCAGCGAGAGCTTGTCGCGGAAGTACATCCGCCGGATTTTTCCCAACATTTCCATGCTGATCACCCTGTGTTCTCCTGCTCGAAAAGTGAGCAGAAGCAGTTGAACACCTGGGTCAGTTTTCAGTCGGCAGAACAGCCTTTACTGGGTCAGTTTTCGGTCAGCGGCAACACGCGCGTCCCAGCAGCTATAGAAAGCACGGAAAAAAGAGTTTGATCGGGCGTATGCGACGCAAGATCGAATACGCCAAAGCGCAGGTGCGGGCCAAGGTTGAACATCCCTTTCGCGTGATCAAGCGCCAGTTTGGCTACACGAAAGTACGCTTTCGTGGCTTGTCGAAAAACATCGCCCAACAGACAACCTTGTTCGCATTGTCGAACCTGTGGATGGTGCGAAAACGGTTGTTGAATGCGGGAGAGGTGCGTCTGTAATGCGGGCTGATCGCCCTGAAACAGCACGATCAGAGGAAAGAGCCGTGAATTAAAGACAAGAAGGGTCTGTTTTTCGGCCGACTTGGATTTTTTGAACCTCAAGCAGCGAGGGCCTCAAAAATCGGTGGGTACTTCAGACCTTCCCTAGGGTTACTCAGTCACGTATACGATAGCTCCCGAGTTTTAATAAATGAAATCTATGATTGATATATGTCATATAATTAGACCAAATAGGTTTAGGGGAGGTCTGAAGTCCCCCCACCCCCGATTTATTGACATTCCAGCCATTGGGAGTTCAAAAGTCGGTGGACAGCCAAAAATCAGGTGTTGGTTCTACTTAATTTATTGTTTTTCCTTTGAATAACACCTTTTATCCGCGCATTTCGCGAATCACAGGCGCACCACTTCCGCAACCAGCAGCCGTTTTCGCATCTTCAGGTTCGACAAGGCAAATAGCGTGGTCTGTTGCGCGGTGTTTTTCATCCGTCCGCGATAGCGCACTTTCGTATTGCCAAACTGGCGTTTGATCACTCGAAGTGGATGTTCAACCTTGGCCCTTACTGTAACTACGCTCGGCCCAATACTTCTGGTTGGCTTTCTAGGGTATGGCGTCAGCTTGGTGTTGTTCGTCCTTGCCCTTCGCGGACTTGGAAACGCTCGAGTCGGTGCGTGCTTCTCAACGCCTCCATTTCTGGGGGCGGTTATCTCGATTCTGATCCTGGGTGAGTCAGTGTCGCTTTTGTTCTTATTCGCTGCCGCATTGATGGCCATCGGTGTCTGGATTTATCTCACCGAAAATCACGCTCACGAACATCAGCACAACCCCTCAAGCACAGCCATCGTCATATCCATGACGAGCACCACCAGCATGAGCATGAATTCGACTGGGATGGAGTGGAACCACGTAGCCACTTACATGAGCACGCCGCGATCCAGCACACCCACTCGCACTTCCCCGACATCCATCATTGTCACAAACATTGATCCTATTGGGCAGATCGACAGTATTCACTTTGACGGGCACCGACTCGGCTGCTGGCCAAATGCGATATCAGCGTAATATGGGTTTATCCCGCATTTTATCCGAGAGCCATGTCAGCCGGGCCTTCCTGCTGGCTGGTGTTGGCCAGGGACGGCGAATCCGTCTCATGCCTGTCCCACCTCTGTCCGCCATTCCGTCAAAGCGTGGTCAAAGTGGCGGACACCAGGGCATAGGCATACCCCATAACCTTGTCACTCTCCGACACACCGTGTTGATTCCTATACTGAGTGTCATTTCCTACACGCCGGAACCTGAGAAAACCTGATATTCAAACCGCAGGTGGCGGGTCATTCATGGGGGTTTGAGCCTCTGAGCCTCGAGACACATTCCGCAATATGTTATTGCTCAAGCCTATCGACGAGCCAACCGATAAACATCTGTGATAAATCCGTAGGCAAACTCAATCTACTGCTTGGAGTATTTATGTTCGGCTGGATCAGCAATATCCGTGTAGGTACCAAGCTCGGTCTTGGGTTCGGCCTGGTATTGGCGCTGACTTTTTTCCTTGCTCTCACCGGCTGGATAGCCATCAATGTTCTTGCTGAACGCGGCGTCAAAGTACAGGACATCGCTCGTGTCAGCGAGATGACCAAGGACCTGCGAATTCATCGTTTGCAGATGGAGCTCAACCCAAAGGGGGAGAGCTCCCGGATGATCCTCCAGACGCTCGACGAACTGGCTGGGTATTTGAACTCTGCGCGTGTCCAACTGACTGTGCCCAGCGATGCGGCGCTGATTGATCAGCAGATAGCCGCGGTCAAGGTGTATCGCGATGCCTTGGGCGCCTTAAACCAGGTGGGAACCAATCTGGCTCCGGTGTTCGCCCGAATGGGCGCGCAAGGCGACATTTTGCTCAATACCACCCAGCAGTTGATAGCGTCGCAATCTGCCAAGCGCGATGCCGATTCGTCTTTTGCTAAAACTCTGCTTGCTAGTATCGCTGCGCTGGCGTTGCTGCTCGGCGCCGTCGCGGCTTGGATCATTACCCGGCAAATCGTTACACCGTTGCAAAATGTCCTCAAGGACGTCGATCGTATTGCCTCCGGCGATTTGAGTCAGGATTTGGAGGTTAATCGCCGCGATGAGCTGGGTCAACTGCAGAGAAGCCTGCAACAGATGACCACCAGCCTGCGCGAACTGATTGGCGGTATCGGCGCCAGTGTCATCCAGATTGCTAGCGCTGCTGAAGAGTTGTCAGCCGTCACCGAGCAGACCAGTGCTGGTGTGAACAGCCAAAAAGTCGAAACTGATCAAGTTGCTACTGCCATGAACGAAATGACCTCCACCGTGCAAGAGGTCGCGCGTAATGCGAAAGAGGCCTCTGACGCCGCCGCTACCGCAGATAAGCAGGCCCGCGAAGGTGACAAAGTTGTTGGTGAGGCCGTGGCTCAAATCGAACGCCTGGCTATCGAAGTCGGCAACTCCACCGTGGCTATGAGTAATCTCAGAGAGGAAAGCGACAAAATCGGCGGCGTGCTTGATGTTATTAAGGCGGTCGCACAACAAACCAATCTACTCGCTCTCAATGCCGCCATTGAGGCAGCGCGAGCGGGTGAAGCTGGACGAGGTTTTGCGGTAGTTGCCGATGAAGTTCGTAGCTTGGCGCAGCGTACCCAGCAATCTACCGAGGAAATTGAAACGCTGATCTCCAGCTTGAAAAACGGCACTCAAGAAGTCTCCGCCGTTATGGAGAGCAGTCGTATATTGACTGATAACAGTGTTGAATTAACTCGTCGTGCCGGAACCTCTCTGGAAAATATCGCCCGCACGGTGTCTACAATCCAGTTGATGAATCAGCAGATTGCCTCAGCCGCTGAACAGCAGAGCGCAGTGGCTGAAGAGATTAACCGTAGCGTGCTGAACGTGCGTGATATTTCTGAACAAACCGCTGGCGCGAGTGATGAGACAGCCGCCTCAAGTATCGAGTTGGCACGCTTAGGTCATGAACTTGACGACTTGGTTAAGCGCTTTCGACTATAGGGCTGGTCTAAAGCGCACCCCAATCAGCTATCCAGGATAGATTGAGGCTGACGAGCATGACTGCATGGGGGCGCTTCACAAATTGGAGTAGCGCTTTACGCAACACCTCCGCAGGCTTGTTCCGCAACTGGCCAAGCTGCCAGTGAAAAACACTGCAATATCGTGAAAACCATAGTGGAAACCAGCGTCTGGAAACCATGACTTTTGACAGCAGGTGCGCCGCTGTCTGGTTTGCTGTAGTGCCGTACCCAGCGGGCCAGATTTGCCCCAGCACATGCTCAACGAATTATCGGAATCACCGACGCCAGCGATCAAGGACTGATCGCGTTACGGGCTTGCCAGGCGTACGTCAGGGCCGTGGTGCGCTAAGCTGATCTTGAAGGTTAAGCCATGCACAAGGAGCGGCGATGGATCAGCATTTTATTTGGATGGGAATACTACTGATCGTTTCCTGGGTCGTAAGCGTGTCGCTGATTATGTACGTGCTCGCCAAGTAGAAAAGCAAAGCCCCGGAGGTTCGCGGCTCCAGGGCTTCTATTTTCGCCTCCATCCCTTAATGTTTGGCGAACGTGGTCAAGAGATTACCAGCGGTCTCTGGATATTTCACTACGACTATAGGTGATTGTGTTCGGTCAGCGGGGTGTCGAGGGAGGAAGTGCGAAATTCGCACGCCCTTTTAACCATCTTCCTTGTTAGCCGCCGATGGCATCGTGAAGCACGACCTCATGCACTAACTATCCCTCACCGCTGGTGGAAAACCCCGGAGACTCGTGGAGCAGTCGTCGATGGCTATCCAACGTCCCCCGCTGGGGGAGTTGTCCGTCGCCAGCCGAGACTGGAGACTTCCGGCAATGGCGGGAGTTAGCTTCCTCAAATTGTGGGCGTTGGCCAGCCCGCAGTGCGGGGCGAGGTTTTGTCACTCAACCGTGGGGGGATCATCGCAGGAAGAATATCGTTTACGTGAGAGCCTTTCATATCGCGCCCTTGTGCTTCGCGGCAGAGTTCGTCGTTGACAACACCGTGAGATAGGGGTTGTTCATAGGGATGTCATTGAACAGTCGCAGAGGGTCATTCAGCAGATAGCCATGCAGCCTGCGTGATTTGCGCGGTCCGGTGACTTCACAGGACCAGATGTTCAAGCCGTTCTCCTGCTTTCGGTGCAAGTCCAGCTTCTCGAAGCGCTTTTGCACCCACTGCCAGTCTGTCGTCTTTTCTTCTTTGGCGAAGACGGCTGACTGTGGGTGTTCCTGTGCGTAACGTTGAAACAGCCCAGGACTCACCAGGTACACGGTATCGGCTACGGTATGGACCAGAGCTTTCGCGTCATTGATGATCAGCTTGCGGCTATCAATGTGCTGGTGCAGCCAAATCATGAAGTGTTCGCCTGAGAGCCGCGTCCATGGGGCTTGCTCCTGTATGACAGATACTGGTGACGTAGCAGGCGCATTGGATTCTTGTTGAACTGGCGTTCGTTTGGGTTCGTTGTTGCCCGGTGGTGAAGGTCTAATGTGTGCGTTATCCGGCGTGGCGAACAACTCCAGTAGATCATCCAGTCCATCAGCAGGGACCGCGGTTGCGGCTGGTATCACTGGTGCGGATGAAGGCCTTCCGTTCACCGTCATCGCAGCGGCTTCGCCACTGGGCGGTATGCAGGCGGTAGACTCTATTGACGCAGCTTCTTCCTGTACGACCTTCACAGTGCCGCTAAAGGGCGAGGGCCGCTCCCCGGTTTCCCAGATTAAGGCTGGGGCCAGCCGTAGCAAGGTGAACGTATGCGACCATCCACCCTCGCTCGTGATGACTGCCTTCCAGATGGCCTTGTCATCGGCTGTTGGCTGAAGCATGCCGTGATCTTGCAGAACGTTGAATACTGCGGTGTTACTCGATGGGATGCCTTCGATGCCTTGCGAAAGCAGGTGCGCGCGCAGCTTGTCTGAGACGGTCTTGCTGACGAGCCATAAGGCGTCCTGTGTCAGCCAGCCATCTGATGCTTGGGGCTGGTTCAACCTCAGCTCCTCCTTAAGCAGGAAGCGCAGTCCCTCCAGCAGTTTGCGTTGCAGTGCGTGTTTCGGCGCGGCCATCGCCCTGGCTGGATCGCCACCCAACTCCTGAGCGACAGAGGCACGGTCGGCCTGGGTTACGAGCTCACCGAGCACGCCGGCATGTTCATATTGGCCTGCCAGCACATACAGTAACGACGACCACAGCGCGGGATAGTCGCTGAGCCAGTCCAGGATGTGACCATCAAGCAGGCGGTTGTAGAGTAGTCCGGTTGCGGCACTGTGCAGCCGGTACTCACGCTCCTTGCGATAGCGGAAGCGGTACGGATGCAACAATGGTCCGTGCCAGGGGTGCCAGGTGTTGCCGTCGGCATATTCCACATGAAGGTCGACGGCGATCTTGCCAATATCGTGCAGGAGCGCTGCGTAGGCAATGGCGGCTGTCCAGGCTTCGGCTTGTGCTACTTGGTCCTCAGGTGTTGTGCCTGCTGGAAGAAGGTGCGATTGCCGCAGCTTGAGCGCGTAGGCGACGATTTCCAGCCCGTGGTCGAGCATGCCGCCTGGATAGGCATGGTGATGGCTTTCCGACGCGGGGAACTGCTGGACCAACTCGGCGTAACGTTCCAGTGGTGCGAGATACAGGGACCTGAACTGCTTGCGTGAGAGCGAAGTACGTTGCCAGATGTGTTCTAGCAACTTCTGCCGGCGTGGGGTGGCCAGCAGCGATGCGGCCGACTCCTGCCGCGTCAGCCCCTTACCTTTTACAGCCGCTTCCGTGGGCGCCATCGGTGCCGACGCCGAGCGTTTTCGTTGGAACAGCGCGAACATGATGTCACCTGACGTTGCGGTGGATGGGAGAGCCTTTTCCTTTTACGGGTAGAGCCTTTCCCCTTGCCCCCATTCCATTGACCCTTCCCAGCCCTTTTACCTTTATCGAAGCCTTTACATGTAGCTCGGCTCGGGGAGTCGCTCTACAAGCTATCCGACACGGGGTCAGTCCTTTTTTTTTGAGGTAAGCGCGATCCGCCTACCGGCGTCTGAAGATCTCGCCAATCTGTCTTGACGAGGAAAGGAATGTTCCTTACCATCGAAAAAACTGTCATCCAAGGAGCACGCCACGCCATGCCAGCCATTCATGAACTAGCCACGCTCACATCGAAGGGCCAGATCACGCTGCCCAAGCCGATCCGTCAGGCGTTGGGCGT
Organism: Pseudomonas mandelii; assembly: GCF_900106065.1. NCBI lineage: Bacteria > Pseudomonadati > Pseudomonadota > Gammaproteobacteria > Pseudomonadales > Pseudomonadaceae > Pseudomonas > Pseudomonas mandelii. The sequence goes on from NZ_LT629796.1 coordinate 4,088,778, forward strand.
CGATACCGGCGGCAAGGTAGCGTTCGACCTGGGCGAGGATGGACAGATTGTTGTCACCCGCGCGAATGCCGAGCACGAAGATCCGGCCATCGGCGCGTTTCTGAGTCTGTTGGCCCGCGATATCGAGGCTGGTCGGCATGTTCGCGGGTTGCCGGACGAACTGGCTCACGCCATGCTGATGCAGGCTGGGCGTGATGTGAATCTGACCAACGAGATTGACGGCGATGTGGCGCTCTGATGCAGCGGCACGGATGGACGCTACTCTTCCACGACTGTGTGATCGAGCAGTTGCAGAGGTTGTATACCGCCGCGCAGCGCGCGGAGCAGAATGACCCGATAGGATTTGCATCCAATGCCAACGTCAAGCTGTTCCGAGCCCTGAGCCAACTGGTGCTTGAAGTCGTTCCCGATGAGCCGGCGCGCGATGAGTACCGTCAAGGAAACACACTGGGGCCGGAATACCGCCACTGGCGAAGGGCCAAGATTGGGAGACGGTTTCGGCTATTCTTCCGTTATGACTCGAGGGCGAAAGTGATTGTCTACGCTTGGGTCAACGATGAGCAAACGCTGCGTGCATCGGGGAGCAAGTCCGATCCGTATGCGGTGTTTGAGAAGATGCTGGGTCGTGGAAATCCGCCAGACGACTGGGACGCGTTGGTGACAGCCAGCCGGCAGAATTGGAGCAAACTGGAGTAATTGTTCAACGCGCTTAGCAGGTGATGACTATGAGCACAAGAACTCGCATCAGCAATGCAGAACGCTTTGGCCGCTGGCTCGGCCGCAGATGGCGTGCTTATGTGTGCAGAGAGCGGCGGGTATCGGGATGGCTGATTGGGCAAGGCGTGCCTACGTCAGCGGCGGCTGTGTTGATCTGGGGCGTCAAGCTCGCGGTACTGGCTGTGCTGCTCTATACCGCGTTCTGGCTGGCTTTGCTGCTGATATTCGGCGTGGTCATCTCCCGGGTGGCAAATAACGCAGAATTAGATGAAACGTCTGAGCCTGAGTGGAAAAACGGACCAGCCGGCTTCGGACTTTACACGTATGATGGCTATCGTATCGATCCGCACGTTCATGATGACAATTGACTACCCGCTCATTTCTTTGAAACGGCCTTCATCAATGCATTGGGTCCCTTTCCACCGGCGGCTTTTGCATCTCCTGTAGCGCCAACAAGCCCCTGAAGAATGTTCCCTGCTTGGATACCCGCCCAAGATAGCGCCATCACCCAGAAGGTTGGCAGCACAATGAACATCGTCCCCATGACGAAGTTCAGCAACAGATCGCCAAAGGCGTTGTTCAACCCCATCACTGGATCGAAATTAGTGACGGGCCGGTTCCAACCCCAGCCCGAGCCATAGAGCGCGTTGAGGATGGTGCTGTCGATCCAGCGAGCGAGCTGGAACCAGAAGTCGACGAAGAACAGCGCGAACTGGACCACGCTGACGGTGACCACGGTCTTCAGGTCGTAGGTGCCCATCAACAGCACTAGCGGGATGCAGATCACCAAGGCCATCTTCAGCAGCGACAACACCATTGGCAGGGCCTGGCGCACCACGTCCATCGCCGGAAATGCAGGAATGGCTCCCACCGCAAGACCTACGTCGCCCGCCGTGCGGGTAACGATGTTCGGCAGGGTCTTGTCGATCTGGCCACCATAGTCGGTGTAAACCGTTCCCTGATTGAGCTTCTGTTGGCGCGGGGAGGCGATCGCACGGACCACCGAGTTATCCACTTCGGCACGACTCAAGAATCCGGCCCATCCTGCCATTCGGTTGAGCAGGTTGGGGTCGACTTGGGCCAATAGCCGTGTGCGCAACCCGTTACTGCCATCGCTCCACCACTGATGACATGTTGGATAACCCGCTCCGCTCGGCACCTGTGCGAGTCCGGCGTCTCGGTTGCTATCGTAGGGCCAGCCATCACGGGGTGTCTTAGCATGGTAGGTGTCGTAGAAACCGTTGGTGTTGACGAAGTAACTGGAGCCGATCCAGGTCACGTCATGCATCTGTGCTTCATCCAGTTCCGGTCGACTCATGAACAATTTCGCCCTGGCGGGTCCATAGCAGTCGTGGGTGAAGTCCGCCACGTCCTGTGCGAGGAGGGGGTCGTCAATGCGCGTAGTGTTGATGTCCATCCTCATTTGTCGCAGATCTGTTCCGCACGGGATCGCCGCAACCGAGGCCCCCGTCACCGCACGCGAGAGTGCATGCATGAATGCCCACCACACCGGCACCTTGGCACTCTGGTTGTTGAGCGTGCTGAATGACTGCGACCAGCCGGTATCCGTAGGTTGCGGAATATTAACCTGGCACTGTGCCGATCGCGCCTGGTCGTACTTGATCGTGCCGAGGTCAATATCGATAAACGGGATGCCGGCGAACATCAGCACGACGATGGCCACCCAGATGCGGTTCTCGATGCGCATCGAGGACAGTACGCCCTTGTTGCCTTCGTCGGCCCCTTCAGTACGTGCTTTGAGCCATTCCTGGATAATAATGGCTATAAAGGGAATGGCGAACACGCCGCTGGAAACCAGCACCGCCCAGATGCCGTTGTGGACGATCCAGCCCACGAGGGTCAGGTAATACTCCAGATAGTCAGTGGTGAAAAGCGTCATGTTCCAGGTCTCCCGCTAGACCGCCTGCATCAGCAGGCTGGCCTCCAGTGCGACGATCGCAGTGACTCCGGCGATTTCGGTACGTAGCAGCCGGCGCTGTGTCGAGGCATCCGATTCGCGTGCCAGCAACCGACGGCGCATCCACACCCAGCCATAGACAGTCGCCCCGTAGAGGCAGAGCCGCCACAGCAGGAAGTAGCCAGCCGCGTTCGCCAGCCAGAGTTCCCAGCCGGCAATGCTGCCGACCCGATAGAGGCCAGCGATGTTGGCCGCCACTGCCAGCGCAACGAGCAGCAGCATCCATAGCAATGCCCTGGGGACGCGCCAGCGCGGCCGTAGCCATGCTGCGTTCATGGCGGGTCTCCTGGATGGGAGCGCTGTAACTGGTCGAGGCGATCCGGCACCGGGTCGCCCTCGTAGATACCACGCGAGCCTGACGCGCGCGTGCCATGGCGCTGAATGATCGTCATCGGCGAGTTGTTTGCCAGCTCGCGCCTGATCTCCAATTCGGTTTTGAGGTTGAGGATTTCGCGGTCGAGCGTGTCGCTTTCATGATTGACCGCTTCGACGGCCAATTGGTTAGCCGCGACATTGGGTTCTTTCTTGCCGGTCAATAGTGTGCGCTGCAGCAGCAGAGCCTTTTCCAGTACCGACGCCAGCGCTACCTCGGACGCTAGGCGGTGGGCGAGGACATCTTGGTCGGGTTCATCGCGCAGCGCTTCGATCACGCCGCGGGTAACCGGCAAGGATGTACTGCCGGCTGCACGCAAGTTCTCAGCGGTGGTATGGCGGGCGCCGCTGATCAATTCCTGCAGCGTTTCCAGCTTGGCCTCGTACTCTTCCTGAATCAGCGGCGTCAACCCGACGCCTGGCACGGTCTGGGTCTTGGTGCAGATCGCGCAGGTGCGCTGCTCCTGTTCGCCGAGCACGCGTGTGGCCCAGTCGGTGGCCGCTTGCGGCGACGACCAGGTCTGGCAGGCCAGGCTATTACAGCTCGTCGGGTCGATGGATGTTGGGTCGGTTGCACTGCGGCCATTGACCAGGTTGTAGCCGGCACGCGTTACATCGCCGATCACTTTGATCGACGGCTGGCCGGCACCGCCAGCATTGCCGCCGCCCACCCACGGCACGCCATCCTTGCCCCGGCTGGTCTCAGCCTGTTCGATGGCTGACACCGCGTCAGTGCTCGCCACCGCCTGGCGCAACGCCATCCCCTCGGCGAGCTGGCTCCAGCTCATCTGTCCGCCTGCCGTGTCGGCCATCTTCTCGGCCATCGCGCGGCAGGTCAGTTTGGAACGATCGAAATCGAGCCTGGCCTGAAGAATACCGTTGGTCAACAGGTTGTAGAGGCCGGGGTCTGCCCGCTGAATGATCAGCGCCGGCAACGACGCGACCGCGCTCGTCGCGTTCTGGATCACGCTGCTCATGATGTTCTGAAAGCCATTGGTGAGGCCGTTGAGCTGATTCTGGATCGTGGTGCTGATGTTCATGTCGCCGCACATCAGGTTGCTGTTCCAGCCCGCGCCCACACCGAGCGAATGCATGCCGGCCGCGCGGCTCATAGACACCGCGCTGCCGCCACCGATCGAATACATGAGGTCGTCGCCAATCACGCTGCCGCTGTTCTGGAAACCGTCGGTTTGGGCCGATACCAGGTTGCTGACCAGCACCAGCGCGCTGGCCAGCAGGGCCACCTGCCACCGCAACGGCAATGGGTGGAAGAGGGTGACAGGACGCTTCATTGTTTTCCCCTCAGTTGAAGTCTGTACTGCCGAGGAACGTCTGCCCGCGGCGTTCGCAACAGCTGTATGGGCGCCAAAGCGCCCAGGCATAATCACCTTGCTGGGCCTGGGTCAGCGGTTCGCTGTGGGGGAACACCGCGCAGCTGTTGGAAAGACGCGGCGTCAGCTCCTGCCACTTGCCGGTCGAGGCATTGCTTTCCTCCAGCGCTCCGGCCGGCCAGTAACCGGGCTGCGAGTTCGCGAGCAATGGCTGATAGACATGCAATTGCCCCCGCCGGGTGACGATGTCGCCGGCGCGTTGGGCGACCACGGCACCGGTCTTATAATCGTCGGTCTGATGCAGAAATCCGCCGCGCGGATAGACGGCGCCCCACAGGTTGAACGTGCTGCGCGCGCCGATCTCGCGCATGCCCGGAATCAGGGCCTCTGGGTACACGGCTTCGGGCACGTTGTAGCGCCAGGCCACGGTGTCGAGCGTGCTCAGCAGGTACGGCATGAACGCGGTGCCGGCACCTTTGCAGGCGTAACCTGAGGTGCTGGCAAATTGGCCGAACACATGACCGCCGGGATGGCCGATCACGTCGGCGTTCTTGAACTTCGCCATGTTGCTTTCATTGTCATGGTTCGTCGTGCCGTCGCCACCGGCCTGGGCCGTCACGTTGGGTGCGCTCATGGCCCGCACTTCGAGCCACGGGTTCTCACCGGTATTGGAGTAACTCGAAACCACGGCATCCGGAATGTAGTGGCGCACCTTGGTGGACGTCCGCACCGAGCAGCCGAACGGCGTGCAGAACAGCCAATAGCAGATCCCTACCACCCGGTATTCCAGGCACGATGGGGACAAAGTGGAAGACACGATGGTCGCGGTGTTGAGCGCGAACGATGACGAGGCGGTCATTAACAGAATGGTGGCGATGCCGGTACGCCGAAGCCGGGCACACTTCATGGTTGAGTCCTCCGGTAGGCCTCGATGCGTGCGATCGCCGTGGCGACGCCCGGCTCGCCATAAACTACGTAGCGTTGATCCATGACGATGGCGGGGAGAGAGGTAATGCCCAAGCTCCAGGCATCGGTCACGTCCTGGTAGGTCCTGGCCAGACGCTGCTCCAGCGCGGGGCCGCCGTGCTTGAGGCGCTGCTGTACCAAGAGTGACGCTTGCTGGACATCACTTGGAAGATCGGTCGACAGTTCGGCTTCAATACGCGCGGGTGCATCCAGCTCGATCAGTCGGTCAGGTGTACCTTGCACGGGATGTTGGCGGTCGGTGATGACCCAGATATCCATTGCACTAGCCGCAGAGGCACACAGCGCAATGGCCAAGGCCAGGCAACTGATCGGGCCGGGGGAAAGAGAACACAACATGGCGCAGCATCCGGTGGTTCATGACCTCGGTAGTGCAACGCATCGCGCTTAACGCGACAACAAACAATCGGAAAAGGGAGGTGCCCGGTTTCCATGCACCGATGAATCGCGGTATTTCGTGGACCGCAGATACCCCATCGAAAGCATCGCTTCCGATGGGGTGTTGGAGCGTCAGCAAGCTGGCGCGAGGAGGATCAGATCAATCCGTGTTCGGCGAACGAATAAGGATCGCCTTTCCCGATGATGAAGTGATCCAGCAGACGGATATCGACCTGTCCCAATATCTCCTTCAATCGCTGGGTCAACGTTTCGTCCGCCGTACTGGGTTCAGTACAGCCGGAAGGGTGATTGTGGCAGAGCACCAGAGCGGCGGCGTTATGGTCCAGGCAGCGCTTGAGCACCACCCGTGGATAGACGCTGGCGCTGTCGATAGTGCCTTGGAACAAAGGCTCGTAGGCCAGCACCTGATGCTTCGAATCGAGGAACACGGCGCCAAAGACTTCATGCGGCTGTGCTGCGATTTTCAGCTGCAGGAAATTGCGCACATCCTCCGGGCTTTGCAGCGAGGGGCCACGAGTGAACACTCGCTGCTCAAGGATGACCAACGCCTGTTCGATGATTTGGTCGTCGTCCGGTGTGCCGACGGGATTGAGTGACGCATTACCACTGATCATGGCGAGGGATGTGGACATGGGAACCTCCTTTAGGAATTGGAGGCAGCCGCCCCTGGAGGGCGGACCCTCCGGAGACAGTGACGATAGGCATCCGCCATCGCTTGCGCAGATGACCGTTCGCTCGGGGGATGCGTGGCGAACTGGCGTGCAGTCAACGCGGTCGAAACCGCGCCATAGCCTTGAAGACCGCGGGCTATCTGGGCATGTCGCCGACGACGTCGGCAGGCATTTGGTGATGAAGTTGTGCTGCGTATGGCGCCGTACCGTTGGACACCAATAGGTCCAATGCCGACAGCAACGCGTCGCCTTCGGCCGGGCCGGCCAGGGTCAGTGACTGGCCGCTGTGGTGGTCGATCAGACGCAGGGTCGGGGTGGCGCTCACGCCGCCATGGCGTGCTTCGTTGGCCTGCCCCTGGATGATGGTGTCGGGCCGCTCACTGGCGAGGCAGGCTTGCACGGTTGGGTCCTGGCCGTGGTACTCGGTGTCGGGCGGCAGGCCCTGGCCGTCGCTGCGGGTGTGCTGGTAGATCCAGGTGATGGCTTGCCAGAACGCATCATGGCCGTGGGACTCGCCGATGCATTCGGCCAGACGCGCCTGTCGAGTCGCTGCCGGCTCGTGCATGGCTAGCGGCAGGTGGTGCCATTGCAGATTCACCTCCGGGTGCTGGTCGATCCAATGCCGCAGTATGGGGTCATAGGCCTTGCAGTAGGGGCATTCGAGGTCGGCGTATTCGACAATGGTGAAGCGCGCATTCATGCGTCCATAGCGCCAAGGTGGGCCGGCCGGGTGCTGGGCAGCGGTGGTGTCCGACGTGTGGGTTGACTCATGCGACTCGTCGGCCCACGACCAAAGCCAGAGCACGAGCAGGCCAGCAATCACCCACCCCAGCAGCCAGACCCCGCACGGCCACCGACGGTAGAGGAGGAAAGTGGGCGAAGGCATGGCGGAATCCTCGACGTCAATCAAACAGGTCGTAGCGCAGCGGCTCGATGCCCCGCGCTCGGTCGATCTGGTCGGCAACGCGTAGCGCGGCTTCCAGTTCACTGATGCCGTGCTGCTGCATCAACTGAAAACGTTCGGCTTTCTCTTCGGGTTCCGTCATTGCCAGCGCCAGGTACAGGCTGGGCGGTACCGCACGGAACAGCAACTCCATTGATTTTGACAAAATCACCCCCTCCGTGAATTTTCCGGCTTCCTTGCGTGCGGACAGCATCAGGGCCTTCTGCGAGGCGTTCAGTTCACGAAACCGGGCAATCTTCTCCACCTCGTCGGGCGGCATGCTCAGGCAAATCCACCACTCGATCATGTTGAGCATGGGCTCGGCGGCTTTCGGCAGGTCGTCCAGGTTCTGCGTTGCCAGCCAGTACCAGGCGCCCAGTTTGCGCCACATCTTGGTGATCTTGACCACATAGGGCGCGAGCAGCGGGTTCTTGGTGATGATGTGGCCTTCATCGGTGACATTGATGATCGGGCGGCCGAGGAACTGGTCGCGCTCGGCGATGTTGTTGACGGTGTTGATCAGCGAAATGTAGGCAATCGACAGCTGCGCGTTGTAGCCCTCGCGGGCGAACGTGGCCAGGTCGACAACCGTGATATCGGCCTCCGGCCAAGGCGTACCCGGCCTGTCGAACATCTCGCCATCGACGCCCTGGCAGAACATGTCCATCGCATCGGCCATTTCCAGCAGACGAGTACGACGTGTCTCGGGTAACGTCGAATCGCAACCGCGTTCGCGCAGCGCATTGCGTACATCACGGGTCAGTACCGTGCGTTTTTCTATCACGCAGCGATGGGCGGCCTCGAGGATGCACTGACGGATCAGGCTGCGATCGGCACGGGTCATCCTGGCTTCCTCTCTGTCCTCCCCGCCGGTGATCATCAATCGTGCGGTGATCTCCAGTTCACCCAGCACATCACGTTGCTCGTCAGCACTGGCATCGCCCTCGGCGGATTCTTCATCGAGCGCGTCGGCATCGAGTGTCTGGACCTGGCTGGGCGTGTCGACCAGGCGCCAGGCGTCGGCGAAGGGCGCAAGGCTCACGCCTGCACCGGGCGAAAGCCTGACGCGATGCACCGTCAGCCCCAGACGCGCGGCGAACTCACCGTAGAGGCCAAAGCTGTTACCGGCTTCCACGATGAACAGCCGTGGCCGGTAGATGGCGGTGATCTGGTTGAGGATGTTGTTGAGCGTGGCCGACTTGCCTGAACCGGTGGGGCCGAACAGGAACAGGTGTGCATTCATCTGGCGGTCGAGTCGGTTCAACGGATCAAAGGTGATGGTGCCGCCGCCACGGTTGAAGAAGGTGATCCCGGGGCGGCCGGTGCCGGCACTGCGCCCCCAAGTCGGTGCCAGGTTGGCTACATGCTGCGCGAACATGAGTTGGGTGTACCACTGACGCTTGTCTTTGCCCGGGTCATAGACACAGGGTAACCAACGCAGATAGCTGTTGAGCGGCGCGACTTCATCTTCTTCGCGCACCGGTTGCAGGCCTGCGTTGAGCAGGACGTTGCCCAGTTGCAGACCGCGGGTATCGAGGTCTGCCATGTCCCGACCCCGAAGGTAGAACGCCAGCGAGGCGCGATACAGCTTGTGTGCACTGCCAATCAGCCCGCGCGCCTGCTGGACGTCCTTCAATGCCTGTTCCGAGGCCAGGGTTTCACCAACTGCCTTTTTCGCCAGGTGATTCAGGTGCGCCTCAAGAATGTCCTGCGGCGTGACGACCATCGTCAGGCACATCACCGTGTCTTCGGGCATCTGATCCATCAGGGCATTGATCGCATCACCGCCCTTGCGGGTTTCACCGGTGATGTGCCCGGTGTTGGGCGGCGTGCGCAACCGGTCGACAACAACGGTCCGGTGGGGCAGGTCGTCGAAGTACCACAGGCCGTTTTCGACGTCAGAGCGGGGCTGGCCGAAAAACAGGCGCTGCGCGAAATCCGTACCACTGGCCAGTTCCAGCTCGCCGGGTTCGGACTCCGTCGGATAGGACGTGAGGCGGTAGAAGCGTTCGCGGTCGTCTAACGTGGGGCCGAGCATCGTCGGCCGCGGGTTGAACCAAAGCACCAGCCAGGCATGAATATCTGCCGCCTGCAGGCGACGGGCGCGTATGCCCGCATTGGACAGGCCGCCGAGCAGCCGGTCGCAAATGACATTCAATGCCTGCTCGGGGGATTGCCCGCGTCGGGCGGGCGTACTCCCAGCCCGCCGATATACCACCAGGCGGACGCGGCGCGTTTGGCCGCGCCAGGGTAACTTGGTGACTGTGCGGTCCTCGAACAGGCCGCCCTGCTTGGCAACGGCCCGCAGATGGTGACCGAAAAAGCGCAGGTAGAACTCGCTGAAGGCGCTGCCCTGTGCCCGTGGCTGGAGATAACTGCGCAGGGAGGCAAGGTACGGGTTCCAGTCGGTCTCGTCCTGAGCGTAGAGCTGCATCACCCAGGGCGAGTCATCCAGTTCATCGAAACTGTCCTGTAGTGCGTTTTCCAGGGCGTCGCGCGCCTGCGCAAGCCAGGCCGCCTCACGGCCCTCCGTACCGACGGGCATCAATTCAAAAAATGCCGCGACGGAGACGCCGTCTTCGAGCAGCATGCATTTTGAGTCGGACAGGTATTCGACCCAGGGCAACAGATCGGCAAACGAGGGCGCGACGTCATAAAGCGCCTGCTCGACAGCCTGTGTGGCAGGACGCCGCCGCGTGGCACCGGGCTTGCCCGGCGTCGGAATGCCGTGAGCCTGCAGTTCGGCAACATGGCGCTCCCAGGCATCCGGCGTTGGCCTGTCTGTCTGAGTTGTCTCAGGTACGCGGGAAAATGGCCAGCGCATCAGTAGTTCTCGACCCGTTCACCGGGCATGGCGTACTGGACCCGCTGGTACAGGGGAAAGACGGTCGTGTACCCGGGAACGGGAGCGGGATCAGTGCCTGCCAGATGGGGGAAGACGTACATCACAAGGTCTGGATTGGGCAGGCGGTGGAACTGCCGGTAGATCTCGTTCTGCGCGGTGCGGGTATAGCTTGCGTTGACAGTCGGCGCCGCGTTCACATCGTCTTGCGTGAGTGACCGGCGCAGCGACTGCCGGGCGTCCAGCAACTGCTGGGCACTCTGCCCGCCACGCGCGGCACCGCCGGTCTCCTCGTTCCAGATATCGAGCATGGTGTTGCCGTCATGCGGCAGCATCTTTTCCTTGCTGGTCGAGCAGCCGGCCAAGGCCACGGCCACCATGAGGACCGTCAGGCCGTTAATCCAGATCCTGCGCATGGGGAGCGCCTCCTAAACGGTGATCGACGCGACGACCTTTGGGGGCGTAGTCGATGCTGAGGGGTTGTTCGAGATGGACGGCGACCTGGGCACCGGGCTTGACGTAGACGGCTGCGAAGGCCTGCCCGTAGAGCTTGTTCACCCACTGCGACATGTCCTGCACACCGCCCGCGAGGATGCGGCCCACCGCTTCGTTGCCGGTAATACCCACGGTGCCCATTGAACCGTTGTTGTTAGCCACCACAGCGACGCTGTCGTTGTCCGATTTGATCAGCGATGCGACGCCGGCACCCGCCGCCGTAATCAGCGCCTGACTGCCGAGGTACTGCTGGGCGTTGCTGCGGCGTTCACCTGAAACGCACGGGATGCCATAGGGATCGCTGATCCAGCCCAGGCCTTCCTGGGTAGCGTTGCTGCCCCTGTTGTCCTGCTGCTGGTTGCCACCGAGCTGGCCCTCTTCGGGCACGGTGCGGATGGTGCCGTCATGGAACACGAACGTCACACTGCGGATCTGGCCGCGCACGCAGGACAGCGTCCAGTCGCCTGATGCGGTACCGCTGACCACCGCGCCGGACACCTCGGGGAGGTCGATGCCGTTGGCGGTGAGGTTGTCGGGACCAATGAGGACCTTGAACGGGTAGGGGTCATTCACCGTACCGTCCACCGGCACGCGCCCGATCAACGCAGTCATCGCAATCGAGCCCATCAGCGTTGCGTTGGTTGGCACGGTGTAAACCGGCGTTGCGGTGGACACACCCGTCGCCTTGCTGCCAGCTTCCACGACGGTCTCCCGGGTCGCTTCCAGCGTCTTCTGCGCGGGCCCGAAACGGGTGGGGAAGCTGAAGCTGTCGCGCTTGCCAGAGGCGCTACTTTTACCATCGCGCCTGGCATCGTCCGGTTCAATCCAGTGAATACCGTCACTGCCGAGTCCATCGCCGTCCCCGGGTTTCAGGCCCAGACCGATGGGAAGGTCGGCATCGCCACGCTGACTGGACAGCCCTTCGATTTGGCGCTGCAGGTCTTGCAGCAAGCCCTGAGCTTGCTGCCGCTCGCCGGAGACCTGCTCACGGTCGTTGCGCAACTGGTTGCGTTCAGTCTCCAGCGCACTTTGGATGCGCCGGTCAATTGAGCCTTCACGCTGACGCAACCGCTCGTTTTCAGACTTCTGCGTTTTGTTGTCCGCCATCGCACCCTGCAATTCGGTACGCAGTTGTTTGACCTGACCTACCAGCGTCGCCACGGTGTCGCGGGGCGTGTCGCCTTCGATACCCAATGCCTTTGCCTCTTGCGGCGTCAGCCGGGGAGTGCCGTCATTGACCGGTTGGACGTTACCGTCGGAAAACAGCTTGATCCCGACGAACACCAGCAAGAGCGCCATGGGCACCATCAGCCACTTCAGCAGACCGTTACCTTTCATGACGAACTCCGTCCTTCGGGGCAGGCGTTGAGGGGGACGGCAGATTCAGCGCTGCATTGATCGGGCTGACTGCCGGCAACAGAGATTCGGCCAGGCCATGCCCTCGGGTCACCAGGTAAACCACCGAGGTGTCTTCCGGGGTACCGACAGGGCCCAAGGCTGAATGCTGAAACGTTGCGTTCGTGAAATCACCCAGCAGTTCGCGCGGATCCAGGGTGAGCCAGTAGGTCGACCTGTTGGCCAACCTGACGGCGGTCACCCACAGATCATCCAGCCGCCAGGCGGCGATGGCTCTGGCCTGAACGGGCAGGGTGGGCAGCAGCGCGTCTAGGGGCTGATGGCGGCGCAGGTTCACGCGCGTCACGCCAGGAACGGATTCGACTGTGCGCAGTGGGGCGTACAGGTGCTGCGCGGCGTAGCGGGTCAGAACCACGGGCACAGGTGTTTCACGGGCAGCACGAGGCGGGCTGGTCGTGTCGGCGCTGTCATGACTGTCCTGAGATGTCTGCGCCTCGCCGTAGCGTTGAGCAGGGCCCTCAGCCTCAACAATGCGCACGGGCTCCATCGCTGCCTGGCCTGCCCGAGCGGGCTCAGCCGCGATGTCCAGCAGGATCAGTGTCCCGTTGTCAGCATCCTGCAGTTGCAGGCGTGTTGGTTCGATGGGCTCACTGGCGCGCAGATAGAGTGCACCACCGGCACTTTGTACCCGCAGGCGTCCGGCGAGTGAAGCAGGCACACCCACGCGGACGTTGCGGTCGATGAACACGATCCGCTCCTGATCCACGACCAGGGAAACCGCCAGGGGCAGGCGCTCCCAGCGAAGGATCTCCACGGCGTGGACTGTCGGCGACAGCACAACGGTGAGCAGCAGGCTGAAGGCACAGAGCAGGTGTTTCATGGCGTCTCTCCCATAGCGCCACCCAGCCCGCCCGGCGTGGTGCTGGCAGGTGTGACGGGGTCGGGGCTGATGATGCGTTGCGGCGCGCCGCTGTAGCAGTCCAGGGCCAGGCCGAACGGGTTGCGCTCGGGGTCGACGTCCACCCGTACGACCTTGAGCGGGTAACGAACCAGCGCTCGTTTGACCTGCTCGGCGCCGTAGTACTCATCCGCCGTCACATCAAGCGTGACGATCCAATCGCGGTCGGAGACGACTTTCACCCGCTGGGCCGGGTTCTCGCCGTAGCCACGCCCCGGAATTTCATAAATGCCTCGTACCCGCTGGCGTAACTCACCTGCCGTACGGCGGTATTCATAGTCATTGCGCAGAAAGGTCTGGCAGGCGGGGGTGAAGTAGGGCGCCAGTACATGAATGTTGCGCGCATAGTCTTCGTCACCGTTGGTGGGCCAGCGCTGGAGTTGCTGCCAGATGTAGAACGAGAAGGCGTAGACGCTTTCGGGTGGCACTTCCCACCATTTCCGGGTACTGCCGGAGCGCAGGTCGGGCGGGACGTGCACGGTCAGGTCACGCGGTGCGCTCCACCAGCCGCCGCCCATCACCAAGGCGATAACAAGTAGTGCGCCAAGCCCCAGCCGCAAGGTCTTGATGTGCGACTGGAGGTGAGTGATTTCGTTCTTGAACCGGCTCACGCTGCCTTGCTCCTGCGCGTGCTCCAGTAACCCGATCGGATCACTAACGCGTGCGCGCCCACAAAAGACGCTAAGGCTGGATGACGCTGTGCAATACGCCACTGCAGTTGGCGATACAGCCAGGTATCGGGTCTGCCACGTTTCTGGCGACGCAGCATGCCTCCACCTGCAAACACCCCGGCAGCGATGCCCAGCATGATGGCCGTGGGCACGATGGCGATCGTCGAAAATACAAAGGCCAGCGGCACGCCAACCACCAGGCTGCCTGCCGCCGACAGCCCGGCGCAGATCCACAGCTCATCCGCGGTAAGGCCGCGGACGACCACGGGGTGACGGTTGAGACGGTGTGGAAGAAACACCACCGTCCCGTCAGGCCGAATGTCCTGATGCGTGCTCATGGCATGACTCCTAGAGCACGCCGGTGGCTTCAGTGAGCAGCCAGACACCAACGACCAGCAGGACGGCGCCCACGGCCACCGTCAGGCCGAATTGCCCCCAGGTTTTGCGGCCCGTGTGGATTTCCGCATAGGTACCGTAGGCGTGGTAGCAGACACCGACAAACATCGAGGCGACCACCAGCAAGGCAACGAGCATCACGATGTCGTAACCGTAATTGCGCAGCGTCTCCATGATGCCGGAGCCGGTGCCCCTCGACGGATCTTCCAGGGTTGGGAGGTCGGCCCGGACAAACGTCGGCAGCATGGCGAGTGTGGATGCCGAGGTCAGGACGGCCATACGTGCCGAATGCAAGCGATACGAGAGCAGGTTCATGATGTGAGCCTTTGCGTTAGGAGAGCAGGAAAAAAGTCAGCACCACGTACATCGCGATAAACCTCACCGCAACGCCGACGAACTGACGCTGGGAAATCCGCTGTTCCGACCAGCCGACATAGGCTGTGCGCAGGGCCCATACGCCCCACAGCAGCAGGGTTGCGAACACGGCGCCGAGCAGTACGCCGGCGACAGCAGAGGGGGTGAAGCCTGCATTGGCCTGAAAGGCGGCAAGCTGGTTGGCGTTCATCGGTCATCCTCCTGTTTGGCGTCCTGGCGGTAATCGCCAAGCAGTGCAGAGGGATCGCGTGGCTGTGCACGCTGAGGCGTCAGGTAGTCGTTGATGCCCGACCGCATGCGCTGCAGGTCGGCATCCAGACGCCGATAGTCGAAGTGATAGCGGGAGCGTGACTCGGGGGCGGTGCTGGCGGATTGTTTGGCCAGACGGTCAAGCAGGTCGAGCTGGCGGGCGACGGCCGCCAGGTGTTCACGCTCATACCCATCGTCAGCTGCGGCGGCGAGCTGTGTGATGAAGATACTGGTGAGCAGCAACGCTACGACAGGACGTCGCCATGCGTAAGCCGAATTGTGAAACCTTGCCATTGCGCCATTTCCGATGGACTCGAATGGCTCGATGCTGCGGGGATAGCTGGTGGAAAGCCGCAAACAATGGGGAGTTACTCCTCACCACTTTCCTTACAACATTTTTTTGGTGGTGTTGCGTTGTGCATTCTGAAGAGAGTGGCAGGGGCGATTGTTTCATCGCAGAACAGCTATCTCTTCATCTGTGTCTCTGCGTATCGAAATCGTGGACGCTCAGGGCGGATATCTTGTCAAATTTCACTTTAGCATTCTGATTGGAGTGCTAATCGCTTATTAGCGCTCCCGTGGGATGTTTATTGACAACAGTAACAAGGCGTGAGGTAATTGTTCTCATGGGAACTGATAATAGCCTTAAGCGTTCCTATGAGGATGATAAATGAGTACACCATTGCCGTTGCCCGTCGAGCGGGCGCTCCGCAAGCTCGGCAGCGACATTGAGCTTGCACGCAGGCGTCGACGGATTTCACAGGCCTCGCTTGCAGAGCGAATGGGAGCTTCTGTGTCCACTGTTCGGCGCATGGAGAAAGGGGATATGCGGGTGCCTATTCATTTCTTCGCCCGCGCCTTGCACGTGTTCGGTGAGGTACAGGCGCTGGCCAACCTGCTGGATACGGCGCACGACGACATCGGGTTGACGCTGATGGATGAACAATTGCCTAAACGTGTACGCAGTAAACCGCCGGCATCGGGGGCATTATGAAATCGGTTACTTCAGTTCGCCAGCAAGTCCAGGTCTGTCTTGGTAAGGCGGGAATACCTGTTGGCACTCTTATTTACGTCAAGCAGGGACGCCGTGAGAACACCACCTTTGCCTATGAGCAGGGATGGTTGGGGAATCAGGAGGGGTTCAATGTTTCTGCCGATCTCAGCCTGATCTCGGGTTATCAGCCACGTAGAGCTCCCTCAGCTCACGATTCGGTCTTTCATTTCGCCATTGCCGATACGACACCGGACGCTTGGGGACGCCGGGTCATCGCACGTGACCATGCCAAGCGTCGTAAGGGTAATCCATCGCTCGCGTCGCTGACAGAGATGGACTACCTGCTGGCGGTTGACGATTTCAGCCGGATCGGCGCGCTGAGACTGCGCGATCAGAACGGACATTATTGCCGGACGATTGAAGATGGACGGCGCGCTACACCGCCACTGCTGGAATTGCAGCGCATCTACCAGGCCAGCCGGGCAGTTGAGAAAGGTCAGGAAAGCACTGAAGATTTGCGTTACCTTCAGGGCAAAGGCACATCGCTCGGCGGGATGCGCCCCAAGAGCACGGTGGTCGATGAGGATGGCGCACTCGCCATTGGAAAATTCCCAAGCGTGGGCGACACCCGTAGCGTGACGCGCGGCGAAGTGCTGGCCTTATGCTTGGCAAAACAAGCAGGTATCAATGCCGCGCCGGCCCGTATCATAGAGTTGGACGGCGTACCGGTCGCTATCATCCGTCGTTTCGATCGCGATGGTGCTGATGGGCGTATTCCATACCAGTCCGCCGCGTCTTTGCTGCAGGCGTCGCGCGAAGAGGATCGAAGCTATACCGAAATTGCCGATGCTATCCGTTCCGTGGGGTATGCACCGACCGCAGATGTGCAGCAGCTGTGGCGGCGACTGGTTTTTAACCTACTGATCACCAATGTGGATGACCACCTGCAGAACCATGGCTTTCTTCATGTGGAAAAGGGGCTCTGGCGGCTGGCACCGGCATTCGACGTCAATCCCTTCCCGGACAAAGAGCGAGAGTCGAAAACCTGGCTGTCGGAGGAGGATGGACCGATCACCGATCTTGAGATGCTGCTGGCGCGGAGCACCTATTTTTCGTTGAGTCGGGAGGATGCGTTGGCCGTGCTGGCAGAAGTGTATGACGCCGTGCTGGACTGGCGGCAGATTGCGCTCAGTGCAGTGGTGGGGTTGCAAGCGAGCGAGTTGGACGATTTTGCGCCAGCGTTTGAGCACGAGCAAATGGAGGCGGCGCAGGCATTACTGGCCTGAAATACCGGTCAGCACTTATAGGTATTTTTTGAAGCTGCCTGCTGCGAGGTCTGTTGCGGCACCTAACAGAATTGCGCAGGGAAGCAAGATAAGAAGCGGGTGTGCGCTGACGGGCAGGGTCAGGTAAAGGACCCAAGGCATGACGGCGAGAGGCATCAGACTGGCCTTTGCCCGGTGGTAGACAAAGCCTGACTCACGGCCCGCACCAAAGCGCCTGATGTCCCGCCGCACCAGGCCATCGACCAGTCCGACGAAAGCTGCCATCAGGAATAGTGGGATGGTCAGTACCAGCACCAGCAGCCGGACGAGGAACACCAGTAGCGTGTACGCACTGGCGATCAGATCGTTCTCCAGGTACACATAAACCTGACTCAGATAAAAACGGAAATCCCGACCCGCTCCCTGGCTGGGTGAACTGGCTTTGGCCGATGCGT
The DNA here is from genome assembly GCF_900106065.1 of Pseudomonas mandelii. NCBI lineage: Bacteria > Pseudomonadati > Pseudomonadota > Gammaproteobacteria > Pseudomonadales > Pseudomonadaceae > Pseudomonas > Pseudomonas mandelii. The sequence continues at coordinate 4,106,229 of NZ_LT629796.1, forward strand.
CGCGCATCCAGTCAATGAGCCCGCTTTTGACGAACACCCATTGGTAAGCCGTTTCTACCAACCAGGACGCCGTTTGTCCCGGTTCCTGCACCACGGCGCTGCGTGTGAAGTGTTGTGAGAGTTGCGTCAGTTCGTAGTCCAGCATGCCTTGCGCGTGCCGCCAGCCTTGATCGGCCCAGAACAGGTGCATACCCACACATTCGATCACGATGGACAGAAACAAAGACCCCAACAGCACGGCCACAAACCGGAATGGCAGCGTGATGATGCCGGTGATCAAACCCTGCTGTTGGGTCTGCTGGCGCTGCGCTGTGTTGGCCGGGTCACTCACGGTTGCGCCTCTTCAGCATCCACTTCGGCGGTCGCCATATGCCGGAACCCGTCAAGCAGGTCATCAGGCAGAGGGGCATCCTGCAGGCCCGGTAGTGCTTTGCTGTCCCACCAGTCACCCGCCTCGACGTAGTGTTGGCGCATGTACCCAGCAAGCTGCTGCAGGTCCCTAGGCATCACTTCGTCAGGGTCGGGTGCCGGCAGCGGCATGCGAATCTTCCAGAGGTTGCCGCCTTCGATCAGTGCAAAGCACTGCCCCTTGGGCAGGCCGACAACATGGGCGGGTTCGATCAGGGGCACACTCGTCGTCGTGATGCGGTCCTGGGTGTTGCTGGTAAAATCGGTCTTGCCGTGAATGTCGGAGCTGTCGGTGGCGCCGCTCATCAGTGAGGTGGTGTACACCTCAACCTTCGGCAGTTGTTTCGTGAGTAATTCGGCGGTCGCAGTTTCCCGCACCCTCAACATAAACAGATTGTTGAAGTTACCGACCACTTGACCGGCTTTGGCGCGGTTGCCAATACGCGCTTCAATGTCACTGAGCGTTTGCGTGTAGGCGGTGACCTGGAGACCGGCACCGCCGCCTTTGTTGACCATGGGGATGAACTCATCACCCATCAGTTCGTTGAACTCGTCGGCGTGCACGTTGATCGGTACTTTGACCCCAGACGCCGTGCCGGGTAGACCATCGTCAATACCGAACTTGTAGATGTGTCCAGCGACCGACACCAAGTCGCTGAACATGCTGTTGCCCACGGCGGCTGAAACCTCGGCATCCGAGAGCGCATCGAGGCCCACATACACCACGGCCTTCTTCCGGATAATCTGCATCCAGTCGAAAATGGGCCGGGGGTCGGCCAGATCGGCATAGTCCGGGGCCAGCAACTGAGAAATCTTGCCGGTCGTGAGCTTTTCCAGCAGGGGCAGCAACGAGGCGACAATTTTGTCAAAGTAGGTGCGGTCATAGCGTACGGCAGATCTGAGCCCGTCCAGCACCGGATCGTAGACCCTGACCTGTGACAGGTATTGTTCGAGCGCAATGACGCGCTTCTCGCGGCCGATCATGTTGCGGGGAGTGTTCTTGTCGTTGAGCCTGGCCTCGATCTGCACGATGACTTCCCAGGCCTTCGGCTCGTTGCTCGCGAAGTAGTGCTGGGCGTATTCGATAAACAAGGCATCGATGTTCACCACGTGCCGCTGGATCAGCAGGTAGTCGGGCCGCTGCCCCAGCTCGACGAGTGCACGGGCGATGATGTTGACGAAGCGCCAGGCGAACTCGCGAAACGCCGCGGAATTACCCTCGCCGGAGAGTTGGCCGGCAATGCGCGTGGCCACCTCGCTGATGCGACCAAACCGTCCCACGGCGTTGTAGCGGGCGGAAATATCTGGCCAGCCGAGGTGAAAAACATAGAACTCGCCCTCGCGCCCGGCGCGTTTGGCCTCGACATACATGCGCTTGAGCAGGTCCGCATCGCCTTTGGGGTCGAAGACGATGACCACTTCATGCTCGCCGGCTGCGTTACGCCGCCGGATGTCCTGGGTGATGAACAGCTCGGCGAGTCTTGTTTTGCCCACCCGCGTGGTGCCCAGGACGAGTGAATGCCCAACCCGTTCCCCCAGCGGCAGCGTAACGTCCACTTCATGCGGTTCAATGCCATGCAGGCGCGGCATGCCACCGACTGGAGGTAGCGGCCGCGCCGGATTAAATGGGCTGTCCCAGGCCGTCAGTCGGGCAAGCTTTGAGAGTGGGAAGGGTGCGAATTCCAGCCGCTCTTCCAGGCAGCGGGCGATGCGGTAGGCAGCCGTGGGTTCCACATAACGACGAAACTCGGGGCGGTACGTTTGCATCAGCCGATGCGTGTGCCGTTGATCCCAGCGAAACCCCCGACCGATGAACAGGCGCTGCTGACTGACCGGCACAGCACGGCTGGTCATCACGTACTTCGGCAGACGGCGGATATTGCGGCGGTAGCGCAGGATGGCCCAGGCTTCCCGCAGGCGGATCGCGCCAAAGGCGAAGAATGCCAGGGCCGAGCCCAGGCCGAGCAGCGGATTGAGCGCGAGCGACCATGGCGCCACCAGGCACAGAAGCGTGGCAGCGGCGCAGACGGCCACGGTGTACAGCTCCACCGCTGGCCGTAGTAGGACTTCCACCGCATGAGGCTGGGCCATGGCGAGTGGCTCACTGCTCAATGCCGGTGGCAGTGACCAGTACGGGGTAATGGTGCAACCCCAGGCGTTCTGCGAGATCGTCGCCTGATACCGGCGACAGTGTCAGGTCCGGGACCAGTCCGCGCAAGGTGGCAAGGGCGTCGGCAGATGCCACGTTGACGACCAGGCCGACCGCCTTCAACTCGCCCAGGATTGCAGCACGCTCGCGTAACCATTGGCGCGAGCGGTCGTCATCGCCGATCAGAAACATTGGCCGCAGCCCGGAGGCCTGGATGACCCTGCGCGGCTCCTCCCCCGGCGACAGCCGCCCGGAACGAACCGGCAGCATGTCTGTTTCGCTGAAACGTTGCTGTGACGGATGAGGTGCGGAGAGGGAAGGAGCTAACGGCTGGTCCTGGCCTGGTCGTAGATTCAGTGATTGGTAGTAGGGCCATGCCGAAACACCGCCACGGTCTTCGACCACGATCAACGAGGCGGCGTCTGCGAGCGCTCCCCCGGTGGCCAGGCATAGCAGGCCGAACAGCGATGGGGCGGCGATTCGCAGAGGAGGATGGAGCTTCATAGTGGTTTTCTCCTGAGGGAGTTTTCAGCGAGGGCGCCGCCGAGCACGTGCTGCAGGTGCTTGTGCACACTCATGCGGTAGCGGGCAGCCGGTGCCCCACCTGCCGGGCGGTGGTAGCGTCCAATGGCGAGCAGCCAGTCCTCGCCGTCGGTGTGCTGTTCGCGCAGAATTTCCGCTGCGATAACGAGGTTGCGATACGGGTCGAGTAGATCGCAGGGCTGCGGGTAGCGGTGCTTCTGATAACCCAGATTGATCTGGCCGAGGCCGGCGTCGACCCGTGTGGGAGGAGCCTCCCGCAGCGCCTTTTGCAGACCCGTACAGGCTTTGGCGCGGGAACTGAAACGGCGCGATACGCCTGCCACGTTCAGAGTCCAGGGCCATGGCACCAGCCGGCCATCGCGTTGCAGGCCGCTCTCCTGCAACGCCACCGCATACAGCACCGCAGAGGGAATGCCAGCCCGGTGAGCGGCGATCTGATATGCCGGAGGCGGTACGTCCTGCGCGCTGACGGGGACGATGATGGCCATCCACCCCAGTACCACGAGCCGATGACGCCAACGGGTCACTGCCGTTGCCATTGGCCATTGACCTGTCGCACAACGGCAGGCAGGTCCCCCGGCAGGCCCAAAGACAGCCAGCGACCGGCATCGTGGTTGAGCGTGATTGAACCGTTGCGTACGCGATCTGGATTGATCCTGGCGCGTTTTGCCCAGTCGCGAATGAGCGCGTCGTTGGCGCGGCTGCCAACCATGTAGAGGTCGAAGCCGACATCGGATACCTGCAACTGCTGAACCGCCAGGCCACAGGGCGCGCAGCCGTCCTTGATGAACACGGCGATGCGGTCGGTGCTGTTGGCTGTGGTGGAGGAATTGCGTGGAGTATGGCCGGGCAGGGTGACACGTTGCATGCCCGGGTGCAGGCGTTGCCAGGCGGCGTCGTAGGCCTGCTGGTATGCCAGCGTCTTTTCGACGCGGCGGGCTTCAACCTGAACCTGCAACTCGGCATAGCGGTCGCGTTCTTCCTCGGAGCGCGCTTCGATGCCGAGTGCGGTCAATGGGTCGAGGTTGGGCGAAAAAAGGCCCAGCGGTCCCTGCATCAATTGGCGATAGCGAGCCCATTCTTCCGTGTGCAACCCCCAGTCACGGGCCTGTTGTTCGTCGCTGACGCGTGAGGTCGCTGTTTGTTCCTCGCTGGGCGAGACGGTAGAGGCGATCGTGCGAGCGTTTTGTGCGATCACCGGAGAGTTAAAGAAGGCGATCAGGCTCAGCGTTAACGCGCGGAAAACAAGATTGCTGTTCATCCGGAGCCCCTATGGCAGCGTCAATCGATGCGTCTGACCGTCGTTCTCGCGCTGGAACACGGCGGTCTGGCCATCGATGGCTTGCAGGCGCCAGCCGCTGTCGGTCTCACCGGGACGCAGGACGCGCATCTCGGAAAAGGCGGCATTGCCAGTTGGCAGAATCGACAGGAATCGTTCGCCGCCGCGAAGCTCCGTTCCCATAACCGTGAACGGTAGGTTTGCTGTTTGGATTGGCTTTGTGGGGTGTGTCACACGGGTGCGCACCGGTACTGGAGTCGTCTGGTTGGGTTTATCCAGACGGGAGGTCAACTGGTCGATGCGTGTTTCCAGAGAAGACAGGCTGGCTGCTGTCAGACGCTGGTCGAGCCCGCTTTCGACGGCGGTCATTCGTTGCTCAAGTGTTTTGCTATCAGCCTCATAACGGGCTTGGGTCAAGGCGACAGGCCGTTTCTGCAGAACGTCGAGGCGCTGGTTCAGATCAGTCAGTCGGGCTTCCAAGGCAACAACCTGGCTGGCCTGAGCGTTGGCGCTGGCCTGGGTGGCCAGACTCGACAGTGAGACATGGTTGACGATCGTGGCTGCGCTAGTGAGGACCAGCCATGTGATACCTGCTGCACGCAACAGCATGCTGCGGGAAACGGCTGTGGTGGATTGAGATCCCGTCATGGCCTGGCCTCCGTTTTCAATGGAGGCCGCGCTATGCCGACAGGGGCGACTGGTCCGGATTGGGGAAGGGCGCCATCGGTGGTGGGCTGTGCTGCGTGTGTGAAGCAGATCCGGCGTGCGCCGTCGTCGACTTCCAGATCCCAGGCAGGACCGGCCAGCGTGAGCAGCGCATCACGCAACAACAGCGGACCCAGTCGGTAATGCGAAGCCGGTAGCGGGAGCGCATTCAGCGCTGCGATATCACTGCTGGAACACAACTGGTAGCCAGAACGGAGCAGGACATGACGCAGGGCGTCCCCAACGGTGGCTGTGCGTGTCTCGGGAACGGCCACATCGACGACCTGAAGCAGCAGGTCCTGTTGCGCTGATGCCGGGGCCAACTCGACCAGGGTGTACCGGCCATAACGCACCACCGGGATGAACTCCGGCATCCAGCGCGCGGACGCGCTGGGACCTTTCTTTGCGGGTTCTGCCGGAGTGGGCGGGGTAGGCGCGGATGCCGTCGTGCAACCGGCCAGAGCGGTTGTCATCAGCAGGCAGAGTAAGACCTTGCTGGGGTGATTTTGGCTGAATGCTGGCATCGGTCGATTCTCTGGAGCGTGGAACCGACACCATCGCCTCACAAGGCCGGTGCATCAGCAAACAATAGGATTCGCCGAGTCACCAGATTGATCATGGCCTTGGCCGCGCTCGGAAACTCTGCCTTAGGCCAAGGGGAACAGGGGCCGAGTTAGGCCCCCGGGCGGTGAAAAAAGTGACTGACCGGTACTGGCGACCGGAAGTCGGTAGATAATGGCAAGAGCGGCCTCAGCGTTCCGACGGTAGCCGGATCATGGTGGCACTGCGGTCGGCCTCGGACATGATGCTAAGGCTGATTTCGCGGGTGACCACGTAGAATGAATTGAGCTGCCAGTCGATCTTCAGCGCGGCGTTGTTGGCGTACCATGTCTCGTCGGAAACCTGGCCCCAGTCACCACGCGCATGACGTTGAAAGAACGGCATTGGATCAAGGCGACCTTCACGCATCAGGCGATCGACGCCCTTGCTGAAGATCAACGCGCCAACCGGAAACAACAGCTTGGAGTGGCGGCGGTGGTATCTGGATGAATGTGCCATGGAAGTTTCCTTGTTGAGGACCACAGCACCCTTGGGGGATGGGCCCCAACAGGTGGATAAACCGACAATCTCGGCCTTCAGGGGGCAACTGCCTCGACGAGTAATTGAATGGTCGTGAGACTGCGTTGCTCGTCAGTGATAACCACCAACGCTAAATCACCACTGATGGCACGGTGCTCCTTGGGCGGAGAAGGGCTGCGCGGAGCGCAGATGTGGGAGGTATCGAAGGTTCATGCTAAAGCTCCTTTGGGATAAAGAAGTCGGTCCGTGGATGCGCAGTAGCGGTTGGATGGCGGATGCATGGGGCATGGTGATGTCCTTACGAAGAAGCAGGGACGGCACCAGCCCGCGAGGCCAGTACAGTCCCTTGGGGATTGAAGAGCGCTCTGGCAGGAGCGATGTGTGAGAATCGCTGACTCTGCCCGGAGTGGGCAAAGTCAGCGAGCGGTCAAGCTTTGAGCTGTCGCAAACCTTCGGCCAGCAACCACAATGCCCGATTGAGGCGTACGTTTTGATCGATGCCTTGCACCGGGCGTGTGCGTTGATGACGACCGTTGGCAGTCCGGCCGGACAGACCTCCTTTGACCAGATTTTCCTGTACTCGGTTAAACACCGACCACAGATCCGTGCGTTGGTCATCGAACCGGCGTGTCGCCAACACCTGGCTTTCAGTGATCGGCAGCACCTTGTCCGGGCTGTCGTACTTGAGCATCAGTGCCGAGCGCGCAAAGACCTCTGCTTCGCCATCGTCGAGCGTGATAGCTCGCATGGCTTCGTGGGAGTCCTGTACTTGGTCGAAGCCACGCAGGACTTCATAGGCGCCCTCGATGACATGTTCCGTCACGTTGCCCTTGTGAGGCACACGGACGTCACCGACGATGTTGCCGCACACCAGACCGTTTTGGCAGACAAAGCGGAACATACCCGCCAGCATCTGATAGCTGCTCGTACCGTCGTGACTATTGAGCAAGATAATTTCATTGGCCTCTTTGCCATTGATCTGGCTCGCATGACGAAGCCGGAGCATGTGCTTGGTGAATTCACGACGGTCTTCGTGACGCACGCGGGTCTGGCACACCATGAAGGGCTCGAACCCTTCATCGCGTAGTTTCGCCAGTACAGCGCAGGTCGGTATGTAGCTGTACCGCTCGGAACGGCTTTCATGCGGGTTTTCCGCGAAGATGGAAGGGGCGACTGCGCGGATCTGGTCATCCGACAGCGGATGATCAGCACGTAGCACGGGGGAACGTGATGCAAAACGAGAGGCAAGTTGCATGACAAACTCCTTGAAAATTGAGCAGCCGACAACGACTGGCTAGGAGCCAGGCGAGCACGAGTGCATAGGACAAAAAGCCCCGCGATGCAGGGGCTGGACGAAAATTGGCAGGAAGAAGCCTATCTGCATGTCGGTCGTACCGATGCGGATGGATACGCCAATGGCGTAATAACCCATTAGGCAATGAAGGAAGGCCGGGGCTTATGTTGGCCCGATATCAACCGCACGAGGGTTGAATCGAAGGACCACCCCGGCGTTACGGATCAGAACGACTCGGCCAGTGCCGGTGTTTGTGCATCGGTGGCTTTGTCGACAGGTTCTGCAACAGGCTCGGAGGTTTCCGAAGCGGGTGCTTCTTGGCTGACAGGCGTTTCGGAAGCCGCAGGGGCTTGCGATTCGCTTTCATCGGCCTTGGTCGATTTCGGCTCGGCCTTGTAAACCAAAGTACTGTCGACCTTGATCCAACTGATGAACAGCAGACGGGCCTTGAGGCTCACTCCCTGTTCGCCTGCACGTTTACCTTTGGTGTAGGTGAACGTATCAGCCCACAGGTCGCTGAGTCGGAACCCGATCATCACTTTCTTCTCCGCCTCGACGGCCTCGATGCAGCGACGAACCAGGTGTTGTGCTTCCGAGCCCGATACGCGCGTATCAAAACGCACGTACGAGACGTCGTCGCTCGGACCATTGAGCGCTGCGATATCGCAGGCCAGGAACGGATCACCTTTCTTTGGCTTCACTTCGCGAACGCGATTGAGATAACCGAGGCCGGTGATGTGAAGATCGAAAAAGGTTTTTTCGGATGAAGTGGTCATGGTGAATCTCCAGACTTGCAGGACAAGAGTGCGGAGACACACCGACCCGGACGGGAGGTGTGTAACCCCCGCGTGGGTTGATGGATCCTGGGATCCGGTACAACTAGACTGGCATCACCATCGAAGACTCGATGGGCGTTCGCATCTGGGATGCCGAGTGCGAACTGGATTGATCAACGCGGACGGAACCGCGCCGTAGTCTTGAAGATCGTGACCACCTGGGCATGTTGCTGACAACGTCAGCGGAACACGGCTGTAACGTGGCACCCGTGCGATGTGCCCGCTACCGGAAATCGGTACTGGCGCGCATCCCCATTGTTCAGTCACCACAAAAACAGGCGATGGACGCTTCGTCGGAATCGAGCATGTCGCGCTGGTGGGCGGTGAATCGGGCTAGGTCGGCATAGCTCGGGTCATCGTGGCGAAAGCGCGCGCCGCTGGGTTTGCTGGCAAGATTCAAAGACTCCATACGTATCCACCAGACGGCGGACCCCGGTTTGGCCTTGATCAGTGCCAGCCGCTGTCCCTGTGGCTTGAGAAAGCACAGGTCGCAGTTGCCTTCGAGCGTGCGGCCGTTCACGGTCAGCAATTCCAGATCGAAGGGCTGGGCCTGCCAGAAGGCGGTCACCTCGCGCACGCCAGCCTCGGCCAACGGCATGCACATCGTCTCTCGCTGGACTCTGTGGAATGACTGCGCGTCCTGATCTTCGCCACGCGGTGCTGCTCGTCAGCCCGGATGCCGATGAACTGATCCCAATCGGTCCAACCCAAACTGCTTACGAACTTGTGCATTGCACGGATTTTCAGGGAGGTGGTGCAACCCAGAGCTACCGGGTTGGGCAGGTGCTGGCGCTTGCGGATTAGCGCCTCGAAGGGTTCGCCTTGCCGGCTGGCGTTTGCGAAATTGACCACCGCGAAGCCGGGCAACGCATCGCGATATTCGAGCCATTGGATCGGCACCTGCCACCGTACGCTGCACTCGCGTACGAAACGCAGCGTGGCCTCCACTTCCTTGCCGGTGTTGGCGAAGCAGACTACGGTATCCGCAGGCAGGCCCGCATTGGCTGCAGCACTCGCCACAGCATGTAGGCGCTGGTGCGACCGCCGCTGAAACTGATACAGGTGGGTTGGTCAATCTTGAATGGGTCGCGCATGTGAGCTGTCTCCAGGCTGGCGTGCCGGCAGGCACCGACGACAGAAGGAACTCCTTGTGAAAGGAACGAGAGACAGGCATGCGGTCACATGGCCGTTGTTCAGAAAAGGCCCCCGGATGGAGCAATGCTGTTCACTTAAGCGGAGCAGCGTTGCGATCCACTGGATATCGGGTTTTAGACATCTTCACTGCCCTGGGTCTCGACGGCCTGGGGCATTTTTTTATGAACAGCGTGCCGATGCTGCCGCGCAGCTCCTTCAATCTTCGTGGTGTGTGCGAGGGCGACAACACCGCTGCCATAACAACCAAGTGGCTGGCAATAAACTGGCAGGCAAATTTGAAACTGATCTCGCAAGGCGCCCGCTGGTGGGCCACGGCGGCCTGACTGGCTTCTCTACGCACGACGTTGTAACCGAGTAGCAATCCCCACAACTCCTGATACACCAAGTCCACGGTTTTGCTTCGAAGCGTCAAGGCGTTGTCCTGCATTGAACTTTTGATATCCCTGAACCCCAGTTCAATTTCCCAGCGTTCGTGGTACAGCGTAGCCACTTGTTCAGCACTGAACTGCTCGGAGGGCAAAGAGGTGAATACCGTTTTCTCTTTTCCTTGGATTTCGTAGGTCACCGCTCGAACCTGCCAGTGCTCCGGCAGCGTCGGATTTTTCTTTCGAGCCTGAGGCGAGACGCGCATTTGAAGAAGGCGATCCCCGTCGCCGTACCGCAGCAGTTCTGTGGACACAAGGCCTTTTCGCTCTGGAATAAGCCAGTGCCGATTGGCCGCACCGTTCTGGATGTTCAATAGCAAGTCGGCGCTGAAGAACCCTTTATCCAGCAAGGTGACCGAGTGAGCGGGAATCGCCTCGACAAACTCGGCAGCCAAGGGGATTTCCCCGCGACGATATGGACTGATGGCCGCATTGGCGAGTACATGAGAACGGACATTCATCAAGGCCACCAGACGCAGGACCGGGTACGGTGTTTGTCGTTCGCTGGAGGTATTGCCTGCCCCGAAGTGATCACGCAGTTGCGGTGTTTCCTGGGTTCGAAACAACGCACCATCGACGGCAAAGACTTGCAGTTCATGCCAGTGGTCTTTCGGGTAACGCTCATAACCCCAGACATTTGCGCACTGCTGGAAGAGCCACGAAGCGGGTTCTTTACCCAGACGCTGCCTGGCTTTGGAGAGAGCGCTGTTGGCCAGAAGCACTTCGTTGGCCAAGCCCTTGGAGCAGATATTAAGGCGGCGAGCGACCTCGGCAATCGGTTCGCCGCGAAAGAAAGCCATGCCCACCACCAGCCATAAAACCAGGTCGGAAGGTAATCGGCGACGGCGAATGCTGGCTTGCTCAGCTAATGTCGCCGCAGCCTCTATCCATTCCACTGGGATGTGTTCCGCCAAGACATCCAATCGAGCAAGGGACTGTCCGGCAGTTTCCAAAACAGTGTTCAAATCCTGGGCAATAGACAAAAAAAATCCGGAATCCTTATCGAATTCCGGATTTTCCAGCGGTTCAAGGATTAGTCAACAATCCTTAAGTGAACAGCATTGCCCGGATGGAGGCCTTGTGATCAGGTGGTGAGCTAGCCTTTACCAGGCTTGGACGCAACGGCTTGCAGCGAAAGCTGTGTCGGCGTGGCCGACAACTCAAGATCGTCTTCACTGTTGAGGATGCGGGTGAAGACAGCATCGTGAGGATCAAGAAACTCCCCGAAGTCATCCCCGCCAAGCTCGGTGCGGGCGAGTTCCCACCAGTCATCGAATGGATCGATGTCGGGATCGCAGCCAACGGCGTAGGCCAGCAGTTTTTGCTGCCCATCGGGTGTACGCTCGCCGAACTCGGCCAGGAAATACACCCCATGATCCTTGGCGAGGATGAGGCGGCCCTTGTGAGCGATTGCCTCGGCCAGCACGGGACGCAAATTTGTACCTTTGAATCGCAACATGGTGGTCTCCATTGCTTGAGGAAAATGCCTCCCGCCAGGAAGGCAGGAAGCTGGACAGGTAAGGAGTGGTGTTGGTCGACTGATCAATGCCGGATCGGCTTGCGCCCGTCCGACAGGATTTCCACCTGGATCTGCCGCCAATGCCCGTCGTCGATCAGGTGTTCCAGCGTTTCGCCGAGCATGTCGAAGTACACCTCGTCCACGCGCTGGATGAGTTCATCAGCGTGGCGCAACTCCACGGCGTAATGGTCGCCGGCACGGTCATAGAGCACCGTGACGCGGCCCTGGAATTTCTCCGTGGAGACCGTGAAGCTGATCGCGGGTGGCGTTTCGATGATGTTGTTGGGCAACGGGTCGACCCAGGTGAAATCCCTGGCCTTGGCATCCACCAGGAGGTGGGTGATGCGCCGGAAACCATCGGGAGCGGGCAGTTGCTCCAGTTGATGAACGAGTTCCTGCAACTCCGGGCAACGCAGTTCAGGGGCCGGCAACTTGGCCGGTGCTGATCCGAGAATGTGTGTCTTCACCGTGTATGGAGTGCCGTCTGAGGCTACTTCTGTGCGCTCTTCGGGCGTATCCGCGCGAAGACCGTCGAAGCGGCGACGAACATAGGGTTGGACTTGTACCTTGGTGCCTTCGTCGGGTTCCTGGCTCACCTGGTGGCGATCCAGTACGGCGAATTCGGCACGACCGATCTTGACCACAATGACCTGATCGGTCTTGGCGACAATTTTGCCCTCGAAGGGCTGCGGGTCCATACGGACGCCGAGCGAGGATTCCTGCGGAAGGTCTTCGTAGATGCGGAACTTGAAGCTGCGAACATTGCGCGGAACATGGGCCGACACCAACGCTGGTATCTGCGTGCGAATGGACGAGTGATCCATGGGGAGACTCCTTTGAGGAAAACAAGGGACTCCTGCCCGCAAGGGAGGGTATCCCTTGGGGGGTGGGTAAATAGATGCTGCGTGCATCAGGGAGCACAGTGACCAGCGCGCAAAGCCGCACCGAAGTCTTGAAGGTCTCGACTACCTGGGATGGTGCCGGCTACGCCAGCAAACCTGTGCGCAGAATGACATCGCCACACGGCGGTAGGCCCGCGTCAATCGGCAACCGGCGTGCCCCGCATTTGTCGTTTCATCCGAGCAGAAAAAAGCCCCTCGGTTGAGGGGCTAGAAGGTATGTCGTGGCAAGGGTCATTCTTCGTACAACGGCAAGCCGTCGAGTACCGGTGCGTCGGCGTCGAAGATCAGGATGCGGACATCAGCCTGCGCGGCCAGAAGAAGAACATTCACCAGCGACTCCGGCATGCCTTTGTCGCATTGCTCCTGCCGCAACTGCTCGGCGGTGATGCCTTCGACGTACTGCAGGTTGGCATCGGTCCAGGGCGTGGCAATCACCTTGACGCCGATCGCCGGGCTGTATGGGATCCGGAAAGCGACGAACAGAAAACCGATCGGCGTGGCGATGTCTGCAAGCTCTGTCAGGTAGCAACCCGCTTCTTCGGTGATGTGCGCCGTACTGATTTCCCAGCATCGGCTGTAGAAGCCAGTCTCAAAAGTCAGGCGCCGTACAACTTCCCGCGCGTCCTCAGCGGCGTAGGTATCGCCGATGTGGATGGGCTGCCCGGCATCGCCGCCGAGGACGGCGTAGACCACCGAGCGGACGATTCCTTCGGTTTGGCACTGTGCCTCAAGGTCGTCGCCGACCTCCTGGCCTTCCGTGATCAGCGCGAAGTCGTTGCACAGGATGCAGGGAAACTGTGCGATTTGATCGTCCAGAAGGTGTGCTTGGCTGGGATGAAGTCGCCGCCATACGGGCGGGCTGTCGTCTTCATAGGTGATGCAGAGAGTTCGAACGACATGCAGGTTTTGGTAGCCTCGGATGAAAGGATTGGGAGTCTGAGACATGGTATTTCTCCAGCAGAGGTTAGGCGGAGCCCATCCCCAACTGGGGATCGGGTCCCAGTGGGTGAATAAATGCTGGTGCTTCAGTCGAAGCACTCAGCGTTGGAGGTATCAAGCAGAAGCTGCGCAACGTGCGCTCGCAGGATCGCTTGAATATGCAGGTCGGAGATGCCGACAAGTAGGCTCACCGTCTAGCGCTTGAGTAGGCACGATGTTTCATCGATCTGGTTCTGCAGCACGGCCTCGCGCAGTTGTTCGCCGAGATTCAGTGCCTGTGTTGAGTCGTGGGTGGAATATCACCTCGTTGCTGATGACGCAGCCATGGCCGCCGAACTCGAACAGTCGTGATTTGCTGCACAGTGCCATGGGAGCCTCCAGAAGACGATGCGCCATAGGCGCGGTGGATTGAATTCGCGTACGCCGACACGACGGCAGTTCTGAACTGGTCAGTGCCATGCGTCGAATGAAGAAACGCGGGGTTGCGCGGGAATGAAGAGCATCGGCGCTAGGTGTGGCGCACGTCCGCGTAAAACGATGCGAAGCGGACTGGATCGGTCTACGTGGAACCTCCACGTCGCAGCCTGAGGACCGTGGCTGCTGGCATGGTGCTGACCGGAGTTAGCAACAGATGGTGGCAGAATGGCAAAGCGGCTTCATGGCGTCTGCCGACAATGGGCTTTTTGCGCGCCCCTGTTATTGCAAGACCTGTTGCAGGTGTCGTCCGAGCTAGGCCGCAAGGCACGGCCATTGAGTTGCCAATGGCTTTGCAGCGAGGTGCACGCGATACGGCACCAGGGTGTAGTCGTCCGGTATGCCTTAAAGGCGGCGGCACTCCTTGGGCATTAGCCAGAGCCCCCGTCATTGGTACCTGTCCGCTGTGCCGGGGTATTCCCGTAGTAGCAGAAATAGGGTTTCATAGTTCGGCACCGGTATGGGGCTTTCGTCATCATTACCGGAGCTGACGCCTAATTATGGCGACATGCCACTCTCCCTGTTCGGCGGCCAAGTTCATGACTTTGATGCGGCGGCACACGCTGCCGTACCGAAGGGGTTGAAGGTGCATGTGTCCATCTTCTGTTCTGGTTGTGGCGAAGTCACCCGGTTCTGGACAGGTCGCAGGCAGACGGCGTTCAAGATGCGGAGAGGAACAAGGCGCTGGAGGCAGTACGCCTCCAGCGGGGGACAGGGATACCACCTGTGGCTGTCGCAGGGACTCTGGCCGTCGTCAACGCCTGTCGCTGGAGCAGATCGCACCCGACCCGTTTCGTGGCTGGGGTCGATATCTTTCGGCGCACATCCGCGCACAAAAGGAGCCCGTTGTTTCACCGGCGGGCACCGGGGGAGAACACCGTCGTCCCCGAAGGGTCTCCTGGCATCTCGCGCGCAAGGCGCCAGGAGACCCTTCGGGCCGGACGTAGAGAGTGCCGATCAACAGGCCGTGCATCCGGCCGGGCAGGAAAGCACCTTCAATCCTCCCGACGACACGAGCCGCTGGAGAGGTACATGCCATTGCAGAAGGCGGGGGCATGCTTGGGATGCCCCGCGGGTAGCGGGGCCATTCCTGACAACCGCTGGAAAACGCGGCTGGGGCAGGACGTGTCTGGCAGGCGTCAGGAAGCTCTGGGAGCGGTCCGCCGCTTGCGCGAAGCGGCTTGCTTCCCATCGAACGATTCGAACGGTACGGTGCCTTTACAGTCAGGATAACGGTTGCACGACCAAAAAGGACCGGTTTTGCCGGTGCGCTGCCGCGTCGCTGCACCACACAATGGGCAAGCTGGACCTTCGGGAATCTGGATGGACAAGATGATGTCACGGTACTGTTGCACCAGTTGCGTGATCCAGACCGATTGCTTCTCGATGAAGGTGTCCAGGGTCAACTGACCGGTTTCGATCATGTCCAACGCCTGTTCCCAAATGGCGGTCGTGCCCGGGTCGGCGATGGCCGCTGGAACTGCGTCGATCAGGGTGAAAGCCGCCTCGGAGGCGCGGACGGATCGGCCTTTTTTGATCAGGTAGCTTCGGCCCAGCAAGCCGTTGATGATGTTTGCACGGGTGGCCTCTGTGCCGATGCCCGTGGTTTCCTTCAACTTCTGCTTCAGGTGTGGGTCGGTCACCAGTTTGGCGACACCCTTCATGGCTTTGATCAACTCCCCCTGCGTGAACGGCTTGGGTGGCAGTGTCTTCAGCGCTTTCAGATCGACAGAGTGGACCTGGCAATGTGTGCCCTCGGATAGCAGCGGCAGGATCTGGCTACGTTGGGTGGGCTCGTCGTCCGTATTGTCGGGTGCTGCTGGTCCGCTGTTGATTAGCGCCAGGCGCCATCCCAGGACGGCAACCTGCTTACCCGTCGCCTGCAGTGTCTGGCCGCCGGCTGACAAGGTGGCGACTGTTCTGTCGAACTCATGGTGAGGCAGAAACTGCGCCAGGTAATGCGAACGGATGAGCCCATAAACGGCCTGCTCCTTCTCCGACATGGCAGAAAGGTTGGTCGGCTCCAGCGTGGGAATGATGCCGTGGTGAGCAGTGACTTTCGCATCGTTCCAGGCGCGTGAGCGTTGGGTGCGGTCGAGTTGGTCGATCAAGGGGCGCAGGCTGGGATCAGTTGCGAGGATGGCGTTGAGTACCGTCGGCACATCGGCCAGCATGCTCTCCGGCAGGTAGCCGGAGTCCGAACGGGGATAGGTGGTCGCCTTGTGCGTCTCGTACAGCGATTGCGCGATGTCCAGTGTCTCCTGAACGTCGAGAGCAAACTGACGCGAGCAGACTTCCTGCAGCGTGCTGAGGTCGAACGGGAGAGGCGCGACTTCGCGGACCCGCTCGGTTTCCACCGACAGCACCTGCGCCTCACGAGTGCCGCCGATTTGGCTTACTGCCTGCTGGGCCGTTCGTTGGTCCAGGCACCGACCTGCAGCATCGGTGGTGGCATCGTGCGGCATCCAGTTTGCGGTGAAAGAATTGCCGGCGTGCGATAGCTGCACTTCGACGGACCAAAACGGAACAGACACGAACCGGGCGATCTCGCGGTCGCGATCAACCACAAGACGCAGCGTCGGCGTCTGCACACGACCGACTGAGAGGACGCCCTGGTAGCCGGCTTGGCGGCCGAGCACCGTGAACAACCGGCTGAGGTTCATGCCGATCAACCAATCGGCGCGAGAGCGGGCGAGTGCCGAGTAATACAGCGGCAGGGTCTCGCTCGATGACTTGAGCGCGTCCAGTGCCTTGCGAATGGAGGCGTCATTCAGTGCCGACAGCCACAGCCGTTGAATGGGACCACAGTAGCCGCACAGCTCGATGATTTCGCGGGCAATCATCTCGCCTTCGCGATCAGCATCGGTGGCAATCACCAGTTCGGTGGCCTGTCCGAGCAACTGTTTGACGACCTTGAATTGCGCGGCAGTGGAGGCCTTGACCTCGCTGCGCCAGCGCTCGGGAAGAATGGGAAGCTGTTCAATGGACCAGCGCTTGTACTGCTCACCGTAGGCTTCCGGTGGTGCCGCCTCGATCAGGTGACCGATGCACCAGGTCACGACAATTCCTGGTCCGTTGTAGCAGCCAGTTCCGCGCTGTTTCGCACCCAGCACACGCGCGATGTCTTTACCCTGCGAAGGCTTCTCGCACAGATACACGCGCATGCAACCTCCTCGGAAATAGCGTGGTGTCCATCGAATGAGCACCAGCATGTCCGGGGAGACCGCGAGAGACCGCAAACAAGGTGGACTCGACAATAACCGGCTTGTTGGCCCTGGGAGGCAAGATTGCGGCAGTTGAATCCAGGGTCGTTTAGGCGATCGTCAGAGCAGGCGCTTCGTTTTGGGCGCGCACGTGGAACTCAGTGGACGTCCATGGCGCTATACCCTGGGTATAGCGGTGTCCGCTGGAAGCCGGTACTTGGCAGGCCGATAGGCGCTGGCGAATTGAGGGCGACCATCGGTTGCTACAGCCGCCCCCGGATCAGGCATCCGGCCCTTCACGCCATTTCAGATAATCACCAACACAAAAGAAGCCGGCAGCGGCCGCATTGCGCTCGAGCGTCCATGCTGTCTCGCCGGGACGGATCAGTGCCTGCAGGTCTTCGGATAAATGCGCTGTCGGGCCATCACAAGAAGCTCCTTGACGACCATCGGGCGGGTCGACTTCTTCGAGGTCGCCGTCTTCAAGTTCGTCATCGCCAGAGTACTCCTGGTCGTCAGCCTCCCAGGGCTTTGCAGCCCACAGGGCATGAAGCTCTTCATCGCTCAGATCCTCGCGCAGCAAGTAGCACAGTGCGTCAGGATGGAGCTCTTGGACCTGTACATTGAACAGTGTGGCGAATCGACGCCGTGCAGCCTCTTTGGCCCCGGCCTGGGCTTTCTCATAGGCTTCGATCTCGGCCCAATACGTGGCCTCTTCCTCGTCGTACTGGATCTGCGCTGAGGTACATTGCGCCGTGTCAACCCGGTGCTGCGCCTCGATGAGCTTCTGGTCAGCCTCGGCACGCGTCAGGACATTCGGCCAGTTGGGTGCCGGGGAATCGGTGCCAACCACAGCAAGAAGCGTGTTCTGGTAGTCGATGAAGGCCATATTTTCGCCAGGAACCGGGTCGACGACGACAGGATCGTTGCTGATATCTTCGATGATCGGCGGAAGGCCGCGTTTCTCCCGACCGCTGCCGGCACGGTCGACCAGATAACGTTCACGCCAGGCCTCGCCACGCGCGCGCTTCCCGTCACCCTCCAGGCTCATGGTGTACTTTATTAGCCACATGTGCATGTAGCGCTGGCGTTGCTCGCTGTGTTGCAGGGCGAGGTCATGGAAGCGCTGATAGAACGCTTCATCGTGGCCGCAGTCGAGGCTGTCGCCTTCGTGGGCAACCTCGTGCTCGATGAGAGAAAAAATATAGGCAGCGCTCCTGAGCGGACTGGACTTGAGCCGTTTCACAAGGGTGACGTCGACGGCGATGTAGCTGCTGCCGTCGGTCCACGCCTCGGCGATGTTGGACTGCCCGAGAAGAATGTGCAGCGATTTACCCTCACGGACCTGCCCCCCGTACGCAGGCCGGCCACCCGTGCACAGGGCGGCGTAGTGATGCAGGCACCAGCGTAAAGCGGTCCAGGCGCGCCGTGTTTCCCGATCGAGCGCGTCTTTCTCCGTCAAGATATGGGTCCGCTCAATGAACGCGTCGCGCAGTGTTGAAAACGCGAGCAAGTCCGGAACGTAGAGGCCGTTCAGCCACCAGTACGGTGTGCCGTTCTGCTCCACGTCGTGGCGCAGGTTGGCATGGACCCGAATGATGCAGTCGAGAAAATCCTGTGCGTTGTAGCAGCCGAAGCGGTCGAGCGTGGTGGGGTGAACAATCACGGCGATACCTTCGCGGGCGATGGTTTCCCCCTTCGGGACCTCGAAGGCGTTGTCTACGACCGCGAACCTGCCGCCTTGCCGCTGGTTGTGGCTATAACGGCATTTGCGCAGAAAGTCCTCTAACGACACGTGCCGCTTGCCGGGCAGAAGCGTGACGACCTCTTCCCGAGAGTAGATCTGGACGATGTTGGCATCGCCCGAAAGCAAGGCCCGCGCGGATTTTTCACGGCGAGCCTCGGTTTTGCGGTGGTCACCAAGACGGGACGCCATCTGGTCAGCCATCTGGCCAAATTGCCTGGCAATTGATTTCCACGCCGAGCAGGTCTTGCGCAGGATTTCGGTGCGGGAGACGTTCAGGCCGATGGCCTTTTTGGAAACGATGAGGCCGCCTGCACCCCACAAATGCGCGGGATCGTGACGCACCAGTACGCCCTGGTTGTAGATGGAAACGGCGCCGTCCGCTTTCACCCGATACCAGGCGAACTCGTCCTCGGCATCCCAGTGCTCGGTGCGGGGATCGCGGGTGATGCGCTGGCCATTCAGCTCAACGCTGACGGGGGTGTAACGCACCAGGTCCCGAACCTCCTGGATGGCCGACATCAGCTCCACATCACTCAGGACTTCGTACCAGTCGCCAGAGATCGAACAGCCCGGCGACGCGTCCTGGAGGTCGTCCAGATCGTAGTGATAGCCCATCGCACGTGTATCGACGGTCATCCTCCAGGCATTGGAGCGCCAGACTGTCTTGGCATGCGCCATGATCTGGCCGCGCCCGAGGCGGAAACGGCCGTAGGTGGCGTCGCCTTCATCGTGTGGCGTGCCGAACCGACCGAAGTACCGAACGACATCGTCGCGGCTGGCAAAGCCCTGGCCGTCGTCGCTGCAGGTGAAGCCACTACGGGTCAGTGAAAGATGCACAGAGCTGGCCCTGGCGTCGACCGAGTTCATCAGCAACTCGATGAGGGCTTTGCTGATGGAGCCCGCCTGGCTGTAAATGATGTGATGGATGATCTGCGGATCGAGCTCGAATGGCAGACGCATGGACCCTCCTTGTAGCGTTAGGTCAAGATATTGATGAATACGCCGTCCATTTCATTGCCGATGCGCAATGAAGAGCCCGGCATTCGACCTGTGCACCGGGAAAGAATGGACACCCGATCATTGATGCCGGCGATTACCGGGGTTGTCGAAAACCTAACCGAGCCGCTGCTGCTCCGTATTCAGCGTGAGTGGGTGTGAGCAGACCGACGTAAGCAGCGTGTGATGGCGTGCTCAGGAGGTTCAAGCGTGTCGTGAGTGGAACATCGGGGGGCATCGTCATGTACCGCGGACAGCGACCTCAGTGGACGTCAGTGGAGCAACTTGAGATGATCCAGGCCCAAGCGGTTGGGTGCAAAGTGGCGAGACAGCGAGTGATGGTCGTTAAGCTACCCCCTGATCAGCCGAAGAAAGACGCTATGCAATGGGCCAAGCGTTAGTGACGATTTGCAACGAGAGTGAGGTGATGGCGAAGACGCTTACCGATGCATACCTAGTGCTGCTGTTGGCGGCGACCATCCACGGCACGGATGCCGCAGTGCGTGATACGGCGAAGCGCTGTACCAAAACGCTGCCGAGAAGCAAGCGGGATGTGATGTACCAGATAGTCGACAGCAAGGAACCGCTCAAACTTGTGTTCCATATCGCGGAGAATCTGGACTGATGTGGCAAGCGAGAAGCGTCTGCAAGAGTAGCCGGAAGCCATGAGGCCGCGAATGGGGGCCGTAGGTTGGTTCTCCGGGAGCTTCTCCATGTGCCGCGAGCGGTGGATCTCAGTGGAACGCCATGGACGCTGACTGTTGCCCGGTGAGCGACTGGTGGTTGGCGCAATCGCTCAGCGGGAAAGGTGCACGCAGGGCGGGAATGATCACTCGTTCTCGGCTGGCTCCGCTGCCGCGGGCTTGGCCCCGAGCACGACAGACTCAATGCGATAAGGCAGGATGCCAGCGCGACGCGCTTCGATCTTGAAGGTCACGCGCTCGTTTTCGTCCGCATCCTCCCAATCGTCTTTCACCGCCCGACCTTCGACCAAGACGCGCATGCCCTTCTGGTACAGCGCGGCCCAGCGCTCGGCGTCGCGATGCCAGATCTCGACCGGCGCCCAGAACCCACCGCGATCTTCAAAGCCCTCCTTGGTAGGCACGGGGTTGTCGAAATAGACATTCAGGCGCAGCAGCCTGCGCGGCTCATTGTTGCCGTTCGGAAACTCGCGGAATTCTGGCGCAGAACCGATGTTGCCCTCGCCGTAGAAATGCGTGCTCATGGGTGTGACTCCTTGGGGGTGGTGGCGTGGACACGCCGTTGGTAAGCCCCCTCGGCGTGGACCAACTTGCTGGCGCATTCCGAGGTTTGGCGGGCGATGCTGTGAGTGAGGCTGATCTGCAGGTTCAGCACGATGCGCTGCACCTCGATGGTGTAGAGGTCATCGATCAGCGATGTCGGTGTGCCGGGGCTGGCAAGCAGCTCCTCCCACAAAGCCGTACCCATGCGTGAGCGATCAAGGTTGCGCCAGCGCAGAAAGGTCGTGCCTGCGCCAGTGGTTTGCTGGGCCAGTTGCACAGGAAGGAGGTTGAAGGGGTGGCTGCGGGCCTGCGACAGCACCTTGCGCTGCGCCAGTCCGATCAGATCGTCCCGCAGTGCTTTGCACTGGCTGGCCCAGGTCGCAAGCTCCCCATTACCTTTAAAAGGTTTTAAAAGGCCTTTTAGGTAGCCTGCGTGTTCCAGCCGCTGGAAGTCCGCCTGTTCCAGTGCCAAGAAGCGGTTGGATGCGGTCATGCTGGGTGGTCCTCGCGGTCCAACGACACGGAAGAGTCTTCGCCCAGAGGTCCCCCTGCAGATACGGCTGGCTCAGCCGCGTCGGGTTCACCGGCTGGCGCAATATCGGAAGTTGTTGACGGAGTTGGCGCCGATGCAAAAGGGGCACGACGGATGAGCGGTGGCGCAAAGCGTGAACGGCGCGTGCCTTCCAGCACGTCCTGCGGCAGTTCACCGTATTTCTCCAGGGCGGCACGCGCCGCCGCGTTGTTTGCGGCGAAATCATCGCGCTTCGTACCGGAGTAGCGATACTGCTGCGCCAGGCTGAAAAGGCTGCGCAGCGCATGTGCGCCTTCATTGAGCCAGCGTTCCAGGGTGCTGCGGTCGATCAGGGCCGTGTGATGCGCCAGGATCAGGCGCCGGGCCAGGTCGTCGTAGTCGGCCAGCAGATAGACCGCCATGAAGCCGAGTTGCGAGGCCACGAACAGGGGTAGCTTTACCGGCTGGACGTTGAGGTTCTCGCCCAGACTGAGTGCCGCCGGCACATCGGCCAGCGCCTGATCAACCTGTTCGCGCAGGGTCTGGAGTTGTGCCTTGGTGGTGCTGAGCTTGTCTTCGATGCGCAGCATCCACCAGTCGGAGTAGGGGTCGTCTTGCTCAGAACCTCGCTTGAGCTTGGTCATGATGGCGACAAAACCGTTGAGGCCAACAATGCCCGGCTTGCCTTCGGAGGGCGCGCGTCCGTGCCAGATGCGGGACGCATGATGGGTGTGCAGTGTCAGCGACATCGCGCTGCGCAATGACCCAAGGTTCAACTGCAGAGAAGATTCGGGTTCGGTGGCCATCGTGACGACTCTCGGTGAGGAAACGAGTCGCCAGCATCGGCATTGACCGGAAGGGTGTCAGTCATCAAACCGCACCGCATGACCGCCTGTTTGTGAATTCGCACTGCCGCAGTGGAATCTTGCACCTCCCTGCGGATGAGAGGGTGGCGTGAGGCATTCTGCGTCCGTTGCCCGCCACCGTTGCCGGAAGGCAGCCTGTTCAACTATACCAGTGGTATAGGCGACGGTGGCCTTCAGTGGACGCTTCAGGCGGATGACCCCGGGGCTGGAGGTGATGCATTGCAAGGAACGCAGTCTGTTCAACTATACCAGTGGTATAGGCGACGGTGGCCTTCGGTGGACTCTTCAGGCGGATGACCTGAGGCTGGAGATGATGCGTTGCAGGGAAGGCAGCCTGTTCAACTATACCAGTGGTATAGGCGACGGTGGCCTTCGGTGGACTCTTCAGGCGAATGACTCTGCGGCTGGAGGTGATGCATTGAAGGGAAGGCAGTGTGTTCAACTATACCAGTGGTATAGGCGATCATGGACGTCGTTGGACTTGCTGGCAGAGGTATAGGACAAACCCTGATGTTGAGCATTGGCAAAACGCCATTGATGCCCCGTGGGTGCTGCTTTCACCTACCCAGCAGAGAGCGCAGCCGTGCGATGTTCTTTCGGGCGACTTCAGGGTCGACAGCCTGCGTTGGCGGTGGCTGTGGGGGCTGGCTTACCGGGGGGCTGGCTGTCTTCTGACCGACCCAGGCGTGAAACTCACCCTTCATGGCCTTCTGAATGATGCCAAACAGGTAGCCCGCAGGGTTGCGCACTGAGCTTGCCCGACAACGTGCATCCCATTCGTCGAGGATGGCTTGGTGCAACTCGGCATCCACAGGCTGCAGTGCGGTCAGCGCGCCTGATTGCTGCTCTGCTTTGAGTGACAGGAAGCGTTCGGGTAGGCGAAGTTTTCCCCGCTCGCGCGGTACTGTACGTACTTCTTTTAATTCTTTTTCTTTACGTACAGTACTATCGGTCTTCGGATTCCGAAGTGAGTCGGTTTTACTGGGTTTTACGCCTGCTTCGGATTCCGAAGTCGGGGGGGTAGGATTCCGAAGTAAGTCTTTGGGACCTTCTTCGGATTCGTGGTCATCCCCAGGTTGTGGATAACTTTGCTCTTCGGTCCAGCCTTGCGCAGCCAATCGCTGCGACAGCACCTGAAGCCTGCTTGGCAGTATTCGCCCGCTGAGCAGCGGGTCGTCGGCCATTTCTTTGAGCGTGTGCACACCGACACGCTGGACGGACTTGCTGGCGTGATTCAATGCCTGGCTGACCAGACCCAAATAATCCGGGTCGAGCTGAATGGCTTCATAGGGCGTCAGGGGCTCGTCGTGCAGCACATAGAGATTGCCCTGTATTCGTCCTGTTTTCGGATCACGACGGCGCCTCACCAGACTGATCCAGCGCGTCAGGCGCAGCAACGTTAGCGCCCGCGCGACGGTCTCATGGGACGCACGAGCCGTGCACGGCATTGAGGCCAGATAGGGGCAGAGCTGATCGTAGGTGGGGAAGGCGGTGACCCCATCGTCGTTGAGCAGCAGACGAAAGACCTGCCAGGCATTTCGTTCAAGCGGGGTCAGCCGGTTATCCAGCAGCAATGCACGGGGCACGCTGTCATGGCGGTTGCCGCTGAAGATGAATCCATCAGAGGGAGGGGGTGCCGGAGTCGGCGCCGGTGTTGTGTCCGGGGGAGGTTGCATGTGCTGCAGTGCCTGGTCGAACAGCTCCCCCAGCGATACGGGGCCGCGTGAATGACGTGGACTGCCCATCAGACCAGCCCTTCATCAATCCACCCTCGGATAGCGCTCCAGATCACTGAGATGGGCAGGCCCGTGCATTCGGCAAGATCGGCTGTAATCGCAAGCATTGCCATGTCGTCGTTCAACTCGGTGCCACGTTCTTTGACGGTCGCTGACCAGCGATGCCAGAGATCAGCGTCCTGTTCTTCTGACAGGACCGGATGCCGGCCCTTGCGTTTCGGTAGCCCGATGACGTCGCGCCTGAGGGCGATTTCCTGGTGGGTCAAGCCGTAGAACTTGCTGATGAGCTCCGTACTCGCTCCCAGCCGCAGAAGCCGATCGATTTCTTCAATCTCCCGGGTGACATCATTCACCTGGCTCAAGAGATGATGCAGCACCTCCTTGTTCACGCTCACTGAGCACCATTTAACGGTTGCGTTGGCCAGGAGACTGGCCATGGCCGGGTGCTTGAGTGCCTCCAGCGCCGTGTCGTCGAACCCCATGGATTTTGCCCGGCGTAGCTGGCCGTTGCGCAAATCGTGGAGCGCTTGCGCGATCACTGCCTGATTGAGCGGATGGGGGTCGGGCATGGCGGCCGTCCTCATGATCCGTGCATGGCGGTGTCGCCATCAGTGATGCCGGCCTCGATGTCCAGCAATCGCCTGGCAAGCCTCAACAAGCGGAAAAGCTTCACCAGCCCACTGTCGCTCAGACGCACGACCTGCTGTGATGAGGGCGTACGCACCTGCCCCAGTAAAAGAGCGCCCAGGTCCTCGGCCAGTTGTGCTGTGTTGATGCGTACAGGCAAACTGCCGACCGGCTGATAGGGGGCGCTCAAGGCATGCAGCAGTGACAGTAACGAGCGCGGGAGATTTGATGGCGTGTCCAACTCGCCAAACGCTCGTGCGCACGTGAAGCCGATGCCCTCGTTGCAGGCGACGATGCCATCATCCAGACCCGCTTCGTTGGCGATCTCACGCGCGAATTGAGCGATGTGGATACGCAGCCGATCGGGTGTATCGAGGCTGGGGTCGATGTACCAGACATCCGAGATCGGATAGAGACCTCCAGCCTGGACAGGGATGGCCTGCAGGACGTTTGTTCCGAAATCAGGTGGTGTCTCGCCGGTGTGGTCAGCCACCAGTCGCTGGATCGACTGCAGGCGATCGGTGGTCTCGGCCGGCGAAACGATATGTTCCTGAAACAAGACCGAGCGATCGTCCTTGTCCTGTTGATCCTCAACCGCGTCGGCCGGAGGACGTGTTGCAGATCCACCTTGGAGCGTATGGGGCTCGCTTGCAGATGTTCTGGATGTCTCCGTCGTCCGCGGTGTGGATGCTGACGGCGGCGGTGCGACCGTCGATGGCAATGTTGGCTGGCTCGTGGGTGCCTGTCCGGTAGTCGCCGTGCTGGACGTGTTGTTGGGGTCACTATTCAGCAGTTGCCAGCGCTTCTCGGAATCGGTGATCTCGAATGCCAGCGTGTCATAGTCCACCCCGAGCAAATCGGCCATTTGACCGATCAGCTCATCCTGTACTCGCTGCGCCGCAAAGCTCCCTGGGGAGTCAAATACCATCAGGACGTCCTGGAACAGCGTCGCAAAATCAATGCTCGCACTGTTTCTGGTCATGCGCGCATCCCAGATCCGGGAACCGGCCCTACGCAGGCTGGTCAGTTGCTCGACTTGGGGGCGTCCGAGGCCGGCATAGAGCACGTTCGGTATCGCTGGCAGCAGGAACTGGATCGCCTCCTGCATGCGGCTGATGTGGGGTTGGGGCACGGGGTAGCCATCAGCCTTGAGGCGTCGGGCAAGCTCTGATTGCGACAGCGATTTACCATCCTCTTGCTCATAGAGCTCACGGACTTTTTCGATGCCCAGGGCACGTTCGATGAACGACAGGCCGCCGTGAAGTTCGTTCTCGACCAAATGTCCCGTCAGGGCAACGATCTCGCCACGCTCCGGCCATGGGCGGAACAGGCAGCCGATACGGAAGAATCGCTCGTCTTTGCTCTCACTCCAAAGA
The DNA here is from genome assembly GCF_900106065.1 of Pseudomonas mandelii. Classification (NCBI taxonomy): domain Bacteria; kingdom Pseudomonadati; phylum Pseudomonadota; class Gammaproteobacteria; order Pseudomonadales; family Pseudomonadaceae; genus Pseudomonas; species Pseudomonas mandelii. Next base: position 4,132,243 of record NZ_LT629796.1, read on the forward strand.
TCGCGCAGTATCGCCAGGCGCGTGTTGCCGCCGTTACGGATGATGTAGTGATCGGCACCAGGGCGTCGGGTGATCGGCGGCGGGGCATCCAGCCCACGCTGGCGGATGGACGCTTTGATCTCCTCGTACAGCGGATTGCGCGTCAGCCTCGGATCGAGCTCATAGGAGCGTAACTGGTCCAGCGTCACCACCATTGGCGTGTCGGCGATCGGATCGCTCATCGAACTCGCTACCGGGCCGTTGCGTGTGAAACCATCGCTCAGGAGCTTGCTGGCGATGTCTTCTGGGGAGACATCAGTCATGGTCGGCTCCCTCTTGATCGGGGTGCTCGACCACTGTGGCGTGACGTTGTGCGCGCCGCAGCATGGCGCGCGCATTGCGTTCTGCCCGGTGATCGCTGGCTGTCGCGCTGGTATAAATCGGCGGTAAGCCCGGCTTGACGAATTTCAGGTGCCCGCCAGGTGTTCGGGAGACATTCCAACCCTCGCTCAGGGCATGTTCAATCAGTGGCAGTAGTCGCTTGTGGCCACGGGCCAGTTCATGGGCGTTCAACATGAGAATGTCTTCCCTCAAACTTCCCGGTGACCAGAGCGAACTGTTCCTGCCATTGCGGGCACAGTTCGCTGGCCAGCCCGCGGACAATGTCCAGTGCGGCTGCCGCGACTCGGCCAGTGGGCCGTCGGTGCTCAACCCGGTGGACCGGCAAACCACGCGTTGCCGCTCGGGGAAATGCCTCGATTGCAGGAATCTCGGTACGCAGGACGTGAACCCCTTCCTGATCTCGGTAGATCAAACGCAGTGTCTGCTGGATCAGCTTTGCATTGGCTGACACAGCAGGTACGCGGTTGAGCAGGAGATGAAGGTGTGGCGGGTTAATGCCCAGATGCCTATAGGGGGCGATGTCTTCGATGAGCTGCAGAGTGCCTCGGCGCATTTCACGCGCGGCGAGGATTTCGGGGGTGACGGGCGAGACCGCCTGTTCGGACGCCAGCACGGCCATCTCGAGCAGCACACTGCGAGCGCCTTGAGTATCGAGTAGCACCAGGTCGTAGTGCGGCTGAAACACCGGTAGCAGGTGCCGCAGTCGAAGCCGCCCATCCGGGGCATGCAGCAAGAGGGTGTTCAACTGCCGATGCGCGTCATTGGACAGAATCACGTCCAGCCGGTCTATGACGGTGCGCGATACCAGGCGCGCAATGTCGCGCTCGTTGAATGCCAGCAGCTCATAGATCCCGCATGGAGCGCGACGGGCAAGCTCGTAGTAGGATGACAGCGTCGGCTGCATATCAAGATCAAGCAGCAGAACCCTTAGGCCGGCATCGGCGATAAAGCCGCCGAGGTTCGCGGCTACGGTGGTTTTTCCTACACCGCCTTTGGTCGAGATAACAGAAATCACCTGCATGACGTGCTCCTCTTTGGCAAGGAATGGGGAGCTCAGTCAGGCGCGTTCTTTAAGGCGGTCAGTGATCCACTGGTCGATCTCAGTGGAGTCCCAGCCAACGGCACGGACGCCAAGTTTTATGGCTTTGGGGAATTGTCCCGCCTTCATGAGGCTGTAAAGATAGGCACGTTTGAAGCCTGTCTTGGCCTCGACTTCAGGCCGGCGGAGAATGCGTCGCTCCGCAATCGGAGCCGAGTTCTGTTCAGACATAATGGTCACTCCTTAATGCTCAGTGGCACGTGTTGGGCGTGACCCGTATTGAATCGATGTCACCACTGGAGCACATCAAACAATAGGATTGTGCTGACCATCGTATTCATTGCTTCGTCATTGAAGCTAAGGCTGCGAGGCGAAGCATTGCGGCCAACGCTATCCGTGGAACTGACACTATTAAAAGGTTCAGCGTTTTGATAAATAGTCCGTCGGGCGTTGGCTCGTTGTTCAATTTAGTAGCAACTGAATACGGCATTTTTCGTCATCTAGACGACAAAAAAAGTCGGTCATTAATGGCGGGGTGCGATTGACAAGCGCTACCAGCTCCAACGCTTGTGCATGAGCAGGCGCCTCCCCAACTGAATTCAATGGCCGCCCCCTTTATCTCGCGATGATGAAGGGGATATTTGAGACTTGCACCAGACAAAAATGTATGGAACTTAATGTGAGAGCCCAGTGCTGAGCATGGAATGATCATCGTCACTCATTGGTCATGCTGCCCCCGATGTGTTGCGCTCTTTTAATGAAGCGTTCCAGCTCTGCTGAAATTGGCCTCTCCGGTACAACGATGAATGTTGCCGTGTCGGGGATAGCGTCGATAACCGGCCGAACAATGACGTCAGGGTGGTTGTAAATGGAAAGCTGCGATTCCAACCCGATACCAATGCCATAGCCAGCGGCCACCAGCATCATCATTGGCTCATGACCAGAAACATGTTCAGCAATATTGGGGGAGGGCAACGAATCGTCCTCAAACCAATGATTAATGACGTTGTGTCCTCCGGCGCAACGTTCAGGATGGCAAAGAATCAACGGGTAGCGGAGTGCTTCCCCAAGAGGCACTTTATCCAGGGAAAGCAGCGGATGGTGAGTGGGAATAGCGATGGCAGGGCGTTCGACCCACACCCTTAACTTTGTGAAGCCATTGGTGGCGACTGTGCTGTCGACAGTGAAACCCGCATCTATCTCGTCATGGGCAAGAGCCTTATGCATCTCGTTGACGGTCATTTCCACGATCCGAATCTCGGTGGCAGGTTCCTCTTCACGGCATCGAGCCAGCAGCTGTGTCAGCCGAGGCTGAGCCAGGCTATCGGCGATGGCTATACGTACCCGGCCACGATAGCCCTGGGAGGCCGATTGCACGCGCGTCAGGGCGTTATCCATGAAGGCAAGGACGCGGCGCGCCTCCTCACGGAAAACCTCCCCTGGCCAAGTCAGCTGTATACGCCCCTTGGTGCGATGGAGCAGTCGGACACCGAGATAGGACTCAAGATCTCTTATGGCTCTGGACAACGGGGAAGGTTCGATGTGAACTCTGGCCGCCGCACGAGCAAAGCTTTGCTCTTCAGCGACGATCAGGAAATAGCGCAGGTGACGTATCCTCATGGTGCATCTTCCTTGTTGGTTGTTGACCTGTGCTTTGACCGCGAGCAGTGCCCTGTTATTCGCGCACGGGTAGTGGTTTCGGTGAGCTGCTGTGTGATTCAGTCCACAAGTTTTGACGCAGCCGAAGCTGACACGTACAGGTCGCAACCGTGTGACTGCTTCCTGAACTGAAGTGTTGATCCTACCGGCGTCTCTACGTGCCCCCCAATGTTGATGTCCAACATTTCGGGGTCAGATCACCGAAGGCCGACCCCAGCTTTCCGCTCCAAGGCCGCCCGAAGATGATCTACCTGGACAATGGCCCGGTGGCCAAGCGCCGCGTCTTCCAGAACGTCATGCAGGCACTGGACATCGAGTGGCAGACGCACATTCCCGCCGGCAGGCAAGGATGGCACACGCACTACGACCCGCTCGAAGGGCAAGGTTGAGCGGCCATTTCGCACAGTGAAGGAAGCCCACGAAACGCTGTATCACTTCCACAAGCCGGAAACTGAAGCGCAAGTCAACGAATGGCTGATGCGTTACCTGGTACGCACCTACAAGGGGAGCCTACAGAATTCGGAAAAAATCGTACGCTAAGGTTTTCCGACTTACCGTAGCGGCCTGAATTTCCCCTCTTCCAGCTTGCGACTCTGCCGCCAGACGTAGTCGCCGGTCAGGTTGATGTGCTCCCAGCCCAACGGCGATAGGTATTGATACAGGTCGGTATTCACCGGTTTTCCGGTGTCAGTCAGCCCTTGGGTTGCGCGTTCCAGGTAGACCGTGTTCCACAGCACAATAGCAGCGGTCACCAGGTTCAGTCCGCTGTCCCGGTAGCGCTGCTGCTCGAAGCTCCGATCCCTGATTTCACCTAGGCGGTTGAAGAACACCGCCCTGGCGGAGGGCATTGCGTGCTTCGCCCTTGTTGAGTCCTGCATGCACACGGCTGCGTAGCTCGACACTTTGCAGCCAGTCCAAGATAAACAGAGTGCGCTCGATCCGGCCCAGCTCCCGCAGGGCCACGGCCAGGCCGTTCTGGCGTGGATAGCTGCCAAGCTTGCGCAGCACCAATGAGGCAGTGACAGTACCCAGCTTGATCGACGTGGCCAGACGCAGAATCTCGTCCCAGTGGGCACGGATGTGCTTGATGTTCAGCGTGCCGCCGATCATTGGGCGCAGCGTCGGGTAAGGCTGCCGCCGGCGATGCGAATGCTCAGTTACGTGTGGATGGGATCATGCCGAGATAAGGAAAAATTAGGACATTAGACCTGTAATGGCATGATTTACTTGGCTTTTTATGGATCGTCATTTCACGCAAACAAAACGCAAGTCGGGGTGAAGATCATGCCCATGACTTCCGGCGCTCATTCATTACCCGGGTGATCGAAGAACATGATCTGTCGATCGCCCAAAAACTGGCCCATCACACCAATATCCAGACCACCGCCAGCTACGACGTGTGCGACGATAACGAAAGGCGCAGGGCCATTGATCGCTTTGACCTCTAGCCGCTGCCGAGGCACGAGGCTGCGATCGGGCGCGAAGCGGTCGTAAAAATCCTGAAGGCAACGCAGGTTTCGGACCTGCTGCGGCCCCTTCAGGACCGTTCGCAGCCTCGTGCCTCGGCAGCGGCTACAGAATTCAATAGTGGCCGTATGATGGGCGCAGATGCTTATGCTAATAGACAGGTACAAGTTGTCATCCCTATGCTGGCGGCGACTTTATAAAAAATAATCAAAAAAGCCATGAACCGCACTGCTTACTTCTGCGGGCTACGCAAGTGGCTCGCCCGGCCGCACCGCAGCCTGGTGGCGCGCTATACCTTGCTGTCCGTATTGGTGATGGGCATTGCCCTCATCACGCTGGCGGTGCTCTATGAGCAATTGGCCAAGGATTTGCTCAATCGCCTGACCGGTGAACGTCTGGACGCCCAGGCGCTGTCCACGGCCAACCGCTTGTCGTCGTTTCTCGATGACCGTTTCTACCAGCTCTCGGCATTGTCCAATCACCCGAACATGCCGGGGTTTATCGCCGATCAGTCTGGCCCTGGCAGTGACGTGGACTCATTGCTCAAGCTCGAAGCGGACTTACCGTTCCTCTATGGCGTGCTGTTTTTCGATGAGCACGACCTCTTGATCAATGTGCTGCCGGGGCAAGCCGCCTCCGGCGAGCCCTATTGGACCAACACTCATTGGTCCATCGCCGGTCTGCCGATCCAGTGGGTGGGTGACATCGAGGTGATTGGGCCGTTGCTCGCCGAACCCGGGCGCTCCGGTGGCTTTTTGATCCGCAAGACGATCCGCAATGGCCGCACCGATCACCGCGTGCGCATCGCCTTGCACCTGCGCCTTGCTTCGCTGACCGAGCTGCTGGTCAGTGCCGGGATGAGCGGGGTGGTTGCACCGTTGCTGCGGGTGCCGAGCGGTGCCTTTATCGACCCCACCGGGCGCGCGGTCGAGGCGCCTAAGCAGTGGCGTGATGGCCCGCAGATCATCCCCGGCTGGCAACTGGTGTTCAGTGTGCAGCCGGGGGCTATCCTCAAGCCGTTGAACGATGCGCGTTGGTGGTTGTACTGGGTGGCCGCCGGTTTTATCGCGTTTATCCTCGTTGTGTTTTTTACCCTGTCCCGGCAGCTGCGTTCGCGGGTCAGCACCTTGTTGCAGGGCGCTCATCAGTTGTCCATGGGCGACCTGAGTTATCGCCTGGCCGAACAGCCCCGTGACGACGAAATCAGCCATGTGGCGCGGGCATTCAACGTGATGGCCGCGCGCCTGGCCGACGTGCTGGAAAACACCGTGCGCACGGAAAACCTGGCGGTATTGGGGACTTTTGCCACCGGCGTGGCCCATGAGGTGCGCAATCCCCTGGCGACCATGAAAACCACGGTGCAAGCCTTGCTGCGTCGTGAGGAGGAGCCCGAACGACGCCACTTGCTGACCGACCTGGGCAAGGAGATCGACCGCCTGTCCCACGTCACCAGCGATCTGCTGGAATACGGCAGGCCGCACCCGGCTCAACCCAAGGTGGTGGCCGTGGCGCCGTTGTTCGAACAGATCGCCCGGCTGGTGGCGCCGAATGACCTGCAATTGCTGTGCAAGACAGAACCCGGCTTGCAGTTGTACGTCGACCCGGATCAGATCCGCCAGATACTGCTCAACCTGTGTTTGAATGCCTTCCAGGCCTGCGACAACCAAAGCCCCGTGCACCTGTGTGCCCAGGCGTGGGATGGGCAGGTGCGGGTCATGGTCATTGACCAGGGTTGCGGTATCTCCGAGGCGGACTTGCAACGCATCCGCCAACCGTTTTTTACCTCCAAGGCGCGGGGCACCGGGCTGGGGCTGAGCATCAGTCAGCAACTGCTGGAAGCCAACGGTGCGCGCATGGACATTATCAGCACGCTTGGCGTAGGGACTCAGGTGATCCTGGACTTTCCCCACGCCCCCAGGGAATGAGGCGAAGTAAACCACCGATGTCTGACATTCACGTTTTGATCGTTGATGACGAAGAGGCGCTGGTGCGCTCCCTCAGCTATGCCCTGCGCGGCGAAGGCATGCGCATCAGCACGGCCGGCAGCGGCGAGGCTGCACTGGAATTGCTGGCGGGGAACACCACCGACATCGACATCGTGCTGCTTGACCTCGGGCTGCCGGGCATCGATGGCATGGCCACTTTGGACGGTTTACGCCAGCGTCACGTACAACTGCCGGTGATCATGATTTCCGCTCACGGCGACACCCGCGCCGCCGTACAGGCGGTGAAAAGCGGCGCCACCGACTACCTGACCAAACCTTTCGAACTGGATGACCTGCTGGCGACCATCGCCAGCACCCTGTCGCTGGCCAACCACGAAGAGCCCACAGTGGTGGTCAGCGGTGAACTGGCCGCCGGGCTGCTTGGGCACAGCCCGGCGATGGGCGCCTTGCACGCAGCGGTGGGGCGCATTGCCCGTAGTTCCGCGACGCGGATTTTGCTGCTGGGCGAATCCGGCACCGGCAAAACCTTGGTCGCCCAGGCCCTGCACAACCATAGCGGGCGGGGCGGGCATTCGTTTATCGAGGTCAACTGCGCGGCGTTGCCGGAGCAGTTGATTGAGGCCGAGTTGTTTGGCTCGGAAAAGGGCGCGTATACCGGTGCCCACCAGAAGCGTGCCGGGCTGGTCAGTCAGGCGAATGGCGGCACCCTGTTCCTCGATGAGATCGGCGAACTGCCGTTGGCGCTGCAAGCCAAACTCCTGCATTTTCTGGAGAACGGCAGTTACCGTGCCGTGGGTGCCAGTGCCGCGAGCAGCGCTGATGTGCGAGTAGTCGCGGCGACCAATCGGGATCTGGCCGATGACGTGCAATCGGGGCGGTTTCGCGAAGACCTGTTCTATCGCCTGAACGTTATCACCCTGGATATTCCGGCACTGCGCGAACGCGGTGAAGACGTGCTGTTGCTGGCCCAGCATTTTGCCCGGCGCCAGGCCGTGGAGGAGGGGGTAGAACCGATCCGCTTCCTGCCGGACAGCGCCCAGGCATTGGCCCGTCACCGCTGGCCCGGGAACGTACGCGAGCTGAAGAACCTGGTAGAACGCCTGACTATTCTTTCGCCGGGGCAGGCGATCACCGTGGCGATGCTGCCAGCGCCGCTGCAAGGCCCGCAGGTCGAGCCGCTGGTGCTGGGCGAGCAACTGGAGCGCGCCGAGCGTGATCTGGTCACCGATGCTCTGAGCCGCGCATCGGGCCATAAAGGTCTGGCAGCGGGCCTGTTGGGTATTTCCCGGCACGCGCTCAAGCGTCGCCTGCAACGCCTGGGGCTGGATCGCTCCACTGAGCGGTAACCGCTCAATACCGCGCGCAGGTTGAGCGCTAAGCGCTCAACGCCACGTGGGCACCGCTCAAAGCAGCATACCCATGTGAGAGCGAGCCTGCTCGCGATAGTGTTGTTCCCGCCAACATCCCCGATGAATGTGACTTCGTCATCGTAGGAACGCCGCCCGGAGCCAGCTCGCTCACACGAAAATCCGTCTGTGCCAGCGTCCTGGCACACCCTTTGCTCTATCCCTCTGGCTAACTAACAAGAGGCGTTGCCAACGCCCTAAAGGATTTCTATGTCACTGCCACGACCATGGTTTCATTGCGCGCTCACATTGGGCGGTCTGCTGCTGAGCGTTGTTGCCTCAGCCCAGGTCGGCCGCGTGGAGTTGGGCGCGGCCGCCTCCCAGGCGGACCTGACCATGGGTTGCCTGTACCCGATGACCGAGCGCGCAGTGATCTACGGCCAGGACAGCATCGCCGGGATTCAGCTCGCCCTCGGCGAGTTGCAGGCCCAGCGCGAGGCCGGCCAGCAAGTGCCGCGCCTGCGGGTGATTATCGACGACGACCAGTCCAAGGCTTCCTACGGCGTAGGCCTTGCTAAAAACTTTATCCACCAGGACGGTGTGCAAGTGCTGTGCGGCATGGTCTCGTCCGGCGTGGGCCTGGCGGTCAGCCAGTTGGCCAAGCGCGAGAAGGTGTTGATGATCGGCACCGACCATGCGTCCTCGCGCATGCCCCTGGAAAACGGCCACCCGTACTACTTCCGGGTCACCAATGACACCTGGACCTCGATGGCCGCCGGTGCCCGCTACCTGCAAGCCCTGCAACAACAAACCGGCTGGAAACGCTTGGCGTTCATCGGCCCGGATTACGAATACGGCCATGTGTCCCGTGATGACTTGCACGAAGCCTTTGCCCAACTGGGGGTTAAGTTTGAGGACGTCACCGAGCTCTGGCCACGCCTGTATGAGCCTGACTATTCGGCCTATATCGCCGCCCTGGAACAAGCCAAGCCCGACATCATTGTCTCGGCCCTGTGGGGCGGTGACTTCCACGCCTTCGTCAAGCAGGCGGCCGGCACCCAATTGTTCGCCACGTCGCGCCTAGCCAACTTCGACACCGGTGGCAACTACGATTTCCTGGTGTCCCTGGGCGACAAAGCACCGCCCGGGCTGATCCTCTCGGCGCGGCACCACAACAACTGGCCGGACACGCCGCGCAATCGCTCCTTTGTCGAGCGCTTCCAGGCCTTGAACGGTCGCTACCCGACCTACGCCGCCCAAGGCGCCTATACCGGGGTCATGGTGCTGGCCAAAGCCTACGAAAAAGCCGCGGGCAGCACTGACACCCAGGCGTTGATCCGTGCCCTGGAGGGTTTGGAGATCGCCCTGCCGGAAGACCCGCCCGGGTTTGTCTCGCGGATCGACCCACAAACCCACCAGATCCAGCAGACCCAGGCCATCGGCACACCGGTACTCAACAACGACTACCCGCCCGCCAAGGCCATGCTGGGCAATTGGGCGGTGTATTCCGCCCAGGAACTGCAGCAAAGCAGCGCCACCATCAAACGTCGCATGGCCGCTGAAAGCCCTGGCTCGAAAAACAGCCGTCCCGAGAGTCCTTAGTCAACTCATTAATCGACAGTGGAAGCACAGATGAACAACTATAAGAAAAGCGCACTGAAACACCCTTTGACCTTAGCCATTACCGCTGGCTTGGCACTGTCCATGGGCTCCTCGGCCATGGCTGCCGAGAACGGCAAGTTCCGCATCGGCGTGGTGACTTTTCTATCGGGTCCAGCAGCCGGGCCGTTCGGCGAGCCCTCCGCGAACGCCGCCAAAGTGCTGGTGGAAGGGCTAAACAAAGGCAAGCTCCCGGTGCCTTACAACACCATCGGTATCAACGGTGCCGAAATCGAGGTGGTGATCATCGACGAGGCGGGCGGCGCGGCCAAACAGGTCGAAGAGTTCCGTAACCTGGTGCAGCGCCAGAAGGTTGATGCGGTGGTTGGCTACATTTCTTCCGGTGACTGCTTGGCCATTGCGCCTGTGGCCGAAGAACTGGGTGCCATGACCGTGTTCTACGATTGCGGCACTTCCCAGTTGTTCAACGAAGACAAGACCCCGCAATTCGTGTTCCGCACCAGCCTCGATGCGGCCGTGGACAATATCGGCGCCGCCCGTTACCTGACCAAGACCCGCCCGGACGCGCAGAAAGTTGCCGGCATCCAGCAGAACTACGCCTGGGGCCAGGACAGCTGGAACGACTTCACCCACTCCATGGAGCAGTTGATGCCCAAGGCCAAGGTGGTCGAGTCGCAGATGCCGAAGGTCTTCCAGGGCCAATACGGCGCGGAGATTTCCGCACTGTCGGTCAAGCGTCCGGACATCATCCACTCCAGCTTCTGGGGCGGCGACATGGAAGCCCTGGTGTTGCAAGCCAACGCCCGTGGCCTGCTGGAAGACGCCACCGCCGTGCTGACCTGCGGCGAGTCTGCCCTGGACCGCTACAAGGACCAGGCGCCGAACGGCATGATTATCGGCGGTCGGGGCCCGTTCGGTGCGTTCGCGCCGGATAACGAACTCAATCGCTGGTTCAAGGACAAGTACCAAACCGCGTACAACACCGCGCCGACTTACCCCGCGAGCAAAATGGCCCAGGCCATTCTCGGACTCAAGCACGCGGCGGAAAACGCCAAGGTTGAATCGGGCAAGATCCCGGCGCCGCTGGAAATCGCCAAGGCCTTCAAGGGCGCGACCTTTGAATCGGTGTCCGGCACCGTACAAATGGCCCGCGCCGGCGGCCATCAGGCCATGCAGGGCATTTCCTATGGCGAGTACCAGTACGACAAGGCCAGTAAGAAAGGCAGCGTGCAAAACGTCATCGCTTTCTCTGGTGAGTGCGTGACCCCACCGGACGGCACCACCGCTCTGGAGTGGATCAAGGCTGGCTTCCCCGGTGCCCAGTGCAACTGATCAACCTCGCTTGATTGATCCGAAGTGGCGGCCCTGTGGCGCCGCCACCTTTTTGCCAAGGTAGGACCTCTATGATGAGTCTTTTCGCGGTGCTGATTGACGGCACCATCTATGCCTCGTGGCTGTTTCTGGTCGCGGCCGGGCTGACGGTGATCTACGGGGTCATGCGGATCCTGAACATGGCCCACGGTAGCTTCTATGCCATTGGCGCCTACACCGCCGCCTCGCTGGTGGGCTGGTATTTCAATAACGGCATCGGCCCAGTCTGGGCCGGTTACCTGCTGATGCTTGGCTGTGCCCTGGTGGCTGGGCTGATCGTCGGCCTGATTATCGAGCGCGGCCTGCTCAAGTTCATGTACGGCCGCGACGAAGTGCTGATGGTGATCATCACCTACGCGCTGCTGCTGGTGTTGGAAGACACCATGAAAATGATCTGGGGCGTGAACCCCTATTTCGCCTATCAACCCTATGCCGAAATGGGCCGCAGCGCCCTGGCCGGATTGAAGGTGTCCAATTACGACCTGATGCTGGTGGGTGTGTCGCTGGTGCTCGGGCTGGGCTTGTACCTGTGGCTGGAACGCACCAACCAGGGCAAGGTCCTGCGGGCTGTGATCCACGACCGCGAAGTGGCCATGGCCATGGGCGTGAACGTCAAGCGCATGTTCACCCTGGTCTTTGTGCTGGGCACCATGCTCGGCACCTTGGCTGGTGCCTTGACTGCTCCGGCGATTTCAGTGGTGCCGGGCATGGGCGTGGAAATCATCGTCCTGGCCTTCGCCGTGGTGGTCATCGGTGGCATGGGCAGTATCGAAGGCGCGGCAGTAGGCGCCTTGCTGGTGGGACTGAGCCGTGCGGCGGCGGTGCACTACGCGCCGGAATTCGAACTCTTTGTGATTTACGGCGTCATGGCGCTGGTTCTGGCGGTACGTCCGCAAGGCCTGTTCGGCCGCGTGCTTGCGAGGAAAATCTGATGCGCCTGGATAAAACCGAACTGATTCTACTGGCGGTTGCAGCGTTACTGGCCGCCGGTGGCTGGATTGCCCCGCAATGGCTGGTGTTCCTGCTGACCATGGCGCTGGCCAAGGCCATGGTGGTGCAAGGCGTGGTGATGCAGATGCGCGCCGGCCTGGTGACCTTTGGTCAGGGCCTGTTCTTCTGTGTCGGTGGCTACGCCGTGGGCATGAGCGGGCACTTCCTCAACATCAGCGACCTGGCCCTGCTGTTGGTGATCGGCGTTGGCGCGGCGGTGCTGCTGGCGATGATTCTGGGTCTGCTGATGACCCGCTATCGGGAGATTTTCTTTGCCATGCTATCGCTGGCGTTCTCGATGATCCTCTACGGCGTGCTGGTGAAAAGCTCGGCCCTGGGCAGTACCGACGGCTTCAACGTCAAGGCCTGGACACTGTTTGGCTGGTCGCCGGCTTCCGGGCAGGGGCCGCTGGCGCTGTTCATGATCATCATTGCCTGCTCGGCGGTACTGGCGGTGTTGCTGCATCGCTACAGCCGCAGCAGCGCCGGGATGATGTGCGAAGCCATCCGTGAAAACGAAGTGCGGGTCGAGTACCTCGGCCAGTCCCCGCGCTGGGTGCTGTACATGAACTACGTCGCAGCCGCGGCGGTATCGGCATTGGGTGGTGGTTTCATGGCGCTGTCCGCCGGGCATATCGACCCGGAAATGGCCTACTGGATCACCTCCGGCGAGTTCGTGTTCATCGCCTTGCTCGGCGGCACCGCCCACGTGGCCGCCCCCTTTATCGCCGCCATAGTGTTTGCCGTGGTGCGCACTTACGCCATCGAACTGGTGCCCCATAGCTGGCAGATGATCCTGGGCTTCACCTTGTTGGCGATCATCGTGTTCCTGCCCAAGGGCTTGTGGAGCCTATTTACCGGTAACGCCAGGAGGGCCAAAGCATGACCTGCATTCTCGAAACCCAGGGCCTGTGCAAAGAGTTCGGCGCCGTCACTGCGGCCAAGGACGTCAATGTGCGGATCAACAAAGGGGAAGTGGTCGGTGTAATCGGCTCCAACGGCGCCGGCAAGACCACCTTCATCAATATGGTCACGGGTTACTTGAAGCCGAGCCGGGGCGAGATCCTCTTCAATAACCAGTCGATCATTGGCCGCACGCCACGGGCGATTACCCGCTCGGGCATGGCCCGTTCGTTCCAGGTCGCCCAACTGTTCCCGCAATTGAGCGTGCTGGACAACCTGCTGATCGCGGTGGCGGCGGCAGAAAGTCCGTTTCCAGCGCTGCTGGCGCCCGTGCGCAGCGCCGCACGGATCGCCCGCGCCGACGCCATTCTCGCAGAGTTCGGCATACCGCAATGGCGCGACACCCTGGTCACGGCGGTGCCGCAAGGGGTGCGCAAACTCATCGACATCGCCATGGCGTTGATCGGTGACCCACAGATGTTGCTGCTCGACGAGCCCACCAGCGGTGTCAGCGCCGAAGAGAAAACCGCGCTGATGGACACCGTGATGCGGGTAGTCGCCGAACATCAAGTGACCGTGCTGTTCGTCGAACATGACATGGACGTGGTACGCCGCTATGTGTCGCGCATCCTTGCGTTCTACAGCGGTGAAGTCCTGGCCGACGGCGCCCCGCAAGAGGTGTTGGCCAATGCTCGGGTGCAGGAGTTCGTCACCGGCGGCGCCAAAGCCCACGACAAGGCCCACGACAAGGCGCAAAGGAGGGCCGTGAAATGAGCCTGGAAATTCGCAATCTCAACGTGTCGATTGAAGGCATACCGATCCTCAATGACGTGTCGCTGTACGTAGGCCCCGGGCAAATGGTCGGCTTGATCGGCCACAATGGCGCCGGCAAGACCACCTTGATCCGCGCCATCATGGGGTTGTTGCCCACTGACACCGGCGAAATGTTTTTCGATGGGCAGGACCTCTGCGCGCAACCGGCCTTTACTCGTGCGGCGACGGGTATCAGCTACTTGCCGGAAGACCGGCGCCTGATCCCGGCGCTGACCGTGGAAGAGAACATCATGCTGCCGGTGTGGGCCAATAAACTGGCCGACAGCAAGCAGCGCCTGGAATGGGTCTACGGTCTGATTCCGGAAATCGCCCAGTTCCGTGACCGCAAGGCCATGCAGTTGTCCGGTGGCCAGCAGAAGCTGGTGGCTTTGGCCCGCGCGCTGATGCCGGGCAACCAGTTGCTGATTCTGGACGAACCTTTCGAGGGTGTGGCGCCGGTGTTGTCCCGGCGTTTGAGCGAGGTGATCGCAAAACTGGGCCAGGAAGGCCTGTGCGTGCTGATCTCCGAATCCGATGACACACACTCTGCCGACCTGGTCGATGCGTTGTTCCGCATCGAGCGCGGCAGCGTGACAGCAGGGTAGGGCAGATAAATGTCGACGTTTAACTTTGAAACCACGCCTCGGGTGATTTGCGAGATCGATGGCGCATTACGCCTGGGCACCTTGTGCCGCGAGCTGAAGGCCGAGCGGGTATTGCTGGTCAGCGATCCGGGGCTGTTGCGCGCCGGTTTGCTGGATGCACCCTTGCGGGCCCTACGCGAAGCCGGGGTCGAAGCGACGCTGTACAGCGATGTGCAGGCCGATCCGCCGTCGGAATCGGTGCAGGACGCGGTGGATGCCGCGCGTAACTGCCGTGCCCAAGCAGTGATCGGCCTGGGTGGCGGCAGCTCCCTGGACACCGCGAAGTTGGTGGCCTTGCTCTGTGGCCGCGAACAGGCGCTGGAGTCGATCTACGGTATCAACCTGGCCCAAGGCCCGCGCTTGCCATTGATCCAGGTGCCGACCACGGCGGGTACGGGCTCGGAAGTGACGGCGGTGGCGATTGTCACCACCCCCAGTCATGAGAAGAAGGGCGTGGTCAGCCCATTGTTGTATCCGGATATCGCGTTGCTGGATGCCCGCCTGACCGTTGGCTTGCCTGCTGCCGTCAGCGCCATGACCGGTGTCGATGCCATGGTCCATGCCATCGAGGCGTACACCAGCGTGCACAAGAAGAATGTGCTGTCCGATGGCCTGGCAGTGCAGGCGTTGCGCCTGCTGGCGGGCAATCTGGATCGGGTCCTGGCCGAGCCGGGTGATTTGCAGGCCCGTTCCGACATGCTCCTGGGCTCGATGCTCGCGGGCATGGCCTTTGCCAACTCGCCGGTGGCGGCGGTGCATGCGCTGGCGTATCCGTTGGGCGGCCACTTCCATGTACCCCACGGTTTGAGCAACGCCCTGGTGCTGGTGCCGGTGCTGAACTTCAATCGTCCCGCAGCCTCGGCGTTGTACGCGCAACTGGCGGCGGCGGTGCTGCCGGGGCAGCGCTTTGCCAGCGAGGCACTGGCCTGCGATGCCTTCATTGAGTTCATGACCCGGTTGGTGGAACGCATGCCATTTGCCCAGCGGCTGCGGGACGTGGGCGTGACTGCCGACGACCTGGATCGCCTGACTGATGACGCGATGAAGGTCGAGCGCCTGCTCATCAATAACCCGCGTCCGGTAACCCGCGACGATGCCCGCGCCATTTATGCCTCGGTGCTGTAAACAGAGAGGATTGACCGATGAATTATGAATTCAGAAGCGTGCCGCGCATTGTCTGCGAAGCGGGCGCGTTGCACAGCGTGGGCACGGAACTCAAGGGCCTCGGTGCACAACGGGTGATGCTGGTGTGCGATCCGGGCATCGTCAGCCTCGGCTTTGCAGGCAAGGCCCAGGCGGCGCTGGAAGCGGCTGGCTGCGCGGTCACTGTGTTCGACCAAGTGGTTCCCGATCCGTCGTCCGCCGTGGTCAAGGAGGCCGCCGAGCAGGCACGTCAATTCAAGGCCGATGGCGTGCTGGGCCTCGGTGGCGGCAGTTCCCTGGACGCCGCCAAACTGGTGGCTTTACTGATTAACAGCGAACAGCCCCTGGAAGATCTGTATGGCACCGACAAAGCCCAGGGGCAGCGGGTGCCGCTGGTGTTGGTGCCGACCACGGCAGGCACCGGCTCGGAAGTGACCTGGGTCTCCGTCATCACTGACGAGCAACAGCGCAAGCAAGCGGTGTATTCGCCGCAACTGATGCCGGACGTGGCGGTGCTCGACCCGCTGCTGACACTCGGTCTGCCGGCCAAGGTCACCGCTGCCACCGGCCTGGACGCCATGGTTCATGCCATCGAGGCCTACACCAGTCGCACCCGCAAGAACCCTATTGCCGATGGCCTGGCCACCGCAGCCCTGGGGTTGCTGGGCGCCAACCTGCGCAAAGTGCTGGCCAACGGTCAGGACGTAGCGGCGCGTACGGCGATGCTGCAAGGCTCGCTGATGGCGGGCATGGCTTTCGTCAACGCCTCGGTGGCGGCGATCCATGGGTTGGCCTATCCGCTGGGGGCGCGTTTTCACATTCCCCACGGCCACGCCAATGCCCTGGTGATGGCGCCGGTGCTGCGCTTCAACCTGAGCGCGGCGCAAAGCCAATACGCGGAGCTGGCGGCGTACCTGTTGCCTGATCGCCATTTCGAGCACGAGGCCGATGCCGCGCAAGCGTTTGTCCAGGCCATTGAAACGCTGGTGGCCGCCAGCGGCCTGGAAACCCGCCTGTCGAAACTCGAGGTAGACGAACCCGCCCTCGCCGAGATGGCCAACGCGGTGGTGCTGAACCTGCGTCGCCTGATCGACAGCAATCCCAAGGACATGACCGAGCAGGACGTAGAAGCCCTCTACCGCAGCATCTTCTAACCGACTGACGCGCATCGCCTGCTAACAGGCGGTGTACTGAAGGGGTACGCACCCTAATTTGAGGGGCCGTATCAGCTTGCCCTCCCTTTTTTCACCTCGTCTGTCAACGCAGAGGGGAGGGTTTTGTGCGCTTTTTAACCATGAGAATAAAAATAATGAACTGCAGCAGTAAAACTATCCGCATGCTTACACCTGTCGTGAGCACCCATGCTCTCGGACTGGCGCTGGCCGTGTTTGCCTTTCCGGCCCTGGCCGAGGGTTTCTTCGAGGACGCCAAGGCGAGCCTGACGGCGCGCAACTTCTACATCAATCGCAACTTCACCAATCCGGCTTATCCGCAGAGCAAGGCTGAGGAGTGGACCCAGAGCTTTATCCTGGACGCCAAGTCCGGCTTTACCCAGGGGACGGTGGGTTTCGGTGTCGACGTGCTGGGGCTGTATGCGCTCAAGCTCGATGGTGGTCGCGGCACCACCAACACCCAATTGTTACCGGTGCATGAGGATGGCCGTCCTGCCGATGATTTTGGGCGATTGGGCGTGGCGTTGAAGGCTCGGCTGTCAAAAACTGAACTGAAGGTCGGCGAATGGATGCCGGTACTGCCGATCCTACGTTCCGATGACGGCCGCGCCCTGCCGCAAACCTTCCGGGGAGGCCAGGTTACCTCCCAGGAAATCGACGGCTTGACCCTGTATGGCGGGCAGTTCCGGGGTAACAGCCCGCGCAACGACGCAAGCATGGACGACATGTCGATGACCGGTGTCGGCGGCGTTACCTCCGACCGCTTCAACTTTGCCGGTGGCGAGTACAGCTTCAACGGCAAGCAAACCATGATTGGCCTGTGGAATGCCGAGCTCAAGGACATCTACAACCAGCAATTCATCAACCTGGTGCACAGCCAAGCGGTGGGTAGCTGGGTGCTGGGCGCCAATCTTGGCTACTTCATCGGCAAGGAGAGCGGCAGCAAACGGGCAGGGGAGCTGGACAACAAAACCGCCTCCGCCATGCTCTCGGCCAAGTACGGCAGCAGCACCTTTTACCTGGGGTTGCAGAAAGTCAGCGGCGACAACGCCTGGATGCGCGTCAATGGCACCAGCGGCGGCACCCTGGCCAACGACAGCTACAACTCAAGTTACGACAACGCCAAGGAGCGGTCCTGGCAGTTGCGTCACGACTTCAACTTCGCCGGTGTCGGCATTCCTGGCCTGACCCTGATGAACCGCTACATCAGCGGTGAAGACGTGCACACCGCGACTGTGAGCGACGGCAAGGAGTGGGGCAGGGAAAGTGAGTTGGCCTATGTGATCCAGAGTGGCAGCCTGAAAAACCTGTCGCTGAAATGGCGCAACAGCACATTGCGTCGCGATTACAGCAGCCTGGAGTTCGATGAGAACCGTCTGATTATCAGCTACGCCTTCTCGGCGCTATAAGCGCGGTTAGACGCTCTTTTGTTTGGATCAGCAACAGCGTTGCCTCAACTGACCTGGCCTGCGCTTGCCACCAGATCCTGTTGCGTATTCCACGCGGTGAGCGCGGCGATCCGCAAACCTTTCACCAGCGCTTCCAGTGCCATCGAAGGTTGCCCAGGGTCTACGCGGGCTGGGCAAGTAGGGCACATGAATAAAGCCCTAATGCTGGTTGGCGACAATGGAATGCAGGTCGGCGCGGATCAGTGCAGGTTCATTCGCAATTAATGCTGGTTTGCAGGACCGGACAGTCGCAGTTAATCCTGGTCGAAAAGCGCCTTGATTGCAGGTCGGGGCGTTTTCAAATGCAGGTCGTTATAGATAGCGACATCAAAAAAAGCACCTTAGCAGACTGTGTGAAAACCTAGCAATCTGCGCAGCGCTCAAAGAAAATGCTCCGTATCGAAAGATACGGAGCATTTTTCGTTATGGCCTACATCCAAGGAGAGTCCCGCAGCCAGACCAGTCTATTCCCGGTCTCGCTGGAAGAGTTGATCCCTGAGGATCACCTCGTCCGGGTTATTGACCTGTACGTCGCCAAGCTGGATCTGGTGCAACTGGGTTTTGATAAAGCGCTTCCCAAAAGCACCGGTCGCCCCTCTTATGACCCTGCCGATCAGCTAAAACTCTACCTCTACGGCTATTTTCAGCGGATCCGCTCATCGCGGCGGCTCGAAGCCGAATGCCAGCGCAACATCGAAGTGATGTGGCTGATCAACCGACTCAAACCCGACTTCAAGACCATCGCTGACTTTCGTAAAAACAACAAACTCGCCTTTGTGGCGACGTGTCGCGCCTTCGTTCGGTTTTGCCGCATGGCAGGCCTGATCGCAGGTGACTTGGTGGCCATCGATGGCAGTAAGTTTCAGGCGGTCGCTTCCTCGCGGCGCCACATGAACCTCAAGCAACTCAAGCGTCAGGAAGAGAAACTGGACAAGCGCATAGCCCAGTATCTGGCGGAACTGGATGAGGCCGACAAGGCCGAGGCGGGAGAGGTGATTGATCGCGGCGCGATCAAAACAGCACTGGCGCAGCTTGAAGTTCGGCAGCAGGACAATCAGAGCTGCCAGGCGCTGATGAATTCGATGGGCCTGGAGCAGTTCAACACCCATGAAAGCGATGCCCGCATGATGCGCACGCCCAAGGGGCCGCGTGTGTCCTACAACGTGCAGAGCGCCGTGGATGCCGCACATTGCCTGATTCTGCATCATGAAGTGACCCAGGACGGCGACGACCGAAAACAACTGGAGCCAATGGCAAAGGCCGCCAAAGAATACCTGGAACAAGATGCCTTGAGCGTGACGGCCGATGCCGGCTATTCAAACGGCCAGCAGTTTCAGGCCTACGAGGAGGCTGCAATTACGGTTTATGTGCCACCTAATCGCTCAGTCAACCCAGGCGGCGAGGAACTCTTTGAGCGCAAAGACTTTACCTACGAAGCCGAACACGATCGTTATCAATGCCCGGCGGGCAAGTGGTTGACGCTCAAGCAGCGCAACAAGGGTGATCGGATCTATCAGGCAGATGTCAGCGGCTGCGCTGCCTGCCCGCTCAAATCCCGATGCACTGGCGCTCAACGCCGCTACATCTCACGTCATGCCCATGAGGAAGCATTTGAGCGAATGGAGCAACGAATGCTGGCCCATCCGCAGATGATGGCCAGCCGAAGATCCATCGTTGAACACCCCTTCGGCAACCTGAAGCAATGGGTGTTTGGCAACGCTCGCTTCCTGTTGCGCCAACTGGATGGAGCGAGAGCGGAAATGGCCCTGGCAGTGAACGCCTACAACCTAAAACGCGCAATTAGCGTGCTCGGAGCCCGCCAGTTGATGGCGCTAATGGGCTAAAGGCCTTTTTTCGTCTGTCGTTCGCACAAAAACAAACGCCCCGAACAAGTCGGGGCGTTTGTTGGGCTGGCCTTCAGTGTGTTTTCACACAGTCTGTTAGGGTGCTTTTTTTGTTTTCAACTGCGCTCGTTGCGCAACCTTCTCCAGAGTGTCGTGCGGCTGATGCCTAGACGGCGGGCTGCCTCATCCAGGTTGCCCTGGCAGTCGTCCAGCGTCTGGCGCACATGGTTCAATTGCACCGTCTTGCTTAGCGTACGCAGGTTCTGCGTCGGTGCCGGCGGCATGGCCGATGGGTCTTTTCGCTGCTCGAAGAGCTCGGGAAGCAGGCGCGCCAGGCGTTGTTCGTCGATCTCGCCGTGTTGCGTCAGTTCCTTGGCCGAGAGCACTGCGCGTTCGACGATGTTCTCCAGTTCGCGCACGTTGCCCGGCCAGGCGTAAGCCATCAGGTACGGCAACAACGCCGGGGGCAGCGCACCCGCACCTCGCGGTTGGCCGCTGACCAGCAGGCTCTGGACGATGCCGCGGGCTATCAGCGCGATGTCCTCAGGGCGCTCGCGCAACGGCAGGGTTTGCAGGCGCAGGATGTTCAGCCGGTAATACAAGTCGGTGCGAAAGCGTCCGGCCTCAATCGCTCCACGCAAGTCCTGATGGGTGGCCGCGATGACCCGCACGTCGATGGATATCGGCTCGGTGCCGCCCAGGCGCAACACTTCGCGTTCCTGCAACACGCGAAGCAGACGAGTCTGCAGCGACACTGGCATGTCGCCGATCTCGTCGAGGAACAGCGTCCCGCGATGCGCTACCTCGAACAGACCGGGTTTGCCACCTTTGCGCGAGCCGCTGAACGCACCTTCCTCGTAGCCGAACAGCTCGCTCTCCAGCAGCGACTCCGGAAACGCCGCGCAGTTGATCGCCACGAAAGGCCCATGCGGGCGATGGCTGGTGTTGTGGATGCCCTGGGCCAGCAGCTCCTTGCCAGTGCCGCTCTCGCCGGTGATGAGGATGGTCGAGTTGGTCAGCGCATAGCGTTCGGCCAAGTGCAGCAGTTCACGGTTGGCCAGGCTGTTGCCGCTGATCTGCTCCAGTCGGTATTTGGCGGCGAACGCTCCCGGGCGGCGGGAGGAGCGAATGCGCTGGTCGGCGCGCTGTACTGCTGTGGTGTCCTGACAGACCAACACCATGCCGGTGCGCTGTCCGTTTTCCAGGATCGGCAGCAAGTTGCTGACCACTTGATGTGTGCCGAGGCGCATGACCTGGTTTTCTTCACCGATGCCATCGCGTAGCGCTTGCTCCAGGTCCAGCGCCGGACACAGTTCTTGCAAGGGCCGACCGAGCGCGGCGCTCACTGGCAGGTCCAGCAGCAACGCCAGTGCCGGGTTGAGCGATTGCACGATACCTTGGTTGTCCACCGCAGCCACACCGGCCGGAATGTGCTGCAAAACACCATTCAAATGTTGGCGCTTGGCGATTTCGATGCGTTGGCTGTGCAGGATGCCGAGCGCTTCCTCCAGGGCTTTGCGGACGGTCTCGGCGCTCAGCGATAGTACGCCATGCAGACCGGCCTGCTCCGCGATTTCGAGCACAGTGGACGAACCGATGATGCTGCGGCAACCGAGGCTGGCCATCTTTTCCACCGCCTGCCGCGCCTCCTCAAGGGTGGTGTAGGCCGCTTGATGGATCTGTACGGTGAACAGCGCGGCCATTGCTTGTAGTTCCACGTTGGTGCGGTTGTAGCTCAGGAGTGCCACCTGGGAGGAGTGCGAACGTGCCTGCTCCAGTGCGTGCAGCAGGTCAGCGCCGCTGATACGCATCGACAGTACCGGGCGGGTCAGATGCTTGCGCAGGTAGGCAGCGGTTGCGCCTGCGCACACGAACACGTCGACTTCACCGCGCCGCTCCAGCTCGCAAGCGACCTGAAGCGCTTCGTCCACCGAAGTGTCGAGCACCTTGATGTTGGTCTCATCGGCGTAGTCACCCATCAACCCCTCAACCACTTGCGCCAGTCGGCTCTGCTGATTGGGACGTTGCAGGTGGCTGATCAGCACGACGATTTGCGCACGGGGCAGTGACATGCACAACTCCTCATTTCAAATATGAAATTATTTTTCATAGTTGAACAGATTTGTCTCGATAGTGAAACGGATATTCAGCGTGGTGATGCACCCTGCATTTCAAGTGAGCTGCTGCAGCCCAGGCATGGCGGGGCTTTGCGCTTGATTGACGAAGGCCTGTTAGGATTTGGCCCGGCAGTTGCTATAGCTAACACGCCATAAGCAACTCCCGATAAAAAATCCAAAAGTCAGGGCGAATTGATTGATGAGCAGTCTCAACGCAGCATCTCAAGCAGCTGGCGTGCGCAGCGACGTGGCGAATGACGAAGGCCTGCTGGCTTTCATCCGAGAGCAGGCCGAGGCGCATCGGGTGGTCATCCTGCAGCGCAAGCAGCTTTCAGGCGGTGCGATCCAGGAAAACTGGTTGCTCGAATTGCAGGTCGACGGTGGCCCCTGGGCCGGCGTGCAACGCTGGGTACTGCGCAGCGATGCAGTCTCCGCGCTACCGGCCAGTCTCAGCCGTGCCGAAGAGTTCGCGGTGCTGAGTCGGGTCCATCGGGCCGGCGTGAAAGTGCCTCGGCCGCTGTGGTTGTGTCGCGACACTGCAGTGATTGGACGCGCATTCTTTCTGATGGAAATGGTTTCCGGGATCGCAGCCGGCCATTTGCTCACTGGCCGATGCGCTAGCGGAGGCAATCCGCAACTGGCCGCTGAGCTGGGGGCCAACCTGGCGCGGCTGCATCAACTACGCCCGCCAAGTGCAGAACTGGAATTTCTGCCGGTACCGAGCACGCCGCCGGCACTCGCCGCCATCGCTGCCTACCGCGCGTTCCTCGACCAGCACGCGTTTGCCCATCCAGTGCTGGAGTGGGGCCTGCGCTGGTGCGAACTGAATGCGCCGAGTGACAGTGTGGTGTGCTTGCTGCACCGCGACTACCGCACCGGTAACTACCTGGCGAGCGAAGAAGGCTTGCAGGCGGTACTCGACTGGGAATTCACCGGCTGGGGCGATCCGCGGGAAGACATCGGCTGGTTCAGCGCACGTTGCTGGCGATTCGCCCGACCGGACCTAGAAGCGGGGGGCATCGGCCCGCTGGAGGACTTTCTACGCGGCTACCGCGAGGTGTCCACGCTGCACATCGACCGTGAACAACTGAATTACTGGCAAGTGATGGCGACCTTGCGCTGGGCGGTGATCGCCCTGCAACAAGCGCAACGCCACCTCTGCGGTGAAGAGCCGTCGCTTGAGTTAGCACTGACCGGGCGTTTGCTGCCCGAGTTGGAGCTGGAAATCCTGCGCCTGACCACCGGAGGTGCCCGATGAACCGCCCCGATGCCCGCGAGCTGCTGGAAATCGCTCGCCAGACCCTGCTACAGACGTTGCTCCCCGAACTGCCCGCCGATAAGCGCTACCTGACGTTGATGGTGGCCAACGCGATGGCCATCGCTGTCCGCGAGTATCACGCCGGCAGTCGCGCCGACGCCGAGGAGGGCGAGCACCTGCGTGCACTGCTGAATGATCCGCAGCTGTCGCTTGAGCTTGCGCGTCAGCACCTGGTCGCCGCGATCCGCGAAGGTCGTTTCGACGCTGGAGATGAACAAGCTCAGCTACTGCAGGTGCTGCAACAGACAACCCTCGCGCATTTGGCGATCAGCAATCCCAAGGCGCTGCCTTGAGTGCGCTTGCACTTTCCAAACACCGCACCGAGCCTAGAACACAAGGACAGCCATGAACTTCACTATCCCCGATGAATTGCTCGCCCTGCAGGAAAAGACCCGCCTGTTTATCGCCGAGCAGGTGATCCCGCTGGAAAATGACCCACGGCAGACCGCCCATGGCCCGAGCGAAGCCTTGCGCCAGGAGTTGATCGAGCGCGCCCGTGCGGCCGGACTGTTGACGCCCCATGCCAGCCGCGAGATGGGTGGCCAGGCGCTTAGCCATGCTGCCAAAGCCATCGTCTTCGAAGAAGCCGGTTACTCGCCGTTGGGACCGGTGGCGCTGAATATCCACGCGCCTGACGAGGGCAACATTCACCTGATGGATGTGGTCGCCACCGAGGCGCAAAAGGATCGCTGGCTGCGTCCGCTGGTACAGGGCCGCATACGCTCCTGCTTCGCCATGACAGAACCGGCGCCGGGCTCGGGTTCCGACCCTTCGATGCTGCGGACCACGGCCACCCGCGATGGCGACGACTACCTGATCAACGGCCGCAAATGGTTGATCACTGGGGCCGATGGTGCTGGTTTCGTGATCATCATGGCGCGTATGGAAGACGGCAGCGCGACGATGTTTCTGTCGGACATGAACCGCGACGGCATCATCCACGAGCGGCAGATGAACTCGTTGGACAGCTGCTTCACTGGTGGTCACAGCCAGTTGCGCTTCGACAACCTGCGCGTGCCGGCCAGTGATGTATTGGGTGAGATCGGCGCGGGCTTTCGCTATGCCCAGGTGCGCTTGGCGCCCGCCCGGCTAACCCATTGCATGCGCTGGCTTGGCGCCGCCCGACGCGCCCATGACATCGCCTGCGACTACGCCCGTACCCGTGATTCCTTTGGCAAGCCGCTGGGCGAGCATCAGGGCGTTGGCTTCATGCTGGCGGACAACATGATGGACCTGCACGTCGTGCGCCTGGCGGTCTGGCATTGCGCCTGGGTGCTTGATCAAGGGCAGCGCGCCAATGTCGATTCGAGCATGGCCAAAGTGATCAGCTCCGAAGCGTTGTGGCGGGTGGTTGATCGTTGCGTGCAGGTGCTTGGTGGCCGAGGGGTAACCGATGAGACCGTGGTCGAACGGATCTTCCGCGACATTCGACCGTTTCGCATCTATGACGGCCCGAGCGAAGTGCACCGCATGAGCCTGGCGAAAAAACTTCTCGACCGCCGCGTAGGAGCGCACTGATGCAGCCTTCTATTGCCCATCTTTTCAGCCTCGACGGCCGGCGCGCCCTGGTTACTGGCGCATCCAGCGGGCTCGGTCGGCATTTTGCCCTGACCTTGGCGGCGGCCGGCGCTGAAGTGGCCGTGGCGGCGCGGCGCAGCGAGCCGTTGCGCAGCCTGGTGGAGGAGATCGAAGCGGCTGGCGGCCATGCCAAGGCATTCACCCTCGACGTGACCCACCGCGACGACGTCTGTCGCTGCCTTGATGAAATCGGCCCGCTGGACATTCTGGTCAACAACGCCGGCGTCAGCGACAGCCAAAACCTGCTGGCCTACGACGATGAGGGCTGGGATCGGATTCTCGATACCAACCTCAAAGGTGCCTGGATAGTCGCCCAGGAAACGGCGCGGCAAATGGTGCAAGGCGGGCGGGGCGGCAGCCTGATCAATGTCACGTCCATTCTCGCCAGCCGCGTGGCCGGTGCGGTAAGCCCGTACGTTGCAGCAAAGGCCGGACTGGCTCAGTTGACCCGCGCCATGGCGCTGGAACTGGCGCGCCACGGCATCCGGGTCAATTCCCTGGCTCCCGGCTACGTAATGACCGAGCTGAATGAAGAATTCCTTTGCAGTGAAGCCGGAGAAAAGCTGCGTGCGCGAATTCCGAGCCGTCGTTTCAATCTGCCGGCTGACTTGGATGGAGCCTTGTTGCTACTGGCTTCGGATGCCGGCAAGGCGATGAGCGGGGCAGAAATCGTGGTTGATGGAGGACATCTCTGCAGCAGCTTGTAAGCCGTATGCCGTATGCCGCATGCGTGTCGCTTCGCCAGAAGAACAACAGACCGATAACGGTCAGGAGGATTGTATGTATTCACATCACAGTGCCGTACCCGCCCATCGTTTCGACAGCGCCCGAGTGGCAACGGGGGAGTGGTCATGATGCCTTCGATGTTCGACGCCGAGTTGGCGCCCAACGACGCCAACTATGTGCCGCTGTCGCCGGTCTCGTTCCTCAAGCGCGCCGCGCACATTTATCCAGAGCGGGACGCGGTGATTCACGGCGCGCGTCGCTACACCTACCGGCAGTTGCATCAACGCAGCTGTAGCCTGGCCAGCGCACTGGAGCGGGTAGGGGTTCGCCCCGGTGACCGCGTTGCGGTACTCGCACCGAACGTGCCGGAACTGCTGGAGGCGCACTACGGTGTGCCTGGCGCAGGCGCGGTACTGGTCAGTATCAATACGCGCCTGGAAGCGCAGAGTATCGCCTTCATCCTTCGCCATTCCGCTACCAAGCTGCTGATCTGTGACCGCGAATTCGGGGCCACTGCGCGCGAGGCGCTGGCACTGCTGGAAACGCGACCGCTGGTGGTCGATATCGACGATACACAGTCCAGTGGCGGTGAACTGATCGGCGAACTGGACTACGAGGCGTTCCTCGCCCAGGGAGATTGCAAGCGGCCGCTTTCGCTGCCGGAAAACGAATGGCAGTCAATTGCCCTCAACTACACCTCAGGCACCACCGGTGATCCCAAGGGGGTGCTGCTGCATCACCGTGGGGCTTACCTCAACGCCTGCGCCGGTGCGCTGATCTTCCAGCTCGGGCCGCGCAGCGTGTACCTGTGGACGCTGCCGATGTTCCATTGCAACGGCTGGAGCCATACCTGGGCGGTCACGCTCTCTGGCGGCACCCATGTCTGCCTGCGCAAGGTGCAGACCGCGCCGATCTATGCGGCCATCGCCGAGCATGGTGTCACCCATATGAGTGTGGCGCCGGTGGTGATGTCGATGCTGATCCATGCCGAGGAGCAGTTCGAGCGGCGCACCGGTCAGCCTGTAGCGGTGATCACAGGGGGCGCGGCGCCGCCCAGCGTGGTGATAGCCGCCATGGAAGCGCGAGGCTTCAGCATCACCCACGCCTACGGTATGACCGAAAGCTACGGGCCGAGCACCCTCTGCTTGTGGCAGCCGGGCCTTGACGAAATGCCACTGGAGGCCCGCGCCCAGTTCATGAGCCGCCAAGGTGTAGCCCACCCGATGCTTGAAGACGCCACGGTACTTGATGTCGATAGCGGCCAGCCGGTACCCGCCGATGGAGTCACCCTCGGCGAGCTGGCGGTACGCGGCAATACGGTGATGAAGGGCTACCTGAACAACCCCGCAGCGACTCGCGCAGCGTTCGCCGATGGCTGGCTGCACACCGGTGACCTGGCAGTGCAGCACCCGGATGGCTACATAGAAATCAAGGACCGCTCCAAGGACATCATCATCTCCGGCGGCGAGAACATCAGCTCACTGGAGATCGAGGAAGTGCTCTATCAACACCCCAGTGTGATCGAGGCCGCCGTGGTAGCACGCCCCGATTCCCATTGGGGGGAAACACCCCACGCATTCGTCACTTTGCGCGCGGATGCCGTGGCGACCGTCTGTGGCGACGACCTGATTCTTTGGTGTCGCGAGCGCCTGGCGCATTTCAAGGCGCCGCGGCATGTGTCCCTGGTGGAACTGCCGAAAACCGCGACCGGCAAGATCCAGAAGTTCGTGCTGCGTGAATGGGCCAAGGCGCCACAGGAGGTACCCAGCACAATCGAACACTAAATCAAGCCGCCGCACACCTTATTCCAATAACAACAAGTGCTTTCGTCAGAGGTGATCCCATGCCCAGTTCCAGTCCCTTGTATGCACGCATTCGTGGCAACACCCAATTCGTAGATCTGGTGGCTCGACGTAACCGGCTCACGCTGAGCCTTCTCGTGGTGATCGTGGCGGTGTTCTACGCCTATATGGGGCTGGTGTCGTTCTGGCCCGAGTTGATCGCCCGCCGCCTGGCCGAGAGCTCGAACCTGACGTTCGGGGTAGCCGCTGGGGTAGCGTTGTTCGTGTTCTTCTGCGCGTTGTCTGGCTTCTATGTGTATCGCGCCAATGGTGAATTCGACCGGATGACCCGCGAGCTGATCGCCCAGGTCGAGCAGGAGGAGGCACGATGAAAGCATTTACTTTGCTCGCCCTGGGCGCAGCGTTCTGCTCCACCTCGTTACTGGCCGCGCCGACTATGGACGCGACGGTGCGGCAGCCGCTCAACCTGCATGCGATCGGCATGTTCATGGTGTTCGTTGTCTTCACCCTGGGCATCACCTGGTGGGCCGCGCGGCGCACACGTTCGACCGCCGATTTCTACAGCGCCGGTGGCGGCATCACGGGCTTTCAGAACGGTCTCGCGCTGGCCGGCGACTACATGTCGGCGTCGACGCTTTTGGGTATCACCGCGCTGATCTACACCTCGGGCATGGATGGCTATATCTACCTGATCGCGTTTTTCGCCGGCTGGCCGGTGCTGCTGTTGCTGATGACCGAACGACTGCGCAACCTCGGTCGTTTCACCTTCGCAGACATCACCTCGTACCGCCTCGATCAAGGCAAGGTGCGGACTATGGCAGCGATCGGTTCGTTGACCGTTGTGTGCTTCTACCTGGTGGCGCAGATGGTGGGGGCCGGGCAGTTGATCAAGCTGTTGTTCGGCCTCGATTACCATATCGCGCTGCTGATTGTCGGTGCACTGATGATGCTTTACGTGACCTTCGGCGGCATGGTTGCAACCACCTGGGTGCAGATCATCAAGGCCTTTCTGCTGATGGTCGGCGGTACCCTAGTGATGTTGCTGGCAATGAACGAGTTCAACTTCAGCTACGACACCCTGGTCAATCGGGCAATGAGCATTCACGGTCTGGGTGACCGCCTGTTGGCGCCCGGCAGCCTGCTCGCTGACCCACTGACTGCGCTTTCGCTGAGTTTGGGCCTGGTCTTCGGCACCGCCGGGCTGCCGCACATTCTGATGCGTTTCTTCACCGTCAGCGACGCCAAGGAAGCACGCAAGTCGGTGCTCTATGCCACCGGTTTCATCGCCTATTTCTTCAACGTGATCTTTCTGCTCGGCCTGGCCTCGATCGTCATCGTCAGCCAGGAACCGCAGTACTTCGAGGGCGGTCAGACTGGCGGCAAGCTGCTTGGCGGCGGCAATATGGTTGCCATGCACCTGGCCCAGGCCGTCGGTGGCAACATGCTGCTCGGTTTCCTCTCGGCGGTAACGTTCGCCACCATCCTCGCCGTGGTTTCCGGGCTTGCCCTGGCCGGTGCCTCGGCAATTGCTCACGACCTGTATGCGCGGGTTATAAAGAAGGGCACGGCCAGTGAGGCGCAAGAGCTGCGGGTGACCAAATATGCAACGCTGGGTCTGGGGTTCGTAGCGGTCGGCCTGGGTATCGTTTTCGAGAATACCAACGTGGCGTTCATGGTTGCGCTGGCCTTCGGCATCGCTGCTTCGGCGAACTTTCCGGTGCTGTTTCTCTCGATGTTCTGGCGCGGGCTGACGACGCGTGGCGCGCTGGCGGGAGGTTACCTGGGGCTGGTCAGTGCGATGGCGTTCGTGGTGCTGTCGAAGTTGGTCTGGGTCGACGTGTTTCACTTCAGCGAGCCGCTGTTCCCTTACACCCAGCCGGCGCTGTTCTCCATGCCGATAGCCTTCCTCGCCGCCTACGTGTTCTCGAAGCTCGACCACAGTGCGCGTGCTAAAACCGAGCGCGAGGCATTCGAGGACCAGTATGTGCGCGGGCAAACCGGAGTGGGGGCAAGCGGCGCATCGGCACATTGACAGGTAAACACGCACGGGGGCGCCGCAGCGCATGATCTCTGCGCGCCCCTGTGGGTGATGATCGCGGTCGGAGGTGAGCCAACAGGCCTGCGGTCGGGATGCCTTTGTCGATCACTTGCGTCGGCACCGGTGCCTGGATAAGCGTTTCACACTCGCGGCAGGCCCATTTTCCACGTACGTGTTGCTCGACCGTGAACACGCCCGGCGTGTAATCCAGCTTCTCGCTGACGTCTTCGCCGACGCGCTGAAGCTGGCAGCCGCACACGCACTGGGTGTTCTCTGGTTCGTGACGGATCACGGTTCGTGGAAACTGCGGCGGCAATGGCGCACGCTTGGGCTGCTGACCCGGTCCAGGCGGTGCGGCAGGCGGATTGACCGCCTTCAGCTCGGCTTCGATGGCCGCGATATCAGTATGCAGGAGGTCGTCGAGCAGGCTGCCCTGGTCAGGGCTCAGCTGTTCGCTGCGCTTGGCGAACTTGTGCCGTTTGAACAGTGCGATTTCGTGGGTGAGCTGTTCGTTGACCGTTTCGATTCGCTGGATCTTCTTGCCCATCGTATCGACCTGCGACAGCAACTGCGCAGCGAATGCACGCAGTTGATCGGGGGTCATTTGATCGAGATTGGACGAAGAAGTGTCGGGTAGCCACAGATCATTACTGATCCGCAGCCCCCTCAGAACCGTACGTGCGAGTTTCCCCGCATACGGCTCAAGCTTACGAAAGCCAGTGCATCACTGGCCGGTTACGCGGAAGGTGGTTTTTTGCAAACCGTTATACTGAAGTGGCTTGTTGAGTCCCAGTTCATGGCACTGCAAGTATCAGTCGAGATGAAGCAGTGCGCGGTTTTCTAACTTATCAGAGCCGCCATCCACCCGCCTGACAACATGGTGATCATGCCAGCCGGTATCCTTGCTGATGGCATGCCCGCATAAGGCACATATACCCTGTTGCCGCCTGAAAAGGCTATGTATCTGCCGTCGATAACGAAGCTTGTGCAGCATCCGCTGAACCCTTAATGCCTCCCATTTGAACTCCTGTTCTGCATCGTACGGTTGATACGCAAGCGGTAAACGCTTGTGACGAACGATTGCTGTGTCCGCCAGCATGTATAGTTGGCGAAACCTTACCATCCCGTCGGGCCCCTTTAATGGGTGCACAAATGCCCGATGAATTTCGGAGCAGTAATATCGTCGCTTAATCCAGCCAACAGACTTCCTCGGATGCCGTCGCTTTGCCCACCTAAAAATACGCCAGAATATTAGATTATCCAGCTTACTAAAGGTGGCTTTCGCCACAACCGGGGAATGGTTTTGTGCCCATCCTCGCAGTACAGGGTTAAGCCGTCCCATCAGTGCGTTTTGGGTAAGCGCTCCGCTATTTTTTATGATATCTCGCACTTTTCGGTAGAACGCTGATACATTTTTCTTCGAAGGCTTGATCATCAGCTTTGCTTTTCTTTTCGACGACTTCGGAACGTACTTCTTAAAATTCCACCCAAGAAAATCAAATCCTTGATGGATATGTACGATGTGCGTTTTATCCTGGGCAGTCGACAGCACATTGATGCTGCCGCGTTTGGCCCCATGAAGCTTGCCGCGACGATTGCGTTCCATAATTTTGGCCCGTTCGTACTCCGCGATCATGCCCTGCATCTGCAGCAGCAACGACTCCTCCGGCGTGACGCCAATGGCATGATTGAGGAACACAACCTGCACGCCACACGCCAATAGCTCTTCCATCAGCAATGCCTGATGAGCATATTTGCGCGACAGTCGATCTGGGGACAGGACATAGAGACGATCCACCAGGCCGAGGGCCGCCCGGTCTCTGAGCCGCTCCAACTGTGGACGAATCAGCGTCGCGCCGCTGACGCCGACAAAGCGCATGTCCTCAGCAACATGGGCACCATCGGCCACAGATCCGCTCTGTCAACGCGGCAATCTGGCTTTCAATCGTGCCGCGTTTAGCCTGTTGGTCAGAGGATACGCGGGCATAGAATGCCACCATCCCAGCCTGGCTCATTGCTCACCTCGCTTGGCAGTACGATGCTTTTTCACCGAGGGCTGGGATTGTGACAATTCTGAGGAAGCCCGCGTTTCTGTCGGCTTAAGCTGCTCGTAGACCCTCTCGAGCTGTTCACGAGAGAATCGATTTGGCTCAAAAGTCAGACGAATACGCCAGATACGCGGTTTTCGGCTCATGACTGAAGTCTCCCATCAGTGGGGGCGAGGCCCTCAATGACGAGAACAATCTCGACATCGGGGCATCCCGCATGCCTCGGGGCAAAACTCTCCCTGGCAATGCGCAGTCCCCATTTTATCCGAGAGTTTGCTCTGTTGTTGCCGGTGCTATGATGCCTCCCTGCGGGGTTCCGGCGTGGCTGGAGAACAGCTGATTCTGGTAGACATAACCGGCCTGGAGCCATTTCTGCAAAATCGCCTTATCCATGGGAATGTTGGCGATCAACCAGTCATGGCTGATATTGTCGAAACAGCTTTGAATGTCGCCCTCTAACACCCACTCCGCGTTTGCTTTTCGTGACAGCACACCAAAGCACTGTGCGGCGGCATCCGCAGTTGAACGTTCCGGCTTGAATCCATAAGAGTTCGGATCGGCGGTGGTTTCCGCTATCGGTTCCAGAGCCAGCAAATGGAGCGCCTGCATGGCCCGGCATTTCATCGCGGGAATTCCGAGAGGTCTCGTCTTGCCGTTTTTCTTAGGAATAAGCACTCTCCGAAGCGGAAGCGGCGAGTAGCCTCGCCGCCTCAATGACGCTATCGCACAGATCTTGGCCCCCGGTGTATTCCAAGTGACCTTGTCCACCCCGGGGGTATTTTTGCCTTTGTTTTCAGACACCCGTTTCACGGCCAATGCTTTGCCGCTAAACGAGTGAGTCAGCAGCCATTGCAGGGCTTTCGCCTTGTTATGCCCGCCATCTTGTACCGCCTTCACAATACGCGCTTGCAGCCCTCTTACTCGACGTTGAGCACCGGCCCAATTGATGCCGTCCCACGACGTGCCGGAAGGTGCACACGCCAATATTGCTGCGTTCATTTGCTCTCCTTCCGTTGAACCCCTCCACGAACGACTCGCCTCCAGGGGCGTGTGAAGGGTGAGTCATGGTTCTTGTTGGCCCTCTGTGGCAATCAATGGAAAAAACTTGGTATTGGACTTGCCAATGAGCCAGAACAAGTCCAAGATAGCGTCCATTCCTGAGATAGGAAGCAAGGAAAACCTTTTCTAATCAAAAGGTTAGAGGCTAGATTCTAGTCCCGTTTCCCGCTCCATATTCAACAAAAACGCCGCTCAGCAATGAGCGGCGTTTTTGTTTGTGTGTCATTTATAAAAAGGACCGACGGTCCTTTTTTGTCGGTGCCGGCATCAAGATGATCAACGCGTCGGACCCGCCACAACAGCGGGTCCGAAAAGGCGATCAGAGTTTCGGCAACTGCCCGATCCGCCCCATCATTTCCGTCACGATCTGCAGGTCCAGCAGGAACTGGTCGACCATCTTGAACTCGTTGTCGGTGTGGCCGGTGTACTTGACCTCGGGCCTGGCCAGGCCGAATTGCACGCCATTGGGCAGTTCATGGACCGAAGTGGCGCCCGCAGAGGTGCCGTACTTGTGTTCCATGCCCAGGTTTTCGCTGGCCACGGCGAGCAAGGCCTTGACCCATTCACCTTCAGGGTTGCGGTACATCGGCTCGGCGATCGAGTAGTCGAAGGCCACCGCGATGTGGGTTTTCTTGCTCCAGGCATCAAGCTTATCGGCGATTTCAGTCTTGAGCGTTTCCGGCGACTTGCCCTTCGGCACGCGCAGGTTGACCGCGAGCTTGAAGGCTTTATCGTCCATCCCGACATAGGTAAGGGATGCGGTCAGCGGTCCCATGAAAGCATCGGAAAAACCGACCCCCAATTTGCCTCCCAGGTAATCCAGCCCCCAGTTGTCGGCAGCGTAGCGGGCGGCGTCGGTGATGTGGTTGTGCTTGAGCGCAACCTTGCCGTCGAGGCTATTGATGAAGCCCAGCATTCTCGACACCGGGTTGATGCCGGATTCGGGTTCGGAGGAGTGGGCGGAAACGCCGGTGACCGTCAATTTGACATCCTTGCCATCAACTTTGGCGGTGACGTCGAAGTTGCCGCCATTGCTTTTGGCATATTCGGCGCCGGCCTTCTGCAGGCTGGCGGCCAACTCGACAGGCTTCTCACTCAAAAGGGTGACGACCGATGTCGACGGGATCTGGTTGGTGGCCATGCCACCGGTCATCGAGATGATCTCGGCGCCCTTGCCCTCAGCCTTGCGTTTGGCAAAGTTCGCCATCACGGTGCCGTAGCCTTTCTCCGCAATCACTACCGGGTAGCCGCCATCCAGCGCCAGGTTGTAGTTGGGTGTCGGGTTGTGTTCGAAGTAATAAGGGATGGCGTCGCCGGTGGTTTCTTCGGTGGTATCGACCAGCAGCTTGAAATTGCGCGCCAGCGGCAGCTTCTCTTCCTTGATGACCTTCATCGCATAAAGCGCTACCACGATACCGTTCTTGTCATCTTCGGTGCCCCGGCCATACATGCGGTCGCCGATCAGGGTGACCTTGAACGGATCAAGTTTGGTGCCGTCTTTCAGAACCCAGTTCTCCGGCGTTACGGGCACCACATCGGCATGCGCATGAATGCCCACGACTTCGTCGCTGCTGCCCTCAAGGGATATTTCATAGACGCGGTTGTCAATGTTGCGGAAGTTCAGGTTGAACGCCTGGGCGAGGCCCTTGATCTTGTCGGCGATCTTGATGAATTCGGGATTGTCGTGTTGATCAACGCCCTCGACGCGGAAAGTCGGGATAGCCACCAGCTCGCGCAGGGTCTCGGTAGCGGCGGCACCGTATTTCACCCGTGCGTAGAGACCAAGCAGGCGATGGATTTCGTTCTGCTGGTCTGGAGTGAGGGTCTTGTTGTCGAGGAAGGCGCTGATGGCGGAGCCGAGATTGTCGGTTTTGCCGAGGTCGCTCTTGGCCAGGCCTCCCAGGAATTGCCTGAAATCCGTTACGGAGGTGTCACTGAACGTCTTGAGGATCGCCGCACTCTGTTGCGGGGTGATGTTGGCCTGCGCTGTCAGGGTGAACGACGAAAGGCTGGCCAGTATCAGGGTTGACGCAGCCAGGTGCTTGAGTGAGAAATTCATTGCTGTTGGCATTCCTTTGCAGGCAGTGGAGTGAGAAGTTTCTGATCGATGAGACAGAAACGGTTCCAAGCTAACACTGTAACGGAGTGTTACGGGAGTCCCTGATGTGGGATCTGTCGCACAGAAATGCAAAAGCGGCGCAGAAACGAAAAAGGCCCGTCAGTCAGACTGAGCGGGCCTTTTGCGTTTGAGGCGCTCTTACATCGAGAGAATCAAACGCCCGGCGAACAGGATCAGAATCACCCCCATGGTGCGTTCGAACCAATGCCCCATGCGCATGAACAGCAATCGCACCCGGGCGCTGGAAAAGAACAGCGCGACGATCACGAACCACAGCGCGTTCACAAAACACATCCAGGCCCCATACAGCGCCTGGATCTTCAAGGGTGTCGTAGCGCTGATGAGCGTGGTGAAAATTGCCAGGAAAAACAGCGTTGCCTTGGGGTTGGTCGCGTTGGTCAAAAAGCCGGTGGTGAACGCCTTCAACAGTGTTTGTTCGACGACGGGCTCGTTGGCGACTTTGTCCCCCTCAAGCGCGGATTTGGGTTTACTGCGTAGCAGGCTGACACCGAGGTACAAAATGTAAACGCCGCCCACCACCTTGGCCACCGTCAGTAACCAGGGCGTCGTATGCATCAACGCGCCGACCCCGAGCAGGGTGTAGAGCACGTGCACGGAAATCCCCGCACCGATGCCCAGGGCCGTGCAGATCCCGACCAACCGGCCGAAACGCACACTTTGACGGATGGTGACAGCGAAGTCCGGTCCAGGTGCGACCACAGCCAGAAAGTGAATAGTCGCCAGCGCAAGGAACTCGCCCAGGTAATTCGAAAGCATTTCAACTCCAGAAAGTAAGGGGTGAAGCATTGCCGCGATAGCCGACAAAGAACGAAAGGCTCAATCGCGGATCCGCCACGCCGGGTGTTACCGAGTGCATGCAGCGCGAATTGAACATGATGAAATCACCCGGCTCAGGACGAATCTCCAGGGCCGGCGTGCCGAGCAAGGCCGGGTCGATGCCGTAGCTGTCGCCACGCATCTCGTCGAATTGATCCGGAGAAATATCGTGGTCCCACATCTGCAAGGCGCCACCCTCGGAGGGCATGTTCAGGTAGACGTTGCAGGCGAACTGCGCTTCCAGGCTTCTGGCCTGGTAACTGTCGGGGGCATCCTTGGCGAAAATGTCGTGATGGGCCAGGAAGCACACCCCTGGTTTCACCACGCGGGACAGGCCGACATACATCTTGCGGCCGTAGAGATTTTCCAGGTGCGCACCCGCCGGCCAGGACTCATCGAGCATGCAGCGCAAGGTGTCGACCGGGGACGAGTAGGGCGCGCAACGTTTGCGTAATTCCGCGATGTTGCGCGAGGCATGCTCGAAATAATCTTCGATCAGCAGCGGCTGGTTTTCCGCCTCATAAAACGCCATGCCGATGCGACCGATGCTCGGCGCATTGATATAGCCTTCGAAACCCGGGGCGAGGATCTTGTCGCCAATCTGAATCGCCAGCGGCTGGGGCAGCAGGCCTTTGACGCGGATGGCGAGGACTTCTTCATTGGCCAGTTTTTTTATGCACGTCTCATCGAGACGCTCGACGTCAAGCATCATGTCTTAGGTCCATCTATTAGATAGTCAACAGAACCCGCGAATGCGGGCTCCCCCGGGCGTCGGGCGATGCCGGGGACGACATCGCCGAAAGCTCAATCCACGCTGTAGTGGACTGACAGCATTCCCTTTTTCAGTGAAAGGGAAGCGATCGTGACCGTGCCCAAATCCTTCAGGCTACGTACATGGGTGCCGCCGCAGCCGTAGGCGGGCAGCTCACCGAAACCAATTTCCCGGGCGCCTTCGCGCATCGATGTCAGGCGCGGCAGGTCATGGGCGACCCATTGCTCGATGCCGTGCTGAATCATCTCGGCATCCATCTCTTTTGCCGACTCCAGCGGTTTGAATTGCACGCGTCCTTCGCCCGGCCAGTGATGAGCCTTGACCGGCATCCAGCCCAGTGCCTGGACAAAATGGCCGATCAGGTGGCCGGCCGAATGCATGCGCGAATTGAACCGGCGGCGTTGCTCGTCAATCCTGATCTGGGTCATGCCGGGTTTTACTGGTCGGTCGACAAAATGAATGATTCGGTCCGGGTCCTGGACCACGCGCAGCACCTGGCTTTCGCCGATCCAGCCGGTATCGAAAGGCTGGCCGCCACCCTGGGGGTGAAACAACGTGGCGCGCAGCACCACCGCAAACTCGTTTTCCTGGGGCGTGCAATCCAGGACTTCCACATTGGCCTTGAGGTCATCACTATGGAAAAAGAGGCGAAGCGTCATATTCCATGTCCTCATTAAAGTTTCTCTTTTTATTATATGAATCGTGGAATTGCGTGATAATCCGTTCAAACATCAAAGGACTGTTGCGCTGTGAGCATAAATCTTCCACTGCCGTTACTGGGTGAAATGGCGATTTTCGTCAAGGTTGTCGAGACCGGCAGCTTTTCCGAAGCGGCTCGTCAGATGGGTTCTTCACCCTCGGCGGTGAGTCGCAGTATTTCGCGTCTGGAAAAAGCGTTGGCCACGCGTCTGCTGCAGCGAACCACGCGCAAGCTGCGCTTGAGCGACGGTGGCGAAGAGGTGTTCAAGCGTTGCCAGGAAATGGTCAGTGCGGCCAAGTCCGTGATGGAAATCAGCGGGCAGTTCACCCATGAAGCGGAAGGGCTGGTTCGGGTCAGCGTGCCCAAGGCGGTCGGTCGATTTGTGATTCACCCGCATATGCCGGAATTTCTGCGCCGTTATCCCAAAGTGGATGTGGAGTTGTTGCTTGAGGATAGGCAGGTGGATCTGATCGACGACAACGTTGATCTGGCGATTCGGATTACCGATCGACCGCCCGCAGGGTTGGTCGGGCGGCAATTGCTCACCATCGACCATTTGCTCTGCGCTACACCGCAATACCTCGCCGAACATGGTACGCCGACGCACCCCCACGACTTGCTCAACCACAGCTGTATCTACCTGGGTGAAACCCCGAGCGATGCGCGCTGGAAATTCAAGAAAGGCAGCAAGGCTGTGACGGTCGGTGTGCGCGGTCGGTATGCGGCGAATCACACAGGTGTGCGGCTGGGGGCGGTGTTGCAGCACATCGGGATTGGCAGTCTGCCGTATTTCACGGCGCGTTATGCGCTGGAGCAAGGGTTGATTGTGCAGGTGCTGCCGGACTGGACCTTCCTCGCGTCCTACCATGGCGGCGCCTGGTTGCTGCATTCGCCGACGCGCTATTTGCCGCCGAAATTGCGGGTGCTTATTGATTATCTGGTGGAGTGTCTGGAGAAGGAGCCGACCCTGAGCAAGCCGGGGAGGGCTGGGAAGGTTGCGGCGGAGTATGAGTTGCCCGAGAGTGATGGATTGCTCTGACTGGCCCCTTCGCGAGCAGGCTTGCTCCCACTCTGGTGAGGTTGCAACCCTCTCGCCGCTGACGCGGCCGGGCGCAACTTCAGCGATTGGTTCGTTGGAAGGGTCAGCAAAACAAATGTGAGAACGAGCCTGCTCGCGAAGAGGGAGTCTCAGTCGACATCTATGTCGCCTGACACACCGCTTTCGCGAGCAAGTCGGATCGCCGCACCGCCGCTCCCACAGGTGGGAGTGTGCAGGGCTTGAGGTTACTTGCAGACTTCGGCGATGGCCTCGGCCAGCAGATCAAGGCGGGTTGCATCGATCCCGGCCACGTTCGCACGGCCGGTGCCGACCATGTACACGCTGTGATGATCACGAAGCTGTTTCACTTGCTCCGGTGACAAGCCGGTGTAGGAAAACATCCCGCGTTGCACACCGATATGCGCAAAACGCTCACGCAAACCATGGGGTTCAAGCGCTTCCATCAGGCCGCTGCGCAATTGGGCGATGCGCAAACGCATGGCTTCCACTTCGTCGGCCCAGAGGCTTTTCAACTCGGGATCGCCAAGAATCGTCGCGACCACGGCAGCGCCATGATCCGGCGGCGTCGACCACAGATTGCGGGCGATGTTTGCCAGTTGGCTGCGGATATCCACCAGCTTCTCAGCGGTTTTCGCACAGACAATCAGCGCACCCGTGCGATCGCGGTACAGCCCGAAGTTTTTCGAGCAGGAACTGGTGATCAGCACCTCCGGCAACTCGGCCGCGAACAGCCGGGTCGACCACGCATCCTGTTCCAGGCCATCGCCGAAGCCCTGGTAGGCGAAGTCAATCAACGGCACCAGATCGCGGCTGCGCACCACGTCCAGCACGCGGCGCCAATCGTCATGGGACAGATCGAAACCGGTCGGGTTGTGGCAGCAGGCGTGCAGCAACACCACATCGCCCTTCGGCGCGTCTTTGAGCACTGCCAGCATGGCTTCAACGTCGAGGCGGTTGTCGCTGCCGACGTAGGGGTAATGACTGACCTTGACCCCGGCCGCCGCGAAGATGGTTTCGTGGATCGGCCAGGTCGGGTTGCTCAGCCACACGCCACGGCCCGGCAGGCACTGGGCGATGAAGTCGGCGCTCAGGCGCAGCGCGCCGGTGCCGCCCGGTGTCTGGGTGGCGCCGGCCCGTTGTTCGGCGATCAGTGGGGAGTCGGCGCCAAGTACCAGCTCGTTGATCGCCTTGCCGAACGCCGGTTCGCCGTGACCACCGATGTAGGTTTTGGTGGTCTGGCGATCCACCAGGCGCTGCTCGGCCAGCTTCACGGACTGGGGAATCGGCGTCAGGCCCTGGGCATCTTTATAGACGCCCACGCCAAGGTCGAATTTGCGCGGGTTCGGGTCCTGCGCATAGGCTTCCATCAAGCCGAGAATCGGGTCGCCGGGTACTCGACCGATGGCGTCGAAATGCATTATTTGCGGCCCTCGGCGTTCTTGGCCACTTCATCAGTGCGCGCGGCCATGATGAAGTCGTTGCGGTGCAGACCCTTGATGGAGTGGCTCCACCAGGTCACGGTGACTTTGCCCCACTCGGTGAGCAGGCCAGGGTGGTGGCCTTCGGCCTCGGAGATTTCACCGACTGCGTTGGTGAATGCAAGGGCGTGCTTGAAATTCTTGAACAGGAACACTTTTTCCAGTTGCATCACGCTGTCGCGCACTTCGATGTTCCAGTCCGGGATCTGCTTGATCAGGATCGGCAATTCTTCGTCGCTGACCTGAGGGGCATCGGCGCGGCAGGCTTCGCAATGGGCTTGATTCAATGTGGACATGATGGGTTCCTGAAATCGAATGATTGGAAATCGGCCGTCAGTTTCACCACGCTATAGCAAAGCGTCGTGTCCTGACAGGCTCACTTGATTCTAAAAGCTGCGGATCACGCGGCTTTTTTGGGTGGAAATTTAGGCGCGTGCAAACCGAGCTGCATGCCTTGCTTGACCATGGCCATGATGTCTTCATGAGCCACATCAAACAGACGCTTGAGGTTCGGCAGGACAAAGTACAGCGGCTGCAGGATGTCGATGCGGTAAGGCGTGCGCATGCATTCCAGCGGATCGAAGGCCTGATGCTCAGGTTCGTCCGACAGGCAGTAAACGGTTTCTTTCGGCGAGGAGAGAATGCCGCCGCCGTAAATGCGCAGGCCTTCTGGTGTATCGACCAGGCCGAACTCGATGGTCATCCAGTAGAGACGCGCGAGGTACACGCGTTCTTCCTTGGTGGCCTGTAGGCCAAGCTTGCCGTAGGTGTGGGTGAATTCCGCGAACCAAGGGTTGGTCAGCAGCGGACAGTGGCCGAAGATCTCGTGGAAAATATCCGGCTCTTGCAGGTAATCCAGCTCTTCGCGGGTCCGAATAAAGGTCGCCACCGGAAACTGCTTGTTGGCCAGCAATTCGAAAAAGGTCTGGAAGGGGATCAGCGCCGGCACTCGGGCTACTTGCCAACCGGTGGTTTCACCGAGGACTTTGTTGATTTCACCGAGTTGCGGAATGCGGTCGTGGGGCAGGCCGAGTTTTTCGATACCGTCCAGGTATTCCTGGCACGCACGCCCCTCGATCACTTTCAGTTGGCGAGTAATCAGCGTGTTCCACACCGCATGTTCTTCAGCGGGGTAGTCGATAAAACCTTGCGCATCGGGCTCGCGAGCCACGTACTGCGTCTGCTTCATGCTGCTCTCCTGCTAGGGGATTTCATTCTTGTTATGTACTGCTATGGACTTAGAAATACTCCAAGGCGTGCCGCGTTGCAGTAGGTGAATCGTGCCGTGCGTAGGAAAGTTCTCCAGTTTTCGTAAAGATTTCGTTACGAATGGATCGCAGTGGCGCAGGTATTGAGTTTTTCGGGTTTGAAAAGCGTTGCGCCTGTCACATAATCTTGACGGCTATCTGAGCGTGCCAGCAAAAAAATACCCTGTGGGAGCGAGCCTGCTCGCGAAAGCGTTCTGCCTGACACATCAATGCCGAATGCACCGACGCATTCGCGAGCAGGCTCGCTCCCACAGGGTTGTACCTCGGGCATCCAACCTATTGACCGTTTTTCTTGGGCCTTTATATGCGTATCAAAGTCCACTGCCAGAACCGCATCGGCATCCTGCGCGACATTCTCAACTTGTTGGTCGAGTACGGAATCAACGTCGCTCGCGGCGAGGTCGGCGGTGAGCATGGCAATGCGATCTACCTGCACTGCCCGAACCTGATCAATATTCAGTTCCAGGCGTTGCGTCCGAAATTCGAGTCGATTGCCGGGGTATTTGGCGTCAAGCGTGTAGGGCTGATGCCCAGCGAGCGTCGGCACATGGAGCTCAATGCCTTGCTCGGCGCCCTGGAGTTTCCGGTGTTGTCGATCGACATGGGCGGCTCCATCGTGGCGGCCAACCGTGCAGCGGCGCAGTTGCTCGGGGTGCGGGTGGATGAGGTGCCGGGGATTCCGCTATCGCGTTACGCCGAGGATTTTGATTTGCCGGAACTGGTGCGTGCCAACAAGTCGCGGATCAACGGGCTGCGGGTCAAGGTCAAGGGCGATGTGTTCCTCGCCGACATCGCGCCGCTGCAATCCGAGCATGACGACAGCGAAGCCATGGCCGGTGCAGTCCTGACGCTGCACCGCGCTGATCGGGTGGGGGAGCGCATCTATAACGTGCGCAAGCAGGAACTGCGCGGGTTCGACAGCATCTTCCAAAGCTCGAAAGTCATGGCCGCGGTGGTCCGCGAAGCGCGGCGCATGGCGCCGCTGGATGCGCCGCTCTTGATAGAAGGCGAAACCGGCACCGGTAAGGAATTATTGGCGCGTGCCTGTCACCTGGCGAGTCCGCGCGGCCAGTCACCTTTGATGGCGCTCAACTGCGCCGGCCTGCCGGAATCGATGGCGGAGACCGAGCTGTTCGGCTACGGCCCCGGCGCCTTCGAAGGCGCGCGTGCCGAAGGCAAGCTTGGGCTGCTGGAGCTGACGGCGGGCGGTACGTTGTTTCTCGATGGCGTCGGGGAAATGAGCCCACGCTTGCAGGTGAAATTGCTGCGCTTCTTGCAGGACGGTTGCTTCCGTCGTGTGGGCAGTGATGAAGAGGTCTATCTGGATGTGCGGGTGATCTGCGCGACGCAGGTGGACTTGTCCGAGTTATGCGCGCGGGGCGAGTTTCGCCAGGATTTGTATCACCGCTTGAACGTGCTCTCACTGCACATTCCGCCGCTGCGTGAATGCCTCGATGGTTTGACGCCGTTGGTGGAGCACTTCCTCGACCAGGCCAGTCGTCAGATCGGTTGCCCGCTGCCGAAGCTGGCGCCAGCGGCGATGGAGCGGCTCAGTCATTACCA
Organism: Pseudomonas mandelii; assembly: GCF_900106065.1. Lineage (NCBI taxonomy): Bacteria > Pseudomonadati > Pseudomonadota > Gammaproteobacteria > Pseudomonadales > Pseudomonadaceae > Pseudomonas > Pseudomonas mandelii. The sequence continues at coordinate 4,174,512 of NZ_LT629796.1, forward strand.
TTGGCCGGGCAATGTCCGGCAATTGGAAAACGTGTTGTTCCAGGCGGTTTCGTTGTGCGAAGGCGGGACCGTGAAGGCCGAGCACATTCGCTTGCCGGATTACGGCGTGCGTCAGCCGCTTGGCGATTTCTCCCTCGAAGGCGGGCTGGATGCGATCGTCGGGCGCTTTGAGAAAGCGGTGCTGGAGAGGTTGTATTCCGAGCATCCGAGCAGTCGGCAGTTGGGCAAGCGGTTGGGGGTTTCGCATACGACCATTGCCAACAAGTTGCGTGAGTATGAAGTCGGCAAAGACCCCGACGCTTAAGCTGAAGCAATGACAACTTTGTGGCGAGGGAGCTTGCTCCCGCTGGGTGCGAAGCGGCCGTAAGACCATCCGGCATGATCTGACTGTCACGCTCGGCCAGTCTTTTTGGGGCTGCTTCGCAGCCCAGCGGGAGCAAGCTCCCTCGCCGCAGGGGATCCTGTTGGCTGCAAAGGCCAGCACTTGCCACCAACCGGCATAACACCGCCGGTTTTTCGTCTCCGATACATTTCCCCAATCCCCGCAAAACCCCTCAAGTCCTTTGTTTGCCGGGCCTCGCACCGCCAGAAAAAAGTTGGTCTGTAAATTGCTTATCGCTCAACAGTACAGCGGTGGGCGGCAAACGTCCGGCATGCAGAGGAAAGAGTGTGGACAAGTACCTTTATGTGGCAATGACCGGCGCCAGCCAGAATGCACTGGCGCAGAAGGCTCATGCCAACAACCTGGCAAACATCTCTACCAACGGTTTTCAGAAGGACCTGGAACAGGCCCGTTCGATGCCGGTGTTTGGTGACAGCTTTCCGGCGCGTGCGTTTGCCATGACCGAGCGTCCGGCCACCGACTTCTCACCAGGTTCGCTGGTTGAAACCGGTCGCGACCTCGACGTCGCGGTGCAAGGCAACGGCTGGATCGCCGTGCAGACCCCCGATGGCGCTGAAAGCTACGTGCGCACCGGCAGCCTGAACGTGGACGCCCTGGGCGTGCTGCGTGCCGGCAACGGTATGCCGGTGATGGGCAATGGCGGACCGATCGCCGTGCCGCCCGAGCAGCAAATCGAAGTGGGCGAAGACGGCACCATCAGCATCCGTGCGATGGGCGAAGGCCCGCGTGTGATGGCTGAAGTCGACCGTATCAAATTGGTCAACCCTGACCTGAAGAACATGACCAAAGGCCTGGATGGTTCGATCCACACCAAGGACGGCAAGCCGGCGCAAGCCGATGCAGGCGTCAAACTGGTGTCCGGGTTCCTTGAGTCGAGCAACGTCAACGCCGTGGAAGAGATGACCTCGGTGCTGGCTTTGTCGAAGCAGTTCGAGCTGCACATCAAGATGATGAACACCGCCAAAGACGATGACCAGGCCATGGCTCGGGTCTTGCAGATCAGCTAATTATCAGAACGTCGCGCCGTAAAACAGGCGCACGAGGAGAATCGAATGCTTCCGGCTCTATGGGTTGCCAAAACAGGTCTGTCCGCCCAGGACACCAACCTGACGACCATTTCCAACAACCTGGCCAACGTGTCGACCACGGGTTTCAAACGTGACCGTGCCGAGTTCCAGGACTTGCTCTATCAGATCAAGCGCCAGCCAGGCGCCCAGTCGACCCAGGACAGCGAACTGCCGTCGGGTCTGCAAGTGGGTACCGGTGTGCGCATCGTCGGCACCCAGAAAAACTTCACCGCCGGCAGCCTGCAAACCACTGAGCAGCCGCTGGACCTGGCCGTCGATGGTCGCGGTTTCTTCCAGATCCTGCAGCCGGACGGCACCACGTCCTACACCCGTGACGGCACGTTCCACCTCGATTCCAATGGCCAGATCGTCAATGCCAGCGGCTTCGCCCTGGAGCCGGCCATCGTCATTCCGAACGACGCGCAGACCTTCACGGTCGGTCGCGACGGCACCGTGTCGGTCACCGTTCCGGGTAACCCGGCCAGCCAGGTGATCGGCAACCTGCAAACCGCCGATTTCATCAACCCGGCCGGCCTGCAAGCCGTGGGTAACAACCTGTTCCTGGAAACCGCTGCCAGCGGCGCGCCGCAAGTCGGCACCCCGGGCCTGAACGGTTTCGGTACCACGCTGCAGAACACCCTGGAAACGTCCAACGTCAGCACCGTTGAAGAGATGGTCAACATGATCACCACTCAGCGCGCTTACGAGATGAACTCCAAGGTGATCTCCACCGCCGACCAGATGCTCTCGTTCGTAACGCAGAATCTGTAATCAGTCTATGAGGCGGCCATGAGGTCGTCTGCAACACCGTGAGGTAGGGTCATGAATCGCTTTGTATCTGTTCTGGCACTGAGTGGGGTCGTCGTGCTCGCGGGCTGCGTCGCTCCGCCACCCAAGCCCAATGACCCTTACTACGCCCCGGTGTTGCCGCGCACGCCGTTGCCGGCTGCCGCCAATAACGGCTCGATCTATCAGGCCGGCTTTGAACAGAACCTGTACAGCGACCGCAAGGCGTTCCGGGTCGGTGACATCATCACCATCACCCTGAACGAACGGACCCAGGCCAGCAAGAACGCCAACTCGCAAATCGGCAAGAACAGCAAGACCGACATCGGCCTGAGCTCGTTCTTTGGCGGTGGCCTGAGCACCAGCGACCCTGTGGGCAGCGGTAGCCTGAGCCTGGACGTTGGCTACGAAGGCGACCGTGCGACCAAGGGCGACAGCAAGTCCGGGCAGAGCAACAGCCTGACCGGCTCGATCACGGTGACCGTCGCTGACGTGCTGCCCAACGGCATCATCGCCGTGCGCGGAGAGAAGTGGCTGACGCTCAACACCGGCGATGAGCTGGTGCGGATTGCCGGCATGGTGCGCGCCGATGACATCTCCACCGACAACACCGTGTCGTCGACCCGCGTCGCCGATGCACGCATCACCTACTCGGGCACCGGTGCGTTTGCCGATGCGAGTCAGCCAGGCTGGTTCGACCGTTTCTTCCTCAGCCCGCTGTTCCCTTTCTAGGTGGCCACGTTGAATCTTAAACACCTGATGGTGGCTGCCCTGATGCTCTCGGCTGCGTTCAACGCGCAAGCCGAGCGGCTGAAGGATATCGCCAGTATTTCCGGCGTGCGCTCCAACCAATTGATCGGCTACGGCCTGGTGGTCGGGCTTAACGGCACCGGCGACCAGACGACGCAAACCCCGTTCACTCTGCAGACCTTCAACAACATGCTCTCGCAGTTCGGCATCAAGGTGCCGCCGGGTTCGGGCAACGTGCAGTTGAAGAACGTCGCCGCCGTGTCGATCAGTGCTGATCTGCCGGCGTTCGCCAAGCCGGGTCAGCAGGTCGACATCACCGTTTCGTCCATCGGTAACTCCAAGAGCCTGCGCGGCGGCACCTTGCTGCTGACACCCCTCAAGGGTATCGACGGCAACGTCTACGCAATCGCCCAAGGCAACCTGGTGGTCGGCGGTTTTGATGCCGAAGGCCGCGACGGTTCGAAGATCACCGTCAACGTTCCGTCGGCCGGTCGTATCCCGGGCGGTGCCTCGGTGGAGCGTTCGGTGCCAAGCGGTTTCAACCAGGGCAACAGCCTGACCCTGAACCTCAACCGTTCGGACTTCACCACCGCCAAGCGCATCGTCGACAAGATCAACGACATGCTCGGCCCTGGCGTTGCCCAGGCCATCGACGGTGGTTCGATTAGGGTCAGCGCGCCGCTCGATCCAAGTCAGCGCGTCGACTATCTGTCGATCATCGAAAACCTTGAAGTCGATCCGGGTCAGGCGGTGGCGAAAGTCATCATCAACTCGCGCACCGGCACCATCGTGATCGGCCAGAACGTCAAGGTTTCACCGGCCGCCGTGACTCACGGCAGCCTGACGGTGACCATCACCGAAGACCCGATTGTCAGCCAGCCCGGCCCTCTGTCCAATGGCCAGACCGCCGTCGTGCCGCGCTCGCGGGTCAACGCTCAGCAAGAAGCCAAGCCGATGTTCAAGTTCGGCCCGGGCACCACCCTCGACGAAATTGTGCGTGCGGTGAACCAGGTCGGCGCGGCACCGGGTGACTTGATGGCGATCCTCGAAGCATTGAAACAGGCTGGCGCGTTGCAAGCCGACCTGATTGTGATCTGAGGACAGCGACCATGGATATGCGCAAGGGCGGCCTGGGTGTCAGCAGCAACGATTCGGGCTCCTATTCGGACTTGAATCGTTTGAACCAGCTCAAGGTCGGCGACAAGGACAGTGACGCGAACATGCGCAAAGTGGCGCAGGAATTCGAGTCGCTGTTCCTCGGTGAAATGCTCAAGTCGATGCGCTCGGCCACCGATGCGCTGGGCAAGGACAATCCGCTCAACACGCCGGCGGCCAAGCAATACCAGGAAATGTACGACCAGCAGTTGGCCGTTTCCATGTCCCGCGAGGGCGGCGGTATCGGTCTGGCGGACGTGCTGATGCGCCAGATGTCGAAGAACAAACCGCTGGCGCCGGGCGAGGCTGCAGCCGCGTCCGCCGCCAAGCAGGAAGCGGCGAAAGCGGCCGTGCCGACACCGGTTGCCGCAGGCACCGCGGCCACCGACGGTCCGCTGTCGCGGCTCAATGGTCAGCGTCCGTTGTGGGCCTCGCGTTCGGTGAAAGCGCCAACAGGCGAGGGCACGCATCACAATGACATGGCGCTGATCAATCAGCGCCGTCTGGCCTTGCCGCCGAAACTGTCCGATCGCTTGCTCGCCGGCCTGGTGCCTTCGGCAACGACTGCCGCTACAACCCCGAACAAAGCCTTGCTGCCTGAGCGCGCCGCGACTCCGGTCGTGACCGGTGCCGGCCCGCTGTTCAATGGCGACTGGCTGCCCTCGCCAACCGATAACAAGTCGAGCGGACGTCTGCAGGTTTACGGCCGTGCGATGGCGCAGATTCCGCTGGCGCCACCGAAGAAAGCCTTCAGTTCCGCCGACGAATTCGTCAACACCATGCTGCCGATGGCCAAGGAAGCCGCCGACCGTATCGGCGTCGATCCGCGTTACCTGGTGGCCCAGGCGGCCCTGGAAACCGGTTGGGGCAAATCGGTCATGCGTGCCCAGGATGGCAGCAGCAGTCACAACCTGTTTGGCATCAAGGCCAGCAGCAGTTGGAAGGGTGAATCGGCGCGAGCGATCACCAGCGAATTCAGGAATGGCGAGATGGTCAAGGAGACGGCAGAGTTCCGCTCCTACGATTCGTACAAAGACAGCTTCCATGACCTGGTGACTTTGCTGCAAACCAATAATCGCTATCAAGATGTTCTGAAGTCTGCCGATAACCCAGAACAGTTTGTACGCGAGCTGCAGAAAGCCGGGTATGCGACAGACCCGGCCTACGCAAGCAAGATTTCGCAGATAGCCAAGCAGATGACGAGTTACCAAAACTACGCTGCGGCGGGCGCTTCTACTACGCCTCTATAGGCACAAGGCATAAGGTCTGAACCATGAGTTTGCTCAATATCGGGATGTCGGGTCTGGCTGCTAGCCAATCCTCGTTGATGACTACCGGCAATAACATTGCCAACGCCGACACCGCCGGTTATTCACGCCAGCAAACCGTGCAGGGCACCAAAGCCTCGAATCAGTTCGGCAATGTCTACATCGGCACCGGTACGACCCTGGCCGATGTGCGTCGCGTCTACAACAGCTACCTCGATGCACAACTGCAGACCACCACCTCGCTCAACAGCGATGCGGCTGCGTATGCCGGGCAGATCAGCCCGCTCGACGCCTTGCTCTCGGACAGCGGCACCGGCCTCAACGGCGCCCTGACCAAGTTCTTCGCCTCGGTGCAGAACGTCAACGCCAAGCCGGGTGATGACGCGTCGCGCCAGCTGCTGCTCAGCGATGCCCAGGCCTTGAGCAATCGTTTCAACTCGATCTCCAGCCAGTTGACGCAGCAGAACGCCAACGTCAACGGCAACCTGGCGAACATGGCCGATCAGGTCAACAAACTGGCCGCCACCGTGGCGCAGTTGAACCAGAAGATTTCCGAGATTTCCAAATCCGGCGGCATGCCGAACGAGCTGCTCGATGCGCGTAACGAAACCGTGCGTCAGCTCTCCACCTTCACCGGTGCGCAGGTCATCGAACGCGACGGTAACCTTGACGTTTATCTGGGCAGCGGCCAGCCGCTGGTCATCGGCGGCACCGCCAGCACCCTGTCCGTGGCGTCAAGCCTGAACGACCCTTCGCGCATGGGCATTCAGCTCAATCGCGCCGGTAGCACCGTTGACATCACGTCGGTGATGACCGGTGGTGAAATGGGTGGTTTGCTGCGCTATCGCAGCACCGTACTGGACCCGGCGATGAACGAACTGGGCCGCGTGGCGCTGGTTGTCGCCGATCAGATGAACAGCCTCCAGGCTCAGGGCATCGACAAAAACGGTGCGTTCGGCTCGAACCTGTTCAACAGCATCAACAGTGCCGCGCAGATGGCCAGCCGCAGTGTTGCCACCGTCGGCAACAGTGCCGGCTCGGGTAACTTTGATGTGAGTATCGAAGACAGCGGCAAGCTGACCATCAACGACTACAAGGTCACCTTCACCAGCGGCACCAACTACACCGTGTCGCGTCTGCCAGATGGCACGTCCATGGGCGCTTTCAGCACCCTGACCACGCCGCCGCCGGTAATCGACGGTTTCTCGCTGAAGCTTTCCGGCGGCACCGCCGCGGCGGGCGACACGTTCAAGATCACGCCGACCCGCAACGCGGCGGCGAACATCAAGACCGAGATGACCGACAGCAAGCGTCTGGCCATCGCGGCACCGTTGAGCGCGTCCATCGCACCGGGCGGTAGCGGCACCTTGACGATCCCGGCCAGTGGTCAACCGACCCTGACCACGCAGTTTGATATTTATGACTCGGCGACCACTCTGGCCATTCAGAACGGGCTGCAGAATTCGACTCCGGTCAAAGTGGTTTTCGGTGCCGGCGGTGGCACCACCCAGACTTACCAATTGCTCGATGCAAAAGGCAATGCACTCAGCAGCGGCACCATTGTGCCTGGCCAGAACAATACGCTCAGCCTGAGCATTCCACTGGTCGACGCCAGCGGCGCCGCGATCATGGATCCGGGGCCACCCGCCGTGCAGCGTACGGCGACCTTTGATATGACCGTGGCCGGTTCGCCAGGTCAAGGCAGTGCAATTAACGTCACGCTCAGTCAACCGGGCACGCTGGACAACCGTAACGGTACCGCACTGGCCGGCTTGCAGACCAAGCAGACCGTGGATACCGGTTCGGCCAGTAAAGGCATTTCCCTGACCGACGCCTACGGCAAACTGGTCGAAGGCGTCGGCGCCAAGGCCGCGCAAGGCAAGCTCGACAGTGCCGCGACCACCGCTATCCTGGCCAACGCCAAGGGCGCTCGCGATTCGCTGTCGGGTGTCGACCTCGATGAGGAAACCGGCAACCTGGTCAAATATCAGCAGTACTACACCGCGTCTTCGCAGATCATCAAGGCTGCGCAGGAAATCTTCAGCACACTGATCAACAGTCTTTAAGGAGTCGTAGCCCATGCGCATTTCTACCGCCCAGTTTTACGAGTCCTCTGCTGCGAACTACCAGAAAAATTTCGCCAACGTAGTCAAAAGCAGCGAAGAGGCCAGCAGCCTGGTTCGCGTCAACACCGCCGCCGATGATCCGGTTGGCGCCTCGCGTCTGCTGCAATTGGGTCAACAGGCGTCGATGCTTGATCAGTACAAGGCCAATACCACCACCATCAAGGCGACCCTGGGCACGACCGAAGCGGTGATGACCAGCATCAATAGCGTGTTGCAGCGCGCCAAGGAATTGGCTGTGGGCGCCGGCAACGCCGGTTACACCGATGCCGATCGCCAGGCCAACGCATCTGAGTTGGGGCAGATCGAAGAGCAGTTGCTGAGCCTGATGAATAGCAAGGACGAGAACGGCAAATACATCTTCGCCGGTTCCAAGGGCGATACAATTCCGTTCACGCGTAACAACGATGGCACCTACAGCTACAACGGCGACCAGGTGACGCTTGACCTGGCGATCGGCGACACCATGTCGATGGCCACCAACAGCACCGGTTGGGAAGCGTTCCAGCAGGCGATCAACACCAGCCGTAGCGAGGTCACCCGGACCGCGCCGGTCGTGGATGACGGCCGCGTGACCCTGTCCAACGGCCAGGTGTCGTCGAACGTCACCTACAACGCCAAATTCCGCAGCGGCGAGCCGTATACCGTGGACTTCGTCAGCGGCACCCAGCTGAAAATCACCGACTCGGGCGGTAATGACGTGACTGCCGAAGCCAGTCAGGGCGGTGCGTTCGACCCTGCCAGCAAGAACGGCCAGGCCGTCACTTTCCGTGGCGTCGAGCTGACCCTGAACATCAACCTGAGTGCCGGCGATACGGCGGCGACCGTGCTGCCTGGCCACACGTTTACCCTGGCGGCCAAGCCGGACACCTTCAGTGCAACCGGCAGCCCGGGCAACGCTTCGGCGGCGCAGGTCACCACCAGCAGCATCACCAACCCGGTGGATTACCACGCCAGTTTCCCTACCGGTTCGGCGATCCTCAAGTTCACCAGCGCCACCGCCTTCGACCTGTATGCGGCGCCTTTGACGGCCAGCAGTAAGCCTGTGTCTAGCGGAACCATGGCCGGCAGCGTCGCCACTGCATCGGGTGTGAGTTTCACGTTGAGCGGTGCGCCGGCTGCCAACGATCAGTTCAGCATCGCGGTCAACACTCACGAAACCCAGAACATCCTGGACACCGTGAGCCAACTGAAAACCGCTCTGAATACACCAACCAATGGTGACCCGATCGCTACTCAAAAGCTGCAAGCGTCACTGGCTTCCGGTATTGCCAACCTGGCCAGCGGCACCGATCAGCTGTCCAGCGCCTTGAGTTCGGTGGGTGGTCGCGGTGCTGCTCTGGAGACCCAGAACGATACCAACCAGAGCCTGACGCTGGCCAATGCCCAGACCCAATCGTCAATCCGCGATTCCGATCCGGCTGAAGTGATGACCCGTCTGACCTTGCAACAAACCATGTTGCAGGCCTCGCAACTGGCCTTCAGCAAGATCGCTCAGTTGGGCCTGTTCAACAAGGTCTGAGCCAGCGCCTGCCGAGCTGCCAACCGTCTTTTTGTAAGCGGTTCCGGGGCCTCTGCCTGAAAGGGTAGAGGCCCGCCGCTCGAGAGTTTCCTGCCGTGAATCAACGCCCCCTCGTCAGTATCGTCATCCCAGCCTTCAACCCGCGCTTCTTCAGTCAGGCATTGGAAAGTGCGCTCGCCCAGACCTACGAGCACATCGAGATCGTCATTTGTGACGATTCGTCCGGCGACGATATCCGCGACATTGTCGAGGCCTTCATCGAGCCGGCTCACCCGGTTCGCTACTTGCGTAATCCGCAGCGTCTGGGCTTGCAGAAGAACGTATTGCGTTGCGTCGAAGAAGCCCGTGGCGAATTCATCAAAGTGCTGTGCGATGACGACCGTCTGTTTTCACCCAGCGTAGCCTTGCAGGCGCAGGTGTTGATCGACCACGCGGACGTGAATGTGGTCTTTGCCCTGCGGATGCTCAGCGACGCCGGCAATTTCATCCTGCCGCCACGGGTCGACAATTGCCGGTTCTCACCGAACGACGCCTTGCTCAAGGGCGATGACATGCTGGCGATCTTCGAAGGTACGCCGAAGAATTTCCTCGGCAACTTCAGTTCGACCCTGATGCGTCGCGTCGATGTACTGGAGCTGTTGCCGGCGCTGATTCAGGAAGGCGCCGGTTTCGTCGCCATGCTCGATTTCGCCTTGTTCGTGTGCTTGATGCGTCGCGGCAATCTGGTGTCGCTGAGCACTGTGCTGAGTACCGAACGTTTGTACCCGGAGCGTCTGAGCAAAACCCCGGAAATGGTCAAGGCCGCAGCGGTGGAGTGGAGCTGGCTTTCGCAGATGCTCGCGGCACGCAGCGGTGAATCGGCACCGGCATCGGGTTGGGTGCGCTACATCGAGCTGACTAAAATCACCGACCAGCCCCACGCCTGGGAAGAATTGTGCGTGGTGCGCATTTTGGGCAACCGCAACACAGTGGTGAATGGTCGGGTGGGCGGGGAGAGCGAAAGCTACGCCGATTTCTATCGCGAATGGCTGGCGATCCGCAGGTTCTCCGATGTCGAGCAGCAGCTCATGCCGCAACGCCTCGACAGCTGGGCGTTCCGTCCGCAGATCGTGCCGATTGTGATCGACAGCGGCGCTGACAGTGCAGCGCTGAACACTACGTTGCAAAGCATCAGCCGACAGCTTTACACGCCGCAGGCGGTGGTGGTGCTTTCTGATGCCTTGTGCGCGACCGACGATCGTGTGGTGCAGTTGCCGTTCCAGGCGGATTGGGCGCAACAACTCAATGCGGTGGTGCCGCAGCTGGAAGGCGCTCACTGGTTTTATCTGCTGCATGCTGGCGACACTTTGCGCGAGTCGGCCCTGCTGATCCTGGCTGAACGCATTGCGGGTTCGGTGGGCATTCTCTGTGCCTACAGCGATGAGGGCGCGCTGGTCGATGGCGAGTCGATCGACCCGGTGTTCAAACCCGATTTCAATCTCGATCTGATGCGTGCTTATCCCTACGTCGGCCGAACCCTGGCCTTCGAGCGGCAGCGCTTCATGACGCTGGGCGGCTTCGATTCGGCTCACGGTGAGCTGGCGCCGCACGATTTGTTATGGCGTCTGGTGGAAGAGGCCGGGCCGCAAACCATCGAGCACATCGCCGAAATCCAGATTGAGTCGAGTCAGTCTTTCGCCGCCTGGCTGTCGTTGCCGGAGGTGATCGAGAACAATGCCGGGATGGTCAGCGCACACCTGGATCGTATTGGTGTGGCGCACTCGATCCGGCAGGAAGAGTTGCCGTTGATCAACCGAATCGACTACCTCCATGGGGCGCGCCCTTTGGTGTCGATCATCATCCAGACCGGCGATTCGCTGTACGCGTTGCAGCGGTGCATCGAAGGCCTGATCGAGCGCACGGCTTACGGCCAATACGAAATCCTGATCGTCGACAGCGGCACGGACGACCCGGCGATGCTCGACTGGCTGGAGGCGATGGCGCAGCTGGGCGCCGCAATGCTGCAAGTATTGCGTTACGCCGGTGATGCCAACGACGCGGCGATCCGTAACTTTGCCGCGAGCCTGGCGCATGGCGAATATTTGCTGCTGCTCAGCGCGCAGACAGTGATCTGCGACAGCGACTGGCTGGATGAAATGCTCAATCACGCCCAGCGCCCCGAAGTGGGTGTGGTCGGTGCTCGTATCCTCAGCCCCGAGGGCTCGATCGTCAGTGCCGGGTTGATTCTTGGCCTGGCCGGGCCGGTCGGTTCGCCATTTTATGGCGAAGCGGCCGGTTCTCGCGGCTACATGCAGCGATTACACGTAACCCAGAATTGGAGTGCGGTGAGCAATCTCTGCCTGATGGTGCGCAAGCAAGTGTTTGATGAACTCGAGCAGTTCGATGAGGTGACCTTCACCCAGGGCCTCAGCGACGTCGACTTGTGTTTACGGGCAGGCAACGATGGTTATCTGGTGGTCTGGACGCCTTACGCCAGCGTGGTATGGGTGCAGCAAGAGGTGTCGCCGGCAGGGCTTTCGACACTGGCACTGCGCGAGCGTGAACAGGAGGATTTCTATCGCAAATGGCTGCCGAAGATCGCCAAGGATCCGGCCTACAGCCCGGCGCTGAGCCTTGGGATTTCCAGCTTCAGTCTGGAGCCGTCACTGCGCAATAACTGGAACCCGTTCTGCACCCGTGCCTTGCCGTTGATTCTCGGTCTGCCGGTTAACAGCACCGCCGTTGGCCATTACCGGGTAACCGCGCCACTGGCTGAGCTCGAAGCAGCCGGTCGGGTGATCGCGCGGGTGGCCTATGAGTCGCCGTCGACCGTGGAGATCGAGCGTCTGTCACCAGACACGATCATTCTGCAAGGGCGTTACAGCGAAGGCGCTGCGGGTGACATTCTGCGGATGAAAAAGTACTCCAGTGCGCTACGAATTTTCGAACTCGACGACTACATCGTCAGTGCGCCGAAGAAAAACACCCACGCCCGCAACAAACCGGTCAATACCGAGCAGCTGTTGCGCGAAGGCATTGGCCTGTGCGATCGCGTAGTGGTCACCACTCAGCCGCTGGCCGATGCCTTGTCGAGCATGCACAGCGAAATCCGCGTAGTGCCGAACATGCTATCGCCGGCACCATGGGCGACGCTGACCAGCCATCGGCGCACCTCCAGCAAGCCTCGAGTCGGTTGGGGGGGCGGCACCAGCCACACCGGTGACCTGGAGATCATTGCCGAGGTTGTGCGCGAACTGGCGGACCAAGTCGAGTGGGTGTTCTTCGGCATGTGCCCTGATGCCTTGCGTCCGTATGTCCACGAGTTTCACTCCACCATCGGCTTGCAGAGCTACCCGTTCAAACTGGCCAGCCTGAACCTCGACCTGGCGCTGGCACCGCTGGAATTCCATATCTTCAACGACTGCAAAAGCAACCTGCGCTTGCTGGAGTACGGCGCCTGTGGATACCCGGTGATCTGCACCGACACCGAGGCCTATCGCGGCCATCTGCCGTGTACCAGGGTCTATAGCAACAGCACGGACGAATGGCTGCAGGCGATCCGCATGCACCTGGCCGACCCGGACGCCAGCTACCGTATGGGCGATGAATTGCGTGAAGCGGTTCACCGCGATTTCATGCTGCGGGGCGACAACCTCAATCACTGGTTGTGGGGTTGGTTGCCTGACTGATTCCGTGATTACCCTCTAAACGATCAAAAGATCGCAGCCTTGGGCCGCTACAGGGATGTATTGACACCTGTAGCGGCCCAAGGCTGCGATTTTTTTTGTCCTGCGCAATTGGCTCACTTCCTGCAAGTCCCCCGTATATCGCCATAAAACCTTCACCCCAATGGGTGTGAACGGCTCAATGGCTGCGGGTAAATGATGTGCATCTGACGGTCCGCCCACCCTCGCGAGGGTGCCCAGGCCGCGCGAAGAGCAAGAGGACAGCGATGAAGGCAGTAATTCTGGCAGGTGGTCTCGGTACGCGGATCAGCGAAGAGTCGCACCTCAAGCCAAAGCCAATGATCGAGATCGGCGGCAAGCCAATTCTTTGGCACATCATGAAACAGTACTCCGCCCACGGAATTCATGACTTCGTGATCTGCCTTGGCTACAAGGGCTATGCGATCAAGGACTTCTTCGCCAACTACTTTTTGCACACTTCCGACGTCACTTTCGACATGCGCAACAACCGCATGGACGTGCACCAGAACTACAGCGAGCCGTGGAGCGTCACCCTCATCGACACCGGTGAAGAAACCATGACCGGTGGCCGCTTGCTGCGCGCCGGCCGTTACCTCAAGGATGAAGAAGCCTTCTGCTTTACCTACGGCGACGGCGTCTCCGATATCAATATCCGTCAACTGGTGGACTACCACAGCGCCCACGGTCGCCTGGCGACCGTCACTGCCGTACAACCGCCGGGCCGTTACGGTGCCCTGGAGCGTCACGGCGATCAGGTGCTCGGTTTCACCGAGAAGCCCCGTGGCGACGGTGGCTGGATCAATGGCGGCTTCTTTGTGCTTTCACCGAAAGTGCTGTCGTACATCGGCGGTGACGAGACCACCTGGGAAGCCGAGCCCTTGGCCCGTCTGGCCCAGGATGAACAGTTGAAGGCCTTCGAGCACGAAGGTTTCTGGCATCCGATGGACACCCTGCGTGACAAGAACCACCTCGAAGCGTTGTGGCAGAGCGGGGAGGCCCCATGGAAACAATGGGACTGAGTCCGGAGTTCTGGCGCGGCAAGCGGGTCCTGCTGACCGGCCATACCGGTTTCAAAGGCAGTTGGCTGACGTTGTGGCTGCAAAGCCTGGGGGCCGAGGTCAGCGGTTTTTCGCTGGACCCGTCGACCGAGCCGAGCCTGTTCGAGCTGGCGCGGGTGCACGAAGGCATCAACGATCAGCGCGGCGACCTGCGTGACCTCGGCGCGCTGCTGGAGCTGATCGCCGAAACCCAACCGGAAATCGTCCTGCACCTGGCAGCCCAGCCGCTGGTGCGCGAGGGTTATCGCGACCCGCTGGGGACATACTCCAGCAACGTCATGGGCACCCTCAATTTGCTCGAAGCGATCCGCCAGGTCGGTGGCGTGCGCGCCTGTGTGCTGGTGACGACCGATAAGGTCTACGCCAATCAGGAATGGCTGTGGCCGTACCGCGAAAACGAAGCCCTCGGCGGACACGATCCTTACAGCAGCAGCAAAGCCTGCTGCGAGTTGCTGGCGCAGTCTTACGCGGCGTCGTTCTTCCCGGCCGACAAACATGCCGAACACGGTCTGGCCCTGGCCACTGCGCGTGCCGGCAATGTGTTGGGCGGTGGTGATTTTGCACCAGAGCGTTTGATCCCCGATGTGCTTAAAGCCTGGTCCGCCGACGAACCGGTGACCCTGCGTTACCCACAAGCCGTACGCCCGTGGCAGCACGCGCTGGAGCCGTTGGCCGGTTACCTGCAACTGGCCGCCGGGCTCTACGAAAAGGGGCCGGCATTTGCCGGTGCCTGGAACTTCGGCCCGAGCGAAGCGGATATGTGCAGCGTCGGCGAAGTTGTCGAATTGCTTGCCAGCCGCTGGCCGCAAGCCCGTGGCCTGCGCATCGAACCAAGTGATTTGCATGAGGCCGGTCTGCTGCGCCTGGACAGCAGCCGCGCCCGTCAACTCTTGGCGTGGCAGCCACGCTGGTCGTTGCAGCAGTGCCTGACCCAGACCCTCGACTGGCATTTGGCGTGGCAGAACGGTGACGACATGCGCGCCATCACGCTGAGCCAGTTGAATCTGTACCGAGGCGCGCTGTGAGCGAGTTTCTGTTGCAGCCATTGCCGCTCGCCGGACTGTTCAGCGTGCAGCACAAACGCTTCGAAGATGAGCGCGGGCACTTTGCGCGGTTGTTTTGTGAAGGCAGCCTGAGTGCATTCGGTGAGCCGTTTCATATCCGCCAGATCAACCATTCCTGCACCCGCGAACGCGGCAGTGTGCGCGGTCTGCATTACCAGAACGCCAGCGCGCCGGAAGCGAAAATGATCACTTGCCTGCGCGGTGAAGTCTGGGACGTCGCGGTGGATCTTCGCCCCGACTCCGACACCTTTCTGCACTGGCACGCCGAACACCTGCGGGCCGGCGACGGTCGCAGCCTGTTGATCCCTGCCGGGTTCGCCCATGGCTTCCAGACCCTGACCGACGACGCTGAATTGCTCTACCTGCACAGCGCGGATTACACGCCGGTGCACGAGGGTGGTTTGAGCGTGAACGATCCACGGCTGGCGATTGCCTGGCCGTTGCCTGTCAATAATCTGTCGGCACGGGATTCCAGCCATCCTTTGCTTGATGAACACTTCGCTGGAGTACGTGTATGAACTGCCGTGGTTGCGGGACTTCTCTGGCCTTGCCGCTGATCGATCTCGGCACCTCGCCGCCGTCCAACGCGTATGTGCGCGCCGATCAGCTGGAACAAGCCGAGCAATGGGTACCGCTGAAAGTGGCGGTGTGTCAGCAATGCTGGCTGGTGCAGACCGAGGATTACACCAGCGCCGACAGCCTGTTCGACGCCGAGTATGCGTATTTCAGTTCGTTCTCCAGCACTTGGCTGGCCCATGCCGACAAATACGTCGCCGAGATGGTCGAGCGTTTCGGTCTGACCGCCGACAGCCGCGTGGTGGAAATTGCCGCCAACGACGGTTACCTGTTGCAGTACGTGGCCGGGCGTGGCATCCCATGCCTGGGCGTCGAGCCGACCCGCAGCACCGCACAAGCGGCGCGGGAAAAAGGTCTGGAGATCCGCGAGCTGTTCTTCGGCCGCGACACGGCATCGCAACTGATCGCCGACGGTTGGTCCGCCGACCTGATGGCGGCCAATAACGTGCTGGCCCACGTGCCCGACATCAATGATTTCCTCGGCGGTTTTGCGACATTGCTCAAGCCGACCGGCGTGGCGACGTTCGAGTTTCCGCAGTTGCTGACCCTGATGGCCGGGCAGCAGTTCGATACGCTGTATCACGAGCACTATTCCTATTTGTCGCTGACCGCTGTCCAGACCCTGTGCGCGCGCAACGGTCTGGAAGTGTTCGACGTCAGCCAGCTGTCGACCCATGGCGGATCGCTGCGGGTCTTTGTCCAGCGCGCCGACGGTGTGCGCCGCGAGGTGCAGCCAGCGGTGGCTCAGCAGCTGCAAGCCGAACTCGCCGCCGGGGTGAAAACGCCCGAGTACTACGCGACCCTCGCGCCCGCTGCCGAACGCATCAAGCACGAACTGCTGCGTTTCCTGTTGCAGGCCAAGGCCGATGGCAAGCGCGTGGTCGGTTACGGCGCGGCGGCCAAGGGCAACACCTTGCTCAACTACGCCGGGGTCAAGCCGGACTTGCTGGCCTGGGTGGCCGACGCCAATCCTCACAAACAGGGCAAGTACCTGCCGGGCAGCCGCATCCCGATTGTTTCGCCCGCGCAGATCGATCTGGAAAAGCCGGATTACGTCCTGGTGCTGCCGTGGAACTTGCTGCACGAAGTCAGTCAGCAACTGGCCCAGGTGCGCGAGTGGGATGGCCGCTTCGTCATCGCCGTGCCTGAGTTGACCGTCCTGTGAAAGTCCTGGTCACCGGGGCGACCGGGTTCGTCGGCAGGCATCTGGTCGAGGCCTTGCTCGCCCGTGGCTGCGAAGTCCGCGCCGTGGCGCGTAACGCCGAGACCGCCGCGAACTTGCCGTGGATCAAGGCCGTGGAATTCGTTGCGGCGGATATTCACGCCGCCGACCTCGACATTGCCGCGCTGACCGATGGCATCGATGCCTTGGCGCACCTGGCCTGGCCAGGGTTGCCGAACTATCAGGCGCTGTTTCACTTCGAGCACAACCTGATGGCCGACTATCGGTTCATCAAGGGCGCGGTGGAGGCGGGCGTCTCGCAAGTGCTGGTCACCGGCACCTGTTTTGAATATGGCTTGCAGAGCGGACCGCTCAGCGAGCAGACCGCGCCTCTGCCGAGTAATCCTTACGGCCTGGCCAAGAACACCTTGCGCCTGTTCCTCGAAAATCTGCAGCGGGTTCAACCGTTCACCCTGCAATGGGCGCGGCTGTTTTACCTGCACGGCGAGGGGCAAAACCCGAACAGTTTGCTGGCGGCGCTGGACCGGGCCATCGATGCCGGCGATGCCAGTTTCAACATGTCGGCCGGCGAGCAGTTGCGCGATTACCTGGCCATCGACACGGCCGCCGGCTACCTCGCCGCCATCGTGCAACAGCGTGAATTCGACGGCGTGATCAATTGTTCCAGCGGCCAACCGGTTTCGGTTCGGGCGCTGGTCGAGCAGCGCCTGCGCGAGCGTGGCGCGGCGATCCGCCTGAACCTCGGTCACTACCCATACCCGACCCACGAACCGATGGCGTTCTGGGGCGTGGCGGACCGTTTGCAACAGCTACTGGGAGCAGAGCATGAGGCATGAGTTGTATCGGGTCGCCGACCTGCCGGTGTTGCAGAACCGCACCTTTGCCGACCCTGCGTCGGCGAAAGCGTCGGCGTGCGCCGACATGGTCTTGGTGCAGGACGAAAAGAGCGGGTTGATCTTCAACCAGGCCTTCAATGCCGACAAGCTCAGCTACGACGCTGACTACCAGAACGAACAGGCGCACTCGGGTCAGTTCCAGAAGCACTTGAGCGATGTCGAAGGCATCATTGCCCGTCACTTCAAGGGTCAGGAACTGATCGAAGTCGGCTGCGGCAAAGGCTACTTTCTCGAGCTGCTGAAAAGCCTGGGCTACGCCATCACCGGCATTGACCCGGCCTACGAAGGCAACAACGCTGACGTGATCAAGGCGCCGTTCACCCGCGGCCTAGGACTGGCGGCGGACGCCATTGTGCTGCGGCATGTGCTGGAGCACATTCAGGACCCGGTGAGTTTCCTCGCCGAAATGGCCGACGCCAATCAGGGCGGGCAGATCTACATCGAAGTGCCGTGCTTCGACTGGATCCTCGAGCACCGTGCCTGGTTCGACCTGTTCTACGAGCACGTCAATTATTTCCGCCTCGACGACCTGCGCCGGATGTTCGGCACGGTGCACGAGGCCGGTCACCTGTTCGGTGGCCAATACCTGTACATCGTCGCCGACCTGTCGACGTTGCGCCTGACCCCGGATCAACCGGTGTCGCGCCTGACGCTGCCCGAAGATTTCACCACCAGCCTCGACCGAGCCGTGCAGATCATTCAGGCCGCGCCCGAGCAGGGTTCGGCGATCTGGGGCGCGTCGTCCAAAGGCGTGATCTATTCGCTGTTCCTGCAACGGGCCGGCGTGGCGGTGGATCGTGTGGTGGATATCAACCCGGCCAAACAGGGTCGGTATCTGCCCCTGAGTGGCGTGCGGGTGTCCTCGCCACAAGAAGCCATGGATGCGTTACCCGAAGGCGCCAACCTGTTTGTGATGAACTCCAACTACCTCGAAGAAATCAAGCGGATGACCGATGGACGCTACGTCTATCACGCCGTCGACAGCGCTTCGTTCCAGTGACCATTGAGAATTTTGAAATGACCGACAACAGCATCAATAAAGCCTTCGAAGCCGAATGCCGGGAACAGATCGCCCAGCAAGGTGATGACCAGAAACTCACCGGCCTGGCCCGGGACTTCTTCAACGAATCGGCCAAGCACAAATACAGCTACCACTTCTCGTGGATGGGCCGTCCGATCATCCAGCTGCCGCAAGACATGATGGCCATGCAAGAGATCATCTGGCAGGTCAAACCGGATCTGGTCATCGAGTGTGGCATCGCCCATGGCGGTTCGATCATCTACTACGCATCGTTGCTTGAGCTGCAAGGCCACGGCGAAGTGCTGGGTATTGACCTCGACATCCGTCCGCACAACCGCGAAGCCATCGAAAGCCACCCGATGAGCAAGCGCATCAAGATGATCGAAGGTTCGAGCATTGATCCTGCGATCGCTGCACAAGTGCGCGCCGCGGCCGAAGGCAAGAAAGTCATTCTGGTGCTGGACTCTAACCACACTCACGATCACGTGCTCGAAGAGCTGCGTCTTTACGCGCCGTTGGTCTCGGTGGACAGCTACTGCGTGGTGATGGACACCGTGGTTGAAGACATGCCGGCGGACTTCTTCCCGGATCGTCCTTGGGGCCCGGGCGATAACCCGAAAACCGCAGTGTGGAAGTACCTGGAAGAAAACAAGGACTTCGAGATCGACCAGCAGATGCAAAACAAACTGCTGATCACCGTGGCGCCAGACGGCTATCTGCGTCGCGTTCGTTAATCAAAAGTGGTTTCAGGTTCTTGGCGATTGGCCGGTTGTGGGGATAGGAAGATGCAGGTTCAAAACAGTGCTCAAAACAACGTTGCACCGCTGAACGAGCGGTTTACGGTGGTGGTGATTTCTCACAACCGGAACGCGTTCCTGCGGCGCACTTTGCAGTACTACAGCAGCTATCCCTGCACGGTTCTGGTTCTGGACTCCTCTGCTGAGGGTGACGAGAACATGGCCCGGGACTTCCCGTCGGTCGACTATCGCCACTTGCCGCAATACACCTACAAGGGGCTGCAGGAAAAACTCACTTACGGCGTCAATCAGGTCACCACGCCTTACATGGTGTTTGCCGCCGATGACGACTTCCTGCTGCACCGAGCACTGACCGAGTCGGTGGAGTTTCTCGAAGCCAATCCGGACTACGGCGTGTGCCATGGCTACGGGATCATGTACCTGACCCGCGCCACTGAAGTGAACTACTTCCGCCGCGACCGCAAGGTTCATGAGGACTACAACTCGGAGCAGGCTGAAGACCGTGTCGTGCGGTTCATGGATAATTTCCTGCCGCCGTTCTATGCGGTCACCCGTACCGATCTGCTGCAACAGTGGTACAGCCTGCTGCCACCGGGCACCGGTTTCGAATGGCAGGAAATCGGCCATACCTTCTACCTGCTGGCCTGCGCGAAGGCACGGATCCTGCCGATTCCGTTCGCCGTGCGGGAAATGAACTATGGGGCCTCGGACCACAACACCAACGTGTTGACGGTGCTGACCTTCAAAGACGCCAAAAGCGTTGCCGAGCGCGAGCAGTTTGCCGAATTCCTGGCCTCGATCCCGACGCCACTCAGCGCCAAGGGGGCGGTCCAGGCCAAGCAGATCGCCCTGGACAGTTTTACCGCCATGGCCGATTGCCTGATCGAAGGTCGCTCGCTCAAAGGCACCATGATTATTCGCTCGGCCTGGCGCGAGGCGGGGGAGGAGCCGATTCGTTCGTTCGGCCCCCAGCAATTCGTCGAAATGCCGTTTTACAACAAACCGGTGTTCGACCTGCTGACCGAGTTCGAATTCCTGCTGCATGCCATGCCTGCCGGACGCCTGCAACTTCAGGAACTGGAAGGCATCCTGCTCAAGCAGCATGAGTTGATGCAAATTCACCCCAATGACACTGACCGCACTGTGCGTAGCCGGTTGTGGGAGGCCTTGAGCCTGAACGTGTTCAACCGGGCGGTGGTCGAGCGCCTGGCGGAGTCGTTGAAGGACAGCGAAGAGCCGGAAGAAGGCCTCAAGCTGCAAGCCTGGGCCGAGCGACTGAACGCTTTACCGGGTCAGCAAGACCGTCGATTGTTCGAGAACATGCCGTCCGGCCGGTTGCTGAACTGGCTCGAAGCGCGTAACCCGGATGCCGCGCAGCTCAAGGCGATCGCCGCACAGTTGGCCAGGCACAATGGCGGTCCTCAGTTCGGCATTCTGTTGCTGGATCTGGACGCCGACATGGTCAAGTTGCAGGCGACCTTCGATAGCTTGGTCGCTGGTCACTGCAGGGCGTTCAACCTGGTGGTGTTCACCACCGGTGATTTACCGGCGACCACGACCGTGCGCGACACCGTGCACTTCGTCAAAGTCAGCACAATCAATTATGTGGAGCGCATCAACCAGATCGTCGCCCAGTCCACCGCCGATTGGCTGTTGCTGGCCGAGGCCGGAGATCAGTTCACTGCCAGCGGTTTGCTGCGCGCCAGCCTTGAGCTGGCCGGTGCCGAGGGTGTGCGTGCGGTGGCGATGGATGAGCTTCAGCGTCAGGCCAACGGCGCTCTGGCGGATGTATTCCGTCCCGGGGTCAACCTCGACCTGCTGCAAACCGTGCCGTCGTTGATGGCGCGGCACTGGTTGATCCAGCGTGATGTGTTGGCTCAGGCCAAAGGTTTCTCGACCGAGTACCCCCAGGCTCTGGAGTTCGATCTGTTGCTGCGCCTGATCGAGGACGGTGGCCTGGCAGGGCTGGCGCATCTGGCCGAACCCTTGCTGATTTGCAATGCCCCGGTAGAAGAATCCAGCGCTCAGGAACGTCAGGTGCTGACCCGCTCGCTGGCGGCGCGCGGTTATCGCGCTCAGGTCAGCTCGGCACTGCCGCTGACGTACCAGATCGACTATCAACACGCTGAACGGCCGCTGGTGTCGATCATCCTCCAGAGCCAGGACAACCTTGAGTCGCTGCAACGGGCGCTGGTCAGTGTGCTGCAACGTACCCGTTATCAGCGTCACGAAGTGCTGATTGCTGACAACCACAGCCAATCCGAAGAACTCGCAACCTGGCTGAGCAGCCTGGAAGGCAAGGGCGATCGCCTTCGTGTACTGCGCAGCGGTCAGCGCCTGAGCGCCTCGGCGCTGAACAATTTTGCCTGTGGCGAGGCCAAGGGGAACTACCTGGTATTGCTGTCGGCAGAATCCGAAGTGGTCAATGCCAATTGGCTCGACGCCATGCTCAACCAGGCCCAGCGTCCGGAAGTCGGCATCGTTGGCGCCAAACTGATGGACATTCGTGGCGTCACCACTCAGGCCGGTCTGGTCCTGGGTTTGAATGGCGATATCGGCTCGGTCTTTGTCGATGAACGTAAGGACGCCAAGGGCTACATGAACGGCCATCAGGTCGAGCAGAACTACTCGGCAGTGTCCGGTGCCTGTCTGATGATTCGCAAGGACGTGTTCGAAGCGGTAGGTGGTCTGGACGAGGAGCATTTCGACGAAGTGTTTGGCGATATCGACCTGTGCCTGAAAGTCGCCGATGCCGGTTACCTGACTGTCTGGACACCACAAGCGCAACTGTTGCATCCGGGCGTGCTGCCTGAGGCAACCCAGGCTCGCGCCGCTCTGCGCGACAAGTGGCAAGCACGCTTCGAACAGGATTCAGCCTACAACCAGAACCTGGCCTTGACCGGCAAGGGCTTTACCCTCGGCGATGCTTCCAGCGTGAATTGGACGCAGTTGCTCGCATAAGCTACCTGATCAGCAAAAGGACTCAGCACATGTGCAACGGCAAAATGAAGTTCAAGGACGCTTGTGGCCGCCTGCTGGTTGGGCATTGTGTTGAGTCACGGTCATGATGCCGTACCGGATTCCCTACGGCCGACAAAACATTGATCAGTCAGACATCGACGCTGTCATTGAGGTACTCAACTCGCCCTGGCTGACTCAGGGGCCGACGATCGAGCGCTTTGAAAGAACCCTGGCCGAACACTGCCAGGCTGAATATGCGGTAGCCGTGTGCAATGCCACGGCGGCGTTGCACATTGCCTGTCGGGTCGCAGGGCTTGGTCCGGGCGATTACCTCTGGACCAGTCCCAACACGTTTGTCGCTTCGGCCAACTGCGGTCGATACTGCGGCGCCGACGTCGATTTCGTCGACATCGACCCGCACACCTTGAACCTGGATGCACGGTTACTCGCAGAGAAACTGGAGATCGCCGAAGCGGCCGGGAAGTTGCCCAAAGTGGTGGTGGCGGTCGCGTTCGCGGGGCAGAGTTGCGATATGCGCGCGATCTCGCAGTTGTCCGAACGCTATGGCTTCACCTTGATCGAGGATGCTTCCCATGCGGTGGGCGCTTCGTATCTGGGGCGGCCGGTGGGGTGTGGCCAATACGCGGCGATGACAATTTTCAGCTTTCACCCGGTGAAGATCATCACCAGCGCCGAAGGTGGCATGGTGCTGACCAATCGCCCGGAATTCGCCGACCGTTTGCGCCGTTTGCGCAGTCACGGTATTACCGGTGATCCGGCTCAGATGAGCGTGCCGGACACAGGGTTGTGGTACTACCAGCAATTGGAGCTTGGCTTCAATTACCGCATGACCGACCTGCATGCCGCCTTGGGCCTGTCGCAAATGGCGCGGCTTGATGCGTTTGTCGCCCGACGTCGTCAATTGGCCGCGCGTTATGAAACACTGCTGGCGGGTATTGCGGTGACATTGCCGGCCGTTCAGTCAGGTGCCGAATCGGCCTGGCACCTGTACGTTGTCCGGTTGCAGCTGGAACAGATCAAACTCAGCCAGACTCAGGTGTTCGAAGCGTTACGGGCTGCCGGGCTGGGGGTGAACCTGCATTACATTCCAGTGCATTTGCAGCCGTATTACCGTGAGCAGGGTTTCAAGGACGGCGACTTCCCTGAGGCCGAACGTTATTTTTCCGAAGCCATCAGCTTGCCGTTGTACCCGGATCTGACGGATGAGGAGCAGGATGAAGTGGTGGGGCATTTGAGGCGAATTCTGGGTTGAACATCATGATGTATCGTCGGGCGGCGGGGGGCTGGTTGTGAGCTGCGTAGCCATCATTCCGGCCCGGGGCGGCAGCAAGCGAATCCCGCGCAAGAACCTCAAACCGTTCGACGGCGTGCCGATGATCGTCCGCTCGATCTGTACGGCGCTGGATTCGCAGCTGTTCGATCAGGTGGTCGTCAGCACCGACGATGAAGACATCGCCGAGGTCGCGCGGGTGCACGGTGCTCAGGTGCCGTTCATGCGTCCGGCGTCGTTGGCCGACGATTTCACCGGCACGGCGGCGGTGATGGTGCATGCCTTGAATGAGCTTGCGGCGTTCGACTATGCCTGTTGTATCTACGCGACCGCACCCCTCTTGCAGGCACGGTTTCTGCGTCAGGGCTTTGAATTGCTGGAGCAGAACCCGGATAAATCCTTCGCGTTTTCCGTGGCCGGTTTCGGCTTTCCCGTGCAGCGTGCCTTGACCCTCGACGAACACGGCGCGTTGACGTCGTTGTACCCGGAATTTCGCAACACCCGCTCGCAGGACCTGGCCGAAGCCTTTCAAGATGCGGGGCAGTTCTACTGGGGGCGCAGCGAGGCCTGGTTGCGTGGCGATGTATTGTTTTCCCCGGCGAGCCTGCCGGTGATTCTGCCGCGGCATCTGGTGCAGGACATCGATACCCTCGAAGACTGGAAACGCGCTGAATACCTTTACGCCGCGTTGAAGGCTGGAGGCGAACTGCAATGAGGGTGCTGATTCGCTCCGACGCATCGCCGACCATTGGCAGCGGGCATATCGCTCGCTTGTTGCCCCTGGCCAGAACCTTGCGCAAGCAGGGTTCACATGTTGCCTTTGCCTGTCGCCTGCTGCCGGGCCATCGGTTGGACAGTCTGGCGGCCGAAGGTTTTGAAACCTTCGCGCTGCCGGGGCGTTATCCCGATGAAGACCCGCAGCAAGGCATCGAATCCATGCTGCCGTGGCAGGCGGACATCGACGCGTTGGCGCAGGCATTGGAAAACCATCCGCCGTTCGACTGGATCATCGTCGATCACTACGGCCTCGACCATCACTGGCAAACGGCGGCCCGGCGCTGGGCGCTACGGATCGCTGCGGTGGATGATCTTGCCACTCGCCAGTACGCCGTCGACCTGCTGCTCAACCAGAACCTGTCGGGCACACCAGCGGCCTATGACTCACTGCTCACGCCTGGCTGCCATACGTTGTTCGGCCCACGTTTCGCGATGCTGCGCGATGAGTTCCGTTGCCCGGCGATCCCGATCAAACCGCAGGCCCAGCGGGTGTTGGTGAATTTCGGCGGCTTCGATGCGGCGATGCAGACTCATCACGCGATGCTGGCCATGGCGGATTTTGATGCGCTGGAAGTCGATTTCGTTGCCGGAGCCGACAACCCGGCCTGGGACGATATGCAGGCCATGGCGGCGACTCGGCCGAACTGGCGCTTGCACAGTTTTGTCAGTGACTTCTACCGGTTGATGACCGAGGCCGACCTGTTTGTCGGTGCCGGTGGCGGGACAAGTTGGGAGCGGGCGGCCATGGGGCTGCCGACGATTTGCATTGCGGTCTCGAACAATCAGCAGGCCAATGGCGAGGTCATGGCCGCCTCGGGTGCCCATGTCTACCTGGGCCCTCGTGAGCAGGTGAGCATCGAGCAACTGCGCCAGGCCATCGGTTTTGTCGCGGGCAATCAGGGGATACGCCAGAGCCTGGCCGATCATTCGCGGCAATTGGTGGATGGTCGGGGGGCGCAGCGGGTGGCGGCAGCGTTGGCCGGTGCGGTGTTGCAGATCCGTCTCGCGACCGCAGACGATGCACGGCTTCTGTTCCACGGACGCAACGCCGAGGCGGTTCGGCGCTGGTCGCTGGACGCCGGGGCGATTGAATGGTCGTCGCATCAACATTGGCTGGCCGCCAGTTTGAATAATGCGCGGCGCTTGCTATTGATCGCCGAAACCGATGACGGTCCGGTGGGGGTGTTGCGTTACGACGTGCGCGGTTTTGAAGCCGAAGTCTCGATTTATCTGTTTGAAGATCGCATCGGCCTGGGCTGGGGCAGGGCGCTGCTGGTCCGCGGCGAGACGTTCGTGACGGCCCACTGGCCGCAACTGACGGCCATCACCGCCCAGGTGTTGCCGGACAACCAGCCTTCGCTGAAGGTGTTTCGCGAAGCCGGTTTTACTCAGAGTGCTTGCGCGTTCACGCGCGTATTAAAGGAACGCAGCAATGACTAGCTTCAAGATCGGCAACCGCTCCATCGGTGCCGACGCGCCGCCGTTCATCATCGCCGAGATGAGCGGCAACCATAACCAGTCGCTGGACATGGCGCTGCAAATCGTCGAAGCGGCGGCCAAAGCCGGCGCGCATGCCTTGAAGCTGCAAACCTACACCGCGGACACCATGACCCTGGACCTGGCCGAAGGTGAGTTCTTCATCAAGGACCCAAAGAGTCTGTGGGCCGGAACCTCGTTATATGCGTTGTACGAGAAAGCGCATACGCCGTGGGAATGGCACGCGCCGATTTTCGCCCGGGCCAATGAACTGGGCATGCTGGCGTTCTCCACGCCGTTTGATGACAGCGCCGTCGATTTCCTCGAAAGCCTCGATGTGCCGGCGTACAAGATCGCCAGTTTTGAAAACACCGACCTGCCGCTGATTCGTCGGGTCGCGGCCACCGGCAAGCCATTGATTATCTCCACCGGCATGGCCAGCATCGCCGAGCTCGACGAAACCGTGCGCGCTGCCCGTGAGGCGGGATGCAAGGACCTGGTGCTGCTCAAATGCACCAGCACGTACCCGGCAACACCGGCCAATAGCAATGTGCGCACGATTCCACATTTGCGTGAATTGTTTGGCTGCGAGGTCGGCCTGTCCGATCACTCCATGGGCGTCGGCGTGTCTGTGGCCGCCGTGGCGCTGGGAGCGACTGTGATCGAAAAGCACTTCACCCTCGACCGTGCGGCCGGAGGGGTGGACGCCAGTTTCTCCCTGGAGCCGGCCGAACTGGAAAGCCTGGTGATCGAAACCGAGCGTGCCTGGCAGGCTATGGGCAAGGTGCATTACGGCGTGACCGAGGCCGAGCGCAAGTCCCTGGTGTACCGACGCTCGCTCTATGTCACGCAAGATATGGCGGCCGGAGAGCCGTTTACCGTCGCCAATCTGCGTGCCATCCGTCCTGGCCTGGGGCTGGCGCCCAAACACGCTGAAACCCTTCTGGGCCGCCGCGCCCGCCACGCCATCCAGCGTGGTACCGCGCTGGACTGGTCGTTGGTCGAATAACGCCTTGTCGGTCTGTTTCGGCAAAATAGCGTGACCTGCGAGTCATAACGCGCATCTTCACTGTATTGTATAAATCGGGGAGGTGGCGCCTGGTCTCTGTTTGGCCCAGTGATAGCCTTTTATTCTTCCCGTTGTCGCCTCCATGGGGCGACGTTTTTCACTGTTTGTCGGCGCCCCTCGAATCATTACGAGCGGTGGTATTGGGCTGTTTATTATTGGGAAGCCGTAATGATTGGCATAAAAAGCATTGCGAGCTACGTTCCTGTAGCCGGCGTGGACAATTACGCACAAGGTGCAAAATTCGAAAAGGATGAAGAGTTCATCCTGGGCAAAATCGGTTCGGCCTTCCTGCCGCGTAAAGACGCCGGGCAGGAAACGTCGGACCTGTGTGTCGAAGCAGCCAACGCGCTGTTCGCCAACAACCCTGACTTGAAGCGTGAATCCGTCGATGTGCTGATCGTCGTCACCCAGAACGGCGACGAAGAAGGTTTGCCACACACGGCCGCCATCGTTCAGGACAAGCTGGGCCTGCCGACTACCGTGGCGGCGTTCGATATTTCCCTGGGCTGCTCCGGCTACGTCTACGGCATCTACGCGATCAAGGGCTTCATGGAAGCCGCTGGCCTGAAGAATGGCTTGCTGATCACCGCCGACCCTTATTCGAAGATCGTCGACCCGGAAGACCGCAACACCACCATGCTCTTCGGCGACGCCGCCACCGCGACCTGGATGGGCGAAAACGCGCCCTGGCAGCTGGGCAAAGCCAAGTTCGGCACCGACGGTTCCGGTGCGCCGCACTTGAAAGTCACCGACGGCGTGTTCTACATGAACGGTCGCCAGGTGTTCAACTTTGCACTGCTCAAAGTCCCGGCGCACTTGCATGAGCTGCTGGCTGACTCGCAACTGACCGCTGATGACATCGACGCCTTCTGCATTCACCAAGGCAGCGCCGCGATTGTCGACGCCGTGGCGCGCCGCTTCGAAGGTGAGCCGGAGAAGTTCATCAAGGACATGGTCGAGACCGGCAACACCGTGTCGTCGAGCATTCCGCTGCTGTTGGAAAAACACGTGCTGGACTCCGACTGGAAGCGCGTTGCGCTCAGCGGTTTCGGCGTTGGCCTGTCCTGGGGCTCGGCGATCCTCTACCGCCCTTGAACAAGGCGTCTTAGTCAAAGAAAGCCAGACACAAAAAAAGCGCTCAAGGTGTAATCTTGAGCGCTATTTTTTTGCCCGAACACAATGCGAGGCGCCATGAGCGAGTTCTTTGAGCACAACGTCGACGTCATCCAGCAACGCTGGCCGGCGTTGGCTGTGCGCTTGCTGGTCGAAGACACGAGCCTGCTACAGGCTGATCTGGTGGAAGGCCTGGGCTCGACGCTGAGCATCAATGGCATTCAGCTGACCAGCCGCCATGATCGCAGTCGCGAGGCCGTGCTTCAGGCCGACAGTTTGCCGCTCGACAGTCCGGTGGCGCACGTCTACGGCACCGGGCTCGGCGATCTGCAAATGGAGTTGCTGCAACGCGCCGGTCTTGAGCATTTGTACGTGCACATCCTCAACGGCGCCGTGTTTGCCCTGGTGCTGCAACTGCTCGATCAACAGCCGTGGCTCAGCGATCCCAGGGTCGAGCTGTTGTATGCCGGCGATCTGGGAGAAATCCAGCTGCCGTTTTTTGCCTTGCCCTCCGAGCTGGTACTGGCCGACGATTTCAGCGCAAAGATCCGTGATCGCCTGATCAGTGAAACCCATCTGACCTTCAACAATCGTGAGTTCGATCCGCAGTCGCCTGAAATCGTGGAGCGCTTGCAGGTCAGTCTCAAATGGTTGCTGGGCGATCGCGACGTGGCCGAGTTGTTCGGTTCACAGCCGGGGCGGGAGGTGTTTGTCATCGCCACCGGGCCAAGCCTGGAACAGCACTTTGCGACCTTGCGCGCCATTCGCAATGAAGCCGAGCGACCGTTGTTCATCTGCGTCGACACAGCCTATCGTCCGCTGCTCAAGCACGGTATTCGTCCTGACATTGTCGTCAGCATCGACCAGCGCATTTCGCAGCGGCACCTGCCGTCTGAAGGCACGGCCGACATCACGCTGGTGTACATGCCCATGCTTGATCCGGCAGTGATCCAGGCCTGGCAGGGGCCGCGTTATGCCGGTTATTCCGCGAGCCCGATCTACCAGCAGCTGCGTCGGCAATTGCCCAGGGGCGAGCTGTATGTTGGCGGTAGCGTGATTCACCCGGCGGTCGACCTGGCGGTGAAGATGGGCGCTGTGCAAATCACGCTGTTCGGCGCCGACTTTGCCTTCCCGGGTGACAAGACCCACGCAGGGTGGAGCGATGGTGATCTGGGGCCGCAGATGGGGGCTGCCAAGCACTGGGTGCTGGATGGCCACGGCCAGCGCATCAAGACTCAACTCAACTTCCGCAGCTATCTGTGTGAGCTGGAGCGTTTTATTGCGGGCCACCCACAGGTGCGTTTCCATAACAGCAGTCGGGCAGGGGCGATGATCGCCGGTACGGTTTTTCATCCGGAGTTTGCGTCATGAGCGCGCTTGAAACCTTCGTTGCCGATGCGCAGCACTGTGCAGCCTTGTTCCGTCTGGGGCGTGATGTCGAA
This sequence comes from Pseudomonas mandelii, assembly GCF_900106065.1. Taxonomy (NCBI): domain Bacteria; kingdom Pseudomonadati; phylum Pseudomonadota; class Gammaproteobacteria; order Pseudomonadales; family Pseudomonadaceae; genus Pseudomonas; species Pseudomonas mandelii. The sequence continues at coordinate 4,203,957 of NZ_LT629796.1, forward strand.
GCCAGCCTGGTAATGATCGAGCTGGTCGGTGAAGTGCATTCGGCATTTGATTCCACGCCGCAGGCATCGCAACAGCAATGGGCATTTTTGCTCAGCAAAATGTTCGCGTGTCAGGAAGCGCAGAACTGGCTCGCATTGGCCGATTACCTGGAATATGAACTGGTCGAGTTGCTGACCGAAAGCCTGTCTGTTTAAGCAATATCCCTTCTGTCGGTGCCGGCGAGTCCTCGCCAACCTGTCGCCGACATTTCCCTGGCGTCATTTTTTCGCTGCCGGATCATCGCCAACCCCTTGATTTACGGGGGGTGGCAACGTGATGGCAAATAATTTTGAAAATCCCCTAAAGCAAGTTGCATTGGCGACGATAACTATTACGAAGGTTCTCTAGGCCATACCCGGCGGTTGCCAGGGCCGGAAGCCGCAGTACCCAACCAACGAGGAATTCGTCATGGCTTTAACAGTAAACACCAACGTCACATCGTTGAACGTTCAGAAAAACCTGAACCGCGCTTCCGACGCTCTGTCGACATCGATGACTCGCCTGTCTTCCGGCCTGAAAATCAACAGCGCTAAAGATGACGCCGCCGGCCTGCAAATCGCTACCCGTATGACTTCGCAGATCCGCGGTCAGACCATGGCTATCAAAAACGCCAACGACGGTATCTCGATCGCTCAGACCGCTGAAGGCGCGATGCAAGAATCGACCAACATTCTGCAGCGTATGCGTGAACTGGCTGTTCAATCCCGAAACGACTCGAACGGCACCGCTGACCGCGCTGCTCTGAACAAAGAATTCGCTTCGATGTCGGACGAACTGACTCGTATCGCCAAGTCGACCAACCTGAACGGCAAGAACCTGATCGACGGCACCGCTGGCACCATGACCTTCCAGGTTGGTTCCAACACTGGCGCTACCAACCAGATCACCCTGACCCTGGACAGCGGCTTCGACGCAGCTACCCTGTCGGTTGACTCGGCTACCGTTCAGATCACTGGTAACAACTCGGCAACCGCCGAAGCTTCGATGAACAACGCGCTGACCAAAATCGACGCCGCTCTGGCCAAGATCAACTCCAGCCGTGCTGACCTCGGTGCTGCACAAAACCGTCTGTCCAGCACCATTTCCAACCTGCAAAACATCAACGAAAACGCCAGTGCTGCACTGGGTCGCGTACAAGATACCGACTTCGCTGCTGAAACTGCACAGCTGACCAAGCAACAAACTCTGCAACAAGCTTCCACCGCAGTTCTGGCTCAGGCCAACCAACTGCCATCCGCTGTACTGAAACTGCTTCAGTAATAGCTGAGTGAGTTTTGGCGGGGGAGTGTGCATGTCGCGCTCTCTCGCTTTTTTGGTTTAAGAGGTGATGGACATGGATATGAGCGTGAAGCTGAACTTGTCTTATCCTGCGGCCCCAAAGGCGACGGCTGTTGCCGAGAAGCCTGCGGAAAAGCCTCAAGCGGTCGCTGCGTCAGTGGTTGCTGTCAAGGATGAAGGTAAAAGCGGCTTAACCGAGCAGGAAAAACTGAAGATGGCCGTTCAGGAAATCGAAAAGTTCGTTCAGTCGGTCAAGCGTAATCTGGAGTTCTCGATTGACGAGCCTTCAGGCAAGGTTGTGGTAAAAGTGATTGCCAGCGACTCTGGTGAGGTGATCCGTCAGATCCCCAACGAAGAGGTCTTGAAACTGGCCAATAGTTTGAATGATGCAAGCAGCCTGTTGTTCAGCGCTAAAGCCTGACAACTGGCACGAATTTTGTTGCTATGTTCTTTTGGGCGTTGTAGTGGTCAAAAGGCCGGCGACACACTGAAGGGAGTTTCACATGGCAAGTCCAATTCTACCGGGCACAGGTTTAGGTTCCGGCCTTGATACTGGTGCTATCGTCAAAGCCTTGGTGAACGCTGACAAAGCGGCCAAGCAAGGTCAGATCGATCGTGGAACCGCCACTAACTCGGCGAGTATTTCCGGGATTGGTACCTTGAAGTCGCTGTTGGCCACGTTCCAGAAAGCGCTTACCGATCTGGGTAGTACGACAACCCCTCAGTTCACGGGTTTTGCCGCGACGTCGTCCGATGTAAAAGTGCTGACCGCTACGTCCAGTAACGCGGCTGTCGCCGGTAACTACGTGGTCGACATCACTAGCCTGGCCACCTCATCGAAAGTGGCTTCCGCTGCATTTGCCGGTGGTACAACCAGTGCGATCCCTGCTGGCACGCTGACCATCACCCAAAATGGCAAAAGCTATCCGGTAACTGTGGGTGCAGGCGCCACGTTGCAATCGGTGCGTGATTCGATCAACAGCCAATACCAGTCCAGTGGCTTGAGCGCCAACATTGTGACCGACAGTTTCGGCTCGCGTCTGGTGTTGGGTTCCACGACGACTGGTGCGGGTTCCGACATTTCCGCCAGCGGTATTGCCGGTCTGGAAATCGATGGGACCGCCCCGATGGTCACACCGCCGACGGCCACTTCTTCGGGGGCTATTGGTGCTCCGGCCCAGGATGCGGTGTTTAGCGTCGACGGTCTGGCGATGACCAGCAAGTCCAACACCATCGACAAGACGATCTCCGGGTTGAGCCTGAATTTGCTCACCACCGGCAAGTCGACCGTCACCGTTGCGCCCAACAATGATGGTCTGAAGGCGTCGATCCAGAAATTCGTCGATGCGTACAACGCCGTCGCCAACGCTGTGACTTCGTTGACCAAGCCGTCCCTGGATGACGATGGCAAGCTGACCGTTTCCGCGGCGCTGACCGGTGACCCGCTGCCACGTTCGATTCTGGATTCCTTGCGGGGCCCGCTGTCACAGACCGGTGCCGGCGACAAGCTGACTGTGCTTTCCCAGTTGGGTATCACCACCAACCAGAAGACCGGCGCACTGGACTTTGACAGCACCAAGTTCAACACTGCAATGAACGACAAGAAGCTGGGCGGTGAGGTTCAGACACTGTTCACGGGTACCAACGGTCTGATTGAGCGTATGAACAACGCGATCAAGCCTTACACCGAAGGTAAAACCGTCAATGGCAAAGCAGTCGACTCTATCCTGGATGCGCGCGCCAAGAGTCTAGATTCAACCAAGAAAAAGCTGTCCAATGACCAGGCGGCCCTGGATCGCCGAATCGAGACCCTGACGGCGGTGCTGACCAAAAAGTACAACGACATGGATACTCTGGTCGGCAAGCTGAAAGCGACAGCCAGTAACATCACCTCGATGTTTGAGGCGATGACAGCGCAGCAGAAGAACTCGTAACACCCGAACCGCCAAAAGCCCGGCAGCGTTTTAGAGCGCTCCGGGCTTTTTGTTTTTGGATCTAAAGTTTTTTGACGCGTCGTCGATACACTGGTTATACGAACCACAGATTTCTGATGAGGTACAACATGAATCCAATGTTAGCCCTTCGCCAATACCAGAAGATTGGCGCTCAGGCGCAGACTTCCGAAGCCAGCCCGCATCGTCTGGTTCAGATGCTTATGGAAGGCGGACTGGATCGCATAGCCCAAGCCAGGGGCGCGATGGAACGCAAAGACATTCCGAACAAGGGTGTTCTGATCGGCAAGGCCATCGGCATCATCGGCGGTCTGCGTGAAGGTCTGGATCTGGAAAATCAGGCTGAATCGGTAGGCGAGCTGGATAATCTCTATACCTACATGATGAAGCGTCTGGCTGAAGCCAATATCAAGACCGATCCAAAAATCCTCGACGAAGTCGCCGACCTGCTTCGCACGGTCAAAGACGGTTGGGATGCCATTGCCGCGCCGGGTCCGCAGTTTTAAGGAGATCACCATGAGTCTTGTCTTGCAGCGAATCGAACTAACCCGCGATGCCCTCGTCGGTGCATTGGCCGAGCGCAACTGGGAGGCCATTAGTGAATTGGACCTGGCTTGCCGTTCCTGCATGGAAGACGTCTTGAGTGAAGCTTCGGTGGATGAGGTCGCGTTGCGCGACAACCTTGAGGAGTTGCTGGGCGTGTATAAACAGCTTCTGGAGGCGGCGACAGGGGAGCGCCAGGCGATAGTCGACGAGATGTCGCAGATCCATCAAGCACAGAGCGCGGCAAAGGTTTACCATCTGTTTGGTTAATTAACCCTCAGTTAATCCAAACATAGTGCGCCATAAATTTGACTGTGCACGGTTTTTTGACTTAACTAGTGGCTGGTACCAGATTTCAGTCGTCTACAGGCATAACGTGTCTGCAAGCGTCTAGCTTGCCCCCTCATTTTGGGCATTGAGTTGACTAGGGAAGTTGCTATTGCATGTGGCGTGAAACCAAAATTCTGCTGATTGACGACGATAGCGTCCGCCGCCGCGATTTGGCGGTGATTTTAAATTTTCTTGGCGAAGAAAATTTACCCTGTGGTAGCCATGACTGGCAGCAGGCTGTCGGCTCTTTGTCATCAAGTCGTGAAGTGATCTGTGTCCTCATCGGGACGGTCAATGCTCCTGGCGCACTTCCGGGCCTGTTAAAGACACTCGCAACCTGGGATGAGTTCCTTCCGGTTTTGTTAATGGGCGATAATTCTTCCATTGACTTGCCTGAAGACCAGCGTCGCCGAGTGCTTTCGACCCTCGAAATGCCACCCAGCTACAGCAAATTGCTCGACTCGCTGCACCGTGCGCAGGTCTATCGCGAGATGTACGACCAGGCCCGCGAACGCGGTCGTCATCGAGAACCCAACCTTTTCCGTAGCCTTGTCGGCACCAGCCGGGCGATTCAGCACGTCCGTCAGATGATGCAGCAAGTGGCCGATACCGACGCCAGTGTGCTGATCCTTGGCGAGTCCGGCACCGGCAAGGAAGTGGTCGCGCGCAACCTGCACTACCACTCCAAGCGTCGTGACGCGCCGTTCGTTCCGGTCAACTGCGGGGCGATCCCGGCCGAGTTGCTGGAAAGCGAATTGTTCGGCCACGAGAAAGGCGCTTTCACCGGGGCGATCACCAGCCGCGCCGGGCGTTTTGAGTTGGCCAATGGCGGCACCCTGTTCCTCGACGAAATTGGCGACATGCCGTTGCCGATGCAGGTCAAGTTACTGCGCGTGTTGCAGGAACGCACCTTCGAGCGCGTGGGCAGCAACAAGACCCAGAGTGTCGACGTGCGCATCATTGCGGCGACTCACAAGAATCTCGAAAGCATGATCGAGATCGGCACGTTCCGCGAAGACTTGTACTACCGCCTGAACGTGTTCCCGATCGAGATGGCGCCGCTGCGCGAACGTGTCGAAGACATCCCGTTGCTGATGAACGAGTTGATCTCGCGCATGGAGCACGAGAAGCGTGGTTCGATCCGCTTCAACTCGGCGGCGATCATGTCGCTGTGCCGTCACGGTTGGCCGGGCAACGTTCGCGAACTCGCCAACCTGGTGGAACGCATGGCGATCATGCACCCCTACGGGGTGATCGGCGTGGTCGAGCTGCCGAAGAAATTCCGCTACGTCGATGATGAAGACGAGCAACTGGTCGACAGCCTGCGCAGTGATCTTGAAGAACGGGTGGCCATCAACGGTCATACCCCGGACTTCACCGCCAACGCCATGCTGCCGCCGGAAGGTCTGGACCTCAAAGACTACCTCGGTGGTCTGGAGCAGGGCTTGATTCAGCAGGCGCTGGATGATGCCAATGGGATCGTGGCGCGTGCCGCAGAACGCCTGCGTATTCGTCGTACCACGCTGGTGGAGAAGATGCGCAAGTACGGCATGAGCCGTCGCGACGGTGATGAACAGGCGGATGATTGACGCCTGTTTTTCAAGTCGTTCATTTGTAGGCGGTTTTTTTTAGGCACGGGTATTGCTACATCCCTCGCAACGTTCCGTTTAACTGACGGTCAGCCTAGCGAGAGAGCACGATGCCCCAAGCCGCCCAGATGTCTCCTGTCCCTGATGCTTCGGGGCAACCGTCGTCCGTAGAGCAGGCAAGCCGGCTTGGCCTTGAGCAGGCGTTCTCGCTGTTCAACCAAATGTCGAGCCAGCTGACTGATTCCTACAGCATGCTGGAAGCCCGGGTCACCGAGCTCAAGGGTGAGCTGGCGGTGGTCAGCGCTCAGCGCATGCAAGAGCTGGCGGAAAAGGAACGCCTGGCCAACCGTCTGCAAAACCTCCTCGATCTGTTGCCTGGCGGCGTCATCGTCATCGATGCCCAGGGCATTGTGCGTGAAGCCAACCCGGCGGCCTGCGAGTTGCTCGGCCTGCCCCTCGAAGGCGAGCTCTGGCGCCATGTCATTGCTCGTTGCTTTGCTCCTCGCGAAGACGACGGTCACGAAATCTCTCTGAAGGACGGTCGACGTCTGTCGATCGCCACTCGTTCGCTGGATGCCGAGCCCGGGCAGTTGGTGTTGCTCAACGACCTGACCGAAACCCGTCATCTGCAAGATCAGCTGGCTCGCCACGAGCGCCTGTCGTCTCTCGGCCGAATGGTCGCCTCGCTGGCCCATCAGATTCGGACGCCGTTGTCCGCCGCGTTGCTCTACGCCAGTCATTTGACTGAGCAGGAATTGCCGGTCGCCACGCAGCAACGTTTTGCCGGGCGCCTGAAAGAGCGGTTGCATGAGCTGGAACATCAGGTTCGCGACATGTTGGTGTTCGCGCGGGGCGAGCTGCCGTTGACCGACCGCGTCACGCCCAAGCAATTGATGCAGTCGCTGCAATCGGCGGCACTGACTCATGTTCAGGATTTGCCGATTCGCTGGCAGTGCGACAGTCATGCCGGTGAACTGCTGTGCAACCTCGACACCTTGGTCGGCGCAATCCTTAATCTGATCGAGAACGCCGTTCAGGCCAGTGCCGGTGATGTCCGCTTGAAAGTGCATTTCTATGCCAGGGGAAACAACCTGCGGGTGTGCATCAGTGACAGCGGCAGCGGCATCGACGGCAAAGTACTGGCGCGCTTGGGTGAGCCGTTTTTCACCACTAAAACCACCGGGACTGGCCTGGGCCTGACCGTGGTCAAGGCCGTGGCCCGTGCTCATCAGGGAGAATTGCAGTTGCGCTCGCGGCCGGGTCGCGGCACCTGCGCGCAGGTCATCCTGCCGCTTTTTTCCGGTGAACAGCCTAACGCTCAGGGAGCGGAGTGAAGGACATGGCAATCAAGGTTTTACTGGTCGAGGACGACCGCGCGCTACGCGAAGCACTGGCCGATACGCTGCTGCTCGCGGGGCACGATTACACGGCCGTCGGTTCGGCGGAAGAGGCGCTCGCGACGGTCGGCAATGAGGCCTTCAGCCTGGTGATCAGCGACGTCAATATGCCAGGCATGGACGGCCATCAACTGCTCGGTTTGCTGCGAACGCGTCAGCCGCAATTGCCGGTGTTGCTGATGACCGCTCATGGTGCGGTCGAGCGGGCCGTCGATGCGATGCGCCAGGGCGCGGCGGATTATCTGGTCAAGCCGTTCGAGCCCAAAGCCTTGCTCGACCTCGTGGCGCGGCACGCACTGGGCACGCTCGGTGCGACCGAGAGCGAAGGGCCGATCGCCTTCGAGCCGGCCAGTGTGCAATTGCTGGAACTGGCCGCGCGGGTCGCGCGCAGCGATTCGACGGTATTGATCTCCGGCGAGTCCGGGACCGGTAAAGAAGTGTTGGCGCGTTATATCCATCAGCACTCCCATCGCGCCAGTCAGCCGTTCATTGCGATCAACTGCGCGGCGATCCCCGACAACATGCTCGAAGCCACTTTGTTCGGTCACGAAAAAGGTTCATTCACCGGCGCCATCGCGGCGCAGGCCGGCAAGTTCGAGCAGGCCGATGGCGGAACGATCCTGCTCGACGAAATTTCTGAAATGCCCCTCGGGCTCCAGGCCAAATTGCTGCGGGTGTTGCAGGAGCGTGAAGTCGAACGGGTCGGCGCACGCAAGCCGATCTCCCTGGATATACGGGTCGTGGCGACCACCAACCGTGACCTGTCCGGTGAGGTGTCGGCGGGGCGGTTCCGAGAAGATCTCTTCTATCGATTGTCGGTATTTCCGCTGGCCTGGCGTCCGCTGCGCGAGCGTACCGCCGACATCCTGCCGCTGGCCGAGCGTCTGCTGGCCAAACACGTCAATAAAATGAAGCATGCCGCTGCGAAACTGTCGCCCGAGGCACAGGCGTGCCTGATCGGTTATCCGTGGCCGGGCAACGTGCGTGAACTGGATAACGCGATCCAGCGCGCCTTGATTCTGCAGCAGGGTGGTTTGATCCAGCCCCAGGATTTCTGCCTGTCCGGACCGGTGGCTTGTGCGCCGTTGCCGGCGTTGGCGCCGGTGCGGGCCGTGGAGGTCGAGGCTGAATCGGCCGGGGCGTTGGGTGATGACCTGCGTCGCCGTGAATTCCAGATGATCATCGACACCTTGCGTTCCGAGCGCGGCCGTCGCAAAGAAGCGGCTGAGCGATTGGGCATCAGCCCACGCACCTTGCGCTACAAGCTGGCGCAGATGCGCGATGCCGGGATGGATGTGGAAGCTTATTTGTTCGCGACTTGATTCGTTCGCCAACAAAGCCCGGGAAACGCTTTTGTTCAGAGCAGCCACGGAGCTGGCACCCTTGTTGCTAACACCTCACTACCCGCCGAGTGAGTGTCAAAAAATTGCGGGTCGCCAACGAGAGTAGACCATGAGCCAAGGTATTGAATTTAATCGGTTGATGCTGGACATGCGCTCCATGCAAATGGATGCCATGTCTGCGCCTAAATCGACTGCCGCAGTCCCTGAACTGGGTGGCAGCAGCTTTTCCGACATGCTCGGTCAGGCTGTCAATAAAGTGAACGACACCCAGCAAGCGTCCAGTCAGTTGGCCAGTGCCTTCGAGATCGGCAAAAGTGGCGTCGACCTGACGGATGTCATGATTTCCTCGCAGAAGGCCAGCGTGTCTTTTCAAGCGTTGACCCAAGTGCGAAACAAGCTGGTTCAGGCATACCAAGACATCATGCAGATGCCGGTTTAAGGACGAATTGAGTCATGGCAGAAGCAGTCGCCGATAACGTTCCGGCCAAGGCCACCCCAGTAGACGGCAAACCGCCGCTGTTCGGGTTGTCCTTCCTGGAAAACCTCTCCGAGATGACCATGTTGCGTCAGGTGGGCCTGTTGGTCGGCCTGGCTGCGAGCGTGGCGATTGGTTTTGCCGTGGTGCTGTGGTCGCAGCAGCCGGACTACCGGCCTCTGTACGGCAGCCTCGCCGGTATGGACGCCAAGCAGGTCATGGATACCCTGGCCGCCGCCGATATTCCCTACACCGTTGAACCCAACTCCGGTGCCTTGCTGGTCAAGGCCGATGACCTGTCCCGTGCACGGCTCAAGCTCGCGGGCGCTGGTGTCACTCCCAGCGATGGCAACATCGGTTTTGAAATCCTCGACAAGGACCAGGGCCTGGGGACCAGCCAGTTCATGGAAGCGACCCGTTATCGTCGCGGCCTCGAAGGCGAACTGGCGCGGACCATTTCCAGCCTGAACAACGTCAAGGGCGCTCGCGTGCACCTGGCGATTCCGAAAAGCTCGGTGTTCGTGCGTGACGAACGCAAGCCAAGCGCCTCGGTGCTGGTTGAACTGTATTCCGGCCGCTCGCTGGAGCCGGGTCAGGTGGTGGCGATCATCAATCTGGTCGCGACCAGCGTTCCCGAACTCAGCAAATCCCAGATCACCGTGGTCGACCAGAAGGGCAACCTGCTGTCGGATCAGGCGGAAAATTCCGAACTGACCATGGCCGGTAAGCAATTTGACTACAGCCGTCGCATGGAAAGCATGCTGACCCAGCGCGTGCACAATATCCTGCAACCGGTGCTGGGCAACGACCGCTACAAAGCCGAAGTCTCGGCCGACGTGGACTTCAGCGCTGTCGAGTCGACCTCCGAGCAGTTCAACCCGGATCAACCGGCGTTGCGCAGCGAGCAGTCGGTCAACGAACAACGCACTGCCAGCAATGGCCCGCAAGGTGTGCCGGGTGCCCTGAGCAACCAGCCGCCATCGCCAGCTTCCGCGCCGCAGACCACCGGTGGCAGCACCGCGGCAGCCGGCATGGTTCAGCCAGGCCAGCCGTTGATCGATGCCAACGGTCAGCAAATCATGGACCCGGCCACCGGCCAGCCGATGCTGGCACCGTATCCGGCGGACAAGCGTCAACAATCCACCAAGAACTTCGAACTCGACCGTTCGATCAGCCACACCAAACAACAGCAGGGCCGTTTGAATCGCCTGTCGGTGTCGGTGGTGGTGGATGATCAGGTCAAGATCAACGCCGCCAATGGCGAGACCACCCGTGCGCCGTGGAGTGCCGATGAATTGGCGCGCTTCACTCGCCTGGTGCAGGACGCCGTCGGTTTCGACGCGAGCCGTGGTGACAGCGTTAGCGTGATCAACATGCCATTCTCCGCCGAGCGCGGTGAAGTGATTGCCGATATTCCGTTCTACTCCCAGCCTTGGTTCTGGGACATCGTCAAGCAAGTGCTGGGTGTCTTGTTCATCCTGGTGCTGGTGTTCGGTGTGCTGCGTCCGGTGCTCAACAACATCACCGGTGGCGGCAAAGGCAAGCAACTGGCCGGCATTGGCAGCGACGTGGAACTCGGTGGCATGGGCGGCCTGGACGGCGAACTGGGCAACGACCGCGTCAGCCTCGGTGGTCCGCAAAGCATCCTGCTGCCGAGCCCGAGCGAAGGCTATGACGCACAGTTGAATGCAATCAAGAGTCTGGTGGCAGAAGATCCGGGTCGCGTGGCCCAGGTCGTGAAAGAGTGGATTAACGCAGATGAGTGATAACCGAGCCGTTGCCGCCAAACTGACCAAGGTCGACAAAGCCGCGATTCTGCTGCTGTCCCTGGGTTCGACCGATGCTGCCCAAGTGTTGCGCCACATGGGGCCCAAAGAGGTCCAGCGCGTCGGCGTGGCCATGGCGCAGATGGGCAACGTCCATCGCGAGCAGGTCGAACAGGTCATGAGCGAGTTCGTCGACATCGTCGGCGACCAGACCAGCCTGGGCGTCGGCTCCGACGACTACGTGCGCAAAATGCTCACCCAGGCACTGGGCGAAGACAAGGCCAACGGCCTGATCGACCGCATCCTGCTGGGCGGCAACACCAGCGGCCTCGACAGCCTGAAGTGGATGGAACCGCGCGCCGTCGCCGATGTGATCCGTTACGAGCACCCGCAGATCCAGGCGATCGTCGTGGCCTACCTCGACCCGGATCAGGCTGGTGAAGTGCTTGGCAACTTCGACCACAAGGTGCGTCTGGACATCATTCTGCGGGTCTCCTCGCTGAACACCGTGCAGCCAGCGGCCCTGAAAGAACTCAACCAGATTCTCGAGAAGCAGTTCTCCGGCAACTCGAATGCCTCGCGCACCACCCTGGGTGGCATCAAGCGTGCGGCCGACATCATGAACTTCCTCGACAGCTCGATCGAAGGCCAGCTGATGGACTCGATCCGCGAAGTCGACGAAGACCTGTCCGGTCAGATCGAAGACCTCATGTTCGTGTTCAACAACCTGTCCGATGTCGACGACCGCGGGATTCAGGCGTTGCTGCGTGAAGTGTCCTCCGACGTGCTGGTGCTGGCCCTCAAGGGTTCGGACGAAGGCGTCAAGGAAAAGATCTTCAAGAACATGTCCAAACGAGCGGCCGAACTGTTGCGCGACGACCTCGAGGCCAAGGGCCCGGTGCGCGTCAGCGACGTGGAAACCGCGCAGAAAGAAATCCTCACCATTGCCCGCCGTATGGCCGAAGCCGGAGAAATCGTTCTCGGCGGGAAGGGCGGCGAAGAGATGATCTAAGGTCACTATGTCGTCCAAACATGATGAGTCCCAGACCGACCTGATCCGAGGCAAGGCCGTCGCCGGTTTCGATGTCTGGGCGTTGCCCAGTTTCGATCCGTTTGTGCCGGAGCCCGAGCCGGAACCCGAGCCCGAACCGCCGGAAATGGAAGAGGTGCCGCTGGATGAAGTCCAGCCACTGACCCTCGAAGAACTCGAAAGCATCCGTCAGGAGGCTTACAACGAAGGCTTCGCCATCGGCGAGAAAGAAGGCTTCCACAGCACCACACTCAAGGTCCGTCAGGAAGCTGAAGCCGTCCTGGCGCCGAAGGTTGCCGGCCTGGAACAGCTGATGGCCAACCTGTTCGAGCCCATTGCCGAGCAGGACACCCAGATCGAGAAATCCCTGGTCGACCTCGTGCAGCACATCACCAAACAGGTGATTCAGCGCGAACTGGCCATCGACTCGACGCAAATCGAACACGTCATGCGCGAAGCCCTCAAGCTCTTGCCGCTGGGCGTGGGTAACGTGCGGCTGCACATCAATCCGCAGGACTTCGAACAGGTCAAAGCCCTGCGCGAGCGCCATGAAGAAACCTGGCGTATCGTCGAAGACGAATCCCTGCTGCCCGGCGGTTGCCGGGTCGAGACCGAACACAGTCGCATTGACGCCACCGTTGAAACCCGCGTCGCCCAAGTCATGGCCAAGCTGTTCGATCAGTTGCATGACCAGGCCTTGCACCCGGCCGCTCCGGATCTGAGCCTGGAACTGCCGGTCGACGAAAAACCTGCGGTCGAGCCGACGCTGGACGAACCTGATGCGCCTTGATCGCACCAGCTTCGCCAAGCGCCTGGGCAGTTACGCCGAGGTCACTACGCTGGCGGGGGCGCCGATCCTCGAAGGCCGTCTGCTGCGCATGGTGGGCCTGACCCTCGAAGCCGAAGGTTTGCGCGCGGCAATGGGCAGCCGCTGCATGGTCATCAACGACGACAGTTATCAACCGGTGCAGGTCGAAGCCGAAGTCATGGGTTTCTCCGGCAGCAAGGTGTTCCTGATGCCGGTCGGCAGCGTCGCCGGCATTGCGCCCGGTGCCCGTGTGGTGCCTATGGCAGACACTGGCCGCTTGCCGATGGGCATGAGCATGCTCGGGCGGGTGCTGGACGGTGCCGGCCGTGCGCTGGACGGCAAGGGCGGCATGAAGGCCGAAGACTGGGTGCCGATGGACGGCCCGACCATTAACCCGCTCAAGCGTGAACCGATCAGTGAACCGCTCGATGTGGGCATTCGCACCATCAACGGTTTGTTGACGGTCGGTCGCGGTCAGCGTCTCGGTCTGTTCGCCGGTACCGGCGTCGGTAAATCCGTGCTGCTGGGCATGATGACCCGCTTTACCGAGGCCGACATTATCGTGGTCGGGCTGATCGGTGAGCGGGGTCGTGAGGTTAAAGAATTCATCGAGCACATCCTCGGTGAAGAAGGGCTCAAGCGTTCGGTGGTCGTCGCCTCGCCAGCGGACGATGCACCGCTGATGCGTCTGCGCGCCGCCATGTACTGCACGCGCATCGCCGAGTATTTCCGCGACAAGGGCAAGAACGTCCTGTTGCTCATGGACTCGCTGACCCGTTTCGCCCAGGCCCAGCGGGAAATCGCCCTGGCCATTGGCGAGCCGCCCGCAACCAAAGGCTATCCGCCGTCGGTGTTCGCCAAGTTGCCGAAACTGGTGGAGCGGGCCGGTAACGCCGAGAAGGGCGGCGGTTCGATCACCGCGTTCTACACCGTGTTGTCCGAAGGCGATGACCAGCAGGACCCGATTGCCGACTCGGCGCGAGGCGTGCTCGACGGGCACATCGTGCTGTCCCGGCGCCTGGCCGAAGAAGGTCATTACCCGGCCATCGATATCGAAGCCTCCATCAGCCGGGTCATGCCGTCGGTGGTCAGCCCCGAGCACATGGCGCGGGCGCAGATGTTCAAACAGTACTGGTCGCGCTATCAGCAGAGCCGCGACTTGATCAGCGTCGGTGCCTACGTGCCGGGCGGTGATCGTGAAACCGACGTCGCGATTTCCTTGCAGCCCGCCATGACCACTTATCTGCGTCAGGGCTTGAACGACAACATCGGCATGGGCGCCAGCGAAAACCACCTCGCCTCGATCTTCGCTCCGGCAGCGGGCGGCTAACCGGCCATGGCCCTGAGCCGCGCGGCACGCCTGGCACCCGTGGTGGAAATGGCCGAAAAGGCCGAAAAAACCGCGGTCATGCGCCTCGGGCACTTCCAGGGCCAGGTTCGTGTGGCGGAAAGCAAGCTCGCCGACCTCGAAAACTTCCGCCTCGAATACCAGGAACAATGGATTGTGCGCGGTAGCACTGGCGTTTCCGGCCAGTGGTTGCTTGGCTATCAGGGGTTTCTTGCGCAACTGGGCACCGCCATCGATCAGCAGCGCCAAAGCCTGAACTGGCACCAGAACAACCTGAACAAGGCGCGCGAGTCCTGGCAGCAGGCGTTTGCCCGGGTCGAAGGTTTGCGCAAACTTGTACAACGCTACATGGACGAGGCGCGCAAGCTCGAAGACAAGCGCGAGCAGAAGCTGCTGGACGAATTGTCCCAGCGGTTGCCGCGGCATGATCCGTATTGAATCAGCGGGATCGCGTGACCGTTCTTCGCGGGCAAGCCTCGCTCCTACAGGTTATGTGTCGTTTGCGAGTAATGTAGACGCATAACCCGTAGGAGCGAGGCTTGCCCGCGAAGGCGGTCTGACAGGCGTGACAACTTCCCGCCTTGCTCCCATCTCCGCCAAGTGCTAAACCTTGTACACGTACGTTTACCCATGACAAGGAAGCCGATAAATGTCAGTTGTTACAGATGTATCTCCGGATGGGAAAAAGCTGACGATTTCGATCGAGGGACGATTCGATTTTGGTCGGCATCAGGAGTTTCGCGAGTCTTACGAGAAACTCGAAAAAAAACCGGAATCTGTTGTGGTGGACTTAAGGAAAGCCACGTATCTCGATAGCTCGGCGCTGGGGATGCTGCTTCTGCTCCGTGATCACGCCGGTGGCGACAGTTCCGATATTCGCGTCGTTAACAGCAATTCAGATGTGCGCAAGATCCTCGCCATCTCCAATTTCGACAAGCTGTTCGACATCACTTGACCGCCATGCAGCCGTCGCTTGAACCGCTGACCATCCTCATCGCCGAAGACAGCGCGGCCGATCGCATGCTCCTGTCGAGCATTGTCCGTCGTCAGGGCCACCAGGTATTGACGGCCGCCAACGGCGCCGAAGCCGTCGAAGCGTTTCGCCAGCAGCGGCCGCACCTGGTTCTGATGGACGCCATGATGCCGGTCATGGACGGTTTCGAGGCGGCACGACAGATCAAGGCGCTGGCCGGGGAAACCCTGGTGCCGATCATCTTCCTGACCTCGCTGACCGAAAGCGAGGCCCTGGCCCGGTGTCTGGAGGCCGGTGGTGACGACTTTCTGGCAAAGCCCTACAACCAGGTGATCCTTGCCGCCAAGATCAAGGCCATGGATCGCTTGCGCCGGTTGCAGGCCACGGTGCTACAGCAGCGTGACCTGATCGCCAAACATCATGACTACTTGCTCAACGAGCAGCGGGTGGCCAAGGCCGTATTCGACAAGGTGGCGCATTCGGGCTGCCTGAGTGCGCCAAACATCCGCTACTTGCAATCACCTTACGCGCTGTTCAACGGCGATCTGCTGCTGGCGGCATTCACCCCGGCCGGCGACATGCATGTGCTACTGGGTGATTTCACCGGTCACGGGCTGCCGGCCGCGGTGGGCGCCATGCCCTTGGCTGAAGTCTTCTATGGCATGACAGCCAAAGGGTATGGCCTGGCTGAAACCCTGCGTGAGATGAACGCCAAGCTCAAGCGCATTCTGCCGGTGGACATGTTCTGCTGCGCCACCTTGCTGTGCCTGAGCTTTCAGCGGCGCTCGGTGGAAGTCTGGAACGGCGGGATGCCGGACGGTTATCTGCACAACATCGTCAGCGGTGAGCGCACGCCGTTGACGGCGCGGCATTTGCCGTTGGGCATATTGAGCCCGCAAACCTTCAATGACCGCACCGAAGTGTTTCCGATGGCCGTTGGTGATCGGGTGTTTCTACTCTCCGACGGGGTCATCGATACCTGCGATGCCAACGATCAGTTGTTCGGTGTAGAGCGCTTGCATCAGGTGTTTGCGGCCAATCGTCAGCCAGACGCGCTGTTCGAGGACATCGAGCAGGCACTGCGAGATTTTCGTGGCGAGGCCCGCGATGATGTGAGCATGGTCGAGATCAGTCTGCTGGAGGCCGAGCAATTGAACCCTCCGGCGCCGGTGTATTCCGACAGCGGCCAGTCGTGTCCGCTGGACTGGTCGGTGAGTTTCGAGTTTCGCGCCGCGACACTCAAACGTTTCAATCCGCTGCCGTACCTGTTGCAGTTGTTGCTTGAGGTCCATGGTCTGCGGGCTCAGAGTGGGGCGCTCCACAGCGTGTTGGCAGAACTGTATTCCAACGCCCTTGAGCACGGCGTGCTGGGGCTGGATTCAAGCCTCAAGCGCGATGCTTCGGGTTTTGCGCGCTATTATCAAACGCGCAATGAGCGGCTGGAGGCGTTGCAGGACGGCTTTGTGCGGGTGCATTTGCAGATCGTGCCGACGGGCAAGGGCGGCAGCCTGATTGTGCGGGTCGAAGACAGTGGCAAAGGTTTCGATGTGGCGCGGGTAATGGAGCGTCCCGTCGACGGTGGCCGTCTGTCGGGGCGCGGCGTCAGTCTGATCCGCCAATTGAGCCGTAGTGCGAGCTGGTCCGACGATGGTCGTAGTGCTCGCGTAGAGTTTTTCTGGGAGGCTCTGGCATAATTCACCCATTCTTGATCAAGGAGTGAGCAAGTGGCTGACACACATCTGGACCGTGCCGTGCTGAGCGCGCTGCAAGAGGTCATGGAGGGTGATTATCCGATGTTGCTGGATACCTTCATTGCCGATTCCGAAAAGCGCTTGTGCGTGTTGCGAGAGGCTGAAGATGCCGCGCAACTCATGAGCACCGCCCATAGTTTCAAGGGCAGCAGCAGCAATATGGGGGCCGTTCGTCTCGCTGAGCTGTGCAATGAGCTTGAGCAACGCGCCAAGCAAAAAAGCCTCGCCGGTATTGAAAAGCTGGTCGGGGAAATCGACGGCGAATTCGCCATTGTCCGACCGCTGTATGAGGCGGAGCGACAGCGCTCTCTAGCGGACTGACGCAACCGTCCGGCGCTTTTAACCTTTGTCGAGCCGAACTGGCTCGACCTTTGCAATCAACTCACTCAACTGTACCTACGATCCCAGTGCAGCGGAGACCGTTTTATGCCCGTTACCCCCCATTCGCTTCTTCAGGCCGCCGCGACGGCCAAGACTCAAGTCGCCTCCGCCAATACCCCGGCGCTGACCGCTGAGCCAGGGGGCAAGGCGTCCAGCTTCGCTGATGTTTACGCCGATCAAGCCCGGAACAAGCCTTCTGTGGTCGCCGATAAAGCGGCTAAACCGGCTACCGAAAATGCCTCGAAAACCCACGGCAAACCGGATGTCAGCACTGACAAGCCTGCCGCCCCGGAACGGGCGGTTGCCGATAGCGGCAATTCCTTGCCCGCCGATAAACCGGCGCCGACCGATGACACAGCTGCCAGCGACAACCAGCCCGAGACGGCTGAAACGCCGGTGGCCGATACGGCGCCTGTCGATCCGAGCCTCGACCCGGCCCTTGATCCTGCGTTGATGCAGGCAGTACAGCCGTCGGTAACCGTACCGGCCGCGCAAACAGCTGCACCAGTTGTCACGACCGCACAGCCGCAGGCTGAAGCGCCGGTTGCCGCCGCCGTTGTTGCCGCGTCTGTGCCAGTGGAGACGGCCACTGACGGCGATTTTGATCCCGAAGCTGATCCGCTCGACGCATTGCCCGCCGTACGCATGGCCATGGAGCAGAGCGGCCACGTATCCGCCAGCAGCCAGGCCCAGTCCAAAGCCACGGCTGCCCAGACCCAGGCTGACGGTGAGCTGACGGCGGCGCAGAACTTTGCCGCCGGCATGGCCAGCATGCTCGACGTGCAAGCCGACAAGGACAGCACCAGTCAGGGTGGCGAGAAAGCCTTCAGCGGTCTGATTGATAGCGGCCTCAAGGATTTGACGTCCGCCAGCAGCGATACCCGTGTCGATGACTTCGCCAACCGTCTGGCGGCACTGACCCAGGCGGCCACCCCAAAAACCGCCAATGCCTTGCCGGTCAACCAACCGATCGCCATGCATCAGAGCGGCTGGACCGAGGAAGTGGTCAACCGCGTCATGTACCTTTCCAGCGCCAACCTCAAGGCGGCCGACATCCAGTTGCAACCGGCTGAACTGGGGCGTCTCGATATCCGGGTGAACATGGTTCCCGACCAGCAGACCCAGGTTACCTTCATGAGCGCCCATCCAAGCGTTCGTGAAGCGCTGGACAGTCAGATGCAACGCCTGCGTGACATGTTCGTGCAACAGGGCATGGGCCAGGTCGACGTCAATGTGTCCGACCAGTCTCGTGGCTGGCAAGGCCAGGATCAGGCTCAGCAGGGGCAGGGCGGTCGGACCAGCGCCAATGGAGGTCGTCTTGACTCCATGGATGACGAGGTCGCAACCGCCGTCGCCGAAGTGGCGGCAACCGCTACCAGCGTGATCGGCTCCAGCGCCGTCGACTACTACGCCTGATCACACCTCTCCTGTAGGAGCGAGGCTTGCCCGCGAAGAATGATGACGCGGTATGGCTGATAAACCGCGGCGCCTGTTTCGCGGGCAGCCTCGCTCCTACAATTGATTGCGTTTCGCTGTCTCCCATACCTCCTCGACACTTCTGGCATAACACTTGCTCTTGCCTTGCCGTGCGACTGTGAAAACCCGAATAGTGACGGATTATTGGCATGGCGAAGAGCGACGCAGTAGTAAAAGAACCCGCAACCAAAGGCAAGGTCAAGCTGATCATTGCGATCGTGGTGGCCCTGTTGCTGGCGGTCGGCATGTCCGTGGGGGCGACCTGGTTCTTCATGCACAGTGCCCAGAGCAAGCCTGTCGCCGCCGAAACCGCTGTGGTCGGCAAGCAGCCAGCGATTTTCGAGCCCATGGCCCCGGCTTTCGTGGCCAACTACAACGTGAACGGTCGCCAGCGCTACATGCAGGTGAGCATCACCCTGCAAGGCCGTAATCAGGTTGATCTGGAAGCGCTCAAAGTGCATATGCCGGTGATCCGCAACAACCTGGTCATGCTGTTCTCCGGCCAGGACTTCGCCACGCTGGCGACCCCGGTTGGCCAGGAGATGTTGCGTCAGAAGGCCACGGCCAGCGTCCAGGAAGTGGCGCAGAAAGAACTCGGCAAAGTGGTTATCGAACAGCTGCTTTTTACTAATTTCGTACTGCAGTAGGAACACGACATGGCCGTGCAGGACCTGCTGTCCCAGGATGAGATCGATGCGCTGTTGCATGGCGTCGACGATGGTCTGGTACAGACCGATAACGCTGCCGAACCCGGCAGCGTCAAAAGCTACGACCTGACCAGCCAGGATCGCATCGTCCGTGGACGCATGCCGACCCTGGAAATGATCAACGAGCGATTCGCCCGCTACACCCGCATCAGCATGTTCAACATGCTGCGCCGCTCGGCGGACGTTGCCGTCGGCGGTGTGCAGGTGATGAAGTTCGGCGAATACGTGCACTCGCTGTACGTGCCGACCAGCCTCAACCTGGTCAAGATCAAGCCGTTGCGCGGCACCGCGCTGTTCATCCTTGACGCCAAACTGGTGTTCAAGCTGGTGGACAACTTCTTCGGCGGTGACGGCCGTCACGCGAAGATCGAAGGGCGTGAATTCACCCCCACCGAGCTGCGTGTGGTGCGCATGGTGCTGGAGCAGGCCTTCGTCGATTTGAAGGAAGCCTGGCAGGCGATCATGGAAGTGAACTTCGAGTACATCAACTCGGAAGTGAACCCGGCCATGGCCAATATCGTCGGTCCGAGCGAAGCGGTGGTGGTGTCCACTTTCCACATCGAACTCGATGGGGGTGGCGGCGACCTGCACGTGACCATGCCGTACTCGATGATCGAGCCGGTGCGCGAAATGCTTGACGCCGGCTTCCAGTCGGATCTGGACGATCAGGACGAGCGCTGGGTCAACGCCCTGCGCCAGGACGTGCTGGACGTCGACGTGCCGATCGGTGCCACGGTTGCCCGTCGCCAGTTGCGTTTGCGCGACATCCTGCACATGCAGCCGGGTGACGTGATCCCGGTCGAGATGCCGGAAGAGATGATCATGCGCGCCAACGGCGTGCCGGCCTTCAAGGTCAAGATGGGCTCGCATAAAGGCAACCTCGCGTTGCAGGTGATCGAGCCGATCGAGCGTCGCTGATTGGCGCTCCAACCCCCTATTAATTGGCTGCTCTTGATTGAGCAGTTGCCCGCCGAGGACAAATGATGAACGACGATATGAACGCCCAGGACGACCAGGCACTGGCTGACGAATGGGCTGCTGCCCTGGAAGAAACCGGTGATGCCGGCCAGGCCGATATCGACGCCTTGCTGGCCGCCGACGTCGGCAGCTCGTCGTCTAACCGTCTGCCGATGGAAGAGTTCGGCAGCGTGCCGAAGAACCACGATCCGGTCACCCTGGACGGTCCGAACCTCGACGTGATCCTCGACATTCCGGTGTCGATTTCCATGGAAGTGGGCAGCACCGACATCAACATCCGCAACCTGCTGCAACTCAACCAGGGTTCGGTGATCGAGCTGGACCGACTGGCCGGTGAGCCGCTGGACGTACTGGTCAACGGCACCCTGATCGCCCACGGCGAAGTGGTTGTGGTCAACGAGAAGTTTGGCATCCGCCTGACCGACGTGATCAGCCCAAGCGAACGTATCAAGAAGCTGCGCTAAGTGAAGAGGGTTCTGGGGTTTTTATTGGCGTTGCCGTTCAGCGTTCTGGCCGCCGAGCCGGTTGCGACGGCGGCGGCCGCGCCGGCAGTCAGTAGCGGTGTGGCCGGGCAACTGACGCAGTTGGTCTTCGGCTTGCTGTTGGTGCTGGGGTTGATCTTCTTCCTCGCCTGGCTGCTGCGCCGGGTCCAGCAGGCCGGGCCGGCCGGTAAGGGGCAGGTGATCGAGATTGTCGGTTCCCGTGCCTTGGGCCCCCGCGACCGTTTGATGCTGGTGCAAGTCGGCAATGAGCAGATCTTGCTTGGCCTGAGCCCCGGCACGATCACTGCACTGCATGTGCTTAAAGAGCCGATTGAAGTGCCGACCACCACCGAGAAAGCGACCCCGGAGTTTGCCCAGCATCTGTTGAAGATACTCGGCAAGGATCAGAAGGATAAGAAGTAATGGGTGCGTTACGCATCGTCTTGACGCTGGCCCTGATGCTGGTCGCGCCGCTGGCGTTCGCCGCCGATCCGTTGTCGATCCCGGCGATCACCCTGGGTACCAACGCCAATGGCGCTCAGGAATACTCGGTCAGCCTGCAAATTTTGCTGATCATGACCGCGCTGAGTTTCATCCCGGCGTTCGTCATGCTGATGACCAGTTTCACCCGGATCATCATTGTGTTCTCGATCCTGCGTCAGGCCCTGGGCCTGCAGCAGACGCCGTCGAACCAGATCCTCACCGGCATGGCGCTGTTCCTGACCCTGTTTATCATGGCACCGGTGTTTGACCGGGTGAATCAGGACGCCTTGCAACCGTACCTGGCGGAGAAACTCACCGCTCAGGATGCCGTGGCCAAGGCCCAGGTGCCGATCAAGGACTTCATGCTGGCGCAGACGCGCAGCAGCGATCTCGAGCTGTTCATGCGCCTGTCCAAGCGCACTGACATCGCTTCGCCGGATCAGGCACCGCTGACCATTCTGGTGCCGGCCTTCGTCACCTCCGAGCTTAAAACCGCGTTCCAGATCGGCTTCATGATCTTCATTCCGTTCCTGATCATCGACCTGGTCGTGGCCAGTGTGCTGATGGCCATGGGGATGATGATGCTCTCGCCGCTGATCATTTCCCTGCCGTTCAAGATCATGCTGTTCGTGCTGGTGGATGGCTGGGCGTTGATCATCGGCACCCTGGCAAGCAGCTTCGGCGGTGTGTCGCCATGACGCCGGAAGTGGCGGTAGACATTTTTCGCGAAGCGCTGTGGCTGACCACCATGATGGTGGCTGTGCTGGTGATTCCGAGTCTGCTGGTGGGCCTGCTGGTGGCAATGTTCCAGGCCGCCACGCAGATCAACGAACAAACCCTGAGCTTCCTGCCGCGCTTGCTGGTCATGCTGGTCACGCTGATCGTCGCCGGCCCGTGGCTGGTGCAGACGTTCATGGAATACATCCTGCAGCTGTACGGCAATATTCCTCAGGTCATCGGCTAAACCATGCCGTCGCTGCTGCAGCTGACCGATACCCAGATCAGTACCTGGGTGGCGACGTTCATGTTGCCGCTGTTTCGCATCGGGGCCTTGCTGATGGTCATGCCGGTGTTCGGCACAACCCTGGTGCCCACTCGCGTGCGCCTGTATTTCGCCCTGGCGATCACAGTGGTGATTGCGCCGGGCCTTCCGCCGATGCCGCCGATCAATGCGCTGGATTTGAGTGCGCTGCTGCTAATCGCCGAGCAGGTCCTCATCGGTGCGTTGCTGGGTTTCTCCTTGCAGCTGTTCTTCCAGGCGTTCGTGGTGGCGGGGCAGATCGTCTCCATTCAGATGGGCATGGGCTTCGCGTCGATGATCGACCCCACCAACGGCGTCTCGGTGGCGGTGATCGGGCAGTTCTTCACCATGCTGGTGACGCTGTTGTTCCTGTCCATGAATGGCCATCTGGTGGTCTTCGAAGTCCTGACCGAAAGCTTCACCACGATGCCGGTGGGCAGTGGCTTGATGGTCAATCATTTCTGGGAGCTGGCCGGTAAGCTGGGCTGGGTTCTGGGTGCTGCACTGTTGCTGGTACTGCCGGCGATCACCGCGTTGCTGGTGGTCAACATTGCGTTCGGCGTGATGACCCGGGCCGCGCCGCAACTGAACATTTTTTCCATCGGTTTCCCGCTGACCCTGGTGCTCGGGCTGTTCATCGTCTGGGTCGGGTTGGCGGACATCATCAATCAGTATCAACCGCTGGCCTCCGAGGCCTTGCAGTTGTTACGCGAACTGGCACGGGCGCGCTGAGTCATGGCTGAGAGCGAAAGCGGTCAGGACAAAACAGAAGACCCCACGGAGAAACGTAAAAAGGACTCCCGGGAAAAGGGCGAGATTGCGCGCTCCAAGGAGCTCAACACCCTGGCTGTCATGCTCGCCGGCGCTGGCGGGCTGCTGATTTTCGGTGGAGCCCTGGCGCAGGACATGATGGAGCTGATGCGCATGAACTTCACGCTGTCGCGGGAAGTGATTCTGGATCAGCGCAACATGGGCGCCTTCCTGCTGCACTCGGGGCAGATCGCCCTGCTGGCAATTCAGCCGGTGATGATCACCTTGTTGCTGGCCGCGTTGATTGGCCCGATTTCCCTCGGTGGCTGGCTGTTCGCGGCAGGCTCCCTGGCACCGAAATTCAGTCGCATGAACCCCGGTGCGGGGCTCAAGCGAATGTTCTCGGCCAAGGCGCTGGTCGAACTGCTCAAGGCCCTGGCGAAGTTTTTCATCGTGCTGTTCGTGGCGCTGGCGGTGTTGTCTGCCGACATCGACGATCTGATGCGCATTGCTCATGAGCCGTTGGACATGGCGATCATTCACAGCCTGCAAGTGGTCGGCTGGAGCACTTTGTGGATGGCTTGCGGGCTGATCATCATCGCTGCCGTCGACGTGCCGGTGCAGCTGTGGGAAAGCCACAAGAAACTGCTGATGACCAAGCAGGAAGTGCGTGACGAACACAAGGATCAGGAAGGGCGGCCGGAGGTCAAACAGCGCATTCGCCAGTTGCAGCGCGAGATGTCGCAGCGGCGGATGATGGCGGCCATCCCTGAGGCCGACGTGGTGATTACCAACCCGACTCACTACGCCGTCGCCCTCAAGTACGATCCCGACAAGGGCAGCGCGCCGGTGCTGCTGGCCAAGGGCAGTGACTTTCTGGCCTTGAAAATTCGTGAAATCGCCGTGGCCAATAATGTGCTGCTGCTCGAATCGCCGGCCCTGGCGCGTTCGATCTACTACTCCACGGAACTGGAGCAGGAAATCCCCGGTGGGTTGTACCTGGCGGTCGCTCAGGTGCTGGCCTACGTCTACCAGATCCGCCAGTACCGCGCGGGCAAGGGCAAGCGCCCGGATCCGCTGAAGGACAACTTGCCGATCCCACCGGATCTGCGGCGTGATTCCTGATCCCGTTCATCTGAAAACCCTGCAACCCTGTTAGTTCTGACAGTAGACGGTCAGCACCCGCTTGCGCTGTCATACCCGTGGGAATTCTCCCGATCAACGTCCTTGCAGTGGTGTTCTGATCATTCGACTGGAGCGCCAAGGATTGGTGTTTGCGTCTGTTCTAGAGGGAATAATCATGACCGAGCGTCTCTATCGAAAACTGCAGGGTATGGAGTTGAAGTTTGTTTCGGGTGTTCTGAAGGATAAGCCGACAGAAAGCGCTATCGGTTATTCGGTCACATTCAGAATGTCGCTGGATTTCGCGTGCTTTGTGCAGATGGCCAATGCTCATATACCTGGATATTTAAACTTTCCAAAAAATGCCATCAGGCCCTCGTTGGAAGGGTTCGCCAGCCATGACAGCTTCAACTATTTAGAAGATTCGGCCGGAAAAATCGGTAGCACAGAGGAGTTGTGCCGCCTTTTTACGGATCCAGAAAACTACAACGATCAGTGGTCCGCCGGGGTCTTGCAGCGACGCCCTCACAAACCTGAATTCTCATTTGTCGATGGGCAACTGCAAGTGGTCGCCACAGTAGATTATCGCCATTCGAAAAAACGCCCGATTCTGGTGAGTGATTTGCCGGTCATTAAATTTCAATGGGCATTAGACCTGTTGTTGGGGCACAACATGGCGGGTGATTCCCTTGCGCCGGGGACAGTCGTCATACTTGGCTATGCCTTGGAGGAGTTGGTGGAGGCGGAGGGATTGCAGATGAATAAAGGTACACGGTACATGGTTGGCAGAACGCTTGATTTCGGTGCCATCCGTGAGGCGCAGATTCTGACGGCGGGATGATTGAGCGCTGGTGTGTGATGTTTTTGTGCCTGACGACCGCTGACGTGAGCCCTTCTGTTTCGAACCTCCCTGCGCAAAAGTTGCGAAGGGAGACCTGCAGTTGGAAAACTGCAGGTGAGTAGGCTTTTATCCTGGGATTCTAATAGAAATAAAGCACAAAGATGCCGTTGTCAGGCCGCGCAAGCACCTCTCTCAGGTTGTTCTTTCCTGTATCGATTTTCTGGATAACCTCCAGGCTTACAGCATCCAGAACCCAGATGAACGCGGAGGTAAACGTAACGACATAGAGGTGCTTACCGTCGGCGCTCACCGACACATGTCTCGGCGATTTTTCGCTCCAGGCAACATTGATGATTTTGTTGGTAGCCGTATCAATTACCGCAATTTCGCTAGCACTGATATCGGCCACATAAAGGCGAGTACTGTCCTGGTTCAGGGCCATCGAGTAGGCAGATCCAGTGATCGGTATTCTTGCGACAGTTTTTAATTTTTCAGTGTCAATGACGTCAATAGCGGTTGGATCGGAGTCCGACTCCGCGTCGCCCCCGTGGGCAAGGTACACACGCGAACCGCTGGAATTGATAGCGAGGCCAAAAGGCCACGGATTGATCGGCAGCGACAGGACAATGGACTGAGTGCTTGTATCGACTGCTTTCAAGTACCCATTGATTCCCAGTGTGTTACAGGCATAGAGACGTTCGCCGCTTGAACTCACCACCATATAAGGTGAGCCGGATTCGAGGTCGGCGCCTTTCTTGATGTCGTGAGTTTTAGTGTCGATCTCCCAAATGTAATTCGAGTAACGACTGTTGACGTAAGCATGGTCACCGTTCGGGCTTAGGCCACCTAACGTTTCGCCTCCCGTTTCAGGTGAGTAGCTATGAACGATTGTCTGAGTACGGGTATCCATTGCGCGGACATAACTGACGCTGCCATCCGGGGATTGAACGAAATACAGCCGTGAAGCATCCCGGTTGAGGGTGAGGCCGTGGATGCCCTGGACCATCTGTATATTGTCGTTCGCCCGCGTCGCCAGGGGGGCAGCGTGCGGGTAGCTTATCTGGATCTGCGCAAATGGGCCGTGGTGACGGGAGGTCACCTTTTCCAGGCGCAGGTCTGTCAGAGACCTGAGTGCAACGTGAATCTCTGCGCGTTGCTCGCATGTTTGAAATGGCTGGTTGTTGATTTTTACTCGATAGCTCAGTTCATGTCGGCCTTCGGTGAGGTCCTCGGGTTTCACATGGATCATCAAAGGCGATCCGGCATCCGCAGTTGTGATGATGTGTCGAGCAATGACTTTGTCGTCGAGCAGTAGCTCCAGTTCGTTGTCTGAGGCTAAACACGGGTCGGCAATGGTTACGTTCACCCCATTGTAGGGAAAGAAGTCTTCGCGGGAGGCAAGCCTGATTCCGGTGTCTTTCCAGTCGAGAGTGTCGAGATTAACTTTCACCGACGGTGCAGTCAGTGACGTGCGTGTGTTGTTCATGGGGCAATTCCTGTCGCTGCGATTGGTCTTTCATTGAAGGTCAATGCGCGGCACACGGCTACTGTCAGAACTAACAGGTACGAATGCTTTTTGGATCAGTGGTCACAAAGGTTGCGCCTGCAATCCACTACGTATTCCCCGCTCCGGCAAAAGTTGGAAGGCTTCTTGCAGTAGCCGCTCTGCGCCTGCTTCAGGCGTCAAAAGTTTGCTTTAAAGGAACGGGGAAAACCGGTGGATCGCTCTCAGTTACTCAACACTGCACGCACAAACGTTGCCGACTTAAGTCGGGGCAACCTGGGTGTGCCGTTGTTGCTGCTGGTCATGTTGGCAATGATGATGTTGCCGATCCCGCCGTTCCTGCTGGACGTGTTTTTCACGTTCAACATCGCGTTGTCGATTGTCGTCTTGCTGGTTTGCGTCTACGCCTTGCGGCCGCTGGATTTCGCAGTGTTCCCAACCATTCTGCTGGTGGCAACGTTGTTGCGACTGGCGCTGAACGTGGCCTCCACCCGAGTGGTGATGCTCCACGGACAGGACGGTCACGCTTCCGCCGGTAAGGTGATCCAGGCCTTCGGCGAGGTGGTGATCGGCGGTAACTACGTGGTTGGTATCGTAGTTTTCGCGATCTTGATGATCATCAACTTCGTCGTGGTGACCAAGGGCGCCGGGCGGATTTCCGAGGTGAGCGCACGTTTCACCCTCGATGCGATGCCCGGCAAACAAATGGCAATCGACGCCGACTTGAACGCCGGCCTGATCGACCAGAACCAGGCCAAACTGCGCCGGATGGAAGTCGCCCAGGAAGCCGAGTTCTACGGTTCGATGGACGGTGCCAGCAAATTCGTGCGCGGTGACGCCATCGCCGGCCTGCTGATTCTGTTCATCAACCTGATCGGCGGCATGGCGGTCGGTATCTTCCAGCACGGCATGACCTTTGGTGATGCCGGCCGGGTTTACGCCTTGTTGACCATCGGTGACGGTTTGGTGGCGCAATTGCCATCACTGCTGTTGTCGACAGCGGCGGCAATCATGGTGACCCGTGCTTCCGGTTCGGAAGACATGGGCAAACAGATCAATCGCCAGATGTTCGCCTCGCCGAAAGCGTTGGCCGTGGCGGCGGGTTTGATGGCAGTGATGGGCCTGGTGCCCGGCATGCCGCACTTCTCCTTTCTCAGCATGGCGGCCCTGGCTGCTGGCGGCGCGTACCTGTTCTGGAAGAAGCAGAACGTGGTCAAGGTTCAGGCCCTGCAAGAGGTCAAGCGTCAACAGGAGCTGCTGCCATCGCCAGCTCGCGCGATGGAAACCAAGGAACTGGGTTGGGACGACGTGACACCAATCGACATGATCGGGCTGGAAGTCGGCTATCGCCTGATTCCGCTGGTGGATCGCAATCAGGGTGGTCAGTTGTTGGCGCGGATCAAGGGCGTGCGCAAGAAGCTGTCCCAGGACCTGGGCTTCCTGATGCCGACTGTGCACATTCGTGACAACCTCGACCTGGCCCCGAGTGCTTACCGCCTGACCCTGATGGGCGTGATCCTGGCAGAAGCCGAGATTTACCCGGATCGCGAACTGGCGATCAACCCGGGGCAGGTCTACGGCACGCTCAACGGCATAACCGCCAAAGATCCGGCTTTTGGCCTGGAAGCGGTCTGGATCGAAATCAGCCAGCGTGCCCAGGCGCAATCGCTGGGTTACACCGTGGTGGACGCCAGTACGGTCGTGGCGACGCACTTGAACCAGATTCTGTACAAGCACTCCAGCGAACTGATCGGTCACGAAGAAGTCCAGCAACTCATGCAATTGCTGGCCAAAAGCTCGCCGAAGCTGGCCGAAGAGCTGGTGCCGGGTGTGGTCTCGCTGTCGCAGTTGCTCAAGGTGCTTCAAGCGTTGTTGGCCGAACAGGTGCCGGTGCGGGACATTCGCAGCATCGCCGAGGCCATCGCCAACAATGCTGCCAAGAGTCAAGATACTGCCGCTTTGGTGGCCGCGGTGCGCGTCGGCGTATCCCGCGCAATCGTCCAAAGCATTGTAGGGACTGACTCCGAGCTACCAGTTATCACGCTGGAGCCAAGGTTGGAACAGATATTGCTCAATAGTCTTCAGAAGGCAGGACAAGGCTCGGAAGAGGGTGTTCTGCTGGAGCCAAGCATGGCTGAGAAACTGCAACGTTCGTTGATCGATGCGGCGCAGCGTCAGGAAATGCAAGGTCAACCGGTGATTCTGCTGGTAGCCGGTCCGGTTCGCGCGATGCTGTCGCGATTCGGCCGACTGGCAGTGCCGGGTTTGCATGTGTTGGCTTACCAGGAAATTCCTGACAACAAGCAAGTGACCATCGTTGCGACAGTAGGGCCCAACGGCTGAGGTAGTGGTTTATGCAAGTTAAGCGTTTTTTCGCCGCCGATATGCGTCAGGCCATGAAACTGGTTCGTGATGAGCTGGGCGCTGATGCCGCCATTATTGGCAATCGCCGGATCGCCGGTGGTGTCGAGCTGACGGCTGCCCTGGATTACAAATTGTCGGCGCTGGCCCCGCGTGTTCCGAACATGGAACTCGAGGATGAGCTGCGCAAGACCCAGTCGCGGATCGTCACCGCCCAGGCCGAATTGAGCCTGCGTGGCGAAGGCGAAACCGAAGGCGACAAGACCACCAATCGCCAGTTGTTCGCCGGCCTGCCGTTGACCGCCGCCGAGCCGCTGATCGAGCCGACGTATGCCGAACCTCGTCGCTCGGCACCAACCCCGGCACCTGCCGCTGGCGGCGTCGATCCGCGGGCGTTCGATTCGATGCGTTTCGAACTCAACAGCCTGCGCGAATTGATGGAAGTACAACTCGGCTCCCTGGCCTGGAATCAGCTGCAAGGCAGCCGTCCAGCCCAGGCCAATCTTTGGCGTCGCTTGCAACGCATCGGCCTGTCCGGCCCGTTGTCCCGCGACTTGCTGGCGATGATTACCGACATCGACGAACCCCGTCAGGCCTGGCGCATGTTACTGGCGCACCTGGCACGGATGATTGCCACACCGGAAGTCGAACCACTGGAAGAGGGCGGCGTGATTGCCATGGTCGGCCCTGCCGGCATGGGCAAGACCACCACCCTGGCCAAGCTCGCGGCCCGCTACGTGCTCAAATACGGCGCGCAAAACATCGCGCTGGTGAGCATGGACAGCTACCGTATCGGTGCTCAGGAACAATTGAAGACCCTGGGCCGGATTCTCAACGTGTCGGTAACCCACGTCGATCCGGGCCAATCTCTGGTGCAGGCGCTGGACCCCTTGCTGCGCAAGCGCGTGGTGTTGATCGATACCGCCGGCCTCCAGGCCAGCGATCCAGCCCTGCGCATGCAGCTCGAAAGCCTGGCCGGACGGGGCATCAAGTCAAAAAATTATCTGGTTCTGGCAACCACCAGCCAGAAACAGGTTCTAACGGCCGCTTATCATAGTTACAAGCGCTGCGGGCTCGCTGGCTGCATCCTGACTAAACTGGATGAAACGGCAAGTCTGGGCGAGGTGTTGAGCCTGGCGATCAGTCATGAATTGCCGGTGGCTTACCTGACCGATGGCCCGCGTATTCCGGATGATTTGCATCTGCCGCGTCGTCATCAGTTGGTCAGTCGTGCCGTCAGCGTGCAAATGCAAGAAGAACCCAGCGAAGAAGCCATGGCTGACATGTTCGCTGATATTTACCACAGCCCGACCAAGCAGGTTGGCTGAGGTGCTAATGAACCGTTTTTGTACCTACATCGATGGTCTGCCATGCATTGTTCAGTTATTGAGCGCGCAGCCAGTAATGTGGCCTCCGTCTATGCAAGACAAGGTAAAGAAATAACATGGGCAGCATGCATCCCGTACAGGTGATCGCGGTGACCGGCGGCAAAGGTGGCGTCGGGAAGACTAACGTGTCAGTGAACTTGTCCCTGGCTCTAGCTGAGCTCGGCCGGCGCGTCATGCTGCTGGACGCCGATCTGGGGCTGGCGAACGTCGACGTCCTCTTGGGGCTGACACCCAAACGTACCCTGGCCGACGTGATCGAAGGCCGCTGTGAGCTGCGCGACGTTCTGTTGCAGGGCCCCGGCGGTATTCGCATTGTCCCGGCCGCGTCCGGCACACAGAGCATGGTTCATCTGAGCCCGGCTCAACACGCCGGCCTGATCCAGGCCTTCAGCGATATCGGCGACAACCTCGATGTCTTGGTGATCGACACCGCTGCAGGTATTGGTGACTCGGTAGTCAGTTTCGTTCGCGCAGCGCAAGAGGTCTTGCTGGTGGTGTGCGACGAGCCGACCTCGATCACCGACGCCTACGCGCTGATCAAACTGCTGAACCGCGATTACGGCATGAACCGCTTCCGCGTCCTGGCCAACATGGCCCAGAGCCCGCAGGAAGGTCGCAACCTGTTCGCCAAGTTGACCAAGGTCACGGACCGCTTCCTTGACGTCGCCTTACAATACGTCGGCGCGGTGCCTTACGACGAAAGCGTGCGCAAGGCCGTGCAGAAACAGCGTGCCGTCTACGAAGCCTTCCCGCGTTCCAAGTGCGCCCTGGCGTTCAAGGCCATCGCGCAGAAGGTCGACACCTGGCCGCTGCCTGCCAACCCGCGTGGGCACCTGGAGTTTTTCGTCGAGCGCCTCGTGCAACAGACCGCAGGACCCGTCCTATGACAGCCAGTGGCTACAACCTCTACAAGAAGTCGGCACGTGACGCGCAGTACGAGCTGATCGAGCGTTACGCGCCACTGGTCAAACGCATTGCTTACCACTTGCTGGCGCGTCTGCCGGCCAGTGTTCAGGTTGAAGACCTGATCCAGGCCGGGATGATCGGCCTGCTGGAAGTATCGACCAAATATGACGCCAGCAAAGGCGCGAGTTTCGAGACGTACGCGGGCATTCGAATCCGCGGCGCGATGCTCGATGAAGTGCGCAAGGGTGACTGGGCGCCACGCTCGGTTCACCGCAATACCCGCATGGTCAGTGACGCAATTCGCTCGATTGAAGCTAAAACCGGTCGTGACGCTAAAGATCATGAAGTTGCGGCCGAACTCCAATTGAGTCTCGACGATTATTACGGGATTTTGAACGACACCCTGGGCAGCCGGTTATTCAGTTTCGACGATCTGTTGCAGGACGGCGAACACGAAGGGCTGCACGAGGATGGCGCGAGTGCACATCTGGAGCCGTCACGCGATCTGGAAGATGAACGCTTCCAGGCCGCGCTGGCGGACGCGATTGCCAATTTGCCGGAGCGTGAGCGACTGGTGTTGGCGCTGTACTACGACGAAGAGCTGAACCTCAAGGAAATCGGTGAGGTCCTGGGGGTCAGCGAATCGCGGGTCAGCCAGTTACATAGCCAGTGCGCGGCCCGTTTGCGGGGGCGTTTGGGGGAGTGGCGAGCGCGCTGAAGGCAGTGTGGGGGCACTGCGAACGAGGCCGGTGGGGTGTTGAACTGCACCGGTCGCGATCTGTTGTGCTCCAGACAGTCATCGAGTGCATTGCCGGATTGATTGAAATGGCGCGTCCAGGTGCTGGGCGCGTTTAAGACTGCTTGGAGGTCGAATTGGACAAGAACATGAAAATCCTCATCGTTGATGACTTCTCAACGATGCGGCGGATCATAAAAAACCTGTTGCGTGACCTTGGGTTCACCAACACGGTCGAGGCCGACGATGGCACTACTGCCATTCCGGTTCTCAACAGCGGGAGCATCGACTTTCTGGTAACGGACTGGAACATGCCTGGCATGACCGGTATCGATCTGCTGCGTCACGTGCGCGCCGATGAAAAGCTCAAGCACCTGCCGGTGCTGATGGTGACCGCCGAAGCCAAGCGCGAGCAGATTATCGAAGCAGCCCAGGCCGGTGTTAACGGCTATGTGGTCAAACCCTTTACGGCCCAGGCGTTGAAAGAAAAAATCGAGAAGATTTTCGAACGCATCGGTTGATCCACTGCGCCACGGGGGAGCTATGGAGCATAACGAATCTTCACTGGGCGATTTTGAATCGACCCTGAAAAAACACGCGGTCGAACTGGTCGAAAGCCTTGAAAAGGGCAGGTTCGGCGACGCTGTGCAACTGATCCATGAGCTCAATCAGACCCGTGACCGCGGCCTGTACCAGGAAGTGGGCAAGCTCACTCGCGAGCTGCATAGCGCGATCGTCAATTTCCAGATTGACCCGAACATGCCGCAAGCCGAGGAAGTGTCGCAGATCACGGACGCCACCGAGCGCCTGGGGTATGTGGTCAAGCTGACCGAGGCTGCGGCCAACCGCACCATGGACCTGGTGGAAAACGCCACGCCGCTGGTCAATGGCCTGAGCACTGAAGCTCAGGCATTGAGCACCGACTGGGGGCGCTTCATGCGTCGCGAAGTCGGGGCTGAAGAGTTTCGCGAACTGGCCCGGCGAGTCGACGGTTTCCTGACACGCAGCAGCGAAGACAATCGCACGGTGTCGAGCAACCTCAACGACATATTGCTGGCCCAGGATTACCAGGACCTCACCGGTCAGGTGATCAAACGCGTGACCCAATTGGTCACCGAAGTTGAAAGCAACCTGCTCAAGCTTGTGCTCATGGCCAGTCAGGTAGACCGCTTTGCGGGTATCGAACATGACCGTGAAGCGATGCTCGCTGAAAAAGATCCGCAAAAACATCTCTCTCAGGGTGAAGGTCCGCAGATTCATGCCGATAAAAGAGAAGACGTTGTGTCCGGTCAGGACGATGTGGACGATTTGTTATCCAGCCTAGGATTTTAGAGTTTTAGCATTTTAGGTTTTTTAGGTTTTTAGACCTCAGGAGCACCCCCTTAATGAGCTTCGGCGCCGATGAAGAGATCCTTCAGGATTTCCTGGTTGAGGCCGGCGAGATTCTAGAGCAACTGTCCGAACAGCTGGTCGAGCTTGAAAGCCGACCGGATGATGCGGACTTGCTCAATGCAATTTTTCGCGGTTTTCACACTGTAAAAGGGGGCGCCGGCTTCCTCCAGCTCAACGAGCTGGTGGAGTGCTGTCACATCGCCGAGAACGTGTTCGACATCCTGCGCAAGGGTGAGCGTCGCGTCGACTCGGAACTGATGGACGTGGTTCTCGAAGCGCTGGATGCGGTGAACAGCATGTTCACCGAGGTCCGCGAACGCAGCCCGATTACGGCTGCCACGCCTGAATTGCTCGCGGCACTGGCCCGTCTGGCCGAGCCGCAAACGGCTGATGAATCCGCACCGGTTGCTGAAGTGGTCGAAGCACCTGCTGCTGAAGAATCGGGCGACATCACTGATAACGAATTCGAGCAATTGCTGGACTCGCTGAACGCCGTCAAGGCTCAAGCCGAAGCGCCGGCGGTTGCTCCAGTGGCGGCTACCGATTCGGCGGCCGGCGACGAAATCACCGATGCCGAGTTCGAGTCGTTGCTCGATCAACTGCATGGCAAAGGCCAGTTCGCCGTCGACGCGGTGGCACCGTCCACTGCACCGGCTGCTCCGAAAGCGGCCGGCGACAGCTCTGATATTACCGACGACGAATTCGAAGCACTGCTCGACCAGTTGCACGGCAAGGGCAACTTTGCGGTGGACGCGCTGGAGTCGGCCATTGCCGCCGTACCCGCCTCGGCTGCGCCAACCGCGAAAGCGGCCGGTGGTGATCTGATCTCCGATCACGAGTTCGAGTCGCTGCTCGACGAATTGCATGGCAAAGGCAAATTCACTGAAGTCGGCACAGGTGCTGCGGTGGCTGCTCCAGCCGCCAAGGCTGCTGCACCGAAACCGGTTGCCAAGACGCCCGAGCCGAAAGGCGAAGCGCCGAAACCGGCGGCTGCCGCTGCACCGGCTCCAGCCCGCGCACCGTCCGCGCCGCCACCGGAAAAACCGGCCAGTGAAGCCGAGACCACCGTGCGGGTTGATACCGCGCGTCTCGACGAAATCATGAACATGGTCGGCGAACTGGTATTGGTGCGTAACCGCTTGGTCCGTCTGGGCCTCAACAGCGGCGACGAAGCCATGTCCAAGGCTGTGTCGAACCTCGACGTGGTCACGGCCGACCTGCAGACCGCGGTCATGAAGACCCGGATGCAACCGATCAAGAAAGTCTTCGGGCGCTTCCCGCGCCTGGTTCGCGACCTGGCTCGCCAGCTCAAGAAAGAGATCAACCTGGAGCTGGTCGGCGAAGAAACCGACCTCGACAAGAACCTCGTCGAGGCCCTGGCCGATCCGCTGGTCCACTTGGTGCGCAACTCGGTCGACCACGGCATTGAAGAGCCGGCCGAGCGCGAAGCGATGGGCAAACCTCGCAGCGGCAAGGTGATCCTGTCGGCAGAACAGGAAGGCGACCACATCCTGCTGTCCATCTCCGATGACGGCAAGGGCATGGACGCCGATGTTCTGCGCGGCATTGCCGTGAAGAAAGGGTTGATGGACAAGGATGCCGCGGATCGCCTCAGCGAGTCCGACTGCTTCAACCTGATCTTTGCGCCGGGTTTTTCGACCAAGACCGAAATTTCCGATGTCTCCGGACGCGGCGTGGGCATGGACGTGGTGAAAACCAAAATCGCCCAGCTCAACGGCACCATCAATATTTATTCGACCAAGGGCAAAGGCTCGAAGATCGTCATCAAGGTCCCGTTGACCCTGGCGATCATGCCGACGCTGATGGTCATGCTCGGCAACCAGGCGTTCGCGTTCCCGCTGGTGAACGTCAACGAAATCTTCCACCTCGACCTGTCGCGCACCAACGTGGTGGACGGCCAGGAAGTGGTGATCGTGCGGGACAAGGCTCTGCCATTGTTCTACCTCAAGCGCTGGCTGGTCAGCTCCGCCGCTCACGAAGAGCAGCGCGAAGGCCACGTGGTGATCCTTTCGGTGGGTACTCAGCGGATCGGCTTCGTCGTCGACCAGCTGGTGGGCCAGGAAGAAGTGGTCATCAAGCCATTGGGCAAAATGCTCCAGGGAACCCCGGGCATGTCGGGCGCCACCATTACCGGTGACGGTCGCATCGCGCTGATTCTCGATGTTCCGAGCATGCTCAAGCGTTACGCCGCACGGCGTATTTGATTCTGGTGGAGCGGGGCGACTAAGCCTCGCTCCGTCCTAACGGAGTGTTTATGGCAGTCAAAGTCCTGGTGGTGGACGATTCGGGGTTTTTCCGCCGCCGCGTCTCGGAAATTCTTTCAGCGGATCCGAATATCCAGGTCGTCGGTACTGCGACCAACGGAAAAGAGGCGATTGATCAGGCGCTGGCCCTCAAGCCAGACGTGATCACCATGGACTACGAGATGCCGATGATGGATGGCATCACGGCAGTGCGGCACATCATGCAGCGTTGCCCGACCCCGGTGTTGATGTTCTCCTCGCTGACCCACGAAGGCGCTCGGGTAACCCTCGATGCGCTGGACGCCGGCGCGGTGGATTTCCTGCCGAAGAATTTCGAAGACATCTCCCGTAACCCGGAGAAGGTCAAGCAACTGCTGTGCGAGAAAATTCTCAGCATCTCGCGCAGTAACCGTCGTGCCAGCACCTACAGCGCACCGGCCCCGGTCGCCGCGCCAGCCCCGACGCCTGCGCCTTCGAGCGTCAGCAGTTACGGCAGCAGCACGCCTGCGCGTCCGGCTCCGGCACCGATGCCGGCGCGTAGCTACGCCCCGGCATCGGCCCCGGCATCGTCCGGACAGTCGTCGCCCGCACCAAAACGCAAAGCCTACAAACTGGTGGCTATCGGTACGTCCACGGGCGGTCCGGTTGCCCTGCAACGGGTGTTGACCCAGTTGCCGGCCAACTTCCCGGCCCCGATCGTGTTGATCCAGCACATGCCGGCCGCCTTCACCAAGGCCTTCGCCGAACGTCTGGACAAGCTCTGCCGCATCAGCGTCAAGGAAGCGGAGGATGGCGACATTCTGCGTCCGGGCCTGGCGCTGCTGGCGCCGGGTGGCAAGCAAATGATGATCGACGGCCGTGGCGCGGTGAAAATCCTGCCGGGCGACGAGCGTCTGAACTACAAACCGTGCGTGGACATCACCTTCGGTTCGGCAGCCAAGTCCTACGGCGACAAAGTTCTGGCGGTCGTACTGACCGGCATGGGCGCCGACGGTCGTGAAGGCGCGCGCCTGCTCAAGCAGGGCGGCAGCGCGATCTGGGCTCAGGATGAAGCCAGCTGCGTGATCTACGGCATGCCGATGGCCATCGTCAAAGCCGACCTCGCCGACGCGATCTACGGTCTGGACGATATTGGCAGGCACTTGGTCGAGGCGTGTATCTGATGGATGTTTTAAGCCTTATCGGGATCATCTTGGCGTTTGTCGCCATCATTGGCGGCAACTACCTTGAAGGCGGTCATCTCGGCGCATTGGCCAACGGCCCGGCGGCGCTGATCGTACTCGGTGGGACTATCGGCGCGGCATTGTTGCAATCACCGATGAGCGCCTTCAAGCGTGCCATGCAAATCATTGGCTGGATTCTGTTTCCGCCTCGCGTTGACCTGGCCGGTGGCGTCGACCGCGTCGTCAACTGGAGCCTGACCGCGCGCAAGGAAGGCCTGCTCGGTCTGGAAGGGGTGGCCGATGCCGAACCTGACAGCTACTCGCGCAAAGGTCTGCAACTGCTGGTCGACGGCGCCGAGCCGGAAGCGATTCGCAGCATTCTGGAAGTGGATTTCTACACCCAGGAAGCCCGCGACATCGAAGCGGCCAAAGTCTTTGAAAGCATGGGCGGCTACGCGCCGACCATTGGCATCATCGGTGCGGTAATGGGCCTGATCCATGTCATGGGCAATCTGGCCGATCCGACGCAACTGGGCAGCGGCATCGCCGTCGCCTTCGTCGCGACCATCTACGGTGTGGCCAGTGCCAACCTGGTGTTGCTGCCGATTGCCGCCAAGCTCAAGTCCGTTGCCTTGCGCCAGTCGCGTTATCGCGAAATGTTGCTGGAAGGAATCCTGTCGATCGCCGAAGGTGAAAACCCTCGCTCTATTGAGTTGAAGCTTCAGGGCTTCATGGATTGATGGGAGTAACGGACTATGGCTCGTCGTCGGCAACCTGAAGAACACGTCAATCACGAACGCTGGCTCGTTTCCTACGCCGACTTCATCACGTTGCTGTTCGCATTCTTCGTGGTCATGTACTCGATCTCGTCGATCAACGAGGGCAAGTACAAAGTCATTTCCGAGGCGCTGATCGGGGTGTTTACCGACAGCGATCGCGCCCTCAAGCCGATCCCGATCGGTGAAGAGCGGCCGAAGACCGTGACCCCGGCCAAGCCTCTGGTCAAGGACAGCGAGCAGGTCGATGCCGGCGTGGCCGGTGCCAGTGATCCATTGAAAAGCATCGCCGATGACATCAGCGCGGCATTCGGCGACTTGATCAAGTCCAATCAGATGACCGTGCGCGGCAACGAGTTGTGGGTCGAGATCGAACTCAATTCCAGCCTGTTGTTCGGCAGTGGCGATGCGATGCCCAGTGACATGGCGTTCAATATCATCGACAAGGTGGCCGCAATCCTCAAGCCGTTCGACAACCCGATCCACGTCGAAGGCTTCACCGACGATCAGCCGATCCGCACCGCGCAATACCCGACCAACTGGGAGCTGTCTTCGGCCCGTTCGGCGAGCATCGTGCGCATGCTGGCGATGCAGGGCGTAAACCCTGGCCGCCTGGCGTCGGTGGGTTACGGCGAGTTCCAGCCGGTGGCCAACAACGCCACCGCTGAGGGCAGGGCGCGTAACCGTCGCGTGGTGCTGGTCGTGTCGCGAAATCTTGATGTACGTCGCAGCCTCACCGGCACCGGGACCGCCCATGCGCAACCGGATGCCGCGTTGAAGCGTGCTGGCACACAAACTGCACCGACCCCGGTCAAGTCGCCGGTACGAGAGAGCGCCGTCAATTCTCCGTCACCTGCATTAACACGTTGAGCTATTTCTCGGTCGAGCATATCGACCGGGAGGAACAATCCGAATGAGAGTCTGGGCCGTTGCCAATCAAAAGGGTGGTGTTGGTAAAACCACTTCCTCTATCGCTTTAGCCGGCTTGCTGGCCGAGGCGGGCAAGCGCGTGGTCGTGGTCGATCTCGATCCGCACGGCTCGATGACCAGCTACTTCGGCTACGATCCCGACAGCCTGGAGCACAGCAGCTACGACCTGTTCCTGCACAAGGGCAGCGTGCCGCAAGGCTTGCCCGGGCAGTTGCTGTTGCCGACCAGCGACGAACGCATTTCGTTGTTGCCGTCGAGCACCGCTCTGGCCACGCTTGAACGTCAGTCGCCGGGCCAGAGTGGTTTGGGCCTGGTGATTGCCAAGAGCCTGGCGCAACTGTGGCAGGACTTCGATTACGCCGTGATCGACAGCCCGCCGTTGCTCGGCGTACTGATGGTCAATGCCTTGGCGGCGAGCCAGCAATTAGTGATTCCGGTGCAGACCGAGCACCTGGCCGTCAAAGGTCTGGAGCGCATGGTCAATACACTGGCGATGATCAACCGCTCACGCAAAGTGGCCTTGCCGTTCTCCATCATTCCAACCTTGTTCGACCGCCGCACCCAGGCGTCCCTCGGGACCCTTCGCGTGCTGCGCGACAAATACCCGGAAGAAATCTGGCAAGGCTACATCCCGATCGACACGCGCCTGCGGGATGCGAGCCGGGCCGGGCTGACGCCTTCGCAATTCGACGGCAAGAGCCGTGGGGTTCTCGCTTATCGCGCCTTGCTCAAGCATTTGCTGGCGGCACAACTTGTCCCGCAGGTGGCCTGAGATGAATCGGCCGGTGAAAATCACCTCGCGTCCGCAACAGGCGCTCCAGTCTTATCTGGACAGCCTGCTGATGGAAGCGACTGAAGAGTTGCCGCTGGAAGTGGAAGCGGTGGCTGAAGTCATCGAGGTTGTTGAAGCGGTAGAGGTTGAGGCTGCGCTGGACGAGTTCCAGGCAGCCGTGCTTGAAGAGCAGGCGCGTGATGCGCAGAAGTCCGTTGTGGCAGCTGCACCTGTTGTCGCGCCAGTGGTCACTGCGGTCGCAAAAGCCCCGGTGGTGATCGAAGATGCGCCGGCACCGATCCTGGCGCCGGTCTCGACCCTCGCACCGTTGCTGCAAACCCTGGTGCCGCCGCTGGTCGAAGTCCATCTGCCGCCGAGCAACACGCCGCCACCGGTGGAAACCGACGGTCGCCCGGCGTGGGCCGCCGAGCCGTTCGAATGCCTGCTGTTCGATGTCGCCGGGTTGACCCTGGCGGTGCCACTGGTGTGCCTGGGCTCGATTTATTCGCTGGCCGGTCACGAGCTGACGCCACTGTTCGGCCAGCCGGAATGGTTCCTCGGGATCCTGCCGAGTCAGGC
The DNA here is from genome assembly GCF_900106065.1 of Pseudomonas mandelii. Lineage (NCBI taxonomy): Bacteria > Pseudomonadati > Pseudomonadota > Gammaproteobacteria > Pseudomonadales > Pseudomonadaceae > Pseudomonas > Pseudomonas mandelii. The sequence goes on from NZ_LT629796.1 coordinate 4,243,592, forward strand.
CGGCAACCTGAAAGTCCTGGACACCGCGCGGTGGGTCATGCCCGACCGCTACCGCGATGATTTCCGCCAGGGCCTGCAATACGTTATTTCGGTTCAGGGCTACGAGTGGGGGCTGGCGGTGCATCAGGTCAGCCGCTCGTTGCGCCTGGACCCGAACGAAATCAAATGGAGAAGTCATCGAGGTCAGCGGCCATGGCTCGCCGGCACGGTGATTGAGCACATGTGTGCGCTGCTGGACGTTTCCGCCCTGGCCGAGTTGATCGCCAGCGGTGGGGCAAAGCACATGGGCGGCAGCAAGCCGCTACACAAACCGACATAGCTGCCGACATAACAAGTATGCGACGGCATTGTTGAATGCCGCCACACAGAACACACACCGCCAGAAGCGGTTTTTCGAGGGGTCAGGGTATGAGTAGTCAAGCGACGAATGCAAAAGGTTCCGAAGATCCGATCCTGCAATGGGTAACCTTCAAACTGGACAATGAAACCTACGGCATCAACGTGATGCGCGTTCAGGAAGTCCTGCGTTACACCGAAATCGCCCCGGTCCCGGGTGCCCCGAGCTACGTGCTGGGCATTATCAACCTGCGCGGCAACGTGGTCACCGTGATCGACACCCGTCAGCGCTTCGGCCTGATGAATGCCGAGATCAGCGACAACACCCGTATCGTCATCATCGAAGCCGACAAGCAAGTGGTCGGGATCATGGTCGATAGCGTGGCCGAAGTGGTTTACCTGCGTCAGTCGGAAATCGAAACCGCGCCAAACGTCGGTAACGAAGAGTCCGCCAAGTTCATTCAAGGCGTGTGCAACAAGAACAATGAACTGCTGATCCTGGTCGAACTGGACAAGATGATGAGCGAAGAAGAATGGTCGGACCTGGAGAACATCTGATTGATTCTTGAGGTAGCGGTCATTGTCCTGTTCCTTTTCTGGGCAGGCACGCTGGCAATGTTCCTGGCGTACATTCGCGCTCAACGGCAAATTGCCGCGCAACAGGCCCAGGGTGATGCGCTGCGCGACCAGCGCATCAAGGACCTGGCCAAACGCGTCGACGACTATCAAAGCGGCAACGTGCGCATGGGTGAAGACCTGCACGAACTGCGCGCCGTCGTCAGTCCCTTGCCGGACAAACTGGCGCAGCTGGAACAGCGCGATCCGTCGAGCCTGTCGTTTGCCCAGGCGGCGCGCCTGGTCGGCATGGGGGCTACCGTTGATGAACTGACTCAGTCCTGCGGGTTGACCCAGGCTGAGGCGGAGTTGATGCGCAAGCTTCACAAGAACTGACGCCTGCCAGAGATCGTTCCCCGCGTGGGAACGATCTCTGGGGACGCTCCGCATTCCGCTGTTGAATGTGACGCAGAGCGTCACGGGCTGCATTCCCACTTAGAGCGTGGGAACGATCAGTAGTCGTCACCGCGATCAGTGATGTCCTTCTCAACCATGGTCGCCTCCGGATCATGCCCCGCCGGAAACTTGCCCTTCAAATTCCACGCGAACGCAATAATCTCGGCAATCGTGCGGTACAACTCTTCCGGAATACTTTCCCCCAGTTCCATCCGCGCCAGCAGCTTCACCAGTTCGGCGTTTTCATAGATGGGCACTTCATAATCACGGGCAAGCTTCAGAATGGCTTCTGCCAGTGCTTCGTCGCCTTTGGCCGTGAGGGTAGGGGCGTGGGTGCCGTCGTATTTGAGGGCGATGGCCTGGCGTGGGGTGTTGGGGTTTCTCATGCGGTTTCGTCGACCCAGCGTTGTTCGAGGCGGGTTTGTGGGCCTTGTGGCGGTGTACCGAGGTGGCAATCCAGATCGCCGACGTTCAGCCCGGAGTCCAGCAAGCGCTGGCGCAGTGCAGCCAGATTGCTTTCGATCAGGCTGGCGGTGTACGGCCGTTCAGCCCAGAGCTGGCTGGACAGGCTGCCCTTGATCAGCTGCGCTTGAATCTGCAATGGGCCCAACGGTTCCATGTCGAACGCCAGGTCCACGCGCCACAGTTGCTGCTTCGGTTCGCGTTCGTCTCGACGTTCGTGGGGTTGTTCTTTCTCCGGCGCTTCTTCACGCTGAAACTTGACCTGCAGCGGCACGATGTCCTGCAAATTGCGCATCGGGATTTCCAGCTGCCAGGTGCTGAGCAGGCGGCCATCATCAGTGACGCCAGTCTGCTCAAGACTCGACAACTGATGGCTTTGCAGGCGCGAGACCGCCGCCGCAGCCAGACGCAGCAAATGCTCCAGATCGTTTTCACCGTCCTGGCTTTGCAGCAGCCGTTCGGGCAGCGGGAAACTGGTCGGCAACGGCTTGGCGCTGACCTGGCCGAGCATGCCCAGGGCGCTGCGCACGAAACTCGGCATGGACTGGACCAGCGTGTTGGCGGCAATGATCGCATTGAGATTGGTGTTGGCCGGCAGCCCTGGCGTCAATTGCGCAATCAGCTTGAGCAGATCGCCTTTCATGTCGGGCGCCAGTGTCGGATTTTGCCCGGTCAGCAATTTCGCTTCGAGGAATAGCCCGCTATTGGCCAGCGCCTGAGCGAGGCCTTTTGACGTACTCAGTTGCTGAACGTCCGGTAAACCGGCCAGCAGTTTTTCCACCGCGGCCCGCAGGTCGCTGGAAGTCTGATCCGACGGAGGCAGGTTTTGCAGCAGCTTGATCAAACCATCCAGCGAGCCTTGGCGGCTCTGCTGACTGACCAATTGCTGGGTGATCGCCAGTTGCTCCTGACGGTTGCTCAACGGCACGAATTTCAGCGTTTGCGTGTCCTGCACCAAGGCACTCAACAGCGTGCCGATGCGCAGCGGCGTCGGACTGTCGATGCTCAGCGTGCTGCCGCTCAACGCGGTGTTGAGCAGGCTCACCATCGAACGAAACACCGTCGGCTGGCCCGGCACCTGCGGCAGCACTTGCGAGGTCAGCACTTTGCCCTGCAACAACGTCCCGACCGGCAATTGCGCGGTGTCGATGCGGGTGAGGGTGGCGACGCTGGAAGCAATGGCCTGTTGCACCGTGATCGCCAGATTGCCCGCTGACGGTTGGGTGATCGCCAGACTGGTGCCTTGGGGCAGCGGCTGGGTGCTGGTGGCCTGGACCGTGGTCTGGCGGCCGCTGTCGAGGGTGACTTTAAGCAACAGTTGAAAGGTCTGATCCGCCTGCTTGAGCGACAGCACTTCAGCCTTGGCGGTCTGGCCGGGGGTGATCAGGCCCTCCAACGGCGACAGCAGCTTGAGCAGATCGCCGCTCACTACCAGCGGCCGCGAAGTCGCGGGCGTGGTCTGCGGTACCGGGAGGATGTTCATTTCGCCTGTCATACGCGGTCACAACCTGAGGAAAATGCACTCTTTAGAGTAGGGTATGGCATGTATAATGCCGCCCGTCCTTCGGGGAGTGGCGAAAACATTGCATTTGTTTGACGCAGCTCTCTAGAACAGGCCGCCAATGCATCTATGCTGCATCTCTTTAGCGGCCGCTCCGCCGCCGACTTGAACCGCAAAAGGCCCGTGATCTCTTGACCAGTCCTGTCCTGCAAACCGTTGCCCTTGCTTGTGAGCGAGACCTTCGGCTGCTCTTCGAAAATCTCGAATTGAGACTGGCCAGTGGCGAAATGGTGCAAATCAGTGGCCCCAACGGCAGCGGCAAGACCAGCCTGCTGCGGCTGTTATCCGGCCTGATGCAGCCGACCGCCGGTCAAGTGCTGCTCAACGGTAAGCCGCTGAACGATCAGCGCCTTGAACTGGCGCGCAACCTGCTGTGGATCGGCCATGCCGCCGGGATCAAGGACTTGCTGACGCCGGAGGAGAACCTGATCTGGCTCTGCGCCCTGCATCAACCGGCTCCCCACGAGGCGATCTGGCAAGCGCTGGCCGATGTCGGATTGCGCGGTTTCGAGGATGTTCCCTGCCATACGTTGTCCGCCGGGCAGAAACGCCGTGTGGCATTGGCGCGCCTGTACCTCGACAGTCCGCCGCTGTGGATCCTCGACGAGCCGTTCACCGCGCTCGATAAACAAGGCGTGGCGCAACTCGAAGAACACCTGGCCGCCCACTGTGAGCGCGGCGGCATGGTGGTGCTGACCACTCACCACACGCTGAGCCGGATGCCGGCCAGCTATCGCGATATCGATCTGGGGAAGTGGGCCGTATGAGTGTTTTCGGCCTGCTGGTCGCCCGTGAGTCCCGTCTGCTGTTCCGCCGTCCGGCTGAACTGGCCAATCCGCTGGTTTTTTTCGCGATCGTCGTTTCGCTGTTCCCGTTGGCGGTCGGTCCCGAGTCTCAATTGTTGCAAACCTTGTCTCCGGGACTGGTGTGGGTCGCGGCACTTTTATCGGTCCTGCTCTCGCTGGACGGGCTCTTCCGCAGTGATTTCGAGGACGGATCGCTGGAACAGTGGGTCCTTTCGTCGCACCCCCTGCCTCTTCTGGTTTTGGCCAAGGTACTGGCACACTGGGCCTTCTCTGGCCTGGCACTGGTTTTGCTCGCTCCACTGCTGGCATTGATGCTCGGTTTGCCAACCGCCTGTCTGCCGGTGTTGCTGCTTTCTTTATTGCTGGGTACACCGGTGCTGAGCCTGCTCGGTGCGGTGGGCGCAGCCCTGACGGTGGGATTGAAGCGAGGCGGCCTGTTGCTGGCGCTGCTGATTCTGCCGCTGTACATCCCGGTGTTGATTCTCGGCAGTGGCGCCTTGCAGGCGGCCCTGCAGGGCATGCCGGCGACCGGTTATCTCTTGTGGCTTGGTAGCCTGACCGCCCTGGCGATAACCCTGACACCGTTTGCAATAGCTGCTGGCCTGAAGATCAGCGTCGGCGAATAATGAGGTCTGGTCATTTTTTGATCAGTAAAGACCCTTTGGCTCTTCATAGCGAAGAGCAACCGTGATGGAAACAGTAATGAACTGGACCTGGTTTCATAAGCTCGGCTCGCCCAAATGGTTTTACGGCATCAGTGGCAAATTGCTGCCGTGGCTGAGCATTGCCGCAGTGCTGCTGATCGGCGTCGGTGTCGTTTGGGGCCTGGCCTTCGCGCCGCCTGACTACCAGCAAGGCAACAGCTTTCGCATCATTTATATCCACGTTCCGGCCGCCATGCTGGCGCAGTCCGTCTACGTCATGCTGGCGGTGTGCGGCATCGTCGGGCTGGTCTGGAAAATGAAACTGGCCGACGTCGCCCTGCAATGCGCGGCGCCCATCGGTGCCTGGATGACCGCCGTGGCGCTGGTCACCGGCGCGATCTGGGGCAAGCCGACGTGGGGCTCGTGGTGGGTCTGGGATGCGCGACTTACGTCCATGCTTATTCTGCTGTTCCTGTACTTCGGTCTCATTGCGCTGGGCAACGCGATCAGCAATCGTGACAGCGCGGCCAAGGCCTGCGCGGTGCTGGCGATTGTCGGCGTAATCAACATCCCGATCATCAAATACTCGGTGGAGTGGTGGAACACCCTGCACCAGGGTGCGACCTTCACCCTCACCGAAAAACCGGCGATGCCCGCCGAGATGTGGCTGCCATTGTTGCTGACGGTGCTGGGGTTCTACTGTTTCTTCGGCGCGGTGCTGTTGCTGCGCATGCGCCTTGAAGTGCTCAAGCGCGAAGCCCGGGCCAGTTGGGTGAAAGCTGAAGTGCAGAACAGTCTGGAGGCCGTTCGATGAGTTTTGCTTCATTCGGCGACTTCCTCGCCATGGGCCATCACGCCCTGTATGTCTGGTCAGCCTATGGCATCTGCCTGGCGGTGCTGATCCTCAACGTGGCGGCGCCGATCCTGGCTCGCAAGCGCTATCTGCAACAAGAGGCGCGTCGTTTGCGCCGGGAGAACGGCAAGTGAATCCGCTGCGCAAAAAGCGTCTTATCATCATTCTCGCGATCCTGGTGGGTGTCGGCGCTGCCGTCGGCCTGGCCCTGAGCGCCCTGCAGCAGAACATCAATCTGTTTTACACCCCGACACAGATCGCCAACGGCGAAGCCCCGCAAGACACGCGCATCCGTGCCGGTGGTATGGTCGAGAAAGGCTCGCTGCAACGTTCCGGCGATTCGCTGGACGTGAAATTCATCGTCACCGACTTCAACAAGTCCGTGACCATTAGCTACCGCGGCATCCTCCCGGACCTGTTCCGTGAAGGGCAGGGTATCGTGGCGCTGGGCAAACTGAACGCCGACGGCGTGGTGGTGGCCGACGAAGTGCTGGCCAAGCACGATGAAAAGTACATGCCGCCGGAAGTGACCAAGGCTTTGAAAGACAGCGGTCAATCTGCTCCAACGCCCGTGAAGGAGGGTTGATCGATGACATCCGCACTGTTTATCCCTGAACTCGGCCACCTGGCCATGATCCTGGCGCTGTGTTTCGCGCTGGTACAGGCCATCGTGCCGTTGCTCGGCGCCTGGCGCGGTGACCGTTTGTGGATGAGCCTCGCGCAACCAGCGGCCTGGGGCCAGTTCGCCTTTTTGCTGTTCGCCTTCGGTTGCCTGACCTACGCGTTCATGGCTGATGACTTTTCCGTCGCTTACGTGGCCAGCAACTCCAACAGCGCCTTGCCGTGGTACTACAAGTTCAGCGCGGTGTGGGGCGCTCACGAAGGTTCGCTGCTGCTCTGGGCCTTGATCCTCGGCGGCTGGACCTTTGCGGTGTCGGTATTCTCCCGGCAGTTGCCGCAAGTGATGCTGGCCCGGGTGCTGGCGGTGATGGGCATGATCAGCACCGGTTTCCTGCTGTTCCTGATCCTCACGTCCAACCCGTTCAAGCGCATCCTGCCGCAAGTGCCCAGCGATGGCGCCGACCTCAATCCGTTGCTGCAAGACATCGGCCTGATCGTTCACCCACCGATGCTGTACATGGGTTACGTCGGTTTCTCCGTGGCCTTCGCCTTCGCCATCGCGGCGCTGATGGGCGGTCGTCTTGATGCGGCGTGGGCGCGCTGGTCGCGTCCATGGACCATCGTTGCCTGGGCTTTCCTCGGGATCGGCATCACACTGGGTTCGTGGTGGGCCTACTACGAACTCGGCTGGGGCGGCTGGTGGTTCTGGGACCCGGTGGAAAACGCCTCGTTCATGCCTTGGCTGGTCGGTACGGCGCTGATTCACTCGTTGGCGGTCACGGAAAAACGGGGCGTGTTCAAAAGCTGGACCGTATTGCTGGCCATTGCCGCGTTCTCGTTGAGCTTGCTCGGTACGTTCCTGGTACGTTCCGGCGTGCTGACCTCGGTTCACGCCTTTGCCTCCGACCCGGAGCGCGGTGTGTTCATCCTGATTTTCCTGCTGTTCGTGGTCGGCGGTTCGCTGACGCTGTTCGCCCTGCGCGCTCCGGTGGTGAAAAGCCACGTCGGCTTCAACCTGTGGTCCCGGGAAACCCTGCTGCTGGGCAACAACCTGGTGCTGGTGGTGGCGGCGTCGATGATTCTGCTGGGCACCTTGTATCCGCTGATTCTCGATGCGATGACCGGCGCCAAGCTGTCCGTCGGCCCGCCATACTTCAACGCGCTGTTCATTCCGTTGATGGCGTTGCTGATGATGGTGATGGCCGTCGGCATGCTGGTGCGCTGGAAAGACACCCCGGTCAAATGGCTGATAAGCATGCTGACCCCGGTGTTGCTTGGCAGTGCCGCGTTAGCTGTGGTGGCCGGCGTCGCTTATGGCGATTTCAACTGGGCGGTGCTCGCCACGTTCATGCTCGCGGCCTGGGTGCTGTTGGCCGGTGTGCGCGACATCCTCGACAAGACCCGCCACAAAGGCCTGATCAAAGGCCTGCCGACCCTGACCCGCAGCTACTGGGGCATGCAGATCGCGCACTTGGGCATCGCCGTGTGCGCTCTTGGCGTCGTGCTGTCGAGCCAGAACAGTGCCGAACGCGATTTGCGCCTGGCGCCGGGCGAGTCCATGGACCTGGCCGGTTATCACTTCGTGTTCGAAGGCGCCAAGCACTACGAAGGCCCGAACTTCACCTCCGACAAGGGCACCGTCCGGGTGATCAAGGGCGGCAAGGAAGTCAGCGTGTTGCACCCGGAAAAACGCCTGTACACCGTGCAGAACTCGGTAATGACCGAAGCCGGGATCGACGCCGGTTTCACCCGTGACATTTACGTCGCCCTTGGCGAACCGCTGGGCGATGGCGCCTGGGCCGTGCGCGTGCACGTCAAGCCGTTCGTGCGCTGGATCTGGTTCGGCGGGCTGCTGACAGGTTTCGGTGGGTTGCTGGCGGCGCTGGATCGCCGTTATCGGGTCAAGGTAAAAAGCCGCGTGCGGGAAGCACTCGGTATGTCGGGAGCCACTGCATGAGACGTTGGTTAATGCTGTTGCCACTGGCGATTTTTCTGGTGGTGGCTGTTTTCCTGTATCGCGGGTTGTACCTGGACCCGGCCGAGTTGCCTTCGGCGATGATCGGCAAGCCGTTCCCGGCGTTTTCCCTGCCAACCGTGGAAGGCGACAAGACCCTGACCAAGGCCGACATTCTCGGTAAACCGGCGCTGGTCAACGTCTGGGCCACCTGGTGCATCGCCTGCAAGGTCGAGCATCCGGTATTGAACAAGCTGGCCCAGCAGGGCGTAACGATTTATGGCATCAACTACAAGGACGTCAACGCCGACGCTAAGAAGTGGCTGGTGGAGTTCCACAACCCGTACCAGTTGGGGATCAGTGACGCGGACGGCTCGCTGGGCTTGAACCTCGGTGTCTACGGCGCCCCGGAAACCTTTTTCATCGACGCCAAAGGCATCATCCGCGACAAGTTCGTCGGGGTGATCGACGAACAGGTCTGGCGCGAAAAACTGGCGGCCCGGTATCAGGCGCTGGTCGATGAGGCCAAGCCATGAAGCGCTGGATAGCCACCCTTGTATTGGGTTTGAGCATGGCCGGTGTTGCCCACGCCGCCATTGACACCTACGAGTTCGCCAAAGAAGGCGATCGCGAGCGTTTTCGCGAGCTGACCAAAGAGCTGCGTTGCCCCAAGTGCCAGAACCAGGACATCGCCGATTCCAACGCACCGATCGCCGCCGACTTGCGCAAAGAGATTTTCCGCATGTTGGGCGAGGGCAAGGACAATCAGCAGATCATCGACTTCATGGTTGATCGCTACGGTGATTTCGTCCGCTACAAACCCGCTCTGAACGCCAAGACCGCTCTGCTCTGGTTCGGCCCCGCCGGCCTGTTGCTGGGCGGTTTTGTGATCATCGCCGTGATCGTCCGCCGTCGTCGCGTGCAGCGCGCTGACACCAAGGATGAGCTCTCTGCCGAGGAGCGTGAGCGCCTCGACCACCTGTTGGATAAAACCAAGAATGATTGATTTCTGGCTCGCTGCAGGTCTGCTGCTTCTGGTTGCCCTGAGTTTTCTGCTGATCCCCGTTTTGCGTGGCCGTCGTGCACAGCTTGAAGAGGATCGTACTGCCCTGAACGTTGCGCTGTATCAGGAGCGCGTGGCTGAGTTGCAAACCGAGCAGGAGGAGGGCGTGCTCAACGCGGCGCAACTGGAAACCGGTCGCGCCGAAGCTGCCCGTGAGTTGCTCGCCGACACCGAAGGCGTCGAGGCACCGCGCGTGGCACGCCTGGGCAAACCGTTGCCCTTGCTGGCGGCGATTCTGGTGCCGGTCCTGGGGCTTGGCTTGTACCTGCATTACGGTGCCAGCGACAAGGTTGAACTGACTCGCGAATTCGCCCAGGCGCCGCAGTCGATGGAAGAGATGACCCAGCGTCTGGAGCGCGCGGTCGCGGCGCAACCGGATTCGGCTGAAGGCTTGTACTTCCTCGGTCGCACCTACATGGCTCAGGACCGTCCGGGAGACGCGGCGAAGATCTTCGAGCGCACGGTGAACCTGGCCGGTCGTCAGCCGGAACTGCTCGGCCAATGGGCCCAGGCCCAGTACTTCGCCGATGGCAAAAAGTGGTCGGACAAGATTCAGGCGTTGACTGACGAAGCACTGAAAGCCGATCCGAAAGAAGTCACCAGCCTTGGTCTGCTGGGCATCGCGGCGTTTGAAAGCCAGCGGTATCAGGACGCCATCGACTACTGGAATCGCCTGTTGGCGCAACTGCCGCCGGAGGACAGTTCCCGTGCCGCGCTGCAAGGCGGGATCACGCGAGCCACCGAGAAACTCGAAGCCAGCGGCGGCAAAGTCGCCCAGGCTCCAGTGGCCAAAGCGGCAGCGAAGCTTAAGGTCACCGTCGATCTGGCACCTGAGCTCAAAGCCAAGGTCCAGCCCGGCGACAGCGTGTTCATCTTCGCCCGCGCCACCTCAGGTCCACCGGCCCCGTTGGCCGCCAAACGCCTGACCGTGGCCGATCTGCCGGCCACCGTCGAACTGGGCGATGCCGACGCAATGATGCCGCAGTTGAAACTGTCGAACTTCCCTGAAGTCCAACTGGTTGCGCGCGTCTCCCGCGCCGGCCAACCGACTGCCGGCGAATGGATCGGTCGCAGCCAGCCCCTGGCCAGCAGCACCACCGCAGCGCAAAAACTGACCATCGACAGCCCGGATAAATGACAGGAAACGCCACTATGACCCCCATCGCTCGTATCACCCTGCTCAGTATGGTTTTGGGGTTAAGCGCTTGTGTGGTCCAACCGCAGCCGCCTGAACGGCTGCCACCGATCCCGCCGTCGCAGCCGCGTCCGACGCCGTCCCCCACACCGACACCGAGCAAGCCGAGCATTCCGGCCAAGCCCGCCAAACCTTTGCCACGCACCTCCGCCAGCTTCGCGCCCCCACCGGGTGGCAACAGCCATTGGGATGCCAAGCTTGGCGTGTACGTGCTTGATGACCAGCCCAACACCTTCTACCGCCAGCGCACCTACTACCGCTGGAACAACGGCTGGAGCCGGTCGATCAGCCCGGACGGGCCATGGGAAGAGACCAATATCCATGGTGTGCCGGGTGGGTTGGGGCGGCAATTCGGGGAATAAACAGAAACGGCGATCTTCGGATCGCCGTTTTGCTGTCTGGGGTTTGCAAGGATCCCCAGTGATTCAGGTCTCCTTGGCCATCAACCCCTGCACAAACTCCACAAACGCCCGAGCCTTCGCGCTGGCCATTCTGCCGGTGGGAAATACCGCCCACAGGTCCTGATTCGGCAGGGCCCACTCCTTCATCACTTCCCTGACCGCACCGTTGGCCAGTTCCGGCGCAAACATCCATTCCGACGCCAGGGTCAGCCCTTGATGGGCGAGCACGGCTGCACGCAGGCCTTCGGCGGCGTTGACGCGGATTCGCCCGCTGATGATGACTGACTGCTCATCTGTTCCGTTGCAGAACTGCCAGTTGCCACCGCCACCCAAGGTGTAGGCGATTGCCTGGTGGTTGCTCAGGTCGGTCGGGCAAGTGGGCTCACCGTGTTTTTCGAAATAGGCGGGGGTGCCCAGCACGACGCGCCGGCATTCGGCAATTTTACGAGCGGTGAGGCCGGAGTCGCTCAGGGTGCCCATGCGCAGAGCGATGTCGATGCCTTCCTCGACCAGATTGACGTTGCGGTCATCGAGCATCAGGTCGATGTTCAGGTCCGGGTTCTGATCGAGAAACGGCCCGAGGTGCGGAACGATGTGCAGTCGGCCGAAGGTCACGGCAGCACAGATCCGCAGGTTGCCGGTCAGACCGCTGGCGGCGCCGCGTGCTGCGTTGTCGGCCTCATTGGCTTCTTCGATGGCGCGCTTGGCGCGTTCGAAAAAGGCCAGCCCGGCTTCGGTGGGCGTCAGGCCGCGGGTCGAGCGCAACAGCAGTCGAACCGCAAGACGCGACTCCAGTTGCGCAATGGTTTTCGACACGGCGGGCTGGCCGATATTCAGGCGCCGGGCGGCGGCGGAAAACGAGCCGGTTTCCACCACGTAGACGAAGGTTTCCATTGCGCCGAGGCGGTCCATCTCAAGTCCTTTTTGCGATTCTAAACACTGTCGAGACCCCAGTGGGGGCGAGTCAGAACGCGGCTTTGCCTATGGAGGAGCCGCCGTCGACAAACAAAGTCTGCCCGGTGATAAACCCGCTTTGCTCGGACAACAAAAACGCAATGGCCGCCGCGATCTCTTGTGGCTGCCCCAGTCGTCCCATCGGCACACCCGCCAGATACCGAGCTTCACCTTCGCTGCCCGGCGGGTTGTTGGCGCGAAACAGCTCGGTCTCGGTCGGCCCCGGCGCCACGGCATTTACGGTCACGCCGGTTTGCGCCAGTTCCAGCGCCCAGGAGCGGGTGAAGCTGATCAACGCTGCCTTGGCCGCCGCGTAGGCCGTGCGCTGGGTGATGCCGAGTACAGTCAGACTGGAAATATTGACCACTCGACCCCAGCCCTTGGCGCGCATATTTGGCAGCAACGCCTGAGTGGCCTGCAACGCCGAATGCAGGTTGACCCGCATCACGTCATCAAAGGTGTCGAGGTCGATTTCGCCCAACACTTGCGGGCGAACCAGGCCGACGTTGTTGACCAGCCCATCAAATTCATACGTCCTGGACAGATCCGCCAGCACTTCCTGGGTCAGCGCCCTGTCGCTCAAATCCAGCGGAAACAGAATGCCGGGGAACGACAGGTCCGGGGTCCGGGCAATCCCGACCACCCGATGCCCCGCACGGTCCAGATGTTCGGCCACTGCCCGACCGATGCCTTTGCTGGCACCGGTAATGAGAAAGGTACGTCGAGTCATTGCACACTCCTTGAAAGCACAGGCCGCCGGGGCGGGCGGCCGTTGAACGGGTCAGCCGCGAATCGCATCCAGCATCGCTTCAGGCTTTGGACGCTGAGTGTAATCCGGGTTGGCCTTGGCGGTAACGAATCAGGTGAGATCCATCCTGACCGCAGGGGCGAAATGCGCTCAGGTGAAGTTATAGGATTCGTGCTTGGGGGAATGAGGATCGAGTGGGTATTCAAATACCGGATATCCCGGGTGCTGTGACTGCCGGGGATACGTTCGAGGAGGCATACGACGCAGCTGTCGAAATCGCGCAGATACTTCTGCAACAAATGGAAGCACAGGGGCTGGATCTTCCGGTGCCGACATCGGTGAACAAGATTTGAAGTGCGGAACATCAGTCGCACATCAGTCACGAGCAAGCCAGATTCCTGTGGGCGCGTGGCTTGCCCGCGATGCTTTTTGACCTTATGCAGCCGCCAACGCAGCCTTCGGCGAAACACTCAAAAACCGCAACAACGCCAACAGCGGGAACGCGCTGCCCACGATCACGATCCACAGCCAGCCGCCATGCTCATACACTGCGCTGGCCACCGATGAACCGAACGCGCCGCCGATGAAGATGCTGGTCATGTACAACGCATTCAAGCGGCTGCGGCTTTTGGCGTCGAGGGCGTAGACCGCGCGTTGGCCGAGGACCATGTTCATTTGCACGCAGAAGTCGAGGACCACGCCCGTGACCGCGAGACCGATGACGCTGTAGACCGGATGGATGAACGCTGGCAGGAAGCTCAGGCTGGCGAACAGCAGGGCCAGTAAGGAGGCGATGCGGGTGTGGCCGGCATCGGCCAGTCGACCGGCAATCGGCGCGGCGATCGCACCGATGGCACCGACCAGGGCGAAGATCGCGATCTGGGTTTGCGACAGGCCGTGATTGCGCGCCAGCTCCAGCGGCACGGCGGTCCAGAACAGGCTGAACGTGGCGAACATGCAACCCTGGTAGAACGCGCGCTGACGCAACACCGGTTGCTGGCGCCGCAGCGTCCATAGCGAACCGAGCAACTGGCCATAAGAGGCGCTGTGATCCGGCTGACGCTTGGGAATGGTCAACGCCAGCACGATGCTGATCGCCGCCATCAACGCCGCCGCGATCACAAACATCGCGCGCCAGCCGAAGTGGTCCGCCACGACGCTGGACACCGGCCGCGCCAACAGAATCCCCAGCAGCAAACCGCCCATGATCCCGCCGACGACCCGACCGCGTGACTCTTCCGGCGCGAGGTGCGCCGCCAGCGGAATCAGGATCTGCACCGACACCGAACTGAAACCCACCAGCAACGAGATCAGCAAAAACACGTTCGGCTGATCGGTAAACGCCGCGCCCAACAGGCTGGCAATCGCCACCACGGTGGTGATGATCATCAGTCGACGGTTTTCCAGCAGATCGCCCAGCGGCACCAGAAAGAACAGACCCAGCGCGTAACCAATCTGGGTCAGCGAAACAATCAGGCTGGCCATGGTGCTGGTCAGGCCGATGTCCGGCGCGATCAGGCCGATGATCGGCTGGGCGTAGTAGATGTTGGCCACAATCGCGCCGCAGCAGAAGGCGAACAGCAGCACCATGCCTTTGGTCATTGTCGCGGTGCCGTGGGGCACCTGGGTCGCTGGGTTCATAACGTGTCTCGCTGAACAGAAGGGAATGCGCGCAGGCTAAAGAGGTATCGGATTCGGCAGAAGAGGGATTGGAGTGATAGCAATCATTCCTTTGCGGAATGAGTGACGGACAGGAGTGCTGTCCATCGATAAACCTTGCGTCAAAATATCGAGCTCCGATGATACATTCACTTACATCCTGTTCGATAGCGTGCTTATGTTCTCCTTCACGATTCATAACCGGAAGGCACTTCCATGAATGCGATGTTTCGTCACCTTGTACGCGGTGTTTCAGTGGTTACCTTGGTCGGCCTGGTCACGGCAGGTCTGGCCCAGGCCGCCGACGCGCCGGGCCTGCGCATTGGCGTGCGCGGCGAGATCACTGGGGTCAGCCCCGACGTCTTGAAAGTCCACGTCAACACTGGCGAAAACGTGGTTATCAACCTGACCAACGACACCAAAGTCCGCGCCGTTACCCTGGCCAATATCGAAGACATCAAACCCGGCAGCTACGTTGGATCGGCGGCCATTCCGCAAGACGATGGCACCTTGAAGGCGCTGGAAGTCCACGTCTTTCCACCGGAACTGGCGGGCAGCGGCGACGGGCATCGGCCGTTCGATCTGGTCAAGGGCAGTAGCATGACCAATGGCAGCGTGGGCGATCTGGTGGTCAGCAATGGCCGGATGTTGACCGTCAACTACAAGGGCGGGCAGCAGAAGATCCTGGTGCCGGAGGATGTGCCGATCGTGAATTTGATGCCGGGGGACAGGAGTTTGCTGAAGGTGGGGGTGAAGATCGTGACATTCGTCACCCAAAGTGCAGACGGGACACTGACTGCGCAATCGATCTCGGCGGGCAAGGATGGCGTTACCCCACCGATGTGAAGGCAGAGCAAAAACCCTGTAGGAGTGAGCCTGCTCGCGATAGCGGAATGTCAGTTGATATCAATGTTGAATAACACTTCGCTATCGCGAGCAGGCTCACTCCTACAGAGGATCTTCAGTGAACTTGGGTTTTGTGTTCGACCACGAGAAAGGCGACCTTCTCAGGTCGCCTTTCTCGTTGGGCTCAGGAATTACTGGCCGCTGTAGATCTGATCAAAGACCCCGCCATCATTGAAGTGGGTCTTCTGTACGGTGCGCCAGTCACCAAAGGTCTTCTCCACCGACAGGAAGTCCACTTTCGGGAAGCGATCGGTGTACTTGGCCAGCACCGCCGGGTCACGCGGACGCAGGTAGTTGGTCGCTGCAATTTCCTGACCTTCCGGGGACCACAGGTACTTCAGGTATTCCTCGGCCGCGGCGCGGGTGCCTTTTTTGTCGACGGTTTTGTCGACCACCGACACCGGCGGCTCGGCTTCAGCGGAGACGCTTGGGTAGATCACTTCAAACTGGTCACGACCAAACTCACGGGCAATCATTTCCGCTTCGTTTTCGAAGGTCACCAGCACGTCACCGAGCTGGTTGGTCATGAACGTGGTCGTCGCGGCACGGCCACCGGTATCGAGCACCGGCGCTTGCTTGAACAGCTTGCCGACGAAATCCTTGGCCTTGTTCTCGTCACCGCCGTTTTTCAGCACATACCCCCAGGCAGACAGGTAGGTGTAGCGACCGTTACCCGAGGTCTTCGGGTTCGGTACGATCACTTGCACGCCGTCCTTGAGCAGGTCAGGCCAGTCTTTCAGGGCTTTCGGGTTGCCTTTGCGGACGATGAACACGGTGGCCGAGGTGAACGGTGCGCTGTTGTTCGGCAGGCGGGTGACCCAGTTGTCCGGGATCAGTTTGCCGTTGTCCGCCAGGGCGTTGATGTCGGTGGCCATGTTCATGGTGATGACGTCAGCCGGCAGGCCATCGATCACCGAACGCGCCTGTTTGCTGGAGCCGCCGAAGGACATCTGCAGGGTGATGTTCTCGTTGTGCTCGGCTTGCCAGTGTTTCTGGAACGCAGTGTTGTAGTCCTTGTAGAAATCGCGCATCACGTCGTAGGAAACGTTGAGCAGGGTCGGTGCGGCCTGAGCCACGCTGGTCAATGCCAGGCCAGCGGCCAGAAGTGAGGCGCCAAAGAGTTTTTTCACTGCGCAGTCCTTGTTCTGATTTAAAAGTGAGGCAATTTGCCAGCGACTATAGCCGGGCTCGCATAGACCCTTAAAGATTAAAAAGCTCTTTGCTTATTCCCGTTTCTTAAACAGAGCGTTGCCGCACCGTGAGCAGAATGCCGCACCGTGTTCGTGACTGGTTTTCTTGCACACCGGGCAGTCGTGTTGCAGCTGTTCACCACGCATGGCATTGGCCAGTTCGGCGGTGAAAATACCGGTCGGCACGGCGATGATCGAGTAACCGGTGATCATTACCAGCGACGAAATCACCTGGCCCAGTGGCGTCTTGGGCACGATGTCGCCGAAGCCCACCGTGGTCAGCGTGACGATCGCCCAGTAGATGCCTTTGGGAATGCTGGTGAAGCCGTGTTCCGGGCCTTCGATCACGTACATCAACGTGCCGAATACCGTCACCAGCGTGCAGACGCTGACCAGAAACACCACGATCTTCTGTTTGCTGCCGCGCAGCGCCGACATCAAATAGTTGGCTTGCTTGAGGTAGGGGCTGAGCTTGAGCACGCGGAAAATCCGCAGCATCCGGATGATCCGGATGATCAGCAGGTACTGCGCATCGGCGTAATACAGCGCCAGGATGCCGGGCACGATCGCCAGCAGATCCACCAGCCCATAAAAGCTGAACGCGTAGCGCAACGGCTTGGGTGAGCAATACAGGCGCAAGCCATATTCGATGGCGAAGATGACGGTGAAGCCCCACTCGATGTACGCCAGCACGTCGGCGTAGTTCTTGTGGACCGTGTCGATGCTGTCGAGCATCACGATCACGATGCTGGCGAGGATAATCAACAGCAGGATGCCGTCGAAGCGCCGCCCCGCCTTGGTGTCGCTTTGGAAAACCATGACGTAAAGCTCTTCACGCCAGTTTTTGCTGCTGTCCATGGATACCGCCTGAACCAATGATCAGCGAAGCCTAGGTTGATTCTCCTCAATAGCGCAAGGCGCACGGGTGACAGCGGTGATGCCGAGCAGTTGAACAACCGTGCGGACCAGCCAGCAGGCGAGGATGAACGGCGCGGTCAGCGTCGGCAGGCCGATGGCGGAAAACACCGGCGTCAGCAACAACGCTGATGCGATGCCGGCCAGCGGCAACCACGGCTGCTGGCGCAGCGAGCTCAAGGCGAGGGCGGTGAGGACGGCGTTATAGCCACCGAGGCCGATCAATGCGCTGTAAGCGTCGTGATGCAGCAGGCTCCAGCCCATGCCCGCGACAGACGCCAACAACGCCCAGCAAAAGGCGCGACGATCAGCGATCAGCAAACCCACGGCAATCATGGCCCCGGCCAGCGGATGACCGAGGAACATCACCTGGCCGAAGCCTTTGAGCGGTGCGGCGAGCATGTTCAGCGTGTTGATTTCGATCAGATGCGCTTTTGTCGAGGGAGTGGCGAAGCACAGAAGCACCCAGCCCAACCCAACGAAGGGCGCCGTATAGGCAGGCAGGTAATGGCTGACCCGGACGCGTTTGAGCCATTGCTGCGTCAGCATCGCACTCAGTCCGCCCGCAGCAATGATCAGCGGCGGCAACAGTGCTGACCAAGGGAAATACAGGCTCAGCAAAAGACCGAGCAAGACACCGTTGTAACTGAACAGCCCGGCCTGACGATCGGCCTTGGCGTAACCGCGTCGTTGCGCGGTGAGCAACCCGGCGACGCCGCCCAGCAGCGCACCGCCGAGCAGGGTAGGTGCGGTGAAAAGAATCGCCAACAGGCACAGCAGACCAAACAGCGGATGGCGCTGGAGGAAGATCTGGCTGAAGCCATTGAGCAGGGCAGTCGCCCAATCGGGGCAGTGGGTGTTGAAGTGGTTGGCAGGCATTTTTTTGTGAGTCAGGAGGAGCGAGTAATCGTTCTTCGCGGGCAAGCCTCGCTCCTACAGGGTTTGCATCGTGCCAAATATCGGGATCACGCAAATCCTGTAGGAGCGAGGCTTGCCCGCGAAAAGGCCGGTAAGGACGCTAAATCAAGGTCTCGATACGCAACGAGTTAGTCGACCCCGGTTGCCCAAACGGCACACCGGCCGTGATCAACAAGGTATCCCCGCGTTGCGCCATGCCTTGGGCCTGCGCGATCTCCAGCGCCGTCGAACACACTTCATCCACTTGCCGCAGCCTGTCATTGACCACCGAGTGCACGCCCCACGCCACCGTCAAGCGGCGCGCCGTTTGCAGGTTCGGCGTCAGGTTCAGGATCGGCACCGTCGGCCGTTCCCGCGCCGCACGCAGGCTCGACGTCCCGGACTCGCTGTAGTTCACCAGCACCGCCACCGGCAGCACGTTACTGATGCGACGAATCGCACAGCTGATCGCATCGGAAACCGTCGCCTCGGCCTTCGGCCGGCTCACGTCCAGTTGCGCCTGATAATCCGGGCCGTTTTCCACTTGGCGAATGATCTTGCTCATCATTTGCACGGCTTCCAGCGGGTACTCGCCCGAGGCGGTTTCCGCCGACAGCATCACCGCATCGGCCCCTTCAGCCACGGCGTTGGCCACATCCGTGACTTCGGCGCGGGTCGGGGCCGGGGAGAAGCGCATCGATTCGAGCATCTGCGTCGCCACTACCACCGGTTTGCCGAGTTCGCGGCAGAGGCTGATGATGTTTTTCTGGATCTGCGGCACGCTTTCCGCCGGCACTTCCACGCCCAGGTCACCGCGAGCGACCATGATCGCATCGCTCAACTCGGCGATTTCCCGCAGCTGAGTCACCGCCGATGGCTTCTCGATCTTGGCCATCAAGAACGCCTTGTCGCCGATCAGTTCGCGGGCTTCGCGGATGTCTTCAGGACGCTGCACGAACGACAGCGCAACCCAGTCCACACCCAGCTCCAGACCGAAGCTCAAGTCGCGGCGATCCTTGGCGGTCAGCGGGCTCAGTTCCAGCACCGCTTGGGGCACGTTCACGCCTTTGCGGTCCGAGAGTTCGCCGCCGTTGAGCACCGTGGTGTCAATGGCGTCGGCGTACTTGGTGACCACGCGCAGACGCAGCTTGCCGTCGTCCAGCAGCAGGTCCATGCCGGGCTCGAGTGCGGCGATGATTTCCGGATGCGGCAGGTTGACCCGGCGCTGATCGCCCGGCGTCGGGTCGAGGTCCAGGCGCAGGGCCTGGCCGCGATGCAGTTGCACCTTGCCCTCGGCGAATTTGCCGACCCGCAGCTTCGGGCCTTGCAGGTCCATCAGAATGCCCAAGGGGTAATTGAGCTGGCGCTCGACTTCACGAATCCACTGGTATCGCTGCGCGTGGTCAGCGTGATCGCCGTGGCTGAAGTTCAGGCGAAAGATGTTGACCCCGGCCTGCACCAGCTCACGGATGTCATCGATCCCGTCGGTGGCTGGGCCCAGGGTGGCGAGGATTTTGACCTTTTTATCAGGCGTCATTGTTAGGGCTCTCGAGGATCAGGATGGCGCGGAAGTCGTTGACGTTGGTGCGGGTCGGTTCGGTGACGATCAATGCGTCCAGCGCCTCGAAATAGCCGTAGCCATTGTTGTTGTCCAACTCGTCGCTGGCGCTCAGGCCGAGGGCGGCGGCGCGGGCGTAGCTGTCCGGGGTCATGATCGCGCCGGCGTTGTCTTCGGAACCGTCGATGCCGTCGGTGTCACCGGCAAGGGCGTAGACACCGGGCAGGCCTTTGAGGCTGTCGGTCAGGCTCAGCAGGAATTCGGCGTTGCGTCCGCCACGGCCATTGCCGCGCACGGTGACGGTGGTTTCGCCGCCCGACAAAATCACGCAGGGCGCCGCCAATGGTTGGCCATGCAAGACCACTTGGCGGGCGATGCCGGCATGAACCTTGGCCACTTCGCGGGATTCGCCTTCCAGGTCGCCGAGGATCAGCGGGCTGAAACCGGCCTGGTGCGCTTTCACGGCCGCCGCTTCAAGCGATTGCTGGGGGCGGGCGATCAACTGGAAGTGACTGCGCGCCAGGCTCGGATCGCCGGGCTTGACCGTCTCCGATTCCGGGCTCTGCAGCCAGGTTCGGACCGAGGCAGGGACGTCGATGCCGTAGCGTTTGAGGATCGCCAGGGCTTCGGCCGACGTGCTCGGGTCGGCCACGGTGGGGCCGGACGCGATGACGGTGGCGAGGTCGCCCGGCACATCGGAAATCGCGTAGGTATAAACAGTGGCCGGCCAGCAGGCCTTGCCGAGGCGGCCGCCCTTGATCGCCGAGAGGTGCTTGCGCACGCAATTCATCTCGCCGATGGTCGCGCCAGACTTGAGCAGGGCTTTGTTGATCGACTGCTTGTCGGCGAGGGTGATGCCGGCGGCCGGCAAGGCCAGCAGGGCAGAACCGCCGCCCGAGAGCAGGAAGATCACGCGGTCGTCTTCGCTCAGGTTACTGACCAGTTCAAACACGCGCTTGGCGACGGCTTGACCGGCTGCGTCCGGCACCGGGTGAGCCGCTTCGACGACTTCGATTTTTTCGCACGGGGCGCCGTGGCCGTAACGGGTGACCACCAGACCGCTGACTTCACCCTGCCAGCAACGCTCGACCACCTGCGCCATGGCGGCCGCGGCTTTGCCGGCGCCAATGACAATCACCCGACCGCTGCGATCTGTGGGCAAATGGGCTTCGAGGACTTGCTGCGGATGGGCGGCGTCGATGGCTGTGGCGAACAGCTCGCGCAGGAATTGTTGCGGATCGACCGACATGGCGGGCTCCCGGAATTCTTGTTATTTGAAGGTGCAACTCAGATCCCTGTGGGAGCTAACCTGCTAGCGAATGCGGTGTGTCAGCCAACATAGATGTTGAATGTGAAACCGCTTTCGCGAGCAGGCTCGCTCCCACAGGGTTTTGGGCAGGGCTTACTTATCGCGAATCGAGAAGTTCGCCATGTGTTCCAGGCCCTTGATCAGCGCCGAGTGGTCCCAGTTGCTACCGCCGATGGCTGCGCAGGTGCTGAACACTTGCTGGGCGTTGGCGGTGTTCGGCAGGTTGATGTTCAGCTCTTTGGCACCTTGCAGGGCCAGGTTCAGGTCCTTCTGGTGCAGGCTGATGCGGAAGCCCGGGTCGAAGGTGCCTTTGATCATGCGCTCGCCGTGCACTTCGAGGATCTTCGAGGAGGCGAAACCACCCATCAGCGCTTCACGGACCTTGGCGGGATCGGCACCGTTTTTCGCGGCGAACAGCAGTGCTTCGGCCACGGCCTGAATGTTCAGCGCGACGATGATCTGGTTCGCCACTTTCGCGGTCTGACCGTCGCCGTTACCACCGACCAGGGTGATGTTCTTGCCCATGGCCTGGAACAGCGGCAGCGCGCGTTCGAAGGCATCGGCATCACCGCCGACCATGATGCTCAGGGTCGCGGCCTTGGCGCCGACTTCACCGCCGGACACTGGCGCATCAAGGTATTGAGCGCCTTTTTCGTTGACCTTGGCCGCGAAGGCCTTGGTAGCCGTCGGCGAGATCGAGCTCATGTCGATAACGATTTTGCCTTTGCCCACGCCGGCCGCAACGCCATCGGCGCGGAACAGCACGTCGTCGACCTGCGGGGTATCCGGCACCATGATGATGATGACTTCAGCTTCCTGGGCGACTTCTTTCGGGTTCGCCAGGGCGACGGCGCCACCGGCAATCAGGTCGGCCGGGGCGGCATCGTGGTGCGCCGACAGGAACAGGCTGTGACCGGCTTTCTGCAGGTTCAACGCCATTGGGTGGCCCATGATGCCGGTGCCGATAAATCCGATTTTAGCCATGAGAAATTCCTCTTGTTTTTATTGCTCTGTTCGCAAAATTCTTGGGTGTCGGCGAGGGCGCCTTCGCGGGCGAGCCTCGCTCCTACGGGTACGTGTCTGTCGCCCTGTTGCGTATCAACCTGATCCTGTAGGAACGAGGCTTGCCCGCGAAGAACGATGACGCGGTATCAGATCGCGTTGTGGGTTTTCAGCCAGCCCAGGCCCGCTTCAGTGGTGGTCAGCGGTTTGTATTCACAACCAACCCAACCCTGATAACCGATGCGGTCCAAGTGTTCGAACAGGAAGCGGTAGTTGATTTCACCGGTGCCCGGTTCGTTGCGCCCCGGGTTATCGGCCAACTGGATGTGGTTGATCTCGCCCAGATGCGCAGCCATGGTGCGGGCCAGGTCGCCCTCCATGATTTGCATGTGATAGATGTCGTATTGCAGGAACAGATTGGCGCTGCCGACCTGTTCGCGAATCGACAGGGCTTGCGCCGTGTTGTTCAGGTAGAAACCCGGGATGTCGCGGGTGTTGATCGCTTCCATCACCAGTTTGATGCCCGCCGCTTGCAGCTTGTCGGCGGCGTACTTGAGGTTGGCGACGAAGGTTTTTTCCACGGTGGCATCGTCGACACCTTGTGGACGAATACCCGCCAGGCAGTTGACCTGGGTGTTGCCCAACACTTTTGCGTAAGCGATCGCCAGATCGACTCCGGCGCGGAACTCTTCAACCCGGTCTGGCAGGCACGCGATACCGCGTTCGCCCTTTGCCCAGTCACCGGCCGGCAGGTTGAACAGCACTTGGGTCAGGCCGTTGGCGTCGAGCTTGGCCTTGATCTCGGCAGAGCTGAAGTCGTAGGGGAACAGGTACTCGACACCACTGAAGCCGGCCTTGGCGGCCGCTTCGAAACGGGCAAGAAAATCCTGCTCAGTGAACAGCATGGACAGGTTGGCTGCGAAACGCGGCATGGTGGTCTCCCGTAAATTTGTGCAGTCCCCTGTGGGTGCGAGCCTGTGTGGCGAGGGAGCTTGCTCCCGCTCGGCTGCGAAGCAGTCGCAAAGCTTTTGGGGCCGCTTCGCGACCCAGCGGGAGCAAGCTCCCTCGCCACACAGGCGCGCTCCCACAGTGGGAACGATCAGCAGTTAATCGAGCAGCGAAATCGCCGTTGGCGCATCGTTGCCGACCAGCGCCAGGTCTTCGAATTCATTGACGGCGTTGATCTCGGTGCCCATGGAAATGTTGGTCACGCGCTCCAGAATAATCTCGACGATCACCGGCACCTTGAACTCTTCGATCAGCTCTTGAGCCTTGCGCAGGGCAGGCTGGATCTGACCCGGTTCGAACACCCGCAGCGCCTTGCAACCGAGGCCCTCGGCCACCGCGACGTGGTCGACACCGTAACCATTGAGTTCCGGGGCGTTCAGGTTATCGAAGGACAGCTGTACGCAGTAGTCCATGTCGAAACCGCGCTGGGCCTGACGAATCAACCCCAGGTACGAATTGTTGACCACAACGTGGATGTACGGCAGCTTGAACTGCGCGCCCACCGCCAATTCCTCGATCATGAACTGGAAATCATAGTCGCCCGACAGCGCCACGACCTTGCGGGTCGGATCGGCTTTGACCACGCCCAGTGCTGCCGGAATGGTCCAGCCCAACGGGCCGGCCTGGCCGCAGTTGATCCAGTGACGAGGCTTGTAGACGTGCAGGAACTGCGCGCCGGCAATCTGCGACAGACCGATGGTGCTGACGTAACAGGTGTCTTTGCCGAACACCTGGTTCATCTCTTCGTAAACCCGTTGCGGCTTGACCGGCACGTTGTCGAAGTGAGTCTTGCGCTGCAGGCTGGCTTTGCGCTGCTGGCAGTCTTGCAGCCAGGCGCTGCGGTTTTTCAGTTTGCCGGCGGCTTGCCATTCGCGAGCGACTTCGATGAACACGGTCAACGCGGCCGCGGCGTCGGAGACGATGCCCAGGTCCGGGTTGAACACGCGGCCGATTTGCGTCGGCTCGATGTCGACGTGAATGAACTTGCGGCCTTCGGTGTACACATCGATCGAACCGGTGTGGCGGTTGGCCCAACGGTTACCGACGCCCAACACCACGTCGGACTTGAGCAGGGTGGCGTTGCCGTAACGGTGCGATGTCTGCAAACCGACCATGCCGACCATCAGCGGGTGATCGTCCGGGATGGTGCCCCAGCCCATCAGGGTCGGGATCACCGGGATACCGGTCAGCTCGGCGAATTCCACCAGCAACTCGCTGGCATCGGCATTGATGATGCCGCCACCGGCCACCAGCAATGGACGCTCGGCCTGATCGAGCATGGCCAGGGCCTTCTCGATTTGCACACGGTTAGCGGTTGGCTTGGCCAGCGGCAGTGGTTGGTAGGCATCGATGTCGAATTCGATTTCAGCCATCTGCACGTCGAACGGCAAGTCGATCAGCACCGGGCCTGGACGGCCGGAGCGCATTTCATAGAAGGCTTTCTGGAACGCATACGGCACCTGGCCCGGTTCCATGACGGTGGTTGCCCACTTGGTCACTGGTTTGACGATCGCGGTGATGTCGACAGCCTGGAAGTCTTCCTTGTGCATACGGGCGCGGGGGGCCTGGCCGGTAATGCAAAGAATCGGGATCGAGTCGGCCGAGGCGCTATAGAGCCCGGTGACCATGTCGGTGCCGGCCGGGCCGGAGGTGCCGATGCACACGCCGATGTTGCCGGCCTTGGTGCGGGTGTAGCCCTCGGCCATGTGCGAGGCACCTTCAACGTGGCGCGCGAGGACGTGATCGATGCCACCAACCTTCTGCAAGGCGGAGTACAGCGGGTTGATCGCGGCGCCCGGGATGCCAAAAGCGGTATCAACCCCTTCACGGCGCATCACCAGAACGGCGGCTTCGATTGCTCTCATTTTGCTCATGGTTTTGTGCCTCTTACGTTTTGTAATTGTATACAAGTGGCTTTGCGCAGAGTGTATTCACGGCGGACGGCGCAGGTCAATCCATTTTCTCAAGCGACTGTTTCATTCGTCGGAAGCCCGTTCTGCTGTGGCTTTTCGTCGCATGTGGCGCTTTTCGATAATTATTGTATACAAAAAAATAACTCATTGTGTTCTATTTGTTGCATCGGACTGCGACGCAAGCGCGCAGTCCACTGGCTTTCCCTATAACAAAATGAGGACGGCACCATGAGCGCTTTAACCTTGAAAGTTGCAGTCAACCTGATCGATCAGGCCATCACCGCTGGGCGTACTATCTCCGCGGCTCCACTGACCATCGCGGTGCTGGATGCCGGCGGGCACTTGATTACCTTGCAGCGCGAAGACGGCGCCAGCCTGCTGCGCCCGCAAGTCGCCATCGGCAAAGCCTGGGGCGCCATCGCCCTCGGCAAAGGCTCACGCCTGCTGGCGCTGGACGCCCAACAACGACCGGCGTTCTTTGCCGCGCTGAACAGCCTGGGGCAGGGCAGCGTCGTGCCGGCACCGGGCGGCGTGTTGATTCGGGATCAGGACGGGAATGTGCTGGGGGCGGTGGGGGTCAGCGGGGATCTGTCGGACGTTGACGAGCAGTGCGCGATCAGTGCGATCGAGGCGGTGGGGTTGAGGGCGGATGCGGGGGTTACTGCTTGATTTGGGGTGACTGATTAATCGCTATCGCGAGCAGGCTCACTCCTACAAGGATCGGGGTTGGACACAAAATGTCTGAACACCACAAACCCCCTGTAGGAGTGAGCCTGCTCGCGATAGCTATCTACCTGACACATCCAGCCAAAAGTTTGTCCCGTCTTCCTTAATCCACAGGACTAGCCTTTTCCTGACCTGATCATGGGAGGCAAGGAATGCCGGATTTACCTGCTGCACACCGATTGCGAGTCGGGCGCTATGCCGAAGCCAGCCGGATTTATTTGTTAACCAGCAATACACTTCACAGGATCCCGGTTTTCAAGGATTTTGCCTTGGGCAGGCTGGTCGTCGATCAATTTCGAAATGCGCAGAATCTAGGCTTGGCGAACTCACTGGCGTGGGTAGTCATGCCCGATCATTTTCATTGGTTGATTGAATTACAGCAGGGCTCTTTGAGCGAGTTGATGCAAAAGACCAAGTCGATGAGTACCAAAGCGGTGAAGCAGCGTACCGGTCGAAATATTAGCCTCTGGCAGAGAGGATTCCATGATCGGGCACTTCGGCGGGAGGAGGATTTGGTGAAGTTGGCGAGGTATGTCGTGGCCAACCCGTTGCGGGCTGGACTGGTGGAGAAACTGGGCGATTATCCGTTGTGGGATGCGATTTGGGTTTGAGTTGGGACCGTATCGCCTCGATCGCGAGCAGGCTCACTCCTACAGGGGAATGCATTCCAAATGCAGGAGTGAGCCTGCTGACGATAAGCCGCAGCGCAGTCTCACTGATCCGGCTCACACCCCTTCAGCACCAGCCGAATTATCGTCTGCGCCGCCGCTTCATAGTCCTCTTCATCCAGCTTGGCCTTGCCAGTAATGGCCGTGATCTGCCAGTCAAAGTCAGCATAGGTCTGCGTCGCGGCCCAGATGCTGAACATCAGGTGGTTAGGGTCGATTGGGGCGATCTGGCCGCGGTCGATCCAGGTCTGGATGCAGTCGATGTTGTGCTTGGCCTGGCCGTTGAGCTGTTCGACCAGGTCGGCACTCAGGTGCGGGGCGCCGTGCATGATTTCGCTGGCGAATACCTTGGAGGCGAAAGGCAAGTCGCGGGAGATGCGGATTTTCGAGCGAATGTAGCCACTCAGCACTTCGCTGGGCACACCGTCGGCGTTGAACGGCGTCGACGCCTGCAGAATCGGCTCGATGATGCTTTCCAGGACCTCGCGGTAGAGGTTTTCCTTGGATTTGAAGTAGTAATAGACGTTGGGCTTGGGCAATCCCGCCTTGGCTGCGATATCACTGGTTTTGGTCGCTGCGAAGCCCTTGTCGGCAAATTCTTCACTGGCGGCACGCAGGATCAGTTCTTTGTTGCGCTCGCGGATAGTGCTCATAAACCAGGGGGTTCCTTGCCTGTTCTGGCGGTTGCGCATGGTATCACCGGCCTCGCGCGGCACTCAAGAATGCCCCGTGTGGCGCTCGGTCGCGCTATGCTGCGCGGCATTCATTCAAGAAGGAAACCTGATTTATGGCAGGAAGCAGTTTGCTGATGCTGATCGACGACATCGCCGCCGTTCTCGACGATGTGGCGTTGATGACCAAAATGGCCGCCAAGAAGACCGCCGGCGTGCTCGGCGACGATCTGGCGCTCAATGCCCAGCAGGTCAGCGGCGTGCGTGCCGAACGGGAAATACCGGTCGTTTGGGCCGTGGCCAAGGGCTCGTTTCTCAACAAACTGATCCTGGTGCCGTCGGCGCTGGCGATCAGCGTGTTCATCCCGTGGCTGGTCACCCCACTGTTGATGGTCGGTGGCGCCTACCTGTGTTTCGAAGGTTTCGAGAAACTCGCCCACAAATTCCTGCACAGCAAGGCTGAAGATCAGGCCGAACATGCCGAGCTGGTCGAAGCGGTGGCCGATCCTGCTGTTGATCTGGTGGCGTTCGAGAAAGACAAGATCAAGGGCGCTATCCGCACCGACTTCATCCTGTCGGCGGAAATCATCGCCATCACCCTCGGCACCGTGGCAGATGCGTCGTTGACTCAGCAGGTTATCGTGCTGTCGGGTATTGCCATCGTCATGACTATCGGTGTCTATGGCCTGGTGGCGGGTATCGTCAAGCTTGATGATCTCGGCCTGTGGCTGACCCAGAAGCCCGGGCAGATGGCCAAAAGCATCGGCGGCGGGATTCTGCGCGCAGCGCCGTACATGATGAAAGGCCTGTCGGTGATCGGCACTGCAGCAATGTTCCTGGTGGGCGGCGGGATTCTGACCCATGGCGTGCCGGTGGTTCATCACTGGATTGAGAGCGTCAGTGCAGGGGCGGGCGGTGCCGGGTTTATCGTGCCGACGTTGCTGAATGCGGTGGCGGGGATTGTGGCCGGAGCTGTGGTGCTGGCGGGTGTGATGGTCGCCAGCAAAATCTGGAAAACACTGAAAGGCTAGAAGCTGGGCACTTTCCAAGTGTGGGAGCGAGCCTGCTCGCGATAGCGGTGTTTCAGTCAGCATAGATATTGACTGTGCTGGCCCCATCGCGAGCAGGCTCGCTCCCACATTGGTTTTTTGGTGTTTGAGAGACCTCATAAAAAAGGCCATTCGACGCGAATCGAATGGCCTTTTTTGTTGCCGATGAAATTACTCGGCGATCTGCAACTTGCGTGACTCGGTGTACACGTAGCGCACCTTCTCATACTCGAACGGCGAGTTCAGCTGGCCGTAGCGGAAGCTGTTCTGGTAGCGCTTGTCGACGCCGCGCAGGGCCCAGACCTCAGGATGGTTGGAGCTGACTTCCGAGACGTTCAGGAAGTTGATCGCCGATTCGGCGCTGAAGTCCACCACCAGGCCGCCGGTGTCGCGGATGTTCGACGGGCCGAGGATCGGCAACACGAAATAAGCGCCGCCCGGTACACCGTAGAAGCCCAGGGTCTGGCCGAAGTCTTCGCTCTGGCGCGGCAGGCCCATGGCCGTGGCCGGGTCCCACAGGCCGGCGATGCCGATGGTGGTGTTGAGCAACAGGCGTGCGGTGGTTTCCATCGAACGCTTGCCCTTGAACTGCAGCAGGCTGTTCATCAGGTTCGGCACATCGCCGATGTTATTGAAGAAGTTGCTCACTCCGGTGCGCAGGAAACTCGGGGTGATGTAGCGATAACCGTCGACTACCGGCAGGAACACCCATTGGTCGAAGCGGTAGTTGAAGTGATAAACCCGGCGGTTCCACTCTTCCAGCGGGTCGTAGACGTTCAGCGCATTGAGCGTGGAACGTTCGAACTCGCGCTGATCCAGCCCCGGGTTGAACTTGAGTTTGCTCAGCGGTTCCTTGAAACCGTCACTGTCGACCACGACAGGTGCGTTGGCTTTGCTGTTGTCGGCATTGGCGACGCCTGCACAGAGTAACGCAGCGATAAGCAGGAGGTATTTAGCCACGGAAGAACTCCAGCATAGCGTCGCTGTTGACGCGGTAATTTAGGTTGCCGCAATGGCCGCCCAGTGGATAAACGGTCAAGCGGTCGCCGAAAGTCTTGCGCAGGAAACCGAGGTCGCCAGGG
The DNA here is from genome assembly GCF_900106065.1 of Pseudomonas mandelii. Taxonomy (NCBI): domain Bacteria; kingdom Pseudomonadati; phylum Pseudomonadota; class Gammaproteobacteria; order Pseudomonadales; family Pseudomonadaceae; genus Pseudomonas; species Pseudomonas mandelii. Next base: position 4,272,754 of record NZ_LT629796.1, read on the forward strand.
CCGAGGATCACGTCGTCGGCGTTGTGCATGACGGCGATTTTCGGGCTGTCGTGCAGGTAATCCTTGAGGGCATACAGGCTGACTTGGTCGATCAGTTGCAGCAGGCTGCCGCCGTCGGTGCGGGCGCGCCACATCGGGATCACTTGCTCGGTGATGTAGCAGTCGAAGTCGCATTGCAGCGCACGCTTGAGGAACGGCGTGAGGCTGGTGCCTTCGGTGATCGGGTATTTCGGCGGGGTGATCAGGCCGCGACGATTGATCAGGTCCGAGGTGAAGGCAATGTCGGCCGCCGAAAAGCGGAACGAAGTGCCGATCAGCATGGCCATCTGCTCGTTGGTCAGGTGCTGCTTGGACTGCTGGAAGTCGTAGAGCAGGGCATCGTTGAGGTCGATGTAGCCTTTTTGCTGGAAGTAGCGAGTCAGTTTGTTCAGCACCAGTTCATAAAACGTGGTGCTGTTGTTGATGCCCTTGACCTCGGTCTGGACCAGCTTGTCCAGGTTGGTGATCGAGGTGTAGAGGTTGACCGGCGGGTTGAGCAGCAAGACTTTCTTGAAGTTGAAGCTGCGACGGGTTTCGTCCAGGTGCGCGACGAAGGCTGCGTCCAGCGCGCCCAGGCTGTAACCGGTCAGGTAGTAATCGGTGACGGCAACGTGCGGGTTTTGCGCCCGGACAGCCTGCATCACCCGGTACATGTCTTCGGCGTCTTCCTTGGTGATACCCGGTGTGGCAAAGCGTGAGGCCGCGCTCATAAAGTCGAAACTGGTGGGCGACGACAGTTGCACCACGTGATAACCGGCCTTGTAGTAGAGCTTTTTCAGGTATTCATTGAGGCTGCTGTCATAACGCGCACCGGTGCCGGCGATCAGGAAGATCAGCGGCGCAGCCTTGTCCTGAGTGGCAATACGATAGGTCAGCTTTTTGACCGGCCAGAAATTGTCTGGCAGTTCGAATGCACGCTCCGGGCGCAGAGTCACGCTGCGAGTCTGCTGATCGATGTCGTCGTCCAGCGGTAACTCCGGGCGCAGGTCCGGCGGAGTCGTGGCAATGGTCGCCTCGAACGGGTTGGTCAAGGGGTAGCCATAACTGGCGGCGTCGATATCGACCGCCAGTGCGGACGCACTCAAAATAAGGCCGCCAAACAGGGCGGCGAAGCGCAAGGAACGGAGCATGACTAGATCCCTTAGAGGAAGGTGCCGAATGAAGTTCGCAGGCTATGACCACGGGGTTTGCGCCAAAGTGCCATGCTGCGGCACCAATCTGGGCGAATTTCGGATCAATAGTAGGTGGACGATACACTTTGCAGCTATTTCGTGACTAATTATCTGTTACGCGCGTTTGCTTAGCGCTGCCGGAGGATTAAGCTGGCCGCCGTTTTCGTTTATTGGAGTGCTTCATGTCCCGCCGTCTGCCCGTGATTCTGCTACTCGTTCTGCTGCCATTATGGCTGGCCGCCAGTTATGGCGCGCGTTATGGCTTTATGGAGGATGCGCAGTGGGTTGGCATCTGCGTGGACGAGGCGAGCCGCTGGGAATGCCAGATTCGTTCGAACCTGGGCTTGATGATTCACTTCAAGGTGTTGGGCTTTGCTGCACTGGCCGCTGCGATCATCGGGTTTGTGGTGCCGGGCCGGGCAGGGTGGTGGCTGGCGGTGCTGGCGCTGCTGTTCGGGTTTCCGGCGCTGGCGTTGTACAACACGACCTTGGCCGTTTTTGCGGTGGTGATTGCCGGGTTGCGGCTGGTCCGGGCCTCCCGTAGCGCCTGATAGTCCGTCTTCGCGGGCAAGCCTCGCTCCTGCAGGATCTTCGTCGTACACAACATCTGTATTCGCCGAACCTGTGGGAGCGTGGCTTGCGCGCGAAGAGGCCACCAGCTGCGCTGAAGATTACGCCTTGCGAACCCGCAAACAGCGCCACAACATCGCCACCATCAAAACACTCACCAGCGCCCAACCCCAGGCTTGCTGGTTCTGCAACCCTTCACGGAACAGCTGCGGTGCAATGCCGGCGCCAATGATGAAGGTCAGCAGGGCGATTTCACGGCGCGCCGCGCTCACTGGGCGGCACAGGTAAACCAGCGCCGGCAGTATGAAGGCGACACTTGGAAAGCTGCGATAACGCGGGTCGATCACCAGCTCAAGCATCATCACCGCCGCCGCAAAACCTGCTCCGGCGACCAGCCAGCCTGCTCGACGCTCCAGTGCATTGAACGCCCGCTCACGCCAACCGGTACGAGCGCTCAGCGTCAATGCGGCATGCGCCAGCACCAACAGATTCAACCCCGTCAGCAACGCCACCCACAACCATTCACTGGCAAAGCGCGTCGTGACCCGCGCCAGATCACCCCAGGCGCCAATCGAGCACGCCGCCAGTGCGCCGAGCAGCGGCAGCACCAGTGCAGCGCGGGTGGTGCGTACACGCCCGCCAAGGATCAGCGTGCCAAGAAAAATCAAACCGCCAACGGCCAGCCACTGCGACCAGTACGGCACGTTCGACACGGGACCGGCCAGCACGCCCTTGTCCTGGCGATCGGCATCGAACAGCCCCCAGTAACCACCGACCGCACCTTCGCTGGCGCGCTTCCAGGGCTGGTCGAAAGCTTCGATCAGGTTGTAATGCCAGCCTTGCTGCTCGGCCATGATGACAAAACCGCGAATGAACTTGGCTTCGTTAACCCGGCTCGGCAGGGCGGTTTCGCGCTGACGGCCTTCGCTCGGCCAGCCGGTTTCGCCAATCACCACGTCCTTGGGCGCGAATTTGTTGCCGAACACCTGACGCACTTCGGCCACATGCTGCAGCGCGGCGTCGATGTTCGAGGGATCATCTTCCCAGTACGGCAGCAAATGGATGGTCAGGAAATCCACTGCCGGGGCGATTTCCGGGTGCTTGAGCCAAAACTCCCAGACATCGGCGTAAGTCACCGGTTGCTTGACCTGGCTTTTGACTTTATTGATCAGTTTTGCCAACTGCGCACCCGTGACTTCCTTGCGCAGCAGGGTTTCGTTGCCGACGATCACCGAGGTCACCACGTCCGCGTTGGCGTTGGCCGAGGCGATCAGCAGGTCGACTTCTTTCTCTGTGTCCACCGGGTTGCTGTTGACCCAGGCGCCAATCATCAGTTTCAAACCATGCTTGCGCGCCAGGTCGGGCAACGCCTCGAGGCCGGTCATGGAATAGGTGCGGATGCACTCGAAGCTTTTGGCCAGCAGCGCGAGGTCGGCGTCCATGCGCTCGGGGCGCAACTTGAACGGCACGTCGAACGGCGACTGGTCCTTGTCGAACGGGGTGTAGGAGGCGCATTGCAGCTTGTGCGTCGCGCTGGCCACGTCCGGCAGAATCACCGGTTTGCCAAGGCCGTACCAAAAGCCGCCAAGGGCAAACAGCCCCAGCAGGCAAGCGAAGAGATAAGCCAGAAAAGGAAAGCGGGAGGTCGCGGGCATGGTCAGGCCGTCTGGGAGCAAAGCCGCGCATGTTACCTTCATTTGCCCCGCGCTAGGGGGCTTGCATGATTTTGACATGCAAAGTTCGGGCGGATTGGTCGGCGCACTCCAGGCGGTCGTGATTAATGGCGTTCTGATGTCGTTTCTCGATGCCTTGAGGTCGCTGACAGCACAGGTTCCGGTTGTCGTCAGGTTGATTATCGAGGCATCAGTGCTCTCATGGAAAATCACGCTGATGTTCGAACGAGTTTGCGGTGGGCGTGATGGGGGCGCTGTGCACCATAACAATACGTTGACGCGACTCGGCACCCGTCGAGCGCAGCACTTTCGGGGAAGTAACGATGAAGATGCGACGACTTTTAGGCGCAGGTGCCGCTCTGGTGCTCACGATTGGTTCCACAATGGCCAATGCCGAGAGCAAAACCCTGAGCATCGGTTACGTTGACGGTTGGTCCGACAGCGTCGCGACCACGCATGTGGCCGCCGAAGTGATCAAGCAAAAGCTGGGTTATGACGTGAAACTGCAAGCCGTCGCCACCGGGATCATGTGGCAGGGTGTGGCCACCGGCAAACTCGACGCCATGTTGTCCGCCTGGCTGCCGGTGACTCACGGCGAATACTGGACCAAGAACAAGGATCAAGTCGTCGATTACGGTCCGAACTTCAAGGATGCAAAAATCGGCTTGATCGTGCCGGAGTACGTCAAGGCTAAAACCATCGATGACCTGAAAACTGACGACACCTTCAAAAAACGCATCGTCGGCATCGACGCCGGTTCGGGCGTGATGCTTAAAACCGAGCAGGCGATCAAGGATTACGATCTGACCGGGTATCAACTCAAGGCCAGTTCCGGCGCCGGCATGATTGCCGAGCTGACCCGTGCCGAGAAGAAAAACGAATCCATCGCTGTGACCGGTTGGGTACCGCACTGGATGTTCGCCAAGTGGAAACTGCGCTTCCTGGACGACCCGAAAGGCGTTTATGGCGCGGCTGAAACCGTGAACAACATCGGCAGCAAAGAACTGGCCACCAAGGCGCCGGAAGTTGCCAAGTTCCTGAAGAACTTCCAGTGGGCCTCGAAAGACGAAATCGGCGAAGTCATGTTGGCGATTCAAGACGGCGCCAAGCCTGACGCCGCGGCGAAAGATTGGGTGGCCAAACACCCTGAGCGCGTTGCAGACTGGATCAAGTGATTTGAGCTGACGGCTCTAGTCAGCACCTCTCAAGGCCCCTTGGCATATTGCCAACGGGCCTTTTGTTTTTTTTGTAGGAGCCAGGCTTGCCGGCGAAAGCGATCGTGAGGACGCCTTCGCCGGCAAGCCTGGCTCCTACAAAAGTTGCGTCACACCAGAAAATGGCGATTCTGTCATGTCGTTCTAATACTAAGGTCGTCTGGAACCTGCCCCGCAGCCGCATAGAGTGGATAACGTTCCAACTTTAATCTGTGCTGCGAGGATAAAAACAATGAACGACAGCATTTACCTCTCGATTCAAAACAGCCCGCGCTTCAAGGAGCTGGTTAGTAAGCGAGAAAGGTTCGCCTGGATTCTTTCGGCGATCATGCTTGGGCTTTACTCCGGATTCATCCTTTTGATTGCTTACGGGCCGCATATTCTGGGAGCGAAAATCAGCCCCGATTCTTCGATTACCTGGGGCATACCGATTGGTGTCGGGCTGATTCTCTCGGCCTTTATCCTGACAGCAATCTATGTACGACGCGCCAATGGCGAATTCGACGACCTGAATAATCTGATTCTCAAGGAGGCTCAGCAATGATCCGGCGTCTATTGGCTCTATTGAGCGTTGCAGCATTCGCACCGGGTGCCTGGGCGGCTGAAGCCCTGACCGGCGCGGTTCAGAAACAACCGCTGAACGTCGCCGCGATCCTGATGTTCGTGGCGTTCGTCGGCGCGACTTTGTATATCACCTACTGGGCTTCCAAGAAAAATAACTCGGCGGCCGACTACTATGCGGCCGGCGGCAAGATCACCGGTTTCCAGAATGGTCTGGCGATTGCCGGTGACTACATGTCCGCGGCGTCCTTCCTGGGTATTTCCGCCCTGGTGTTCACTTCCGGCTACGATGGCCTGATCTACTCGATCGGCTTCCTGGTGGGTTGGCCGATCATTCTGTTTCTGATCGCCGAGCGCCTGCGTAACCTGGGTAAGTACACCTTTGCCGATGTGGCGTCCTACCGCCTTGGGCAAACCCAGATTCGCTCGCTGTCCGCTTGCGGTTCGCTGGTGGTGGTTGCGTTCTACCTGATCGCGCAAATGGTCGGGGCCGGCAAGCTGATCCAGTTGCTGTTCGGACTGGATTACCACGTAGCAGTGATCCTGGTCGGCGTCCTGATGTGCATGTACGTGCTGTTCGGCGGCATGCTGGCGACCACTTGGGTGCAGATCATCAAGGCTGTGCTGTTGCTGTCCGGTGCCTCGTTCATGGCGCTGATGGTGATGAAGCACGTCAACTTTGACTTCAGCACACTGTTCTCCGAGGCGATCAAGGTTCACGCCAAAGGCGAAGCGATCATGAGCCCCGGCGGTCTGGTGAAAGACCCGGTCTCGGCGTTCTCCCTTGGCCTGGCATTGATGTTCGGTACCGCTGGCCTGCCGCACATCCTGATGCGCTTCTTCACCGTGAGTGACGCAAAAGAAGCTCGCAAGAGCGTGCTGTATGCAACCGGCTTCATTGGCTACTTCTACATCCTGACTTTCATCATCGGCTTCGGCGCGATCCTGCTGGTCAGCACCAACCCGGCCTTTAAAGATGCTGCTGGCGCGCTGTTGGGCGGCAACAACATGGCGGCGGTGCACCTGGCCAACGCGGTGGGTGGCAGTATTTTCCTGGGCTTTATCTCGGCGGTAGCGTTTGCGACCATTCTGGCGGTGGTTGCCGGTTTGACCCTGGCCGGTGCTTCGGCGGTGTCTCACGACCTGTATGCCAGCGTGATCAAGAAAGGCAAGGCCAACGAGAAGGACGAGATCCGTGTCTCGAAAATCACCACCATCGCTTTGGCAGTGCTGGCGATCGGCTTGGGCATTCTGTTCGAAAGCCAGAACATCGCGTTCATGGTGGGTCTGGCGTTCTCCATCGCAGCGAGCTGTAACTTCCCGGTGCTGTTGCTTTCCATGTACTGGAAGAAGCTGACCACTCGCGGTGCAATGATCGGCGGCTGGTTGGGTCTGGTGAGTGCGGTTGGTTTGATGGTGCTGGGTCCAACCATCTGGGTGCAGATCCTGCATCACGAGAAGGCTATCTTCCCGTATGAGTACCCGGCGCTGTTCTCGATGGCCATTGCGTTTATCGGGATCTGGTTCTTCTCGATCACTGACAAGTCGGCGGCTGGCGTTAATGAGCGTGCGCTGTTCTTCCCGCAGTTTGTTCGTTCGCAGACCGGTTTGGGGGCGAGTGGGGCGGTTTCTCACTAAGGCTTCGGGTTTGTCTGTGTAAGTTGCGTTAAACGAAAAATGCCCTGGTCGAGAGATCGGGGCATTTTTTTTGTTGGCGATGGTATTTGGTGTAGGAGCGAGGCTTGCCCGCGAAGGCGGCCTGACAGCCGACCTGTCTCTCTCAGGTGTATATATCCATTTCTGCGGTAACGGCGGCTGGCGGTTTCGCCCTTACGGCGAGTCCCTTTTGTCAAACGCCACAAAAGGAACCAAAAAGTCTCGCCCCAAGCGTCCGGCCCCTCGCTAAGGCTCGGCGTACCTTCGCTCCGGTATCCATCCGGGGACACTGCCCTCCGGTCTGCTTCGCGACGACCTACATGCAGCGTGTTCGACTGCGTCGAACGGCGCTGCGCGCCACTCCCCGGATGAACACCTCCACTCAGCCTCCCGAAAGGGGCGGGTGGATCAAGATCAAAAGCAGGCGAGCTAACGCTCGGCCTGATGAGTGGTGAAAATCAAAAGCTGTACGCCGAACTCTTGTAGGAGCGAGGCTTGCCCGCGAAGGCGGCCTGACAGCCGACCAATCTCTTGCAGGTACACACATTCCACTGTAGGAGTGAGCCTGCTCGCGATGGCGGCCTGACAGCCGACCATTTTTTTGCGGATGTACACCAAACCCTGTGGGAGCTGGCCTGCCAGCGATGACGGCCAAGCTGCAGGCGAGCTAACGCTCGGCCTGATGAGTGGTGAAGAGCGAAGCGTGTACACCGAACCCCTTGTAGGAGCGAGGCTTGCCCGCGAAGGCAGCCTGACAGCCGACCTGTTCTTGCGGATGTACGCAAGCTATCCAAAAGCAGTGATCCTTTTGGCTTTGGCTTTGGCTTTGGCTTTGGCTTTGGCTTTGGCTTTGGCTTTGGCTTTGGCTTTGGCTTTGGCTTTGGCTTTGGCTTTGGCTTTGGCTTTGGCTTTGGCTTTGGCTTTGGCTTTGGCTTTGGCTTTGGCTTTTGACGTTGATCTTGTTCTCTCGCCCCTTCGGCAGACCTTAGGCGATGCCCCCTGATGGACGCCGTAGCGAGGGATCGCGGAGCCTCAGCGAGGCGCCGTACGCCGGGGCGAAGCCTTTTGGTTCCCTTTTGGCGTTTGAAAAAGGGACTCGCGGTATGAGCGAAACCATAAGTAGCCGTTACCGCAGAAACGGATATGTACACAACCAAAAACCCAGTCGGCCCCAAGGCCGCTGAGACCGCACAAACAAAAACGGCCTCTATATAAATAGAGGCCGTTCCCGGTACAGCTTAAGACGTTATCGCAAGACAGGTCTTATTTGCGGTCTTCCAGCTTGGTGATGTCACGCGACTCGTAGCCGGTGTACAGCTGGCGAGGACGGCCAATCTTGTACGGGCTGGAGAGCATTTCTTTCCAGTGGGAGATCCAGCCGACAGTCCGCGCCAGGGCGAAGATCACGGTGAACATGCTGGTTGGAATGCCGATCGCCTTGAGGATGATCCCCGAGTAGAAGTCGACGTTCGGGTACAGCGAGCGTTCGATGAAGTACGGGTCGGTCAGCGCGATCTCTTCCAGGCGCATGGCCAGTTCGAGTTGCTTGTCGTGCTTGATACCCAGTTCCTTCAGCACTTCGTCGCAAGTCTGCTTCATGACGGTAGCGCGTGGGTCGCGGTTTTTGTAAACCCGGTGACCGAAGCCCATCAGTTTGAACGGATCGTTCTTGTCCTTGGCCTTGGCAATGTACTTGTCGATGTTCGACACATCGCCAATTTCATCGAGCATGGTCAGAACAGCTTCGTTCGCGCCGCCGTGGGCAGGGCCCCACAGTGCAGCGATGCCGGCGGCGATACAGGCGAACGGGTTGGCACCCGAAGAACCGGCCAGGCGTACAGTGGAAGTCGATGCGTTCTGCTCGTGGTCGGCATGGAGGATGAAGATCCGGTCCATGGCCTTGGCGAGTACCGGGCTGATCGGTTTGATCTCGCACGGGGTGTTGAACATCATGTGCAGGAAGTTTTCCGCGTACGTCAGGTCGTTGCGCGGGTACATCATGGGTTGGCCCATGGAGTACTTGTAAACCATCGCTGCCAGGGTCGGCATCTTGGCAACCAGGCGGATCGCGGAAATTTCGCGATGCTGCGGGTTATTGATGTCGAGGGAGTCGTGGTAGAAGGCCGAGAGGGCGCCGACTACGCCGCACATGACGGCCATTGGGTGAGCGTCGCGACGGAAGCCGTTGAAGAAGGTCTTCAGCTGCTCGTGAACCATGGTGTGGTTCTTCACGGTGCTGACGAACTGGGCCTTCTGTTCTGCGGTCGGCAATTCGCCGTTGAGCAGCAGATAGCAGGTTTCCAGGTAGTCCGATTTTTCAGCGAGCTGTTCGATCGGGTAACCGCGGTGCAGCAGAATGCCGTTGTCGCCGTCGATATAGGTGATCTTCGACTCGCAGGAAGCTGTCGACATGAAACCAGGGTCAAAGGTGAAACGGCCCGTGGCCGTCAGGCCCCGAACGTCGATAACATCGGGACCAACGGTGCCGGTTAAAATGGGCAGCTCGACGGGGGCTGCGCCCTCGATGATCAACTGCGCTTTTTTGTCAGCCATGTGGCCTCCTATTTATGCTTGAAATCATCAGACAGACCCCCCACGCAGGGCCCGCACCACTATAGTGAGATAAATTCGAATGTCAATTTGCCTAAAGTCTTGCTCCAGAAGGCTTTAACCGGACTTTTTCCTCGAAATTGACTGCCATTTACGCCTTTTATCCAACTTGTGCAATGAGCTATTAGGGGAAGGTGAACGCGTTGTCATTAGTAGCCTAACTGTCTATACTCGGCCTCCGACCGCCAGGGGCTTTTGGGCCTGCTTTACTGGGGGTCGCACTCCCTGGGTGGTGGGTACCTGACCAGTGCACTCCCCAACAACTTTGCCCTGATTGTTAGGGGCTCTTCAGTGTGAAAAAAAGCCGTGAATAGCCAACGACCTGTAAACCTAGACCTAAGGACCATCAAACTCCCAGTCACTGCTTACACGTCCATTCTTCACCGAATCTCCGGAATCATCCTCTTTGTCAGCCTGGCCATCATGCTTTATGCATTGGACAAGTCGCTCGACTCGGAAGAAGGCTTCGGTCAGGTGAAAGCGTGTCTGACCAGTCCGCTAGCCAAGCTAGTGATTTGGGGCATCCTGTCCGCCTTGCTGTATCACCTGGTTGCCGGTGTGCGCCATTTGATCATGGACATGGGCATCGGCGAGTCGCTTGAAGGCGGCAAACTGGGCTCGAAAATCGTTATCGCCGTTTCCGTGGTGGTAATCGTTCTGGCAGGAGTTTGGATATGGTAACTAACGTCACGAACCTGTCCCGTTCGGGCCTCTATGACTGGATGGCACAACGTGTGTCTGCGGTCGTTCTCGCGGCTTATTTCATTTTCCTGATCGGATACGTCGTCGCCAACCCTGGCATCGGCTACGCCCAATGGCATGAACTGTTCGCAAGCAACTGGATGCGTATTTTCAGTCTCCTGGCCCTCGTTGCACTCGGCGCTCACGCCTGGGTCGGCATGTGGACCATCGCGACCGACTACCTGACGCCAATGGCGTTCGGCAAGTCCGCAACTGCAATACGTTTCCTTTTTCAGGCGGTATGCGGCGTTGCGATGTTCGCTTACTTCGTCTGGGGTGTGCAGATTCTCTGGGGTATCTGATTCATGTCTACTACAGTTAATACGCTTTCGTTCGACGCCATCATCATTGGCGGCGGCGGTGCTGGTATGCGCGCTGCGCTGCAACTGGCACAAGGTGGTCACAAGACTGCCGTAGTTACCAAGGTTTTCCCGACTCGTTCGCACACTGTATCCGCCCAGGGTGGCATCACCTGCGCCATCGCCTCGGCAGATCCGAACGATGACTGGCGCTGGCACATGTACGATACCGTCAAGGGTTCCGACTACATCGGTGACCAGGACGCTATCGAATACATGTGTTCCGTAGGCCCGGAAGCCGTTTTCGAACTCGAGCACATGGGTTTGCCGTTCTCCCGTACCGAACAGGGCCGCATTTATCAGCGTCCGTTCGGCGGTCAGTCGAAAGACTTCGGTAAAGGTGGCCAGGCTGCACGTACATGCGCCGCTGCCGACCGTACCGGTCACGCACTGCTGCACACCCTGTACCAGGCCAACCTCAAGGCTGGCACCGTATTCCTCAACGAATACTACGGTGTGGATCTGGTGAAGAACGAAGACGGTGCCTTTGTCGGCATGATCGTCATCTGCATCGAAACCGGCGAAACTTCCTACGTACGCGCTAACGCCACCGTATTGGCGACTGGCGGTGCAGGCCGTATCTACTCGTCCACCACCAATGCCCTGATCAACACCGGTGACGGCGTCGGCATGGCTCTGCGTGCTGGCGTGCCGGTACAAGACATTGAAATGTGGCAGTTCCACCCGACCGGCATCGCCGGCGCCGGTGTGTTGGTGACTGAAGGTTGCCGCGGTGAAGGCGGTTACCTGATCAACAAGCACGGCGAGCGTTTCATGGAGCGTTATGCTCCGAACGCCAAAGACCTTGCAGGTCGTGACGTTGTTGCCCGTTCGATGGTTAAAGAAATCATCGCCGGCAACGGTTGCGGTCCGGATGGCGACCACGTAATGCTGAAACTCGATCACCTCGGTGAAGAAGTTCTGCACAGTCGTCTGCCAGGTATCATGGAACTGTCCAAGACTTTCGCCCACGTCGATCCAGCCGTGGCGCCGATTCCGGTCGTTCCAACCTGCCACTATATGATGGGCGGCGTTGCCACCAACATTCATGGCCAGGCAATCACCCAGGACGCCGACGGCGTCGACCAGATCATTCCTGGTCTGTTCGCAGTGGGCGAAGTGGCCTGCGTATCGGTTCACGGTGCCAACCGTCTGGGTGGCAACTCGCTGCTCGACCTGGTGGTATTCGGCCGTGCGGCCGGTCTGTTCCTGGAGCAGACCCTGAAGGAAGGCGTTGATTACGCCCGTCCTCGCCAGTCCGACATCGACGCAGCCCTGGCTCGTCTCGATGGCCTGAACTCGCGTACAGAAGGCGAAGACGTCGCCACTCTGCGTAAAGAACTGCAAAGCTGCATGCAGAACTACTTCGGTGTATTCCGTACCGGTGAATACATGCAGAAGGGTATTGCCCAGCTGGCTGACCTGCGTGGCCGTATCGCCAACGTCAAGATCAACGACAAGAGCCAGGCGTTCAACACCGCTCGAATCGAAGCCCTGGAACTGCAAAACCTGCTGGAAGTGGCCGAAGCCACCGCCATCGCTGCAGAGATCCGCAAAGAGTCCCGCGGCGCTCACGCCCGTGAAGACTACGAAGATCGCGACGACGAAAACTGGCTGTGCCACACCCTGTACTTCCCGGGTGACAAGCGCGTGACCAAGCGTGCCGTGAACTTCTCGCCGAAAACTGTTCCGACTTTTGAACCTAAGATTCGGACTTATTAAGGGTGGCCGCCATGTTGCAAGTCAGTGTTTATCGCTACAACCCTGATCAGGACGCTGCGCCGTTCATGCAGGAATTCCAGGTCGACACCGGTGGTAAAGACCTGATGGTGCTGGACGTGCTGGCCCTGATCAAAGAGCAGGACGAAGGTTTCTCCTATCGTCGCTCTTGCCGTGAAGGTGTTTGCGGTTCCGACGGCATGAACATCAACGGCAAAAACGGCCTGGCCTGCGTCACGCCGCTGTCTTCTGTCGTAAAAGGTAACAAGCTGATTGTTCGTCCGCTGCCAGGTTTGCCGGTTATCCGTGACCTGGTCGTCGATATGAGCATCTTCTACAAGCAATACGAGAAGGTTAAGCCATACCTGCAGAACGACACGCCGGCTCCGGCCATCGAACGTCTGCAGACCCCGGAAGAGCGTGAAAAGCTCGACGGTCTGTACGAGTGCATCCTGTGCGCTTGCTGCTCGACCTCTTGCCCGTCCTTCTGGTGGAACCCGGACAAGTTCCTGGGCCCGGCTGCACTGCTGCAAGCGTACCGCTTCCTGGCAGACAGCCGCGACACCAAGACTGCCGAGCGTCTGGCTTCGCTGGATGACCCGTTCAGCGTATTCCGCTGCCGCGGGATCATGAACTGCGTCAACGTCTGTCCGAAAGGCCTGAACCCGACTAAGGCCATCGGTCACGTGCGTAACATGCTGCTGCAAAGCGGCGTGTGATTCAGCTGTAACTGCAAGACCGCTGTACCCGTAGATGCTACGGCGCAGGCTTCAACCGGCGCCGTAGTTTTAACCTGGGCAGCAGCTTACAAGGCTGCGGCTCTTATTTTGAAGAAATGAGACAAGCAGGGGCATCCGGGCTGGTACCCGGACTATCAGCGTGATCCTAAGTGGCTTGTTTTGGTCGCTGCATTCGGACTTCTGCAAGTTTGCTCGGTGTCGACGCCGGTGGTGTTCCCCTAACCGAGGGTGACCAAGCATGCAAGAAAGCGTGATGCAGCGCATGTGGAACAGCGCCTACCTTTCAGGTGGAAACGCTGCCTATGTGGAAGAGCTTTATGAGCTCTACCTGCACGACCCTAACGCTGTGCCAGAAGAGTGGCGCACCTACTTTCAGAAGCTGCCTATTGACGGCAGCTCTGCCACCGATGTTTCGCACTCCACAATTCGCGATCATTTCGTCTTGCTGGCAAAGAACCAGCGCCGCGCCCAACCGGTTTCCGCCGGCAGCGTGAGCAGTGAGCACGAGAAGAAGCAAGTTGAAGTGCTGCGATTGATCCAGGCCTACCGTATGCGTGGCCACCAGGCAGCCCAGCTTGACCCGCTGGGGCTGTGGCAGCGTCCTGCACCTGCAGACCTGTCGATCAATCATTACGGCTTGACCAATGCCGATCTTGATACGACCTTCCGTGCCGGCGACCTGTTCATCGGCAAAGAGGAGGCGAGCCTACGCGAAATTCACGAAGCGTTGCAGCAGACATATTGCCGCACCATCGGCGCTGAATTTACGCATATCACCGATTCCGAGCAGCGCCAGTGGTTCCAGCAGCGTCTGGAAAGCGTGCGTGGTCGTCCGACGTACTCCGCCGACATCAAGAGCCACCTGCTCGAGCGCGTCACCGCCGGCGAAGGCCTGGAAAAATACCTGGGCACCAAATACCCGGGTACCAAGCGTTTCGGCCTGGAAGGCGGCGAGAGCCTGATTCCGATGCTCGACGAATTGATCCAGCGTTCCGGTTCCTACGGCACCAAGGAAATCGTTATCGGCATGGCCCACCGTGGCCGTCTGAACGTGCTGGTCAACACCTTCGGCAAGAACCCGCGCGAGCTGTTCGACGAGTTCGAAGGCAAGAAGAAGGTCGAGCTGGGTTCCGGTGACGTTAAGTATCACCAGGGCTTCTCGTCCAACGTCATGACCACCGGCGGTGAAGTTCACCTGGCGATGGCCTTCAACCCGTCCCACCTGGAAATCGTATCTCCAGTGGTCGAGGGTTCGGTTCGCGCCCGTCAGGATCGTCGTAACGACCCTACCGGCGAGAAGGTTCTGCCGATCTCCATCCACGGTGACGCGGCATTCGCCGGTCAGGGCGTGGTGATGGAAACCTTCCAGATGTCGCAAACCCGCGGTTTCAAGACCGGCGGCACCGTGCACATCGTGATCAACAACCAGGTCGGTTTCACCATCAGCAACCCGCTGGACTCGCGTTCCACCGAGTACGCGACCGACGTTGCGAAAATGATCCAGGCGCCGATCCTCCATGTGAATGGTGATGATCCGGAAGCCGTATTGTTCGTGACCCAGTTGGCCATCGACTACCGCATGCAGTTCAAGCGTGACGTGGTAATCGACCTGGTCTGCTACCGTCGTCGTGGCCACAACGAGGCCGACGAGCCAAGTGGCACCCAGCCGATCATGTATCAGCAGATCACCAAGCAGCGCACCACCCGTGAGCTGTACGCCGATCGTCTGACCCAGGGCGGTGTACTCGACGCAGAGCGTGTTCAGGCGAAAGTCGACGAATACCGCAACGCGCTGGACAACGGCCTGCATGTTGTAAAAAGCCTGGTCAAAGAGCCGAACAAAGAGTTGTTCGTGGACTGGCGTCCGTATCTGGGCCACGCCTGGACCGCGCGTCACGACACGCGTTTCGATCTGAAAACCTTGCAGGAACTGTCCGCCAAGCTGCTGGAAATCCCGGAAGGCTTCGTGGTTCAGCGCCAGGTCTCGAAAATCTACGAAGACCGTCAGAAGATGCAAGCCGGCGGCCTGCCGATCAACTGGGGTTACGCCGAAACCATGGCGTACGCGACCCTGGCGTTCGAAGGTCACCCGATTCGCATGACGGGTCAGGACATCGGTCGCGGTACGTTCTCGCACCGTCACGCTGTCTTGCACAACCAGAAAGACGCGGGGACCTACGTCCCGCTGCAAAACCTCTACAAGGGCCAGCCACGTTTCGACCTCTACGATTCGTTCCTGTCCGAAGAAGCCGTGCTGGCGTTCGAATACGGTTACTCGACCACCACGCCTGAGGCGCTGGTGATCTGGGAAGCCCAGTTCGGCGACTTCGCCAACGGTGCCCAGGTGGTTATCGACCAGTTCATCACCAGCGGCGAGCACAAGTGGGGCCGTCTTTGCGGTCTGACCATGCTGCTGCCGCACGGTTATGAAGGTCAGGGGCCGGAGCACTCGTCGGCGCGTCTGGAGCGTTACCTGCAACTGTGCGCCGAGCACAACATTCAGGTAGCCGTACCGACCACGCCGGCCCAGATCTACCACTTGCTGCGTCGTCAGGTGATTCGCCCGCTGCGCAAGCCATTGATCGTTCTGACTCCGAAGTCGCTGCTGCGTCACAAACTGGCCATATCGACCCTGGAAGATCTGGCCGAAGGTTCGTTCCAGACCGTGATCCCGGAAATCGATGCCCAAGACCCGAAAAAGGTCGAGCGCATTGTTCTGTGTAGCGGCAAGGTCTACTACGACCTGCTGGAAAAACGCCGTGCCGAAGGTCGTGATGACATCGCCATCGTGCGTATCGAGCAGCTGTACCCGTTCCCTGAGGACGACTTGAATGAAGTCCTGGCTCCGTACACCAACCTCAAACATATCGTTTGGTGTCAGGAAGAGCCGATGAACCAGGGTGCCTGGTACTGCAGCCAGCACCACATGCGCCGCATCGTGGGCAATCACAACAAGGCACTCGTTCTCGAGTACGCCGGCCGTGATGCTTCTGCTGCACCTGCTTGTGGTTATGCATCGATGCACGCTGAGCAGCAGGAAAAACTGCTGCAAGACGCCTTTACTGTTTAACGCCTTCGCGCACCTGAAACCGAATTTAAGGACCCACAGATAATGGCTATCGAAATCAAAGCCCCCACTTTCCCGGAATCGGTTGCCGATGGCACCGTTGCCACCTGGCACAAAAAACCGGGCGACGCTGTAAAGCGTGACGACCTGATCGTCGACATCGAAACCGACAAGGTTGTGCTGGAAGTGTTGGCTACCGCTGACGGCGTGCTGGGCGCTATCGTCAAGAACGAAGGCGACACCGTTCTGTCCGACGAAGTGCTGGGCTCCATCGAAGCGGGCGGCGCTGCTGCCGCTCCAGCTGCTGCCGCGGCTCCGGCTGCTGCACAAGCTGCTGCGCCAGCCGCCGAAGGCGAAGACGATCCTGTTGCTGCACCGGCTGCTCGCAAGCTGGCTGAAGAAAACGGCATCAACATCGCTTCCGTTGCCGGCACTGGCAAAGGCGGTCGTGTGACCAAGGAAGACGTGGTTGCAGCCGTTGCTGCCAAGAAAGCCGCTCCGGCTGCCGCGCCTGCCAAGGCTGCTGCTCCGGCTGCCGCTGCTCCTGTGTTCGCCGCTGGCGACCGCATCGAGAAGCGCGTTCCGATGACCCGCGTTCGCGCTACCGTGGCCAAGCGCCTGGTAGAAGCCCAGTCGAACATGGCGATGCTGACCACCTTCAACGAAGTCGACATGACTGAAGTCATGGCCCTGCGTTCGAAGTACAAGGACCTGTTCGAGAAGTCCCACAACGGCGTGCGCCTGGGCTTCATGTCGTTCTTCGTCAAGGCTGCCACTGAAGCGCTGAAACGCTTCCCGGCTGTCAACGCGTCGATCGACGGTGCCGACATCGTTTACCACGGTTATGCCGACGTCGGCGTGGCTGTTTCCAGCGACCGCGGCCTGGTTGTACCGGTTCTGCGTAACGCCGAACTGATGAGCCTGGCTGAAATCGAAGGCGGCATCGCCACCTTCGGCAAGAAGGCTCGCGACGGCAAACTGTCGATGGACGAAATGACCGGCGGTACGTTCACCATCACCAACGGTGGTACCTTCGGTTCGATGATGTCGACTCCGATTGTCAACCCGCCGCAAGCGGCCATCCTGGGCATGCACAACATTCTGCAGCGTCCTATGGCGATCAACGGTCAGGTCGTGATCCGTCCGATGATGTACCTCGCTCTGTCCTACGATCACCGTCTGATCGATGGCAAAGAAGCTGTGACCTTCCTGGTTACCATCAAGAACCTGCTGGAAGACCCGGCTCGTTTGCTGCTGGATATCTAAAAAGCAGCTGCGAGCTGCAAGCTGCAAGCCTCAAGCGCAAAACATGCGAATGGGCTTCAACTTGCAGCTCGCGGCTTGAAGCTTGCTGCTAAAAGGGAACCTTTTTTATGACTCAGAAATTCGACGTGGTAGTGATTGGCGCGGGCCCTGGCGGCTACGTGGCTGCCATTAAAGCAGCGCAACTGGGCCTCTCCACTGCCTGCATCGAGAAATACACCGACAAGGAAGGCAAACTGGCCCTCGGCGGTACTTGCCTGAACGTCGGCTGCATTCCATCCAAGGCGCTGCTGGACAGCTCCTGGAAGTACAAGGAAGCCAAAGAAGGCTTCGCGATCCACGGCATCAATCACGCTGGCGTGACCATGGACGTGGCGGCAATGGTTGGCCGTAAAGCCAACATCGTCAAAGGCCTGACCTCTGGCGTTGCCACCCTGTTCAAGGCGAACGGCGTCACTTCCCTGCAAGGCCACGGCAAGCTGCTGGCTGGCAAGAAAGTCGAGCTGACCAAGCCAGACGGCACCGTTGAAATCATCGAAGCCGAGAACGTGATTCTGGCTTCGGGCTCGCGTCCGATCGACATTCCACCGGCTCCGGTTGACCAGAACGTCATCGTCGATTCGACCGGCGCGCTGGAATTCCAATCCGTTCCCAAGCGTCTGGGCGTGATCGGCGCTGGCGTCATCGGTCTGGAACTGGGTTCGGTCTGGTCGCGTCTGGGTTCGCAAGTGGTTGTCCTGGAAGCGCTGGAAAAGTTCCTGCCAGCCGCTGACGAAGCCGTTTCCAAAGAAGCCTTCAAGACCCTGACCAAACAAGGTCTGGACATCAAGCTGGGCGCTCGCGTTACCGGTTCCAAAGTGAACGGCGACGAAGTCGTGGTGAACTACACCGATGCCAACGGCGAACAGAACATCACCTTCGACAAGCTGATCGTTGCCGTTGGTCGCCGTCCAGTGACCACCGAACTGTTGGCTGCCGACAGCGGTGTGAACATCGACGAGCGCGGTTTCGTATTCGTTGACGACCAGTGCGCCACCAGCGTACCGGGCGTTTACGCGATCGGTGACGTGGTTCGCGGCATGATGCTGGCGCACAAGGCGTCCGAAGAAGGCATCATGGTGGTTGAGCGCATCAAGGGCCACAAAGCCCAAATCAACTATGACCTGATCCCGTCTGTTATTTATACTCACCCGGAAATCGCGTGGGTCGGCAAGACCGAGCAGGTATTGAAGGCTGAAGGCGTTGAAGTTAACGTTGGCACCTTCCCGTTCGCAGCCAGTGGCCGTGCCATGGCAGCCAACGACACCGGCGGTTTCGTGAAAGTCATTGCTGATGCCAAGACTGACCGCGTATTGGGCGTCCACGTGATTGGCCCGAGCGCTGCAGAACTGGTTCAGCAGGGCGCGATCGGCATGGAGTTCGGCACCAGCGCTGAAGACCTGGGCATGATGGTTTTCTCCCATCCGACCCTGTCTGAAGCCTTGCACGAAGCTGCTCTGGCTGTGAATGGCGGCGCCATCCACATCGCCAACCGCAAGAAGCGTTAAGACAATAAGAAACCACGGCGGTATGGCCCGTCGTGAGCCTTGCATGCAAGACTCACCGCGGAATATCCGCTGGACGCAGTCTTGCGTAGCTGCACCGGTTGTCCGGAAAGGCTACGCAAGCAGCAGTCACAGGTGGTGCGGCACTTGAACAAGTGCAGCACCGAATGCGCAGTACCTAACGAAGACGGTAATAAGCATGAATCTTCACGAGTATCAGGGTAAGCAGCTGTTCGCTGAGTACGGCCTGCCAGTATCCCAGGGTTTCGCAGTAGACACCCCGGAAGCAGCAGCAGAAGCTTGCGACAAAATCGGCGGCACCGAGTGGGTTGTCAAAGCCCAGGTCCACGCTGGTGGTCGCGGTAAAGCGGGCGGCGTAAAGCTGGTTCGCAGCAAAGAAGACGCCAAGGCATTCGCACAGCAGTGGCTGGGCAAGCGCCTGGTGACTTACCAGACTGACGCCAATGGCCAGCCAGTCACCAAGATCCTGGTTGAATCGTGCACTGATATCGCTAAAGAGCTGTACCTGGGCGCTGTCGTTGACCGTTCGAGCCGTCGCATCGTGTTCATGGCTTCCACCGAAGGTGGCGTGGACATCGAGAAAATCGCTCACGACACTCCAGAAAAAATTCTGAAAGCCACGATCGATCCACTGGTTGGCGCCCAGCCATTCCAGGGTCGCGAGCTGGCATTCCAGCTGGGTCTGGAAGGCAAGCAAGTTGCTCAGTTCGCCAAGATCTTCGTAGGTCTGGCCAAGCTGTTCAAGGATCACGACCTGGCTCTGCTGGAAGTGAACCCGCTGGTGATCAAGGCTGACGGCGATCTGCATTGCCTCGACGCCAAGATCAACATCGACGCCAACGCCATGTACCGTCAGCCTAAGCTGAAGACTTTCCACGATCCGTCGCAAGACGATCCGCGCGAAGCGCACGCTGCCAAGTTCGAACTGAACTACGTAGCGCTGGAAGGCAACATCGGTTGCATGGTCAACGGTGCTGGCCTGGCCATGGGTACCATGGACATCGTCAACCTGCATGGCGGCAAACCAGCCAACTTCCTCGACGTGGGCGGCGGTGCTACCAAAGAACGCGTTACCGAAGCGTTCAAGATCATCCTGTCCGACACTAACGTCGCTGCAGTATTGGTCAACATCTTCGGCGGCATCGTTCGTTGCGACATGATTGCCGAAGGCATCATCGGCGCTGTGAAAGAAGTCGGCGTGAAAATCCCGGTTGTTGTTCGCCTTGAAGGCAACAACGCTGAGCTGGGCGCTAAAGTACTGGCAGAAAGCGGTTTGAACATCATCGCTGCTACCAGCCTGACCGACGCTGCTCAACAAGTCGTTAAAGCTGCGGAGGGCAAATAATGAGCGTCCTGATCAATAAAGACACCAAAGTTATCTGCCAGGGTATTACCGGTTCGCAAGGTAGTTTCCACACCCAGCAAGCCATCGAATACGGCACCAAGATGGTTGGTGGCGTAACTCCAGGCAAAGGCGGCACCGAGCACCTGGGCCTGCCAGTGTTCAACACCGTGAAAGACGCTGTAGCTGCCACTGGCGCTACCGCCAGCGTGATCTACGTTCCGGCTCCTTTCTGCAAGGATTCGATCCTGGAAGCTGCTTTCGGCGGCATCAAGCTGATCGTCTGCATCACCGAAGGCATTCCTACCCTGGACATGCTGGACGCTAAAGTTAAGTGCGACGAGCTGGGCGTAGTCCTGATCGGTCCTAACTGCCCAGGCGTGATCACCCCAGGCGAATGCAAGATCGGCATCATGCCAGGTCACATTCACTTGCCAGGCAAGGTCGGTATCGTTTCCCGTTCCGGCACCCTGACCTACGAAGCTGTGAAGCAAACTACTGACGCCGGTTTCGGTCAGTCGACTTGCGTCGGCATCGGTGGTGACCCGATCCCGGGTTCGAACTTCATCGACATCCTGAAGCTGTTCCAGGAAGACCCGAAGACCGAAGCGATCGTCATGATCGGTGAGATCGGCGGTTCGGCTGAAGAAGAAGCGGCTGCCTACATCAAGGCACACGTGACCAAGCCGGTTGTTTCCTACATCGCTGGTGTGACTGCCCCTGCGGGCAAGCGCATGGGCCATGCTGGCGCAATCATCTCTGGCGGCAAAGGCACTGCAGACGAGAAGTTTGCTGCCCTGGAAGACGCAGGCGTTAAAACCGTGCGTTCGCTGGCAGACATCGGCAAGGCATTGTCCGAGCTGACCGGTTGGGCGATCAAATAAGCCTCGCGCTTAGCTGACGCTTCACCAAACAAAGGCCACCTTCGGGTGGCCTTTGTCGTTTCTGGTGTTGAGATACTTGCAGTGCTTTTTGTGGCGAGGGAGCTTGCTCCCGCTGGGCTGCGAAGCGGCCCCAAAACAGGCCGTCGAAGGTTGTCTGGTACGCCACATGCAATGGATTTACCACTGCTGCGCAGCCGAGCGGGAGCAAGTTCCCTCGCCACGGGGCTCTTCTTAGGTAAATTAGATATGTAAACGCGACACGGAAATGTCGCGTATCGGATAGATCGCCCCTTAACAGTGCGTTTGTCGGGCAAATTCGTTAGGCTAGCCGCCATTTTTGCGTTTGCGTCCCACAAGGAAGCGTCGCGCTAAACGGGTCAGTCCTATACGGACCGACAGCATTTCCCTCACCCCTCAGGGAAATCCCTCTCTAAATTCCGATTCAGTAGTGTGGTATTTCCTTAATGAAAGTCTTGAAAGGTCAGGACATCCTGGCACTTGGTTTTATGACGTTTGCCCTGTTTGTCGGGGCTGGCAACATCATCTTCCCGCCTATCGTCGGTTTGCAGTCCGGGCCCAATGTCTGGATGGCGGCGCTAGGCTTCTTGATCACGGCAGTCGGTTTGCCGGTGATCACCGTGGTTGCGTTGGCCAAGGTCGGTGGTGCGATGGATGCCTTGAGCAGCCCGATCGGCAAAATCGCCGGCGGCCTGCTGGCCGCTGCGTGCTACCTCGCGGTCGGCCCGCTGTTCGCCACGCCGCGTACCGCGACCGTATCGTTCGAAGTGGGTCTGGCGCCGCTGACCGGCGAGAGCCCGCTGGCGCTGTTCCTCTACAGCTCGGTGTACTTCCTGCTGGTGTTCTTCATTTCGCTCTATCCGGGCCGTTTGCTGGATACCGTAGGACGTTTCCTCGCCCCCCTGAAGATCATCGCCCTGGCCGCACTCGGCATCGCCGCATTCGCGCTGCCTGCCGGTGACATCGGCGTGGCGACGCCTGAGTATGTCGCGGCGCCGTTCTCCCAAGGGTTCATCAACGGTTACCTGACCATGGATACCCTTGGCGCGCTGGTGTTCGGCATCGTCATCGTCAACGCGATCCGCTCCCGTGGCGTCGAGTCACCAGCGCTGATCACCCGCTACGCGATCATTGCCGGGCTGATTGCCGGCGTGGGCCTGGCGCTGGTGTATGTCAGCCTGTTTCGTCTCGGTTCCGGCAGTCATGAAGTGGCGGCCGGTGCAGCTAACGGTGCCGCGGTGTTGCACGCCTATGTTCAGCACACCTTTGGTTCGCTGGGCAGCGGTTTCCTGGCGGTGCTGATCTCCCTGGCCTGTCTGGTCACCGCGGTCGGTCTGACGTGTGCATGCGCCGAATACTTCAGCCGTGTGCTGCCACTGTCCTACAAGACATTGGTCATCATCCTCGCCGTGTTCTCCCTGTTTGTGTCCAACCTGGGCCTCACCAAGCTGATTGCGTTCTCGATCCCGGTACTGACGGCGATTTACCCGCCCTGCATCGCCCTGGTCGCGCTGAGCTTCTGCAAAGACTTCTGGCATGAACAGGGCCGTATCGTTGGCCCTGTGATGTTGGTGTCGTTCATCTTCGGCATGATCGATGCGCTCAAGGGGGCGGGTCTGGCGGACTGGATGCCAGCTCAGCTGTCCCACCTGCCGCTGAGCGAGCAAGGTCTGGCGTGGCTGGTGCCGTCGGTGATGACCTTGGTGGTTGCGGTGGTTTGCGATCGTCTGCTGGGCAAGCGCGAAGAAGTGCTGGCTTAAGTTGCTTCATGGCCCGCCACAAGCGGGTCTTGAGTCGCTATAGAAATGCCCCGTATCAATCGATACGGGGCATTTTTTTATCACCATTTACTTCTCTCTGGTGGCTAGAAACCGCGCTACAGTCGCCCTGTCAAAAAAATACCGGCAATCACCCGAAGCAATGATTTTTTGATCGGGTTGCACAACCACCGACTTCCAGAACTCGTAATCTTTTCCAAAGCGGGTATTCAGAAAGCCTTCGTCGCCGAACGTGATGTCGAGTTTTCCCGTAGCCTCATAACGGGCGATCAGCGTACTCTCCCTGCTTCTCGCGCCTGACAGGCCAACGACGACAATTCCATGTGCAGGGTCTCCGCCAATGTCAGACCATGCGTTGGCTGCGCTTGATGGCAACTCGGACACCACCGCTTTGCCACCGTTGAAAACAAGATTCGGCCAACCATTTCCATTAAACGCTGCAAGCACTCCCCGGCGGCCGTTGCCCCAAACATCGTTCGGGGTTCGGTCCAACGAGCCAGTCACGAACGTACTGCCATCTTCGCGCAGTAACAGGCCTGAAAATACTGTATCGGCTTCGTCGATGCGGATTCTCGTGATGCCGCTCGTCCCAAAGGAATTGTCTGGAGTTCCATCAGCTTTGAAGCGGGCGACGATACCTTCGTTCTGAGGGCTAAAGCCTACGGAGCTGGATCCGACGACAGTAATGGCGCCATCAGCGGACGCGCCGACTGCATGGATGACGAAATCGACATTGATGCTGCCGCTTCCGTTAAATGACAGATCAAGTTTGCCGTCTGGGTCGTATCGAAAGATGCTCATCCAACCCGCCATTATGATCTCGCCATTTGGACCGATTGCAGTGTTGGAGGTTGGTTGAGTCATTGAACGATGGGGTCTGGTTGAAACGGCCAGGTTACTCAAGTGGGTTGGGTAGGGATTCAGTACCAGACCTCCATCGCCAAACGTGTAATCAGGTTTGCCGTTTTCGAGAAAGCGCGCGAAAGCAAGATACTCAATATCGTCGCGGTGTGTACCAATGACCAGGATCTTCCCATCTTTGTAAAGTTGGGCGCCGTGTAGAGAGGCCCGAGATCCAACCTTAAACCCGCCCTTGAGTATTCCGTCATCCGCAAAATCAGGATCCCGGCTGCCATCTTCCAGCAGTTGTACAAGCTGGAAGTCTTGATGACCTTCCCAGTAGACGCCGCCTGCCAGAAGTAACTTCTCGTCGGGTCTTCTGGAAACAATTTGCAGTGGGTCACTTCCTGCAGAAAATTGATAGGCTACGCCAGCCTGCCCAAAAGACGGATCAAGCCATTGTTCATCAGGAGCCGCGGCTGATTTTTTTTTGGGCTGAGCATAGGAATTCTCCAGGTGCCGATTGATAAAGTTCAAGAGGCTACAAGCGATACCTTGGAGGCTAACCGGTAAAAATAAGACTGAATAGCTGTCAAATATGACAGCTATTGATGATGTTCAATCGATAGAATTTAATGAAGTGCGCCCTTTTTCGACTTTGCATTGAACAAGCGCTTATGTAACGTTGAACGCGAGAGGTAGTGGTTGCCTTGCACAGCCAATTCGTATTGAAAACTCAGCTTCAGCCCACGTTTAAGGACCTGCATGTCGTTCATCCACGCCAATATCATCCACATCGTTGCCGCGCTGTGGTTTGTCATCTGCTGGGGCGGTTACACCCGCTATGCCTCATGGAAGGGCCGCGACACCGCATGCCTGGCCAGTGTGCTGCACCTGTACCGTGAAGACTGGATGCGCCGCATGCTCTTGCGCGACAACCGCATCGCCGACGCCAGCGTGGTCGGCAACCTGGAGCGTAACGCCTCGTTCTTTGCCTCCAGCACGCTGATTATCCTGGCTGGCATTCTCACCGTACTCGGTGCGTCGGAACGGGCCGTGTCGTTGCTGGCGGATATTCCGATGGTGCAACAGGCGTCGCAGGGGATGTCCGAGATCAAGTTACTGTGCCTGGCGCTGGTGTTTGTCTATGCGTTCTTCACCTTCAGCTGGTGCATGCGCCAGTACAACTTCGCCGCCATTTTGATCGGGTCGGCGCCGATGATTGGCGAACGTCACGTGTCCGAACAAGAGCGCAAAGCCTTCGCCGCCCGAGCCGCCCGGGTAATTTCCATGGCGGCCAACCAGTTCAACTTTGGCCTGCGTTCTTACTACTTTGGCATGACCATGCTGGCTTGGTTCGTCAGCCCATGGCTGTTCATGTTGATGAGTGCTGGCGTGGTGCTGGTGTTGTATCGCCGGGAGTTTCATTCCGACGTTCTCGACGTGATGGTCTATACCCCTACAGAGGCGCCATTGCCCGAAGCCAATAAAGAGGCCGCTTGATGAGTATTCCGTTCTGGTGCGTGTTTATCAGCGCCTTGCTGATCTACGTGGCCCGCATGCCCGTGACCAAGGCCATGAAAGAGCAGGGCGGTTACAACAATCACCTGCCGCGTCAGCAACAGGCGCAACTCACAGGTTTCGGCGCCCGTGCAGTGGCGGCGCATCAAAACTGCTTCGAGGCGTTCATATTGTTTGCGGTGGGGGTGTTGATGGCGCACACCACGCAGACGGCGGGGTGGCTGATCGATTCGCTGGCCATCATCTTTGTGATTTCCCGAATCATTTATTTACTGTGCTATTGGGCGGATCTTGCCTGGCAGCGCAGCCTGGTATGGATCGTCGGACTAGTGTGTTCGTTGCTGTTGATGATTAGTCCGACTTTTAGAACTCTTTTGCTCTAAAGGTTCGAATGACAGGCAAAAGAAAACCCGCACTTGGCGGGTTTTCTTTTATCACGCTAAAAACTGTTTTAGTTTTTAGGTGCTTCAGCAGGAGCGGCTGGAGCCGACTCTTGAGCAGCGGCTTTGTTCGATTCGGCCTGAGCTTTGGCAGCTTCGGCGTTTTCTTTCGCAGCGTCGTTCACTTTATCCTGAGCTTTGTTCATGTCTTGCTGGGCTTGCTCAGCATGTTGGTTAGCATCTTGAGCTTTGTCCTCGGATTTTTTATCGCAAGCAGCGAGACCGAGGGAAGCGGTCAACATCAAGGCAATAGCTAAAGTCTTACGCATGGGGTGTATCTCCTTATGGAAAATATCTACTGGCCTTTCGAGCACAGCCCTCAGGGTTAAGTTCCTCAAATCGTTCAGATATATAAGAATATTCCTGCGGGAACTTTTACGAATACGCCGAATACGATTTCCGACTATTAAGAAGAGTGTTTATCACATGGCCGAAAACCCCGTTTTTGAGCGCGCGACGCGATTTCTTTCGGCACTCAGGCATTGTCAGGTGTTGGGTTTGCGGGTTCACAGCGCCAGCAACGAAGGGCTGACGGTCATCCTGCCGTACAGCCCGCAAATCGTCGGCAACCCGCAGACCGGTGTGATCCATGGCGGGGCTTTGACCTCGCTGATGGACACCGCGTGTGGCATGTCGACCCTCTGCGTCCTGCCCGAATTTGAAGTCTGCCCGACCCTCGATTTGCGCATCGACTACATGCACGCCGCCGAGCCTCATAAGGACGTCTACGGTTTCGCCCAATGCTACCGGGTGACAACCGACGTGATCTTCGCCCGAGGCTTTGCCTACCAGGACGATCCCGAGCAGCCCATCGCCCACGTCGTCGGCACGTTCATGCGCATGGGCAAAGCCGTCAAAGGCGCCAAGGGTTTTGGCGGTGCAATCGCCGGAGGTGCGAAATGACTGACTCTTTCAAGGAGCAACTCCAGCAAGCCCACGCGCAGGGGGACTATGCCTCGCTGCTGCACCTGCTGCCTTACGCCAAACTGATCGGCATCGAGTGTTCCCGTGTCGGGGATGAGCTGCTGTTTCGCTTGCCGGCCAACAAGGACAACATTGGTAACCCTTTACTGCCGGCCATACATGGCGGGGTGATCGCCGGGTTCATGGAGCTGTCCGCAGCGCTGCACCTGCTGATTTTCACCGGCTCGCCCGGTGTACCGAAGATCATCGATTTCTCCCTCGACTACCTGCGAGCCGGGCAGTTTCGCGATACCTGGGCCAAATGTCAGGTTTGCCGCCAGGGCCGACGCGTGGCAAACGTGGCGATTACAGCCTGGCAAACCACCGAAGCCGAGCCGATTGCCACCGCCCGCGGTCATTTCAAAATTGAAGAGCCCTTGAAATCCTGAACTCAGCCCCAAACTCTGATGACAACCCGCCGCCGACCCTTCAGGTCGCGGCCACTGCCATCTGATTGGAGTTTGATGACCATGAGTGTGGAAACTCAAAAGGAAACCCTGGGCTTCCAGACCGAGGTGAAGCAACTGCTGCACCTCATGATCCATTCGCTGTATTCCAACAAGGAAATTTTCCTTCGCGAATTGATCTCGAACGCCTCTGACGCTGTCGACAAATTACGTTTCGAAGCCCTGTCCAAGCCTGAACTGCTGGAAGGTGGCGCCGAACTGAAAATCCGTGTGAGCTTCGACAAGGACGCCAAGACCGTCACCCTCGAAGACAACGGCATCGGCATGAGCCGTGAAGACGCGATTACCCACCTGGGGACCATCGCCAAATCCGGCACTGCTGATTTCATGAAACACCTGTCTGGCGATCAGAAGAAAGACTCGCACCTGATCGGTCAGTTTGGTGTCGGTTTCTACTCGGCCTTCATCGTCGCTGACAAAGTTGACGTGTTCAGCCGTCGTGCCGGTTCTGCTGCCAGCGAAGGCGTGCATTGGTCGTCCAAAGGTGAAGGCGATTTTGAAGTTGCCACCGTTGAGAAAGCCGAGCGCGGCACCCGTATCGTCCTGCACCTTAAATCCGGTGAAGACGAATTCGCCGATGGCTGGCGTCTGCGCAACATCATCAAGAAGTACTCCGACCACATCGCTCTGCCGATCGAGTTGCCGAAAGAAGTGGCAGCTGTCGAAGGTGAAGAGAAGCCTGCAGTTGAATGGGAAACCGTCAACCGCGCCAGCGCCCTGTGGACTCGTCCTCGCACCGAGATCAAGGACGAGGAATACCAGGAGTTCTACAAGCACATCGCTCATGACTTCGAAAATCCGCTGAGCTGGAGCCATAACAAGGTCGAAGGCAAGCTCGAATACAGCTCGCTGCTGTATGTGCCGACCCGTGCTCCGTTCGACCTGTACCAGCGTGAAGCGCCGAAAGGCCTGAAGCTCTATGTACAGCGCGTATTTGTCATGGATCAGGCCGAGTCGTTCCTGCCGCTGTACCTGCGCTTCATCAAAGGTGTGGTCGATTCCAACGACTTGTCGCTGAACGTGTCGCGGGAAATCCTGCAGAAAGACCCGATTATCGATTCCATGAAGTCGGCGCTGACCAAGCGCGTTCTCGACATGCTGGAAAAACTGGCGAAGAACGAGCCTGAGCAATACAAAGGCTTCTGGAAGAACTTCGGTCAGGTCATGAAAGAAGGCCCGGCAGAAGACTTCGCCAACAAAGAGAAAATCGCTGGGCTGCTGCGTTTTGCATCGACAAGCGGTGATGAAGGTGAGCAAGTGGTGGGTCTGGCCGAGTACTTGGCTCGCGCCAAGGAAGGTCAGGACAAGATCTATTACCTGACCGGCGAAACCTACGCGCAAGTCAAGAACAGCCCGCACCTGGAAGTCTTCCGCAAGAAAGGCATCGAAGTGCTGCTGCTGACCGACCGCATTGATGAGTGGCTGATGAGCTACCTCAGCGACTTCGACGGCAAGAGCTTTGTCGACGTGGCGCGCGGTGACCTGGACCTGGGCAACCTGGATTCGGAAGAGGACAAGAAAGCCGCGGAAGAAGTCGCCAAGTCCAAAGAGGGCCTGGTTGAGCGTCTGAAAACTGCACTGGGCGAATCCGTCGCCGAAGTACGGGTTTCCCACCGTCTGACCGATTCCCCGGCGATCCTGGCCATCGGCGAGCAGGACCTGGGCATGCAGATGCGTCAGATCCTCGAAGCCAGCGGTCAGAAGGTTCCGGATTCGAAGCCGATCTTCGAATTCAACCCGGCTCACCCGCTGATCGAGAAACTCGACAACGAGCAGAGCGATGAACGCTTCGGCGACCTGTCGCACATTCTCTTCGATCAGGCGGCACTGGCAGCCGGCGACAGCTTGAAAGACCCGGCCGCGTATGTGCGCCGCCTCAACAAGCTGCTGGTTGAACTGTCGGTTTAACCGAGTTGTAAAAAAAACCCGCTTCGGCGGGTTTTTTCATTCTGGTGTCTTTTACTGGGAGTTAGTCATGAGCCAAATCACTGTTCGTTCCGTCGCTTATCAGCTTGATGGCCAGTCGTATGAAAGCCGTCTGGCGTTCGATGCCGACCACAAAGGCCCGCGCCCCGGTCTGTTGATGGCGCCGAACTGGATGGGTGTCAGCGCCGGTGCCGAGGAGATCGCCAAATCGGTGGCGGCCAAGGGTTATGTGGTGTTGATCGCCGACCTGTACGGCCAGTCGGTGCGTCCACAGAATGGCGACGAGGCGGGTGCAGCGATGATGCCGCTCAAGAACGACCGCGCCTTGCTGCGCAAGCGCATGCAAGCGGCGTTCGAACAGTTGCAAGGGCAGGGCGAGGCGGCGGTTGATACCTCGAAACTGGCGACCTTCGGTTTCTGCTTCGGCGGTTGCTGCGCACTGGAACTGGCCCGCACGGGCGCGCCGGTAAAAGCGGCGGTTTCGTTCCATG
Source organism: Pseudomonas mandelii (assembly GCF_900106065.1). Taxonomy (NCBI): domain Bacteria; kingdom Pseudomonadati; phylum Pseudomonadota; class Gammaproteobacteria; order Pseudomonadales; family Pseudomonadaceae; genus Pseudomonas; species Pseudomonas mandelii. Next base: position 4,302,373 of record NZ_LT629796.1, read on the forward strand.
GCACGCTGGATACGCCGAACGTCAACGATGCTAAAACCATCAAGGGCTCGGTGCTGGTGTTGCACGGTGCATCCGACCCGCTGGTGCCGAAAGAGCAATTGCCGGCGTTTGAAGAGGAAATGAATGCGGCGGGGGTGGATTGGCAACTGCTGAGTTACGGCGGCGCGGTGCATTCGTTTACTGACCCGCATGCGAATGTGCCGGGCAAGATGATGTATGACGCGAAGACGGCGGCTCGGGCGTTTACTTCGATGCACAATCTGCTGGATGAAGTTTTTAAAGACTGATAGCTGATTCCGCCCTGACACTTTCGGTGTCAGGGCCAACCTCATCGCGAGCAGGCTCACTCCTACAATTGGAATGCATTCTCCCTTGTAGGAGTGAGCCTGCTCGCGATGGCGGTGTTACTGCTACCGACGATGCTAAGGCAGCTCGATCCGCTCGCTTTCCCCCGGCACCGTCGGCCAATCCCCAGCCGCCCAGCGTCGTCGCGCTTCATCGATCGCCGCCGGATCGCTCGCCACAAAATTCCAGTTGATTCGCCGCGGCCCGTCCAGCGGTGCCCCACCAAACAGCACGGCATGACAGTCGCTCTCGGCGAACAACGTCATTTCCTCTCCGGCAGGCAGCACCACCAGCGCATGGGGCTCCAGCAGCTCGCCATCAAGCTGTGCGTCGCCGCTGAGCACGTACAGTGCCCGCTCTTCATGCTCGGTCGGGATTAGCAAGGTGGTCGCCGTTTGCAGGTTCAATTCCGCATACAGCGTAGGAGAAAGCACCGGCACCGGCGATTCCAGGCAAAAGCCTGACCCGGCAATCATGCGGATCTTCACGCCAAGGTTATCGCTGACCGGCAACGTCGCTGCCGGATGATGGCTGTAGTGACCGGGCCCCTGTTCCTGCGTCTTGGGGGAGGCGAGCCAAACCTGCAAACCGTGCATCGTGAAGCCGCTTTCCTTCAAGGTTTCAGGCGTGCGTTCAACGTGAGCAATTGCACTGCCCGCCGTCATCCAGCTGACATCGCCAGCATCGACCACCTGATCGGAGCCGAGGCTGTCCTTGTGCTGGATTTTTCCTTCGAACAAATACGTGAGGGTGGACAGGCCAATGTGCGGGTGCTGACGGATGTTCATGCCTGTTCCCGCCGCATAACGGGTTTCGAGCATGTGGTCGAAAAAGACGAAAGGCCCGACGCTGCGGCATTTGGCTGACGGCAGCGGGCGCAGAATCGGTTGGCCCTCGACATCTTCGGCGCGAGGGCGGATCACGAGTGGCGTGTTCATGGTGCATTCCAGGCTGAGCGGGTGACGCGTGGAGCATAACCCGCTTGCGCAGCCCTTGCCGCTATTGGCTGAAGGCACCTTCGGAGAGATGGGTTTCGATGCTCACCTCGGTGCTGGTCATCAGCTTGTGTACCGGGCAGCGGTCGGCCACGCGGTGCAACTCGTCGCGCTGGGCGTCGGTGAGCACGCCCTTGAGGGTCAGTTTGACGTGCAGGGCATATTTGCCTTTCTGCTCTTCGCTGTTGTCACGTTTGACTTCAACCGTGACGCCGGTCAGCGGAATGTCTTTCTTCTTTGCGTACAGCTTCAGTGTCAGGGCCTTGCAGGCACCCAGGGCCGCGTCGAAGTAGTCGTGTGGCTCAGGGGCCGAGCCTTCGCCGCCAGACGTGGTCGGCACATCGGCAAAAAGCTGGTGGTCATCGATCTGGACGCTGTGGCGAAAACCTTCGGCGGAAACGGTATTGACGGTAACGGTCATTGGGAGCCTCCCAGGCTAAAAAGTCATTCGATCAAAACAGACCTCGAAGTTATAGAGCATTCCTGACGATGCGCGTTCCACTTTCTTACCGGCTGAACCGTCTTGAGTGTGCAAAGGTCTACGTCTTTCCTGCCCCCGGAGAATGCCCGTGCCCCTGTTCCGTTTGAGCCTTGCCTGTTTGCTGGTGCTATCCAGTGCTTACGTCAATGCACGCGAATACGCCTACAGCGATGCGCACCTGCATTACGTGGACTTTTTTCAGGAAACCGCCGGCATGCCGACATTGCTCAAGGCCATGGACGACAATGCCATTGATCATGTGATGATTTCCGGGATCCCGGTGGCGAAGAAATGGCACGAAGACGAACCGAAGCGCCCGCGCTATTACGCCGGTGATGACGCCGATGCCTATTGGTACAGCGCGACGGATGTGATCGTCGCGGCAGCGGTAAGCAAATTGACCCCCGAGCAGCGTCAACGCTTTCACCCGTTCCTGTCCGGTTTCAACCCCAACGACAAAAACTCCGCAGCGCACATCCAGCGAATGCTCGATCTCAATCCGGGGCTGTGGCAGGGGATCGGCGAAGTGTTTACCCGGCACGATGACCTGACAGCGCTGACCGCTGGCGACACGCCACGGGCCAACAACGAAGCGATGACGCGGATCTATCACCTCGCGGCGGAGAACGACTTGCCGGTGATGCTGCACTCCAACATCACCTCCAAGCGTGAGAAAAATCCGCTGTACCTGTCGGAAGTCGAGGAGCCGTTGCGTAATCATCCGCATACACGATTCATTTGGGCGCACGCAGGCACCAGCGCCGAGGTCCATCGGCATCAAACCCGACTGGATTTTCTGTTGCCGACCCTGAGCCGAATGCTCGAGGCCTACCCCAATCTGTACATCGACCTGTCCTGGAGCATGCTGACGCCTTACCTGCTGGATGAGCAGGGCAAGCCTTCTGAAGCCTGGCTGGGGCTGGTGGAGCGCTTCCCGGATCGCTTCATGCTCGGCTCTGATGTGGTGGGACGTTTCAACAAGCTGGGTAAGGAAATGCGCAGCTTCGACCCGTTTCTCGACGCCTTGCCTGAGCAGGTGGCGAGAAAAGTCGCGCGGGACAATTTTCTGTCGATTCTGCCGCGCAACCGTTAAGGCTGCGACGCTACCGGTTGGCTGCGCACGGTTGCGGATAGCGCATTCCCTGCCTATGTTCCTTGCGAGGCATTACTGGTGACTGGCGCACGAAGACCCGATGCCGGTTGCTGTCCATCCAGTGCGGATTCTCGCAGCGAGGTAACGACATGCCAAACGACTCCCGCCCTGCCGTGCTTGAACTGATCGGCAATACGCCGCTGGTGCGCGTCAGCCGTTTCGATACCGGCCCGTGTACGCTGTTTCTCAAACTCGAATCACAGAACCCCGGCGGTTCGATCAAGGACCGCATCGGTCTGGCGATGATCGACGCCGCCGAACGCGATGGCCGTCTGCAACCCGGCGGCACCATCGTCGAAGCCACCGCCGGCAATACCGGCCTCGGCCTGGCCCTGGTCGGCCGTGCCAAAGGCTATCGAGTGGTGCTGGTGGTGCCGGACAAAATGTCCACCGAGAAGGTGTTGCACCTCAAGGCCATGGGCGCCGAGGTGCACATCACCCGTTCCGACGTCGGCAAGGGTCATCCCGATTACTATCAGGACGTGGCGGCGCGGCTGGCGCAGGAGATACCCGATGCGTTCTTCGCCGACCAGTTCAACAACCCGGCCAATCCGCTGGCCCACGAATGCAGCACCGCGCCGGAGATCTGGGCACAGACCCAGCATGATCTGGATGCCATTGTCGTCGGCGTCGGTTCGGCCGGCACCCTGACCGGGCTGACGCGCTTCTTTCAACGCGTGCAACCGAACCTGGAAATGGTGCTGGCCGATCCGGTCGGTTCGGTGATGGCCGAGTACAGCCGCAGCGGCACCCTCGGCAAGGCCGGTTCATGGGCGGTGGAAGGCATCGGCGAAGACTTTATTCCATCGATTGCCGACCTTTCCAGCGTGCGCCACGCCTATTCGATCAGCGACGAGGAAAGCTTCGATCACGCCCGTCAACTGCTGCGCGCCGAAGGCATTCTCGGCGGTTCCTCGACTGGCACTTTGCTGGCGGCGGCGTTGCGTTACTGTCGCGAGCAGACCGAGCCGAAACGGGTGGTCAGCTTCGTCTGCGACACCGGCACCCGTTACCTGTCGAAGGTCTACAACGACCAATGGATGAACGATCAGGGCCTGCTGCAATACAAGCGCTACGGCGATCTGCGCGACCTGATCGCGCGGCGTTTCGAGGATGGCCGCGTCATCAGCGTCGGCCCCGACGACACGCTGCTCACCGCCTTCCAGCGCATGCGCCTGGCGGATGTATCGCAATTGCCGGTGCTGGCGGACGGCAAGCGGCTGGTCGGCGTGATCGACGAATCCGATATTCTGCTGGGCGTGCACGAAGACGCTTCGCATTTGCGCATGCCCGTAGCCAGCGCCATGACTGACAAGTTACAAACCCTGCCGGCAAACGCCAGTCTGGCCGAACTGCAGGCGGAACTCGATCGTGGTCTGGTGGCGATCATCGCCGATGCCTCGGGCTTCCATGGCCTGATTACGCGAGTCGACCTGCTTAATCACTTACGGAGATCGCTTACATGAGTCAGCACGATGAATCCGGCGCGCCCCGCGCCTTCGGCACCCGTGTGATCCATGCCGGACAGACGCCGGATCCTTCCACCGGGGCGCTGATGCCGCCGATCTACGCCAACTCCACTTACTTGCAGCAAAGCCCCGGCGTGCATAAGGGCCTCGACTATGGCCGCTCTCACAATCCGACGCGCTTTGCGCTGGAGCGTTGCGTGGCGAACCTTGAGGGCGGCACCCGGGCCTTCGCCTTTGCCTCCGGGCTGGCGGCGATTTCCACGGTGCTCGAATTGCTCGATGCCAACGCGCACATCGTCTCCGGCAACGACCTGTACGGCGGGACGTTCCGTCTGTTCGACAAAGTCCGTCAGCGCAGCGCCGGGCATCGCTTCAGCTACGTCGACCTGACCGACCTGTCCGCCTTCGAAGCGGCGTTGCAGGACGACACGCGGATGGTCTGTGTCGAGACGCCGAGCAATCCTTTGCTGCGCCTTTCTGATCTCGCCGCCATTGCGCTTATCTGCCGCGAGCGCGGCATCCTCTGTGTCGCCGACAACACCTTCGCCAGCCCGTGGATCCAGCGCCCGCTGGAGTTGGGTTTCGATATCGTGGTGCACTCGACGACCAAGTACCTGAACGGCCACTCCGACGTGATCGGCGGCATTGCGGTGGTCGGGCAGAACGCCGAACTGGCCGAGCGCCTGGGCTTTTTGCAGAACGCGGTAGGTGCCATCGCCGGGCCGTTTGACGCGTTCCTCACCCTGCGCGGCGTGAAGACCCTGGCGTTGCGCATGGAGCGTCATTGCAGTAACGCGCTGGAGCTTGCGCAATGGCTGGAGCGTCAGCCGCAAGTGGCACGCGTTTACTATCCGGGCTTGCCGTCGCATCCGCAGCACGAATTGGCGCGGCAGCAGATGCGTGGATTTGGCGGGATGATTTCCCTCGACCTGAACAGCGACCTGGCCGGTGCCAGACGCTTCCTTGAAAATGTGCAGATATTTGCCCTGGCCGAGAGCCTGGGCGGGGTGGAAAGCCTGATCGAGCATCCGGCAATCATGACGCATGCCACCATCCCCGCAGACACCCGTGCACAACTCGGGATCGGCGATGCGTTGGTGCGTTTGTCCGTGGGGGTCGAGGATGTCGAGGATCTGCGCGCTGACCTGGCTCAGGCGCTGGCGCGGATTTGACGTTCAGCAGGCATAAAAAAATCCGGAATCCCTGAGGGATTCCGGATTTTTGTTCAGGCCCGGATCAGCTGCCTTTGACAGCCTTGCCGTTGACCGTACCGTCAAGGAGCATGATGTTGTACTCCTTGCCATCGGTTTCGACCTGTTGCAGGCGAACCAGCAGGTAATCCCAATCCTTGGCGAACCACAGGACGGTGATGCGCTTGCTTTGCGTCGGGTCGCGCACGCGCTCGACCTTGATCGCATCGATCTGGCCGGCCTTGGTGTCGACTTTCTCCGAACCCAGCACGCGGAAGTCATACGTATCGACTTCGCCATCATCGACGACCTGATAGCTCATGCTTTTTTTGCCGGCGGCCACATCGTGTTGCAGGGCCAGCTGATAGGTGGATTTGTCGACCATGCCACGGTTCAGCGGGATCTTGACCGCATCACCGCGATCGGTGCCAGTGACCATTTTGTTGGTCCAGTCGAAGTCCAGGTCGGCTTTCTTGGCTTTACCCAGACCACCGCGTTCGAAGTGGTAGGACTGGGGCAGCAACGTGTCCTTGTCCAGGGTCAGGGTGCTTTCTTCTGTCAGGCTGGCGATCATCATCGAGGCCTTGAAGCTGAGCTTCCAGACACCGTTGGCACCCTGGGTCAGGCTGCGTTCAGCCGTGCCACTCATGGGCAGCTGCTTCCAGTCGGCGGTGTAGCTGGCGGAGAAAGGTTGAAGGTCTGCAGCCTGCGCGAAAGGCAGGGCAAACAGAGCGCAAGCGAAGAGCAGGGCGCGACGCATAAAATCTCCTAGTGTCGAATCAAGTGGCCGCTGGCCGCGAGTAACTTTCCATCCAGTAAAGCACCTTGCTCACCGAGCGATAAACGGCCTTCGGCAAACCAGCGTACAGCCATCGGGTAGATCAGGTGTTCCTGAACATGGACTCGCTGCGCCAGACTCTGCGGCGAATCGTGCAACTCTACCGGTATTACTGCCTGTACGACCAGTGGTCCGCCATCGAGTTCCTCGGTGACGAAGTGCACGGAGCAGCCATGTTCCGTGTCGCCGGCTTCCAGCGCGCGCTGATGAGTGTGTAACCCTTTGTATTTGGGTAGCAGCGAGGGATGGATGTTGAGCAGGCGACCCGCGTAGTGGCGCACGAAGTCAGCGCTGAGAATGCGCATGAAACCGGCCAGTACCACGAGTTTGGGGTTGAAGGCGTCGATCAGTTCGATCAGCGCGGCATCGAAGGCTTCGCGGCCTTCGAAAGCCTTGTGATCCAGGGAGCGGGTGTCGATACCCGCGTCCCTGGCGCGTTGCAGGCCGTAAGCGTCGGCGCGGTTGGAAATCACCGCGGCGATGCGGACCGGGCTGTCGCCGGTCCGCGTGCTGTCGATCAAGGCCTGCAAGTTACTGCCGGTGCCGGACAACAGCACCACCACATCACAGGTCTGGGACATCAATGAGCCTTGAGGTTCTTCAGTTCAACCTGGGCTGCGCCTTCGGCAGCGGTGGCGATCTGACCGATAACCCATGGCTGCTCGCCGGCTTCACGCAGGACGTTCAGGGCAGTTTCAACGTGCTCTTGAGCCACGCAGATGACCATGCCCACGCCGCAGTTCAGCACGCGGTGCATTTCGTTTTCGTCGACGTTGCCTTTCTCTTGCAGCCAGTCGAACACGGCAGGGCGGGTCCAGCTTGCGACGTCAACCACGGCTTGGGCGCCTTTTGGCAGTACGCGCGGGATGTTGTCCAGCAGGCCGCCACCGGTGATGTGGGCCATGGCTTTGACCGCGCCGGTGTCCTTGATCAGCTTGAGCAACGGTTTCACGTAGATGCGGGTCGGGGCCATCAGCAGGTCGGTCAGCGGTTTGCCGTCGAGCTGGATATTTTCGATATCGGCACCGGAGACTTCGATGATCTTGCGGATCAGCGAGTAGCCGTTGGAGTGCGGGCCGGAAGACGGCAGGGCGAGCAGGGCATCGCCGGCAGCGACTTTCGAACCGTCGATGATTTCGGATTTTTCCACGACGCCGACGCAGAAGCCGGCCAGGTCGTAGTCTTCGCCTTCGTACATGCCAGGCATTTCAGCGGTTTCGCCGCCGACCAGGGAGCAGCCGGACAGTTCACAGCCAGCGCCGATGCCGGTCACGACCTGGGTCGCGGTTTCGACGTTCAGCTTGCCGGTGGCGTAGTAGTCGAGGAAGAACAGCGGCTCGGCGCCGCAGACCACCAGGTCGTTCACGCACATGGCCACCAGGTCGATGCCGATGCTGTCGTGCTTGTTCAGGTTCAACGCCAGGCGCAGCTTGGTGCCCACGCCGTCGGTGCCGGAAACCAGTACGGGCTGCTTGTAGCCGGCCGGGATTTCGCAGAGGGCGCCGAAACCGCCCAGGCCGCCCATGACTTCCGGGCGCGCAGTGCGCTTGGCGACGCTCTTGATGCGTTCGACCAATGCTTCACCGGCGTCGATGTCTACACCGGCGTCCTTGTAGCTCAGGGAGGGTTGCTTGCTCATGATCCAGGCCTTTAGGGGGGATTCAGGGGTAACGACCGAGTCCAGTGGGACCGCTGAAATAAACGAAGGCGAGCGCCTTGCACGAATTTCAGGGTGCCCGGCTGTTGCCGGTCTGCGAAGGCGCGCGATTTTATCAGGCTTGAAGGGCAGCGGCCATCCTCACGCCGACGGCAGGGGCATATCGGCTGAAAAAAACCTCTATTGCCCGTGTTGGTCGCCGCCTCGATGGCTGTATAAGGTATCGCGATTAACCGTCTATCGTTATGACAGTGCGAAAAACTTAGTCAGATCGTGGTGAATGTTTTGCGCAGGGATGTGGTCACAGCCTTGCTCGATCATCTTCATGCGGTCTGTTCCAGCCGCTCTCGTCGTCAGGAATCTCCCATGCGTTTTTTTTCCAGATTTTTATTTGCAGGCTGTTTTTCACTGGTCAGCCTGGCGAGTCATGCCGAAACCGTCAAAGGCCTGTATCAAGTGCGCGAGCCTGTCAGCAGTCAATCGTCTGAGGAACGCGACCAGGCGACCCAGCGCGCGCTGGACACCCTGGTGCTGCGCCTGACCGGTGATCCCAAGGCTGCGCAAAGTCCGGGGTTGGCGGCGCTACGCAAAGATCCGCAACAGATCATCAGTCAATACGGTTTCGACGCCGGTCCGCCGGAAGTGCTGAAAGTCGATTTCGACCCGGCCAGCACCGAACAAGCCTTGCGCCGCGCCGGGTTGTCTTTGTGGGGGACGAATCGGCCGTCGATCCTGAGTTGGTGGTTGAACGACTCCGCCGAGGGATCGAGCCTGGTGGGCGATGGCCAGTCCAGCGCCGCGCCGTTGCGTCGCGCAGCCCAGCATCGTGGTCTGCCGTTGCGGTTGCCGTTGGCGGACCTGAGTGAGCAACTGGTGGCTACGGCACCCAACCTTGAAGGGGCAGATGCAACGCCGTTGCGCGCTGCCTCGGACCGTTACAGCGCCGATGCCTTGCTCGCGGTGCATGCCCGGGAAGAGGGTGGCCAGTGGCAGGCCAAATGGAACATGTGGCTGGGCGACAAGAAAGAGGCGGGCAGCGTACAAGGGGTGGATCAGGCTGCTGTGGCCGATGCGGTGATGCTGGCGGTCAGTGAGCGACTGGCACCGCGGTTTGTCGTCAAGCCGGGCGCTTCGGGCGAACAATTGCTGGAAGTGCAGGGCATGAACCTGGAACGCTACGCCGCCCTTGGACGCTTGCTGGAGCCCTTTAGGGCGCGCCTGCAAACGGTTGATGGCGAGCGCATTCTCTATCGGGTCAATGGCAGCGCCGAGCAGTTACGTTCGCAGCTGTCCCTCGCGAAGTTGCAGGAAGTTCCAGCCGGTGAGGCGCCTGCACCGGCAGCGCCTGCGCAGCCAGCCGAGGGTGCGGCGCCGGTCGTTGCACCAACCCCGGCACCGGTGCCACAGCTGAGATTCCGTTGGTAAGGTTTTCTTTCTTTATATAGATGCATATGGAGTGGTACATGGCGGATACGCGGCGTTGGTTCTGGTTGGGTGGGGTGGTTCTGCTCTGCGTGTTTGTCTGGTTGTTGCATCCGATCCTGACGCCCTTTCTGGTCGCGTTGCTGCTGGCCTATCTGTTCGATCCGCTGGTGGATCGGCTGGAAAAGGCCGGTCTGTCACGCACCTGGGGCGTGGTGGCGGTGTTTGCGCTGATCACCTTGATCTTCACCACATTGCTGCTGGTGCTGGTGCCGATGCTCGCCAAGCAGTTATTTCGCTTGTATGAACTGGCGCCGCAGATGCTTGACTGGCTGCAGCACACTGCACTGCCGTGGGCGCAATCAAAATTCGGACTGTCGGATAACTTCTGGAAGTTCGACAAGCTCAAGGCCGCGATCAGCGAACACATGGGCCAGACCACCGACATCGTCGGGGTGGTGCTGAGTCAGGCGACGGCGTCCGGGCTGGCGTTGATCGGCTGGCTGGCGAATCTGGTGCTGATCCCTGTCGTGAGTTTCTACCTGCTGCGGGACTGGGACCTGATGATGGCCAAGATCCGCAGCCTGCTTCCCCGTGATCGTGAAGAACGCGTGGTGACCCTGGCGGGCGAATGCCATGAAGTGCTGGGGGCATTTGTGCGCGGGCAGTTGCTGGTGATGCTGGCGCTGGGCGTGATCTACGCTGCGGGCTTGATGCTGGTGGGGCTGGAGCTGGGGTTGTTGATCGGTCTGATCGCAGGCCTGGCGGCCATTGTGCCGTACATGGGGTTTGTCATCGGGATCGGCGCGGCGTTGATCGCCGGCCTGTTCCAGTTCGGTGGCGATCTGTATCCCATGATCGGCATCGTTGCGGTGTTCATGGTCGGGCAGGCACTGGAAGGCATGGTGCTGACGCCGTTGCTGGTGGGCGATCGTATCGGTCTGCACCCGGTGGCGGTGATCTTCGCGATTCTGGCGGGGGGCGAACTGTTCGGCTTTACCGGCGTGTTACTGGCGTTGCCGGTGGCGGCGGTGATCATGGTGCTGGTGCGTCATGTGCATGATTTGTATAAGGATTCTGATATCTACAGTGGTGTCGACGAACCGGAGCTGTAAGAGTCGTTGAAGTCCTGTGGCGGGCGGCCTGGTTCCATGCCGGGTCGGCCCGTATCCCTCGCGCGGCTGTCACATGCGCCGCCAAAGAAACTGTCATGAAACCAGGGCGTTAACGCAAACCTTTGATTTTGCTTGTGGTCTGTCGCATTGTGCGACCCGCCTCACGGGTATAAACTTCGCAAACTTTACACAGAGGCCACTAACGGTTCCTTTGGAACTGTTCAGTCAGCATGAAACCGATTCAGCTGCCCCTAGGTGTGCGTCTGCGTGATGACGCTACCTTTATCAATTACTACCCAGGCGCCAATGCCGCTGCACTCGGCTATGTCGAGCGGCTATGCGAAGCCGACGCCGGCTGGACAGAAAGCCTGATTTATCTCTGGGGCAAGGACGGGGTAGGGCGCACGCACTTGTTGCAGGCCGCCTGCCTGCGCTTCGAACAACTGGGGGAGCCGGCGGTGTATCTGCCGCTGGCCGAGCTGCTGGACCGCGGCATCTCGATCCTCGACAACCTCGAACAATACGAACTGGTCTGCCTGGATGATTTGCAGGCCGTGGCCGGCCGGGCGGATTGGGAAGAGGCGTTGTTCCATCTGTTCAATCGTCTGCGCGACAGCGGTCGGCGTCTGTTGATTGCTGCATCAACCTCGCCGCGCGAACTGCCGGTGAAACTGGCTGACCTGAAATCGCGCCTGACCCTGGCACTGATCTTCCAGATGCGTCCGCTCTCTGATGAAGACAAATTGCGCGCCTTGCAACTGCGTGCATCCCGTCGCGGCCTGCACCTGACCGATGAAGTCGGGCATTTTATTTTGACTCGTGGTACCCGCAGCATGAGCGCGCTTTTCGAGCTGCTTGAGCGTCTCGATCAGGCCTCCCTTCAAGCTCAGCGCAAGCTGACGATTCCGTTCCTGAAAGAAACCCTAGGCTGGTAAAACCTAAGCTTGGCGGGGGTTTTTGGCATATTTCAGGCGCCAGAAAATCCGCTTTCCTGCAGGGTGCAGGCTGCGCGAGTGTCTAAATGGGGCTTAAGCGCTTAGATGTAATCGCGAAACCGGGAAGTCACATAAAGTTCGATTGAATTTGCAAATGAGGATGATAGCGGGCATAGTCTCGGCTTCTTTACAACTATCAGCCACGGTCGTGCCCATGCTAAAGCGCTTCGCACCCCTCGTGCCTCTCGCACTCGTCACCCTGTTGTTCGGTTGCGCTGCCCACTCCCCAGTGACTCAGCAAGAGCAACAACAGCAGGTCAAGAATTCAGTTACTGCGCAGTCTTCTTCCGTTCTTTTCCAGGAAGAACTAGCCACCGATAAAGAACTGGCAAACTTCGCCGATGGCAAGTCGTACCAGCTTCCGGTTCTGGCTGACAGCATCCTCGAGCGTGGCATGTCCCTGATCGGTACCCGTTACCGTTTCGGCGGCACCTCCGAGGCTGGCTTCGATTGCAGCGGTTTCATCGGTTATCTGTTTCGTGAAGAAGCCGGCATGAACCTGCCGCGCTCCACTCGCGAAATGATCAACGTCGACGCTCCGCTGGTAGCTCGCAGCGCGCTGAAGCCGGGGGATCTGCTGTTCTTCGCCACCAATGGTCGTCGTGGTCGTGTCAGTCACGCCGGGATCTACCTGGGTGACAACCAGTTCATCCACTCCAGCAGCCGCAAAAGCGGTGGTGTCCGGGTCGATAGCCTGGGCGACAGCTACTGGAGCAAGACCTTCATCGAAGCCAAACGCGCCCTCGCGATGGCTCCGACCGTGGTCACTGCACGCAAATAAGGCTTAACCTGTCGCCACGTGGGTGGCGACAACTACCTCTTCGCAACGAAGTAGGCGGACACTTTGTAAGGCGAACTTAAAGTCTTACTTGAAGTTTGGCCCATAGCCGCTAGAATCCAGATCTATTATTGATGGCAAACCGCCTGCGTCCTGCGCAGGCGGTTTTCTTTTCTGCCTTCCCGGCAGAAAAAGCCGCAGCCAGATCAGGATGTTCTGCTTATGACGATGTCGGCCCGCCTCGCAATCATGTTCTTCGCAGCGCTGCTCAGCGCCTGCGCCAGTCGCACACCGCCGCCTGCGCCGGTGGTTCGTGCACCCATTGTTTTCGGTAACCCACAACCCTTTTCCCCCGAGGCAGAAGACGTGCTGTTCCGCGCGCTGGGCCTGGTGGGCACGCCGTATCGTTGGGGGGGCAACACGCCGGATTCGGGTTTCGATTGCAGCGGCCTGATCGGTTACGTCTACCATGACGTCACCGGTATTTCCCTGCCGCGTACCACCCGCGAAATGATCAGCATGCAGGCGGCCAACGTCGGCAAGGAAGGCCTGCAAACCGGTGACTTGATCTTCTTCGCCACCAATGGCGGATCCCAGGTCAGTCATGCCGGTATCTACGTCGGTGAAGGTCGCTTCGTTCATGCGCCGGCCACTGGCGGCACGGTGAAGCTCGACAGCCTGTCCAAGGCTTACTGGCAGAAGGCTTATCTGAGCGCCAAGCGCGTTCTGCAGCCTGAACACCTGGCGCGTAATCCGTAGCGTCCTGTCCGAAGAGGTTGTCATGACCGCTCGCACTCTCAATCTCGACGATGCCCTGTATCAATACCTGCTCGACGTTTCCCTGAGGGAAACGCCGCTGCTCAAGCGCTTGCGCGACGAGACCCAGGCGATGCCAATGGCGCGCTGGCAGGTAGCGCCGGAGCAGGGGCAGTTCCTCGCGTTATTGGTCAAACTCATTGGTGCCAAGCGCTTGCTGGAAGTCGGTACGTTTACCGGTTACAGCGCCCTGTGCATGGCCGCTGCATTGCCGCAGGGCGGTTCGCTGATTTGCTGCGACATTCCCGGCGACTACAACGCTATCGCACGCCGTTATTGGCAGGAAGCGGGGCTGGCCGAGCGAATTGACCTGCGGCTGGCCCCTGCACTGGAAACGCTCGCCATGCTGGATCAGCCGGAGGCGTTCGACCTGATCTTCATTGATGCCGACAAGTCCAACTATCCGAACTATCTGGAGCATGCACTGCGTCTGCTGCGCGTCGGCGGGCTGGCGGTGTTCGATAACACGCTGTGGAGTGGGCGGGTGCTTGAGGAGAATCCCGAGAGTGCAGACACCCGAGCCATCCAGGCGCTCAATCGCGCCTTGAAGAATGACGTGCGTGTGGATCTGTCGTTGTTGCCGTTGGGTGATGGGCTCACGCTCTGTCGAAAACGCTGACCCTTGTAGGAGCGAGGCTTGCCCGCGAAGGCGTCGGCACATCCAACATTGATGTTGCCTGTCCTACAGCCTTCGCGGGCAAGCCTCGCCCCTGCAGGGCGGCTATTTAGCGGCCGAAACGCGCCACACCTTGTTCCCCACATCATCGGCCACCAGCAAACCGCCCTGCTGATCAATCACCACGCCTACGGGCCGACCCATGGCTTTTTCAGCTTCGTTGAGGAAGCCTGTCAGTACATCAACCGGTTGGCCGGTCGGCTTGCCACCCGCGAACGGGACGAAAATCACTTTATAGCCACTGTGCGGCTTGCGATTCCAGGAGCCGTGCTGGCCGATGAAGGCGCCTTCCTTGAATTGCGCGGGAAGTGTGTTGCCCTCGGCAAACGACAGGCCCAGCGATGCGGTATGTGGGCCGACCGCATAATCCGGAGCAATGGCCTTGGCCACCAGATCTGGGTTTTGCGGCTCGACGCGGATATCGACGTGCTGGCCGTAGTAGCTGAAGGGCCAGCCGTAGAACCCGCCGTCTTTCACTGACGTGATGTAGTCCGGCACCAGGTCGCTGCCGATTTCGTCGCGCTCATTGACCGCCGTCCACAGGGCGCCGGTCTGAGGTTCCCAGGCCAGGCCGTTCGGATTACGAATCCCCGAGGCGAAGATCCGGTGATTGCCGGTGGCGCGATCCACTTCCCAGATCGCCGCACGACCTTCCTCCTGATCCAGGCCGTTTTCGCCGACGTTGCTGTTGGAGCCGACGGTGACGTACAGCTTGCTCCCATCCTTGCTGGCGATGACGTTTTTGGTCCAGTGGTGATTCAACGTGCCGCCCGGCAGATCGACCACCTTGATCGGCTGCGACTTGATTGCGGTGTCGCCATTTTCATAATGAAAGCGCAGCAAGCGGTCGGTATCGGCGACATACAGGTCATTGCCGACCAGGGTCATGCCGAAGGGCGAATTGAGGTTTTCCAGGAACACCGTGCGGGTTTCGGCGATGCCGTCGTGGTCCTTGTCCCGCAGCAGCGTGATGCGGTTGGGGCTAGGGACGCCGGCACCGGCACGGCCCATGACTTTGCCCATCACCCAGCCGCGAATGCCTTTGCCGTCATCGGGTTTGGGAGGGGCATTGGTTTCCGCCACCAATACATCGCCGTTGGGCAGCACGTAGAGCCAGCGCGGGTGATCGAGCCCTTCGGCAAATGCCGCTACCTGAGTGCCTGCCGCAGCGGTGGGTTTTGCACCCTCTGGCCAGCCGATCGCCGGGGCGATATTCACCGTCGGGATCAGGGTCTTGTTCGGCTCGGGCAGCTTGGGTGACGGGCCGGTGCCGTCGGAGACTTGCAGGCTGGAGGTTTCACCACAGGCGGCGAGCCCTCCGGCGAGCGCGATGACGAGAACGAGCTGGGGCTTGCGCATGCTGGACTTCCCTATGAATGCATTGACTTAGTCATAGAGAAGCTTAGACGCGCGATGGTTCAACCGGTCAGCCGCGGGCTTCCTTGAGCAGCACGGCGATGCCGGGGTGATAGTGACCGGCTTCGTTGCGCAACTTGCGATAGGCGTACGGGAAATACCAGGCCACGGCGCAGCTGTGTTCCTTTTGCAGGTCGTCGACCATGTCCTGGAGTTCTTCCGGGGTCGCGCTCTGTTGGGCCTTTTGTGGCGCAACGAACAGGCAGCCGAGTTTCAGGTCGCTGGCGTAGCTGATGCGTTTGGCGTCGCTGGTGATGTCCTGCAGCGCCTGGCTCAGGTTCAGGCTGTTGACCTTCGGCCAGCGTTGAGTGGCCTGAAGGTAGGCGCGTTCTTCGGCGGTGGCGATAAACAGGTCGGCGCGGCTGTTGCGTTCGCCTTCTTCGTTCTGTTTACGGGTCGGCGTTTGTTGCAGCGTGACCATTTCCGCCATCCAGGCTGCGGCGCAGAGCAGGCCAAGGTTGGCTTTCTCGTCGTACCAATAAGGCGTGTCGTTATCGCCGCGCACGGCGTTAAAGCGGTCGATACAGTCAAACCAGCGTTCCAGCACCGGTCGCAGGAATTCCAGCTTCGGATTACTGATGATCATGCCTTGCATGTCACTCACCCTTGTAATTGTGTTGTTGGGTTTATGGCGCTTTGATATCACTGCTGGCAGTATGGCGCAAGATTGACGTCAGGTTATTGATGGACGGCAGTCTATCGAGAATCCGTGCCCTGTCTTCAATTGACGCTCCCCCCCCAACCCTCTAACCTTCGCGGCTTGTTTCAGGTGCTCTGTGGCGAAGCCGACAGAGTGAAACAGGGAAGCCGGTGAGTGACTCTCTTCAAGCGACGAAGAGTCATGATCCCGGCGCTGCCCCCGCAACGGTAAATGAGTAAAGACTGCGTCTTGAGCCACTGTGTCGACTGTCGATATGGGAAGGCGCGCAGTCCGGCGCAAGCCGCTCATGAGCCCGGAGACCGGCCTGATTCATCCAACGGCATCACGGTGGGCGATGCCAGGCTTGTTGCCGTCTATTCTTGTGCCTGCCCGCCGTTATCCAGCCTCAACGGAGAGCTCCCCATGACTGATTCCCCTGATCGTGACGAACGCCACCTTGCGCGCATGCAGCGCAAAAAAGCGGTGATCGACGAACGCATCGCCAACTCCCCGAACGAGTGCGGCCTGCTGCTGGTGCTGACCGGCAACGGCAAAGGCAAGAGCAGCTCGGCCTTCGGCATGCTCGCCCGGTCCATGGGCCACGGCATGCAGTGCGGCGTGGTGCAGTTCATCAAGGGCCGTAACAGCACCGGCGAAGAGCTGTTCTTCCGCCGTTTCCCGGAGCAGGTGCGTTTTCATGTGATGGGCGAGGGCTTCACTTGGGAAACCCAGGACCGCCAGCGTGACATCGCCGCCGCCGAGGCCGCATGGGCGGTGTCCCAGGAACTGCTGCGTGACCCGTCGATCGGTCTGGTGGTGCTGGATGAGTTGAACATCGCCCTCAAGCACGGCTACCTCGACCTCGATCAGGTTCTCAGTGATTTGCAGGCGCGTCCGCCGATGCAGCACGTGGTGGTCACCGGTCGCGGCGCCAAGCCAGAGATGATCGAACTGGCCGACACAGTCACCGACATGGGCGTGATCAAGCACGCGTTCCAGGCCGGCATCAAAGCGCAAAAAGGCGTCGAGTTGTGAGCCGCACTTTATGAATAGTCATCGTCATTGCCCGGCGGTATTGATTGCCGCGCCGGCCTCCGGTCAGGGCAAGACCACCGTCACCGCCGCGCTGGCCCGTTTGCACCGCAATCAGGGGCGCAAGGTCCGCGTGTTCAAATGTGGCCCGGACTTTCTCGACCCGATGATTCTCGAACGCGCCAGCGGTGCGCCGGTGTATCAACTGGACATGTGGATGGTCGGCGAGCAGGAAAGTCGTCGTCTGTTATGGGAAGCGGCCGGGGAAGCCGACCTGATCCTGATAGAAGGCGTCATGGGCCTGTTCGACGGCACGCCGTCCAGCGCCGACCTGGCGCGGCACTTCGGTGTGCCGGTGCTCGGCGTGATCGACGGCACGGCCATGGCGCAGACCTTTGGTGCGTTGGCGTTGGGGCTGGCGAAGTATCAGCCGGACTTGCCGTTTGCCGGTGTACTGGCCAACCGCGTGGGCACGCTGCGTCATGCGCAATTGCTCGAAGGCAGCCTGACGGAAGGCTTGCGCTGGTACGGCGCCTTGTCGCGGGAAACCGCGATCGAATTGCCCAGTCGGCACCTCGGTCTGGTCCAGGCCAGCGAGTTGAACGATCTCGACCTGCGCCTCGATGCGGCGGCCGAATCGCTGGCCAGCAGTTGCGATGTGGCGCTGCCGCCTGCCGTGGAGTTCGCCGGGCCCGACGTGATCGCCGCCGAGCCTTTGCTTAAAGGCATCCGAATTGCCGTGGCCCGTGATGAAGCGTTTGCCTTCACCTACGGCGCGAGCCTGGACTTGCTGCGGGCCATGGGCGCCGAGCTGCTGTTCTTCTCGCCGATCCGCGATGCTGATTTGCCGGAAGCTGACAGCCTTTATCTGCCGGGCGGTTATCCGGAACTGCACCATGTGGCGCTGTCACAGAACACCTCGATGCTCGACGCGATCCGCGCCCATCATGCTGCCGGCAAACCGTTGCTGGCCGAGTGCGGCGGGATGTTGTACCTGCTCGATTCGTTGACTGATGTCGAGGGAACTCGCGCCGAACTGGTGGGCTTGCTCAAAGGTGATGCGGTGATGCAAAAGCGTCTGGCCGCGCTGGCGTTGCAAGCGGTTGAGTTGCCGGAAGGTTCACTGCGTGGGCACACCTATCACCATTCGTTGACCAGCACCGAACTTGAGCCGATTGCCCGTGGACTCAGTCCGAACGGCGGGCGTGGGGCGGAGGCGGTTTACCGTGAGGGGCGGATGACCGCCTCTTATGTGCATTTTTATTTTCCGTCCAATCCCACCGCAGTCGCCGCGCTTTTTGCGCCGGACCTTGATGCCGTCTTCGCGAGCAGGCCGAATCGTCGCACCGTCGCTCCTACAATGGATCACCTAACCCCTGTAGGAGCGAGCCTGCTCGCGAAGAGGCCATGACCGACAACGCATTCTCCGAAGCCGAACGCGAAGCGGTCTACCGAGCCATCGCCGAACGTCGCGACATGCGCCACTTCAGCGGCGGCACCGTCGAGCCCGAGTTGTTGCGGCGTCTGCTCGAAGCCGCCCACCAGGCCCCGAGCGTCGGCCTGATGCAGCCCTGGCGCTTCATCCGCATCAGCGACCGGGCCCTGCGAGGCAACATCCAGCGACTGGTGGAAGAAGAACGCATCCGCACCGCCGAAGCCCTCGGCGAGCGCACTGACGAATTCATGAAGCTCAAGGTCGAAGGCATCAACGACTGCGCCGAGGTGTTGGTCGCCGCGCTCATGGATGATCGAGAGCGCCACATCTTCGGTCGTCGCACCTTGCCGGAAATGGACATGGCCTCGCTGTCCTGCGCGATCCAGAACCTCTGGCTGGCCTCTCGCGCCGAAGGTCTGGGCATGGGCTGGGTGTCGCTGTTCGAACCGCAAGCGCTGGCGAACCTGCTGGGTTTGCCACCCGGGGCCAAGCCGTTGGCGGTTCTTTGCCTCGGCCCGGTCAAGGAATTCTATGCGGCGCCGATGCTGGTACTCGAAGGGTGGGCGCAGGCGCGTCCGCTCAGTGAGTTGCTGTATGAAAATTATTGGGGAGTGAGTCAATGAGTGTGGCGTTATTGAGTGTCGCCGCGGTTGCGCTGGACGCGCTGCTGGGTGAACCCAAACGCTGGCATCCGCTGGTGGCGTTCGGCCGTTTTGCCGACCGCATCGAGCAACGTTTCAACGGTGAGGGGCGTGGCTGGCGCAGCCATGGCGTCACCGCGTGGGTGATCGCGGTCGTGCCGCTGACCTTGCTTGCCACGGCTTTTTCCTGGGCACCGTATGTGGGCTGGATTGTCGAGATTCTCGCGCTCTATTGCGCCCTCGGCATGCGTAGCCTCGGTGAGCACGTCGAGCCGGTGGCCAAGGCTTTGCGCAGCGATGATCTGGACGAAGCCCGCAAGCGCGTGGGTTATTTGGTCAGCCGTCAGACCAGTGAACTGGATCAAACCGAAGTGGCCCGTGCCGCCACTGAATCTGTCCTGGAGAACGGCAGCGATGCGGTATTTGCCGCGCTGTTCTGGTTTGCCGTGGCCGGTGCGCCCGGTGTGGTGCTCTATCGCTTGAGTAACACCCTCGATGCCATGTGGGGTTACCGCAACGAACGCTTCGAACGTTTCGGTTGGGCGGCGGCGAAGATCGACGATGTCCTCAACTACCTGCCTGCACGCCTGGTGGCGTTGACCTACGCGCTGCTGGGCAAAACCCGGCTGGCCTTGAAATGCTGGCGCACCCAGGGCCCGACCTGGGACAGCCCCAACGCCGGGCCCGTCATGGCGGCCGGTGCCGGTGCGCTCGGCGTCGAGTTGGGCGGGGCGGCGATCTATCACGGTGAATTGCATCAGCGCCCGCAACTGGGCGAAGGCGTGCCGGCGGATGCCGATTCCATCGACCGTGGCTGGCAATTGGTTCAGCGCGGGGTATGGTTATGGCTGCTGATTCTCTGCGTGGGAGCTGAATTCTATGCTTGAGCACGGTGGTCGCTTGCGCAAGGCCGCGCTCGAATATGGCATTGCCGAAGCTGACTGGCTGGACCTGTCCAGCGGTCTCGCGCCGTGGCCATTCCCGATCCCGGACATTCCGTTGCGCGCCTGGGCGCGCTTGCCGGAAACCGATGATGGTCTGGAGCAGGCCGCTTGCGATTATTACGGCACCGGACAGGTGCTGCCGGTGGCCGGTTCGCAAATGGCCATCCAGTTACTGCCGCGTTTGCGTCGGGCCGGTAAGGTCGGCGTGCTGTCGCCGTGTTACGCCGAACACGCGCACGCATGGCGCAGCAATGGTTACATCGTGCGCGAGGTGCTGGAGCAGGAAGTCGACTTCTATATCGACAGCCTCGACGTGCTGGTGGTGGTCAACCCGAACAACCCGACAGGCTTGAGCCTGAGCCCGAGTCGCTTGCTCGACTGGCATGCCCGACTGGCCTCGCGCGGCGGCTGGCTGGTGGTGGACGAAGCGTTCATGGACAACACGCCGGCGTTGAGCCTCGCGCCGTTTGCCCATCAGGTCGGCCTGATCGTGCTACGTTCCTTCGGCAAGTTTTTTGGCTTGGCCGGTGTGCGGTTGGGCTTTGTGCTGGCTGAGCGCAAGTTGCTCAAGTTGCTCGCAGAGCAGGTGGGCCCGTGGGCGGTCAGCGGGCCGACACGCGTGTTGGGCCAAGCCTGTTTGCTGGACACCGAAGGCCATGCAAGGCAGCGCGCGCGCAGCGAAGAGGCCGGCAAACGCCTGGCACTTTTGCTTGGGCAGTATGGTTTGCAGCCGCAGGGTGGCTGCGCCTTGTTTCAATGGCTGATGATCGAGCATGCCGAAGCGCTTCACGAGTTCATGGCCAGGCGCGGCATCTTGCTGCGGCTGTTCGCCCACAACAGCAGCGTGCGTTTCGGCTTGCCGGCGGATGAAGCCGATTGGCTGCGTCTTGAGCAAGCGCTTCAAGCCTTCGTAAAGGAAGCCCAATGACAACATTGATGGTGCAGGGCACCACCTCCGACGCCGGTAAAAGCACGCTGGTGACGGCGTTGTGTCGCTGGGTCACGCGTCAGGGCGTGCGCGTCGTGCCGTTCAAACCGCAGAACATGGCCCTCAACAGTGCCGTGACCGCCGACGGCGGCGAGATCGGCCGCGCCCAGGCGGTGCAGGCCCAGGCGGCCAACCTGGAACCGCACACTGACATGAATCCGGTGCTGCTCAAGCCCAACAGCGACACCGGCGCCCAGGTCATCATCCATGGTCGCGCGGTCACCACCATGAATGCGGTCGCCTATCACGACTACAAAGCCATCGCCATGCAAGCCGTGCTGGCTTCCCATGAACGATTGAGCGCGGCGTATCCGGTGGTCATGGTCGAAGGCGCGGGCTCGCCGGCCGAGATCAATCTGCGTGCCGGCGACATTGCCAACATGGGCTTTGCCGAAGCGGTGGATTGTCCGGTGGTGTTGATCGCCGACATCAATCGCGGCGGGGTGTTCGCGCATCTGGTGGGCACGCTGGAACTGCTGTCGCCGACCGAGCAGGCGCGGGTCAAAGGCTTCATCATCAACCGTTTTCGCGGTGACCTCGCCTTGCTGCAACCCGGCCTCGATTGGCTGGAAGCGCGCACCGGCAAACCGGTGATCGGCGTGCTGCCGTATGTGATGGATTTGCACCTGGAAGCCGAGGACGGCATCGATCAGCGCCAGGCCGACAAGGCTGAACGCGTGCTCAAAGTGCTGGTGCCGGTGCTGCCGCGCATCAGCAACCACACCGATTTCGATCCGCTGCGCCTGCATCCGCAAGTCGACCTGCAATTCATCGGCCCCGGCCAGGCAATCCCGCCGGCTGATCTGATCATTCTTCCCGGCTCGAAAAGTGTGCGCAGTGATCTTGCGTACCTGCGGGCCAATGGCTGGGACACGGCCATCAGTCGTCATCTGCGTTATGGCGGAAAAGTGCTGGGGATTTGCGGCGGTCTGCAGATGCTCGGTGAGCAGGTGCACGATCCGCTGGGCCTCGAAGGCGCGCCGGGTTCCAGTGCTGGCCTGGGCTTGCTGGCGTTCGAAACACAGCTCGAAGAAGAGAAGCAATTGCGCAATGTGCGCGGTCGTCTGGCGCTGGAGGATGCGCAGGTCAGTGGCTATGAAATCCATGCCGGGGTGACCACCGGGCCAGCGCTGGAAAACGCTGCGGTGCAGCTGGACGATGGTCGCTGCGATGGCGCGCAAAGTGTTGACGGGCAGATTTTCGGCACCTACCTGCATGGCCTGTTTGAATCCCCGGCGGCGTGCAGTGCGCTGCTGCGCTGGGCGGGTTTGCAGGAGGTGCAGGACGTGGATTACCACGGGTTGCGCGAGCGGGATATCGAGCGGTTGGCGGATCTGGTGGAGAAGCATTTGGATACCGCGTTGTTGCGTGAGCTCTGCGGTTTTTGAGAGGACGCTTTCGCGGGTAAGCCTCGCTCCTACAAGGTCAAGAGCGGCTCAGCCCTGTAGGAGCGAGGCTTGTCCGCGAATAGGCCAGCAGCTACACCGCATATTTAAGGAATGAACCATGCTGCAACTGATCCTCGGCGGCGCCCGCTCCGGCAAAAGCCGACTGGCTGAAAAACTTGCGTTAGACAGTCACCTCCAAGTGACTTACATCGCCACCAGCCAACCGCTGGACGGTGAAATGAACGAACGGGTCGCCCATCATCGGGCCCGTCGTCCAGCCGAATGGGCGTTGATCGAAGAGCCAATCGAACTCGCCCGCGTATTGCGCGAAAGCGCCCGCGCCGAGCGTTGCCTGCTGGTGGATTGCCTGACCCTGTGGATGACCAATCTGCTGATGCTCGACGACGCCAAACGTCTCAACGTCGAACGCGAAGCCCTGTTGGACTGCCTGGCCTCCTTGCCGGGTGAAATCATTTTTGTCAGCAACGAGACCGGAATGGGTGTCGTGCCGCTGGGCGAATTGACTCGCCGCTATGTCGATGAAGCCGGTTGGCTGCATCAAGCCCTGGCCGAGCGCTGCCAACGAGTCGTCCTGACCGTCGCCGGCCTGCCCCTGACTTTGAAAGGAACCGCGTTATGACTCAATCCTGGTGGCTGAACCCGTGCAAGCCGATCGACGCGCAAGCCGTCGAGCAGGCGCAGGCACGTCAACAGCAACTGACCAAACCCGCTGGCTCCCTTGGCCGACTGGAATCGGTGGCCGTGCAAATGGCGGGGCTGCAAGGGCAGGTCAAACCGAGTCTCGATCAGCTGTGGATTGCCATTTTTGCCGGCGATCATGGTGTGGTTGCAGAAGGCGTGTCGGCGTTCCCTCAGGAAGTCACCGGGCAGATGCTGCACAACTTCGTCAGCGGCGGTGCAGCGATCAGCGTGTTGGCGCGCCAGCTCGGGGCTTCCCTCGAAGTGGTCGACCTCGGCACGGTAACGCCGTCGTTGAATCTGCCAGGCGTGCGTCACCTCAACATCGGCGCGGGCACCGCCAATTTCGTCGAAAGCCCGGCCATGACGGCTACCCAGGGTGAACTCGCCTTGCAGGCTGGTCGCGACAGCGTGCAACGTGCGGTCGCCAATGGCGCGCAGCTGTTCATCGGCGGCGAGATGGGCATCGGCAACACCACGGCGGCCAGCGCGCTGGCCTGTGCCTTGCTCGATTGCCCGGTGGTGCATCTGGCCGGGCCGGGCACCGGTTTGAACGCGGCGGGGGTCAGCCACAAAGCCCAAGTCATCGAGCGTGCCCTGGCATTACACGGTGCTCAGCGCGGTGATGCGTTGCAAACCCTGTTCAATATCGGCGGTTTTGAGATTGCGGCGCTGGTCGGCGCATATCTGGCGTGCGCCCAGAAGGGTGTTGCGGTGCTGGTGGACGGCTTTATCTGCAGCGTCGCCGCGTTGGTGGCGGTGCGTTTGAACCCTGGCTGCCGCGAATGGCTGTTGTTCGGCCATCGCGGTGCCGAGCCGGGTCATCGTCATGTACTGGAAACCCTCAATGCCGAGCCGCTGTTGGATCTGGGGCTGCGTCTGGGCGAGGGCAGTGGCGCCGCGTTGGCCGTGCCGTTGCTGCGTCTGGCCTGCGATCTTCACGGGCAGATGGCAACCTTCGCCGAAGCGGCGGTGGCGGATCGTCCGGCATGACGTTGCGACTGGATCTTCTGCGCCACGGGGAAACCGAACTCGGCGGCGGTTTGCGCGGTAGCCTCGACGATGCGCTGACCGACAAGGGCTGGGCGCAGATGCGCGCGGCGGTGGTCGAGCAAGGGCCATGGGATCGGTTGATCAGTTCGCCGCTGCAACGATGTGCGCGGTTTGCGCATGAGCTCGGTGCGCAGTTGGAATTGCCTGTGCACCTGGACAAGGATCTGCAAGAACTGCATTTCGGTGCCTGGGAAGGGCAGAGCGCGGCGGCGCTGATGGAGACTGACGCCGAGGGGTTGGGGCTGTTCTGGGCCGATCCGTATGCCTTTACGCCGCCGGAAGGTGAGCCGGTCGAGGATTTCTCAACGCGGGTGCTGGCGGCGGTAGCGCGTCTGCACGCGGCGTATGCGGGTGAACGGATCTTGCTGATCAGTCATGGCGGTGTCATGCGTTTGTTGCTGGCTCAGGCACGTGGTTTGCCCCGTGAGCAGTTGCTGAACGTCGAGGTCGGGCATGGCTCGCTGTTTTCGTTGAGCGTCGAGTCAGGCGTCCTCCTCAAGGAAGCGATCTGACCATGCTGCCCTTCTGGATCGCCCTGCAATTTCTCAGCAGTTTGCCGATTCGTCTGCCAGGCATGCCGGCACCTCAGGAACTGGGTCGGTCGCTGCTGTTTTATCCGCTGGTGGGGCTGCTGTTCGGTGCGCTGTTATGGGCACTGAACTGGCTGCTACTGGGCACGCCTTTGTTACTTCACGCCGCGCTGCTGCTGAGCGTTTGGGTATTGCTCAGCGGCGCGTTGCACCTGGACGGTCTGGCCGATAGCGCCGATGCGTGGCTCGGAGGCTTCGGCGACCGCGAGCGCACGCTGACCATCATGAAAGACCCGCGCAGCGGACCGATTGCGGTGGTGACGCTGGTGTTGGTGTTGCTGCTCAAATTCGCCGCGTTGCTGGCGTTGATCGAGCAGCAGCACAGTCTTTTTCTGATGATCGTTCCGCTGATTGGCCGCAGCGCGATGCTGGGATTGTTCCTGACCACGCCGTATGTGCGTGCCGGCGGGTTGGGGCAGGCGCTGGCGGATCATTTGCCGCGTTTGGCGGGTAAGCGGGTGCTGGCAGTCAGCGCGTTGGCGTGTGTGCTGATCGCAGGGTTCAGTGGTGCCTGGGCGCTTGTGCTGGCGGGGGGGATGTTCGTTTGGTTGCGGCAGGTGATTCTGCGGCGATTGGGCGGCACGACGGGGGATACGGCCGGGGCGATGCTGGAATTGCTGGAGATGGTGGTGCTGGTGGGATGGGCGTTGGTCTGATGGTTTGTGGGCAGGATGTGCCGGCCTCATCGCGAGCAGACTCGCTCCCACGTTGATGGCGTCTTACATAAATTTAACGTCCACTGAAGATCCACTGTGGGAGCGAGCCTGCTCGCGAAGGCGGTCGACCAAGCACCTCGAATATTTATCAATGAACTCATCTGTAACTTGATTTAACACACTCGCGGGTATATACACGCACCATGCTCGATTCCCAATGTTTATGCATCAACCTGCGTCGCGCCGCCCGTGGCGTCAGCAGGCATTACGACGGCGCTCTCGATGGCTTCGGGATCAACGTTGCCCAGTATTCTTTGCTGTGCAATCTGCAGCGTCTGAATGAACCAAGTATTTCCACCCTGGCCGAAGCCATGGGGCTGGACCGCAGCACCCTGGGGCGCAATCTTCGGGTGCTGGAAGGTGAGGGCCTGGTGGCGCTGGTCGAGGGTGAGGACATGCGTAATCGCATCGTCCGGCTGACCGAGGCGGGCGCAGCTCGCCTGGCCGCGGCCTTGCCTGCGTGGGAGGCGGCGCAGCAGCGGCTGGTCGATCGTCTGGGCGCCGAAAAACGCGAAACCTTGTTGCGACTGCTGGACGAACTGGCGTGATGCCGGTTTTTCCGATCTTAAGCGGGTATATACCCGCTACCGGAGAATAAGAATGACCTCGATGTGGCGTACATGCGGTTGGGTGTTGGTGGGGAGTGCGCTGATCCTGGCATTGTCGTTGGGCGTGCGACACGGCTTCGGGCTGTTCCTGGCCCCGATGAGTGCCGAATTCGGCTGGGGGCGTGAGACGTTCGCTTTTGCCATCGCCCTGCAAAACCTGATCTGGGGTCTGGCGCAGCCGTTCACCGGCGCGCTGGCCGATCGCTTTGGCGCGGCGAAAGTGGTGTTCGTCGGCGGTGTGCTGTACGCGTTGGGCCTGGTGTTCATGGGCTTGTCCGACTCGGCGGTGACGTTGTCCCTGAGTGCGGGCCTGTTGATCGGCATCGGCCTGTCGGGCACTTCGTTCTCGGTGATCCTTGGCGTGGTCGGTCGCGCCGTGCCCCCGGAGAAACGCAGCATGGGCATGGGCCTCGCCAGCGCTGCCGGCTCTTTCGGTCAGTTCGCCATGTTGCCCGGTACGCTGGGGCTGATCGGCTGGCTGGGCTGGTCCGCGGCATTGCTGGTCCTGGGCCTGCTGGTAGCGCTGATTATCCCGCTGGTGAGCATGCTCAAGGACAAACCGCTGCCAGTGCTCGGCCATGAACAAACCCTCTCTGAAGCGCTGCGGGAAGCCTGCTCCCATTCGGGGTTCTGGCTGTTGGCGTTCGGCTTTTTTGTCTGCGGTTTCCAGGTGGTGTTCATCGGCGTGCATTTGCCGGCCTATCTGGTGGATCAGCACCTTCCGGCCACAGTGGGCACCACGGTGCTGGCGCTGATCGGGCTGTTCAATATCTTCGGCACCTACACCGCAGGATGGCTCGGCGGTCGCATGTCCAAGCCGCGCTTGCTCACCGGTCTGTACCTGCTGCGGGCGGTGGTGATTGCGCTGTTTCTGTGGGCGCCGGTGACCACGACTACCGCGTACCTGTTCGGCATGGCGATGGGCTTCCTGTGGTTGTCGACCGTGCCATTGACCAACGGCACCGTGGCGACCTTGTTTGGCGTGCGAAACCTGTCCATGCTCGGCGGGATTGTTTTCCTCTTCCACCAGCTCGGTTCGTTCCTCGGCGGCTGGTTGGGTGGCGTGGTGTATGACCGAACCGGGAGCTATGACTTGATCTGGCAAGTAGCGATTCTCTTGAGTCTGTTGGCCGCCGCCCTGAACTGGCCGGTGCGTGAGCAGCCGGTGGCGCGTCTGCAAACCCGGTTGAGTGCGATATGAACCGTCTCTGGCCGCGAGTGGCGGTGGTCGCTGTCGGTGCCTTGCTGCTGGCCTTGGCCTGGTGGGGCTGGCATCAGGGCGGATTGGCACTGATGCAGTTGGGCATGGGCGCTTGCTAGGAACAGGCGAGGGCGAGTAACTTCGTTTGTGACCATTAATCAAGGATGCACTGACATGCTGATGCGCTGGATTGCAGTCCCCGCGTTGCTGGTGGCGTTTACCGGATTGGCACAAGCGGCCGAGTGCCCGGAGCTGTTGCAGGGCTCGTTGCCCAAGCTGCGCGCCAAGGAATCCATCGACCTGTGCCAGCGGTTTGAGGGTAAGCCGCTGGTGGTGGTCAATACCGCAAGCTTCTGTGGCTTTGCCCCACAGTTCAAAAGCCTTGAGGCTCTGAATCAGCGTTACAAGGATCAGGGGCTGGAGGTGATCGGTGTTCCGTCCAATGACTTCAAGCAGGAGTCCAAGGACGGCGCTGAGACCGCCAAGGTCTGCTACGTGAACTATGGGGTGACGTTCACCATGACCGAGCCGCAGAAAGTCCGCGGCGATGACGCGACTCACCTGTTCAGGGTCCTAGCCAAACAGACCAGCGCGCCGAAGTGGAATTTCTACAAATACGTGGTCGATCGCAAAGGCAAGGTGATCGCCAATTTCTCCAGCCTGACCAAGCCCGACGATCCCGAGTTCATTGCCGCGGTGGAAAAAGCCCTGGCCTCGCAACCCTGATTGAACGCCCATGAAAAAGCCCCGCCTCTGTACAAGAGAGCGGGGCTTTTTTGATTCAGGCGGCGAGCGTTTCAGGCTCGCCGGGCTTCATCAGAAGCGGTAGGTCGCGCCTACGCCGAAACCATTCGCATAGTTTTCATACTTGGCGTTGTAGTTCTGGCCACGGTCGTTGCTGTTGGTGACCTTGACCGACTCTTCACGCAGGTACGAGTACGCTACGTCGATGGTCAGGTCGTCGGTCGGGCTCCAGCCGGCGCCCACGCTGAAAATCTTGCGATCGCCCGTCGGGATGCGTGGGGAACGGTCGACGTTGTTGGTCGGCGCCTGGTCGAAGGACAGACCGGTACGCAATACCCATTGCTTGTTCAACTGGTAGGACGCGCCGATGGCGTGAGCCCAGGTGTCGTGCCAGTTCTGTTCTTCGGTGATGGTCCCGAACTGACCGTTCAGGATGGCCGGAACACCTTTGTTATCGACGGTGATTTCTTTCAGGCGGCTCCAGCGCGTCCAGGTGCTGCCTGCGTACAGTGTCCACTGGTCGTCCAGCTTATGAGTCACCGAGAAGTCCACCGATTCAGGCGTGGTCAGGTCCAGCGAGGCGTCGTACTTCTGGCTTGGGTTCTGGCCGACCAGGCCCAGGACGTTGTAGTTGACCTTGGTGTCACCTTCGAGCTTGTACTTCACTTTCGAGTGGTAGGTCAGGCCGACGCGAGTGCTGTCGGTGGCTTGCACCAGAACACCGATGTTGTAGCCCAGTGCGGTGTCGTCACCTTTGATCTTGACCTTGCCGTCCGGTGCGGCCTGGGTGATCGACAGGTTCGATTCCAGGGTGCCGTCGATGCGGTTGATGGTCGGGCCGAAACCGATGGAGACCTTGTCGTTGAAGGCGTAGCTGACAGTCGGTTGCAGGGTGACGATCTTGACTTCGCTTTTGCTGCCGAAGTAACGGCCGGCGAAGCCGTTCTCGTAGTCGGTCACCAGGCCGAATGGCGCGTACATGCCGATACCGAAAGCCCAGTGGTCGTCGATTGGCTTGACATAGTAGCCCATAGGCACGGCGATGAACGGAACCATGTCGCCGTCGTTGCTGCCGCTGTTCGGGCTGGAGCTGGCGTGGCTGATGTCAGTGTGTGCGTCGAGAAATGCAGCACCGCCGGTGACTTGTTCGCGCTTGAGGCGGGACATGCCGGCAGGGTTGCCAAAAATTGTGCTTGCGTCATCGGCAGAGGAAGATCGCCCGGCAAAACCTGTACCCATCCCGCTGATGCTCTGTTCGTTGATGGCGAAGCCACTTGCGAAAATCTGGGTGGATGCCAAGGTAACAGCGAGGCTAAGTGTGGTTTTGAGCATTACTTTTTTCATTATTAGAACTCCTGGTGATCACCGGGGCGAAAATTACCAACATTTTCGTCCCAGCGCTATAGGCTGTATGGCTTGAGTTAGAGCGGTTTTGTAGGACAATCCGACCAGATTCGCGTCCGTTGCGGGATCTTTGGGAATCGGTGGATCAACAGGCGACCTGATTCAGGGGTGAAACACAGGTTTGCCAGGCGTAGGTGAAATCGCGCAGGCGTCCTTGAGGCTGAAAAGTCTGGCGCCAGATTCGGGCCATTCCCAACAAGTCATCCGCGGCGGGGAGGGGAGTGTTCTGTTCTTCTACCAGCAGCCAGGCGATGGCAGTGGCGTAACGCAGGTTGACGATCAATTCCAGGTGAGGCCCGCTGAGAAAGGCATGCTGACTGGCGAGGCCGCGCACGAGGCTCGCGCGCTCCGGGTCCAACGCCAGGTAGTGATCCCAGAGAGCCTGGTGGCGGGGTTCGGCAATTCGGTACAGGCCGTGTCCACGGCGGTCATGCAGGGCGGAACCAAGGGCTGACTGGCTGGCGGCGATGCCCAGCAGAAGGGATTCGGCAGTTGCGCTATGGCGCCCGAGGTAAATCAATGTCGGACGGATCACATAACGGCACAGTTCGCTGGCAGCGATACCCATAAAGCCCTCGAAACATCAAATGGGCGGCGATACCTGAAGGGAGCGTTGGCAGCATGTGGATCGACTCAGGCTCGCCGGAAGCGGATCAAGCCGCTTGAGTTGAAGTGTAGTGTCATATTCGCGCTGTAAAGGCCTGTTTTTAAAATATTTCCGGCTTCGAGTTATAACCGTTATATCGTTTGGAACTTAGTCGAAGGCTGCGCAATGAGAAATATCGGGCAATAAAAAGCCCCGCTTTTTGAGCAGGGCTTTTGAGGTTTTCAGTCTTTCTGGCGTATCAGGCAACCAGTGCCTGACGGGTACGCTCGATCACGGCCTGCAGCGGTTCTGCGCTGGAGTATTGATCGGGGTACAGACGTTCGCTGTGACGAGCGATGCCGTGTTCGTTGACCAGGGTGAAGCTGAAGCAGCCTTTGCGAGCGGCCATGATCAGGCAGTTCATTGGAGCAAAAGCGTTGGTTAGGGTGCGGATTGCATCCTGAGTGTGGATTTGAGTAGTCATGATTGGGTGTTCCTACAAGCGACACGGATAAGAGCCGTGCAAAATTAAAACGTTCCAGTGACGACGACCACCATTGGTCGAACGAAGAACCCGACTGGAACAAAGCAGCCAGTTTGAAGCGCTGATAATTGGCGCGCTTGGGCTGGCAGGTAGGTACTTAGGAGGGCAGGCAACACATCAAGGGCAAAGGTTCTGGGCCCGGGGTGAAGATCCTGATCAATTTGCAGGCTGGTTCGGTCAGAGTAAGTGAGCTTCGCAACACCCTTTGCATTCGATTCAAAGGCAGTGTTGGCGCAAGGTTTACCTGGAAACCATCGAGGTGGTCGATCCCGCTTGTTCGGTAGAGGCTTCCGTTGGGAAGGCTGACCGGGAGGATTTGTTCGACCAGAATTGACTTTCAGCTTGGTACTAACGCCGCGGATAGTAACGAATTGAATGGGCGAAGGGAAGCGTTAAAGCAAAATAATTGCCACGCCCTGCTGACACGCTGGGTAATGGGCCCATTTCCGACCATTGGTCGTCGCTCGGGCAAACGCCTGTAACAAGGGTTTGCCAAGGTTATCCCCAGAAAACGCCTACAAAACGCTCCGAAAAAATGCATCGATATAACTGCCGCGAAGGTACTTGTGCACATAAGTTGCGCAGACTGTAACCGGACTGTCATCCACGCCACGACCCCAGTGGGTGCCTGTATTGAAAATTTAAGTCAATGAAAAACATCGCTTTTTTTTACTGGTGAAAAAATCGTCAGTTTGACTGCGAGCCCCATTCCACAGGGCTTTGCGCGAGTTCAAGGGCGGTTGTCCACTGAGTTATCCACAGCTTCTGTGGATTGTCCCGAGCGCTTGCTCTAGGACGGGCGTGCCGGGTTTTTTTAGGCTTTACCTGTAAGAAAAAAAGAGTAGAGTGGCGCGCCTTCCGATCTGCCCCACAGTGCTTTATGAAGTTTCGCTCCGTATCAGTTTCTGCTACCTCAACACCTCCCAGTGTTACCCCTCCCAAACGCTTTTCGATGCGCGTGGCGGAGTGGCTGCTCGATAGCCCGCGCCTGGGTGAAAACACCAACGTCAAACATTTCGCCGGACGCTTGCTCAAACAGCCTGCCCGTGAAGGCGTGGTGGCCGCGCAAAGTCGTCTAGGCCAGCTGATGTGCCGCGAATGCGGCAATGCCCGTGATCGCCGCATTGGCCAGGATCTGTTGCGCCAGGCGGCGCGGGCAGGGGACCGGCGTGCTCAACAGGAACTGGGCCTGGTCGAAGACTGAGCTGTCCAAGTCCTGATGCCTTGGTTACCCTTCAAGCTTTATCTCATCGGCAGGAGTCGCTATGGCTATGGACTTGACCAGCATTTTGCTGGGTCTGGCGGGTGCCGCACTGCCCTTGCTGGTACTGGCCTGGCAAATCCAGCGTCGGGCGAGCGTGGGGCAAGCCGAGGTGGCTTTGCTGGAAGAGCGTCTGGCCATGTCGCTAATGGCGCAGGACGGCTTGAACGCTCAGCTCGAAGCCTGCCGCGATGAAATCGGTGATCTTGGCCAGGCCAACGCCGCCAAGCAGGCAGAGCTGGCCGCCATGCGCCGTGAAATCGAACTGCTACAGATAGAGCGCGACGATGCCCGCGATGCGGCTCACGCCTGGAACATCGAGCGCGCCGGCAAAGAAGCCGAACTGCGGCGTCTGGACTCTCAAGCGGCCTCGCTCCAGGCCGAGCTGCGTGAGCAGCAGGACAGCCATCAACAACGCCTCAACGACCTGCAAGGCTCGCGTGACGAACTGCGAGCACAGTTCGCCGAACTGGCGGGCAAGATCTTCGACGAGCGCGAGCAGCGTTTCGCCGAAACCAGCCAGCAGCGCCTGGGCCAGTTGCTCGATCCTTTGAAAGAACGCATTCAGTCTTTCGAAAAGCGCGTTGAAGAAAGCTATCAGGCCGAGGCCCGTGAACGGTTTTCCCTGGCCAAAGAGCTGGAACGCCTGCAGCAACTGAATCTGCGCCTGAGCGACGAAGCCACCAACCTCACTCGTGCGTTGAAAGGGCAGAAAACCCAAGGCAACTGGGGCGAGTTGATTCTCGAGCGCGTGCTTGAACACGCCGGGCTGGAAAAGGGTCGTGAGTACCAGACTCAGGTCACTCTCAAGGGGCCGGACGGTGAGCGTTTCCAGCCGGACGTGATCATTTATCTACCGGGCGACAAGCAGGTGGTGGTCGATTCCAAGGTCAGCCTCACGGCCTATCAGCAATACGTGTCGGCCGACGACGAAGCCATCGGCCAGATCGCCATCAAGCAGCACGTGCTGTCGCTGCGCAATCACGTCAAAGGCCTGTCAGGTAAGGATTACAAGCGACTCGACGGCTTGCACAGCCTGGATTTCGTCTTGCTTTTCGTGCCGATCGAAGCGGCGTTCTCCGCTGCGTTGCAGGCTGAGCCGACGCTGTTCCAGGAAGCCTTCGACCGCAACATCGTCATCGTCAGTCCGACCACGTTGCTGGCGACCCTGCGGGTCATCGACAGCCTGTGGAAGCAAGAGCGCCAGAGCCAGAACGCCCGGGAAATTGCCGAGCGCGCCGGGTGGCTGTACGACAAGTTCGTGTTGTTCATCCAGGACCTGGATGAAGTCGGCAATCGCTTGCAGCAACTGGACAAGGCCTACAGCTCTGCGCGCAACAAGCTGACAGAAGGGCGCGGCAACCTGGTCAGTCGCAGTGAGCAGTTGAAGCTGCTGGGAGCGCGCGCCAGCAAGAGCTTGCCGGCTGATCTGCTGGAGCGAGCGATGACCGACGTCGATGGCTTGGCCGAGTTGCCTGAATAGCTGAAAGCATCGCGAGCAGGCTCGCTCCCACAGGGTTTTGTATTGTTCACTCGATGTAGGCAACAACACCGATCCACCGTGGGAGCGAGCCTGCTCGCGAAGGCGTCGGTTCAATCACTACGGGATTAAAACCCGCTCTTACAACGGCAAATGCCGGCTCAACAACGCCCGCAACGCCGCCGGTTTCACCGGTTTGGCCAAGTACTCCAGGCCCGCCGCATGCACCTGGGCCACCGTCTCCGGCCGGCCATCGGCACTGATCACCACCCCCGGCACCGGTTCACCCAGTTGGGTTCGTAACCACGCCATCAACTCGGTCCCGGTCTCGCCATGGTCCAGGTGGTAATCCACCAGCGCCAATTGCGGGCGTACACCGTCCTTCAGCAGCGCCGCACATTCTTCGCGGTTGCGTGCGGTCCAGACCTGGCAACCCCAGCGTGTCAGCAGGCTGTTCATGCCGATCAGGATGCTGTCTTCGTTATCGATACACAGCACCTGCGCGCCGCTCAGCACATGGCCATTGAGCTCGCTGACCTGGGTTGGCGCGACGACTTGAGCCCGCGCCAGCGGCACGCTGACGCTGAACACACTGCCGCGCCCCGGCCAGGACCTTACACGCAAAGTGTGACCCAAAACGCGACACAGCCCGTCGGCAATCGCCAGCCCCAGTCCCAGGCCTTTCTCCGCGCGCGTCTGGTGGCTGTCGAGGCGTTTGAATTCTTCGAAAATCACTAGCTGCTTGTCTTCAGGGATTCCCGGTCCACGGTCCCACACCTCCAGGCACAACTCGCCCTTGCGCCGCCGGACGCCGAGCAGCACGGGCCCCTTGGCGTAGCGGAACGCGTTGGTCAGGAAATTCTGCAGGATCCGACGCAGCAGTTTGATGTCGCTGTCGATCCGTAATGTGCTGCCCCGAACACGGAATTTCAGCCCTTGTTCCTGAGCCAGTGCCTTGAACTCGGCACCGAGCGCATCGAACAACTCGTTGAGCACGAAGGGTTTGGGGTCCGGGTTGATCTTGCCGTTCTCCAAGCGGGAAATATCCAGAAGATCGCTGATCAGGTCCTCGGCCGAGCGCAACGAGCTGTCGAGGTGATGCACCAGTTTCTGCGCCTCGCTGGACAGACCGTCCTCTTGATGGGAAAGCGCGGCGGAGAACAGGCGTGCGGCATTCAGCGGTTGCATCAAGTCATGGCTGACCGCCGCCAGAAAGCGGGTTTTCGACTGGTTGGCCGATTCGGCGGTGCCCTTGGCTTCGGTCAAGGCCACGTTCAGTTGGGACAGTTCGTGGGTCCGCGCGGTGACCCGCTGCTCCAGGCCTTCGTTGGCTTCGGTCAGCGCCTGCTCGGCCTCACGGAACGCGGTGATGTCCGTGAAACTCATGACGAAACCGCCGCCGGGCATCGGGTTGCCGATCAGCTCGATCACACGCCCGTTGGGAAACAGTCTTTCAGAGGTGTGGGCGCGGCCCTGACGCATCCAGTGCAGGCGGCGGGCGACGTGCACTTCGGCTTCACCGGGGCCGCACAGTCCGCGCTCGGCGTTGTAGCGAATGATGTCGGCAATCGGGCGGCCAAGCCTGATCAGCCCGTCGGGGTAATTGAACAGTTCCAGATAACGCCGGTTCCAGGCCACCAGTTTCAGCGACTGGTCGACCACGCTGATGCCTTGAGTGATGTTTTCGATGGCGCCTTGCAACAGGGCGCGGTTGAACTGCAACACTTCCGAGGCTTCGTCGGCGATCCGCACGACATCCTCCAGTTGCATTTCCCGACCTTCGATGGCGGCCTTGACTACCGCTCGCGTCGAAGAAGCGCCGAGTACACCCGCCAGCAAGCGTTCGGTGTGGGCGATCCATTCACCGTCGGCGTTCTGGTTCGGGTTGAAGCCTTTGCCTTGGCGGTAGGCAAAACGGATGAAGCTCTGCCGCGCCCGTTCTTCACCGACGAAGCGTGCGGCCAGTTGCAGCAAGTCGTCGATCTGCACTGCGAGCATCGAGCGGGCGCTGGGGCGCGCGCTGATTTCCTGACCGATGAAACGACCGGCCTGCCAGTGCTCCGACACCCTCGTGCGTGACAGCACCGACACCCAGGCGAACAGCGTGAAGTTGGCCGCCAGCGACAGTACGACGCCTTGGGTCAGCGGGGTGAGCGGCAGGTTCAGCGGGTTGCTGTGCAACCAGGCCAGCCCCGGGAAACTGTTCAAGGACAAACCGAGGCTGTGGGCCGCGATCGGCAGAATCAGGGTGTAGAACCAGAGGAATGTCCCGGCGGCGAGACCGGCGAACACGCCCCGGCGGTTAGCCTGTTTCCAGTACAGCGCGCCGAGCATGGCCGGGGCCAGTTGGGTCACAGCGGCGAAGGCGATCTGGCCGATGGTCGCCAGGCTCGCTGTGGAGCCGAGCAGGCGATAACTGACGTAAGCCAGCAACAGAATCACCACGATGCTGACTCGGCGCACCGACAGCATCCACTGGCGGAACACTTCGAACGGTCGCTCGGCGTTGTTTCGGCGCAGCAGCCACGGCAGCAACATGTCGTTGGAAACCATGGTCGACAGCGCCACGCTGGCGACAATCACCATGCCGGTCGCCGCCGAGGCACCACCGATAAAGGCCAGCATCGCCAGGGCCGGATGGGCTTGGGCCAGTGGCAGGCTGATGACGAAAGAGTCTGGGAGGACCGAGCTGGGCAGCAGCATCTGGCCGGCGAGGGCGATAGGCACGACAAACAGCGCTGCCAGCGCCAGGTAGGCAGGGAACACCCATTTCGCCAGGCGCAAATCCTGAGGGTCGATGTTTTCCACCACCGTCACGTGGAACTGTCGGGGCAGGCAGATGATCGCCATCATGGCCACACCGGTCTGCACCACCATCGATGGCCAGTTGATGGTTTCCTTCCAGTACGCCTCCAGGCGCGGGGCGAGCATGGCCTGGTTGAACAGGTCGTCGAATCCGTCGTACAGGCCATAAGTCACGAACGCGCCGACCGCGAGAAACGCGAACAGCTTGACCAGCGATTCAAAGGCAATCGCCAGCACCATGCCACGGTGGTGTTCCGTGGCGTCGAGGTTGCGGGTACCGAAGACAATGGTGAACAGCGCCAGCACCAGCGACACGATCAGCGCCGTGTCCTGGGCGCGGGTGCCCATGGCGTCGGCACCGGCGCCGATCAGCAGGTTCACCCCGAGGACGATGCCCTTGAGTTGCAGTGCAATGTAGGGCAACACGCCCACCAGGCAGATCAGCGCCACCACCACCGCCAGCGATTGGGATTTGCCATAGCGGGCGGCAATGAAGTCGGCGATGGAGGTGATGTTCTCCTGCTTGCTGATCATCACCATTTTTTGCAGGACCCACGGCGCGCAGACCAGCAGCAGGATCGGCCCGAGGTAGATTGGCAGGAATGACCAGAGTTGCTCGGCGGCCTGGCCGACGGCGCCAAAGAAGGTCCAGCTGGTGCAATAGACCGCCAGCGACAGGCTGTATACCCAGGCGCGCACTCGCGGCGGCAACGGTGTGCTGCGACGGTCGCCGTAAAAGGCGATGGCGAACATGATGGCCATATAGGCCAGGGCGACGGCGGCGATCAGCCCGCTGGACAGCGACATGGGAACTCCCGACAAAAGACACCCGGGACTCCCGCCCGGTCAGACAGTCTCGCACGATGGCCGGGGATAGTCAGTGTCGACCAAGGTCGTGGCGTGGTGGGGTGTCGCAGGGTGTTTGTCAGTTGGATTTTTAGTGTTTGTGCTGACCTCTTCGCGGGCAAGCCTCGCTCCTACAGGTTATGTGTCGTTTACATAATCTGCGAACGACAAAAAAGCCTGTAGGAGCGTGAGATGCGGCGACCCGACTTGCCCGCGAAAACGGCCTCACTGATTCAAAGCAATCTCGATCAACTGATGCAACTCCTCAACCTCCAGCGCCGCCGCGGAAAACAGGATACGAAACACCGTCGGTGCCGCCACCAGGTTGATCAATCGATCAACACTCGGCTTCGGCTGATCCGGGTAACGGTCCAGAATCGTCTGCAACTGCCCGCCAATGATCGTCGTGCAATAGACCGGTGTGAGGCTGCATTGCACGTCGCGAAGCATGTTGCGGCCAGGCTCGGAACTCATCTCGTCCAGGTATTGCTCGGCCCAGGCTCGCACGTCACCGCGCAGGCTGCCGGTATTGGCGGGTTCGCTGTCGGGTTGCATGCGCGCCAGCGCGACGTCTGCCAGCAACACCGACAAATCGCCCCAGCGCCGATAAATGGTCGACGGCGTCACTCCCGCGCGCGCAGCAATTTGCGGGACGGTCACGGTCGAGCGGTCCTGCTCTTCAAGCAGGGCGCGGACAGCCGAATGAATCGACTCTTGCACCCGGGCGCTTCGACCGCCCGGGCGTAAACCTTCTTTAATAGCCATACGGCGGACCTTAACACAAAGAATTTGCTTTAAGCGCGGGGCAGTAGCACACTCCGCAAAAGCAACAAATTAGCTTTTGCGGAGTGTGCGCATGTCCAGCTCGATATCAAACCGTTCCAGCCTGTGGTTCCTGGCGATCACTTTACTGAGTTTTCTCGCCGCTTCCACTGCACCAACGCCCCTGTACCACTTGTATCAGGAACACCTGCAATTTTCGGCGGCGACCCTGACCCTGATCTTCGGCGTCTACGCCATCAGCTTGCTCGCCGCGCTGCTCACGGTCGGTTCGCTCTCGGATTACCTGGGACGCAAACCGGTGATTTTCACCGCTGTGGCGCTGAACATGCTGGCCATGCTGCTATTTATCAATGCCGACAGCGTCGCCTGGTTGATCAGTGCCCGGGTGCTTCAGGGTTTTGCTACCGGGATGGCCACGGCTGCGTTGGGCGCCGCGCTGCTCGACACGGATCGCCAGCAAGGTCCGCTGATCAATAGCGTCGCGCCGCTGCTCGGTATGGCGTTAGGTGCCATGGGTTGTGGTTTGTTGGCCGAGTTCGCGCCGCTGCCACTGCAATTGACCTTCTGGGTGCTGCTCGCGATGTTCGGGTTGCAAGCGCTGTACGTCTGGCGTCTGCCGGAAAGTGTCAGTGCGCAACGTGGCGCATTGGCGTCGCTGCGCCCGACTCTGCATGTGCCCATCCAGGCAAGGCGTGCGTTGTGGCTGGTGTTGCCGATCAACACCGCCGCCTGGGCGCTCGGCGGTTTTTACGCGTCCCTCGCTCCATCCCTTGTGCGGACGGCCACCGGATCGACTTCAAATCTGATTGGCGGTGCGACAGTGGCGGTGCTGACCGTCACCGGCGCGCTGATGATCTACACCTTGCGCAGTCGCCCGGCCGACAAAGTCTTGCGGGTCGGCGCGAGCATTCTGCCCGTCGGTGTGGCGCTGATTTTACTGGCGGTTCACAGCGCCAGCCTGCCGTTGTTTTTCATCGGGACGCTGGTCGCCGGTTGCGGTTTTGGCGCGAGTTTCCTCGGCGCGTTGCGCAGTGTCGTGCCGCTAGCCTTGCCTCATGAGCGGGCCGGGTTGATGTCGGCGTTTTATGTGCTCAGTTATCTGGCGTTCTGCCTGCCGTCGTTGCTGGCGGGGAATCTGACGCGGGCCTTTGGGCTGGTGACCACGACTGATGGTTATGGCGCGGTGCTGATTATCCTGGCGGTCAGTGCTCTGCCTGCGTTGATGCGTCAACAGCCTGCCAAAGTCTGTGGCGCCGATGCTCGATGACCGCTAGCCTTGGCGTCGCCACCCATTTCAACGGACCACCCGATGAAGATCATCCGCAGCAAATCCTTCACTGCTGACCGCGCCTGGGGCGCCTTGGATATCGCCAACATGAACGGCATCACCACCCGTTTGCACTGGACCGATCAGCCGTATAAATGGCACGTCAACGATGGGCAGGAAGTGTTCGTCGTACTCGATGGCCAAGTGCAGATGCGCTATCGCGAAGACGGCGTTGAAAAGGACACGCTGCTCGACATCGGCGACATTTTCTACGCCTCGGTGGGCACCGAACACGTTGCCCATCCACAAGGTGCGGCGCGGATCCTGGTGATCGAGACGGAAGGTAGCGTCTGACGCATATCTACAAAACAGATAACAGTTAGAGATATTACCCGTTATATAGATATTCGATTCGGATCTACCATGGATTCCACCTCACAAGAGGAGAGGAATTCACCATGACATGCCCCAACAGCACCACCCTCGGTTCAAGACCGTTCAGCCATTTGCAGCACCCGCTTGAGGCGATTCGCCAATTCACGCCCAACTGGTTCGCCGCAACCATGGGCACGGGCGTGCTGGCATTGGCGCTGGCGCAATTGCCCGTCGCCATACCCGGACTGAAGGCGGTGGCCGAAGGTCTCTGGCTGCTCAATATCTGCTTGTTCGTATTATTCACCGCCGCGTACACGGCACGCTGGGTGCTGTTCTTCGATGAGGCTCGGCGGATCTTCGGTCACTCCACGGTCTCGATGTTCTTCGGCACCATCCCCATGGGGTTGGCGACCATCATCAATGGCTTCCTGGTGTTCGGCTTGCCGCGCTGGGGCGATGGAGTGATTCATGTCGCCGAGGTGCTGTGGTGGCTCGATGTGGTCATGTCGCTGGCCTGCGGTGTGCTGATTCCCTACATGATGTTCACCCGTCAGGAGCACAGCATCGACCAGATGACAGCGGTCTGGCTGTTGCCTGTGGTCGCGGCGGAAGTGGCGGCCGCCAGTGGGGGCCTGTTGGCACCGCACTTGACCGATGCCCATTCGCAACTGGTGGTGCTGACAACCAGCTACGTGCTGTGGGCCTTTTCCCTGCCGGTGGCGTTCAGCATTCTGACGATTCTGTTGCTGCGCATGGCGCTGCATAAACTGCCGCACGAAAACATGGCCGCCTCCAGCTGGCTGGCGCTGGGGCCGATCGGCACCGGGGCGTTGGGCATGTTACTGCTGGGCGCCGATGCGCCGGCCATCTTTGCGGCCAACGGCCTGCCGGGCATCGGTGAAATTGCAGCCGGGTTGGGCCTGGTGGCCGGGATCACGCTGTGGGGCTTCGGCTTCTGGTGGATGCTGATGGCGGTGCTGATCACCGTGCGTTACCTGCGCGACGGTATCCCGTTCAACCTGGGCTGGTGGGGCTTCACCTTCCCGCTGGGCGTCTATTCTCTGACGACGTTGAAACTGGGCAGCACCTTGAACCTGGCGTTTTTCAATGTCTTTGGCTGCGTGCTGGTGGCGATGCTGGCGGTGATGTGGCTGATTGTCTCCAAACGCACAGTGCAGGGCGCGTGGCGGGGTGAGTTGTTTGTCTCGCCGTGCATTGCAGGATTAAAGAAATAAGCCGCAAAGATTAGGTAATGTGTGGCCTGGATCGACGTTCGACATTCCAATAGCAAATCGCCAAGCCACTCTTTACCCAATCTCAGGGACCCATGGAAGATGAGCCACCCCTCACAGTTCACCTTGCTTCGCACCCGGCGCTTCCTGCCGTTCTTTGTCACGCAGTCCCTCGGGGCGTTCAACGACAACATCTTCAAGCAGTCGTTGATCCTCGCCATTCTGTACAAGCTGACCATCGACGGTGACCGTTCGATCTGGGTCAACCTGTGCGCGTTGCTGTTTATCCTGCCGTTCTTTCTGTTCTCGGCGCTGGCCGGCCAGTTCGGGGAAAAGTTCGCCAAGGACGCGCTGATTCGACTGATCAAGCTCGGGGAAATCGCCATCATGGCGGTCGGCGCCGTGGGTTTCCTGTTCGATCACCTGTCGCTGATGCTGGTGGCGCTGTTTGCCATGGGCACGCACTCGGCGCTGTTCGGGCCGGTGAAATATTCGATCCTGCCCCAGGCGCTGCGTGAAGAAGAGTTGGTGGGCGGCAACGGGCTGGTGGAAATGGGCACGTTCCTGGCGATCCT
Organism: Pseudomonas mandelii; assembly: GCF_900106065.1. NCBI lineage: Bacteria > Pseudomonadati > Pseudomonadota > Gammaproteobacteria > Pseudomonadales > Pseudomonadaceae > Pseudomonas > Pseudomonas mandelii. Next base: position 4,343,556 of record NZ_LT629796.1, read on the forward strand.
CGCCGGGACTATCGGCGCCGGGATCATGATGTCGTCCAGTCATTACGCGCCCATCGTGTCCACCGCGATCATCGCTGTCGCGGTGCTCGGCTACCTGGCCAGTCGCAGCATTCCAAGGGCGGCGGCCTCGTCGCCGCAAATGCGCCTGAACTGGAACATCTTCAGCCAATCCTGGGCCACTTTGAAGCTGGGCCTGGGGCAAACGCCTGCGGTGTCGCGTTCCATCGTCGGCAACTCGTGGTTCTGGTTTGTCGGGGCGATTTATCTGACGCAGATCCCGGCGTATGCCAAGGAATGGATGCACGGCGACGAGACCGTGGTGACGCTGATTCTGACGGTGTTCTCGGTGGGCATCGCCCTCGGTTCGATGCTCTGCGAGAGGCTCTCCGGACGCAAAGTCGAGATTGGCCTGGTGCCGTTCGGCTCGTTTGGCCTGACGGTCTTTGGCTTGCTGCTGTGGTGGCATTCCGGCGGTATCCCAGACAGCGTTGCCGGCCACGGCTGGATCGAAATCCTTGGTTTTGGTCACGCCTGGCTGGTGCTGATCGACATTCTGGGCCTGGGGATTTTCGGCGGTTTCTACATTGTGCCGCTGTATGCGCTGATTCAGTCGCGCACCCCCGAGAACGAGCGGGCGCGGGTGATTGCCGCCAACAACATTCTCAACGCACTGTTCATGGTGGTGTCGGCGATTGTCTCGATCGTGCTCCTGAGCATGGTCGAGCTGTCGATTCCGCAGCTGTTTCTGGTGGTGTCGCTGCTGAACATCGGCGTCAACGCCTACATCTTCAGCATCGTGCCTGAGTTCACCATGCGTTTCCTGATCTGGCTGCTCAGCCATTCGATGTACCGCGTGGAGCATCGAAATCTCGATTTGATCCCGGATGAAGGCGCGGCATTACTGGTCTGCAACCATGTTTCGTTTGTGGATGCGTTGCTGATTGGCGGTGCGGTGCGTCGGCCGATTCGCTTTGTCATGTACTACAAGATCTACAACTTGCCGGTGCTGAACTTTATCTTTCGCACGGCAGGGACGATTCCGATTGCGGGGCGCCAGGAAGACATTCAAATCTACGAAAAAGCCTTCACGCGTATCGCTCAATACCTGAAGGACGGTGAACTGGTGTGCATCTTCCCGGAAGGCAAGTTGACCGCTGACGGGGAGATGAGTGAGTTCAAGGGCGGGCTGATGCGCATTCTCGAAGAGACGCCGGTGCCGGTGATTCCACTGGCGTTGCAAGGGTTGTGGGGGAGTTTCTTCAGCCGCGATCCGGGCAAGGGCTTGTTTCGTCGGTTGTGGTCGCGGGTGACGTTGGTGGCGGGGCCGGCGGTGGCGGTTGAGGCGGCGGAGCCGGCGACGTTGCAGGCGATGGTCGGGGATTTGCGTGGGGCCGTTAGATAGTCGGTGACTGTGAGGGCCTCTTCGCGGGCAAGCCTCGCTCCTGCGGGGTTTGTGGCATATCCATCATTCGGGATGCGCCAGAAACCCTGCAGGAAAGAGGCTGCCCGCGAAGGCCATCTAAAGGTCAGGCGCTGACCTTGAGCCCAATCAACCCGGCAATAATCAACGCCACACTGGCCAGCCTGAACAGCGCCATGGATTCACCAAACAAAATGATCCCGGCGATCACCGTGCCCACCGCACCCACACCGGTCCAGATCGCATAGGCCGTGCCCAGCGGCAATTCCTTCATGGCAAGGCCCAGCAAGCCAAGGCTGATCGCCATGGCGGCAACGGTCAATGCGGTGGGGAGAGGGCGGCTGAAACCATCGGTGTATTTCAGGCCGACGGCCCAGCCGACTTCGAACAGGCCGGCGAAAAACAGAATGATCCAGGACATGAAAGACCTCCATCGATTGACGGGGTCGTCCCCAGATTAATGACTCGATCGAGCCGCGAGGTCGTCCTCGCGTTGCGCCATAGAGTGCCCATCATTAACCCGGGGATCAAGTTTGCGGATTACTCGGCCGCTTGCTGAACTGCGGTTTCCCGGTCTTGTTTTTCGCTCATGCGACGGAAATACGTCGAGAGCAACGCCCCCGAAATGTTGTGCCAGACGCTGAACAGCGCACTAGGCACCGCCGCCAGTGGCGAGAAGTGCGCACTGGCCAACGCAGCACCGAGGCCGGAGTTCTGCATGCCGACTTCCAGCGCCAGGGATTTGCGTTGGGCCAGCGGCAACTTGAACAGGCGCCCGGTGAAGTAACCCAGCAGATAACCGAAGCTGTTGTGCAGCATCACCACAGCCATGATCAGCAGGCCGGACTCGGCAATCTTCGCCTGGCTGGCGGCCACGACGGCGGTGACGATGATCACGATGCTCACCACCGAAATCAGGGGCAATACTTCCACCGCATGACGCACCCGGCTGCCGAGCAAACGCTGGGCAACCACACCCAGCACGATCGGCAACAGCACCACTTGCAGGATCGACCAGAACAGCTCCATGAAGGACACCGGCAGCCACGCCGAGGCCAGCAGCCAGATCAGCGCCGGGGTCAGCAGCGGAGCGAGGAGGGTGGTGACGGCGGCGATGGCCACCGACAGCGCCAGGTCGCCGCGCGCCAGCCAGGTCATCACGTTCGACGAGGTGCCGCTTGGGCAGCAGCCGACCAGGATCACGCCGACGGCGATTTCCGGTGGCAGGTGAAACGCCTGGCAGAGCAACCACGCCACGCCGGGCATGATCACGAAATGTGCAACCACGCCCAGCGCCACGCGCCACGGATGGCGAGCGACTTCGGCGAAGTCTTCGAGTTTGAGTGTCAGGCCCATGCCGAACATCACCAGGCCCAGCAGCGGCACGATCGCGCCTTTCAGGCCGATAAACCACGTCGGCTGCAAGAACGCCACGACCGCGAAAATCAATACCCAGTAAGCGAAGGTGTTGCCGACAAAACGACTCAATGCAGCGAGGGCGCGCATGGCCTGATCCTTATTATTAAGTAACACCACAAAAACCAATGTGGGAGCGAGCCTGCTCGCGAATGCGGTGTATCAGTCGACATAAATGCCGACTGTCACAACGCCTTCGCGAGCAGGCTTGCTCCCACAGTGATATCACACGCTTTTAGATCCCTTGCGGAAGCTCTTCACCGCCCAACGCTTCAACCAGGGCCGGCAGGAAGTCGCCGAAGGTCAGCATCATCAAGGTGAAGCTGGCGTCCAGCTGGCCGAGGGCTTCTTCGCCGCCGTCCTGTTCCGCCTGGTCTTGCAACAGGTCTTCGAACTTCAGGCGCTTGACCACCATCTTGTCGTCGAGGACGAAAGACAGCTTGTCTTGCCAGGCCAGCGACAGCTGAGTCACCACTTTGCCGGTGCTCAAGTGCAACTGGATTTCTTCGCTGGTCAGGTCCTGACGCTTGCAACGCACGATGCCGCCGTCTTCGTGGGTGTCGCGCAGTTCGCACTCGTCCAGCACAAAGAAGTCGTCCGCGGCTTTCTGGGTGGTGACCCATTCGGTCATGGTCGCGGTTGGCGACATTTTAACGGTCAGCGGACGTACCGGCAGTGTGCCGATCACTTCGCGCAGGGTCGACAGCAGGTCTTCGGCGCGTTTCGGGCTGGCCGAGTTGACCAGGATCAGGCCTTGTTTCGGCGCGATGGCGGCGAAGGTCGACGAGCGACGGATAAAGGCACGCGGCAGGAACGCCTGGATGATTTCATCCTTGATCTGGTCGCGTTCCTTTTTGTAGACCTTGCGCATTTGTTCGGCTTCGATCTCTTCGACCTTTTCCTTCACAGCGTCACGCACGACGCTGCCCGGCAAGATGCGCTCTTCCTTACGGGCGGAGATCAGCAGGAAGTCGCCGCTGACGTGCACCAGGGGGGCATCTTCGCCTTTGCCGAAGGGCGCGACGAAACCATAGGTGGTCAACTCCTGGCTTGCACATGAACGCGCCAGTTTGGTGGCCAGTGCAGTTTCCAACGCCTCGGCATCAAAAGGCAGATCTTGGGTCAGGCGATAGATAAGCAGGTTTTTGAACCACATGGGGCGAGTCTCTCCTTTATACAAAGGGGGGCATTATTCTCTTAGCGAAGCCATAGGCCAACCCTTCTCTAAGCCTTTGGAAGGCCTGCAAAAATTATTGTAAAAAGTGCTTGCCAGAGGTTGGGTCGCTCCGTAGAATGCGCGCCACACCGAAAGTGAAGGGTGATTAGCTCAGCTGGGAGAGCGTCTGCCTTACAAGCAGAATGTCGGCGGTTCGATCCCGTCATCACCCACCATTCGCTTTAGTGTTACGCGCAGCGGTAGTTCAGTCGGTTAGAATACCGGCCTGTCACGCCGGGGGTCGCGGGTTCGAGTCCCGTCCGCTGCGCCATATTCGGTAACCTGGAATGCTGAACGCCAGGTCACCACGGAAAAGCCCGCTCAATGCGGGTTTTTTTCTGTCTGTTGTTCCTGCGGAATGTGTTGTTTCACCGGTTTTCAGATTTTTTTGAAGATTTATTCAATTAAATCAACACTTTACGAAAATCTGTGGCACAATGCGCCCCGCAACGAAGGTAAAGGGTGATTAGCTCAGCTGGGAGAGCGTCTGCCTTACAAGCAGAATGTCGGCGGTTCGATCCCGTCATCACCCACCACTTACTTTCAACGCTACGCGCAGCGGTAGTTCAGTCGGTTAGAATACCGGCCTGTCACGCCGGGGGTCGCGGGTTCGAGTCCCGTCCGCTGCGCCATATTCGGTAATCTGGAACGCTGAACGCCAGGTCACCACACAGAAAGCCCGCTTTATGCGGGCTTTTTGCTGTCCGGGGTTTGGCTTTATTGCTCGGCGTTGCGGCTGTGGCGGTAATCGCTGACCGCTTCGTACACCGCCTTGCGCAGACGGTTGATCCCGCCAATCGGGCGATGAGCCTCAAGCCCGAACCACGGGTTGAACGATTGGTTATCGCATTGCACGTTTAGCGCTGGCGTGTCGAAGTCCTGGGCGGGCAGCCTGATCCGTGCCACGGTTTCGAACGGCGCATCCTTTTCCTTCCATTGGATACTCGTGTCCTCGATCGGCATGTACTTGCCCGGATCCTGGCGCTGGATCTGCAAGACAAAGCACGCGGGCACCCGATCCGTCGACAACTGCTGATTCAGCGCATTGCGTAAAAAATTCGGCAGCTTCTGGTTCTGCGCCGGCAACGTGTAGGCCGGGCAACTGTCAGGGTCGGGCGTCACCCGAAACTTCGCATTGGCGTTACCGAACTTGTAGGGTGAGACCGAAAAGTACGTCGTCTGCGTCGGGCTTTCCGGCGCAGGGGAGAGTGTCGCCAAAGCGATAAACAGATGACGGACCTGCCACGTGCGCGGATCCCATCCGGGGAAAAACGCCATCAGCTTCTTGCCATCGGCCTGGGCGGCCACATTCTGACGGTATTCGGCGACATCGCTGACGAAGAAATTCGGGTGGCTGAACATCACAAAGTCCTGTTCGCCACGGCTTTGTTGATCGGTGAGCAGTTGTTTGCCGGGCACGTCGTGCAACTTGATCGCCATGCCCCGGGCATCGCGGATACTGTCGAACTGTGGATAGGCATTGCCGTTGGACAGCCGCATCGTCGCTTGCCAGGTTTTGCCGGGTTCGCTGAATACGCCCTGACGCAGCGCTTGCGTCAGATCCGGCAGGACCTGGACTTCGGCCTTCACGCAGCCATGGGCCTTGGCGTGCGCATCACGCAGGTAGCGGGTGCTTTCCCGGTGCTGATCGACGATGCGCACGGCCGTCTGGATGATGTCCTGAGTCATCGCCGCTTCGCCATTCGGGATCAGTTCTTCAGCGGATACCGGTCCACTGTGCTGCCAGGCAAACCACGCCGTGGCCAGCGCCCAGCCGAGCACTCCCAGGCCCAGTACCCACAACAGGGTTTTGCCGAGAAAGGCGCCCAACCACATCCACAGTCTGCTCATGGCAATTGTGCCTCCAACGGGCCGCCCAACACTTTCAGATACTCCAGCAGCGCCCAGCGCTCCTGCGGTTGCAGCAGGCGACCGATGACGCCGTTACCCAACTTGCCAGCACGGAATTCGTGGCCGCTGTTGTGATTGCCGGTGATGCGCGTGTCGAACTTGAAGCCATTGGTAAAGGCCTCGGTGCGATAGCCCAGGTGCCTGGGGTCGTACTCGAACGTGCCTTTGAAGAAGGTCGTTGCGCGTTCATCCTGGGGCGAGAGCAGTTGATAGAGGCTTGGCACCGAACCGTTGTGCAGAAACGGCGCCGTCGCCCAGACGCCGGCCAACGGACGGGCCTTGTAGGCGCGCAATTCACGCACGCCAATCGGCAGGCCGAAGCCATCCATCTCCGGACGCTCGGCCTCGGGGATTTTCGCCTCGCGATAAGCACGGTTTCCGACGAAAGCGGTGACGTAGGCCAGGCCTTTGGCTGACGAGAGTTTGCTCATGTCCAGCGGTTCGGCGGGCGGCGGCTGCAACTGCACATCCAGTTTCGCCAGCTCCGCCGGGTCCCATTGCAAGGCGCTGAGGTCGAAACGATGGTCGGCGATGTTATTGGCCGCGCCCGGGTCTGTGCCGATGTAATCCACCGGCAGCATTTTCAGGTGTTGCACCCAGCGCCCGTTGGTCTGGACCGATCGAGGCACGTGGCAACCGGCGCAGTTTTCGCTGAACAATTCGCGACCTTTGACGGCCAGAGGCTTATCGACAGCGCCGAGCAGCGCTTCGGGCCAGGCCGGTGGTTTGAGTCGTTGCAGGGTTTGTTCGATCTGGTGCAAGTCGCGCAAGCGGACACTCGACGGATAGCGCTCGTCACCTTTGAGCGGCTGGCCATTGGCGTCGAAGAAATCCAGGGTGGCACCGACGCCCAGCGCTTCGCCGATGTTGCGGGCCATCGGTTGCTGCGCCGAACCGTTCCATTGCACCCAGTCAAAGGTCCACATGTCCCACAGTTGCGGGTAGTCCACCGGCGCATCCGCCACGCGGTAATTATCAGGTGAAATCGCATCGCCGAAGCTGGCATTGGCAATGCGCCCGAAAGCGTCGGTGCGGCCGGGGCCTTCCTCGGTCGGATAGAGCCCGCGATGGGTATCGTTCCAGGCCACTTTCACGAACGTATTGAGGGAAGCTTTGAAGTCCTGGCGCAACTGTTGGCGGTGGGTGTCGTAGTCCTCGCCCAGCACGTTGCGGGCGAAACGTTCGAATTTCCACGGGTTGTAATAAGTCGAGACCAGGCTGGCGACAAGTGCTTGTCCGAAACTGCCACCGCGTAGTGTAGGAACACTGGAAGGCAGGACATGCTGCGCCGAACCGCCGTCGATCCGCACGGCCTGGCCATTGAAACGCAATTCACCGGTGTGGCAGGCGGCGCAGGTGATGTCGAGGAACTCGTCCTGGCTGCCGGGGTTTTGATGGCGGGCAAACCCCAGGGGCAAGTTGGCAGGGTTGTTCGGTGTGGGTTTCTGCTCGGGGTCGATCAGGAAACCAAAGCGTGCGAGGTATTCCGGGGCGGCGAAGCGTTGTTCCGAGAAGGGCAGTTCGAGCTCCTTGAACCAGTCATAGCGCAAGCCTTTGACTTGAGTGCCCTGGGGGGTGAAGTAGTAAGTCTGGCGGTCGGCGGCGCTCCACTGTTCCAGGTAATGCACCTGTTGTGCGGGGGACCAGGTCGGCAATTTCGGGTTGGCGACGTAGTACAGCACCACGGCGAGGCCCAGCCCCAGCAGCACAGCGAACAACGCCAGCAGGCGGAATAAGAGGCGCAAGATAAACATCCTTGTCGATTTTGTAGCTCTCTTATGCCTCAGCGCTTGAGGTGCGGCAAGTGGCCATTACGCCAGATGCTGTGGGATCCGGTATTCGTCTCTGTGGGGTCCAAGATGACAGAAGCTTCATCGCTGCAATCCCGAAATGCGTTAAAACACCTGAACTTATCAGAAGTTTCCTGCTCTCATGCCGGTAGCCATTGGTCGTGGCCGCCTGATAAGCTCGCGGCTTTACTCGATTGCCCTTTAGGCGCATGAACAAGGAAATAGCATGAAACAGCATCGGTTGGCGGCGGCGGTGGCCCTGGTTAGCCTGGTACTTGCGGGTTGTGACTCGCAGACCAGCGTAGAGCTGAAAACCCCGGCGCAAAAAGCTTCCTACGGGATTGGCCTGAACATGGGCAAGAGCCTGGCTCAGGAAGGCATGGATGACCTGGACTCCAAAGCCGTAGCCCAAGGCATCGAAGACGCCGTCGGCAAGAAAGAACAGAAGCTGAAGGATGAAGAACTGGTCGAAGCCTTCGCAGCACTGCAGAAGCGTGCTGAAGAGCGTATGGCCAAAATGAGCGAAGAGTCGGCAGCCGCCGGCAAGAAATTCCTCGAAGAAAACGCCAAGAAAGCGGGTGTCACCACCACTGCTTCGGGCCTGCAATACGAAGTGGTCAAGAAAGCTGATGGCGCACAGCCAAAGCCGACCGACGTAGTGACTGTTCACTACACCGGCAAGCTGACCGACGGCACTACCTTTGACAGCTCCGTCGACCGTGGCAGCCCGATCGATCTGCCGGTCAGCGGCGTGATTCCGGGTTGGGTCGAAGGCCTGCAACTGATGCACGTTGGCGAGAAGTACAAGCTGTACATTCCTAGCGAGCTGGCCTACGGCGCCCAAAGCCCAAGCCCGGCGATTCCAGCCAACTCGGTGCTGGTATTCGACCTGGAACTGCTGGCGATCAAGGATCCAGCAAAAGAAGACGCCGCCAAGTAATCAGCGTCTGCTTTAAAAACAACGCCTCGCTTTATGCGGGGCGTTGTTGCATCTGGCGTTCAGCGAGGGTAAACAAAGCGAACGGATGCTGTACGGTGCAGTCATAGCCATTGAGGACGCCGTGCTAGCCGCGCCGGCGCGCCAAGTCAATGAAATCTTGGGTTTTTTTATGTGAGTAAAAAACGCCCGATCTGAGTTGAGCCCTTATGAAACGGGGCTTTCAGCCGTGAAATATAGCTCTGTTCACAAGGTTATCCACAATTTGTGTGGATAACATTTCAGCGGGAGGAATGATGAAAGCACCTTGGAATTTCGCTCGTTTCCTGCCACTCGCCGGACGCCTGCTTGCCCGTGGACGTTTGCCGACCCTGCTGTTCGCCGTCGCCAGCAAAGGGGCCAGTCAGGGCAACCGATTGGGCAAACTCAAAGACGATCTGCGCCTGATGCAGGCACTGTGCCTGGCCTACTGGCGTGGGGAGTACCGCGCCATCAGCCCGAAGGCGCTGATCTCGGTGGTGGCCGGCCTGATGTACTTCCTCAGTCCGGTGGATGCGATCCCCGACTTCATCCCGGTATTCGGCATGCTGGATGACATTGCCGTGCTGGCCTGGTTGATGAAAGTCCTCGACGATGAACTCAATGCGTTCCGTGCCTGGCGCAAACGTCAGTTGCCGGAGAAGCTTGCGGTGGTGGAGCGGCTCCCCGATACACCTGAGCAACTTCAGCTTCAAGGCCCGAAAAAAACCTGATTCGATTGAGGATCGTCCTTATATTCATACCCCCCGCGACCGTGGCCGCTGTTAGGATTACACTTCTAGGGAAAAGTGCCGACTCGCTAAGTGTCGTTGTCCTACGGGGAAGTCATGGATATTCAGATAATCACACGCGAAGGCGAGCCCGAATACGCGGTTTTGCCGTGGGCTCAGTACCAGGCTCTACTGAAAGCAGCAGGCATCAACCAACAACCGGCGCCCGACACGCCGGCGCGTCAAGCAACATCATCAGACCCGATTCTTCCAGGTCTGGATCAACTACGCAGTTTGCGCGAAGGGAAGGGCATCGCCATCGAGGCGCTGGCCCGCACGGTAGGCATCAGCCCGTCTTATCTGGCCCTGATCGAAAGTGGCGAGCGTCTACCCGACGCTGCGATTCGCCGCAGTCTGGCCTGGGAACTGACGGTGCCAGGGTGGAGGGATGAATCGTGAGCGTCCGCATCAGTCGTCAACATTGGGACGGGTTGTTGGGTGAGCTGGATCAGGCCCGCCGCCAACGGCATCTGCTGACTTATCGAGCCTTGCTTGAACGTTTGCAGTTGCCCACGCCGGCCATGCAAACCCTCACCGCTGCGCTGGAGCATCTGGCTGCGCTGGACGCCAAGGCCGAGCAGCCGCTACGCAGCTCGCTGGTGATCAGCCAGGGCGCCAGCCGCCTGCCACGCACCGGTTTCTTCGAATGCGTCGAGCGTCTGGGGCGTTTCTCGGGACCGTCCGACGGTGTCGCCGCCGCCTCATGGCACGCTTCGGAAGTGGTGCGCGTGTTCGAATACGAATACCCGGAATCGGCGGAGGCCTGAGTGTTTTTACGCCTCAAGGCACGGGCCAGTTACTGGCTGGCCCGCCGGTTGTTTCACTGGTCGTGGTTCGTGCGACAGCCCCGCGGCTGGAGCTGGCTCGAAGGTCAGTTCGCACGGATGGCCAATCTGGGTGATGTCGGCGCGCAAAGCTTCTATGGCCACATCCTGACCTTTCGTGGCGTTGGCCTTGGGGCTCGCGAGGAGGGTGTGCGATTGCTGCGCCTGGCGGCTTTGGCGGGGGATGGCAAAGCGGCGTATCAGGTGGGAGTGATCAGTTTGGCGGGGACGCCGAGCAAGGCGCCGGATCCGGTGGAAGCGGCGCGGTTCTGGCGGATTGCGGTGCAGGCTGGGCATCCGCTGGCGGAGATCAAGTTGAAAGGGTTGGAGAGTGGCGATACTGCGCAGTAATTGATGCGCCTGACTGCGGATGTCAGGTGTTAAGAGTTGAATCTGATCAAGGAAGATAAAACATTGAAAACAGCTTTCGGCGCCCTGTTTCTGGTCTGCCTGACCACGAGTGTATTCGCTGGCGATAACGCTATCGGTTTCCAGGCCTCTACGTTGCCAGACACGCAAAACGACCGCCCACTGGAAATGGTCGTCTGGTACCCCACCGCAACCACCGCCACCCCTCAATTGTTCGGCGACAACCCAGCGTTTGTCGGGGCCCTCGCCGTGCCCAACGCGCCACCGACCGCCGGCGAGCATCCATTGGTGGTGCTCTCCCACGGTTTCGGGGGTAATTGGATCAACCAGACATGGCTGGCCAGCGCACTCGCCCACAAAGGTTACATCGTGGCGGCAGTCAACCACCCCGGCAGCACCAGCAAAGACCGCACCCCTCAAGCTGCGGCGCAGTTATGGCGGCGGCCCGCCGACCTCAGCCGGGCCATCGACGCGGTCACGGCTCAGCCGCAACAATTCGGCGCGGTCGCCAAGCATCGAATCGCCGCCGTGGGCCATTCCCTCGGCGGCTGGACCGTCATGGAAACCGCCGGCGCCCGTTTCGACCCCGACCGCTTTGCCCTGGACTGCAAAACCCACACGAAGTTGGCCAGTTGCAAGCGTCTACCGACAGATGAACCCCGCCAGCACTTCGGTATCGAAGGCCCGGCTGGCCGCCGATTTGAGCGATAAACGTGTCACCGCAGTTGTTTCACTGGACCTGGGACTGTCACGCGGGATGACTGATGACAGCCTTGCGGGGCTGCCAGTGCCGACGCTAGTGATTGCGGCGGGCGTGCCTTCTGAGGAGCTACCCGCGCAGTTGGAGTCAGCTGACTTGGCTAAACGTCTGCCCCAAGCGTCGACGCGCTATGTCGAGATTAAAGACGCTAGCCACTTTAGTTTTATGGCGGTGTGCAAACCTGGAGCGGTAGCGCTTCTTGAGGAAGACGTGCCGGGAGATGGGATTATTTGTGGGGATGCTGAGGGAGGGAGGGCTCGGGAGGTGATTCAGGAGCAGGTTGCGTCGCTGATTGCGGAGTTTTTGGTGCAATCACCGCGCGACTGAAAGAGCGAGGGTGTATGGGACGTGGCGTGAGGGAAACCTCTCGCCACGTCCGCAAAGCAAATGCCTACGCTTCATCCTGATCCACCCTACGAAAAGCCGATTTCCCATCCAAAAAACCGCTTCATGGCGCTCGATGACTCTCAGCGACTTCGCGTTGCTTTGCGCCATTCCGTTGCATGAGGGCTGTGATGTGGTTAGGCGGCGGTTCGGATTGAATCCAGAGATTTTTGTTGTGTGGTCTGGCCTCTTCGCGGGCAAGCCTCGCTCCTACGGGAGATGGGTAGTCCACAATAGTTGCGAACGACAAAAACCCCTGTAGGAGCGAGGCTTGCCCGCGAAGGCGTCCGTTCAATCACCGCTGCCCGATGATCAAATCCTCGTTTTGCACCGGCACCGCCAAACTATCAATCACATACACGCTATACCCCGCCACATTCTTCGCGTGATGCTTGGCCTGCGAAGCCATCTCTGCCAACTGGCTCGCATCGAGTTGTCCACAGGCCTGTGGGTGTAAATGCACGACGCCGATCGACAATGACAGCAGTGGAAACTCCTGGCGCATGCCCTGGCGATTCGGTGCGATAAAGCAGCCGGCTTCCAGGTGTTCGCTGCGGTAGAAGCGTCGGCACTGGCTCTGGAAGTCGTCCAGCAACTGGTTCAAACGTCTGCGCCAGTCTTCCGGGCCGAGCACCAGCAGGAAGTCATCCCCGCCGATATGGCCAACGAAGTCGCGGGCCGGGTCCACCCGATCGTTCAGGCATTGAGCCAGACACAGCAGGACTTCGTCCCCACGGCCGTAGCCATAGATGTCGTTGAAGGGTTTGAAACTGTCGATGTCGACGTAACAGATCACCGATTCCCGCTCCTGTTGCAGCAGCCGCGTCAGGCATTGCTGGATGGGCACGTTGCCTGGCAACAAGGTCAGCGGGTTGGCGTAGCGGGCCTGCTGGATTTTCAGTTCGGTAATCAGCTTGAGTACATCGATCACCCGGCCCAGGCCCAGATAGCCGCCGTTGAGGGTGATGATGAAGTCCTCCTCGATGCGCTGGCGCGCGCGGCTGGTGATCAAGCGACTGACTTGTTGCAGTGACTGGCTCATCTCGACGGCGAGGAAGTCGTCGTTCATCAAGCGGCTGATGGGCTTGCGTGCGAACAGGTCGGTAGCAAAGGGCTTGAGCAGTGCGTCCGAGAGCGAATGCCGATGGACGATGCCGCAGGGATGGCCTTGCTCGTCAAGCACCGCCAGTGAGTTCAGGTTGGCCTGGCGGCGGAAAGCTTCCAGCACCGTGGCCGTCGGTGTGTCCCGGGCCACGGCCGGTTGGTCGTTGAGCAAGGCGCTGAGGTCACTGGCGTCATCATTCAAAGCCACTGCTGTGCTTTCCCGTTTTGGCATCAAGACTCGGGCGTCGCGAGGTGGATGCTCTTGAGGCCGACACAGCAAGTAGCCTTGCACCAGATCGACGCCCATCTCGGTCAACACCGCGAGCTCTTCCGGCAATTCGATGCCTTCGGCGATCACTTGTGCCCGTGAGGCTTTGGCGATTTGCAGGATCGAGCCGACGAATTCACGTTTGAGGGCATCCTGGTGAATGCCGTCGATAAAGTGCCGGTCGATTTTCACGTAATCCGGCCGCAGCTCGGACCAGAGCCGCAAACTCGAATAACCTGCCCCCAGATCATCGAGCGCAATGGAAAAACCCATCGCCCGGTAGTGATGCAGGGCATTTTGCAGCAACTGGAAGTCGTCGGTCGGGGTCTGTTCGGTGAGTTCGATCACCACCTGGCTCGGCGGGATGCCGAAGTCCTGCAGCAATTGCAGGGTGCGACCCGGTTGGTGAGCGGCTTCCAACAGGGATTCCGGAGAGACGTTGAGAAACAGTTTGCCCGGCAGCTGTTGTTCATTGAAGCGTCGGCAGGCACTTTCACGGCAGGCGATTTCCAGCTCGCTCAAGCGACCGGCCTGGCGGGCAACCGCGAACAATGCGATGGGGGAGTGCAGCGGACTGTTCGAGGGGCCGCGAGTGAGGGCTTCGAAGCCGACAATGCGTCGCTCAGAGACGGAAATGATCGGCTGGAACAGGCTGTGCAAACCGCTTTGAGCCAGAATGGAACTCAATGCACTCAGCTGTTCAGTGGTGGTCATGGCGATCTCTGGCGATAAAAAAAGGACTGGGAGCCATGAGCTCCCAGTCCTTTATTTCACGACAGAATGATGACTGTTTGATGACGCTCCGGGGAGCGTCAGCATTAAATTGCCATCATTTTAGTGCTTGGCGACCGCGGTGTTCAGTTTCAGGTAGTCCAACAGAATCCGCCCGGTCTCGCTCAAGTAGGCATCGTCTTCTGGCTTGGTCTTGTCCGGCTCGGCCGCGATGGCGTCTTCGTCTTCTTTCTTCAGCTCCTTGAGCGGCTCTTCGCCCTTGGCCTTGCGACGGATGTTTTCCATCACCAGTTGCTTGGCTTCGATATCGGCGTGTTGCGCACGGCGATCGGCTTCATTGAGGCTGACGGTTTTCTCCGTCATCAGCTTCTGGGCCAGGGCCAGCTTGTCGCGAATGAACACGAATTCGGCGTCTTTGGCCGTGCGCACGTCATGCTCGGATTTGAGCTGCGTGATGTACGGTTTGAAAGGGTCGGCCGCCGGCTTGATGGCCGCGCGGATGGTGTCCCACGGCATGGCTTCCGGCAGGGCGCTTTCGCCGATTTCCTTGGTGTCGATGATCGACGGGTAATCGATGTCCGGCAGTACGCCCTGATGCTGGGTGCTCTGGCCGGAAACCCGGTAGAACTTGGCCAGGGTCAGTTTCAGCTCGCCATGGTTCAGCGGCTGAATGGTCTGCACGGTGCCTTTACCGAAGGTCTGGCCACCGATAATCAGTGCACGGTGGTAGTCCTGCATGGCGCCGGCAAAAATCTCCGAAGCCGAGGCGGACAAGCGGTTGACCAGCAACGCCATCGGGCCTTTGTAGAATGCGCCCGGGTTTTCATCTTCCAGCACATCGACACGGCCGTCGGCATTACGCACCAGCACGGTCGGACCTTTGTCGATGAACAGACTGGTCAGCTCGGTGGCTTCCTGCAGAGAGCCGCCGCCGTTGTTGCGCAAGTCGATGACCACGCCGTCGACTTTCTCTTTCTGCAGCTCGGTCAGCAGTTTCTTGACGTCGCGAGTGGTGCTCTTGTAATCCGGATCGCCAGCACGGAACGCCTTGAAGTCGAGGTAGAAGGCCGGGATCTCGATGACGCCGAGCTTGTAGTCCTTGCCATCCTGTTTCAGGTTGAGCACCGACTTCTTCACTGCCTGGTCTTCAAGCTTCACCGCTTCGCGGGTGATCGGCACGATCTTGCTGGTCTGGTCGTTTGGCGCATTGCTGGCCGGAATCACTTCCAGGCGCACCACGGTGCCTTTCGGACCACGGATCAGCTTGACCACTTCGTCCAGGCGCCAGCCGACCACGTCGACCATCTCTTTGTTGCCTTGGGCAACGCCGATGATCTTGTCGGCCGGTGCAACCTGTTTGGTCTTGTCGGCCGGGCCGGCAGGTACCAGGCGCACGACTTTCACCTGGTCGTTATCGCTCTGCAACACGGCGCCGATGCCCTCGAGGGACAGGCTCATGTTGATGTCGAAGTTTTCCGCGTTATCCGGCGACAGATAGTTGGTGTGCGGGTCGTAGGACATGGCGAAGGTGTTGATGTACGCCTGGAAGATATCTTCCGCACGGGTCTGGTCCAGGCGCGCCAACTGGTTTTTGTAGCGCTTGGTCAAGGTTTCCTGAATCTGCTTGGAATCCTTGCCCGCGATCTTCTGCCGCAAGACTTCGTCCTTGACGCGTTTGCGCCACAGGTCGTCGAGTTCTGCGGTGGACTTGAGCCAAGGGGCGTCCTTGCGATCGATCAGCAAGGTTTCCTTGGTATTGAAGTCGATTTTGTCGACGCCCTTGTTCAGCTCGGCAAGGGCAAAGTCCAGACGCGCTTTGACGCGGTCCAGGTAGCGCTTGTAGATGGTGAACCCGGCGTTGAGATCGCCGCTTTTCAGGAAGTCGTCGAACTGGGTCTTCCACTTGTCGAATTCGGCAATGTCGCTGGCCATGAAGTAGCTGCGCGACGGATCCAGCAGCTTGAGGTAGCTGTCATAGATGATCACGGAGCGCGCGTCATCGAGCGGCGGCTTGCTGTAGTGATGGCGCTTGAGCAGTTCGACGACGTTCAGGCTGGCGATCACTTCGTCACGATCAGGCTGAAGCTTGTCCCAGCTATTGGCTGCGAATGTATTGCTCGACATCGGCAACAGGCCGATACCAATGAATAGGGCTAGGGCGGTGCTGGGGAAAAAATGCTTCATGCTGATTCGACGCGGAGACAATTGATCACGCATATTAGGCCGTCTTTGAAGTCGCCGGTTCCACAAAGGGCCGGTCACATAATGCAAGAAAGCCCGGCGCTACAGCTACGGGCTCAGTCCAGACTCACTATGGAGGCACTGTGAAAGCATTGCAAGGCGTGGAAGGTCAAGTGGAGTGGGTTGAAGAGCCCAGTCCTACATGCGATGTAGGACAAGTTCGGATTCGAGTGGCGGCAGCGGGCCTCAATCGCGCCGATTTGTTACAGAAAGCAGGGCTTTATCCGCCACCGCCGGGAGCCAGTCAGGTACTGGGTCTTGAGTGTTCGGGGGTGATCAGCGAAGTCGGCCCGGGCTCGTCCTGGCAGGTCGGCGATCGGGTCTGCGCCTTGCTGGCCGGGGGCGGGATGGCCGAAGAGGTAGTTGTCGACGGACGGCATGTGCTGCCGGTCCCCGAAGGTTTGTCCCTGGCCGAGGCGGCGGCGTTGCCGGAGGTGTACGCGACCGTCTGGCTGAATTTGTTTCAACTCGCTGCGCTCAAACCGGGTGAGAAAGTTCTTCTGCACGCCGGAGCAAGTGGAATCGGTTCAGCGGCCATTCAGCTATGCAAGGCCTTTGGCAACCCGTGCTGGGTCAGCGTCGGTTCCGCCGAGCGTCTGGCTTATTGCGAAGCGCTGGGTGCGCAAGGGGGTGTGGTGCGCACGGGCGACCTGGACAGCTTGCGCGACCTGGGACCGTTCGATGTGATTCTCGATCCGGTCGGCGGCAACTACGCCGCGCTGAACCTGAAAATGCTGGCTCTGGATGGTCGCTGGGTGCTGATCGGCTTGATGGGCGGTCGTGATGCGAACCTGGATCTGGCGCAGGTTCTGGCCAAGCGCGTGCAACTGCTGGGCTCGACGTTGCGCAGTCGCGATGAGCAGTTCAAGGCGGATTTGTTCAGTGATTTGAGCCAGCATGTGTGGCCGTTGTTTGCTGAAGGGCGGTTGAGTCCCCAGTTGGCGAAGACCTACCCGATCAAGGACGCCGAAGCGGCGTTTGCGGAGTTGGCGAGTAATAAGGTGGCGGGGAAGCTGGTCCTGATAATCGACCCAAGCCTGACCTGAAGGACACACTGAACCTGTAGGAGCGAGCGGGCGGCGCTCCTACAGGGGTATCGGTTACTTCCAGATATGGATTGGCCAGCCGGCTTTTTCGGCGTGCTCAAGCAACACCGGATCCGGGTTCACCACGTGTGGGAAATCCACCTTCAATAGCAGCGGTAAATCGTTACGCGAGTCGGAATAGAAACTCGCACCTTCCAGATTCTCCTCTTCCGCATCCAGCCACTCCAGCAACCGGACGATCTTGCCTTCGCGGTAGGTCAGGGTGCCGACGGTCTGACCGCTATAAACGCCATGCGTCACTTCCAGTTCGATGGCGAGAATCTCGTCGATGCCCAGACGGTCGGCAATCGGCTTGACCAAGTGCGTGCCCGAGGCCGAGATCACCAGAATCCGGTCACCGGCCTTGCGATGGGCGGCGATGGCTTTGGTGGCGTCACTGAAGATGATCGGCTCGATGAAGTCTTCCACCCAAGGCCCGACCAAATGCTCGACCTCTTCCGGTGTGCGCCCGATCATCGGCTCCAGGCTGAAGGTCATGTACTCCTCCATGCGCAGTTTGCCGTGGCTGTAAGCGTCCATCAGTTCGTTGTTCTGACGCATGAACGACTCGGGATCGACCCAGCCCAGGCGGCCCATTTGCGCGCTCCAGAGGGTGGCGCAGTCGCCGTGGATCAGGGTTTCGTCCAGATCAAAAATTGCCAAGGCCATTATTGCGGTTCTCTCCGAGAACAGCTTCAAGCGGCAAGTTTCAAGCCGCAAGAAGTGATTGAGGTGGTGAGCAGTTTACAACTTGTCGCTCGCAGCTTGCAGCTTGCAGCTGTTTTCAAGCTACTTCACACAGGGCAGTCGGATCGATGGAAAGTGCCAGGCGCTGACCATCGGGGTGCAGATCGGCCGCCGAGCGGTTCAGCACATCCACCACCAATTCCACGCCCCGGGCTTCGACCCGATAGCGAATCACGTTGCCCAGCAAACTGTGGCTGCGTACTTGCGCATCAAGCTCGCCATTGAGGCTCAGCTCGATGGCTTCCGGGCGAATCGCGATGCGGTGGTTGATCGGCCGTTGCAGCAGTTTCGAGGCGCTGTCGGCGTCCAGCAGGTTGTAGTTGCCGATGAAACCGGCGGCAAACACATCCACGGGCGCGGTGTAGAGGGTTTCGGCGTCGCCGCTCTGTACGATCTTTCCCTGATTCATCAGGAAAATCCGGTCAGACATGGTCAGGGCTTCTTCCTGATCGTGCGTGACGAAGATCGTGGTCAGACCGAGTTCACGCTGGATCTGACGGATCTGTTCGCGCAGGTGCTTGCGAATCCGCGCATCGAGGGCCGACAGCGGTTCGTCCAGCAACAACAGCCGCGGACGGGTAACCAATGAGCGGGCGAGGGCCACGCGCTGGCACTGGCCGCCCGACAATTGATGCGGGTAGCGCGCGGCGAAGTCATTGAGCTCCACCAGTTTCAGCACTTCGACGACACGCTTCTGGCTGTCGTCGGCGTTGACCTTTTGCATGCGCAGACCGAAGGCGATGTTCTGCTCCACGGTCATGTTGGGGAACAGTGCATAACTCTGGAACACCATGCCAATCCCGCGTTTCTGTGGGCTCATCGGAACCAGATCGACGCCCTCCAGCAGAATCTTGCCGCCATCCACCGACGTCAGGCCGGCGATGCAACGCAACAGCGTGGACTTGCCGCAACCGGACGGGCCGAGGAGGGTGACGAACTCACCTTTCTGGATTTCGCAGTTGATGTCGCTGAAGACGGTGGTGCCCGCGTAATTTTTTTGAAGATGTTGGACGCTGACATAGCTCATTCGCTTTTGTCCTTGTTCAAGATATTGGCCGCCCAGGTCAGAACCAGCACAAAGAAGAAGTAGGAAATCACCAGCGCACTGGTGAAGTGGCCGCTGCTGTTACGCATGTTGTTGAGGTAGACCTGCAAGGTTTCGTAGCGGGTGCCGACCAGGATGTTGGCGAACACGAATTCACCGAACAGGAACGAGAACGACAGCAGCAATGCCACCATCAACCCCTTGCGCAGGTTCGGCAGCACCACCAGGAACGCGGCTTGCCAGGTGCTGGCACCGAGCAGTTGTGCGGCGTCCATCAGGTCGCGCAGGTTGATCGCTTGCAGGTTGTTGGTGATCGCCCGGTACATGAACGGCAGCGCGATGGTGAAGTAGCAGCCGATCAGAATCC
This sequence comes from Pseudomonas mandelii, assembly GCF_900106065.1. Lineage (NCBI taxonomy): Bacteria > Pseudomonadati > Pseudomonadota > Gammaproteobacteria > Pseudomonadales > Pseudomonadaceae > Pseudomonas > Pseudomonas mandelii. The sequence continues at coordinate 4,362,981 of NZ_LT629796.1, forward strand.
ACGGCGTACCGACCATCGCAAACGGCCCGGAACCGTAGAGCTGCAACAGCCCCACCGAGGACACCACCGGCGGCACCGCGAAGGGCAGCAGGATCAGGATGTTCATCAGCGCATCGAGTTTGGGGAAGTGGTAATGCACCACGAACAGCAGCGGCAGAATCAGCACCACTGACAGAATCAACGCGCCGACGCAGACGAGTAGCGACTGACCGAAGGCATGCAGAAAGCGCGGATCGCTCCACAGCTGGATGTACCACTTGAAGGTAAAGCCACTGGGCAGAATGGTCGCCGACCAACTGCTGGCGATCGAGTAGATCAACGTCCCGGCCAGCGGCAACAACAGAATGGCAAACAGCACGTACACCACCACCCGGTGATAGACACCGGCGGGGCCCAGTTCAGCGCGAGACATGGTAGCTCCTCTTCAACAGCAGCTGATGCACGATGGTCACCAGGGTCATCAACGCCACGAGTACCACGGCCAGGGCGCTGGCCAGGTTCGGATCCAGGGAAATGTCGCCGGACACCATCGCCGCGATGCGGATCGGCAGTACGTTGAAGTTGCCGGTGGTCAGCGCGTAAACCGTGGCGTAGGCGCCAAGCGCGTTGGCCAGCAAAATCACGAAAGTGCCGAGCAGCGCAGGGGTCAGCACCGGCAAACCGATGTGGCGCCAGAACTGCCAGCCGTTGGCGCCGAGCAGTTCGGCGGACTCACGCCAGTCTTCGCGCAAGGCATCGAACGCCGGATAAAGCAGCAGCACGCCCAATGGAATCTGGAAGTAGGTGTAGAGAATGATCAGCCCGGTTTTCGAATACAGGTTGAAGTCCTGAATGATCCCGGCCTGCTTGAGCATGATGGTGAAGCTGCCGTTGAACCCCAGCAAAATGATGAAGGCAAAGGCCAGGGGCACGCCGGCGAAGTTGCTGGTCATGTTGGCGAAAGCATTCACGAAGTTACGCAGTTTCGAGTCGACCCGGCGCAGGGAATAGGCGCCGAGCACCGCGATGATGATCCCGAATACGCTGGACCAGAAACTGATCTCGAGGCTGTACTGGATCGCTTGCAGATAGAACTTCGAATTGAAGATCTTGGTGAAGTTGGCCAGGCCCCAGCCGAACTCTTCCGATTGCAGGCTGTTGATCATTACCCAGACCAGCGGCGCGATCTCGAACACGATAAAAAACAGAGCGAAAGGCACCAGGCACAACGCTGCCAGCCATTTACCACGGGTCATGGCATTCACTTGAGCAGCTCCCGGCAGACAGGTTTGTCGTGGGCCACGCCCAGCAGTTCGCAGACCGTGCCGCAGATGTCAGTCTGTTTGGGCGCGGCGCTGGTGTTGAAGCTGAAGGCATCGCCCAGGACAAACAGCGGCACTTCCCGTTCTTCCGCCAGCAGGCCGTTGTGCGAGCGGTCGTTGTTCATGCCGTGGTCGGCGGTCACCAGCACTTGGTAGCCGGCGTCGAGCCAGGTTTGCAGGTAGTCGGCCAGGATAATGTCCACCGAGCGGGCACTGTTGCGGTATTGCGGGGTGTCGAGGCCGTGCTTGTGCCCGGCGTCGTCGATGTTCATGGGGTGGATCAACAAAAAGTTGGGCGCGTGGCGCAGACGCAGGTTTTCAGCGTCGGCGAACAGGTGCGAATCCGGGTAGTGATCGTTCCAGTAGAAGTGACCGTGCTGGATCGGCAGGTCGGGGTTGTCGGTGTGACGATCCCGGGCGGCCTCGAACGGCGAGCGGTTATACAACTCGCTGACCCAGTGATAGGCCGCGGCGGCGGTAGTCAGGCCGGCATCCGTGGCGTAGTGATAAATGCTGCGCTGGTTGGACAGGCGCGCGACGTTGTTGTGGACGATGCCGCTCTCGATGGGCGGGACGCCGGTGAGGATGCATTCGTAAAGCGGTCGGGACAGGGCCGGCAGTTCGCACTCCAGTTTGTAGAGTGCCGCGCGTCCTGCGCCGACGTAAGCCTGCAGGTGCCCCAAGGCGTGGCGCGCGACTTCATAGTTGAGGCCGTCGAGCACGACAAGGATGACGTTGTGCTTCATAGGGGCAAAAACTCCGCGAAACAGACATTCATAAAACTTGAATTCACCACGGTCCATTGTGGGAGCGAGCCTGCTCGCGAAGGCGTCGAGTCAGTCAACACAGGTGTTGAATGTCAGTCCGCTTTTCGCGAGCAGGCTCGCTCCTGCATTTGGATCTCCATCAGCCCGACAGAAGTCGGGCTACAGGGTTATTTCATTTCGACGAGGACTTCTTCGTTCCACTTCTGCGGCAAAGCCTTGGAAGTCTTTTCCCACGCATCCGCGTCTTTGATCGGCGTGACCTTTTTGTACTGCTCGTTTGGCAGCAGCTTGGCCTGGACGTCAGCCGGCAGCTTGATGTGCTCGGCGCGGATTGGACGGGCATTACCTTTCGCCAGGTTGATCTGACCGGCATCGCTGAAGATGTATTCGCGGGTCAGCTTGGCGGCGTTCGGGTTCTTCGCGTATTTGTTGATGATGGTGGTGTAGCCGGAAATCACCGAACCGTCGGAAGGGATCAGCACCACGTAGTCATCGGGGTTCGCCATCTTGGCCTTGTAGCTCAGGCCGTTGAAATCCCAGACCACGCCGACTTCGATTTCACCCTTTTCCATCGTGGCGATGGTCGGGTTGGCCATGGACAGGCGGCCCTGCTTGGCGATATCTGCGAACAGCAACAACGCTGGCTGCAGGTTCTTTTCGTCGCCACCGTTGGCCAGTGCGGCGGCCAGTACACCGTTGGCGGCCTGGGCGGCGGTGCTCACGTCACCGATCGACACCTTGTATTTACCGGTTTTCAGATCCGCCCACTTGGTCGGAGCTTCGGAACCGTGCAGCAGCTTCTTGTTGATGATGAACGCGATGGTGCCGGTGTACGCCAGTGCCCAGTTGCCGTCCTTGTCCTTGGCCCAGTCCGGGATCTGGTCCCAGGTGCTTGGCTTGTAGGGTTGCACCACGCCTTGTTTGACCGCGATCGGGCCGAAGGCTGCGCCGACGTCGCCGATGTCGGCACTGGCGTTGTCTTTCTCGGCGGCGAACTTGGCGATTTCCTGCGCCGAGCTCATGTCGGTGTCGATGTGTTTCAAGCCGTATTTCGTGGCCAGGTCTGCCCAGGTGCCTTTCCAGTTGGCCCAGTCATCGGGCATGCCGACGCTATTGACCGCACCTTCCGCTTTCGCAGCGGCTTCCAGGGTTTTCATATCATCAGCGGCCATGGCGGCGCTGCACATGGCAATGGTCGAGCCTAACAGTGATGCCAGGAAAAGCTTTTTCATCCGAAGCTCCTTTGGGCGTTTTCAACGCTGCGATTGCGGTTGTGTTGGTCTAGGTCAGCAATACCTGAGCCAATTTAGGCGCCGCTGATGACATTTTGATGTCGACGATCGGTCGGCCTACATTTTTCGAGCGGTGATGCTCAGGCTTGCGAGTAAGCGTAGACCATGGCTAAAGGGCTGATACGAAAGGACTTGGCCGTGAATTTGCAGGTGTCTGGCGCAACCGTTCGGCGGCTTTGTCATCTGCCAGTCACAAGCAGTGCCTAGGCTTGCAGGGAGTTGATAGAGCCAGTTTGAATCACGGTTCTGCCCCGAAACAGTGCTGGTCTAGTCCAGATAGGTAACGTTGATGCGCATCGAGACAACCAAAGCGGTGACAGCCATCGGGCAGGTTCTGCAAGAACAGCTCGACCATGGCCTGTTGGCGCCCGGGAGCAAACTGCCGGCCGAGCGCAAGCTCAGTGAGTTGTTCGGCACCACGCGTATCACCGTGCGTGAAGCCTTGCTGCAACTGGAAGCCCAAGGGCAGATTTATCGGGAGGAACGCCGTGGCTGGTTCGTGTCGCCACCGCGTCTGGCTTACAACTTGATGCAGCGCAGTCACTTTCACGCGATGGTCAGCGCGCAGGGGCGGGTGCCGTCCACCGAGGTGATTTCGGCGCGGTTGCAACCGGCGTCGGCGGCGGTGTGTGCGTGGTTGCAGTTGCCGGCGCTGTCCAGTGTGATTCAGATCTGCCGGGCGCGGCGCATTGATGAGCGGCTGGTGCTCTATGTGGAGCACTACCTGAATCCGCAGTACTTTCCGGGGATTCTGGATTTCGATCTGAATCAGTCGATCACCGAGTTGTACGCCAGGCATTACGACTTGCACTACGGTCGGGTGCGTTTCGAGATCGTGCCGACGGCGTTGTCGGTGGATGCGGCGGCAGCGTTACGGGTGTCGGTGGGGAGCCCGGGGTTGCGGATTGCTCGGGTCAACTACGATCAGCACGAGCGGTTGATCGATTGCGACCTGGAGTTTTGGCGCCATGATGCGATTCATGTCGGGGTGGATGTGGTTTAGCCAGGGAGACCGCGTCGCTCCCATCGCGAGCAGGCTCACTCCTACATTGGAATGCATTTCAAATGTAGGAGTGAGCCTGCTCGCGATGGCGTCCTCACAGCCACCCTATCAATCAAGTAGCAGATACATCCTTCTGCGGCCCACCACCGGCCGTCAGCACCTGCACACTCATTCGCGGCATCGCCAGGTCCATCCCGGCCTCATCCAGATGCCGCTTCAGCGACAGATTGAACGCCCGTGAAACTTCCCACTGCTTGATCGGTGCAGTCTTGAACCGCGCCCGAAGAATCGCGTTGCCCGACTCGAAACTTTCGACACCCTGGATCTCCAGTGGCGACCAGATATTGCGCCGTTGCAGCGGGTCGGTGCGCATTTTCTGGCCGACTTCGCGCATCAGTTTGATCGCCTCGTCGATGTCCATGCTGGCGGGCACCGCCACCCGGAAGATCGCGTAGCCGAATTCCCGGGAGTAGTTCTTGATGCTTTTGATTTCGCTGAACGGAATGGTATGGACGATGCCGTCGATGTCCCGCAGGCGAACGGTGCGGATGGTCAGGCCTTCGACAGTGCCGAGGTGGCCGCCGACATCCACGTAGTCATCGATAGCCAGGGAATCTTCGATGATGATGAACAGGCCGGTGATCAAATCCGCGACCAGCGATTGCGCACCGAAACCGATGGCCAGGCCGATCACGCCGGCACCGGCCAGCAGTGGCGTGACGTTCATGCCCATGTTCGCCAGCGCGACGATCAGCGCAATGATGAAAATCGCCACGAACAGCACGTTGCGGATCAGCGGCATCATTGTCTGCGCGCGGGCGTTGGCCAGGCCTTTGCGCGAGCGGGTGAGGGCGTGGTGCACCGCGGTGTCGCTGAGGATCCAGATCAGCCAGGCAAAAATCAGCGTACCGGCGAGGCTGAACAGTTTGACGCTGACTTCATGGCCTTCGCCTTCGGTGAAGGCAATCAGCGACATGCCCCAGACTCGCAGGCCCAGTTCGATGAACACCAGCCAGACCACGAGATGGGCGAGGGTGTAGAAGAAACTTTTCAGGCGCTCTGAATACAGCGCATGACGCTTCACACCCTTTTGCGGTTTAAGCGAATGACGACGAACCAGGCCGTTGATGACCATGCACAACACCAGCAGCACGGTGCAGATCAGCGCCTGGCGCAATGCGGTGCTGGTGTCGCCCGCCGAGACGAAGGTGGCGAACAGCGAGATGCCCACCAGCACCAGCGCGGGCACGTACCAGAAGGTGCCGAGAATCTCGATGGTGTCGCTGAGCGCGCGGCGCGTCAGACGTCGGGACAACGGCTGGTTGCGGATCAGGTGGGCGATGGGGCGGCGGAAACGCAGGATGAACAGCCCGGTGGACAGCGCCGCCAGGACGTTGGCGACGGTGGCGGCGGAGTGGGCCAGGTGACTGCCCAGGCTGGCGACCAGGCGCGGATCGCTCAGTGCTTCACCGAATGCGGCGAAACTGCCGATCAGCCACAACGGTCGAAAGGCTTGATGGCGCAGGATGTACAAGGCCCGATGACGATGCGGGCCGTCGAGCAAGGAAAACGCGATCACGCAGATCGCCGAAAAACAGGTGCCGACCACCAGCGCGTAGGCCAGCACCATGGCCAGGCTTTTGCCCAAGGATGAGGGCAGGGCATAGCTCATGTAGACCGTGATGACCAAGGCAATCAGCCACGGCCCGAGTTTGCGCAGGGCGAAGCGCAACATGTCCAGGGCCTTGGGGTGTTGCGGCAGTTCTTCGGTGAGGCCGAAGCGCATGCGCACCCGGTGACTGACCCAGATCAGCGCAGCGGCCAGCAGGCTCCAGACCATCAGAATCATGGCGAAGGCAAAGATGATCGGCAGCCACTCGTTGGCCGGCAGCATCAGCGCGGTCAGTTCGTCTTTGGCCAGGTCAAATTCTTCGGACCAGCGCGTGAGCGGGCTGTCGGCACCGGAAAACTGTTTTTCGAAGGTGGCCAGTGTGCCGCCGATCAGGCCGAGCACGCCTTCTTCGGCGGCCGGCTGAGCTTTTTTGGTGACGTCGCGCAGCTTTTTCAGGTCCGCCAGCAGTTTGCTCCGCTGCTGATCGTTCTCCAGCGACTTGATGACTTCGTCCAGTGATTGGCCCAGCGGTTCTTGCGCTTCTGGCTGGGCCTTTGCCGAACTGTTGAGCAAGCCCGGCAAACCGACCGCCTGGGCAGGCGCCATCGGCAGCAGCGTCATCAGGCAGACAAGGAGGAAACACGGCAGGGCGAAAAGACGAGCGAACACTAGGCGGTCAACCTCGGGGGGGACGGATCGGCCGAGTGTACGAGCCCGTCAAAATCAATGCGAGCCAGGGACAGGATTTATTCGTTGAGTTTGGCGAGGATCTTGAACACCACGGTGGCGAGGATCGTCAGCATGCCGATCCACATGGCGAACACGCCGGCGTTTTTGTCGCGGAAGTTGAAGCCGATTGCCAGCAAGATCATCCCGGCGAGAATGGGGATCAGCATGGCATGGAATGAAGACATCGAGATCATGGGTGACTGCCTTGTCGAAGGGGATAGCTTAAGTCTAGGTGGCTTTTGGGCGACCGGTGGTCAGAGATCAATCATGAATGCGGCGCGATCATTGTGGCGAGGCAGCTTGCTCCCGCTGGGTTGCGAAGCAACCCCAAACCCAGCTATCGCGATCTTTCAGACAGCACGCATTCACCGGGGGTTGCGACTGCTGCGCAGTCGAGCGGGAGCAAGCTCCCTCGCCACAGATAGCATTCCGGCCATTCATTGGCGCGAAATTACGGCAATTCCTGGCAGGCGTAGAACGCGCTCAGCACTTTGACCAAGTGGGCCAAGTCGTGGCTGCCGCACAGTTCACGGATCGAGTGCATGGCGAACGTCGGCAGGCCGATGTCCACGGTGCGCACGCCCAGGTGGCTGGCGGTGATCGGGCCGATAGTCGAGCCGCAGCCCATGTCGCTGCGCACCACGAAGCTTTGCACCGGCACTTCTTCGGCCATGCACAGATGGCGGAAGAACCCGGCGGTTTCGCTGTTGGTGGCGTAGCGCTGGTTGCTGTTGACCTTGATCACCGGGCCGGCGTTGAGTTTCGGGCCGTGGTTGGCGTCGTGCTTTTCCGCATAGTTGGGGTGCACGCCGTGGGCATTGTCGGCCGAGACCAGCAAGGATTTCTGAATGGTGCGCACGAATTCGTCACCTTCAGGCAGCAGGCGACGCAAGGTTTGCTCGAGCATCGGACCATCGGCCCCGCACGCCGAGCAGGAACCGACTTCTTCGTGGTCGTTGCACACCAGCACGCAGGTTTCGTCGGTTTCCGCAGTCAGCAAGGCTTGCAGGCCGGCATAGCACGACAGCAAGTTGTCCAGGCGCGCGCCCGCGATGAAGTCGCCATGCAAACCGATAATGGCGGCGCTCTGAGTGTCGTAGAAGCTCAGCTCGTAGTCGAGCACCACGTCGGCATTCAGGCCATGTTCCAGCGCCAGCTGATTGGTGAGCACGGCGCGGAAGTCCACACGCTCGTCACCGGCAAATTGCGCGAGGATCGGGGGCAGTTCGGTCTGGGCGTTGATGGCCCAACCCATATTGGCTTCACGATTGAGGTGGATCGCCAGGTTCGGGATGGTGGCGATCGGCGCCTTGAAGTCGATCAGTTGGCTCTCGACCTTGCCGTCGCGGCGGAACGTCACGCGGCCGGCCAGGGACAAGTCGCGGTCAAACCACGGCGCCAGCAGCGCACCGCCGTAGACTTCGACGCCCAGTTGCCAGAAACCCTGGCGCTGCAATTCCGGCTGGGGTTTGACCCGCAGGCACGGGCTGTCGGTGTGGGCGCCGACCAGGCGAATGCCGCCATGCAGCGGCGAATGCCGTCCCATCTTGATCGCGACGATCGACGAGTCATTGCGGGTGACGTAGTAACGACCGTTGGCTTCAGTGGTCCAGGGCTCGCGCTCGTCAAGGCGCACAAAACCCGCCGCTTCCAGACGCTGAACGAGGCTGGCAGTGGCATGGAACGGGGTAGGGGAGGCCTTGAGGAAGTCGATCAGGCCTTGGTTCAACTCTTCGCGCATAAGAAGCTCCAGACAGCAGTGGGCGGGAGTTTAACGTATTGGCCGAGGCCTTTGGGCATGACGTGAACCGGTCACGTCAGCTGGCAGCCTCTACCCGCTTTTTCAGGTACTTCATGATAATCCGCTCATCTTCGGGCTTTTCTGGCTTGGGCAATTGCGGGGGCCAGGCGTTCTGATGAGTCTCCAGCAGCTTTTTCTGTTGAGCCTTGTCCCAGCGAAGGATCTCCCGCGAGGCACATTCCCACCATTCGTGGCGGCAGGCCGTGTAGTACGGATGATCGGGTGCCGCGCTGCCGTAAAGCAGATCGCGGCCGACTTTGCGCAGGGCGCCACTCTGGTTACGCAGCTTCCATTTGATTTTCAGGCGCTGCCAGGCCGATGGGAAGGGTTTGACCCGCGGCACGTCCTGGCACAGTTCGACCAGCTCCTGGCTGAACCGCTCGCCATGCTGAGAAAAGAAATACGCTTGCATCGCATGGAAAAAGCGTTTTTCCGCGAAGTAGTGATAGATGTATTTTTTCGCTTCATGAACCGGTTTGTCGCGCATGGCGAACGACAGGGCGATCTGCTCGATGGTGTGGATGTCGAAGCCGTCCCGGGTCCATTCGTCGATGAGCGTGATCGACTCTTCGAACAGGGCGCTGTCGCGGTCGGTCACGCCGCACAATCCGCTGTTGTACAGCTTGAAACCATTGTCCGCGCTGACGCCGTGAGCCTGCAGGCAACCGCCGAGCTTCACATAGTCGGGACGTTCACACACGTCCTGCCAGTCGTACTCGAAGCGATCCATCAAGTAGTGCTGCGGCTGAATCTGGTTGAAGATCAGGTTCGGGTCGCTGGTGAACAGCGTGTCGGTGTCGACGAACAGGGTTTTTTCAGCATGCTGCAGGCCGGCGGCAATCGCGCAGGCCTTGCGACGATGGTGATAGCCGTTTTCGCCTTGCCACAGGGTCAGGGTTTCCTGGGTCAGCATGACCGTTTCGACCGGCCAGCCGGCGTAGTCCTGAGGACGATCCGTGAGGATTCGGATGCTCGGGAGCTTGCCGTTCTTCGCGTGGGACAGCGCGGTCAAGATACTGAACTTGGCTTCACGCCGGTAAACGTCCTGGTTGCCGTAGATCAGGTAGAGCAGTTGGTGTCGGGTTTTCTTGACGGGTGTTGCCAGGGAATCGGTAAAACGCATCCGGATGGGGATCCTTTCAAAACGGGCGACTGCGTGTCAGGCAGTGCTTAAAACGGTGCCGGGCATTCGAAACGCAAGCGTTCGCCGGTCTGAGGATGGGTGAAGCTGAGCATGCTGGCGTGCAGGCACAGGCGCGGCCAGGCGGCCAGGGCCTGTTCGTGGGCGTAGAGCCCGTCACCCAGCAGCGGGTGGCCGATGGAAAGCATGTGTACGCGTAGCTGGTGGGAACGGCCGGTGATCGGCGTCAGTTCGACGCGGCACCAGTCGCCACAACGTTCCAGCACTCGCCAGAAGGTCAGGGCGTGTTTGCCGAACTCGTGGTCCACCACGTGGCGTGGCTTGGTCGGCGGATCGTAGCGCAAGGGCAGGTCGATGCTGCCGCTGTCCAGTTCCGGTTGTCCCCAGCACAGGGCGGTGTAGGCTTTTTCGGTTTCGCGGTCGTGAAATTGCCGAGACAACTCGCGATGAGTGTCCGGGTCACGGGCCAACAGGATGATGCCGGACGTTTCCCAGTCCAGGCGATGGACGATTCGCGCTTCCGGGTAGCCGTTTTCTTGCAGGCGGGTGATCAGGCAGTCCTTGTTGTCATCGGCCCGGCCAGGGACAGAGAGCAGCAGGGTCGGTTTATCCACCACCAGTACGGCGGCGTCCTGATGGATGATGCGGATGTTGGACAACGGCATTAAAACAGCCTCGTAACAAACGCCAACGGCGACTCAGGCCCCCGCATCCGTAGGAGCGAAGCTTGCTCGCGAACACATCATCTCGGTCTATCAGATACACCGAGTTGCCTGCTTCGCGAGCAAGTTTCGCTCCTACAAAAGCGTAAGGGCCTGAGCCGCCGTGGCTCCCGCTGGACCGACTAGCGATCCGGCAGGGTGATATTGAGTTCCAGGATCGAGCAGCTGCCCTGGTTTTCCAGCGCGACATGCACGTCGTCGGACCCGATATTGACGTACTTGCGGATTACTTCCACCAGTTCCTTCTGCAAGGCTGGCAAGTAGTCCGGTGTACTGCGTTGGCCGCGTTCATGCGCCACGATGATCTGTAGACGCTCTTTCGCTACCGACGCGGTGCTGACCTTTTTGCTGGCACGAAAGAAGTCAAAAAGATTCATTATCTACCTCCAAACAGGCGCTCGAAGAAGCCCTTCTTCGTGATATCGATAAATCGATGCGGCTTTTCCTTGCCCAGCAGACGATCGACTGCATCGCTGTATGCCTGACCGGCGTCGCTCTGGTCGTCGAGAATCACGGGCACGCCCGAGTTGGAAGCCTTGAGTACCGCTTGGGATTCCGGGATGACACCCAGCAGGGCAACCGCCAGGATTTCCTTGACGTCTTCAACGCCCAGCATTTCGCCATCGCTGACGCGCTGCGGGTTGTAGCGGGTCAGCAGCAAGTGTTCCTTGATCGGGTCTTCGCCGTTTTCGGCGCGACGGGATTTGCTGGCCAACAGGCCCAGCATGCGATCCGAGTCACGTACCGAGGACACTTCCGGGTTGGTCACGATAATCGCTTCATCAGCGAAGTACATGGCCAGGTGGGCGCCTTTCTCGATGCCGGCCGGGGAGTCGCAGACCACGTATTCGAAGTCTTCTTTCAACGCCATCAGGACTTTTTCCACGCCTTCCACGGTCAGCGCGTCTTTGTCGCGGGTCTGACTGGCGGCCAGGACGTAGAGGTTTTCCAGGCGTTTGTCTTTGATCAGGGCTTGTTGCAGGTTGGCTTCGCCGTTCACAACGTTGACGAAGTCATACACCACACGGCGCTCGCAACCCATGATCAGGTCGAGGTTACGCAAACCGACGTCGAAGTCGACGATCACTGTTTTGTGGCCGCGCAGTGCGAGGCCGGTACCGATAGCGGCGCTGGTGGTGGTCTTACCCACACCACCCTTGCCGGATGTAACCACTAGAATCTTGGCCAAGGTGTTTCACCCCTAAGGAAAAAGGACTTTTAGCCCCTGAAAAACATCTCTTGAAAAACTACTGCAGTCGGACAGCCTTGGCTGGAATCCGGTCCAGAACAGCGATAAACACTGCGTTTGGCCTTTTTCCTACTTCGTTTGAGCCGTTTTCGCTACGTTTTAGAGATGCTTGGAAAATGCGGCAGTATCCGTTAAAGCCGAATGATGTTCAACACGTCGCCTGACAGGCTGACTTGCACGCCCGCGCCCCACAAAGGGTCACGGCGCAAATCCTCGGAAACCTTGTAGTGGCCGGCGATGGAGACCAGTTCAGCGCTCATCTGCTGACAGAAAATCCTGGCTTTCGTGTCGCCTTTGACCCCGGCCAGCACGCGACCGCGCATCGGACCGTATACATGGATGTTCCCATCGGCGAGAAGTTCCGCACCCGGGCTGACCGAGGAGATCACCACCAGGTCGCAGCCCTGGGCATAAATCTGCTGGCCACCACGTACTGGCGACGTGATGATTTTCGTCGGTTTGATGGTCGGCTCTGGCGGCTTTTCCGGCTTTTTCTTCACCTGGCCTTCGAGCGGGTCGAGGGGACGCTCACGGGCGCCGGATGGCGGCAGCACCGGCAAATCCACCGCGATGGCGGCGGCGATGTCTTCGATGCGGCTGGCACGGATCGCCAGGGTGCGCAGGCCATGCTGGCGGCACACGCGCATCAGGCCCGGCAGATCGACCGCGCCTTCGCTGGCCGGGAGTTTGTCCAGGGCCAGCACCAGCGGCGCATTGCTGAAGAAATTAGGCGCCTGGGCGACCTTGGCGGCCAGTTGCCGATCAAGGTTCTCGAGGTCGTTGCGGGCCAGTTCCAGCACCGTAATGGCGAGCATGCTGCCCTTCAACTGGAACACGGGATCCTGGTCTTGCGGTTCGGTTTGGCTCATGGTCGGCATACAACGGCTTGTCACTAAAAGTGCCGAGACTTATAACGAGAACGCCCGCAAGCCGCAAGCCGGGTCGAACGATGTAGAATGCGCGGCCATTGTCTTTCCGGAACCTTTAATGGATCGCCCGCGTTTTCGAAAAACATTTCTTATGCCGCGTTTCTGGCCACTGTGGTGTGGCTTGGGGCTGTTGTGGCTGATTGTTCAGTTGCCATATCCGGCGCTGCTGTTCATCGGTCGCTTGTTGGGCGCCTTGATGTATCGGCTGGCCGGCGACCGACGGCGCATTGCCAAACGCAATCTGGAACTGTGTTTCCCTGAAAAGTCCGCCGACGAGCGCAAGCGCCTGCTCAAGGAAAACTTCGCCTCCACCGGCATCGCTTTCTTTGAAATGGCCATGAGCTGGTGGTGGTCGCGTCAGCGTCTGGCGAAGCTGGCCCATGTCGAAGGCCTGGAGCACCTGAAAAAGGCCCAGCGCGAAGGCAAGGGCGTGATCCTGATGGCGGTGCATTTCACCACGCTGGAAATCGGCGCGGCGCTGTTGGGGCAGCAGCACACCATCGACGGCATGTACCGCGAACACAAGAATCCTTTGTTCGACTACATCCAGCGCCGGGGCCGCGAGCGGCACAACCTCGATTCGCTGGCCGTGGAGCGCGACGACGTGCGCGGCATGCTCAAATTGCTGCGGGCCGGTCGGGCGATCTGGTACGCACCGGATCAGGACTACGGCGCCAAGCAGAGCATCTTTGTGCCGCTGTTCGGGATTCAGGCCGCGACGGTCACGGCCACCAGCAAATTCGCCCGGCTGGGCAAGGCGCTTGTCGTGCCATTCACTCAGGAGCGTCTGGCGGACGGCAGCGGCTATCGGTTGATGATCCACCCACCGCTCGAAGGTTTCCCTGGCGAGACCGAAGAGGCCGATTGCCTGCGCATCAATCAATGGGTCGAAGGTGCTCTGCGTGAGTGCCCCGAGCAATACCTCTGGGCCCATCGGCGCTTCAAGAGCCGTCCACCGGGCGAGCCGAAGCTGTACAAGAAACGCGGCTGATCCCTTTTTTGCACCATGGAGTGTTGCGATGAGTCCTGCTGAACCGGTTACAGGGTTGATTCTTTCCGGCGGCGGGGCTCGGGCGGCGTATCAGGTGGGCGTGCTGGCGGCGATTGCGGAGTTGCTGCCAGTGGGCGCGGCGAATCCGTTTCCGGTGATTGTCGGTACCTCGGCCGGGGCGATCAACGCAGTGAGCCTGGCCAGTGGGGCGATGGACTTTCGTGGCGCGATCGAGCGCCTGACTGCGTTCTGGCAGGGTTTTCGCAGTCACTTGGTGCTGCGCAGCGACTGGCCGGGCGTGATCCATCAGGCCAGCCGCTTCGTCAGCCACAGTTTGCTCGGCATCGGCGCTCAGGTTCCGGTGGCCTTGCTCAACAGTTCGCCGCTGCGCGGGTTGCTCAACGACAAATTGCACATGAACGGCATCGCCGAGGCCATCGCCCAGAAGCAGTTGCAGGCGGTGGCGGTCACGGCGTTCGGTTACGAGTCCGGGCAGGCCGTCACGTTCTATCAGGGCGGCGGCACCATCGATGCCTGGTTGCGCCATCGGCGGATCGGCGTGCCCACGCAATTGACCGTCGATCACTTGCTGGCCAGTTCAGCGATTCCCTTGTTGTTCGCACCGGTAAAAATCGGCGAAGAGTATTTCGGCGATGGCGCGGTGCGCCAATCGGCACCGATCAGCCCGGCCCTGCACCTGGGCGCCAGCCGCGTGCTGGTGGTGGGCGTCAGCGGCAACCCGCGCGGGGTCGACCCGGAGCAACCGCTGCAACGCGCCTACACCGGTCAGCAGCCCACCCTCGCGCAGATCGGCGGGCACATGCTCAACAGCACGTTCATTGACAGTCTGGAAAGTGACATCGAGTTGCTGCAGCGTCTGAATCAGTTCAGTCACTTGCTGCCCGATGGCACGCCGATGCGCGCGTTGGGCGTGGCGCCAGTGGACGTGTTGGTGATTTCGCCGAGTCAGCCGATCGATGAAATTGCCGCGCGGCATCGGCAGGAATTGCCAGCGGCGTTGCGCCTGTTTCTGCGCGGGCCGGGGGCGACCAAGACGAGCGGGGCGGGGGTGTTGAGTTATCTGCTGTTCGAGGCGGGTTATTGCAGCGAGCTGATTGATCTGGGGCGACGGGATGCGTTGGCCAAGCGCGGGGAGTTGTGCCGGTTTCTCGGGTTGGCGGAGCCTGTGGTTACGGCCTGAGATCGGCGGTGTTGCTATCGCTAGCAGGCTAGCTCCCACAGGGGATCTTCAGCGCGACGAAGATCAACTGTGGGAGCTAGCCTGCTAGCGATGGCGTCCTTAGAGACGCCGTCGGATCAGAAGTGAACCTTGACCAGGAAACTGGTCACGCTCTGATCAGTCTTGAAACCCTGGCTGTCTTCGATGCCGTACTTGTTTTTCCAGTAGTCATACTCGACGCCGACGTACAACTGCTTTTCGCCCAGGTTCAGTGCCTTGCCCAGGTCGTATTTGACCTGCGGATTGAAGTGCAGGTTGGCGTGATATTCGCCTTTTTTGTTGACGTCGTTGTCGACCACCCAGTCCATGAAACCATCGATCAGGATGTTCGAGTCGCCGACCGGAATGGTGTAGGACCAGACCGGGGTGACCTGCCAGATGTTGTCACCCGGACGGTCGCCTTCGGTATGGCGGTTGTAGAAGTTCAGCTGGAAGTAGTCGAACCCAGGGATCGCCAGGTCGAAACCGGGACCGATCAGGTAGGACTCGGTATCGTTTTCCCCGAACTCGTAAGTCATGGCCAGCAGCACGTCTTTGACCGGGCCAAACGTAAGCTTCTGGTCGAAGATCTTGTTGAACGACAGACGCGGGCTGAATTCGCCGTAGTAGGTGTTCTCACCGGCGAAGGCGTCTTCCTTGCCGTTGTAGAAGATCTTGTCGATGAAGAAGAAGTTGTCGCCATATTTCCAGCCGTCGGCGTGTTCGAAGGTCACCGTCTGCTGAATGCGCGGGTTGACCTGGAAGTCCTTGCCATACAGATAAGTCAGGCTGTTGTCCTGCCATTGCAGCAAGTCGCCGGCCATGGCCTGGCCCCCGGCCAGTAACGATCCCGCGAGCATCAGGCTGGTGCACGTACGTTTCATTCGGTTGCTCCCAAAAAGTAGGTGGTTCCACGTTATTTTTCTAAGGTCGACGCTCTGGTGTGGCGCCTTTTTCTGTAGCGGTAAAAAATCATCCAGTCGGTCAGCTTCAGTGCTGATAGCAAGAGCTGAGCCAAGGCGTTCGAAAAGCCAAAAAACTCCCGCTCGGCTGCTCAAGAGCAGTCGATTGAGAGGGGTTTTGGAATGCCTTGGAACCGTGCAGAGCCGGGATAAGTTGGCTTTCTGGTCAGGAATTAAATCCGGGCTTTTTTTTAAAGCGGATTCAGGCGGCCGCGGAGAATACTGACTCCTTGGCCAGGTCTCAAGTGCCCCGCAACAGCGCACCGACGACAGGTTTGGAGCACGGTTGCGGGCCATCTTAAAAGTGCACCTTCAGCAGCAGGCTGGTGGTGTTTTCATTGGTGTCGAAGTTGCCGTTGTTTTCGATGCCGTACTTGTCTTTCCAATAGCTGTACTCGACGCCGACGTACACCTGTTTCTCCCGCCAGCCCAGGGCCTTGCCAAGGTCGTACTTGATCTGCGGGTTGACGTGCAAGTTGGCGTGGTAGGTGCCCTGTGAGTTCTGGTCGTTATCCACGACCCAGTCGATGTAGCCGTCGATCAACAGGTTCGAGTTGCCCAATGGCAGGGAGTAGGACCAGGCCGGCGTGATCTGCCAGACATCGTCGCCAGGGCGCGAGCCTTCGGTCTGGCGATAGTAGAAGTTCAAGGTGAAAAAGTTGAAGCCGGGAACCGCGAGGTCGAAACCGGGGCCGATCAGGTAGGCCTCGGTGTCGTCTTCGCCATTCTCGTAGGTCATGGCCAGCAACACGTCCTTGATCGGGCCGAACTCGAAACGGCGGTCGAGGATTTTGCCGAAGGAGAGGCGGGGGCTGAACTCGCCGTAATAGGCGTGAACGCCTTTGTTCCGGTCTTTCTCGCCGTTGTAGTAAGTGCTGTCGACGAACAGAAAGTTGTCGCCGTACTTCCAGCGGTCGGCATGCTCAAAGGTTATCGTCTGCTGGATCGACGGGTTGACCGCAAAATCCTTGCCGTACAAATAGCTCAGACTGTTGGTCTGCCACAGCAGTAAATCGCCAGCCATGGCCTGGCTTGCGGCCAGAAGGCCACCGCCCAACAGCAGGTTTTTCTGTGTCCGAATCATCTGTTGCTCCCTCTTGTTTTTATTTTTGCAAGGCGCAGGCAGTCCCCGACCTTTTAGGAGTTGGCTTGCTGGCGATGAGGTCAGAACATCCAATTTTGATGTCGTCTGACACGCCGCCTTCGCCAGCAAACCGGCTCCTAAAGGGTTCGTGCGTTGCTGACCTAATGCGAGTGGGCGTGACAGTCGTTGATCGCGGCGCGTTCTTTGCCGCCAAGAATGTTAAACAGCAGGTTCAGCGACAGCGCACTCAACGTCGCCATCGCAATGCCGCTGTGGGTGATCGGACTCATCCACAACGGCAAGTGCGCGAAGAACTCCGGACGCACCACGGGAATCAGTCCCATGCCGATGCTCACCGCCACCAGCAACTGGTTGCGACGGTCACCGATGTCGGCTTCCTGAAGAATCTTGATCCCGGTGGCGGCCACCATGCCGAACATCGCAATCGCTGCGCCGCCCAGTACCGCCGGTGGAATCGAGGCCACCAGAAACGCCGCTTTCGGCAACAGGCTCAACACCACCAGCAAACCGCCGGCAACGATGGTCACCGAGCGGCAACGCACGCCGGTCATCTGCACCAGGCCGATGTTTTGCGCGAACGAAGAGTGGGTGAAGGTGTTGAAGAAACCGGCGAAGAACGAGGCGCCGGCATCACACAGCAGGCCGCGGCGCAGCATCCGTGGGCAGACTTCCTGGCCGGTGATTTTGCCCAGCGCGAGGAACATCCCGGTGGACTCGACGAAGATGATCACCACCACCAGGCACATGGACAGGATGGGTGCGAGTTCAAACGTGGGCATGCCGAAGTGCAGCGGGGTGACAATCTGCACCCAGGGCGCATCCGCCATGCCGCTGAGGTCGACCATGCCGATCAGCCCGCAGATTACGTAGCCCAGGCACATGCCGATCAACACGGAAATGTTGACCCAGAACCCGCGCATGAAGCGGTGGACCAGCAGAATGGTGGCCAGCACCAGCGCGGCAATGGCCAGGTAAATCGGTGAGCCGAATTGAGTGGCGCCGGCACCGCCGCCCGCCCAATTGACGGCCACGGGGAACAGCGACAAACCGATCGAGGTGATGACCGTGCCGGTCACCAGCGGCGGGAAGAAGCGCACGACCTTGGACATGAACGGCGCGATGATCATGCCAAAGAAACCGGCGGCGATGGTTGCACCGAAGATTCCTTGCAGGCCGATCCCGGGCATGCCGGCCATGGCGACCATGCTGCCGACGGCGGCGAAACTGGCGCCCATCATCACCGGCATACGGATGCCCATCGGGCCGATGCCCAGCGATTGCACGATGGTCGCGATCCCGGCTACCAGCAGGTCGGCGTTGATCAGGAAGGCGATTTCTTCACGACTCAGGCCGGCGGCCTGCCCGATGATCAGCGGCACCGCGATGGCGCCGCCGTACATCAGCAGAACGTGTTGCAGGCCGACCAGGATCAGTTGCAAAAGGGGCAAACGCTGAATTGCGGGTGCGTCGGGGATGCGTGCTTCGGATAGCTCGGACATGCAACACCTCGGATCTTTTTTATTCTTGTGATTTTGTGCATCAGGATTGACCGCGGCGCGGCCATTCGCGGGCAAGTCGGATCGCCGCACCGCTCGCTCCTACAGGGACACTGCATATCCGTAGGAGCGAGCGGTGCGGCGATCCGACTTGCCCGCGAAGCTTTTCAACGGTTAGTTGGTCGGAGCGCCCTGAACAATCCACGCACCGATCAGGTCACGTTCCTGCTGGGTCATCTGGGTGATGTTGCCCAGTGGCATGATCTGGCTGGTAACGGCCTGAGCCTGGATGCGCGCGGCGTTCTGGCGGATCTGCTCGGGGGTGTCGAACATCACACCGGCCGGAGCCGCGCTGAACAATGGGCTGGTCGGTTTGGCCGAATGGCACACCGAGCAACGTTCCTGGATCACGCTGTGCACCTTGTCGAAACTCGGGCCGGCGTTGGACGCCTGGACCGGTGCTTCAGCAGGCTTCGCAGCGGCAGGTTTGGCACCACCACCGATGGCGGTTTCCGGCAGCGGCTGGTACTCGATGGTGCCAGGCGCCTTGGCCACTTCAGGTGCGCTCGGCATTTGCGCCGGGCCGGTGACGTAAGCCAGGCAGATCATGCCAACAGCCGCGACAGGCAGGGTCCAGGCAAACTTGTGGCTGTCATGACGGGTGTTGAAGTAGTGACGCACCAACACCGCCAGCACCGCGATCCCGGCCAGGATCAGCCAGTTGTATTGGCTGCCGTAGGTGCTCGGGAAGTGGTTGCTGATCATGATGAACAGCACCGGCAAGGTGAAGTAGTTGTTGTGACGCGAACGCAGCAAGCCTTTGGCCGGCAGTGCCGGGTCCGGCGTGCGGTTTTCGGCAATCGCCGCCACCAATGCTCGTTGCGCCGGCATGATGATGCGGAACACGTTGCCGACCATGATGGTGCCGATGATCGCGCCGACGTGCAGGTACGCACCACGACCGCTGAACACTTTGCTGAAGCCGTAAGCGGCGCCAATGATCAGCACGAACAGGATGAAGCCTAGCAAGGCAGGGCGTTTGCCCAGGGCCGAGTCGCAGAGGAAGGAGTAGATGAACCAGCCGACGAACAACGAGGCGATGCCCAGTGCGACCCCTTCAGGGCCGGTCAGGCTGCTGCCCGGTGCCAGCAGGTACAGCGTCGGGTTGGAGTAGAACACCACGCACAGCAGCGCGATCCCCGACAACCAGGTGAAGTAGGCTTCCCATTTGAACCAGTGCAGGTTGTCCGGCATGGTCGGCGGGGCCAATTTGTATTTTTCCAGGTGGTAGATACCGCCGCCGTGGATCGCCCACAGATCGCCCGCCAGACCACTTTTCGGGTTGACCCGATTGAGGTTGTTTTCCAGCCAGACGAAATAGAACGACGCACCGATCCAGGCCACGCCAGTAATCATGTGAACCCAGCGCACGCTCAGGTTCAGCCATTCCAACAGATGTGCTTCCACAGTCTTTACCTCTCGCCTGTCACTCTGTTGTCGAGTGATCAGACCTTCTCTTATTGGTGGGGGGCAAGGATCAAACGCTCATCCTCTTTGAAAAAATGCTCATCGCAGTTATTGCCTGTGCCACTGCGATCAACCACCAGGAAGTCATCCCGCTTTTCGATCGTCAGCACCGGATGGTGCCAAACGCCGCGATGGTAATTAATGCCCTGCCTGCCGTTGGTGACGAAGGCGCGGACCAAGCCTGATACAGGTTCATCGCCAAGTGGCGCGACCACGATCAGAAAGGGGTTGCCGAGCAGCGGAATGAACGCCTGGCTGCCCAGCGGGTGACGCTCCAGCATGCTGACGGTCAGCGGCATGTCCTGCGCGTCGGCGCGGAAAATGCTGATGATCGCGTTGTCCTCTGGCGTGGCGGTTTGCACCGTCGCCAGTTTGTGAAAGCGCATGGTCGAACCGTTGTTGATCATGAAGTGATCGCTGCCGTCGGTTTCGATCACGTCACCGAAAGGGGCGAAGGCTTCTTTGGTCAGCGGTTCAATCGTCAATGTGCGCATGCTGGTCTTCTTTTCCGAATTCAATGTTGTTTGTTCTGGCGTCTTCGCGGGCAAGCCTCGCTCCTACGGTCGGTGATGCCTGTAGGCGCGAGGCTTGCCCGCGAAGGGCGCGCCGCTTATTTAGCGACCTTGCCCAATACCCGCAGGCGGCTCACGCCCCCATCCGGGAACACGTTCAGGCGGATGTGGGTGATCGGGCCCAGGGCCTTGATCTGTTCGGCGAAGGTGTGTTCGGCGTGCATTTCCAGTTTCTGCGCCGGCAGCAGTTCACGCCAGAACAGCGATTGGGTTTCGATCTGGCTGTCGGTGCCGCCCTTCACGAACGCGCCCTGGATCGAGCACGTGTCCGGGTAGTTGCCCTTGAAGTGCAGGGTGTCGACGATGACTTTTTCGATCTCGCCGGCATGACCCAGCGCGACGATGACCCAGTCGTTACCCGGCGTGCGACGACGTGCGGTTTCCCAGCCGTCGCCCATGTTGATGCCACGGCCCGGGTTGAGGATGTTGCTCATGCGGCCGAAGTGTTCGTCGGAGCAGGCGAGGGCGCGGCCACCGTTGAGGGCTGCTGCCAGGTCAACCTGTTCGTTGTCGCCGACAGCGGACCAGTCGCGGAACGGAATACCGTAGACACGCAGACGGGCCACGCCACCATCCGGGTAGATGTTGAAACGCAGGTGGCTGAAGGCCTGGTCATTGCTGATTTCGTGGTAATGGTGGCTGTTGCCTTGCAGCTCGACGGCGGACAGCACTTCAGTCCACTGGGTGTTGTCGTCCGGCTCGCCCGAGGCCAGGAAGCAGGCTTCCAGGGAGGCCGACGGCGGGAAGTTGCCGGTGAAGAATGAAGTGTCGATGTCCACGCCTTTAATCGATCCCGGAACGCCCAGGCGGATGACGGCGCTGTCGTAGCCTTCGAAGCGCTTGCGGCGCGACTCCCAGCCGTCCATCCACTTGCCGTTGTCATCGAACACGCCCTCCTTCCATACGGCCGGGGTCGGTTGGAACAGACGGTTGGCGTCTGCGAACCAGTCATCGGTGACCGAGATGATTTTGGTGCCCAGGCGGGCGTCGGCCAGGTTGACGAACTTCTCGAAAGGTACGGCGTAAGCTTTCATTCTTCTTGTCTGCCTTTAATAAGTTGGCTTGGGATGCTTGCAGGGCCCTGGGAAACGCAAGCGTTCTAGAGGTTTCTCGGGCCAAGCTTGCTAGAGAGTCAGTAAACGGAACAGGGCGATCTTGTTAATCTCCGCCAGCGCGCATTTGAATTCGGTATCCGCCGAATTGTGGATGCGCGTTTCGAACGCCGCGAGGATCTGATGCCGGTTGCTGCCTTTTACCGCCATGATGAAGGGAAACTTGAACTTGGCCTTGTAGGCGTCGTTCAGCTCGGTGAAGCGTTGAAACTCTTCGGCCGTGCATTGGTGAATCCCCGCGCCCGACTGTTCTTCAGTACTGGCCGCGGTAAGCTGGCCCTGGACAGCGGCTTTGCCGGCCAGGTCCGGGTGAGCGTTGATCAGGGCCAGTTGGCTTTGATGATCGGCGCTCAACAGGATGTCGCTCATGCGCTGGTGCAGGGTTTCGATCTCATCGATCGAGGCGTCCTGCCCCAGGTCAAAGGCCTTCTCGGCCACCCATGGCGAATGTTCGTAGATATCGGCGAACGCGGCGACAAACGCGTCGCGGCTCAGGCTCGAAGGTTTGACGGTCTGGAAGGTGCTCATTGGGCAGCCCCTTGGTACGGGTGGGTTTCGTGCCAGTGGCGAGCGATGTCGACGCGACGGCTGAACCACACCTGTTCATGACTTTTAGCGTATTCGATAAAGCGCTTGAGCGAGGCCAGGCGCGCCGGGCGGCCGATCAGGCGGCAGTGCAGGCCGATCGACAGCATCTTCGGTGCTTCGGCGCCTTCGGCATACAGCACGTCGAACGCGTCTTTGAGGTATTCAAAGAAATCGTCGCCCTTGTTGAAACCCTGGACCTGGGTGAAACGCATGTCGTTGGTGTCCAGGGTGTACGGAATCACCAGGTGCGGCTTGCCGGTCGGGTTGTTCGGTTCCCAGTAGGGCAGGTCGTCGTCGTAGGTGTCGCAGTCGTAGAGGAAACCGCCTTCTTCCATCACCAGGCGACGGGTGTTCGGGCCGGTGCGGCCGGTGTACCAGCCCAGCGGGCGTTCGCCAGTGATTTCGGTGAGGACGCGGATCGCTTCGAGCATGTGCTCGCGTTCCTGCGCCTCATCCATGTACTGATAGTCGATCCAGCGGTAGCCGTGGCTGCAGATCTCGTGGCCGGCATCGACCATCGCGCGAATCACGTCCGGGTGACGCTGGGCGGCCATGGCCACGGCGAAGATGGTCAGCGGAATGTCGAATTCCTTGAACAGTTTCAGAATCCGCCAGACGCCGGCGCGGCTGCCATACTCGTAAAGGGATTCCATGCTCATGTTGCGCGCGCCTTGCAGCGGCTGCGCCGAGACCATTTCCGAGAGGAAGGCTTCGGATTCTTTATCGCCGTGCAGGATATTGCGCTCGCCACCTTCCTCGTAATTGAGCACGAACGACAGGGCGATGCGGGCATTGCCGGGCCAGTGTGGGTGAGGAGGGTTACTGCCGTAACCGATCAGGTCGCGTGGGTAGTCAGCGCTCACTGCAGTCTTCCTTCTTGTTCGTTGACAGGTTGTGTGGCGGCCTGGCGGTGAGATGACAGGCTGGCGTCACAGCGATGGGCTGATTGTATACAACTTTATGTTCACTTTGTAAGCCTGATTTTTTGCATTTTTGATGAGCTGTCATCTTTGCATGTTATTGCAAGAAACCTGCCCGAATGGTCAGCTAATGGATGGAAGGACCTTTTAGCGCATGGTTTGGCGTCAGATTTGTTATGAAATCCTGGATGGCGGCACTGGTTGGAAAAATGTCGTTTTTATTGTGTACAATTTTTTTGAAAAGTGTCTTAATCAGTCGCTCGCCGCAGCGTTTCGTGCTCCGAACCGGTGCGGTCTCCTTTCAACTGACTTCGGGAGGCGCGAGGTCTGACTGCTCCATGCAGGCAGGCGCGCAGAATCAATGGGACGTTTGACTACACACGTTTTGGACGCTGCACACGGTTGCCCGGGCAGCTCGATCAAGGTCGAGTTGTACCGCGTTGAAGGCTCGCAGCTGGAATTGGTCGCCAGCGCGATCACCAACAGCGACGGCCGTGTCGACGCACCGCTGCTGCAAGGCGATGACTACCGTTCCGGGGTCTATCAGGTTCAGTTTCATGCGGGCGATTACTACCGCGCCCGTGGTGTTCAGTTGCCGGAACCGGCGTTCCTGGACGTGGTGGTGCTGCGGTTCGGCATCTCTGCGGAACAGGATCACTACCATGTGCCATTGCTGATTTCGCCTTACAGCTATTCCACGTACCGCGGCAGCTGATCCCCCAAGCAGCTGCCTCAACCTGGAAGCGACTGCGCATATAGCTTCTTTGGTCTTTCGCCCGCTCACACTGCGGGCTTTTTTTTGTCTTGTGTTTGGCACGGATACCTTGGGTTGCACCCCGCTGATGGACGGCGAGGTGCGCACGTTTCGCTATCAGCGTTCCTTAATGATGAACACCGAAGGGCTTCCAGCGAGCAGGTGCTGGACGCCGCCCATCAGCCATACCACATCACCCTTCGCATCGGCGGCAACCAGTGACTGGTGCGCTTCATCGCCGATTCGCGTCTTCAGATGAGGGTCGTCAAGCTCTGCCATGGACGGCGGCAGAATTTCAATCGCATCGGTCTCCACACGTCCCACTTTCAAAAAGTACACCTTGTCGTGATTGGGCCTTTTAAATACCAGCGTTGGAGGCGTGAGCTGAACATTCTCTACGTTTGCGGGTAGGAAGACCTTGTAACCGCTGTGGCCCAGTATCGACGCGAGCAACAACGAAAGTCGTCCCGGCGCGTTGGGCAACTCGGTGTAGAACTGCCAGGCATGAGTGCTCTCGGGGTTGAAGTTCAACTGCTGTAAGGGCGTCACGGAATCCGGAGCGTGTAATTCGACGATTCGTCTGGCGCCATCATTACTGGACGCAATAGGCAACATGTCCAATGGGTCGCCGAGCCGTGGCACGCCCAGGTTCGATTTGCCCTCCCAGTAGCGAAAGGTTTGCTTCATTCGGGCCAAACCGCTGCCGTTGAACTCCGCTGACTCGTTGGATAGCTCAAATAGTCGCTTGGCGACGGCGCGGGATGTCGGCTCGGTGAAACCCTTGTAAACATCCGCGACCTGTTGCGTCAGTGTTTTCTCAAAGAGCCGAGCAGCGCCGTCGACTTTCCGGGTATTTGTTGCGGCGTGGTGGCTGGTGGCGACGGGTTGCAACGAAGGTGCCTCTTGCAACATGCGCTCGAAAGCCTCGAAGCGTGAGGGCGCAAATTCCGGGTGTTGAATGAACACGAGGGGGAGCTGATCGGCCATTGGCCCCTTTGGCACGATCGGATAATGGAGTTGGCCGATCATGATGGATTCCACCGAATCAGGCTTGGTTATTTTCCCCCAGGAGGCCCATAAATACGGGTTGTCATTCAGGGTGGCAGCAGGAGGGTTGTTATCGGCCACGGGGTTGGCAGCCTCAACCTGTTCGTCCAGACGAGGGCGCTTGCCTGGGGTGGGGCCTGAATCTTCAGCGTCTGAGGCTGGTGTGTTGGTTGCCTTGCGTTGCCAAAGCGTCATCCCTTCAATGTTTTCGAGTAACGGGCCCGAAGGGATCAATTCGCTCGTCGAGGAGGCCTGATAGTGGCCGTCCGTATTTTTGCGGACCATGACCGTGCCTTCTTCCGTCACGTCGACATAGGTTCTCTTCAGCTTGTCGTAACGAAGACCGTTGGCATCGGGTGACGTCAGTTTGTCGGCCAGATGCCGAGGAATGATCTCCAGCGTTTCCTGCCTCACGGGAACGCTTGCGATGGGAAGGACCATGCCCTCGCGAGTGATTTTCCACTGCGCCTGGCCAGGCACCTTCGTGAGGATCGGCCCGGGTTGGCCCGGGGCAAACGGAAGAGGCACCTGGTAGTCGCCTCTCGCGTTTGCCCTGATCAGAAAAATGCCTTCCTCTCCAATATCGGCGTAAAGCTGCTGCTGGCGGCTCATGAAAAGCCCGGTGTCGGCGATGCTGAACAGTTCGTCGACCTTGTTCCGAGGCCAGGAAATCATGCGGGTAGCCATCTCGGCATCGCTTGTAGGGTTAGCCGACATGTCGCTAACGACGACAGGCTGACGAGGCAAGGTACTTTGCGATGAACCTGGCACATTGGCGTCTGAAACGGGATTGGCGTCTCCCCGCGATGTGCCAACCGTTGCGGCCTGATGGCCGCCTCGTACCCGGCTGTCTTCTGACGAAGACCTTGGAAGTGTTGTCGAGGTATCAGGTGTATTGGAAGTTGAAACTCTTTTTGGTGGTTTGGCCATCGGTCGTATTCCTGGATGTTTATATAAGTGGGTAATGTTTAAACAATAAGTATCTGAGGCCCGATAAGGGGCGTTTAATGATGTGCGGCTATCACTGAAGAAAGGCGGTATCAGCGCTCTCTGATAATAAAAACAGACTGCCATCCAGACGGCGTTGTTTGAACGCCGCCTAATAACCAGACAATGTTGTTTTGTTGGTCGGCGGTAATGAGAGCTTGCCGGGCTTCATTCCCCACCTGTGAAGCTAACGCCTGGTAGGCAAGTTCGGGCGCAAGAGACGGTTTTAGTCCAATCGCATTTTTCTCGACGATACCGAGTTTCAGGAAGTAAACCTTGTCATGACCCTCGCGTTTGAATATCAACTTGGGAGTGCGATGTTCATTCAATAAAGGAAACACGTCATACCCGTTGCGGATCAATGCGGTGCTGACTAACCGTTTGAGGTTGTAGTCAGAGCGATCCGCGACAAAGCTGTCCCATTCCATCTGGAAATGCCTGGGGAGGAAGTCCAGCCTGCGCAAGGGTTCGCCAAATTCCGGAGGCACCATGGAAATGATTGTCCCCTCATCATCCATGCGTGAAGCGACAGGCAATAAATCAATCGGATTTTCGAACTTTGCATCAAAGATGCCCGCCCGTTCCTTCCAGTGATCCAGCGTCAATATGGTGGTGTACAAGCCGTCGCGGGCGATTACCTCGGATCCCCCCGAATATTCGAATAGTCGCTTTGCGACAGCTCGCGAGGTGACCGGTGAAAAGTCCGGGAAGGTAGTTGAAACAGACTCTGTCATCGGTTTTTCAAACAATCGGCGGGTGCTATTCACAATCCACTTGCCATCGCTGTTCAGGACTACCGGTACGGGCTGCAACCAGGGTTTCGCGTGCAACATCTGTTCAAACAAGTCGAAACGAGAAGGCTGGAATTGGGGATGCTGGAGGTAATTCAAGACTTTTGGTACGTTTTTGACCTTGGGTACCGTTTCATAATGCAGTTCACCGATCTGTATGGATTCCGTTGAATGCGGCTTGTTGACCTTTCCCCAGGATGCCCACAGGTAGGGGTTTTCATTGGTCGGGTGGGCGGGGTAGAGAGGAATAACCTGTTGCTCGGGTCCACGGGGGCCTGGCTGCTGTTCATGTTCCTCAAGGCGCTGGCGCTTGCTCGGACCGGCTTCTTCGACGGTGGAGGACGGTTGACGAGCCGTCAGTTGATCAGTGGTTTGCGTCGGAGCTTTACGTCGCCAGAATCGTGTCAGTCCAACCCTCTCGAGTACGGGGCCGGAAGGTGTCCATTCCTGGCCGAAGGTCGCCTGATAATCGCCATTCGCGTTTCTGACGACTTGAACAATGCCTTCGTCGAGCAACTCGACATAACTTCTCAGGTTGTGCCAACGAATTCCAAGCCCGTCAGCGGCGGGTAGTTTTCTGATCACCAGTGGATTGTTGATCAGATGGACGGGGACCGCGAAGGTCGAAGCGGTCACGCGCGAACCCACTTTTTGTTCGCCTGGAGTTGACGGAAAAATGGACCACAGCGGCTTGCCTTCAAGCTTCTTCAGCACCGGTCCGGCATGGTCAGGGGCGAAAGGGAAATAGACTTGGTAGTCTCCGTTGGCGTTCGGTTCCACTCTGCCAATGCCTGCGTATTCAATGTGGGCATATAACCTTTGCTCTTTGCTCATGAAGAGCCCGGTGTCACCGATGCGTATCAGTTGATCAACCTGCTCAAGAGGCCAGGACACCCTATTCTCCGGTTGCAAAAAGGGGTGAGGAGTGCGAGCAGGCATGTGGGTGACAACCACGGGCTGGTGCTGGGAAGTGTCGCCTGGCAACGTATTTGAGGCAGGGACAAGGGGAGTGAGTTCTCCCTGCACGGGCGTGTCATTGCGGCCGGACGGGCCAACCCTGGGCACGTCATCCTCAGAAGAGAGTCTGGTGGAGGATGATGAAGTGCCAGGCGTATTAGGGTTTGGAATTTTCTTGGGTGGTTTAGCCATGGCCGTAGATCCGATAATAATCAGGTGAAGGTCTGAATCAGGACTGGCCGCTGATACAGACGAAAAATTAGTTGGGTGAAAAGCAGGGCTCGTGAAGAAGCACGGCCCTGGAAAACACGGTGGTTAGTTTTGATTGGATCAGCCGTCGAGAGGCGATAGATATGTATAGGGTGTGGCGGTATTTGCTACAAAAGACGTCTGCCTGATCCTGAGGTTTGAAGTCTTGCGTAGGCGCTATAGAAGTTTGCAGGTGTCTAAAAGTATCCGCAGATCGGCGGCGCTTACCGGAGGGGTGGAACGAGTGCCAAACTCCATCAACTCATAACAGTGTTCGAGTTGGTGGGCGCACCGGTGTAAAGGCACCAGGTCGGCGTAAAGGACCGTGCGGGACGTGTCTGTATCAAGTATCCAACGACGGTCCGACAGGTTGTAAGACAGACTGCCGACAGTACCGTCTCTCAGGGCTATGTTTCGAACGGCGAGGTCCTCCATTTCCAAGGCTCTCAGGTCTGCCAATAGGGCGCCCTCGTTCAGAACATCGCCTTTGAAATACCGGCCATCCAGTGAGTCGATATAGACTTCGTCGAAATCCAGATCGACTTTATAGACAACGCCGTCTGGCGTGATGACCCGTATCTGATCGATCAAATCTTGTGGGTCGTCGTAGTGCGGAAGGTGAATGACGGTATGTCCGATCAGCAGACAGTCGTCCACCCGTTTGATTCTGGTGTAGGCGAGGCTCGTTGCATCGAATTCCCAGGTAGACGCCGATGGCGATTTGAGTAGGGCGTTCGCTCGAGCGCCTGGCGTTGAAATGCCTAGCGTCATTTCGGAGCTGAGGTGGACAAGGTACGTCGAGCCGTCACCCTCCAGATGTTCGATGGTTGTTTGTTCAGGGTAAGCGACCAGTTGGACACACTTCTCCCGGTTGCCCAGGTGATGGGCCTCGTTGTCCAAGGGCTGACAAAAAACAGGCGCTCCATCTCTGGCCGCGAGTGGCAGCGGCACTTGGCGGGTGCGCTCCATTGGACCGTTTATTTCGAACTGATCGTTGGAAAAAGCTGAATCGGGCAAGGAGGGTGGATCGACTCTATAAGAAACACCGTCATTCATGATCAGAAGAACAGCTTGGTTCAACACGTTGGTGGGGCGCGTCAGTCGGCTTGTGATTCTCTGGTCGCCGCCCCAGATAGAGCTGGCCAGGTTGTTGATAGTCAATTGCTGACTGTCAAAGTGAAAGGTCACACCACACTCTTTATACATGATGCGATCAAAGTCACGTTGGCGCATCAGGTCTACCTTGAAGTAAGCCTCGACCCGCGTCAGTTCATGGCTGGCATATTCCAGATAAAGGGTTGCCAGCGTGTTTGTGCTTCGTTGTTTTACTGTAAGGATCGTATGTTTATTGAGTCGCGAAACAAAATAACTCGTGTTTTTGTCGTGTGCGATCGTGTATTCACGGTTGTAAAGGATGACCGGGTTCTGGGTTTTTCCCTGTTGAGTAACGACTGTTTTAATCTCGAGGGAACCGGCAGCCTCTATGGTTTCAGGAAGTTCAGGCATCAAATGAAACCCGTCCTTTGTAACGAAAGTCAGTTTCCTGTTCTGCAGTTGCCGTCGATCGTTGGCTGTTTTATAGACGCCCTTGATGTAGACATCCCGCTCTTTAAGATCGTCGAGATCAAAGCCTGAGGTGATGACCAGTTCGTGATTGTCGATTTTCCAGCTCTTTATCAGGTCCATTCTCCAGTCAAGTGCAATGACGCTCTCTTCCACGCCATCTTCAGTAATGAATACGTTGCCGGGTTTATGGGCCACCGCGTAGTGATCCTTTCCGGGACCTCCGGCGGCTGTACCTTCATTGTTCAGGAGATAGATTTTGTCATCCCCAGCGCCCGCCTCAATGGTGTCGCGACCGCGCGACTTGATGACATTTGGGCCGCCCGTACCGATGACCTTGTTTTGCGCACCGGCCAGGGTTTCGACGTTCTCAATGCTCTCCAGAAGCGTGTGCCGATAGTTGAAACGGCCCTCATTGGTCTGGTCACGGGTGATGATGGACAGTCGTCCTTCGTTCAGATCGATGAAATACCCGAATCTTTGGCGGTTGCCCTCAGGATAGCTCCCGGTAACCACTAGCGTATCGCTGCCCAAACCACCTTTCAGAAGAGTGGGTAGAGGGTCTTTTGGACCGTTTTTGAGAAGTTCGGCGGCGCCTTCGAAGATGAATTCATCGTCTTTCTCTCCCCCGGTCAGATGCTTGATACCTGCGCCGTAATAGAATCTGTTTGGCTTTTTTTCAACACCCACGATGGTGTCGTCGCCGCCACCCATAAACCACACCGCACCTTTGTTCTCTCCTGGCGTTCCGAACTCCGCGCCGGGCATGTCGTCAGTTACACCGTCCCGAGCATCAATCGTGTCGTTACTATCAATGACGTGCGGTTTTTGTATGGTTTTATATAGGTACTGTTGCGCCTCCCAATCGAAGCTAGGCACCTGTGTCGGCTTTAGCTCGACCTTGAACTTGCCGTTTACAATGACTTCTGTACTGTCTTTTAATTTTCCTTCCAGTAATTTTCGGGCGGTTGCTTGTAACAGTCTCGAATGTTCAACCGTTGATTTGGCAATCGCGTGGCGGGTTTGTATGTCGTCGTCGGGGGGGATTCCCCAGAAGGCGAACCAGCCCGTGCGCAGGCGCTCATGGGTAGTGAGTTCGATGTAATCATCGATATCGTCGACAACGCGTACCGCCGCATAGACCTGAGAACCTGCCACCAGCAGAAGTCCGGCCGTCAGCCCCACCGGGCCGATAAAGGAGAAACCTGCCAGTGCGGCGGCACCCAGAATCAACGTCATGGCCGCGCTGGTCACACTCAAGCCAGCAGCGACATAGTGATCCGTGGCTTCTTTGCCTGTGGTTGCCGCTGCGCTATTAAAGGATTTGACGGCGGACATGACATCGAAGGGCAACGTCAGTGCGCTCGCGATCAGCCCCGCGCCACGCCCCAGTCGAACGCCGAAGCTGGTTTTGGCAAAATCCCTGTAGGCTTTTTGCCCGGCTTCGATCATGTATTTTGCTTGCTTGGTGACCGCCACTTCGACGGCTAATGAAGTGACTTCCGCTGAAGTGCTGAGGCTGTTGAATACAACTTCGCCATGATCTTTTCTTGCAATGGCGTCTTGCAGGCCGCGCAGCCCGCTGTAAATACCGAAGGCCTGAAGCCCGGTCCCCATGCTGACCATGCTGCTACTTTTGACCCGATTCACCCAGGGAGGTGTGGTTTTGGACAAGTGCGCGTGGCGTATATCAAGCCTCTGCGCCGCGTTCAGCAATTTGTCCAGTTTGTGGCGGTACTGTTCAGGATCGGCAGCGGGATCAGGTAATTCTCTTAGCAGGGGCGGAGCCGTTAGTGGGCGTTGCGACGCCATTTCAAACAGCAAGGAAGGCAGTGCGTAATCATCCCGGGTGCCGGTGAATCGCATACGCGCTTCAATAAATAAAGGGTCAAATTGCAAGGCGTTGATAAAAGACCGCTTGGGGTGTCGAAAGAACGTGTTCTGAGCGTTCAATCCCTGACCATTTGATGTCGCGCCCAGTGCATCCAGTGCACACCGGGTAATCGAGTGGGTGCCTATTTTTATAGGGCCGAACAGCTCATCAATAACGCGTAGCTGGCTTTTATTGGCATTTGTTTGTTGCGGGGCGGAGGCGATGCTTTCTTTATCGAAATCAATAGTGGTTGGGGAGTACTCATTGGCTTGCAGTTCAATATCCGTCACTTCGACGGCATTGTAGTGATCGGGATCGGGGGTTTGGAAAACCATTGCCATAGGAACTTCCTTTTCCTGGCGTCGTGTGCAAAATCGCAGCGCCATGGTAGGGGGAGTTCTGAAAAGACAACTATATATATTTATATCGCGTGTTGCGGTTTGTTGCGGGGCGGGGTTGAAGTGTTGCCATCCTTGGCAAACACTTCTTAGTGCGTTGGCGTTGATAACATCTAATGAAATCAAGAGTTCAAGTAATAGGGCAATACGATCAGTGGTTGCTTAGTAAGGAGGCTGCGCCCGCTCCACTGAAGAGTCCTGCGCTCACCCGGTTAAACCAACTTTGTCCTTTGCCACTGCGTAAATACCTGGCCGCACCATGAGCGCCCAGCCCATAAGCTAATTTGCACAGCAGATCCAGCACAGTCCAGGTCGCAATCATCATCAGCAACTGCGGCAGGAACGGTTGTTCGGCGCTCAGAAACTGCGGCAGGAAAGCAGCAAAGAACAAAATATCCTTCGGATTGCTCGCGCCCAACACGAATGCGCGTCCGAAGAGGGCACGAAAACGTGGCACCGGTGCAGCCTGGGGCACTTCAGCGCCAACCGATGGCTGGCGCGATTGCTGCCAGCTCTGCCAGGCGAGGTAGAACAGGTACAGCGCACCAACGATTTTCAGCGCGCTAAACAACTGTTCCGATGCCAGCAACAGGGCGCCCAGGCCCAGCGCCGAGGCACTGAGCAGGCAGATCGAGGCAATAACGCCCCCCAGGAACGCCGGGTAAGAGCGGCGCAAACCGTAATTCAGACTGTTGCTGATCATCAGCAAAGACAGGGGCCCCGGGATCAGGATCACCACCAGCGCAGCGCCGCTGAACAGCAGCCAGGTTTCCAGACTCATCACTTTCCTCCATTTGTGCAAAAGCCCCACCCGACGGGGTGAGGCTGATTTGAAACACTGACGCCGTAACGCTTACAAGAAAATAAACTTGGCGATGAAGATCGCGCACAACACCCACAGACTGACGGAAATTTCCTTGTGCTTGCCGGTGAAGGCTTTCAGGACCACGTAGGTGATAAAGCCCAGCGCGATGCCATCGGCAACCGAGAACGTCAGCGGCATCATGATCGCAGTGACGATCGCGGGAATGCTGTCGGTCGCTTCGTCCCATTCGATGTGCGCCATGCCGCCCATCATCAGCATCGCCACATAAATCAGCGCACCCGCTGTTGCATAAGCAGGGATCATGCCCGCCAGTGGAGCGAAGAACATGGCTGCAATAAATAACACACCCACGGTCACGGCGGTAAGACCAGTCCGACCACCCGCCGCTACGCCAGCGGCACTTTCCACATAGCTTGTGACGGGTGGGACGCCGACTACAGCGCCAAACACGCTGGAAGCACTGTCAGCTTTCATGGCGCGAGAAAGGTTTTCGATCCGGCCGTCCGCGTTCACCAGGTTGGCGCGCTGGGCGACGCCCATCAGGGTGCCGGCGGTGTCGAACATGTGCACGAAGAGGAAGGCCAGCACCACGCTGATCATGCTGACGTTGAACACGCCGGCAACATTCATGGCCATCCAGGTGGGCGCCAGGCTTGGCGGGGCAGACATGATGCCTTCGTAGTGGACGAGGCCCAGGCCCCAGCCCGCGAGGGTCACGGTGATGATGCTGATGAGGATCGCACCGAACACTTTGTGGTAGCTGAGCACGGCGATCATCAGGAAGCAGATGGCGGCCAGCAACGGGCCGGGCTCGCGCAGGGAGCCGAGCTTGATCAGGGTGGCCGGGCTATCAACGACAATGCCGGCGGTTTTCAGGCCGATCAACCCAAGAAACAGCCCCACGCCGGCGCCCATGGCGTAGCGCAGACTCACAGGAATGCTGTTGAGCAACCATTCGCGAATCCGCGAGAAGGTCAGGAACATGAACAACACACCGGAAACAAACACCGCGCCAAGGGCGGTTTCCCAGTTGTAGCCCATGGTGCCGACCACGGTGTAAGTGAAGAAGGCGTTCAGCCCCATGCCCGGTGCCAGGCCGACCGGCCAGTTGGCGTACAGGCCCATTAACAGGCAACCGAGCGCAGCAGCGATACAGGTCGCGACGAACGCGGCACCGTGATCGATCCCGGCGTCGGCCATGATGTTGGGGTTGACGAAGATGATGTAGGCCATGGTGATGAAGGTTGTCAGACCGGCAATCAGCTCGGTCTTCACCGTGGTGCCGTGCAAGCTGAGTTTGAAAATGCGCTCAAGCAAGCCATTGCGTAACGGCGGCGAGAGTTCCAGCGTCGGGGCTTCGGATTTGCGGCTTTCCACAGCGAATACTCCTCAAGAGTTTTATTGTTATTTCCAGGGCCGGACCCATGAGGGTGGCAGCGGCCCTTTGAGGCACTTGCGAATTTGTTGACCGGCTGGTCAGAAACTCGCACGAAGTGGATTATGCTTTTGTATACAAATAAAGCAAATAATGTTTTTGATTTTGTAGACGAAAAGTTTGGCAATAGGGATATATCGCCGGGAGGGAGGCCTTCGTCGTACCGCTGACCGAGCCCGGCTCGCATCACAAGCAAGCGGGGAAACGACTCGGGGGAGGGTAGAAACGAATAAACCGGCCAATGGGCCGGTTTATTTTTGTTCGAGATCCGCCGTGTCAGGCAGCTGCGAACCGCTTATCCAGATAATCAATAATCACCTTGGACTCATACATCCAGGTGGTCTGCCCATTTTCTTCAATGCGCAGGCACGGCACCTTGATCTTGCCGCCTTGCTCCAGCAGGGTCTGGCGATCCTGTTCGTTGTTCTTCGCATCGCGCAACGTTACCGGCACATTCAGACGACGCAGGGTGCGACGGGTTTTCACACAGAACGGGCAGGCGTGGAACTGATACAGCGTCAGGTCCTTGGCCGCTGTTTCGACCTGAGCCTGAGCGGCGGCGGGGCGCTGCTTCTTGCCTGGGCGAGTAATGAAGTCGATGAAGATGATCAGTTGGCCAAGGCCGACACGAAGCGCTTTTACGAACACGGAATAAGCCTCACAGGGCGAACGGAAGGCGCGCAGCTTACCTGATTTTTCACGGGCGAAAAAAAACCGGCGATGAATGCCGGTTTTCTTCGTGTAACGAATTACTTGATCAGGCTGAGAAACTCGCTGCGTGTCGCGGCGTTTTCGCGGAACTCACCCAACATCACCGACGTGATCATCGACGAATTCTGCTTCTCCACACCGCGCATCATCATGCACATGTGCTTGGCCTCGATGACCACCGCAACGCCCAAGGCACCGGTGACTTGCTGGACCGCATCGGCGATCTGGCGGCTGAGGTTTTCCTGGATCTGCAGGCGGCGAGCGTACATATCGACGATCCGCGCGACTTTCGACAGGCCCAATACTTTGCCGCTCGGGATGTAGGCGACGTGAGCCTTGCCGATGAACGGCAGCAGGTGGTGTTCGCACAACGAGTAAAGCTCGATGTCCTTGACCAGCACCATTTCGCTGTTGTCGGAGCTGAACAAGGCACCGTTGGTGACTTCTTCCAGTGTCTGTTCATAGCCGCGGCAAAGGTACTGCATGGCTTTGGCGGCACGCTTTGGCGTGTCGAGCAGGCCCTCGCGGGAGACGTCCTCGCCCAATTGGCCGAGAATCGCGGTGTAATTCTGTTCCAGGGACATGAAACTACCTGTGGGGATTTTCGCAAAGGGCAAGGGTACGGTGGCAAACACGGCGCTGCAAGCGTGAAGCGACAGCTTTACTCGTCGCGACCTTCCATCATGGTCCGTTTGAGCATCACATACACCGCGCCGGCACCGCCATGTTTCGGTTGGCAAGAGGTGAAGCCGAGTACTTGGGAATGCTGACGCAACCACGTGTTGACGTGGCTTTTGATCATCGGCCGCTTGCCGTCCAGACGCACGGCTTTGCCGTGGGTGACACGCACACAGCGGATTTCGAATTTGGTTGCTTCAGCCAGGAACGCCCAGAGGGTTTCCCGGGCTTTTTCTACCGTCATGCCATGCAGGTCGAGGCTGCCTTCGAACGGAATCTGTCCGATCTTGAGCTTGCGTATCTGGCTTTCCTGAACGCCGTCACGGGCCCACATCAACTCGTCTTCCGGGCCGACGTCGATCACGAACTGATCGGACAGACCATCAACGGTGGTGGCATCGGTGCGAACGGTCGCGGCCTGACGCAACTTGGCGATTTGCGCGCGGTCGGCCTTGGGTTTGCCGGTTTCGGCGCGATCGTGCTTGATCGGCTTGACGCCTTGGATCGCACTTTTGAACAGGGAAAAATCGTCGTCTTGCATGTCAGCCTCCGCGAAGGGCGGCCAGTTTACCCAAGTCGAGGCACTATCCATAACAATTGAGGCCCGCCTAAAAGCCGGGCCTTCGATTCAATCGTGTTTTTTCATCAGGTGCGGGGACATGTTCAGCTCTCGCGATTGGCGCGATCGACGCCGGCATCGACGCCACAGCCACACACCGATATAAAGTAAAAACAGGCCAACCGCCAGAATGATCGCCGAGCCCAGCGGGCTGGCATTCAATTCGCCCAGGGCCGGAGGGCGGCCGAGCAGGCTGGCGGCGCCGGCCATTGCCAGCAACACACCGCACGTCGCCAGCAAGGCAGCAAAGGCTGCGCCGAATCGAAAACGCCAGTTGCGTTGGCCCTTGGGCCGCAAGCGGCGTGCGTCAAAACCATCGGATAACTTCATTCCGACCTTCCTCAATGGGTATCGGCCCTTCGACCGGGAGTTGTCCGGGTTGTTCCTGAGGCTAAGTCAATTGCAGCAAATGAGAGGCTTTTGCGGATGAGCGGCGGTATTGACCGCTCTTCGAGGCCGATCAGATCAGTTCATGAGTGAGCGCGAGGGTGGCGAAGTTGTCCGCCATGATCGCCATTTCGGTGTGCTGAACATGCTCGGCTGTGAGTACGCCACCTTTGTAGGGCAGATCGCGAGTCGCGCAGGCGTCTTCAACCAGGGTGCAGCGAAAGCCCAGGTTCTTTGCGGCACGCACGGTGGTGCTGACGCTGGAGTGACTCATGAAGCCGCACACGATCAGGTCCAGAGAGCCGAGTTCTTGCAGTCGATCGTACAATGGGGTGCCGTGAAACGCACTCGGCAGCAGTTTGCCGATAATGGTTTCGTCCGCCAGCGGCTCCAGGCCCGGGATAAACTCACCGCGCTCGCCCTGTGGATCGAACAGCCCGCCCACGGTGCCGAGATGGCGCACATGCACGATCGGACGACCGGCGGCACGGGCAGCGGCCACCAGTTGCTTGATGTTCGCGACGGCAGCATCCATGCCGGTCAGGGCCAGCGGGCCGCTGAGGTATTCTTTCTGGGCATCGATGATGACAAGGGTCGCATGACCCAGATTGGCTGCTGCGTAACCGCGGCCGCTGAGTTGAAACATCGTTTTTGGAACGGACATTCTGGGGCTCCTTGGAGTGGGGCTTTTGCGACATTGTCCTCTGGCTGAGCGGTTCTGTGAATCGCTACTATCGCAGGCGCCGTCGTTGCTGGCGTGCAGCCTTGTCAAGATGCAGGTTTTGTTCAATAGCCAACAGTAAAAATGGACATGTCCTACATCTGATCTGCTGTTTTCCCGCGTCGTCGTGGCGCGTTTTGGCTGTTAGAATCGCCAGTCGTTTTTTCTGGAGTTTACCCCCGTGATCATTTCCCGCCTTCGTACCCTGCGTGACCATATCCGTTGGGCCGTCAGCCGCTTCCATGGGGAGGATCTGTTTTTCGGCCATGGGACCGACAACGCCTGGGACGAAGCCCGTCAACTGGTGTTGGGTGCCTTGCACTTGCCGTGGGAGATCGCTGACAGCTACCTCGATTGCGCCCTGGAAGATGACGAACTGGTCAATCTGCAACGCTTGCTCAAACGCCGCATCGAAGACCGCATTCCGACTGCTTACCTGTTGGGCGAAGCGTGGTTTTGCGGGATGTCGTTCATTGTCGACGAACGTGTGCTGATCCCGCGCTCGCCGATTGGCGAGCTGATCGAAAAACGTTTCGAACCATGGCTGGGTGCCGAGCCGGCGCGGATTCTCGACCTGTGCACCGGTTCCGGTTGCATCGGTATCGCCTGCGCCTACGAATTCCAGAATGCCGAAGTCGTGCTGGCTGATCTGTCGTTCGAAGCGCTGGAAGTGGCCAACCAGAACATCGAGCGCCATGGCGTTGATGAGCGGGTGTACACCGTTCAGGGTGATGGGTTTGACGGCTTGCCGGGTCAGCGTTTCGACCTGATCGTGTCGAACCCGCCTTACGTTGACGCGGAAGATTTCGCCGACATGCCGGACGAATATCAGCATGAACCTGAACTGGGCCTGGCCTGCGGTGATGATGGTTTGAACCTGGTGCGACGGATGCTCGCTGAAGCAGCGGATCATTTGACCGAGAAGGGCTTGCTGATAGTTGAAGTGGGCAACAGCCAGGTTCACGTTGAGGCGCTGTACCCGGAAGTCGACTTCGCCTGGCTCGATTTCGAGCGCGGTGGGCATGGTGTGTTTATGTTGAGTGCGGAGCAGTGCCGCGATCATCAGGCCCTGTTCGCTTCCCGCGTCTGACTTTAGGGCGCTTTCGCAGGCAGGCCTCGCTCCTACAGGTCTTGTGTGTGCCGCATCATTTGGGCACGACGCAAAATCGGTGGGAACGTGGCTTGCCCGCGAAGACCGCGCCGCGGTCTCGGATCGTTACCGGTGCGTAGCAATCCAGATCAGTAACCCCGCCTGAAACACCGCAAACGCCACCAGGCACGTAATGGTAAAGCGTAGACCGGCGTCTTCACGCTTGTACTTGCTGACCTTCTCTTCGTGTTTCTTCAGCTTCACTTCCTGCTCGGCCAGGTTCTGCTCGGCCTGTTGAAGCATCTGCGCGGCTTCGAGTATTTCCACCACTTGCAGCTTTTCGCTGTTCCAGTCACCCAGCAGGTCTTCGACCTTTACTTCTTTGACGCTGCCTTTCAAATGCTGGGCGTCGGCGTAGACCACTTCAAAACCATGGGCCTTGAGAAAGTGATCGCGGCGCAGGCGCGTGTCTTCGTTCAACGCATCTTTATTGTTCAGATCCGTGCCGTCGACGGTGTAGCCAGGCCAACGCTTCTTCGCCCAAGTGATGCCCTGGGCGGCCATGAACCGGCCGATGCCACGGTTCATCGGTTCAATCTGCAAACCGCTTTCAGGCTCGAAATGCACACGCTTGGCGGTGTGATCGACCCACACGTCCAGATGGTTCTGCTCTTTGCGCACGCGCTGGCCGGGCAGCTTGATGCTCATGCGCATCAGGCTGTGGTCCTTGCTGTGGCGGTCGGCGTAACCGAATTCGACAAAGCGCAATGGCCGCCCACCGGTATTGCGGTCGGTTTGCAGCGGCGCCAGGCGGAGCATCTTGTGGTGCTCGACGTGAACGTCCGCCCACGGCAGCTCGACCGCTGGCGGTGCGTCTTTTTCAGCGGTCGTGTCGGGTGAAGTCTGGGTATCAGTCATAACGGCGAGATCCTGTCCAAGCTCTGCTTGTCGTCAGTCATAGCGCTGGCGACAAAGGCTTATCGGCCGTTTTTTTCAGGACTGGAGGGTGAGTAGTGGCTAACTGGTGCGAAGTCCGTCAATAAACTCGAGGATTCGCGCGCCGAGTTCGGCGGCCAACGGCAATTGCGGGTCCTTGTAAGAGGCCATTTGCCGTTTCACGTCGTTGGGCACGATGCGCATGACGTGGTTCATGCCTTCGATCAGCGCCAGTTCGGCGTCCGGTTTGGCCGCCTTGAGCATCCTGGCGTCACCGACGCCGACCTGAATGTCGTTGCTGCCCTGGATGATCAACGCCGGCATTTTCAATTTGGCGAACGCTGCCTCCGGGTCCTGACGGAACAGCGAAATCAGATACGGCTGCACGCTGGGGCGGAAAATCACCTGTAACTGCGGCGGCACGTTGTCGTCGGTTATGCCGGCCTTGAGGCTGTCGAGCAGTTCATTGCTGCGCAGCATCAACGGCGGTGGCAGGCGATTGCTCAATTGCTGACGCAACACCTGGTCGATCGGCCGGGCGCTGCCCGACATGGAGATGACCGCGGCGGCATCGACGCTGGGCGCCGCAAGGCTGGCGATCAAGGCGCCTTCGCTGTGGCCCAGCAGAATCAGCTGGCCAAAGCGCGGGTCGGTTTTGAGCTTGCGGCCCCAGGCCTCGGCGTCGGCGACATAAGCTTCCACCGACAGATTGCGCTCGTCCGGCGTCGCTGCGAGGCTCGCCGCCACGCCGCGCTTGTCGTAACGCACGCTGGCGATGTTGTGTTTGGCCAGCACCCAGGCCAGCCGCTTGAGGCTGTCGTTACGGCCGCCGTCGGGGTTGTTTCCGTCACGATCCGTAGGACCGGAGCCGGAAATGATCAGGACAACGGGCACGGGGGTGTCGGATTTAGGCAGCAACAGCGAGCCGAAAAGCTCCCCGGTGCCGGTATCCAAAGTGATCGGGCGTTGCAGGACAGTGGCCTGGGCAAAGCCGGTAAACAGGGTAAGGCTCAAGGCTAGAACTCGCAGCATCATCACGCCATCATTCACAAAGGTGCCGGTTGGACTCGCGGGCACCCATAAGGTTCGAGGATGAACTACTTGGGTAGCCTGCGTATACTGGCGCGCATTACGTATTCAGGTTCATTTCACGGAGCGTCCTGCATGTCCGGCAATACCTACGGCAAGCTGTTCACTGTCACCACCGCGGGCGAAAGCCATGGTCCGGCGTTGGTCGCCATTGTCGACGGCTGCCCGCCGGGGCTGGAGATTTCCGTTGAGGATCTGCAGCGCGATCTGGATCGCCGCAAACCCGGCACCAGCCGCCACACCACGCAGCGCCAGGAAGCCGACGAAGTCGAAATCCTCTCCGGCGTGTTCGAAGGTCGCACCACCGGTTGCGCCATCGGCCTGTTGATCCGCAATACCGACCAGAAGTCCAAGGACTACTCGGCGATCAAGGATCTGTTCCGCCCGGCCCACGCCGACTACACCTATCACCACAAATACGGCGAGCGCGATTACCGCGGTGGCGGACGCAGTTCCGCCCGCGAAACCGCCATGCGTGTAGCCGCTGGTGCGATTGCCAAGAAATACCTGGCCACCCAGGGCATCGTCATTCGCGGCTACATGAGCCAGCTCGGCCCGATCGAGATCCCGTTCAAGACCTGGGATTCGGTGGAAGAGAACGCGTTCTTCAGCCCGGACCCGGACAAGGTGCCGGAGCTGGAAGCCTACATGGATCAGCTGCGCCGCGATCAGGATTCAGTCGGCGCCAAGATCACTGTCGTCGCCGAAGGCGTGATGCCAGGCCTTGGCGAGCCGATCTTCGACCGCCTCGACGCCGAACTGGCCCATGCGCTGATGAGCATCAACGCCGTGAAAGGCGTGGAAATCGGCGCCGGTTTCGCCAGCGTCGCCCAGCGCGGTACTGAACACCGCGACGAAATGACCCCGGAAGGCTTCCTCAGCAACAACGCGGGCGGCATTTTGGGCGGTATCTCCTCCGGTCAGCCGATCGTTGCGCACCTGGCCCTCAAGCCGACCTCGAGCATCACCACTCCGGGCCGCTCGATCGACGTTCATGGCAACCCGGTGGACGTCATCACCAAGGGCCGTCATGACCCCTGCGTCGGCATCCGCGCCACGCCGATCGCCGAAGCGATGATGGCCATCGTGCTGATGGATCACCTGTTGCGTCATCGCGGGCAGAATGCCGACGTGCGCGTGAGCACGCCGGTGCTGGGTCAGCTTTAATGGCTGACCTCAACGCCGCTGCGGTCTGACGACGTGGCGGCGCTCCCATACTGGCGGCTCTCCAGTTTCTATCTGTTCTATTTCGCCTTGCTCGGTTCGACAGCACCGTTTCTGGCGCTGTACTTCGATCACCTGGGGTTTTCCAGCGCGCGCATCGGCGAACTGGTGGCGATCCCGATGCTGATGCGTTGCGTGGCACCGAACATCTGGGGCTGGCTGGGTGACTACACCGGCCGGCGCCTGGCCATCGTGCGCTTCGGCGCCGTCTGCACCCTGCTGACGTTTTCGCTGATTTTCGTCAGCCAGACCTACGCCTGGCTGGCGATGGTCATGGCGCTGCATGCGTTCTTCTGGCACGCGGTGTTGCCGCAGTTCGAAGTCATCACCCTGGCGCACTTGAAAGGGCAGACGTCGCGCTACAGTCAGATCCGCCTCTGGGGGTCCATCGGTTTCATCATCACCGTGGTCGCGCTCGGCCGGATGTTCGAATGGCTGAGCCTCGACATTTACCCGGTGGCGCTGGTGCTGATCATGGCCGGCATCGTCGTCAGCAGCCTGTGGGTGCCCAACGCTCAACCGGTTCAGGGCGAACGCATTGCCGGAGACGGTTTTCTCAGGCAATTGCGCAATCCCGGCGTGTTGGCGTTTTACGCTTGCGTGGCGCTGATGCAGGTGAGCCACGGGCCTTATTACACCTTTTTGACGCTGCACCTGGAACGGCTCGGTTACAGTCGAGGCGTGATCGGCATGCTCTGGGCGGTCGGCGTGGTTGCCGAAGTCCTGATGTTTCTGGCCATGAGCAAAATCCTCGCGCGCTTCTCGGTGCGTCGGGTGCTGCTGGTGAGTTTCCTGCTGGCGGCCGTGCGCTGGTTGCTGCTGGGCTCGCTGGCCGAATTCCTTTGGGTGCTGCTGTTTGCCCAGGTGCTGCACGCTGCAACATTCGGCAGCTTTCACGCCGCTGCCATCCAGTTCGTGCAACGTAGCTTCGGTGCGCGTCAGCAAGGTCAGGGCCAGGCGCTTTACGCCGCGCTCGCCGGCACTGGCGGCGCATTGGGCGCGTTGTATTCCGGCTACAGCTGGAACGCCCTCGGGGCCACGTTCACCTTTAGTATTGCCAGTCTCGCAGCCTTCGCCGCTGCCGTTATCATTGCCACACGCATGCAAGAGGACAGGCCATGAGCCTTACCCGTGAACACCTCGCCCAGGAAATCATCGACGCCGGGCGTTTTCTGTACGGTCGCGGCTGGTCGCCGGCCACCAGCAGCAACTACTCGACCCGCCTGTCGCCGACCGAAGCGCTGCTGACCGTGTCCGGCAAGCACAAAGGCCAGCTGGGTGTGGATGATGTGCTGGTCACCGACCTGTCGGGCAACAGCCTGGAACCGGGCAAAAAACCGTCCGCCGAAACCCTGCTGCACACCCAGCTCTACAGCTGGCGCCCGGAGATCGGCGCGGTGCTGCACACCCATTCGGTGAACGCCACGGTGCTGTCGCGCCTGACGCCAGAAGACTTCATCGAGTTCGAAGATTACGAACTGCAAAAAGCTTTCAGCGGCGTCTCGACCCACGAGTCCCGGGTGCGCGTGCCGATTTTCGACAACGACCAGGACATTGCGCGCCTCGCCGCCAAGGTGCAGCCTTGGCTAGAAGCCCATCCCGATTGCGTCGGCTACCTGATTCGCGGCCACGGCCTCTACACCTGGGGCGCGCGCATGAGCGACGCCCTGCGGCAGATCGAAGCGTTTGAATTTTTGTTCGAATGCGAGTTGAAGATGCGCGCGGTTTTGAACCGTCAAGCATGAACCGCAACGCATGAACCGTTAAGGAGTTGCCCTGATGAGCAGCCTGTCCGTTTACCACGTCTCAAGCCCTGATCTTCCGAACAAGGTGCTGACCCATTTCGAAGACATCGCCTCGACCCTGGCCGAGCAGGGCGTGCGTTTCGACCGCTGGCAAGCCACCGCGAAAATCCAGCCGGGCGCCAGCCAGGAAGAAGTGATCGCGGCGTACCAGGAACAGATCGACAAACTGATGACCGAGCGCGGTTACGTCACCGTCGACGTGATCAGCCTGAACAGCGATCACCCGCAAAAAGCCGAACTGCGCGCCAAGTTCCTCGACGAACACCGCCATGGCGAAGACGAAGTCCGATTTTTCGTCGCCGGCCGTGGGCTGTTCACCCTGCACATCGACGATTACGTTTACGCGGTGCTCTGCGAGAAGAACGACCTGATCTCCGTACCGGCCGGCACGCCGCACTGGTTCGACATGGGCGAGCATCCGCACTTCGTCGCGATCCGACTGTTCAACAACCCTGAAGGCTGGGTTGCCAACTTCACCGGCGAAGACATCGCCAGCCGCTTCCCGCGTCTTGAGGACTGAGCCGATGCCGATCAAAGCGATTCTCACCGACATCGAAGGCACCACCAGCGCGGTGAGTTTTGTGTTCGACGTGCTGTTTCCGTATGCCGCCAAACACCTGCCGGACTTTGTTCGCCAACACGC
The DNA here is from genome assembly GCF_900106065.1 of Pseudomonas mandelii. Lineage (NCBI taxonomy): Bacteria > Pseudomonadati > Pseudomonadota > Gammaproteobacteria > Pseudomonadales > Pseudomonadaceae > Pseudomonas > Pseudomonas mandelii. The sequence goes on from NZ_LT629796.1 coordinate 4,406,802, forward strand.
CGGGCGCGCAGATGTGGCCGAGCAACTGGCCGCCGTGCGCCGTGACAGCAACGAAGCGGACGCCGACGTTGAGCGGGTGATCGAAATCCTGCTGGGCTGGATTGCCGAAGACCGCAAGGCCACGCCGCTGAAAGCATTGCAAGGCATGGTCTGGGAGCAGGGCTATCAGGCCGGACAGTTGAAAGGTCACGTTTACCCGGACGCCGTTGAAGCGCTCAAGCGCTGGCATCAGGACGGTTTTAAACTGTTTGTGTATTCCTCGGGCTCGATCCAGGCACAGAAGCTGATCTTCGGTTGCTCGGAGGCGGGGGACTTGTCGCCCTTGTTCAGCGGCTATTTCGACACCACGTCGGGGCCCAAGCGTGAAGCACACTCTTACGAGCGCATCACCCAGGCGATCGGGCTGGAGGCTGCGCAGATTGTGTTTCTGTCCGATATCGTCGAGGAACTGGACGCGGCGCGCGCCGCTGGCATGGCCACTTGCGGACTGGCCCGGGAAGGCGGGGCGCTGGCAGGGCATGTCACCGTCGACAGTTTTGCCCGGATTGATCTTTCCGCCTTTTAACGTCGAAACGACTTACCTGTAGGAGCGAAGCTTGCTCGCGAAGGCGGCGTGTCCGTCAACATTATTGACATCTGCACCATCGCCTTCGCGAGCAAGCTTCGCTCCTAAAAAGGCTCAGTGCAGCTTCAAAAACAAAACAGGCCGTGGAGCGAAAGCTCTCACGGCCTGTTTTTTTACAGCGCGTTTATTTACACAACCGCAAGGTTCACGCCGAGTGATAGGTCGGCAGGGCAAACCGCTGCTGGCTCTGCAGCATGGAGATCTGCGGCAGTTCGCTGGCCTGTTCGGCCAGGTCACGGCGAATTGCACTGATCACCCACGACAACTGATCGCCGGCATGCAATTGCTGGTACGAAATCGAACGCTTGAACACTTTGCCTTCGGTGCTGCGCAGGGTCAGCAGAATGCCACCATCCGGACGTGGTTGGGTGTTCACTTCGAAGTTGGAGAACAGGGAGGTAAATTTTTCTTGGATCAGGCTCATGTCTATCAGCTCCGTTAGCACTTGATTGGCAAGCATGGAGAGGTAGTTGCAGTGATTGTGCCAGCACCTGATATTTTTAAAATCCTTATAAATCAATGAGTTATATTTCTGGTGGATTTTCGCTTTCGTGCAATCTGCATGAATGGCCATCGTGCATCCTGCATTTTGCGGGGTTGGCCTCGATTGGATGGAACCAATCACCCGCGCTGAGGTTCGCGATCTCGAACGCTCGGGGCGCGGATACAAAACATTTCAAAAACCGCGTGTACAGCTCAAGAACCGCTGACGTATTTTCGGACTCATAGACCGCCGCCCGACAATAAAAAGATCGAACGGGAGCAAGCATGAGCGACACGATTACCTGGGGCATGATGCTCCGCAAACTGCCTTCCATTGCCAAAGCCATTCCTCGGGTGGTGAAGGGCATGAAGGTTGCCAACGTCAAGGACCCGACCCAAGCGTGTGGCCTCGGCTGGACGTTCGAGCAAGCGACCTTGCGCAATCCCGATGGCCCCGCGTTGCTGCAAGGCGACGTGACGCTGAGTTATGCACAGGTCAATCAGTGGGCCAATCGCATCGCCCATCACCTGATTACCCAGGGCATCCGCAAGGGTGATGTGGTGGCGGTTTTTCTCGAGAACCGTCCAGAACTGCTGGTGACGATTCTGGCAGTGGCCAAGGTCGGCGCGATCAGTGCCTTGCTCAATACCTCGCAAACCCGCGACACCCTGGCCCACAGCCTGAACCTCGTGGCGCCTGCGGCGATCATTGTGGGCGAAGAACTGGTCCCGGCTTTCAGTGCCGTCCGCGAGCGGGTGTCGATCGAGCCGACGCGCACCTGGTTCGTCGCCGATCAAGACACCTATCGACATCCCGGCCATGCGCCCGACGGTTTCATCAACCTGATGAGCGCCAGCGCCCAGGCGTCCAGTGAAAATCCGGCCAGCAGCCAGCAGGTTTTCTTCGACGATCCTTGTTTCTATATCTACACCTCAGGCACCACCGGGTTGCCCAAGGCGGGCGTGTTCAAACACGGTCGCTGGATGCGCAGCTCGGCGAGCTTCGGCCAGATCGCCCTGAATATGCAGCCTGAGGATGTCGTCTATTGCACCTTGCCGCTGTATCACGCCACCGGGCTCTGCGTGTGTTGGGGGGCGGCGATCAGCGGCGCCGCAGGATTTGCCATCCGCCGCAAATTCAGCGCCAGCCAGTTCTGGAACGACGTGCGCAAATACCAGGCGACCACCCTTGGTTACGTCGGCGAATTATGCCGCTACCTGGTGGATCAACCACCCACGGCCGAGGACAGCAAACACCGCGTGAGCAAGATGATCGGCAATGGCCTGCGGCCCGGCGCCTGGCGCGAGTTCAAGACGCGCTTTGCGGTTGAGCACATTTGTGAGCTATACGCCGCCAGCGACGGCAATATCGGCTTCACCAACATCCTCAACTTCGACAACACCATCGGTTTTTCCCTGATGGCCTGGGAGCTGGTGGCCTACGACCACGACAGCGGCCAGCCGATTCGTGACGCCAAGGGCTTCATGCGCAAAGTCGCCAAAGGCGAGCAGGGTCTGTTGTTGGCGAGAATCGACGACAAGGCGCCGCTGGACGGTTACACCGATCCGCAGAAGACTGAAAAAGTCGTGCTCCACGACGTGTTCACCCGGGGCGACCGTTACTTCAATACGGGCGATCTGCTGCGCAATATCGGTTTTGGCCATGCGCAGTTTGTTGATCGGTTGGGGGACACCTATCGCTGGAAGGGTGAGAACGTCTCGACGACCGAGGTCGAGAACATCTTGCTGCAACACCCGAATATTTCAGAAGCCGTGGCGTATGGCGTGGAAATCCTGAACACCAACGGACGTGCCGGCATGGCCGCGATCACGCCTGCCGAATCCTTGGCGACCCTGGATTTCAGCGAGTTACTGGCGTTTGCCCGCCAGCAGATGCCCGCGTATGCGGTGCCGCTTTTCCTGCGGGTGAAAGTGAAAATGGAAACCACCGGGACCTTCAAATACCAGAAGACCCGGCTCAAGGACGAAGCCTTCGACCCCGGCAAAACCGGCGATGACCCGATCTACGCCTGGCTGCCCGGCACCCAGACTTACGTGCAAGTCACCGACCAGATCCTGGCGGATATTCGCGGCGGCAAGTACCGCTATTGAATGTGGCTATGGCGGCTCTTGAGAAAAAAGAAGTGACAGCCTTGGGCCTGCTCGGGAAACTGTCGGCTTTCCGAATGACAGACAGTGGAGTCCCCGATGTCAGACCAAAGCCGCCAGATGACCCCCGAAGAAGCCGCTGAATTTGCCGAACAGGTATTCAACAAGGCACGCGAGGGCGATGCGGCCATGATGGCTGCGTTGCTGACCAAAGGCCTGCCGCCGAACCTGCGCAACCACAAGGGCGACACCTTGCTGATGCTCGCCGCCTACCACGGCCACGTGGAGACGGTGAAAGTGCTGCTGGAACACAAGGCCGACCCGGAAATCCGCAACGACAACGGCCAGAGCCCGATTGCCGGCGCCGCGTTCAAGGGCGACCTGGCGGTGGTCAAGGCGTTGGTCGAGGGTGGCGCACAAGTGGAAGGCTCATCCTTCGACGGCCGCACCGCGCTGATGATGGCGGCGATGTTCAACCGCGTTGAAATCGTCGATTACCTGATCAGCAAAGGCGCCGATCCGAAAGCCAAGGATGCCAATGGCGTCACCGCGCTGGACGCCGCGAAAACCATGGGCGCGGTCGATACCACCGCGCAGTTGCAAAAATTGCTGGCCTGAATACGCACGCTCCCCTGTGGTATCGAGGCTTTTATGGCGAGGGAGCTTGCTCCCGCGGGGCTGCGAAGCGGCCCCAAAACCATTCACCGCAGTAGATCAGGTCGACCGCTTTCACCTGATTGACGACTGCTTTGCAGCCGAGCGGGAGCAAGCGCCCTCGCCACGCAGTTTTGGTCTGTTCGGTAACTCTCTCCGAATGCGCTATCCTTCGCGCCCTCAAAATTCACTCGCTACAGGATCCGCCCCATGAAAGCCGCACTCGTCGAACTCATCACTAAAATCAGCTCCGGGTGCATGAGCGATGACGAAATCCTGAAAGTCGCTGACGAAGCGGCTCAGGCCTACGCCGATCCCGAGGCTTTTCTGACGGCCAATCCGGATATCAACTACGACGACTCCTTCCCGATTCCACTGGGCGAGTGGGTTGTAGTGGGCAGCCTGCCCGAAACCGTGCTGTTCCAGGCCGACACCTACGTCGACCTGTTCGCCCAGATCGTCGCCTCGTTCGGCCCCGGCGTTGATTTCAACATCAAACCCAAGCAACTGGCCAAGACCGAAGCCCTGACAGCGCTCAACCGCATTCAGGTGCAGATGGGTAGCATGAACAAGGAAAACGGCGGTTACACGCTGATGAACTTCAGCCAGTTGCTCGACGACGAACTGCAAGTGGTGCTGGTCTACGGCAACGACGTACCGCGCGTGCTCGAGTTGTGCGCGCAAGTGGGTATCACCGCCGCGCCATCGCTCGAAGCCCTGAAAATAGCGGTCCACGTTTAAAAAACGGAACCCTCGCAAGGCCCGGCTATCCTAAGAGTGCACACCACTCTTAGGGAGCGACACCATGGGTTCCACGTTCAATGGCCTGATCGGCCTGATTATTCTTGTCCTGGACATTTGGGCAATCATCAACGTGCTCAAAAGTGGCGCTGACACAGGGATGAAAATCATCTGGGTGCTGCTGATTCTGCTGCTGCCTGTCCTGGGCCTGATCATCTGGGCTATCGCCGGGCCCCGGGGCAATGTGCGGATCTGACCCCAACACCGCCCCCCTGTAGGAGCGAGGCTTGCCCGCGAAAAACGATTAAACGGTTTAACAGAGAGACCGAGTTATCGTTCTTCGCGGGCAAGCCTCGCTCCTACAGGTATGTGGGCGTCAGAAGGTTCGACCTGTCATCTTCCGCAACGTAGAATGCGCGCCTTTCCCGGTTAATCGAGCCGATCGATTGGCCATCATGGGCGGGTAACCGTCCGTTGCCACCGCATTCATCGGAGCACTTCCCATGAGCAACATCACCACCAGCGAATACCTGGAAACCCTCTACGAAGGCTACGGCCAGCGTTTTCGCATGGAAAAACTGCTGCACGAAGTGCGCACCGAACACCAGCACCTGGTGATTTTCGAGAACCCGCGCATGGGCCGGGTCATGGCGCTGGACGGCGTGATCCAGACCACCGAGGCCGACGAATTCATCTACCACGAGATGCTCACCCACGTGCCGATCCTGGCGCATGGCGCCGCCAGACGTGTACTGATTATCGGTGGCGGCGACGGCGGCATGCTGCGTGAAGTGGCCAAGCACCGCAGCATCGAGCACATCACCATGGTCGAGATCGACGGCACCGTGGTCGACATGTGCAAGGAATTCCTGCCGAACCACTCCAAGGGTGCGTTCGATGATCCCCGCCTGAATCTGGTAATCGATGACGGCATGCGTTTCGTCGCCACCACCACCGAAAAATTCGACGTGATCATTTCCGATTCCACTGACCCGATCGGTCCGGGTGAAGTGCTGTTCTCCGAAAACTTCTACCAGGCCTGCCGTCGCTGCCTGAACGAGGGCGGCATTCTGGTCACGCAGAACGGCACGCCGTTCATGCAGATCGAAGAAGTCAAAACCACTGCGGGTCGCCTGCGCAGTCTGTTCCCGGACTGGCACTTCTATCAGGCCGCGGTGCCGACCTACATCGGCGGCTCGATGACCTTTGCCTGGGGGGCGACCAACACCGCCTATCGCAAGTTGTCCCGCGAAACCCTGCAACAGCGTTTCGCCGGCAGCGGCATCATCACCCGCTACTACAACCCGGAAATCCACATCGGCGCCTTCGCCTTGCCGCAATACGTGCTGCAAGCGATCAACAAGCCAAGCAACGACTAAACTGAAGATGTACGCATAACCCCTTGCAGGAGCGAAGCTTGCTCGCGAAAGCTTCGCTCCTGCAGGTTCCTGTATGTTTTTCATACCTGCATGCGGTAATCCGTTTGAACGATCACTCAGGCCAAAAGTCCAGATGGATGTAAGCCCATTTGCGGGTTTGTTCGAGGAGGCACTGATGCAAAAGTGGAAAATCACTTTCGTGGATGATCACGGTGAAACAGTCGATGAAGTCTTTGAGTGCGACAAGTGCCCGGATAACGAGCAAGCCGCGAAACTCATCAAAGGCCGGCTCCTTCCTGTCGCCGCTGAACTGGATCTGAATGATCTGGAAGGGCGAACCGCTGATGCCAGCGTAAAAAATCTCAAAGCGCAGAACAGCATTCAAATCCTCGACATCACGCCAATCTGAACAACACCTGTCTCATTCTTATCCAGGCCTTGGCAGCGCCTCCGTCTTGGGGCTACTCTGCAATCGAGATCAGCGAACGGATCGCTAAGGTCTGGACTTGTCAGCTACATGCTTGCTTCCCACCGGCGACCTGGTTGCCGCATCGCTCGCACCAATCGGTTGCGCGTGCCGGGAATACGGAAAGTCTATCCATCATGATTGAGGGGGACGTTTCATGAGCACAGCCTATCAAGAAGACATCAGCAGCAGCGTGTTGCGCCGCATGAAAGAAGGCGGTTTCGATTTTTCACGGTTCCATCCCATCGAGTTCTACGCCATTTTCCCGGACGAGGAGCGGGCACGCAGGGCGGCAGGGCAATACAAAGGTGAATCCTTGAACGCGCAAATCAGTGTGCGCGATGACGGCGCATGGGCGCTCGAACTGAGCAAAGTCATGTACGCCACCTACGATGATATCGGCGATTTCGAACAGGGTTTCGAGGCGGTGGTTGAGCCTCTGGGCGGCATCCTCGAAGGGTGGGGCGTCAAGCAGGAAATACGAGGGCGTCTCGCATAACGTTATGAACAGTGACAACGCTCAGCAACGGCTGACCTTCGGGTTGGCCGTTTTCGTTTGTGGCATCCGCCCCTTGGCAAAACCCTGAAACAAGAATCCCGAGGCAAAAAAAACCGCCTGAGCAGGCGGCTAAAGGGAAGTTCGGTCAGGTTTTGCAGCGGATGCGCGGATTATCCGCACCGCCGGCCGGGCAGTGAAATCAACTCTGACTATGCTGGTGATAGGTGACAACGTCGCCTTGCAATGAAGCGGGGGCGATCAGCGTGGGGCGTTTGCTGCACAGGATTGGTGCGGTGCAAACGGCGTGATTCTCCAACTGATTGATAACAAAGCGTTTCTGCCGATGGCACGGGCCTTGCGATGCCTAGATGTCCGGGTGACAAGGAGTACGGCATGATCCGCACCTATTTTGATGAGATGTACGATGCCGGCGGCCAGGTCCGCCCGCATTATCGGGAGTTTGCCCGTTGGCTGGCCGAGACGCCTGACGAGCTCTTGGCACAACGGCGACGCGAGGCCGATCTGTTATTTCATCGCGCCGGGATTACCTTCACGCTCTACGGTGATGAGCAGGGGACAGAGCGCCTGATTCCCTTCGATACCATCCCGCGCAGCATCCCCGCCAGTGAATGGCGGATCGTCGAGCGCGGCTGTATCCAGCGGGTCAAGGCGTTGAACATGTTCCTCGCCGACCTCTACCACGAGCAGCGCATCATCAAGGCCGGCATCATTCCGGCCGAGCAGGTGCTGGCCAACGAGCAATACCAGCTGGCGATGCAAGGGCTCGATCTGCACCGCGATATCTATTCGCACATTTCCGGTGTCGATCTGGTACGCGATGGCGACGGCACGTACTACGTGCTCGAAGACAACCTGCGTACACCCAGCGGCGTGAGCTACATGCTCGAAGACCGCAAGATGATGATGCGACTGTTTCCCGAGTTGTTCTCGGCCCAGCGCATCGCGCCGATCGACCACTATCCGAACCTGCTGCTCGACACTCTGAAAAGCTCCAGCCCGATCGATAATCCGAGCGTGGTGGTGCTGACGCCGGGTCGCTTCAACAGCGCGTTTTTCGAGCACGCCTTTTTGGCGCGAGAGATGGGCGTGGAGCTGGTGGAAGGCGCGGACCTGTTCGTGCGCGACGACAAGGTGTTCATGCGCACCACGGACGGGCCGAAGGCGGTCGACGTGATTTACCGTCGCCTCGACGATGCATTCCTCGACCCGCTGGCGTTCAACCCGGACTCGATGCTTGGCGTTCCAGGGCTGCTGTCGTCCTACCGAACCGGCAACGTGGTGCTGGCGAATGCCATCGGCACCGGGGTCGCGGACGACAAATCGGTGTATCCGTTTGTCACGGACATGATCCGTTTCTACCTGGACGAAGAGCCGATCCTGAAGAACGTGCCGACGTTCCAGTGTCGCAATCCTTCTGAACTGTCCCACGTGCTGGCCAATCTTCCAGACCTGGTGGTCAAGGAAACCCAGGGCTCCGGCGGTTACGGAATGCTGGTGGGGCCGGCGGCGACCGCGGCGGAAATCGAGTCGTTCCGCGCGCGGATCAAAGCCAAGCCTCATGCGTATATCGCGCAACCGACGTTGTCCCTGTCGACCTGTCCGACCTTTGTCGAAAACGGCATTGCGCCACGCCATATCGACCTGCGTCCGTTTGTATTGTCTGGCCGTGAAACCCGGGTTGTGCCCGGCGGTTTGACCCGTGTGGCCCTGCGTGAAGGCTCTCTGGTGGTGAATTCTTCCCAGGGCGGCGGAACCAAGGACACCTGGGTGGTCGAGGATTGAAGGAAGCCTGCCATGTTAAGTAGAACTGCCTCGGATTTGTATTGGATGTCGCGTTACCTGGAGCGGGCGGAAAACCTCGCACGGATGCTCGACATCAGTTATTCGCTGTCGCTGATGCCGCAGGACGGTCGCGGTGACGGTCTGCACGAACTGGCCATGCCGCTGCTGATTACCGGCACCCTGGACGATTACCTGGAGCGCCACGGTGATTTGCACGCCGAGCGGCTGCTGCATTTCTTCGCACTGGACGCGGCCAATCCGGCGAGCATCTACAGCTGCCTGGGCGCGGCGCGGGCCAGTGCCCATGCGGTGCGTGGGCGAATCACCGCCGACATGTGGGAAAACATCAATGCCACTTGGCTGGAAATTCGCGGGATCGCCGAGCAAGGCCTGAGTCGCTACGGCATGAGCCGTTTTTGCGAGTGGATCAAGGAACGTTCCCACCTGTTCCGTGGCGCGTCCTACGGCACGATCATGCGTAACGATGCGTTCCGCTTCATTCGCCTGGGGACGTTTATCGAACGGGCCGACAACACGTTGCGCCTGCTCGACGCCCGCTACGAAATGGCCGGCGATCAGGCCGAAGCGGTCAGCGACGGCACTGCTCACGCGTATTACCAGTGGAGCGCGTTGTTGCGGGCGTTGTCGTCGTTCGAGGCCTACACCGAGATCTATCGCGATGCACCCGGTGCCCGGCATGTGGCCGAGTTGCTGTTGCTGCGCGCCGATGTGCCACGTTCCCTGCGTGCCTGCACCGAAGAAATCGACCAGATCCTTGCCCAGTTGCCGGGGGCCAATGGCCGTCCCGCGCAACGTCTGGCGGCGGAGATGGACGCGCGCCTGCGCTACACCGGCATCAACGAAATTCTCGACGAAGGCCTGCACGCCTGGCTGACCGAATTCATCCCGCTGGTGCGCCAGTTGGGTAACGCCATTCACAGTTCCTACCTGGAGGCTGCATGAGACTTTCCATTAGCCACGAAACCACCTATCACTACGAAGATCAGGTGCGGGCGAGCATCCAGTACCTGCGACTGACACCCCACGACAGCGAGCGTCAGCATGTGCTCAGCTGGCAACTCGACCTGCCGCGCCCGGTACGCGCGCAACTCGATCCGTTCGGCAACATCCTGCATGTGCTGACCATGGACGAACCCCACGAGGCGATCATCATCGGCGCCCGTGGCCAGGTGGACATCGACGAGCTGCGCGAAGCCGAACATGAAAGCCAGTCGGCACTGCCGTTCCTGCGCTTCACGCGCCTGACCGAAGCCGACGAAGCCCTGCGTGCGTTCGCGGAAAAGGAATGCAAAAAACGCCGGGATCGCACGGCGTTGATCGACTTGATGCATGGCCTCAATTCGCACATGACCTACACGCCGGGCTCCACCGAAGTGGACACCAGCGCCGCCCAGGCCTTCGCCGGGCGTTCCGGTGTCTGTCAGGACCACACGCACGCGTTTCTCGCGTGCGCCCGCAGCCTGGGCATTCCGTCACGTTATGTGTCGGGGTATTTGTACAGCGAGAATAGCGAACACCTGGCCAGTCACGCCTGGGCCGAAGCCTGGCTCGATGACGCTTGGTACAGCTTCGATGTGACCAATGAATTGGCCCGGCCGGAACGGCATTTGAAACTGGCGGTGGGCTTGGATTACCTGGATGCCTGCCCTGTACGCGGGATGCGCCGGGGCGGTGGGTGTGAGCAAATGCACGCGAAGGTGTTTGTTTCGCCGACGCCGATGCCAGCGCCGATTATCTCCGTTCAGCAGCAATAACCGGAACACCACGGCCCCCTTGCAGGAGCGAGGCTTGCCCGCGAAGGCGTACTGTCATTCACATTGATGTCGACTGACACTACGCCTTCGCGGGCAAGCCTCGCTCCTACAGGGAATGGATCAGGGCTTAGCTTTGCGCCCAGCCATATGCTTCAAATACCCCACCAGCATTTCCAGATCCCCCTCCGGCAACACCGTCGGCGCAAAACCCGGCATCTTCGCCTGAGGCCACTGGCGCAAACTCTGCGGATCTCGAATGTAGCGCTTCAGAAAATCCGCCCCGAAGTACTCGGTCGGGCTAAACGGAATATTCAGATCCGGCCCGAACTGCGCATCCCCTGCACCGTTCAATCGATGACACGCCAGGCAATTCTTCTGAAACAGCGCAAAGCCTTTGTTCACCGGATCATCCGCCTTCAAGGCCGGATCCGGCAGCAGCGCAGGAAAGCGCTCGGCCACGGGCGCCATGCGCTTGATACTCGCCACTTGAAACGGCCATTGCTCCGGGCTGATGTTGCCGGCTTGCGGATCGACCCACACCAGATAAAACGGCCCGGCACCCGGTTTCCCTTCAGATAACGCCGGCCACGGTTTCGCCGGGTCTTCAATCGCCAGCCACGCGCGCGCGCCCTTGGCGTTCAGCAACGGCGCCGCCGACAGTTCAGCGGCAAATCCGTCCAGCGCCACGGCTTGCAGATGGTCTTCAGGCTTGATGCCGGTCAACAACGCCGCCAACGGAACTGCGCGATAACTCATGTCCCGCTTGTAGGAAACGTCGTCGCTGATAGTGATGGTCTGGACCTGAGGATGCTTGAGCAATTCCTCGGTCTGCCAGGTGCGACTGCTCGCGCCCAGCTCAAGGTTCAGCTGTGCGGCATACGAGGGCGTGCTGAGCAGCAAGGCCCCAAAGAGAATGAGCGTTTTCAAATGATCGCCGTCCATGTCGTGGAAGTGCCGCAAAGGTTGGCACACCCACGCTGGCCCGGGTAGCGAGCCAGTCACATTTTTAAGAGGGCGATGTAAAAACCTGGCGCCGTATTATTTGAAGACCGCTTAACCGATCACCTTGGTCAAGTTCGGCAAAATCAACAACAGCGTAGTGGCGAAAAGAATGAGCCCGGCTTGACGTACTTTCGAATGCTTGAACATGGCTTGACCGCCTTTTTTGTTATTTCCTGATGCCTGCCTGCATATCTCCATGACGGCAGAGCGCTGAACTTCCTGTAAGACGAGTGCCTCGGCAAAACCCGACGACAACTTCGTACATGTTCACCTTAGAGCCCGCGTCACGCTTGGTTTAGATCCATTTCGTATGGTTTGCTTGCTTAAAGCTTTTAAAAAGGCATGAGGCCTATTGCCAGCTTCTTGGGCGCCCGTTTGCTAGACAGCTTGGTGACGTTAATCGGTTAATCCGCACCCGAGTGACCGTCCGTCTGAGCGTGTCCGTCAACGCCAGTGAGCATTGCGGTCATTGAATCCATGGCGGCTCGGCCTAAGGTGGAAGCTCAGTATTTACTCACCGCCCAGGTTCGAGGACGTCATGACCCAAGCTTTGATTTTCGACGCGTTACGCACGCCCCGTGGCAAAGGCAAGGCCGATGGCGCCTTGCACAGCGTCAAACCAGTAAATCTGGTGGCCGGGTTGCTCACGGCGTTGCAGCAGCGCACGTCGCTGGACACCCGTCAGGTCGATGATGTGGTGCTCGGTTGCGTCACGCCAATAGGCGATCAGGGCTCCGATATCGCCAAGACGGCGGCACAAGTCGCCGATTGGGACGTCAGCGTGTCTGGCGTGCAGATCAATCGCTTCTGCGCCTCGGGGCTTGAAGCCGTGAACCTGGGTGCGATGAAGGTCCGTTCCGGTTTCGAAGACCTGGTGGTGGTCGGCGGCGTCGAATCCATGTCCCGTGTGCCCATGGGCAGCGACGGCGGCGCTTGGGCGCTGGACCCGGAAACCAATCTGCACAGCCATTTCACCCCGCAAGGCGTCGGTGCCGACCTGATCGCCACGATTGAAGGTTTCAGCCGCCAGGACGTCGATGCCTACGCGCTGCATTCCCAGCAAAAGGCAGCGCGGGCGCGGGCCAACGGTTCGTTCAACAAATCACTGGTACCGGTGCAGGATCAGAACGGCATCATCCTGCTCGATCACGATGAGTTCATCCGCGCCGAATCCACCCTGGAAGGACTGGGCAAACTCAAGCCCAGCTTCGAGATGATGGGGCTGATGGGCTTTGACGCCACCGCGCTGCGCGTTTACAGCCAGGTCGAGCGGATCAACCACGTTCACACACCGGGCAACAGCTCCGGGATCGTCGATGGCGCCGCCCTGATGCTGATTGGCTCCGAGGCCAAGGGCCGTGCGCTGGGTCTGCAGCCTCGGGCGCGGATTGTCGCCACCGCAGTCACCAGCACCGACCCGACCATCATGCTCACCGGCCCGGCGCCGGCCACCCGCAAAGCACTGGCCAAGGCCGGGCTGCGGGTTGAAGACATCGATCTGTTCGAGGTCAACGAAGCCTTCGCCTCGGTGGTACTGAAATTCATCAAGGACATGGCCATCGACCCGGACAAGGTCAACGTCAACGGCGGTTCCATCGCCATGGGCCATCCGCTGGGCGCCACTGGCTGCGCCATTCTCGGCACGCTGCTCGATGAACTGGAAACCCGGCGTCTGCGCTATGGCCTCGCGACCCTGTGTGTCGGCGGCGGCATGGGCATTGCCACCATCATCGAACGCCTCTGAGCCCCGACCTTAAGGAACAAGTGACATGACTGAAGCCATTCGTTACGAAAAAGGTCAGGACCAGATCGTCGTCCTGACCATCGACATGCCGGGCCAGAGCGCCAACACCATGAACGCGGTCTATCGCGAGGCCATGGCCGCCTGCGTCGCCCGCCTGGTGGCCGAAAAGGACAGCATTGCCGGGGTCATCATCACCTCGGGCAAGAAAACCTTCTTTGCCGGTGGCGACCTCAATGAACTGATCAAGGTCGGCAAACCCGAGGCCAAGGCCTTTTACGACATGGTCCTGACGCTCAAAGGCCAGTTGCGTACCCTGGAAACCCTCGGCAAACCGGTGGTGGCCGCGATCAATGGCGCGGCGTTGGGCGGTGGCTGGGAAATCTGCCTCGCCTGCCATCACCGCGTCGCGCTGGACAATCCATCCGTGCAACTCGGCCTGCCGGAAGTCACCCTTGGCTTGCTGCCGGGCGGTGGCGGGGTAGTCCGTATGGTGCGCATGCTGGGCATTGAAAAAGCCTTGCCGTACCTGCTCGAAGGCAAGAAAGTCCGGCCGCAACAGGCCTTGCAAGCGGGTTTGATCGATGAACTGGCCGCAGATCGCGATGAATTGCTGAGCAAGGCGCGCGCCTGGATTATTGCCAATCCGGCCGCCGCACAGCGGTGGGACGTGAAGGGTTATCAGATACCCGGCGGCACGCCGTCGAACCCGAAAGTCGCGCAAATGCTCGCCATCGCACCGTCGATTCTGCGCAGCAAAACCCAGGGCTGCATGCCTGCGCCGGAGAAGATTCTCTGTGCCGCTGTCGAAGGCGCTCAAGTGGATTTCGACACCGCGCACCTCATCGAAACCCGCTATTTCACGGAACTGACCACCGGGCAAATTTCGAAAAACCTGATCGGCACCTTCTGGTTCCAGCTCAACGAGATCAACGCCGGCGGCTCGCGGCCCAAGGGGTTTGCACCTTGTGTCACGCAAAAAGTCGGCGTGCTGGGCGCCGGCATGATGGGCGCGGGCATCGCCTTTGTCAGCGCTTCGGCCGGCATTGAAGTGGTGCTCAAGGACATCAACCTCGCAGCAGCGGAGAAGGGCAAGGCCCACTCGGCGGCGCTGCTGGACAAGAAAGTCGCACGCGCCCAGATGCTCCCGCAACAGCGAGAGGCAATCCTGGCGCGGATCCACACCACCGAAAACGATGCCGACCTGGCCGGTTGCGACCTGATCATTGAAGCGGTATTCGAAGATCGCGAGCTGAAAGCCAAAGTCTCCTCGGCGGCACAAAAGGTCGTCGGCCCGGCCGCAGTGATCGCCTCCAACACCTCGACCTTGCCGATCAGCGGCCTGGCCACCGCCGTGCCGGATCAAACGAAGTTCATCGGTCTGCATTTCTTCAGCCCGGTGGAGAAAATGCCGCTGGTGGAGATCATCAAGGGCGCCAACACCAGCGACGAAACCCTGGCACGCGGGTTCGATTTCGTCCTGCAAATCAAGAAAACGCCGATTGTGGTCAACGACAGCCGTGGTTTCTTCACTTCCCGGGTGTTTGGCACCTTCACCAACGAAGGCATCGCCATGCTCGGCGAAGGCGTGAGTGCACCGATGATCGAGACGGAAGCGCGCAAGGCCGGTATGCCTGTCGGGCCTCTGGCGATCTCCGACGAAGTTTCCCTCAGCCTCATGAGTCATATCCGCCAGCAGACCGCCAAAGACCTGCAAGCAGAAGGAAAACCGCTGATTGAGCACCCCGCGTTCGCCGTGATTGACTTGCTGCTCAACGAATACAAGCGGCCCGGTAAAGCCGCAGGAGGCGGGTTCTACGAGTACCCGGTCGGTGGCCAGAAACATCTGTGGCCTGAGCTGAAAAGCCGTTTCGAGAAAGCCGACGGGCAGATTTCGCCAAAGGATGTGCGCGATCGCCTGCTGTTCGTGCAAGCCATCGAAACCGTGCGTTGTGTGGAGGAGGGTGTGCTGACCTCGACGGCGGACGCCAACGTCGGCTCGATCTTCGGTATCGGCTTCGCGGCCTGGACCGGTGGCGCGCTGCAGTTCATCAACCAGTACGGGGTGAAAGACTTCGTCGCCCGCGCCCAGTACCTGGCCCAGCAGTATGGCGAGCGTTTCGCGCCGCCTGCGTTATTGCTGGAGAAAGCGGCCAAAGGGGAGGCGTTCTAAGGGACGTATGACGCCTTCCGGGGCTTGCCTTGTCACCGTGTTTCGAGGCAGGCTCTGGGGTGTGCATTATTCCCATCACGTGTCAGGTATTTTTTATGTCGTTACGCATCTGCATTCTGGAAACCGACATCCTGCGTCCGGAACTGGTCGATCAATATCAGGGTTACGGGCAGATGTTCCAGAATCTGTTTTCGCAGCAACCCATCGCTGCCGAGTTCACCGTGTACAACGTGATGCAGGGCGAGTACCCCAGTGACGATCTGACCTTCGATGCCTACCTCGTCACCGGCAGCAAGGCCGATTCCTTCGGCACCGATCCGTGGATCGAAACCCTGCGGGCCTACTTGCTGAAGCGTTATGAACGCGGCGACAAGTTGCTGGGCGTGTGCTTCGGCCATCAGTTGTTGGCGCTGCTGCTGGGCGGCAAGAGCGAACGAGCGACCCAAGGTTGGGGCGTCGGCACTCACAAATACAAACTCGCTGCCAAGGCGCCATGGATGAGTCCGGTGCGTGAAGAACTGACCTTGTTGATCAGCCACCAGGACCAGGTGACGTCGCTACCGGAAAACGCCACGGTTATCGCCTCGAGCGATTTCTGTCCTTTCGCCGCGTACCACATCAACGATCAGGTGCTGTGCTTCCAGGGGCACCCGGAGTTCATTCACGATTATTCCCGTGCGCTGTTGGAGATTCGACAGGAGGCACTGGGTCAGCAGGTTTATACGAAAGGTGTGGCGAGCCTTGAGCAAGAGCATCACGGCACGACCGTTGCGGAGTGGATGATGCGGTTTGTGGCGCATAAGCCAGAAGCTAAAGCGGTTTAAAACATTGCAGCGAATGTGCGACGAGGGAGCAGGCGCCCTCGCCACACAAGCGTTTCAAAGCCACCCGGACTTTTTGAAACTCGCCCACAAACTCACACATCCCACCGCAATAAACCCCAGCACCGCGAAATACCCGTAATGCCAGGTCAACTCCGGCATGTTCTGGAAGTTCATCCCGTAAATCCCCGCCACCGCCGTCGGAAACGCCAGGATCGCCGCCCACGCCGCAAACTTGCGCTGCACAACGCTCTGCCGTGACGCCTCCAGCAACACACCGACCTCGATGGTCTGGCTGGCAATGTCCGCCAGGGTCGTCAGGTCTTCCATCTGCCGTGTGACGTGAATCTGCACATCGCGAAAGTACGGGCGCATGTTCTTGTCGATAAACGGAAAGCTCAGCTTCTGCAGTTCCTCACCGATCTCCACCATCGGCGCCGCATAACGCCGCAAGCGCAAGACGTCCCGGCGCAGGCCGTGCAGCTTCTGGATGTCATGTTCATTCAGCGCGCTGCACAACACATTGCGCTCCAGCTCATCGATCTCGGCATGGATCGCTTCGCCCACCGGCTGGTAGTTTTCAATCACGAAATCGAGGATGGCATAGAGGACGAAATCTTCCCCGTGCTCCAACAACAGCGGACGCGCCTCACAACGTTGGCGGACAAGGGCGTAGGACGCCGAATGACCGTTGCGCGCGGTAATGATGTAACCGTTGCCGGCAAAGATATGAGTCTCGATGAACTCCAGTTTGCCTTCATGCCGGACCGGTGAATACGTGACGATAAACAAGGCATCGCCGAAGGTTTCGAGCTTCGGTCGGCTGTGTTTTTCCAAGGCGTCTTCGATGGCCAGCTCGTGCAGGTTGAACTGGCGTTGCAGGTTGGCCAGTTCCTGCGCGTTCGGCTCTTCAAGGCCGATCCAGACAAAGTGGCCAGGCTTTGCTGCCCAGGCCGCGCCTTCGTCGAGGGTGATATTGGTGACTTTTTTACCGGCGCTATAAACCGCAGCAGCAACAACTCTACCCATGATTTTGGTTCACTTCTTATTAGCGCTTTTGATTAACAAAGACCCAGTGGCGAGCCGTGCTCAGCTTAGCCTTGTCTGCTGCTTGAGAGTCAATGAAATCTGCCGAGTTCGCCGGCAGAAGTTCACAGGCGAAAAAAACCCGCACTAGGCGGGTTTTATTGTCAAACGGCTTGGAGTTGCCGGTCCATCGACTCGATGCATTCGCGCATCTGCTCGCGGCACTGTGCCATCAGCCGGGGCATGTCATCCAGGCTCAATCCCGCCGTAGGAATTGCCGGCAGCGAGCGGATCAGAATTTTCCCACTGCGCCAGCGGTTCAATCGCATGTGTTTGACGTAACTGCTGACACACACCGGCACGATCGGCACGCCCGCGGCGATCGCCATCTGGAACGCGCCTTTCTTAAACGGCAGCAGATCTTCACCGAGGTTGCGCGTACCTTCGGGGAAGACCCAGATCGATGTGTCTTGATGCTGCAAGGTGTGCGTGGTGGTCAACATCGACTGGCGCGCCTTGTGCGCATTGCCGCGGTCGATCAACACATTGCCGGCCAGCCAGAACAACTGCCCGAACAGCGGCACCCACTTCAGGCTCTTTTTGCCGATGCATACGGTGCGGCGGGGCACCACGTTGCCGAACACAAACAGATCGTAGTTGGACTGGTGGTTGGCGATGATCACGCAGCTGTCGGGCTTATCCATCAACGGCCCGACATCGGCCTTCACCCGCAAACGCAAAATACACATCGCCGGCCAAGCATACAGGCGCGCGCACAACCGGCTGTTGTCCGGGTTGAAGGGGCGGCACAGGCCCAGAATCACCCCAAGCACACCTGCCAAAATAAAGTGCAGGCCCATCAATAACATACGAAACGCAAACAGCATTTACAGGCCCCACCTGGACAAAAGGTGGCGCAGTGTACGGATGTGCACTGTTTTCGGCAATTGCCGCTATAGAGGAAGGAGATAGGCGATGTTTGTGCGCATGTTTCCGACTTGTGGGTCAGACGCGTGCTAGAGCGGTTGTGGATTTTTCAACAGCGTGCGTATGAAAAAGCCCGACACGACGGTCGGGCTTTTCTGTGCAGACTGTCCGGGCTTAACCCATGTGTTCCTGATCCAGGATGATCGCGTTGTCCAGCGTATCCAGCAGCGCCTTGCGCACTTTCAGCTTGGTGTTCTTGTGCGCGGTCATGTTGATCTTCTTCAACTGACGCGCCGCCGCCAGCGCAGCACTTTGCAGCTCTTCCGCCGACACCACCAGATCGAGGAAGCCGGCATCCACGGCGCTCTGTGGATTAAACATCTCACCGTTGATGACGGAGCGGTGGAACGCCGACTTGCGCAGACGATCACGCGCGATCTCGATACCGGCATGGTGCATGGTCATGCCGATCTGCACTTCGTTCAGGCCAATGCTGAACGGGCCGTCGACACCAATGCGGTAGTCCGCCGACAACAGCAGGAACGCGCCCTTGGCCACCGCATGCCCAGGGCACGCCACAATCACCGGGAATGGATGCGACAACAGACGACGAGCCAGCGTCGAGCCGGCCGTCACCAGCGCGACAGCTTCTTTCGGGCCGGACGTCATCACCTTCAAGTCATAACCGCCGGACAGAATCCCCGGCGTACCGGTAATGATCACCACTGCACGATCAGTCACCGCCTGATCCAGCGCAGCATTAAACGCAGCAATCACGTCCGGGGAAATGGCATTGACCTTGCCATTGCTCAAAGTCAGGGTCGCGATACCGTCTTCGAGATGGTAGGAAATCAACTCACTCATGACGCTATTCCTTGTATGAAAGTTGGGCAGACGTTACCCACCGCCGCAGGCCAGGTAAAGCGCCGTGACTGACCCGCCAGTCACCCTTTCCCCGCCGGGCAAGCGTAGCTCGCCACTCCCGCCGCGCATTCCTCTGCTTATAGAAGAGGGCGCGAAGCCGGAGATTGGCAGGTTTGCCATCGCCCGGAACCGACAGGATCGACTGAAACGCTAAGCGCATGAAAATTCTGCAAAAAAAGTTTGCCATCAGAAAAGCTTTCGACTACATTAGCGCGCCTCGACAGACAGAACATGTTTGAAGAGATACGGTGAAGTGTCCGAGTGGCTTAAGGAGCACGCCTGGAAAGTGTGTATACAAGAAATTGTATCGAGAGTTCGAATCTCTCCTTCACCGCCAAATTCGATGTAACCAGAACCCCTGATTTCGAGAGAAATCAGGGGTTTTGTGGTTTCTGGCGTTGGTATTTGAATCATGGCACCGTTGTTGGCTCAAGCGAATAAGCGAAGTCGCTTCTGAAAATGGTGTAGGAATAGTGAAAGGCGTGTGGGAAGTAACGCAGGAGCGCCAAGCGGATGGGGGCTTCCGACGGCAAGCTTCTTTGACTCTGTAAATATGCCTGAAGAACTGTGATACCTGATTATCGAAGCCCAGCCGTTGCTGGGCTTTTTGTTTCCAACGATTGGCCGCAGAGGAATAATGCGCGCCTCTATGAAGAAGGAATCCCCATGATCACCACCACAACCCACGCCATCGAAGGCCGCCAAATCACCGCCTATCTGGACATCGTCAGCGCCGAGTCGGTGCAGGGCGTCAACGTTATCCGCGACGTGTTCGCCGGCATGCGGGATTTTTTCGGTGGCCGTTCCCAGACGCTGGAGCGGGCGTTGAAGGAAGCGCGGATTCAGGCGACCGAGGAGATCAAGGAGCGGGCGCGGGCGCTTCAGGCGGATGCGGTGGTGGGGCTCGATTTTGAGATCAGCATGCCGGCCGGCAAGGGTGGGATGGTCGTGGTGTTTGTGACCGGGACGGCAGTCAAGCTGAGGTGAGTGACGGAATGAATCTGTTTGATCGCCAGCTGATTTTGTAGGAAACGGCGGGGTCCATTCGTCGGGCATGCGGAGATCTGAACTACAAGTCTGGTAATGACCGGCTAGTCTCAAAAGCCTTGGTGGTCGATATTTTTCAGGCAATAGGGCTTGCCGGTATCGATCCCGCTTTGAGAGGGGAAGCGCTATGACTGATCCGTATATCGAAGACGACGGGGCAGAATTTCCAATCAACAATTGCGTGCAGTGTGGCCAGACGGAGTATGTGGCGAGCTTCGGTGAAGATCAGGTCGAAACCAGCAAAGTCAGATCCGCGGCAACCAAGGTGCTCAGGTCGAAGTTTTTGCCAAAACGAGTGACATCCAGGAAGTAATGGTCAAACGGACAAACCCCGCCAATGAGTGGGGTTTTTTTATTTTTAGAGGGGCTCGACACCCCAAAAAATGGTCGACCGACAAGCGAGAATTTTCTGTTGATGTTTTTTCACAAAGTTTTCACACCCAAGTACGTAGTCTCAGCTCATCCGTTAGAAAGCAGTACCCTAGCCCGTTCCCCAGCGGGCTTTTTTTTGCCTGTCATAAAACCTTTTCCATAAAAGCTGTCCAAACGTCGCCAATTGCGAGGAGCGGCGGATTTTGTGTGGACGTTTCCTTCTCGAAAGCATTCAATCCCCGGCTTTTCGGTATTCCCTATTTTTGAGGTTTTTCGTCATGCGTTTAACACTGCCTGCTCTGGTTCTGGGACTTCTGGTGACTCAAGGTGCGATGGCTGCCGGTGATGGCACTGCTGCGATCGGTGGTGGTCTGGGTGGTGCGTTGGGTAACGTGGTCGGCCAGAGCATGGGTGGCAGCACCGGCGCGGCAATCGGCGCGGGTGTTGCGGGCGCAGCCGGCAGTGCCGTGGCAGCACGTAAAGGCAGCCGCACCAAAGCGGCCATTGGTGGCGGCGTCGGTGCGGCCGGTGGTTCGGTAATCGGCAACAGCCTGGGCGGCAAGACTGGTTCGACCATTGGTGCAGGCTTGGGCGGCGCATTGGGCGGCGGCGTGGGCAGCAATCTGGCCAAAGGTCACAAGCGTCACTGATCCTGAGCGATAACCTCGAAAAGCCCGGCTAAATGCCGGGCTTTTCGTATCTGGATGTTTCGTTTTTCACAGACTTTGAATTTGCAGATGTCCAACCTCCATCGCTGGCCGGATTCAGTGAGTGCAGGTGCTAGACTCACGCCCATCCGCAATGCGTACTCTTACCCCCGATGCGGAATTTGAGGTTCATATCATGCGTTTGACATTGTCCACGTTGTTTCTGGGACTTTTGGTCGCTCAAGGTGCAATGGCTGCCGGTGATGGCACTGCTGCAGTTGGTGGCGGTCTTGGCGGCGCACTGGGTAACGTAGTGGGTCAGCAAATGGGCGGCAGCACAGGCGCAGCGATTGGCGCCGGCGTTGGCGGTGCTGCGGGCAGCGCTGTTGGCGCGAACAAGGGCAGTCGCACAGAGGCCGCGATTGGTGGTGGGTTAGGCTCGGCAGGCGGCTCCGTGATCGGCAACAGCCTCGGCGGTTCTACCGGTTCGACCATTGGCGCAGGCCTGGGTGGCGCAGCGGGTGGTGCGGTCGGCAACAACCTCGGCAACGACAACGGCGGCTCCCATTCCGGAGGCGGTCATAAGAATAAGCACAAAAACAAGCACAAGAATAAACATCACTGATTCGACATCGAGTGATATCAGAAACCCGGCCCAGGCCGGGTTTTTTCGTATCTGCCTGGTAGTCCCCGGAACGTTTGGTCGCAAGCCGCCTCGAACGTCATACACCCCCAACGTCGCGAGGACTGCCATGACTCCTGAAACCGAAGGCAAGGAAGAAAAAGGCCCAAGTGGGCTTCCGTTCATCAATGACCCAGGTAACGAAGATCCGGGCTCTTTGATGGATGATGCAACGGTCCCGCTCAACGACTCCGATGACGTTGGGGATGTGGGAAACGCCGAGTACGAAGAAGAGGAAGAAGACGACGATTGACCGGCGTTGATGTGCTATCGACCGATCGTCTCACTGATCGAACGCAAGCATTGCCCAGCCCTCGAAATTTCAGGGCCTGCTTTTCAGGCCCTTCGAGAGGTGCTTTATGAATGCTGATCCGAAAGTCGACGATGACGACGACACCCCTGAATACCCGCTGCCTTCGCCCACCGATTCCCTGAGTCGCGATCAACGTCCGCCGGACGACGACACTGCGGTCGAGCAAGTGCCGACTGATGATGTGAAACGTGGCGATGTTGAGGCCACCCCCGAAGACCCGGATATTGCCGGTAACAATGGCTCCGGTGAGCCCAGCTGAAAAGCCATTCGTCGATTGAGCGGCACCTTTAAAAAGCCAATGCTGCCAGAAATCAGGTACGCACCTTTTTAGAGGAGATGCACCATGATCAGGTCAACATTGATGGTCCTGACGGTGAGCAGCGTGTTGTCGATCAGTTCAATGGCGGCGTTTGCTCAGTCTTCCGGCAACGATGCTCCGGTCGATAAGGGCGGGATGCCGCCGTCTACTGAAATGAATGCGGGTTCTGGCGATGCGAAGACGCTGCCGCCTGGCACCATTGGTGGTGGGAATGCGGGTGATGCGAGCGGGAGTAGCACCAGCCCGGGGGCGGGAAGCGGGTCGATGAGTGGTGGAAGTTCGATGGGGAGTGGTTCTGGGAGTGGGTCTGGAGGATCCGGTAGCTCTGGTGGTTCAGGGATGAGCGGTGGTGGGAGTGGTGGGAGTTCGGGAAATGCGGGAGGAGGGACGGGTGGTGCTGGTGGGGGGACGAGTGGTTCCGGCGGTTAATCCAGGTTCTTCTTGGAGGATAAGCCCAGTCCGAACTGGGCTTTTTTGCTAATAAAGTGCTTTGGCTAAATATGATTGTTAACCTTCGTGGTTAGTGCGTGAACTGTTGCAGCCAACGGTTATAGAAGTCCCTTTGTTGTTGAATATCAGTTGTGATGTCTTTGTCTTTAAAATCGAAGATATTAACCACGTCTTCAGTTTCAGTTGCGCGTCCCATATGGAGCTCATACGCCACTATGCCGCCGGCCATTTGCGAGGCCATACGCGAGGGATATACGTTGAGTTTGGCGCCTTTGCATAGAAAATTCATTTCCTGAAAATCGGCTCGCAACAGCCCAAAGCATTCGTAAAGATCAAAAGCCGTGTAAGTTTTTCTCAAGCCATTTTTTGTTGTGAAAACCAATGTCAGATTTTTTCGGTCGCATTCGATTGAAACTTTCTCAGTGACTCCGCAGGAGTTTATGGATATTTCTCTTGTTTTGTTCACGAACACTTCCTGCGTGGGTTGGGAGTTGAGTAGCCCTTGTAGCTGCCATCCGTCCTAAATAAATCTGTCCCCTGAGCCCGTCCCCTTAACCCGATCGGGAATGGGGCTGGGAGTGGGAGTGGAGGATCCGGTAGTTCTGGTGGTTCAGGGATGAGTCGCGGTGGGAGTTTGGGGAGTGCGGGTGGAGGTGGCGGTTCGGAGGTTAATCCGAGTATTCCAGAAGATGAGCCCAGTACAAACTGGGCTCTTCAGGTGCTTTTTTAAATAACAGAGATGTTAGGGGAGGCTGTGTTTTAAAAAATCGCTGCTCTGTATGCGCCCTAGTCTTTAACTTTTTTTATGGATTCTAACCAGCGATGAAAGAATTCGGTCTGTAGTCTTGGCTCGTTGATTATTTCTTTGTCATCATAATCGAAGATGTTGACGATATCTTTTCTTGTGGCGCGGACGCCTATTTTGTGCTCGTATGCCATTATTCCGGATGTCATCTGCGACGACATGCTAGATGGTCTAACGTTTAACTTCGCTCCTTTACAAAGAAATTTAATTTCAGGGAGTGATTTAATTATTTTTCCCAGACACTCATAGATGTCTGAGCCTTTGAATTCTTCGCTCCAACCATTTTCAAGTGCCAAGCGGATCACAGGTACCCGCTCGTCATAATCCAAGGTCGCAGTTTCGGGTTTTCCACCCACCACTATAGGTATTTTCTTAATTGTCATTTTTCAGATTCCTTGATGGATTCGGAATGGAATACCCAACATAACTACCATCTTTTTTCAGGGGCGTGGCACCGAGAATATTTTTGCTTTCTATTCCGTTAGGTATTGCAATTTCAGACTCATAACTATAAGGAATGTCGTCAGGATGTAATTCTTTGTTCACGTCGTGGCCATAGATTTTTTTCAGGGTGTACAAGTAACCCTTGGTAGTTCTGTATCTTGTGCCGAAATCGATGCCTACTTCCCGATCAGTCGATGTACTTACGAAATTGCTTGGTGGATTTCGGTTGTCCCATATATGGAGCAATAGATCGGTACTTCTGCCTAAGCTTAAAAAACCAGTGTCAAAGATTTCATCGGGACGACGAAGATCACCACGGTAAAGATAATCGATTTCTGCTTTCGGAGTAGGAAGAGTGGCCTCCCCCTCATCAACCTTCACCTTCCCCGCCGGATCCTCATCCCCAAACGAAGGCCTCTTGCACCCGTCCCCTCCAGGGCAATCATTCAACCCCAACGGATCAACCCACCCCGTTGGATTGCGCGTGTACTGATATCCGTTTAACCCACCCGCCAACTTACTCGGATCCGGCGTCAGATACCGTCCCAGATCAGGGTTGTAGTACCGGTGCCGGTTGTAATGCAGTCCCGTCTCCGCATCGTAATACTGCCCCTGGAACCTCAATGGCTGATCCAGAACCTGATGGGTATCGCGGTTCAGGCGTGTCAGGCGGCCATAGGCTGTGTACTGGGCGGCCCAGATAATGTCGCCGCTATAGTCGGTGAGTTCTTGTGGTGTGCCGAGGTGGTCGAGTTGGTAGTAGAACGGGCAGGCCTGGTGCGGGCCTTTGCCGTCGAGCATGGCCAGTGGGCGGAAGGTGCCGGGTTCGTAGACGTAGCTGCGGTAATGTTCGCGGCCACTTTCGGCAACGAGGTTGTCGCCCTGCCAGAAGTACTCGGTGATGTGGTCGTCGACGGTTTTACAGATGCGGCGGCCGAAGGCATCGTAGCGGTAGCTGGCGGTGTTGCCGCTCGGCAGGGTGACGCCGATTAATCGATGCTGGCAGTCGTAGCGGTATTCGGTGACGAGTTTTTGGGCGGCGCCGCGGCGCTCGCGGATCAGGTTGCCGAAGGCGTCGTAGTCGAAATGGCGATCGCCCTGCATCAGTAGGCGATTGCCTTTGAGGGTGGCTGGGCCTGGACGGTCCTGCATCAACAGGTTGCCGGCGGGGTCATGGGCGAAACTTTCGGGCTGCTGGTCGCGGGAGTGGCGGACGCGGATCAGGCGGTCAAGCGGATCGTATTGATAGCTGCGTTGGCCATGACGGGTGTCGGCGATGTGCTCAAGATTGCCGTTGGCGCTGTAGGCATAGTCGCGGCGATACAACGGCTGATGGTGTTGGCTAACGGCGTGGCCTTTCAGGCGGCCTTGTTCGTCGTAGTCGTAGTGGTTGAGCAACAGGCCTTGTTGGCGTTGAAGCTCGCGGCCGGACTTGTACGTGTGGCTTGTAAGTCGCGTGCCGTTAAGGTCGATGGCTGTCAGCGCACCGCCCTTGGCGTGGTGATAGTCGAGTTGGCTGTTGTCCGGCAGACGCAGATGGTTGAGCTTGCCGCAAGCGTCGTAGCCGTAGCGCAGCGTGCCCCAGCCTTGATGTTCGGTGATCAGGCGGTTTTGCTTGTCGTACTCGAACTCCAGCGGATGGTCGTGGCCGTCATCGACGCTGACCAATCGGCCGAGGCTGTCATAGCGATATTCGACGTTGACGCCATCGGGCAGGTTTTTGACCAGCAGGCGTCCGGCCGTATCCCGTTGGTAACTCGTAAACAGCTGCGAGCCGTCATCACCGAATTCGGTTTTTTCCAGCAGATGGCCGTTGAGGTCGTAGGCATACGCTGTGCGACGGCCGTCAAAGCCGGTTTCCTGTCGGATCAATCCGCCAGGCGTGTAGTCCAGTCGATAGCGTTCGCCGGATTCGTTTTCGATTTCCGTCAGGAGCAGCCGTGCGTTGTCGTAGCGATAACGCAGCTGCGTGCCGTCGGGATTGATTCGGCGGCTGACCAGATGCAGGTCATCGTCGTATTCAAAACGGGTGACGCGCCCCAGTTCATCGCGTTCGGCGGTGATTTTGCCGTAGGCGTTGTAACTGAAGGCGCGGCTGGCGCCTGTAGGAAGAACCGTCTGGATCAGTCGGCCAACGGCGTCCCATTGGTATTGAGTGACGGCACCATGTTCGTCCTGACGGGCAATCTGACGACCTGATACATCGTAGGAAAACCGCCGCTGACTGCCGTCTGGCAACGTCTCTTCGACCAGTTGCCCGATGGCATCCCACAGGAACACATGACGGCTGGTGTCCGGGTAACGGATAGACAGCAGCCGTCCTTGAGCATCGTAGTGGTAGTGAGTGATGTGGCCATCGGGATCGATGGCCTCGGTGACATCCCCTTGAACATTGCGTTGGTATTTCCACACCGCTTTACCGCGATATCGCGCATGCAGGAAACCGTTGCGATATTCGTAGGACGTTGGCTCGTCTTCCGGTGGAATCAGCGCGATCAGCCGCCCGACCTCGTCGTAGCGATATTGAGTGATTGCCCCTGACGGACTGCACTCATTCGTCAAACGGCCCTGGTCGTCGTAGGTGTTGAGATGCTCTCCGCCATCCGGCTCAACCCGGCGCACCAATCGGGCCTTATCGTCATGGACGTATACTTCTTCGCTGCCATCGGCGTTTTTAACCAGCACTGCGCCGTCGTCATCCCAGGCATATCGCGTATCCATCTGCGAAAAAGTCGCCCAGTGCCTGACACATCTGGCCGCCTTGCCAGACCTTTCCCACTCCCAGAAGAAACTGGCCCCACCGGCCAGTTGTCGCTGGAGAATCACATGTTGGTCGTCGTAGTCGTATCGCTCGCTTTCGCCGGCAGCATTGGTCGCTTCGATCAGGCGGTGACGGGCGTCGTAGCGGTAGGCAATCAGCGTTTGCTCTGTACGCCAGGCGTCCATCAATCCGTCGGTGGGGTGAAACGACTGATACTCGACCGTAACGATGTGCCGGCGCTCGTAACGCAACAGCAGTGAACGTCCCGCGCCGTTATCGACGCGTTGAATGCGATCCTGACGGTCGCGGGTGATATGCAGCCGGTTGTCGTAGGCATCACTGATGGACGTCAGGCGACCATTTTCAAAGTGATAGAACCGTGGAGACTCACCCGCCAGCGCAACAATCAGCTCCTCGGGTTTGTTTCCGAGATAAATGGCCGAGCGGGACAGGCTGTTATGAATCGCCGGACGCGAAAGACCGGGCAGTGGAAACGTCGTGCGACGGTTTTCATGGTCGGTCCAGACGACCTGTTCTGCGTCCAGCTCCAGGCGATGCGCCAGCGAATGACTCCAACCCCAACCCAGCCCGCAATCCATTTCCACGGCGCTGGTTCGGTACAACCG
The DNA here is from genome assembly GCF_900106065.1 of Pseudomonas mandelii. Taxonomy (NCBI): domain Bacteria; kingdom Pseudomonadati; phylum Pseudomonadota; class Gammaproteobacteria; order Pseudomonadales; family Pseudomonadaceae; genus Pseudomonas; species Pseudomonas mandelii. Next base: position 4,434,416 of record NZ_LT629796.1, read on the forward strand.
GGTAAACGCGAAAGGCAGCAAGCCGTTAAGCGATCCATCGTCCAGTGTCAGCAATTCTTCGCCGGTGACCATCGACACCGGGCAACCGTTGGTGCAGGTCAGCGGCCCGCAATCGGCACTATCGCCGTTGGGATTTTTCGCTTGATCGGGAACGTCGTCACGGTGCTCCTGCCGACCCAATCGGGTCATGGCTGCGGATTTGTCGCGAGCAATGGCGACTGGATTCTGCACTGTCAAAACCGGCGCAGTGCCCAGGTTGATCTGCAACGGCACGGCGGGTGCGGGGTTTAGCGGAGCATTTCGGACATTGACCGCAAGGGGTTTGAGTACGCCCGCGTGGGGCGTCAGGTCGGACTGGGTGCCGAGCTCGGCCAACCTCAGGCTCGCGGCAGCCAGCCATTTGCGCGCGCGGTCGGATTTGACCTTGTCCAGCACCTTGGCGCTGATGCCGAGCTTCAACCCGGCAGGGCCTGTGAGGCGCGCCAGCAGGAAGCCGATCAATATGCCTGTGCGAATCTCTGCCACGACTTCGGCGATGAACTGCGGCGGCAACATCCTCAGCCAACTGGTGATCGCCGCCAGATGAATGAACATCAGCGGCTCATCACTCAACACCAGCAGCAGGTTGGCGATGGATTCCGCTGAAGCCTCCAGCAGCGTTTCAAGTTCGGTTTCGGTCAGGTATTCAAGGAGTTTTTCACTGTTGGCTTGCAGGTCCGCGATCAGCGCGTAGATCTGCTTCACGTCATCCCACAACCCGTTCAGCGAATTCTCGAAACCGCGCCAGTCGGCCTGTTGCAGCTGGCCGTAACGCTTGATGAAACCGGCCTCGGCGAACTCGGCCCATGAGGGTTCGAATTCGGTCGTCCACTCGTTACGCAGCCAGCCTTCCAGACCGCTGATGACGCCTTGATAAGAGGCATAAAGCGCTTTGACATGCTCAGCGGAAACATTCGGGAAGAAGGTGATGCGATAACGCAGGCTGCGTTCGCACTCGCGGATTTCGAGGATGCCGCTAGGGCCGATCTCGTCATAAACCGGCTTGCCGAACGTACCGTCAGCGTTCAAAGGCTCAAGCATCACCGGGGTGTTGCCGATCGGCACGAACCGCGCAGCGTCGAACATGTGCACGAGGGTCAGGGAACCCGCTGCCGGGCATGCGGCGACGGTCGAGCTGACAGGGGTGGTGGAGTTTTTCGGCGCGACCAGGCGAACGTCGTGCCCCACCTTGAACACCTGCTCGATATCCAGCGCCTTGCCGGTCCAGAAACTTTCGGCCCAGGCGTCGTAGTCATTGAGGCAAAGCCGGAAGTCAGCGAACAGCGCTTCGACATCCGGCCGCTCGGGGTCCATGGCGGCAACCACCAGCAGGCCGATGGCGTTATTCAAGGCCAGTACCTTGTCAGGTACGAACATTCGCAGTCCCTCGCGCAGATCAAGTTTGAGCGCGGGACTTTGCTTGGGATCAACGGGTAAAGAAGTCGGGAAAGGAGGCGTTTTATGTAGGGAAAATCGCTAAATGACGACGAGCACTTTTTGTATCTGTCAGGGATTGCCCGTTGCTCGATGGCCGCCGCGCTCGCTATGCTGCTGAATCCTTTAATCGATCACGGACCCGGCCGCACCTGAGCCGCCTCTGGGATGTCATTAGAAAACGGATCAGATGCGATGAATGCACCGCTGAATGAATACGGCCCGATCAAGGCCGTGATTTTTGATATGGACGGCTTGCTGCTGGACACCGAGGGCATTTATACCGAGGTCACGTCCATGATTGCCGAGCGCTACGGTCGGGTCTTCGACTGGAGCATCAAACAGAACATCATCGGTCGTGGCGCGGGTGATCTGGCGCGGTACGTGGTCGAGGCTCTCGACCTGCCGATCACCGCCGAAGAGTTTCTGGTGATCCGCGAACCGCTGATGCGCGAGCGTTTTCCGCAAGCGCTGGCGATGCCTGGCGCCGAGGAACTGGTCAGGCACTTGAAAGCCAACAACATTCCGATCGCGGTCGGCACCAGTTCTTCGCGTCAGTCGTTCGGCCAGAAAACCACCTTGCACCGCGATTGGTTTGCGCTGTTCGACTTTGTCGTGACGGCCGATGACCCTGAAGTGGGCGCGGCCAAACCGGCGCCGGACATCTTCCTCACGGCGGCGCGGCGCCTGGGCGTTGCGCCCGAAGACTGCCTGGTGTTCGAAGACTCGCCGTTCGGTGTCACGGCGGCGAAAGCGGCGGGGATGACGGCGATTGCGATTCCCGACGCGGCGATGGCTGACGAAAAGTATGCGCATGCCGATGGCATTCTTCGTTCGTTGAAGGCGTTCAAGCCGAGTGCTTGTGGTTTGCCAGCCCTCGAATGGGCTTGAAGTAAAAAGTGTGGGAGCGAGCCTGCTCGCGAAAGCGGAAGGTCAGACGACATCAATGTCGCCTGACGCACCGTCTTCGCGAGCAGGCTCGCCCCCACATTGTGATTGCGTCTAGCGCATCAGGCGCCAAAACCACCGTCGATGGTCAGGCTCGCCCCTGTGATGTAACCGGCTTCCGGCCCGACCAGATAGGCCACAAAGCTGGCGATTTCCTCGGAAGTGCCGTAACGGCCCACCGCCATCAGCGGGATCAGGCTGTCAGCGAAGTCACCGTCGGCCGGGTTCATGTCGGTGTCGACCGGGCCCGGTTGCACGTTGTTGATGGTGATGCCGCGCGGGCCGAGGTCGCGGGCCAGGCCTTTGGTCAGACCTACCAGCGCTGATTTGCTCATGGCGTAAGGGCCGCCACCGGCGAAGGGCATGCGGTCGGCGTTGGTGCTGCCGATGTTGATGATGCGACCGCCTTCAGTCATGTGTTTGGCGGCGGCCTGGGTGGCGATGAACACGCTGCGCACGTTGATGGCCAGGGTCTGGTCGAAATCTTCGAGTTTGAAATCCTCCAGTGGCGCAACGGCCAGCACGCCGGCGTTGTTGACGAGGATGTCGAGGCGACCAAAAGTTTCTACGGTGGTGGTCACGGCGCGGCGAATGGCCTCGGCGTCAGCGCTGTCGGCCTTGATGGCGAGGGCTTTGCCGCCATTGCCGGTGATGCTGTCTTGCAAGGCTTCGGCTTTGGCCGTGGAGCTGACATAGGTGAAGGCAACGGTTGCGCCTTCAGCGGCCAGGCGTTTGACGATGGCGGCGCCGATGCCGCGGGACCCGCCTTGAATCAAAGCCACTTTGCCGCTGAGGTTCTGAGTAGTCATAACGATCTCCGAAGTCCCGAGGCGAGATGCCTCGGTTGATGGAGCCTAGTATTGATTGCGGATTACACGCTGTGTAGACGGCAATTGCGATAGTCTGTGTAAACCAGAAGTTTATAGTGGCGCCTATGGAAACCTTCAGCAGTATCGAATGCTTCGTGCGCAGCGCCGAGGTCGGCAGCTTCGCCGAAGCCGCGCGACGCTTGAGCCTGACCCCGGCGGCGGTGGGCAAAAGTGTTGCCAAGCTTGAGGCCCGGCTGGGTGTGCGGCTGTTCCAGCGCAGCACGCGAAGCCTGACGCTGACCGAGGCAGGTCACCTGTTTCTCGGCGAAGTCAGTTCCAGCCTTCACACGATCCAGAATGCGGTGGCCAACCTCGCCAGCGCTGAGGGTCGGCCAGCGGGAACACTGAAAGTCAGCATGGGCACGGTGTTCGGGCGTTTATATGTGGTGCCCTTACTGGGTGAGTTTCTGCGGCGTTTTCCGGCGATCAACCCGGATTGGCATTTCGACAACCGGCAGGTCGATCTGATCGCTCAGGGCTTCGATGCGGCGATTGGTGGGGGATTTGAGCTGCCTCAAGGCGTGGTGGCGCGCAAGCTGACGCCGGCGCATCGGGTGCTGGTGGCGTCGGCGGAGTATCTGGCGGCGCGGCCTGTGATCGTCGAGCCCGATCAACTCAAGGACCACGACGGCATCCTGATCCGCTCCCCACAGACCGGTCGGGTGCGTTCCTGGCAATTGACCAGTCGTACTCAGCAACACAACCCGCTGGCGCTGAAGGCGCGCATGACCATGAGCGATTCGGAAGCGGCGTGTGCGACGGCGGCGCAGGGGTTGGGCATTGCGTTGGTAAGCATGCCGTTTGCTGTGGGGTATCTGGAAGCCGGGACGTTACAACGGGTGTTGCCGGACTGGTATGTCGACGACGGCAACATTTCTATCTATTACGCGGAACACAAACTGCTGCCGGGCAAGACCCGGGCGTTTGTGGATTTCATTATTGAGCAGTTTGCGGAGCGGGGGTGGGTGCAGCGGTTCAGTGCGGTTTGAGCCTGGCTTGAGACCGAGTCGCTGCTTTCGCGAGCAGGGGATTTGTGAATGACACAGATCCAATGCGAGCCTGCTCGCGATGAACGATAACGCGGTCTACCGCCCGAACCGCCCCGGCCAACCAATAATGTTCTTCGGCCGTGGCGTCGCATACGTCCGCACCTTGGAAGTGGACAACCCTAATCGCACCAGCGATTCGGCAATGGTCACCGCCGCCGTCACGCCATCCACCACCGGAACCCCGGTGCGCTGGCGAATCTGTTCATCCAGCCCGGCCATGCCGCCGCAGCCCAGGCAAATCACTTCGGCCTTGTCTTCCTGCACCGCCAGTTCCGCCTGACGGACAATCGCCTCCAGCGCCCGTTGCGGATCGGATTCCAGTTCCAGCACCGCCAGACCACTGGCCCGCACCGACGCGCAGCGGTCCCACAGCCCCGACAGTTTTAGCCGGTCCTCGATCAGGGGCACGGTGCGGTCCAGGGTGGTGACCACCGAATAGGCATGGCCGAGGAACATCGCCGTACTGGCCGCTGCATCGGTGATGTCCACCACCGGCACGTTGAGCAATTCCTGCAAGCCTTCGCGACCGTGTTCGCCGTAGCCGGCCTGGATCACCGCATCGAAGGGCTGGTCGTAGGCCATGACCCGGTCCATTACGGCGATGGCGGCCAGGTAACTTTCGAAATTGCCTTCGATGGAGTCGGCGCCGAAGTAGGGCGTCAGGCCGACGATTTCCGTTCCCGGCGCGGCCACCGCCTGGGCGGATCGGGCGATGGCCTGAGTGATGGATTCGGTGGTGTTGACGTTGACCACGAGAATTCGCATGAGTAGTCCTTATTGCAGGGCGGTTCTGCGGCCCGGCGCTGGCGGGCCGCGAGTGGATTAGTGGCAGACGTTGTCGACTGCGATGCTTTCACCGCTGACGTCGGCGTAATGGGGCTGTCGCTTGGCGATGATCAGGTAGAGCATTGCGCCAATCCCGGCGCCGATCAGCCACGAGAACGGTGAAACAAGGTGGAAGCCCGGCACCAGCGCCAGGACGATGGCAATCAATGCGGCAGGAATGAACGCCGCTACGGCGCGTAAATTGACCCCGCGGCTGTAGTAATAAGCGCCGTTGGGGTCTTCGCTGTACAACTGCGGCACGTTGACCTGGCCTTTTCGTACAAGCCAGTAGTCGACCATGATCACGCCGTACAACGGGCCTAGCAGGGCGCCGAGGCCGGACAGGAAATACACGATCACCAGTGGGCTGTTGTAGAGATTCCACGGCAGGATCAGCACCGCGATGGTTGCGCTGATCAGCCCGGCGCGGCGGAAGGTCAGGTATTTAGGCGCCAGGTTACTGAGCACGAACGCCGGGGCGACGAAGTTGGCCATGATGTTCACCGCTACGGTGACGATCAGGAACGCCAGGCAGCCGAGCACCAGGAAGAAGGTGTTGGGGATCGAGGCGATGATTTCAGTCGGGCTTTCGATGATCCGGCCATTGATCTGAAATTGCGCACCACAAAGCAGGACGGTGATGGCCGCGAACACCAGAATATTCACCGGCAAGCCCCAGAAATTCCCGACCTTGATGGTTTTGCGGCACGGCGATGAACGGGCGAAGTCGCAGAAGTTGAGGATCAACGTCCCGTAGATCGCCAGCCACAATGCGCCACCGGCAAAAATATTGCGCCACATCTCACCACCGGTCAGCGGCTCGCGGATCGACCAGGCGATGGTTGCGTCGGCTTGGGTGTACATCCAGGCGGCGAGCGCGGCGACGGTCAGCAGAATCACCGGCCCGGCGAACGCTTCATAGCGCCGTACCATTTCCATGCCGTAGGCGAGGATGCCCAGTTGCACCAGCCAGATCGCCACGAAACATACCCAGCCCAGGCTCGACAGACCAAGGATCGAGTTGTGGTCGTAGTCGGCGAAGCCGGGATGCACCGCCGTCAGCAGCACGCGAAACACTACGGACGCCAGGTACGTCTGAATGCCGAACCAGGCGATGGCGATAATGGCGCGGATCAACGCAGGAATTTGCGCCCCGTGGATACCGAAACTGATCCGGCTGATGACAGGAAACGGCACGCCGGTCTTTTGCCCCATGTAGCCGGAAAGGTTCATGAAGCCATACACCAGCGCCGCGCCGATCCCCAGGGACAACAGAATCTGCCAGCCACCCAGACCCAGCGCATACAGGCCAATGGCGAAGGAATAGTTGGCGATGTTGTGAACGTCGTTGGTCCACAGGGCGAAGATGCTGTAGCGGCCCCAGCGTCGGCCTTCGGCCTTGGTCGGCGCCAGGTCCTTGTTGTGCAGGCGCGGGCTGAGCACCACGGGTTCTTGAACAGTTTGATCTTGAGCGGTGGGTGGAAAGGAGGGCAGATCCAGTGCGATGTTGTTATTGGAGAGGCTAGTACGCATTCCGGCAGGCTCCGAGCTTGGCGTCGCGATGACTGTGCATGAGCGTGAGCTCGACAAATCTTCGTCGCGGGCAAAAGCATCATTGGTTACGGGGCATCTGCAGCCTGTACGGGATAGGGCGCTTCAGGCTTGCGGATCTAAGTGTGTGTATGTTTTGAGTTGATTGTATACAAAACATGTATGCACTTAAGCCAGATCCATGCCAGCTACCGATCTATAAAAATAGGTTCTCATTTCGTTTTGTTGATGAATCACGATAAGTAACTGAAAAAAAGGCGATATAAATTGACCGGTTGAACAGGTATTTATTTTTCGTCGGAGGAGGTGGGAAAACTCGACTGGGGAAGTCAGGAAAAGAGGGTGTAACTTTTTGGGGCGCAGAAAACAAAAGTGCACACATAAATGGCACCTATGGTGACATTCGTGTGTACACATTTATAAAACAGAACACTAAGCCTGTGGGAGTGAGACCGGCTTGCCGGGGCATTCAACAGTATTGTTGACTGTTACACCGCTATCCCGAGCAGGCTCGCTCCCACAGGGGAATTCACCCGGCTCGGGCTCAGGCCTTGGACTTGCTGATGATATTCCCCGCATGCAGCCCGCATTCTTTCTGCGTCGCTTCTTCCCACCACCAACGGCCTTCACGTTCATGCTGGTTCGGCAGCACCGGGCGGGTGCAGGGTTCGCAGCCAATGCTGATGAAGCCGCGTTCGTGCAGGCTGTTGTACGGCAGTTCGAGCATGCGGATGTAACCCCAGATCTCTTCGCTGGTCATCTGCGCCAGCGGGTTGAATTTGTAGAGGGTGCGTTCCGGGGTGGAAAACGCGGTGTCGATTTCCATCACCGCGACGGCGCTGCGGGTACCCGGGCTCTGGTCCCGACGCTGGCCGGTGGCCCAGGCGCTCACGCCCGACAGTTTGCGACGCAGCGGTTCGATCTTGCGGATGCCGCAGCACTCGCCATGGCCGTCCTTGTAGAAACTGAACAGGCCTTTTTCCTTCACGAACGGCTCCAGTTTCGTGTAGTCCGGGGACACCAGCTCAATGTCGATCTTGTAGTGCTCGCGCACCTGATCGATGAAGCGGTAGGTCTCCGGGTGCAAGCGACCGGTGTCGAGGCTGAACACTTTGACGTTCTTGTTCAGCTTCCAGGCCATGTCCACGAGCACCACGTCTTCGGCGCCGCTGAAAGATATCCACAGGTCATCGCCAAACTCGGCAAACGCGAGTTTCAGGATGTCCTGGGCGGATTTGTTGGCATAGGTCGTGGCGAGTTCCACAACATCGAACGATGGGCTCATCAGGGCGGCTTCCTACAGGTCGGTGGCGCTGGGCGCTCTATATGGGGCTGATGGTAACAAAATCCTGCGGCGGCGGGCGCGCCCTGTGCGTTGCGCGGGGCAGCCTGAGTCGCTAGAGTTCGGCAGTCTTTTACTCGCTCGACTCAATAATCAATACAAATGGGAGTGTCTTGTGGAAATTGCCTGTCTGGATCTCGAAGGTGTGCTGGTCCCGGAAATCTGGATCGCGTTCGCTGAAAAAACCGGTATTGAATCCCTGAGGGCGACCACCCGGGACATTCCCGACTACGACGTGCTGATGAAGCAGCGCCTGCGGATTCTCGACGAGCACGGCTTGAAGCTCACTGACATCCAGGAAGTGATCGCCACGCTGAAGCCGCTGGACGGCGCCATCGAGTTCGTCAACTGGCTGCGTGAGCGGTTTCAGGTGGTGATTCTGTCGGACACGTTCTACGAGTTTTCCCAGCCGCTGATGCGTCAACTGGGCTTCCCGACCTTGCTGTGCCATCGCTTGATCACCGACGATTCGGGACGGGTGACGAGCTATCAGTTACGTCAGAAAGATCCGAAGCGGCAGTCGGTTCTGTCGTTCAAGAGTCTTTACTATCGGGTCATTGCGGCAGGGGATTCCTACAACGACACCACCATGCTCGGTGAGGCGGATGCGGGGATTCTGTTTCATGCGCCGGATAATGTGATTCGCGAGTTTCCGCAGTTCCCGGCGGTGCATACCTTTGAGGACTTGAAGCAGGAGTTCATCAAGGCTTCGAATCGGGCCTTAAGTCTGTAAACACAACCTGTGGCGAGGGGCAAGCTCCCTCGCCACAAAAGCCCGGAATCAAAGGTTTTGCAGGGTGTCGAGCAGAACCTTCACCTTGGTAATTGATTCCTGATACTCCGCCTGCCATTCCGAGTCCGCGACAATCCCGCCACCGCCCCAGCAGCACACCTGTCCATCCTTGACCAGCAAGCTGCGAATGGCGATGGAGCTGTCCATCTCGCCGCGCACGTCCAGGTACAGCAACGAGCCGCAGTACAACCCACGTCGGGTTGGCTCCAGCTCGTCGATGATCTGCATGGCACGAATCTTCGGCGCACCGGTTATCGATCCGCCCGGAAAACTGCCAGCGATCAGATCCAGCGCATCCCGGTCATCCGCCAGTTCGCCGGTCACGCTGCTCACCAGGTGATGCACATTCGGATAGCTTTCCAGACTGAACAACTCCGGCACCCGCACCGAGCCGATGCGGCAAGTGCGACCGAGGTCGTTGCGCAGCAGGTCGACGATCATCAGGTTCTCGGCACGGTCCTTGGGACTGGCCAGCAGTTCGGCAGCGTTCGCGGCGTCTTCGGCAGCCGTCAGGCCACGCGGACGGGTGCCTTTGATCGGGCGGGTTTCCACATGACGTTCACTGACTTTGACGAAGCGCTCAGGCGACAGACTCAACACCGCGCCGCCGTCGGGCAGGCTCTGGAAACCGGAAAACGGTGTCGGGCACGCGGCCCGCAGCGCGATATACGCGGCCCACGGATCACCCGCACATTGCGCACGAAAGCGCTGGGCGAAGTTCACCTGATAACAATCGCCCGCCTGGATGTACTGCTGAATGCGCTCAAGTGCGTGGCGATACTCGTCAGCGCTCAGGTCGGCCTTCATCGGGGCTTTCAAACTGAACGGCTCGATCGGCTCAACCGCAGGCTGACTGAACAAGGCGATCAAGCGCTGGCGCTCGCTGTCGATCAGTGTCGGGTGGAACACCAGTTGACTGGTAGCCAAATGGTGATCGCTGATCAATGCCCAGTCGTACAGCCCGAAACGCGCATCCGGCAATTGCAGGTCGTCCTGCGCCTGGCTCGGCAGGTGTTCAAGATGCCGTCCGAAGTCATAACTCAGATAACCGATCAACCCGCCGGCGAATGGCAGTTCATCGGAGACTGCCGCTTCACCCAGTCGTGCCAGATGGTCGCGAAGGCGTTGCAGGAAATCGCTGCCACTTTCGTCAGGCAATACGGCTATTTGCTGCAGCGGCCAGGCGCTGAGCAGGTCATAACGCCCGCGATCAGCGGTGGGCCGGCCGCTGTCGAGCAGCACGGCACCGGGGGCATGACGAATCGCCGCGAAGTACTCGGCGGGGTTGGCGCGATAGGGCAGCGGGTGTACGGAACAGGTCAACATGGGCGGGGCAGATCAGCCATCGAGGCGGGGGTGCGATTGTAGTCCTCTGCAGGATTTGCTCCTAGAGGGGATGTCGGGGATTGGCAGATTGGGGACAGGGTTGCGAGGTTTGGTGACTGTTAGTCAGTCTTCGCGGGCAAGCCTCGCTCCTACGGGTTTGTGCCGTTCGCCGAGAATGTGAACGACGCTAGATCTGTAGGAGCGAGGCTTGCCCGCGAAGGCAGCGACTCAGTTTCGGATCAGCCTTCGACGGCAGGAATATGCCCAAACATCTCCTGAACAAACTCGACCCGCTCCTGAACCGACTCAACAACCCCGCGCGCTTTCAGCTCTTCCAGCCGCGCTTCAACCGCATGGGTGCGCAGCGTCAGGCCGCAATCGTTGGCAATCTGGATGTTCAACCCGGGCCGGGCATTGAGCTCAAGAATCAGCGGGCCTTTTTCCTGGTCGAGCACCATGTCGACACCGATGTAGCCCAGCCCGCACAGCTCATAACAGCCGGCAGCGAGTTTCATGAAACCGTCCCAGTAGGGCAGTTGCACGCCGTCCACCGCGTTGGTGGTGTCCGGATGTTTGGTGATGATGTTGTTCAGCCAGGTGCCGCGCAGCGTCTGCCCGGTGGCGAGATCGACGCCGACGCCGATGGCGCCCTGGTGCAGGTTGGCCTTGCCGCCGGACTGGCGCGTCGGCAGGCGCAACATCGCCATCACCGGATAGCCCATCAACACGATGATGCGAATGTCCGGGACGCCTTCGTAGCTGATGCTTTTGAAGATCTGGTCCGGGATCACGCGGTATTCGATCAGTGCGCGGTCACGGTGACCGCCCAGGGAATACAGGCCGGTGAGGATGCTGGAGACATGGTGCTCGATCTCCTCATGACTGATGATCTTGCCGGACACCGTGCGATAGCGGCCCTCGAAACGGTCGGCAACCACAATGATGCCGTCGCCGCCCGCGCCCTGGGCCGGTTTGATCACGAAGTCGGTGCGCTCGCCGATGATCTTGTCGAGGTTATCGATTTCCTTCTCGGTGGAGATCACGCCGTACAGTTCCGGCACATGAATACCGGCGGCGATCGCGCATTCCTTGGTGATGATCTTGTCATCGACAATCGGGTACAGGCTGCGCTTGTTGTACTTGAGCACGTAGTCCGCGTTACGCCGATTGATCCCCATGATGCCCCGGGCTTCCAGGGCCTTCCAGGTCTTCCAGAAGCCGAACATCAAGAGTCAGCCTTCTTGAGGAAAGCCTTGAAGCGCACCAGTTCAGTCAGGCGGTAACCGCGATAACGCCCCATCGCCAGCATGAAACCCACCAGGATCAGCAGGATCGCCGGGAAGGTGAACACGAAGTACACCAGCTCCGGCACGCTCATGATCAGGTGCGCCAGGGAGGCGGCAAACAGCGTACCGATCGCCACTTTCATCGCATGCCCGGAACCGCGTTCTTCCCAGGTAATCGACAGGCGTTCGATGGTCATGGTCAGAATCACCATCGGGAACAGCGCCACCGACAGCCCGCGTTCCAGGCCGAGTTTATGGCTGAACAGGCTGATCGCCGCGATCAGCACCACCACGAAGGTCAGCACCACCGACAGCCTCGGCAGCATCTGCAATTTCAAGTGTTCAAGGTAGGAGCGCAGTGACAGCCCGAGCGCCGTGATGACCGTAAACAGCACGATGCCGAAGCCAAGCTGGGTTTCGCGGAAGGCGAGGGCGATCAGCACCGGGGTAAAGGTACCGAGGGTCTGCAGGCCGATCAGGTTGCGCAGGATCAGGATTACCAGCACGCCGATCGGGATCATCACCATGATCATGAAGGTCTGCTGGGTTTGCAGGGGCAAACCGTACAGCGAGTATTCGAGGAAGTTGGCGTCGGTGTTTTCGTCGGTCAGCTTGGCCAGTCGAATCGCGTTCATTTCGCTGTTGTTCAGGCTGAACGTCACGTTGGCTTTCTTGCCGCCATCGACGGTGATCAGGTTTTCGTCGCCGGTCCACCACAGCAGGCGGTCGGACGGCAGGCCTTGTTCGCCGGTTTCCGGGTTGAAGTACAGCCAGTCGGTGCCGTTGAAGCTGCGCAGCCAGAGTTCCGGCGTTTGCGGCTGATCGGCCACCAGACGGATGGTGTGGACCTTTTCCACCGGCACGTGGGCGATGGACAGGACCAACTCGACGATTTTCGCCTTGTGCCCGGGGGAAGGATCGCCGCCCAGCAACAGCTTCACGTTGTCATCGTTGAGATTGTTGACACGCTTGATGGCTTCGCCGATGAAGGTTTCGACGTCGGCCGAGTGTTGTCGGATCGGCGCGAGCAGGGCTTCGGCGGCGATTTTTTCCGCACCTTCGACGGCGATGCTGTCGCGGAAGGTCGGGCCCTTGACCTTGGATTTTTCGCCGGTGTAGCGCTTGGTCAGCACCAGGCGGTAATAAAGGGTCTGATTGCCCTTGGCCCGGCGCGCCGACCAGGTCACCTTGCGGTTGCCGTCGACACGGTTTACGGCGACGCCGTAGTTATTGGAAATGAAACTCTCATTGAGGCTGACGTAGTCGCGGCTCAGCGGCGGCACGAACATCTGGATCTTGACCGGGTCTTTGGCACTGGCGACGAACTCGACCTTGGCGTCGATGTTCCACAAGTCGTCGGTGGCGTCCTCGGTCACGGGAATGCCGAGCACGAAAATCTGATAGGCCGTAACTGAAATGCCCAGCACCACCAGGATGGCGATCAGCAGTTTCAGATGGAGGGTAAGAGCGCGCATTGGAATTACTCTGCGGTATGTGCGTCGGTGGCGCAGGCGGGTTTGCCAGCAGCGTATTTAAGACTGGGGTCGACCAGCGCGTCGAAGCGTTTCAGCGCTTCGGAGCCGATCAAGAGCGGGTATTGGAAGGCGCTACGGTCGGTTAGGTTCACTTCGATACTGCGTAAAGCCGAACCCATGCAGATATCCAGCTCGATCACCGGACGGGCGGTGTACTTCTTGCCCTCTTCCGGGTCGTAGTCGCCGGCACGACGCTTGATCTTGCTGACGCGGGCCAGTGGCCGTTCGATGGGGTGCGAATGCGCTGCGTCGATGGCCAGATAGAAGCGCACCCAAGACTCGCCATTGCGTTTGAAACGTTTGATGTCGCGGGCACTCAGGGACGCTGTTTTCGCCCCGGTGTCGAGTTTGGCGGCGACTTCCAGGTTGATGCCGTCCAGGGAAGCATACTCGTTGAGGCCGTACACGGTCTTTTCCCCCGCCACGGCGAAACCGGGCAGGCAAAGAAGATAAAGGAATGTCGGGAGGGGCTTGAGTCTCATAAATCCTGGTGCGCAGCGGTCCGTACTTCAATTCAAGGCCCTGGCATCGCTGCGCAAGCTCCCTCGTATGCCTATCAACTATTTATGACAAGCCGTGCAGATGTCACAGACAAATGCGGGCGGCATTCTAGCACGGTGGGTTTATGGCGCCAGCGCTGGCGGGGGGCTATAAACAGAAGGGCTGCCTTGTTGTGGTGCAGTCGGTTATTAGACGATTGTCGACAATACCTATTTATCCTTTGACTGTTGCGGCTGTTTTCGCTAGTTTTTGCGGCATTGGCTTTCAAGGTGTCGACAATATGCTGGATCAACTCGATCCCCCGGTGGTTACGCAAGACGAATCGGAGACGCTTTCCGAAAACGTCTTCCGCCGCATTCAGGCGGCCATCGTCAAAGGCGAGATCGCCCCGGGCAGCAAGATCTCCGAGCCGGAGCTGGCGCGCACCTACGGCATCAGCCGCGGGCCGTTGCGCGAGGCGATCCATCGACTGGAAGGCCAGCGCCTGCTGGTCCGCGTACCGCACGTTGGGGCGCGGGTGGTTTCGCTTAGCCATGCCGAGCTGCTGGAGCTCTACGAGATTCGCGAATCCCTCGAAGGCATGGCCTGTCGGCTGGCGGCCGAACGCATGACCGTCGAAGAAATCGACGAACTGCGCCGGGTCCTCGAAACCCACGAGCGCGATGAGGCGTTTCAGGCCGGCGTTGGCTATTACCAGCAGGAAGGCGACTTCGATTTCCACTACCGGATCATCCAGGGCAGCGGCAACCGCACCCTGACGCAGATGCTGTGCGGCGAGCTCTACCAGCTGGTGCGCATGTACCGCATCCAGTTTTCCACCACGCCCAATCGCCCGCACCAGGCCTTTGCCGAGCACCACCGAATTCTCGACGCCATCGCCGACCGTGACGGTGAGCTCGCCGAGTTGTTGATGCGCCGTCACATCGGCGCCTCCAAACGCAATATCGCCCGTCACTACCAGGACGGCGCTAACCAGACAGCCACTGAACGAGGTGAGTCATGAGTTCCAACAAGAGCACTCCAGGCCAGCGTTTCCGCGATGCGGTCGCCAGCGAACATCCGCTGCAAGTGGTCGGCGCGATCAACGCCAACCACGCGCTGCTGGCCAAGCGCGCCGGTTTCAAGGCCATTTACCTGTCGGGTGGCGGGGTGGCTGCCGGCTCCCTCGGCGTGCCGGACCTGGGCATCACCGGCCTGGATGACGTGCTGACCGACGTGCGTCGCATTACCGACGTGTGCGACCTGCCGCTGCTGGTGGACGTGGACACCGGTTTCGGTTCCTCGGCGTTCAACGTCGCGCGCACCGTCAAGTCGATGATCAAGTTCGGCGCGGCGGCGATCCATATTGAAGACCAGGTCGGCGCCAAGCGCTGCGGTCACCGTCCAAATAAAGAGATCGTGTCGCTGCAGGAAATGGTCGACCGGATCAAGGCCGCCGTCGATGCGCGCACCGATGACAGCTTCGTGATCATGGCTCGCACCGACGCCCTGGCAGTGGAAGGTCTGGAATCCGCGCTGGATCGCGCCGCCGCCTGCATCGAAGCCGGCGCCGACATGATCTTCCCGGAAGCCATCACCGAACTGGACATGTACAAGCTGTTCGCCAACCGCGTGAAAGCGCCGATCCTGGCTAACATCACCGAATTCGGCGCGACGCCGCTGTACACCACCGAGCAACTCGCCGCTGCCGATGTGTCGCTGGTGCTGTACCCGCTGTCCGCTTTCCGCGCGATGAACAAGGCGGCGGAAAACGTCTACACCGCAATCCGTCGCGACGGCACGCAACAGAACGTGATCGACACCATGCAGACCCGCATGGAGCTTTACGATCGCATCGACTACCACACCTTCGAGCAGAAGCTCGATGCGTTGTTTGCCGCGAAGAAGTAACGAAAGCCCTGTAGGAGCGAAGCTTGCTCTGGGCGGCGATCCGACGAAGACGCACTGACATTCACATTGATGTCGTCTGATACAGCGCTTTCGCGAGCAAGCATCGCTCCTACAAGTTTCCCTGACAAATTCAAGAAAAACTGGAGACAGCAATGGCCGAAGCAAAAGTACTCAGTGGCGCCGGGCTCCGTGGCCAGGTTGCCGGGCAAACCGCTCTGTCCACCGTGGGCCAATCGGGCGCAGGCCTGACCTATCGCGGCTACGACGTTCGCGAACTGGCGGCCGACGCGCAATTCGAAGAAGTGGCTTATCTGCTGCTTTACGGTGAATTGCCGACCAAGGCACAACTCGCCGCTTACATCAGCAAACTGGGCAAGCTGCGCGACCTGCCGCAAGCGCTCAAAGAAGTACTGGAACGCATTCCTGCCGACGCCCACCCGATGGACGTGATGCGCACCGGTTGCTCGTTCCTGGGCAACATCGAGCCGGAGAAAGACTTCTCCGAACAACACGACGTGACCGACCGCCTGCTCGCCGCGTTCCCGGCGATCATGTGCTACTGGTATCGCTTCAGCCATGACGGCAAGCGCATCAGCTGCGTGAGCGACGAACAATCCATCGGCGGCCACTTCCTACACTTGCTGCACGGCAAGAAACCGAGCGATTTGCACGTCAAGGTGATGAACGTTTCGCTGATCCTCTACGCGGAACACGAGTTCAACGCCTCGACCTTCACCGCACGGGTGTGCGCCTCGACGCTGTCGGACATGTATTCCTGCGTCACCGCAGCCATCGGTTCGTTGCGCGGCCCTCTGCACGGCGGCGCCAACGAAGCGGCGATGGAAATGATCGAGCGCTTCTCGTCGCCTGAAGAGGCCGTCGAGGGCACCCTCGGCATGCTGGCGCGCAAGGACAAGATCATGGGCTTCGGCCACGCGATCTATAAAGACAACGATCCGCGTAACGAAGTGATCAAGGGCTGGTCGAAAAAACTCGCTGAAGAAGTGGGCGACACCGTGCTGTTCCCGGTTTCCGAAGCCATCGACGCGACCATGTGGGAACAGAAGAAACTGTTCCCGAACGCCGACTTCTACCATGCGTCGACGTACCACTTCATGGGCATTCCGACCAAGTTGTTCACACCGATCTTCGTCTGCTCGCGCCTGACCGGCTGGGCGGCGCACGTGTTCGAACAGCGTGCCAACAACCGCATCATCCGCCCGAGCGCCGAGTATGTCGGCGTCGAACAGCGCAAGTTCGTGCCAATCGAACAACGCTGAATGGTGAAGGCCTGCACCGGGATCTGAACTCTACGCAGATCCCTGTAGGAGCGAGCCTGCTCGCGATGACGGACTGACATTCAAAATGGATGTCGACTGATTGACCGCTATCGCGAGCAGGCTCACTCCTACAGTGGATTGTGTGCATTTCAGGTGCTGTGCCAGGCCCCACCTTTTGAAACTACCGTGACCGAGTCCTGACGATGAACACTGAATTCCGTAAACCGCTGCCCGGCAGCCATCTGGATTACTTCGACGTCCGCGCGGCTGTCGAGGCCATCCAGCCTGGCGCCTACGACACTCTGCCGTACACCTCACGCGTGCTGGCGGAAAACCTGGTACGTCGCTGCGACCCGGCCACGCTCACCGAATCCCTGAAGCAATTCATCGAGCGCAAACGCGACCTCGACTTCCCGTGGTTCCCGGCTCGCGTGGTGTGCCACGACATCCTCGGCCAGACCGCGCTGGTCGACCTCGCCGGCCTGCGTGACGCCATCGCCCTGCAAGGTGGTGACCCGGCGCAAGTGAACCCGGTGGTGCCGACGCAGTTGATCGTCGACCATTCCCTGGCCGTCGAGCGCGGAGGCTTCGACCCGGAGGCGTTCGAGAAGAATCGCGCCATCGAAGACCGTCGCAACGAAGACCGTTTCCACTTCATCAACTGGACCAAAAAGGCCTTCAAGAACGTTGATGTGATTCCACCGGGCAACGGCATCATGCACCAGATCAACCTGGAGAAAATGTCTCCGGTGATCCAGGTACGTGACGGCGTGGCGTTCCCCGACACTTGCGTCGGCACCGACAGCCACACCCCGCACGTCGATGCACTGGGCGTGATCGCCATCGGTGTCGGTGGTCTGGAAGCCGAGAGCGTGATGCTCGGCCGTGCGTCGTGGATGCGTCTGCCGGAAAGCGTCGGCGTTGAACTGACCGGCAAGCTGCAACCGGGCATCACTGCCACTGACATGGTGCTGGCGTTGACCGAGTTCCTGCGCAAGCAAAAAGTGGTCGGCGCATGGCTGGAATTCTTCGGTGAAGGCGCCGCCGCGCTGACCCTCGGCGACCGCGCCACCATCTCCAACATGGCCCCGGAATACGGCGCCACGGCGGCGATGTTCTACATCGACCAGCAAACCATCGACTACCTCAAACTCACCGGCCGTGAAGACGAGCAGGTGCAGTTGGTCGAGAACTACGCCAAGCAAACCGGCCTGTGGGCTGACAGCCTGAAAGGCGCGCAATACGAGCGCGGCCTGACGTTCGACTTGTCCACCGTCGTGCGCAACATGGCCGGCCCGAGCAACCCGCACGCCCGCGTCGCCACCTCGGATCTCGCCGCCCAAGGCATCTCCGGTCAGTGGGACGACGTTCCTGGCCAGATGCCGGATGGCGCGGTGATCATCGCCGCCATCACCAGCTGCACCAACACCAGTAACCCGCGCAACGTGATTGCCGCCGGCCTGCTGGCGCGCAACGCCAACAAGCTCGGCCTGACCCGCAAGCCGTGGGTCAAATCGTCCCTGGCGCCGGGTTCGAAAACCGTGGCGCTGTACCTGGACGAAGCCGGCCTGACGACTGAGCTGGAGCAACTTGGTTTCGGCGTCGTGGCGTTCGCTTGCACCACGTGTAACGGCATGTCCGGTGCGCTGGATCCGGTGATCCAGCAAGAGATCATCGACCGCGACCTGTACGCCACCGCCGTGCTCTCCGGTAACCGCAACTTCGACGGCCGGATTCACCCGTATGCCAAGAACGCGTTCCTTGCTTCGCCGCCGTTGGTGGTTGCTTACGCCATCGCCGGCACCATCCGTTTCGACATCGAAAAAGATGTGCTGGGCCTGGACGCCGAAGGCAAGGAAATCCGCCTGAAAGACATCTGGCCGAGCGACGAAGAAATCGACGCCGTGGTCAAGGCGTCGGTCAAGCCGGAGCAGTTCCGTCAGGTCTACATCCCGATGTTCGCCATCCATGAAGACACCGGCCCGAAAGTCACGCCGCTGTACGACTGGCGCGAGATGAGCACTTACATCCGCCGTCCGCCGTACTGGGAAGGCGCGCTGGCCGGCGCACGTCCGCTCAAGGGCATGCGCCCATTGGCGGTGCTGCCGGATAACATCACCACCGATCACCTGTCGCCGTCGAACGCGATCATGCTGGACAGCGCGGCGGGTGAATACCTGGCGAAAATGGGCTTGCCGGAAGAGGACTTCAACTCTTACGCGACTCACCGTGGCGACCACCTGACCGCGCAACGCGCCACCTTCGCCAACCCGAAACTGTTCAATGAAATGGTTCAGGAAAACGGCAAGGTCAAGCAGGGTTCTCTCGCTCGCGTCGAGCCGGAAGGCAAAGTGATGCGCATGTGGGAAGCCATCGAAA
This sequence comes from Pseudomonas mandelii, assembly GCF_900106065.1. Taxonomy (NCBI): domain Bacteria; kingdom Pseudomonadati; phylum Pseudomonadota; class Gammaproteobacteria; order Pseudomonadales; family Pseudomonadaceae; genus Pseudomonas; species Pseudomonas mandelii. The sequence continues at coordinate 4,453,463 of NZ_LT629796.1, forward strand.
CCTACATGGAGCGCAAGCAGCCGCTGATCATCATTGCCGGCGCCGATTACGGTCAGGGTTCGTCCCGCGACTGGGCGGCCAAGGGCGTGCGTCTGGCGGGTGTCGAGGCGATTGCCGCTGAAGGTTTCGAGCGCATCCACCGCACCAACCTGGTGGGTATGGGCGTGTTGCCCCTGGAGTTCAAGCCGGGCACCGACCGTCACACACTGGCCATCGACGGCAGCGAAACCTACGACGTGATCGGTGAGCGCACGCCGCGTGCCGAACTGACGCTGGTGATCAACCGCAAGAACGGCGAACGCGTCGAAGTGCCGGTGACCTGCCGCCTCGACACCGCTGAAGAAGTGTCGATCTACGAGGCCGGCGGCGTGTTGCAGCGTTTCGCTCAGGACTTCCTCGAAGAATCGGCGGTTGCCGTTTAACACGATGAGTTCGGGCGGGACCCCGCGGTCCCGCTCGATCCTAAAAGGACCATCATGGCTCACGCACCTCAGATCAAAATCCCCGCCACCTACATGCGCGGCGGCACCAGCAAAGGCGTGTTTTTCAGCCTCAAAGACCTGCCCGAAGCGGCACAGATTCCCGGCCCGGCGCGCGATGCCTTGTTGCTGCGCGTGATCGGCAGCCCCGACCCTTACGACAAGCAAATCGACGGTATGGGCGGCGCGACGTCCAGCACCAGCAAAACCGTGATCCTGTCGAAAAGCACCAAGGCTGATCACGACGTCGATTACCTGTTCGGTCAGGTCTCGATCGACAAGCCTTTCGTCGACTGGAGCGGTAATTGCGGCAACCTGTCGGCAGCGGTCGGTTCGTTCGCCATCAGCAATGGTTTGGTGGACGCCAGCCGCATTCCGCAGAACGGCATCGCCGTGGTGCGCGTATGGCAGGCCAACATCGGCAAGACCATCATCGCCCACGTGCCGATCACTAACGGTGAAGTGCAGGAAACCGGCGATTTCGAACTCGACGGCGTGACCTTTCCCGCCGCTGAAGTGCAGGTCGAATTCATGGACCCTGCCGCGGAAGAAGAGGGTGGCGGCGGTTCAATGTTCCCCACCGGCAATCTGGTGGATGACCTGGAAGTGCCCGGCGTCGGGACCTTCAAGGCAACCATGATCAATGCCGGCATCCCGACGATTTTCGTCAATGCCGAAGACATTGGCTACACCGGCACCGAGTTGCAGGGGGCGATCAATGGCGATCCGAAAGCGCTGCTGATGTTCGAGACGATCCGTGCTTATGGCGCGTTGCGCATGGGCCTGATCAAGGACCTGGACGAAGCGGCCAAGCGTCAGCACACACCTAAGGTGGCCTTTGTGGCAAAGCCGGCGGACTACGTGTCGTCCAGCGGCAAAGCCATTGCGGCAGGGGATGTCGACCTGCTGGTACGTGCGTTGTCGATGGGTAAATTGCACCACGCGATGATGGGCACGGCGGCCGTTGCCATCGGCACGGCGGCGGCGATTACCGGCACCTTGGTCAACCTCGCGGCGGGTGGAATCGAACGCAATGCCGTGCGCTTCGGGCATCCGTCCGGCACCTTGCGTGTGGGCGCTGAAGCTAGCCTGGTGAACGGTGAATGGAAAGTGAACAAGGCCATCATGAGCCGCAGTGCGCGGGTGTTGATGGAAGGTTACGTCCGCGTGCCGGGTGATTCCTTCTAACAACACCTAACGCCTGTAGGAGCCAGGCTTGCCGGCGAAGGCGCCCTCAAGATCGCCTTCGCCAGCAAGCCTGGCTCCTACAGGTCCGATTTCAACAATAAGAATGTTGTAACCCATCGAGATTGATCCCTGAACCGAGGTCCCATCAACGAACCACTTCAAGAGTGAATCGAACATGAGCGCCAACGTCGACCTGAACAACCGCCCCGACTACGACACCGTCCTACAGGACATTGCCGATTACGTCCTCAACTTCAAAATCGAGTCCAAGGAAGCGCTCGACACTGCCCGCAACTGCCTGATCGACACCCTCGGCTGCGGCCTGCTGGCCCTGCGCTTCCCCGAATGCACCAAACACCTGGGCCCTATCGTGGAAGGCACCATCGTCCCGTTCGGTGCACGCGTGCCAGGCACCCCATTCCGGCTCGACCCCGTCAAGGCGGCCTGGGACATCGGCTGCATCGTGCGCTGGCTCGACTACAACGACACCTGGCTCGCCGCTGAATGGGGCCATCCGTCTGATAATCTCGGCGGCATTCTCGCAGTGGCCGATCACCTGTCGCAAAAGCGCCTGGCCAATGGCGATGCGCCGCTGACCGTTCGCGCAGTGCTCGAAGCCATGATCATGGCCCACGAGATTCAAGGCGTGATCGCACTGGAAAACTCCTTCAATCGGGTAGGGCTCGATCACGTCATCCTGGTGAAAGTCGCCTCGACCGCCGTCACCGCCAAACTCATGGGCGCCAATCGCGAGCAGTTGCTGTCAGCGTTGTCCCACGCCTTCGCCGACGGCCAGGCGCTGCGCACGTATCGGCATGCGCCGAACGCCGGGTCGCGCAAGTCCTGGGCGGCGGGCGATGCGTCCAGTCGCGGTGTGCGCCTGGCGGACATGGCGATGCGTGGCGAGATGGGCATTCCCGGCGTGCTGACGGCGAAGCAGTGGGGCTTTTACGATGTATTGTTCAGCCACACCAACAACGATCTGGCGCTCAAGCCCGAAGACAAACGCGCCTTCAGCTTCTCCCGCCCATACGGCACCTACGTGATGGAAAACGTGCTGTTCAAAATCAGTTTCCCCGCTGAATTCCACGCACAAACCGCCTGCGAAGCGGCAGTGACGCTTCATCCACAGGTTAGAAATCGTCTGCATGAGATCGACAAAATCGTCATCACCACCCACGAGTCGGCGATCCGGATCATTTCCAAGGTGGGCCCGCTGGCCAACGCTGCCGACCGCGACCACTGCATTCAGTACATGACGGCGGTGCCGCTGGCATTCGGCAATCTGGTCGCCGAGCAGTACGAAGACAGCTTCCACGCGGCGCACCCGATCATTGATGTATTGCGCGAGAAAATGGTCATCGTCGAAGACCCGCAGTACACCCGCGAGTACCTGGAGGCGGACAAGCGTTCCATCGCCAACGCGATCCAGGTGTTTTTCAAGGACGGCTCCAGCACCGAGAAAGTCGTGGTGGAATATCCGATCGGGCATCGCCGTCGCCGCACCGATGGCATTCCGTTGCTGGAGGACAAGTTCAAGGCCAACTTGGCGACGCGCTTCACCGCCCAGCGCAGTGCGGAGATTTTTGCGTTGTGTAAGGATCAGGCTGCGCTGGAGGCAACCCCGGTCAATCGCTTCGTCGACCTGTATGTGATCTGACACGAATTCCTGCAAAAGACAGGGGGCCGGCGATCCGACTTGCCGGCGACGGCGTATTTGCAGACGCCTTCGCCGGCAGCCTGGCTCCTGCAGGGGCGGCCGGCGTCAACCCTTGAGCCATTTTTCGACGGGTAATTTGGTGATGGCAAACCCGGTCAGCAACACCGCCGAATACCCCATCAACTCCCGGGTCAGACTGTGCCCTTCATACCACGCGCCAATCACCACCGCGAACACCGGAAAAATAATAAACACGAACGACAGAATGATCGGGCTCAAGCGTTTGAGCAGCAAAAAGTAAACGATAAACCCGCCCACCGAGGCCACAAGTCCCAGATACAGCAAGGCGCCCCACGAGCGCGCAGTGATGTCTTCGAACACCGGAGCCTCAACGCTCAATCCCGCCACAAACAGCATCAAACCGGCCAGGCCGATGGGCAGCGTGTTGTAAGTAATCACACTGATCGCACTGCCTTGCTTCTTGGTGATGACGTAACACAGCGCATGCATGACCGCCGCCGCCAGAATCGCCAGTACCCCGAACAATTCGGCATGGTCCAGGTGCAGCCCCTGGCTGCGGATAATCATGAACAGACTGCCAAAACCGATGGCGATGCCAATCACTTGCGAAGGGTAGACTTTCTGCCGCAGAAACACGGCGGAAAACAGCAGGATGAACACCGGCATGCAGCTGAACAGCAGCGCGGTCAGGCCGGACGACACGTGCATCTCGCCGTAGTTGAGCAAGTAATACGGCAGGCTGAAATACGACAGGGTGACGAACACGAAAAACCAGCGGCTTTGCCGGGGAAACAGCAGCGGCTCGCGACGCAGCAGGGCGAAGCTCAAAAACAGCGGAAAGGCGATCAGAAAACGCAGCCCGGCGGCGGTCAGCGGGGGCACACTTTCGACGGCAATCTTGATGCCCAGCCACGTCGTGCCCCAACTCAGGCAAACGATCAGGAACAGCACGCTGGTGACCCCTCCGGCCAGCCACGGTTTTCGGATACTGGAAAAGGCGCTGAGGGCCGTGGACATGATCGTGCTCCTTCGTCGTCGAAATTGACCCGGTTACCAAATAGGTCTATCCCTGATTGAACCTGTTTTCAGCACGCTATTCGGGATGGAAATGACTGTCAAAGTAAGTATTGCCACGGTGTCAATCTTGCGCGAAGGCCTGGCTCAGGGACGCGGCGTGAAGTACAAGCGCCTCGCCGAAGCCCTGGAAAAGAGTATCGGCGAAGGTTTGATCGAACCCGGCAGCAAGCTGCCACCCCATCGTCTGTTAGCGGACAGCCTGGGAGTGACCATCGGCACCATCAGCCGTGCCTATGGCGAACTGGAACGGGTAGGGTTGGTCGTGGCTCGTGTAGGAGATGGCACCTATGTGCGTCAGCGGGGGATGGAGCGGGTGCGGGATGGCGGCTTTCGCAATGTCAGCGACGAACCACAGCCTTACTTCGATATGAGTCGGAATCAGCCGATTCCGGGGCAGGAAGGCGCTTTTCTGAGTCAAAGCCTGCAGGCCCTGGCCAGCGATCCATACACCTTGCAACTGCTTAGCGGTTATACGGCCGATGCCGGGTTACCGCGCCATCGTGCGGCAGGTGCCCATTGGCTGCGGCATCAGGCCTTCGTACCGAGCGCCGAGCAGGTTATTTGCGTCAATGGCGGCCAGCACGGCTTGCTCTGCGTGTTGATGGCGCTGCTCAAGCCCGGCGACACTCTGGTCACCGAGCAGTTGACTTACCCCGGGCTGATCAGTGTCGCCCGCATGCTCGGCATCAAGCTGATCGGTGTCGGGATGGATGACGAAGGATTGTTGCCCGAGTCTTTGTCGGAGGTTTGCCAGCATCATCGGGTATCGGCGGTGTACTGCACGCCGACCCTCCAGAATCCTACGGCGGCGGTGATGTCCGTCCCGCGACGTGAGGCGATTGCCGAGGTCTGTCGCCAACATAATTTGCTGATCATCGAGGACGAAGCCCACGCCGTGCTCGCGCAGCAGCGTCCGTTGCCCTTGAGCCACTTTGCCCCGGAGCGTTCGGTGTTGATCGGCAGTCTGAGCAAAGCGGTTTCGGCGGGTTTACGGGCGGGTTATCTGCATGCGCCGCAACCGTTGATCGGACGTTTGAGCGCGGCGGTGCGCGGGACGTGCTGGATGGCGAGTCCGCTGTCGATGGAGCTGGCGACGGCGTGGATCGAAAACGGTATCGCCGAGCAGTTGCTGGGGCAGCAGATTGCTGAAATCAGTCGCCGCAAGCGTTTGGTCAGCCCCATGTTAGAAGAGGTCGGGTACAAGACTCATCCCCACAGCCCACACTTCTGGATCGAAGTGCCCGAACCGTGGCGAGCATCGCAGATTGCGGCGGAGCTCAAGCAGAACAATTACCTGGTGGCCACCGCGGAGGCGTTTGCGGTCGGGCATGCCGCAGTGCCGCAATTCATTCGGGCGAGTGTGTGTCATTCGGCGGGGGATGATCGGTTGTTGCTGCAGGGGTTTGAAGCATTGGCGAGGGCATTGGCGGAGACCGTGTAATCGTTCTTCGCGAGCAGGCTCGCTCCCACAGTGGATCTCTGTCGTACACAAACTTTGTGTCCACTGGAGATCAACTGTGGGAGCGAGCCTGCTCGCGAATGCGCTATAACGGGCGCCGCAGAACTATTTGAACCGCCGCTCCACCCCTTTCTCCACCAGGATTTTCGCCGAAATCTCTTCCACCGAAAAATGCGTGGAATTGATGTTCGGAATGTTCTCCCGGCGGAACAGGTTCTCCACCTCGCGCACTTCAAACTCGCACTGGGCGTAGCTCGAATAGCGGCTGTTGGGCTTGCGCTCGTTGCGGATCGCGGTGAGACGATCCGGGTCGATGGTCAGGCCGAACAGCTTGTGCTGGTGGGCGCGCAGGGCGGTGGGCAGTTGCAGGCGTTCCATGTCGTCTTCGGTCAGCGGGTAGTTGGCCGCGCGGATGCCGAATTGCATCGCCATGTACAGGCACGTCGGTGTCTTACCACAACGCGACACGCCCACTAGGATGAGGTCGGCCTTGTCGTAATAATGCGTGCGCGCGCCGTCGTCATTGTCGAGGGCGAAGTTCACCGCCTCGATCCGCTCCATGTAATTGGAGTTGGTGCCGATGGAGTGGGATTTGCCGACGGTGTAGGAAGAATGCTCGGTCAGTTCCTGTTCAAGCGGCGCCAGGAAGGTCGAGAAAATGTCGATCATGAAACCATTGGACGTGGCGAGGATCTCACGGATGTCCTGATTGACGATGGTGTCAAAGATAATCGGCCGGAAACCGTCGGTTTCGGCGGCTTTGTTGATTTGTTGTACCATGGCCCGCGCTTTATCCACGTTGTCGATGTACGGACGCGTGAATTTGCTGAAGGTAATGTTTTCGAACTGCGCCAGGAGGCTTTGGCCGAGGGTTTCGGCTGTGATGCCGGTGCCGTCGGAAATAAAGAAAGCAGATCGTTTCATTTGCACCTTGGGCCTTAAGCTAGTGACGAATCTTGGATATGATAGGCGCGATTTGCCGGCCGCCAGTGGCCCGCATTCTCACTTATTTTCCAGGTCCAGGCCATACAGCTGGCAAACGCTCCCCCGAGCGCCCGGCTTCTGAGCTTTTCCAACACAGTTAGTGGAGAGATCACCTTGGTAGAGTACGTAGTTTCCCTCGATAAGCTCGGCGTCCATGATGTAGAGCACGTAGGGGGCAAGAACGCATCCCTGGGCGAGATGATCAGTAACCTCGCAGGTGCCGGTGTATCGGTGCCCGGTGGCTTCGCCACGACAGCTCAGGCTTATCGTGATTTTCTGGAACTGAGCGGCCTGAACGATCAGATCCACGCCGCCCTCGACGCCCTGGACGTCGACGATGTCAACGCCTTGGCCAAGACTGGCGCCCAGATCCGTCAATGGATCATGGAAGCCGAATTCCCCGAGAAACTCAACGCCGAGATCCGCACTGCGTTCGCCACGCTGTCGGCCGGCAACCCTGACATGGCCGTGGCCGTGCGTTCTTCCGCTACCGCCGAAGACCTGCCGGACGCTTCCTTCGCCGGTCAGCAGGAAACCTTCCTGAACATCCGTGGTGTCGAAAACGTTATTCGCGCCGCCAAAGAGGTGTTCGCCTCCCTGTTCAACGACCGCGCGATTTCCTACCGCGTCCACCAGGGCTTCGACCACAAACTGGTTGCCCTGTCGGCTGGCGTGCAGCGCATGGTCCGCTCCGAAACCGGCACCGCCGGCGTGATGTTCACCCTCGATACCGAATCGGGCTTCCGTGACGTGGTGTTCATCACCGGCGCCTACGGCCTGGGTGAAACCGTCGTACAAGGCGCGGTGAACCCGGATGAGTTCTATGTCCACAAAGGCACGCTGGCCGCCGGTCGTCCGGCCATCCTGCGTCGCAACCTGGGCAGCAAGGCCATCAAGATGATCTACGGCGAAGTCGCCACGGCCGGCAAGTCGGTCAAGACCATCGACGTGGACAAGGCCGATCGCGCCCGTTTCTGCCTGACCGACGCTGAAGTCAGCGAACTGGCCAAGCAAGCGATGATCATCGAGAAGCACTACAAGTGCCCGATGGACATCGAATGGGCCAAAGACGGCGACGACGGCAAGCTCTACATCGTTCAGGCCCGTCCTGAAACCGTGAAGAGCCGCACCCAGGCCAACGTCATGGAACGCTACCTGTTGAAAGAAACCGGCACCGTGTTGGTTGAAGGTCGCGCCATCGGCCAGCGCATCGGCGCCGGCAAGGTCCGCATCATCAAGGACGTGTCCGAGATGGACAAGGTCCAGCCAGGCGACGTTCTGGTCTCCGACATGACCGACCCGGACTGGGAACCGGTCATGAAGCGCGCCAGCGCCATCGTCACCAATCGTGGCGGCCGTACTTGCCACGCGGCGATCATCGCTCGCGAGCTGGGCATCCCGGCCGTGGTCGGTTGCGGCAACGCCACCCAGCTGTTGCAAGACGGCCAGGGCGTGACTGTTTCCTGCGCTGAAGGCGACACCGGTTACATCTTCGAAGGCGAACTGGGCTTCGACATCAAGAAAAACTCCGTCGATGCCATGCCTGATCTGCCGTTCAAGATCATGATGAACGTCGGTAACCCGGACCGTGCATTCGACTTCGCGCAACTGCCGAACGCCGGTGTGGGCCTGGCCCGTCTGGAATTCATCATCAACCGCATGATCGGCGTGCACCCCAAGGCGCTGCTGAACTACGCCGGGCTGCCGCAGGACATCAAGGACAGCGTCGACAAGCGCATTGCCGGTTACGACGATCCGGTCGGTTTCTATGTCGAGAAACTGGTTGAAGGCATCAGCACCCTGGCCGCTGCGTTCACGCCGAAAAAGGTCATCGTGCGTCTGTCGGACTTCAAGTCCAACGAATACGCCAACCTGATCGGCGGCAAGCTCTACGAGCCGGAAGAAGAAAACCCGATGCTGGGTTTCCGTGGCGCCTCGCGTTACATAAGCGAATCGTTCCGCGACTGCTTCGAACTCGAATGCCGTGCCCTCAAGCGCGTGCGCAACGAGATGGGCCTGACCAACGTCGAAATCATGGTGCCCTTCGTCCGTACCCTCGGCGAAGCCAGCCAGGTCATCGATCTGTTGGCGGAGAACGGTCTGAAGCGTGGCGAAAATGGTCTGCGCATCATCATGATGTGCGAGCTGCCGTCCAACGCCATCCTCGCTGAAGAATTCCTCGAGTTCTTCGACGGCTTCTCCATCGGCTCCAACGACCTGACCCAGCTGACCCTGGGCCTGGACCGTGACTCCGGGATCATCGCGCACCTGTTCGACGAGCGTAATCCGGCGGTCAAGAAGCTGCTGGCCAACGCGATTCAGGCCTGCAACAAGGCTGGCAAGTACATCGGCATTTGCGGTCAGGGCCCTTCGGACCACCCTGATCTGGCCAAGTGGCTGATGGAGCAGGGCATCGAAAGCGTTTCGCTGAACCCCGATTCCGTACTGGAAACCTGGTTCTTCCTGGCTGAAGGTCAGGCTTCGGCTTGATGGTGTGAGTGAAGCCCCGGCCGCTTTAGTGGCTGGGGCTTTAAGATTCAAGTAGGGCGGGCTCCTCTGGAAGCCGCCCTTTTTTGTGCAAGAGCATTATGCAAAGCAGCAGCAACCTATTTCCTGTCGCCCTGATCAGCGCCGAGCGTCGCGGCGATCTGAGCGAAGATGTCTATCGTTTGAAACCTGGCAACAGCCCTGACGGCACCGTCGAACTGGCTGTGACGCGTCTTGGCATGGCTGATGAATCGTCCGTGCGTGGCGTGCCGGTGATTTTGTTGCACGGCAGCTTTTCCAATCGCCGGTTCTGGTTCTCGCCGAAAGGACTTGGGCTGGGCGCCTACCTGACGCGCCTGGGATTCGATGTCTGGATTCCCGAAATGCGCGGTCACGGCCTGTCCCAGCGTAATCAGAACTACCGCAAGAACCGTGTTGCCGACTACGCCCGTTACGATCTGCCGGCCATTGGCGCGTTCGTGCGCGAGCAGAGCGGTCAGGTCCCGCACTGGATCGGTCACTCGCTGGGCGGCATCACATTGGCGGCGGCACTGGGTGGGGAATACATCGGCGAGCCTGTCGTGGCGTCGGCGGCGTTCTTCGGCACGCAGGTCAGTCGCACCTACTGGCCGTTGAAAATTCCACCGGTGGAGTGGAGCGGGCGCTTCATTCTCAAGCGTTTCGCCCAACTGTCCGGTTCGCGGCTCAAGCGTGGCCCGGAGGACGAGCCGATTGGCCTGGCCCTGGAAAGCATGCGCTGGTATGGCCTGTTCGGGCGCTTCGGCGAGGCGGAGAAGGACTGGTGGGCGGGATTGGCCGACGTTCAAATACCGGTGCTGGCCGTGAGTGCCGCTGGCGATCACCAGGATCCGGCATGGGCGTGCCGCAAGTTGTTCGATCAAATGGGTTCCGAACACAAGCAATTCATCAACCTTGGCCGCGAGCAGGGCTTTGGCGATAATTTCGGTCACGTGGAAATGCTCGTCAGCAAAGCCGCCCAAACTGAAGTCTGGCCGTTGGTAGCGCGCTGGCTGGCTGATCAGCAAACGCCTTTACTGGGAGAAAAGCCGGATTTGGCCACGGCAATCTGAGCCTGATGCTCTAACAAGGGCATTTCGCTCTGTTCGGCTTGAGGCTAAGATATGACGCATTGAGCTGTTCCGGTCACTTTGCGACACACTCGATTGTCTTCCTCTCTACAGGAGTTTCTCGATGAACCATTACCTCACGCCTGACCTGTGCGACGCCTACCCGGAGCTGGTGCAGGTGCTGGAACCGATGTTCAGCAATTTCGGCGGCCGTGATTCTTTCGGCGGCGAAATCGTGACCATCAAGTGCTTCGAAGACAACTCGCTGGTCAAGGAACAAGCCGAGCTCAAGGGCAATGGCAAGGTGCTGGTGGTCGACGGTGGCGGTTCCCTGCGTCGTGCCCTGCTGGGCGACATGATCGCCGAGAAAGCCGCGAACAACGGCTGGGAAGGGCTGGTGATCTATGGTTGCATCCGTGACGTCGACGTCATTGCGCAAACCGACCTGGGGGTTCAGGCACTGGCGAGCCATCCCATGAAGACCGACAAGCGTGGTATCGGCGATCTCAACGTGGCGGTGACCTTTGCGGGCGTGACCTTCCATCCAGGCCATTACATCTACGCGGACAACAACGGCGTGATCATCTCGCCAAGCCCGCTGAAGATGCCTGAATAAAGCGCAAGACCAACAAAGGGGTGAGGATGTTCGAGGAAGAAAACGCGCAGTGGGGGCTGGTGCATGCCCTGGTGCTGGATGGTAAAGGCGGTGCGCGTTCGATAGCCCGGACTGAACTCGATGACTTGCAGCTACAGGCCCATGAAAGCCTGTGGCTGCATTGGGATCGCAGTCACCCGCAAACCCAGACCTGGCTGCGCAAATCCAGCGGTCTGAGTGAATTCAGCTGTGACCTGCTGCTCGAAGAGAACACCCGTCCGCGCCTTCTGCCGCTGCCGGACTCCGAACTCCTGCTGTTTCTGCGCGGGGTCAACCTGAACCCGGGCGCAGAACCGGAAGACATGGTCTCGGTGCGTATCTTCGCCTCAGCCCAGCGTGTGATTTCCCTTCGCCTGCGTCCATTGCGCGCCACTGATGAGTTGCTGGTGACGCTGGCCGAAGGCAAAGGGCCGAAAACCGCCTCCGAACTCATCCTTTATATGGCTCAGTACCTCACCCACAAGGTGCAGGATCTGGTCAGTTGCCTCTCGGAAGTGGTCGATGAGGAAGAAGAAAAACTGGATGCCGACGAACGGTATACACCCGAGCACGGCGCCATTTTGCAGATCCGTCGACGGGCTGCTGCACTGAAACGTTTCCTTGCTCCGCAGCGGGAAATTTTCGGACAGCTGACGCGGATAAAACTGCCCTGGTTCGTCGAAGACGATGGCGATTACTGGAACGAATTGAACAACAGCCTGACCCGATATCTTGAGGAGCTGGAATTGACCCGGGAGCGGGTGGGGCTGGTCCTCGAGGCTGAAGACCGACGTTTGAGCGTGCGCATGAATCGCACGATGTACCGCTTCGGGATCATCACCGGGATCTTTTTGCCGATGAGTTTTCTGACCGGTCTTCTGGGCATCAACGTCGGTGGAATTCCATTCTCCGCCAGCCCTTATGGGTTCCTGATCGCGTGCCTGATGATGGTTTCGGTAGCGCTCGGACAGTGGTGGTTATTTAGACGTTTGCGCTGGGTGTGACGATGAGCCATGTGACCCGGGCAAATTTGACCGCGTCTTTCACAGACATCACGAGAGGTGCGTATGCACGATCCGTTTGAACAGTCTTTGCGCGACATGCTGAACGCCTCGCCGTCCACCCGTGACGACGATGCGTGCCTTGGGCGTGTCCTGAAAACCGCCAACCGCCAGGTCGGCGCTGGCGATCTGTTCAGCCTGCTGGGCCGCTGGTTGCCCGCGCTGATGATTGCCCTCAATAACGGCTCGGCCCACGTCTCGCCGGTATCCCGCCACCGTAAACCTACCGTTCGCACCGCTGATAAGGCTGATTGAATATGGAACTTGATCTCTGGACACAGAGCCTCGTCACTGCAATGACTGCGTTATGGACCAAGGTGGCCAATTTCATCCCGAACCTGTTCGGCGCGCTGGTTGTGCTGCTGTTGGGTTTCGTCGTTGCGAAACTTTTGGATACTTTGCTGTCGAAGTTGCTCGCCAAGCTGGGCCTTGATCGCCTGATGGGCGGCACCGGTCTGACTAAATTGCTGTCCCGGGCCGGCTTGCAAGTGCCGATCTCGACCCTGATCGGAAAGATTGTCTATTGGTTCGTTCTGCTGATTTTTCTGGTTTCTGCCGCAGAGTCCCTTGGACTTGAGCGAGTTTCGGCTACGCTTGACATGCTTGCGCTGTATTTGCCGAAAGTATTTGGCGCCGCGCTGGTGCTGCTGGTGGGTGTGTTGCTGGCGCAACTGGCCAATGGGCTGGTGCGTGGTGCCGCAGAGGGCGTAGGGCTGGATTACGCTGCGGGCCTGGGGCGAATTGCCCAGGGGCTGGTAATTATCATCAGTATTTCGGTCGCGATCAGCCAGTTGGAGGTCAAGACTGACCTGCTCAACCACGTGATTGTGATCGTTTTGATTACCGTTGGTCTGGCAGTTGCGCTGGCCATGGGGTTGGGAAGCCGGGAAATTGCCGGTCAGATTCTTGCGGGAATCTATGTGCGTGAGTTGTATCAGGTTGGGCAACAAGTGCGTGTTGGCGAGGTCGAAGGTCAGATCGAAGAGATCGGCACGGTTAAAACCACATTGCTGACCGATGAGGGTGAGCTAGTCTCTCTCTCCAATCGGATCCTCCTGGAGCAGCATGTGAGTAGCCGCTAACCCGGCAAACCCTGCTAATGTATGCCGCCGCAAAGTGCCCTGTAAGGGCTGCGGCGGACATTGACCTGACTGTCGGCCCGACTTGTTTTGAATAAAGCTCAATCGCTCTCCACGCGCTACGACCCCCGCGAGCTCTCTGATGAGGAGTTGGTCGCGCGCTCGCATACCGAGCTGTTTCACGTAACACGCGCCTATGAAGAACTGATGCGGCGTTACCAACGAACATTATTTAACGTCTGTGCACGATATCTGGGGAACGATCGCGACGCGGACGATGTCTGTCAGGAAGTGATGTTGAAGGTGTTGTATGGCCTGAAGAACTTCGAGGGAAAATCGAAGTTCAAAACGTGGCTCTACAGCATCACGTACAACGAATGCATCACACAGTATCGGAAGGAACGGCGAAAGCGTCGCTTGATGGACGCTTTGAGTCTGGACCCCCTCGAGGAAGCGTCTGAAGAAAAGACGCCGAAACCCGAGGATAAGGGTGGACTTGATCGCTGGCTGGTGTATGTGAACCCGATTGACCGTGAAATTCTGGTGCTACGATTTGTCGCAGAGCTGGAGTTTCAGGAGATCGCAGACATCATGCACATGGGTTTGAGTGCAACAAAAATGCGGTACAAACGCGCTCTAGACAAATTGCGTGAGAAATTTGCAGGCATTGCTGAAACTTAGTTCGGCGCAAATATCTCTTACGTGTAGGCAAGTTCTGATAGACTTGCCGCCGAGTTGTCCCCCGGTTTGCGGGACTGCTTCACAATCACCAGATGGGGATTTAACGGATGAAACTGAAAAACACCTTGGGCTTGGCCATTGGTTCTTTGATTGCCGCCACTTCGTTCGGCGCTCTGGCACAAGGCCAAGGCGCAGTTGAAATCGAAGGCTTCGCTAAGAAAGAACAATTCGACAGCGCTCGTAACTTCAAGAACAACGGCAACCTGTTCGGCGGCTCGATCGGTTACTTCTTGACCGACGACGTTGAACTGCGTCTGGGCTACGACGAAGTGCACAACGTTCGTTCCGACGACGGTCGTAACATCAAGGGCGCTAACACCGCTCTGGACGCTCTGTACCACTTCAACAACCCAGGTGACATGCTGCGTCCTTACGTCTCTGCCGGTTTCTCGGACCAGAGCATCGACCAGAATGGCAGCAACGGCCGCAACCGTTCGACCTTCGCCAACGTTGGCGGCGGTGCCAAGCTGTACTTCACTGACAACTTCTATGCCCGTGCTGGCGTTGAAGCTCAGTACAACATCGACCAAGGCGACACCGAGTGGGCTCCAAGCGTCGGTATCGGTGTGAACTTCGGTGGCGGCTCCAAGCCTGCTGCTGCTCCAGTTCCAGCACCAGCTGAAGTCTGCTCCGACAGCGACAACGATGGCGTTTGCGACAACGTTGACAAGTGCCCGGACACCCCAGCCAACGTAACTGTTGACGCTGATGGCTGCCCAGCAGTTGCTGAAGTTGTTCGTGTTGAACTGGACGTGAAATTCGACTTCGACAAGTCGGTAGTCAAGCCTAACAGCTACGGCGACATCAAAAACCTCGCTGATTTCATGAAACAGTACCCATCCACCACCACTACTGTTGAAGGTCACACTGACTCCGTCGGTCCTGACGCTTACAACCAGAAACTGTCCGAGCGTCGTGCAAACGCCGTTAAGCAAGTTCTGACCAACCAGTACGGTGTTGAATCGACCCGCGTTCAGTCTGTTGGCTACGGCGAATCCCGCCCAGTTGCTGACAACAAAACTGAAGCTGGCCGCGCTGTAAACCGTCGCGTAGAAGCGCAGGTTGAAGCTCAAGCTAAGTAATTAGCCCGCAGCTCTGAGAAAAGCCCGGCTTAGGCCGGGCTTTTCTTTGTCTGCGATTTGGTGAGGGGCGAGCCGTCAGGCGCGTTGATATCCAGCATTGATGTCGACGGACAAGTCCGCTTCGCGAGCAGACTCGTTCCCACAGTAAAGCGCAGAGCGGGCTGCTACCGCGCCAATGACCAGGATCGCCGGGCTTTTCAATTCGAATGCTGAGGCATCCTGTTCCATGGCCGTCAAATTGCTCCGACATTCCCGTTGGTGCGCCAGGGACGCGTTTTCAATCATCGCCACCGGCATATCCGCCGCCATCCCCCCGGCCAGCAGCTGCTCGCGGATCTCGCTCAGCTTCGCCACGCCCATATAAATCACCAGCGTCGTGCCGCCCTGGGCCAGGGCCTGCCAGTTCAGGCTGCTGCCGTCCTGAGTGTGGGCGGTGACCAGCGTCACGCCACGGGCTACGCCTCTGAGGGTCAGCGGAATATCGCATTGCGTCGCACCCGCCAGCCCGGCAGTGATGCCGTTGACCAGTTCGACTTCAACGCCGTGCTCGCGCAACCACTGTGCCTCTTCACCGCCGCGACCGAAGATGCACGGATCGCCGCCCTTGAGCCGTACCACGCATTTGCCGTGGCGGGCATAACGCAGCATCAGGCGATGAATGAAGGCTTGAGGCGTGGAACGACAGCCGCCGCGTTTGCCCACAGGAATGATCCGCGCGCCGGGGCAATGCTCCAGCACCGCGTCATTGACCAGATCGTCGATCAGCACCACATCTGCTTCGCTCAACGCCCGAACAGCCTTGAGGGTCAGCAATTCAGGGTCGCCGGGACCTGCACCCACCAGCCAGACTTTTGCGCTCATCGTATTTTCCTCACGCGATAACGGCGATCGGCTGCGCAGTGGCAGCCAGTAGACGCTTGATTTCAGGTACACAGGAGCCGCATTGCGTGCCGCAGCCCAATTCTTGTTTCAGGCCCTGCAAGTCCAGACCACGGCTGATGCCGGCGCAGACCGCGCGTTGACTGACGTTCTTGCAGTTGCAAAGGGTTTTGGTGCCCGCTGCCGCCGTGCCCGCGTTACCCGGCTGCGCGCTCAGTGGTGCCAGCAGCCAACGGCGCAGTTGTTCGTCGACGCGTCCCTCAAGCCAGAGGTTTTGCAGCCAGTGTTGGGCGAGTGTTTCGCCGGCCAGGCGAATCGCGGTGATCCGACCGTTCTCGATCCGCACGCGTTTGCCGATGGAGCGTCGTGGGTCGTCGTAGGCCAGTACGGGACCGTCGTTGAGCGCCAGGCACTGATCGATGTCACGCAGCAGTTGCGGATCAGGCGCGGCGGCGCTGGCAGCGCGTATCAGCAGCGCAGGGCGTTCACGGCCGACCAGGCTGAGGCTGGCGTAGGAAAACGCCTCGCAGAGCGGTCGTAGCGTCTCAAAATGTTGTTGAACATTGCCTTCGACCAGGGCGAACAGCTGCCACGGCAACTGCACCGGCTCAAGTCGCACGCCACTGTGTTTGAGTTCCGGTTGTTTTGACAGCGGATCAAAAGCGGGCAGGGTGAGGGTGTTCACGCCGCCCTTGAGGAAACGGTCACCAAAATGCATGGGCAGAAAGGCCTGGCCAGGCCGCACGCTGTCGTCGCTGGCGACCGGCACGATCACCGCGCCGCGCCGACTTTTCAGGCTGATCAGATCGCCGGGTTGCAGACGATGCCGACGCATTTCATCCGGATGCAGGCTCAACACGGCCTCGCTGACATGCCCGAACAGCTGCGCGGCGGTGCCGGTGCGGCTCATGCCGTGCCATTGATCGCGCAAGCGACCGGTGATCAGCGTCAGCGGGAAGTGTGCGTCGCGTTGTTCCCTGGCCGCGCGATACGGATCGGCCACAAACTGAGCACGTCCGCTGGCGGTCGGGAAAATACCGTCGAGATACAGGCGTGCAGTGCCTTCGCTGGCGCCAGTGGGGAAGGGCCATTGTTGTGGGCCGAGGCGGTCGATCAGCTCATGACTGATTCCGGACAAGTCCAAATCACGCCCGCGGGTCAGGTGTTTGTATTCGTCGAAGACCTGCGCCGGCGTTTCAAAGGCAAACAGGCTGTTTTGCCCGGGGCGCAGCTGTTTTTCCAGGCGTTGTGCGAAATCCACCGTGATCGCCCAGTCGGAACGCGCTTCACCCGGTGCGACGATGGCCCGGCGAACGTGGGAAATGCGCCGTTCGGAGTTGGTCACCGTGCCGTCCTTTTCGCCCCAACTGGCGGCAGGCAACAGCAGGTCGGCGAACGCGGCGGTTTCGGTGGTGCGAAAGGCTTCCTGCAACACCACGAACGGGCAGGCCTCCAGGGCAGCGCGCACGGCGGTCTGGTCCGGCAACGATTGGGCCGGGTTGGTGCAGGCGATCCACAGGGCTTTGATTTTTCCGCTGCGAACCTGTTCAAACAACTCGATCGCGGTAAGCCCGGCATTTTCCGGAAGTTGATCAACGCCCCAATAGGCCGCCACTTCCGCGCGATGCTCGGCATTGGCCGCTTCGCGATGGCCCGGCAGCAGGTTCGACAGGCTGCCGGTTTCCCGTCCACCCATGGCATTTGGCTGACCGGTCAGGGAGAACGGTCCTGCGCCGGGACGGCCGATTTGCCCGGTGGCCAGGTGCAGATTGATCAGTGCGCTGTTTTTGGCGCTACCGGCGGTGGACTGGTTCAATCCCATGCACCACAGCGACAGAAAACTCGTGGAGGTGCCTACCCATCTGGCGCATTCCTGTAATTGCTCGACCTCGATCCCACACAGCTGCGACACCATTGACGGCGTGTAATCGCGTACAAGATTGGTCAGTTCGGCCAAACCTTCGGTATGAGCCTGGATGAAATCGCGGTCGACCCAGTCTTCGCACAGCAGCAGGTGCAAAATCCCATGGAACAAGGCGACATCGGTCCCGGGAAGAATCGCCAGGTGCAGGTCGGCCAAATCGCAGGTGTCGGTACGACGGGGGTCAATGACGATAACTTTCATCTGCGGGCGGCGGGACCGGGCTTCTTCCAGGCGACGAAACAGCACCGGGTGGGCGTAGGCCATGTTGCTGCCGACGATCATCACGCAGTCGCTCAGTTCCAGGTCTTCGTAGCTGCATGGCGGCGCATCGGCCCCGAGGCTGCGCTTGTAGCCGACCACTGCGGATGACATGCACAGCCGCGAATTGCTGTCGATGTTGTTGGTGCCCACCAGCGCTCGCGCCAGTTTGTTGAAGGCGTAATAGTCCTCGGTCAGCAACTGCCCGGAAATGTAGAACGCCACGCTGTCCGGGCCGTGTTCGGCGATGGTTCGGGCAAAGACATTGGCCGCGTGGTCGAGGGCGGTGTCCCAGTCGGTGCGGCTGCGGGCCAGGCCTTTGCCCAGGCGCAGTTCGGGGTACAACGCTCGCGCGGTCAAGTCGCCCGTCAGGTGCAAGGTCGACCCCTTGCTGCACAGCTTGCCGAAGTTCGCCGGGTGGCTCGGATCGCCGCTGACGCCGAGAATGCGCTCGCCGTCATGCTCGATCAGCACGCCGCAGCCGACCCCACAGTAGCAGCAGGTGGAAGCGGTAATCTGGTTCATCAGCTTGCTTCCCTGCCGGAGTGTCCTGCGTCGCCGATGGCCTGCTCCATGAACGAAGCGTCGCCGAACATCAGGTGATCGCGGATCTCGTCGATGTCGTGATTTTCACGAATCTGTCGGAAATACCACCCGCCATCGGCCGTGTCGCCGTACAGACAGGCGCCGACCAGCACGTCATCCTTGATCACCAGTTTTTTGTAGACCCCACCGATCGGGTCGGAGAGGGTGATGGTTTCGGTACCTTCGCCGCCCATGAAGTCGCCGGCGGAGAACAGGTCGATGCCTGTGACTTTCAATTTGGTCGAGGTCACCGAGCCTTTGTAGGTGGCGAAGCCCAGTTGCGCGAGGTGGTTGGCGCAGACCTTGGCTTGCTCGAACAGCGGCGCGACCAGGCCGTAGGCGGTTCCGCGGTGGCTGGCGCATTCGCCGATGGCGTAGATCCGTGGGTCATAGGTTTGCAGGGTGTCATTGACCAGAATCCCGCGATGGCAGGGGATGCCGGATTTTTCCGCCAGTTCGGTGCTTGGGCGGATGCCGGCGGCCATGACCACCAGGTCGGCGGGGATGATGTCGCCATTCTTGAATTCAACCGAGCCGACCCGGCCGTTGCCGGCATCGTGCAGGGCCTGAGTCTGTTCGCTCAGACGAAAATGCAGGCCGCGGGCTTCCAGGGCAGTTTGCAGGAGTTGGCCACTGGTTTTGTCCAGCTGCCGCTCCAGCAGCCACTCGCCGATGTGCACCACGGTGACGTGCATGCCGCGCAGCATCAGACCGTTTGCAGCTTCCAGGCCGAGCAGACCGCCACCGATCACCACGGCGTGCTTGTGGGTTTTCGCGGTGTTGATCATGGCCTGGGTGTCGGCGATGTCGCGATAGCCGATCACACCCTGCAAAGCGTTGCCGGGGATCGGCAGGATGAACGGGGTCGAGCCGGTCGCGATCAGCAGGCGATCGTATTCCGCCTCGGTGCCGTCGTCGGCGATCACGCGGCGTTTGACCCGGTCGATCTCCACTACTTTGCGGTTGAGCAGCAACTTGATGCTGTTGTCCAGGTACCAGTCGAGATCGTTCAGTACGATCTCGTCGAAGGTCTGTTCACCGGCCAGTACCGGTGACAGCAGGATGCGGTTGTAGTTGGTATGGGGTTCGGCGCCGAAGACCGTGATGTCGTACAGCTCGTTGCTCAACTTGAGCAGTTCTTCCAGGGTACGAACCCCGGCCATGCCGTTGCCGATCATCACCAGTTTTAGTTTTTTCATCAGGTTCTCCGGGGAGCTCGGACCCGCCTCATCAGGGCTGTCAGGTCTTGCTCGACATATTTTGCGCAAACAAAAAAAGGCGTCCCGCTAGTTGCCTAGCGAGGACGCCTTTGTCCTGGTCCCGTTCTCTCGGGAAGCACACCCTTCATCGTTGAAGGCTGGGCTTTATGTCTGTTGGGAGAGGTAATGCAGTGGTTGTGCCAAGTTGTCAGAACCCGGGTTTAGAGCGGGAAATAACAGTTTTGAGTCAAAGCGTCCGATTTATTGCACCGAATCAAAGCGCGTTGCCCATTAATGGAGCGAGTTGCTGATGGGGCTGGCGGGGCTGTCAGTCCGCCATCGCGAGCAGGCTCGCTCCCACAATGGTCTCCCGGACACTGGAGATCCCCTGTGGGAGCGAGCCTGCTCGCGATGGGCACGACGGGGAATCAGCCTTGAAACAGCAAAACCAGCAGCACCAGATTCACCACCAACATCACCAGCGCCAGCGTCCGCCAGACCTTCAACGGCTCGCGCTCCAGCAGCGGTCTGGGCCGCACACTCAAACTGCGTCGCTCTCCCTGCTCCAGCAACAGCAACCATTCTTCCGCCGTTTCAAACCGTTGACCCGGATCCGCCGCGACCGCGCGCTCCAGGCTTTGCGCGATCCAGTCCGGCAGGTCGGGGCGGTAACGGCTGGGGCTGACGGGCACGCCAAACCGTGGACGCTGGAAGGCTTCGATTTCGCCGTAGGGATAATGCCCGGTCAGCAGGAAATACAGGGTGACACCGACTGCGAACAGATCCTGTTGCGGTGTCGGTGCCTCACCGGCAAAGGCTTCCGGCGCGATATAGCTCGGCGTGCCGGGCAAGGTCGTGGGTTGATCTTCTGACAGACCAGGGCAGTAGGCGAGGCCGAAATCCAGCAAGCGCAATTCACCGTCGTCGCCCAGCAACAGGTTCTCCGGTTTGATGTCGCGATGAAGAATCTGCCGGCGATGCAGCATGCCGACGGCCTTGAGCAGACGTTCGGCCAGATCCTGCCATTGCGCCAGCGGCAGCGCGGCAACCCGTTCGTGCAACTGCGCCAGAGTGGAGCCGGAATACTCGCGCATCACGTAATACAAATGCTGACGCTGACTGGCGGCATGAACTTCAGGGAAATGCCGTCCGGCCACGCGCTTGAGAAACCATTCCTCCGACAGCAAAGCCTGCCCGGCGAGGTGATCGTCGCGCAGTGCGGCGGGCAAGGTTTTCAGCAGCCAGGGGTGTTGTTGGCTGTCGCGAACCCGATAAAGCAGCGACTGCTGGCTCTGGCCGAGCATCCCTTCGACCTGCCAGCCCTCGAACATCTGGCCCGGTTTCAGTGCGGGTGGCAGTGGCCATTGCTGCAGATGAATCAGCGCATCGCCAATGCTCGTCTCACCGAGGGCATCGACCCGCACCAACAGGGCGCTGGCATTGTCCTGACTGCCCGCCAGGTGCGCTGCGCTGACCAGGGTTTGCGCCGCGCTGTGCAGGTCCGGTTGGTCGCGCAGAATCGCCGCAATGGCGGTGTCGCCCAGCACCGCCCAGATGCCGTCGCTGAGCAGCACAAAGCTCTCATCGAGGCGAAGTTCACCGTCAAGAAAATCCAGGACCAGATGCTGATCGAGCCCCAGCGCTCGCTTGAGCACATGCTGCATGCCCGGCTGGTCCCAGACGTGATCTTCGCTGACCCGCTGCAAGGTGTCGGCGTGCCAGCGATACACCCGGCAATCGCCGACATGGGCCAAGGTAAAACGCCTGCCGCGCATGACCAAAGCACTGACAGTCGTGAGCAATGGTTGCCCACCGCCATTGGCCTGCAACCAGCGATTTTGCGCCAGCAGCAGGCGATCCAGCGCTTGCGCGACACCCCAGGTTTCCGGGGTGGCGTAATAGTCCAGCGCCAGGGCCTGCAAGGTCGAACGGGCGGCGAGACCGCCGTCGGCGCACTGGCTGACCCCGTCGGCGATGGCGAACAGGTAACCCTTGCTTGCCGCCAGCGCCGGGGCCGGAGTGACCAGGCGCAGGGCGTCCTGATTTTCCTCGCGAGGGCCGATGGCGCTCGCTTCGGCAAAACTCAATTGCAGGCTCATTGCGGTCTCAGACCCGGGCAGCGGTCACAGCGGCCGAACCCCAGGTGGTTCTCCAGCGACGTTTCACCCCGTGCAGGCCGAACCAGGCGAGCACGCCAAGGCTGGCGAACAACCACAGGGCCATTTGATAACTGCCAGTGCTTTGCTTGATCGCGCCCATGCCCGCTGCCAGTGCGAAACCGCCGATGCCGCCGGCCATGCCGATCAAGCCGGTCATTACACCGATTTCCCGACGAAAACGTTGCGGGACCAATTGGAAGACCGCGCCGTTACCCGCACCCAAACCGAGCATGGTGCAGACGAAAAGTGCCAGCGCTGCATAGGAGCTCGGCAGGTTGAAACCCACCGCCGCGATGCAGATCGCTGCAACGGTGTACATCCCCAGCAACGTGCGAATCCCGCCGAATCGGTCGGCCAGCGCGCCGCCTAATGGGCGCATCAGGCTGCCACCGAACACGCAGGCTGCGGTGTAGTAGCCGGCGGTGACCGGGCTCAGGCCGTATTGGTCGTTGAAATAGCCGGGCAGGGCGCTGGCCAGGCCGATGAAGCCACCGAAGGTCACGCTGTAGAAAAACATGAACCACCAACTGTCGCGGTCGCCCAAGGCCTTGAAGTAGTCGGACATGGACTTGGCTTTCGGCCGTTCAGGGGCGTTTTTGGCCAGCCAGGCGAACACGATGATGGTCAGGATCAGCGGGATCAGGGCGAAGCCGAACACGTTGCTCCAGCCGAAGGCGGCCGCCAGCACCGGGGCGATCAATGCGGCAAGCACGGTGCCCGAGTTGCCGGCACCGGCGATGCCCATGGCCTTGCCCTGATGCTGCGGCGGATACCATTGCGAGGCCAGCGGCAGGGCGACGGCGAAGGATGCGCCGGCCACACCGAGAAACAAGCCCAATAGCAGCGCTTGTTCGTAACTGTGGATGCCGTGTTTCCAGGCAACGAACAGGGCGCAGATGACGATCACCTGGCCGATCAGGCCAGCGGTCTTGGGCGACAGGCGATCAGCCAGCAAGCCCATCAAAAAGCGCAGTATGGCCCCGGCGAGAATCGGCGTGGCCACCACCAGCCCGCGTTGCTGGGTGGTCAGTTGCAGGTCGGTGGCGATCTGCACCGCCAGTGGGCCGAGCAGGTACCAGACCATGAAACTCAGGTCGAAATAGAGGAAGGCCGCGAACAATGTCGGGGTATGGCCAGATTTCCAGAAGCTTGAATTCATCGCGCACCTCAGCTGTAGGGAGTCTCGAGAAGGAGTCAGAAGCTTGCAGGTGGGGCGCCGCCTCGGCCGCACCACCGGCCCCGATCTCTGGGGCCAAAACGAAAAAACGCCGCCACCCGATTCGCCGTGGGCAAATGAGGTGAGCGACGTCTTTGTCGTAGGTGGGGCAACCGCCGTTGGTTACCTGTATGGATTACTTAGCGAGATCTGTGCCAACCCTCGGGAATGTGGGTTGAGGAGATTTTTGTGGCGAGGGAGCTTGCTCCCGCTTGAGTGCGCAGCACTCACAAAATCGGTTAGGCTGCCGGGTTTTTTGGGGCCGCTTCGCAGCCCAGCGGGAGCAAGCTCCCTCGCCACAAAGGGTAAGAGGTCAGCCGAGCAATTCACTCATGGCAATAATCTGCTCCGCCACCTGAATCAGTTTCTGCTGCCGGCTCATGGCCTGGCGGCGCATGAGGGTGTAAGCCTCTTCCTCGTTGCAGTCCTTCATCTTCATCAACAGCCCCTTGGCCAGCTCGATGCGCTTGCGCTCGGCCAGTTGCTGGTCGCGGGCGTTGAGCTGGGCGCGCAGGGCCTGGTCGCTTTCAAAGCGCGCCATGGCCACGTCGAGAATCGGCTGCAAGCGTTGTGCGTGAATGCCTTCGACGATGTAGGCACTGACCCCGGACTTGATTGCCTGACGCATCACATCGGGGTCATGTTCATCGGTAAACATCACAATCGGTCGCGGTTGGTCGCGGCTCACGAGCACCACTTGCTCCATCACATCGCGGCTGGGTGACTCGGTATCGATCAAAATCACATCCGGACGCACCGTTTCGACGCGCGCGGGCAGGTCGATGGTCAGGCCGGATTCGTCGATCACCTCGAACCCGGCTTCGGTCAGGGCTGCTTTCAGGCGACCGACTTTCTTCGCGGTGTCGTTGATCAGCAGGATACGCAACATATTCGCAATCTCCTGTCAGCGGCTGGCGATTCGGTGCGAGCTTTCGCTCATGGCGTGCAGCTTGAAACTGCGGGCATAGCCGGTCGGGTCGGAGCCATCCCAGACTTTGCCGTCGATCAATTGGCTGCTGCGCATGTCCTCACCCTCGGCGGCAACACCGACTGCGCTGGCGGCCTCACGGTACAAGTCTAGTTGCTGGACCTCACGGGCCACGCCGAGGTAATCCGGGTCGTCGCGCAACAAGCCCCAGCGGCGGAACTGGGTCATGAACCACATGCCATCGGACAAGTACGGCACATTGACCTCACCGCCCGCATGGAAACGCAGCGCGTGCGGGTCCTGCCAGCGATTGCCGAGGCCATCGGCGTAGTCGCCAAGCAAGCGCGGTTCGATGCAATCGAGCGGTGCATCAAGGTATTCGGGCGCGCTCAACAGCTTCGCGGTGCTGCGGCGGTTCTCGCTGCCGTCTTCAATGAAGCGGCTGGCTTCGAGGATCGCCATCACCAACGCCCGGGCGGTGTTGGGGTACTGCTCGACAAAGGCGCGAGTGCAGCCGAGGACTTTTTCCGGGTGATCGGGCCAGATGGTCTGGGTCGTTGCCATGGTGAATCCCAGATTCTGTTTTACCGCGCTGGCGGACCAGGGTTCGCCGACGCAGAAGCCGTCGATGCGTCCGGCTTGCAGGTGCGCGACCATCTGTGGCGGTGGCACCACCACGCTGTCGACGTCCTGCAACGGATGAATGCCCTGACTCGCGAGCCAGTAATACAGCCACATGGCGTGGGTGCCTGTCGGAAATGTCTGGGCGAAGGTCAATTTTGGGCGACTTTGGTGCACGTGCCGGTCCAGTGCTTCAGGACTGGTCACCCCCAAGGCCTGCAAGCCATGAGAAAGGTTGATGCTCTGGCCGTTCTGGTTCAGCCCCATGAGCACCGCCATGTCGGTCGGCGCCACGCCGCCGATGCCCAGGTGCACGGCGTAGATCAAGCCGTACAGGCTGTGGGCGGCGTCGAGTTCGCCGCTGACCAGTTTGTCCCGCAGGTTGGCCCAGGACGACTGGCGCTTGAGGTTCAGGGTCAGGCCGTAAGGCTGCGCGAAACCCTGCGTGGCCGCGACCACCACCGAGGCACAGTCACTCAGGGCCATGAAGCCGAGGTTGATCTCAGTCTTTTCCGGGGCATCGCTGCCATTGACCCAGGCCAGTGGGCCCGCTGTGGTTTCATTCATGGTTAAACACCTTCCAAAAAAAAGCGTCGTACCGGGCTGCTTGCCAGGGCAAGGCCAAGTGACGACGCCTTTGTCTTTCGACTCATCCCGCCGTTGGCATGAGTGCTGATGTCAGTGAGGGTGCAAGGCATATGCCATCGTCCGCTGATTTTGTTGCGCGCCTCGCTTGCGGCACCGATGCCCGGCTATAATCGCCGCCTCATTTCGCCGCCATTCGAGTCAAAACCGCCCATGTACACCCTGGCCCGTCAGCTGTTGTTCAAACTTTCCCCGGAAACCTCCCACGATCTGTCCCTGGACCTGATCGGCGCGGGCGGGCGTTTGGGCCTCAACAGTCTGCTGTGCAAGGCGCCGGCGAAAATGCCGGTGAACGTCATGGGCCTGGAGTTTCCGAACCCGGTAGGTTTGGCGGCGGGTCTGGACAAGAACGGTGCGGCCATCGACGGATTTGCCCAGCTGGGGTTCGGCTTTGTCGAAATCGGCACCATCACCCCGCGTCCGCAGCCGGGTAACCCCAAGCCACGGATTTTCCGTCTGCCGGACGCCGAGGCGATCATCAACCGCATGGGGTTCAACAACCTCGGCGTCGATCACCTGCTGGCACGCGTGGCGGCGGCCAAGTACAAGGGCGTGCTGGGCATCAACATCGGCAAGAACTTCGATACACCGGTTGAGCGTGCGGTCGACGATTATCTGATCTGCCTGGACAAGGTCTACGCCCACGCCAGTTACGTGACGGTCAACGTCAGCTCGCCGAACACCCCGGGCCTGCGCAGCCTGCAATTCGGCGATTCGCTCAAGCAATTGCTGGCTGATCTGGCGACCCGTCGCGCGGAACTGGCCCTGCGCCACGGTAAACATGTACCGCTGGCGATCAAGATCGCGCCGGACATGACCGATGAAGAAACCGCTCAGGTCGCGCAAGCGCTGATCGAAACCGGGATGGACGCAGTGATTGCCACCAACACCACCCTGAGCCGTGTGGGCGTTGAAGGCATGGAGCATGGTGATGAGGCGGGCGGTCTGTCCGGCGCACCGGTTCGCGACAAGAGCACCCACACCGTGAAGGTACTGGCGGCGGAACTGGCGGGTCGCTTGCCAATCATCGCCGTGGGCGGCATCACCGAAGGCAAGCATGCGGCTGAGAAAATCACTGCGGGTGCTAGCCTGGTGCAGCTCTATTCCGGCTTCATCTACAAAGGCCCGGCGCTGATTCGCGAGTCCGTCGACGCCATCGCGGCGCTGCGCTGAAGGGCTGAGCAGGTCCTGGCGCTGAGGTTTTCTGTGGCGAGGGAGCTTGCTCCCGCTCGGCTGCGAAGCAGTCGTAAACCCCGCAACCGCGTTTTACCTGACACTCCGAGTTGTGGCTGGTTCTGGGGCGGCTTCGCAGCCCAGCGGGAGCAAGCACCCTCGCCACAAAAGCAGTGTTCAGATTCCAAGTAATTGGCGGGCATAAAAAAGGGCTCCTCGAAGGAGCCCCTGGGCCGGAGCCCGCCGCCCGGATGGGGCGTGCGTGGTAAGTCGTTACGTAATCAGATTGTCGTGTCGGAGTGTTGTGCCCTGTGTTAGCCGACGGCGTGAAGTTCGTTGAGTCTGTGGATTCCCGCAGTGCCGGTCATACCGTCCCAGTTGTCGCCGCGTCCTTCTCGCCAGCCGTTAATCCAGGCTTGGCGTACCGACGGTAGAGTAAATGGGCAAAGCTCACGGGATTTGCCACCAACGCCATATTGATATCCGCGCAAAAATGCTCTTTCCAACGGATCACGCTTAAGTCTTCTCATAGGGTGTTGCCCTCACTTGTTGACTGTATTTATCGCGTCGACCTCAATTGAGGTCTGGCAGAAAAAAACTCCTGCCGTTGGGGCTCGCTGCCGGCGTCGCGAGCCAAGGTGTTGACGTCGTTGCGGCGTCAACCTGTGTTGAGTTCTAACCAATGCGTCACATCGAGGGAATGATCGTTTTGTCATAAGAACGTAACCATAAAGATGCAACGGCCATAAGTAACTCGATGTTTGTCCCGTGTTTCTTGGTCAAAGCCCTGTATGATCGGCCCCCCACAGAATGATGGAGTTAATCCTTTGTGAGAATGGCTCCTGTTAAGCAGGACGATTATTCGACGAAGGGTCGACTTATGACATTTTGTTGCATCAACTTTTTTATCTGCCTGTGCATCTAAGCTCTTCTAACCTGAGCAGCACAGGTGGGACGGCACACCTTCGTGCCACGCGGGCGCTCTTTTAGAAAAGCGCCTGATTGAAAACCGGGCCGGCAATGCGTTGCCGGTTCACTTAGCTAAAGGCTCTGAGATTCCAATGTCCGATCAATTCGAAATCTTCCTCACTTGTCCCAAAGGCCTTGAAGGCCTGCTGATCGAGGAAGCCGTCGGGCTTGGCCTTGAAGAAGCACGTGAGCACACCTCTGCCGTGCGCGGCATGGCCACCATGGAAACCGCTTATCGCCTGTGCCTGTGGTCGCGTCTGGCGAACCGGGTGCTGCTGGTGCTCAAGCGTTTCCCGATGAAGGACGCCGAAGACCTGTACCACGGCGTACTCGACATCGAGTGGCAAGACCACATGCTCAATGACGGCACCCTGGCCGTCGAGTTCAGCGGCCACGGCTCGGGCATCGACAATACGCACTTCGGCGCCCTGAAAGTCAAAGACGCCATCGTCGACAAACTGCGCACTCCGCAGGGCGATCGTCCGTCCATCGACAAGCTCAACCCGGACCTGCGCATTCACCTGCGCCTGGACCGTGGCGAAGCGATTCTCTCCCTCGACCTCTCCGGTCACAGCCTGCACCAGCGCGGTTATCGTTTGCAGCAGGGCGCGGCGCCGTTGAAGGAAAACCTCGCGGCCGCGATCCTGATCCGTTCCGGCTGGCCACGCATTGCGGCCGAAGGCGGCGCACTGGCTGACCCGATGTGCGGTGTTGGTACGTTCCTCGTCGAAGCGGCGATGATCGCCGCCGACATGGCGCCGAACCTGCGTCGCGAACAGTGGGGCTTCACCGCCTGGCTCGGCCACGTGCCGGCGCTGTGGAAAAAGCTCCACGAAGAAGCCACCGAACGCGCCGCCGCCGGCCTGGCCAAGCCACCGCTGTGGATTCGCGGTTACGAAGCCGATCCGCGCCTGATTCAACCGGGCCGCAACAACGTCGAACGTGCGGGCCTTAGCGAGTGGATCAAGATCTACCAGGGCGAAGTCGGCACGTTCGAGCCACGTCCGGACCAGAACCAGAAAGGTCTGGTGATCTGCAACCCGCCATATGGCGAGCGTCTGGGCGACGAGGCGAGCCTGCTCTACCTCTACCAGAACCTTGGCGAGCGTCTGCGTCAGGCCTGCCTGAACTGGGAAGCGGCGGTGTTCACCGGCGCGCCCGACCTGGGCAAGCGCATGGGCATCCGCAGCCACAAACAGTATTCGTTCTGGAACGGCGCCTTGCCGTGCAAATTGCTGCTGATCAAAGTCACGCCGGACCAGTTCGTCACCGGCGAGCGTCGCACCCCGGAACAGCGTCAGGTCGAGCGTGAACAAGTTCAAGCCGAAGTCGAAGTCGCCGACAACGACGTAGCGCCGGGCAAATACGAGAAGTACAACAAGAACGGCAACCCGATCAAACCGGCCCCGGTAGTGATCGAGCAACCGCGCTTGAGCGAAGGCGGGCAGATGTTCGCCAACCGCCTGCAAAAGAACCTCAAGGCGTTGGGCAAGTGGGTCAAGCGCGAGGGCATTGATTGCTACCGCGTCTACGATGCCGATATGCCGGAATATTCCATGGCCATCGACCTGTATCACGATTGGGTCCACGTCCAGGAATACGCCGCACCGAAGTCCATCGACCCGGAAAAAGCCTCGGCGCGCATGTTCGATGCCCTGGCGGCGATTCCGCAGGCCTTGAACATCGACAAGAGCCGCGTGGTGGTCAAGCGCCGCGAGCGTCAGAGCGGCACCAAGCAATACGAACGCCAAGCGGCCCAGGGCAAGTTTGTCGAGGTTAACGAAGGCGGCGTGAAGCTGCTGGTCAACCTCACCGACTACCTCGACACCGGACTGTTCCTCGACCACCGCCCAATGCGTATGCGCATCCAGAAAGAGGCGGCCGGCAAGCGCTTCCTCAACCTGTATTGCTACACCGCGACCGCCAGCGTTCACGCGGCCAAGGGCGGCGCGCGCAGCACTACCAGCGTCGACCTGTCGAAAACCTACCTGGACTGGGCGCGTCGCAACCTGTCACTGAACGGTTTCTCCGACAAGAACCGTCTGGAGCAGGGTGACGTGATGGCGTGGCTCGATGCCTGCCGAGACGAGTACGACCTGATCTTCATCGACCCGCCAACGTTCTCCAACTCCAAGCGCATGGAAGGGATCTTCGACGTGCAGCGCGACCAGGTGCAGTTGATCGACCTGGCCATGGCGCGCCTGGCGCCCGGTGGCGTGTTGTACTTCTCCAACAACTTCCGCAAGTTCACGCTCGAGGAAAACCTCAGCGCGCGTTATGCCGTTGAAGAAATCACCGCCCAGACCATCGATCCGGATTTCGCCCGTAATGGCAAGATCCACCGTGCCTGGAAAATCACGGCTCGTTGACACTTATAGGGATTGGATCCACAGAGCCTTGATTTTAAAGGCTCTTGGCTTCTTTCTGTGCTGGTCAAATTGATGGCTAATAGCTATAACTCAACGCATGGCCAATGGGCTTTCCCGCACCTGGCGTTTTGAGTTGCGTTTATGTCGTTGCACGCCGTGCGCCCCAAGATCCTGGGTTTTATCAGTGAAGATGTCTCGGCCTGGTTGGTCGCGCTGCTGGTATTGCTCGTCGGTGGGGTTCTCACTGGATTGCTGGCCTGGTCGACGCTGAATCTGTATCACCATCAATTACGGCAACGTTTCCAGCTGCTCGCCAGCGAACGCTACAGCCGCATCGAAGAACGTTTCGAAGATCAGGAGCAGCGCCTCGACGGCCTGCGCCGGTTCTTCGCCAATTCCGAGTCAGTCTCCCGCGCGGAGTTCGACGGTTACACCCAACCGCTGCTGCACCGCACGCAGGCGTATTCATTCGCGGCGCGGGTCACCCGTGCCGAGCGGGCGGCGTTCGAGCGCAAGGTGCGTGAAGAAGACGGTTTGAGCGACTTCACTCTGCGTGAGCTCAATGCCGAGGGCCAGCTGCAATTGGCCGCCGAGCGGGATGAATACGTGGCGGTGCGCTACAGCCAGACCCGAAGCCGACTCGGCTCGCCGCTGGGGTACGACTTGTTTGCCCAGCCGTTACGCCGCGCCACCCTTGATCGGGCGGACAAACTGGGCAGCATGGCCGTCTCGCAGCCGATGCATCTGGTCGGCATCGAGCCGGCGTATGCGCGTGGCGTGCTGCTGGTGGCGCCGGTGAAGCGTCAGCGTGATGCGGCGACGGCGGACATGAAACCCTACGGATATGTCATGGCCGTGATCAGCATGCGCCAGTTGCTGGCGGACGGGTTGCCGGAGGCCAGTTATGACTATCTCTCGGTACGCATCCTCGATCTGTCCACCGACGATCAGCATGAAGTGCTTTACGAGTCCTCTAACCCGCCTGCGCCCAGTGAATTGTCCGCGACACGCCTGTTGCGTATGGCCGACCACGATTATCAAGTCGATATCCTGCCCAGCGAAGCCTTTCTGAAAGCCAACCATTCCTCGGTGACCAGCCTGGTGGTGCTCGGTGGCTTGCTCAGTGTGCTGCTCAGTGCGTTGCTCTACGTGCTGGTCAGCCAACGCCAGCGCGCACTGAAAATGGTCGAGCAGCGCACCCAGGAGCTGCACGCCCGCGAGCAGGAATTGCGCGGCACTCACGGCCAGTTGCGCGGCGTGCTGGATGCTGCGACGCAAGTGGCGATCATCGCCACTGACCTGCGAGGTGTCATCAACACCTTCAACGCCGGGGCCGAGCAAATGCTGGGTTACTCCAGCGCTGAAGTGGTGGGGCGCATGACCCTGGAAAACCTGCACTTTCCCCGAGAGCTGGTTGCACGCTCGGCGGAATTGAGTGCGCGCTATGGCAAGCCGATTCCGACCTGCCAGGCGATGTTGGTCGAAGGTGGAGAAGAGGGCGGTCATGAAGCTCGGGAGTGGACGCTGGTCCGTCAGGACGGCAGCCATTTGACCGTGAACATGCTCGCGACTCCGGTGCTCGACGAGCAAGGCCTGTGGGTCGGGCATCTGGCGATCTGCATCGACATCACCGAACGCAAGCGTGTCCACGAGGCCCTGGCCGCTCGAGACCTGTTGCTGAAAAAGCTCAGCGCCCATGTGCCCGGTGGCATTTATCAATTCAAGATGGAATTCGACGGCCGATTCAGTGTGATCTACGCCAGCGACGGGATTCGCGAGATCTATGAACTCGAGCCGGACGTTTTGCTGCTCAACGCCGAAGCGATTTTCACGCGGATTCATCCCCAGGACACAACCCGCGTTCGCGACTCGATACGCGCATCGGCGAATACGCTCAGCCCGTGGCGCGAGGAGTACCGGGTACAACTGCCTCAGCGCGGTCTGCGCTGGGTTCGCGGCGAGGCGACCCCGGAGGAACTGCCGGGCGGCGGCGTGCTCTGGCATGGCTACATCTCGGACATTTCCGACCTGAAGCGGGTGGAAGAAGAACTGCGGGCGCTGTCGATCACCGACTCCCTGACCGGAATTCACAACCGCCGTTACTTTCAAGAGCGCCTGACCACCGAAATGGCCCGGGTCGAGCGCGGGGGTGGCGAGTTGTCGGTGATCATGCTCGACATCGACCACTTCAAGCGCATCAATGACCAGCATGGCCACGCCGTGGGTGATCGGGTGTTGCAGGCCGTGTGCGAGCGCATCGGCCATCGTCTGCGACGTACCGACGTGTTCTGCCGCCTGGGTGGCGAGGAATTCATGGTGCTGTGCCCGGACATCGGCGGCGAACAGGCCCACGTGCTGGCCTTGCAACTGTGGCAAGCCTTGCGCAGTTCACCGATCGAAGGCGTCGGGGTCGTGACCGCGAGTTTCGGGATCGCCAGTTGGCGAGTCGGGGAGGGCGCGGATGCGCTGTTGCTGCGGGCGGATTCTGGGGTTTATGCGGCGAAGCAGGCGGGACGGGATCGCGTTGAAGCAGAGATGAACTAAGCCTTCATGCTGACCCCTGTGGGCGTGAGCCTGCTCGCGATGGCGGTCTGTCAGTCACATCATTGCTGGATGTGCCGCCGTCATCGCGAGCAGGCTCGTTCCTGCATTGGATCTGTGGTGTCGCGTAGATCGGGTCAGAGCACCGAAGCCGTTTCCGGCACTTTCGGCTGGCGATACAGGTCCAGCAGCACCTGATCCAGCACCGACGATGCGCCAAACGGGGCCTTGTCGTTGAGGATCGCCACCACCGCCCAGGTGTTGCCGTTGACGTCACGGCTGTAACCGGAGATCGCGCGCACGGTGTTCAGGGTGCCGGTCTTGACGTGAGCTTCGCCGCGCATTGCCGTGGTTTTCAGGCGTTTACGCATGGTGCCGTCGGTGCCTGCAATCGGCATCGAGCTGATGAACTCGGCGGAGTAGGGACTGCGCCACGCAGCTTGCAGCATCGCCGCCATTTCACGAGCGCTCACGCGTTCGGCGCGAGACAGGCCGGAGCCGTTCTCCATCACCAGGTGCGGCGCGGTGATGCCTTTCTTCGCCAGCCACTGACGCACCACACGCTGGGCAGCCCTGGCGTCGTCACCGTCGGCGTCGGTGCGGAATTTCTGGCCCAGGCTCAGGAACAACTGCTGAGCCATGGTGTTGTTGCTGTATTTGTTGATGTCGCGAATGATTTCCGCCAGATCCGGCGAGTAGGCCCGGGCCAGCACCTTGGCGTTGCTCGGCGTTGGCGCCAGACGGTCCCTGCCCTGGATGCTGCCACCCAGTTCTTTCCAGATCGCCCGCACGGCACCCGCGGTATAGGTGGCGTGGTCAAGCAGCGACAGATAAGTCTGCGAGCTGCAGCCTTCGCCCAACTGACCGCCGACCGTCACAGTCACGCTGCCATCGGCCTGGGTCACCGGGTTGTAACGCACGCCACCGGTACATTGCTTGGAATTGACTGCTTTGACCTGGTTTTCAACTTTGATGCTGGCAATCGGCGGTTCCACCGACACCAGGACCCGGCCATTGTCGTTGCGTGCCACGAAGCGCAAGGCCTTGAGGTTGACCATCAGCGAATCAGGCTTGACCAGGAACGGCTTGTTGTCGTCATTGCCATCGTCGTTGAACTCAGGCAGTTGCGGTTGCACGAAGAAGCCACGATCCAACACCAGGTCGCCGGTGATTTGCGTCACGCCGTTGGCGCGCAAATCACGCATCAGCAGCCAGAGCTTTTCCATGTTCAGTTTCGGATCGCCGCCACCCTTGAGGTAGAGGTTGCCGTTGAGGATGCCACCGCTGAGGGTGCCGTCGGTGTAGAACTCGGTTTTCCACTGATGGTTCGGGCCGAGCATTTCCAGCGCCGCATAGGTGGTTACCAGCTTCATGGTCGAAGCCGGGTTGACCGAAACGTCAGCGTTGTAAATGGTCGGTGTACCCGGGCCGTTCAGCGGGATCATCACCAACGACAGGGCGTTGTCCGGAAGCTTGCTGGCCTTCAGGGCCTTTTCTACGTTGGGTGACAGACCGGTGTTGATGGTGGCGGCGGAAACGGAGAAGGCCAGAGGAAGAAGGACGCCGGCCAGTAACAAGGGACGCAAAGATTTGATCATGTGAAATTGAACCCTGCATTCGAGGGGAAAAAAGGCGAGGGCATGAAGATAAATTCCCTCAGTGGTCATGAAAGTGTCGGCATTATGCCCCAAGGTGCAACGGCTTGTGCCTTGCCGTGGCCTTCTAATCCGCAATTTTTTTACCGACGGTCAGCGACGCGCCCCAGAGAGTCGGGCAATTAGCGGCTTAAACTGCTAAAGTGCCGCCCGTTATTACTTATGAGGATTGTTCCAATGGCGACTAACCGTTCCCAGCGTCTGCGCAAAAAACTGTGCGTCGATGAATTTCAAGTTTTGCTGATTAGCAAAAAATAGTTCGAATGTTGTCAAAAACGCTTTGTCACTTTTTTCTCTGAATCCCCCGCTCTTCCGCTCTCCCTTCAAGCATCAAGCCGCTTTCAGCCGATCACTCCTTCGGGGGTGTGCCACGGTAGTCCTATCACCACCGCAACATTCCAACCTGCAGCCCTCCCGCCATCCGTTTACCTCAATTTGAGGAGATGGAAGATGCTCGAAAGCTAATTGAGATTTGCCGCGATTTCTCCGAATTTGATAGTGAATGGAGTCATCAAGCCGATAGGGGGCGACCCCCGGATACTAAATGCAGGGTTTCAGATGTGGGGCGGTAATGGAGAAGCGGTAAATGCCAGGCATGCTGTGAGAAGAATAGGATCGTCCTCGTGCTTGATCACGGACAGTAAGGGGGGGCGAATAGGGGAGAGAGTTCGGGGGGACTTAAATTGACGATTAGAGTTCTTATCTTCAGAAACAAAAAGGGCCATCACGATGGATGACCCTTTGAACATCAAGCTACCGGATTGATCGGCTTTTCCGGGTACCACACGTCCAGCAGCGGGCTGACTTCAACGCTGGTCAGCTCGGTGCGGCCTTTGAGCCAGGCTTCAACGGCAGCGCGTTGTTCGGCGCTGACCGAACCACGCTTCTGTAGGCAAACCAGACCGTAGTCGTCGCCGCCAACATAGCCCAGACCGTTAGCTTCCATGGCTTCTTTCAGGAACGCGTCGAGGAATGCATCGATTGCCTCGTCAGCCAAATCTTCCTTGAAGTCCAGGTTCAGCTCGAAGCCCAATTCCTGGAACTCGTCTACACAGAGCTTTTTGCGCAGACGCTGGGAACGGTTAGTGGCCATTGAAACAATCCTCTTAAGTAATAACGCCGCGCATCTTACCAGCTAAGCGGCACCTCTGCCTGATTGAGTGAGGCGCTGGCCAAGCGAAGCAGTTGCTCCATCGAATTTAAGCTTCCCAATTTTAGAGGATGGCCAGTTGCCGTCGCCGCAGATGCTCATGGTCACCTGCGCAAAGACCGCGTTGGCAACGGTTTTCGAAGTGAGCTATGAAAGCGCAACTCAGCTCAGTCCAGATGATTCAGTGGGTGCAATCGAATTAGCTCCCGCAGGGGATGCGGGGAGAATACTCAATTCTGCGTTTTGTACGGTGGGCGGCCCCTCCTATCATTTTCAGCGGTACCGCATAGCTGAAATCAGTTAGAACCCTATTTCAGCTAGCTCCATTCGAATCCTTTCAAACAAATGATCCTTGTTGGCATGCTCGTTTGAAGTGAGATAGCCGGCGAAGATTATGCTCATTGGATGAACCCCGAGCACATCTGCCATCTGCTCGATTTTGTCAATTGAAGCACTACCTCTTCCTGCTTCGAGGTTGCTTATGTAGGGCTGGCTTGGACCTAAGCTTTCCTGGGGAATGTCTCTCTTAAGTCGAAATGACTTGATGGAGGTACCAATAGCCCGCTTGAGTTCCAATCGCATAAGTACTTCTCGCAAAAGGAACGATAAGGCCGGTCAAAGCAATTTTGTTCTATACTCTTCACAGTATAATTTGGCGTCTTATGGTGTTTTTTGACCGGGCTGGGCGTTATTTTCTACAGAGACTGCGAGATTTATACGTCTATGGAAACGAAATCATCATGCATGCCCGTCTGCATCGATTTGCCGGAGCGCACGTTGCTTGAAGACAGTACTTTTTTTGTCCGCTTGCGAACGCTGGATGAGCTGGATGCATTTTGGAGTAACCATCGGCACAGATTTCTCTACGCCTGTGAGGGGAAAAGCTTCAGCAATCCGACCTTTTTACGCGAGTATGAATGGGTGTTTAGCTCTACAAAGGCAGCAGTGGTTCGCACGGTTTTGCGGTGGGGACAGTCAGGAATCGACTGCGAGTTCTATGAATGGGCTAAACATGATC
This sequence comes from Pseudomonas mandelii, assembly GCF_900106065.1. Taxonomy (NCBI): domain Bacteria; kingdom Pseudomonadati; phylum Pseudomonadota; class Gammaproteobacteria; order Pseudomonadales; family Pseudomonadaceae; genus Pseudomonas; species Pseudomonas mandelii. The sequence goes on from NZ_LT629796.1 coordinate 4,489,792, forward strand.
CTCAAATGCACGAAATTTTTTTCGTGGACCGCGATGCCAACCGCGACTCCATGATCGAAAAGGGCATTTGGTTGGAAAAGAATGAGAAGGATTTTCGCGCTGATTGCATTCGTCGAACTGCCGAGACATACCGCGGATGGTGGCGCTTTTGCAATCTGCCCAAGGGGTACAGCCCTAACGAATGGCTTGCTAGCGGCCGGGGTTATGAGGAGTTTATTGACCCTCAGATGCCTTGTCAGGAGGTTGCGACCGCACTACAGGAGCAGACTTTCGATGATTGGCGGCAATCCGATTTTTGGGAACTCGAAACCCATAATAGTGAAAGCATCGATCAGCTTATCCAGTATTGGAAGAATGAGCGTGCGAAAGGCGAGGGCTATTATGGTGACGAAAACGAGCCCCTTTAGACCCATGAGCTAAGCACGACTGCACGTTTTGATGCGCACTAGAACGCTTCAAACATGAACGCACGCTCTGGGGTAGCACGACTCCCCTTACAGTGAGCACTTTTCCCGAAGACGTCTTTGCAGCCCTTTTTGGGTAAGAGCGGAGCTGAGGCCAAGGACGAGCGCACCATGAATTAGATACAGCGCTGAGTCCTCGGGCACAACGGGAGCACGTCATGTGACTGCTGGGGCCCAATCCAAGGGCGTCGGAAAGATGCATTGAGGTCAGCAACAACTTGCGCGCGCACAAGAATTCCGCTGATGTCATTTGCATGAGGCTGCAGTATTTTGGAGCTTATTACTGCCTGAAAGGGCGCCACGTCAACTGTAAAGGTGTTGGCCGGAATTTGTGAGCGGTCCGGTGAATCACTGAGCTCCATTCCTGACGGGTACCGCAAGATGACTGATCAGCCTTTAAAGTTCGGGACCTACCAGTGGTTTGAAGAAACCTCAGAGGAGCTTCCACTCAATGCGAGTGAGATCGAAGTGCGTTTGGCCATCGCCGAATTCGTAATTCGACGGGTTGCCGGAACTCCGGCAGGGGAAGAAGTTTTCAAGGGGTTGTTAAAGCTTTTTGAGAATCGGTATCCCCATCACAAACTGCTTTCGCATTATTTGCTCAGCCCTGGCTACTCAGCGTCGAACACGGATGACGTTGAGCCAGAGGCAGAGAAAGTCACTTTGGGGTTCGGCGCTCTGGATGAGAGGCTGGTCAATAACCTGCGCCATCGTGATGGAAGCCTGGAGCCACCCGGCCCGCTGGCGGGAGTAGGTACAGATCGCCCGTCTAGTGGCAATCGCCGTCGAAAACCATAGAATTCGCAGTATTGACAGTGACATATACAGATCGATAGACGATGAACTCTCGTTTCAGGCTGTTTTGAATGAGTAAGTCACGCACCCATTGTGGCGTTTTGTGGAGAGGCACAGGTCGCTTCCGATCCTCACTCCGGCATCATCATTACCGCGAGGGTCATCTTGATGAATTCTCCATCTCGGTCGATCACCACCAGGGCGCTGCGTACGATACGCATCAATTATGATCAGCCGCAGCTCCTTGAAGTGTAAAGCGGGAAGGTTGGCGCCATGACTGCCATAGAGCAAGCTGTAGACGCACTGCAGAAGGCCAGGAAGGTGGTCTTTTTCACCGGCGCTGGCATCTCCGCGGATAGCGGCATTCCCACGTACCGCGAAAAACTTTCTGGAATCTGGGCAGGATACGATCCGAGGGACTTAGATACGGCCAAGGCCTTTCGGGAAAACCCAGCGTTGGTATGGGGATGGTATCTGTGGCGGCGTCTCCGTGTTGCTCAAGCAAAGCCCAATGCTGCACATCTTGTGATACCGCGCATGATTAATTCAGAACGCCAAGTGTCTGTTATCACTCAAAATATTGATGATCTCCATGAGCGAGCAGGCTCGCTAAATGTGGTGCATTTGCATGGCAGTTTGGCAATGCCCAAGTGCTTCGCCTGCCATCGGCCAGCGGTTGTGTCACCCAGTCAATCAGTAGTGCCGGATGAAGGCGCTCTGATCGACCCTCCTAGATGTCAGCGGTGTAACGGGAAACTGCGTCCTGCAGTGGTCTGGTACGGAGAGGATTTACCAGCTCAGGCTTGGAAAACTGCAGTGCAGTTGGTGAAGGATTGCGATCTGCTGGTCTCAGTCGGCACCTCCGGAATCGTCATGCCTGCCGCAGGCCTTCCCGATCTTGCGTTGGCGTCGGGAGCTTCGGTCATTCATGTGAACAAGGTCGACGTTGCAATGGGTGAACCGAGGGAGTTCATGCTGATGGGGGCTGCCGCTGAAGTACTGTCGATGCTGCTCGAAAGGATAGAGACGGGGGGGGCCAGGAAGCTTGAGCTTTGAAGCCGCGTTTCGAACACGTGTTCCTGGTCTGTCCATTAGCCCCTTCAGGCGTCAGAAGGATGTTTTGGTGGCCGCTTACGACGCAGGTTTATAGGGAATTATAGAGCGATTATAGAGCGATTATAGAGCGATTATAGAGCGATTATAGGTGACTGAACCTGGTCGTCTTGTGTTGGACTGACGACCTCAACGCGTGGAGCCTTAAATGACGATGCCATTTGAACGGAGCAGGTCCGTCGCACAAACTCATGCTTTCCTGACGGAACTTGCTCGCGACACAGAAGTGCCCGAGCGCATTAGACAAAACGCTCATTTCCTTTTACGCCACTTTCCCACTAAGCACGATGTGCTGCAGGCTGGTCGAATTGAAGAGCAAGCGAAAAAAATAGGGGTAGGTACATTTGGCGTAACCGTCCGGCCAACTCACCTTCCTGACCCCGACGCCAAAGGCGATGGTGTCCACCTAATTTAAGTGGACACCATTTCTAGCCTTTTAAGCGGGTCTTTCCATGCAGTCACAACGCCGTTCCTATTCAAAATCCTTCAAGGCCCAAGTTGTCCAAGAGTGCGCCCAGCCCGGCGCATCGATTGCCAGCGTCGCGCAGAAGCACAGCCTTAACGCGAACCTCGTCCATAAATGGATTAGGGTACTCACGAACAAAACCATGGCGCTGCAACCTGCTTTCATTCCAGTGCCCTTGCCGCTAGCCGGAGGACATTCGCAGGCAGCTTCATCGAGTATCTGCATTGAAATCCAGCACCCGCGTGGCACCGTCAAAGTGAACTGGCCGACCGAAAGCGCTGTCGCCTGTGCCACCTTTCTGCGAGACCTATTGGTATGATTCGGATCGATGCCATCTGGCTTGCCACCGAGCCTATGGACATGCGCGCCGGTACCGAGACCGCGCTGGCCAGGGTGATCGCGGTGTTCGGTGTGGCGAAGCCGCACTGCGCATACCTCTTCGCTAATCGCCGTGCCAACCGAATGAAAGTCTTGGTGCATGACGGTGTGGGCATTTGGCTGGCAGCGCGACGATTGAACCAAGGCAAGTTTCATTGGCCCGGCATCCGTCACGGATCGGAAGTCGAACTCGATAACGAGCAACTTCAAGCCTTGGTACTGGGTTTGCCGTGGCAGCGGGTCGGCGCAGGCAGCGCGATCACAGTGCTTTAGCCCCTGCCATTAGCCCATCGGTTTATCGCTGTTGACGACCTGCTCTGACACAATCAGCGGCATGACTTCCTCGCCCAATCTCGACCAGATGACACCGGAACAGCTGCGCGGCTTGGCCGAACAGGCTATGCAGTTGCTGTCCCAGGTCGACTCCATGAGCCAGAAAATCCAACGCCTCGAAACGGTCAACGAGCAACTGGCTCATGAAATCGCCATCCTCAAGCGACACAAGTTCGCCAAGCGCAGCGAGCAACTGAGCCCCGACCAAGGCAGTCTGCTCGATGATCTGCTCGATACCGATATCGCAGCTATCGAAGCCGAGCTGAAGGCAGCCAATCCGCCGGCCGCACCGGCCGAGCCACGTAATAAGCCCAAGCGTGCACCACTGCCGCCGCAGTTTCCGCGAACCGTGATCCGTCACGAACCAGAGAATACTCAGTGCGTGTGCGGCTGCCAGCTTCAGCGAATCGGCGAAGACGTCAGCGAGAAGCTCGATTACACTCCGGGCGTGTTCACCGTTGAGCGGCATGTGCGTGGAAAATGGACGTGCCGTCAGTGTGAAACACTGATCCAGGCGCCTGTACCGGCCCAAGTGATCGACAAGGGCATCCCGACCGCAGGCCTGTTGGCCCACGTGATGGTGGCGAAGTTCGCCGACCATTTACCGCTGTACCGGCAGGAGAAGATTTTTGGTCGGGCCGGACTGCCCATCGCCCGTTCGACACTGGCGCAATGGGTCGGACAGACCGGTGTGCAGCTCCAGCCTCTGGTCGATGCGCTGCGTGAGCATGTGTTGGCCCAGGGCGTGATCCACGCCGATGAGACCCCGGTTCAGATGCTCGCACCAGGCGAAAAGAAAACCCACCGCGCTTACGTGTGGGCCTATAGCACCACGCCTTTCTCGGCCCTCAAGGCCGTAATCTACGACTTCAGCCCCAGCCGTGCCGGCGAACATGCGCGTAACTTCCTGGGCACGTGGAACGGTAAGCTGGTCTGCGATGACTTCGCCGGCTACAAGGCCAGCTTCGAGCTGGGCATCACCGAAATCGGCTGCATGGCCCATGCACGCCGCAAATTCTTCGACCTGCATGCAGCCAATAAAAGCCAGTTGGCGGAGCAGGCGCTTCACTCGATTGGCGGGTTGTATGAAGTCGAGCGACACGCCAAGGAAATGAGCGACGAAGACCGCTGGCGATTACGTCAGGAAACAGCGGTGCCCATCGCTGAAAAACTGCATGAGTGGATGTTGGCCCAACGCGAACTTGTGCCCGAGGGTTCGGCCACGGCCAAGGCCCTGGATTACAGCCTTAAACGCTGGGTAGCGCTGACGCGCTACTTGGAAGATGGTGCTGTACCCATCGACAATAACCAGATCGAGAATTTGATCCGGCCGTGGGCGCTTGGGCGCTCGAACTGGTTATTTGCCGGGTCGCTGCGCAGTGGAAAAAGGGCGGCGGCAATCATGAGCCTGATCCAGTCGGCGCGTATGAATGGGCACGATCCGTATACCTATCTCAAGGATGTGCTGATGCGGCTGCCGACACAGCGGGCGAGCGAAATCACGCAATTACTCCCGCAGCATTGGATGCTTGCCTGAGACAGGCTAAGTGGACTTCGCCAAATAGTCAGCTCAAAGGCTGACTTGTATCAACAATTCGGAAGCGACTTTTCTCAGCATATAGGTTTCGCGCAGAATTGATTGCCCCATCGAAGACTCGTGACGCTGCATAACGGCTTCATTGTGCGTGATGGCTTCATGCAGGTTGATCCAGACAGGCCGCATACCATTAGCGATTTCGTGGCTTTCCATTCTCACGGGCTCTAGCTGGGGCGCTACTTCGCATTGATAAAAATGCGAGGTCATGTGCATCAGATCGTACTGTGGCCCCCAGTAGGGCCGGTACTCCTCAATGTAACCGTAGTGCTGGAGCACCTTTATGTCACGAGCACCAGTCTCTTCCTCAAGCTCACGCTTCAGGCCTGTGACAATGTCCTCGTCACCATCAAGGCCGCCTCCAGGAAAGCTGAAGTCGTTATAGCGCTCGGTGAACAGCAACAGGATCTGTTCATCCCGCATCACGATGCCGCGTGCTGCATGTCGACGGAATACTCTGCCCTGTTTGGATTTCAGCTCGGGGTGAACAATTTCAGTTATGAGTTGCATGTGGTCTCGTTACGGCAAAATCAGTTAGTCATCGTCCAGGGTGGCCACGGCATTTCCGCAGTTCTGGAAATACTGTGGCCAGTGGAACTGGCTCAGCGAAGCAGCAATACGGGTAAAGTGGATGTTCGCAGCATCGTCGTGGTCGTGCTGCCTACCAGAAACTGCCTGATGCGTGAGTGCCCGTACGCCCCCATGACCAAGAGGTCAATGCCGTGCTCTGCCTGATACGCATGAAGTACCGACTCTACTTCGCCTGGGCGGATCTCGGCATGCACTAGCGGGCCAGAAGAGGCAAGTGTGGTTCGTGCTTTCTCCAGCTCGTTCTGGTTTTCTTCAGAGTCCGTACCAACCATGACGATATGAATTGGCAGGTCTTCGCACAGCGGGCTTGAAGCAAGCATCTGTACGGTCTTGTGGCCTGTAGCGCTGCCGTCAAATGCCACCATGATCGTTTCAGGTTTCCTGAAATGGCTGGTTGTAATCAGGATGGGGCGGTGGATTGTTCGGACTACCGCTTCAATCTGGCTGCCAAGACTTTGGGCACTGCGCGTGCTGTCCTCACCGACTCTTCCAATCACCAGTAATCGAATATCGTCTTGGAGATCGCTCAGGCTCTCGACGAGATGGCCATGGCGCTGCTTCAGATCAGGTGACATGGCGCCAGAGATGACTGTTCGCTCGCGAGCTTTTTCAAGCATGTGCTGCCCATGCTCCAAGGCCAGTTTTGCACGCTGCGCATCCAGCGTGGCCAACTCTTCCAGTAGATGTTCTCTGCTACCGAGACCGATATTGCCGCTGAGGTCAGCGGATGCAGGATATTTTTCCCTATCCAGCACATGGAGCAAGGTCAGGGGAGCGCTGAGTCGTTGCGAGGCCCATGCTGCGTAATCGCAGACCGCCAATGAGGATTGTGAGTTATCAATGCATGCCATTACGTGGGTCATTGTCGTTCTCCTTAGTGGCTCATGAGCTTGTCGATGGCACCGGGTTTGTCATGCACGCCGAAGCGGTCAACGATTGTTGTGCTGGCTTCATTGAGACCGAGCACTTCAACCTCAGCGCCTTCACGGCGGAACTTGATCACGACCTTATCCAGCGCTGCGACGGCGGTGATATCCCAGAAATGCGCTTGTGTGAGATCGATGGTGACTTTGTTGAGCGCTTCCTTGAAGTCAAAAACTTCAGTGAACTTGTCCGCAGAGCTAAAGAACACCTGGCCCACGACGCGGTAAGTCCGATGCGATTCCGTCTCTTCCAAAGTGCTCTTGATATCCAGGTAGTGCCCAACCTTATTGGCAAAGAACAGCGAAGCCAGCAGCACACCTACCAGTACGCCGTAGGCTAGGTTGTGAGTGGCCACGACGACCACGACGGTCGCCACCATGACGAGGTTGGTCGACAGCGGATGCTCTTTCAGATTGCGCAAGGAATCCCAGCTAAAGGTGCCGATGGACACCATAATCATCACAGCCACGAGTGCCGCCATAGGGATTTTGGAGAGCCATTCGCCAAGAAATACCACCATCAGCAGCAGGAAAACGCCGGCACACAATGTCGAGAGACGGGTGCGGCCACCAGATTTCACGTTGATGATCGACTGGCCGATCATGGCGCAACCTGCCATGCCGCCAAGCATGCCGGCAGCGATGTTGGCCACACCCTGGCCTTTGCACTCGCGGTTTTTGTTGCTGGTGGTATCGGTCAGGTCGTCGACGATGGTCGCGGTCATCATCGACTCCAGTAGGCCTACAACTGCCAGCGCAGCGGAGTAAGGAAAGATGATGCGCAGGGTTTCAAAGTTCAGCGGCACTTCAGGCCACAGAAAAATCGGCAGCGTATCCGGCAGTTGGCCCATGTCCCCCACGGTACGGATATCTAGCCCCAGATAAATGGCGATGGCAGTCAGGGTCAGGATGCACACCAGTGGTGAGGGAACCAGCTTGCCGATCTTAGGTATATACGGAAACAGGTAGATGATTCCAAGGCCCGCTGCGGTCATCGCGTAGACGTGCCAGGTCACGTTGGTCAATTCAGGTAACTGCGCCATAAAAATCAGAATCGCTAATGCGTTCACAAAACCCGTGACCACAGAGCGAGAGACGAAGCGCATCAGCGAACCTAGCTTCAGGTAACCCGCGAGGATTTGAAGTACCCCACAGAGCAACGTGGCTGCCAGCAAATACTGAAGTCCGTGCTCTTTAACCAGAGTGACCATGAGAAGTGCCATGGCGCCGGTAGCCGCCGAGATCATGCCGGGACGACCGCCGACAAAGGCAATAACAGCACAGATACAGAAGGAGGCGTAAAGTCCGACCTTTGGGTCAACGCCGGCGATGATGGAAAAGGCGATGGCTTCAGGGATCAGCGCAAGTGCGACTACGAGCCCCGCGAGCACATCTCCACGGACGTTGGAAAACCACGTTTGTCTAAGTTTTTGCAGCATAGAAAATATCCAAGGCAAAGCATCGCGCACGCCAAGGGAATGGCGAGCGAATCGATACAAATTCAAATTTTGAGGATTTTTTTGCTGTGTGCTTAAGGCGTATAACCAGGCGTACAGCAGTGCGCACCCGCGAGCGAGGCTAGCGGAAGCAGGTTGTTGCGAGGGGGCGTAGCGCTAAGGCGGCGTAGGCTGCCAGTAGATCGTTTGGAGTACAGTCATGCTGATGTTCCTGTAGCTCAAGGGGTATGCGGAGCAGAAGTATACAATGAAGCCATCGTCGATTGCGACCCGCTGCCAAGCTCCGCATGAGCTACGTCAGATACAGGCTTATTCAATGGGTATACCTGCGGGCAAGGCTTTGTTTTCCACCCGTTCTTGTCTGAGCTGGTCTGTGTGCTGAGAGGTGAGTTGGCCAGACGGTTACCATTTGGCCCCGTTTTTTGCTCTTCAACTGAAGACTGGTAGGTATGCGAAGCCAGCTGGCTACGACTTCCGATTAGTTGCAAATATGCCTGGAGCATAAAATGTTCCAGGTATTCCCGATGGCGGTCACTTCCCGAGCTTCTTCGGTGATCGGTTAAAAGGAATGATCGACGACTGGTTTAAGGCTCATGAGTGACAATCCCAAGTCAGCATAAGGCTGTCCAATTAAGCCAAGGACTTCAAGATACTATTGTGCTGGGTACGTGAATGGCGGTAGGGACATTGCTTGGGCTCTCTGGACTAACACCAAACACTGACTCTTAGCGCGTGTGATCGCATTGTAGAGCAATCGCCGCTTCTGCATCTCATCTCCACTTATGGCCGCAGGCCAAAGGACGAGGACTAAATCAAATTCTCGATTTTTGGCGCCATGAATGGTCAAAAGGCGAACCCCAGCCCCGTCGTTCCCAACAAACCGTCGTTGATTTGAGAAAACCTGGAGAATCGCCGATTCCATCTCTTCACGTGAAAAAATCGCCTGACCTTTGGTCCTTCGCTGCCTATCAAGCAGGTTTATGAAGTCTAGTTTGATACTACGAGGTTGATCTGCAATCAATGCTCTGGCTTCGGCCAAGCTAGCTTGGGCAGGTAAAGCGAGCGTATCGATAAGCGCTCTAGAACGTACTGATTCTGGTTGTTCTAAGCTCACACGGTGGGGACCATTCTGTCTGCTAGTCGTCCGAGACTCCACCCATTGGCGAACTTGATTAGCAAACGTACCCATTGTCGGGGTTATGATAGCGACTCTGTTTCCCGCTCTATTCCAGCAGATAGCGTTAGAAATCCAAGTACCTGCCATTCCCGCATTCGGAGTGGCTACCACTTTGAAATTGCCCGCGCTTAACGGAGCCTGCCCGGATCGAACCGCTCTGGCGGCTGCGAGCAGGTACCGGTCGTTTGTTCGCTGCGCCTGCTCCAACACCACTTCATTCCCCACAGCTGCAAGCCATTCGCACGCCGCATTCGGGCGCAACTCTTCCACAAGACACTGAAATTCGTCCGATGCAACAAGCAGCGCTACGTGCGGCGCTAGACTTTGGACGATGGCTAGACGGCTCGGCGTTAGATCCTGTGCTTCGTCCACCACAACCACCGGAAACGTCGCTGCTACCCAGCGAGCAACTTCGTCTCGTGCGATCAGAGTCGACGCTAATTCGCAGACTCGTTCATAGGCTCCTACATCTGGAAACTCCTCCCCCAGATGGGCTAGTAGAGCTCTCCACCTACAAACAATCCGCCAGGCGAAGCTATCAAGCGTAGTGCAGTCATAGCGGCAATTGAGTCTGGCAATTCCTGCGAGTCGGTCATCAAGACGTCGCCTAGACCCATGCATGAATGTGAGGGCAAGGACTTTCTGGCCGTCTTGCAACGGCCGATCTTCCAAATGTGCGGAAAGCGTAGCCATTAGCTGGTACGTCTTTCCACAGCCGGCGGCTCCTGAAAATGATCTTATGTTCATTCGTGGAACACCCACGCACCATCGGCGGCTCTGGCAAAATGCTGATTAGGGACAGCAGAACAGGTATGTGCTAAAGCACTAAATAGGTCGGAAGCTCTCCTTCGACATAGCTCAGAGTTTACGATCGCGTCCGCCACCGCTTCGTAGCAGATCACGTCCATTTTCTTGAGTTTCAAGTGAGCCACAATATCGTCAACATCGGCCGGCGGCTCGTTGGGGATGTCGCGTAGAGCCAAAAGAATATGTTCGTCATCGGCTCGCAGAATCCAGCCGATGACGTCCTCGATCATCTCGTTCTCTTTCCACCGAATTATTACTGGCGGAGGGGACGCACTTGCCTGCAAACCTACTGTATATCGTTGGCCGTCGCCGTCCCCGTCTACTAGGCAGCAGACACGATTGTGCGAGCGAGACAATAGCTCATAGATTTCGACTACTTTTGCGTCCTCGGTAGGTACCACGCCAACCTGCAGACCGAACATAGCATCCATGCTGGAGGACCAACCTTCCGTCAGCATCAGAGGGCGAAGCACTGTCTTCAAAAGTTGGAAATCTGCGCGTCCCTCAGGAACCAGGACGCACGGATGCATGAGCGCAGAGAGCACGTCTACACGGCTTTGCTGAAAGAATCTGCGCTGCCAATTTTGCGCTTGCGGCGGTAGCCGCTCAGGCAAAAACGGTAGCGCCGACAGCTGGCCATTTTCGTTTCGTAGAATCAAGACAGATGTCGGATCGGACACCGCTGCAATCATTGGTGAGTGGGTGGTGATGAACGTTTGAGTAGATAAAGCCTGCACTCGTTGGACAAGCTGTTGCTGGCCTGCAGGCGGGAGGTGCAGCTCAGGCTCCTCCAGAGCCATCAAAAACCCTTCGCCAGCTTCTGCCCGACCTCTGCCTAGTTCCAGTAGCAAGAGTAGGCCTTGCAGCGATATCAAACCACTTCCTTGCCTGGCTGCGGGAACACCCAAGCCATCTCCAACTGCAAAGTGTGCTGCCACCGAATCCAGCAACGAACGGCTATCAGTGCTGGTGACCCTTAGCTGTACTGCAGGTGCGTTGGGTATGCATTTCGAGAGTTCAGTATTTACGTTACTGATCAACGCGCTAATCTGCTCATCTTCTTCGATGGGCGATCCTGGTCTTCTAAGGCGATCCCTCTCCGCGATTATTGCAGATGAAGGCTGCGCAGCAGCTGCCTGCAGTGTGCGCCGGAATAGTTCACTTCCCCAAGAAAATACCTTGTCCCAAGTTCGACTAGCCCTAACAAGGTAAAACCCCATCTCCTTGATGAGTTTCGAGGGCACCCCGACCGGAGCATCGTCTGCAAATGGATCTATTGGATGATCATGGTCATGAAAGTATCTGACCATCTCAACCGAAAGCGAATCTTGATCAAAATAGGCTTGTGCGCCGATCTGGCAGCACAACTGCGTTGCTCGTGCAGTTCGTACTGGGCTCACTTCGCCAGTGCTTTCGTCAAGCCATTTCGGGACCCCTCGACCGTCTCGGAACCACTCCATGTGGTCAACTGGGTCCTGAGATGCAAAACCGGTGACAGTCCCTACGAGTTTAATTCGGTCTGCCGGCTGTGGATCCGATCCGTAGAAATCATGCTCCGTTAACTCTCGCACCATACGCTCGCGCCCGAATAGCAATGTCAAAGCTTCGATGACAGTGGTTTTGCCGGTATTGTTCGCTCCAATTAGGACAGGATGTTGCTTAAACTGAATCCTGCCTTGACGAATTCCACGGAAGTTTTGGATCTCCAATACTGCGACTTTCATTCAAAATCCTTTTTTTGGGCGGGCCTGATTACCGAATTAGGGTGAGCATCATCTTCAGCACGTATGAGTCTAGATTGCTTCCCTTGCCACCCGCTGTTTGCGCCGTATGATTTCTCCATCATTTGGAATAGGAAAAAGCGTTGTGCGCGGCAAGAGCGACGTTCAGTCCAAACCTGAGCTGGCGCAGACCATGAGTCTTTTCGCAGGAGCGTTATCTGTGTTTGTGATAGCACACACCAGCATTGTGGTGGCTGAAGTCGCTTTACGACACTGCTAGGCCGACTCTTTCTGAATGCTCACAACAGCTAAACGGATAGCGTAGTGGATTGCTAGTGACTTCCCTCAACAGCTAGCTGGCGCGAGCTGTTGAGACTATTCCCTTGCTCATTCGTCGATATCAATTTCGAGAGCTCTTAACACAGCAACAAGGGTATGGTCACAACCTTCGGCCAGGTGGAAGAAGTGGGTGCGGAAATTTCCATGGGTGGTGCGGGCTTCCCGAATAGCGACAGCTTTCTTTTCGTTGGTTGCATGTCCCCGGATCTCATTACGAAGCTCATGGAGCTTTCTCATCGGCGCCAAGATTTGCTTAGCGTCCTCTGCGCTGATTGAGCTTCCCACAAGAATTTCGTACAACAACTTGAGCGAGCGCCAGGTTGGCTCCAGGACGCGGCCTTTAGTTTCAGCCACCTTGCGCAGGGGCTTGTCGAGAAAGCCTTCTAACAGACATTGATCGAGAGCCATGATTTCGTCACCCCATTCCTTAGGCGAGTCTGTGGCTGGAGCAAGTACGCTATCGATCAGTTCCTCACCGCGAGGGTTCCACCAGGCAGGCTTTTTCTTGTCGAGTGTTCGGATCTTGTGCTTGAGTGCATCCAATGGGTGATATTCGGTGTACCAGTCGCCCTCGATGTCCGTTCGATGCGCCCGCTCGGAGATGGGAGCCTTAGGCCATTCGTTGAAGGCTTTCCAGTACAGTTGTTCATCGTAAGGGAGCTTCGATAGATCCCAGATGTACGCATGAACCTGGCCGGCCTCATTTATATCGTAAGATTTAAGGTACCAAGTCCCTCTGCACGAAATGCTCCGGTCTTCTAGCGTGTACTTCTCAGGATCGCCCTTGAAGCGATTAAGAACCTCAACCCTGAAAAAAGCGGGAGATATCTGCCAGGGAAGATCGCTGTCCTCAAAATAGCTGACGATGTGCTCGGGGCTGCAAGAGGCCTCGACCTGGAGGTCATTCTTACGGTCATAGATTTTGAAGACCACGTACTCACGATCTGGATCACCGTCGAAATCTTTGCGCCACGCCTCTTCTTGTTCTTCAACCGTGGCCTTAGTCCTAACCACCATGGCTCCATGCGCGAAGCTCGCCTTCCCGGTCGATCCACCATGGTAAAACAGGTCTGGCTCGTCTCGGTTGTATCGAGTAGCGCCCTGCCAGCCGTTGAAACTACCCGTCACGTAACGAGTAAAATCAAATTTCATGACCAACGCCATGTCTGCTAGGGCCATGTAATTGTCCAAGTCCTTACGAAGGATCGTGACAACTTCCCGGTCCTCCACCTGGTCGGGAATTTGGAGAGTCAGGATTCTGATGACATCTTCGATGTCGCCATTATCATTCAGGCGGCAATATGCCTTTCGTTCATTCACATAATGAATGTCGAGGCAATGTACGAGCTTTTGGCTAATTTCGATCGGTGTTGGCCCGGTATGAACCCCCTCAAGACGTCGCCGAATGACCAGAGGTTCACCGCCTGCTAAAGCAGACCCGCTGTCCTCTGGAAAGGGTGCCTCAATGTAGACACGATGTCCTTCCGCGGAACACCAGGACCTCTGGATGCACCAGGTAACATCGGTAAACAGTGAGAGATTTTGAAGCGCGTCCCCATCGGGGGGAGTGACATTAGCGGTCGGTGCGAGTGCCCCGACGATGAGAAGGAAAGGGGCGCTAACGTAAATCACAATCTCGTCTGATTCCGAATTTGCTGTCATGTACTGCACAGCTTGCTCGGCACTGTTGTACCAAGGGTCACCTTGGTCCTCTGGAGCCGTCGCCAATGCAATCAGAGGTTTGGTATCGAAACGACGCATTTCCACTCCCGCAAGCCTAATTGAAGAGTTCAGGGGTTGGCCCGGTAAGCCTGATCGTGCAAAAAAATGATCGCAGATGCCGTCATATTCAGCGTGTACTTCGCCACGTGCTCGGGCACTACCTTCTGCACCTCACCCGCACCATGCGAAGTGCTCAGTTTGTTGCGAAGCGTGCCGACGGTCATCAGTGGCTGCTCCCAGAAGGTATCCATCTCAGTTTTCTGCATGATGGTTCGAATGAGTTTTGAGGTTGTGTCTCCTTGGGCATACCCGAAGCCTTTCTGTCCGCAGATCACCTTCATGACGCTTTCGTAGCTGCTGTTGCACTTGGTGACGCAGTCGCCGAATTTTCCATGCCGAAAGTCTTCCAGAGCTGCCATGAATTCGGAGTTCGCATTGAGGAATGCAGGCTGACGCAATAGCTTCAGAGCGGGCTCGATAGCCGTCTCGTGTATAGCTTGGCTTTCCTTTGGAATGACCTTCGCCTGTTCACGGATTCCGGTGAACTGCGTAAGGGCGCCTCGGTACATTTGTTCCCGGGTTTCCCATACCGGTTTGGTAACGAAGTAGGGAAGATCATCAATGCTCAAAAATTCGTTCAAACGATCAATCACTGGCTCGTGGTGACCGCCTAAGTAATGCCATCCTTCCTTATGGACTAGGTATTCAATGGCATCAAGGAAGTGGGGGTCGCTGCAGGTATGCAGAAACTCGAAAGCGTCATCGGCGTAGGAAAGATTGTTCTTTTCAGAGAGTTTTTGGCGTCCGAGCAGGTAGGAAAGCCGGTCATGAAGAAACTCTAGGGTTTCGACCATGCCCGGACCAACGTCCCGAATGAGCATGAACGTCCTTTGCCGGAACTGCTGAGTGAGCTGTTTTTTCGGCTTAATCTGGTTTTCCCTTCGTCGAGAAAAAACGCTGAAGATATTCCCTATCACTACGACACCTCGAGGCCGCTCAAATTATGGAATCATAGACACTAAGGCTGTCGTATGGCCATCACCTGCTCATCGTCGTCAACCGTTGGCTTGTTTTTTTCCGAAGTAGGCCGAAAGGAGGTCCAGCGGTCTGTCGGTGACGTCTCATCATCTTTAGATCATTTTCCAGCCATATGGGGAGGGAACAGAAAGCATCTGTTTTTGACTGATCACCGCCTTTCACGAAGGGCTTCTAAAGCCTCAGAAGCGACACGTCGAGCATGGTTTTTAGGCGTCGCCAACTAGCTCACCAGTTCCTGTCTTCAATCTGATGCAGGCTGTTAATCACCACCTGAGCTGCATCCAGTGCGCCTTCCATGTAGCCATTGTGCTCCAACGAAGCCTCGGTACCTGATAGCGGGACTGGCGTTCTCAATTTCATAAAAAATACCAAGAAACCTTGGCGGGGAATTATTGATTAAAAATTCTTACAGCAGAATCAAATACTGTATAAAGAATTATGCAGGGTGAGTCGCCTGCCCATTCATGCCCTATAAAAACAAAAATGGTACCCACGATGTCATTCTTGAAAGGCTTCTCAATCGGCGCCAAGCTCCTTGTGCTTCCCGGTTTATTTGTGCTCGCTCTACTGGTCGTCTCGGTGCTGGCCTACCGCGGGCTGGCCAAGCAACAAGCGGTGATCGAGGAGATCGACCAGTTGCGTTTTCAGCAGTACCGCCAAGTACTGGAAACCGCTGCGGCATCGCAGGCAGCGATGGTCGGCGCTTATGCCGCCGGCGCACGCATCCTCGAATCTAATGGGCGAGCGTCCGCGGAGGACCTTGAGTCGTATCTTGAAGATATGCAGGCCAGTGTCGACGACATGCGCGCAGGGCTAGACAAGGTAGCCCTTGAAACCCGTTTGGGTGACGAGGAGAAAGCGCTCTACCAAGCCGTACAGGAACAGGCCGCCGTAGTCGGTGAGGGCCTTGCCGATTTCAAGCGCACTGCCATAAATGACCAGATCCAGGCGGCATCGCTGTTGGGGCGGGTACGCGCTGACAACAATGGTCTACAAGGTCAATTCAACCGTCTGTTGGGCCTGCAGGCGGAGCTGACCTCCGGGGCATTCGCCGAGGCGGGCGCCACCCAACGGCAGGTCTCACGGATGCTCGTTGTGGTCTTGCTGGGTGGCAGCGTACTGGCGGTGTTGGTGAGTCTACTGTTGCGTGCGCAGATCATTCGGCCCATCCGGGAAATCGAGCAAGCGTCGATCGACATGCGCGATGGCGATCTGACCCGACGGGTGCGGGTCATGGGGCGAGATGAGGTTGGTCACACTGCGCTGGCATTCAACGAACTCATTGATAGCTTCCAGCAGGCCATGCGCAAGGTGGCTGGCGTCGCGGCATCGGTCGGCTTTTCCGCGGAGGAGTTAGTGGGCGCTTCGGCGCGTGTGGCGCAAAGCTCTACGGCACAGGCCGGTGCGGTGGGCGCAGTGTCGACGACCATTGAGAAGATGAGCGACGGGATTGCGGCTATCTCCAGTCATGCCGAGAGCCTGCGCAGTTGCGCCGAAGCCAGCTTGCGCGGTGCGCAGGACGGGCATTTGGCGCTCGCGCGACTGCTCGAGAAAATCGACAGCGTGCGGCATGCATTCTCGGCTATCCGCGGCTCGGTGGGCGATTTCGTCGAGAGCACTACGGCGATCACCGCCAGCATCGGCCAGGTCAAGGACCTCTCCGCGCAGACCAGCATGTTGGCGCTCAACGCAGCGATCGAGGCGGCGCGGGCCGGCGAGAGCGGGCGCGGCTTCAGCGTGGTCGCCGACGAGGTGCGCAACCTGGCGCAACGCTCTGCGCTGGCAGCAAACTCGATCAACCAGTTGACGGTGAAATTGGAGAGTCAGTCCGGGGTTGTTGACGAAGCCCTGCGTGCCGGTACGGTGGCATTGGACGACAGCGGCCGGCTGCTGAGTGAATTGGAAAGTACCCTGCAACAGGCGACGGAACTGGTCGGCGACTCAACGCGCGGGGTGGACAGAATTGCCGATGCGGTGAGCGTGCAAAGCGAAGGCGGGCGGGGCATCGTCGCCAACGTCGAGCACATTGCGCGGATGGCCGGCGAGGGCGATGCAATCACCCATCAGGTGTCCGGCGCCGTGGTGTCTTTGCGCGAGCTGTCCGATGAGCTGAATCTGGCGGTGGGACGTTTTCGCTTCGAAGTCTGACGGCGATTATGAGGGTTTGCTGGCTTGAAGCTTCGGCGTTCTGAAGATCAGCAACAGCGGCATGATCGCGATGGACAACAGCATCAAGAGCTTGAAGTCATCCAGATAAGCGACCCAACTGGCCTGTACGGTGACCATGCTGTCGAGCGCTGCGCGGCCGGCGGCGCTTGCTGGATTGAGCTGGCTGCTGGCGGGCCAGACATTGAGCAGGTGGTTGAACGGCGTCACATAGGCACCGATTTCGGCATGGTTGATTTGGGTGTTTTGCGCCAGCAGTACCGTCACTATCGAGATGCCGACGCTGGAGCCAACATTGCGTGAAAGGTTGTAGAGGCCGGTGGCTTCGCCGCGCAATTGTGGGGGCAAGGTGGTGAAGGCAATGGTGGTCAGGGGAACGAATAACAGGCCGAGGCTCGCGCCCTGGATAAAGCCGACGTAGATGATGGTGTCGATGGACACTGCCGGGGTCCAGCCGGTCATCATGTACATCGACCAGGCAGACAGCGCCAGGCCGCAAAACAAGATCCAGCGGATATCCATCTTGCCCATGATTTTCCCGGCCAGGAACATGCTGAGCATCGTACCCAGGCCCCGCGGACCCATCACCAGTCCGGCGGTGAGCACCGGGTAGCCCATCAAGGTTTGCAGGTAGGGTGTCATCAATGCCAGTGACGCCAGATACGTAATGCCGATGATGAAGATAAACACGACAGACACCGAGTAATTGCGGTCCTTGAACAGTTTCAAGCTGATAAAGGGCTTGTCGTGGGTAAACGTGTGGACGATGAAAATGTACGAAGCGATGGCGGCCACCAGCGCCTCCAGGATTATTTCCCCTGAGTCGAACCAGCCCAGTTGTTCCCCGCGGTCGAGAAACAATTGAAACGACAGGATAGCCACGCTGAGAGAACCAAAGCCCAGCCAGTCCAGGCGTGCGGTTTTGTCGACCGGGGTTTCCTGGATGAAACGCATCATGCCAATAAAGGCGAGCAACCCGATAGGCAAGTTGATGAAGAACACCCAACGCCAGCTGAGATGTTCCGTCAGCCAGCCGCCGAGCATCGGACCCAGCACGGGACCGACCATGACCGATACTCCGAACAAGGCCACTGCCGCGCCTCGGTCTTTGAGCGGGTAAATGTCCAGCAGTATGCCTTGCGACAGCGGCACTAACGCCGCACCGGCCAGCCCCTGCAGCAGACGAAACAGGATGATCTCCTCCAGGGAACGGGCGACGCCGCAGAGCACTGACGCCAGTACAAAACCAAAGATCGACCACAGCAAGACGCGCTTGCGACCAAAGCGTCTGGCCAGGAATGCCGAAGGCGGGGTCATGATGGCGGTGGCGACGATGTAGGAGGTCAGCACCCAGTTAATCTGATCGGCACTGGCCGACACGCTGCCTTGCATATAGGGCAGGGCGACGTTGGCGATGGTGGTGTCCAGGGCTTGCATCACCACTGCCAGCACCACGCAAAGTGTGATCAATACGCGCAGCGGCGAAGGCGGCAGAGGCCCGGTCACTTCACTCATGATGGCGGGCGAGCAAGTCGGCCAATGGTTTCGGCAGGCCGCGGGCGGTGCCGGTGTCGATCTCTACCACGGCACTCATGCCGTGGCGCAACGCAGGTTTTCCCGCCGCGTCGTCAATCCGGATCCGCACCGGAATACGCTGCACGACCTTCACCCAGTTGCCGGTTGTGTTCTGCGCCGGCAGTAGCGAGAAGCTGGAGCTTGACGCCGGGCTGATGCTTTCGACGGTGCCATGCCACGTGACTCCGGGGTAGGTGTCTACTTCGATGGTTGCACCTTGGCCGGGATGAGCATGGGTCAGTTCGGTTTCTTTTGGCGAGGTGGCAACCCATAAGTGTTCGCTGGATACCAGACTGAAGCCCGATTGCGGTGGTTGCAGGTAAGCGCCCACTTGTAACGAGTCAACGTTGGTGACTACGCCGTCGAACGCAGCGGTCACCACGGAGTTGCGCAGGTTACGTTCGGCCTCATTCAGTGCCGATTGTGCTTGCAGGTAGGCGGGGTGTTGCTCCAGAGGCCTGTCCAGCCTTCCACCCAGTTGGGCCAGAGCCGTCGCAGCCAGGGCCTTGGCTACCGCAACCTGTTGACGGGTATTGTCGAGGTCCTGACGGGCATCGTCGTAGATTGTTTTTGATACGGCGGCAACACTGACCAGCTTTTCCAGGCGTTGAAGATTGGTCTGGTAGTAGGGCAGGCGTGCTTCAGCCTGGGCGATTTCGGCCAGTGACTGGTTGTAGCTGGCCTTGAGGTAAAGGATCTGGTTACGCGCGCTTTCCAGTTGCGCGCGGGCACTGGCCAAGGCGATTTCAAAGGGTTCTGGCTTCAAGCGAAACAACACTTGGCCCTTGCTCACGACTTGGTTGTCGCTGACCTCAATGGCCGCCACGATCCCGGCCACATCGGTCGAAACGCCCACCCGTTCGGCCTGAACGTAGGCGTTGTCGGTACTGACCACTTGGCCACCCAACACATACCAGGCGCCACAGGCCACGACGATGATCGGCGCCAGCAAAAACAGGCCGACGCGCCAGCGTTGCCGTGCCGCGCCGGAGGTTTCTGGCCCATGACGATCAAGAGCTGGAGCTTCAGGCGTCTGTGCTTCGGGTTTCGCCAGTGGGTCGAGTGGTCGGGTTTCTGCCCGTACCGCATGGCGCTGCACTGTGGACTCAGCCATGGGTCACCTCGCCCGCCTCGAGGTCAGCGAACTCATCCACCGGCTGACAGCAAGCCGTCAGCAAATGTTCACGCATGCGGTCGAGGTACTGCAGCAATTGATCGTGCTCCTGAGAGGAAAAATCGGCCATGGTTTCCACTCGGGTCTGCTCGCCAATGGTGCGCATGAATTGCAGCAGCGGGTGGGCTTGCGGGGTGAGAAATAACAAGGAAAAACGGCGGTCGGTGGGGTGGTTGCGACGTTCGATCAAACCGCGCTCCTGCATTTTGTCCAGCAAGCGCACCAGCGTGACCGACTCGATTTCCAGCAAGTCGGCCAGGCCTTTCTGATGAATGCCCTCATGCGTGGACAGTTTCGCCAGAACTTGCCATTGAGAGCGCGTGAGTCCGGCTGCGCGGGCCCATTGTTCGAAGCGTTTACGCATCAAGCGGGCAACGTCATGGAGGACAAAACCGAGGGTGGATTGGGTCATCGTCAGCGCACCTGAAGTAAATGAGCATGCTCATGGTGATCAGGCTTATAGGTTTTCTGTCGAACCTTTTCAAGAAATAAATGTGCATAAAATTAAATAATGTTCATATTTATGTGGGTAAATTGATTTATCTGGCTCCATATTCATTTGTTTGTAGCGTTTTGAGTGTTTTCTGGGCTGTTAATACGGTTCTGCGATGATGAACATAAAATGTTTAACTGTTTATTTTATGGTTGCCATCACAGCGTTGTGGCGCTACCGTTGGCGTTGCTTGCATGACAAACAACTGCCCAAAAAACACAACAACAATGAGGCAAACCGATGACAACCCCTGGCTGGTGGGCCATGGCGCTTTCCGAGGCTGTGAATGATCAAAAGCCATTGGCCGTGGCCTTTGGTGGCGAGGAACTGGTCCTGTTCCGCAACGCAGCCGGGCAGGCGTTTGCTCTGGAAGACCGTTGTCCACATCGGCGTGTGCCGTTGGCGCTGGGACGAGTGGTCGAGTCTGGTTTGCAATGTGGTTACCACGGCTGGACCTTTGATGGTGCCAGTGGCGGTTGTACAAAAATTCCCAACCTGCACGATGATGAACGCGTGCCGCCGCGTTATGCCGCACGGGCTTTCCAAGTGAGCGAAGCCAATGGTTTCGTCCATGTGTGGTTGGGAGAGGGCGCACCGCAAGGGGAGCTGCCCAGCAACGATTACCAGCCAAGCGGTCGCGAATTTACCGGTTCCACCATCGTCAACATGAGTCACGATCAGTATCTGGCGGCGATGCTCGACGGCCCGGAATGCTTGCTCGGCTTTACCCATGTGCGGTTCACCGATTTCTTCCTTGGCGATCTGCGCAGCGAGCAGGGGCGCGTAGTGTTGGAGCGCGGCGCGGTATGGTCCACACAATTTCTGCCGTCGCAGTTTGTAGTGGATTACCCTTTGATTGTGCGCACCGCCGTACCCCTGAGCGGCGGCAGTATTCGGGTGGATTTGCTCAACGAAGAAGAGTTGCCGCTCATTACCCTGGTGATCGCAACCGGGGCTAACCGCCGTGGCACCACCAGCCTATGCTGGCGTGGTTTTGTGCATGAGCAGGTGCCGGCCCGTGCACCGTTGCGTTGGCGTTTTGCCCGCGCGCGCAAACAGGCGCCGTTCCAGGTGAAAAACCTGATTGACGGCGTAGCCGTCGCGGCCCTGCTGCAAGCCCCATCCCGCGACCTGCGAGCCTTGCGCCAGCCGCATTTGATTCCCGCAAGCGCGGTCGTCTGAGCACAGGAGAACTAACTATGCATGCCGTGCCTTACTCTACCGAAACTCCGTCGCGCAAAGTGCGGGGTGACTGGACACCGATCAACTACGACCTGCGTGACACCTGGTTTCCGGTATCCCACAGTCGTGACCTTAGTGCACAGCCAATCCGCCGGATCATTCATGCCCAGCCCTATTACCTGTGGCGGGAGAACGGGCGGCCGATAGCTGCCGAATTTCATCCCTATCGCCTGCGTGAAAATACGCGCGTGCTTACGGAATTCACCGGCGGCAGCGGGTTTTATCCGCTGGTGGAACGCTACGGCTATATCTGGGTCTGGTACGGCAATCCGGAGGCTGCCGATGCGCTGTTGCTGCCGCACATCCCGTTTCTACCGCGAGACGGCAGCCTTCCCGGCTACACCCAGCGTACCGTGCGGTTTGATGCAACTTCGGCGCTCTCGGTCGAAAACCTGATTGACCTGACCCACGCCGATTTCCTGCACGCCAATACCATCGGCGACGGCATCAGTGAGTCGGATGAGGTCGAGGTGCAATGGACCTCTGAAACGGTGACCCGCACCCGCACCGTCGCACAAAAATCAGTGGCACCGATCATGCGTTGGGTGGGCGGAGTGCGCGCCAAATACCAGGATTTTCGCGCGGTGTTGCACATCCATTTGCGCAGTAATGTATGCATCTCCTACCCGCGATTTCGTCCCGGTTATGACGTGCCTAACCTGCAACCGTTCTCGCCGGTGGGCAAGCATCGCTCGCGCTGTGACGTCACTTTCAATACCACCGCAGCGCCGTCCCCGTTTCGCTACGTGATGCCGCGCATCAACTACATCATCCAGCCCCAGGACAACTCGGTGGTGCGTCCACAGAATCAGCGCTATTTCGAGACCGATGAGCGACGTGACCTGCATTCACGTTTCGATACCCCGGGAACTCGTTATCGCTACCAGATGGAGCAATTGGTCGAGCGCCAGCGCACCGGCCAATTCGTCTACGGCAGCGACGCTGAACCCGGGCGCGATATCAGTGCCTTGTTGGGCATGAACGATTGACGGCATCACACAAGGAGTACGGCTATGGATCTGGGCATTGGCGGGCGCATGGCGGTGGTATGCGCGTCCTCACGAGGGCTTGGCAAAGCCTGTGCGCTGGCATTGGCGCAAGAGGGTTGCGAGGTCCTGATCAACGGCCGCGATGCCGATGCCCTGGCGCAAACCGCGCAGGAAATTTTTCTCCACACTGGCCGGCTGCCCCGCACGGTAGTGGCGGATCTTTCCACCTCTGCCGGGCGGGCGACATTGTTGGCCGCGTGCCCGGTAGTCGACATTCTGGTGACCAACAACGGTGGACCCGCGCCTGGTCGCCTGGAGGATTGGGATCACGCGGCCTGGCTGGCCGCGATTGAGGCCAACATGCTCTCGGGCATCCTGCTGATTCAGGCGGTGGTCGGCGGTATGCGTGCGCGAGGTTTTGGCCGCATCGTCAATATCACCTCGGCGATGGTCAAGTCGCCACGCTTGCCCTTGGGTTTGTCCACGGCGGCGCGTGCGGGGCTGACTGCGTTTTGCAAAGCCCTGTCGGTCGAGGTGGCGCGGGACAATGTGACCATCAACAATCTGCTGCCGGAACGTATTGAAACCGATCGCCTGCGCTTCATGACCGAACAGTTGGCCAAGCATCGTCAGCTCAGTGTTGAAGAGGCGCGGGTGGAAATGCTCAAGCCGATCGCCGCACGACGATTTGGCCAGCCGAGCGAATTGGCCGCCGCCTGCGCATTCCTCTGTTCGGCACAGGCTGGCTACATCACCGGGCAAAATCTGCAGATCGACGGCGGCAGTTACGCCGGATTGATTTAGCCGCCCCGGCGATCTTTCCAATCGGCGGGCGGTACTTCGCTGGCGTCGAAGTCCAGCTCTACTTCAACCCCATTGGGGTCCTGCATGAACAGCTGCCACGTGCGCTCGGCGCCGGGAGCACGGATCACCTTGAAGCGCACGCCGAGCTCATCTAGGTGCGTCCACATCCTCTGCAAGCCCCGGGCGTGAAAGGCCATATGGTCGAGCACGCCACGTCGCGGCTCCGGCATTTGTGATACGCCCACCACATGCAGAACGGGCTGACCCTCGGCGTACAGCCAGAATCCGGGAACCGGGAAAGGCGGGCGCGGCCCCTCCACCAACCCCAGTATTCCAATATAGAAATCCCGTGTCGCCTCCAGTTGGTCGGAGACGATGGTGAAGTGGTCCATGCGCAGAATCATCGCAACTCCCCTGATCGGCTTTTTAGTGATATTTAGACGAATTGTTATTTGTTGTTCATATTCATGTTTATGATTCTATATTCGGAATACTAATCTATCTATGGAATTTCGCTTTGATGACTTAGGGTAACGCCATGGATTCGTTCTGCAGCTCTGCTGCAAAACGCTAAGCGCAGAACAAGGCAGGTGCTGAATGAGCCAGGCAATCCTCGAAGGTATTCGCGTCATCAGTCTGTGTTCCGGCATTGCCGGTTCCAGCGCTGGCTTGCAACTGTGCGAAGCGGGTGCCGAAGTGGTGATGATCGAGCCACCCACCAACCACACCAGAGACAAACAGGCGCTGTTTGCTGTGCTTAACCGTGGCAAACGAAGTGTCATCCTCAGCCTGGAAAACGCCGCAGATCGCCAGCAGTTGCAATCCCTGCTGGCGGATGCCGATGTGCTGCTGCACGACTTCACGCCTGAGGTGGCAAACGCGCATGGCCTGGCTGACGCGCAGCTCTGCGCAGACTTCCCTCGATTGGTGATCTCGGCGGTCAGCGGCTGGCCGCAACGGCATGCGCTGGCGAATGCCCTGCCTCGGGAAACATTGATCCTGGCGCGCCTGGGCCTGTTGGACGAGCAACCCGCGCATCGACCCGGTCCGGCCTTCATCCGCATGCCGTTCGCCAATTGGCTGGCGAGCTGGCTGTGTGTGGTCGCGGTCATGGCGCGGTTGCTGGCGCGCGACCGTGATGGCTTCGGCGGCATTGCGCATACGAGCCTGGCTCAGGCAGCCCTTGTACCCATGACCATGCATTGGAACCGCGCGCAAACGCCAACCCCGGCCTTTGCCAAGGGCCTGGATAAACACATTCCGATTCCGTTGCACCAATGCGCCGATGGCCGCTGGTTGCATGTGCATTATTCGCCGGATAAATCACCGTGGATGGCCGCGGCGCTCAGTGAGTTGGGGGAAGTCGAAGTGGCTCGCTTGAATGCGCTGTGGCCACCCAGTCATGTGGCGCCTAACTTCGGCGCCAACAAGGCAATTATTGCTACACGACCGGCGCAGGACTGGGTCGAACATTTCTGGCAGCACGATGTTGCTGCGCAAATTGCCGCTGCGTTCGGTGATATCTACTTCGACGAGCAAACACGCCTGAATGGCTATGTGGTTGAAGTCGACGACGTGCAATTGGGCAGGACCCTGCAACCAGGCCCGGCCTGGCAGGTGCAGCCACCCGCACGAGTTGGCGGTAGTGCACCAGTGGCAGGTGAGGGGAACGCCGGATTGCCAGGCGCCGATGCTGTGAACTCTTCGCAAGTGCCGGGATCGAGCCCGGCGCCCTTGCCGCCGCTGCACGGTCTGAAAGTGCTGGATCTGGGCGCCTATCTTGCCGGACCGTTTGCCTGCATGTTGCTGGCGGACCTGGGTGCGGACGTGATCAAAATCGAAGCGCCCAAAGGCGATGCCATGCGCCGCCTGGAGCGGATTTTCAGCGGTACCCAGCGTGGCAAGTTGGGCGTGGCACTGCAACTGGGCGATCAGCAAACCGAACCGGCCGTAGAAGCGTTGGCCCGTTGGGCCGATGTGGTGCATCACAACATGCGTCTGCCGGCGGCACGCAAACTCAAGGTTGATTACGAAAGCCTGAAAGCGCTGAACCCTCGGTTGGTGTATTGCCATGTCAGTGCCTACGGACCGACCGGCCCGCGCGCGGATTGGCCGGGCTTTGACCAACTGATGCAGGCCTCTTGCGGCTGGGAAGTCGAGCAGGGCGGTGAGGGCCAGGCGCCAATGTGGCTACGCTTCGGCGTGGGTGATTTTTTTGCCGGTCTGTCCTCGCTCTATGCCTTGCTCCTGGGGTTGTATGAGCGCAATCGCAGTGGCGTCGGGCAAATGGTCAGTTCGTCATTGCTGGGCGCCACGATGCTGTCGATGAGCGAGGCGGTGGTGCTGGAGGACGGCAGTCTTACGCCAATCGACCACATGGACGCGCAACAGACCGGTCTGAGTGATGCCCATCGTTTGTATCGGTGTAGCGATGCCTGGCTGGTGGTGGCAGCGCTGCGACCGGATGAGGTGCAACGTTTCGAATCGTTGGTGGGTGATCAGCCCGAAACCTGGTTTGCCAATCACACCCGGCAAGCGGCGCTCGCCTCATTGGCCGCAGCCCAGGTGCCGGCGCAGGCAGTGCTGGAAGCGCAGATGGATGCCTTTCTCGACAGCCCCGAACACGCCGCCGCGGGTCTGCACGCTCATTACTCGCATGCTGTTTACGGCGACCTGCAACAGATCGGCGCGTTCTGGGATTTCGGCAACTTGCCGTTATCGCTGCAGCGACCGCCCCCCGCCCTCGGCCAACATACCCGGCAAGTTCTGGAAGGCCTCGGCTTTACCGGCAGCGAACTCGAACGATTGGCGTCGGTTGGTCTGGTGGCACTGTAATCGTGGGCCTGGTGCCCGGCAGCATTCATCGACAAGCACAAGGATTACCCATGGACGAGTTGGATTTCAGCGGTAAAACCGTGCTGGTCATCGGCGGTTCCAGTGGCATCGGCAATGGCATTGCGCAGAACTTTCGCCAGCGGGGCGCCGAGGTGCATGTCTGGGGCACGCGAGCCTCGGCGGCGGCCTATCAAAATTCGGCGGATTCTAATCTTGAAGGTTTGCACTACACCCAGGTTGACGTCGCGGATGCGTCATTGATCGAGGCCGTCAGCGTGCCATTCACCCGTCTGGACGTGTTGGTACAGGCGCAAGGCACGGTGCTTTACGACCGGCAGGAATTCCTCACTGAAGGCTTCAAGCACGTGCTCGACGTCAACCTCACCAGCCTGATGGTCTGTGCACAGAAATTTCATCCGCTGCTGATGCAGGCCAAGGGGTCGATGATCACGGTCAGTTCGGCAGCAGCGTTCCATTCTACCCGTGGCAACCCTGCCTACAACGCCTCGAAAACCGGCGCTTTCGGGCTGACTCGCACCTTGGCCGAAGCCTGGGCTCGTGATGGTATCCGGGTGAATGGCATTGCCCCGGGGCTGGTGGAAACCAAGCTGACACGGGTGACCACCAGCAACCCGAAACGCCTGGAAGGTGCGCTGCGCGCCATTCCTCAAGGGCGCCTCGGCACGCCTCAGGACATGGCTAATGTGGCCCTGTTTCTCGCCTCGCCGCTGGCCAGCTATGTGCTCGGCCAAACCCTGTTGGTCGACGGCGGCATGCTGCTGGCCTGATCGCTATTTGCTAGGAGAAACACCATGGCCTGGGACTTTCAGACCGACCCCGAGATTCAAGTGGAACTGGATTGGATCGAGCAGTTCGTGCGTGAGGAAGTCGAACCCCTCGATCACGTGTTGGGCAGCCCGTGGAATATCCACGACCCGCTGTTCAAGCAACTGGTCAAACCGCTGCAAGCGCAGGTGAAGGCGCGCAACTTGTGGGCTTGTCACCTGGGCCCGGAACTGGGCGGGGCAGGGTATGGCCAGGTGCGGCTTGCGTTGATCAATGAAATTCTCGGGCGTTCGCTGTTCGGCCCAATTGTGTTTGGCTGTCAGGCACCGGACTCTGGCAACGGTGAAATTCTCGCCCATTACGGCACCCCAGCGCAGAAACAGCGCTACCTGCAACCGTTGCTCGATGGCGATATCGTCTCCTGCTTCGCCATGACCGAACCGCAAGGCGGCGCCGACCCTGCGGTGTTCACCACCGAGGCGGTGCGTGAGGGGGATGACTGGGTGCTGAGCGGCGAAAAATGGTTTGCCTCCAATGCGCGCTACGCCGCGTTCTATATCGTGATGGCGGTGACCGATAAAAGCGTGTCGGTGTATGAAGGCATGTCGATGTTTATTGTTGCTGCCGATGCTCCGGGGGTAAGCATTATCCGCAACGTCGGTATCGCCGATGACCCGGCTGCCACCCATGCTTACCTGTCATTCGACAAAGTGCGAGTGCCCGCGGCCGATATGCTCGGCGCGCCCGGCCAGGCATTTGTCGTCGCCCAGGTACGTTTGGGTGGGGGCCGTGTGCACCACGCCATGCGCGTCATCGGTCAGGCGCAAAAAGCCCTTGATGCGCTGTGTGAACGGTCGTTGTCGCGCAGTACCCAAGGCAGTCGTCTGGCGGACAAGCAGATGGTCCAGGAGAAAATTGCCGATTCGTGGATCGAGCTGGAGCAATTTCGTTTGCTGGTGATGCGCACGGCGTGGCGCATCGACCAGTATCAGGACTACAAACGGGTGCGCAAAGACATCGCCGCAGTGAAAGCCATCATGCCCAAGGTGCTGCATGACATCGCCGCGCGCGCCCTGCATGTGCATGGCTCGCTGGGGGTCAGCGAAGAAATGCCGTTTACCGGCTACATCGTCCGCTCCTTCCAGATGGGACTGGCCGACGGGCCCACCGAAGTGCACAAAATCACCGTCGCCAAACAGCTGCTACGCGATTACCAACCCTGCGACGAACTGTTCCCCGATTACCACCGGCCCACCGCCGCGGCCCGTGCCCGGGAAAAATACACCGATGCCCTGGCCGGCCTTGGCGAGCGCGACGCATGAACGACTGGCAGGATTTGGTCGACCTCGAGCGCCTGGCCCTATGGATGGACACCAGAGGCCTGGAAAGCGGCCCCATCGAGGCACCGCTGCGATTGACCGGAGGCACG
The DNA here is from genome assembly GCF_900106065.1 of Pseudomonas mandelii. NCBI lineage: Bacteria > Pseudomonadati > Pseudomonadota > Gammaproteobacteria > Pseudomonadales > Pseudomonadaceae > Pseudomonas > Pseudomonas mandelii. Next base: position 4,518,203 of record NZ_LT629796.1, read on the forward strand.
CAGAATCTGTTACTGCGCTTTCGCCGTGGTACGCGCGAATTCGTATTAAGGCGGCCTTCCAGAGAACTGCGTGAAGTCGGCAGTAAAACCATTGCCCGTGAAGCTCGGTTGCTAAAAGCGTTGGCCGGATCAGCGGTGCCCTATGCCAGCCTGATAGCCGATTGTGTCGACCAGGACGTTTTGGGCGCCAGTTTCTATTTGATGGAACCCGTGCAGGGTTTTAATCCCAACGGCGCGGCAGGTTTGCCAGCGCCGCACGCGCAGCAGCCGGCAATGCGTAGACGTATGGGGCTGGCCATGGTGGATGCGTTATTGCGTCTGGGCGAAATCGACTACCGGGCGGTGGGTCTCGAGGATTTTGGCCGGCCCGAGGGTTTTCATCAGCGTCAGGTCTCACGTTGGTTGGCACAACTGGACAGCGTCAAAGGCTACGCCGGCTGGCCGGGCGCGAGCGGTCTGCCGGGACTTGCACAGTTGGCCAACTGGTTGAACGAGCATTGCCCGACGCAGTTCCAGGCCGGCATCCAGCATGGCGACTTTCACCTGTCCAACGTCATGTTCCGCCAAGACAGCGCGGAACTGGCCGCAGTTGTCGATTGGGAACTGGCGACCATCGGCGATCCTTTGCTCGACCTCGCCTGGCTGGTGGTCACCTGGCCCGATGCCGAGGGTCATGGTGCCGGCACCATCGAAGTTCACCCCTGGGAAGGCTTTTGCAGCAGCGACGAACTGGTCGCCCATTACCGCGCCGGCAGCTTGCGCTCCTTGGCAGACTTCAACTGGTACCTGGTATTGGCCGGCTTCAAGCTCGGCATCTTTCTCGAAGTCAGTTACGCCCGTGCGTGTGCCGGCAAGGCTTCCCTGATCACGGGTGAAAAACACCATGCCTCGGCTCTGCGGCTGTTCGCTACGGCGTTGCAGCGCATTGATCAAACCGCCTGATAATCAGAGGAACAAGCCATGCAACTGGCCGGTAAACGCATCATCGTCACGGGGGGCGCCAGGGGGATCGGCGCGGCAGTGGTCAAGGCGTTTGTGGAGGAGGGGGCCCATGTCATCAGCCTGGACCTGGGCGAAGGTGCCTCGATAACAGGTGACGGTGGCGGGTGGGCGCATACACGAGTCTGCGATATTGCTGACAGCCAATCCGTGGATGCCGCTTTCGCCTGGGCCAACGAACAGCTCAACGGGCTGGATGTGCTGGTACATGCCGCGGGCATCGCACCGAATGCCAGTGCCGATAGCATCACGCTGGACGAGTGGGAAAAAGTCTTTGCGGTGAATACCCGGGGCACATTCCTGACCAATCGCGCAGCCTATGAACTGCTTAAAGGCAGCGGTGGGCGGATCATCAACTTCGCCTCTGCGGCAGGCGTCATCGGACAGCCTGGCAAAGCCCATTACGCCGCTAGCAAAGGCGCCGTGCTGGCGTGGACACGTACGGTGGCGCGGGAGTGGGGCCCCTTGGGCATTACCGTCAACGCCATCGCCCCGGCCATGTGGACGCCGATGTACGAAGCCACCCGCGCGAGCATGAGCGCCGAACAACTGCAGCAGCACGACGCGTACATGGCCGGGCAAGTGCCCATCGGCGGACAACTGGGCGAACCGGCCCGGGATCTGGCGCCAGTGCTGGTATTTCTTGCCGGAGACGGTTCGCGATTTGTCACCGGGCAGACGCTGATGATTGACGGCGGTATGTTAATGCTCAGTTGAGTGGCTGGCCGCGTGCTTGGGATGAACCAGGCACAGCGCTTAGCGGCTACGGATCAACTGCAAAAATTCCTGACGGGTGTTGTACGACTCGCGGAAGGTGCCGAGCATTACCGAGGTGGTCATGGTCGAGTTCTGCTTCTCCACGCCGCGCATCATCATGCACATGTGTTTCGCCTCGATAACCACGGCCACGCCAGCAGCACGGGAGACTTGGGCAATGGCTTCGGCAATTTGTCGGGTGAGGTTTTCCTGAATCTGCAAGCGGCGGGCAAACATGTCGACGATACGGGCCACCTTCGACAGGCCAAGCACTTTTCCGGTGGGCATGTAAGCAACGTGGGCTTTGCCGATAAACGGCAACAGATGGTGTTCGCACAGTGAGTACAACTCGATGTCCCGGACGATGATCATCTCATCATTATCGGACTCGAACAGTGCACCGTTGACGATTTCTTCCAGTGTTTGCCGGTAGCCGTGGCAGAGGTAGTGCATGGCCTTGGCCGCGCGTTTTGGCGTATCCAGCAAGCCTTCTCGCTGCGGATCTTCGCCCACGGCCTGGAGAATTCCCCGGTAGTTTTTCGCCAGTTCTTCGTTCATTGGTCGACCTTATTGTTTAGCCAACTTCCCGGGCTCACTGCATGCCGCCCGGGTTGCTGCTTACAGTTGAGTCACGGCAATTTTGCCGGTGACCTGGCTGGCATCGTGAAACATGGCACTCGTACCAGTACGCCACTGCCCAAGCAATTGCGCCAGGCGCTGTTCGGCGTGGCCGAGGAAACGCTCTTTAACCGGACCATAACCGCGAACGCTGTCTGGCAACTCCGCCAACTCCTGAGCAAGGCTCAGCTTGTCGGCAGTCAAGCCTGCCAGCACTTCGTCGAGGACGCTTTCGTAACTGGCCAGCCAGTTGCGTTCCACCTTGCGCTCGTGGGTACGGCCGAACGGATCGAGCCAGGTGTTGCGCAAGAACTTGAGCCTCGCCAACAGCTTGAAGCCTTGCAGCATCCACGGGCCGAAGCTGCGCTTTTTCGGTTCGCGGCCGAGGCCGTTATCGTTCAGCAGCGGTGGCGCCAAGTGGAAGCGCAGGCGGTAGTCGCCCTCGAAGCCCGCCTGGATTTTTTCCAGGAACTGGCCATCGGTGAACAGGCGTGCCACTTCGTACTCATCCTTGATCGCCAGCACTTTGAAGTAATAACGGGCGACGCTTGCCGACAGCTTGCCCGGTTGCCCGAGCAGCGCCGTTTCCGCCTTCATGAATTGCTCGACCCGTTGTCGGTAACGTTGGGCATAGGCCTTGTTCTGGTACGCCGTGAGAAACTCCACGCGTCGTTCCATGGTTTCTTCAAGGCTTTGCGACAACAGGCGGTCTGCGTTCTGCACGTTGCCTGCTTCCAGTTTGCGCAAGACCCGTGGCAAGTCTTCGGCGCTGCGCCGGCCCCAGGCAAACGCGGCAAGGTTGAACGGTACCGCGGTGCCATTCAGTTCGATGGCTTGCAGCAGTGCCGCTTCGCCTACTGGCAGCCAGCCTTTCTGATACGCGTAACCGAGCATGAAGGTGTTGGTGGCAATCGAATCGCCCATCAGGGCCGTGGCGATTTTGCTCGCGTCGACAAAGTCAGCCTGGGCATGGCCAACCGCATCGGCGATTTGTGCCGACATGGTTTGGGTATGGAATTTCGGGTCCGGGTGCTTCAGCAAATCTCCGCTTTCCGCCTGTTGGGCGAAGGTCCGCACGAATGCGCTGGTGATGGTTTCTTCGCTGTTGATCAGGGCATGGGTAACGCCTTGGCGCAGCTTGGACAAGGTTTCGGTGTTGGCACTGACCACCAGGTCGCAACCTAACAGCAGGGCCGCTTCACCTTCGGCAATACGGGGTGCGAACAACTGATCCTGGCGCGCGGCAATGCGAATGTGCGACCACACCGCGCCACCTTTTTGCGCCATGCCGGCCATGTCCAGGTTGAGCGTGCCTTTACCTTCGATAAATGCTGCCATTCCCAGCAAAGCGCCGATGGTCACCACGCCGGTGCCACCCACACCGGTCACCAGAATGCTGTAAGGCTCATCCAGTGCAACGGTTGGCGGCGTCGGCAGTTCCCACACTTCATCGGCTTTGGCTGCAAGCGCTTTGGGTTTGCGCAAGGAACCGCCTTCGACCGTGACAAAACTCGGGCAAAAGCCGTTGAGGCAGGTGAAGTCTTTGTTGCAGGAGGACTGGTCGATTTCCCGCTTGCGGCCGTACTCGGTTTCCACCGCCACCACCGACATGCAGTTGGACTTGCTGCTGCAATCGCCGCAGCCTTCACACACCGCTTCGTTGATCACGACCCGGCGTGCCGGATCCGGGAACTTGCCGCGCTTACGGCGCCGACGTTTTTCCGCGGCGCAGGTCTGGTCATAAATGATTGCCGATACGCCTTGGAACTGGCGCAGTTGTTCCTGCACTTCGTCCATCTTGTCGCGACGCAGCACCGGCACGCCGTCGGCCAGATCATGGATGTGTTGGTATTTCTCGACATCGTCGCTGACCACCACGACACGTTGCACGCCTTCGGCAGCCAATTGACGGCTGATTTGCGAGACGCTGAGCGTGCCGTCCACCGGTTGTCCGCCAGTCATGGCCACGGCGTCGTTGTAGAGAATCTTGTAAGTGATCTGCACCTTGGCAGCGATGGCGGCCCGAATCGCGAGAATGCCAGAGTGGAAATAGGTTCCGTCACCGAGGTTGGCGAAGACATGTTGAGTGGTGGTGAACGGTGCCTGGCCGATCCACGCCACGCCTTCGCCGCCCATCTGACTGAACGTCTGGGTCTGCGGGTAGATCCAGGCGGCCATGTAATGGCAGCCTATTCCGGCCAGTGCGCGACTGCCTTGCGGGACTTTGGTCGAGGTGTTGTGCGGGCAACCGGAACAATAGTGGGGCACGCGTTCCATCAGGTTGCTGAACTGGTCTTTACTGGCAAACTGCGCATCCAGCACCGCCAGACGCACTTGCAGCGGTCCGTTTTGATGCAGGCGCAAAATGCGTTTGGCCAGCGCCCGGGCGATCATCGCCGGGGTCAGGTCGTTGATGGCTGGCAGCAACCAACCCGTGTGCGGCAGGCTCCACTCACCCTTGTCGTCAAACTTGCCGACGATGCGCGGGCGTACGTCCTCGCGCCAGTTGTAGAGTTCTTCCTTGAGCTGGTATTCGATCATGTGGCGTTTTTCTTCCACCACCACGATTTCTTCCAGACCCTCGGCAAACTGCCGCACGCCTTCCGCTTCCAGCGGCCAAACCATGCCGACCTTGTACACGCGCAGGCCGATTTGCTGGGCGAGTGTTTCGTCGATGCCGAGGATTTTCAGTGCCTGGCAAACGTCGAGGTACGATTTGCCGGACGTGATGATGCCGATGCGCGCTTTCGGCGAATCCATCACGATGCGGTCAAGGCGATTGGCACGGGCGTAGGTGAGGGCGGCATACAATTTGTGTTCCAGCAGCCGCTGTTCCTGCGCCAGGGGCGGGTCTGGCCAGCGAATATTCAAGCCGCCTTCGGGCAGCGCAATATCGGGAATGATCGGTTGTACGCGATGAATGTCGATGTCGACGACGGCCGCGCTCTCGACCGTATCAGCCACCGCTTTGAGGGCGACCCAGCAGCCGGAATAGCGCGACATGGCCCAACCGTGCATGCCGTAGTCGAGGTATTCCTGCACACCGGATGGCGCCAGCACCGGCATCATCACCGCTTTGAAAATGTGCTCGGTCTGGTGTGGCAGCGAAGAGGAGCGTGCGCCATGGTCATCGCCGGCAATGGCCAGCACACCACCAAATTTCGAGGTGCCGGCGGCATTGGCGTGACGGAACACATCGCCACAGCGATCGACGCCCGGCCCCTTGCCGTACCACATGCCGAACACGCCGTCGTAAGTGGCGCCTTCGAAGAGATTGACCTGTTGCGTGCCCCAGATCGAGGTGGCGGCGAGGTCTTCGTTCATGCCTGGATGGAACACCGTGTGGTGTTCCTTGAGGTAGTCGCGCGCCTTCCACAATGCCTGGTCGAAACCACCCAGCGGCGAGCCACGGTACCCGGAAATAAACCCGGCGGTGTTCAGACCATTGGCCAGATCGCGTTGGCGCTGCATCAGCGGCAGACGCACCAGCGCCTGAATGCCGGTGAGCAAAACGTTGCCGCTGTGCTTGACGTATTTGTCATCCAGAGACGGGGGCGCACTCATGTTCATCCTCCAGGCTTTATTGTCATGGCGACGCCAGGAGAGCGGCGTTGCCTAGTTATTGGCTGGAGTCTAGGGAGCGGTTTTGCCATCGTAAAATCACAAAAACAGGGTATCGGTATCGGTTATTCAAATACCTGGATGCACAATGTTCTTTACGCCGTTGTGGATAAAGCCTGTTAGCGGTCTGGTGTCACTTTCACCTTGTTTCGGGCTTGATATCGCCACAGAAAATATCAACGTTGCCATCGGCTGGTGTGGTCCTTACCACTAAGTAGTATCCACCGGAAAGCAGCTCTGACAGCGCCACTGGCGCACTTCGTGAATAGGTCCAGCCGCGCGTTGCAGAAATGCGATTGGTGTTGATCCGGTCATTCATTGCATAGGCGACAGGCCCGGGCCGCACGCAGCTGCCTTTGTTGATAAACGTGTAGAGATTCAAGGGCCGAAGGGTGCCGCTTGGAACTCCACTGACGACGAAGGAAAACGCTGTCTCATTGCCCTGAACGGCCAGCGTTGTATTGGCGATCTGACCGCCGTTGCGCGGTGTAGCGTTCAACGGAACGGTCACTGTCTGGCTTGATGAAGTCGTACAGCCGACGATCATCGCAGCGGCTACGAATGCCGCTGTCTGGGTTCCCGATTTCATGGTCACCTCCTCTACTCAAAAAGTACGATCCAGGACCTTTGAGTATAGGTCGGGAGTATTTGACCAATACCGAAATGCATTTCAGCAATACTCCCAATCGTTGTCTCAAACCTCCCCGTCCCGTCTACTTCAGTCCATACCGAAAGCCCACGGATCAGCGCTCATAGGCGCGGTCCAGACGGCCCAAAGCTTCGGCTGCCAACAACAATAAAAAAGTAATGGGAGTGTCGATGATCGACGCAAAGCTAAAGCCGTTAAGCCTGGCTGTCTGGTTCAGCGTGACCGGGTGTGCCTTAACCGTTGGCGCTGTGCAGGCCGCCGAGTTTGATACCGGTAATCCGGACTGGACCGCGCGCTGGGACAACACCGTGCGTTACAACCTCGGGATCAGGGCCGAAGGGCGCGACAGCGCATTGGCCAACAACGCCAGCTACGACGAGTCCGATGCCAAGTTTGATCGCGGCGATGTGGTGACCAATCGGGTCGATGTGATGAGCGAAATGGAGGTCGCGTACAAGCAGTACAACGGCTTTCGCATCAGCGGCGCGGGCTGGTACGACCAGGCTTACGAAAACACCGAAGTCGAAACCAGCCCGGGGAATGTTTACTACCCCGGTGCGTTTCCCGGTACCAGCACGCCGAGCTACACCAATGGTAAATACTCCAGCTTCACCAAACGCTATCACCGTGGCCCGAGCGGCGAGTTACTGGACGCCTTTGCGTTTACCCGTTTCGATCTCGGCGAGATTCCGGTTAGCGTACGTGCCGGCCGCCACACTGTGTACTGGGGCAACGGCCTGCTGATTGCCGGGCATGCGGTGTCCTACTCGCAAGCACCGCTGGATGGGCGCAAGGCGGTGAGCAACCCCGGTACCGAAACCCGCGAAATCTTCCTGCCGCTGACGCAGATTTCAACCCAAGCTCAGGTCACCGACAAGTTATCGCTGGCGGCGCAATATTTCTTCGAATGGGACACCACGCGCGCCCCTGAAGGCGGCACGTATCTGGCCTCCGCCGACGTCGCCCTGGAAGGACCGGACCGTTTGCCGTTGTTCAGCGGTGTTTCGCGGCCTTTGATTGACCCGGTCAAACCCAAGGACAGGGGCAACTGGGGCGTGATGGGCACCTACAGCTTCGACTTCCTGCATTCGGAGGTCAGCGCGTTCTATCGCGAGTTCGATGACTACAACCCGTGGGGCCTGCAAGTGGCGCCGAGCTTTGCCCGTTACGTGTACGCCGAGAACGTCAAGCTCTATGGCCTGGGTTACTCCGCGGGCCCGGTACTGGGCGGCGGCTCCCTCGGCGTCGATCTGTCGTATCGCCAGAACACCTCGCTGGTCTCCAGCAACATCAGCACCACCGATAATCAGGGCGCTCGCGGTGACACCTGGCACATGGTGGTCAATGGTCTGTGGTTGCTGCCGCGCACCGATTACTTCGACACCGGCAGCCTGATCACCGAAATGGCATTCAGTCATGTGCAACGGGTGACCAAGCACGAAGAACTGTTCAAAGGTGAAGGCTATGGCGGCTGCCCGGCGGGGCAGGACAAGCATTACGGCTGCGCCACCAAGAACTATGTCGGCCTGGCCGTGAGCTTTGCGCCGCAATGGCTTGGGGTGTTCCCCGGCTGGAATATTTCCACTCCCATGAGTGTGGATTATGGCGTCAGCGGCAATGCCGCCACGGGCGGTGGCAACGAAGGGAAATACACCTGGAAGGCCGGCGTCAAAGGCACCTACGACGAGCGTGTCGACGTGACCCTGTCGTACATCGGCTACGGCAGCGAACGTAAATATGCAGACGTCGCCGGCGTCGGAAAAACCGTGGTCGGGGGCACCGGCGACGTCGGCCTGACCGACCGCAACTGGGTGTCGCTCACCCTCAGCACAGCGTTCTGAACCGCGCCTGAACTGCAATGCAGTGATCACCGGACTCGGCGATCACCCATCTGAATGGAGAACGTTATGACGGTTAATGCATATGCGATGGGCCTTGTGGCCATTGCTTTGGCGGGGTCGGCCGTGGCCGATGAGGGCGCTACCACCGCCGACCTGGGCGGCAAGCTGACGACCTTTGGTGCGATTCTTGCGGGCAACGCGGCAGGCACTATTCCGGCCTACGACGGTGGCCTGAAAGTGCCCGCAGGGCTGGTGCCCGGCGACGGCAACTGGCCCAACCCGTTTGCCAATGAAAAACCCCGCCTGCGCATTACGGCGGCCAACGCCGACCAGTACGCCGACCAATTGGCGGCCGGGCAGCTGCAACTGCTCAAGCAGAACCCCGACACTTATTATCTTGAGGTGTACCCTACCCACAGGACGGCGACCTTTCCGGCGAATTTCCTAGCAGCCACCCAGCGCAACGCCAGCCGCAAGGACTGCAAAACCGAGAACGACGGCCTGTCGATCAGCGAAGGCTGCCGGGGCGGTCTGCCATTCCCGCTGCCGCGAGATGGCCGGGAGTTGATGTGGAACTACATCCTCAACTATCAGGGCGTGAATGGCTGGGACTGGAACCACAGTGCCTATGTGGTCAACGAGGGCCACGCGACGCTGACCAACACCAACCGGTCCACCGGCGAAAAACCTTTCTACCAGATGGATGTTCCCGGGCGTGATCCGAAAATCGCCCAGCGCATCTGGTCGCGCATCGTCGCGCCGGCCCGTACGGCCGGGCAGGCATCCGGGTATTGGGATTATCTCGACCCGGTCGCCGACTCCCGCTACGCCTGGAGCTACAGCACCGGTCAGCGCCGCGTCCGCAAGGCCCCGGAATTCAACTACGACACCCCCAACTCGGCGTTCGGCGGGGTGGCGTTCTACGACGAAATCTTCCTGTTTTCCGGAAAGATGGACCGCTTCGACTGGAAACTGGTGGGCAAGAAGGAAATGTTCATCCCCTACAGCAACTACACGCTGAAATGGGGTTGCGACATGGACAAAAAACTCATGCCAAAACACATCAACCCCGCGTGTGAGCGCTGGGAGCTGCACCGTGTCTGGGTGGTGGAAGCGACGCGCAAGGACGGCGTACGTCATGCGCAGAAAAAACGTCGCTACTACATCGACGAAGACACCTTCGGCGCTGCGGTCTACGACGCCTGGGACGACAGCGGCGCGCTGTTCCGTACCGGCTCGCAATACAACATCGAGGCGTACGGCATTCCCAATAATCCGCAACAGGATTCCTACTCGTTGTACGACTTCACCCGTGACCAATACGGCATGTTCGGCAACGGCCCGACGCGCTACCGGCAGGAACCGGTCGCTGAGCGTGAAGCCAATCCGCAGACCATCGCCGGTGGCCAGACCCGCTGACCGCATGCTCCTTTTCGGCGCTCGCCACGGGCGCCGTTTTTTTTCCGTCCCGAGACCCTTTTATGAGCGAGATACTGCAACGTTTAGACGGCAAGGTCTGCGTGATCACCGGCGCCGGCAGTGGCATCGGCCGCGCCTCGGCCCTGCGTTTTGCCCGGGAGGGCGCCACGGTGGTGGTCACCGACCTTTTCGCCGAATCGGCGCAGGCCGTGGCGACTGAAATCGGCACCAGGGCACTGGCCATGCAAGTGGATGTCGGCGATGAAGACGCTTTGCGGCAGATGGTCGAGCAGACCGTCGAGACCTTCGGGCGTATCGATGTGTTGTTCAATAACGCCGTGTACAGAAACCCGGCCACCACCCGCGATATCGACTTCATCAACTTCAACACCGAGCTGTTCCACAACTGCATGCGGGTCAATGTGCTGGGCGGTGTGTTGGCGTGCAAGTACGCCTTGCCGCACATGCTGGCCCAGGGCAGCGGTTCGATTCTGTTCACCTCGTCCACCAGCTCGATTGCCGGGGAAATTTCTCAGTTCAGCTACGGCGCCTCCAAGGCCGCACTCAACTGGTACGTGCAAAGCATTGCCGCCACCTTTGGTAAACGCGGCATTCGTTGCAACGGGATTTTGCCGGGGGTGATTCGCACGCCGGCCATGGAAAGCTGGGCTAACGAGGCGATGAAGGCGGCCTTTCTCGACCTGCAAAACGTGCCGCAACTGGGCGAGCCGGAGGACATCGCGGCCATGGCCGCTTTCCTCGCCAGCGATGACGCCGCCTACGTCAACGGCACGCTGATGCGCGTGGACGGCGGCATGAGTTGCGGCACGCCGATGGTGCCGGTGGTGCGCAATTTCCTGTTGCCCCAGGCCTCGGTCTGATCCCGATCCATTCACTGCACTGGAGCCCGTTTTATGGCACTCGAACAGGAACGCTTCATCCTCGACATGCTCGCCGCCTGGGGCGACGGCAGCGATGGCAACCGGCCGGACCTCGAACGCATCATGGCCACCTTCGCAGACGACGCCGTCTGGCAACTGTGGGTACCCGGTGGCCCGGTGATTCGTGGGCGAGATGCGTTGCGCCGCGAAATCGAGCGGCAGATGAGTTATGTCACACACAACCGCTGTACCACGCGTCACATCGTCTCTTCGGAGCGCGTGGTGATGACCGAACGCGACGATTATTGCGTCAGCAATGGCGTACCCATGCCGCACTCAATGGTGGCGGTGTATGAGCTGGACGAACACGGCCTGATCTGTGCGTGGCGCGAGTACCTGGACACTGCCGATCTGGCGAAGAAAAAGGGCGTGCCGCTGGAGCAGGTAGGCGGGCCGAACGCTGGTAGCACCAGCACCCATTAAGAGCGGCGCTGGACATCAGCGCCTGAGGAAGACCCCGTATGCCAACAACAATAAATGCGACTGTTGATCCGGTCGAAGAAAAGCTGCGCAACTTTGTCGAAGGGCTGCTGGGTGGGAACATCACGGCGATGCAACGTCTGCTGCGCTGGCGTCCGGCGTGGAACCTTGAACTGCAACGCGATGGCGAAACCCTCCAATTGCATATTCGTGGCGAGCGAGGTGGTGATGTCAGTCCATTCCCGGAGCTGCGTCGGGAGGCGGATATTCTCACCTTGCTTGGTCAGCAGGGCGTACCGGTGCCGCGTATCTACGGCTTCTGCGAAGACCCGCAAGCCATCTTGATGGAGTTGGTGCCGGGGAGTCGTGATGTCAGCACGGCGAACACTGATACCGAGCGCCATGCCGTCGCACGTCAGTGGGTCGACGCCATGGCGCGCATGCACCAACTGCCGTTGCAACCCTTCATTGAACAGGGCATTCATCTGCCGACCAGTGCCGAGGGCATTACCCTTGCAGGTCTGGAAGCTTATTACCCGCTGTATGCGCGCAATAAAACCAGGCCTCAGCCTCTGGCCGAATTCGCCCTCGGCTGGTTGCGCCGCAATGTGCCGCAGCACCGTACCCGGCCTGCTTTCGTGCAGTACGATTCTGGGCAATACCTGTTCGAGAACGGACAGGTGAAGGGCCTCTACGATTTTGAATTCGCCATGATTGGTGATCCGTTGGCTGACCTTGCGTCGGCGCGGATGCGCGACAATTACGAGCCGCTCGGAGACAGTTTCGCGGACCTGTATCGCTACTATCAGCAAGTGACCGGCGAGCCGGCGGACCCCGATGTCGTGCGTTACCACACCGCGCTGTTTGCCACCGTCAGCACCATGCAGTTCTCGGCATCGGTGGCCACGCCACAACCGGGCGACCCCCACGACACCTACACCGAGTTCGACATCGCCCTGCGCCGGGTGGTGGTGCACGCGCTGGCCGAAGCCATGGGGGTGCCGCTGCAAACGCCAACACTGGAGATAGTCAGCAGCGGCCCGAATGCACAGTTGCTGACCATGCTCGCCGATGCCTTGGCGCAGGTGGAGGTCGGCAGTGACTTCCAGAAAACCAAGCTGCGCGCCGTGAGCAAACTGGTGGAGTACCTGGGCCGTGGCGATGCCATGGAATTGCATTTGCGCGAGTTGGAGCAGCAGGAGGCGCAAGTCCTGCTGGACCGCACCTTCAATGATTACAGCGAGATTGATGCAGCGCTGGAAGCCTTCGTCAAAAGCGCGGGGCCCGAATACGACGAACCCTTGCTGCGCCTGTTCATGGCGCACATCGAGCGGCGCGTGCTGGTTTACGGCAGCACCGCCATTGGCGCCTCCGCCAGCCACATCGACCTGCCACCCGTCGCCTGACAGGGTGAAACCTTTCTCGCCCGGTGGCTGGTCGCCGGGCCTTCGTTTTCGGAGTGTTTATGTCTGTCCCTGATAATGCGTTCCAGCATCGGTATGGCCCGTGGGCGGTGATTGCCGGAGCCTCCCATGGCGTGGGCGCGGCGTTTGCCCACGCCCTCGCCGAGCGTGGCCTCAGCTGCGTGCTGGTGGCGCGCCGTGGCGACGCCCTGGCGCAACTGAAAAGCGAATTGGAGCAACGTTACGCCATCGAGGTGCTGGTGGTGATCCAGGATCTTTCTCAGCCCGATGCCTGTGAGCGCTTGCTCGCAGCTGTCGGTGAACGCCAAATCGGTCTGTTTATCTACAACGCGGGCGGCGACCCTTACATCACGCGCTTTCTCGATACCTCGGTCGAGGGCTGGGGCGCCTTACTGCGCCTCAATTGCTTGACGGTGATGCAATGCAGCCACGCCTTTGGCGCTGCAATGCTGGAGCGCGGGCAGGGCGGCTTGCTGTTGGTGGGTTCACAGGCAGCCTTGGGGGGAATTCGCAAACTGGCGATGTACACCGCGACCAAGGGCTTTGCCCTTAACCTCGGTGAATCGCTATGGGCCGAGTGGAAAGACCGTGGCGTCGATGTGCTCAACCTGCTCATCGGCACTGTCGACACACCGACCATGCGCGCTGCCATGGTCAAACTGAACATTGCCGACGCCCTGACCATGACCTTGCCCAAAGCAGAAGACCTCGCGCTTATGGCGCTTGAACAACTGGGTAATGGTCCGACGCTGATTCACCCCGAAGATACCCTTGTCGAGGTCTTGAAAGCACCTGGCCCGGCACGCCGTGCCCAGGTGCTGAGCAAGAGCGCGGAAGCGGCTGTGTTTATCGGAAATAACTGAGGTCACCCACCATGAAAGGATTTGATAACGCAGAATTCAAACGCGGCTGGCGAGTGCTGATTCTGGCGTTGGTCGGCGTTGCCACCAGTTCCAGTTCGTTGCTGCTGTACAGCTTCAGTTCTATGGTGATTCCGCTGGAGCAGGCCATGGGCTGGGGCAGGGCGGAGTTGCAGGCGGCGATCACCGCATTGTCGCTGGGCACCATCGTCGCGTCGCAATTGGCCGGCTGGCTCAACTCACGCTACGGCTTACGCCGGGTCACGTTGCTGTCACTGCTGGCGTTGTCCCTGAGCGTTTTCACCCTGACCTGTATCAATGGCTCGATATGGACGCTTTACCTCGGATTTTTCCTGGTGCCGTTGGCCGGGTTGGGGACGTTGCAGGTGACTTGGTCGCACCTGGTGAACTTGTGGTTCGAGGAAAACCGTGGCCTGGCCTTGGCGATCATTCTCAGTGGCTCCGGACTGGCTGCCATCATGCTGCCGTTGATCACCGCCTGGGCGATCAGCCGCTGGAATTGGCAGGCGGGTTTCCTCGCGCTGGGCGTATTGCCGGTACTGCTGGCGTTGCCCTTGGCTTTACGATGGCTGTTGCCTACCACCGATGTCAGCCAAAACTCGACGCAACTCCACGCCACCAGTGAACAAACCGGCGGGCTACTGCTGCGCGAGGCGCTGCGCTCATGGCGGTTCTGGGTGTGCAACCTGTCGATGACGTTGGTGGTGTCGTGCGTGGTGGGCATGGTCACCAACATTGTGCCGTTGCTGCAGGACCGTGGCCTGAGCGCCCTGCAGGCCAGTCAGATTTTCGCCAGCTTCGGCGTGTCGCTGATCCTTGGCCGACTATTGGTGGGCTACCTGATTGACCGGTTGTGGGCGCCCGGTGTTGCCTCTGTGGCGCTGCTGGTGCCGGCACTTGCCTGCGGCATTTTTGCCTATGGGGATTCCAGTATTGCGATGTACACCCTCGCCACGTTGCTGGTCGGCGTGGGTGCCGGTGCCGAGTTCGATATCGCGGCCTTCCTGATTGCCCGTTACTTCGGTATGCGCGACTACGGCCGGTTGTTCGGCGCGCACCTGGGTTTGATTACCGCAGGAGCGGCGATCTCGCCTTTACTGTTCGCCGGTTTGTTCAAGCTCACCGGTGGCTACTCGGCCATGCTGTTGTTCAGTTTTATCTGCTTTGTCGTCGGCCCTTTGCTGTTGCTGACGTTGGGTGGGTATCCGCGATATCGGTCCGAGCCGTTGGCGGCCAATTGAGTAGGCTGTCGAAGTAAATATGGACAAATAATAGATTAATGTTCAATTATTGCTTCAAGTGCAGCCTGACAATAAAACAGACAAGGAGAATGCCATGCGTGCAGCAATCATTTCCGAGCGCAATGCGCCGCCGGTAGTGGGCGAGTTTCGTGATCCGCAGCCGCAAGACGGCTCGGTGCTGATCGATGTCGATACTGCTGGCCTTGGGGGCTGGGATGTACTCGGCGCCTACCGCCTGGGTGTTGAATATCCCTGTGTCATTCGCGGCGAAGGCGTCGGCCGTGCGCCGGATGGCCGTCGGGTGTATTTCGGCGAGCGCTCGGTGTTGCCGTTTGGTGCCTGGGCAGAGCGCACCCTGGTGCCGCAAGCCGAAGTATGGAATGTGCCGGACGACGTGGACGATAAAACCGCGATCAGCATGGGCATCGCTGCGACCGGCGCCATCGTGCCCCTGGAAAAAGCCGCGATTCAGAAGGGTGAGAAGGTGCTGATCTTGGGCGCCACCGGCACTCTCGGCCAGATCGCCCTGCAACTGGCGCGCGGTCTGGGTGCGGGCAAGGTGGTCGGTGCTGCGCGGTCCGCTGAAGCACTGGGCCGGTTGAAATCGCGAGGCCTTGCCGATGAAGTGGTGACTTTGGGTGGCAGCGATGATGTCGCTGCCCTCAAGGATGCAGCTGATGGCGGATTTGATGTGGTGCTCGACCTCGTTTGCGGTCAACCAATGTTGACGTCCCTGAAAGCCACCAATTGGGGAGCACGGATCATGACCATTGGCACGGGCGCCGGTCGTCAGCTCAATCTGGATATTGCCGATCTGTTGTTTCGCAACTTGTCGTGCATTGGCACTGGCCAGCGCCCGCCTGCAGACCGTGAACAGATCTGGCTGCGTCTGCTGAAAATCGCCAAAGAGCAGCAGATACAGGTGGATTACCTGGATTTCACCCTCGATCAGGCGGCTGAAGCCTGGGCCGCGCAGGTCAATGGGCCACACGCCAAAATCACCGCCACGATTCGTCGTTAAGGCCTGTATTAGAAGATCGGTCCGTGGCGAGGGAGCAAGCTCCCTCGCCACAGGTTCAGTGTCAGCGTTGGCGCTGATGGCGAAATTCCTCGGGTGTGACGCCGAGTTCTTTACGGAAGGCCGCACTGAAAGCGGCGGCGTTGTTGAAGCCGGCCTGATAGGCCACCTGTTTGATCAGCAACCGTGGGTCAGCCAACAGCGCCACGGCTTTTTGCAATCGGGTATGCGCGGCGTACTGGCGCAAGGTCATGCCGGTGGTGTTTTTGCAGCGACTGGACAGTGTCCGCAACGGCAGCTCGCAGGCCCGCGCCAGGTGGCTGAGAGAGCGGCCTTCATCACTGGCGCTGTCGAGCAGTTCACGCAGGATGTTGAGTTGACGAGGGCTGAGTTTTTCTACGTTGTGTGAGGCACTGATTGCCTCGTCGGGCGCATCGATAAATTCGCGGCGCAGGTCCAGGGCAATACTGGTGAGCAGGCACTCGGTGTGCAGTTCGCTGGCAAAGCCGGGGTTGGCGACTTCTTCGGCCAGCCGTTGCAACGAGGCGTGCAGGTAACCGCTTTGCAGATTGAGCATGGCTGCGCTGACGTTGTCCTGCCAGTTCCAGCGATAGCTGCCGAGGACGCCGAGTGATGAGGGATCGAACAGACACACCAGGGCCTTTTGCTCACCGGCATCGTGGCGCAGGTGGAATTCGGTGCCATGGGGAATGAACAACAGCTTGCCCAGAGGCTGGAATTGAGGCGCGCCGTGGCTGGAAAAACCGCCGCAGTTAGGCTTGATCTGCGAACTGGCAGGCAGCATCAGGCGTATCAGGCAACTGTCGCCGGTTTCGATCAAGGCTGTGCCGGTGTTGGACCATTGCGCATGTTCAACCCGGATGTCGAAGCCTTGTCTGGCCAATGAAGCTTCAGTCAGGAAATTGCCCGACGCTTCACAGTCGTACTCGCTGTAGTGGATCGCGTTCATTTTTCAACCTTCAGCCATTTTTATTATTGGCGCTGAAATTCGAAGGATAACGATACGTCAGGGCAGCTACCCGGTCTCGAGTGTAACCAGCGTGAGGACCAAGCTGTTTCATATATTCAGGCGCCAGGTATCGGAAAATCAGATGACAAAAGGCAAAGATATTTCGATGCGTCAACTGCGCTATTTCGTTGCCGCCGCCGACGCAGGCCAGTTTTCCCAGGCGGCGCTGAAGGCGCATGTATCGCAGTCGGCGATTACGGCGGCGGTGTTGCATCTGGAACAGTCCATGGGCGTCAGCCTGTTCGACCGCATGCCCCATGGCGTGACACTGACCGCTGAAGGCAACAAGTTTTCCCAGCATGCCCGCCACATTCTCGACACCCTGCAGGATGCGCTCAGTGAACCGCTGTTCCTCGGCCATGCGATGCAGGGCACCGTGCGGGTAGGCGCCTCCTACACTGTGCTGGGCTATTTTCTGCCCGCGCTGCTGGCACGCTTCAAACGCAGCTACCCTCAGGTCGAGATCGACCTGATCGACATGGACCGCCAGAGCATCGAAGAAGCCCTGAGCAATGGCGATCTCGATCTCGGGCTGGCGATTGTCTCCAATACGCAGAACCTGCACGGTTTTGCTCACCATGTGCTGATTCGTTCGCGCCGCCAGCTCTGGTTAGCTAGTCAGCACCCTTTGATGTCCGCCACTTCGATCAATCTTGAAGACGTCGCCGAGCATGCCTATATCCTTGCTACGGTCGATGAGGGGGAGACCTCGACCTTGCGCTATTGGGAATCCCGCGGACTGGCACCCAAGGTGGCTTTTCGCACCTCATCCATGGAGGCATTGCGCGGGCTGGTGGGGCATGGATTCGGCGTGACCATTCTCTCGGACATGCTGTACCGGGCCTGGTCCCTGGAAGGCAAAAAGATTGAAATCCGTCCGTTGGTGGACGTGATTCCACCCATGGAACTGGGGCTGATCTGGCTGCCGGAGAACTGTTTGTCGGCGCCGGCGCAGGCATTTCGGCAGTTTCTGATCATGGCCTGTGCCTCCTAGCGTCGCTACTGGCGCACGCTGTTCTCAGGCGGCCAGGTGCCGTTGTTCATCAGGCTGTCGAAGGTTTCGGTCATTTCCCTTGCCGGGTTCGGATAATCGTGACGCACCCACCACAGCCACAGCCCCACCAGGGCACCGACGAAACAGCGCACGGCGGCTTCGCCGCGTAGTTGATCGACTTGGTACAGCCCCTGTTTCCGATAATGCTCCCGGACCTGGATGATCAGGATATTTTCCAGGTGCGCGAGAATCACGTTTTGTCCCGGGCCGCTGAAAAACGCCGTCGTCAGTGCCGCATGGCGTTCGGTGGCGCTGAACAGCCAGGCCGAAACATCCAGCAGGACACGGCGGTCGCCATCGACTTCGGTGACCTTGGTCGAGGGGATGCCAATGGCTTCGTACCCGGCAACGATCAGATCCTCCTTGTCGCGAAAGTGCGCGTAGAAGGTGGAGCGCGCCACCCCCGTACTGTCCAGTAATTGCTGGACGGTGATCCCCTCGTAGCCCTTTTCCAGCGCCAGGCGATACATGTGGTCCAGCAGCAGTTCCCGGGTGCGTTGGGAACGCAAGGCGTGGCGTTGGCTGGAGTGGTTTTTATCGGCTGTTTGCACGGAAGCTAAGTGAAACATTCTGAACCTCGGCAGCGCTTTTTATTGGTTTCATGACGTCGGGCACAGGGGCTTCCCGGCGGTGATCGGCACACAATGACAGAGGATGTTTGGCACCAGCAGAATTAGTTTTAGAACATCTTCAACGAAAGTGTTAATGAATTCCGTTTATGCCGTACAGATTTGCGCTTCTGTTCGTTGTGGCTTTGCGCCTGCGGCCTTACCGTTTCTCCAGTCCGATAGAGACCTGGAGAACAATAATGAGTAACGGTCCTGAAACGCCTGCACCTGTTCCTGCGCACATCCCCATGCACCTTGTCCGCGATTTCGATCTGTGGGCGGAGCTCACCGCCCAGGGCGAAAACGCCTATGCCTGGGCCGCCGAACTGCACCGGACAACCCCGCCGATTTTTTGGATTCCACGTTTAAGCTTCTTACCCGGCACCTGGGTACCTCGGCGTGCCGAGGACCTGCGGCGTATTCTGCAAGACCCGCAAACCTTCAGCAGCGTCGGCCTTACACCCTACGCGATGTTGCTCGGTGAAAGCTGGCGCCTGGGGCCACTGGAAATCGATCCGCCTGAACACGCCAAATACCGCGCATTGCTTAATCCGCTGTTCACGCCGAAAAAGGTTGAGGCCCTGGAGCAGAACATCCGCCAGTTGGCCAACCAATTGATAGATGAGGTGCAAGCCGACGGTCGTTGCGATTTCAACGAAGCGTTCGCCAAACCGTTTCCCACGTTGATCTTCTTGACCCTCATGGGCTGGCCGCTGGAAGACCGGCCATTGTTCCAGCACTGGACGCAGACACTGATCAAAAGCGTCGACCTGCAAACGGTGACCGACAACGCACGGGCGATCACCGACTGGATCCGCAACCACATCGCCGAGCGGCGTGCCAATCCCGGTGATGACTTCACCAGCTATCTGCTGACCAGCGAGATTGATGGCCGGCCGCTGACCGACGATGAAATGCTCGGCATCAACTTCCTGATTTTCATTGCCGGCCTGGATACGGTGACCTCTTGCCTGGGTTTGTTTTTCCGGCATCTGGCGCGCAATCCCGAGCAGCAAGCCCAACTGCGGGCCAACCCCGAACTGATTGGCGACGCGGTGGAAGAGCTGCTGCGCTCTTACTCGATCGTCAATATGCGCCGCACGGTGACCTGCGACGTGCAGATCGGCGAAGTCATGATGAAGAAAGGCGACATGGTGCTGATCAGCACCGAGTTGGCCAACCTCGACCCCGAAGTATTCGATGAGGCTGACAAAGTCGACTTCCAGCGCAGTGCCGGTGCATCGCCGCACATGGCGTTTTCCTATGGTGTGCACCGTTGCGTCGGCTCGCACCTGGCGCGCCGTGAACTTCGGATTGCCCTGGAGTTGTGGTTGCAACGGCTGCCGCTCCTGCGCATCGCTGACGACACCACGCCCAAATTCAACGCCTTCGGCGTATTCGGCATGGAAGACTTGCACCTGCAATGGGACCAGCCGGGCACCACGGCAACCGCCTCGAACAAACAGGCGGCCAACGCATGAAAGTGTTGATCAATCAATCCGGCTGTGTGGGTCATGCCCGCTGCAACAACGTCGCGCCCACGCTCTATCCCCTCGGTGACAACGGCTACATCGCCAGCAGCGGCTTCAGTGTACCGATTGGGGAAGAGGGGCTGGCGAAACGGGGCGCCCGGGCCTGCCCGGAACGGGTGATCGAGGTTCGCGAGACATCCGACGAACCCCGGTGAGTGCCGCCCTGTTGATGGAAGACTTTCAGCAACCCGCAAAAGAAGAACAACAATGAGCAAAACCTACGACTACATCATCATCGGTGCGGGGTCATCTGGCTGCGTTTTGGCCAATCGCTTGTCCGCCGACTCGACCGTTTCGGTGCTGCTGATCGAGAGCGGCCCGGATCACACCAGCCCGTTGATTGCCATGCCCCGTGGCATTGGCAAACTGCTCAGCCCCGGCAATCCGCATGTGTGGAGCTACAAGGCGGCACGCGGTGAGGGCATGAGCGACGAGCAATGGCTCAAGGGCAAAACGATTGGTGGCTCCAGTTCGGTCAACGGCATGGTCTACGTACGGGGAGCACCCGCCGATTATGACCATTGGGAAGCGCAAGGCTGCGCCGGTTGGGGCTGGAAAGACATGGGCCGGCAGTTTGTCGCCCTCGAAGACCACCAGTTGGGCAAGAGCCAATGGCGCGGAGTCGGTGGTCCGCTCAAAGTCACCGTGCACCCGTCGGGCCACGCCCTGTGCGATGCCGTCATCAGCGCGGCCGGTGAGCTGGGTGTGGCGCGCACTGAAGACACCAATCATATCGACTCGGTCACTCAGGGTGGCTTCGGCTATCAGCCGCAAACCACCTGGAAAGGCAAGCGATTCAGCGCCGCCAAGGCCTTTCTCGACCCGGTGCGCGCACGTCCGAATTTGACGGTAATGACCGGCACGGATGTGCAACGCATCGAGTTCAGCAAGCACCGTGCCTGTGCCGTGCAGGTCAACAACAGCGCCGGCAAGGGACGCTTCGAAGTGCGCCGCGAGGTGTTGTTGTGCGCCGGTGCCATTGAATCGCCGAAGCTGTTGCAACTGTCTGGCATCGGCCCCGCCGCACTGTTGAACTCGCTGGGTATCAGTGTGCTGCACGACGCCCCCGAGGTCGGGCGCAACCTGCGTGAGCACGTGTACATGGCCATGCAGTACCGGGTCACCCGTGGCAGCTTCAATCATTGCTTCCATGGGATTGGGTTACTCGGTGCAGTGGCCCAATACTTTTTGCGCAAGAAAGGACCGATGACCCACGCCGCCCACGAGGCCGGCGGCTTTATCAAGACCCGCCCCGAACTGGAGCGACCGGACGCGCAAATTGGCGTCAGCCTCTATTCCATGGACGGTGACGGCAACAAGGTCGAAATCGACAAGCAGCCCGGCCTGACCATCGGCGGCTATTTCCTGCGTCCACAGAGCCAGGGTGAGGTGCGCATTCAATCGGCAGACGCCACGGTTCCACCCCGGATTAACGCCAATTATTTGAGCGCCGAGATCGATCGCACCTCCGCAATTGCCTTGTTTCGCTGGTTCCGCCGTCTGGCTGCGCAGCCGGTGCTCAAGCCATTCATTGTCGGCGAGCTGACACCGGGGCCGAAGGTTGAAAGCGACGCGCAAATTCTTGCCGCGTTCCGCCGCTTCGGCCAGACCGCCTATCACGTTTCCGGAACCTGTCGCATGGGTGCCGACAGCGCCTCGGTGCTCGACCCTGAACTGCGAGTGCGTGGCGTCGAGGGCCTGCGTGTGGTCGACACCTCGGTGATGCCGTGCCTGGTTTCTGGCAACACCAATGCCCCGGCCATGGCCATTGCCATGCGCGCTGCAGAAATCATTACCGGCAAAGTCTCAGGAGATCCAACACCATGAGTGTTCCCTTTACCCAGCTGGACAAGCTGTACATCGATGGGGCGTGGGTGGGTGTCGACGGTCCGCGCGAAGCGGTGCTCAACCCCGCCACCGAAGCGGTCATCGGTCATGCACCGAGCGGTGATCTGCACAGCGCCGACGCGGCCATTGCCGCCGCTCGCAACGCCTTTGATAACGGCCCCTGGCCGTGGTTGAGCATGACCGAACGAGCCGGGTACATGCGGCGGATGCACGCCGCTTTGGTGGCCAAAAGGGAGCAGATTGCCGCGCTGATCATCGCTGAAGTCGGCTGCTCGCAAGGCGTGACTTACGCCATGCAGGTGGATATGCCGCTGGGCCATGTGCTGACCGCGATCGCGCAGTCTCTGCACGGCGACAGCCTGCAGATTCCAGTGCAGGCCAATCCCAATCCGTTCAACCCGACCGGGCCGATGATCCTCGGCAGCGGCACGGTGGAGCGTGAGGCGATTGGGGTGGTGGCCGGTATCACCGGCTACAACTTTCCGTTTCTGCTCAATCTGGCCAAGGTGTTTCCCGCCTTGCTGGCCGGCAACACCCTGATGCTCAAACCTTCGCCATTTACCCCGTACTCGGCGCTGTTGTTTGGTCAGATCGCTGAAGAAATCGGCTTGCCCAAAGGCGTGCTCAACATTGTCACCGGCGGTATTGAAGTGGGCAGCCTGCTGAGCAGCGACCCGCGTGTGGACATGGTCTCGTTCACCGGTTCGGAAACGGTGGGGATGAGCATCATGAGTCAGGCAGCGCCGACCCTGAAGCGCGTGCATCTGGAACTGGGCGGCAAATCGGCATTGATCGTGCGCGCCGATGCCGACATTCAGGCCACCGCCTTGGGGGCCGTTGCCGGGCTGGCGGTCAACGCGGGGCAGGGCTGTGCGCTGCTGACGCGCTTCGTGGTGCATCACTCGGTACGCGAGCAATTCGTGCAGTGCGCCAAAGCCATTGCCGGGCAGTGGAAGGTCGGTGACCCGGCGGATCCCAGCGTGATGATGGGCCCGCTGATCCGCGAGTCGCAGCGCGCCAAGGTCGAGCATTTCATCGCCAGCGGCCGCGATGCCGGGGCCGCGCTGGTGTGTGGTGGTGGCCGACCTGCGCACCTGCGCCAGGGCTTCTTCAGCGACATCACCCTGTTCGATGACGTGCGCAACGACATGCTGATTGCCCAAGAGGAAATCTTCGGGCCGGTGGGGGTGGTGATCGGTTTCGACAGCGATGACGAAGCCGTGGCCATCGCCAATGATTCGCGCTTTGGCCTCAACGCTGCCGTGGCTTCGGCCGATGCCGCCACCGCCTACGCCCTGGCCAGACGCATCCGTGCGGGCAGCGTGTACCTCAATGGCGGCAGCGGCAGCCTGCCTTATGCGCCGATTGGCGGCTTCAAGCGTTCAGGCCTGGGCCGCGAATTCGGGCCGAACTGGCTCAAAGAGTTCACCCAGGAAAAATCCATCATTTACCCCATCGGGCGCTAGCCATGCAGCCCTGCGACCGGGGTGCAGACAAAACGACTGACAATAAAAACAAAAGGTGGTTTGCATGAAAAAGATCAGTAAACAGGGGCGCATGCGAGCCCAGCGGGCGATGGTACTGCTGGCGGTCGGGGAAATGGCGTTGGGTTTCGGTGGTGCGGTGTTGGCGGCACCGATCGAACTGTCCAACCCGGACTTTCACCTGCGTTGGGACAACACCCTGCGCTACAACCTGGGGATGCGCATGGAGGACCAGGACCGGCGCATCATGAACAACCCCAACTACGATGAATCCGACGGTAAGTTCGACAAGGGCGACATCGTCACCAACCGTATCGACTTGCTCACCGAACTCGATTTTGCCTACCGCAAGGACTGGGGAGCGCGGCTCAGCGCTGCCGGCTGGTATGACCAGGCGTACCACGATAACGATGTGCGCAGTCATGTTGCCGGATTCCAGACCAGCTATGACAACGATCATTACAGTTCGGAAGTGAAGCGCTACGTCGAAGGCCCCTCGGGGGAAATACTCGACGCCTTCGTCTGGAAGAACTTTCGCCTGGGCGATGCATCGGTGAACGTCAAGATTGGCCGCCATACCAACTTCTGGGGCGAAGGATTACTGTTCGGCGCCCATGCGATTTCCTACTCGCAAGCGCCGCTCGATGGCGCCAAGGCGGTGACCAGTCCTGGCATTGAAACCAAGGAAGTGTTCTTGCCCATCGGACAGATATCCGTCAAGGCTCAGGCCACCGATAACCTGACCCTGGCCGCGCAGTATTTCTACGAGTGGGACTACACGCGCATCCCGTACGGCGGCACCTACTTTGGCGCGGCGGACCCGTTTTTCGAAGGCCCGGACCGCTTGCCGGTAGCCCCGGGTTTTTCCTTCAATCGGGAGAAATCGAAATACGGTCGCGACTCCGCCAACTGGGGTCTGATGGCCAAGTACGACGTTGAAGCGATTCAATCGACGTTGGGTGCGTACTACCGCCAGTTCGATGATTACCAGCCCTGGCTGGCGCCAGAAATTTCGGCTGCCACCGGCAGCTACCGCCTGGTATACCCACGCAGCGTCAAACTGGTCGGCCTGAGTCTTTCGACTGTGCTCGACACGGTGTCGATCGGTAGCGAGATCTCGTATCGCAAGGGCGGTGCCTTGAACGCGGTCGGCGTCGACCCCTCCGACAACGAAGGGCCGCGTGGCGATACGTTCCACTTCGTCGCCAACGCCGTGTACGGCGTGCCGCGTAACTTTATCGCCAACAACGCCACCCTGGTGGGCGAGTTCGCCTACAGCCATCTGCGCAAAGTGACCGAGCACGAAGAGCTTTATCTGGGTGAGAACAGCAGTAACTGCGTCGATCCACGAGTGGGCACGCCCGGCTCAGGTGGCAAACGCGACGGCTGTTCGACCCGGGATTACGCGGCCATCGCGGTCAATTACACCCCGCAATACCTGTCGGTATTCCCGTCCTGGGACATGACCGTACCGCTGACCGTCAATTATGGTCTGTCGGGCAACGCCGCCAGCGCCGGCGGCGGTAACGAAGGCGCGCTGACCTGGTCTGCGGGCGTGCAACTGACCTATGCCCAACGTTACGAATTTGGCTTGCGTTACTCCGACACGGACGCCCAATCGAAAAATATCCCCGGGGACACCGTCGGGGGGAACGGCGCCGTGGGCGGAACCGACCGTGGCTGGCTGGCCTTTACCTTCAAAACCTCCATCTAAAAGAGCCAAGAAGCGGAGTACCTGTTTATGAAAGGACAATTTGCATGGGCATTGGCGCTGTTGAGCATCGCTACTTGCAGCCAGGGGGCGGCACCGGCCGACCAGGTGGCACAAATCGGTAAAACTGTGACGCCGTTCGGCGCGATCATCGCGGGTAATGCCGATGGCAGCATTCCCCCGTACACGGGTGGCCTGACGCAGAGCCCGCCAGGCTTCAAGCCGGACAGCGGATTCTGGGCCGACCCCTTCAAGGATGAAAAACCGCTGCTGCGGATCAACTCGAAAAACATGGAGCAGTACGCCGACCGCTTGAGCGGCGGGCAAAAAATGCTGCTGAGTAAATTCCCCGACTACTATCTGGATATTTACCCCACCCACCGCACCGCGGCGTACCCGCAAGCGTTGCTCGATGCCTCGCTGCGCAACGCCAGCAACTGCCGCACGACCAAGGACAACCTTGCGGTCGATCCGGCGTGCCGAGGGGGGCTGCCGTTCCCGCTGCCGCAAAACGGCAACGAGGTCATCTGGAATCAGCAACTGCGCTACAAGGGCACGGGGTACACCACCACGGCATCGTCCAACAGTTGGGTAGTCGATTCCCAGGGTTCGGTGACCAAGACCGCCGAGTCCGCGACCATGGAAGAGGCGCCGTACTACCAGACTCAGCAGGCCGATCGCGATCCGCAGTTGTATTACCGCGCCTGGGCGTTGGACAGTTACCCGGCCCGCAGCGCCGGGCAACTGATCATCCTCGCCGACTACCTCGACCCGCAAAGCCAGCCACGGCGTGCCTGGAGTTACACTCCAGGGATGCGCCGCATCAAGTTGGCGCCGGAGTTCGCCTACGACACGCCAGTGCCCAACCAGGGCGGTGTGAACCTGTTCGACGAATTGCAGATGTTCTCCGGCAGCCAGGACCGCTTCGACTACAAACTATTGGGCCGCAAGGAGATGTACATTCCGTACAACGCCTACAAGTTCTACTTCAGTTGCGGCCAGGAAGAACAGTTCAAGCCGCATCATGCCAACCCGGTTTGCGAGCGCTGGGAACTGCACCGGGTGTGGGTGGTGGAAGCGACCCTGAAACCGGGTAAACGCCACGTCTACAGCAAGCGCACTTACTACCTCGACGAAGACACCTTTGGTGCCGGCCTGTATGACGCCTGGGACCAGGGCGGGGTGATGTATCGCGCACTGTTCCAGAGCGGCGTGCAGCTGTACGACAAAAACCTGCCGTACACGGTGAAAAACGTCAGCTATGACTTCAACAAAGGCATGTGGTCATTGCTCAACGATGGGCTCAAGGGCGGGTATCGGGTACACGATGCGCCATTATCGGAGCGCGATATGAAACCTGAGTCGATTGTTTCACAGGAGACACAACGCTGATTTCATCGAGTGGACACGCATTTGCGGCCTGAGAGGGCCGCTTTTTTTGTCCGGATTTTATAAAAAGGCAGCCCTGCGACTCATATTTAAATGAACACATATTGGAAATGTGTTTATATTATTAGAGGTGCAGTTATCCCTTAAATTGATCCGAATGCCCTGCGAGCGGGTCGTTCGGTCTGCTGGCTAATTACAACAAGGAGAACGCCATGCTGATTGATGTCCACGCCCACTTGCTGACTGAGGGCATGCTGAACCGCCACGAGTTTTGGGGGCCATTCATGAAAGTGCAGGGGCTGACCGTGGGGCATTTTTCCCTCGGCACCAAGCAACCGGCCAAAGCCGCGACGGATGCCGAAGCGCAGGCCAATATCCTCGCGCGCATGAGCCACGCCAGCCGTCGCAAGCTGATGGCCGAGCGGGGTGTCGACAAACTGGTGATGTCGACGCCGTCTCACTGCTTTATGTATTGGGCGGGTGATTTCGCTAATGAATACGCACGCATTTGCAACGACGAGTTGTCGGCATTTTGCCGGGCTGATCCCGACCACTTCGATTTCTGGTGCCACGCCAACCTCGCGGATCCGCTGAATGCGGCCAAGGAAATCGAACGCGCGGTGACTCAGTTGGGCGCCAAGGGTGTGTGCGTCGGCGGGGCCAACTTCAATGGTCTGGAGGCTCACGACGAACGCCTGTTCCCCGTCTGGGAAAAACTCACCCAGCTGGATGTACCGATCATGGTGCACGGCTTCAACCAGTCGATTTACTGGGGTGAAAAACACACGGACGACAAGTTCGAAACCACGTCCATCGTTGGTGACTGCGTCGATGAAACGCTGTTCTTCTGGTACCTGATCTGCGGCGGCGCGCTGGATGTTTTCCCGACGTTGAAAACCTACATCACTCACGCCGGTGGCATGGCGGTGTTCCAGTTGGGGCGCCTGAGCGAACTGAATCGGGCCATGGCACCGGACTCGCGCAATCAGCGGCCGTTGATGGATTACCTGCAGAATTTTTACTTCGACCTCGACGTTCATGCGCCCGGCTTGCGTCGCGGTGTTGCCGAGGTGGTGGGGGCGGAGCGTCTGCTGTACGGCACCAACTTTGGCGGGGCCTATGACCATGGCGATCTGACCGAAGGCATCGGCTTGTCTGCTGAAGACCGCGAGAGGATTCGCAGCGGTAACGCGATTGAACTGCTCAAGCTGAAGGTGCCGGCCAACGCTGGTCGGGTGCTGACACCGTGACGGATAGTCCGCTGGGGCGGCCTTACCCGCAGCGCAGTGGACGCCTGCCTCGACACCTGAGCGAGATCGACGCCGCCTGGCTTACGCAATTATTGCAGCCACGCTACCCAGGCATCGAGGTGCTGGCGTTGACGGCGGTGGAGGTACGTAACGGGCACACCACCAAATTCCGCGTCAGACTTGAGTTGAATGAGGTCGGTCAGCGCGCGGGTATTCCTGCGCACGTGTGCCTGAAGTCGAATTGGTCCGAAGGTTTCGAGAGCGGCGATATCTGTGAGCTGGAAGCGCGCTTTTATCAGTTGGCGAGCGGCTGGCCCGACGCGCCACTGCCAGAAATCTATTTCACCGACTGGGACGCCGATGGAGGCGGCCGAGGCGTGGTGATGATGGAAGACCTCGGCCTGGCCGCGGGGCAATTTGGCCATAGCACCGATCACCTGGGCGTGGACGGTGTGGCTCGGGGGCTGGAATCACTGGCGACCTTGCATGCTGCCACCTGGAACAGTCCGCAGCTACGGGGCCAGGGCTGGCTGCCGGTGTCGATGGCCAACCCGGTGGACAGCGACGGCCTGCTGCGCATGTACAACTACATCAAGGTCAATCTGCGCAAACCGGAATACCACCGACTGTTGCCAAAGTGGATGTACCAGACACCGGAGTTATTCAGCCATGCCTTTGACGAATTGGCAGCCTTCGAACGGGAGCAGACGTCACCCGGCTGTCTGATCCATGGCGATTCACATCAGGGCAATAGTTTTTTACGCAGCGACGGTCAGCGCATCTGGCTGGATTGGCAGCTCGCCCGGTATGGCCGGCCATGGCGCGATGTCGCGTACTTCATGCTGGGTGCGTTGACCGTGGCGGAGCGTCGCGCCGATGCGCAGCGATTGCTGGCGATCTACCGCGACAAATTGATCAGCCTCGGTGCCGAGGGTGTGCTCGACCAGGATGCGGCCTGGGAGCAATTGCGGCGTTGGCCGGTTTGGGGGATGCAGACCTGGATGTCGAACATGGATGAATGGGGGCAGGCGGGAATGCCGATGGTGGAACGTTTCTTCGCCGCCGCAGAAGACTTCGATACCGTACGCTTGCTGACCCATGGTCGTAAGCCTCGGCGGACGCCTTTACTTGGGCAGGATGCGCGGCCACTGACGCTAGCCTACCAGCACCTGTTGGAAAAATGAGCGAGACCAACCAGCAAGAGTGTGGACTCGCTCGACAATGCAAAACCACGGGCAAGTCAGTCACTTAGCGGCTTCGGTCAGGACCCGTGCGGGTTTCCATTGCGCCAATCCAATCCCCAGCAAAATCAATCCGCCGCCGACCGCGTGGTACAGGTGCAATGTTTCCCCCAGCAACACAATCGCCAACACCGCGGTAAATAACGGGACCAGGTTCATCAGCACGGCGGTTTTTTCCGGCCCCAGGGTTTGCAGGCCTCGCATCCATAAGCCGGGTGCCAGCGCCGAGGCAAACAGACCCGCGAACAACACCAGCGGGACATTACTGGTTGTCAGGGCTATCGAAGGGGCCAGCAAAAAGGGCGGCACCAACAGCAGAGTGCCGCAGATTATTTGCACGTAAAGGCTTTCCCAGGTCGGCAATGGAATCTGCCAGCGCTTGACCAGCACGCAGTACAACGCGTACGACAGCGAGGCCAGCAACATCATCAATTCCCCTCGGCCAACCCCGTGTGCCCAGAGCGAGGGCAGGTTGCCTGCGGCCAGCAACCACGTCAGCCCGGCAAACGACACCAGAGCGCCGACCAATAACGTCACGGTCGGTCGGGTATTGAGCAGGGGAAAGGCGAGCAGCACGGTGAGCAGGGGCATTGTCGCCAGGATCAGACCCATGGAAGTGGCGCTGACAGTGTGCGCAGCGAAATACGCCAGCGACTGGTACAGCGACATGCCGAGCAAGCCCAGCAACCACAGCTTGGGCAGGTGCGGCCGAATCTGCCGCCGCAACCGCCAGACCCTGGGCAACAACACCGGTGACAACACCAGCAGCGCGACCAGCCAGCGGTAAAAGGAAATGGCGGCGGGGTCAATCACCCCAACCGACAGGCGATTGACCACGGTACTGGCGGCCCAGATCAGTGTGGCAAGAACAGGGAACAGCAAGTTCATCACGGGTGCGCCAACGTTGAGGGTGCGCAGTGCGCAGTGCGCACCGGAGCGGTTATCGATGTGTAATCGCGTTATTCGCTGGCAGCGTTACGTGCGGCGATCGTCGCGGCAAAATCGCGTTTAAGGGTTGGGAAGTAGGCGATCTGTCCGCCCATGCCGCCGGCAATGTCGATCGAGGCGGCGCTGATGAAACTGGCATATTCGCTGGCGAGAAACAGTGCCATGCCGGCAACGTCTTCTGGTTTACCGTAGCGGCCGAGCGGTACGACCTTCATCACCATGGCATCGAATTCCTCGCGACTGACGCCCGGTCCCATTTCCTTGTAATGACGGTCCCACTGGCCGGTATCGATCCAGCCCATGTTCAGGCTGTTGACCAGGATATTGTCCTTGGGCAGCGACATGCCCAGCGAGCGGGAGAGGGCGATGCACGATGCGCGGTTAATCACCGAAGGGATGCCGTCGGGCGTTGGAATCACCCCGGCCAGGGCGTTGATTTCGATGATCCGCCCCCAGCGCTGTTCACGCATGAACGGCACCACCGCCTGGACGAAGCGGAAATGCCCCATTTGCAGAATGTTGGCATGTTCGAGGATAACTTCCGGGGTCAGGGTGTCGAGGTTGCCGCCACGGCCTTGACCGGCGTTGTTCACCAATACATCGACCCCGCCCCACGCGTGTGCAACTTCAGCAACAAACGCCTTGACCCCCTCACTGTCCGTCACGTCGACAGCCCGGGCAATCACCGCCTGAGCGTGTTCCGCGAGTTGCGCGCCGACTTCGCGGACGTCTGCCTCGCTACGTGCGCATATCGCTACCCGTGCCCCTTCAGCGGCGAATGCCCGGGCGATGGCCAGACCAATGCCTCGGGAAGCGCCTGTGATGATCACGCGCTTGGCCCTCAAATCAATATTCATGGTGGCTCCTCTTGTTTTTTTTCTGCCGGTTCAACTGCCGTTTTTCCTGCGCAACGCCACGAGTTCTGTGGGTATGACAGGGCTATTGAAAGCCTAAAGCCGAATAGCGTCAAAGTTTATTTGAACGTTTATTAGTTTTGTGTGCAGTATTTACCGGTTGGAGCACCTTTGCTGGAACGATTCTTCACTTTGACGGGTGTGCAATTCTATATAGAGAATTGAAATCTTTATGTGGAATTTTATTTTGCGATCCGTTACGGTGACTTCAGCTGAGGAGGAAAGCGGTTCTGGATGCGTGCCAGACCTCTTGAGCGGACTGTCCAGGCGAGACATTCAACGATATTGTGGGGTTGCGCAAATCGCTGGAAGGACCGTTTGAACGCACATAGCGACTGAAAATAACAATAAAAGGTAGTGTGTATGAATCATAAGACCAAGCAGAGTCGGCTGGTACTGGCTCAAGGTGCGCTTACGCTGATGATGGTTGGGGGCGCTCAAGGCGTCATGGCGCTCTCGTTCGATCTGCCGAACCCCGACTATCGCCTGCGCTGGGACAACACAGTCCGCTACAACCTGGGCATGCGGACTGACAGTCAGGACAGTCGCATCATGAACACGCCGAACTTCGACGAGTCCGACGGCAAATTCGATAAAGGCGATATTGTTACAAATCGTCTCGATGTGTTGAGTGAACTCGACTTTTCCTACCTCAACGAGTGGGGCGGACGCCTCAGTGGTGCAGGCTGGTTCGACCAGGCATATAACGATCACGATGTGAAAAGTAACGTGCCCGGCTACGCCACCAGCTATCACAACAACCGCTACAGCGATGAAGTGAAACGCTACATGAACGGCCCTTCGGGAGAGATTCTCGATGCCTTCGTCTGGCGCAACTTCAACATCGGCGAGACACCGGTCAACCTGAAAGTCGGTCGGCATACCAACTACTGGGGTGAGAGCTTGCTGTTCGGCGCACACGCCGTTTCCTACTCCCAGGCACCCAGCGATGGTGTGAAAGCCTCGACCAGTCCGGGTATCGAAACCAAGGAAGTGTTCCTGCCGGTCGGGCAGATCTCGGCCAAGGCCCAGGTCACTGATCACCTCTCTGTTGCCGGTCAATACTTCTATGAATGGGAGCCCACTCGCATTCCTTATGGTGGTACCTATTTCGGCGCGGCCGACCCATTGTTTGAAGGGCCGGACCAACTTCCAGTGGCGGCTAACGGAGCGACGTTGCAGCGTCAGGATTCGCGCTTCGGTCGCGATGGCAAAAACTGGGGTGTGATGGCCAAACTCAACGTTGAAGAAGTCGAATCGACGTTCGGCGCCTACTATCGCCAGTTCGACGACTACCAGCCTTGGCTGGCCCCGCAGGTCAAAGCCGCACTCGGCTCGTATCGCGTGGTTTACCCACGAGGCGTGAAGCTGGCGGGTGTCAGTTTCGCTCGCGTATTCAACACGGTGGCGGTCGGCTCTGAACTGTCCTACCGCATGAACGGTGCCTTGAATGCCACCGGCGTCAGCGCGCTGGACGACGAAGGCCCGCGCGGCGACACCATTCACTTTATTGCCAACGCTGTTTACGGCGTGCCGCGTAACTTCATTTCGAACAACGGGACCCTCGTCGGTGAGTTCGCCTACAGCCACTTGCAGCGCGTGACCGAACACGAAGAGCTCTATAAAGGTGTCGGAAAAGCCGCCTGCACCAACGCCAGAACCCCAGGCATCGCCGGGTCCGGCAGTGAGTCGGATGGCTGCTCCTCGAAAGATTATTACGCGGTCGCGGTCAACTACACTCCGCAATACATCTCGATCTTCCCTTCCTGGGACATGGATGTACCTCTCACTGTCAATTACGGCCTGCATGGCAACGCACCAACAGCCGGTGGCGGCAGCGAAGGTGCGCTGTCTTACTCCGTTGGCGTCAAACTCACTTATGCCCAGTTGTATGAATTCGGCCTGCGTTATGCCGATACAGCGGCCCAACCGAAGAACCTGGCCAATGGCACCGTCGCCGGTAACGGTAACGTAGGTGGTGAAGACCGCGGCTGGCTGGCTTTTACCTTCAAGACCTCCTTCTGATAAATCAAACAAGAATCGGAGAACGTGTTCATGAAACGTCCACTTGCATTAACTGCCGTCCTGATGAGTTTTGCGACCTGTAGCCTCACAGCCGCCGCTGCTGGCGACGCCTCGGACCTGGGTAAGAGCCTGACGCAGTTCGGAGCGATTCAGGCCGGTAACGCCGATGGCACGATCCCCGCTTACGAGGGCGGCCTGACCACCGCACCAGCGGGTTTCAAGCCCGACAGCGGGTTTTGGGTTGATCCGTTCAAGGATGAAAAACCCCTGTTTCGCATTGACGCCAAAAATGTCGACAAGTATGCGGACAAGCTCAGCGAAGGGCAGAAAACCCTGATCAAGAAATACCCGACTTACTACATCGACATTTACCCAAGCCATCGCACCACCGCCTATCCCAAAGCGGTGCTCGATGCCACCGTGCGTAACGCCGGCAGCTGCACGATCCAGAAAGACGGCCTAGCCGTTGATCCATCCTGCCGTGGCGGCCTGCCGTTTCCGATTCCGAAGACCGGCAACGAAGTGATGTGGAACCAGCAGGTGCGCTACAAGATCGGCACCGGCTACTCGACCACGTCTTCGTCCAACAGCTGGGTAGTCGACGCCAACGGCTCGATCACCAAGACCGCCGAACAGGCGACATTCGAAGAAACCCCGTACTACCAGGTGACTCAAGCGGATCGCGATCCACTGATGTACGCCCGGGTGTTCTCGCGCAATGACTATCCGGCCCGGCGCTCCGGTGAAGTGGTGGTGCTCACTGACTTCCTCGATCCGTTGGCAAAGGCCCGTCGTTCGTTCAGTTATTCCCCAGGCCAGCGCCGGGTAAAACTGGCACCGGAATTTGCATTCGATACGCCCGTGGCCAGCCAGGGCGGTGTGACGCTGTTCGACGAACTGCAAATGTTCTCCGGCAGCCAGGACCGCTTTGACTACAAGCTGGTTGGTCGCAAGGAAATGTACATCCCGTACAACGCTTACAAGTTCTACTTTGGCGTCGGCAAGCAGGAAGATCAGTTCATGCCGCACCACGCCAACCCGGCGAACGAGCGTTGGGAGCTGCATCGGGTGTGGGTCGTGGAAGCGACGTTGAAGCCGGGCATGCGCCACGTCTACAGCAAACGCACCTATTACCTGGATGAAGATACTTTCGGGGTCGGCCTGTATGACGCCTGGGACAAGAGCGGCGCGTTGTATCGCTCGATCTTCCTCAGCGGCGTTCAGCTCTACGACAAAAACATTCCCTACAACGTGAAAAACGTCGTGTATGACTTCAACAAAGGCATGTACGCGTTGCTCAACGATGGTTTGAAAGGCGGCTACAAGTTCATCGACAAACCACTCTCCGAGCGTGACATGAACCCTGAAGCCATTGTGGCCCGGGTCACCCAGCGCTGATGTGATTTCGCCTGTCCTGCCTGCCGGTTTGCGCATCAAGCCGGGCAGGCAGAACAGGTGAGTTTGCCACGCGGGATGGTTAAGGAATAAAAATAATGACTAGCCCTTGCCCTGCTTCTTTTCTTCTTTCTACTTCGCGCCTGCTCCTGGCTGTCGCGTTGACGGTCGGCGCGAGCTCATTGCTGACAACGCCTGCCTACAGCGCCGCCGCGTTGTCGGCCGACTCGCTCGACGTGCCAGCGCAGCGGGTCGATGAACACCTGCCCGCACCCTTGCTGTCGGTCGCCACGGCGGGCAACACGATGATCGGCGTCGGCCTGCACGGGTTGATCCAGCGCTCCACCGATGAAGGCCGCACTTGGCAACAGGTCGCTAGCCCGGTGTCCAGCGATCTGGTGCAAGTACGGTTTCGCGGCGAGCGTGATGGCTGGATCGTCGGTCACGATGCGGTGGTCATGCACACCACCGACGGCGGTGAAAGCTGGCAAGTGCAACTCGACGGGCGCCGCCTGTTGACCTTGCTTAACGCTTACTACGGCCCTCGCGCTGAACAAGGCGATGAAGTCGCCGCCCAGATGCTCAAGGAAGTGGCGATGGCCGCCAGTACCTCGGCGACGCCGGACGTGTTGGCCGCACCCTTTCTCGATGTGATGTTCGATGAGCACGGCAGCGGGTTTGCCGTGGGTGCCTTCGGCATGTTGTTGCACAGCACGGACGACGGCCAGAACTGGCAACCGTGGACCGAGCGCAGTGACAACGATCGGCGCATGCACCTGTATGGCCTGGCGGAACAGGCCGGCACTTTTTACATCGGCGGTGAGCAGGGTCTGCTGCTGCGCCTGGATGGTCAGCAACAACGTTTCGTGAAAATCGATACGCCCTACACAGGCACGTACTTCGGCGTGCGCGCCTTCGACGGTCTGCTGCTGGCGTACGGACTGCGCGGCAATCTGTTTGCCAGCCGTGATGACGGCCAGCAGTGGCAGCCGGTGGCAACCAATCTCAATAGCAGCCTCGTCAGCATCGTCGAGCAGGGTGATGCCTTGATCGTCGTGAGCCAGGGTGGGCAACTGGTCAGTGTTGACCGGCAGAGTTTGCAGGTCACGCCGCTGGCAGACGCGCGGGTAGGCGAGGTGTATGCAGCCAGTGCCACCAAACAGGCTGGGAGCCTGCTTGTCACGCGCTTCAGCGGCGCCAAGGTCATCGATATCGCCCAGGCCAACTAACGCCGTCGGCACGATTCCCCTACGAGAAAGAAAAAATGGTCGAGCAAAAATTCAACAGCGGGATGCCAGTGATTGCCAACCTGGAGGACTTTGACAAAAACTCCGGTGGCTGGTTTGAACGGGTCATTTTCCGTCATCGCATGGTGGTCGTCGTTGCCTGCTTGCTCGCCACGGTGGTGTTGGGCTTCTTTGCTACACGGCTTCAGGTGAATGCCAGCTTCGAGAAAATGATTCCCAGCTCCAGCCCGTACATCAAGAATTACCTGGCCTATAAAAACCAGTTACCGGGCCTGGGTAACAGCATTCGCGTAGTGGTGGAAAACAAATCCGGTGATATCTACGACGCCGACTATCTGCTGGCGCTGCAAAAGGTCAACGACACCCTGTACCTGATTCCGGGAATCGACCGCTCCTGGATGAAATCGCTGTGGATGCCCATCGTTCGCTGGAAAGAAGTGACGGAGGAGGGCATTGATGGCGGTGCGGTCATGCCATCGGATTACGACGGCAGCGACAAGTCAATCAAGGCCCTGCGCCGCAATATCATGCGCTCCGGGATCATTGGCAACCTGGTGGCCAACGACGGTCAGTCGAGCATGATCGTCGCGCCGCTGCTCGATACCAATCCGCAGACCGGGCAACCCCTGGATTACGGTGATTTTTCCAAGCAGCTGGAAGCGCAGATTCGCTCGCTGGAAAGTGACAAGGTGGGCATCCACATTGTCGGTTTCAGCAAGCTGGTCGGCGACCTGATCGACGGCCTGTATTCGGTCATGCTGTTCTTTGGCGCATCGGTACTGATCGCCGGGTTGTTCGTCTATTTCTATACCCGCTGCCTGCGCAGCACGTTGCTGCTGGTGAGCGTGGCGGTGGCGGGGGTGGTGTGGCTGCTGGGTTTGATGCAAATCCTCGGTTACGAACTGGACCCTTACTCGATCCTGGTGCCGTTCCTGATTTTTGCCATCGGGATTTCCCATGGCACACAAAAAATGAACGGCATTCTTCAGGACATTGGCCGTGGCACCCATAAATACATCGCTGCGCGCTATACCTTCCGCCGTTTGTTTCTCACCGGCCTGACGGCGCTCCTGACCAATATCGTCGGTTTTGCCGTGCTGGTGATCATTGATATCCCGGTGATCCGCGACCTGGCCCTGACCACCAGCATCGGTGTCGCCGTGCTGATTTTCACTAAACTACTGCTGATTCCGGTGGCGCTGTCGTACCTGGGCGTCAGTAAGAAAGCCGCGCGTATTGCCATCGCCAAAGATCAGGCGGGCGCAGAAAATCGGGGCTTGCTCGGGCACCTCTGGCACAGTCTCGACCGCTTCACCGAACGTCCGTGGGCCACGGCGGTCATCGCCTTGTCGCTGCTGGTGACCTTGGGTTGCAGTGTGGTGATGATGCACCTCAAGGTGGGCGATCTGGACCCCGGCGCGCCCGAGTTGCGCGCGGATTCGCGCTACAACCTCGACAATGCCTACATCACCAGTCACTACGGACTTTCCAGTGACCAGTTTGTGGTCATCATGAAGACCAACGAAGACAGCTGCCGTCTGTACCAGTCGCTGCAAAGTATGGACAAACTGGCCTGGCGCCTGCGCCAGACGCCCGGTGTACAGACGACCCAGTCGCTGGCCGAAACCGTGCGGATGATCAGCTCTGGCATGGCTGAAGGCAGCCCTAAATGGCTGACCATCAGCCGTGACCAGGCGATCACCAACTCGGCGGTGGATGCGGCGATGATTTCTGCTCCGGGGATCACCAACCAGCAGTGCTCGGTCACTCCATTGATCGCCTACCTGGCCGATCACAAAGCGGACACCCTGAGCCGGGTTTTGAAGGTCTCAGAAGAGTTTGCCAAGGAAAATAACAGTCCTGCTGGCGCTGAACAGCCCGTGGAATTCCTCTTGGCCGCAGGAAATGCCGGCATCGAAGCCGCCACCAACATCGAGGTAGAGAAGGGCATCATCACCATGTACCTGGCGGTGTATGGCGCTACGGCCTTGCTCTGCCTGCTGACCTTCCGCAGTTGGCGCGCAACGTTGGTGGCACTGATTCCTTTGCTGATGACCACGATCATCTGCAAGGCGCTGATGGTCTGGTTGGGCATCGGCCTGAAAGTGGCGACCTTGCCGGTCATCGCCGTGGGTGTCGGTGTCGGGGTCGACTACGCGTTGTATCTGCTCAGTGTGCAACTGGCCGTGCAGGAACGCGGTGGCAGCCTGGCGGTTGCGTATCGCCGCTCGCTTGACTTCACCGGTCGTGTCGTTGCACTCGTTGGCCTGACCATGGCCGCCGGGGTGATTACCTGGGCCTGGTCGCCGATCAAGTTTCAGGCGGACATGGGCATTCTGCTGACCTTCATGTTCCTGTGGAACATGCTCGGTGCGCTGGTGCTGATACCGGCCCTCTCGCACTACCTGCTCAACCCTAAAGGCAACTCCAAGGCCGGCGTGACCCTCGATCTGGAGGACGCGCGCGCCCAGCAGGAACCGCGCAAACCCGCGGCTGGCGCACCTGCACCCCAATTGACTGAGCTCGCCTTACCCCGGCGCGTCCGCTGACTAATAGCCGGGCACAGACCTGGCTGGCAACTGCAAGGAGAGAACAATGTTCGAGTTATTGATGAGTGCCGACATGATGGTTCCGGACCCGGACGGCATGACGGAAATGTTGGTCGACAAGCTCGGCATCTACAAACACGAACGCTGGCGCCAGGCGTTCGATAATCACCCGTACATTGCGCATTTCCTGCGGGTGCACAAATCCCTGGCGGTGTCGCCCACGCGCATCGAACCGCAATGGCACCTGGACCGGCCGAACCCCGGTGATCCGTTGTTCCATGACTTTCTGGAAAGCCTGAAGGATTTCCAGGGGCATCATCGGCCGATGCTCACGCACTCCATCGTGCTGGCCCTGCACGGGGACAAGTTCGACTCGCTGGTCGACAAATTGATGCGTCGTCGCTTGCCGTTCCGCATGGCGCAGCGCACCCCGGAAATGCCCTTCGACCGCTTATGGCTGGGTGCTACTCCCGAGCAACCGTATTACCAACCCACTGTGGATGGCGGTTTGTGCATTGAAATCATGCCGACCGAGCCTTTGCAGATGCCGCCGGAAACCTATCAGATACCGCCGATGCAGCCGCGCGATCTCAAGCCTGGCGACATGGTCCGCGTCACTGCCCGTGGCTTCCTGGTGCGCGATCTCGACGAAACCCTGCGCAAGGTCTCGACCAACCTTGACTGGGAACCGAGCGGGCCTGTCGAGAACATCGGCAGCGAAGGTTACCGCCGTGCGCGAATGGGTTTCACCGTGCCGAACAGTGCCACCCTCGATGTGCTCGAGGCGACCTACTGGAACACCGACGCCGGCCACTACGTCAATAACTGGGGGCCGGGTCCGTACTACATCCGCATCGGTGTCAACGACCTGGCAGCCAAGGCTGAGGATCTGCGGTCTCGCGGCACGCGGTTCCAGTGGATCGAATCCTCGGAGGCCGTCGGTGGCCGTGCGTTGATCAAGATCGATCCACAAGAACTCAATGGCCAGGTCTTCGAGTTCGAGGAGTGCCCTGTATGAGCACAGCGCAAAAACCGCAGCCTCCCGTGCTGATCAACGACGCGGTGCGCCTTGAGCGTGATGCCATGGTGGGCTGGGTGGTACTGACCCGGCCCCGGCAGATCAACGCCATCAACGACGACATTCGTCAGGGCGTGCCGCAAGCACTGGCGCTGCTGCAGCAAGACCCGGACATTCGCGTGATCGTGATTCGCGGGGAAGGGGAGCGGGGCTTTTGTGCGGGGGCCGATATCAAGGAGCGCCGCGGCCCGGAATCGAGCCTGCAAGTGCGCCAGCGCATGGAACAGGTGCGCTGGATCGAAGCGCTGGATGGCATCAGCAAACCGGTGATCGCTGCCATTCATGGTTATTGCATGGGCGGTGGGCTGGAACTGGTGCTGGCGTGTGACATCCGCTTCGCCGCGCCCGATGCCGTGTTCGCCTTGCCGGAAACCGGCCTGGGGCTGATTCCCGGTGGCGGTGGTACGCAACGGCTTTCCCGAGTGGTCGCGCCGGGCCAGGCGTTGGACATGTTGCTCACCGGAGACCGGGTGGGTGCCGAGCAAGCGCAGCGCATTGGTCTGGTCAGTCGCTTGGCCAGTGATAATGCCAGCCTGCTGGACGAAGTCCGTGCCTTTGCTCAGCGCATCGCCAGCAAACCACCCACCGCGTCGGCTTTTGTCAAACAAGCGGCTCGGGCGGCACTGGACATGGACCTCAAACGTGGCCTGGATCTGGAGCTTGATCTGTTCGCCTTGCTGGCCCCGACCAAGGATGCCCGCGAAGCGGCCCAGGCGTTCAGCGAGCGGCGCGAACCGCGGTTTACCGGCGAGTAAAGCGCCACCCAAAACAATAAGGAACAGAACATGAGCACAGGAAAACTGGCAGGACGAGTGGCCATTATTACCGGCTCCGGTGGCGGCCTGGGCGCTGAGTGCGCACGGGTGCTGGCGTCGCATGGTGCAAGTATTGCGGTGGTCGATATCAATTTCGAGGGGGCCACAGCCGTGGCCCAATCACTCCTCGCGGAGGGTCATCAAGCCTTGGCGATCGCCACTGACGTGTCCTCGGAAGACGCCGTGCGGGCGATGGTTGCTCAGGTTAAACAGCATTTTGGCCGTATCGACATTCTGCACAACAACGCGGCGATCCTGAACGCCGAGCAACGTCAGCTGGACCGCGATTTCGTCAATCTCGACATGCAGGCCTGGGACCGCGCCATCGCCGTCAACCTTCGTGGCGCGGTGCTGTGCACCAAGCATGTGATACCGGTCATGCTGGAGACCGGCAAGGGCTCGATTATCTTCGCCACTTCGGGGCTGGGCATGCAGGGCGATATGTCCCTGACCGGCTACGCCACCTCGAAGGCGGGGCTGATGATGCTGCCGCGCATGGTCGCCTCGCAATACGGCAAACAAGGCATTCGCGGCAACGCCGTGCAGATCGGCCTGGCGCCTTCGGAACACGCCATGCCTGAACCCTTGCTCGACATCCTGCGAGACAACCACTGCACCGCCGAGCTGGGCACGCCTCGGCAGATTGCCGATGTGGTGGCGTTCCTGGCCAGTGACGAATCCTCCTTCGTCACCGGCACCACGCTGGTCGCCGACGGTGGTTTCAGCAGCCACACCCCCTCCCTGGTGGCGATGCGCGCGCTGTTTGCGCAGATGGGTCGCACCGGCATGTAACCCTTGCCCGGCGCACCCTGTGCGGTGCGCCGCGGCTGATCTTTGCCGCCATAGCCGCCGTGTGCCGCCGTGGTTGAACTTCGACTTGGAATTAATTGATGAACCAGAACCAAAATGCGAGCACTACGGATTTTGATGTGATCATCGTCGGCGGTGGCACCAATGGCCTTTCGGCTGGCTGCTACCTGGGCTTGGAAGGCAAGAAAGTGCTGGTTCTGGAGGCATTGGACAAGGTTGGCGGAATGGCCTCCTCGGGTTACCTGATACCGGAAGCGCCGCAGCATCTGGTTCATCCCTGTGCCCTGGACATGATGTCGATGCGCGTGCATTCCCATGTACCAGCGGAGTTGGGACTTGATCGACACGGTTTCAAATCGATAGAGCTTGCGCCGGGGTACGTGTACCTGCACCCGGATGGGCAATCTCTGATTTTCTGGCGCGATCGCGAGAAAACCGCCGCTGAGATCCGCCGGTTCAGCAGCAAGGACGCCGAGGCGTTTCTGCAGTTCATGAAAGTCATCGACATGTTCCTCGATATCGCGTTGCCGATGATGCGTGTCGATCCGGCCAAAACAAACCTCGGTGTGAAGCTGAAAATGCTTGGCACCGCGATCAAACACAAAGCCTTGAAACCCGAATTGATGGCGCTGATGACGGGCTCTGCATTGCAGGCGGCGCGTGAGCGCTTCGAACACCCGGTGACCATTTCCGCAATGTGCGCACTCACTGGCCTGGCGGGGGACATCAGCGCCGATGGCGGTGGCATCTATTACGCCTTGCTCGGTTTCCTCCATCGTTTTGGCGTGGGCCGGGTATTGGGTGGCATGCAGCAGTTGAGCAATGCCATGAAGGCTCGACTGGAAGAGCTGGGCGGGCAAGTGCTGGTGTCGGCCAGCGTCAGTGAAATCGTTGCAAGGGACGGTCTGATCAAAGGCGTGAAACTGGCGGATGGTCGCCAGTTCACCGCACGGGCAGTCATTGCTGGCTGCCACCCCAAGCCGGCGCTGGATATGGTTACCCCCGGCGAGATTCCCCAACACCTGTTGACCCGCATCGCCATGGCGCCTGCCAACGGCAAAGGCTCGGGGCCACTGAAGATAGATGTTGCCTTGCGTGGGCAGATTTCTGTGCCACGTTTCGCTGCCATTCGCGGCGATGGCGTGGATTTGCGTAAAACCGTCATGCTGATCGGTACCGAAGAAGCCGTGCTGGAAAACTTCGCCGCCTGCGCCCGTGGTGAAGTGCCGAAGTTGCCCTATATCACCGTGGCCGCACCGAGTGCGGCCGACCCGTCACAAGCG
The DNA here is from genome assembly GCF_900106065.1 of Pseudomonas mandelii. Classification (NCBI taxonomy): domain Bacteria; kingdom Pseudomonadati; phylum Pseudomonadota; class Gammaproteobacteria; order Pseudomonadales; family Pseudomonadaceae; genus Pseudomonas; species Pseudomonas mandelii. The sequence goes on from NZ_LT629796.1 coordinate 4,560,242, forward strand.
CCAGCCGGGCAAGATGTGTTGTACATCTATCCGCCGGTAATGCCGGTGAATCCCAATGAAGGTTGGGACGCGCTGCGTGACCGGGTGGCCGACCAAGTGCAGGAACAGCTATATGACTACATCGATGGGATCGAGGGGCAGGTGATTGGCCGACACATCGAGGCGGCTCCGGATTTTACTGCGCGCTTGAACACAGTGAATGGCTGCGTGGTGCATATCGACACCACCTCGATGCGCTCGAGCACCATGCGACCGGCGTACGGTTTGGGCGGCGATACCTTGCCGGTGGCGGGACTGTATTTAGGGAGTGCCGGCATTCATCCGGGCGGAGGGGTAAACGGTATGGCCGGGCGGTTGGCGGCCAAGCGGGTGAGTAAGTATTTGCGTAAAAAGGCTGACTGAAGCGCAGTCAGGTGTACATATCCATTCCTGCGGTAACGACCGCTATTGGTTTCGCCCTTACGGCGAGTCACTTGGAAAAGCCCCAAGTAACCAAGGGCTCTTGCCCCTTTCGTTCGGTGCCTCGCTGTGGCTCGGCATGCCCTCGCTCCGGTCCTGCTCCGTGGGCCCGCCGCCATCGGCCATCCATGGCCGGGGGCGGCTAACCCGGCATCCCTGCCGGGTTGCCCACTGCGCAGAACCTGCGCTCGGCCTCTCGAGGGGGCAAGAAGATCAAAAGCCAGATCAAAATCGTGCGAGGCGGCCTGATAGCCGACCTGGTTCTTTGGTCGTGCGCGATCCCTGTAGGAGCCGGCTTGCTGGCGATAGCGGCTGTCCAGTCAATAAACAGGTTGATTGACCCACCGCTATCGCCAGCAAGCCGGTTCCTACACGGTCATATTGCCAATTCAAATCATGTACACGATCAAACCAGCGAAGCACGCCCGCTTGACGCCAAGGTCGGCTGTCAGGCCGCCTCGGTTTTGATTTTGATCTGAGGCGCCCCGTTAACCACGCTGGCCGAACGCAGGCATTGCGCAGCGGGGAAACCGGCAAGCATGCCGGTTTAGCCGCGCTGGGCCAGGGATGGCCCATCGCGGCGACCCGCGGAGCAATGCCTGCGTTCGGGCACACCGAGCCTAGGCGAGGTGCCAAGTGGTGGGGCAAGAGCCTTTGCTTACTTTGGGCTTTTCAAAGTGAGTCGCTGTAAAAGCGAAACCAATACCCGCCGTCGCCGCAGAAACGGATATGTACCCCTGAAAAAACTGCGTCATCCCCAACAATCAACCAAGGTCGACTGTTCTATCGGCCCCCAGCGAAATGCTAGCCAGAACAAAGTCCGCCGAGTACTGCCGCCACGTAGCCATGCCTTGCTCGGAGTCCGTATCCAGCCCGGCAAGTGCCGACATCGAATACCGATTGGTAAACCAGCCCGTAGTCACCAACGAAGCGCTGGCCAATAACAAACGCGGGTTGATGCCGGCGCGAAAATCACCACTGGCGGCGCCGCGCAACAGTATCGCGTCAAGCTTGGCAATCAGCTTCGGTGCCATTTCCAGAAAGTGGTTACGCGGTGTTTCGTGGGTGTCATGGTAGCGAATGCCTTCCAGCGCCAGGCTGCCGAGGAAGGGGTCCAGACGGTACTGGTCAAAAAAATGGTTGAGCACGGCGCGCATCGCCACTGGCGGTGAAAGCTCTTCGACATTGAGGTTGACCAGCTCGGACATGATGTTGTCCGAAGACTCATCCAGTACCGCTACAAACAGGCCTTCCTTGGAGTTGTAATAGTGGTAGACCAGTTGCTTGGTGACGCCGGCTTCCCGGGCAATTTCTTCCACGCGCGCACCGGCCAGGCCTTTTCTGGCGAACTCCACGCGCGCTGCCGCGAGCAGGCGATTCATCGTATTGCGTTTGCCCTGTTCGCCACCTTCGCCTGCCTTTACCGCCACCTTGTACTCCTTATGCCTGAATGGGTCTGGCTATTCATACCTTGAAGCATTTTCCCTGAAGGCTTCGTTTGACCCCGAGTCAAACGAAGCGGGTCACCGGTGTAGAGGCAACCGCATACCATGGGGTGGCAGCCGGGCAATCTTGGTATGCAAGAAGAACAAAAACAAGACTGGAGATCCTGATGAGCAACGAAAGCGCAGCGCTGGAGCTGGCAACCGCATACTCCGCCGTGTCGGAAATGTATCGTGGCACCGACCTGGATATTCACGCGGTGTGCCGCGAGCAACGGTTGAAATCGCCCATCTATGAAGGCGACTTCATCATCCAGTTTGGCGTCCCGACCAATGCCGGCACCCAGCAGGGTACTCGCCCGACCTTCGCCTTGTTCAAATACCAGGACGTGATGACGGTTCTGCGCGATGGTGCGACTTACACCAGTGGATTTATTGCCGAAGGACTGGGAGCGTTTTTCGATGGTTTGATCATTCTGGCCATGGACGGTGACGAGCACCGCAAAGTGCGTGCCTTGTTGCAACCGGCGTTCATGCCGGAGACCGTGAACAAGTGGCGCCCACAGATCGACCAGGTCATCCGTGAGGAGTACATCCTGCCGATGTTGCCGGCGAAGAAGGCCGACTTGATGAAGTTCGGTCTCGAGCTGCCGATTCGCGTCATGTACGCCCTGATGGGCTTCCCCTCGGATGAACCCTCCAAGTACAAGCAATACGCGGCCTGGGCCTTGGCAATTGTCGGCGGCAACCAGATTGACCCGAGTAAAATGGTCGAAGCGCGGCGACAGGCCGGGATCGCCGTCAAAGGTCTGTACGACGCGCTTGCCGAGGTCGTGGTGCAACGTCGTGCCGAGGGCAGCCAGGGCGATGATGTGGTCGGTCGTTTGCTGCGCGCGGAATACGAAGGGCGCACGCTGGATGACCACGAGGTGATCACCTTCACTCGCTCACTGTTGCCGGCCGCCGGCGAAACCACCACGCGCATGTTCGGCTCGGTGATGACCTTGCTGCTCACCACACCCGGGTTACTGGACCGGGTCAAGGCCGACCGCTCGCTGATCGGCAAGCTGATGGATGAAACCACGCGATTTGAACCGGTGGCCACTTTCAAAGTGCGCGAAACTGCCAAAGAAGTGGAATTTCATGGTGTGAAAATCCCGAAGGGTTCGTTCGTCCAGTGCATGGTGGTGTCTGCCAACCGCGACGAAGACGCATTTGAAAACCCCGATGAATTCGACATTGACCGCAAGCCCAAACCCTCCTTCGGTTTCGGCTTCGGCCCGCACATGTGCATCGGTCAGTTCGTTGCCAAGGTGGAGATCAGCTGCGCGGTCAACGCAATCCTCGACCTCCTCCCTAACTTGCGCCTCGACCCGAGCCAACCCGTCCCGCAGATCGGCGGCGCGCAGTTGCGTGGCGTGTCCACGCTCCCGGTGATCTGGGACTGAGCCACGCCGCAATCCCGTTTCCCTGCCTCAACAAAAACAACAGAGGGCATTATGAGAACGTTTAAAACCATCCCCGAACGCGGTGATTTCGGCTTCCAACAACTGGTTGGGCCGCACCAGGTCACCGGCGCGTCGATGTCATCAGAGCGCGGCTTCTTCGGCCTGCACCTGAGCAAGAGTTCGCCGTTCGGATCGGTGCGCGATGAGCAAGGCAATATCTATTCCTTCGTCCGCTCGCTGATGGCGCCAAATGGCACGCCGAATCCAACCAAGTTCTTCTACCTGAACAACCATGTCGACAACGTTCACCTGCGCATGGATCACGAAAAAATGGCCCGTCAGGCACTGACGCCGTTGCCGGTGCACAGCCTGGAAGGCGATGTCGCACGTTGGGCCAGCCAACCGGGTGAAGCCGGTAACGCTTGGGAAATAACGGCCAGCAGCGAACGCTTGACCTGGAAAGAAGAAGGCCTGTTTAACCTCGAAGGACGTCTGCTCGGTCCGGGACTGCAGTGGTATTTACCCGGCGTGGAATGGGGCACTTTCTACGTTTCGCAGTTGTGGGACATCGCCGGCGTCTGCGAAGGGCGTCCAGTCAAAGGCGCGATGGCACTGGATCAGTTTTACATGGCTGAAGGCGGCGCCATCCACTTCAAGAAAGACCTGGTGGTGAACAACAACAAGCATGTGATCTGGTGGTCTTTCGTCACCGTTTATAAAGACGGCACGTGGGATACCGGTTCTTTCATGGTCGGTCACGACCACTTGGGTTACGCCATTTTCAACAATGAAAAAGGCGAAGTGCGGGTGACCACCGATATCGAAGGACACACCGAGCACAAGGACGGCAGCTACTTCCTCAAGTCCGCGAAAATTGTGCTTGAGGGCGAGGAAGCGTGGGAGTTCCTGCCGGACGAGAAGGGCGAGATGATCGACTTCGTCGGCGGCTTCCCGATCACGGCGCAGCAGGAAGGCCGTTGGCGCCGGGTGGGCGATACCCGCGAGCCGTCTCACTGGCTGGGCTGGGGCGAATCGGACCGGCGTAACGGCTCGGCCCGCAACGTTCCAGGCAAGGACCTGTAATCAGCCGGGTGCGCCGGGTTGCGATCATTATCCGGCGCATACGCTGCATCAGTAGCCTCTCTAATAACAACAATGAGGAATCACGATGAAATTCCGTGACAAAGTCGTGCTGGTCACTGGTGCCGGCCGAGGCATGGGCCGCGCCATTGCCCTGGCCTATGCCCGAGAGGGCGCCAAGGTAGTGGTGTCGGCACGCACCGCTCGATATGGCGAAGAAACCATTGCCCAGATCAAGGCCCTGGGCGCGCAAGCCTGTCTGGTCGGTGGCGACATCGCCGACCGCGAGGCGATCAAGTCAATGGTGCAAGGTGGTGTAGAGCATTTTGGTGGTCTGGATATTGTGGTGCATTGCGCCGCCGATACCAGCCACGGGCTGATCGCCGAAATGGCCGATGACACCTTTGATCACATCGTTCGCAGCAATATTCAGTCGCTGTTCTGGCTGGCCAAGGACAGCGCGCCATACCTGTCCAAAGCGGTCGACAAAGGCCGGCTGATTTTCATCTCGTCCGGCGAAGCCAACCGTAAATACACCCCTCGACTGATTGCCTATGGTTCCAGCAAAGCCTTCATGAATGCCTTCGCCCGTGGCCTGGCGGTGGAATTCGGCGCCATGAACATTCTGGTCAACGTCGTCGAGCCTGGACTGATCGGCACTGACCACATGCTCGAAACCCTTGGCAATGAACTGCCGCATAAACTCGCCGCACATTTCCCGGTAGGGCGTTTGGGCGAATCCGCCGACATTGCCAACGCCGTCCTGTTCCTGACCTCCAACGAGGCTTCCTATATCACCGGCACCTCGCTGCTGGTGGATGGCGGCGCCACCATGATCGCGCTGCCCAAAGTCGAAGAAATCCTCAAGGGCCATTAATCAAGTCGCACGTGCGCGATGGGAGTCAGGTCATGACATCGGATACACGCAGTAGCAGCACCACTGCCCACGCTGGCAATGATTTTTCCGAGTTCAAGCGCGGCTGGCGGGTGGTTGTCCTAGGCCTGTTTGGCATCTGCACCAGCATTACCGCTGCGTTGCTGTACGCCTTCGGCACACTGGTGATTCCACTGGAGCAGGCGTTCGGTTGGAGCCGTGGCGACTTGCAAGCCTCCATCACCTTTCTCTTCGCCGGGGTGGCGATTTCCACGCAACTGGTCGGCTGGCTGTACCGTCGTTTCGGTCTGCGCCGGGTGGCGATTGTTTCGATTGTGCTGCAGATCGTCGGTTACTTTGCGATCACGCGGATTCAGGGTTCAATCGGCTGGTTGTACCTGGCGTTTTTCAGCATGCCCATCATCTGTGCCGGGACCATTGCGATCACCTGGACACAATTGGTCAACCTCTGGTTCGAGCGTAACCGTGGACTGGCGTTGGCTGTGATTCTGTGTGGCACCGGGCTGATGGCGATGATTCTGCCACCCTTGTTGTCGCGGCTGATTGCCGCCTACGGTTGGCAAGCCGGATTTATTGCATTGGGCGCGATGCCGTTGCTGTTTACGCTGCCCTTGGCATTGATGTGGTTGCGCATGCCGGCGCTGCTCGCCAGTCCTGACACGACGACGCAAAAGGAACTTCCGGAGCTGTCCGGCATGTCCTTTAAACAAGCAGTGCGCTCAGGGATGTACTGGGGCTTTAACGTCGCGTTGATATTGTCGGTGTCGTTGACCGTCGGCATGGTCACCAACATGGTGCCGATGCTGCAAAGCAAGGGCCTGAGTGCGCAGCAAGCCAGCCAGATCTTCAGCACCTTTGGTATTTCCATCATCGGCGGACGCTTGTTGGTGGGTTATCTACTGGACCGCTATTCACCTTCGGTGGTGGCCGCCGTGAGCCTGGCGCTACCCGCATTTGGCTGCGCGATCTTTCTCTTTGGCGGCGCGCAGAACACACCGTTGCTGGTGCTGGCGACCCTGTGCATCGGCGCCAGTGCCGGGGCTGAGTTCGATCTAGCGGCATTCCTGATGGCGCGCTATTTCGGCTTGAAAGACTACGCGCGGATTTTTGGCCTGCACCTGTGCCTGATCACCATTGTGTCCGGTCTGGTGCCCATGCTGTTCGGCCATCTTTATGACCTGTACGGCAGCTATTCCGCCGTGCTGGTGTGCTGTTTCTGCTGCGCCATTATCGGCCCGACCATTCTGCTGTGGTTGAGGATGGAGCCGGCATTTCTCGCCCGTCAGCAAAAACTGCGCAACGGCAACACGCCTGAACCCACCCGAGGATGAACGTGATATGAGCATGGACAAATACGCAATCGAGCACTTTCTACACGGGCAGATCGACTGTTGGAACCGGGGCGATAAGGAGGGCTTTTTCGCTCACTACCGCAGCGTCTCGGCCAACGGCTTGAGTATAGAATACGTCGGCAAGCCGCAGGCTGATGCATGGCAGGTGCTGGAAGGCATGTGGGCGCAGCAGCAAACCAGGGTTCGCGTCGAGGTACGCCAGTGCATCGTCAATGGCAATGAAGCGGCGTGCCATCACCTGAACGCCTTTCGCGAGCAGGAAGGTGGCATCGAAACGATCGAGTTGTATCGGTTCGAAGATGGAAAGTTGTCCGTGCGTTATTTCATCAACCAGTAATCGTTGCGCACAGCCTCGTCAGAAAGGCTGTGCGCGTCGGCGCCTAGACACCATCGGTGGAATGGGACAACTGCTGCCATTGCTCGATTTCCGCGAGCATCCTGTTGAGCTTATCACTGACCTGCTGATAAGCGTCGGAGCCCGCCAGATAACGCAACGGTGGATGTTCGCTGTTGGCCAGGTGCACCAGCGCTTCGCCCAGTTTCGCCGGGTTGCCGTTTTGCTGATGGTTGTAGGCGGCCGACGCGCCTTTGACTTTGGCGGTGAAGGCGGCGTAATCCTCCAGCCCACGTTTACCGAAGACTGCTGAGCTGGGGTCGAGAAAGTCGGTACGGAAAACCCCGGGCTCCACCAGCGTGACCTTGATGCCGAACTGCGCTACTTCCTGGGCCAGGGATTCGGAAAAACCTTCCACAGCAAATTTAGACGCGCAGTACAGCGCCGCACCGCCCATCCCGACCACGCCCCCCATTGAAGACACGTTGAACACCCGGCCGCTGCGTTGCTGACGCATGACGGGCAGCACAGTGCGGCAGACGTTGAACACACCAAATACGTTGGTCGCGAATTGCTGGTCGGCGTCGCTGGCGAAATTGTCTTCAAACGGCGCCAGTTGGCCATAACCGGCGTTGTTGACCAGCACATCGATTTGGCCGAAATGCGCCATGGCGGTCTCTACGGCTGCCAATGCCTGGGCTTCGTCGGTCACATCCAGGGCCACGGCCAGCACACGTTCGCCGTACTCGGCGAAGACAGTTTCCAGCGCTTCGATACGCCGGGCGCTGACCACCACGCGGTCACCGTCGGCCAAGGCGGCCTTGGCAATGGCGGCACCCAAGCCTCGAGCCGCACCGGTAATAAACCAGACTTTGTTCATTGCATCGCTCCAGTCGTTGTGCAAAAAAATGCCGCGTCAGCTCTGAGGCGGGCGCGGCAGCGTGCGTGAAAGATCAGCGCAGTGTTCAGTCGCGGTTGGCCGCTTCCCAGGCTTTCAGGTCGAATCCGTCAGCGGCGGCCTCGACCGCCGTCAGCTTGGGTGCGCGGGCGAGAATCTTGCGCGCCGCCATGTGATCGCCCATGCGATTGCAGGATTCCACGGCCACCAGACGGTCATCGCGAAAGCACAGCACTGACGCTTGATGTTCTTCGACTGAACCGAGCACGACGGTAATGTCATAGCCATGGGAGAGACCGGCAATCTGCAGCTTCAAGTTGCCTTGATCAGTCCAGAACCAGGGGAGGGCGCTATAGGGCGCCAGTTTGCCCATCAATCGTGCGGCCACGGCGCGGGCCTGGTCGACGGCGTTCTGCACCGACTCGAGGCGGGTGTGTAACTCATTGTTTTGCAGGCACGGGAAGCTGGCGACATCCCCCACTGCGGAAATTTGTGGGTCAGAGGTCAGCAGACTGGCGTCCACCTTGATGCCGTTCTCGATGTCCAGACCGGCCTCAGTCGCCAGTTGCGCATTGGGAATCACACCGATACCAAACACCACCAGGTCAGCAGGGAGCGCACGTCCGTCACCGGTTTGCACCGCGCACACCTTGCCGTTGTCGCCGTCGATTCGGCTCAAGCCCTGGCGGAAGTCAAAATGCACACCCCAGCCTTCATGTGCCTGGCGAAACAACTCCGACATCTCCCGCGAAACGGCGCGGGCCATGGGGCGCTCGCCCAGCTCCAGTACGTGCACATTAGCCCCTAGGGCAGCGGCCACCGCCGCGAACTCAAGGCCGATAAACCCGGCACCAATCACCACCACGTTGCGCGCCTCTTTGGCCAGCGGCGCCAGGGCATCGGCATCGGCTTTGGTTTTGATACCGAACACTTGCGGCAGCTCTGCGCCGGGAACCGGCAGGGGGCGGTTGTGGGCTCCGGTAGCCAGCACCAAGTGGTCGTAACTGACGGCAGCACCCGAGGCCAACACCACGCGTCGGTTCAGGCGGTCGATCGCGGTCGCCTGGTCATGCAGCAGTTCAATGCGCTGGGTGGTGTAGAAATCAGCAGGACGAAACAGCAGATTGGTCGCCTGGATCTTGCCAAGCAGATAGGCCTTGGACAATGGCGGGCGCTGGTAGGGCAGGCCTGGCTCATCGCCGATCAGGGTGATGCGCCCGTCATAGCCTTCCTGACGCAGGGAGGCAGCGACCTGAAATCCGGCCTGGCCAGCACCGACGATAACGACTGAGGCGAGGGTCATGGGAGCTCCTTCAAGCGCATTCAGAATTGCGACGACGGCAGGTGCAGAACCATGCCGTCCATGTCTTCGCTGATGATCATTTGACAGCTCAAGCGGCTGCTGTCACGGCGTTCGAAAGCGTACTCGAGCATGTCGTTCTCCATGCCTTCCGCCGCTTGCACCTTGCCCAGCCAGGCCTCGTCGACATAGGTATGGCAGGTGGCGCAACTGCAGGCACCACCGCAGTCGGCAGAAATACCCGGCACCGAGGCGAAGGTCGCGGCTTGCATCACCGATTGGCCGATGTCGCCTTTGACCTGATGGGCGGTGCCGTTGTGTTCAATAAACGTCAATGTGGGCATGTTCTGCTCCGATTCTTGTTGGGGGGCTCAGGATTGGCTGGGAATGGTTTGCGCATTGAAGTGCGGTACGCGCCCCAGGGTCAGTAGCAACAGCGGACCGATGAGGCAGCAGGCGGCGCTGTAAACCAGCATCGCGTTATACGAACCAGTGCGCGCCAGCATGTACGCGAAGAGCAGCGGCGCCAGCGCCGAGGCCACGGTATTCAGGCCCTGATGCACACCGAACAGGCGGCCGTATTCGCGCAAGCCGAAGTAGCGGGCAATCAGGAATGCGGCAATATCGAACTCCGCCCCGGCGCCGAATCCCACCAGCACCGCCGCCAGCATCAGCGGAGCAAATTCGGTGGTCGGGCTCAGGTAGATGAAACAACCGACGGCGGGCAGCACCAGGCTGATCGCAGACACAATCGGCGGCCACAGACGATCGAGCAGATAGCCGATAAGCATGCGGCCGAAGATCAGCGAAATACCAAAGCAGCTGAAGATGGTGGCCGCGTCCCCGGCGGACAGACCTCGGGCTTGCAGCATGGGCACGGTGCTGGTGACCATGCCGACAATCGAAGAAATCACCAGGCTGAGCGCCAGGTTGCAGGTCCAGAATTTCAGCGAGCCCATACCTTCACGAAAAGACATGCCGGGCAATTGCTCCAGCGCATGACCGTCGTCACGCTGACCTGCAACAGTGGGTAGCTTGAACCACAGCAGGATCAGCGGCAGCAGCACCAACAGGTTGAGCAGCGCGAGAATCACGAAGGCCGCGCGCCAGTCCCATTGCTCGATACCCCACGCCATCAGGCGAGGAATGGTGGCGGCGGTGACGCCGGTCCCGGACAGACCAATGGCCAGCGCCAGGCCGCGATTGCTGTCGAACCAAAGGCTTATCAGTTGGGTCCAGGTCACCGCCAGCGCGCCCATGCCAACGATGGGCAGTAGCGCAAAGGCGATGTACATCGACCAGATCGATTGGGTCAGTTGCGTGGTCGCCAGGTAGCCGAGTGACAACAGCAGCAGGGAAATAACCGTCACGCGCTTCATGCCGTAGCGCAGGTTGAACCAACCCACCAACTGCAATGACACCACCGCGCCGCCAAACAGAAAGGTGATGCAGGCTTGCAGTTCACTTTTGCTCCAGCCAAAGGCATCGCCTAGCGGCACCACCAGTGTGCCGAAGCCATAGAGCAGAGCAGCGTTGATGCTGATGGCCACTCCGGCGACCGACAAAATCAGGATTTTCCAGCTTTGGCGGAATTCGCGCAGATCGATTGCCGCTTCGTTTCTAGACGGGTGCATGAAGTTGGCTTCCTTATAGGTTTTGTTGAGCCAAGCACTGCTACAAGTGGTGATGTGGACCACCGCCAGCAGATTCTTTGAACAGAATCTGGTTTTTTAATCAGAATAAAATCAGAAATTCGCCTTTGTCCAGCGCCGCTATCTGACTAACGGACAAACGATTTTCATGCGTTGCACCCACTGTTGAATCACTCTGAAGCTAGCCGTGTTCAACATCCTGCTGCGATTCACCCGTTTCGATGCCAAGGCAGTGACTAGCGACAGCGGATGAGTCTCAGCATATCCGCGTTAAAAATTAATTGCACATAAAATAAATAAGTGTTCATAATTTGCAGAGGCTGAACCTGATAAAGGAGAAAAAAATGAGTTCAGAAAAAGCGCAATTCAAAGCGGTGGCCGACCGAAGCCGCTGCTGTGGTTATGGTTTGTGTGCTGCGATTTGTCCCAGCCTGTACAAGCTTGATGCCGATGGCATGGTGTACCTCGACGACGCCCGGGTGCCGCCCGAGTTGGAGGAGGAGGCGCGTGAGGGTGCGGCCGCCTGCCCAGCGGAGGCCATCTGGCTTGAACCCATCACCCCGGATGACGAAGCTGTTTGATGGCGTGAGCGTCAGCTGCAACGTGATAACCACTGAGGTGAGGATGTGCTAATGGGACGATTACCAGACAAGGTCGCGCTGATTACCGGTACTGGCGGCGGCCAGGGCAGGGCTGCGGCGCTGCGTTTTGCCCGTGAAGGGGCGATTGTGGTCGGTTGCGATTTCAACGCCGAAGGTCACGAGGAGACTGCAGCGTTGATGCAGACCGAGGGGTTTACCCTGTACGGCTCGGCACCCGTGGACCTGGGCGATCACGAACAGGCCAAGGCCTGGATCGATGCCGCCGTGGCTGAACACGGGCGCATCGACATTCTCTACAACAATGCTTCCGCCGCACGTTTCGGATTGGTCAGCGAGCTGTCGATCGAAGATTGGCAGTACACCATGCGCAATGAAATCGACCTGCTGTTCTATACGACCAAATATGCCTGGCACCACTTGGCCGAACAGCGCGGGGTGATCATCAACGTATCGTCCACCGCCGCCTGGGGTGGCTCGAAAGTTGCCGGCATTTCCGCGCATTCAGCTGCCAAGGGCGCGGTGGTGTCCTTCACTCGCCAATTGGCGGTAGAAGGGGCGCCGTTCGGTATCCGTGCGGTCAGTTTGAGCCCGGGATTTGTCGCGACGCCTGGCACCCGGCCGTTTCTGGAAGACCCCAAGATGCGTGCCATGTTGCTGGATGGCGTATTGATGGATCGCCCCGGCGAACCCGAGGAAGTGGTGGCTATGGCGGTCTTTGTCGCCTCGGATGAAGCTTCATTCATTACCGGTTCGGACTTCGTCATCGATGGCGGGTTACTCGCGATCTAGCACGCGCGGCGCCCCGGCAGGGGGTACCGGCACCCTTTCATCTCGAACAATAACAAGGTGAATAACGTGGACATCATCGGTATCGGTTACATGGGCTTTGAGACCCCAAATCTCGAAGCGTGGCGTGAGTATGGCCCGCAGGTGATGGGGTTTGGCATCGGCAAGAACCCCGAGAGTGATCCCGATTCGCTGTACTTCAAGATCGATGATCGCCGCCATCGCTTTGCTTTCCACCCAGGCAAGGTGGACCGAATTGTCTACATCGGCTGGGAAGCGGTGGGGCGCATGGCGTTCGAGGACGGTATCAAGAAGCTGGCGGCGGCCAATGTCGACTACACCCGCGGTGATGCCGAACTGTGCGAAAAGCGTGGCGTGCGTGAATTGGTGCGTTTTCGTGACCCGGTGGGGTATCAGCACGAATTGTTTTACGGGCAAAAATGGCTGCCGCGCTCGTTCCAGCCGGGCCGTCCGCACAGTGGTTTCCTTGCCGACGAACGAGGCGCGGGTCATGTGGTGCTGATCACCCCGGACTACACACCGGAACTGGAAGACTTCCTGCTTAACGTCATGGGTTTCAGCTGGTATGGCGCCGGTGCGGGCAAAGGACGAACCGGTTTCTTCCGCTCCAAACTCAACCATCACACCAGTCATGACATCGCGTATGGCCACGGCCCGGGTCGCATGGGCGTGCAACATGTCGGGCTGTTTGTGCGCAACGTGCGTGATGTCGGTGAGACCTACGACATCGTGCGTCAGCGTGAACTGCCGATGATGATGACCCTCGGCCAACATGCCCAGGACCCCCATCTGTCGTTCTACCATTTCAATCCGTCCGGGTTTGCCTTTGAGACCATTGCTGAAATCGAGCCATGGCAAGGCGATCCCTACGAGCTGAATCCGGAAAAGCTCAGTCTGTGGGGCCACGAAATGGTCGGGCCAATTCTTGGTGCCAGCGTCAAGACACCGGAAGAAGTACTCGACGCCGAGTACCTGCCGACGTACCTGGCCAAGCACTGATATGCGCCTGGCGCGGGTCGAGGTGGACGGGCAAGCGTTCTGGGCGTTGCTGGATGCGCAAACTGACCGCCTGCGGCGTATTCATGCGCCGTTCACCCACTGGGCCGGGCTAGGGGCGGATCTTACGCCAGACGCCCTGGACCTGAGTGGCGAATGGTTGCCGTTGTCGGCTTCGCGCCTGCTTGCGCCGCTGGAACCGGGCAGCCGGGTATTTGGTGTGGGTCTCAATTACCTCAGCCACCTCAAGCGCCTGGGCAGTGAGGCGCCGGCGCACCCGCTGGCCTACATGAAACCTGAGTCAGCGCTGGTCGGTGCCAATGACGAGATCGATTATTCGCCGCTGACCACCCAGCTTGATTACGAGGTGGAACTCGTCGCCGTGGTGGGTCGCCCTTTGCTGGATGAACCCCATGCCAGCGCTTGCCTACTGGGGTACACCGTAGGCAATGACATCAGCGCGCGGGATGCCGGCAAGCAGATTGGTCGTCTTGACCTGTTGACCCAGAAATCCATGGACCGCACCACGCCAGTGGGGCCCTGGATTGTGACCGCCGACGATCTGGGCATTACCGGGCAACCGACACTGGATATGCGCCTGAGCGTAAACGACGAAGTGCGCCAGCAGGACAATACGCGGCAAATGATTTTTCCCCTGGACGAGTTGCTCAATTATCTGGATGCACGCATCAGTCTGCGTCCTGGCGATCTGGTGTTCACTGGCTCAACCCACGGTGTAGGGCTGGAAAGCGGGCGTTTTCTGCAGCCGGGTGATTGGGTCGAGGCTGAAATCAAAGGCATCGGCCAACTGCGCAATTCCATCGCTCAGCCGCGTCAGCTCAGCCCTTCGCGGGCGATGGGGCGACTGGGTCAGCCGCTGGACAAATAATTCCTGATTTTGACTGGCGTAGCCGCTGAGGAGTGAAGATGAGCGAGGGCTCGGCGTGGGCGCCGTTTCGCAATAAAGCGTTCCGCGGCTTATGGCTGGCAGCCGCAGTGGTCAACATGGCTATCTGGATGCAGACGGTCGCCGCGGCGTGGATCATGACCACATTGACGACCTCGGCAGCCATGGTCTCTCTGGTGCAAACCGCCGTGACCCTGCCGGTGTTCCTGTTTGCCTTTCCCGGTGGGGTGATTGCCGATCGGGTGGACCGTCGCAGTTGGCTGATCATTACCCAGTGCATGATGCTGTTCGCCGCGCTGGTATTGTGTGGGCTGGCGTACAGCGCGCACCTGGAAACCTGGGGCTTGCTGGCGTTTACCTTTGTGCTCGGTACCGGCAGTGCGTTGGGCATGTCGGCGTGGATGGTGACCATGGTCGGTGTACTGCCCCGCGACCAAGTGCCGGCCGCAGTGTCCTTGAACGGAATTTCCATCAATGCCACCCGCGCTTTGGGCCCCGCGCTGGCGGGTGCACTGATTGCGTACTGGAACACGACCTCGGTATTTCTGGTAATCGCGCTGTGTATGTTCGCGGTGCTGCTCTTCCTCTTTCGTATCGCGCCCAACCCGCCCACCGTGGGCTTGCCACCGGAAACCATGACCGGCGGCATGCGCAGTGGCCTGCGCTACATCCGGCATTCAGCGGTCCTGTTCAGCGCCATGAAGCAGGTTCTGGTGTTCACCATGAGTGCCAGCGCTTTGTGGGCCTTGATGCCACTGGTGGCCAAGCAGGAATTGGGCATGGATGCCGGTGGTTATGGCTTGCTCATGGCGTTTCTTGGTGCCGGTGCCGTGTTGGCTGCACTCAGCTTGCCGCGGCTGTATCGCGTACTGGGCATGCGTCATCTGCTGGTTTGCGGCGCCTTCTCCTTTGCCCTCGCCACTCTCACTGCCGCGCTATCCAACAACCGCTATGCGGTCTGCGCGATGATGCTGCTGGCGGGGTTTGGCTGGATGGCGGTCAACGCGACCATTTCCACGGTGGTGCAAACCTATGCCGCCAACTGGGTACGCGCGCGGGTCGCATCGGTCTATGTGTTGATCCTGATGGGCGCGATGGCAGCCGGAGGTGCGATATGGGGGGCATTGGCCGAATACCTGGGGTTGAGCCAGAGCTTGCTGCTCTCGACACTGTTGTTGCTGGTCGGTATCGCGCTGACCCGCAATGGCCATGTGGAGCTGGGCCAGGAAGCAGACTTTGCCGAGGTTCATTTGACCGACACACTGCAACTGGCCAGTCCAGTGTCCCATTCCGATGGACCGGTATCGGTGGAGATTGTGTACCAGGTGGCGGCGCCAGATCGCGATGACTTTCTTGCCGCGGTGTACACGGTAGGCAAGGCACGACGGCGCAACGGCGCGCAAAACTGGCGTTTGTACCGCGACATGGCGGACCCGCAACTCTACAGCGAGCGCTTTATTGTCGAGTCCTGGCTGGAATACTTGCGCCAACAGGTTCGGGTGACCCAGGCCGACCATGCCCAAGAGCGTCTCATCGAGCGTTTTCGTCGCGAAGATCTGCAAACCCGCCGTTTGATCTATCAGCCGCCAGTGAAACTAACCGATTGAAGTGATCGAGTAATTCCCAGATAAAACTTTTACGGCGCCAATCATTCTCAGGCTAGAATGGCGCCACTCTAAAGTTACTGGATCGGGCATGGAACTCACTGACGTCAACGACAGCAGCAAATCGGCCGGCGCAACCCTCGTCAAGCCGGTTTCTAACGCCATGCGCATCTTGCGCTATCTCAGTCAGGTGGGTACGCCGGAACGCTCAGTGGACATCGCCCGGCAACTGAAAATCAACCCTAGCACCTGCTTCAACATCCTGCGTACCCTGGTGCAAGAGGAGGTGGTCGATTTCAGTGCGCTTTCCAAGCGTTACACCGTGGGCCTGGGCCTGGCGCGTCTGGTCGAACAATTGGTGACCCAGGGTCATCGCGTACAGATGGCCAAACCGCTGTTGCAGAACCTGGCTGCGCGCCAGCGGGTGACCATCACCCTGTGGCGCAAAATGAGCCCTGACCGAATCGTCATTGTCAGCTCCGCTGCGAGCCCGACCGATGTGCGTATCGACATGGCCGAAGGTCAGCGTCTGCCGATTCTGATGGGCGCCAGCGGCCGGTTGTTCGCCACACAGATCGACCTCGACGACCCGGAAGTACAGAGCAGCTTCGAGACGATTCGCTGGGCCCAGCCACTGTCGCTGGAGGTCTATCGCGAAGAGGTCCGGGAAGCTGCCGAGCGCGGTTGGGCAATGGACGATGGGCATTTCTCGGGAGGGATTCTAGCCATTGCAGCGCCGGTCTTTTCACCGACCAACAGCATCGATTTCACCGTGTCAGCGGTGATGTTCCGTGGCCAACGGGATGAAGAGGGCCTTGCCGAACTGGGCAAGGCGCTGATCGAGTTCTGTAGCGAAGTAGCCGGCGTACTCTACTGAGGCGCGCCGTTACTCGCGAACCAGAAGCAGGCTGCCCCCCAACGGGCCGCCTCCGGCTGCCACCGTGCTGACGCGGTGTTCGCGGATTTGCCGGCCTTCGGCACGACCCCACAGTTGCAGACAGGCTTCATGCACGTAACCCAGGCCGTGGGTGCGTCCGCCAGACAGCTGCCCGCCATTGGTATTGATGGGCAAGCTGCCCTGCAGCGCAATGCGCGTGCCACCCTCGACGAACGCACCACTTTGTCCGGTGGGGCACAGGCCCAGGGCTTCCAGCCAGATCAGGGTCAAGATCGAAAATCCGTCATACAACTGCGCAGATTCGACATCCTGCGGGGTGTAGTCGGTGCGCGCCCACATCATCTCGCCGACATCGAAGGCGGCCATTTTGGTCAGGGAGATCTGATCCCACGACCAGGGCTGGTTCAACGCTGCGCCCATGGCCTCAATGCGGATCGGTTTGTTCGGCTGGTCCTGGGCGATATCACGACGGGACAGGATGATGGCGGTGGACGCATCGCAATGCACGTCGCAGTCGAACATGCGCAGAGGCGTCGAAATCATCCGCGAGGCCATGTAGTCATCCATGCTCATCGGCGTGCGGTACAGCGCTTTCGGATTGCGCATGGCGTTCTGGCGACAAGTAAGGGCTATTTGCGCCAGCTGCTCCGGTCGGGTGCCGTACTCATGGAAGTGGCGCTGAGCATACAACGCCATCAGATTGATGCCCGATTGCACATTGAACGGCGTAAACCACTGCCAGGCGTAGCTGCTGTCGCGCCCCTGGGTTTTGTTGGTCAGTGCACCGGCCTGTTTGTTGACCATGCGCGCCGACGCTTCGGTGATGGTGCGAAACACCAGTACGTGCTTGCACAGGCCCGCCGCAATCGCCATGGCCCCGTTGATCACACCGGTGAGCGGGCCGGGCCCTTCATAACCACCACCGAACCAGTTGACGTTGAGCCCGAGGGCGCTCTTCAGCGCACTGGGACCGACCGGTGAAAACGGGTCGCCATTGTTGTTGTCGCCCGGCCAGCAGGCTACGCCGTCGATGTCGCTGCGTTGCAGGCCGGCGTCGGCAATGGCTTCGAGGCAGGCATCCAGGGTCAGGCGCATCGCTGACTTGTTCGAGGGTCGCCCGACTTCCGATTGGCCGATGCCGGTGATGGCTACGTCTTTCTCATAACGATGATCGAACATCACTGATCCTTCTCGAACAGAGGCAACCACACATCCTCGACATTGAGGAAGCTGACCCGTACCGGCATGTCGATATGCACATCCGTGACCGGTATGCCCACCACGTTGCTCACGAACTGCAAGCCGGGTTGTTCAACCAGCTCGATGATTGCCACCACATAGGGCACCTCCAGGTCGGGGGTCCAAGCCTGATAGTTGATGGTGAAGCTGAGCACTTTGCCCTTGCCGGACACCGCTTGCGGCGCGACGTCAAAGCTTGCGCAATGCGGGCACAGCGGCGCGGGCGGGTGGAAATACCGGCTACAGGCTGCGCAGCGATGAACGAGCAGTTCGCCCTGTTGACCGCCTTGCCAGAAGGCGCGGTTGTCGGCGTTGAGTGCAGGCAGTTTTCTAGGCATCAGCGGTCCGCAGGTGAGTGTTTGACTTGAAGTCATACGGTATCATTTGTACATATTTTCTAAAAGTGTCATATATTCATCCGGACAAAGGCGCGAATCGACCGTTCGCGCCGTAAAACAACAACAAGAGGATTTCGCGATGTTCCAATCACTATTGGACAAGAGGGTAGTCGTCACCGGCGGGTTTGGTGCCCTCGGCAGCGCACTTGGCAAATTTCTGCTGGCGCGTGGCGCCCGGGTGGCGTTGCTGGATCGTAGCGAGGCCCCAGCCGCTTTATTGGACACGGAAAATCTGCTGTGTGTGGGCGATGTTGACCTGACTTCGGTCGAATCGGCCAGCGCGGCGTTCGAGCAGATTGCGGCGCATTTGGGTGGTATCGACGGTTTGGTCAATGTCGCGGGCGGTTTTGCCTGGGAGACCGTCGAAGGTGGAAGCCTGCTGACCTGGGATCGGCTTTACCAGATGAACGTGCGTACCGCCGTGGTCAGTTCCCAATCGGCGTTGACGCACCTGCTGGATTCCGGGGCAGGGCGTATCGTCAACATTGGCGCGCTGGCCTCGGTCAAAGCCGCAACAGGTATGGGGGCTTACGCCGCCTCCAAGGCCGGTGTGGCCCGGTTGACCGAGGCGTTGGCCGAGGAGCTGAAGGATCGTGGTGTAACGGTTAACGCTGTGCTGCCGAGCATTATTGACACCCCCGCCAACCGCGCCGACATGCCTGATGCCGACAGCAGCCGCTGGGTCACCCCGCAGGCGTTGGCGGCGGTCGTGGCATTTCTGTTATCCGATGAAGCCGCAGCGGTAACCGGTGCGCTGCTGCCCGTGAGTGGCCGCGTATGAGACTGGTGACGTATACCGATGCCGAAGGTTTTGATCGCGCGGGAGCATTGCTCAATCGGGACCAGCAGGTCCTCGACCTGCAAGACGCTTACCGCTTGCTGGAAGGTCGCGACAGTGTGGCATTAAGCAGCATTCTGGCGCTGGTTGAGGCCGGTGAGCCGGCGCTTGAGTTAGCCCGTTCGTTGGTTGCCAAGGCTCCCTCGGCGGCAGTGCTGGAGCGTGACAGCGTGAAGCTGCGCGCACCGATCCAGCCACCTCCACAAATGCGCGACTGTTCCTGCTTCGAATTGCATCTGCGCCAGAGCTTCGCGGCGGCCCGTCGCGCCCGTGCGCTGCGTACCGAAGACCCCGAAGCCACCCTGAAAGCGATGAACACACGCGCCGACGACCGGGTCATCGAGACCTTCAACAAGCAGCCCATCTACTACAAGGGCAACCGTTTCGCGGTGATTGGCATCGACGATGAATTCCAATGGCCAAGTTTCAGTCGGGCGATGGATTTCGAACTGGAGTTCGGTTGCTACATCGGCAAGCGCGGCAAAGACATCAGCCGTGAAGCCGCCCGGGCGCATATCGTCGGCTACACCATCTTTAACGACATCAGTGCCCGCGACGCCCAGGCCCTGGAAATGCCGGGCATGCTCGGCCCGGCCAAGAGCAAGGATTTCGATACCGCCAACATCATGGGCCCCTGTCTGGTGACAGCCGATGAGCTGGGTGATCCCTATGACCTGAACATGGTCGCCCGGGTCAATGGCGAGGAGTGGGGGCGCGGCAATACCCGCGATATGCGCTGGAGTTTCGAAGACGTGATTGCCCACGTGTCTCGTTCGGAAACCCTGTACCCCGGTGAGTTTCTTGGTTCCGGCACAGTCGGAAACGGCTGCGGCCTGGAGCAATTGCGTTATTTGAAGCCTGGTGATGTGGTTGAACTGGAGATCGACGGCATTGGTGTGCTGCGCACTCAAGTGGGCAAGGCGTCGAGCAAGGATTGACGCGTACGTGAATGACGGAAGAATTCACTTACAAGTGCAAAGTGAATTCTATGTACATAAATAGAGAAAGTGTCTTATATTTCGCTGCGACTACTGTCGTGACGCTCTGATCAGGAGGCAATCATGCTAACAAGAACAAGCCCCGTATTGTCTGATGGAACCAAGGTCTCCGACCTCATCTATCCTTCTAGCCGTGAAGTACAAATGCGCGTGTTATCCGATCGCGAAATCTACGAGCTGGAGATGGAAAAAATCTTCGGCAAGATCTGGGTACTCCTGGGTCACGAGTCGGAGATTCCCAATTCCGGAGACTTCATGGTCCGCGACCTGGGCTCCGACTCGGTCATTGTTGCCCGTGGTAAAGAGGGCGAGGTGTACGTCAACCTCAACGTGTGCCCGCACCGCGGCATGCGCATCAGCACTGCCGATTGCGGCAACACGCAAATTCATAAATGCATCTATCACGGCTGGGCCTTCCGCCCGAATGGTGACTTCGTCGGCTCGCCTGTCGAGCGTGAATGCATGCACGGCAAGATGCTGCCCAAAGAAGAATTGGGCCTGAAAAAGGCTCGGGTCACACTGTATGGCGGTTTGGTTTTCGCGACCTGGAATATCGACGGGCCGTCGTTTGACGAATTCCTCGGCGATGCCAAGTGGTATTACGACATGCTCTTCTGCCGTTCCGACAAGGGCATGGAAGTACTCGGTCCACCGCAGCGCTTTATCGTTAACGCCAACTGGAAAACGGCTGGCGAGCAATCGGCGGCCGACGGTTTCCACACACTGACCTTGCATCGTTGGTTGGGTGAAGTGGGTAACTACGCCAAGAAAGGAGAGGGCGAAACAGCCGACCTCAGCCCGGAAATGATCGGCGTCGAGATCAGCTCGCCCCATGGCCATGCCCTGCGCTGCATCGACCTGGCGCGCAAGATCAAGCGCCTGACCGGCCTCGATCCGGCAGAGTTGAGTGTGCAGCAAAAGCTCGAAGCATTGCCGCCTGCCGGCATGACCGCCGACATGGTCGAACAGCTGGCACGCAATCTCACCGAAGATCAGTTGAAAGTGCTCACCAGCATGCCGCCGCAAGTTGGTGGGATGTTCCCGAACATTCTTTTCGGTTTTGTCTACATTCCGCAGCCGGATGGCACTGTCGTCGGCTCGATGACCCTGCACGCCTACGTGCCGCAAGGTCCGGACAAGCTCGAGTTCGTCAACTGGGTATTTGCTGAGAAAGACGCTTCCCCGGAACTGCGCGACAAGATGCTCAAGCAAACCATCCAGCTGTTCGGCACGTCCGGTATGGTTGAGCAGGATGACTCCGACACCTGGCCGCACATGACCCTGGCCGCCAAAGGCGCGATGGGCCGCAAGAGCACGATGAAATACCAGGCGGTATTTGAAACGGGCGCACCGGAGGGCTGGCCTGGCCCGGGCATCGTCAACGAAGGCTTTACCAAGGACGATACCCAGTGGCACTGGTGGTTGTACTGGCATGAGCTGATGACTGCATCGGACGACCAGTAAGCGTCCGTCACGCCTGGTTTGATCGCGGCCCTCGCGGGCCGCCGTCGCTGGTATCAGCATTCACAAGAATAAAAGTGAGGGAATGACTCATGGCTCAGGTTCAACAACGCGGTGTGGAGGATATCCAGCCGGGTTCCCCAGTCGGTACCAAGCGAGTACCGGTGGGTTCGCCGATTTACAACGATGTGGTGACCTTCCTCTACGAGGAGGCCACGCTGCTTGACCAGATTCGCCTGCAGGAGTGGGCCGAACGCCTGGACACCGACCTGGTGTACACCGTGCCGCTGCGTCAGACGCGCTTGGCCGCCGAGTTAAAAACCACCATCGTGCGCAGCGTTCAGCATTACCACGATGACTACCGCTCGATCATGGGCCGAATCCTGCGCCTGTCTGGCAAAAGCGCCTGGGCGGAAGACCCTCCCTCGCGTACCCGGCGTCTGGTGACCAACGTGTTTGTCGAAGAAACCGACAAGAGCGATGAGTTCGTGGTGACCAGTTATCTGCTACTGACCCGCAGCCGGTTCAAAGACCACCATGTCGACATCATCAGTGGCGAACGGCGGGATGTGCTGCGCCTGAGTGAGGCGGGATTCAAGCTGGCGCGGCGCGAAGTCATCATCGACCAAGCGGTGCTCGGAACCCCCAATCTGGCGGTCTTCCTCTAGTTCGTATCGGCGGTCTGGATTGAGCCCGGATCGCCGTGCTTTGAAAGCATTGGCCGCATTGCTCTTGACGCAAGAGCGGATCGACTAGTGCCGTTGTCTCAGCCATTCCTGATCCTGGGCGCACAATTTCAGCTGTTCATGACTGAAGTCCAGGGTCGAGCCCTTCATGCGCAATGCCTGCTCCGCGCGTTCGGGTTGTTGGCTGTAACAAAGAGCGGTGGTGGCGGCGTGAATCTGCTCGTCGAGGTTGTACGCGCGCCCCATGGAAATCAGGGTGCAGCGGCGCAGTAAAAGTGCCGCTTCGGCGGCTTCTTCATTGAGGGTATTCAGTGCCCAGCGTGCCATGCCTTCGCGAAGGTTGATGCCGCAATAAGGTGAAGGTCCTTCGATCAGGGTGCCGTTGACTTCCCAGGTCAGGTCTTCATTGCCGTCCCGTATCAACGTGGCGCGAGTGCGGTTGGCGATGCGCTGGCCGATGTTGACGTCATATCGGCGCTGGTGGGTACCTCGTGCGGCAGCGGCGACGGCAAGGCCCGTCAGGTCCAGCAGATGGGTGCATTGATGACTGGCATCGGTCTGTCGGGTGACGGAGTGGGCTATCCGGTCCAGTTTCATACCCAGCAGCTGCTGTAATTGATCGCAAGCCTGCGGACACAAGGAATAAGGGTAGCGTAGCGCTTCACCGCCAATGGCGGTGACTTCACCTTCATGGTGGCAGACCCAGACACGGAAGTGATGGAAGTCGTCCTCCAGGGTGGCGCGGACTTCACCCGTGCCATTGCCAGGATGAGCAATGATGTCCACGCGCCGACGAAATACACTCATCCTCAATATCCTTGTTCCAGTACTGTTCTGGCTGACGAAATCAGCTATATTTGAACACTATAACCAATAATGTTCACTAAAAAACAAGAAATGGAGTGGCTATGGCACTGCTAAACAAACAGGTCGCGTTGATTACCGGTGCAGGTGGCGGAATAGGCCGCGGCATCGCGCTGAACTTTGCCAAAGAGGGCGCTGCCGTGGTGGTCGCCGAGCTGGATGTCACCAGTGGCGAGGCCGTAGTCGCCGAACTCAAAGCGCTGGGTGCCCAAGCGATGTTCATCAAGACTGACGTGTGCAGCAAGGCCGATATCGAAGCCGCCGTGCAATTGGCCGTTGATCAGTTTGGTGGGCTGGACATTCTGGTCAACAACGCATTTGCGCCAACGCCCAATGTTCTTCTCGAAGAGAAGACCGATGCAATGCTGGAGAAAACCCTCGGTTCTACAGTGTGGGCGGCCTGGTGGGCGATGAAGGCCGCGCTGCCCCACATGAAAGCGCGGGGTGGCGGCAAGATTATCAACTTCTACTCCATCGATATCGAGATCGGTGCCTGGTTGCATGGCGACTACAACACGGCGAAGGCAGCGATCGTGGGGCTGACTCGCAGCGCGGCCTCTGAATGGGGGCGGTTCAACATTCGAACCAATGCCATCGCGCCTACCGCGATGGGCGCCACGTTCCACAAGCTTGCTGCGGAGAACCCGGGGTTTGCCGAAATGTCCGCATCGATGCGTCCTTTGGGGCGCTGTGGCGAGCCTGAGGCGGATATTGGGCCGGTGGTGGTGTTTTTAGCGTCCGAGATGTCGCGGTTTATCACGGGTGAAACCATCCACGTCGATGGTGGCCTTCATCTGCCCGGTTATAACTCCCGCCCCAAAGGTATTCCCGTACGCGAGTATTGAGTTCACCCGATTAATGCAGGAGCAAGCTCAAAGGCGACACCAAGGCCCTAGAGACGCGAAAGCCCGCTGCAAGGCGGGCTTCGACGTTGGGCGGCCGACACATGCGGCCAGGACAATTACTTTTTGGACACCACAATCGAAGTAGTTTCCAGATCCCAGGTTGTTTGGGTCTTGCCTTCATCACGCAGCAAATACTTCAACACTCGTCCCTGCGGATTTTTCGGCAAACTGCTGCGAAACTCGATATAGCGCGGCAAGGCATAGTAGGGCACCGAATCGGTAGCCCAATGGAACAGCTGCTCCGGGTCTAGCGTCACACCTTCATGCAGTACTGCAGTCACCTTCACATCATCCTCGCCTTTATCAGAAGGCACGGCATGCACTGCGACCTCAGCCAATGCCGGGTGTGAAGCAAAAGCGGCTTCCATTTCAAAGCTGGAAATATTCTCTCCCCGGCGACGCATGTAGTCCTTCTTGCGGTCGACAAAGTAGAAGAAGCCATCATCATCGAATTTGCCAACGTCGCCCGTGTGGAACCACATGTTGCGCATCAGCTTCTGGGTGTCTTCCGGGCGACGCCAGTAGCCTTGGAACATGATGTCCGGACGGAGAGGGCGCACCACGATTTCGCCAGCGGAGTTGGGCGGCACTTCTTGATCGAGGTCGTCGACGATTCTGACGTCAAAATCCGCAATTCGTTTACCCGACGAGCCGGGCGCGGCGTATTCCCCGGCAGCCAGCGAAGTTATAACGCAGGCTTCGGTCAGGCCATAGCCGTTGCCGCCGACCAGCCTGGTGCCGAAGCGCTCGCGCCAGATCTTCTTGGTGTCTTCGGTGTAAGGGTTGCCGCGGGCGGTATGGATCTGCCCGACGCAGCGCAACATCGCTTCGTTGTCTGGCGCCTGGGCGAGGAGGCCGCCCATGCCGCCCAGGATCGAGGCAATGGTCGCGCCCGAGCGCTCCACTTCCGGCCAGAAGTTCGAGACCGAGAATCGCGCAAGAATGGCGGCGCGCGCACCCACCAGAATGCTGGCAATGATCGATACGCACAGTGCATTCATGTGGAAAAGTGGCAGCGGCGTGATGGTCACGTCGTCGGCACTGGCCGGGCCGGCGCGAAGTTGCAGGCGCGCCAGATTGCACATGAAGTTGTAGCTGATCATGCAGCCCTTGGAAGGGCCCGTTGTACCCGAGGTGTAAATCAGGCAGGCAAGGTCTGAAGGTTGCGGTTTATTGACGAGTGGGGTGGCGTCATGGCCACGCCATTCATCCAGTGGCGCAATGCGAATCGGGCAATCAGGTACTGCCTCAAGGGTGCCACGGTGAAGAATGTGGTGGACGTCCTGCAGCTGTGCGGCGAGCGGGGTGATGCGTGGCAGGTAGGCTGCTTCGCAAATCACCACCGAGGTGCCGGTATCGGCGATCTGATGGCGGAGAAACTCGCCCTTGAGCGCGGTGTTGATCGGCACACTTACAGCGCAGAGCTTGTTGATGGCCAGCCAGGTGGTGACGGCATCGATGTTGTTGTCCAGCATCGTCAGCACGGTTTCACCGGCTTTGACGCCCAGGGTGGCCAGTGCGTTGGCCATCTTGGTCGAGAGTGAGTCAACCTGAGCATATGTGTATAACTCACCACTGAAATCCAGCAATATTTTGTCTGGATGCCTTGCTACCGCACGATCTAACGCATCAATGACAGTGTCTCGTTCTCCCACTGCCCAGGTGTCTGGATTTCCACTGCTGCCCATCAGTTTTCTCCTTTTAGGCACCCATACCGGTCGGGTTGCCTGATTTTATTTTGAAGAGAGAATCCGATTCTAAATACAAACTGCGCAAATGTCTTTAGCTAAAAGTTGAACATATAGTGTTATTTATGCACAGATCCTGTGTTAACGTTGCACAATTCTTACTCTTCATGAGCCCGTCACTTCATGCCAAAAGCCGCATCCAAGAAAGCAGAGGCGCCTGCGCCGGCTCCCAGATCCAAAAAAAATGCGGCACCTGATGTTGGGGCGAGCCCGGTTAAACCCGTAGAACGCCGTGCTGCCGCCAACTCTGTGGCAGGCACCAAGGTCAAGCCGAATCGCCGTTCAGAAGAAACCATTGCCAACATCCTCAAGGCCACTGAAGAAGTCGTGCTGATGTCTGGCGCGGATCGTATTTCGGTCCTGGATGTTTGCCAGGTCGCGGGTGTTTCCCGTGGCACCTTTTATCGCTATTTCGCCTCGCAAGAAGACTTGTTGGATACCTTTTCGCGCCACAAGCGCGAAAGTTTTCACAGCTCGCTGTCCCAGGAACTCGGTCACATCAGTGATCCGGAAGCGCGCTTGAATGCGCTGTTTGCCTATCTCGACAACTACCTGGAGCAAAGTCGGGCTCGGCGTCTTCTCGTGGTTGCACCCGACTACGCGCTGGGCTTCTTCCGACGGATTTTCCACGATTCGATCGTGCGCTTTCAGGATGGCCTGGGCATCGTTTTCGACGACTGGGACGAACGCCTCGGGGTGCGTCTTGATCGTGAACTGATCTGCGAAATGATCATTCGTTACGTGTTGAGCGAAATTCTCGTGCCAGAAGCCGCAGGGCGTCGATTGTTCCCGGTCCGGGTGAAAAAACTCCTGGGCGCGCTGATCATGGGGTCTACCTCGCGCACACGCCGCTGACGTTAAAGCACTGCCCATCACGCTATCCAAAGCCCCCGTATATCGGGGGCTTTGCGTTTCCGTACGCTAATTTTTCCCCGCCTGCATTCCACTCTTTTTCGAGGCTGACTCGAAGTTTTGGACCCCTCTAAGCATTTTTCGACGCGTGTTGAGGGCTCTGGGTCAGGCCTCTTCGTGCGTCGGAAAAATAAATTGAACAGTATTTTGATTTCTGCTCAATTTAATCTTAAGCTCTGGTCTTGGCAGTGAGCCGTCGGCTTCCCCTTTTCGTGGCTACTTGAACCAGGTCACGTGAAGGCACCGCACAAATAACCAACAAAAAGTGCCAACTTCGAGGTACCTAGACATGCTTATCGATCTTCACGCCCACGCACCGCACCCTGGCTATTACAACCAGCACCCTCACTGGGGGCCGTTCTTCGAGCAGCACGCCGATGGCGATATCAAGCTGCGTGTTGGTGACTGGATTCTCGGTCTTGGGTCGCCAGAGCGTAAGGCTGCCGTCCGCTCCGGCAAAGGTCCCAAGCTTGAAGAGTATTTTGCGCGCTGGGCTGATCCGAAAGTGCGCTTGGCTGGCATGGACGCTGCGGGACAAAACCTGCAGGTGGTTTCCGTCCCGTCCCACTGCTACATGTACTGGACCGAAGCCGAATTCGCCGTCCCGTTCGCCCGCACCGTCAACGAGACGTTGGCCGAATACTGCTCTGCAGCCCCAGATCGACTGATGTTCTGGGCTCACGTACCTTTGAATGCGCCAGAAGCAGCGGCGGCTGAATTGCGCTACGCCTGCACCGTACTGGGCGCTAAAGGTCTGGTCGCTGGCGGCGCCAACTTCGGCGGCCTGGAATTCGATTCGCCAGAACTCGACGTGGTGTGGAAAACCCTCTGCGACCTGGACTTGCCGATGTTTATTCACGGCTACAACCAGTCGGTCACCTGGGGCAAGAACGCCAACGACGACCGCTACGAAACCACCGCTATCGTTGGCATGCAGTACGACGAAAGCCGTTGTTTCTGGAACCTGATTTGCGGTGGCGTACTGGATCGCTTCCCTGACCTGAAGGTGTACATCACCCATGGTGGCGGCTATGTCCCGTACCAGCTCGGTCGTCTGGCCAAGACCAACGAGAACCTCGACGTCAAATATAATAAAAAGCCGCTGCTCGAGTACATGAAAAACTTCTACTTCGACGTAGAGCTGCATGAAGTACCGATGCGCCAGGCCTTGGTCGATATCATCGGTGCAGACCATGTGCTCTACGGCAGCAACTTTGGCGGTAGCGATGCCGTGCGTCACGACCTGACCCATGGCCTGAAGTTGTCCGACGCCGACTTGCGCAAGATTCGCTATGAAAACGCATGCCGCTTGCTGCACATCGATCCTGCCAAGTTGGGCAAGGTAGGTGCCTGATGAAACTGGCGCGATGTGAGTATTTTGAAACGGGCGTTTTTTGGGCGGTGGTCGATGTCGCCCAAGATCAGGTGACGCCGATTTCCGGCAATTTCAAAGAATGGGCGCCCGGCGTGGCTGCCGGACGCGGCATCAGTTCGTTGCGTTTCGCCGGCCCAGCGCTGCCACTCTCAAAAGTTCGTCTGTTGCCACCGATAGAGCCCGTCAACCGGGTGGTCGTGGCAGGCGCCAATTACGCCAAGCATTTGGTGGAGTTTGGATTGAGTGCGCCGTCCCAGCCAGTCGCCTTTCTCAAGGCCTATGGCGCGCTGATTGGCGCCAATGACCCGATCCGCTTTCCACCGTTGACTGAAGAGCTCGATCACGAAGTTGAATTGGTAGCGGTCATCGGCACTGACGAGATTGACCTGGAAAACCCGCTTGCTTGCGTGCTCGGTTACACCGTCGGCAATGACGTCAGCGCTCGAGACCTGCAGCGTAGCGGGCCGGCGGGTATTGGCATGGATCTGTTCGCAGCCAAAAGCCAGGATCAAACCACCGGACTTGGTCCCTGGATCGTCACGAAAGATGAATTTCCGCAAGGGTCACCGACGCTGCGCCTGACCTTGAAAGTCAATGGCGAAACGCGCCAGGACGGCTCCACCGGCGAAATGACCTGGGGTGTTGATCATCTGATCCGCTTTGTCCAGCAGCGCTCGAGTTTTGCCTGTGGCGATGTGTTGTTCACGGGGTCGCCGGCGGGAGTGGGGATGGGCACCGGTCTGTTCCTTAAGGAAGGCGATGTGGTCGAAGCCAGCGTCGAAGGCATTGGCACGTTGCGCAATGTGGTCAGTAAAAAGAACCGCGCCTAATCGAGAGCCAAACATGAACGCCAATAAAGAAAAAGTAGTCGTCGTCGGTGCGGGTCTGATGGGCACCGGTATTGCGCATGCGTTCGCCAGCTCAGGTTTCAGCACGGTGTTGGTCGACACCAATGCCGCTTCCCTGACAAGCGCCAGGGCGAGCATCGAAAAAATCCTCGCCGATGGCGTGCGCCTGGGCAAAGTCAGCGAAGAAAAAGCCCAGCAATCGTTGGCCAATCTGCTGACCTGCAGCGACTTGAGTGAAGCGGCGAGTGGTGCCAATTGGCTGGTAGAGACGGTCTCCGAGCAGTTGGCAGTGAAGAAGGCGGTGCTCGCGCAGGCGGCGCCACTGCTGGCGCCGGACGCGATTATCGCGACCAATACGTCGGCCCTCAGCGTGACCGAAATTGCGGCGTCAGTTGAGTGTGCAGATCGTGTGATCGGCATGCACTTCTTCAACCCCGTGCACAAAATGAAACTGGTGGAGCTCGTGCGGGGGTTGGCGACCAGTGATGAGGTGGTGGCGCGCACTCGCACCCTCTGCGAGCAGATTGGCAAAACCTCGATCATCGTCAACGAATCGCCAGGACTGACCACCAGTCGCATGTCTGCCCTATTGGGTAACGAGGCGATGTGGATGCTGCAGGAAGGCACCGCGACCGCCGAAGACATCGACACGGCACTGCGTCTGGGCTTCAACCATCCGATGGGCCCGTTGGAACTGGGTGACCTGACCGGTTGGGATACCCGGCTGTCTGTTCTGCGCTATCTGCACCAGACCCTGGGTGAGAAATTCAGGCCGTGCCCTTTGATCATCAAAATGGTTGCTGCCGGGCGGCTGGGGCGCAAGTCAGGGCAGGGGGTTTACCGCTACGAAGAGGGTAAACAGGTTCCGGGTTCAGGGCTCAAGGCGAGTGCGCTATGAAGGATATCGTCATTGTTGATGCGGTCCGCACGCCAATCGGTAAGTTCCGAGGCAGCCTGGCCGGCGTACGCGCCGATCACCTTGGGTCGCTGGTAATCAGTCGTTTGCTGGAGCGGGCCGATGTGTCGCCCACGCTGATCGATGACGTGATCTTCGGCAATGTCACGCAAATTGGTGAGCAGTCCGCCAACATTGCCCGCACGGCCTTGCTCGGTGCCGGTTGGCCGGTCACCGTGCCTGGGCTGACTATCGACCGTAAATGTGGTTCGGGCGAAGTGGCCGTGCATTTGGCCGTTGGTGCTATCGCGGCGGGCTCCGCTGATATCGTGGTGGCGGGTGGCGCGGAAAACATGAGCCGCGTGCCCATGGGCAGTAACCGTGAAATCCACGGCGAGGCGTTTGGCTGGATGGCAGCGCAACGCTATGAACTGACCAGTCAGGGCGAGGCTGCTGAACGTATCGCCGACAAATGGGCGCTCAGTCGCGATGCGCTGGATGATTTCGCTTTTGCCAGCCATCAGCGCGCTGCCGCGGCGTCCGATGCCGGTTATTTCGATAATGAAATAGTGCCGGTTGCGGTCGAGGAGATACGTGAGCAGGTGCTGACGGAGCCAGTTGCTGTGTTGCGCTACGACGAAACCATTCGCCGTGATACATCGCGGGAAAAACTGTCGACGCTTAAAACCAGTTTTCGTCCGGACACCGGTCGAATCACCGCTGGCAACTCGTCACAGATCTCCGACGGAGCAGCGGCATTGCTGTTAATGAGTGCCGAAACCGCGAAAAAACTCGGGCTCAGGGCTCGAGCGCGGATTGTGGCGTTCACAACCGTCGGTTCCGATCCGACATTAATGCTCACCGGCCCGATTGCTGCCACTCAAAAGGTGTTGAGCCAGGCTGGGCTGAACATCAACGACATCGACTTGTTCGAGGTCAATGAAGCGTTTGCCTCGGTGCCGCTAGCCTGGATGCAGGAGACAGGTGTGTCGCACGACAAGTTGAACGTCAACGGTGGCGCTATTGCCCTCGGTCATCCATTGGGCGCCAGTGGTGCACGATTGATGACCACCTTGTTGAACGAGCTTGAACGCCGAGGCGGGCGTTTTGGCTTGCAAGCCATTTGCTGCGCCGGCGGTATGGGTACGGCGACCATCATCGAACGGCTCGATTGAGATGGCACGTCTACCGCTGATCCCGCTGGATGCCATGCCGTCTGCGTTGCAAGACGCGGTAGAGCGGGGCCGGCGCAGTCGCATGCTCAGTTCAACGACGCCGGTGCAGGTCTGGGCTCACCGACCCAAGGTAGCCCTGGCCTGGCTGGGTTTGATGGAGAGCCTGCACAGCGACAGCCTGCTTGATGAGCGTTTGCGCGAGTTGGTGCGGCTGAAAATCGCCAGCATCACCACTTGCCAGGCCTGCCAACTGGCGCGCAAGTCCGACGCAGTGACGGAAGAGGATATTGCGTGCATGGCCACAGACAGCGAGTCCTTCACGCCAGCCGAGCGTGCCGCGTTGCGTTATGCCGAGTTGTTTGCCAGCGACTACCTGGAGATCGACGACACGCATTTCTTGCGACTCGGGGAGTTTTTCTCCGACGCCCAGGTGGCAGAGCTGGGGCTGTACTGCGCCCTGATGTTGGCGGGTGGCCGCATGACACTGGTGCAGCAGGCCTACTGACACGTCTCGCAGCACAAATAGTTGATCGAAATATTAATAAGTGTCCAATACAGATCTAGTCAGGCCTATTATCAGTCGGAAGGTATGGCCTTCAGCAGCTGCCTGACAAAAAATAATGACAAAAATAGCGGAGACGATCATGTCCACACCGGCGCAGAACGACCTGACGAAGGCTTTCACCGACGTAGCCAGTAATTATCGCGGTACCAGCGATATCGACCTACACGCGACTTACCGCGATATGCGCGCCAATTCGCCCGTGCTGCAAGGCAACTTCATGGCGAGTCTGGGCGTGCCGTCGATTGCCGGCCTGGATGCCAGTCGGCCGACGTTCACACTGTTCAAATACGACGATGTCATGGCGGTCATGCGTGACGCCGGCACCTTTACCAGCGGTTTTATCGCCGAGGGGCTGGGTGCGTTTTTCGATGGCTTGATCCTCACCGCAATGGACGGGGATGCTCACAAGAACATCCGTAACCTGCTGCAACCGGTATTCATGCCCGAGACGGTGAATCGCTGGAAAGAAACCAAGATCGATCGGGTGATTCGCGAGGAGTATCTCAAGCCGATGGTGCCGGCCAAGGGCGCCGACCTGATGGACTTTGCCCTGTATTTTCCGATCCGGGTGATTTACTCGTTGATCGGCTTTCCCGAGGATCGTCCCGAGCAGATCGAGCAGTACGCGGCCTGGGCGCTGGCCATCCTGGCGGGCCCGCAAGTCGATCCGGAAAAAGCCGCCGCGGCCCGTGGCGCCGCGATGCAGGCCGCTCAGGCTTTGTATGATGTGGTGAAAGTGGTGGTGTCCGAGCGTCGCGCAGAGGGCGCATCGGGCGATGACCTGATCAGCCGGCTGATCAACGCGGAGTATCAAGGACGGTCGCTGGACGATCATGAAATCGCCACTTTTGTACGCTCACTGCTCCCGGCTGCCAGCGAAACCACGACTCGCACCTTCGGTACCTTGATGTCGTTGCTGCTGCAAAATCCGGATGTGCTGGAGCGGGTGCGTAATGACCGAAGCCTTGTAAACAAGGCCATCGACGAAGCGGTGCGCTTCGAGCCTGTGGCTACTTTCAAGGTGCGTCAGGCCGCCAAGGACCTGGAGATTCGCGGTGTAGCCATCCCCAAAGGGGCAATGGTGCAATGCATCGTAACCTCAGCCAATCGCGACGAAGACGCCTTCGAAAACGCCGATAAATTCGACATCGACCGCAAGCCCAAACCTTCGTTTGGTTTTGGCTTTGGCCCACACATGTGTATCGGTCAATTCGTGGCCAAAACCGAGATCAACTGCGCACTGAATGCGATCCTCGATCTGATGCCCAACATCCGTCTCGACCCAGACAGACCCGGGCCGCAGATCGTCGGCGCACAGCTGCGCGGTCCGCACTATCTGCACGTGCTGTGGGACTGATGGACTGTGTGCTTGAATTAATATGAACACATTCAAAAAATGTGTTTAATTAGTTGGTGATGTGCACTATGATTCAGGCACAACAACAAGCCCGAATGCGAAGGGGAAAACAATGAAAGTTGAAGATCTGATTCTTGTCAGCGTCGATGACCACGCGATCGAGCCGCCGAATGCTTTTGCTCGCCATATGCCTGCCCGTTTCAAGGGGCGTGAGCCGCATGTGGTCAAAAAGGGTGATCGTGATGTGTGGGTCTTCGAGGAGCAGGCCACTGGCTACATGGGCCTTAACTCCGTGGTTGGCCGACCCAAAGAGGAATACGGCATGGAGCCACTGGGCTACGACCAGATGCGCCGTGGCACCTGGAACATCAAGGACCGCGTCGACGACATGAACGCCAACGGCGTGCTCGGTTCATTGTGTTTCCCCACCTTCCCGGGCTTTGCCGGCCAACGTTTTCAGGTACACGCTGACCGCGATGTGTCGATGGCAGCCATCCAGGCCTACAACGATTGGCATTTGCACGATTGGTGCAACGCTGCGCCAGGCCGCTTCATTCCGCTGATGATCGTGCCGTGGTGGGACATGAAAGCCGCCGCTGCTGAAGTCGAACGTCTGGCCAAACAGGGCGTGCACGCACTTTCGCTGTCGGACAACCCCGCTATTCATGGCTACCCGTCGATCCACAGTGATTACTGGGACCCGCTGTGGAAAGCCTGCAGCGATAACAAGGTGGTGATCTGCTGTCATATCGGTACCGGGGTGAAAGCTCAACACGCTTCGGATTTGTCGCCTATCGACGCCTGGATCACCTCCATGCCGATTTCCATCGCCAACTCCGCCGCTGACTGGATCTGGGCGCCGATGTGGAAGAAATTCCCGGACCTGCGCATGGCGCTTTCCGAAGGCGGCATCGGCTGGATTCCTTATTTGCTGGAGCGTGCTGACTTCACCCACCGTCACCACAACGCGTGGACCAATTCCAACTTCGACGGGAAGATGCCCAGCGACATCTTCAACAAGCACTTCATCACCTGCTTCATTGAAGATAATTTCGGCCTGAAGAACCTCGATTATCTGAACGCCGAGATGGTCACATGGGAAAGCGATTACCCGCACTCCGACTGCACCTGGCCGAACTCGCCAGAGACCGCGTGGGAAGGGTTGCAGCACCTGCCCAAGGAGATGATCGACAAGGTCACTCACTTGAACGCCATGCGTGAGTTTTCCTTTGATCCGTTCTCCATCCATGGTCGGGAAAACTGCACGGTCGGCGCGCTGCGGGCTCAGGCCACGCACGTCAGCATCGAGCCGGCCCTGGGCTTGGGTGGTGCCGATCACGGTCGCCATGACAACAAGCCGGTCACTTCCGGCGACATCAATGCGATGTTCGCCGACGCTGACGCGCAAACCGCGTTGTAAGTTGCCGCTGTTCCTACAGTCGCCGGCCAACGGCGACTGTGGAGCGGTTGCCGTTCTGTGGTCGCTTCGTTCGAAGCGATTGCGCCTGTGTTCAGCGTTAGAGAGCGCATATGGCCATCAGTCAATTTTCCTACAGCAATATTCCTCCCGAGGCGGAAGCGCTTCGCACCGAAGTGCGGGCGTTCATTCTCGACACACTGGCCGATTACCCCCCAACCTTGAGTGCGCAGTCCTGGATGGGCTTCGACGCTGAATTCAGCAAGAAACTCGGCGCGCGAGGCTGGGTCGGCATGGCATTGCCCAAAGCGTACGGTGGTGGCGAGGCGGGTCCTTTTGCGCGCTACGTGATCATTGAAGAATTGCTGGCCGCCGGTGCGCCGGTATCGGCCCACTGGATCGCCGACCGGCAAAGCGGGCCGCTGATCAATCGCTTCGGTACCGAGCAACAAAAACGGCACTACCTGCCAGCCATTTGCCGGGGTGAAAGCTACTTCTGCATTGGCATGAGCGAACCCAATTCCGGCTCGGACCTGGCTTCGATCAAAAGCACTGCGGTGCGTGATGGCGATAGCTGGCTAGTCAATGGCCAGAAGGTCTGGACCACCAACGCGCACCATTCGCAGTACATGATTGCTTTGGTGCGTACCGGTGAGAAACAAGCAGCCCGGCATGAGGGCATGTCGCAATTTATCGTCGACCTGAGCCTGCCCGGCATCACCATCCGCCCGATTCGCGATCTGGCCGGTGGCGAGCACTTCAACGAAGTGTTTTTCGACAATGTGCGGCTGCCCGCCGATGCCTTGATTGGCACTGAGGGCAAGGGTTGGGATCAGGTGACCGCTGAACTGGCCTTCGAACGCAGCGGCCCTGAACGTTTCCTCAGTTGCATGGCGTTGTTGAAAACACTGATCGACGCAGTGGGCAAGACCCCTGACGCACTACAAGCGCGGGAGATCGGACGGCTGTCGGCCAAGCTGCTGACGCTGCGCAATATGTCGTTGTCGGTCACGGCACAGTTGGCGGCGGGTGAACATCCAGCCTGGGCGGCCTCCTGTGTGAAAGACCTTGGCAATGCTTTTGAGCAGGAAATCCCCGAGGTAGCCCAGCTGTTGCTGGAAACCGAGCCACGGCAGGACGGCGGCAGCGAGCATGCACGCGTGCTGGCCTACCTGACACAGATGGCGCCCTCATTCTCACTGCGCGGGGGCACTCGCGAAATTCTGCGCGGCATCATTGCCCGCGGCCTGGGGTTGCGATAATGCGCGAGATATTCGAAGCGACGATTGAACGCCTGTTTGCCGATCTGGCGACGCCGGCTTACGTGATGGGCTGTGAAGGCGGCGAATGGCCGGCCGAGTTGTGGGCCGCGCTGGACGAGTCGGGCTTCACCCAGGCGGGTGTATCCGAAGCGCTGGGCGGCGCTGAAGCCAGTTGGGCCGATATGTATGTGTTGGTCCGTGCCGCCGGGCGCTTTTCAGTGCCCGCGCCACTGGGTGAGGCCTTGCTCGGCAACTGGCTGCTGAGCAAGGCCGGCCTGGAGGGAAGGGCGGGTGCAATCAGCGTGGCCGCCAATTCCGATCTGGTGCTTGATGGCGAGCGCGTTTATGGCACCGCCTGCTCGGTCCCTTGGGGGCGCAACGTTGAAGCGGTCGTCGCCATCGCCAATAGCCCAGCCGGTGTTGCGCATGTGGTGCTGCTGCCGCGTAGCGCTGCAAGCGAACTGACGTTGAGTCTGAATGTGGCGGGCGAACCGCGCGATGATTTGGGTTTCACTAGTGCCAAGGTATTGGCGCAAGCACCGTTGCCCAGCGGGCTCGACGCCAATGTCCTGGAATTGGGCGGCGCGATGCTGCGCGCGGCGCAGTCCGCCGGGGCGTTGCACGCGCTACTGGACATGACCGCCAACTATGCCGGTGAGCGCAAGCAGTTCGGCAAGGCAATCGGTTCTTTTCAAGCCATTCAACAACAGCTCGCAGTATTCGCTGAGCAGGCTGCCGCCGCCGGCATCGCGGCCGAGGCGGCCTTCACGGAATCCAGTGCGGGGCTCGCCGCGCTGACCATTGCCGCGGCAAAAATCAGCACAGCCGAAGCCGCCAGCGTCGGTGCCGGCATCGCCCATTCGGTGCATGGCGCCATCGGCTTTACCGAGGAATATCCGCTGCATCTGCTCACCCGTCGGTTGTGGGCGTGGCGCAGTGAATTCGGCTCGGCCAGCCTTTGGAGTCAGCGCCTGGGTACTCAAATATGCCAAGGCGGCAGCGATGGATACTGGCCGTTGCTCACCAGCCATGGCCAACAACCCTTAACCCGTCTCGCGAGTAATCCGGTATGAGCCCGTTTCTTCAGATTGAGCGTGAGGGCGGCATCGTCACTGTGCGCATGAACCATCCCGACACGCGCAATGCCCTGACGACGCGCGAGCAGATCCAGGAGTTTGTCGATCTCTGCGCCGAGCTGCGCCGTGATATGTCGGTGCGGGTCATGGTGCTTACCGGCAATGGCAGCGCTTTTTGTGCCGGTGGCAACGTCAAGGACATGCACGAGCGCGGCGGCATTTTCGCCGGCTCGCCGTATGAACTGCGCAATACCTACCGGGACGGCATTCAGCGTATTCCCCTGGCGATTTATGAGCTGGATATCCCGGTGATCGCCGCGGTTAACGGCCCGGCGATCGGTGCGGGCCTCGATCTTGCCTGTATGTGCGATATCCGGCTGGCGGCGCCCAAGGCGATCTTCGCCGAGAGTTTCGTGCGCCTGGGCATCGTTCCGGGTGACGGCGGCGCCTGGCTGTTGCCGCGCATCATTGGTATCCCGAAAGCCAGTCTGATGGCGTTTACCGGTGACGCTATCGATGCAGCCAAGGCGCTGGAATGGGGCCTGGTCGAGCAAGTCTGCACCCACGAAACGCTGCAATCGGAAGCGCAGGCGCTTGCGCGCCGAATCGCCAGTAATCCCGGTCATGCGTTGCGCCTGTGCAAGCGTCTGCTGCGTGAAGGCCAACATATGCGCCTCGATTCGCTTCTGGAATTGTCGGCGGCGTATCAGGCGTTGGCGCATCACACCGAAGACCATCATGAAGCGGTGGCGGCTTTTGTCGATAAGCGCGATCCCAATTACCAGGACCGCTGATTATCCATCGCCCAATACAAGAATCGATCTGGAGTAAGCAAAATGCGTGGCGTATTTCGAGAAGACCACAACATGTTCCGTGATCAGGCCCGCCGTTTCGTCGATCGCGAAATCGTGCCCTACCTGCATGAGTGGGAAAAGAACGGCATCGTTCCCAAGGAAGTCTGGCTCAAGGCCGGTGAGAACGGCTTGTTATGCTCCACGGTGCCCGAAGAATACGGTGGCCCCGGAGGCGACTTTGGTCACTCGGCGGTTATGATCGAAGAGCTGGCGCGGGCCAACGCTACCGCCGTGGGTTTCACCACCCACTCGGAAATCGTCACGCCTTACATCGTTGCCTATGGCAGCGAAGAGCAGAAGCAGCAATGGCTGCCGCGCATGGTCAGCGGTGAATTGATTGGCGTGATTGCCATGAGCGAACCGGGCATTGGCAGCGACCTGCGCGCCATGCGCACTTCGGCGCGGCGTGACGGTGATGACTACATCGTCAACGGCCAGAAGACCTTTATCACCAACGGTGGCAATGCCGGCCTGGTGGTCACCGCCACCAAGATTGATCCAGCGGCGAAGGAACTGACTCTGATCTGCGTTGAGGAAGACCGAGCCGGCTTCGCCAAGGGGCGTCTGCTGGAAAAGATTGGCCTGAAAGGGCAAGACACTGCCGAATTATTTTTTGATGAAGTCCGGGTGCCCGTCGGCAATCGATTGGGTGAGGAGGGGATGGGATTCAAATACCTGACTCATCAATTGGCTTGGGAACGCCTGATCATCGCGATCCGTGCTGCGCAATCCATCGACACGCTGCTGGAAGAAACAATCGGCTACACCCGGGAGCGCAAGGTCTTCGGGAAACCGGTGATCGACTTCCAGAACACCCGCTTCAAACTCGCTGAAGCCAAGGCCCAGGCCACCATGTTGCGGGTGTTCGTCGACGACTGCCTGGCCAAAGTGATGCGCGGTGAACTGACGCCGGAAATCGCGGCAATGGCCAAACTGCTGGGCTCGGAAATGCAAGGCAAGCTGCTTGACGAATTCCTGCAGTTACATGGGGGCTACGGCTTCATGAGCGAATACAAGATCAGCCGCGCCTGGGTCGACGCCCGAGTGGCCCGCATATACGGCGGCACTTCGGAAATCATGAAAGAAATTATCGGCCGTACCCTTTGAAGCACACTTGCATGGGGCAAACAGATGAGTAATTCCCTTTACGAAATTTCGCTAAAGCAGATCGATGGAAGCATCCGTACCCTTGGCGACTATCGGGGCAAAGTGCTGCTGGTGGTCAACGTCGCTTCAAAATGCGGGCTTACCCCGCAATACGAGGGCTTGGAAAAACTTTACCAAGACAAAAAATCCCAAGGCCTGGAAATACTGGGTTTCCCTGCTAACAACTTCAAGGAACAAGAACCGGGTAGCGATGTGGAAATCGTTGAGTTCTGTTCAGTGAACTATGACATTCACTTTCCGTTGTTCTCGAAAATCTCCGTTGTCGGTGCGGACCAGCATCCTCTCTACGCGGAACTGACTGCCGCACAACCCGAAACAACGGGTGAGGGACCTTTTCGGGAGCGTCTGCAGGGTTATGGCATCGAGTCAGGCAACACAACGGACGTACTCTGGAATTTCGAAAAGTTTCTGATTGATCGGCAGGGCATCGTCGTTGCTCGTTTCGCTCCGGACATTGCGGCTGATAATCCTCGTTTGCTTGAAGCAATCGAAGTTCAATTAGTCCAAGAGGCGTGAAGCGGTGTTGACAGTCGATACGGTTAGCTCGCTTCGTGCGCTCGTGGCCCGTGCACGAGGTGAAAACAAGAAAGTCGCGCTGGTGCCGACAATGGGCAACTTGCATGACGGTCATATCTCCCTGATTCATTGCGCGAAGCAGCGTGCTGACTTTGTCGTCGCGAGCATTTTTGTCAATCCACTCCAGTTTGGGGCTAATGAAGATCTTGCCAACTATCCCCGGACGCCCGACGCCGATCGAGAGAAATTGGTCAACGCCGGCTGCGATGTGCTCTTTGCCCCTGCTGTCGAACAAATCTATCCGGATGGAATGCTCAACCAGGCCATCGTCAGCGTGCCAAACGTGTCTGAAGGTCTTTGCGGCGCGATACGCCTTGGTCACTTTGACGGGATGGCCACTGTCGTTACCAAGCTGCTGAACATCGTTCAGCCAGACGTGGCGGTTTTCGGTGAAAAGGACTATCAGCAGCTGGCAGTCGTCCGCTCGATGGTCAGGGATCTCAATATGGTGACTGATGTTGTCGGTGCACCGACGATCCGGGCTGCGGACGGCTTGGCATTATCGTCGCGCAACGTCTATCTGAGTGACCATGAGCGTTCGGTGGCTCCCGTCCTTTACGCTTGTTTGAAGCAAACGGCGGCGAGTATCCAGGCTGAGGGGCGGGTGACTGAGCGCCAGTTGATTGAATGTCATCAACGTATAAGCGACGCCGGTTTTCAGCTGGAATACTTTGAAGTCAGGAATGCTCAGGATTTAAAACCTCTGACCAGCTCCGATACTCACTTTGTGATTCTGGTGGCCGCGCGCATCGGCAAAACGCGGCTCATTGACAATCTGACGGTGGACCTTCGGCCATCAAAAAGATCACCAGAGGAACAACATCCATGAGCCTCTATCGAGCGTTCACTGTTCTTGGTCTGTGCCTTGTCTCTCTTGTCGGTATGGCTCAACAAGCGCCAGCGGATGCCTATGGTGCCGACACCCAGCGTGCCAACGCCTTGTTGTTAAAAGCTGTCGCCGAATACAAAGCCAAGGGCGACACCGCCCTGGCCGAGTTTAGTCGCCAGGGAGCCTATGTCGATGGTGAACTGTACATCTACGTGGTCGATACCTCCGGTGTGATGCTTGCCAGCGGAGGGCCTTCGGTATCACTGGTCGGAAAACCGGTGGTCAGCGTTCTGGACGACGACCTCAAGGCTGCATTCCAGCAAGCCATTTCGCAGCCAGACGACGGCATTGTGCGTAGCGCCGAATACCGCTGGTGGAACTGGCAACACGGTAAGGTCGAGCGTAAGCGCGTGTTCTATCAACGTGTGAAAGATCGGGTGATCTCCGTGGGTTATTACATGCCACGGTCCAGCCCTGAAAAGGCACAACAGCTGCTTCGCCAGATTTCGTCGCAAGTTGCCAGCGACGCGAAAGCCACTGTCGGGCTCATTAATCAGCACGATAAGCAGCTTACCCAGGATGATCTCTATGCCTTTGTGGTGGACCTGAAAACCAAGCGGTTCGTCGCTCACGGCTTTTCGCCCCGGCTGATCGGTACCGACTTCAAGTCATTGCGCTCAACCGACGGCAAGCCGATTGGCGAGGACATTCTCAAGCAAATGAATACGCATGAAGCAGGGGAAATCACCTATCAATGGCGCAACCCTATGACCGGGCAGAACGAATACAAGAGGACTTTTCTGCAGCGAGTGAATGGATACGTCGTCGCCGTGGGCTGCTATGCAATCAAGTGATCAGAACAGGGGCCACCGGAGTCCGCAGCAAGGAGTGTGCGCATGACTGATTTAGTGTTGCTGCATGGCGGCAACCATGGCTCGTGGTGTTGGGGGCCTTTTGTGGAGGCGTTAAACCAGCAACCCGGATGTTTCGAACGAGTGATCACTCTGGATATGCCTGGGTGCGGCAAGAAGCGTGGTCGGGATGTTGCATCCCTGCGGCTGGACGATGTAGTCAACGAACTCAATGAAGACCTGCATGCTTTGGGTGTGAGCCAGGCTATGTTGCTTGGGCATTCCATCGCCGGGGCCGTGCTGCCGATGATGGTGCTGGCCGCTCCTCAGTTGTATTCGCAGCTGGTGTACCTGGCCTGCGCATTGCCCAGTGAAGGCCAATCCATTCTGGAGTTGCTTGGCAATACGTTACACGGCGAAAGCCCGGAACATGTCGGTTGGCCGCTGGATCCAGCGCAAACTACTCCTCAAGCGCTGGCTGTGGTCATGTTCGGTCACGACCTGGATGAGCAAACCCTGGGTTGGTTGTTAGGCGAAGTGAGCCAGGACACAACACCACTCTGTGTGGCGACAGACTCTATTAGCCGTGAGGGATACTCGGGAATGATTCCGGCGAGTTACATCATCACACTGCGCGACAACATTTTGCCCGTGGACTGGCAGCGCCGTTTTGCGCAACGTGCCGGTGCTGGCGTGGTGATCGAAATCGATACCGCGCATGAGCCGTTCGTATCACACCCGCAGCTGCTGGCGGATGTCGTACGAGGTATAGAGCGGCATGAGTGATGAGCGAGTTCGTTGTTTTAAGTCATGGCAACGGTAAGACAATCCGCAGCAATCGGTTGATCCTTTCCATTATCGTCTTCAACTTTATCTCCTACGTTTGCAGTGGCTTGCCGCTTGCGGTGTTGCCGGGCTACGTCCTCAATGACTTGGGCCTGACCTCAGTTTTCGCTGGTGTAATGATCAGCTCGCAGTACTTTGCAACACTACTGGCTCGTCCGTTGGCCGGCGGTGTAGCAGATCGACTGGGAGCCAAATACGCGGTGGTGTGTGGGTTCGGTGGCCTGATGGTGAGCGGCAGCCTGACGACACTCGCCATCATGCTTCCCACCCACCTCTGGTT
The DNA here is from genome assembly GCF_900106065.1 of Pseudomonas mandelii. Taxonomy (NCBI): domain Bacteria; kingdom Pseudomonadati; phylum Pseudomonadota; class Gammaproteobacteria; order Pseudomonadales; family Pseudomonadaceae; genus Pseudomonas; species Pseudomonas mandelii. The sequence continues at coordinate 4,602,338 of NZ_LT629796.1, forward strand.
GACCCTGACTCTGTTACTGCTGGGCAGGCTGGTGCTAGGTGCGTCCACGGCCATGATCTCCACGCCTTGCTGCACCTGGGCCATCGGGTTATGTGGTGCCCCTCGGGCAGCACAGGTCATGTCGTGGAATGGGATCGCGGCCTACGGCGGTACGGCGGTCGGCGCGCCATTGGGTGTGTTGCTTCGCCATTCACTGGGCCTCGCCAGTGTTGGGTTGTGCACGGTATTGTTCGGATTGGTGTTCCTGGTTTTGGCACTGGGCAAGCGTCCGGCGCCGTTGGTGGCAGGTGCCCGTCTGGCCTTTCATCGAGTGCTGTTCGCCGTCATGCCCAATGGCCTCGTTCTGGTCTGTAGCTCGGTAGGGTTTGGCGGACTGACCGCTTTCGTCGCACTGTATTTCGACAGCCTGGGCTGGGATCACGCGGCCTACTGCCTGAGTGGTTTCGGGGCGGGTTTTATCGTTGCGCGCTTGTCGTCGCCGGGGATACTGCAGCGATACAGGGGGTACAGCGTGGTGGGGGGGTGCCTACTTGTACAGACTTTGGGCATGCTGCTGATATGGCTCGCGCCGTCTCCTGCTCTGGCCATTGCCGGTGGAGTGCTGACCGGAATAGGGGTGTCATGGATTTATCCGGGGCTAGGCGTGGAGACATTGGCGAGCACTCCTCCCGCGAACCGAAATTCGGCGCTCAGTGCTCTCTCGTTGTTCTTTGATATTGCAGTGGGGATGGCCGGGCCGGTTATGGGGCTTATTGCTTCAGGATTTGGCTATGCCGCGATTTTTCTCTGTGCGGCGCTGATGTCGATAGGCGGGTTTTTGGTGGTGCTCTGCCTATGTTGGCGAAGTGATCATCTGGGTAACTGATAATGACTTGTCAGCCAGATCTGAACGCGACTTGCAGTACCGCTTCAAAGTGCGACACGTCGAAAGGTTCCCCATGGGCTAGTCTCGGACTCGCAGCTTGGTTAAGTCCCAGGCACGTAGTTTGCTGTCGATGGTCAAGTTGAAGAGCGCCAAATCACGTGTCTTCTTCGCAAGCTGGAGTCTGACCCGGATTGCCGAGAGTCCGCTACTGGCCGATTGATGCCTGTCACAAGGGGCAGCAATCGGCCAATAGCGGACGTTCGACCAAGGACTGCCACTGGCTAAAGGCAGCCGCTCATGATGAAAAATTAATCTGTCCTATTTTGCTGGCCATTTTTTGCTGAGTAGAAATCCAAGCCTAGATTGGGAGTTGAGGGGCGAGCGAAATGAGTACATCTGGTGGGTTATGACCCCCCACCCAGGTAGGCATCTCCGTCCTGTACAACATGGCATGTAAAGATCAGTGTCGACTGCATGCTACCGATCACGGTCGTTCGGCAGCCTTCAGCCAATCGACTACGCCATTGACTCCAAGTGAAAGTAGAGTGTCTTGTATTCCCACAACGCGCCGTAGCATCGCGCCACAGTCAGATTCTTCTCGTTCTTCTGCTTCCGCAAAGAGCCGGGTCATAAGCTGGGTAAGACTATTTTTATGATCAAATAAATGTCGCTTTTCATGACGGACATAAGCCAGATAGCGTTCGGTTGCGTACAAAGCTTGTTCTGGATCATTTTGTACAATCGCGTTAAGCCATTCATGAAATCCGAAGAGACGATGATGTCTATTTTCGCTATCTTCATCATTCTCAAATACTGAAAAACAGCAATCAATTAGTTCTATTGGAACCGAAATCGCATCAGCTTCATCGTTGAATATTTGAGTCATCTGCTCGGCAACGTTTAGGGCACGAGTGCCGCCTGTGTTTAAACCTGACTTTATACCGGCAAGACACTGTTCTCGATTCTGCCGAATATTTCCATGGTTTGTCCACACGGTTGCTGCACCACGCCAAGCGTCTGTGTTATCCAGAGCGTTCAAGTCTCCTAGGAATTCCGCAAAATTGATGTGCTGGGTCATGGTAGCTAAAGCCGAAATACGTCCCCATGTTTCTAGGTCTTTGCCGCTCCCCTTGTTGCGAAGACACGCTAGCAGAGGTCTTACTACTTCAAAATGATTGTGGTAAGAATAATAAAGACACGGTTCGGCGACTTGCCAAAGTCCACCTCCATCTTGTACGGCGAGATCGAACAACTCCCATCCTAGATCGAAATAAGTGCTTTGCAAATACGGTAAGCGACGTAAGATCATGGCACGGATAGCAGGGTGTTCGTCACTCGCAAAGCGACGCAACATGGGCGCTAGCAATTCAGGAAATTCAATGCCTCTCTGTAGAAAATTATTAGCCAAGATCATCAAGGCATCAGAAACGTCTCCCTTTGCCATATTGATTCCGAGATCTATTAAATCTACACCGTCCCCCTCGACTGGATCAGCTTCTTGAAGTCCCACAAAGTCTTCGGCCAAAGATATGAGCCGCGATGCCTCTCGAGCATCCTGTATGACGTTTGCACAGGCTTCAAGTGCTTTGGCCGTGGAGCGTTTGTGTTGCCATTCGGCTGAATGAAGCTCTAGCTCATCAAAAATTCGGCATACCAAGAGGGAGACCTGAGGCTCTTCGACCGATTGCCATGCATCGTGGGGGCGTAAATTTCCATAACGATAAGCTAGATATGTAGCTACCCCATCCATAATGTCATCACGAAAACTTTCTGGAATTACTAACCAGTGAATAGACAAAAAGCCCAAGAATCGGGAGGGGTTCCGAGATGAGGCCTCTCGCAATTGCGAGCCAACCTCCCGCTCGCCCCCGATAAGAAAGTCAGCCATATGCCAATTCGAGTATCCGTTGTAGTGCGCTAATAAGGCTCTTCGCATTTAAGGGTGTAGAAAAAATCTGACCGGCTGGAAAAGGAGTCGAGGATCTTAGAAAATGTAAGCTCTCACACCAACAAAAACTAAGCCCCCGACGTGAACAATCTTACCTTTTCTAGCCCTGATCTTTCCAGCTTTTGCCAACTGAATAACCTCGGCCTGACTGCCACTGGACAACATCTTTGTGCAGAGCGCGCCGTCATCGAATGTCGTTTAACCAAAGCACCCGAGCCATGCCCCAAGTGCGGGGCTGCTGGTGTTTCACGCGGTACTGTCGATAGGCATCTTGCTCACACACCTTACGGACAACGACCAACCAGATTGCTGCTGCGTATCCGTCGCTGGCGTTGTGCTTGCGGCTGTTTCTGGCATGAAGATACAAACAGTGCAGCACCTCCACGTTCAAAGCTTTCATATGGGGCGATACGCTGGGCATTAGCTGCCATCGTGCTGGATCATCTGTCGGTATCTCGTGTTGCGAGCCAGCTTGATGTTGCATGGCACACCGCTAATAATGCCATTATCAACGAAGGACGGCGCCTGCTTTTTAATGACTCGACACGTTTTGACGGTGTGACCGTGCTGGGCGTGGATGAGCATGTTTGGCGACATACACGCTGTGGTGACAAGTACGTCACCATCGTGGTTGACCTTACGCCCGTGCGTAACAAAAACGGGCCGGCCCGCTTGCTCGATGTGCTGGAAGGCCGCTCCAAACAAGCCTTTAAGCAATGGCTACAGAGTCGCCCCAAATCGTGGCGTGACCAGATCGAAAGCATTGCCATGGACGGTTTTACGGGGTTTAAATCTGCAGCGCAAGAAGCCCTGCCTCAAGCCCAAACCGTGCTGGATCCTTTCCATGTCGTGCGCTGGGCAAGCAACATGCTGGATGAATGCCGCCGGCGTGTGCAACACGACATCCTGGGCCGCAGAGGGCGTAAAAATGACCCGCTCTACAAAAGCCGTCGAACGCTACTGACTCGGATCAGCTACCTGTCTGACGCCAACAAAAAGCAACTGTTCCAGCTGTTTGCAGATGAGCACCACCTCGAAGTGGATTGCACCTGGAGCATGTACCAACGGGTGGTCAGCGCCTACAACGAGCCGGATCGAAAACGTGGTAAAAAACTCATGGAAGAGGTCATAAATATCATTACAGCCAGCGACTTGCCCAAAGCGCTCATCGAGGTGAAAGGCTTGGGGGAAACGCTGAAAAAATACGCTGAGAGCATCCTTGCCTACTTCGACCGGCCAGGAACCAGCAACGGTCCAACAGAAGCTATCAACGGGCGACTTGAGCACTTACGAGGTACCGCCTTGGGCTTTAGAAATTTAACCAATTACATAGCCAGGTGCTTGCTGAAGTCAGGAGGGTTTAGAAATCAGCTACACCCTTAAATGCGAAGAGCCGCTAAGGAAACTCTGAAAAAGACTTTCTGATTTGGCAAAATACCGCGACCCCACCCACCGAGTTTCCCGATGAAGCAGATGACCTTCGCCGACGCCGAGTACGCTGGCAAGCGCAAGCAAACCCGCAAGGAGTTGTTCCTGATCGAGATGGATCGGGTGGTGCCGTGGAAGGGCTTGATTGCTTTGATCGAGCCACATTATCCGAAAGGTGAAGGTGGCCGTCCGGCCTACCCGTTGATGGCGATGCTGCGTGTGCATCTGCTGCAGAACTGGTTCGGCTACAGCGATCCAGCGATGGAGGAAGCGCTGTACGAAACCACGATCCTGCGCCAGTTTGCCGGGCTGAACCTGGAGCGCATCCCCGACGAAACCACCATTCTCAACTTCCGCCGCTTGCTGGAGAAACACGAGCTGGCGGCCGGCATCCTCGCTGTCATCAATGGCTATCTGGGCGACCGCGGCCTGTCGCTGCGCCAGGGCACCATCGTCGATGCAACGCTGATCAATGCGCCCAGTTCGACCAAGAACAAGGACGGCAAGCGCGACCCGGAAATGCACCAGACCAAGAAGGGAAACCAGTATTATTTTGGCATGAAGGCCCACATCGGCGCCGATGACGAATCGGGTCTGGTGCACAGCGTAGTGGGCACGGCGGCCAATGTGGCGGATGTCACCCAGGTGGACAAATTGCTGCATGGCGACGAAAACGTGGTCTGCGCCGATGCAGGCTACACCGGTGTCGAAAAGCGGCCCGAGCATGAAGGACGTGAAGTTATCTGGCAGGTGGCGGCACGCCGCAGCACCTACAAAAAACTCGATAAGCGCAGCGTGCTGTACAAAGCCAAGCGCAAGATTGAAAAGGCCAAGGCTCAGGTGCGCGCCAAGGTCGAGCATCCGTTCCGGGTAATCAAGCGCCAGTTCGGTTACACCAAGGTGCGCTTTCGCGGCTTGGCCAAAAACACGGCGCAACTGGTGACACTGTTCGCTCTGTCGAACCTGTGGATGGCGCGCCGACATTTACTGACGAATGCAGGAGAGGTGCGCCTGTAATGCGGGAAATGGCCACCGGAGTGGGGTCCGGGTGGCGAAAACGTAAGAAATACTCGTCGAATTGATTGTTTTTTGATCATTTGGCGAGTTTAAAAGTTGCGCTAGGTGGTATGCCGGGGAAATACATGGCTACTTCAGACCATCCCTAATAATTTCAATACCCCGCTATCGCTCGCACCTAAAAATATTTCAAATGAGAATGGTGCGCTTACCATACCGCCAGCCGAACGGATTTTCGGCTGACGAACCAGTACTCCTGCTTTTTCCTCATATGAATCCACTACCGCTTGCACTTCGGGGGAGCGCAGGTAGCAAGGAATCGGCAAAATCAGCTCCGCTTGCGCTCTCAATACCCAAAGTCTGGATTCCTCGGAAACTTCTTCGTTCCAAATAGTTAAAATGCTCGTCGTCACTGCATCTTGCACTGGCACGGCCAAAAGATTAAATGCCGACTGTATTAGCGAACCCAGTTCGTAAGATAATTCAAATTCCAACATCCTTGTATCACACAACATACGGGCTATTATTTCAATATTCGCCACAGGCGAGGCAGTGCAGGCGAGTATCGCGAAATACAGCAACGCTCCTTCATGATTAAAACAAAGACGCTCTTGGTTTTTTTGCCACCAGCCTGAGTTGTTTTTTGCTTGCTGCAGAATAGCCGCCTCAACTGCATCAAGTAGAACGTTCATGCTGCTCGAGTGAACTGTATCTCTTTGGCTATGCAAATCTTCGTATGAACTCTCGTTCAAAAAAACATTCCTGTAGCCTACGCGAGTATTACCATAGCGTAAGGCGCGAACATTGCTCCAGTGCTCGATTGACTCTATTGCTAAATCCAGCAAAGCAACGGACTGCAACATACGTTTACTTATAAATTTTTCATCCCGCCCCCCGAATTCATGTTTTTGGCAACGCAACTTGTTATTGAGTCTAAATTTAAGTAAATCCTCGTCGTTAATGTCACCTGAGATATACTGCCAGAGCAGGGCATCTTCCACTACACCTGCCTCTACGCATCTAGCGATGACCCGGCCAAGAACGCTGTGCTCAGTTAGCGGCATATTGATCAGCCGCTCAAGCAATGGAGCAACCAGTGCCATATTTTCTAATTTGATTTCAGACAGGTGGATTCCGAGTCGGTCAGCAATTTCATTCCTATCAAGCCAGCCTAGTGAAAGCGCATCCATCCAGAATGACAACACTCCCGCACAATCTTCATTGCTCCATTGAGCAATGCGATAAGCATGCCCAATCAATCCGTCGGAATCCTGGGCAGACTTCAGAGTTGGAACCAGATGTTTGAGCCAGAAACGATGCCACTCAATCGCACTAGCCAAGGCATAGATCACCTGAAAAATATCACGGTGTTTTTCCCGCAAATCACGTAGCAATGGCCAGTCTTCTTCCTGGGGCATCTGCTCGGCAAATGACTCCGCTACTAGGCGCCTGATGTGGAAGGCCGCGCTACCAGTCAAGACGGATCTAAGTTGTTTTCTAAATTCGCGACGCTCACCTAGTGCCAACTGTGCGACAAAACTGCGGATGCTGGGGCGTACAAAGGGTACCGGCGGCAAGCCATGTATGAACTTATTCAAAGTAACGCCAGTTCGCACGGCTCCGCTTATCACCAATACATCCAATAGGGTTTGATGTCCGAATGTCAGCTTTCCATCCTGGGTTTCTCGCAGCACATTTAAGCTACACAGTTTCCGCTGAATGTCTTGAGAGGCTGAGAAGCGCTGATGCGGCACCGCCAAGCTTCTTAATTTCAGCATTTCCGAGGCAATTGATTCAATTGCTTGTATTGCCGCATCTCCCAAAGCGTTGTCGGCTCGCACGATCGTATCGAGATAACGTTGTGCCAGTGCTTGGCTAGTCACAACGTTGAAGCTACCGCCTCGTTGGGCCAGTTCAACAAACAATGCTAGTTCGCGTGGATTTCTTATCAGTACGCGAGTGGCGCCATCAATAGTTGCAGTCGCAATCCCTAGCGTATCAAGTAAGGGTGCAATGTCGGCCTCCCAGTCCATCGGTTGGCACTTCAATTCGCAATCCCATTGTCGTTCCGCAATTCGCCGGTCGTACTGCCTGTCGAAGTCACGGCAGGCAGTAACGACAGTAATATTAGGAATCAGTAGCAGGCGGTCTATCTGCGCAAGAAAATATTGAAGAACGCGATGATCGCGGGCGATGGAGAGCACATCCAAAGAGTCAATTACTACAATCACTTGAGCGTTTTCAGCCAATCGAGCAGCTTTTTCGACCCATTGCTCAGAAAGGCCTTGGGCTAGACGATCTTCCGATGTAGCCAAGTCGGCGAATTCGCGGGACTGGATAAAGAGTGGCACGATGTCAGAATTGCTTTCGGCCCGCTTCTCCAATGTTTCTTGTAACGCAAGCATCACGCACGTTTTACCCGATCCCGGAAGGCCCGTCAGCAAGATGGATCTTTTTTTATCATCAATAGATACAAGTAGCTCATCCAGGGTTGGGTTGGAAATACGTTGTCCCGCAATATCCCTTCGCCACGATCTGCCAATGGCAGATGTACTGGAAAAAGAAAGACGTACCTCAGCAAGATTCATTGGCGGAACTAGTGTTGCTCCCGCCTTTTGAAGAATAGTCTTGAGGTCGCTTTTAGTTAATCGGTGCTGCGAGGCTGTAGTTGTGCTATCGCCCCCTGTGCGCGCGCCGAGTTGGTCGAGGCTCGCCCAAAGTGCCGCGAATGCAGCGTCAGTATTGCTCACCATGTTGCGTAAGCGTTCGCGGAGCAGTTCCTCCATACGATCTAGGTCATCACTGGTGATAAAGTTCGTTCGGCACAGGAATTTATAGGTGGAAAGATCGGGGGAGAATTTAGCAAGTAGCGCCGAAAAACTTTTATCTACTGCTTGGTGCTCTTGGCCTAGACTTGCTAGGTAGCTCGCTTCGTTATGCTGGGTAGAACTGTGTTCTCTTAATTTTGCAAGAGGGCCAAAGTTGTTTCTTGAATAGAAACGAACATTTACGTTCGGATTATCTTCCAGCAAGCAGGAGGCTTTGCCCAACTCATCTGCAAGATCGCTTATCGACCAAGATTTGAAATCGGTTTGATTTTTTTTGCACTGACACGCAATCAAAGTGCCGTCAGTTTTGCCTACTACCACATCATCTACGGAATAGCTGATCGAATCTATTTCGAGCCATTGAAAGTCTTGATCGGATAATACTGTCAATGCCCAATCAAATGCCACCAACGTCTGGTAAATGTCACCTCGATTGGAACGGATACCAGCGATGCTCATAAATTTCTCCTATTGGGGGGGATTCATCCCCTCAAATTAGCGTCAGCAGTTTCAATGGATTGAGCATGATATTCAAATTTAGGGCGCTTAACTACGGATCACCCTTGTCAAAAAAAGGACGTTCATCAGGACTACATGACAATCGAGGACAGACCATAAGACTAATGATGCTGAACGTCCGTTATTGGCCGATTGCTGCCTGTCGCGACCGGCAGAAAACGACCCAGGCCGTGTGAAAACGCACTGAATACGTCGAAAGTTGAGAGCTACGGGCGTTGCCTGCGAAACCAGCAGACTGAAGCGCGAATTGCCCTCGTCAGCTACATAGGCGTTCGTAAATGCTGTTTGGGCCGCGTCAGCGGCCCAAACAGCCACTCACGGACGATCAAACGGCTGGATTCACGCCCTGATCGCCTCAAGCAGTCCTGCGATGCCGAAAATGCTCATCATTCGTTTGAGGTTGTAGGCGAGCACATGAAGGCTCATTTCGGTGCTTACCCTTGGTAGGGTTTTGGTCAGGAAGTGGGTGGCTCCCATCCAATATTTGAGCGTTCCAAAAGGATGTTCAACGGTCTGTCGGCGACGCCTCATCATCGTTGGATCATTTTCCAGCCGTACCTGCATCGCATCGATTACGGCTTCATGTTCCCAGCGCTTTACCCGGCGCTCCTTACCCGTCGTACATTGCTTGTGCATTGCGCAGGACTGGCAGCCCGAGAACCAATAACAGTGCAGTAGCATGCCGTCTTCCACCGAAGAATGCCGCCGGGTCAGTAACTGTCCCGCAGGGCATCGATACTCGTCCGATGCAGCAAGGTAGATGAAGTCCTGCTTACCAAATCGGCCTTCGGCTTTGCTGCCCGATGTGAGGGGTTTCGGTACGAAGGTAGTGATGCCGGCTTGCTCGCAAGCAAGGATTTCCAGACCTTTGTAATAGCCTCGGTCGGCCACCACCGTTAGCGATTCAGCCTTGATTTCTTCACGCGCCTGGTTCGCCATATTGCTCAGTTGCCCACGATCATTACCAACGTTGGTCACCTCATGGGCAACGATCAGATGGTGTTTGTCGTCGATCGCTGTTTGTACGTTGTAGCCCACCGTTCCGGTGCCTCGGCCGCTTGTGGCCATTGAGCGTGCATCTGGGTCTGTGAGGGAGATCTGCTGGTCTGGACTTTCGTGGAGCTGCGCCTCGATGTCCTTGAGTTTCTGCATCTGCTTTTTCAGTGTTTCTATCTTTTCTTTAAGCCGCTCTGCTTTGGCCTCGGCGACTTCGGGTGTTGCCCGATCCGCCGAATCCATCGCCGCCAGATATCGATCAATACTCTGCTCGATCTGCTGCATGCGTGCCTTCACTTTGCCCTGAGTGAAGTTGCGGTCGCGATTATTGACGGCTTTGAATTTGCTGCCGTCGATGGCGATGATCGACTGGGAGAAGAGATTGAGGTTGCGGCAAAGAACTACGAACTGGCGGCATACGCTGCGAATGGCTTTGCCGTTGTCCTTGCGAAAGTCGGCAATGGTTTTGAAGTCCGGGGCCAAACGCCCCGTTAACCACATCAACTCGACGTTGCGCTCGGCCTCACGCTCAAGCCGACGGCTGGACTGAATCCGATTGAGATAGCCGTAGATATAGATCTTCAGCAACACCGCTGGGTGATAGGCCGGACGACCCGTTGCGGCAGGATCGACGCCCCCAAAACCAAGTGTGCTCAGGTCGAGTTCATCGACGAAAACATCGACCACGCGCACTGGATTTTCTTCGGCTACGTAATCGTCCAGACACTCCGGCAGCAAGGTGACTTGCGTCCGAGCCTCACCTTCAATAAATCGCTTCATGATCGCCCCCGATACGATCTAGACGATCAGAAGGTTAGACAATCACTGGCGTTTTCACACAGCCTGGACCCAAAGCTGCCTTTGGCAGACGCAGCTATCGGCCAGGAGCGGCCGCTCGTTGACGTGTTGTTTTAGCGAGAGGGCCTTGGGCGCACACTGCCGCAAAACAGTGAGTTACTGGGGGCTCGATGCTCGAACAATCGTGGTCCGGCGGTAACATGGTGTCCTTTTAAAGTCCTGATGGTAGGATGGACTCGTCTCGACATCCTCCCATATCTGGTTGTTATACCCAACGGCCGTACCTCTAAAACATCCCCGCTTGGAATATATCGAGTGACGAATACACCATTTTTTGACGCAGATCACTGGCACTTTAAAGCGCTAATGGATTTTATAGCAATCAGAGACCTGCACGAATTACTTTCTAGCAAAGCCGCGATTGATGCTCACCTCAATTCCCGCACTCTGATGTCTTTAAAGGATAATGGTGGCGATGTCGAAATTAAAAATAGAATAGATGCTCATCTTTCGAGTTCTCTGACAAATTCAATCGATCATTTTTCGGCATTAACGGTTCTAGCGTTGTCTACAACCTTTGAAGTGGCCACCAAAGATTTTTTTCGTAATATTTTTGTTTCACAGCCGCTGCTCATGCATGATTTTCTCACCTCGGCGGATCAATCTGGAGTTGTTTTTCTTGCCGACGTGGTAAAGGCAGGTGATTTTAATAATCTGATTAACAGTCTAGCTGAGAAAGCATCAAATTCCGCAGCTAAAGGTAAGTACAGCAGTGTGCTTGCACGTATATTCAGACTCTGCAAATGGAAAGACACTACGGGAATCAAGGATAAAATTGATTCTATTCAAGCGGATAGAAACTTCATTGCGCACGAAAAAGCGATCAACAGCCGCTCGATAGAGAGCATTTCAGATGCGCATTCAGTAGTTGCTCATGCGCTGGAAATACTTGCGGAGTGCGCCATCAAAAAGAATATTCCGGGACGTTATACGTGTGTACAGCGTACGCATTTTTTGTTATTAGGGATGGTCTGAAGTAGCCATGTATTTCCCCGGCATACCACCTAGCGCAACTTTTAAACTCGCCAAATGATCAAAAAACAATCAATTCGACGAGTATTTCTTACGTTTTCGCCACCCGGACCCCACTCCGGTGGCCATTTCCCGCATTACAGGCGCACCTCTCCTGCATTCGTCAGTAAATGTCGGCGCGCCATCCACAGGTTCGACAGAGCGAACAGTGTCACCAGTTGCGCCGTGTTTTTGGCCAAGCCGCGAAAGCGCACCTTGGTGTAACCGAACTGGCGCTTGATTACCCGGAACGGATGCTCGACCTTGGCGCGCACCTGAGCCTTGGCCTTTTCAATCTTGCGCTTGGCTTTGTACAGCACGCTGCGCTTATCGAGTTTTTTGTAGGTGCTGCGGCGTGCCGCCACCTGCCAGATAACTTCACGTCCTTCATGCTCGGGCCGCTTTTCGACACCGGTGTAGCCTGCATCGGCGCAGACCACGTTTTCGTCGCCATGCAGCAATTTGTCCACCTGGGTGACATCCGCCACATTGGCCGCCGTGCCCACTACGCTGTGCACCAGACCCGATTCGTCATCGGCGCCGATGTGGGCCTTCATGCCAAAATAATACTGGTTTCCCTTCTTGGTCTGGTGCATTTCCGGGTCGCGCTTGCCGTCCTTGTTCTTGGTCGAACTGGGCGCATTGATCAGCGTTGCATCGACGATGGTGCCCTGGCGCAGCGACAGGCCGCGGTCGCCCAGATAGCCATTGATGACAGCGAGGATGCCGGCCGCCAGCTCGTGTTTCTCCAGCAAGCGGCGGAAGTTGAGAATGGTGGTTTCGTCGGGGATGCGCTCCAGGTTCAGCCCGGCAAACTGGCGCAGGATCGTGGTTTCGTACAGCGCTTCCTCCATCGCTGGATCGCTGTAGCCGAACCAGTTCTGCAGCAGATGCACACGCAGCATCGCCATCAACGGGTAGGCCGGACGGCCACCTTCACCTTTCGGATAATGTGGCTCGATCAAAGCAATCAAGCCCTTCCACGGCACCACCCGATCCATCTCGATCAGGAACAACTCCTTGCGGGTTTGCTTGCGCTTGCCAGCGTACTCGGCGTCGGCGAAGGTCATCTGCTTCATCGGGAAACTCGGTGGGTGGGGTCGCGGTATTTTGCCAAATCAGAAAGTCTTTTTCAGAGTTTCCTTAGGTGATCTACATGTCTTGGCTGACGACGTGGTGAAAAATACCTGACCAAGCATTAGCTGGTGGTTAATTATTCACGGGCTATCTTGAACGTCCGCTTTAGGTCGCGAGCGGCTGTTCACCACAGGCAGCATTCGGCCAAGAGCGGACAGTGGACACTGTGATGGCAAATGGGTAACGTCAACGACACTGCTAGGCATTTTCCTCGTAATAGTTAGGTGCTTATGGAGTCCGTCCAATGGGGGGCCGGCGACTCCTGACTTTTGCAGTTCCAGGAGGATTGATGAGTTGCTTACCGAGTCATGGCAGAGTCTCCTGCTCACGTTGCCATTGTAGTATCGCTCCACAATTCGATGTATCCATGCGCTCGGAGGGAGATTGGCGAATTACAGCCAACCCTCTGGCATGGGGTAGCACTAAGCCCGAGGTCGTTGTACTTGGCTTCTCCAAGGGCCCGACTCAAGCTGGAGCGCTCGCTTCCACAGCTCACGACGAAATTGCGTACAAGGGGAGTCGCCTCAACGTGGGCAAGATTCTGGCACACGTCGGGCTCATCCCCACCGACGAACCCGATAAGCTGAAGAAACATATAGACCGTCTTATCGCGGATAAGTCCGGGCGCTTTCATTTCGCATCACTCATTCGTTGCACTGTAGAGCGCTACGATCGCAGGTCTGTATCCTGGAAAGGATCGGGTGGCGGCATGCTGGACAAGTTCATTGCTACCCAGTTCGGCGCATCGGTCGCAACTAACTGCACAACTACCTTCCTCCGTGACCTGCCGGAAGAGACTCGGCTCGTTGTCATGTTTGGTCTGGGTACGGGACTGAATTATGTAGCGTCCGCTTATGACCTATTTCGCCGCGCTCGCCCTGGCGTGTGGAAAATGATCAGCTCAGTTGCTTATACGGACGGAAAAATCACAGTGGTTCATGTTGAGCATTTTGCAGCTCAAGGCGCTTTGATTCCTAACTGGTTAGGGGTAAATGCTCACCCGAGAAGTAACCTTGGCCTCCTCTCAAGAGCTGCGGTCGAAGCATCAGGAGTCAGTATCTAACAACTCATCCAAGCTGAAGGTCCTAAGCTAGTTTAGCCTAATTGACATTAATTCTAATGGGCTCTCGTGCTCATTCTTACTCAGCTACACCCCATTGGCAAAAATCAGGTTCGGGGAATACGTATGACTGATCAACCGTTGTTTGAAGGTGCTCATTTTCAGACGATACTTACAAAAGAGCCGCTGAAGGAAGCAACTATTTTTTGCCAAGGATCGAACAGCATGTTGTTTGAGCGCGACAACAGACTCTATCGCCTTACTCTCGAAGGATGCGGTCACAATTTTCTCGCCCAGCAGTCGGCCGAAGGCAACCGTAATGTTGTCGAGATCATTTACGATTACGGCGCGGTCGGGCCCTCTGATTCTTCACTCCCAGGAAGCGCAAATGAGTTCTATTGGTTAGCCGAAGTGGAAAGGTTAGTGAGCGTAGATGAGACCAGTGAAACTTTACTTGCTTGCATATTGTCGGGGTTGCTCGACGACAACGATGATTTACCAGCCAACTGCGAGCTTTCTGAACAATGCCGGGCCTTAGCCGACGAGCATCCAGATTTGGCAGGAATATTGATAACTCTCGCCAAGTCAGCGGAATTTGCGGAGCGCCATGAAGGTAACGTCGATGCCAAGATTGACAATATTATGAGGCGACCCACTACTGGGGATCTGGTCTGGACTGACCCACTAGGCGGGTGCCTTTATGAGCCATAAATCAAAAGAGGGGACAATAACAGAACACCATCCAATTTACTGGCACCCCCGAAGACCCGAGCCCATATTGCCCACTATAATCCATAACTGCCTTACGCCTCATCATTTTCTGGACGAGACCAGCCGAAGCTGCATTTCCTCCAATACAGCTTCATGTTCCCAGCGCCGAATTCGTCGTTCCGTGCTCGGTGTGCACTGTGCTTTCAGCACGCAGCCCTAGCATGTCGAACTCCAATAACGGTGCAACTTCAGGCATTTTTCAACGTAGGAATATTGCCAGATCAACGCCTTTCCAGCGGGGCAAATGCAAGAGCCGCTCAGAGGGCTAAGCCCTCAACGCTCTTTCTCTTTGGGATAGGTTTGCTACCAGAAAACTACTGTGCACCAGCCGTTTTTGACTGTCGAGACTCCTTGCGGTCAGGGCGTTAGTCCTCGTCAGAAAATTTTTAATCTTTCTGTGCCGCTTTCGCTAATATACTGAGGCTGGCGGGAGCATCCAATAAGGACTGGGCGTATGGAAGATCTTATTAACCTATTAAGTCGCTTTGAATCACAGAAGTTTGTGAAAAATCAGGATGTACTGGCTGGAAGTATTCTTTTTGAGCAGCGATCGCATTTTTTTTCTTATAATAAAAAAGAAAGGGATAAGATCTTAAAAAAAATTTCTTCTCTAAGTTCATCTGGCCTTGGAAAAGTCGAAGCTTATGTGACAGCATTCTATTCCGGTGCAGCGCCAGCGAAGCAGTTGGATATAATTTTAAGCTATTCTGATTACGTGCTGATGACCAAGCGGCGAGCTTTGACCAATGATGTGATCGAAAATATTAGATCTTCTATAGAGGCTCACACCAGTACTCCCTGGAGGCAGGTTTTATCCGATTATTTGCGTTGGCCGACTACTGATGCACCTGAGTCACTAAAAAAAATTCTGACCCCGTTCATAGATGATGTAGGTGTGTTGTCTGCCTGTGGATATAGTGTAGGGAAAAATGGTAAAACCAAGAATGAAAGAATCAATGTGCTCGAAGATATTTTAAAGGGCGACTTGCGAACTTTGGATTTAAGTGTTTCTTATGTCTTATCGTGGGGGGGGCCTAACTCTGTTTCTAGATTGATGAAACTAGCCAAGACTATCGCTGCCCTCTGTCGAAATGCAAAACGGGCTCTTCGCATTTAAGGGTGTAGAAAAAATCTGACCGGCTGGAAAAGGAGTCGAGGATCTTAGAAAATGTAAGCTCTCACACCAACAAAAACTAAGCCCCCGACGTGAACAATCTTACCTTTTCTAGCCCTGATCTTTCCAGCTTTTGCCAACTGAATAACCTCGGCCTGACTGCCACTGGACAACATCTTTGTGCAGAGCGCGCCGTCATCGAATGTCGTTTAACCAAAGCACCCGAGCCATGCCCCAAGTGCGGGGCTGCTGGTGTTTCACGCGGTACTGTCGATAGGCATCTTGCTCACACACCTTACGGACAACGACCAACCAGATTGCTGCTGCGTATCCGTCGCTGGCGTTGTGCTTGCGGCTGTTTCTGGCATGAAGATACAAACAGTGCAGCACCTCCACGTTCAAAGCTTTCATATGGGGCGATACGCTGGGCATTAGCTGCCATCGTGCTGGATCATCTGTCGGTATCTCGTGTTGCGAGCCAGCTTGATGTTGCATGGCACACCGCTAATAATGCCATTATCAACGAAGGACGGCGCCTGCTTTTTAATGACTCGACACGTTTTGACGGTGTGACCGTGCTGGGCGTGGATGAGCATGTTTGGCGACATACACGCTGTGGTGACAAGTACGTCACCATCGTGGTTGACCTTACGCCCGTGCGTAACAAAAACGGGCCGGCCCGCTTGCTCGATGTGCTGGAAGGCCGCTCCAAACAAGCCTTTAAGCAATGGCTACAGAGTCGCCCCAAATCGTGGCGTGACCAGATCGAAAGCATTGCCATGGACGGTTTTACGGGGTTTAAATCTGCAGCGCAAGAAGCCCTGCCTCAAGCCCAAACCGTGCTGGATCCTTTCCATGTCGTGCGCTGGGCAAGCAACATGCTGGATGAATGCCGCCGGCGTGTGCAACACGACATCCTGGGCCGCAGAGGGCGTAAAAATGACCCGCTCTACAAAAGCCGTCGAACGCTACTGACTCGGATCAGCTACCTGTCTGACGCCAACAAAAAGCAACTGTTCCAGCTGTTTGCAGATGAGCACCACCTCGAAGTGGATTGCACCTGGAGCATGTACCAACGGGTGGTCAGCGCCTACAACGAGCCGGATCGAAAACGTGGTAAAAAACTCATGGAAGAGGTCATAAATATCATTACAGCCAGCGACTTGCCCAAAGCGCTCATCGAGGTGAAAGGCTTGGGGGAAACGCTGAAAAAATACGCTGAGAGCATCCTTGCCTACTTCGACCGGCCAGGAACCAGCAACGGTCCAACAGAAGCTATCAACGGGCGACTTGAGCACTTACGAGGTACCGCCTTGGGCTTTAGAAATTTAACCAATTACATAGCCAGGTGCTTGCTGAAGTCAGGAGGGTTTAGAAATCAGCTACACCCTTAAATGCGAAGAGCCGCAAAACGATCCAAGGCGGATTACCTGCAAGCTGTAGAAAATTGGACCGAGGACTTGACCTACCTTAAGGAAAATCATTATGAAAAAGTCAAAGAATCAGCGCTTGAAGCTTGGCCGAAACTTTGATGCTGTTAAGGATCAGTACAAAAACTGCCCGATAAGTACGATCGTTGAGTTGTTGCAGCTAATGATGAGAGCTGAGTCCGTAGCAGACCCTTTTGGGGTCGTTGAAGAAGTTTTGGCTGGCGCCCATGGCAAAATTTTCTCCGGGGGGGATGACGCTAAAACCCTCCTAAATGTTTTTTATTGGCTGCTCAATGGCAAAGAAAAAGAGGCATTGTTAAAATACGTAGATTTTTATCTTCCATACAGATTGAATTGTGATCAGTTTGTATTCTCTCAAGGTAAGGTAAAACAAGCTAACTGCAACTATCTGGTAGGGTTAAGTCTTTCAGACATTTTAAATAACATAAACCTAAAACAAAAGCCCACAGTTTCGATTTTCAAATTCATCTCCGAGTCGCCTAAGCTTGCGGAAATCATAGCCAAGGATCTACTTCCCCACGAGTTCGGTTCGATTGGATATCACCAGTACGGAAGTCAGGCTAAAAAAAAACGTAGACGTATTGCCCTTCGAGAGACCATGTTTAAAGAAACCTCCAATGCACAATCTTACCTCTTGGACGATCCTGGCTCTCCCCGAAGAGCGGCAGCGATTGCTGAAGCACTGATAAATGGTATTCATATAATGAAGAAGAATGATGCATCGGTTGATTTGCTGTCAAAAGCTTGGAAGGAAGATATTTTATTTTTGCGGTCAGAGTTTTATGACTCAGTTTTACACCTAAAGGGTGTTAAGTGGCCGCAGATTTCAGTCTGAGGCTGGGAACGCAGCTCTTTTTGAGGATCCGATTAAACTGACCATTAACCCATCTTTCGTCTGACGCAACCGTGATCTCTTTCGGCGAACCGGACTTATTAGCCACTTGGTCTAGCTAAGCCTTCCGTTTCCGGGCCAGAGTGTGTCCCACGAGGGCACTGACAACGAAAGGCTGGAGCGCGGAAGAGTATGGCGCTACTCAACGATCTCTGATTTTTCACATCAGGACGACTCTGGAGCGGAAAGTCCCCCTTTCCGGCTTTCACCAACGATTGCTTTGTGTCGATTAGCGACCACCACGCATTGCGACTGATCCACCCTTGTCCTCCCTCAACCTGGAGGACAAGCCATGAACACTATTGCTTTAAATCGCCATCGACCTTGGAACAAGGGAAAACTTGCAGGGTAGAAAGCTCCCCTCCGAGTCAAAAATATCTGGTCTATTCGGGTCAAGCTTCAGCTCGCAGAGAATGCACGGGATCTGGCTCTCAGACCTGAAGTATCGGCGAACTCAGACCAGGATTAATCCATCCGCTTGTGGCCGGTTGTTGCCTGTGGTGAGGGTCAGCAAACGACCCAGGCTGTGTGAAAACGCCAGTGATTGTCTAACCTTCTGATCGTCTAGATCGTATCGGGGGCGATCATGAAGCGATTTATTGAAGGTGAGGCTCGGACGCAAGTCACCTTGCTGCCGGAGTGTCTGGACGATTACGTAGCCGAAGAAAATCCAGTGCGCGTGGTCGATGTTTTCGTCGATGAACTCGACCTGAGCACACTTGGTTTTGGGGGCGTCGATCCTGCCGCAACGGGTCGTCCGGCCTATCACCCAGCGGTGTTGCTGAAGATCTATATCTACGGCTATCTCAATCGGATTCAGTCCAGCCGTCGGCTTGAGCGTGAGGCCGAGCGCAACGTCGAGTTGATGTGGTTAACGGGGCGTTTGGCCCCGGACTTCAAAACCATTGCCGACTTTCGCAAGGACAACGGCAAAGCCATTCGCAGCGTATGCCGCCAGTTCGTAGTTCTTTGCCGCAACCTCAATCTCTTCTCCCAGTCGATCATCGCCATCGACGGCAGCAAATTCAAAGCCGTCAATAATCGCGACCGCAACTTCACTCAGGGCAAAGTGAAGGCACGCATGCAGCAGATCGAGCAGAGTATTGATCGATATCTGGCGGCGATGGATTCGGCGGATCGGGCAACACCCGAAGTCGCCGAGGCCAAAGCAGAGCGGCTTAAAGAAAAGATAGAAACACTGAAAAAGCAGATGCAGAAACTCAAGGACATCGAGGCGCAGCTCCACGAAAGTCCAGACCAGCAGATCTCCCTCACAGACCCAGATGCACGCTCAATGGCCACAAGCGGCCGAGGCACCGGAACGGTGGGCTACAACGTACAAACAGCGATCGACGACAAACACCATCTGATCGTTGCCCATGAGGTGACCAACGTTGGTAATGATCGTGGGCAACTGAGCAATATGGCGAACCAGGCGCGTGAAGAAATCAAGGCTGAATCGCTAACGGTGGTGGCCGACCGAGGCTATTACAAAGGTCTGGAAATCCTTGCTTGCGAGCAAGCCGGCATCACTACCTTCGTACCGAAACCCCTCACATCGGGCAGCAAAGCCGAAGGCCGATTTGGTAAGCAGGACTTCATCTACCTTGCTGCATCGGACGAGTATCGATGCCCTGCGGGACAGTTACTGACCCGGCGGCATTCTTCGGTGGAAGACGGCATGCTACTGCACTGTTATTGGTTCTCGGGCTGCCAGTCCTGCGCAATGCACAAGCAATGTACGACGGGTAAGGAGCGCCGGGTAAAGCGCTGGGAACATGAAGCCGTAATCGATGCGATGCAGGTACGGCTGGAAAATGATCCAACGATGATGAGGCGTCGCCGACAGACCGTTGAACATCCTTTTGGAACGCTCAAATATTGGATGGGAGCCACCCACTTCCTGACCAAAACCCTACCAAGGGTAAGCACCGAAATGAGCCTTCATGTGCTCGCCTACAACCTCAAACGAATGATGAGCATTTTCGGCATCGCAGGACTGCTTGAGGCGATCAGGGCGTGAATCCAGCCGTTTGATCGTCCGTGAGTGGCTGTTTGGGCCGCTGACGCGGCCCAAACAGCATTTACGAACGCCTATGTAGCTGACGAGGGCAATTCGCGCTTCAGTCTGCTGGTTTCGCAGGCAACGCCCGTAGCTCTCAACTTTCGACGTATTCAGTGCGTTTTCACACGGCCTGGACCCAAAGCAGCCGGTCAGCGTCAGCAGCCAGATGGACATCGGTGTATGGCCTACCCGGTAGTTCAACGGGCAGACCAATGCAACGCAATGCTTACCGCAAGGTGCGGAAGGCTGCGCGCAGTTCTTTGGCGAACAATTCAGGCTGTTCCCAGGCCGCGAAATGGCCGCCCTTATCCACTTCGTTGAAATAGATCAGGTTGGGATAGGCGCGCTCGGTCCAGGATTTCGGCGCCTGATAGATTTCGCCAGGGAACACGGTCACCGCGACAGGGATCTTGATATCCCGGGTCTTCTGTTCCACGGCATTGAAGTTGTTGGTGTTGTTTTCCCAGTACAGGCGAGCGGAGGAGATGGCGCTGTTGGTCAGCCAATAGAGCGAAATGCCATCGAGTATTTCGTCTTTGGTCAGGGATTTTTCTGCATCGCCGCCACTGTAGGTCCACTGGTTGAATTTATCGAACATCCACGCGGCCAGGCCGGCGGGTGAATCCGACAAACCGTAGCCGACGGTTTGTGGCCGGGTGCTCATCATGGCGCCGTAAGCCGCATTTTTGCCGAAGAAGGTTTTCAGCGACTCATAGGCTGCGGTCTCCTTGGCCGACAGACCGGCGGGCGGCGGGGTGCCGTCGTTGATGGCCTTGGCGACATCGGCAGGCACGGTGGCGGGCATGTTCACGTGAATCCCCAGCAAGCCGGGCGGTGCCTGGCGTCCCATGGCGTCGGCGATCACCGAGCCCCAGTCGCCACCTTGCGACACGTAACGCTGGTAGCCCAGACGCTTGACCAACACATCCCACGCCATGCCGATACGGTCAGGCCCCCAGCCGCCGTCGATGGGTCTCTGCGAGAAACCGTAGCCGGGCATCGACGGAATGATCACGTCAAAGGCATCTTCGGCACGACCGCCGTAGGCCGTCGGGTCGGTCAGCGGGCCGATGGCCTTGGTCAGCTCCAGAATCGAACCGGGCCAGCCATGGGTGAGCAGCAGCGGCAGGGCGTTGGGATGTTTCGATTTGACGTGGATGAACTGGATGTCGAGGCCGTCAATGTTGGTTACGAACATCGGCAAGGCATTGAGTTGGGCTTCAACTTTGCGCCAGTCGTATTGCGTCCCCCAGTAACCGACGAGTGCCTGCAGTTTCTCAAGCTGCACGCCCTGGGATTGGTCGCTGACCGTTTCGCGGTCGGGCCAACGGGTCGCCAGGACGCGTTTGCGCAGATCGGCCACCGCGTCCTCAGGAATGTTGACCTTGAAAGGACGAATGGCGCTGTCCTTCTCGACGATGGCGGCGGCCTCGGGCGTTGTAGCGGCCCGGGCGTAAGAGGGCGAGACGAGGGCGACCAGTGCCAAGGCACCAGCGGTTACTGAAACAGCTAACAGGCAGCGACGAAACGCCGCAAACGATAGTGCTGACATGGTCGTACTCCAGGGGATTGGGGCGATAAAACAGGGACTACATTGGATTTCCTTACGGCGACGGCGTGTCGCTCAAAGGGTTTTCGAAAGCGATGGGATTCGGCCTAGTCCAGGAAGGCATTGGTTTGCTGCACGAAATCGTTGGCGTACTGGAACAATGCGCCGTGCCCCGAACTTGGATAGATCAGCAACTTGGCCTTCGGAATATGCTGTTGCAGCGTGTAGGAGTTCTCGGTGGGCACCATCACGTCCTTGCTGCCGTTAACCACCAAAGTCGGCTGGGTAATCTGGCTCAATTGCGAAAAAGTGCCGTCACCGGGAGCGCTCCATTTTCCCAGCGCCGCGCCTTGGGCCGCGATGACCTTCATCGAACTGAGCTTGTCGAGGCCTTCCGTGCGCTGGTGACGCCTTTCCCAGAATTCCCGTGCGGCCTGCTGGCTTGCGGGTGCCGGATCGAAGAACAGATAAGCGGTCTCTTCCTGCGTGGCGATCGATTCGCGCAACGCAATCCCCGGAACCCGGGGATCATGTCCCGAGACCCCGCCACGCGGCGACGTTCCCGCCAGGATCAGCCGGCGCACCAGTTGCGGATGACGCAACGCTACTTCCTGCGCCACCATGCCGCCGATTGAGAAGCCAAGCACGTCGACCTGCGTCAACCCGCGGGCGCGAGCAAAGGCAGCGACGTGATCAGCCATGGCTTCGAACGAATCGGGTGTTTCACCGCTGCTGAGGCCCACGCCGGCATTGTCGAACAGGTAGACGGGCCGTTGCTGCGCCAGGCCATCAGTCACAGCCGGGTCCCAGTAATCCATGTTGCCGCGAAAGTGCTGGAGCAAGATGACAGGCACGCCCGTCTGCGCGCCGAACTGGCGATAGGCATACCGCACACCGTCAGCTTCAACGAATTGATTGGGTGCGCTGTTATGGGTGGCCGCCGGCGCGGCGATGGCGCCGCTGACCGAGATGGCTAAGACAGCCCCGAGGGCCAGTCGCTGGAAGAGGTGCATGGTGGGCTCCTTACGCGACGGTTTCGGGATTCAGGTAAGCCGCTTGCTCAGTCGACAGGCTGGCCTTTATGGCGCGTGTGCCTGTGTCTGCGAGCACTTCTTTCACGCCGGCTTCCACGCCGTCCAGCGACTGGATCACGACGTCGGATGGCTGGACTTTCGGTACGTCAAAACCGTGGGTCAGGTCGGTGTCGATAAAGCCGACGTGCAGGCCTTGCACGCTGGTGCCCTGACCTTGGAGTTCAATGCGCAGCGAGTTGGTGAAGCTCCATGCAGCCGCTTTCGATGCCGCGTAGGCGGACAGGAACGGCGCGGCAACCCAGGCCGCATCCGACAATACGTTGACGATCGCGCCGCCGCCGTTGGCTTTAAGTACAGGGGCGAAGGCCAGGCTGACGTGCATGACGCCGTAATAGTTGGTTTCGAAGATTTCACGAGCGGCTTCCACCAGGCCAGGATCGAGCATCGATGGCAGAAGGCGGGCAATGCCGGCATTGTTCACCAGCAACGTCACATCACCTGCCTGGGCCACCGCCGCGGCTACTGATGCCGGGTCGCTGACGTCAAGGCGAATGGCGATCACCCCCGGAATGTTGACACCTTCAGGGTTGCGCACTCCGGCGTAGACCTTGCTCGCACCGCGGGCCACGAGCTCTTTTGCGAACGCGAGGCCCAGACCACGGTTGGCGCCGGTAACGAAGGCTACGGAATTTTTTATTTTCATGAGATGTACTCCGGTTGGATGAGCGGTTATCGCCCTGTAAGATTGCGCTCGCAATCATTGAATTAATAATGGTGGTCGCATTTATTAAAGTCAACATAAATATTCTGTACGTAATAAAGCATGGTAAAGCAGTGGTTGTGGTTAATTGTGATCGCAATCATAGTGTGCAAGGATGAGCGCAGAGGAGCCCCATCATGAAAATCTCGAAAGAAAAATCAGAAGCCAATCGCGCCGCGCTGGTGGAGACCGCCAGCCGTCTGTTTCGCGAGAAAGGGATCGATGGTGTGGGCGTCGCTGAAATCAGCAAGTCGGCCGGCCTGACCCACGGCGCGCTGTATGCGCACTTCCCCTCCAAGGAAGCGCTCGCCGCCGAGGCACTGGCGTGGAGCCTGGAGCAGGGCAATGCCAAGCTTTATACGGGCACAGTCGATGGCGAGCCGGACCTGGAGCGTTTCCTGTCCGACTATCTGGCGGTGGACAGCCTAGACAACTACGCCGAGCATTGCGCAATGGCCGCGTCCGCCAGCGAAATCGGTCGTCAGGATGTTGCGATCAGCGCGAAGTTCACCGAGGGTTACATGGTGCTGGTGCGGGCGTTCGAGCGCAGGGTCGCCGCTAACAACCCTGACGTCAACGCACTGGCCACCGCCATGGGCATCGTTGCGGCCATGGTCGGCGCCCTTTCGGTTGCGCGCGCCACGGCGAAGGCTAGGCCGGAGGTGTCGGCCGAGGTGCTGCGAGGCGTGCGTCACATGATCGACGCCGCGCTCTGCAAATCGGTTTGATTGGAAAGACATGCGATAAAAAAGGTTGATGCAATGAGCTAAATAGATGAATCGAGGTTCGCCACTATCACCCTTATTGGCGTTGGCGGCCCTAGTTTGAATGTCTGCTTTTGGCCGTTAGCAGTCGCTCCGGCGCCATCATCACCGCAAGCGTCATCTTGATGAATTCTTCATTCCGGTCGAGCGCTTCCAGAGCGCCACGTACATTATCGGCGACGTCGGCAGCGCCACGCTGTTCGATCCAGTTGGACAGTTCCAGAATGGCCGCTTCGAGGGCGAGCTGGTTATCGTTGATCATGAACAGCAGGGAGGGGAGCAGGTGTGAGTTTAGCATCACGAATCCTCTGTTTTAAGGTCCGCGTAGCAGGGCGCTCAGGTGGCAATATTCCCCCGGTATGTCGTCATAGGTAAATGTCGCATCTACCCGCTTGAAGGGCAGTAGTCGACCCATAGAATGTTATCGCCAGAGCAGATTGCCCCAGCTACCTAAATTACTGACCCAGGCTCCTACCTTGTATACCATTACCAGTGCTGGATTTTTGCGGATTGGTTGGGTCAGTGTGGTATTGGCCATTGATTATTAGAAAAGGATTTCCAGATTTCATATACCAGACATTTTGCTATTTTTTATCGAAAAGGTTGATCGGCATTTTCTAGTGCGCGCTGCATTGTTTTGGACAGAAATTCCTCTCGTTCAATAAATTTAACTTTAGATATTCTGTCTTTTTTCAAAGCTTCTAATAGCCGTTTTCTACGCTTTTCATAGGCTTCATACGTTCGAGCAAATTGAACATTATGAACAATCTGCTCGTATTTAGATTTGATCTTAAATGCATTGTCGACGTACTGCAGAAAGCTTTCTAAAACGGCATGACCACTCATGGATAAAGCACGCTCTGCCAGCATCTTGTTGGTTAATAGTGTTTGTCTAAAAGATTCGGGGCTTAGCGCTTGGGTTTCGGCAATGAGTTGTGCAGCTATATTGGTACAAAACGCATGCCTGAATAGGTGCGCGCAGGCCTGCTCTTCGATTCCAGCCGCGCGTCGAATGATTGAAAACTCTGTCGTAATAGTGTCAATTCCCAAAGGGCGTCCCCCACGCTCAGTGACAAAGAGGAAGCCGTGATCTGAAATATCTTTGAAACGCTTCATCACCAGGCGGCGTTCACCTCGAATGTAGTTTATAAGTTCGTCAACAAGGGCGGGGCTTAATTCAATAGCTCGTGTGACACCGGTCCTGCCTTGCTTTAGTGTGTTAATAGTGATCATGGGTCTTTCGACTTTGGCGGCGGAAATCACAGAGGCGACAGTGATAGATTGAACTTCTGCTCTCCTGGCACCTAGTTCTTCGAAGAGTGAAATCATTATGTGTCGTCGAGTGCAGATAAACTCTGATGTAGAGATTTCATCGATTGCATTGCGCAATTCTGCAATGGTCTTTTCGTTGATAGGTCTGCGTGTTCTAAGGGCGTTTGCTGTTCTAAAGGACCTGTGGTGAACACTAGAGCATTTGAACGCCTTGCCATTTCGATATAGAAAAGCATCTATCATCTCTATAGGGATGGTGCCGCCAATGCCAACAAAATTAGGAGTGCCGCTTAGATTGCCAACAAATGTAAGAAAGCTTAAACACCGTCTGCCGATTCCTGTTATGGTTCGCTCGGTTCTTTTAAGCTGGTTAGGTTGGTCAGGTTTTTTTTCTTTTCTTAATCCATCTATAAAGCAACAAAAGTCATCGTCAGAAATTGACGTTAATCCTAAATTATTATAATAGCAAAACCTTATTAAGTGGCTGATTTGACTGGCATATTGTCCAAATGTCCCTCCTTTTGTGCCGCTTCTTGAGGGGCCATGACCACCTCGGCCGGGCTGAGTCCGCAATTTGATCATATAGCTATTTGCGGGTAGACAAGGGGATCCATCGGGCCAAGTCATGAAAGGTATATTATTTCCATCAATCGTTTGTATCTTGCACCGCGATACATAATCGTAGAGTCGGAGCTCAAGGATGGGAGTGAATAGTTGAGACGTTCCCGGAAAATCAACGATTCGCTTCATAATCGGACGCCAACTTCAGTGGGCTTGTGGGGGAGACAGTTTTCAGTTGAGAAAAAGGTGGTGGATTCAGACCTAGGATACTAATCATCCGGCTGAGAGCATCATCAATGCGCTTTTGCCTCAGACTTGCATTAGCAGTATCAGAAATGGTGAGCAGGTCTCTTCGGTTAACTTCTAACACCTGAAGCAATACCATATTTACAGCCTGTAACGACGATATTGATGATTTCAGGTTTGAAACTTGGTCAAGTAACGCGGCTAAGGACCTTTTTGGAGGTCTGGGTTTTTCTTTCCCATACCTTGAAAGTGTAATCTGTGCGTGATTTCTTAACTGGTTAAGACATTCAAAGTTATTAGGGGGCGCGCTTGCCGTAAGCCTCTTCTTCAGCGTATTTAAGCTAATGGGGTTGATCGTCAAGCGCTCTTTATTTATTGTAAATTCGAACGCCAAGGAGCAGAGACGGCCCTGGCTCCTTAGCGCAATGATGACCTGTTGATCTTCAGCATACGAGCCAGGGTGATTTATAATATCATTGAGTAATCTGAAAATATTACAGATGGATCTATCAATCAGCTCGCGCTTGGTTTCAGTTGTCATCATATTGCTCAGCTAATAATGAAAAGGACTTTTAAGGATTTTCCATTCTCGTCGTTAAAGAAATGTGGTTCAATCCGGGCCTTGCCCTCCTCAACAAGAGCGGAGAGATAATCTTCGATTTGTTGCTCATCAACCAGTTTGAATGTTGTAGTGCCGAATCTCTCAGCTAGCAGTTGCTGCAGATTTTTATAATTTTCAAGTCGATCTTTCTTTACCAGTTCTGCAAAGTAACGGACTCCCGCACCGCGGATTTCCTTTGCATCTAGAGATTCAGTCAAGTAGTGCCAGACATGTTCAACATCTCGATGGCCGAGCATCCAACGCAAGGTGTCCAATTCGCCGAAACTATTGGTGTAAAAAAACATGATTGCGAAGAAGCGTCGTAGCTGGTGCTGACGTACATAATAGCGCTCGCCATGTTCGTTCAGATCGCTTTCGAAGTAGTCGCAGGCAAAGTCTAGGTGGCGATTATAGTTATAAAGTGAGCAGCCCTGGAAAAAAATGGTACCCAAGACTGACGGGCTGGAAAATAGATCAGATAGATCGTCAATGACTTTGAGTCTTTTTAGTAGTTTTTGAAAACGTTGAAGCTCAGTAATCATTTCGACTGCAATGGCATCAATCGGGCGCGACTCACGTTGTCGCATCCCGAAAGCTTTTCTTGTTGATTTGGCGAGACCAAAAATTAGCCATGATTTGCTGGCGTCTAAACAGGTTGATGCATTCAAACTGACTAATTCGTCGACACGACGCGCCATGATCATACCGATCACGAGTTGAGCGCTGCCAAAGTAAACACAGATCAGTTCTAACAAGCCATGATTAGCCCGAAGATTGTTGTAATAGTCTTTTCTACTTCCTTTTCGTGATTTTCCACTTTTGATTCGCCGATTGCTAGCGATGCCTAGCTTCTTAATTCCAAGGTTAGCCAGTTCAGGTCCAATGATGTCAATAAAAGCAGAATTTGATAATTGAGTCATACCGATTTTTTGAGTCTTGCAGAATGAAGCTATCCTGATAAAGCAATTTAGTAGTTTTCTACCATATTGTAGGTGAAATTCAATACTGCTACGGAATAGTCTAAGCAGATTGGTAGATGGTACGCTTTTAAATCGAGATGGTGTTTTAAGTTCAGGTAAATAATCGGCTATCGAGTCTAATTCGATAGGCGTTGGAAGGCCTAAGGTGCTTAGCGCTGCAGTGCTGAGTAGTGCATATCTGTAATAGAAATATCGCGACTTTTGTAATGCTGTTAAATTGGTGGTTGTAACGCTAACAGGATCGTACTCTTTTCTATAAGTTGGTGCGTTAGGGTAAAAATTAAGAATCTGTAAAGGTGATTTTGATGATTGACCACCCCATAACGTGTCCGGATAGAGCATATCCGAGAGTGCTCGAGTGTTGAGGAAGTAGCCTTGATGATTGCCACCGTAGTATAGTCCTGCTTTCATCAGTGCTGCCCGAGCTCTTGGGATGTCGGACGTGCCGAAGCTTAGCATAAATTTCTCAGGTGCTTCATCACTAACCTCCAACATGCTAGGATATCTTGCGTGTATTTCTTGGACGTCTAGGTCGCTGATTCTATTCATTTCTTGAATGCAAAAATTAGAAACGCGGGCGCGCCATGCGTAAACGGTTTCTTCTGCAAAAGGTGACGATGCCAGTTTGTTCAATATAGCTTTTAGATCATCGCCGTTTATTCCTGCAAGACCATATTGTATTAAGTCGTAACTACCAGCATTGATCAAAATATAATCTATTATTTTTTTTGAATGCGCTAGCCGCACTTGCATACTGCGGAGTCCTAGTGTTGTGAACTCTCCATTAATGCCAGTTGTACTGATGATCAATAAATGCTTCAGGGAACGCAGCAATTGGCAATGTTGCGTATCTGTTAATAAGCTTCCATCCGCTAGCCGAACACTCCAGTCGAGTGTATAAGGAGTTTGCTGTATCGTTTTAACCAACCACTGGTTTTCACAAAAATCATTTAACAGCCAAGGGGCGAGAGTATACGGTAATGCTTCGGAAATGCCGAAGTCATTAAGGAATTCATACCCTGGCGTCAGACCAGTGAGCTGGGACATAGATTAGAGTCTCCATTTTTTTTGCGTCAACTAGCTTCAGTGCTGATTGTAAATGTCTTTTTAAAGATCGGTTATACCCGCTAGAAATTTCTGATTTTATCTTCTCTGCCAGCGACGACCAATATTCGGCGATGCCACAGACTCGAGCTCTGTCCGTGGAGTTAATCACCGCGGCTTCGACTGAGAGAAGTGAAGCTAGAAACGGGACGCTAATTGAAAAAACAGCCTCCGATGTTTCGACTTCGTTTAGCTCCGCTTTGCGTTCGGGGTCTGATGCCTGCGAGGGGATTTCTTTAATTCGGTGGTTTTCAAGGAAGCTGTGTAGCTCCGCGATACTATTAAATTGTGTGGCTCGAAAAAGATATGGGCTGTCTTTCATTGCTTCGCATACGAGCGCCTTTTGAAAAATTCGGATCCACCGTGCCTTGATGAATGCGAGTAGCGGATCTGGGAGGTAGTGGCTTAATAAGTCTGGATAATAGTGCTCATGACCAAGAGCTTTTGACATGGCTTCCGTACTTCTGCTTTGTATGAATATTTCAATAGCTCTAGATGCCCTAATTTTCGTTAAGCGTACTCGCTTTATAAATTCTACAAGCTCATCCTCAGGAAGATCACTATGAGGATTGAACTCCTCAAGTAGCTCATCGCGCAAATTTTTATAAACACGAAATTTCCCACCGTTCCACGTGGTGGCAGTTGCCTTTTTAAAAGGCATGAGCGCTTTTCCTGAGGTGATAAATAGAAAACGATGGTCGTCGTTATTTGCAGCTTTAAGGCTCCTTCGAGCTAGATCAGTAATCTCAATAATATCCTTTACTACGCTATATGATTTGTCGCTTAATTCTACAATCTGCTCCCGAACATTAGGCTGCTTACGATTTTTATAGCCAATGAGAAGGCGTTTTTCCTCATCGAAGCCGATAAGTTGCCCGTGGTTATCGTACAGCTCGAGACTAATCAGAAAATCCGTTGTAATTTCAGGGTGCTCTAGTACAAGTAGGCATTGGAGGGGGAAAAGGCTCCTTGCTACAGGAAAACCAAAAATATTTGCGAGGTGTAAGGCGTCACAAATTTCACCCGTGTTATGTTCGTACACTTTACAAAGGAATGATGGAGGTATCCTATATGTGGCCTCCGTGTTCTCCAAGGTGGCGCAAATGTCGGCTAGGCTATACATTTTTGAACGACCCGAGCCGCCTTCATATTTGGGTATCGGGATGCCTTGCTGTGCAAGTAGAACTCGATTCGAGTAACGAGATTTTAATTTTTCTAGTTGAGCTGTTGCCCAACCGCGAACAGTCGCTATATCTTTTTTAATGTGGAAAAAAATAACATTGATTGCTTCTGAGTCTGTGCAATGGAGTGGGATGCTGGTTAGCGCTTTTTCTTGCACGAGAAGTCCATCGGTCCGCTGTTTTACCTGAGTCTCTGAACCATGTTTGGTTGACGGAGGGGGTCTTTTGAACGGTGATGAAATACTTGACCATATTTCTGGTTTACAAAGGCAATGTTGGATTGCATTAAGAAATTTATTCCAGCTTTTTATCCTTGCTTTCGCATCTCTATTTTCTTCTTTTGCGCTTGTGAAGTGTGCAATTGTGAAGTCGTTCATGAAACGCTTCAGGCCTGCTTCATTTTTGAACTCTCGCAGAGGCCATAAGACATGGTTAGCACTAATGTAATCAAACATTAGATTGATTTCGGGTGGGTAAGTGTTTGTGCGGTTACGGAAAAATTGCTCAAGAGAAGTGTGGATTAGCTCAACAAGCTTTTGTCCGTAAGGCTCCACTAGCTGGCTCAGCCGAAGGTAGATAGTAGGTTGGCGTGGCGAGCTCATGGGCCACCCTGCCCAATACCACCTCTTGAATTCGGTTGCAGATGACACCTTTTCGCACACGTTCTCGTCGGGCTTGAATAAGATTGGCTGCCAATCGACGGCGTGGAGGGTCGGATCTAAAATTTTCGCAAAATTAAACGCCTTATAGATGTCTCGGCAGTATCGGCTCGCGATCGGCTTCGAAAGGTCTACTAGCTCCTTTCCTGCCATGGCGGCCGTAAAACCTTGAAGAATTTTTTCGATCGCCGGACGCCTGACTGTCGTCATCGAAATCCGATGGGCGGACACGTCGCAGTAAGCTTCCAAAAATTTAAAAGCCATCAGGATGTTGGATCTCGCACCTGCCCCACCACGGGCAAATTCTGTTTGGGCTATCAGGTCACCTACGTCCTGATCGATTGCGGAGAACGCGTGGAAGCGGATGGCCAGCGAGTCTTTGACAATTGTCATTTTTTTTCTCCGCGGGTTAGCTTATCCTTCGTCAAGGTTTACTGCTTCTTAGGGTTATTTGACGATAGACGCTAATTAGTAAAACAAAAGAGCTGGGTTTCGAACTGAACCTGGATTTCAAAGAAGATTTGGCTGATGAAGCCATTGATGCTTTCCTCGACGCGTTCCTGAAAGAAGCCATGGAAGCCAACGGTCTGGGTTATGTTGGCGGCGACGACTTCGGTCTGGTTTGCCTGCAGAAGCGTGGCTCGGTGTCCGAAGAGCAGCGCGCTGCTGTTGAAGCCTGGCTCAAGGGCCGCAGCGAACTGACCGAAGCAACCGTCAGCCCGCTGATCGACGTCTGGTACCCGGAAAAGCCGATCAATCCGGTAGCTTGATGTCATGAAAAACGGCGACCCAAGGGTCGCCGTTTTTTTATGCCTGCTTTTTGCAGGTGCATGGCTTGGCCCGCGAAGTCGATGTCGGGTCCCTCAGCCCTTGCGCCAATTCAGAATCACCAGCGTCAACACCCCCGCGACAATCCCCCAGAACGCCGACCCAATGGAAAACAGCGTCAGCCCCGACGCCGTGACCATAAAGGTAATCAACGCCGCCTCCCGCTCCTTCACTTCGGTCATGGCAATGCTCAGGCCATTGATGATCGAGCCGAACAGTGCCAGCGCCGCAATCGACAGCACCAGCTCTTTAGGCAGCGCCGCGAACAACGCTGCCAGCGTTGCGCCGAACACCCCGGCAATCCCGTAGAAAATCCCGCACCAGACCGCAGCCGTGTAGCGCTTGTTGCGATCCTCATGGGCATGCGGCCCGGTGCAGATCGCCGCGCTGATGGCTGCCAGGTTGATCCCGTGGGAGCCGAAAGGCGCCAGCAGCAGCGAGGCGATGCCGGTGGTGGTGATCAATGGCGAGGCGGGCACGGTGTAGCCGTCGGCGCGCAATACCGCGATGCCGGGCATGTTCTGCGAAGTCATCGCCACCACAAACAACGGAATACCGATGCTGATGGTCGCGGCCAGGGAGAAGTGCGGCGTGGTCCAGACCGGCGTTGCCACTTCCAGATGGAAACTGCTGAAGTCCAGCAGCCCCATGAACCCGGACAGCGCCGTGCCGATCAGCAACGCTGCGAGCACCGCGTAGCGAGGCGACAGGCGCTTGACCAGCAGATAAGTGAAGAACATCCCCAGCACCAGCCCGGTGCGATGCTGCGCGGCGACGAAGATTTCACTGCCAATCTTGAACAGAATCCCCGCCAGCAGGGCGGCGGCCAATGATGCCGGAATCTTTCTCACCAGCCGTTCGAAGCTGCCGGTCAGGCCGCAAATCGTCACCAGCACCGCGCACGTGATGTAGGCACCGATGGCCTCGCCGTAACTCACGCCGCCCAGGCTGGTGATCAGCAACGCCGCGCCGGGGGTCGACCAGGCGATGGTGATCGGCGTGCGATAACGCAGGGACAGGCCGATCGAGCACACCGCCATGCCAATCGAGATCGCCCAGATCCACGACGAAATCTGCCCGCTGGTCAGGCCCGCCGCTTGTCCGGCTTGAAACATCAGGACCAGGGAGCTGGTGTAGCCGGTCATCATCGCGATGAAGCCGGCGACAATCGCCGACGGTGACGTATCGGCCAAGGGGCGAAGCTGCGTGTGCGTGGCGTCGTTCATGACAGCGGTGTTCCTTGTTCTGGTAAAAATGCCGAAACGCCGCCGACCCCCGTGCAGGAGCGAGGCTTGCCCGCGAAGGCGTCGTACCGGTCGACATCAAAGTTGAATGATAGGACGCCTTCGCGGGCAAGCCTCGCTCCTACAAGGGATTATGTGGAAGCGGCGAATTCCGGGATCAAGCCTAAACTCAAAAGTAACCAACCGTTGCGATACAGCAGAAGCGACAAACAGCCGTACAGTCGTGTTGCCACCATCCATTGTGTACAATCGCGCTGTTTATTACGCGATACTTGCCAGCGACCCACTGTGCCGTATTACAGTCACGGTCAATTCGCCGCAGTTCTCCCGACTCGAGTGCCCATGAACGAACAGTTGCAGCCCCTAAAGAAACAACCGCGAGCAGGCAAAGCAGGCCGCAGCGGTACCCAGGACGATATTGTCTACGCGCATATCTTCGAGGCCATCCTCGAACAGCGTCTGGCGCCCGGCACCAAGTTGAGCGAAGAAGCGCTGGGGGAAATTTTCGGGGTCAGTCGCACCATCATTCGCCGTGCACTGTCGCGCCTGGCTCATGAAGGCGTCGTGCTGCTGCGTCCGAACCGTGGCGCCGTGGTTGCCAGCCCCAGTGTTGAAGAGGCCCGTCAGGTGTTCCTGGCGCGGCGTCTGGTGGAGCGGGCGATCACTGAACTGGCGGTTCAACACGCGACTGCCGAGCAGATTGCCGAGTTGCGGCAAATGGTCAACGATGAGCGCGACAGCTTCTCCCGTGGCGATCGCGGTGCCGGCATCCGCCTGTCGGGCGAATTCCACCTGAAGCTGGCGGAAGCGGCGAAGAATGCGCCGCTGATCAGCTTCCAGCGCAGCCTGGTGTCCCAGACGTCGTTGATCATCGCCCAGTACGAAAGCGGCAACCGCTCCCACTGTTCTTACGACGAGCACACCCAACTGATCGACGCCATCGAAGCGCGCAACGGTGAGTTGGCGGTGAACCTGATGATGCATCACATGGATCACATCGACAGCAAACTCAACCTCGACGAGGAAAGCGCGTCGGATGATTTGCATGCGGTGTTCTCGCATTTATTGCAGACCAAAAAGCCAGGGCGGCCAGCGGTCAAGCTCTGAAAGATCGAGGTGCGGCCTTCGCGGGCAAGCCTCGCTCCTACAGGTTTAACGCGAAGCCCTTGTAGGAGCGAGGCTTGCCCGCGAAGGCGGCTTCAAGAGCAATAAAAAAATCCCCCGCAACCATCGATTGCGGGGGATTTTTTATGCCCGGAATAGCTTAGCGCTGATGCACCTGATTCCCCGCCGCATAGGTCTGCAGCACAGTCCGGTCATCCCCCAGCGTCATCAATACAAACAACGTCTCGGCAATGTTATTGGCCTGCTTCAAGCGATAGCTCAGCAGCGGCGTGGCGTTGTAGTCCAGCACCAGGAAGTCCGCGTCGGTGCCCGGATTCAGCGTGCCGATCTTGTCTTCCAGGCGCAGCGCACGCGCACCGCCCAGGGTCGCCAGGTACAGCGATTTGAACGGACTCAGGCGCGCACCTTGCAGCTGCATGACCTTGTAGGCTTCGTTCAACGTTTGCAGCAGCGAGAAACTGGTGCCGCCGCCCACGTCGGTGCCCAGGCCGACATTGAGTTTGTGCTTCTCGGCCATCGGCAAATTGAACAGGCCGCTGCCGAGGAAGAAGTTCGAGGTCGGGCAGAAAGCAATCGCCGAACCCGTCTGCGCCAGCCGCGCGCACTCGTCATCGCACAGGTGCACGCCGTGGGCGAATACCGAGCGCTCGCCGAGCAATTGGTAGTGGTCGTAAACGTCGAGGTAGCCCTTGCGCTCGGGGAACAGTTCCTTGACCCACTCGATTTCCTTGAGGTTTTCGCTGATGTGGGTCTGCATGTACAGGTCGGGGTACTCGCTGAGCAACTGGCCGGCGAGGGTCAGTTGTTCCGGGGTGCTGGTGGGGGCGAAGCGCGGGGTCACCGCGTAATGCAGGCGGCCCTTACCATGCCAGCGCTCAATCAGCGCCTTGCTTTCCACGTAGCTGGATTCGGCGGTATCGGTCAGGTAGTCCGGGGCGTTGCGGTCCATCATCACCTTGCCGGCGATCATCCGCAGGTCCAGCTGCTCGGCGGCTTCAAAAAACGAGTTCACCGATTGCGGGTGGACGCTGCCGAACACCAGCGCCGTGGTGGTGCCGTTACGCAGCAGTTCCTTGATGAAAATGTCCGCGACTTCATCAGCGTGAGTCTTGTCAGCGAACTGGCTTTCACACGGGAAGGTGTAAGTGTTGAGCCAGTCCAGCAGCTGCTCGCCGTAAGCGCCGACCATGCCGGTTTGCGGTAAATGAATGTGAGTGTCGATGAAACCCGGGGTGATCAGCGCGTCCTGGTAATGAGTGATCTCGATATCGGCGGGCAGGGTCGGCAGCAAGTCGCTGGCGTGACCAAGGGCGCTTATCTGGCCGTTATCGACCACCAGCAGGCCGTCTTCGAAATACTCATACGAGGCTTCGATGCCCACTTCGGCGGGGTCGGCGATGCTGTGCAGGATGGCGGCGCGGTAGGCTTTGCGAGTCAGAGGCATGAGCTTTCTCAGTGGGAGGCTTGGCTGCGGCGTGATGCAGGCAGCAGTTTGGCGATCGATGATCCGGCGCTGGCAGTTTGCTGGCCGAAACTGGCGTTATAGGTGGCGATGATTTCGCCGGCGATGGAGATGGCGATTTCCACAGGCAACTTGCCTTTGACTTCGCCGATGCCCATCGGGCA
The DNA here is from genome assembly GCF_900106065.1 of Pseudomonas mandelii. Classification (NCBI taxonomy): domain Bacteria; kingdom Pseudomonadati; phylum Pseudomonadota; class Gammaproteobacteria; order Pseudomonadales; family Pseudomonadaceae; genus Pseudomonas; species Pseudomonas mandelii. The sequence goes on from NZ_LT629796.1 coordinate 4,637,832, forward strand.
GCGCATGCGTTGCAGCACGGCGCTGTCGAAACCACGGTCCCGCAGGCGGTGTTCGAACTTCACCCGTTTTGTCTTCGAACCGATCAGGCCGAAGTAGGCGAAGTCGTTGCGCTTGAGGATCGCGGCGGTGAGTTCGAGATCGAGCTGGTGGTTGTGGGTCATGACGATGCAGTAGCTGCCGGCGGGCAGATTGTCGATTTCATCCACCGGTTCTTCGGCGACGATTTTGCGCACGCCGTGGGGGATCTGCTCGGGGAATTCCGCTTCCCGCGAATCGATCCAGCGCACCCGGCAGGGCAGGCTGGCGAGCAGCGGCACCAGCGCCCGGCCGACATGGCCGGCGCCGAACACAGCGATTTGCGCCTGGACCTGGCCCATCGGTTCGAACAGCAGCACGGTCACGCCGCCGCAGCACTGGCCGAGGCTGGCGCCGAGGCTGAAGCGCTCCAGGTGCGTGTCCTGCTTGCCGCTGGCCAGCATCTCGCGGCCGATCTGCATGGCCTTGTATTCCAGGTGCCCGCCACCGATGGTGTCGTAGGCCTGGGTGGCGCTGATGACCATTTTCGATCCGGCATTGCGCGGCGTCGAGCCGAGCTCTTCGATGATGGTCACCAGCACGCAGGGTTCACCCTGGGATTGCAGGTCGGCGAGGGCGTCGATCCAGTTGTACATGTTTCACCTCGACATCTTTGTTGTCTGTTCGGGACTCTTCGCGGGCAAGCCCACTCCTACAGGGGAATGCGATCAACTGTGGGAGCGAGCCTGCTCGCGAAGGGCGCGCCTCGGTCTAGAGCGAAGCCAACTCGGCTTCAGCCTCAACGGCCTTCGCCGCCTTCAACTGCCGCATCTGTTCACAGCCCCACAACACCCGCTCCGGAGTCGCCGGTGCGTCGATTTTCGGTTGATGCTTGTAGTCGCCCAGACTGGCCACGGCGTCCTTGATCGCACACCACGATGCGATACCCAACATGAACGGCGGCTCGCCCACAGCTTTGGAATGGAACACCGTGTCTTCCGGGTTCTTGCGGTTTTCCACCAGCTTCACCCGAAGGTCCAGCGGCATGTCGGCCACGGCCGGGATCTTGTAGCTGGCCGGGCCGTTGGTCATCAGTTTGCCTTTGTTGTTCCACACCAGTTCTTCCATGGTCAGCCAGCCCATGCCTTGGATGAAACCGCCCTCGACCTGGCCGATGTCGATGGCCGGGTTCAGCGAGTCGCCGACGTCGTGGAGGATGTCGGTGCGCAGCATTTTGTACTCGCCGGTCAGGGTGTCGATGATCACCTCGCAACAGGCTGCACCGAAGGCGTAGTAATAGAACGGTCGACCACGGGCCTGACTGCGGTCGTAGAAGATTTTCGGGGTCTTGTAGAAGCCGGTGCTCGACAGCGACACCTGGGCGAAATACGCCTGCTGGATCAGCGCTTCGAAGGTCAGGATGTGATCACGAACCCGCACGTGACCGTTGTGGAACTCCACGTCTTCTTCGCTGACCTTGTACTGCCGGGCGGCAAATTCGATCAGGCGTTTCTTGATGATTTCCGCGGCGTTCTGTGCGGCTTTACCGTTGAGGTCGGCACCGCTGGAGGCAGCGGTCGGCGAGGTGTTCGGCACCTTGTCGGTGTTGGTCGCGGTGATCTGCACGCGGTCCATTTCCACCTGGAACACTTCGGCTACGACTTGCGCCACCTTGGTGTTCAAACCCTGGCCCATTTCCGTGCCGCCATGGTTCAGGTGGATGCTGCCATCGGTGTAGACGTGGATCAGCGCACCGGCCTGGTTGAGGAAGCTGGCGGTGAAGGAAATGCCGAATTTCACCGGGGTCAGCGCCAGGCCTTTTTTCAGGATCGGGCTGTTGGCGTTGTAGCGACGAATCGCTTCGCGGCGTTCGGCGTACTGGCTGCTTTCTTCCAGTTCGGCGGTCATTTCCTCGAGCATGTTGTGCTCGACGGTCTGGTAGTAATGGGTGACGTTGCGCTCAGTCTTGCCGTAGTAGTTGGCCTTGCGCACTGCCAGCGGATCGAGGCCCAGATGGCGGGCAATCGCGTCCATCACTTCTTCGATGGCGACCATGCCTTGCGGGCCACCGAAGCCACGGTATGCGGTGTTCGACGCGGTGTTGGTCTTGCAGCGGTGACCGTTGATGGTCGCATCGCCCAGGTAGTACGAGTTGTCGGCATGGAACATCGCGCGGTCGACAATCGACGCCGAGAGGTCCGGCGAGCAACCGCAGTTGCCGGCCAGTTCCAGGGCGATGCCGTGCAGGCGACCGGTGCTGTCGAAGCCGACGTCGTACTCGACGTAGAACGGGTGACGCTTGCCGGTCATCAACATGTCTTCGACCCGCGGCAGGCGCATCTTGGTCGGCTGGCCGGTGAGGTGGGCGATGACTGCGCACAGGCACGCCGGGCTCGCAGCCTGGGTTTCCTTGCCGCCGAAACCACCGCCCATGCGGCGCATGTCGACGACGATTTTGTTCATCGACACGTCCAGCACTTCAGCCACCAGTTTCTGCACTTCGGTGGGGTTCTGGGTCGAGCAGTAGACGATCATCCCGCCGTCTTCGGTCGGCATCACCGACGAGATCTGGGTTTCGAGGTAGAAGTGTTCCTGGCCGCCGATGTGCAGCGTGCCTTGAATGCGGTGTTCGGCAGTCGCCAATGCGCCGGCCGAATCGCCGCGCTGATGGGTGTGGCTGTCGAGCACAAAGTGGCGTTTGCGCAGGGCTTCGACCACGTCCAGCACCGGCTCGAGATCTTCGTATTCGATGATCGCCGCCATGGCGGCTTTGCGTGCGGTTTCCAGGTCTTTTGCGGCAACGGCCAGTACGGGTTGACCGACGAATTGCACATCGTCGATGGCCAGCAATGGATCGCCCGGCAGCAATGGGCCGATGTCTTTCAGGCCTGGCACGTCTTTGTGGGTGATGGCGATGCGCACGCCTTCGAAAGCGTAGCAGGGCGTGGTGTCGATGCTGATGATTTTCGCGTGGGCGCGGTCCGAGAGGCGTGCGTAAACGTGCAGCTGGTTCGGAAATTCCAGACGGTCGTCGATGTACTGCGCTTCCCCGGACACATGTTTGGCGGCGCTGTCGTGCTTGACGCTGCGGCCGACACCGGTGGTCAGGTCCTTGGCGAACAGTTCAGCCAGTTCGGCCTGGGTCTTCTCTACGGCGTGATGGTTAGACATAAGCGGTCACCCGAGTCTCGATGTGCGGCGTTTGCAGTTCGATGAAGTATTTGCGCAGCAGGTTCTGCGCGCTGAGCAGGCGATATTCCTTGCTGGCGCGGAAGTCCGAGAGCGGCGTGAAATCTTCGGCCAGTGCGGCGCAGGCGCGTTCGACGGTGGCGTGATTGAACGGCGCGCCGAGCAACACGGTTTCGCAGTTATTCGCACGTTTCGGAATCGCGGCCATGCCGCCGAACGCCACGCGGGCGTCGGCGATCACGCCGTTGTCGATACGCAGGTTGAACGCGGCGCAAACAGCGGAAATATCATCGTCCAGACGTTTCGACACTTTGTAGGCGCGGAACAATTGTTCGGCGCTGGCACGCGGCACGATGATCTTCTCGATGAACTCGCTTTCCTGGCGCGCGGTGACCCGGTAATCGATGAAGTAATCTTCCAGCGCCAGGGTGCGACGGGTTTCGCCTTTGCACAAAACGATCTGCGCCCCCAAGGCAATCAGCAGCGGTGGCGAGTCTCCAATCGGCGAGGCGTTGCCGATGTTGCCGCCGAGGGTGCCCTGGTTGCGGATCTGCAAGGAGGCGAAGCGTTGCAGCAATTCGCCGAAGTCCGGGTATTCGGCTTTCAAGGCTTCGTAGCAATCGGAGAGGGCGGTGGCGGCGCCGATTTCCAGACGATCATCGAAGCGCTCGATGCGCTTCATTTCGGCGACGTTGCCGACGTAGATCATCACTGGCAACGTGCGATGGAATTGGGTGACTTCCAATGCCAGATCCGTACCGCCGGCCAGCAGCCGGGCCTGTGGATAAGCATCGTAGAGGTCGGCCAGATCGGCCACGGTCAGCGGCACCAGGCAGCGCTTGTCGCCACTGTTGAGTTCGCCGATGTCGGTAGGGGCGATGGCTTTAAGGCGGGCGATGGTATCGGCTTCGCGTGCATCGAACTGATCCGCTTGCTTGCCGCAGCAGGATTGTTCGGCGGCGGCCAGAATCGGTCGATAGCCGGTGCAGCGGCAGAGGTTGCCGGCCAGCGCTTCGTGGGCCTTGTGGGCGTCGGGCTGATCGCTGTTCTTTTGCAGCGCGAACAGCGACATCACGAAGCCCGGGGTGCAGAAGCCGCATTGCGAGCCGTGGCACTCGACCATGGCTTTCTGCACGCTGTGCAGCTCGCCCTGGTGCTTGAGGTCTTCGACGCTGATCAGTTGTTTACCGTGCAATGACGACACGAACGTCAGGCACGAGTTGAGGCTGCGATAGCGAATGTATTCGCGGCCATCGTCATCCGTTTGCAGCTCGCCGACCACCACGGTACAGGCGCCGCAGTCACCGCTGGCGCAGCCTTCTTTGGTGCCGGGTTTGCCCACATGGTCGCGCAGATAATTGAGCACGGTCAGGTTTGGGTCCAGGGCGTGCTCGCTACGGAGTTCCTGGTTAAGTAAAAACTGGATCACGGAAGGCCTCGCAGACTCATTATTGTTGTTAACCGACTTGGACCGAATTTATCAGGTCTGACTTTGCGGTCAATGATTTTCTGACTTAAAGGTCAGGAAACGCCATTTTGTCGATCAACGACTCGTTCCTTCATTATTGACCCTCGCGGGTTAGCCTGCTTTTTGCTTGATTCGTGCCAAAAACCGCTGAGTGGGCACTCCGCCATGACCCTTCATGTGCGCTACACTGCGCCGCTTGTGCAGATCGAAGAGTTTGAAGGACAACCATGACGTTCAAGGCGCCGGACAGCCTCGCCGAGCAAATTGCTCACCACCTCGCCGAACGCATCATTCGTGGCGAAATGAAGCCCGGGGAGCGCATCCAGGAACAGAAGGTCACGCTGGCCCTCAATGTCAGCCGCGGTTCGGTCCGCGAAGCCTTGCTGATCCTCGAGCGCCGCCACCTGATCGCGATCCTGCCGCGCCGCGGTGCCCACGTTACCGAACTCACCGCACACAAGGTGCAGAGCCTGTGCACGCTGATGAGCGAGCTGTACATCTTGCTCGGCAACGCCGTCGCCAAAGGCTGGCAGGTCCAGTCTGACATGGCGCCGTTCGTGCAGATCCAGCAGCGCCTGGCCGCCAGCTATGAGCGTCAGGACATCCGCACCTTCGTCGACGACAGCTTCAATGTGATGCGCGCCGCGTACCCGTTTGCCAACAATCCGTACTTGCAGGAAACCGTCGAGAACCTGCAACCGGCGATGAGCCGTGCGTATTTCCTCGCCCTGGACCAGCGCAAGGCGTCGATGAGCGAGTTCCTGGAGTTGTTCGAACGTTTGCTGGCCGCCGTGCTGGCCCGTGACTTTCCGCTGATCCGCGAAGTGCTGACGGCCTATGCCCAGCGCAGTTGCGATCTGGTGGTTTCTGCCCTGACGGACGCTTAAGCGTGCGGCTCAAGTGCATAAAACTGGCCGGGTTCAAATCCTTCGTCGACCCGACCACCGTGAACTTCCCCAGCAACATGGCGGCCGTGGTAGGGCCCAATGGCTGCGGCAAGTCGAACATCATCGACGCCGTTCGCTGGGTGATGGGCGAAAGTTCGGCGAAGAACCTCCGTGGCGAGTCGATGACCGACGTCATCTTCAACGGTTCGACCAGCCGTAAGCCCGTGAGTCAGGCGAGTATCGAGCTGGTGTTCGATAACTCCGACGGCACGCTGCTTGGCGAATACGCCGCCTATGCGGAAATTTCCATTCGCCGCAAAGTGACCCGCGACAGCCAGACCACCTACTACCTCAACGGCACCAAATGCCGTCGTCGTGATATCACCGACATCTTTCTGGGCACAGGCCTGGGCCCTCGCAGCTATTCGATCATCGAGCAGGGGATGATCTCCAAGCTGATCGAGTCCAAGCCCGAAGACCTGCGCAACTTCATCGAAGAAGCGGCGGGCATCTCCAAGTACAAGGAGCGTCGGCGCGAGACCGAAAACCGTATCCGTCGCACCCATGAAAACCTGGCCCGCCTGACCGATTTGCGTGAAGAACTCGAGCGTCAGCTGGAGCGTTTGCATCGCCAGGCCGAGGCCGCCAAGAAGTATCAGGAATACAAAGGCGAGGAGCGTCAGCTCAAGGCCCAGCTGTCGGCCCTGCGCTGGCAGGCTTTGAACGAACAGGTCGGGCAGCGCGAAGCAGTCATTGGCAATCAGGAAGTCACGTTCGAAGCGTTGGTCGCTGAACAGCGCAACGCCGATGCGGCCATCGAGCGCTTGCGTGACGGGCACCATGATCTGTCCGAGCGCTTCAATCTGGTGCAGGGACGCTTCTATTCGGTCGGCGGCGACATCGCCCGGGTCGAGCAGAGCATCCAGCATGGTCAGCAGCGTTTGCGGCAGTTGCAGGATGATCTTAAAGAAGCCGAGCGTGCGCGACTGGAAACCGAATCTCACCTCGGCCACGACCGCACCTTGCTGCTGACCCTCGGTGAAGAGCTGGACATGCTCACGCCGGAGCAGGAAGTCACCAGCGCCGCCGCCGAAGAAGCCGCCGCTGCGCTGGAAGAATCCGAAACCACCATGCACGGCTGGCAGGAGCAGTGGGACACCTTCAACCTCACGGCCGCCGAGCCGCGTCGCCAGTCCGAGGTCCAGCAGTCACGCATTCAGCAACTCGAAACCAGCATGGAGCGTCTGGCCGATCGCCAGAAGCGACTTGGCGAAGAGCGCGCGTTCCTCTCGGCGGACCCGGAAGATGCGGCGATCATGGAGCTCAGTGAGCAACTGGCCGCGAGCGAGGCGACGCTTGAAGATTTACAGGCCAGCGAAGAGGCCCAGGTCGAACGCCTTGAGCAACTGCGTCAGGAATTGCAATTAGCGCTGCAAAATCAGCAGCAGGCCCAGGGTGATTTGCAGCGCCTCAACGGTCGCCTTGCGTCCCTTGAAGCCTTGCAGCAAGCCGCGCTCGATCCGGGCACCGGCACCGCGCAATGGCTGCGCGAACAGCACCTGGCGGACCGCCCGCGTCTGGCCGAAGGACTGAAAGTCGAGGCGGGTTGGGAGCTGGCGGTGGAAACCGTGCTCGGTGCCGACCTGCAAGCGGTGCTGGTGGACGACTTCGGCGATTTCGATCTGGCCGGTTTTGCCCAAGGCGATTTGCGTTTGCTCAGCCCGGCCAGTGATGGCGTGCGCGTACCGGGCAGCCTGCTTGACAAGGTTGAAGCGCAGATCGATCTGTCGCCCTGGCTGGGACAGGTCAAACCGGTTGAGAATCTTGAGCAAGCGTTGGCCCTGCGCAGTCAGCTAAGTGTCGGCCAGAGCTTGATCAGTCGCGACGGCTATTGGGTTGGCCGACACTTTCTACGTGTTCGCCGGGCCAGCGAAGCGGAAAGCGGCGTGCTCGCCCGTGGGCAGGAAATCCAGCGTCTGAGCATCGAGCGCGAAGAGCGCGAGGCCACGGTCGAAACCCTGGAAACCCAACTTCAGACGCTCAGGGCGCAGCAGCGCCAGCAGGAAAACGGTCGCGAACATTTGCGCCGTTTGCTGCAAGACGAAGCGCGTCAGCAAGGCGAATTGAAAGCTCAGTTGTCGGCCGGCAAGGCCAAGGTTGAGCAGCTGACGTTGCGTCGAACCCGCCTCGATGAAGAACTCACCGAGTTGGCCGAGCAACGGGCGCTGGAGCACGAAAACATCGGCGAAGCGCGCCTGCAATTGCAGGAAGCCCTCGACGCCATGGCGCTGGACACCGAGCAGCGCGAGTTGCTGCTGGCCCAGCGCGACAGCCTGCGCGAGCGACTCGATCGCGTGCGTCAGGAAGCCCGGCAACACAAGGATCACGCCCATCAGTTGGCGGTACGCCTCGGCTCGCTCAAGGCGCAACATGACTCGACGCGTCAGGCGCTGGAACGCCTGGAGATGCAGTCCGAGCGCCTGACCGAGAAACGCGAACAGCTGAGCCTCAATCTGGAGGAGGGCGAGGCACCGCTGGAAGAGCTGCGCCTGAAACTCGAAGAGTTGCTCGATAAGCGCATGACGGTCGACGAAGAAATGAAGTCGGCTCAGATCGCTCTGGAAGACGCTGACCGTGAATTGCGTGATGCGGAAAAACGACGCAACCAGGCCGAGCAGCAATCGCAGTTGATCCGTGGTCAGATGGAAACCCAGCGCATGGAATGGCAAGCCCTGACTGTGCGACGCAAGACCCTCGAAGATCAGTTGCTTGAGGATGGCTACGACCTGCATGGCGTGCTCGCCACGCTGACCGCCGAGGCCAGCGAGAAAGACGCTGAAGAAGAACTCGAACGCATTGCCGCGCGCATTCAGCGCCTCGGTGCGATCAACCTGGCGGCCATCGACGAATACCAGCAACAATCCGAGCGTAAACGTTATCTGGATGCGCAGAACGACGATCTGGTGGAAGCGCTGGACACTCTGGAAAACGTGATTCGCAAGATCGACAAGGAAACCCGAAACCGCTTCAAAGATACCTTTGATCAGATCAATGGCGGATTACAGGCCCTTTTCCCAAAAGTTTTCGGTGGAGGGCGCGCGTATTTGGAACTGACGGGCGAAGATCTACTCGATACAGGGGTAACGATCATGGCGCAGCCGCCAGGAAAGAAGAACAGCACCATCCATTTGCTCTCCGGTGGCGAAAAAGCCCTGACCGCATTGGCCCTGGTTTTTGCGATCTTCAAGTTGAATCCGGCACCGTTCTGCATGCTCGATGAAGTTGACGCGCCGCTGGACGACGCGAACGTTGGACGCTACGCACGGTTGGTCAAAGAGATGTCGCAGACGGTTCAGTTCATCTACATCACCCACAACAAGATCGCCATGGAAATGGCCGATCAACTGATGGGTGTAACGATGCACGAACCGGGTTGTTCGCGTCTGGTGGCAGTGGATGTCGAGGAGGCGATGGCGATGGTGGAGGCCTGAGCCGGTGCTTGTAGGGCAAGTATTTTTGGTCTATAGGACTTTTTTACCTGTCTTGACTTGCTGGCCAATCGACATATTCGCGCGAGCCATTGTGACAGACGGTGTAAAGTTGCCTTTGGTCGTGCTAGTTTAATGTCAATTTTTCGTATACGTGGGCAAAACGCCTGTCAGAACATAGAGTTGGCGCCACGTTTTAAAGCGGTTTACGAGTTGTAAACCCCTTATTTTTCAGCATTTTTTATAGAGGCACGGGATTACATGGAAATCGGTCTGCGCGAGTGGCTGATCGTCATCGGCATTATTGTCATTGCCGGTATTCTTTTCGATGGCTGGCGTCGCATGCGCGGCGGCAAGGGAAAACTGAAATTCCGTCTTGACCGAAGTTTGTCCAACCTGCCGGACGAGGACACCAGCGCCGAGCTGTTGGGCCCGCCCCGCGTGCTGGACACGCATAAGGAACCGCAACTGGACGAGCATGATCTGCCGTCGGTGAGCATGCCTGCCCGTGAACCGCGTGAATCGGGTTCCAAGCGCGGCAAGCGTGGCCATGGCGAGCCTTCCCAGGGCGACATGAACCTCAGCCTGGACCTGGACGGCGGCCCGAGCTTCAGCAGCCGTGACGACGACTTCCCGGATGACACCAAGTCCTCGCCGTCGGTCAGCGACAAGGAACAACCGCAAGCCGAAGAAGTGCTGGTGATCAGCGTGATCTGCCGTGACGCTGCCGGCTTCAAGGGCCCGGCGTTGTTGCAGAACATTCTGGAGAGCGGTCTGCGTTTCGGCGAAATGGATATTTTCCACCGTCACGAGAGCATGGCCGGCAACGGTGAGGTGTTGTTCTCCATGGCCAATGCGGTCAAGCCGGGCGTCTTCGATCTGGACGACATCGACCACTTCAGCACGCCGGCGGTGAGCTTCTTCCTCGGCCTGCCAGGCCCGCGTCATCCGAAGCAAGCCTTCGACGTGATGGTGGCCGCGGCGCGCAAATTGTCCCAGGAGCTGAACGGCGAACTGAAAGACGACCAGCGCAGCGTGCTGACCGCCCAGACGATCGAGCATTACCGTCAGCGCATCGTCGAATTCGAACGTCGCGCCCTGACCCAGAAGCGTTGATTCAAAAGGTTGTCCCCGCGCGGTGCGCGGGACGATCAGCAAAATAGATTGAGCAGCCTCGGCTGCTCTTTTGCTTTATGAGAGAACACCCATGACCGCCGCCAAAACCCGCATTCTCGAGCTGCGCGCTGAGCTGGATCAGCACAACTACCGTTACCACGTACTGGACGAGCCAAGCGTTCCGGACGTCGAATACGATCGTTTGTTCCATGAACTCAAGGCCCTTGAAGCCGCCCATCCCGAGCTGGTCACCAGCGACTCGCCGACCCAGCGCGTCGGCAGCGCGGCGCTGTCGGCGTTCACCCAGGTACGCCACGAAGTGCCGATGCTCAGCCTCGGCAACGCCTTCGAAGAAAGCGACATGCGCGAGTTCGATCGCCGGGTAACGGAAGGTCTCGACTTGCCGGCCGGCGACCTGTTTGGCGGCGGCGCGGCGGTGGAATACAGCTGCGAACCCAAGCTCGATGGCCTGGCGGTCAGCCTGCTTTATCAGGATGGTATGTTGGTGCGCGGTGCGACGCGCGGCGACGGCACCACCGGCGAAGACATCAGCGTCAACGTGCGCACCGTGCGCAACATCCCGCTGAAGCTACAGGGAACCGGCTGGCCGGCGACCCTGGAAGTGCGCGGCGAAGTGTTCATGTCCAAGGCCGGTTTCGAGCGCCTGAACGCCACGCAGCTGGAGGTCGGCGGCAAGACCTTCGCCAACCCGCGCAACGCGGCGGCGGGCAGCTTGCGGCAGCTGGATTCGAAGATCACCGCCAACCGTCCGCTGGAGTTCTGCTGCTACGGTATCGGCCAGATTTCGGCGGATATCGCCGATACGCACATCGGTAATCTCAAGCAGCTGCAGACCTGGGGCCTGCCGATCAGTCGCGAGCTGAAACTGGCGCACGGCATTGATGAATGCCTGGATTACTACCGCGACATCGGTGAGCGCCGCAACGGCCTGGCCTATGAAATCGATGGCGTGGTGTTCAAGGTCAACAGCATCGCGTCCCAGCGTGAGCTCGGTTTTCGCGCGCGCGAACCGCGTTGGGCAATTGCCCACAAATTCCCGGCCATGGAAGAGCTCACCGAACTGCTCGACGTCGAATTCCAGGTCGGCCGCACCGGTGCCGTGACGCCCGTGGCGCGCTTGAGGCCGGTCAAGGTCGCCGGTGTCACCGTGGCCAATGCGACGTTGCACAACATGGACGAAGTGGCTCGCCTGGGCCTGATGATCGGCGACACCGTGATCATCCGCCGCGCGGGCGACGTGATTCCGCAAGTGGTGCAAGTGATCATGGATCGCCGTCCGGACGACGCGCGTCCGGTACAGATTCCGCAGCAGTGCCCGGTGTGCGGCTCGCATGTCGAGCGCACGCAGCTGGTCAAGCGCAGCAAGGGTCGCGAGACCGTCAGCGAAGGGGCGGTTTACCGCTGTGTCGGTCGTCTGGCCTGCGGTGCGCAACTCAAGCAGGCGATCATTCACTTCGTCTCCCGTCGTGCGATGGACATTGAAGGTCTGGGCGACAAGAGCGTCGAGCAATTGGTCGATGAGGGGCTGGTGAGTTCTCCCGCCGATCTGTATGCCTTGAAGTTCGAGGACATTGTCGATCTCGAAGGCTTTGCCGAGCTGTCGAGCAATAAACTGCTCGCCGCGATCAAGGACAGCAAGACACCGAGCCTGGCACGGTTCATCTATGCCCTCGGTATTCCTGACGTCGGCGAAGAGACGGCCAAGGTCCTGGCGCGCTCTCTCGGCTCACTGGAGCGGGTTCAGCAGGCGTTGCCGCAAGTGCTCACGTACTTGCCGGATGTCGGCCTGGAAGTGGCTCACGAGATTCACAGCTTCTTTGAAGATGCGCATAACCAGCAGGTTATTGCGAAGTTGCTCGAGCACGGCCTGCAGATTCAGGATCAGGGCGAGCTGGGGGCCGAATTTGCTGCCAGCACGACGCTGGGCGGTTTCCTCGACAAGCTGAACATTCCGTCGGTCGGGCCGGGCGGGGCGCAGAAGCTGGCGGACAAGTTTGGTTCGCTGGAATCGGTCATGAACGCCGATTGGCTGGACATGCGCCAGGCCTTGCCGGAGAAGCAGGCGAATTCGGTTCGAGCGTTTTTCGCGGTTGCTGAAAACCGTCAGATAGCTGAGGCGGCTGAACAGCAGTTGCGTGATTTCGGCATGCATTGGCAGAGCGAGAAAAAAGTCGTCGAAGGCCTGCCGCTGGCTGGGCAGACCTGGGTGCTGACCGGTTCGCTGGAATTGATGAGCCGTGATATCGCCAAGGACAAACTCGAAAGCCTCGGGGCCAAGGTGGCCGGTTCGGTGTCGGCCAAGACCCATTGCGTGGTGGCCGGGCCGGGTGCCGGTTCGAAGTTGGCCAAGGCCAATGAATTGGGACTGAAAGTGCTAGATGAAGAGGCGTTTGTCGATTTCCTGAAAAAACACGGCATACCGATCTGACACTCAACCTGTGGCGAGGGAGCTTGCTCCCGTTCGACTGCGCAGCAGTCGCCAAGACTTCGGGGACCGCTTCGCAGCCCAGCGGGAGCAAGCTCCCTCGCCACAGAAAACGGAACGATCCTCGCTGGGGAATGATCTAGTCTTGGCAAGCCTCAGGGAGAGATCGCCATGTACCGCTTCTTCGAACAGCTCAGCTCACGCATCGCCGCGCCCTTCATGGGTGGAAGTTCGCGCAACAGCAAGGTCTGGCAGTGCCGCTGCGGGCAGTCGCTTTTCTTTCGTAACAGCCAGTGCCTGGCCTGTTCGGCAGCGTTGGGCTATCAGCCGGAGCAGAGTCGCCTGTCCTCGCTGCAACCGGGTGTGCTGGCGGATACCTGGTTGCTTGACGCCGACCCCGAAGCCGGCCTGTTCCGGCGCTGCGCCAACCTCGATTCCCCGGCTGCGTGTAATTGGCTGCTGGCCGCCAATGACCACGATGCGCTGTGCATCGCCTGTAGCCTGAATCGCACCATCCCTGACCTGTCAATTGCCGAAAACCACGAACGCTGGCGTCAGGTCGAAACCGCCAAGCGGCGTCTGGTCGCGCAGTTGATCAGCCTGGGATTGCAGGTGATTCCCAAAAGCGTCGACGAACAGACCGGTCTCGCCTTCGATTTCATCGGTGTTGACCTGGAAGGCAAACCGCCGACCACGGGGCATGCCAATGGCCTGATCACCCTCGATATCAAGGAAGCCGATGACGCCCACCGCGAAAAGGTCCGGGTGCAAATGCACGAGCCTTATCGCACGCTGCTCGGGCATTTTCGTCATGAAGTCGGGCATTACTACTGGGACCGGCTGATCGCCAACAGTCATTGGCTGGAACCGTTCCGCAACCTGTTCGGCGACGAGCGTCTCAGCTACGCCGACGCCCTCGAACGCCATTATCAGCAAGGCGCACCGCTCGACTGGCAGCAGCAATGTGTCAGCGCCTACGCCACCATGCATCCATGGGAAGACTGGGCGGAAACCTGGGCGCATTACCTGCACATGATGGACGCGGTGGACACGGCGCTGGGGTTTGGCATGAGCGCGCGCGAGATGGATTTCGACTACCAGCCATTCCCGCTCGACACGCTCTACGATCCACAGCATCCCGGCGGCGCGGCGTTCCTGTCGTTCGTCAACGCATGGATCGAACTGGCCGGCATGCTCAACGAGCTGTCGCGGAGCATGGGGCAGCCGGATTTCTATCCGTTCGTCCTGCCACCCGCGGTTATCGCCAAACTGCACTTCATCCATCTGGTGATCCAGCAGGAGGGCGGCAGGGCGGATGAGGTGTTGCAAGACCTGTAGCCGCCTGCATTCACTTGCAGCAGCCTCGCAAGCTCGATAGCTGCTACATGACTACGGTGTTCTGCAGACTTTGCATGTCCTTGAACCAGCACATATTTTTTAATCCCCCCGAACGGTTGTAACTTCGTCCCAGATAGGTACAATGGCGCGGCTCGCCGTCAGGTGAGCGTCGTTATGGTGACCCCATCGGTCCCCCCGCAACGATTACCCGTGAACCTGGTCAGATCCGGAAGGAAGCAGCCACAGCGGGAACATTGTGTGCCGGGGTGTGGCTGGTGGGGTTGCCTCCATAACGCACCGCGAGCCCTCTCTCGCGTTTTCTGTCTGAAAATACTTAGTGTGTGTTGCTGCCATGGCCCTTGATCCAGGCGGTTTTTTGTCGTTCCTGATTTTTAGAATGAATATAAAAAAGGAGGCCGATGTGTCGTATCAGACACGTCGGCCTCCTTTTTCATTTCCGCCACTAAGGCTTGGACAAGGCCTGGTCAACCGCTGCGATCAGCTTTCCCAGATCCTTCGGGGTGGCTTTATGGATGACACCGAACAGATACGCCCGCTGTTCATCTTCATCACCCATATCGGCGAAAAAGGCTTTCAGCTTTACGTCCAGCACGTCGGCAAGCAAGAACAAGGCTTCGACGCTGGGGGTATAGGTTCCGGTTTCAAAGCGGCTGATGGTTTTGGGGTCAAAACCGGTTTTTTCGCCGAGTTCAGCCTGAGTAAGCCCCGCGACCTTGCGGTAGCGTCGGATGGCCGGACCCAAACTTGAAATTTGCATCGCTCAATTCCCATTTAGAATCAAGAACTTAACGATAGATTTTCGCATTAGACAACCGCATGATCCATCACCTTGCTTTGCAAAATGTGATGCGTTTCGTAGAATCGCCGCCAATAAGGGGTGATTGGTGATCTGTTTCCAGAAAATGGGCAACGCCAAACCGCCAGCATTGCGCTCCTTTGCCGGCCTTGCACGAGGTTTTTGAGACTAGCCGATCTTCGGTTCTGCGCGGTCATCAAATGCGGGTCATGGAGTGAACACGTGTTTGCGCAGTCCCACCGCTAGCGACAGCGAGCCTGATTCATGGATGAGAAATACCGCAGGGCCGTGGATGCCGCCGCCATTTTTTCCGAGACGGACCTGAGCGGCCGGATCACCCACGTCAATGATCAGTTCTGCGCCGTGTCCGGTTATAGCCGCGACGAGTTGCTCGGGCAGAACCACCGTCTCCTCAACTCCGGCGTGCACACCGCTGATTTCTTCGCCGGTATGTGGCGCACCATCGCGCTGGGCAACGTCTGGAAGGGCGAAATCTGCAATCGCGCCAAGGATGGCAGCCTGTACTGGGTCGAAAGCACCATGGTGCCCGTGCTCAATGACGACACCGGACGGGTCGACCGATACCTGTCGATTCGTTTCGATATCAGCGAAAAACGCCAGTTGTTGCATTCCCTGCAATGGCGGGTCGGGCACGACGTGCTGACCGGGCTGCCCAATCGCGCGTTCCTCTCGGATCTGCTGGATCAGGCGCTGGAGTTCTCCCGAAAGGAAAACATCCCGCTCGCCGTGTGCATGCTCGACCTTGACGGGTTCAAGGCGGTCAACGATGGCTACGGTCACGCCAGTGGCGATCAATTATTGGTTGAAGTGGCCAAGCGTTTGCGCCACATCGTGCGCGGCGAAGATGTCGTGGCGCGGTTGGCCGGTGACGAGTTCGTGCTGGTGTTGCGTTACGTGCGGGATCTGCCGGAGTTGCGCGCGGCGCTGAACCGGGTGCTGGGGGCGATTTCGGCGCCGTATACCTTGCACGGCAAGGACATCAATGTGTTCGCCAGCATCGGCGTTACGCTGTTCCCACTCGACCATGAAGATGCCGAAACCCTGCTGCGTCACGCCGATCAAGCCATGTACGTGGCCAAGCAGCGCGGGCGCAACCGATTCCATCTGTTCGACGTGTCCAGGGATCAGGAGGTCAAGGCCACTCACCAGACGGTAGAGCGCGTGCGCCAGGCGCTGGCCGCCGATGAGTTGCGTCTGCATTTCCAGCCCAAGGTCAACATGCGCCTTGGCGTGGTGGTCGGCTTCGAGGCGCTGTTGCGCTGGGAGCACCCGCAAAACGGCATGGTGCCGGCCCGGGAGTTTTTGCCGTTTGTGGAAGAGACGGACCTGATCGTCGACATCGGTGAATGGGTGATGGATCAGGTGCTGACGCAGTTGCACCACTGGCAGCAGGCGGGGCAGGGCTGGCCGATCAGCATTAATATCGCGGCACGGCATTTTCAGCGCGCGGATTTCGTCGACCGGCTCAGGCACGTCCTCGCCCGGCATGCCGACATCGCGCCGCAGATGCTCGACCTGGAAATTGTCGAGTCGGTGGCGGTCGAGAATATCCAGCACGTCAGCGACTGTTTGCAGGCCTGTCAGGCGCTGGGGGTGCAGTTTTCACTGGGCGACTTCGGCACTGGCTATTCGTCGCTGAGCTACCTCAAGCGATTGCGCACCCAAACCATCAAGATCGATAAGTCGTTTGTGCGTGACATTCTGGACGATCGCGATGATCTGGCGCTGGCCACGGCGGTGATCGGTCTGGCCCGGGCGTTTGGCCGGCAGGTGATTGCTGAAGGACTGCAAAGTATCGAGCACGGTGAGTTGCTGTTGCGACTGGGGTGTGAAGTGGCTCAAGGCTATTTCATCGCCCGGCCAATGCCCCCCGCCGACGTGCCGGGTTGGGTCGCGGGGTTCGTCGCTCCGCCGCAATGGCAAGCGCTGGATCAGGTTGGCTGAAGTTCTGTAATCGACACTTATCCACTGTAGGAGCGAGCCTGCTC
The DNA here is from genome assembly GCF_900106065.1 of Pseudomonas mandelii. Taxonomy (NCBI): domain Bacteria; kingdom Pseudomonadati; phylum Pseudomonadota; class Gammaproteobacteria; order Pseudomonadales; family Pseudomonadaceae; genus Pseudomonas; species Pseudomonas mandelii. Next base: position 4,654,606 of record NZ_LT629796.1, read on the forward strand.
GCGATAGCAATCTGGCAGTCGCCATCAGTGTTGAATGGCAAACCGCTATCGCGAGCAGGCTCGCTCCCACAGGTTTCGTGTTGATCAGAGGATTTGCTTAAAGTGTGCCAGGCCCCGAACCGATATAAAGTCGGATAATGTCATCAATCTCCCCCGACATTTTCATCCGCAGCAACGTGCGCAGTATGCGTTGCACCGGCACCTTGGGGTCATTGCGCACGTAGCAGCCGACGCTCTGTTCTTCCAGCACCGCCACGCCTTTGAGTTGCTTGTCGGGTAACAGGCGCTGATTGAACCAGTCCAGTGTCCATTGATTGCTCACGGCATAGCGATAGCGCCCGGCGTGGAGTTTTTCCAGCACTTGTTCCTGGTTGCGCGCGTCTTCGCGGTGCAAACGGTCGGCATTGAACAGCGGTTGCAAGGTGGGGTAGGAGTAGCCGAGCACGGTGCCGATGGCTTGCCGCGACAAGTTCGCAGGCACCACCAAAGGCTGCGGATCCTGCCGGCTGATCAGCATGTCGCGCTGAAACCAGAGGGGAATGCTCCAGAGGTAGTCGCCGGACTGATTCGGCAGCCAGGACTGCGCGGCATAGCAGCGGATATCGACCTCGCCGTGTTCCATGGCGCTTTGCACTCGCGCCCGGGGCAACACATGAAATTCGGCCGGCAAGCCGACCTGGGTCGCCAGGCTGAGCATCACGTCATACAGGATGCCCTGGGTCACTTGCCCGCGTTCCAGTTGCACCATCGGCATCGCCCAACTGTCGGGCACCACAAAACGCAGCGGCGCTTCGGCGGCGGCGACGCTCAGACTTATCCACAGCAGTGCCCCCAAGGCAAAACGCATAAACGCTCCGGTACGTCGCAAACCTGAGCCGATAAAAGCCCCCCAAAGTGCATCTTAGCCAGATTAGACGAGCGCACCGGATGCAATTTTGGCCTTGCTCCGCTAGCATTAGCCGCTTCTGTTCCTTCGTTGCGACGGTTTTCGATGAGTTATCAGGTTCTTGCACGTAAATGGCGTCCGCGCTCGTTCCGCGAAATGGTCGGCCAGACCCATGTGCTCAAGGCTCTGATTAATGCCTTGGACAGCCAGCGGCTGCACCACGCCTACCTGTTCACCGGTACGCGCGGGGTCGGCAAGACCACGATCGCACGGATCATCGCCAAATGCCTGAACTGTGAAACAGGTATCACTTCGACGCCGTGCGGCGAGTGTTCGGTGTGCCGCGAAATCGATGAGGGGCGTTTTGTCGACCTGATCGAGATCGACGCCGCGAGCCGGACCAAGGTCGAGGACACCCGCGAGTTGCTCGATAACGTGCAATACGCGCCGAGCCGTGGCCGCTTCAAGGTCTACCTGATCGACGAAGTGCACATGCTCTCCAGCCATTCCTTCAATGCGCTGTTGAAAACCCTTGAAGAGCCGCCGCCCTACGTCAAGTTCATCCTGGCGACGACCGACCCGCAGAAACTTCCTGCAACCATTCTGTCGCGGTGCCTGCAGTTCTCTCTCAAGAACATGACCCCGGAGCGTGTGGTCGAGCATTTGACCCACGTCCTGGGCGTCGAGAACGTGCCGTTCGAAGACGACGCACTGTGGCTGCTGGGCCGCGCCGCCGACGGCTCGATGCGTGACGCCATGAGTCTGACCGACCAGGCCATCGCCTTCGGTGAAGGCAAGGTCATGGCTGCCGACGTGCGGGCGATGCTGGGCACGCTCGATCATGGTCAGGTCTACGACGTTCTGCATGCGCTGATCGAAGGCGACGCCAAGGCCTTGCTCGAAGGTGTCCGCCATCTGGCGGAACAAGGCCCGGACTGGAATGGCGTGCTCTCGGAAATTCTCAACGTTCTGCACCGTGTCGCCATCGCCCAGGCGTTGCCTGAAGGCGTCGACAACGGTCATGGCGACCGCGATCGGGTGCTGGCACTGGCCCAGGCCTTGCCGGCCGAAGACGTGCAGTTCTATTACCAGATGGGTCTGATCGGCCGCCGCGACTTGCCGCTGGCGCCGGACCCTCGTGGTGGCTTCGAAATGGTCCTGCTGCGAATGCTCGCGTTCCGACCGGCGGACACCGCGGACGCCCCGAGGCAACCGCTAAAGCCAGTGGGGATCAGCCAGGCCACAGTTGATTCCGCAAATTCAGTGGCTGCCGCGCCGGTGGTGGCACCGGTAGTCGCTGCGGCAGTTGCACCCGTTGCGCCAGCGCCTGAGCCCGTCGCGGCGGCGATTCCTGCCCCAGCGCCTGAACCGGTGGCGCCCGTTGTGGTGGCCGAGCCTGTGGTTGAGCCGGTCGCGGTCGAGGCGGCGGTCGACTTGCCGTGGAATGACCCGGTCGAGCCGGAACCCGTCCAGCAACCCGCCGTCGAGCCGGTCCTGGAAACCGCCAGCGAACAACCTGATCTGCCGCCCATGCCGTTGCCGACGCCGGACAGCGTGGTGCCGGACGCGCCGGAGTGGGCCGCAGCGCCGATCCCGGAACCGTCGGTGGCCGACGTCGATGCCGCCACCCCGGGCGTGGACCTGGATGACGAGCCGCCGCTGGACGAAGACTACATCGAGCCGGACATGGATTCGGCCTACAGCTACCTCGATGAACTGGCCAGTGAACACGCTGCCGAGCCAGCACCGGAACCCGAGCCTGAGCCGGCCGCCATGCCCGCCACCGGCCTGGCCCTGCAATGGCTGGAACTGTTCCCGAAACTGCCGATCTCTGGCATGACCGGCAGCATCGCCGCCAACTGCACGCTGATCGCCGTCGATGGTGACCACTGGCTGATGCACCTGGACCCGGCCCACAGCGCCTTGTTCAACGCGACCCAGCAACGGCGTCTCAACGATGCGTTGAACCAGTTTCACGGGCGCACGCTGACCCTGAGCATGGAACTGATCAAGCCGGAGCAGGAAACCCCGGCCCAGGCCGCTTCCCGTCGTCGTGCGAACCGTCAGCGCGAGGCGGAGGAGTCGATTCACGGTGATCCGTTCATCCAGCAAATGATGCAGCAGTTCGGTGCGGTGGTTCGCAACGATACTATTGAACCTGTCGAAGCCCTGGTCAGTCAGGGCTAATAACTGAAGGCGTTTGGCCCCAAGGGCCGGGCGCTGTTTAAATCCAAGTACTTTTGAGGTGATTCCCATGATGAAAGGTGGCATGGCCGGCCTGATGAAGCAGGCACAGCAGATGCAGGAAAAAATGGCCAAGATGCAGGAAGAACTGGCCAACGCTGAAGTCACCGGTAAAGCCGGCGGCGATATGGTCACCGTGGTGATGACCGGTCGTCACGACGTCAAGCGCGTGACCATCGACCCGAGCCTGGTTGAAGGCCTGAGCGAAGACGACAAAGAGATGCTCGAAGCCGTGTTCGCCGCCGCCGTCAACGACGCCGTGCGCAAGATCGAAGCCAACAGCCAGGATAAAATGGGCAGCATGACCGCTGGCATGCAACTGCCACCGGGTATGAAACTGCCGTTCTGATTCGCCAAAGCGCGTCGGATGAGCTACAAAAAAATGCCAGGCATCGCGCCTGGCATTTTTGTTTCTGCCCGTTGGAAACGCGGTGCCTGTGAGGCAGCCTTCGCGGGCAAGCCTCGCTCCTACAGAAGCATCGCTGACCTTGTAGGTGCCGCGAAGAAGTCACCTCGGTCCAACGGACGAAACATCGAACGCCACACCTCCACAACGGTCTGCTCCCTATACCGCCGAAATTCATCGATCACAGGAGACGCTCACATGCCAGACGCATTGACCCTCAACCAACGTATCGTCCTGGCGTCCCGCCCTGTAGGCGCGCCGACACCGGAGAATTTCCGCCTGGAACGGGAAGCACTGCCGGAGCTTGCCGAAGGCCAGGTCCTGCTCAAGACTCAATACCTCTCGCTGGACCCCTACATGCGCGGCCGCATGAGTGACGCGCCTTCCTACGCCGCACCGGTGGAAATCGGCGAGGTCATGACCGGAGGCGCTGTCAGCCGCGTCGAGCGCTCGCTGAATCCAAAATTCCACGAAGGCGATCTGGTGGTGGGCGCCACCGGTTGGCAGAGCCACAGCATCAGCGACGGTCGCAACATCATTCCGGTGCCAAGCGGTTTGCCGTCCCCGTCCATGGCCTTGGGAGTGCTGGGCATGCCGGGCATGACCGCGTACATGGGCCTGATGGACATCGGTCAGCCCAAGGCCGGCGAAACCCTGGTGGTCGCGGCCGCCTCGGGCGCGGTGGGTTCGGTGGTCGGCCAGGTGGCGAAGATCAAAGGCCTGCGCGTCGTGGGTGTGGCGGGCGGTGCGGAAAAATGCCGCTACGTGGTGGAGGAATTGGGGTTCGACGCTTGCGTCGACCACAAGAGCCCGAACTTCGCCGATGAACTGGCCCAGGCGTGTCCCGAGGGTATCGATATTTACTACGAGAACGTCGGTGGCAAGGTGTTCGATGCGGTGGTGCCGTTGCTCAATGCCAAGGCGCGGATTCCACTGTGCGGCCTCATCGCTTCCTACAACGCCCACGAAGCGCCGACCGGCCCGGATCGCCTGCCGCAATTGCAACGCACCTTGCTGACCAAACGCCTGCGTATTCAGGGCTTTATCGTATTCGACGACTACGGTGATCGTCAGCCGGAGTTCGTCAGTGCCATGGCGCCGTGGGTGCGCGATGGCAAGGTCAAGTTCCGCGAAGACGTGGTTGATGGCCTTGAGAACGCGCCGGAGGCCTTCATCGGTCTGCTGGAAGGCCGCAACTTCGGCAAACTGGTGGTGCGCGTCGCCCAGGACTGAATAATTGACGCTAATCAGAGGCGCGGGTATAAACCGCGTCTCGTTGTTTTGTCGGACGTTTCCCCATGAGCTTCAGCCCTTTGATTCGCCAACTGATCGACGCCCTGCGCATTTTGCCGGGTGTCGGTCAGAAAACCGCTCAGCGCATGGCGCTGCAACTGCTTGAGCGTGATCGCAGCGGGGGTTCGCGGCTGGCGTCGGCACTGAGCCAGGCCATGGAAGGGGTGGGGCATTGCCGGTTATGCCGCACGCTGACCGAAGACGACCTGTGCCCGCAATGTGCCGATACGCGCCGTGACGACACCTTGCTCTGCGTGGTGGAGGGTCCGATGGACGTCTACGCCGTGGAGCAGACCGGGTTCCGGGGTCGCTACTTTGTGCTCAAGGGCCATCTCTCGCCGCTCGACGGCCTGGGGCCGGAGGCCATTGGCATTCCGCAGCTGTTGGCGCGGATTGAAGAGGCGGGCTCCTTTACTGAAGTCATCCTGGCCACCAACCCGACCGTGGAAGGTGAGGCGACGGCGCATTACATCGCGCAGTTGTTGAGTAACAAAGGCCTGGTCGCTTCGCGTATTGCCCACGGCGTGCCGTTGGGGGGTGAGCTGGAGCTGGTGGATGGCGGGACGTTGGCGCATTCGTTTGCCGGGCGTAAGCCGATCGCTTTGTAGCGTATGAACCGACGCCATCGCCAGCAAGCCAAGCGCCTCGGTCCATCAGATTCACAACAATCCTGTTGAAAACCAAGCAAGCGCTCGGTTAACTTCGCTGAACCTTCAGTGGAGTTCGCCGATGCCTGCCTTTCAGGAATACTTCGATCCCAGCCACCAATTGGTCCGCGACAGCGTCAGACGTTTCGTCGAGCGCGAGATCCTTCCCGACATTGATCAGTGGGAAGAAGCGGAGAGCTTTCCCCGCGAACTCTATCTCAAGGCCGGTGCGGCGGGCATCCTCGGGATCGGCTATCCCGACTCCCTGGGCGGCAGTCACGAAGGCGATCTGTTTGCCAAGGTCGCCGCCAGCGAAGAGTTGATGCGTTGTGGCTCCGGCGGTCTGGTGGCCGGCCTCGGTTCGCTGGACATCGGACTGCCGCCGATTCTCAAGTGGGCCCGCCCCGAAATTCGTGATCGTGTGGTGCCGCAAGTGCTGGCCGGCGAGAAGATCAGCGCGCTGGCGGTCACCGAGCCCAGCGGCGGCTCCGATGTGGCCAACCTGCAAACCCGCGCTGTGCGTGACGGCGACTTTTACCGGGTCAGCGGCAGCAACCTTTATCACCAGTGGTGTGCGCGCGGATTTCTACACCGTGGCGGTGCGCACCGGTGAGCCGGGTTTTGGTGGCATCAGTCTGCTGCTGATCGAAAAAGGTACACCCGGTTTCACCGTCGGCCGGCAGTTGAAGAAGATGGGCTGGTGGGCGTCGGACACGGCCGAATTGTTCTTCGATGATTGCCGGGTGCCTGTGGGAAATCTGATTGGCGCCGAGAACATGGGCTTCGCCTGCATCATGGGCAACTTCCAGAGCGAACGCCTGGCCTTGGCGCTGATGGCCAACATGACGGCGCAGCTGGCGCTGGAGGAAAGCCTGAAATGGGCGCGTCAGCGCGAAGCCTTTGGCAAACCCATTGGCAAGTTCCAGGTACTCAAGCATCGCCTTGCGGAAATGGCCACGGCGTTGGAGGTGTCGCGCGAGTTCACTTACCGTCAGGCGGCGAAGATGGCAGCGGGGCAGAGCGTAATCAAGGAGATTTCCATGGCCAAGAACTTCGCGACCGACACGGCAGACCGGATTACCACGGATGCGGTGCAGATTTTGGGTGGTTTGGGGTATATGCGCGAGAGCCTGGTGGAGCGGCTGTATCGGGATAACCGGATTCTGTCGATCGGCGGCGGGACGCGGGAAGTGATGAACGAGATCATCAGCAAGCAGATGGGGCTTTGAATTTTGCGGTGTGTCGGCTTGCGCCTTCGCGGGCAAGCCTCGCTCCTACGGTTTTCGGTCGAAGCCGAGTTTCCGACACGACTCTGATCTTGTAGGAGCGAGGCTTGCCCGCGAAGGCGTCAGTGAAGGCGCCGCCTTATTTCTCGCTCAACGCAAACTGCGTCAGGCAAAACGTCGCAATTCCCTGTTCTTCCAGCCGCTGCGACCCACCCAGCTCCGGCAGATCAATGATTGCCGCCGCTTCATGAATCCGCGCGCCCATGCGCCGAATCAGGTTCGCCGCCGCAATCAGCGTACCGCCGGTGGCGATCAAATCATCAAACATCACCACCGAGTCGCCTTCGCACAAGCTGTCGGCGTGCACTTCGAGAAAGGCTTCGCCGTATTCGGTCGCATAACCTTCGGCCAACACGTCGGCCGGCAGTTTGCCTTGCTTGCGGAACAGCACCAACGGCTTGTTCAGCTGATAGGCCAGGACCGAGCCGATCAAGAAGCCGCGCGCATCCATCGCACCGATGTGCGTGAAGTCCGCTTCGACATAACGGTGGGCAAAGCTGTCCATCACCAGGCGCAGGGCCGTAGGCGACTGGAACAACGGGGTGATGTCACGAAAGATCACGCCCGGCTTGGGGAAGTCGATCACGGGGCGGATCAGGGATTTGATGTCGAAGGATTCGATGAGCATCGTCGAGGTGTCCTGGCAGGCTGCAAACGTCGCAGTATAACGGCGGCTGAACCGTTTCGCTCAGCCGCAATTATGTCCGTCAGCCTTCGAGCGAGCCACCGGCCAGGGCGCAGAGCTGGATCGGGTCGAGGATGTGGATTTCCTTGCCCTCGGCGGCGATCAGTTCGTTTTGCTGGAAGCGTGTGAACACCCGGGACACGGTTTCCACCGCCAGGCCCAGGTAATTGCCGATTTCGTTACGCGACATGCTCAGGCGGAATTGGTTGGCCGAGAAGCCCCGGGCGCGGAAACGTGCCGAGAGGTTGACCAGGAACGTGGCGATGCGCTCGTCGGCGGTTTTTTTCGACAGCAGCAACATCATTTGCTGATCGTCGCGAATCTCGCGGCTCATCACCCGCATCAACTGACGGCGCAGTTGTGGCAGTTGCAGGGCCAGTTCGTCGAGGCGTTCGAAGGGGATTTCGCACACCGACGTGGTTTCCAGGGCTTGCGCCGAAACCGGGTGCTTTTCAGTGTCCATGCCCGACAGGCCAACCAGTTCGCTCGGCAAGTGGAAGCCGGTGAGCTGTTCTTCACCGCCATCGCTGAGGCTGAAGGTCTTGAGGGCGCCGGAGCGCACGGCATAAACGGAATCGAAAGTATCGCCTTGGCGGAACAGGAACTCGCCTTTTTTCAACGGGCGACCCCGTTTGACGATCTCGTCCAACGCTTCCATGTCTTCCAGATTCAGAGAAAGTGGCAAGCAGAGGGGGGCCAGGCTGCAATCCTTGCAATGGGCCTGGCCGTTAGCGCGCAGTTTTACTGGCTCGGACATTTCTTCAATCCTTGTGGGAAAACACACATAAGCCGTAAGGGTAACTCACGGGAGGACATTCAGGCACGCGGCGATTTTGCCGCAGGGTCATAAAGCCAGCATTTTGTTAACCGACAAGTGAATGGATGACTAAATCACTCGCGAAAATCGCTGGTGATTGTGCTGTTGCAAATAGGCATCGAACACCATGCACACCGAGCGCACCAGCAAGCGACCGGCGGGCAGTACGCTGATCCGCTCATTATCGAGGCTGATCAAGCCGTCCTCGGCCATGGTCTGTAGCTGAGGCCACAGGTCACCGAAGTAACCGCGAAAATCGATGTTGAAGGCCTGTTCGATCTGCGCGAACTCCAGATTGAACGTGCAGATCAACTGCTGAATTACCGCCCGTCGCACGCGGTCATCAGCATTGCATATCAGGCCCCGGCTGGTTGCCAGTTGCGCGGTGGCCAAGGTGTTCTGGTACTGGTTCAAATCGCTGTTGTTCTGGCAGTAGAGGTCGCCGATCTGACTGATGGCCGAGACCCCCAGCCCGATCAGATCGCAATGACCGTGAGTGGTGTAGCCCTGAAAGTTACGCTGCAGGGTCGATTCTTCCTGGGCAATCGCCAGCTCATCGTCGGGCAAGGCGAAGTGGTCCATGCCGATGTAGCGGTAGCCGGCAGCGGTCAGTTGTTCGATGGTGCGCTGCAGCATTTCCAGCTTCTGCGCCGGCGTCGGCAACTCGTTGCTGTTGATTCGCCGCTGCGGCATAAAGCGTTCCGGCAGGTGCGCGTAGTTGAACACCGAAAGCCGATCCGGTTGCAGCGCAATGACTTCGTCGACCGTGCGCGCGAAGTTTTCCGGGGTCTGCTTCGGCAAGCCGTAGATCAGGTCGATGTTGATTGAGCGGAATTGCAGGGTCCGGGCGGCGTCGATCACGGCGCGGGTTTCTTCCAGGCTTTGCAGGCGATTGACCGCCCGTTGCACCGCCGGGTCGAGGTCTTGCAGGCCAATGCTGACCCGGTTGAAACCCAGTTCACGCAGCAGTCCCATGGTCGACCAGTCGGCTTCGCGAGGGTCGATCTCGATGCCGTAGTCGCCGGAATCGTCGTCCAGCAGGTTGAAGTGCTTGCGCAACTGAGCCATCAACTGGCGCAGTTCGTCGTGGCTGAGAAAGGTCGGGGTGCCGCCGCCAAAGTGCAGTTGTTCGACTTTTTGCGCCGGGTCGAGGTGGCAGGCGATCAGCTGGATTTCCTGCTCAAGACGCTGCAAATAGGGCAGGGCGCGGCCTCGGTCCTTGGTGATGACTTTGTTGCACGCGCAGTAGTAACAAATGTTCGCGCAGAACGGCACGTGCACGTACAGCGACAATGGGCGCTGGGCCTTACGGCTGTCGCGCAGGGCGTGGAACAGGTCAAACGTGCCGACCTGCCCGTCGAATTGCACGGCAGTGGGGTAAGAGGTGTAGCGCGGCCCCGCCAGGTCGTAACGGCGGATCAGATCGGTATCCCAACGAATGGCGTCGAGCATCATGCGGGCATTCCCCCGGATAGGCTGGCAGTGTTCGCAAGTCTATGGGGGGCGACGCCGGGGCATCTTGATTTGCATCAACGGTCAGGATATGTGTGGCCAGTCAGGGCCTCTTCGCTAGCAGGGGGAATGCATTTCAATGTAGGAGCGAGGCTTGCCCGCGAAGGCCGCACCACCGATCTAATGCCCCATGAGCCAATGCTGATGCGGCCCCGGCAAAGTCCAGATGCCAAACAGGATCACCAGCAACCCACCGGTCATTCGCACACTGCGCTTGCGCAACAACGCCGTGACCCGCTCAGCCGCCAACCCCGTGGCCAGCAGCACCGGCCAGGTGCCGAGCCCGAACGCGAGCATCAGCAGCGCACTGTCCAGCGCATTGCCCTGGCTCGCCGCCCACAGCAACGTGCTGTAAACCAACCCGCACGGCAACCAGCCCCACAGCGCGCCCAGCAATAAGGCGCGGGGCAGGCTCGACACCGGCAGCAGTTTGTTGGCAACCGGCTGGATATGCCGCCACAGGCCGCGGCCAAGGCTCTCAATACGGGTCAGGCCGCTCCACCAGCCGGCGAGGTACAGGCCCATGGCGATCAGCAACAATCCGGCGATCACGCGCATGAACATGGCGGCCGGGCTGTTGGCCACTGCCCAACCCGCCAGGCCGATCAAAAGACCGGCCGTTGCATAGCTGAGAATTCGCCCCAGGTTGTAAGCCAGCAGCAGGCGAAAACGGCGGCTGCGCTGTTCCTTGGGAATCGCCAGGGTGAGCGCGCCCATCAAGCCGCCGCACATGCCCAGGCAATGCCCACCGCCGAGCAGGCCGAGAATCACCGCAGACACCAGCAGTGGCGCCAACTCAAGCATGCGGAGGCGCCTTGTCGTCCGGTTTGGCCGGATGGCCGCTGGCTTCGTCGACTGCGGCTTGGTGGTTCGGGTCCTGGTCGTCGAACAGAATGCTGTGGGCCGGGCCGTCGAGGTCGTCGTACTGACCGCTGTCGACCGCCCAGAAGAAGATATAGATAGCGATGGCCACGATCAGCAGCGCGGCCGGGATCATCACGTAGAGAGCTGGCATCTGGACTCCATGCCCGCGCGGCTCAGGCCGGCAGCGGGCGGGTTTCTGGCGTGGGCCGGACGCCAGGCGCGCTCGGCAGGCGAGTCAGGCGCAGGGCGTTCAGCACCACGGTCAACGAACTGATGGACATGCCGACCGCGGCCCATACCGGCGTGATCCAGCCGAGGGCGGCGAACGGCAACATGAGGCCATTGTACAGCCCGGCCCACAGCAGGTTCTCGATGATTACCCGACGGGTGCGCCGCGCGAGGCTGAAGGCCTGCACCAGCGCATCGAGGCGGTTGGACAGCAACACCGCATCGGCGCTGGTTTTCGCCAGGTCGGTGGCTGAACCCATCGCCACGCTGATGTCGGCTGCGGCCAGCACTGGCACGTCATTGACGCCGTCACCGAGCATCAACACCTTGCGGCCTTCCTTGTGCAACTGTTGCAGGACCTGCAATTTGTCATCCGGACGCAAACCGCCCCGGGCTTCGTCGATGCCCAGTTCGGCGGCCACGCTGGCGACCATCGGTGAGGTATCGCCCGACAGCAGCAAGGTGCGCCAGCCACGGGCCTTGCAGGCTTCCAATAGTGCCGGGGCGTCGGCACGCAAACGGTCATCGAGGACAAACCACGCCAGCGGCCCCTGGCTGTCGCCGAGTAGCAGCCATTGCCCGGCTTCATCGGGCATGACCGGTGTCGCCGCGCCACTGAGTTCGCAGACAAAACCCGGCTGGCCGATGCGCAGGCGTTGCGTGCCGACCAGGCCCTCGAGGCCAAGCCCCGGCGTGCTGAGGACTTCTTCGGCCGCCAGCGGCGCTCGGCCAAATGCCCGGGCAATCGGGTGTTCGGAACGGTTTTCCAGGGCCGCGGCAAGACTCAGGCATTGATCGCTGTCGAGCGCGCCGAGCGGGCGGATCGAACGCAAGGCCAATCGCCCCTCGGTCAACGTGCCGGTCTTGTCGAAAATCACCGTGTCTATCTGGTTCAGGCCTTCCAGCACATGGCCACGGGTCAGCAGTAAACCGAGTTTGTGCAACGTGCCGGTGGCGGCCGTGAGGGCGGTGGGCGTGGCCAGCGATAAGGCGCACGGGCACGTCGCAACCAGCATCGCCAGGACAATCCAGAAGGCTCGCGACGCATCCAGCTCCCACCACAACAGGCCGATTGCCGCTGCTGCGATCAATGACAGCAACAGGAACCATTGCGCAGCGCGGTCAGCGATTTCCGCCAGTCGCGGCTTTTCGGCCTGGGCGCGGTCCAGCAGGCGGACGATGGCCGACAGCCGCGTGTCCTGACCCAGCGCCAGCACTTGCACGGTCAACGCGCCTTCGACGTTCAGGGTGCCGGCGGTGACCGCGTCGCCCTGGGTGCGCGGTTGCGGCAGGTATTCGCCGGTCAGCAGCGATTCGTCGATGCTCGACTGGCCATCGAGGATCTTGCCGTCGGCCGGCAGAATGGCGCCCGGATGCACCAGCACCTGATCGCCGACACGCAGTTCGCTGAGCAGGATTCGTTCGCTCTGGCCGTCGGCACTCAGGCGCAGGCACGAGGCCGGCAACAGGTTGACGAGCTGTGCGGTGGCGGCGGCGGTGCGCTCCCGGGCGCGGCGTTCCAGGTATCGACCGGCCAGCAGAAACAGCGCGAACATCCCCACCGCATCGAAATACAACTCGCCGACGCCGGTGATCGAGGTCCAGATTCCGGCGATGTAGGCACTGCCGATGGCGAGCGACACCGACACGTCCATGGTCAGATGTCGGGTGCGCAAATCGCGCATCGCCCCTTTGAAGAACGGCGCACAGCTGTAGAACACGATCGGCGTGGTGAGGAACAGTGCGACCCAGCGCAGGATGGTGTGCAGCTCGGGACTCAAGTCGATGTTGAATTCCGGCCAAGTGGCCATGGTCGCCATCATCGCCTGGAACCACAGCAACCCGGCGACGCCCAGTTGGCGCAAGGCCAGGCGGTTTTCGCTGGCCAGTTGTTCGCTGGCGCGGTCGGCTTGGTACGGGTGCGCGGCGTAGCCGATGTGGCGCAGTTCGCTGAGCACCTGACTCAATGGCAATTGCGCGTCGGCCCAGCGCACGTGAAGACGATGGTTGGACAGGTTCAGTCGCGCCTCTGCCACCGCCGGCAAGGCGCGCAGGTGTTTTTCGATCAGCCAGCCGCAGGCGGCGCAGCTGATGCCTTCCATCAACAGGGTGGTTTCGGCGAGTTCGCCGTCGTGGCGCACGAAAGGCTTCTGCACATCGGCGCGGTCGTAGAGCGCCAACTCATCCACCAACTGCACCGGCAAGGCTTCGGGGTTGGCCGATGACTCGCTGCGGTGCTGGTAATAGCTTTCCAGCCCGCCGGCCACGATCGCCTCAGCCACGGCCTGGCACCCCGGGCAGCAGAACTCGCGGGTTTCACCGAGGACCGCAGCGGTGAAGCGGCTGCCGGCCGGGACGGGCAGGGCGCAGTGGTAGCAGGGGGTTGGCGTGGTCATCTGTGCTGCCATGGAAACCATTGTGGCGAGGGAGCTTGCTCCCGCTCGGCTGCGCAGCAGTCGTAAACCTGCGAACGCGCTATGACTGAAAGAATCGGTTTGCTGGTTTCAGGGGGCGCTTCGCACCCAGCGGGAGCAAGCTCCCTCGCCACAGTTGACCGTGTTCACTGGAACTTACTTCTTCAGGTCTTCCGCGCCTTGCAGCGGCTCATCCCCGAGCAGCAGGTCCTTATCATGGCTGACCAGCTCTTCTTCGAACATGCGCCAGATGTGGTCGTCCTGAGTGCCCAGCAATTCGACAAAACGACGGCCTTCAATCTTGTCGCTCAATTGACCGATGTAGCGACCCTGCTCTGTTTCACTGCGGGCCAGGGTGATCTTGCGATCCTTTTCCGGCTGGGTCGGCGAGATCAGGTTCAGCTCAAGGGTTTCAGGTTGGCTGTTGCCGCTCAGGCGCAGGTCGACTTCGCCGGTTACGTCATCCAGGTGAACGCTGGCCCGCAGCAACAGGGTCTGGGCCAGCAGCTCACGATCAAGGGAGCGGTTGATGCCTTTGCCGGCCTCGTAGTAGTTATCGTTGACCAGGTTGTCCGGGTTGTTCACCGCGATGGTCACCATGGACAGGGTCAACGTCACGGAACAAGCCAGGATGGCGATGATGATCCATGGCCAAAGATGCTTGTACCAAGGGCTTGCGGCGTTTGCTGCGGGCATGATTACTTCTCTCAACGAATTTGTGGGCCGATGAATCGGCTCTTGGCTTCAACGTGGATGCTGTCGTCGTCGGCATCCTTGAGGATGAATTTCACCTCGTTGGTGCTCGACGGCAATTTTTCCGGTGCCATGGACAGTTCGACTGGCTGGCTGAAAATCTCCCCGGCGGCGACTTTGATCTCGCGCTTGCCTTGCAGCTTGAGGTCCGGCAGACCGGAGGCTTCCAGTACGTAGGTATGGTCGCGCTGGTCTTTGTTCATGATCTTCAGGCTGTAGACGTTCTCGATCCGGCCTTCGGCGTTCTCGCGATACAGCACGCGGTCCTTGCTGACGTCGAAACCGACCAGTGAACGCATGAAGAACGCGCCCGCCAGCAAGCCCATCATGGCCAGCAACACCAGGGCATAGCCAATCAGCCGCGGGCGCAGTTTATGGGTTTTTTGCCCGGACAGGTTGTGCTCGGTGGTGTAGCTGATCAACCCGCGCGGGTAGTCCATCTTGTCCATGATGCTGTCGCAGGCATCGATGCACGCCGCGCAGCCGATGCATTCAATTTGCAGACCGTCGCGAATGTCGATGCCGGTCGGGCAGACCTGGACACACATGGTGCAATCGATGCAATCGCCCAGGCCCATAGCCTTGTAGTCGACGCCTTTCTTGCGCGGGCCGCGGCTTTCACCACGGCGAGGATCGTAGGAGACGATCAGCGTGTCCTTGTCGAACATCACGCTCTGGAAGCGCGCATACGGGCACATGTAAATGCACACTTGCTCACGCAACCAGCCGGCGTTGCCGTAGGTGGCGAGGGTGAAGAAACCGACCCAGAAATACGACCAGCCATCCGCTTCGCCGGTGAAGAAGTCGATGGTCAGTTCGCGAATGGGCGAGAAGTACCCGACGAAGGTCATGCCGGTGACGAAGCCGATCAACAGCCACATCGAGTGCTTGCTGAGTTTGCGCAGGAATTTGTTGGCGCTCATCGGCGCCTTGTCGAGCTTGATGCGCTGGTTGCGGTCGCCTTCGGTGACCTTTTCGCACCACATGAAAATCCACGTCCAGACGCTTTGCGGGCAGGTATAACCGCACCACACCCGACCGGCGTACACGGTAATGAAGAACAGGCCGAAGGCGCTGACGATCAGGATCCCGGAGAGCAGGATGAAATCCTGGGGCCAGAAGGTCGCGCCGAAGATGAAGAATTTGCGTTCCGGCAGGTTCCACCAGACGGCTTGATGACCGCCCCAGTTCAGCCAGACCGTACCGAAATACAGCAGAAACAACCCGGCACCGCCCATCATCCGCAGGTTGCGGAACAGGCCGGTGAAGGCACGGGTGTAGATTTTTTCTCGAGAGGCGTAAAGATCGACGCTGTTGTTTGCGTCTTTGGCAGGCGGTGTGACGTCGTGTACCGGAATCTGATTGCTCATCATTGCATCCCACGGCAGTGGAAAAATGCCTCGGTCAGTACATGCCGACCGCGGTCAAAAAGAGGTGTTGCAGTGGCGCAATGATACGCCTGTCGCTCTGGCTCAAGGGTGCGACCTTTGGTCGCGTTGGGCAAATTCAATTGATGGTGTAGTGACTTGAATCAATTGACTTGTGGATTATGGACGGTTTTTCGTGATGGAGAGTCAGAGGAAGGGGCGATTCCTGGCCGGTGCGTGGCCGACGGGAGCAGAACTGCTGACCTCAGTCATGCCACAAGCCTGCCGCAGCACTTTACGCCATGGCCGCCGTCATTTCAGGCGCCGTTTTGAAACTTGCAATGCGTTGAACTAACCAACTTGAGGTTGGGTAAGTTGTTGTTTTACGACGTGCAGCGGAAATATATTTATTTAATTGGTCTTTATGAGTTGTTTGAAGTTTTTGTCTGTTTCTAATAAGTTGATTGGGTGCGGTTTGTTAGTTGCACACTTTATCTAATACTAATGGAAACGGAATTCTATGATTTCTAAGAAAGTTAAGCGGTTTGTGCTGGGCGTGTGCCTGCTGTCTATGGCGCCTTTGGCCTATTCAATCGAAGGTGCCCCACGTCATATGATCTTCGCTTCGGATACGCAGTACCCGTGGACGGACAAACTCGACCGCAGGGAACCCGAGTCCGATGCGGATTTCAATACACGTTCAAAATGGCTGGTGGAGACTCAGTTTGCGAGTATTGCCGACTTCCGCAAGAACCATGCGCAATCCCACGTGCCGCTGATGATCAATGGCGACATCACCGCTTTCGGTCACGGCTGGCAGCGCTCTTACATGAACTCGATGTTGAAAAAATACTTCAATGGCGATTTCTTGTATGGCCTGGGTAACCACGACTATGAGAACAACGTGGATGATTGCTTCAGCAATAACTGTGCGGCCGGCAGTATCGTGGAGTTTAAAGAGCATCATGAAAATAAGGTTGATAATTTTGATTTGAAAATTACCGGCAATTTTCTGAGTCGGCTGTATTCCGGCAGTCTCGCCTATTCCAAGAACATAGGGGACGTCCATATGGTGCAACTCAATAATGAGCCGACCTATGCCACCAGGATTGCTCATGCGTTAAACCCGACGACGTTCGACATCACCAGTACCCTGGATTGGCTTGAAAACGATTTGAGAGTCGCTCGGACTCAGGGTTACGCCATCATTATCAACATGCACAAGCCACTCGAAATGATGGGTAATAGTGAGCAAGAGTGGCGCTTTTATCAGATGATCAGGAAGTATGAGGTCACTGCCATCTTCGCCGGCCATCTCCATGATAAAGGTGGTGATGCCTATGAAGTGAATGGCGTGCCGATGTACCTGAGCGGTGCCACTTCTCAGCAAACCTACCTGGTTGCCAGTTTCTCGGAGGATCGCAAGCAGTTGCAGATCAACCTGGTGACGGACAACCAATGGCAGAGCCGAAAGCTGTTGGATACGGTACCGGTAAAATCGATCTGGGCCAGTCGCCCATGAAAAAGGCCCCGCCAGATCACTGGCGGGGCCTTGTTTGTTGCGTCAGGCGTTGGCCTTACTGAGCGTCTTCCGCCGGCGCTTTCTCACCGTGAGAAAGGCTGTAGACGTAAGCGGCCAGCAGGTGAACCTTGTCGTTGCCTTGCAGCTGTTCTTGCGCAGGCATCTGGCCCTGACGGCCGTAACGGATGGTCTGCTGCAGTTGAGCGAAGCTCGAACCGTAGATGAACGCAGCCGGGTGAGTCAGGTTCGGCGCGCCCATGGCTGGCGTACCTTTGCCTTCCGGACCGTGGCACACCGCGCAGTTGGCGGCGAACAGCTTCTGACCGGCAACCGGATCGGCCTTGGTGCCTTCCGGGAGCTTGCGGCCATCGAGGTTGATCAGTACGAACGAAGCAACGTCCGCAACGCCTTGCTCGCCGATCACGTCAGCCCATGCCGGCATGACCGCGTGGCGGCCACCCATGATGGTGGTCTTGATGGTTTCTGCCTCACCGCCCCAGCGCCAGTCGGCGTCGGTCAGGTTAGGGAAGCCATAAGCGCCCTTGGCGTCGGAGCCGTGGCAGACCGAGCAGTTGGAGGCGAACAGGCGGCCACCCATCTTCAGGGCTTGCGGGTCCTTGGCGACTTCTTCAATCGGCATCGAAGCGAACTTGGCGAAGATCGGGCCGAACTTGGCGTCCGACTTGGCCATTTCCTTTTCCCACTCGTGAACGCCGGTCCAGCCGGTCTGGCCGTTGGCGAACGCGGTCTGCTTCTCGTTATCCAGGTAGTTGTAACCCGGCAACAGGCCTTTCCAGTTACCCAGGCCCGGGTACAGCACCAGATAGCCCAGGGCGAAGATGATGGTGCCCACGAACAGCATGAACCACCATTTCGGCAGTGGGTTGTCGTACTCCTCGATCCCGTCGAAGGAGTGGCCAACCGTTTCTTCGGTGGCTTCGCTGCGCTGGCCCTTGCGGGTGGACAGCAGCAGCCAGGTCAGGGCGAAGATCGTGCCGAGACTGAGGACTGTGACGTACAGACTCCAGAACGTAGTCATTCTTTGTTACTCCTAGAAGCTTGCTCGACGTGCTTGATGGCTTCGGGATCATCCGCGAAAGGCAGCAAGGTCGCGTCTTCAAACTCCGACTTGCGCTTGGGGCTGAATACCCACAACGCCAGACCGATGAAGGCCACCATCACAACAACGGTGCCCAGGCCACGAATCATCCCGATATCCATCTAAATCACCGTTTGCTTTTGATGATGGTGCCCAGGCCTTGCAGATAGGCCACCAGCGCGTCCATTTCGGTTTTGCCCTTCACAGCATCCTTGGCGCCGGCGATGTCTTCGTCGGTGTAAGGGACGCCGAGCGTGCGCAAGACTTCCATTTTCTTGGCGGTGTCTTTGCCGTCGAGCTTGTTTTCCACGAGGAACGGGTAGGCCGGCATTTTCGACTCGGGCACTACGTTGCGCGGGTTGTACAAATGCGCACGCTGCCAGTCATCGGAGTAACGACCGCCGACACGGGCCAGGTCCGGACCGGTACGCTTGGAACCCCACAGGAACGGGTGGTCCCAGACGCTTTCACCGGCAACCGAGTAGTGGCCGTAACGTTCGGTTTCAGCACGGAACGGGCGGATCATCTGCGAGTGGCAGCCGACACAACCGTTGGCGATGTAAATGTCGCGGCCTTCCAGTTCAAGGGCGGTGCGAGGCTTCATGCCTTCGACCGGCTTGTTGGTGACGTCCTGGAAAAACAGCGGAACGATCTGGGTCAGGCCGCCGACGCTGACGGCGATAACCATGAAGAAGGCCAGCAGGCCAATATTCTTCTCGACTGCTTCATGCTTCATCAGTGAGCTCCAACTACAGCAATCTGTTCAGCAGCTTTGGCTTCAGCCGGGTTCGAGGCACGTACGGTACGCCATACGTTGTAGGCCATGAACAGCATGCCGCTGGCGAAGAACGCACCGCCCAGGGCGCGAACGATGAAACCAGGATGGCTGGCTTGCAGGGCTTCGACGAACGAGTAGGTGAGGGTGCCGTCGTCGTTGATTGCACGCCACATCAGACCCTGGGTGATGCCGTTGACCCACATCGAAGCGATGTACAGAACGGTACCGATGGTCGCGAGCCAGAAATGCGTGTTGATCAGGCCAATGCTGTGCATCTGCGCGCGACCGAACAGTTTCGGGATCATGTGGTAGATGGCGCCGATCGAGATCATCGCAACCCAGCCCAAGGCACCGGCGTGTACGTGGCCGATGGTCCAGTCGGTGTAGTGCGACAGCGAGTTCACGGTCTTGATGGCCATCATCGGGCCTTCAAAGGTCGACATGCCGTAGAAGGCCAGCGACACCACCAGGAAGCGCAGGATCGGGTCGGTGCGCAGCTTATGCCAGGCGCCCGACAGGGTCATCATGCCGTTGATCATGCCGCCCCAGCTTGGCGCCAGCAGGATGATCGACATCGCCATGCCCAGCGACTGAGCCCAGTCCGGCAGCGCGGTGTA
This sequence comes from Pseudomonas mandelii, assembly GCF_900106065.1. NCBI lineage: Bacteria > Pseudomonadati > Pseudomonadota > Gammaproteobacteria > Pseudomonadales > Pseudomonadaceae > Pseudomonas > Pseudomonas mandelii. The sequence goes on from NZ_LT629796.1 coordinate 4,674,024, forward strand.
GTGCAGGTGGTGCGGACCGGCCCAGATGTACAGGGTGATCAGCGCCCAGAAGTGCACGATCGACAGGCGATAGGAGTAGATAGGACGCTCGGCCTGCTTCGGAACGAAGTAGTACATCATCCCCAGGAAGCCGGTGGTCAGGAAGAAACCGACCGCGTTGTGGCCGTACCACCACTGGATCATTGCGTCAGTCGCACCGGCGTAGGCCGAGTAGGACTTGAAGAAACTGACCGGCAGGGACGCGTGGTTGACGATGTGCAGCATCGCCGTCACGACGATGAAGGCACCGTAGAACCAGTTACCCACATAGATGTGTTTGGTATTGCGCTTGGTGATGGTGCCGAAGAACACCAGACCGTAGGACACCCAGACGATGGCCAGCAGAATAGCCAGGGGCCATTCCAGTTCCGCGTATTCCTTGGTGGTGGTGTAACCCAGCGGCAAGGTAATGATCGCGCCGACGATCACCGCTTGCCAACCCCAGAAGGTGAAGGCCGCGAGGCTGTCGGAAATCAGTCGCGTTTGGCAGGTTCGCTGCACGACGTAATAAGAAGTGGCAAACAGAGCACAACCACCGAAGGCGAAAATCACCAGGTTGGTGTGCAACGGGCGTAAGCGTCCAAAAGTCGTCCACGGCAGACCGAAGTTCAATTCCGGCCATACAAGCTGTGAGGCGATGAAGACACCAAGCCCCATGCCAAGGATCCCCCAGACCACCGTCATGATGGCGAACTGGCGGACTACCTTATAGTTATAAGCAGTCGGACTGATTGCTGTGCTCATTCTAAGGTTCCACGGTTTGGGTGTTTTATTAGGAGTAAAAATCGGCCGCAAGTATGTAGAAAGCGGGGGGTCATTGCAACGCGCCATGACCTGGGTCAATGCTTTCAAAAGCTGATTCTGCGGCCTTTCCATGCGCCGCGTAAGGACAAAATTGACCTCGGACAAAATGTCGCAGCGAACGAAAAGGGTGAGGGGGGCAGGTCAGTTGTTACGGGGTGTGTTCAAACACAACGATCGGATGACCGACGGCAATTGGCACGACAGCCGGTATCTACCAGCCTTTGCGGCCTGTCATCGAGCAGATTCGTTGAACACATCGGGCAATGTCGACCTGGAACCGGCTCATGCCAGTCCGCATCGGAGCAAGCTTAGACCCGAATCTGGTGAACCGAAAGGAGGACCAACGGAGGGGTGCGACACTTGGTCGCAAAGAGGCAGGGAACTGCCGCATCCGGGCGAATGCGGCAGTAGAGCGGTCGAGATTTATTCGCGTTTGCCTTCTGCTTGCAAACGCTCGGTGCTCAGACCGTGGGACAGGCTGTAAACGTAAGCGGCCAGCAGTTGCACCTTGTCGTTGCCGAGCAGTTCGTTCTGCGCCGGCATATGTCCCTGGCGGCCATGGCGGATGGTCTGCTGAAGTTGCGCCAGGCTTGTACCGTAGATGAACCCGGCCGGTTGCGTCAGGTTCGGCGCGCCCATGGCTTCAGTACCCTTGCCGTTTGCACCATGACAGGCTACGCACGTGGTGCTGAACGCTTGCTGTCCGGCTTGCAGGTCGGCGGTGTCGCCAGCCGGCAATGGCAGGCCCGCCAGTTCATGACGTACATACGCGGCCACGTTCTTCACACCGGCCTCACCGAGGATTTCCCCCCAGGCCGGCATTGCCGCCATTCGACCGCCCATGATCGTGGTCTTGATCATCTCGGCGTCACCGCCCCAGCGCCAGGTGCTGTCGGCCAGGTTCGGGAAGCCGAAAGCGCCCTTGGCATCCGAGCCGTGGCACACCGAGCAGTTGGACGCGAACAGACGACCGCCCATTTTCAGCGCTTGCGGGTCCTTCGCCACTTCTTCAACGGGCATGGCCGCGAATTTGGCGAAGATCGGCCCAAACCTGGCGTCTGCCTTGTTCATCTCCTTTTCCCATTCGTGGACACCGGTCCAGCCGTCCTCGTAACCCGGCAGGACGCCTTTCCAGTTGCCCAGGCCCGGATAAAGAATCAGGTAGCCCACGGCAAACACCAGCGTGCCGGCGAACAGCATGAACCACCACTGCGGCAGCGGATTGTCGTACTCCTCGATGCCGTCGAAGCTGTGGCCCATGGTCTGGTCGACACTGCCCTTGGTTTCACCCTTGCGGGTGCCGACCAGCAGCCAGGTCAGGCCGATCAGGCTGCCGATAGTCAGTACGCAGATCCACGTACTCCAGAAAGTGGTCATGGCCGGGTACTCCTTGTTTCAGGTTCTTGGGTGGCGTCGTCGGCCAGGGGTTCATCGGCGAACGGCAGCAAACGCGCTTCGGCAAATTCCGGGTTGCGCTTGCTGTTGAACACCCATAGCGTCAGGCCGACGAAGGCCACGAACACCACGACCGTGCCCAGGCCGCGGATCATTCCACTGCTTATCTCGCTCACTATTTCGAAGGGCATGGTCATGGCTCACCTCTTGCTCTTGATGGCAGTGCCGAGCACTTGCAGATAAGAAACGAGTGCGTCCATTTCGGTCTTGCCCTTGAGGCTGGCGACCGCGCCGCTGATGTCGTCATCGCTGTATGGCACGCCGAGGGTGCGCATGGTGCGGATCTTGGTTTCGGTGTGGCTGCTGTCGACCGCTTGCGTGACCAGCCATGGGTAGCCAGGCATTTTCGACTCCGGCACCACGTTGCGCGGGTTGTACAAGTGCGCACGGTGCCAGTCATCCGAGTAGCGTGCACCGACCCGGGCCAGGTCCGGACCGGTACGCTTGGAACCCCAGAGGAACGGGTGATCCCACACGCTTTCCCCTGCCACCGAGTAGTGCCCGTAGCGTTCGGTCTCGGCACGGAACGGCCGGATCATCTGCGAGTGGCAACCGACACAGCCTTCGCGGATGTAAATGTCGCGACCTTCCAGTTGCAGGGCGGTGTAGGGCTTCATGCCTTCCACCGGTTTGTTGGTCACGTCCTGGAAGAACAGCGGGACGATCTGGGTCAGACCGCCGATGCTCACCGCCAGAACCATCAGCAGCATCAGCAAGCCGACGTTTTTCTCGATTGTTTCGTGTTTCATGGCGGACTCCTCAGGCCATCTGCGCGGCAGCGGCGACTTCGGCAGGCTGCGAGGCCCGCACGGTGCGCCAGGTGTTGTAAGCCATCAGGAACATCCCGCTGAGGAAGATCGCACCGCCCACCAGTCGCACGACGAAGCCTGGGTGGCTGGCCACCAGGGTTTCGACGAAGGAGTAGGTCAGCGTGCCGTCTTCGTTGACTGCGCGCCACATGAGGCCCTGGGCGATGCCGTTGACCCACATCGAAGCGATGTAGAGCACGGTGCCGATGGTCGCGAGCCAGAAGTGCGCATTGATCAGGCCGATGCTGTACATCTGCGGGCGACCGAAGATTTTCGGGATCATGTGGTACAGCGCGCCGATGGAAATCATCGCCACCCAACCGAGGGCGCCGGCGTGAACGTGGCCGATGGTCCAGTCGGTGTAGTGGGAGAGCGCGTTGACCGTTTTGATGGCCATCATCGGCCCTTCAAAGGTCGACATGCCGTAGAACGCCAGGGACACGACAAGGAAGCGCAGGATCGGGTCGCTGCGCAATTTATGCCAGGCGCCCGAGAGCGTCATCATCCCGTTGATCATCCCGCCCCAGCTTGGCGCCAGCAGGATCAGCGACATCACCATGCCCAGCGACTGTGCCCAGTCTGGCAGCGCGGTGTAGTGCAAGTGGTGCGGACCGGCCCAGATGTACAGGGTGATCAGCGCCCAGAAGTGCACGATCGACAAGCGATAGGAGTACACCGGGCGCTCGGCCTGTTTCGGCACGAAGTAGTACATCATCCCGAGGAAACCGGCGGTGAGGAAAAAGCCCACGGCGTTGTGGCCGTACCACCACTGGACCATGGCATCGGTGGCACCGGCATAGACCGAGTAGGACTTGGTGAAACTCACCGGCAGCTCAACGTTGTTGACGATGTGCAGAATCGCCACGGTGATGATGAACGCACCGAAGAACCAGTTGCCGACGTAGATGTGCTTGGTCTTGCGCTTGGCCAGCGTACCGAAGAACACAATGGCGTAGGCGACCCAGACGATGGTGATCAGGATGTCGATCGGCCATTCCAGCTCGGCGTATTCCTTGGAGCTGGTGTAACCCAGCGGCAGGCTGATGGCCGCCAGCAGGATCACCAGTTGCCAGCCCCAGAAGCAGAACGCGGCGATTTTCGGCGCGAACAACTGGGTCTGGCAGGTGCGTTGTACCGAATAGAACGAACTGGCGAACAGGGCGCAACCGCCGAAGGCGAAGATCACCGCGTTGGTGTGCAGAGGGCGCAACCGGCCGAAACTGGTCCACGGCAAATCGAAGTTGAGTTCAGGCCAGACCAATTGGGCTGCGAGAAAAACCCCGAGCCCCATGCCGACGATGCCCCACACCACCGTCATAATGGCGAATTGGCGGACCACCTTGTAGTTGTAGGCGGTACTGATAGAAGTGTTCATGGTTCCCCATCCACGGTTCAGCCGAAGTGAAGGCGTTTGCGCAAGGCAACGCTCCCTTCGCCTGGAGTTATAGGCAGACTAAAAGCGAGGCAAGCATGGACAAAGAGCACAAGGCCAGTATTGACGGGGATCAATGGGCGCGGTGTGTGCGGGAACATGGATGGTTGTGGAATGAAGCGGCTGCAAATGCTTCGGCGGACCCTGTGACGCTGATTCTCGCCCATGGCGCCGGTGCGCCAATGGACAGCGTCTGGATGAACGACATGGCTGCACGCCTCGCCGATCAAGGCGTCAACGTGTTGCGCTTCGAGTTTCCGTACATGGCGCAGCGGCGTGTCGACGGGGGCAAGCGCCCACCGAATCCGGCGCCGAAACTGCTGGAGTGCTGGCGTGAGGTGTACGCCGAGGTGCGACGCCATGTCACTGGGCGTCTGGCGATTGGCGGCAAGTCCATGGGCGGGCGGATGGCCAGTCTTTTGGCGGATGAGTTGGGGGCGGATGCGTTGGTGTGCCTGGGTTATCCGTTTTATGCGGTGGGTAAACCGGAGAAACCTCGGGTCGAGCATTTGGCCGGGCTCAAGACCCGGACGTTGATCGTACAGGGCGAGCGCGATGCCCTGGGCAATCGCGAGGCGGTCGAAGGTTATGCGTTGGCGCCGGGCATCGAGGTGTTCTGGCTGGTGGCAGGGGATCATGACTTGAAGCCATTGAAAGCTTCCGGGTTGACCCATGAGCAGCATTTGGCTTCGGCGGCGAGTCGGGTGGCTGCATTTCTTCAGTGAAAGAGGTGGTGCCCGTTTGGGCCGCTTCGCTGGCAAGCCCGCTCCCCACTTTTTATTGTGTTGTGAGTGAGATCTTCAACACCGAAAACTTATGGGGGGCGGGGTTGTGTCTGATTATTTTGAGTGTTTAAAAGTCACGGAGTGCTTTCCCGTTGTGCGTCTGGCATTTGCGTTGAAGGCCGCAGTCTTTTCATGGTGAATGTGCCTTTTGGATTCAGACGATAACCATGGCTTTTGAACAGGGCTTCGAATGTGCCTTCGACGATGTCTGTCACGGGATTGTAGTTGATAATGTTCAGCGTGGCAGAGTCTGCATCCACCGTTCGAAAGCCATTGAAGCCGGGAGGCGCTGGAATCCAGTGGCCATGGAGAAAGCTCAGCCCGTTATCTAGCGTATAGACACCTGGCAGTGCATCGTCACCGTTGTAGGGTAGCGTCATACTGAAGACAAACGTGTTTTCCTCCGCAGCCGTACCCATTCCTCCACCAATAGACCAATAAAACTCACCGAAAAATTCACCTTGGTAAAAATCACTGAATTCTGCAGTTTTCTTGATGGTTCCGTATTTCCACTGAAAGATGTTTTCGTTTGCGATCGTTGCGCATTTTTTAGGGATAAAGGTCGCGTGGGTTGTCATGATGAAATCCTTTTACTGGTAAGAGTTCGGTAGCCATTGTCCGATGGACAAAGCGACCGTCTCCTTGATAAGCCTCCTGGGTTTTTTCGACTACTGTCAGAACTGACAGGTGCCTCCTTGAAAACATTTCACGATTTGCAAAAATAAAAAAACCCGGAGGTTTTCACCGTCCGGGTTTTTGTCTTTCCAGTGACTGTCAGCGGTTAAACCGCTCCACCAACGAATACTGGGTATTCGCCGTCTTGGTCAGCTCTTCACTCAACAGCGCCGAGTGCTGTGCCTGTTCCGACGTCTGGTCAGCCAGCTGCGAGATGTTGCTGATGTTGCGGCTGATCTCTTCAGCCACCGCACTTTGCTCTTCGGTCGCCGCCGCAATCTGGGTGGTCATGTCGGTGATGTTGGCCACCGCTTCGCTGATCCCTACCAGCGCCTGATCCGCTTCCAGTACCCGCGCCACGCCTTCTTCAGCCTGACGATGCCCGGCTTCCATGGTTTGCACTGCGGTGCTGGCGGTTTGTTGCAGCTTGGCGATCAGGGCGTGGATCTGTCCGGTGGATTCGCTGGTACGTTGCGCCAGTTGACGCACTTCGTCAGCCACCACGGCAAAACCCCGGCCCATCTCGCCGGCACGGGCCGCTTCGATGGCGGCGTTCAGGGCCAGCAGGTTGGTCTGGTCGGCGATGCCCTTGATGACATCGACCACGCCACCGATTTCGTCGCTGTCCTTGGCCAGCTGGGTTACGGTCATCCCGGTTTCACCGACCACCACCGACAAGCGCTGGATGGCTTCGCGGGTTTCCCCGGCGATGTCGCGACCGCGACCGGTCAGGCGATTGGCTTCCTGAGTCGCATCGGCGGTGCGCTGCACGTGGCTGGCGACTTCCTGCGTGGTGGCGGCCATCTGATTGACGGCGGTGGCCACTTGCTCGGTTTCGACGCGTTGACGTTCCAGGCCCGTGGAGCTGTTGTGGGCCAGGGTGTCGGACTGCCTGGCTTGTTCGGTCAGGTGCTCGGCGGTGTCCTGCAGGCGGGTCAGGCAGGTTTTCAGACGTGCTTCCTGGCTGAGAATCGACATCTCCAGACGTGCCTGGGCGCCACGGCTGTCGGTGTACATCTGCGCGATCAACGGGTCGGAGGTGGTTTGCCCCGCCAGCACCAGCAAGCGCTTGAGGCCGCGCTGTTGCCAGCTCAAGCCCAGCAAGCCCAGCGGCACCGACAGGCCGGCGGCCAGGGCGAAACCCCAGTGGGAGTTGAGCGACGCACCGATCATGAAGCTCAGTTGACTGACCAGAATGAACGGCACCCAGTCCTGAAGGACCGGCAGCCATTTGTCTGTCGAAGGAATGGCCGACTTGCCCTGGTTGATGCGTTGGTAGAGCGCCTCGGCACGGCGGATCTGCTCGGCGGTGGGTTTGATCCGCACCGATTCGTAGCCGATCACCTGATTGCCTTCGAACACCGGTGTGACATAGGCGTTAACCCAGTAGTGGTCACCGGTCTTGCAGCGATTCTTGACAATGCCCATCCATGGCAAGCCTTGTTTCAGTGTGCCCCACATGTGCGCGAACACCGCCGCCGGAACGTCGGGGTGACGGACCAGGTTATGCGGCGCACGGATCAGTTCTTCACGAGAAAATCCGCTGATTTCGACGAAGGCGTCGTTGCAGTAGGTGATCACGCCCTTGGCATCGGTGGTGGAAATCAACCGTTGCTGAGCCGGAAAGGTCCGTTCGCGTTGTGTGGTGGGCTGGTTGTTACGCATGGCTTTTTCAATCCGCAAGGCTTTGAGAGGTTGTCGGCGGCGTCAGGAATTTATTGAAAATATTTTTCAATAATCAGTGGCGCGTCGCAAAACGGCCATTGCATCAGCCGGCGAGCATCGGGTACGTGAACAGTGCGAAATGCAGCAGGTTCAAGCCGAAATGGGTGGCGATGGCCGCCCCCAATCCGCCGAAACGGTAGGCCAGACCATAGCCGACACCTGCCAGACCCGCCAGCAGCACCCATTGCCAACCCGCGCCCGCATGCGCCACGCCGAACAACAGCGAGGCGAGCAGCAATGCCAGGTTTTCACCGTAGGGCAGGTGTTTGAAGTGCCGGCTCAGCCCACCCTGGACGTAACCGCGAAACAGCGCTTCCTCGACCAGCGTCACCAGCAGCAGATTGTTCAGCACCCACAGCCCGGCTTGGTCCGGCCACTTCGGCGCCCAACTGATCATCCCCAGCAAGAGTGCGCCACCCAAGGCCAGGATGGCGCTCAGGGGCAGGGCGAGTGCGGTGGCATAAACCGAAAGGCGCAAAGAGCGCCGGCCGACAATCCACGGACACACCAGTAACAGCCAAAAGCCGATCAGGGGCTTGTCCTGATTCAGGTACATGGTAAACGGCGCGGCATCGTCGGTGATGCGATGCGGGTCGATGCCACGACCGTTGTAGAAACCGGGCAGCCAATGCATCGCCAGGGCCACGGCGAGGATGATGAACACGCCGTGACCGAGGAAGCGAGCGATGGGGATTTTTTGCTGACGGACCGCGAAACCAGCGACGAGCAGCAATGCGACGGAGATGCCGGCCAGCCAGCCGAGGTGGCCGTAGGTCAGGGCGAGGGTGTAGCCGAGGGAGAGAAGGGCCAGGTATGTCCATGGCAGGGCGAGCATAAATTAGTCCTTTGAGGCTGAAGAGCTTTTGTGGCGAGGGAGCTTGCTCCCGCTGGGGTGCGAAGCAGCCCCAAACCCGGTGACCCGATACTTCAATCAGATCGCATCGGCTGTTTTACGACTGCTTCGCAGTCGAGCGGGAGCAAGCGCCCTCGCCACAAAGTGTGCACTGTTTGCGGGGCGCGATTATAAACAGGCCCAAACAAAAACACCGCCCGAAGGCGGTGTCTGTGTCGGCAGGCGGTTACGACGCAATCAACTGCCGCAACACGTAATGCAAAATCCCCCCTGACTTGAAGTATTCCACTTCATTGAGCGTATCGATCCGGCACAGCACCTCGACTTTCTCGCGGCTGCCGTTCTCGCGGGTGATGATGAGTGTCAGGTTCATCCGCGGCGTCAACTCGACGCCGGTCAACCCAAGGATATCCAGCGTCTCCTTGCCGGTCAGGTTCAGGCTCTTGCGGTTCTGATCCAGCTTGAACTGCAACGGCAGCACGCCCATGCCCACCAGGTTGGAACGGTGAATCCGCTCGAAGCTTTCGGCGATGACCGCTTTCACGCCCAGCAGATTAGTGCCCTTGGCCGCCCAGTCGCGGCTCGAACCGGTGCCGTATTCTTGCCCTGCGATCACCACCAGCGGCGTGCCCGACGCTTGATAGCGCATGGCCGCGTCGTAGATCGGCATCCTTTCCCCTGTGGGGATGTAGATCGTGTTGCCGCCTTCTTCACCGCTGAGCATTTCGTTGCGAATGCGGATGTTGGCGAAAGTGCCGCGCATCATCACTTCGTGATTGCCGCGACGGGAACCATAGGAGTTGAAGTCCCGCGGCTCCACGCCTTTATCGCGCAGGTATTGACCGGCCGGACTGTCCGCCTTGATGTTGCCGGCGGGGGAGATGTGGTCGGTGGTCACCGAGTCGCCCAGCAGCGCAAGGACCCTGGCGCCGGAAACGTCCTTGACCACCGGCGGTGGACCGCCGATGTCATCGAAGAACGGTGGATGCTGGATGTAAGTCGAATCGTCCTGCCAGACATACGTCGCCGCCTGCGGCACTTCAATCGCTTGCCATTGCTCGTCGCCGGCAAACACCTCGGCGTATTCCTTGTGGAACATGGCGGTGTTGACCTGACTCACGGCGTCGGCAATCTCTTGGGTGCTCGGCCAGATGTCCCGCAGGTACACCGGATTGCCATCCTTGTCGTTACCCAGCGGTTCGCTGCTGATGTCGGTCCGCACCGTGCCGGCCAACGCATAGGCGACGACCAGCGGCGGGGAGGCCAGCCAGTTGGTTTTCACCAGCGGATGCACGCGGCCTTCGAAGTTGCGGTTGCCCGACAGCACCGAGGCGACGGTCAGGTCGGCGGCCTGGATGGCTTTTTCAATCGGCTCCGGCAAGGGGCCGGAGTTGCCGATGCAAGTGGTGCAGCCATAGCCGACCAAGTCAAAACCCAGCTCATCCAGATACGGGGTCAGGCCGGCAGCCTTGTAGTAGTCGGTGACCACTTTCGAGCCAGGGGCCAACGAACTCTTGACCCACGGTTTGCGCTTGAGGCCTTTTTCCACGGCTTTTTTCGCCACCAGACCAGCGGCCATCATCACGCTCGGGTTGGAGGTGTTGGTGCAAGAGGTGATCGCGGCGATCACCACCGCGCCGTTTTTCAACCGATAGGTCTGGCCGTCGTATTCGTAGTCGGCTTCGCCCGCCAGATCGGCATTGCCCACCGCGACGCCACCGCCGCCTTCACTTTCGAGGCGACCGACTTCCTTGCTGGTGGGTTTGAATTGCAGGTCGATGAAGTCACTGAACGCTTGCGCGACATTTGGCAGCGAAACCCTGTCCTGTGGGCGTTTCGGCCCGGCCAGGCTGGCTTCGACGCTGGCCATGTCCAGTGCCAGGGTGTCGGTGAACACCGGTTCCTGGCCCGGCAGTCGCCACAGGCCCTGAGCTTTGCTGTAGGCCTCGACCAGTTTCACGGTGGCCAGTGGGCGACCCGAGAGCCGCAGATACTCCAGCGTGATGTCGTCGACCGGGAAGAAGCCGCAGGTGGCGCCGTATTCCGGGGCCATGTTGGCGATGGTCGCGCGGTCGGCCAGCGGCAGGTCGGCAAGGCCGTCGCCATAGAATTCGACGAACTTGCCGACGACGCCTTTCTTGCGCAGCATCTGCGTGACGGTCAGCACCAGGTCGGTGGCGGTGATGCCTTCCTTGAGCTTGCCGGTGAGTTTGAAGCCGATCACTTCCGGAATCAGCATCGATACCGGCTGGCCGAGCATCGCCGCTTCCGCTTCGATCCCGCCGACGCCCCAGCCGAGTACGCCGAGACCGTTGATCATGGTGGTGTGGGAGTCGGTGCCGACCAGGGTGTCGGGGAAGGCGTAGGTGCGGCCATCCTCGTCTTTGGTCCAGACCGTGCGACCGAGGTATTCCAGGTTGACCTGGTGGCAAATGCCCGTGCCCGGTGGCACCACGCTGAAGTTGTCGAAGGCGCTCTGGCCCCAGCGCAGGAACGCGTAACGTTCACCGTTGCGCTGCATTTCGATGTCGACGTTCTGTTCGAAGGCGCTGGAACTGCCGAATTTGTCGACCATCACCGAGTGGTCGATCACCAGATCCACAGGGGAGAGCGGATTGATCCGCTGCGGGTCGCCACCGGCCTTGGCCATGGCGGCGCGCATGGCGGCCAGGTCGACCACGGCAGGCACGCCGGTAAAGTCCTGCATCAATACTCGTGCGGGGCGGTATTGAATTTCTCGGTCGGAGCGACGCTCCTTGAGCCAGGCGGCAATCGCCCGGAGGTCGGCGCCGGTGACGGTTTTTTCATCTTCCCAGCGCAGCAGGTTTTCCAGCAGCACTTTCAACGACATCGGCAGCTTGTCCAGGTCGCCCAGACTTTTGGCGGCATCGGGCAAGCTGAAATAGTGATAGGTCTTGTCGTCGACTTGCAGGGTTTTAAGGGTGTTCAGGCTATCGAGGGACGGCATTGCGATCACTCCTTTGAGTCCGCACGGCTACGGACTGAGGGGACGGACAGAGCTTTCAACCTAGCCCTGTTTGAATGTTAAAGCTAATAACTGGACTCTATGGCCAAGTCCAAGGTTCCGAACTCGGCTATCATGCGCCGGTTTTCGTGACAGGCTTTGCTTCAACGCAAGCCTGGGCATCGCGCAGTGGCTGAATTCTTCGCCAACTGCCCAGGAGTAAGAATGAACACCCTCTTTATGCATTGCCGGCCGGGCTTCGAAGGCGAAGTCTGTTCCGAGATTTCCGAACACGCCGCGCGGCTGAACGTGGCCGGTTATGCCAAAGCCAAGACCGCCAGCGCCTGCGCTGAATTCATCTGCACCGAAGAAGACGGCGCCGAGCGCCTGATGCGTGGCCAGCGTTTCGCCGAGCTGATCTTCCCCCGCCAATGGGCGCGCGGAATTTTCATCGACCTGCCGGAAACCGACCGCATCAGCGTGATCCTCGCGCACATGGCGGACTTCCCACTGTGCGGCAGCCTGTGGCTGGAAATGGTCGATACCAACGATGGCAAGGAGCTGTCGAACTTCTGCAAGAAATTCGAAGGGCACCTGCGCAAGGCGCTGATGGCGGCCGGCAAGTTGGTCGAGGATGCGCACAAGCCGCGCCTGCTGCTGACCTTCAAAAGCGGCCGCGAAGTGTTTATGGGGCTGGCCGAGTCCAACAACTCGGCGATGTGGCCGATGGGCATTCCGCGCCTGAAGTTTCCTCGTGAGGCGCCGAGCCGTTCGACGTTGAAGCTGGAAGAGGCGTGGCACCACTTTATCCCCCGCGATCAGTGGGATGAGCGCCTGCACAGCGACATGACCGGCGTCGACCTCGGTGCCGCCCCCGGCGGCTGGACCTGGCAACTGGTCAACCGCGGCATGCTGGTGACGGCGATTGACAACGGTCCGATGGCCGAAAGCTTGATGGACACTGGTTTAGTGCAGCACCTGATGGCCGACGGTTTCACCTTCAAGCCCAAGCAACCGGTGGACTGGATGGTCTGCGACATCGTCGAGAAACCGGCGCGCAACGCCGCGATGCTGGAAGAATGGATTGGCGAGGGACATTGCCGCGAAGCGGTGGTCAACCTGAAGTTGCCGATGAAACAGCGTTACGCCGAAGTGAAACGCTTGCTGGAACGCATTGCCGAGGGCTTCAAGGAGCGCGGCATTCGGGTCGAGATCGGCTGCAAGCAGCTGTATCACGACCGTGAAGAAGTGACGTGCCACTTGCGCCGGATCGACGTGAAGAAACCGAAATCCCGCTGATACACACCGCACCCCCTTGTAGGAGCGAGGCTTGCCCGCGAAGCTTTTGGCGTCCTCAAGGGCCTCTTCGCGGGCAAGCCTCGCTCCTATAGGGGGGGCGGTGTACGACACAGATGACCGAACCCCGGCAATGCGCGACAATGCCGGCCAGCTTCAGGAGTGAATCATGAGTGAAATGATTGATACGCCGGTAGACGGCACCCTCGACGCCACCGGCCTCAACTGCCCGGAACCGGTGATGATGCTGCACCAGCACATCCGTGACCTGGTGCCCGGTGGCCTGCTCAAGGTAATCGCGACCGATCCCTCGACCCGTCGCGATATTCCCAAGTTCTGCGTATTCCTCGACCACGAACTGGTCGCGCAGCACGAAGAGGCAGGCACCTACCTCTACTGGATCCGCAAGAAACTCGCTTAACCCGCCGAATGACTGATGCGGATTCGCTTGCGTGCACTGCGCGTCAGGCGGATCGACAGCATCAGCGCCGCGCAACTCAAGCCCACGATCAAACCCTGCCACAGCCCGCTCGGGCCGCTCGGCGTGCCGAACCAGTCGGTCAGGCCCAAGGCGTAGCCCACCGGCAAACCGATGCCCCAATAGGCGAACAGGGTCAGGATCATCGTCACCCGAGTGTCCTGGTAACCGCGCAGTGCGCCGGCCGCCGTGACCTGGATCGCGTCGGAGAACTGGAACAGCGCCGAATACACAATCAGCATCGCTGCCACGCGTATGACCGTCGGGTCGGCGGTATAAATCGTTGCGATGTGCTCGCGCAGCAACAGCATCATGCTCGCTGAAACACAGGCATACGCCAGCGCGGTGCCCATGCCGACCCCGGCAGCGAAGCGTGCTTCGCGCGGCTCCTGGCGGCCGAGCGCCTGGCCGACCCGCACCGTGACGGCCATGCCGAGGGAGTAAGGGATCATGAACACCAGCGAGCTGAAGTTCAGGGCGATCTGATGTCCGGCCACCACGGTGGCGCCGAGGCTGCCGATCAGCAGGGCGATTACGGCGAAGATGCTCGACTCGGCGAACACTGCGATGCCGATCGGCAGGCCGATACCGAGCAGGCGTTTGATCACCGACCATTGCGGCCAGTCGAAACGGCTGAACAACTGACTCGACTGGTACGCCGGTGCCCAACGCTCCCAACCGGCCATGCCCAGCGCCATCACCCACATCACGATCGCAGTGGCCCAGCCGCACCCGACCCCGCCCATGGCCGGCACGCCGAAGTGGCCATAGATGAAGATGTAGTTCAGCGGAATGTTCAACGCCAATCCGCAGAGGCCCAGCACCATCGCTGGACGTGTGCGTCCCAGGCCGTCACTGAAACAACGCAACACATGATAGAAGGCGACGGCGGGCAGACCGCTGGCGATGCCGTGCAGATACTGCATGCACGGGCCGATCAGCTCGGGATCGACATTCATCATGTGCAGGATCGGTTCGGCGCTGAACAGCATGCCGGTCGCCATCAAACCCACCACCAAGGCCAGCCACAGTGCCTGACGTACAATCGGGCCGATTTCGCTGTGGGTGCCGGCACCGAAGCGCTGGGCGACTTTCGGAGTAGTGGCCAGTAAGGTGCCGGTCATCAACAGAAACACTGGAACCCAGATTGAGTTGCCGAGCGCCACGGCCGCCAAGTCGCGCGGGCCGACCCGTCCCGCCATCACCGCATCGACGAAGCCCATGGCGGTGGTCGCCAGTTGCGCGATCATGATCGGCAGCGCCAGGCCAAGCAGGTTTTTCAGCTCCAGGCGAACCCTGGCCGGGCGGGTGAGGGAAGTAGCGGCGGGGCGGTCAGTCACGGAATTCAAGGGCGAAACGTCCAGAGATGTTGATGCGCAAGGCGGCGCATTCTACGCCCTGACGCAGTGGTCAGGAAAAATCCTGTGTTAGCTATTTGTAATCACCGATCCGGGTTAATGCTGAACACTGTGTGGCGAGGGAGCTTGCTCCCGCTGGACTGCGCAGCAGTCCCATAGCCTCGCAAGTGATAAGCCTGTCAAAACCGGATCGCTAGGGTTGGGGTCGCTGCGCGACCCAGCGGGAGCAAGCTCCCTCGCCACAGGGTATGGAGTGACCTTAATGCCCGCTGGCCCACTACAGTCATCTCCGCCTACACTGCCAACCCGCCAAAGGAGCCTGCCATGTTGATTGTTGCCGACGAAAATATCCCGCTGCTCGATGCCTTCTTCGAAAGTTTCGGCGAAATTCGCCGGGTGCCGGGACGTTCCATCGACCGCGCCACCGTCGAGCAGGCCGATGTGCTGCTGGTGCGCTCGGTGACCAACGTCAATCGCGCGTTGCTCGAAGGCAGCAAGGTGCGCTTTGTCGGCACTTGCACCATCGGCACGGATCACCTGGATCTGGATTATTTTCAGCAGGCCGGCATCACCTGGTCGAGCGCGCCCGGCTGCAATGCCCGGGGCGTGGTCGATTATGTGCTCGGCAGTTTGCTGACCCTGGCCGAAATCGAAGGCGTCGACCTGACTCAGCGCACTTACGGCATCGTGGGTGCCGGCGAAGTGGGCGGTCGCCTGGTCAAGGTCTTGAAGGGGCTGGGCTGGAACGTGCGGGTGTGTGATCCGCCACGGCAAGCGGCCGAAGGTGGCGATTACGTCAGCCTCGAGCAGATCATCGAGCAGTGCGATGTCATCAGTCTGCACACCCCTTTGAAGAAACACGGCTCACAGTCGACCTGGCATCTGTTCGATAAACATCGCCTGAACCAACTCAAGCCTGGTACCTGGCTGATCAACGCCAGCCGTGGCCCGGTGGTGGACAACGCCGCCCTGCGCCAGGTGTTGTTGCAGCGCGAAGACCTGCAAGCGGTGCTCGACGTGTGGGAAGGCGAACCTGAAGTCGATGTGGCGCTGGCCGAACTCTGCGTGCTGGCGACGCCGCACATTGCCGGTTATAGCCTGGATGGCAAACAACGGGGGACGGCGCAGATCTATCAGGCGTATTGCGAATTCATCGGGCAACCGGCCCAGGTCAGCTTGAGCGATCTGCTGCCGGCGCCGTGGTTGTCGCACGTGACCCTTCACGCGAAGAGCGATCCGGCCTGGGCGCTGGCGATGCTGTGCCGCGGCGTGTACGACCCGCGTCGTGACGATGCGGATTTCCGTCGCAGCCTTGTAGGCAATGTGAGCGAGCAGCGTGCGGCGTTTGATGCGTTGCGCAAGAACTATCCTGCGCGCAGGGAGATTGACGGGTTGCAGGTGCGGATTGAGGGGGATTCGCCTGAGTTGCTGAAGATAGTGGCGGCACTGGGCGCAACGGCGGTCTAGAGACCGGGTTGACCCTTTCGCGGGCAAGCCTCGCTACTACAGGATTTGGGTGTTCGCTAAGTAGGTTGACGACGCAAAATCTGTAGGAGCGAGGCTTGCCCGCGAATGGCTGCCCCGCATTTCCCGGATAAGCACCCACAAAAAACCCGGCCATCAGGGCCGGGTCAAGAAGACGGTGGCTATATCACTCTTGTTCGGCAGGCTTGACCAATCGCTTTTCCAGTTCGCTGCAGGCTTGCTGGATCATGTCTTCAGTGATCGGTACTTCGCGCCCATCCTTATCAATAATTGAGCAACCCAGAGACTGGTCTGGTTGTGTGCGGATCACTTGAATCTTGTCTTCGCTGCTGTTTTGCAAGGACATGGCCTGTCTCCTCATCAGGTTGTGTGCCTACTTTAAAACCGCCAGGTGACCAGGCTGTGACAACTCCCTGCGATCTCTCCAAGGCGGCAACATCAGTCCACCAGAAATACCGCAGTGTTGCCACCCGGACATTAGACCAATAGCGTCTAGCGGCTAGTCTTTGTGGTCATAATTAACCTGACTCATTGTGATTTACAGAGTTCCACCCCATTTAAGCGGTATAGCTGGTCCCATCATTTGCGTACTGGATAACCCGATGCTCTCTGCCCGTCACCGCCGCGCGATTCGCCTGACCAGCCGCTTTCTTGCACCTTATCGCTGGCCGGCCCTTGGCGCATTGCTCGCGCTGATCATCACCGCCGGCATCACCTTGTCGATGGGGCAGGGCATTCGCTTGCTGGTGGATCAAGGGTTCATGACCCAATCGGCGCATTTGCTCAACCAGACCATCGGCTTGTTCATGGTGCTGGTGGTCGGGCTGGCGATCGGCACCTTTGCGCGCTTCTATCTGGTGTCGTGGATCGGCGAACGTGTGGTTGCGGACATCCGCAAGCAAGTATTCAACCACCTGGTTTATCTGCATCCGGGTTTCTATGAAGACAATCGCAGCTCCGAGATCCAGTCACGGCTGACCGCCGACACCACGTTGCTGCAATCAGTGATCGGCTCTTCGTTGTCGCTGTTCTTGCGCAATTTGCTGATGGTCATCGGCGGGATCGTCTTGCTGTTTATCACCAACCCCAAACTCACCAGCATCGTGGTCGTGGCGTTGCCGCTGGTGATCGCGCCGATCCTTGTTTTCGGCCGTCGGGTACGCAGCCTGTCGCGCCTGAGTCAGGACCGGATTGCCGACATCGGCAGCTACGTCTCCGAAACCCTCGGCCAGATCAAAACCGTGCAGGCCTACAACCATCAGGTCCAGGACGAGCAACGCTTCGCCGTGACCGTGGAGGAGGCGTTCGACACGGCGCGCAAACGCATTTTCCAGCGCGCCTGGCTGATTACACTGGTGATCGTGCTCGTGCTGGGCGCGGTGGGCGTGATGCTGTGGGTCGGCGGTATGGACGTGATCGCCGGACGGATCTCGGCGGGCGAACTGGCAGCCTTCGTCTTCTACAGCCTGATCGTCGGCAGCGCCTTTGGCACCTTGAGTGAGGTGATCGGCGAATTGCAGCGAGCGGCGGGTGCGGCCGAGCGGATTGCCGAATTGCTGCGCTCCGAGAACATCATCCAGCCGCCCACCACAGGGCTGGTGACCTTGCCTGATCGGGTGAAGGGCAATCTGGCGCTGCAAGACGTGCGCTTTTCCTACCCTTCACGTCCAGAAAGTTACGCCGTCGATGGCTTGAATCTGACCATCAATGCAGGCGAAACCCTCGCCCTGGTCGGCCCGTCCGGTGCCGGGAAATCCACCGTGTATGACCTGCTGCTGCGTTTTTACGATCCTGCCTCGGGGCAGATCCTGCTGGATGGCGTGCCACTGACCCAACTCGATCCGCTCGACCTGCGTCGCTGCTTCGCCCTGGTCTCGCAAAACCCGGCCCTGTTCTTCGGCAGCATCGAAGAGAACATCCGCTACGGCAACCCGTCGGCGACCCTGGCCCAGGTTCAGGAAGCGGCGAAAATCGCCTACGCCCACGACTTTATCGAGCAGATGCCTAACGGCTATCAGACCCACCTTGGCGACGGTGGCCTCGGGTTGTCCGGCGGCCAGCGCCAACGCCTGGCCATCGCACGGGCGCTGCTGGTGGACGCGCCGATCCTGTTGCTGGACGAAGCCACCAGCGCCCTCGACGCCCAAAGCGAACACCTGATCCAGCAAGCCCTGCCGAGCCTGATGAAAAACCGCACCACCCTGGTCATCGCTCACCGCTTGGCCACGGTAAAAAATGCCGACCGGATCGCGGTGATGGATCATGGGAAACTGGTGGCAATAGGGACGCATCAGGAATTGATTGCGAGCAATGCGCTGTATGCGCGGTTGGCGGCGTTGCAATTCAGTGACGGGCACGACGCGGCATGAATGAGAGCTGCTGAACACTGCGAGGTTCGGGCATTATGTCGGCCTCAGTTGCGAGCCTGGATGAGGATATGAGCCGTTATCAACCACCGTTGACCCTGACCACCAGAATGCTGGCGTTGATCGCCGGGATCAGCGAACAAATCGGTCAGCTGACGGCTGTGGACGAACGCCTGCAGACGCCTCAACTGCGTCGTAGTAATCGAATTCGCACGATTCAGGCTTCCTTGGCGATCGAGAACAACACGCTCAGCATCGAGCAGGTGACCGCAGTCCTGGCTGGGCGACGAGTACTTGGCCTGCCGCGAGAAATCCAGGAAGTGCGTAACGCTTTTGCGGCGTATGAAGCCATGCCTGAGTGGCGGTCGAGCAACCGGGCCGACCTGCTGCGGGCGCATGAGTTGCTGATGGGCGGATTGATTGACGACTGTGGGCGGTTTCGCCAAGCCGGTGTCGGTATTTATCGTGGTGAAAAATTAGTCCACATGGCACCGCCGCCGAGTCGTGTTGGGCATTTGATGGACGATTTGCTGGCGTGGCTCAGTCAATCGGATTGGCACCCATTGATCGTCAGCTGCGTCTTCCACTACGAGTTCGAGTTTATTCATCCTTTCGCCGACGGAAATGGGCGGATGGGGCGACTCTGGCAAACCTTGATACTCAGTCAGTGGCGGCCGGTGTTGGCTTATCTGCCAGTCGAAGCGGTGATTCGAGAGCAGCAAGACGCTTATTACGCGGCGTTGTCGGCTGCGGACCAGTTGGCTGAGTCGACGCCTTTTGTCGAGTTCATGCTGCAAGCGTTGAGTATTGCGCTTGAGGAGGCAGGCAATACCGAATCAATAATCGACCCAGTAACCGACCCAGTAACCGACCCAGTAGGGAGATTGCTTTCAGCACTCCAGGTTAATGGTCCGCTTAAAATCAGCGACTTGATGGCTGAGGTCGGTTTGGCTCACAAGGCGACCTTTCGGGCTAACTACCTCAGGCCCGCATTGGCTGCCGATTTGATTGAAATGACCAGCCCCGAGACACCAAGCAGTCCGGCTCAAAAATATCGTCTGACCCGGCATGGCAAACAGACTGCCGCACGATTCAAGTCTGCATAGACCTTCTGGATACGCCAAAAAAAATGCCCGCATCAATCGATGCGGGCATTTTTATTCGGACTTCAACATCAGGATCACTGATCGTCAAAGTACCGCTCATGCCAATCCACCAGCGGCTGTGGCGAGTTGAGTTTCTGGCCGTAGATCACCGAGTACGACAATACGTTTTGCACATACTGGCGGGTTTCGTCGAACGGGATGCTTTCCACCCACACGTCGAAGCTCAGGTGATCCGCACCGCGCAGCCACTGGCGTACACGTCCGGGGCCGGCGTTGTAGGCGGCGGAGGCGAGGACGCGGTTGCCGTTGAACTGGCTGTGGACCTGGCTCAGGTACGCGGCGCCGAGCTGGATGTTCTTGTCCGGGTCGAGCACTTGCTGCGGCGAGGCCAGCGGAATGCTGAACTTGCGTGCGGTTTCCTTGGCGGTGCCGGGCATCAGCTGCATCAGGCCGCTGGCGCCGACGCCGGAACGGGCGTCGGCCATGAAGGCGCTTTCCTGGCGGGTAATGGCGAACACCCAGCTCGAGTGCAAGCCACGGACCTTGGCTTCACGCACCAGGGATTCGCGGTGGGCCATCGGGAAGCGGATGTCCAGATCGTCCCAATATTGCGCCTGACTGATGGTGCGAATCGCCGGGAAATACCATTTCAGGTCGTAGGCCAGTTTTGCCTGGGCGACCATTTCGTCACGGTTGAAGTGACGGCTGACGTGGTACCACTCGCGACGACCGTCGACGATCTGCCCGCGGGCGTGGAACTCGAGGGCGCGACGAATGCCTGGCGTGTTGCGTACCTTGTTGATCAGCGCCTGGCTCAGTACCAGCGGTTTGTTGTTTAGCGAGTAGGGCGATTGTGAACGGTCAGCGGCAAGGAAGCCGTAGAAGTCGCGCTCACGGGCCAGGTTCTTGTACAGGTTTTGTACTTCCGGGTTCTGCGGCTGCGCCAGTTCCAGGCTGCGGGCCTGCCAGTAGCGCCAGCGGTTGGTGGTCGCCAGGTCCTGCGGCAAGCGCCGAGTCAGCTGATAGGCATCGTCCCAGCGGGCCAGACGCAACAGCAGGCGCATGCGCCATTCGGACACGGTGTTGTCGCGCAGTTCCGGGTCGTACCTGGTCATCATTTCCAGTGCGCGAGGGTCGAAACGTTTGGCGAGGGTCAACCCGATTTCACGGGCGATCGCCACTTTTTCGTCGCGGGAGAAGTGCATGCTGCTGGCATAGCCGTCGAGCAGGTTCATGGCTTTGTCAGGGTCCTGGCGGGCCAGGCGGCGCAGACCGAGACTGACCACGTCGGACATCGGTTCGTCGGCCGGGGTGAAGCGCGACGGCTGATTCAGCAGTTCAGGTTTTTGCGCCACATCCACCAGCAAACGACCGCGAGGGGCGAGGGTGGTCAGGCCATTGACCAGGCTGTTGGCCAGCGGATAGTTGCGCGCCTGGGCGGCAAGCTTCGTGCGCTCCCAGCGTTTCTGTTCGGTCAGTTGACCTTCGGCGGCCCATTGCCCGAACAGCGCGTCGCAGGCGGCGGGTTGGGATTTACCGGTCAGCCAGAGTTTATTGGCGTTGGCGTAGCCTTCGGCTTTCTGGTTGTGACCAATCTGGTACTGCGCGTTCAGGCAGTCCAGTTCGGTGAAATTGAGCTTGGGGTCGTAGTATTTGACGAAGGTCGCCCAGTCGCCGCGTTCGGCCAGCCAGCGCAACCAGCGCAATTTCATCCAGTTGGCCTGGGGCAGGTCACCGTGTTCGGCGAGGAATTTTTCGATTTCGGCATTGCTGGCCGTTTTCAGCCGAGCGGTCAGTTCGTCGTAGGCCAGGTATGGCTCCAGTGGATAATCACGAAGGGCCTGGCTGTAGCGAAAATATGGGCCGGTATCGCCCTTGGCCAAGGCTCGCTTGGCCTCATCGTAATATTGGCGCTGGGTGGACAGGTCCACCGCCTGGGCGGTTTGAGCGGCAGCGGCAGAAAGAAGCAAGCAAGATAAAAAACTGAAGAGGCGGCTGCGCATGAGACGTCCGGGCATAGAAATCACGACAAGTGCAGACTTAACCTGCACCGAATTATCTGTAGCTTAGCCTTTTGCCAGCAACGGGCGAAAGCTTTGCGGGCCTCTCGGCACAAGTTCGCAACAATTGTCATGCAGAGTGCTTCGACATTGAAATTGCCGGCCTTCTGAAGCCTCAAGTCAGGTAGAATGCGCGCCCGGTTTTTGGAGAAGCTCATGACCCTGCTCAAATTCAGCGATGTGTCCCTTGCTTTCGGCGCTATGCCGTTGTTGGACAAGGTGTCCTGGCAGATCGCCCGTGGTGAGCGGGTGTGCATCATCGGCCGCAACGGCACTGGCAAGTCCAGCATGATGAAGCTCGTCAAGGGCGACCAGAAGCCCGACGAAGGCTCCGTTTGGCGCGCGCCCGGCCTCAAGATTGGCGAATTGCCGCAAGAACTGCCGGTAGCCGACGAGCGGACCGTGTTCGACGTAGTGGCTGAAGGCCTGGACGGTGTCGGCGAGCTGCTCGCGCAGTATCACCACCTGAGCCAGAACATCGTCACCGACGCCGACCTGGACAAGCTGATGCACGTCCAGCACGACCTCGAAGCCCGCGATGGCTGGCGTTTGCAGCAACTGGTCGACAGCACCTTGAGCCGTCTGCAGTTGCCGGCCGACAAGACTCTCGCCGAATTGTCCGGCGGCTGGCGTCGTCGCGTCCTGCTGGCCCAGGCCCTGGTTTCCGAACCTGACCTGCTGCTGCTCGACGAACCGACCAACCACCTGGACATCGGTGCAATCGCCTGGCTCGAAGAGGCGCTGAAGGATTTCCAGGGCGCCGTGCTGTTCATCACGCACGACCGTTCATTCCTGCAAAACCTCGCGACCCGCATTCTGGAACTGGATCGCGGCGGCCTGATCGACTGGAACGGCGACTACGCCAGTTTCCTGGTGCACAAAGAAGCCTCCCTGGCCGCTGAAGAAACCGCTAACGCGCTGTTCGACAAGAAGCTGGCCCAGGAAGAAGTCTGGATCCGCCAGGGCATCAAGGCCCGTCGTACCCGTAACGAAGGCCGTGTCCGCGCATTGAAAGCCCTGCGTGTCGAGCGTAGTGAGCGTCGTGAGCGCACCGGCAAGGCCAACATTCAGTTGGACACCGCTGACAAGTCCGGCAAACAGGTGATGGTCCTCGAGAACGTGAGCTTTGCTCACCCGGGCGGTCCGTTCCTGATCAAGGATTTCTCGATGGTCCTGACGCGGGGCGACCGTATCGGTCTGCTCGGCGCCAACGGTACCGGCAAAACCACGCTGCTGAAGCTGATGCTCAGCGGTCTACAACCAACCAGCGGCACAGTGGAAGAGGGGACGCGCATCGACGTGGCCTACTTCGACCAGTTGCGCCATCAGCTGGACCTGGAAAAGACCGTGATCGACAACGTGGCCGAAGGTCGCGACTTCATCGATATCGATGGGCAGAGCCGTCACGTGCTGAGTTACCTCGGCGACTTCCTGTTCAGCCCTCAGCGTGCCCGCACGCCAGTCAAGGCGCTGTCGGGTGGTGAACGTGCGCGTCTGTTGCTGGCGAAACTGTTCAGCAAACCGGCGAACCTGCTGGTTCTCGACGAACCGACCAACGACCTCGACGTCGAAACCCTCGAGCTGCTGGAAGAGGTCTTGCTGACCTTCAACGGCACCGTGCTGATGGTCAGCCACGACCGGGCATTCCTCGACAACGTGGTCACCAGCACCCTGGTCTTCGAAGGTGAAGGCAAGGTGCGCGAGTACGTCGGTGGTTATCAGGACTGGCTACGTCAGGGCGGCTCGCCGCGCCTGCTGGGCGTGACCGAGAGCAAATCCGGCAAGGCCGACCTGACCTCTGCGGTCGTGACGGCGGAAGCGGCACCGATTGCTGCGGCAGTCGAAGCGCCGGTGGCGAAGAAGAAGCTCAGCTACAAATTGCAGCGTGAGCTGGAAATGTTGCCGGCCCAGATCGAAGCCATGGAACAGCAGATCGCTGCCGTCGAGGCCCAGATGGCCGATGCCGGTTTCTATCAGCGTCCTGCGGTCGAGACCGCTGCCGTGATCGCTCAGCTTGAGCAGTTGCAGGCTGAACTCGACGTGATGGTCGAGCGTTGGGCTGAGCTGGATGCCTGATTGATGCTGTAACAAAAAAGCCCGGCGTTCAGTGATGAGCGCCGGGCTTTTCGTATGGAATGCGATCTACACGTTGCTATAGATCCCCTGTAGGAGCGAGCAGGGTCGCTCCCACAGGGTACGGGTTGTCAGCTTTTGATCAGGCGCACCGCGAGCACATCACACGGAGCGCCGTGCAGCACGTCGTTGGCCGTCGAGCCCAGCAGCAATGCCAGGCCGTGTCGGCCATGGCTGCCCACCACGATCAGGTCGCAGGTCTGTTCCTTGGCCAGGTGGTGAATCTCCTGGCGTGGCTGGCCGTAGGTCAGGTGGCAGTATTCTTTGGAGAGTTCCGGATACTTCACGATCAGTCGGTCCAGGCGTTCCTTGGCCTGATCGAACTGCTGCTGTTGCAGTTGTGACAGGTCCATGGGGACGTCACCGCCAAAGGCCATGGCCATCGGTTCGACGATATGGACCAGGGACAGTTTCGCGCCATTGCTCACTGAAAGCTCGCGAGCACGGTGGATTACAGGGTCGCACTCTTCGGTTAGATCTACAGCGACCAGAATATGGTGGTAGGGCATGAGGTGCTCCTCCTGAGGATTGCAATATTGGTAAGTATGGCTGGTTTCAAGCGCAATGGTTCCAAAGTGACTCAAAGCGCTCATCAAGAATCGGGAGTACAGATATGACGGTCTGGATAGTGGTGTCAATCCTGCTGGTGGTGCTGAGTCCGCTGGCATGGTTGCGACCGTCCCGTGGACAGAGCGGGCGCATGGCTCTGCGCATGGAAGCGCGGCGTATCGGCCTCGCCATGCAGCTTGCGCCCCAGGAGTGGCCGCACTGGCTGAGCCAGGAGCCGCCGAGCCCTTGCGCCCAGTACCATCGGCCACGTCGTGGCAATCAACCGGCTTGCTGGAGTTACTGGCAAAAGTCGCCGGGTATATGGGTGAACCAGTGGCAGGAGATTTGCGAAGATCGAGCGCTGCTCAATCATTTCGAAAAATTGCCAGCCAACGTCTACAAGGTTGAAGCGGACAAACAGATGATCACTCTGTATTGGGGTGAGAAGGGCGAAGCGACGGTTTTGCAAGACATCGATGCGGTGCTGAAAGCACTGGCGTGACTCACGGACATTTCGCGCTGCAATGGCGCGAAACCTCCGACAGACAGGCAATAAAAAGCCCGACATCATCATCGGGCTGGGGTTGGCCAGGCAGGCCGGTAATTCTTTGTGCCGCCGATCTTACGCTTGGCGTTCGCCAAAAGTGTTCAATTTTTTTTCTCAAGGTCCCGCCAGCGTAGTCTGTTAAACAAAGGCTGCAGAGAATTAGGGCGACTTTTCTAACTATTGATTCTATGAATGGCTTCACATGCAGGGGCGTGTTGAAGATCTTCGTAGTACGGAAGTGACCGCAAAGTCGCGTTTGAACCCGCATTTTGGGCGATTGACAATTGCCGGAAATTCCGTGAAGGTGGCGTACCCAAATCAAACGGGCGTATGAATTGAGCGTTTGTATTTAACATCGCTCCTACAGAATCCCGACTATCGCGTTGGCGGGTGTGCCGGGTAGATGGGCGTAGCATTGACGTTAAGCGTCCCTGCCAAGCCATTTGCCTGCGTCCGACGTGTACTGTTCAGCTTCCATATCGTGGAGATCAGTTGATGATTTACGAAGGTAAAGCCATCACGGTTAAGGCTCTTGAAAGTGGCATCGTCGAATTGAAATTCGACCTCAAGGGTGAGTCCGTCAACAAGTTCAACCGTCTAACCCTGAACGAACTGCGTCAGGCCGTAGACACCATCAAGGCAGATGCTTCGATCAAGGGTGTGATCGTCAGCAGTGGCAAGGACGTCTTCATCGTCGGCGCCGACATCACCGAATTTGTCGAGAACTTCAAGCTGCCTGATGCAGAGCTTGTTGCTGGCAACCTGGAAGCCAACAAGATTTTCAGCGATTTCGAAGACCTCAACGTCCCGACTGTCGCCGCGATCAACGGCATCGCTCTGGGTGGCGGTCTGGAAATGTGCCTGGCGGCGGACTACCGCGTCATGTCCACCAAGGCCAAGATCGGTCTGCCGGAAGTCAAGCTGGGCATCTACCCGGGCTTCGGCGGTACCGTGCGTCTGCCGCGCCTGATCGGTGCCGACAACGCTATCGAGTGGATTGCCGCCGGCAAGGAAAACCGTCCTGAAGACGCGCTGAAAGTAGGCGCCGTCGATGCCGTGGTTGCTCCTGAGAAATTGCAGGAAGCGGCCCTGGAGCTGATCAAGCGCGCCATCTCTGGCGAGTTTGACTACAAGGCCAAGCGTCAGCCGAAGCTGGAAAAGCTGAAGTTGAACGCCATCGAACAAATGATGGCCTTCGAAACCGCCAAGGGTTTCGTGGCCGGTCAAGCCGGTCCGAACTACCCGGCACCGGTCGAAGCGATCAAGACCATCCAGAAAGCCGCGAACTTCGGTCGTGACAAGGCGCTGGAAATCGAAGCCGCCGGTTTCGTCAAACTGGCCAAGACCTCTGCCGCGCAGAGCTTGATCGGTCTGTTCCTGAATGATCAGGAGCTGAAGAAAAAGGCCAAGGCCTACGATGAAATCGCCAAGGATGTGAAGCAGGCCGCCGTATTGGGCGCCGGCATCATGGGTGGCGGTATCGCTTATCAGTCGGCCTCCAAAGGTACGCCGATCCTGATGAAGGACATCAACGAGCACGGTATCGAGCAAGGCCTGGCTGAAGCCGCCAAGCTGCTGGTCGGCCGCGTTGATAAAGGTCGCATGACCCCGGCGAAAATGGCTGAAGTGCTCAACGGCATCCGTCCGACCCTGTCCTACGGTGATTTCGGTCACGTTGACCTGGTCGTCGAGGCAGTCGTCGAAAACCCGAAGGTCAAGCAAGCCGTTCTGGCCGAAGTCGAAGACAAGGTCAAAGAGGACACCATCCTCGCGTCCAACACCTCGACCATTTCCATCACCTTGCTGGCCAAAGCCCTCAAGCGTCCGGAAAACTTCGTCGGCATGCACTTCTTCAACCCGGTGCACATGATGCCGCTGGTTGAAGTGATTCGTGGCGAGAAGTCCAGCGAGCTGGCCGTGGCCACCACCGTTGCCTACGCCAAGAAAATGGGCAAGAACCCGATCGTCGTCAATGACTGCCCGGGCTTCCTGGTCAACCGCGTCCTGTTCCCGTATTTCGGTGGTTTCGCCAAGCTGGTCAGCGCCGGTGTGGACTTCGTCCGTATCGACAAGATCATGGAAAAATTCGGCTGGCCAATGGGCCCGGCGTACCTGATGGACGTGGTCGGCATCGACACCGGCCACCACGGTCGTGACGTGATGGCTGAAGGTTTCCCGGACCGCATGAAAGACGACCGTCGCTCGGCTGTCGATGTGCTCTACGAAGCCAAGCGCCTGGGCCAGAAGAATGGCAAGGGTTTCTACGCTTACGAGACCGACAAGAAAGGCAAGCAAAAGAAAGTGGCCGATCCGTCGGTGCTGGAAGTGCTCAAGCCGATCGTTTACGAGCAGCGCGAAGTCACTGACGAAGACATCATCAACTGGATGATGATCCCGCTGTGCCTGGAAACCGTGCGTTGCCTGGAAGACGGCATTGTCGAAACCGCCGCCGAAGCCGACATGGGCCTGGTCTACGGTATTGGTTTCCCTCCATTCCGTGGCGGTGCGCTGCGCTACATCGATTCGATCGGTGTTGCCGAGTTCGTTGCCCTGGCTGACCAGTACGCTGATTTGGGCGCGCTGTACCACCCGACCGCAAAACTGCGTGAAATGGCCAAAACCGGCCAACGGTTCTTCGGTTAAGCGTCCCAACACTTGAGCGAGAGTGAAATTTTATGAGCTTGAATCCAAGAGACGTCGTGATTGTCGACTTCGGTCGTACTCCGATGGGCCGCTCCAAGGGCGGCATGCACCGCAACACCCGCGCCGAAGACATGTCGGCGCACCTGATCAGCAAATTGCTGGAACGCAACGTCAAGGTTGATCCGAACGAAGTCGAAGACGTGATCTGGGGCTGCGTAAACCAGACCCTGGAGCAGGGCTGGAACATCGCTCGCATGGCGTCCCTGATGACGCAGATCCCGCACACTGCTGCCGGCCAGACCGTCAGCCGTCTGTGTGGTTCGTCGATGAGCGCGCTGCACACTGCCGCACAAGCGATCATGACCGGCAACGGTGACGTGTTCGTCGTCGGCGGCGTCGAGCACATGGGCCACGTGAGCATGATGCACGGTGTCGATCCGAACCCGCACATGTCGCTGTACGCGGCAAAAGCCTCGGGCATGATGGGCCTGACCGCTGAAATGCTGGGTAAAATGCACGGCATCACTCGCGAACAACAGGACGCTTTCGGCGTGCGCTCCCACCAGCTCGCTCACAAGGCGACCCTGGAAGGCAAGTTCAAAGACGAAATCATCCCGATGCAAGGCTACGACGAGAACGGTTTCCTGAAACTGTTCGACTACGACGAAACCATTCGTCCGGAAACTACCCTGGAAAGCCTGGCGGCTCTGAAGCCAGCGTTTAACCCCAAGGGCGGCACCGTGACAGCCGGTACTTCGTCGCAGATCACCGATGGTGCTTCGTGCATGATCGTGATGTCGGCACAACGTGCACAGGACCTGGGCATCCAGCCGCTGGCGGTTATCCGCTCGATGGCGGTGGCAGGTGTGGATCCGGCAATCATGGGCTATGGTCCAGTACCGGCCACTCAGAAAGCACTGAAACGTGCGGGCCTTGGCATTAACGATATCGACTTCTTCGAGCTCAACGAAGCTTTCGCTGCACAGGCCCTGCCAGTGCTGAAAGATCTGAAAGTGCTCGACAAGATGAACGAGAAGGTTAACCTGCACGGCGGCGCGATCGCCCTGGGTCATCCGTTCGGTTGCTCCGGTGCCCGTATTTCCGGCACCCTGCTGAAC
Source organism: Pseudomonas mandelii (assembly GCF_900106065.1). Lineage (NCBI taxonomy): Bacteria > Pseudomonadati > Pseudomonadota > Gammaproteobacteria > Pseudomonadales > Pseudomonadaceae > Pseudomonas > Pseudomonas mandelii. Next base: position 4,702,705 of record NZ_LT629796.1, read on the forward strand.
GTGATGAAGCAGAATGGCGGCACCTTCGGGGTTGCCACCATGTGCATTGGTCTCGGCCAAGGCATCTCCACCGTCTTCGAACGCGTTTAAGCGTTTCGTTGACGGAAGCCGGGGCCAAGTGCCCCGGTTTTTGTTTTTCTGAATTTATTTTTTGTTTTTATTTTTAAAAGATTTGAGTGAGGGCCAAACCATGCCGATACAACCTGGGCTCTACCAGCATTACAAAGGTCCGCAGTACCGCGTATTCAGCATCGCGCGGCATTCGGAAACCGAGGAAGAAGTGGTCTTCTACCAAGCCCTGTATGGCGATTACGGCTTTTGGGTGCGTCCCTTGAGCATGTTCCTGGAGTCGGTCGAGGTTGACGGCGAACAGGTGCCACGCTTTGCTTTGGTGGAAGCCGAACCGAGCCTTTTTTCGAAGGCATAAGCTGAGTGCGCGCAGGACCCTGCGCTTGACCTCACCTTGTAGCCACTATATATAGCGGTGCCGCGTCAGGCGCCAACCGCCTTTCACTTCTAGAATTCAGGAATTTTCTGATCCATGGGCAAATCGCTGGTCATTGTGGAATCCCCGGCTAAGGCCAAGACCATCAACAAGTATCTGGGTAACCAATACGTGGTGAAGTCGAGTATCGGCCATATCCGAGACCTGCCCACCAGCGGTTCGGCTAGCGCCAGCAAAGAGCCTGCCGCCAAGCGCGGCAAGGCCGCCGCGGGTGAAGGTCCGGTGCTCACGCCGAAAGAGAAGGCGCGCAAGCAGCTGGTCTCGCGCATGGGTGTCGATCCCGATCATGGCTGGAAAGCCAAGTACGAGATCCTCCCGGGCAAGGAAAAGGTCATCGAAGAGCTGCGCCGGCTCGCCAAAGATGCTGACACCATCTATCTCGCAACCGACTTGGATCGCGAGGGGGAAGCCATTGCCTGGCACCTGCGCGAAGCCATCGGTGGTGATGACAGCCGCTATAAGCGCGTGGTGTTCAACGAAATCACCAAGAAAGCGATTCAGGAAGCCTTCTCCAAACCGGGCGAGCTGGACATTGACCGTGTCAACGCACAACAGGCGCGTCGTTTCCTCGACCGCGTGGTGGGTTACATGGTTTCGCCACTGCTGTGGGCCAAAGTCGCCCGTGGCCTGTCCGCCGGTCGCGTGCAATCGGTAGCCGTGAAGCTGGTGGTCGAGCGTGAGCGTGAAATCCGCGCGTTCAACCCCGAAGAATACTGGGAAGTCCACGCCGACCTCGGCACCGCCAAGGGCGCCACCGTGCGCTTCGACGTGGCTCGCGAGAAAGGCGAAGCCTTCAAGCCGCTCAACGAAGCCCAGGCCATGGCCGCGCTGGAGAAGCTTAAGGCTTCCAGCTACAGCATCGTCAAGCGCGAAGACAAGCCGACCAGCAGCAAGCCGTCGGCGCCGTTTATCACGTCCACCCTGCAACAGGCTGCGAGTAACCGCCTGGGCTTCGGCGTGAAGAAAACCATGATGATGGCCCAGCGTCTGTATGAAGCCGGCTACATCACGTATATGCGTACCGACTCCACCAACCTCTCGGCCGATGCCGTGACGATGGCGCGCACCTATATTGAAGGCGAGTTCGGCAAGAAGTACCTGCCGGAAAACCCGAATGTCTACAGCAGCAAGGAAGGCGCACAAGAGGCTCACGAAGCGATTCGTCCGTCTGACGCCAATACCGAGCCAAGCAAGCTGTCGGGCATGGAGCGTGATGCAGAGCGGCTCTACGAGCTGATCTGGCGCCAGTTCCTCGCGTGCCAGATGCTGCCAGCCCAATACCTGTCAACCACGGTCACCGTCGGTGCCGGCGATTTCGAGCTGCGCGCCAAGGGCCGCATCCTGAAGTTCGACGGCTACACCCGGGTCATGCCGCAGATTGCCAAGCCTGGCGATGACGACGTGCTGCCGGACATGGCCCAGGGCGACGCGATGAAGCTGATCAAGCTTGATCCGACCCAGCACTTCACCAAGCCGCCGGCGCGTTACTCGGAAGCGAGCCTGGTCAAGGAGATGGAAAAACGCGGCATCGGTCGTCCTTCGACCTACGCCGCGATCATTTCCACCATTCAGGACCGTGGCTACGTTGCGCTGCACAACCGTCGTTTCTACTCGGAAAAGATGGGCGACATCGTGACCGAGCGTCTGGCCGAGAGCTTCTCCAATCTCATGGACTACGGCTTCACCGCCGGCATGGAAGAGAATCTCGATGACGTGGCTCAGGGCGAGCGCGACTGGAAAAACGTGCTCGACGAGTTCTACGGCGACTTCAAGAAGAAACTCGAAGTAGCCGAAAGCGCCGAAGGCGGCATGCGCGCCAACCAGCCGGTGATGACTGATATCCCGTGCGTGTTGTGCGGGCGTCCGATGCAGATTCGTACCGCATCGACCGGCGTGTTCCTGGGTTGCTCGGGTTACAGCCTGCCGCCGAAAGAACGCTGCAAGGCCACCGTCAACCTGGTACCGGGCGATGAAATCGCGGCGGACGACGAGGGTGAATCGGAATCCTTGGTACTGCGCGGCAAGCACCGTTGCCCGATCTGCAGCACGGCGATGGACGCCTACCTGCTGGATGAGAAGCGCAAGCTGCACATCTGCGGTAACAACCCGGATTGCGCTGGTTATGAAATCGAAGAGGGCACCTATCGCATCAAGGGCTACGAAGGTCCGAGCCTGGAATGCGACAAGTGCGGCAGCGAGATGCAGCTCAAGACCGGCCGTTTCGGCAAGTTCTTCGGTTGCACCAACGCGACGTGCAAGAACACCCGCAAACTGCTGAAAAGCGGTGATGCGGCGCCGCCGAAGATGGATCCGGTGAAGATGCCTGAGCTGAAATGCGAAAAGGTCAACGACACCTACATCCTGCGCGACGGTGCTTCCGGCCTGTTCCTGGCGGCCAGTCAATTCCCGAAAAACCGCGAGACGCGTGCTCCGCTGGTCATGGAAATTGTGCCGCACAAGGATGAGATCGATCCGAAGTACCACTTCCTCTGCGAAGCACCGAAGAAAGATCCGGACGGCCTGCCTGCGGTGATCCGCTACAGCCGCAAGACCAAAGAGCAGTACGTGCAGACTGAAGTCGACGGTAAGCCGACTGGCTGGAAGGCGTACTACGACGGCGGCAAATGGACGGTCGAAGACAAGCGTCCAGCGAAGGTCGCTAAGGCTTAACAGGTGCTGTACTGAAAAGGCCGCATGACAACCTACTGGTTTTCATGCGGCCTTTTTGTTTTGTGCTTGCGGTAGGATCGGCGGATCCACGACACTGTCTGACCTGCGTGAAGCAATTATTTCGTTGTGGAGGCTGCCGTCATGGCCCACGAACTCTATACCCGTACCAACCAGAAGATTTATTTCGCCGGCCTGTCGCTGGAAGCGCTAGCCAAGGCTGAAGAGGGGCGGGCGATGAACTCCCTGGCGCTGATTCAGGCTGGGCGCGAGTCGACGTTGTTTCACCTGTACGGTGCGTTGCTGGGGCTGTGCCATGAAATCGCCGGCTTCTACCGCTTGCCTCAGGCCAATGCACCTCGGGCGGAAATGTTGCTGACCCGCGAAGTGCTGGAAGCCATCGCCATTCCGGAGATGGCTGAGATGTTCGAGCTGGCCCAGAATCCGGAAACCTGGCTGGCGAAGCTGCTGGCGGCTCACGCGGCGATGTTTCAACCGCCTCGCGCTCCGCATAAGCCCAAGGGCGACGTGACTCAGCCGCTCATCCTGGCCGTTAACCTGGATGAGGAAGACGTGCCTGAGGAATTGAGTCGCGAAGAACTGGAGAGCTGGCGTCAGAACCTCAAAGGGTTGGCGATCCGGTTTCGCGAAGGTTTGAACGAGTGCTGATCGACTGAGAGCCGGCGGTGCGATTAAAAGCGCTGCTGGTCAAGTTACCGAGCGAAGCCTGGCCGATGCCTATATAATCCCCGCCTTTCGTGGAGAACAGACCTTTATGCCAACGTCCTTTCTAGAAATTGTCGAGTTACCAGACGGCCGGATTGAGCTGCGCAGGGCCGAGGACGAGGGTTCTCTGGTTACTTTGGATTTCTCCGAGGATGCCAAGGCTTTCCTGCAGGGCCAACACGTGGAAGTCGCCAAGGCGATGTTGAGCGTGGGTGTTCAGATGGCAGGACGCCTGGTTGAAGGCGAATTTAATACGGATGAGAGTTCGCGGGTCCTCCACTGATCCCATTCGTCGCTTTCTGCTAATACGGTTACGAACTGGCTTCTCTATCCTTTGAGAAGCCCCGCGCTTTGCGTTGCGCGCATTATTGATACATTAACCCAAGCGAATATTCAGGCTCTGCGCATCTCCGGTACGGGCTGCGCTGATCAACTGTTGCCGTGAGTTTGCGTTCAATGGGTTGAGCCAACTGACAACCGTATGGCTGCGGCCCAAGCGCAAGGCTTCGCAGGTCAACTGCTGAGCGCTCTGAGTGCCGCGAGGTTGCAGCAGCAGGATGCGTTCGCGGTTAAGACCGGCGTCCCGCAACCACGTCTGAGTCAGGCTGGCGGGCGGGGCGATCAGTGTCAGCCACCGCGCGTCTTGATCCTGACTCAATTCACGAAGAATCGGCGCCAAAAGGTTCAAGCAATTCCCGGCCGCACCACGTAGTGAAAGCTCGCTGAAGACTTCGGGTTCGGCGCTCCAGGGCGACTCGACCACGTCTTTCAGGATCGGGGCCAACGGCTGCACCATGAATGCCTCGAACAACGGCAGTTGTGCTTGCTGCGATGTGTGTGGGAACTGCATAAAGCCTCCTTTAGCGGCGAATGACGCCGACACTCAAGCCTTCAATCACCAGTTCCTGATCTTTCAGGTTGACTTCGATAGGGGCGAATTCAGGGTTTTCGGCAATTAACCAGACCTTGCTGCCATCTCGCTTGAAGCGCTTGACGGTCACTTCGTCACCGATCCGCGCCACGACGATCTGGCCATTGCGGGCTTCCCGGGTGGTGTGGACGGCCAACAGGTCGCCGTCGAAAATGCCGACGTCCTTCATGCTCATGCCATGAACGCGCAGCAGATAGTCAGCACGCGGATGGAAGAAGGCAGGGTTGATGTTGCAGGACTCCTCGATGTGCTGCTGGGCCAGAATCGGCGCACCGGCAGCCACTCGGCCAATGATCGGCAGAGTAGAGTCGTCGGCCTTGGCTTCGAAGCCCGGAATGCGGATGCCACGGGAAGCGCCCGGGGTCATCTCGATTGCACCCTTGCGGGCCAGCGCCTTGAGGTGTTCTTCCGCCGCGTTAGGCGACTTGAAACCCAGTTCCTGAGCGATTTCCGCACGGGTCGGCGGGTAGCCGTTGTCTTCGAGGCAGCGTTTGATGAAGGCCAGAATCTCTGCTTGGCGTGGCGTCAGCTTTAGCATATTGATCGCTCTGTCTTTTTATACAGTGACTGGGATTATATACAGTGGAACGGTCTTGGCAATGCCCCTTTTTTCGCCGGCCGCTGGACGGTCGATCAGCCAGCTGATTAAAGCCTCGCCGTTGTATGGTTAAATAGCTGACCGACCGTTCCCAAAACGAACCGGCAGGCTTGACAATGCACAGGCTGAAACGTATGTTTCAAACAAGTGTTTGTCAGGCGGAGTAGCCATGGCCCAGTCGGAAACCGTTGAACGCATTCTTGATGCTGCCGAGCAGTTGTTCGCGGAAAAAGGTTTCGCCGAAACCTCGTTGCGTCTGATCACCAGCAAAGCCGGTGTCAATCTGGCGGCGGTGAATTATCACTTCGGTTCGAAGAAGGCGCTGATCCAGGCTGTCTTCTCGCGCTTTCTCGGGCCGTTTTGCCTGAGCCTTGATAAAGAGCTGGAGCGGCGTCAGTCCAAGCCTGAAAACAAGCCGACACTCGAAGAGTTGCTCGAGATTCTCGTTGAGCAAGCCCTCGTCGTACAGCCGCGCAGCGGCAACGATCTGTCTATCTTCATGCGCTTGCTGGGGTTGGCGTTCAGTCAAAGCCAGGGCCACCTGCGTCGTTATCTGGAAGACATGTACGGCAAGGTGTTCCGCCGCTACATGATGCTGGTCAACGAAGCCGCGCCGCGTATTCCGCCGATCGAACTGTTCTGGCGCGTGCACTTCATGCTCGGCGCTGCGGCGTTCAGCATGTCCGGTATCAAGGCGTTGCGCGCCATTGCCGAGACCGATTTCGGCGTTAACACCTCCATTGAGCAAGTGATGCGTCTGATGGTGCCGTTCCTGGCCGCAGGCATGCGTGCCGAAACAGGCGTCACCGATGTGGCCATGGCCACCGCACAACTGCGTCCGCGCAGCAAGTCGGCCCCGGCTGCCGCCAAGGTTTAGCCGCGCACGGGTGGGCGCGGCGACTGACATCCGCTAAGCTAGCCGCCCATGCCGACTCTCGTTCTGAACCCGCTTCCCATTGATGTCGCCGACCTGCCGGGCACAGCCCAAGGCGGCGAACGCGTGCGCGCCGGGTTTTTCGTTATCAAGGAATCTCTATGACTGCTGGCCTGCAAGGCTCGTTGATGGTGGACGTCGCCGGTACCTGGCTGACGGCCGAAGATCGCCAATTGTTGCGTCAGCCCGAAGTGGGTGGCCTGATCATTTTCGCCCGTAACATCGAAAATCCGCGTCAGGTGCGCGAGTTGAGCGCTGCGATCCGCGCCATTCGTCCCGACCTGCTGCTGGCGGTGGATCAGGAAGGCGGTCGCGTTCAGCGTCTGCGCCAAGGCTTCGTGCGGCTGCCGGCCATGCGCGCCATCGCCGACAATCCGAACGCCGATTACCTGGCCGAGCAGTGCGGCTGGATCATGGCCACCGAAGTGCTGGCCGTTGGCCTCGATCTGAGTTTCGCCCCGGTGCTGGACCTGGATTACCAGCGCAGCGCCGTCGTCGGCACCCGTTCGTTTGAAGGTGACCCGGAGCGCGCAGCGCTGCTGGCGGGTGCATTCATTCGCGGCATGAACAGCGCCGGCATGGCTGCCACCGGCAAGCATTTTCCCGGTCACGGCTGGGCCGAGGCGGATTCCCACGTCGCGATCCCGAACGACGAACGCAGCCTCGATGAAATCCGCGCCAACGACCTGGTGCCGTTCGCCAGATTGAGCAAACAACTGGCCGCCGTCATGCCAGCCCACGTTATTTACCCGCAAGTCGATTCCCAGCCGGCCGGGTTTTCCCGCCGCTGGTTGCAGGACATTTTGCGCGGTGAGCTGCAATTCGATGGTGTGATCTTCAGTGACGACCTGTCCATGGCCGGTGCCCACGTGGTAGGCGATGCCGCCAGCCGTATCGAGGCCGCGCTGACCGCTGGCTGCGACATGGGCCTGGTGTGTAACGACCGCGCTGCAGCGGAGCTGGCCTTGAGCGCTGCCCAGCGCTTGAAGGTCAAGCCATCCGAGCGCATTGCGCGGATGCGTGGCCAGTCGTATGCCAACACTGAATACCGTCAGAACCCGCGCTGGCTGACTGCCATAGGCGCGCTTAAAGAAGCTCAACTGATTGAATAAGGACTTTTCGTTATGACGGTTTACGCGATTATCGGTGGCACCGGCCTGACCCAACTCGAAGGCCTGAACATTCGTCAGTCGCTGGCGGTGGACACGCCCTATGGCGCGCCTTCGGCCGACGTGCAGATTGGTGAATACGCCGGCAAGGAAGTGCTGTTCCTCGCCCGTCACGGTCACCCGCACCGTTTTCCGCCGCATCAGGTGAATTACCGCGCCAACCTTTGGGCGCTGAAACAGGCGGGTGCCGAGGCGATCCTCGCGGTCAACGCCGTGGGCGGAATTCATGCTGCAATGGGTACTGGGCACTTTTGTGTGCCTCATCAGTTGATCGACTACACCAGCGGTCGCGAGCACACCTATTTCGCTGGCGACCTGGATCACGTCACCCACATCGATTTCAGCTATCCCTACAGCGAACCACTGCGCCAGCAATTGATCGCGGCATTGGCGGCTGAAGGCGTCGATTACAGCAGTCAGGGCATCTACGCCTGCACCCAGGGCCCACGTCTCGAGACCGTCGCTGAAATCGCAAAACTGGAACGCGACGGCTGCGACATCGTCGGCATGACCGGCATGCCGGAAGCGGCGTTGGCCCGTGAGCTGGAACTGGATTATGCGTGTCTGGCGCTGGTGGTGAACCCGGCAGCCGGCAAGTCCACGGCGGTGATCACCATGGCCGAGATCGAGCAGGCGTTGCAGGACGGGATGGGCAAGGTCAAGTCCACGTTGGCGCGGGTGTTGGCGGGTTGAGTATCAGCGGTCGGATTAGGTGCCTGGCTGCTTTACGATTCAATGAGTTTCAAGCGGTGTTGATGTCGTGACCACAATAACTGAGCAACTTCATGCGCTGCCCTGGGCAGAGGTGTTCAGCCATCGTGCTCTGGAAAAAGCTCGCAGGTACGCGGATGAGGATCGGATAACGATCCGTCAAATTGATGACCTCATGGTTATCGCTACGTGCATCGGCTCCCAGGCGCAGGCATACGAGCAGGTCATTGAGCTCACTGAAGATCGGCGTGGGCAAGCGCAGCTCCAATGCGTTTGCTCCTGCCCTGTCATGTTCAATTGCAAGCACTGCGCCGCAGTCATCTATCACCTGCAAGAACATCCCGTTAACACGCCTGAAAGTGCCGTCCAGGTTCACTTGAATCGTGAACTGGAACGCTGGATCGACGGTATTCCTTCTGCAAGCAATCCCCCTGACGAGTCGGCGCAGGGAGCAGGCACGCGCCTGTTTTACAAACTCAGGGCAACATCCTCTGCCGGGAAATGGACGCTGGAAATTTTCAAGGCCCATCAGCTCAAGGACGGCCGCCTGCAAGACATCAAGCCGGTGTACTCGCTGTCGGATATGCTGATTCGGCAACCCGGTTACCTGACCGAACTGGATCTGCGGATCGCCAGATTGTTGGTCGCCGTTCACTCCCACCACGCCCATTACGCTGGCTACCCCTTGGAAGGCAGCAGTGGGGTGGAACTTATCGAAATGCTGTTGCGAACCTCGCGCTTTTTCCTTGACCTCGATCAGCCAAAACCCCTGACGCCGGGAATGAGAAGAACAGGTCAATTTTCCTGGGCCGAACAATCCAATGGCAGTTTCCGTCCTCAATGGGGCAGCGACGAAGCGCCAGTGGAAACGATCCTGGCCCTGGAACCCTTGTATTATCTGGATCGCGAGCGGCTGCAAGTCGGACCGCTGCTCAGCGAGCTGGACGAAAAGCTGGCCCGTCACTTGTCATTGGCTCCCGATATTCCTGCAGGTCAGGCGATGCAGTTCAGCCAGCGGATGACCGCTGCGACCCGGGCAGCACCACCTCCGTACGCCCTGACGGAACGGGTCGTCGAAGGCATTTTTCCTCAGGCTCACCTGACGCTCGCCAGCGGCAAGCGTTACGTCCGCTGGCAGTACGAGCCAGAGCACCGGGCTGCATTGGCGTTTACCTACAACGGCCATCCGACGTCGGACCGAAACCCGGAGGTGCTGATCCTTTCGGGTACCGAAATCCAGCGCATCCAGCGCAACCCTGTCGCCGAAAAAGCCTTGCGCCAAGCCCTGCAAAAACATGGCTTTAAAAAGGCCACACGCAAAAGCAACCTGGATCGTCCAGGCGAAATGTTCGCCCTGCCGGATGACGCGGCCTGGCTTGCTTTTGTGCACCATGGCATCCCGGCGCTGCGGGAGAAAAATTGGCTGATCGATATCAGCGATAACTTTGACTTCAACGTGCACCCCGTCGAACAGTGGTATGCAGAAGTCGAGGAGGAGTCGGGGCGCCAGTGGTTCGATTTGCAGCTGGGCATCGTCGTCAACGGCGAGCGTCATAGCCTGTTGCCCATCCTGCTGCATTTGCTACGTAGCCAGCCACAGTTGATGGAACCTGCGAGCTTGGCCCAGCGCAATGATGACGAACAGCTACTGATTGAACTTGGCGATGGGCGTTTCGGTGGTAAATCCCATGGCAAAGTCGCACTCCCTTTTGGCCGGATAAAACCGCTGATGGCGACCCTTGGCGAGTTGTACCTGGGTAAACATCTGGGCGACTCGTTGCGTTTGAGTGCTCCGGATGCGGCGCGGCTGAGTGCGCTGGAAGGCATTCCGCTGGTCTGGCAGGGCGGTGAACGACTGCGCAGTTTTGCAAAGCGTTTACGGGAGTCGATCCATGCTCATGTCCCGGCGCCCGAGGGCCTGAACGCGACGCTACGACCTTATCAGCTGGAAGGGCTGAACTGGATGCAAACCCTTCGAGAACTGGAGGTCGGCGGTATTCTCGGCGACGACATGGGCCTGGGGAAAACCCTGCAAACCCTGGCTCATCTGCTGACAGAAAAACAGGCCGGGCGGCTTGATCGTCCGGCACTGGCTGTGATGCCCACCAGTCTGATCCCCAACTGGCTCGACGAATCGCAGCGCTTTACCCCGCAGTTGAAGGTCTTGGCACTGCATGGTGCGGCGCGGCAAAAAGACTTTGCCAGCCTTGCCGAATACGACTTGGTATTGACCACCTACGCGCTGTTGCCGCGCGATCTGGAGGTTTTACAGCCTCAGGTCTGGAGTGTGCTGATTCTCGATGAGGCGCAGAACATCAAGAATCCGGTCAGCAAAGCGGCTCAAGCAGCCCGAGACCTGCAGGCCCGCCAGCGATTGTGTCTGTCCGGCACCCCGCTGGAAAATCATCTCGGCGAGTTGTGGTCGCAATTTCACTTTTTGCTGCCTGGCTGGCTTGGCGACAGCAAAACCTTCAATCGCGACTACCGCACGCCGATCGAGAAGCATGGCAATAACGAACGGATGCAACATCTGACGGCCCGGATAAAGCCCTTTTTGCTACGTCGCAAGAAAGATCAGGTGGCAACCGAATTACCACCGAAAACCGAGATTGTGCATTGGGTTGATCTCAGCGATGGGCAGCGGGATGTGTATGAAACCGTGCGCGTAGCAATGGATAAGAAGGTGCGTGACGAAATTGCCCGCAGTGGTGTCGGGCGCAGTCAAATCATCATCCTCGATGCATTGCTCAAGCTGCGTCAGGTGTGCTGCGATCTACGGTTGATCAAAACGCCGCTCACCGCCAAAGCCCTTCGTTCTGGCAGCGGGAAACTGGTCAGCCTGATGGAGATGCTGGAAGAGTTGCTCAGCGAAGGCCGCAAGGTGCTGCTGTTTTCACAGTTCACTTCGATGCTCGCCTTGATTGAGGACGAGTTGCAGCAACGTGGTCAGGGTTACTCGTTGTTGACGGGTGAGACAACGGATCGGCGCACACCGGTCAAGGACTTTCAGAGCGGTAAAGTGCCGCTGTTTCTGATCAGTTTGAAGGCTGGCGGCACAGGTCTGAACCTGACAGCTGCGGATACAGTCATCCATTTTGATCCCTGGTGGAACCCTGCGGTCGAAAACCAGGCGACTGATCGGGCCTACAGGATCGGGCAAAACAAACCTGTGTTCGTCTACAAGCTGATAGCCCGTGGCACCGTAGAAGAAAAAATTCAGGCATTGCAGTTGGAGAAGGCCGCGCTGGCCGGGGCGGTGCTTGAAGGTGGAGCGACGGGTGGCTGGAAGCTTGAGCAGAGTGACATTGAAGCGCTGTTTGCGCCGTTGCCAAATCTCAAGTCCTGATTTCCGATCTCTTGACTGAAAACGAGTTGACCCTATCGCGGGCAAGACACGCTTCCACAGGATGATCGCTGAACCTGTGGGCGCGTGGCTTGCCCGCGAAATCGATCTGCCGGGCGCCGCAGACCTCAGCGCTTCTCGAGCTTATCCGGCAACGGCGCAAACAACGCTTCAATATCATCGCTCTGCAACTTCCAGTCGCCAGTCTTGCGCCCATCCAGCACACCGGCCGCCAGGTCGGATTTTTCCTTTTGCAGGTGCTGAATCTTCTCTTCCACCGTGCCGCGGGCAATCATCTTGTAGACGAACACCGGCTTCTCCTGGCCAATGCGATACGCCCGATCTGTCGCCTGATTTTCCGTCGCCGGGTTCCACCAAGGATCGTAGTGGATCACCGTATCCGCTTCCGTCAGGTTCAAACCGACACCGCCTGCCTTCAAGCTGATCAGAAAGATCTGACGCTTGCCGCTCTGAAAGTCCTTCACGGGGGCGCGGCGGTCACGGGTCTGTCCCGTCAGCAACGCGTATTCAACACCGCGTTTCTTCAGTTCGACCTCGATCAACGCCAGCATCGACGTGAATTGCGAAAACAGCAAAATCCGCCGACCTTCCTCAAACAGCTCATCCAGCATTTCCATCAGGCTGTCGAGCTTGCCCGAGGTGCTGCCGCGAGTCGGCGGCACGGCATCGTTGACCAGGCGCAAGTCGCAGCACACCTGGCGCAGTTTCAGCAGCGCTTCAAGAATGATGATTTGGCTGCGCGCCACGCCTTTGCGAGTGATCTCGTCGCGGACTTTCTTGTCCATCGCCAGGCGCATGGTTTCATACACATCGCGCTGGGCTTCGTTGAGTTCGACCCAATGGATGATCTCGGTCTTCGGCGGCAATTCCGTCGCGACCTGCTCCTTGGTCCTGCGCAGCAGGAACGGTTTGATCCGACCGTTGAGGTGCTGAAGTCTGACTTCACTGGCGCGTTTTTCAATCGGTACGCGGTAATCGCGGTTGAAGCTTTTCACGTCGCCAAGCCAGCCAGGCAAGAGGAAGTGGAACAGCGACCACAGCTCGCCGAGGTGGTTTTCCAGCGGCGTGCCACTCAGGCACAGGCGCTGGCGCGCATTCAGCTCGCGGGCGGCGTGGGCGGCCTTGCTGTTGGGGTTCTTGATGTATTGCGCTTCGTCCAGTACCAGCACGTGCAGCGGCTGCGCGGCCAGGCGTTCGACGTCCTTTGGCAGCAGTGCATAGGTGGTGAGGATCAGGTCGTAATCGACCAAGTGATCAAAGTGTTTTTTGCGACTGGCGCCGTACAGCGCCAGCACTTTGAGCTGTGGCGTGAAGTGCGCGGCTTCATCGAGCCAGTTCGGGATCAGGCTGGTGGGCATCACCACCATGCACGGCCGGTCGAGGCGTCCGGCGTTCTTCTCACTAAGAATATGCGCCAGCGTCTGTAGGGTTTTACCCAGCCCCATGTCGTCCGCGAGAATTCCGCCGACTTCCAGTTGCCGCAGCGACTGCATCCAGCTCAAGCCTTCCAGTTGATATGGGCGCAAGGTCGCGTTCAAGCCTTCGGGGGCTGTTGCGGTGTAATCCTTGATGTCCCGCAGGCGCTGGGCAAACGTGCGGATCTGCTCGCCACCTTCCCAAAGCAGCGGCATGCCTTCCAGCGGATTCAGGCGCGTGGCGTCGGCCTTGCTCAGGCGTAGCGTGGTTTCGCCGGGCTCTTGCAGGTAGAACTCGCCAAGCGTCGCCAGTACCGGTTTCAAGCGGCCGAAGGGCAGGGCGACCTGCAAGGGGCCGTGCTGGGAATTCGGGCGGTTGGGAATGTTCACCAGAATCAGTTCGTCGTCGCGTCGGCGGGCGAGGCGTTCCGGATTGAGGATTTCGGTGTGGGAGCGCATCAGGTTCAGCAGGATCGGCAGCAAGCTCAAGCGCTCGCCGTTGACGATGATCCCCAGCTCCAGATCAAACCAGTCGCGCTCCGGTGCCTGCTCGACGGTGGCGTACCAATCGTCCACGGCGGTCAGGTCGAAGCCGAAATCTTCGTCGATCTGCAGCTCCCAACCTTGAGTGCGCAGTTTCGGCAATTCATTGAGGGTGAAGGTCAGCCAGGCGCTGTCGTTGACCATTTCATAGAGTTCGCCAGCGCTTTCCGGCAAGGCCTTGCTTTGTCGGGTGGCGATCTTGAAACCGAGAATTCGCAGCTGCTCCCGGTAGGCCTGTTCGACTTCCGGGTGGCGTTTTATCCGTAGCGTCTGGGTTTCCTGGCGAATCAGTACATCGGCGTTCTTCTGCCCGGAAACGTACTCATCCAGATAGCTGAACGACAGCGCCGCCCGATGCTGGATGTAGCGCTGCATCTTGCCGTTGCGTGGTTCGAAGGCGCTGAACTCGATGCTCGCCAGCCACAGGCGCGGTATCGGTTGCACGTTGTCCACAAGGACTTGGGGTGGCGCCTTTGGGCTGCGGTTCTCCAATACCGCCTGAAGTTTTTCCAGCAGTTCGGCGTCTTGTGCGGCGGCGGGGTAGGCGAGGGTTTCCTGCACCTTCAGCAGCACCGCCGCGCAATGTTTGCAGTTGACGTGAACCGGGCACGTGCACGTGGCGTCGACCATCAGCAAGGTCGCTTTGGCCGACTCGCGCAGGCGAATGGTCTGGCGGTACACGTTACCGCCAGAGCCTTCGCAAGCGGCGACGATCGTGGCATCGCCAGCCTCGACGATCCTGACGCGGTTCTCCAGCGCGTAGCGACGGCCACGCTCCAGGCTCTGTTCCTTGAATCGGCTGACCCAGGAAGGTGCCAGGGGTTTGCTCAGGGTCGCTGACATAGGGACTCAATCAGTCCGGAATTTCATCGGGGACTGGCCGAGGCGCAGGGGCGGTGAGCGAGGTGATCTTGATCAGCAGGCCGAGGTGGCCGTTGTCGAGGAAGTTCAGCTGGCCGTTCTTGGTGTGGCTTTCCTGCTTCAGGCGTTCGCTGGCGGTGACCAAACCATTGGCGTCGATCTGGTTGACCCAGAAATCCGCGTCGACGTCGGTAAAACGTCCCAGTTTCAAGCTCAACGTGCCCTCGATCGGGAACTGGCCGAACTGTTCCTTGCCCTCACTGATGGCGATCTTGCGGGCGTCTTCGCCCAGGTTCTGTTGCCAGGCCTTGTGCAGTAACACCGTGTAATCGCTGCTGGCGCTGAGTTTTTGCACTTCATTATTCAGGCTTGGCGTGCGCAGGTTGTCCTTGCTGATACTTTTTGCACCGGCAGCCCAGTCTTCCGGTGCGGCTTTGCTGACAATGGCTGGCACGGCGTTTTGCCGCACCAGGATCATTTCAACCTGGTACAGGTCATCGGCAAACGCCGTAGGAGCGACCAGGGTGGTCAGCAAGGTCAGTAAACAAAACAGGCGCATGCGGCGTCCTTCAAGCAGTTTTCGGAATGAGGCACTCAAGCAGCGCCTCTACAGTATTAAAGCGCTCTTCCGGGCGCTCCATCGGGACCATGAATTTAAACATCGTGGCCCCTTCGAATTTGTAGCGTTTGGGCTGGCCCTGGATCAGTTTGATCAGGGTCAGCGGGTCGACCGGCGTCTGCGCGGCGAACTCGATCCGGCCGCCTTGCGGGCCACCGTCGACTTTCTTGATGCCCAGCAGTTCGGCTTGCAGCTTCAATGCCGTGATGCGCATCAGGTTCTTCGTCGGTTCCGGCAGCAGGCCGAAACGGTCGATCATCTCCACTTGCAGGTCTTTGAGACCTTCCTCATCGGTGGCCGAGGCAATGCGTTTGTAGAGAATCAGTCGGGCATGCACGTCCGGCAAGTAGGCTTCGGGAATCAACGCCGGGACGCGCAGATTGACTTCCGGACCACCGCCCAGCGGTTGATCAAGGTTCGGTTGTTCGCCCTTGCGGATCGACTTCACCGCGCGTTCGAGCATTTCCATGTACAGGGTGAAACCGACCGCCTGGATCTGACCGCTCTGACCGTCGCCCAGCAGTTCGCCGGCTCCACGGATCTCCAGGTCGTTGGTGGCGAGCACGAAGCCTGCGCCGAGGTCCTGGGTGTTGGCGATCGCTTCCAGACGTTTTTCGGCGTCGGGAGTGATCTGCTGGCGTGGCGGGGTCAGCAAATAAGCGTAAGCCTGGTGGTGACTGCGACCGACGCGGCCGCGCAATTGGTGCAGCTGCGCCAGGCCAAATTTGTCGGCACGCTCGATGATGATGGTGTTGGCGCTCGGCACGTCGATGCCGGTCTCGATGATGGTCGAGGCAATCAGCACGTTGAAGCGCTTGTGATAAAAGTCGCTCATCACCTGTTCGAGATCGCGTTCGCGCATCTGCCCGTGGCCGATGCCGATCCGCGCTTCCGGCACCAGTTCGGCGAGGTCGGCGGCGCACTTCTCGATGGTCTTGACGTCGTTGTGCAGGTAATAGACCTGACCGCCGCGCAGCAACTCACGCAGCAGGGCCTCTTTGACCGTGCTCTTGTTCTGCTCCATGACGAAGGTCCGCACCGACAGGCGACGGGCTGGCGGCGTGGCAATGATCGACAGGTCGCGCATGCCCGACACCGCCATGTTCAGCGTGCGCGGAATCGGCGTGGCGGTCAGGGTAAGAATGTCGACTTCACTGCGCAGGGCCTTGAGCTGTTCTTTTTGACGGACACCAAAACGATGCTCTTCGTCGATGATGACCAACCCGAGGTTTTTGATTTTCACGTCGTCCTGCAGCAACTTGTGCGTGCCGATGACGATGTCGATCTTGCCTTCGGCGAGGTCCGCCACTGCAGCGTTGACTTCCTTGGTCGACTTGAAGCGGCTCATCACTTCCACGCTCACCGGCCAGTCGGCGAAGCGGTCGCGGAAGCTGTTGTAATGCTGCTGGGCGAGCAAGGTCGTCGGCACCAGGATCGCCACCTGGCGACCGCCATGCACCGCAATGAACGCCGCGCGCATCGCCACTTCGGTCTTGCCGAAGCCCACGTCGCCGCAGACCAGGCGGTCCATCGGCTTCGGTGCCAGCATGTCGGCGCGGACGGCATCGATGGTGGTTTGCTGATCCGGGGTTTCTTCGAACGGGAAACCGGCACTGAAGGTTGCGTAGTCGGCTTTCGGGTCTTCGAAGGCATAACCTTCGCGAGCGGCGCGACGGGCATAGATGTCGAGCAGCTCGGCCGCGACGTCGCGCACTTGCTCGGCGGCTTTGCGTTTGGCTTTCTGCCAGGTTTCCGAGCCGAGGCGGTGCAGCGGGGCCAGGGCATCGTCGCTACCGGTGTAGCGAGCAATCAGGTGCAGGTTGGCCACTGGCACGTAGAGCTTGGCGCCCTCTGCGTATTGCAGGGTCAAGAACTCGGCAGCCTGATCGTCGATTTCCAGGGTCGCCAGACCCAGGTAGCGACCGACGCCGTGATCGATATGCACCACCGGCGCGCCTTCGCGCAACTCGGTAAGGTTCTTGATGACTGCATCGTTGTTGGCATCGGCGCGTTTTTCGCGGCGACGACGTTGCATCACCCGCTGACCGAACAACGGGCTTTCGGCTACCAGCGCCAGGGCCGGGTCGTCGAGTACCAGGCCTTCGTCGAGCGGCGCGATGGTGATCGCCAGTCGCTCCTTGCTTGCGACAAAGTCCGGCCAGCTGTCGACGGTTTTCGGTCGCAGCTTCAGGCGTTCGAGCAATTCCAGCAGCACTTCACGACGACCCGCGGACTCGGCGGTAAACAGCACGCGCCCGGGAAACTCGTCGAGGAAACCGGCCAGCGCCGCCAACGGCTGGGTGGCCTTGGCTTCGATGGCCAGGTTCGGCAGTTCGCGCGCCGGGAAGCGCTCGCGACCGACGCCGGTTTCCACGTCCTGTTGACTGGCCACTACCCGCGGCCAGTTCTTCAGGCGCGCAAAGCAGTCTTCCACCGGCAGGAACAGTTCGGCCGGAGGTAATAAAGGACGGGACGGATCGACGCGGCGTTCTTCGTAGCGATTGCGCACGTCGTTCCAGAAGTTTTCCGCTGCCTGCTCGATGCCCGGCAGAGAAAACACTTGTGTGTCCTGGGGCAGGTAATCGAACAGCGTCGAGGTTTCGTCGAAGAACAGTGGCAGGTAGTACTCGATACCGGCCGGTGTAATCCCGCTGCTCAGGTCTTGAAAGATCGGGCAGCGACGGAAGTCGACATCGAAACGCTCGCGAAAGCGTGCCTTGAAGCGGGTGACCGCATCTTTCTGCAGCGGGAATTCCCGCGCGGGCAGCAGGCGAACGGTGTCGACTTTATCGATGGAGCGCTGGTTTTCCGGGTCGAAGGTACGCAGCGTTTCGATTTCGTCGTCGAACAAGTCGATACGGAAGGGCAGTTTGCTGCCCATCGGGAACAGGTCGATCAGCGAGCCGCGCACCGTGAACTCGCCGTGCTCGTACACCGTGTCGACGTAGCGATAGCCACTGGCTTCAAGCCGGGTGCGCATTTGCTCGACGTCGAGCTTCTGGCCAACGTCCAGCACCAGGCTGCTGCCGAGCAGGAATTTGGTCGGCGCGAGGCGGTGCAGCGCGGTGGTGATCGGTACGACCAATACGCCATGGCTCAGCTCCGGCAACCTATATAAGGCCGCGATGCGCTGGGAAATGATGTCCTGGTGGGGGGAAAACAGATCGTAAGGCAGGGTTTCCCAGTCCGGGAAATGCAGCACAGGCAAATCCGGGGCGAAGAAACTCAGCTCCTGTTCCAGCCGTTCGGCACTTTGGCTGTCGGCGGTCAGCAGCAGGGTAAAGCGCTTGGCAGCGCTGGCAGCCTCGGCGATGGCCAGGCTAAGGGCGGCACCGGGCAGGTTGCCCCAGTGCTGTTTACCTGCCGCGGCAGGGAGAAGCGGTAGACGCAGAACGGGCACGGAAGGTTGAGCTCCAAGCGTTGCGACAAAGTCGGTAATTGTAGCGGCCCCGGGTGCCGCCTGTCAGTTGCAGACTGTGTCTATTACGCAGGTTTGGCGAAATGTAGTGGTAAAGACAAAATTCGCCGGTTTTTTACCGGAAATTGATGATTATGTAGTGGCAAAACGACCGAGTGTTACGGAGGGTTACGGATAAGACAGCGGTATCTCCAAAAAATTGACTGCGCTGAAAGCCCCGGTTTTACTGGGCTGCATCGCTGCGTGATTTTTTTGAACCTGATTTTGTTACGGATCGCACGACAGGCGCGCATTGCTACGGGAGGCACTCGGCGGCATAATGTAGCCCCTTTTTTCTGCCCCTACATGTGGAAGGTTCCCGTGACTCAGAAGCCCGACCAGTGTCTTGGTGAATGGATCGACCGTGAAGCACTCGCAGAAGCGATGATTCCGCTTATCGGTCAGCTCTACCGCAATAACAACGTGGTGAGCTCGATCTATGGCCGCAGCCTGATCAATCGTTCAGTCATTGCGATTCTCAAAGCTCACCGCTTTGCTCGTCATCGTCAGTCCGATGACAGCGAATTGTCCGTCCACGAAACATTCCCGCTGCTCAAGGCGATGAGCGAGCTCAAGCTCGGCGCCGCTTCGGTTGACCTGGGCAAGCTTGCGGTCAAGTTCAAAGCCGAAGGCAATGGCCGCACTGCCGAGCAGTTCGTCCGCGAAGAACTGGCTGACGTCGTTGGTCAGCAGAACGTTTCCGCTCGCAAAGGCACCGACGTTGTCCTGTACGGCTTCGGTCGTATCGGCCGTCTGCTGGCGCGCATCCTGATCGAGAAAACCGGTGGTGGCGACGGCCTGCGTCTGCGCGCCATCGTTGTCCGCAAGGGCGCCGAGAACGATCTGGTCAAGCGTGCAAGCCTGCTGCGTCGTGACTCGGTTCATGGTCCGTTCGATGGCACCATCACTATTGATGAAGCCAACAACACCATCACCGCCAACGGCAACCTGATCCAGGTGATCTACGCGAAGAACCCGACTGAAGTGGATTACACCCAGTACGGCATCAAAGACGCGCTGCTGGTGGACAACACCGGTGTATGGCGCGACGCCGAGGGCCTGGGTCAACACCTGGCTTGCCCAGGTATCGACCGCGTTGTTCTGACCGCGCCGGGTAAAGGCAAGCTGAAGAACATCGTTCACGGCATCAACCACGGTGATATCACTGCTGACGACAAGATCGTTTCCGCCGCTTCCTGCACCACCAACGCCATCGTGCCGGTGCTCAAAGCTGTGAACGACAAGTTCGGCATCGTAAATGGTCACGTTGAAACCGTTCACTCGTACACCAACGACCAGAACCTGATCGACAACTTCCACAAAGGCGATCGCCGTGGCCGTAGTGCCGCGCTGAACATGGTGATCACCGAGACCGGTGCTGCCACTGCTGCTGCCAAGGCACTGCCTGAGCTGGCCGGCAAGCTAACCGGTAACGCGATCCGCGTTCCGACGCCAAACGTGTCGATGGCCATTCTCAACCTGAACCTTGAGAAAGCCACCACTCGTGAAGAGATCAACGAGTACCTGCGCCAGATGGCCATGCACTCCGATCTGCATAAGCAAATCGACTACGTCAATTCGCAGGAAGTGGTTTCCACCGACTTCGTTGGCTCGCGCCACGCAGGCGTTGTGGACGCTGAAGCGACCATCACCCAAGACAACCGCGTTGTTCTGTACGTCTGGTACGACAACGAGTTCGGTTACAGCTGCCAGGTGGTTCGCGTGATGGAAGACATGGCCGGTGTAAACCCGCCAGCATTCCCGCGCTAAGCCTTAGCTGCACATGAAAACGCCCCGACTTTGGTCGGGGCGTTTTTGTTTGTGCAATTTGTCAGTTTCCAGAGGTGTGGTTTGTGCCGGCCTTTACGCGGGCATGCGCCCGCTCAAAACTGGCAAATGACCTGTAGGAGCGAGGCTTGCCCGCGAAAGCGATTTGTCAGGCGCCGCCGACCACCGCGGCTTGCGCAGTCCGCAGTTCATGCCGATTGCCTTTGAACAACACCAGCGTCGCAATCAACCCCAGCACCGCCGCGCCAGTGAGCCAGATCCCCGGCGCTGCCTTGTTATCCAGCACATGGATCAAGTACGTACACGCCGCAGGTGTAAACCCGCCGAACGTTGCAGTCGCCAGGCTGTAGGCCAGGGAGAAGCCGGTGGTACGAACTTCCACCGGCATGATCTCGGTCAGCGCCACCACCATGGCGCCGTTGTACGAGCCGTACAGGAACGACAGCCACAACTCGACGATCAGCAAATGGCTGAAGCTCGGGTTCGCCACCAGCCATGACAGGGCAGGGTAGGCCGTAAGGATCGCCAGAATGGTCGCCGCCAGGAGTAGGGGTTTGCGCCCGATCTTGTCGGACACGGCACCCATGACAGGCAACCAGAAAAAATTCGACAGACCGATACAGACCGTCACCAGCAACGCATCCAGATCCGACAGATGCAATTCGGCTTTGCCGAAGGTCGGGGTGTAGGCGGTGATCAGGTAGAACGACACGGTGGTCATCACCACCAGCGCCATGCCGGCGATGACGATGCCAAAGTTCTGACTGATCGAGCGGACGACGTCCCGCAGGGTAGGGCGGTGTTTGCGCGCCTGGAATTCCGGGGTTTCTTCAAGCGAACGACGAATCACGAAAATCACCGGCACAATCATGCAGCCGATCAGGAATGGAACACGCCAGCCCCAGTCACCCATTTCTTCGGGGCTGAGCCAATAGTTCAAACCGACTCCCAGCAGACCGGCGAACACCACCGCGGCTTGCTGACTGGCGGATTGCCAACTGACAAAGAAGCCCTTGCGACCCGGCGTGGAAATCTCTGCCAGGTACACCGACACGCCGCCCAGTTCCACGCCGGCCGAGAAGCCTTGCAGCAGGCGGCCGAACAGCACGAGCAGCGGCGCGGCCACGCCGAGGGTGGCGTAACCCGGCACGCAGGCAATCAGCACCGTGCCGGCAGCCATCATCGCCAGGGTGATGATCAAGCCTTTGCGGCGGCCATGACGGTCGATGTAGGCGCCGAGGAAAATCGCGCCCAGCGGGCGCATCAGGAAACCAGCACCGAAAGTGGCCAGCGACAACATCAGGGAGGCAAAAGCGCTGTCGGCAGGAAAGAACGTTTTCGCGATGGCCGTGGCGTAAAAGCCGTAGACCATAAAGTCGAACATTTCGAGAAAGTTACCGCTGACAACGCGAAAAATCGCCTTGCCTTTGCTCGTGTTGGAGGACATTTGTAGATACTCACTCTGGTACGTCTTGTTTGAACGCGCTGCGCTTGCACGAGCCTGTGTGGCGAAGTGAGGCTCCCACAGGTTTTGCGTCTGACAGGCAGATGAGGCAGGTCTGGCTCCCATGCGCTCTGAAGCCCATAATGGCGGGCGCGGTTTTGGGGGGGGGATGAAGATTTGTTAACTGGACGGTGGACTGGGATTGTGATGCTGGTCGGTGTTTTGTCCGGTTGTGGCAACGGCGACAGTCTGGAACGCTTCGACGGCCCAGCCATGGGCAGTCGTTATTCCATTCAATACGTGAGGCATTCCTACACGCTCGCGCCGAAAGCGGTGCAGGCTGAAGTAGAAAATATCCTCGCTGAAGTGGATCGACAATTCTCGACCTACCGCAGCGATTCGGACGTCGAGCGCTTCAACGATCTCCCTGCCAATCGCTGTCAGAAAATGCCCGCGCCGATCCTCAAACTGATCCGCGTTGCTCAGCTGCTGTCGGAACAAAGCGAAGGCTCCTACGACCTGACTGTGGAACCGCTGCTCAATCTCTGGGGGTTCGGCCCGCAAGCCCGTGAGGAAAAAGTCCCCACCGCCCAGTCGCTCGCCGAAGTAAGGCAGAGGGTTGGCTACCAACACCTGCGCATCGATCGCGATCAGCTGTGCAAGGACGCCGCCGTCGAAGTCGACTTCAACAGCATCGCCGCCGGTTACGCCGTCGATACCATTGCCGAAAAACTCGAAGCGATGGGCATCCGCAGCTACCTGGTCGAGGTCACCGGCGAACTCAAGGCGGCCGGCAAGAAACACGACGGCTCGCCATGGCGCATCGCTCTGGAAGAGCCTCGGGATGATCAGCAAGTGGCCGAACGTGTGATTGTTGTCGACGGCTACGGAGTGTCCACTTCCGGCGACTACCGTAACTATTTCGAGCAGGACGGTCGGCGCTATTCCCACACCTTCGATGCCCGCACCGGTGCGCCGGTCTCACACACCCTGGCGTCGGTCACAGTGATTAATCCTTCAGCGTTAATGGCCGATGGCTTATCGACACTGTTGCTGATTCTCGGACCGGAGCGCGGTTGGGACTACGCAGAAAAACACGATATCGGCGCATTTTTTGTGATCCGTACCGATACAGGTTTCGTCACACGAACCAATCAGGCTTTTGAGCGCCTCAGTGGCGGCAAAACTGAATGATTGCGACGGTTCGCGCATCGAAGACTGGCGTTGTAGTGCAGGCAAAACTAGCCTACGACGCGACCAAGGGTTAATGTGCCCGGCGTTGACGCTTCTATAGACTGTGTCCGGGTTCTGCATTGGCCCCAAATTGTTCCTTCACGCCACAGATCGGCGTGATTTAGCCGCAGGTGCCGAGGGCACTGCGGCCTGTTCTGAGGAGTACGCATGGCTGTCTACAACTACGACGTGGTGGTACTGGGTTCCGGCCCGGCGGGAGAAGGCGCGGCAATGAACGCCGCCAAAGCAGGGCGCAAGGTGGCGATGGTCGATAGCCGTCGCCAGGTCGGCGGCAACTGCACCCACCTGGGTACCATCCCGTCCAAGGCACTGCGTCACTCGGTCCGGCAGATCATGCAGTTCAACACCAACCCGATGTTCCGGGCCATTGGTGAGCCGCGCTGGTTCTCGTTTCCGGACGTGCTGAAAAGCGCCGAAAAAGTCATTTCCAAACAAGTCGCCTCGCGCACCGGCTACTACGCCCGTAATCGCGTCGACGTGTTCTTCGGCACCGGCAGCTTCGCCGACGAGCAAACCATCGAAGTGGTCTGCGCCAACGGTGTGGTCGAAAAACTGGTGGCCAAGCACATCATCATCGCCACCGGCTCGCGTCCTTATCGCCCGGCGGACATCGATTTCCATCACCCGCGCATCTACGATAGCGACACCATCCTCAGCCTCGGCCACACCCCGCGCAAACTCATCGTTTACGGCGCTGGCGTGATCGGTTGCGAATACGCGTCGATCTTCAGTGGCCTGGGTGTGCTGGTTGAACTGGTGGACAACCGCGGTCAGTTGCTGAGTTTCCTGGACTCGGAAATTTCCCAGGCCCTGAGCTACCACTTCAGCAACAACAACATCACGGTTCGCCACAACGAAGACTACGACCGCGTCGAAGGCGTGGACAACGGCGTGATCCTGCACCTCAAGTCCGGCAAGAAGATCAAGGCCGATGCCTTGCTCTGGTGCAACGGTCGTACCGGCAACACCGACCAGCTGGGTCTGGAAAACATCGGCGTGAAGGTCAACAGCCGTGGCCAGATCGAAGTCGACGAAGCCTATCGCACCTGCGTACCGAACATTTACGGTGCCGGTGACGTGATCGGCTGGCCGAGCCTGGCCAGTGCCGCCCACGACCAGGGTCGTTCGGCCGCTGGCAGCATCGTCGATAACAACAGCTGGCGCTTCGTCAACGACGTGCCGACCGGTATCTACACCATTCCGGAGATCAGCTCGATCGGCAAGAACGAGCAGGAGCTGACTCAGGCCAAGGTGCCCTACGAAGTGGGCAAGGCGTTCTTCAAGGGCATGGCGCGTGCACAGATTGCCGGCGAGCCCCAGGGCATGCTGAAAATCCTGTTCCACCGCGAGACCCTGGAAGTGCTGGGCGTTCACTGCTTCGGTTATCAGGCGTCGGAGATCGTTCACATCGGTCAGGCGATCATGAGCCAGCCGGGCGAACTGAACACCCTGAAGTACTTCGTCAACACGACGTTCAACTACCCGACCATGGCCGAAGCCTATCGGGTAGCGGCTTACGATGGCCTCAACCGGCTTTTTTGAGTGGCTCCGGCCGGTGGCCTGAGCCGGCCGGGGAGACCGATTTCAGCAATTCTCGAGGGTGGCGCTGGCCAAACCGGGAAAGTCTGTAATCAGGCTGTCAACGCCGAAGTCGGCGAGTCTGCGCATCAGCGCGGGCTCGTTGACTGTCCATACCGACACATGCAGCCCCTGACGCTGCGCCTTCTGCAGGCGTTCCGGCGTACACAGGGTCCAGTTCAGCGCCAGAATCTCACAGCCGTAACTCTGGGCGACTTTCAACGGGTCGAGCCATGCATATTCAGCCACCAATCCACGAGACACGTCCGGCACCAGGTCCAGCGCGGCTTTCAGCACTTCGCGTGAACTCGACGTGATCGTGACCTTGTCGAGCAGGCCGAAACGCTGAGCCATTTCGCGTATCGCCAGCACGGTCGTTGCGGCACGGGTGCGAGATGCGCTTTTGACTTCCAGCTGCCAATGCTCGAAATCGCATTTCTCGAACAACTCTTCCAGCGTGGGGATCGGGCAAGGCTTGATCCAGCCCGGCCCGCCCTTGCGTGCGTCGTAGGTCACCAGCTCGGCCGCCGTGTGCTCGACGACCTTGCCGCGTCGGTCGGTGGTGCGCTTGAGTGTCGGGTCGTGGATGACCATCAACTCGTTGTCCATGGACAGGTGCAGGTCCAGTTCACAGCGGCGCACGCCATGCTTGAGGCATTGCTGGAAACTGGTCAGCGTGTTTTCCGGTGCTTCGCCCTTGGCGCCGCGATGGCCGTAGATGAGGGTCACGGTTCTTCCTTAAATTAAATGCCTGATTCGTTTTCGCGGGCCAGACGTCGTTCCTGGGCCTGCTTCTGCAAAATGTAGCGGGCCAGCAATTGGCGCTGGGCGTCGGTCGGGTATTCGAACTCGGTGCCAACGTCGTAGGCGCCAGCCTTGCGATCGCAATGCGTGACCTTGGCCCGCAGCAACAGGCCGAGGGCTTGTGGCATCAGCACCAGTTTGACCGACAGGTGCGCGCCCACGGCGATGGGCGTCGGGTGCTGGAAGTCGATACCGCCTTCGGAAATGATCACCGGCTGCGGCTCGCCGATCTGCCCGAGTACGGTGATGGCGATCACCTGGCTCAGCAGATCGATGCGTTTGTTCTGGGATTTCAGGAACGCAGCGAGGTTGCGGTCGCGCTCACTGATCTGGCGCAGCAGGTGTTGCGACTCGAATTCGCTCAGGTGCAGTTCGCTGAGCAAGTTGAACAGTGGGGAAGCATCCTGCAACACTTCCTGGCCTGCGGCTTCGGGAGCGGACAGGGGCCGAATTTCCAGTGCGATCGTGTCCTCGATACGGTAGTATTCGCGGCGATCTTCTTCATCTAATGTCGACATGGCGAACCCATGGTAGCGGCGGTGGTCTGAGTGTAAAGCTGGTTATCGACCCCCGCCACAAGGACGTTCCTTTTCCCTCCGAACAAGCCCCGACATGTTCAGACCTCTCTTCGTATTTATTGGCACGCGTTATACCCGTGCAAAGCGCCGCAATCATTTTGTGTCATTCATTTCCCTGACCTCGATGATCGGACTCGCCCTCGGCGTGGTCGTGATGATCGTCGTGCTTTCGGTCATGAACGGCTTCGATCATGAGATGCGCACCCGCGTGCTGGGCATGGTGCCCCACGCGACCATCGAGTCCGGTGAACCGATCAGCGACTGGCAAAGCCTGGCCGCCAAGGTCAAGCAGAACCCGCAGGTGACGGCCGTTGCGCCGTTCACCCAGATGCAGGGTTTGCTGACCAACAACGGCAAGGTCTCCAAAGTCCTGCTCAATGCCATCGACCCTGCGCTGGAACGCCAGGTCTCGATCATTGATAACTTCATGCAGCAGGGCAAACTCGACGACCTCACGCCGGGCAGCTTCGGCATTGTCATCGGTGACAAGGCGGCCGCCAAGCTTGGCGCCGCGGTTGGCGACAAGCTGACATTCGTGGCACCGGAAGTCACGGTGACCCCGGCCGGGATGTTCCCGCGCATGAAACGCTTTACCGTGGTCGGTATTTTCCATGTCGGCGCCGGTGAGATCGACGGGTACCTGGGTGTCACCAACCTGCAGGATCTGGCGAAAATGCATCGCTGGAAGCCGGATCAGGTCCAGGGCATCCGCCTGAAGTTCGATGACCTGTTCCAGGCCCCGCGCACGGCGTGGAATATCGCCCAGCAACTTGGTGAGGACCATTTCTACGCCCGCGACTGGACCCGTACCCACGGCAATCTGTATCAGGCGATCCGCATGGAAAAAGCCATGATCGGCCTGCTGTTGCTGCTGATCGTCGCCGTCGCGGCCTTCAACATCATTTCCACGCTGGTGATGGTGGTGAACGACAAGAAGGGTGACATCGCGATTCTGCGAACCCTGGGCTCCACGCCGGGGCAGATCATGGCGATCTTCATGGTCCAGGGCACGGTCATTGGCGTGATCGGCACGCTGATCGGCGCCGTGGTCGGGATCTTCGCCGCGTTGAACGTCAGCGCTGCGATCTCGGCCCTCGAAGGGTTGATCGGCCACAAATTCCTGAACGCCGACGTGTATTTCATCGATTACCTGCCGTCGCAAGTGCAGAGCCAGGACGTGTTGATGGTCTGCGCCGCCGCGTTGGTCCTGAGTTTCCTCGCCACCCTGTATCCAGCCTGGCGTGCCGCGCGCACCCAGCCTGCGGAGGCGCTACGTTATGAGTGAGTTGGGTATGAGTGATAAAGCAATCTTGAGCTGCCGCAACCTGGGCAAGTCCTACGAGGAAGGCCCGGAGTCGGTAGAAGTGCTGGCCGGTCTGCAACTGGAGTTGCATCCGGGTGAGCGCGTGGCGATTGTCGGCACCTCGGGTTCGGGCAAAAGTACCTTGCTCAACCTGTTGGGCGGTCTCGACACGCCGACCAAGGGCAGCGTCTGGCTCGATGGCGAAGAGCTGTCGGCCCTGAGCGAGAAGAAACGCGGCCTGCTGCGCAACCGGTCGCTGGGTTTCGTCTACCAGTTCCACCATTTGCTGCCTGAGTTCACCGCGCTGGAAAACGTCTGCATGCCGCTGCTGATCGGCAAGACTGCGATTCCGGAAGCGCGCCAGCGTGCGACTGCGTTGCTGGAGCGGGTAGGGCTTGGCCATCGCCTGGAGCACAAACCGTCTGAACTGTCCGGCGGCGAACGTCAGCGCGTTGCCATCGCCCGCGCCTTGGTGAACAAGCCAGGCCTGGTGATGCTCGACGAGCCGACCGGCAACCTCGACTCCCACACCGCCCAGGGCATTCAGGATTTGATGCTGGAACTCAGCACCTCGATGCGCACGGCGTTCCTGGTGGTGACTCACGACATGAACCTGGCTCGCCAGATGGATCGCGTCCTGCATTTGCAGGAAGGTTGCCTGACGCCCATCTGATTGGCCGAAACCCGGCGTGCTGAACAGTACGTCGGGTCTTTTATTTTTATACGGTGCCCCAGCGAATGTTCAGACCGTTATCGATCTTTATCGGCACGCGCTATACCCGCGCCAAGCGCCGCAATCGCTTTGTTTCCTTCATCTCGATGACCTCGATGATCGGTCTCGCCCTCGGCGTGCTGGCGATGATTGTGGTGCTGTCGGTGATGAACGGCTTCCAGCGCGAAATGAGCTCGCGCATCCTCGGAATGGTGCCGCACGCGACCATCGTCGGCGTGAAGCCGATCGACGATTGGCAGCCCGTGGCCGCCGCCGCGATGAAAAACCCGGAAGTCACTGCCGCCGTGCCGTTCACCGAGATGGAAGGCATGCTCTCCTATAAAGGCACGATGCAGCCAATTCAGGTCAGCGGTGTAGATCCCGCACTGGAAGGCAAGGTGTCGATCGTTGCCCAGCACATCGTTCAGGGCCGTCTCGATGCGTTGAAACCGGGCGAGTTCGGCGTGGTGATCGGCGAAATCACCGCGCGGCGTTTCCGCTTGAATGTCGGCGACAAGATCACCCTGATCGTGCCGGAAGTCAGCAACGCACCGGGCGGCATTACCCCGCGCATGCAGCGGCTGAACGTAGTGGGCGTGTTCAAGGTCGGTGCCGAGCTGGATGGCTCGATGGCGCTGATCCACGTCGCCGATGCCGCGCAGATGCAGCACTGGGAACCGAACCAGGTGCAGAGCGTGCGTTTGGCGGTGAAGGATTTGTACGCGGCGCCGAAGGTCTCCAGCGATATCGCGGGCGGGCTGGGCACCGCTTACAAGGCTGATGACTGGACCCACACCCAGGGCAGTCTGTTCAGTGCGATGAAGATGGAAAAAACCATGATCGGCCTGCTGTTGCTGATGATCGTCGCCGTGGCGGCGTTCAACATCATCGCTACGTTGATCATGGTGGTGAACGACAAGGGCGCGGACATCGCGATCCTGCGCACCATTGGCGCCACACCGCGGCAGATCATGGCGATCTTCATGGTGCAGGGCACGGTGATCGGGGTTGTCGGCACCTTGATCGGTGGCGTTCTGGGCGTGATAGCGGCGCTGAACGTCAGCGAGCTGGTGGGGTGGATGGAGCGGGTCAGTGGCCAGCACATCTTCAGTTCTGACGTGTATTTCGTCAGTAACCTGCCGTCGGAGTTGCAGGGTGGGGATGTGTTGTTGATCTGCTCGGCGGGGTTCGTCCTGAGCTTCCTGGCGACGGTCTACCCGGCCTGGCGTGCGGCGAAGATCGAGCCAGCACACGCGTTGCGGTATTCGTAAGTCGTTACACCGCCGTCATGAGCAGGCTCGCTCCCATTGGATCTGATTCAACTCGGTCACGGTGGGAGCGAGCCTGCTCGCGATGGGGCCGGCTCTGCTGGCCTTAATCTCCCTTTGGCAACTCAATCACAAAACGCGTCCACCCATCATTCGATTCGCAATGAATCTGTCCGCCATGGGCGCGGATGATTGACTGAGTGATCGCTAATCCCAATCCCGCATGTTCACTACTGCCTTCCTGGCGCGCCGGATCGGTCCGATAAAACCGGTCAAACAATCGCGGCAGCAACGCCCCGTCAATCCCGTCCCCACTGTTCTCGACCGTCAAGCTCAAGGCTTTGACCTGATCGACAATCCGCACCCGAACCTCGCCTTCGGCTGGTGTAAACCGCAACGCGTTGTCCAGCAGATTGGAAAGTGCCCGACGCAACATGCTGCGATCTCCCTCCATGCGCGCACTGCCTTCACGACTCAACCTGACCTGCGCGTCCTCCGCCAACGGCGCAAAAAACTCCAGCAACAGATCCACTTCTCCCGCCAGCTCCAGCGGTTCGCGCTTGGGCATCAACAACCCATGGTCAGCCTTGGCCAGATACAACATGTCGTTGACCAGTTGCGCCATCCATTGCAGTTCTTCGAGGTTGCTGTGCAGCGCTTCGCGGTAGTCCTCGATAGGCCGAGGGCGGGTGAGGGTGACTTGGGTGTGGGTCAGCAGGTTCGACAACGGCGTGCGCAGCTCATGGGCGATGTCAGCGGAAAACGCCGAGAGCCGTTGAAATGAGTCGTCCAGGCGTCCGAGCATGGCGTTGAAGCTGTGGGCCAATTCCTCGAGCTCCGACGGCATATTCTCGTCGGGCAGCCGGGCATTGAGCGATTGCGCTGAAACGCCGCTGGCGATCGCGCTCATGCGTCGCAACGGGCGCAAACCACTGCGTGCCGCCCACGCACCGAGCAACGCGGTGGCCAGCGCCGACAAGCCGACGGTCATCCAGATCAGGCGCTGCATGCGTTGCAGAAAGTGCTGGTGATGGGTGATGTCCAGCAGCAAGGTCAGTTGCGGTGAGTCAGGTTTGTCGAGATACAACGGAGCATTGAGGACGCGGTAGTCGGTACCTTCGCTACTCACCGTGGACAAACCCGCCTGGGTAGGTAATTCCCGGGGCAGGTGCGCCGAACTGTCATACCAGCGCTGGCCATCGCTGCCAGTGATTCGCAGCGACAGGTCGGCCTGCCGACTCAGTTCATCCGTCAGTCTGACTTCGCTTTCACTCGGCTGAACGTCATGCAGCGCGCGGCGTAAACCCATCAGTTTGCCGTCCAGCAACTGCTGATCGAGTTCGACGAAGTGCGCCTCGCTGGCGCGACTGAACAACACTCCGGCAAACAATGAAACCACGGCGGTACAGGCCGCAAACAGCAACGCCAGGCGACTGCTCAGCGAGAGTCGACGCATCAGGCAGGTCGCTCTTCAAGGACATAACCCATGCCGCGCACGGTATGAATCAGCTTGTTGGGGAATTCATCGTCGATCTTCAGGCGCAAACGGCGGATCGCGACCTCGATGACATTGGTGTCGCTGTCGAAATTCATGTCCCAGACCTGGGAGGCAATCAGTGATTTGGGCAGCACCTCACCCTGGCGCCGCAGGAGCATTTCCAGCAGGGCGAACTCCTTGGCGGTCAGGTCGATGCGTTGACCGCCGCGCTCCACCCGGCGGCGGATCAAATCCAGCCGCAAGTCCGCCAGTTGCAGGCTGGTTTCCTGAGGCGAAGCGCTGCCGCGTCGCAACAGGCTGCGGACCCGAGCCAGCAATTCGGAAAAGGCGAACGGCTTGACCAGGTAATCGTCTGCGCCGAGTTCGAGGCCGTGGACCCTGTCCTCAACCGCATCTCGCGCCGTCAGAAAAAGGACTGGTGTATCGAGACCGGCGCCACGCACCGCCTGCAGGATTTGCCAGCCATCGCGACCGGGTAGCATCACATCAAGGATCAACAACGCGTAATCACCACTCAAGGCCAGTTGTTGGCCGGTGATGCCGTCGGCCGCCAGTTCGGTGTTGAAACCGGCCTCAGTCAGGCCCTGGCGCAGGTAGTGGCCGGTTTTCGGTTGGTCTTCGACGATCAGCAGCTTCATGGGCAACTCGAGGCAAGTGGAACGAAGGCTTTATACCGTGGGCAGCGTTGATACAGACCAACCTGACAAAGTTGTAATTTGGCTGTCAGGTCGCGGGCAGTGGCGACAGTTTAGAGTTTTCCACAGGCTGAACCTTATCTTGTTGGAGTACGACTATGTTTTTGCGTAAATATCAGGGGCTGGCCGCGTGTTTGTTGGCGTTAAGCTCGCCAGTGTGGGCCTCGTCGGCGCAGCCCCGGGATTTCGGTCAGCCGGCCCCGGCAACCAAGGCTACCCGAAGTGTCGAGGTGGTGATGGATGACATGTCATTCACGGCCAAGGCGATCGATATCAAAACGGGTGAGACGATTCGTTTTGTGCTGGTGAATAAAGGCCAGTTGTTGCACGAATTCAACCTCGGCGATGCGGCGATGCATGCCCGTCATCAGCAGGAAATGATGAAGATGCAGCAGAGCGGCATGCTCACGCCTACAGGCATGAAGGAAATGGACCACGGTTCGATGGCAGGCATGGATCACGGGATGATGAAGCACGATGACCCGAACAGTGTCCTCGTCGAGCCGGGAAAAACGGCCGAGCTGACCTGGACCTTCACGAAGGCCACCAACCTGGAATTTGCCTGCAACATTCCAGGCCATTACCAGGCGGGCATGGTCGGCAAACTGACTGTCAGTCAGTAAGCACTCAAAGGCCGGCGCAAAGGCTGGTAGAATCCGCTGATTCTTCAGTCAGGTTTCCGCCATGCATCCCGCAGCCGAACACTCGCCGCTGGGCAAATCCAGCGAATACATCGCCACTTATACGCCGTCCTTGCTGTTCCCGATCCCGCGCACCGCGAAATGGGCCGAGTTGGGCCTGACGGCGCAAACCCTGCCTTACAAGGGTGTGGACTTCTGGAACTGCTTCGAGCTGTCGTGGCTGTTGCCGTCCGGTAAGCCGGTGGTGGCGATTGGCGAATTCAGCATCCCGGCGGATTCGCCGAACATCATCGAGTCGAAGTCGTTCAAGCTGTACCTGAACTCGTTGAACCAGACACCGTTTGCCGATAGCGCGACCCTTGAAGCGACGCTGGTCAAAGACCTGTCGGCCGCTGCCGGCAAGCCGGTTGGCGTGCGGATTCGCAGCCTCAAGGATGTCGAAGCCGAAGGCGTCGTGGCGTTGCCGGGTGTGTGTATCGATGATCTGGAGATCAGCGTCAGCAACTACGAACATCCGCGCCCGGAGCTGCTGCGTTGCGATGATTCGCGCATTGTCGAAGAGAGCGTGCACAGTCATCTGCTCAAATCCAACTGCCCGGTCACCAGTCAGCCGGATTGGGGCAGCGTGGCGGTTGAATACCGTGGCGCGGCCCTGGATCACGCGAGTTTGCTGGAGTACATCGTGAGCTTCCGTCAGCACTCGGACTTTCACGAGCAGTGCGTGGAGCGGATTTTTCTCGACTTGCAGCGGTTGTTGAAACCGGAGAGGTTGACGGTGTATGCGCGGTATGTGCGGCGTGGTGGGCTGGACATCAACCCGTATCGCAGCACTGAAGACGTGCAGCTGCCGAACCATCGTCTGGTCCGTCAGTAAAATACTCCTGTAGGAGCGAGCCTGCTCGCGATGGCGGAGTGTCTGGCACCATCGATGTTGAATGTGCTGCCGTCATCGCGAGCAGGCTCGCTCCTACAAGGGATTGCAGTGCGATTCCCAGGTATGAAAAAGCCCCGCCATCACTGGCGGGGCTTTTTTGCATCTGGCGTATTCAGATCCCCATGTTGGCCAAGGCTTGCACGATGTTGCGCAAGGTGCCGGCAAGGGTAGGGTGTTCGATTTCGAAGCGCTCGACGGCAAGGTTTACGTTGTCGGCGAGGCTGGAGTCCTGGGTTTTGGTTTCGAGCTCAAGCTCCAGTTCGATCTGTTGCATCAGCGCGTGCAGGTCTTCGCGCTCGGCTTCCGTCAGCGGCGGATTCTGTTCCAATTGCTCGCGCAGAGTATTGAGCTGTTGTTGCAGTTCGCGGGCAGGCATGGCGTTCTTCCTTTTATCGATAGGCACTGGCATAGACCGCAGCAGCGTGCCAAAGGTCTATGGCTTGCCTTTAGATTAATCCACTCCCGCGCAACCTGCATGATCTCGATCAGGGCTTTTCGCCCTTGAGCCGACGCAGGCTGATGTCCGCCAGGCAGGTGTCGAGCTCGCCGAGGTGATCGATCACCGAATGCACACCCAGGCTGAACAACTGCACGGTCGCTTTACCACGCAGGTGTTCGCGCTCCTTTTGGCTCAAGGCCTGCCATTCGTTGGGCGCCAACCCGCAGAGCGAACCGCAGGACGCCAGGCCGATCGTCCATAACCCGGCATTCAGTCCCGATTGCAGCAGTCGCGGTTCGCCACTGACCAGCACGCAACCATCGAGTCGTTCGACATTCAATGCCATCAAGGCTTGCCAGCAAGCGTTCGGCGCCGGCCATGGATTGAGTGTTGCGGGGTGTTGCGAAGGTTTGATCCACGCAGGCAGGGCGCCGGCCAGCGAATGGGTGAGGGCGGGGGGCAACTCGTCGAGCCAGGCGCAAGGAATCTGCTGGCGCTGCAAGCTGTTCAGACTGTCCAGCGCGCCGGGGGTGACCTCGGCATGCGCTGGTGTGTGAGTATCGTGCTGGCGCATCCGGGCGCCGAAATCCACCAGGCAACCGCTGAGCCCGAACAGTACGGCGGTCAGGCTGGGTGCGGCAACGGGCAAGGCTTCGGCGTGCGGCATATCAACGTCCCTGAAATAACGACAAGGCTATGTGTTGCCGGTGACAGTTGCATGACACTGATGTGAAGCGCGCTCAGTCAGGACGAATCATCTGTAAGTCCTCACGCGCGAGGCTGCCCTAAACCGGCTTTTCCGTCTTATACTAGCCAGCTTATCGCCTGGGCCAAGTGCCCATGCCAGTACAATCCAAGGAGTTTTCTATGCGCTGGAGCAATCGTCTAGCTCAGCTTTGTGTGTGTGCCAGCGTGTTGCTGGTTCCGTTCGCAGCCCAGGCTGCCACGGAAGAAGACCCTTGGGAAAGCGTCAACCGTCCAATCTTCCAGTTCAACGACTTCGTCGACACCTATGCACTCAAGCCAATCGCTCAAGGCTACCAGTTCGTGACGCCGCAGTTTCTGGAAGACGGCATTCACAACATGTTCCGCAACGTCGGTGATGTCACCAACCTTGCCAACAACGTCTTGCAGGCTAAACCGGCCGCGGCTGGCGTCGATACTGCGCGTCTGATCTTCAACACTACCTTCGGCCTGCTGGGCTTCTTCGACGTCGGCACCAAAATGGGCCTGAATCGTAGCGACGAAGACTTCGGCCAGACGCTCGGTTACTGGGGCTTGGGCAGCGGCCCGTATGTGATGTTGCCGCTGTTGGGCCCAAGCACGTTGCGTGATGCGCCATCCAAGTACGTCGACGGCTACACCGGCCCGTATCGCTATATCAACGACGTGCCCGTGCGTAACTCGATCTTCGGCCTGAACATCGTCGACACCCGCGCCAGCTTGCTGTCGAGCGAGAAGTTGATCACTGGCGACAAATACACGTTCATTCGCAATGCGTATTTGCAGAACCGCGAGTTCAAGGTCAAAGACGGCCAGGTCGAAGACGATTTTTGATCTCTACCCGTGAAATGAAGAAGGCGGCCGATTGGCCGCCTTCTTTCGTTTGGATCAGGGCTTATTTCATCTTCAAGATTGTAAGCCCGAGTTTCTGACTGCCACCGTCCTGTTCCTTCACCCAGACCACTTCGGTGTCGGCTTCAAGGCCTTTGAGCGCTGCGTGATCGGAATCGATGCGCACGCTGAGCCGGTCTCCGACCTTGAACAGGCGGGGTGCCTCGACCTGCATGCCACTGCTGGAAAGGTCGATGCAGACGGCTGGCACCTCATCGCCTTCGTGAATCAGCGACACATCGGCATCGACCCGCATGCGGATGAAATCGCGCTTTTCGCTGTAGTCCCGATCGGTTTGACTCATGGGCTTCATCCTTCCATTGGGTTACGGTTTTGCCTGTTCTTATAACTCCCGGTGATTTGACAAGTAAAGACGTCAAGCGACCATCGGCGTGAGCTTGAAACGCCCCGCGGATGGGAGTACCGTCTGCGCCTTAGAAGGGCACCTCTGGTGTACCTGTGTGTAGGGCAAATGCCCGATAACGGTGCGACAGAGAGGCTAGAAAGCGAATCCAGTAGTGTGAGCCGGGCTAAACCCCGTGCCTGCTACGCCAACCTAATTCTGGCGCCGTTTGCCCACATGCCAAAAACCAGTGCCACGCTGCTGATAATCGATGATGACGAAGTAGTGCGCGCGAGCCTCGCGGCCTACTTGGAAGACAGTGGTTTCAGTGTCCTGCAAGCCAGCAATGGCCAGCAGGGTCTTCAGGTATTCGAGCAAGACAAGCCTGACTTGGTCATCTGCGATCTGCGCATGCCGCAGATGGGCGGACTCGAACTCATTCGCCAGGTCACCGAGCTGTCGCCGCAAACCCCGGTGATCGTGGTTTCGGGTGCCGGCGTGATGAACGACGCGGTCGAGGCCTTGCGCCTGGGTGCGGCGGATTACCTGATCAAGCCTCTCGAAGATCTGGCTGTGCTCGAGCATTCTGTGCGCCGTGCCCTGGATCGTGCGCGCCTGCTGCTGGAGAACCAGCGCTACCGCGAGAAGCTGGAAAAGGCCAACCGCGAACTCGCCGCCAGCTTGAACCTGCTCCAGGAAGACCAGAACGCCGGTCGCCAGGTGCAGATGAACATGCTGCCGGTCAGCCCCTGGACCATCGACGAGTTCCAGTTCGCCCACCAGATCATCCCGTCGCTGTACCTGTCGGGTGATTTCGTTGACTACTTTCGGGTCGACGAGCGTCGCGTAGCCTTCTACCTGGCCGACGTTTCCGGCCATGGCGCCTCTTCAGCCTTCGTCACCGTGCTGCTGAAGTTCATGACCACGCGCTTGCTGTTCGAATCCAAGCGCAGCGGCACATTGCCAGAATTCAAGCCTTCAGAGGTCCTTGGTCATATCAACCGAGGCCTGATCAGTTGTAAGCTGGGTAAACACGTCACAATGGTCGGTGGTGTCATCGACGAGGAGACAGGTTTGTTGACCTATAGCATCGGTGGTCATTTGCCGTTGCCTGTGTTGTACACGCCAGACAGTGTTCGTTATCTGGAAGGTCGTGGTCTGCCGGTGGGCCTCTTCAATGAAGCCACCTATGAAGACCACGTGTTGGAACTGCCGCCGACGTTCAGCCTGACGCTGATGTCCGATGGCATTCTGGACCTTTTGCCAGAACCTACACTCAAAGAAAAAGAAGCGGCTTTGCCCCAACGGGTCAAGGCAGCGGGCGGCAGCCTGGATGGTCTGCGGCAGGTTTTTGGATTGGCCACGCTAGGGGAGATGCCGGATGATATCGCCCTGTTGGTGTTGAGCAGGAATCTTTAATGAGTACCGGTAGAATCCAGTTCGCCGAGCAGGATGGCACCTTCGTCCTGAAGTTCGTCGGTGAAGTTCGCCTGACCCTGTGTTCGGCGTTGGATGCGACTATTGAGCGGATCTTCACCGCGTTGAACTTCAACGCGATCGTGATCGACCTGACCGAAACCCGCAGCATCGACAGTACCACCCTGGGCCTGCTGGCCAAACTGTCGATCCTGTCGCGGCAAAAGGTCGGCCTGCTGCCGACCGTCGTCACCACCCACGAAGACATCACCCGTCTGCTGCAGTCCATGGGCTTCGAGCAAGTGTTCAACATCGTTGACCGCCCGATCCCGTGCCCTGAATGCCTGACCGACCTGCCAGACCAGGATCAGTCCGAGGAAGTCGTGCGGATCAAAGTGCTCGAGGCACACAAAATCCTCATGGGCCTGAACGACTCCAATCGTGAAGCCTTCCATGACCTGGTGAATGCTTTAGAGCGCCATTGATCCCCTGAGAGGGATGTAGGGAAGGCGGGCTCCATCGCGAATCCCCGAATCCAAAGCATGAAAAAGGGCGACCCTGTAAGGGGTCGCCCTTTTTGCATTGCGCTGGACTAGATCACAGCTTGGCTTGCAGCAGTGCTTCGAGTTTTTCCTGGTCGCGAGCGAACTGACGAATCCCCTCCGCCAGTTTCTCGGTCGCCATCGCGTCCTCGTTGGACAACCAGCGGAACTGCGCTTCATTCAGGCTCAAGCGCCCTTCACCCGCATGCCCCGGGGCCAACTTGCGCTCCAGCTTGCCAGTGTCTGCCGCCAGCTTTTCCAACAGGTCCGGGCTGATGGTCAGGCGATCACACCCGGCCAACTGCTCAATCTGATTCAGATTGCGGAAGCTCGCACCCATGACCACGGTCTTGTAGTCATTGGCCTTGTAGTAGTTGTAGATACGCGTCACCGACTGCACACCCGGATCATCCGCGCCGGTGTAGTCGTTGCCGTTGGCTTTCTTGTACCAGTCGTAGATGCGGCCTACGAACGGCGAAATCAGGAACACCCCGGCGTCAGCACATGCCGCCGCCTGAGCAAACGAGAACAGCAGCGTCAGGTTGGTCTGAATGCCTTCCTTTTCAAGCTTCTCGGCGGCGCGAATGCCTTCCCAGGTGGAGGCGATTTTGATCAGCACGCGGTCACGGCCGATGCCGGCCTTGTCGTACAGCTCGATCAGACGGTGCGCACGCTTCAATACTGCGTCAGTGTCGAACGAAAGGCGTGCATCCACTTCAGTGGAAATGCGGCCCGGTACAACCTTCAGGATTTCCTGGCCTACCGCCACGCCGAAGCGGTCGCTGGCCAGGCCCACATCGCCCTTGCAGTCGTGGACGCAGGCGTTCAGCAACTCGGCATAACCGGGAATGGCCGCCGCTTTCAGCAGCAGGGAAGGGTTGGTGGTAGCGTCGACGGGTTTTACGCGAGCGATAGCTTCGAAGTCGCCGGTGTCGGCAACTACGGTGGTCATTTGTTTGAGTTGTTCCAGCTTGGAAGTCATGGGCGTGCTCTGTCCTATGGGTCTAATGACATTACCCGAGCGCTGACAGCCACTCAAGGGCGCATGTACGTATCGGTGGCCCCGTTGGCAACAACCGGAGAACGGATGTTTGAAAGGTGGGGCGCGGGTCTCGGTAAATACGATGCCAAAACCGCGCGCAGGTTCAAAGCAACTGACCGTTGACGGCTCTATGGCAACTCTGGCGCCTGAGCTGGCATGCCTGCATTCGCACGCCAACGGGTGTTAAAAAGGGTCAGGTTCAGCCGTTATAAGATGTCAATTAGTGCCACTCGGATGGCGTGTAATGTGGCGCGGATAAATGTAGGTATTGGATGGGGAAATGACTTCACAAGGTGAGCGGGTGTCTGCAATTGTGGAGGCCTTTGATGACATTATTCTCGGTTATGTCTTGAAAAAATTGACCGAAGTATTTGAAGCGCTGATGGCCGCATCAAAGAAGAACCATCCGGACAATATGACGGGTCTGGTTGAAATGGGAAGGGTGAAAGCCGCAAAGAAAATTCCCGCTTGGCTCAATCGCGTGAAACACAGCATGCCCAGCCAAGTCACTCGCGTGTTGCTGGAACAAATGAGCGACTCACAGAAGTCCAAACATGACCTGCGGTTTGAAGCGCAAGCCGTATTGTTCGAGGTGCTGGTGGAAGAGTCGCTGGCAATGGACGCCGCAAGTTATGCAGAGTGGATTAATAAAAGCGCCGTTTGATGGTGGGCGCGGTCATTCATCAGGGCTACTTCAATAACATTTTGACGGCAGCTTCCGCAGGTTTTGATGTTCCATCGGACGACTTTAATCCAAAACTTCGCTCGCGATCATTGCTGCCAGAGTCGCTGTTTTTCCATTCGTAAAGGGATGTCAGCGGTATATTCAGTTTTTTGACGTCCGAGATAAATCTTGTAATGCGTGATGCTTGTCCGGCGGTGCCTCCGATGGAACTGAGCGATGGCACTCCCCATTCGGTAATGACCCCCGGCACATGGAAGTTATCAAGGATAAACGCTTGAGTACGGCTGATTTCGGTGCCCGACATGCCATACGGGTGATAAGAAACAGCGCTGAGGCACCGTGGGTGTTCCCTCAGAATCTCAGTCAGTGCGACGGTCGCCTTGGAGTCTTTGGTGGGCGCCTTCGCGAATCCAAAGCCGATCAGGGGTGTTGAGTGATCCCGCTTTTGTAACGCGTTGCACACTGCGCTCATGAACGGCACAAACGTTACTTCAAAATCCTGGGTAGGCCAGTATTTTGGCAAGTCCGGTTCATTCCAGATTTCAATGGCGACAAGCTGCGTACTGAAGGCGTTTTCCAGACCGATCACCGAGTTGGCGAATGAATCTCCCGCAGCGGCGAGATCTATCCCACTGCTTTGCGTTTTGTGGGTTAACGCTTTGGTGGAGCGAACGGTCATCAATACTGGCAGGTCGGCGGATTTGGCCGCTGCGAAGGCTTCACTGATGTGTTGTTGATACGCCGGGTTACCCAGGCTGTTCGTCCATACGCCAAAGCGCACGAATCCAAACCCTGACGCCTTGATCTCATGGGCGTCGGCGGTCGAGAAATTCTGGATCTTCACCTGAACGCCTATTGTCTTGTTGTCCTGGGCCAGCGCTGAAAAAGCCTGACTGGCGTAAACAGGGCTGAAGACGCCAAGTATAAATAGCGTTGAAGTGGCAATCAGTCGAAAACACATGGAGGGCATAACGGGCAGTTCCTGTAGTCGTCCAGAGTAGAGGGCAGGGGAACATAGCATTAGTCAGTTAATACAGCGATACCATTAATCTTCCCGCCCAGACGTCCATTGTTAATATTGGTCGGATAAATAACTTTCCTATCGTGAGTGTTATTTATGGTCCGGTTTTCTGGTTGGGCGTTTTTTGTGTGTCGTGGTATTTAATACGAAAGTATTTTCATGATGGATCCCACTCTGAATGCGGGACGGTCTTGTTGGCTCACTTATAGCCTCGCTATACGTGGGCCGAATCGACACTACACGGGAAGAGTAGCCTTGTTCAGAAAGATTCTTGTGGTCTGCGTCGGCAATATATGCCGAAGCCCGACCGCTGAACTGTTGCTTCGCCATGCGCTGCAACCTTCAGGTATCTCAGTGACCTCCGCGGGATTGAACGCGCGGGTGGGTGAGTCTATGGAGCCCGACGCACTTCGGGTTCTTGAAGAACAGGGTCACGAAGACCAAGGGTTTAAAGCGCGGCAGATTACGCCTGCCATTGTCAATGAATCAGACCTCATCCTAGTCATGGAAAAAGAGCATGTACAGGGCGTACTAAAGATTGCATCACACGCCAGGGGCAAAGTGTTTCTTCTGGGGAAGTGGCAGAGTGAACGCGAAATAAAGGACCCGTATCGTCAAGGAAAAGCTGCGTTTGTCCATGCCCATGCATTGATTGAAGATGCCGTTTGCTCATGGGCGCAGCGCCTCGGACGTTGATGGATGATTTTCAGATTAGTAATAATGGTAAAAGAATAGACCTTATGCAGTTACCGTCAGTAGTCAGCACCCGGGATAAAGACAGAGACGAGATTGATCTGCTCGGTTTATTAGGCACATTGATTGACCATAAATGGTTAATAGGTGCCATCACCGGGGCGTTCATGGTGACCGGTGCCGCGTATTCGATTTTATCGCCGCCCGTGTATCTGGCGAACGCCCTGGTCCAGGTCGAGCCGAAAAAGAACGACATGCTGGGGTTCTCGGATATCAGCAGCATGCTCGGTGGACAATCACCGGCGGCTACCGAGATCGGCATTATCAAGTCTCGTGCGGTTATCGGTAAAACGGTCGATGATCTGCATCTTGATATTGTGATTACGCCCAACACCTTTCCCGTTATCGGCGGCTTTCTTGCTCGGCGCTATAAAAGCAGCCCTGCGGAAAGTGTCTCGCTACCACGCTTTGGCATGAACAGTTATGCCTGGGGCGGCGAGCGCCTTTATATCGAACAGCTCGATCTGCCGGCTGAACTGTTGGGCAAGAAATTGATGTTGGTCGCCGAAGAGCGCAATCGATTCAAGCTCTACGATGACAACGGCGGTTTGTTGGCCGAAGGTGCCACAGGCGAAGCCATCGCACAGGAGGGTGTCGAAGTCCTTATCGCGAGCATGGCCGCGAATCCGGGCACTAAATTCGAAGTCGTGCGCAATCCACGCATTGTCACCATTCAGAATTACCAGGACGCCCTCGATGTATCCGAGCAAGGTAAAGAGTCGGGCATTATAAGTCTGGCCCTGGCCAGCACCGACTACACCTTGGCGGTGAAGATTCTCAACAAGATTTCAAGGCTTTATGTGCAGCAGAATGTGCAACGCACCTCTGCCGAGGCGGCCCAGAGCCTTGAGTTCCTGCAGGCGCAACTCCCGCAAGTCAAAGACGATCTGGTCAAGGCCAGCAACGCGCTGAACAGCTATCAGACCCACGGAAATACAGTCAACATCTCCCTCGAAACCAAGTCTGTGCTGGAACAGATGGTGGTGCTGGATACGCGCATCTCGGATCTCAAACTCCAGCAAGCCGACATGGACCGAAAGTTCACCCGGGAGCATCCGGCCTACCGCGCATTGATGGCGCAGATGGGGGATTTGAACAAACAGCGACAAGGGTTGGAAAAGAAAGTCCAAGGACTTCCGGCGACACAGCAGGAGCTGTTAAACCTGACCCGTGATGTGGAAGTGGCGACACAGATTTATACCCAGTTGCTGAACAAATCCCAGGAGCTGGACATTGTCAGGGCCGGGGCGGTCGGCAATGCGCGGCTGATTGATACGGCGGACGTCGACATCACCACCCCGGTCAAACCGCGCAAAGCCCTGATCGTATTGATTGCGACGTTGCTGGGTGGCTTTGTCGGTGTAGCGCTGGTGTTAGTGCGTAAATCGCTGAGCAGAGGACTCGAAGGGCCGGAAGCCATCGAGCAACTGGGGCTGCCGGTTTATGCCTCCATTCCTTACAGCACCCTGCAACAAGAAGAAGATACTAAAAAAGTCAGACAGGGCGACGGAGCCAACAGCCAGTCTTTCTTATTGGCCCTGCGTAACCCCACGGACCTGTCCATCGAATCGATCCGCAGCTTGCGGACCTGTCTGCATTTTGCAGGGCTGGATGCCACCAACAACCGGATCATGATCTCCGGTCCGAGTCCCCAGGTAGGCAAGACGTTTGTCTCTTCCAACTTGGCCGCGGTCATCGCTCAAAGTGGGCAGACGGTCGTACTGATCGATGCCGATATGCGCAAAGGTCATCTGCACAAGACCTTGGCGACACCGATCAGCAATGGCTTGTCCGATCTGTTGACCAAGCGCTGCAGCATCGAGCAAGCGATCAATAAACTCGAAGTCGATAACCTGCATTTCATCAGTCGGGGACAAGTACCGCCCAACCCGTCCGAACTGTTGATGCATGCCAACTTCAGAGAACTCCTCGCTGAACTGAGTGAACTCTACGACGTGGTAATCATCGACACGCCACCTCTTCTGGCCGTGACAGATGCGGCCATCGTTGGACGTGAAGCCGCCATTAATCTGATCGTGACGCGCTTCGGCG
Source organism: Pseudomonas mandelii (assembly GCF_900106065.1). Lineage (NCBI taxonomy): Bacteria > Pseudomonadati > Pseudomonadota > Gammaproteobacteria > Pseudomonadales > Pseudomonadaceae > Pseudomonas > Pseudomonas mandelii. The sequence continues at coordinate 4,745,609 of NZ_LT629796.1, forward strand.
TCAATCCGGCCAAAGAGATCGAATTGACGATTCGTCGGTTTGCTCAAAACGGCATCGAATTGAAAGGCGCGATTTTTAACGGTGTCGAGAAGCGAGCGTCCAGCTATTACGGTAATGGCAGTTATGGCTATTACAACTACGAGTACGCCTCTGACAAGTCGTAAATGCGGGTTCTATTTGCCAGGTCATGGACTGAGAGTGGACTCACCATTCTCCGGTCCCTGTCGCCTTGCGACTACGATAATGGAGTTGGGTGAACTGTGAAAAAAATACTACATGTGGCGGAAACGATTAAAGGTGGCGTTGCGACGGTCATCCGGACGATATCAACCCCTCCCAAGGGCGACGCCCAGCAGTATGAACTGGTGTATTTGATTCCGTTCGACCAGAAGAAAGAACTGCATGGCATTGATGAAAAAGACATCAGGACCTTCTCCCGAAACAAGAGAGATGTCGTCTCCCTGCTGCGCTTTGCCTGGCAACTCATTCGAGTGATCTTCAAGGAAAAACCGGATGTCGTGCACTTGCACAGCACGTTTTCCGGGGTCATTGGCCGATGTGTGTGTTTAATCTTGCGGCCTTGGCGGTCTCCGAAAATCATCTACTGCCCGCATGCGTTTTCGTTCTTGATGGAAAGTTCTCCTGCCAAACAGAAAGTGTATTCTCTGATTGAGCGGCTTTTGCAAAAAGTCACGGATGTCATTATCTGTGTCAGCCAGTATGAACTGGATAAAGCGGCCTCGTTTGGTATCGACCGCCGCCGTATGAAACTGATCTACAACGGCATTCATTATAAAAACGATGAGAGCCTGTCCAGTCAGTGCACGGATATTCAACTTTTATTTGTGGGTCGACTGGACTATCAGAAGGGCTTTGATGTCTTGCTCAAGGCATTCACGGAAGTTGAGCGCACCGACTTGAAACTGACTGTGGTTGGCAGTGCGGTGAATGAGGAACCGGTAGAGTGCCCCGTCATTGACGCTGTTGAATACCTGCCTTGGGTGACCCCGGCCGAAGTCAATGCCCTCTATAAAACCGCCGATGCCCTGATTGTCCCCAGCCGCTGGGAAGGTTTTGCCATGGTTCCCCTTGAGGGCATGGCCATGGGCGTGCCCGTTATTGCCAGTGACTGCACTTCGCTCCCTGAACTGGTCACGCACAACGTCACGGGCTACATATTTTCGACGGGCGATCACCAGGCGCTCAGTAACATCTTAGTGAACATCAAGAAACAGAAGTTGCTGGAACTCGGCACCGAAAGCCGCAAGCGGGTGCGCGAACGGTTCAGCGCAACGCTGATGATCCAGAAAACCTATGACGTGTATTCCGCTCAAACTTATTAAGTAGATATCAAGATATGAACGTAACTATTTTGCATGGCTACAGTGCATCCAATTCCGGTGATGGCCTCCTGGTGGATTTGGCAATCGCCTTGGTGCTGCGAAACTTTGGTGCTGACACGTTAATCAATGTCGTTGCGTCAGACCCCCAATCATTTAGTTACCTTCCCTATAAGCGGTATGACGCGCCGGTCATGGCGGCTAAAGGATTGGGACGCGTGAAGGAAGCGGTTTTCCTTAAACAGTCTTACGCGCCACTCGCCGACCTCTTGAGCACCAGCGATCTGATCGTCGGGGTGGGCGGTGGGTACATGCGGTCAAAGAGCGCCTTTGAACACATCAAGCTAAAACTGGGCCATGCCAAACAGCTCGAAACGGCGATCTTGAGTAAGGTGCCGTCGGTTTACCTGCCGCAAAGTATCGGCCCGTTCCACGGTGAAAGCAGCGCGATCGTAAAACACTACGCCAGTGCCGATGCGGTGTTTGTCCGTGACAACAGGTCGTCGGCCATTTTCCAATCCAATGAAAATGTCTATCGAGCGCCAGACCTGGCGGTCCAGGCGTTGGCGAAAAAGATTCTGGTGCAACCCAAGTTCACCCGCTGTGCGTCATCGCCGGCCGTGGTCTGCGTGGTTTTACGCAAGCCGCCGGAATGGAGCAAAGAGAAAAAGATCGCCTACGTTGCCAACTTGAAGCTTCTTTTGAAGAGACTAAGGGCGAAAAGCAAAGTGGTCTGCGCTGTTCAAAGCGCCGTTCGTGGCAACGATGACGGGGCGTTCTATCGGGAACTTGGCATTACCGAGGATCTCTTGCCCTTGAAGGCGACCCTGTCCAAGTATCAGCCCGACCTGGTCATTTCCGTAAGGCTGCACGGAGCCATCGAGTCTCTGCTCGCCGGCGTGCCTGCGTTTCATATCAGCTATGAACGCAAAGGTTTTGGCGCCTATCAGGATATGGGCGTGGAAGATTGGGTGATCAACGGCGGGGACATCAATGTCGACACCATCATCGACACTGTTTACGCGCCGAATGCGTTGTCCAGATTCGGTAAAAAACTGACGGACACCTGCAAAGAAATCGAAGCCAAAACGGAGCTGATGGACACGATCATCAAAGGGATTGTTCGATGATATTTCGGCTGTTGCTACGCGGAGGTGCTTTAGGCGCAAAGTTCTTGCTGGTGTTGGCCATCACGCATTACCTGGGTTATGAGGCTTTGGGTTTCTACGGGGTGGTGGTGGCCGCTTCATTGATTGCTTCCAAGTTTTACAGCGTCGGATTCAGTTCTGAAATCAACCGGCTGATCAGCGTGGGGGGCAGTACGAAGCTTGTCGTTGATAAGGTACTGATTCTGTACCTGGCCGTTGGTTTGTTGTTATCGGTGGTCACGGTCGCGCTCTACTCACTGTTCAGTGATGTTGAGGCGAGTGCCGCGTTGATCGCGTGCGTCACGCTGTTGCTGCTCACCGAGCATCTGTCCTTCGAAATAAACTCGTTTGTCTTTTCCGCACAAAAGGCCAACTGGGGCGCGTTGTTGTTTTTCATCAAGACCGGCCTCTGGGCGCTCCTTGCCGTGGGCGGACTGATGACCGGCGTAGTGTCCACCATCGCCAATGTGCTTTGGTTATGGGTGGCCACCAACCTGTTGGTCATCGTGGCCGGTTACTTCATTGTGGTTGACGTACATAAGGGCCGGGGCGTCAGTGCAGTCACCACGGTTTCGGTCTGGAGAGCAGGGTTGCCCTTTTATCTGGGAGGCGGGCTGATCGCATTAAGTCAGTACGCTGAACGTTTTCTGATTCTGGACATTGAACCGTATGCCAGCCTCGGCAAATACGTTTACTCCTGGTCTGCCGCCAACACGTTGCAAGCACTGTCCTACGCTGTTGTTGCGGTGGTGGGCATTCCCGTGCTCGCCAAGCGTTATAAAAATAGCCAGCAGGCGCTGACGGTCCGGCAATTGTTCGTTAATCAATGGGTGCTGCGCTCCCTGATGGTTTCCTGCGCGGTGGCTGTGCTGATTTATGCTTTCTTCAATATCTTGCTCGATTATGTGGACGCAGCAGTCCCGCGTCCGGATAACCGGATTTTAGCGATTCTGATTTTCTCTTTTGCCCTGCGCGCCGTCGGCGATATCGTCTGGGGCGGTCTTATTGCCTCGAAGAACAGTCGGGTTTCGTTAGCCAGTGCAGCGATCTGTTTGGCGGTTTCACTGCCCGTCAGCTATGTGCTCATCAAGCACTACTCAATTTATGGCGCGGCGTGGGGCAATGTCTTTTCGATCACGGTGCAGTTGGCCGTCATTGCTTTGCTGACCAGGTTTGCCCGGTCAAAGGGGGCCTGGTAATGGCCATCTCGCTACCGTCCATAGAGTTTCGCGGAAGAAAACTCGATTCACCCATTTCATTCCTGATTCTGCTGTGTGGTCTTTTTCTGTCTATTGCGATGCCGCTGCTGATGCACCGCGATCCTGGCCCGGATGCGATGACCTTGTGGACGTCATACGTTCGTTCAGACAACTGCAATTTCTGGAATCCGTTTTCACCAGACCGGTCCTCTTATGAGTGCTCCGCTTACCTGCTGCGTCCCACCGGTATCAACCTGACCAATGCGTGGGCCTACGGGATGTTGTGCAACCTGTTTCTCACCTCTATCCCGATCTTCATCTTCAAAAGAATACCGATAACGATCTTCCTGACCTTGTGCCTGTGGGGGGTAGTCAGGTCGTTTTTTCTCGATAACCTGACCAAGGAAATCATTGTCTCGGTGGCGGTGATCGCCATTCTGTTTTTCTCCTTTTCGAAACGCTACCGCGCGGGTTTTTTCCTCTCGGCGCTGTTTTACGGTGTGCTGATCCGGCCCTACTGGATATTGTTTTCGCTGGTCTGGGTCGGTGTGTGCGTGATGAAGAAGCATGTATCGCGTTTCAGCTTTTTCGTGATGTTGTTCATGTTCTACCTGGTGATCGCGACGGCCATTCAGTTGCTGGTCGGCTATTCGGTTTCATCCATTCGCGCCAGTAACAATGAACAGCGGACTTTGGGTGAAGAAGGTTCGAAGTCATTGATCGTTTCATGGATTAACGGCGGAGATTTCGTGTCCCAGGCAGTGGACTCGATGAGCATCTTTTTCAGGCTGTCTTTCCCGGTGGAGTTGATCCTGCTCTCCGGCCTGGGGCAGATCATATTCGTCGTCCTGATGATGATGACCTCGTTACTGATGTTCAAAATGATGACGTCGAGTCACTACAAGGGCTCAACCATCGAGCCGAAAGTCAAAGAGCTGATTGCGATCCCTCTGTCCTTTTTATTGGTGCAGGGGTTGTTCGAGCCTGACTTCGGCTCGTTTGCCCGACATTTCTCCATGGTGGTTCCGGTGCTGTTTCTGGGGCTGGGATTGCAGCTGCGCTCAAAGAAACCCGAGTCGGTTGAATCGAGCGTTCAGCGCTGAGGTTTGTGGTCTATGCAAAGCAAGAAAAAATCGTTGGAAATAGAAACGCTCAGAGGTCTGGCATGCCTGCTGCTGGTGCTCTATCACGTGATAGGTCCGCTGGGCGGCGGACTGAAAATCGACCTGGGGTCACCTTTTCGGGTGTTGGCGGATTCGATGGTGTACGTCAGGATGCCGCTGTTCACCTTCATATCGGGCTACATCTATTCGATATACAAGATCAGAGGCAATGACTTCTCCGCTTACTGCGTTGGCAAGGTGAGACGGTTGATCGTGCCGTTGTTTTTTGTCGGTATTCCATTTTCGGTGCTGCAGGTTGTAGGGCCTGGCGTTAACAAGGAGGTCGGGTTAATCGACGCCTTGTTGTCGTTCTACATACCGGTTAACCATTTCTGGTTTTTGCAGGCCGTCTTCATCATCTTTGTGTTTGTCGGTTTTCTGCAGTGGCGCGGTCTGTTGCAGACGGCGACGCGGCTGTATCTGCTGTTCTTGTTTTCGGCGCTGGTTTTCTTGTTGCCGCCTTTTTCGGTTGACGCGTTTGGCATCAATGGCGCGGTCTATTTGCTGCCGTTTTTCGTGACAGGGATGATTTGCCACGAAAAGGTCAGTGCCTTGAAGCAATCGCTGAAAGTGATCGGGCCGGTCGTGTTCGTCTTGATATCGGCTGTGCTGCTGTATGTCGCCGCCGTGGATCGCGAACTCATTGTCGATCGTAGAAGCGTTGTCGGTTTGCTCGTTGGCTGTATGTCCTGTGTCGCGCTACTGTCGACTGACATGCGCTCTAAAGCCCTGATCTGGCTGGGTGGATATTCTTACGCCATTTTCCTTTTTCACGTGCTGTTTGCTGCCAGTTCGCGGTTTGCCTTGGGTCGTTTGGGCGTCACGGACGACAGCGTTCTGGTCGCAGGCGGCGTGCTGTGCGGATTGTTGGGGCCCGTGCTGTTGTCGAACATTTTTAGCCGCTTCACCCTGACTTCCATTCTGTTCCTGGGCGAGCGAGTTACCCGCAAAAAGACTCCAGCGGTCGGGTTGAAGGTGCCTCAATCCTGAGTGCCCATTCAGCCGGCTTACTGATAGAGGAATGAGCCAGTGGTAGATGTCGATGATGTGCGCCCCGTTCCTGCTCCGGTTGTCGAAGTGAGAAGTTCACGCGATCGGCTTGCTGCAATGACCAAGGGTAAAGCGGGGGAGGTGCTGGCCATCTCGGTAATTGGCGACAGTTACAGCGCGGGGCAGGATTTTTATCTCAATGCCCTCACTCAGCACTTGGCGAAAGATTTTGGTTTCGCCGGGCCTGGTTATGTCGGGTTCAATCACGGTGCCGCGCTCGGCGGTACGAATTTCAAATACACCCGCAGCAGCAAGAAGTACTTCGGTGGAGATTGGGACGTTTCCAGTCTTGGCCAGGCGAGTCCGGACAGCCGCACCGTAACCGGGCAGGCGGGCGCTTTTCTTGAAGTGGATTCCAAAGAAACGGCATCCATCAATACAGCCATTACCGACGCCAAGTTGCTCTACCTGGGCAATGGAAAAACCAGTGAGATGCGCTATCGGTGGACACCTTCAGACACCTGGCAGCCTTTGACGTTGGCCGGTTCCGGGGTTCAGGAAGTGCAACTCAGTATCCCCGCCAATGCTGAATGGTCGTTAAAGCTCGAAGTTGTGAAAGGTGCGCCGACGTTGTTTGGTCTGTGGCTGGCCAATAATCAGGGCGGCGTCAGGGTCTCCAAACTCGCTGCTTCCGGTGGCGCCTCAGGTGACTTTTATAAAAACGACCGTCTATGGCAAACCCAATGGAAGGCCATCGTTTCCAAGATACCGGCGGACGTTTACCTGATCATGTTAGGCGGTAATGACCAGGGATTTGGCGTCAAGCCCAACGACTATCTGGAGAACATGAAAGGGTTGGTGCGGATGATTCGCGAAGTTCATCCGGCGGCGAGCATCAACGTGATCTTGCGTCAGGACACAACGCGCTCCAGTGCGTATCCGATGTCGGAGTACGCCCAGGTGCTTGAGCCTTGGGCGCGTTCGGAGCACATCGTGTATTCGAGTTTGCAGTGCACGTTCGGTCCCGACTTCAAGCGCTACGCCAATGACGGGCCGACGCCCATGATCGGTCCGGACAAAATCCACCCTATCCCGGGTTCGGGCGGTCGGCTTATTGCCGATTACGTGTATCGCCTGATTGTCGGAGGGGGCGGTGAGTCGCCGGGCCAGTGTGGTTCCGCTTTGAAATAATCATTCACCGTTCAAAGCGTTCCAGATGGCTCAGCAGCTCTGCGGTTTTCACAGGCATCAAGTCAGGATCACATCGCGTTTCAATATTGATAACAATTGCCGGGTCGCTATAGCGCACGCGAACCCGGAATCGCCAATCATTGAAAATCACTTTAAGCCCGTCGCTTTCATCGATATCCAGGGACTGGTGGGCGTACAGATTTTTCAGATGGTTCAAGAGTGCAAAAGGGTCCCTGACCGGGCGATGGATATCGCCCGAAGAGGGGAACACCCCGATGCGCTCAACCAACAAGGCTGTGCCAAACCAGGCCGCCGAAGTGGAGGATAAAGACGGGGTTTTTGACAGCCAGGCCATCACCCCGACGTTGCCCGCTTTCTGTTCGATGTCTACCGAGCGTTTTGCAGTGGTCATAGTGGCTTGCCTGGATGAGTGAGTGGGTCAAAGACCGTTGAGATACAGATGCTCATAGCAAAAGTTGGTGGCGTCGATATAGCCTTCTGCACCGCCACAATCAAAGCGCAGGCCTTCGAACTTGTAAGCCAGCACGCAGCCATTTTGGGCCTGCTTCATCAGTGCGTCGGTGATCTGGATTTCGCCACCCTTGCCCGGTTGGGTGTCGGCGATCAAATCAAAAATATCGGGGGTCAGAATGTAGCGGCCAATGATCGCCAGGTTGGACGGTGCGTCCTCGGGTGCCGGCTTCTCGACCATGCTGTTGACCCGGTAGATCCCTTCGGAAATCAACTCGCCGGCGATCACGCCATATTTATGAGTCTGATCTCGAGGCACTTCTTGAATGGCCACGATCGAGCAGCGGAATTTTTTGTAGAGCTGGATCATCTGCGCCAGTACGCCGTCACCTTGCAGGTTCAGGCACAGGTCATCCGCCAGCACCACGGCGAACGGTTCGTCACCGATCAAGGGACGACCGCTGAGAATCGCGTGCCCCAGGCCTTTCATTTCGACCTGACGGGTGTAGGCGAACGTGCAGGTTTCAATCAGCTCCCGAGTGCCGGCCAGAAACTTTTCCTTTTCGGTGCCGCGAATCTGGTGTTCCAGTTCATAGCTGATATCGAAATGGTCTTCCAGCGCACGCTTGCCTCGGCCGGTCACAATTGCCATGTGCTGCAGACCGGCGTCCCGTGCCTCTTCAACGGCGTACTGGATTAAAGGCTTGTTGACGATCGGCAGCATTTCCTTCGGCATGGCTTTAGTAGCAGGCAAGAAGCGCGTGCCATAACCGGCGGCGGGGAACAAGCATTTACGAATCATAGATATATCCTGGAAAGTCATTATTCACATCCACGCAGAAACAATATCGAGTGTGGCTGTGAGTTTTGAAGTATTACTGAGGTTGTACTTTAATACCTGAGTGAGGCTTTATTGGCAATTATTAGCAGGCGTAGAGTGGGGCAAATGTTATTAGTTGTCGGGGCTGATGCCTTTTAGTTAATTTTAGTCGGGGTCTGTTAATAGTGTTGGTTGTTCTGAAGTGCTAATAAGTGTTTGGCGTCAATGGGTGATGTGCACATTTAACATTGCCTGTAATTGAGCACTTCAATACTCCACTATGGACCGCTCTATGAAGATTCTGGTAACGGGTGGAACCGGTTATATCGGTTCTCACACTACACTTGCGCTGCTTGAGGCGGGCTTCGATGTGGTTGTGCTGGACAACCTTTGCAATAGCTCTGACGCGTCCCTGCACGCCATTGAAGCCCTCTGCGGCAAGTCCGCATCGATGATTCGGGGGGATGTGTGCGACCGGGCATTGCTGGACCGGATTTTTCAGGAGCATTCCATTGATGCTGTCCTGCATTTTGCCGGGCTCAAGGCCGTAGGCGAGAGCGTGCGCAAGCCGCTTGATTATTACGAGGCCAATGTTTGCGGGAGCATTACGCTGTGCCAGGCGATGTCGGCGGCGGGCGTGTTCCGGTTGGTGTTCAGTTCATCGGCCACGGTGTACGGCGCGCCTGAGCAGATGCCGATCCGGGAAGATTTCCCCACCGGCACGCCAACCAATCCTTACGGGCAATCCAAGTTGTTCATCGAAAACGTGCTGCAGGATCTGTGTGCGGCAGAACCGCGCTGGAGCATCGCGCTGTTGCGTTACTTCAACCCGATTGGCGCTCATGCCAGTGGCCACATGGGGGAAGACCCCAGCGGGATTCCCAATAACCTGGTGCCTTACATCAGCCAGGTGGCCGTCGGCAGTCTCAAGGAGTTGTCGATATTTGGTGACGATTACCCCACCGTCGATGGCACCGGCGTGCGCGACTACATCCACGTGGTGGATCTGGCGGATGGGCACCTCAAGGCATTACAGACGATCTCGACGCGTACCGGAATCAATATCTGGAACCTGGGCACGGGCGATGGTTACAGCGTTCTGGAGGTAGTGCGGGCGTTCGAGCAGGCGTCGGGGCGTCCAGTGCCTTATCGCGTGATGCCACGACGCTCGGGCGACATCGCCGAGTGTTGGGCCGATCCTTCCAAAGCGGCGAAGGAGCTCGGCTGGAAGGCCACGCGAAATCTACAGGAGATGATGACAGACACCTGGCGTTGGCAATCGAATCATCCCAGGGGTTACGTCGAGTAGGGCTTGAAACAGGCCGTCAGCCCCTGGTTTTTCTGCTGAACTGTTATATCAGGACGCAATGTTAATTATGGTCGGGAAAATTGACTGGAAACACGTCCCGCAAGTCCGTAGATATAAAGAACACGCAGGAAGGAGTTTGATATGAAAAAGATGATGGTGATTGCCGTATTGTCCATGATGAGCAGCGGGGCTTTCGCAGTAGAAGTACCTCTTTCGCTGGATACAAAAGTGCTGGGTGATGTAACGGCGGCACAAGCTGCATTGGCCAGCACTGCGATTGTTTCAGGCGCAGTGGCTGCCTCCAGCAGCGGCGGAAGTTCCAACGGCGGAACAACCGGAAGTACCGGGACTACAGGCACTACCGGTACCACCGGCACACACTGATAAATACCGCAGGTGTCATCCAAGATTGCCCGGCTAACACTGGGTGATCTTGTTTTGGGTTTGCCCTTGAATAGCGTAGTGCCATTATGATTCGTAGCGTTCCTTTTTTAATGCTGGCAAGTATTGCTTTGCAAGGTTGTATGTTTTCGCCGGGCCAACATATGAGCACCAGCGATATCACTCGCGAAGGCTCAAGCGAAAACAGTCGGGTCGAGCTTATTCCGATTACCCCCAAGCTTATCGCCATGGACAGGGCCACTCAGGTACATGAGTCATTACCCCCGGAATTGTTGACCACGCCCGACGAATACCGCATCGGTAACAACGATGTCTTGTACATCACGGTATGGGATCACCCCGAGCTGACTGCACCTTCTGGCGCGCAACAGCAGATCGATGCAAACGGCCGTCTTGTTCGGTCCGATGGCACGCTGTATTACCCCTACATCAAAGAAGTCCAGGCCGCCGGAAAGACCATCCAGCAACTGCGATCCGATATTGCCGAGAAGTTGTCCACCTTCATCTCGGACCCGCAAGTGGATGTCGCCGTGTTGCGCTTTGCCAGTCAGAAAGTGGTGGTGTCGGGCGCTGTATTGAAAGCAGGCCCTCAAGCGATTTCCACCAATCCGCTCAATGTGGTTGAAGCCTTGGGTTCGGCCGGTGTCGATCCGCTGAATGCGGACTTGTCCGGGTTGCTGTTGACGCGAAACGGGCGGGTTTATCCGCTGAATCTAGACGCGCTTAATCAACAGAATGCCGAGTTGCAGAAGGTCTACCTCAGAGGCGGCGATCAGTTGTATTTGCCCTACAACGACAGCAAGAAGATCTACGTGATGGGCGAGGTCAATCAGCCGCGTGCATTGACCTTCAAGACCCGCACCATGAATCTTTCCGACGTCATTGGTTCGGTAGGAGGGTTGAACCAGACCACCTCGAACGGCAACGCCGTGTACGTCATTCGCGGTGTAGAAAACCTCGATGTCGAACCCGCCAAAATCTATCAACTACAAGCCGAGTCGCCGTCCGCCATGGCGCTCGCCACTCACTTCGATGTCCGCCCCCAGGACATTGTTTATGTAGGCCCTGCCAACGTTACCCGCTGGAACCGCTTCATCAGTCAATTGGTGCCATCGGCCTCGATTCTCGGTATGGGCGCGGCGGCACAAAACAACTTAAGTGAAGCCAACAGCAGATAAGGTCTGGTCCCACTGTGAGAACGTTGAACGTTAGCGTCTGCTTGATGGCGGCATTGCTGTTGTGTGGATGTAATCCGCTGATGAAGGCCACGCTGGCGAACTTCAAAGCCGTGGCCACCGGGCCTGACGACCTGGAGTTGACTCCGGCGCAAGTGGCCGAGGTTCAGTATCCGCAACTCAAGCTGACGACCCCTTCCGGCGAAGGGGTGTTGGCGATGGTGCGTGAGCGAGGTGACTTGCAGTACTGGGTCGCGTCCGGCAAGCAGGTGTTGTTGCTGCGCGACGGCCTGGCGGTTCGCACTGTCGGCCTGGGCTTTGAAGGTGACCTGGACGGGACCCGTATCGAAACGCAATCGCCGTTCAAGCAAGGCCTTCACCGATTGCCCGATGGATACACCAGCCAGCGCTGGATCGATCTCTATCGAGGTTACGAAGTGGGTGTTGCCGTGAGCAGCCGCTTTACCCGAAAACCCATGGAAACCCTCAGGATCCTGGACAAGGAATACGCCGTGCTGCGTGTCGATGAGCAGATAGAGGCACCGGCTATTGGCCTGCGCGCGACCAATCATTATTGGGTCGATCCGGATAACGGTTTCATCCTCCAGAGTGAACAGCAACTGACAGGGCAACTCAGGGTGAAGATCGTGCAGTTGACCTCTGAGCGCGGGGCTGTCCGTTGAAGTTTCCCAAGGTGTTATGGACGTGCCTTTTGTTGATCTGCGGTGGCGTGAATGCGGCAGTCAACGTCAGCGGTGATGTGCGCAATCCGGGGCCGGTCGAGCTGCAACCCGGGGGGCGCGTGCTGGATGTGATGCGTTTGGCGCAACCCAATCCTGAAAGCTACTGGCTGGCGGCCGCCTGGCTGCGACAACCATTGCTTGAGGAGCAGACCCGACTCAAGACCGGGGTCCTGTTTGACTTGAAGGTGCTGCAACGCACCGCATTGCTCTTCGATCGGCCCAGCCGGGCGGCGTTGGCGTTGCAGTTGTACGAGCAAGTCAGCCGCATGCCGGTTACCGGGCGCCAGGTGGCGGTCCTTGATCCGATCGCGGTGGAGGTCGGCTTCGCTCGCAACTTCCGCCTCGATGACGGCGACAGCCTTATCTACCCGAAGCGTTCCGATGTGGTTGAAGTGCTGGGCGCTGTCGCCGAACCGTGCCGGCTCGCCTTTCGCCCGCTGCAAGAGGCGCGGGATTACCTGCAAGGGTGTTCATCGCTGACCGATGCCGAAGCCGATTACCTCTGGATCGTTCAGCCTGACGGGGTCACCCGCCGTGTCGGCATTGCGCCGTGGAATCGTGAAAGCGGGCAGGTGCCTGCCGCCGGCAGCAAAATCCTGGTCCCTGTCAAAACCGATGATCTTAATCCGCCTATACCTGAACTGAATCAGCAGTTGGCCGAATTTCTTGCCACGCAACTGGCTGAGGTGGTTCCTTGAATTTACGTTTTGCTGCAGTGCTGTTGTTGCCGTGTGGTTTGGCTCATGCAGAGCCGCGATTGACTCAAAACGATTTCGGCGGCGTGGGCTTGATGCAAACGCCGACGGCTCGAATGGCACCGGCCGGCGAGTTGAGTGTGAATGCCAGTCGAACCGAGCCCTATACCCGTTACAGCGTTTCATTGCAGCCATTTGAATGGCTGGAAGGCTCGTTTCGCTATACCGCGATCACCAACCGCCGGTATGGCCCCGAGTCGTTGAGTGGCGACCAGAGTTATAAAGACAAGGCCGTGGACCTCAAGGTCCGCCTTTGGCAAGAAAGCCACTGGGCACCTGAACTGGCCCTGGGCTTTCGCGACGTCGGGGGGACCGGACTGTTCTCCAGCGAATTCCTGGTCGCCAACAAACGCTATGACGATTTTGATTTCAGCGCGGGTATTGCCTGGGGATACATCGGCAATCGAGGCGATTTCGACAACCCGTTGGGCTGGGCGGCTGATCGCTTCAACACCCGGCCGGACGGCGAGGGCACCGGTGACGTCAACACCAATGCCTATTTTCGTGGGCGACCTTCATTGTTTGGCGGCGTGACCTACCAGACACCCTGGGAGCCGCTCAGCCTGAAGCTTGAGTACGAAGGCAACGACTACAAAAACGAGCCGAAAGACAACGTCATCAAGCAAGATTCGCCCATCAACATCGGCGCCGTGTTCAAGCTGACCGATTCGGTCGATCTCAGCGCGGGTTGGGAGCGCGGCAATACCGCGATGTTCGGCATCACCCTGCACACCAACTTCGTCAGCCGCAAGGCGCCGGCCAAGACTTACGATCCGCCCGCGGAGCGTCTGCCGACACAGGCTCCTGCCACACCACCGGATCAGGTTAACTGGGCCAACGTGTCCCAACGTTTGCAGAAAAATGCCGGCTACAAAGTCGAGCGCATCACTCAGCGCGGCCCCGAGTTGTTTGTGTACGGCGAGCAGACGAACTATTTCCATTCGGCCAAAGCCGTCGGCCGCGCCAGCCGGATTCTGGACAACAGCGTCAACGACGATATCGACTGGTTCACCCTGGTGAACAAGCGCTACGACATGCCGCTGGAAGAAACCAGCGTGCCGCGCGAGACCTTCCGCGAAGTGGTCAACAATGAGGAGCCGCTGCAAACCTTGCACCGAACCACTGAGGTCAACGGGGCGATGCCGCATACCGAGACCACCCTCTATACTGCCGCGCGCGATCCCTTCAGCTATGGTGTCGGGCTGGGCTACAAACAGAACGTCGGCGGCCCTGATGGTTTGCTCTATCAGCTGAGTGCCGATGCGGACGCCGAGTATCGTTTCACGCGCAATACCTGGTGGAGCGGCCTGCTGAGCGCCAACCTGGTGAACAACTACGACAACTTTACCTACGACGCACCAAGTGGTTTGCCCCGGGTGCGGACCGACCTGCGCAAGTACCTGACGACCTCTGACGTCACCATGCCCACGTTCCAGTTCAGCCACGCCGAGCAACTGGATAAAGACCTGTATGGCATGGTCTACGGCGGCTATCTGGAGTCGATGTTTGCCGGTGTGGGCGGTGAGGTACTGTTCCGTCCGGCAGGCCAGCGTTGGTCGGTGGGTGCAGACCTGAACTACGTGCGTCAGCGCGAGTTCAACCAGGGTTTTGGCTTGCGCGATTACTCGACCGTGACCGGCCATATCACCGGTTATACCGACTTGCCTTTCGATACCCAGGCCGCCGTCAGTGTCGGCCGTTACCTGGCGCGGGATTGGGGCGCCACAGTCGATCTGTCACGGGAGTTCCGCAATGGTGTGCGATTCGGTGCCTGGGCCACGCTGACCACTGCGACGACAGCGGAATACGGTGAAGGCAGTTTCGACAAGGGCATCTACATCTCCATTCCGTTCGATGAACTGATGAGCATGTCGACCATGCGTCGGGCCAATATCGTCTGGTCGCCGCTGACCCGGGACGGCGGTGCACGGCTCAATCGCAGCTACTGGCTGCACTCGATGACCGATAGCCGTGACAGCGACTTGTTCTACCGTAACTTCGACAAGATCACTGAGTGAACGCGGGCGATCTGCAGGGCGATTAGCGCTGTAGATCGCATCGCGGTCGACCGGAAGGGAACAACCTCGAAGGTCTTTTAGTAAGCAGCGCCATCTTGCGCAGGGTTCTCTGCGTTAAAACGACACACTTGCAATGATAAGCCGGGGGCTGACTCAACTCCCGGCTTGAACAAGTGTTGCCGTGTGTCAGGGCGCCTGGTGTAGCAGGGGCGAAAGTGCGACTCAGCGCCTGATAGACGCCCATGAAAAAGGGGACTTGCGTCCCCTTGTCATTTTGCGGTGCCTGGTATTCAAGTGATCAATAGATGTCTTTTGACAGCAAGGTAAAAGGCGTCTTCACCAGGATCTTCAAATCCAGCCACAACGACCAGTTATTGATGTATTTGAGATCGATCTCCACACGCTTTTGCATCTTGTCGATGGTGTCGGTCTCGCCACGGCAACCGTTGATTTGAGCCAACCCGGTAATCCCCGGTTTGATTCGGTGGCGAGCCATGTAGGCGAGAATCTTCCCGGAGTAGTAATCGTTGTGCGCAACGGCGTGGGGACGTGGTCCGACCAGAGCCATATGGCCTTGCAGCACATTGATCAACTGCGGCAGTTCGTCAAGCGAAGTACGGCGGATAAAGCGTCCCACCGGAGTGATCCGAGAATCGTTACGGCTGGCCTGCTTGACCTCAAGGTCATCGTGCACGCGCATCGAGCGAAACTTCCAGACCTGGATCACCTTGCCATTCCAGCCGTGGCGGTCCTGCTTGAAGAACACCGGGCCGGGAGAGTTGAGTTTAACGGCCAGGGCAATCAGTAACAGCAACGGACTTAGAAGAACCAGGGCCAACAGCGCCACGCTCTTTTCCAACAGGCTTTTACTCAGTGCGGCGGTTGGCTGGCTGGTCAACGGGCTTTCATTCAAGTAGATCGCCGGCAAGCCGTCCACGACCCTTACCGAGTGATTGAGCAGCATCAGGCTGTTCAAGTCCGGCACCCAGACCACATCGACGTTGGCCCCCAGCAAATCGATATACATGGCTTCAATGTTTGCCGCTTCACTCAGGGGTAGCGTGATGTACAAACGGCGGATGTCATGGGTTTTGATCAGCGCCAGCAGATGCTCTTGCGGGCCTACGATCGGCGGTGAGCCCATCGCCAGCGGGAGCGTTGTGTCGGTGCTGACCAACCCCACCAGCGGGAAGTGTTCAAGGCTACGCAGCTTCCGGGCAAGACCCAGCGCCAACTCGCCCGTACCGACGATCAGGGTTTTATGCTCGCTTTGAAGTGACCGTTGATAGTATTGCGAGAATCCGTGCAGCGGCACGTACAACAGTGCCTGCCCGAGATAACCGCAGGCTGCCCATATGAGGATCAGTTGACGGGAAAACAGTCCATCGGCCTTACAGATGAATGCCACACAGGCCAATGCCGCCAGGGTCATTGTCCATCCCACCAACAAACGCCCCAATCCCTCCAGGTAATTATCTTTCTTTGCATAGACGCCACACCAGGTATAGGCGGGCACCGAGGCAAGTACCGTTAGAATTGCGCACACTCGGTAATAGAACTCCACCGTCCCGGTGTGGTAATAA
This sequence comes from Pseudomonas mandelii, assembly GCF_900106065.1. Classification (NCBI taxonomy): domain Bacteria; kingdom Pseudomonadati; phylum Pseudomonadota; class Gammaproteobacteria; order Pseudomonadales; family Pseudomonadaceae; genus Pseudomonas; species Pseudomonas mandelii. The sequence continues at coordinate 4,761,916 of NZ_LT629796.1, forward strand.
ACCAATAGAAACAACAGGGCTACAACAAAGCCCTGACCCAGTGCCCATTGTCCCCAGAAGGTCAATCCTTTGAGGTGGGTATTTCGATTGATACGAAGATTGTTAACCATGCGATATCCCCAAAATACGTCCATTCGCGTGTCGACAGACAAGAGCCAAGTTGATGTGGTAAGCATTATTATTTTTATAAGAGGGCAAAACATTGACGGTCGAAATGCCACTGTGCGGCGTGCTCGTCAGTGAATAGATTAATTTATTGGGCAGAAAGCTGTCTGACGACTTTTAACGAGTGGTAAGTTGGTGTGCTGGTTATATAGAGGCGGCGAAGTGTTAGAAATAGTCGATAATGAAAGTTGATTTCAGGAAGGGGCAAGCGAGATTGTCTGCGGAGAGGGGAGGGGCCGGAGGGTGAAATGGTGGGGTGCTTTTTTGTTTTTGTATGCACTACCATAGCGATCAATCTTATTGATTCAGGTGAGACTTTTCCCCCGTACTATTTTTTGAATCAGGCAATAGCCACGATTCCTCACGGCCCGGAACAAACGTTCACCATTGCTGGCACTCTTGAACTTTTCCTGTAGCCTGCTCAAGCACATTTCCAGGCCTCGATAATGCTCGGGTTCTCTGCCGATGCTCCGAATAAGATCATCTTTACTTACGACTCGCTCATCATGGTGCAGCATTTTCTTGACCAGTGTGGCTTCTAGCCCGGTCAAGACAACCTCTACGTCATCTTTGATCAACGCACCATTGCCATGACTCAATCGCCAGGCTTCTGTATAGGGATAATGCGGTTTTACCGCCTCATTGAGGAGTGAATCCTGGGTGTTTTCCCGGTCTTCATCTGCCCGTGAGGATATGTTGCTGAACCGCGTATCGGACTGGGCCGCTCGCCACTCGGATTCGAATGAAGAGAGAATGCGCTGTGTATCATGTCTGATAACGGGAGGGACAATTCTGTCCAGGTGAGGGGAAATAAATTCCATTAGTTTAGGGGCGGATGAGGGTAGGGCAACACCCTCGACAAACATCTTTGCCTGCGACGTACCAAATGAGTTATATCGCTCGCTCGATAATAATGCCTCAAGCTCTAGTTGTAATGCCGGGCTGTGAGTAACGACGACAAAATATTTTCTGGGGAGGGGTGTACTGCTTTCCATGTCTCTCTCCTGAAGGGCATACTCAGTTTTTAATTCAAAAGGTTGTCGGCAGGGGAGTAATGGCTCCCTTGAAAGTATTCAAACGGCAGCGCGCGCGCCAGTATATGGCTCGCGGCATGCTCCACTCTGTCAGCTATGAAGGCGACTTTAGTGGTGTGGGTCAGCATGGTCATGCGTTCGTGGAGACGATTGAATAATTCGGGGTTGCCCGTGAGTTTAAGGCTTAAGTCTAGGGTTGAAAGAGGGATCTTGATATAGTCGAAAAGATTCAGGGTTGTAAAGATCTCGATACTTTCATTGTCGATGTTGTAACCATCGAACGCGATTTCTATGCCGTGGTCTTTCAACAGATACACATTGTTGAGAATCTTCTTTTTTTCACTGAAACTGACCGCCGAAAGAGGCAGTTCATTGAAAGCGATAACCAGCGTCTGACCAAAGTTGTGCAGGGCGTCGCTGGACTGTATCAACTCTTCCGCGAGTGCTGAATCGGCGAGGTCTGATTGTCCGACGCAGACAAATCTACGACTTAAGTATTTGTTTTTGCTGGATATATTATGGTCTTTCAGCGAAAAGGCAATCAACCGGGTCTGCATGAGCACTTCACTGTAGATGCCGCTCATCTGCTGCATGGATGCCGCAAAAGATGCGTGGGCTGGCTGAGCCGGACTGTCGTCAAACTGTATTCTGATCTCGCTGCCAAATGGGCAGTCATCACGAGTAAGGATCAATTGTCGAGACAGATAATGACTCGCACGATAGATGTGTGACGCGCTCATCGTTGCGTTCATAATGCAATAACTCCCTGCATATTAATCATCAGGCGGTCGAGATGAGACCCCTGACGAGACGATATCCATGCCCACGAATACTTTGAATGGCGTTGGTGCCATACATGCCTTTTATCTTGCCGCGCAGGCGACTGATAGATTTTTCCAAGGCCCTTGGGTCATAAAACGTTATATTCAGACCCATGATTCTGGCGATTTCATCATGGCTCAGTATTTGATTTCTTGTTTCGGCAAAGGCTTCCAGGATTTTCATTTCCGGAAACGAAACATCCAGTTTTTTATAGTCTCCAATCAGGCACATACGCGTGGGGTCCAAGAGTAAACTGGCTCTTCGCATTTAAGGGTGTAGCTGATTTCTAAACCCTCCTGACTTCAGCAAGCACCTGGCTATGTAATTGGTTAAATTTCTAAAGCCCAAGGCGGTACCTCGTAAGTGCTCAAGTCGCCCGTTGATAGCTTCTGTTGGACCGTTGCTGGTTCCTGGCCGGTCGAAGTAGGCAAGGATGCTCTCAGCGTATTTTTTCAGCGTTTCCCCCAAGCCTTTCACCTCGATGAGCGCTTTGGGCAAGTCGCTGGCTGTAATGATATTTATGACCTCTTCCATGAGTTTTTTACCACGTTTTCGATCCGGCTCGTTGTAGGCGCTGACCACCCGTTGGTACATGCTCCAGGTGCAATCCACTTCGAGGTGGTGCTCATCTGCAAACAGCTGGAACAGTTGCTTTTTGTTGGCGTCAGACAGGTAGCTGATCCGAGTCAGTAGCGTTCGACGGCTTTTGTAGAGCGGGTCATTTTTACGCCCTCTGCGGCCCAGGATGTCGTGTTGCACACGCCGGCGGCATTCATCCAGCATGTTGCTTGCCCAGCGCACGACATGGAAAGGATCCAGCACGGTTTGGGCTTGAGGCAGGGCTTCTTGCGCTGCAGATTTAAACCCCGTAAAACCGTCCATGGCAATGCTTTCGATCTGGTCACGCCACGATTTGGGGCGACTCTGTAGCCATTGCTTAAAGGCTTGTTTGGAGCGGCCTTCCAGCACATCGAGCAAGCGGGCCGGCCCGTTTTTGTTACGCACGGGCGTAAGGTCAACCACGATGGTGACGTACTTGTCACCACAGCGTGTATGTCGCCAAACATGCTCATCCACGCCCAGCACGGTCACACCGTCAAAACGTGTCGAGTCATTAAAAAGCAGGCGCCGTCCTTCGTTGATAATGGCATTATTAGCGGTGTGCCATGCAACATCAAGCTGGCTCGCAACACGAGATACCGACAGATGATCCAGCACGATGGCAGCTAATGCCCAGCGTATCGCCCCATATGAAAGCTTTGAACGTGGAGGTGCTGCACTGTTTGTATCTTCATGCCAGAAACAGCCGCAAGCACAACGCCAGCGACGGATACGCAGCAGCAATCTGGTTGGTCGTTGTCCGTAAGGTGTGTGAGCAAGATGCCTATCGACAGTACCGCGTGAAACACCAGCAGCCCCGCACTTGGGGCATGGCTCGGGTGCTTTGGTTAAACGACATTCGATGACGGCGCGCTCTGCACAAAGATGTTGTCCAGTGGCAGTCAGGCCGAGGTTATTCAGTTGGCAAAAGCTGGAAAGATCAGGGCTAGAAAAGGTAAGATTGTTCACGTCGGGGGCTTAGTTTTTGTTGGTGTGAGAGCTTACATTTTCTAAGATCCTCGACTCCTTTTCCAGCCGGTCAGATTTTTTCTACACCCTTAAATGCGAAGAGCCAGTAAACTGTGTTGCTTGTGCCATTCTGCGCTATTAAAAAACTCGGAAAGTACGTCCGGGTTATCTTCAGGAAGCGTACTGAATTTAATGCAGTGGTCGGCGCCGGCAAGATAGTATCTCATCTTGTTGTAGGTGCCTTTGCCGGTGATGGCTACAAAGATAATAAGGGCCTGGTTATCGGCACGCATATTTTCCACCAGGGCGATGCTTTCATCAAACGCCTGAGGGCTGTCAATGACAATGAATACTGCACGGTATGAATGGGAGCCCTTATTTTTTCTAAACAAGTTGTTGAAGCACATAGTGTCAACGGGTATATCATGCGCTACATAGCTTGCAACTAATGTCCTGAAACCCTCAGCTAAACTATGGGTCCGCCCAATGGTGAGAATACCCGTCACCTCCTTTGTGTGGCTGTGGCTGGTATTCGTTAATTTCCCTGTAAGCATCATGCTTTGACTCGGCTGGGTGCTGACATTTGGATGTTAAAGCACCAATTCTCATTTGTGACTGACAATTGGTAACATTTCCCGGGTTTTCAAGCAGGTGTCACAATTTTTTTAACATTGTTGAGCAATCTGGCGAGATCCTTTGTGCCCCTGATGCTTGGCATGCACAGTGGCAAATAGGCATCATTGTGCCATCTTTTCGCGCAATGTCCCGCTTTTCCAGTTCAATAAGCCTGGGTGGGCGGTTGAAGCTGCCTTAGTTGGATTTTTATGGAGGCCTAATGAGTTACCACAACTAGGCTGCTTTAAGTGCCGGTTTTAGTATGTGTTTTGTTTGGAACTAGCTGATTTTTCTTGTTATGTAACGTTCTGGTTGATGTTGACATTCATGGACAATTATTAACGTTGAGTTTTAATGCAGGTCTGAATGCGTTTTACTGACTCGTTGGCGATAAAATCGTCAGTTCGTCAGCAGTTTTGCTTTTGTGGATGAGGGGGGGTAATGGATTTTTGGACTACCGTAACGGTATTGATTTTAGGCGTGGTGGAAGGGTTGACAGAGTTTTTACCCATATCAAGTACAGGGCACCAAATCATTGTCGCGGACCTGCTCGGCTTCGGCGGTGAGCGTGCCATGGCTTTCAATATCATCATTCAACTTGGGGCCATCCTGGCCGTGGTCTGGGAGTTTCGGCGAAAGATCCTCGAGATCGTCACAGGCTTGCCAACCCAACGTAATGCGCAACGGTTTACCTTGAACTTATTGATCAGCTTTATGCCTGCCGTTGTATTAGGTGTATTGTTCGCCGATAAGATTCACGAATATCTGTTCAATCCAATCACCGTGGCGGTGGCATTGGTAGTGGGCGGTATCGTTATGTTGTGGGCTGAGAGGCGGGAACATAGGGTGTATGTCGACCATGTTGACGACATGCGCTGGACCGACGCGTTAAAGGTCGGGTTCGCTCAATGCCTGGCGATGATACCGGGCACCTCACGCTCAGGATCGACCATTATCGGTGGGTTGCTATTTGGACTGTCGCGCAAGGCAGCCACCGAGTTCTCGTTCTTCCTGGCCATGCCAACCATGGTCGGTGCCGCCGTCTACTCAGGCTACAAATATCGGGATCTGTTCCAGGCTGGCGACCTGCCAGTCTTCACCTTGGGCTTCGTCACCGCGTTCTTTTTCGCCATGATCGCCGTGCGCGGCTTGCTCAAGTTTATCGCCAGCCACAGCTACGCCGCGTTCGCCTGTTACCGAATTGCATTCGGTCTGGTGATCCTGGCCACATGGGCATTCGGTTGGGTTAACTGGACTGAAGCAGCAGCGCTCTGACACGTGAACCAGGCTGCGGACCCACCAGCCTGGTATTTAAAAGATAAAACGGATTAACGCCCTTCAAGCAACTCAGCTGCCTGATCCAGCAACGCCAAAGGCTCTTTAGCCTTGTGGATATCCACCGACAACAACTGCCGAAACTTGCGTGCCCCCGGGAACCCGGTGCCCAGCCCCAGCACGTGCCGGGTGATATGGTGCATCGAACCGCCCGCATCAATATGCGCCGCTATATAAGGCCGCAACTTCGCCAGCGCCTCCGCCCGGCTAATCACCGGCGCCGTACTGCCGAACAATTGCTGATCCACCTCAGCCATTACATAAGGGTTGTGATACGCCTCGCGGCCCAACATCACACCGTCAAACGTTTGCAAATGCGCGTGACAGGCTTCCAGCGTCTTGATCCCGCCGTTAAGAACAATCTCCAACTCCGGAAAGTCCGCCTTCAACCGCGCCGCCACGTCATAACGCAGGGGCGGAATGTCACGGTTCTCTTTCGGCGATAAGCCCTCCAGAATCGCAATCCGCGCATGCACCGTAAAACTCGTGCACCCTGCATCCCGAACCGTACCAACGAAATCAACCAATTCCTCGTAACTGTCCCGCCCATTAATCCCGATCCGATGCTTCACCGTCACCGGAATCGACACCGCATCGCGCATCGCCTTCACACAATCCGCCACCAGCTGCGGATGCCCCATCAGGCACGCGCCGATCATATTGTTCTGCACCCGATCACTCGGGCAGCCGACATTGAGATTCACCTCGTCGTAACCGTGGTCCTGAGCCATACGGGCGCAGGCGGCCAAGTCGAGAGGGACGCTGCCGCCGAGTTGCAGGGCCAACGGGTGTTCGGCTTCGTTGTGACGGAGGAAGCGTTCGTGATCGCCATTGAGGAGCGCGCCGGTGGTGACCATTTCGGTGTAGAGGAGGGCGTTTTTCGATAGTAACCGTAGGAAAAAACGGCAGTGGCGGTCAGTCCAATCCATCATCGGGGCCACGCTGAAGCGGCGGGACGGCTCAGAACGGGTGGGGCTAGTGTTTACAGGCGCTTCAGGTTTTTCGAAATTCATTTGCACTGGTCTTTTATACAGCAGTTTTTACCCATTTTTCCTTGTTTTTCGAAGTCTGTTGCTACAATGTAGCAACTGACTTCAGCCATGTAGCAACTGGAAATGGGCACGATCACATCACGCAAGCGCAAGGACAACTCGACAGCCTACACGGCGCAGATACGGATCAATCGGGACGGGAAGACAGTTTATCAGGAAAGCCAGACCTTCGACCGCAAGCAGGTCGCCCAGGCCTGGATCAAGCGCCGGGAAACGGAACTGGCCGAACCGGGTGCCATCGAGCGCGCAAACCGCAAAGGCGTGACGATCAAGAAGATGATCGAGCAATACCTGGAGGAGTACGAGAAGATCCGGCCGCTGGGCAAGACCAAGAGCGCGACGCTGAACGCGATCAAGGACACCTGGCTGGGCGAGCTCGACGACTCGGCGCTGAGTAGTCAGAAGCTGGTGGAGTTCGCGCAGTGGCGAATGAGCAAGGAGGGTGGTGGCGTCCAGGCGCAGACGGTCGGCAACGATTTGTCGCACCTGGGGGCGGTGCTGTCCGTGGCGCGGCCGGCCTGGGGTTATGAGGTCGACCCGCTGGCCATGTCGGATGCTCGCAAGGTGTTGCGTAAGCTGGGCATGGTCAGTAAGAGCAAAGAGCGCAACCGCCGGCCGACACTCACTGAGCTGGACAAACTCATGCGACATTACTTTGAAATGCAGGCCCGCCGCAAAGCCCAAATTGACATGCCGAAGTTAATCGCCTTCGCCATCTTCTCGACACGCCGGCAGGAAGAAATTACCCGGATACGCTGGGACGACCTGGACTGTGCCCGACAGGCGGTCCTGGTGCGCGACATGAAAAACCCGGGACAGAAAATTGGCAACAACGTGTGGTGCCATTTGCCGGATGAGGCCTGGGCGATTATTCAAGCTATGCCGAAAACGGCCGATGAAATCTTTCCCTACAACGGTAAGTCCGTGTCGGCGTCTTTCACCCGTGCCTGTCCGCTATTGGGCATTGAGGATCTGCATTTTCATGATCTGCGGCATGAGGGGGTTAGTCGCTTATTTGAGATGGACTGGGACATCCCTCGCGTGTCGAGTGTTTCAGGGCATCGCGATTGGAACTCACTAAGGCGGTACACGCATTTACGTGGGAGAGGGGATAGCTATAAATCTTGGCGATGGCTAAGGGAAGTATTAGTCGGTGCCGCTGTTTAAGGTTTTTTCAAAAGCGAGGGTCGGTGGCAGTGTTGGATAGGCGCTCCTCGCCGGCCTACTCTGAAGCCTCTATCAATCGGTATTTCTTCTAACTTTTATTTGAGCTGAACATGAAATTGCCACCCCAACAAATCAACATGCTCCTGGAAAAGATAGGTTTTACCGTCATCGACGACAATAAGAAAAAATACATCTGGCAGTATAAAAACGGTGAACCGCTGTTTGTGAACATGGAGGCTGTCTCGGGAACATCTGCGGTAGTGATTCACCCTCATTGGATGAGTCAAGTTTCGGAACTCCAAGCGATACCAGGAGTCATTCCAGGGGCCGATTACGTTCACCATAGCAATATGAACGTGTTTCCAAAGCGACTGAACCGAGGAATCAAGCCGATCCCCTACGGTTTGCCGATAACGTTGGAAGATGAAAGTTCTCTGCTTGGGCTCCTGGGCGTTCTGTACCCATCACTTGAGACTAAGCAGGTTGACTCATTGCCCCCTGCATCCGTGAGCGACACGCCTCCACAAGAAAGTCAATTTATCAGCCATTCTGAGTTGCTGGCTTGGTTTGAGCAACACACTGGGCAAGTGCTTACCTGGGAGCAACTCCAGCAAGCTCCCGGTACCGTTACGATCTCGGCTAAGGGTATCTATAAACCCAAGGAGCTCGTTTACGCGCTATCAATTAGCCAAAGGCTGGACAGTCCCTACAGCGATCAAAAGCCTGTCTATCAAGAGAACGGAAGCTGGCATTACTCCTACGCTCAAGAGGAATCCCCGCGTGGTGATTCCGCAAGTCTGTTTACTAACCTAGGGCTGAAGAAGTGCATGGATGATGGGGTGCCTGTAGCCGTTCTGGTGCAGCTCTCAAAGAAACCTAAAATTACGACGTACCGAATGCTAGGGCTGGCCAAAGTTATATCGTGGAAGGACGGCTTTTTTACCCTTGAGAGCACCACGTTGGCGGAAGATGGCATCAAGGCAAGCCCAACTGCCGAAGATCCGTCCAGCTATTCGCCAACAGGAGTCGAGGACAACCGCGAACGCACACTCAGGGAGATTACTAAGCGTCAGGGACAGGGAGCGTTTCGAAGTGGATTGCTTACCGCCTATGAGGGACGCTGCGCCATCACTGGGTCCTCAGTTAAGCAGGTGCTGGAAGCTGCGCATATCACCCCGTTTTTGGGGCCAGAAACTAATCATATTGGTAATGGGCTTCTACTACGCAGCGATCTACATACACTATGGGATAGAGGCTTAATTTATCTTTGTGAGGATCTCAAGTTACAGCTCAAACCGAGTCTAGAAACCTCTGAGTATTTCGATCTCGCGGGTAAGAAAATTAGGGCGCGAACGGGCGATGCTCCGGGGCTGTCTATGGGTGCAGTCCGCGCACATCGAGAGTGGTGTTCGAGTATTGACTGAGTACGACGGTAGATCCTATCTGAGGTTCGGTGTTGTTGGTTTAGCAATTCGACCAGCGTAATCCGATGCAATCGGTGGTCGGAGCGAATGCAAATGACTGGTCAGGTCGAGTGCACACAGCTGGTCGAGCGGAGTGCAATTACGCAGTTAAGCAAGGGGCCGAGACCCCTTAATTTATGCCGCGCGTCCCATGAGTTGGTTTTGCTCTTTGGCAGCTTTTGCCCTCTGCCGGTCGATATAGTCGGCCAGATCTTTGAGATGAATACCGAGTGCGGCTTTCTGGCTGTCAGCCCCCAGTCGAACAACAGGGATGTCGATTTCTCCGTCCAAACGTTTACGCTTAAACTTTTCAACGGTTAGGTGCATGTAGTCCTCGCAAACTCGATTGAGGGGAATGACGGCTTGGCCTTCGTATTGGGCCATCAACAGAAACAGTGTATTCATGCCGCGACTCCCAGTATGCCTATGCCCTGATCAGTGCTCGATTTGCTCCTGCCTCTTATCGGCCAGGGTGAAGCGACTGCGCCCACAACCTGCGAATACCCCGCCACAGGCTGCGCGGGCGGGCGATTCGGCGCGATTCGCGTGGCAGCAAAAGTGGCTGCCTCGCGCAGCTTTTCGTGGGGTATACGTGACTCGGCAGTGGCGCTGAAAAGAGCAATAATGCCTGCTGCTGCGCAGCAGAGACTGTTTGTTTCAGTCTTGTCGACTCCAGTGGTGATGCGGAGCAAAGCGGTGGATGTTTGGGTGATGTTATGGTCCATTTTCATGCCGCTTTGCTCCGGTGTTCGATAGCGAGTTGGTCCATCAGGCGCTGCTGAGGCGTGAGCCGTGCTTCGGTGGTGGCGAGAATCGGGCTCATGCAGCCTCCTTGACCAGGTCCGCGAGTAGCAGCGCGTAATGGGTGTCCTTGTGAAGTTTGCGCAGGGCGTCGTTGCCTATCATTGCGGCCAGTTGCCGGTCGAACTCCTTGCGAAAGCGAGTTAGCTCAAGCAACTCATTAGTCGCCTTGGTGCATTTTCCTTGCAGCTCACCGGCTGCCTGGGGAGTCAGGCGTAACGTTGGAATAGGACGATTCATGCTGCAGCCTCCTGAGCTTCTGGTTCCAGAAGGGCCGCAATGGCAAGTGCTTGATCACGGAGGGCGAGTGAATCGCGTTCGAGTTTTTTGCCGGTGCGAAAGGCGCTGAATGTATCGGCGGCGATTCTGAGCTTTTCAGCGATCGCCAGTAGGATTTGACGCTCCTGCTCGCCCAAATTTGAGGCTGCCAGTGCGCGCTCGTAGTAGCCGTACAGCTGCAAGCGTTCAGTACGGACTTGGAGTAGTGAGTGCTCCAGGCTACCAATGGCCTCCGAGTTGTCGGATTGTTGGATGGCTTTGCCTTCGTCGATGCCCTCAATGCGCCCATCTGTCAAGCCACCTCGGTAGCCGGTCCAGTAGAGAAGGGCGGCGCCGATGATGAGGCCGATGAGTGCGCAGATTTGAATTGCGGTCATGTGGTGTGCTCCTGGTGATTTTGCTTGGCTGGTGGTGGCAGCCGCTTGTTGGTTGTTTTTTCGTTGTCAGGTGTCCGATTTATCGTTTGACGGTCGAGGCATGTCTTCATCTGCCTTGTAGGCACGGATGTCGATCAACGCGGCAACGTGCTTGATATGGGCATACCGCAATGCCTTCACGCTTTCGTCGATAGTGGTCACCGGCAGTTGAATCCGCCCGCTGTTGATCGCTTCCGTGAACGTTTTTTCATTGAGGTTCTTGAAGTAGTGCAGACGCAGCTTTTCCAGTGGGATGAGCACGTCGCCGAAGAGGCGGTGCAGCATCTCAACGGTGGAGTTGTCCGGCGCTGGCAGTAGTCGTAGCGGTGTTTGGATGGCGTCATTCATGCGGCTGCTCTGCCTCCTTGCGTTTAAGTCGTGATGGGTGATTCCAGGCATTTAGGCAGTGACGTTTGGTCAATTCCCGCAGATGGTCAGGCACTTCAAGGAGTGCGGCATTACGCTCCTCGCGTGTGCGCATGGTGACGATCTGGCGGGCGTACTCCCTAGGCCACGTCACGGCTATATACCGGAATTTCTGATAGCTCCAGCCGCAGCTGTTCGGCCAACCAACGAATTCCCGGTTGTTTAACGCGTGTTGACTGGCTGTACTGCATGCCGAGTTGGTGGTGGAACCAGTTGCTGTCTTTGACCCGTAGGTACTCGCGGTCGCGGTTTGGGTAAACGGGCAGGTTCCGCTCGTTGAGCAGGCTCTTTTCCCGCATGAGACTGATCAGCTTGGGGCGAGTTAGCCCCAATTGTGTGGCGGCTTGGGCAAGAGTGCGTTCCATACCACCCCCCTCAAGCGGCATGCGCGGCGGGTGTCGCTGCCACAGCCAGGTGGTTGATGGACTCGGTCACTTTCTCGAAGATCTCGATATCGCTGCCGTACAGGGTGAAGCATTTGGTGCGCGGGTTTTTTTTACCGATGCTCATGATGGTGGTGACACCAGAGCGGGTTTTAGTGCGATGCAACGCGACATGGAGGGGCAGCTCAAAACCCATTTCGAGGCTTACCACGCCACCGGTGCGCACTAGCTCGAACACTTCTTGCTTATGCTCGATATCGAAGCGGGCGTACTGGCGGCTGGCGTGCGGGACGTTCAGCAGGTCGGCTGCATTACTGACATCAATAGTTCCGTTGACGATCTCCTCAATGAAGTCTGCCAGCTTGAGGTGCATCTTTTTTTCATTCGGCAAGGTCAGCGTGTGCCGCTCGCTGCCCGGCTCAACGACGAAGAGAGTGTCCGAAACGTTGCGCTCCACCTTGAGACGAAACGCTAGGGCTTCGCGTTTGGGGGCTGACCTGAGTACGTGATTGAAGGTGCCGCTTAGGTTGACCTGAGCGTTGAGCAATTGAAGGGCGCGATTGTCAAATTTGAACTTGCTCATGCTGCAAACCCTCCGCCGTTCGGGTCGAACAGCATGGGCGCGGTGCGGGATTTCTGTTTGGGTTTTGAAGGGATGAATGCGCAGCCGGATTCGCGAGCTAAACGGCGAATCTCGAAGATGCGGGTGGGATCAGCAGCGGCCGGGTGGACGTGCAGAGTGGCTGTGGTGTGCATGGTGTTGCCTCGCTCTGTGGTGGAAGAGTGAGTAAAATATCAACCACTGGTTGATTAATGTCAATTCGGTTGATGAATATTTTTCTGAGTGGCACTGCGCTATCATCGAAAAATCAAATCGTCCAAACATTTCAGGGTAGTGGGGTGGGTAGATGGAAGTAATAGACGACGAACTCGATGATAAATTTTGGCTAATTCCTACAGATCAGCTTTTAGCGGTTTCCGAAGATTTGGAGAAAAGATGTAATACGGCGGGCATCACCTTTAACGTAGAAGCTGATGAGGATGGTGACGGTGAGTATACTTTTGGCTTTAAGTCAGGGCGTGGTGTTAGGAAAGTAATGTTCTGGGATCAAAATGACTTGCTCAGATTGGCTGCACATGACTTCGAAAAGTATATTTTCATAAGCGGGATGCAAGCAATCTGCAATTATGAAGATGGTATTATCGAGGTGTTGATAGAGCCTGCGGGACAAAATCCAATAGGTGATGTCTTTAAAAAAATCTTCGGCTGTTCAATTAGGGATGCGAGAAGAACGAAGCCTGTTTTGAAAGTTTTTCAGAGTGAGAAAGATGGGCCAAGAGTTGTAATTGGTCATCCTTCGGATCTCTGCAAAATTCTTACGGGACACGGTACTGTCTCAACATTATCTCTGAAAATATCTAATATAAAAATCGCCCATCACGATGAAACTCTGGAGCGACTGAATAATATTGCCGGTGCATTGTTGTTTCAGTTAGATCTGGAGAGTGGGGTTCCTTTGGTTTTGAAGCGTCAGAGGGAGCCAAGGGAGTATAGAAGACTAGCCAAAGTCGAAAAACTGCCTGATTTGAAATTTCCAACGTCTGAGTTCGAATCAGCACCGTTGTCCCTTTACTGGTATGGTCGGAGCGCTGTAGGTATGCCGCTCCTGCAGTTTTTAGCGTTTTACCAAGTCATCGAGTTTTACTATCCTCGTTATGCTGAGTACGAAGCGCATAGAAAGCTAAAGGCTGTATTGAAACACCCAACGTTCCGTGGTGATCGTGATTCAGATGTTGCGAAGCTTCTGAACGTTATTTCCGTAAGTAGAAGTGGGGCTTTTGGGGACGAGAGATCACAGTTGCGAGCAACGTTAGATGAATGTCTCCATAATGACGAGCTTAGAAGGTTTTTGTTGGAAAATCCCGAAAGAGAGCAGTTCTATTCAAATAAAGCCAAAAGCGCTTATCACAAAGTATCTCTTGCTGGAGATGAAGCGGAGCTTCGGGCGGATGTTGCGCGTCGTATATATGACATTAGGTGCAAAATCGTTCATACGAAGTCAGATACTAGGGACGTGGAGGTTGAGTTACTTCTTCCATACTCTAAAGAGGCCGATCAACTAAAGCATGAGATTGAGTTGGTTCAATTTGTGGCGCAGCAAGTTTTAATTGCGGGTAGCATGCCGATAGGGAAATATTAGTTGGCGGGGATTTTATTCTGGTATAAATGATCCTACTACTTTTCCGCAAATATGTGTTTCTTCCGTGATATCAATGATTGGATATTGCGGGTTAATCGGTCTGAGAAACTGACGCCCAGCATCTTCTACTAAAATCTTAAAGGTAGCTTCATTCGTGCGTGGAACTCTGGCAATTACGCGGTCGCCCGTTTTAGTTTCTGCTTCGGGATCAACAAATAAGATGCAGCCAGCCGGATAGCTACGACCAGGCCCAGGATTCGTCATCGAATCGCCAAGAACCTTCAGCGCATATCCGTGGTTGCTAATTGGAACTGGACATGAAAGCCAAGCGTCGGCTTCGTAAGACTCAAAATTTGATATGGCCTCGCTCCAGGCTCCCGCCTGAACCCACGAAATCAATGGAACCTTGCCAAAGCGCTGGTTAATTTCACTAACGTTACTCTCGCCACTGACTACCAACTGACGCACATTGCTTTCACCGGACTGTTCCTTCGGCAATACGCCGTATTCTAGCCACTCTCGGCGTACTTTCAGCCAAGAGCAAAGGGCAACCATGCTGTCTGCTTCGGCTATGGCTTCCCCGTTTAGCCATTTGCTGACGGCCTGAGTCGTCTTGTTGACCCCCAAACTTTTCAACATGCGATGGATGTCCACGCCACGTCCCCGCCTGCGGATGCCGGCATCGTCGAGTGCTTCGTGTAAGCGCGAACTAAAAGCGGCGCGGAGTGCATTTTTATCAACCATGGGTTGAGAGTGCCACGGAGCTTGCACAATAGTCAGTTGATCTTTAATATCAACCTCGAGTTGATAAGTGGAGGTTGCCATGTTGAACCCCGAAGATTTTCCTAATGCCATTGCGTTCGCCTTTGAGGCCGTAGGCGGAATTGGAGCAGCTGCCAAGGTTTGCGAAAGAAGCTATCAGGCGCTGAATAAGTGGCGCTTGGCGGCATGTCTGCCACGAACCGATTACACCGGTGAAACCAAATACGCTGTGCTCTTGGCATCAGCAGCAAAGCAGAAGGGCAATGGCTTCGACTCAGCTTGGTTGCTGAGCTCATCTTCACCGCAGAAAGCTGCTGCTTAGGCAGAAAAAAGGCGACCCAAGGGTCGCCAGTTCCTCCCGACACACACCACCACAGTGCTGTCGGGTCGCGATAAAGAACGACGGGCACACCACATGCAAACCGTCGATTTTTACCGCGCTTTCCAAGGCACGGATGCCTTGGTGTTGCTGCCTTTTCCACCACAGATTGGGCAGCTGTTGCGCCAGAGGTGAACGACGGATCGTTCGCTTCGGCACGGTGCCGGTGTCGATCCTGAAGATCTAGCCGGCGTTTGGGCCCTTTCAAGCCACGCGGCAAATGTATCACCACTGCATGTCGCGTGGCTCTGGCAACTTACAAGGATTAATGCCATGAGCCGAATCGCTCTGAGTTGTGTAGAACGTGCGCAGCGGGAAATCCTGCCGCTCGATCTAGCGCTTTACCATGCTGCTCGGGACTACCCCGGCGGCGCCGCTGCAATTGCCGCCACCACCGGCAGAAACGCCACAACGTTGCAGCACAAGCTATCTCCCACGCATCCAAGCCACTCCGTGAACATTCAGGAATTCGGCGAGATCCTGGAGCTGACTAAGGACCGTCGCATTCTGGATGCGGTGCATGCGTTGGTGGGGGATACGACTTGGCAGGAATTGGCAGAGGCGTATACCAGCGATATGCCCGAAACCTTGACCACCGGTATAGCCGAGTATTTTCGGCAGGTAGCAGACTTGGCTGATACCTGGGCCAAGAGCATCGGCGACGGCGTGGTGACGGACCACGAACTCGCCGCGATTCGCCTGCAGGTGTTTCGCGGCATTCAAGGGCTGCTGGGGATGTTCAATCGCGCCACCTACGTGAATCAAACAACGCGGGGTGCCGACCATGGCTGACATCGCTGATTTTGCGAATGACCTGGTGCAGGAGCGGCTTGATCAAGCGCTGGCTGCACGCAACGCCGCAAAACCTGCCTTGGTGGCGCATTCGTTTCTGTTCTGTGAAGGTTGCGATGAGCCTATTCCGGAGCTGCGTCGATTGGCCCTGCCGGGCTGTACCCGATGCGTGAGATGCCAGTCCATCGACGAATGGCGGGAGTCCCGGCATGCTCAATGAGGTATTGAATCAATTCGCAGATTACGGGCTTGAGCCTGAACAACCGCTGATCTTCGGTAAGCTCACCCGCTGCAAAACCACCCAGGACAAGGGTAAGGAAAAAAACGGCTGGTATGTCGTCCACGAGCATCACACCGAGAAGAACGAAACGCTGATCTTCGGCAGCTTCGGTGACTGGCGTTCGGGCGAGTCACAAAAGATCAAGGTAAAGGCCGGCCGTATGAGTCTGGAAGAGCGCGAAGTCATGCGTGCTCGGCAGGAAGACGCCAAACGTAAGGCTGCAGAGGTGTCAGCCAACGCGACACGGCGAGCAGCCAACCGTGCCGCTGGTTTGTTCAAGCGCATGCCGGAAAAGGGCAAGAGCACCTATCTGGATCGAAAACAGATCGTTGGATTCAAGGTTCGCTACGCGCCACGTACCGGCGCATTTTTGGTGCCTATGTGCAACGTGCGGGACCAGATCGTCGGCCTGCAGGTGATCTACCCGGCAAAGCAAGAAGACACTGGTCGCGACAAAGCCTATTGGCCCTACGGCATGTCGAAAGAGGGCGCGTTCCATTTGATCGGCCCGCACCCTGAACCGGGTGAGCCCGTGCTTGTGTGCGAGGGATACGCCACAGGCGCCAGTCTGCACATGGCGACCTCGCTTACGGTTGCCATTGCCTTCGACGCGGGCAACTTGCTACCTGTTTCCAAAGCCATGCGTGAGCGTTTCCCCGGTTGCCCGCTGATCCTCTGCCGAGACGATGACTGGAAGACAAAGCGTCCAAATAACGAGCCATGGAACCCTGGTGAGGAAAAGGCCAATAACGCGGCACTGATCGTCGGTGGTCAGGTGGTCGCGCCGGTCTTCTCGGGCGAGCGCGAAATCAAGTGGACTGACTTCAACGATCTGCATATTGCGGAAGGGTTGGAGGTTGTCCGCCGCCAGGTGTTGGCGGTGGTCAAACCTCCCGCAGCTGGTGGTTGGAAGGATCAACTGGCTCGCACCGAAAACGGCTCCTTGATAGCGCATATGCAAAACGTCGAACTGATACTGGGCAATGACGAACGCTGGGCTGGCGTCATTGGTTACAGCGTATTCAGCTCTAAAATCGTCAAGCTTCGGTCCGCTCCCTTTGGCGGTGGTGCCGGCGACTGGGCCGACATCGATGACATGCGGGTGATGAAGTGGCTCGCGCAGCAATACAACCTGCGAGTCAAAGCGTCCCATGTGATTGAGGCGGTCAGCGTTGTGGCCCACGACCATTCGTTTCACCCGGTGCGTGAATACCTCGAAAAGCTCGAATGGGACCGCATACCTCGGTTGGAGACCTGGCTAACGGATGTGCTCGGGGTCCAGGCCAATGAGTACTCGGCCAAAGTCGGTAAGCGCTGGCCGATCTCGGCAGTGGCTCGGGTGATGCGCCCTGGCTGCAAGGCTGACTCGGTGATGATTCTTGAGGGCGGGCAGGGTGAAGGTAAGTCCACGGCAATGGGCATCCTCGGTGGCGAGTGGTTCATGGATACGCCTTTCGCTCTCGGCGACAAGGACAGCTTCCAGGCGATTCGCGGCAAGTGGATCGTCGAACTTGGGGAGTTGGACAGCTTCAACAAGGCGGAAAGTACCAAGGCCAAGCAGTTCTTTTCCGCATCCACTGACACCTACCGCGAAAGCTACGGCCGCAGAACGAACGATGTGCCACGCCAGTGTGTGTTCGTGGGTACGACTAACCAAGAGGAATACCTCAAGGACGCCACAGGTAACCGGCGTTACTGGCCAGTGTTCTGCAAGAAGGTCGATCTGGAAGCGCTGCGTGAGATTCGCGACCAGCTCTGGGCTGAAGCGGTGTTCTGTTTCGAGGCTGGCGATATCTGGTGGGTGACGAAGGATGAGTCTTGGATGTTCGCCGAGGCACAGGACGAGCGCTTTGTTGTTGACGAGTGGGAGGGACCGATCCTGACCTGGTTAGAGGAGTCACAGATTGGCGAAACCGCTACTGGTAACGAGATCCTGACCCAGGCTCTCAAGTTGGACTTCGGCCATTGGGGCAAGCCGGAGCAGATGCGGGTCGGTGCGATTATGCATCGCCTGGGCTGGCGGAAGAAGCGCATGCCCGCTTTGGCAAAGAGCGGCATCAGGCAGTGGGCCTATCAGAAGCCTGCGACATGGGGGCGTGGATCTGCATTGCAGGCACCCCTGGTAGAGGAGCCTTGTTTTGATTAAGAAGATCGATTCGCTGCTTCGGTTGTGGGCTCAGGAGCTGCATTCCGACTTCTCGATAGGGGGGCTTGCTGGGGGGAACATGGTTGCCATGATGATGGAGAGCAATGGGCAACTGATCCGGGGGCGACGTGCCTTCCGTGCGCCTTTGGAGAGTTCTTTGGACATTGAGCTGATCGTGAACAAGCATCTTGCGTCCGAGCTGGTGACGGTGGTGCGGGAGCATTACTGCACGCTCGATGTGGATATGCGCCTGCGTTACGCCCATTGCGGTTGTGGCCGAGACACGTATTACCAGCGCTTGCATGATGCACATCTTCAGATTTTCGGCTTAATGATGGGGATGGCTGCGTGACCCCTGGTATTACTCTGCGTGCCACTGTCCTACTGTCGGGCCTTGTCCGACTGCTATTTAGAGCAGTCGGACAAGTGCAGGCCGCGCCGTTATTGGGCTGTCCTGCTGTCCAACCTCTACCAGCCCCATGCACACGTAAGCATAGCGGGCACGTATTCGCGCCCATGGCGCGTATGCGTGTTTTTAGTTTTCTCTCTATACACAAGAGAAAGTTAAATAAAAGTAGGACAGTAGGGCAGAGCCCCGAATTTAGGCGCCTGTAGCTGTCCTACTTCGACTCTGCATAGTGGGACAGGTAGGACAGGGCACCAGAAGCGATAGCCGATTGAATGCGTTGTACCTGCGTTGTACCTGCGTCATACCCGCGTTGCACCCGTATTGCTCCATGGCATTAAAACTCGCTTGCTGCCACCGGAATCCACCTGTAAAAAGTACCCATCTTCGATAGGTGCGACCGCAAAGAGCGGCAGGCACCACACACCAAACCCGGCCATTGCGCCGGGTTTTTGCGTTTATGGGGTAGGGCGATGACGAACGAGCAGCAAGCACTGGCAGAGATGCCGATCTGGTTAGTGATCGTCCTGGCCTTGGTCGGCGGCGTGTCGGGCGAGATGTGGCGAGCAGACAAGGACGGCGCGCGGGGCTGGGCGTTGTTGAGGCGCCTGGCACTTCGGTCTGGTGCCTGCATTGTCTGCGGGGTGTCGGCGATGATGCTAATGATCGGCGCGGGTATGACGATCTGGACGGCCGGCAGCTTGGGTTGCCTGACCGCGATGGCCGGCGCTGATGTCGCCATCGGTCTTTACGAACGTTGGGCCGCCAAGCGGCTGGGCGTTTCCGAAGTGCCACCTGCCAGTGGCGAACAGGGGTGAAGAAACGTGGCGGGTAGCCGAAAACCGCCGGGGACCCTGGGGTTATCCGGTGGGTACGGGGTCGGAAACCCGCGGGAAGTTGTTAGCGGCAGGGTTGCCAGCTTACTGAAATTCAATCCATTGAAATCGAAAGGTTCCATTGAAAAGCCGTTGAAAAGGAGGGCTTATGACAGAACCAATGTACCTGTCAAAGAGCGCCTTCGCGGCTCGTATCGGCAGGGCGCCCAGCTACATCACCTGGTTGAAAAACAACAACCGCCTGGTGCTGACCGCCGATGGTAAACAGGTTGATGTCTCTGCCAGCGAAGCGTTGATTCGCGACACCGCTGACCCAAGCAAAACCGCCGTTGCTGATCGCCACCACAAAGACCGGCTTCAGCGTGACGTTTACAGTCAGCTATCCAGCCAGGCTGAACCGACTTCAACGGCTGCGCCACCGATCGCGATTACCCCTGCGGGGCAGCTCCCCGACTTTCAGAAGGCCCGCGCACTCCGCGAACACAACCTGGCACAGCTCGCCGAGATCGAGTTGCACAAAGCCAAAGGCTCGCTGGTGGCTCTGTCGGCAGTTCAGACCAGTGCCTACAACGCGGGTCGCATGCTGCGCGATCAACTGCTGGGCATGCCTCCACAACTGGCTCCGGAACTGGCCTCCATGACTGACCCTTGGGAAATCGAGAAGCACCTCACGGCGGCGATCCGTCGCTCTCTGGAAGACGCCGAACGGATGTCTTCAGCGGACCTTGAACACGCACTAACCACGAGTTAAGCCCATGCCCACTGGATTTCCTGACGGTGCAGAGGTGTACCGCGAGGCGTATTTCCGTGGGCTACGGCCCGACCCGGATGTCTGGATCGATCAGTGGGCCGACGAGTACATGCGGATCCCGCGTGACACCGGCGCCGCTGAACCGGGCCAGTACCGCACCTCGCGTACGCCGTATGCCCGCGAGCCCATGCGTTGCCTGTCGCCGGCTCACCCCTGCAAGCGCGTGATCACCATGGTCGCGTCGCAGCTGATGAAAACCCAGATCGGATTGAATTGGATCGGCGGCCTGATGCACATGGCGCCGTCAAATATCCTGGCACTATTGCCGAGCCTCGGCCTGGCCAAACGGGTGTCCTCGCGGATCGGCAAAACGATCAAGGCGACGCCGGTGTTGCGTGAGCGTGTGGCGGCCAACCGCTCGCGGGATTCGCGCAACACCATGGACACCAAGGAGTTCGAGGGCGGTACGTTGTACGTGACCACCGCCGGCTCGGCCGCCAACTTGTCGGAGCTGTCAGCACGCTACGTTTACGGCGACGAGATCGACCGCTGGGAGGTGGACATCGGCGAGGAGGGTGACCCCATCGAGCTGGCAGAAACCCGGGGCAGTACCTTTGGCCGCAACGCCAAGTTTTACTTCTCCAGCTCGCCGACGATCAAAGGCGCCTCGCGAATCTCCGACCTGTTCGACGGCAGCGACCAGCGTCACTACTACGTGCCATGCCCGACGTGTGGGTACATGCAAATCCTTGAGTGGGAGCGGCTGCACTACTCGCCGGACTTCAGCGTGGTGCATTACCAGTGCGCCGGACCTGACTGTGACGTGCTGATCGAGGAGTACCACAAGGGCGAAATGCTCGCCAACGGCGAATGGCGCGCTCACGCCGAAGGCGACGGCGAGACGGTGGGCTTCCACCTCAACGCGTTGTATTCGCCGCTGGGTTGGATGGACTGGAAGTCACTGTCCAAGCAATTCGAGAAGGCAAAAAAGGCCCAGGCCAAAGGCGATCTTGAACCCATGCAGGTGTTCTACAACACTCGTTTGGCGAAAGTGTGGGACGCGGCGCAAGAGCAGACCAAAGCGGATGTGCTCAGGCAGCGGGCGCGGTTGGAAGACTTTACGCTCGGTTCGTTGCCGGCGGCAGTGATGATGATCACCGGTGCCGTCGACGTTCAGGCCAACCGGCTGGAATTCATGGCCATGGGTTGGGGTGCCGGCATGGAGCGCTGGGTTGTTGATTTCCAGATCGTCTCGGGCGATCCCGCCGACGAGCGCACCTGGGCGGCTCTGGATGAATTGCTCAAGGCTAAATATCGCCATCCGTGCGGTGTTGGCTTGGGCATTCTGGCCACCGCTGTCGACTCCGGCGGTCACCACACCGATGAGGTTTACCAGTTCTGCCGTGTTCGTCGCTGGCGCAACGTGTTCGCCATCAAAGGTGCAAGCAAACCCGGCAAGCCGGTCATTGCTCAACGCCCGTCCATGGTCGACGTGACCTGGAAAGGCCAGACCGAACGCAACGGCGCCGAGCTGTGGTTCGTCGGTACTGACACCGCGAAGGACTGGATCTACAACCGCTACCCGTTCGAGTCCGGGCCGGGCGCGTTGCATTTTGCCAATGACCTGCCGGATGACTTCTTCGAACAGTGCGTCGCAGAGCGCAAGGTCGTGCGCTACGTGCGCGGTCACAAGCGCATCGAGTGGGTCAAGGGCAAAGCCGAGCGCAACGAAGCGCTCGACCTGATGGTGTATTGCCTGGCCATGGCGCATTACCTGGGCCTGAATCGCTACAAGGAGCACGACTGGGAGCGCGTGCGTCAGTCCCTGGCGCAGTCCGGACTGTTTGACGAAGCCTTGGGCATCAAGCCCGTTCAAGGCGAACGGGTCGATAGTCCTAGTCCAGCAATACCGACTCGGCAACCGGCGTCACCACCCGCTGTTCCGGTCGTGCAACCGCGCCCCGCAGCAACACCACCTCAACGCCGCAGTTCCACCAGCGGTTACCTGAAGAGACGTTGATATGTCATTTACCCAGAAGCACCTCGACGCGGTTGAGGCGGCCATCGCACGCGGTGAGAAAGTCGTCCGCTACACCGATCGCACCGTGGAATACCGCACCGTCGACGAGCTGCTCAAGGCACGCGAAGAGATTCGCACGTCACTGATCAGCGCCGCTGGACCACGCTCTCGCGTGGTCAGGCTGTATCACGGAGGCAAAGGAGTCTAATGGCCCGTCACTTTCCGACGCTCACCCGTAACGGATTCGTGTTGCCGTCGAACATCAAGGCCAGTTACGAAGGCGCCGGGGAGGGCCGACGCTCCACTGGTTGGGATGCTCCCGACAACGGGATCAACAGCATCAACACCCCGGCACTGCGCAACCTGCGTTCGCGCTCCCGGGCAGCGGTTCGCAACGACCCGTATGCCTTCAACGTGATCGACAAGCGCGTCAGCAACCTGATCGGCACGGGCATCACCCCCCGGCCGACCACTGACGACGATGCGTTACGCAAATTGCTGCAGGAGCTGTGGGGCGATTGGGTCGATGAATCGGATGCGGATGAACGCACCGACTTCTATGGCCAGCAGGCGCTGGTAGCGCGCACGGTTGAAACCTCTGGCGAGTGCTTTGTGCGACTACGACCGCGCAGCCTGGACGAGGGCTTGGCGGTTCCGCTGCAGCTGCAGATTCTGGCGCCGGAGTTTGTCCCACATGATAAGTACGAGAGCACCAAATCCGGCAACGTTATCCGCGCCGGGATCGAGTTCAATCCCGGCGGCAAACGGGTGGCGTACTGGATTTACTTGTCGCATCCGCGCGATGCGGCGTCGCTGAACGCTGGCTACAACCAACTGGTGCGAGTGCCGGCGGCGCAGGTGCTGCACATCTTTGAACCGGTCGAGCCGGGTCAA
Source organism: Pseudomonas mandelii (assembly GCF_900106065.1). Classification (NCBI taxonomy): domain Bacteria; kingdom Pseudomonadati; phylum Pseudomonadota; class Gammaproteobacteria; order Pseudomonadales; family Pseudomonadaceae; genus Pseudomonas; species Pseudomonas mandelii. The sequence continues at coordinate 4,784,910 of NZ_LT629796.1, forward strand.
CTGCGCGGCGTGCCACGATTGTCGCCAGTGCTCAAGCGCCTGCGCAGTCTCGACAACTACGACGACGCGGTGTTGTTTCGCCAGGAAGTGGCCAACCTGTTTGCCGGCTTCATCAGCCGGCCGGCTCCGGACTCGGCGCAGACGCCACGAGATCCGGTCACCGGCCAGTTGTTGGATCTCGATCGTGACGGCTTCACCCCGATGGTCGCGCTGGAGCCCGGCACCATGCAGGAGTTGGGTCCCGGTGAAGAGGTGGAGTTCTCCAAGCCACCGGACGCGGGCAACAACTACCCGGATTTCATGCGGCAGCAACTGATGGCCGCCGCCGCTGGGTCCGGCACGCCTTACGAGATTCTCACCGGCGACATGCGCGGGATCAACGACCGAGCGTTACGTGTGGTACTCAACGAGTTTCGCCGCCGCCTGGAACAACTGCAATTCGGTGTTTATGTCCACCAGCTCTGCCGCCCAGTACGGGCCGCCTGGATGGACATGGCCGTGTTGTCCGGTGTCCTGGTGCTGGGCGATTACGCGCAGAAGCGCCGTGACTATTTGCGGACCCGTTGGGTGCCGCAAGGTTGGGCCTACATCCAACCGGTGCAGGACGTTCAGGCACGACGGATGGAAGTGCAGGCCGGCTTTTCCTCGCGCAGCGAGATGGTCCTGCGTACCGGCTACGACGCCGAAACGGTTGACTTGGAAAACGCCGCCGATCTGGCGCGGGCAACAGCACTGGGCCTCAACTACAACACCCTGGATGCCGTCGAAATAACCGACGACAAGGAGCAACCATGAGCAAAAAAGCGCGACCGCGCGTTTACAACCGAGCAGGAAAGCGGGTGCAAGTCCAGGATAAAACCTGGTACGCGTTGCAGGCCAGCGGCGAGGACACCGAGCGAGTGATCGAAGTCTTTGTCTATGGCGAGATTGGCACCTGGGGCATCACTGCCAATCAGTTTGTACAGGACCTGCGCGCCATGGACGACGGCGTCTCGCCAGTGATCGCGGCATTCAACAGCGTCGGCGGTGATTTGTTTGATGGGCTGGCCATGCACAACGCGCTGTCGCGTCTGGGCGAGCGCTGCACTGGCCGGATTGATGCGCTGGCCGCCAGTGCCGCCAGCGTGGCGGTGTGCGGTGCGCACCGCGTAGTTATTGCGTCGAACGCCATGCTGATGATCCACAACCCCTACACCTACGCCGGTGGGGATGCTGAGGACTTCCGTCGAGTCGCTGATGTGCTGGATCAGACCCTGGAGGCGATCATCGCGGCCTACAAGGCCAAGGCGCCCGACATCGATGACGCGGAGCTGCGGTGCATGGTCAACGCCGAAACATGGCTGACGGCCAATGAAGCGGTGGCACTGGGCCTGGCCGATGAAGTCGGCGACGGCATTACCGTCAAGGCCTGCCTCGGCCAAGGGGCCGTGCTGCAGCGCTACCAGCATGCACCGGCTGAACTAGTGGCCCAGCTCGACGAACCACCGGAAACGGATCTGGATCTGGATCCGGTCGATCCACCCTTGGTGCCGCCGGTCGTCGATTCGGCCAAGTTGGCATTGATGATCACCCAGCGTTGCACGGCGGCGGGCATCAGCAACCTGGTCGAGTCGCTGCTCAGCTCGACCCAGCTCGAAAGCGAAGAGATCGTCTTGGCCGGATTGGCGCGTGCCAAGGCGGTGAATGACCTGTGTGTGGCCGCCCGCTTGCCAGAGTTCAGCGCCGAGTACGTGTCAGCGGGGCTGGACGCTGCAGCGGTTCGAGCGCGTCTGTTCGACAAGATTGTCACCAGTGGCAAGGGATTTGAAATCGACAACAGCCTACCGCTCGACCACGACCCGGCACCCAAGGTGCTGGCCAAACAACCTGATCCCACCTCGATCTGGGCTTCGCGACAAGCGGCCCAATCTGGAACTGCGCGCGGCGCGAAAGGAGCAAGAGCATGACCATCAAAAAAGAGCCGATCCACGCAGGTGAGTTTCTGCTGTCCGAGGGCGCTGGGAACATTTCTCGGGAAACTATCAACGTCGCCGCTGGCCCCGCGCTGAATCCGGGTCAGGTTCTCGGTCTGGTGACGGCCACAGGCGAATTTGCGCCGTATGCCCCGGCCGCTGAAGACGGTACCCAGGCTGCCGTGGCGATTCTCTACGGGCCACTGGGCGAGTCGGACATCGTACGCCGGGGTCGGGCCGTTGTGCGCATGGCGGAGGTCAGCGAGGTGCACCTGACCGGGCTGGACCCCGAGGCCGAAAAAGACCTGGCCACCCATTTCCTGATCGTTCGTTAGGACCGTCAGTCACGTTTGCCCAGCCCGCCTTGAGCGGGTTTTTTCATTTCTGGAGAGTACCCATGGCCGAGATCGCCATTTTTGACGACGAAGCGTTTACCGTTACCGCGTTGACTGCTGCACTCAACGATCAACCCTACTTGCCGGGCCGCATCAGCGCCCTAGGCCTGTTCCGCGAGGAAGGCATTACCACCCTGACCGTGCAGATCGAAAAGGACGGCGACACCTTGGCGCTGGTGCCGGCCGGTGAGCGCGGTGGCTCTGGCCTGGTGGTCGCCGCCAGCAAGCGCAATCTGATTCCGTTCAACACCGTGCACCTGCCGGAACGCTTCACCATCAAGGCCGACGAGATTCAGGGCATTCGCGCCTTCGGTACCCGCACCGAGTTGCAGGCGGTGCAAGATGTGGTCAATACCCGTCTGGCCAAAGCGCGCCGTCAGTTGGATGCAACCCACGAGTTTCAGCGTATGGGCGCGCTCAACGGCCTGATCCTGGATGCCGATGGTTCGACGGTGCTGCTGGACCTGTATGACCGCTTCGGTGTAGAGCGTCAGAAGCTATCCATGGGCCTGAATGATCAAAGCACTGAACTGCGGGTCAAGTGCCTCGAAGCGCTGGACATGCAAGAAGATGCCCTCGGCGCCGTGACCAGCACCAGTTCCCGCGCCTTCTGCGGCAAGCATTTCTGGAGCAAGCTGATTGCTCATAAGGCAGTAGTTAAAACTTACGAAGGAACGTTACAGGCTGCGGCGTTACGTGGCGATGCTCGGGAGAGTTTTGAGTTTGGCGGCATTACTTGGGAGCGCTACCGTGGCAAGGTTGCTGGTGTGTCTTTCGTCCACGACGACAAGGCGTTGCTGGTCCCTGAAGGTGTTCCTGATTTGTACATCTCAGTGTTCGCACCGGCTGACTACATGGAAACGGTCAACACCCAAGGCATTCCGTACTACAGCAAGATTGAGCCGATGCAGTTCGGCAAGGGCATGGCCGGCGAAGCGCAGTCCAACCCGCTACACCTGTGCACCCGGCCGCGTGCACAGATCCTGCTGGAGCTCTGATCTTGGGCTTTCGCGATCTGATTGCCGAGGTCGACGCGGTGGTATTCGAAACACTGGGCGACAGCGCGCGGATCGAGGGCAGAGCAGAACCGGTGCTCGGCATGTTCGCCGCGCCCTGGTTACAGCCCAAGTTCGGCAAGCTTAACACCGGGTTGCGTGAGCCGAGGTTCGAGATCCGCGTCAGCGATTCGCACGGCCTGGAGCAGGGCATGCTGGTCAGCATTGATCTGCCCGCGCTGGATGGCGGTGGCGATTACGACCTGCTGCAGCTGGAACCGAGCGGTGACGGTCTGGTCGCCTTGATCCTGAGGATGCGCGCATGAGTGTCGGCAGTTACTTCAAGCCCTCGGCCGGTGGCGGGATGATTTCCATCCAGTCCTCGACGGCGGACCTGAAAGCGTTCGAGGACTTCGCCAAACTCGTGCCCAAGGCCGCCACAGCCGCGCAACGTCGGGCGATCAACAAAACATTGGGTTGGCTGCGTACGCACATTGCCCGGGCCGTCAGTCGGCAGGAACGTATTGCAGTTGCTGCGGTTCGTCAGCGCTTGCGCAGCTACCCGGTCGCTGGCGGGGCCACCAGCGGCAAGTTGTGGTTCGGTTTGAATGCCATCGAGTCCAGTCGGATCGGTCGGGCACGACAGTCTGGTACTGGCGTGTCGGTGGCCGGTCGGCGTTATCAGGGCGCCTTTCTCAAGAAGGTCTACGGCAACAAGCCCGACATCTGGATCCGCACCGCGAGCAAGCACTTCAACGCGGACGATTATCCCGATACCACGGTGTCTTCAAGCCGGGGCGCCAGTTCGGGTTGGGTGGCGGAAAACGGCAATCGCTTTCCGCTGGCCAAAGCCAAGGTGTCACTGGAGCAAGCCCGCCCGCACTTCGACAGCTGGGTCAAACGCGCCGATGCACGCCTGCTGGAAATCCTGCAGCAGGAATTCAACTTTGAGCTGCAAAAGTACCTGAAGGGGACGGCCAATGCCTGAAGAGCCTTTTAATCTCGACCAGCTCTACCGGGCAATTGAGCAGCACCTGAAGGCTCATCTGCCGGGCGTTCACGCGGTGACAGCTTGGCCGAACATCAAGGATCGCATTGCATTGCCGGCGGTGTTCATTGAACTGGCTGAGATGGAACCTGGCCTCGACATCGGCACGGGGCAGACGAGTCTAATTTGTAAGTTCGAGGCCCGGATCATCGTTGACCCGATACGGCCCCAGTATTGCCAGCAAGCCGCGCACCTGGCAGCGCAGCTGGCCGTCTTGTTGCGACTGCAAACGTGGGGGCTTGAGGTAGAGCCTGCCGAGTTTGTTCAGGCGATGCAGGACTGGACCAAGCCGGAGCTGGATGGCTACGTGGTCTGGTCAGTGGAGTGGACGCAGCAGGTTTACCTCGGCGACGAAGAATGGCCGTGGCCAGATGAGCCGCCGGGGTCGCTGCTGTTTGGCTTCAACGACGCCGGCAAGGACGAGTTTTTCAGGCCCGAGGAACTGCCGTGAGTTACGCCAGTGCCGAGCATGACCGCATGATCGCGGCCATGCTGATGCCATGTGCGGTGGTCGGTGTGGATCTGGCGGTGGGTATGGTGCGCGTCACTAATGGCGAATGGACGAGCGCCTGGGTGCGCTGGCACAGCCTGTCAGCGGGGAAGGCGCGACACTGGCGGGCGCCGAGCTTGGGCGAACAAGGGGTGTTGTTTAATCCCAGCGGCCAAGCCGGCCTTGGTACTTTTGTCCCGGGGCTGTACGGCAACGCCGGCGCGCCGCCGGATAACCGCGATCATGTGGAGGTCTGGCGCTTTGATGATGGCGGCTCGCTGGTCTACGACTGGCAGGCCAAGTCCTACACCATCACCCTGCCGAGCGGCACGGTGACGATCAAGGTGGCCAGTACGGAGGTGGTCGTGACTGATGCCGCCGTTACCGTAACGACGGGGAATATCACCCTGAAAGCAGCGGTGACCATCGACGGTCCGTTACACGTAACGCAGGGCATCACCAGTGCCGGCGCGATCATTGACGCCGGCGGTAACAGCAATCACCACACGCATTAATTTCAACCCATAACAGCCCGCCGCGTGCGGGCTTTTTCATGCCCTGGAGAAAACAGATGGCCAAGACCGAAAGGCCTGCCGGCGATGAACTGGCGACCCCTGCGCCGGTGCTGCTGAAATTCCGCGATCTGGTTTACACGTCGCGCACGCTGATCATTCCCCAAAGCGGCCGCACGTTGCCGGTGGCCAAAGGGCTGGTGGAAGTCCAGCCGGACGATGCCGAGGCCTTGGCCTTCCTGAAGGCCAACGAAGAATTCGCGCCGCTGAAGGAGTGATTTAGATGATCGGAATGGATCGCCACACCGGCCAACCCATTTCCGGCATCGCGCATCTGCGCCAGTGCATTGCCGACATCCTGGGCACTCGGGTGGGCAGTCGCCGGCACCGGCCGGAGTACGGCAGTAATGTCCCCTTGTACGTCGACATGCCGGTGAACGAAGGCTGGAAAAGCTCGGTGCAGGCCGAGGCGGTCCGGGCGATTAGTCGCTGGGAGCCGCGCGTCAAGCTGGAGCGCGTCCGCGCACTCTCGGTGCTGGGCGGGCAAATCAATCTGAGCATTGCCGGCGAATACCTCGGCGACCGTTTTCTGTTTGAGGTGAGCGTATGAGCATCGTGGATCTGTCGGCGCTGCCGGCGCCGGACGTGCTGGAGCAGTTGGACTTCGAAGACACCTATGACGAAGCCCTAGGCACCTTTCGCGGCTACATGGGCGACAACTGGAGCGCACCGATTGAGAGCGAGCCAGTGGTTAAGGTGCTGGAGGTGGGGGCCTATATGAAGGTCGCTAACCGTGCCCGGGTTAACGATGGCTGCAAGGCGCTGTTGTTGGCCCATGCGATCGGCTCTGACCTTGATCACCTGGGTGCCAATTACAACCTCAAGCGCCTGGTGATTCAGACCGAGGATCTGTCGGCGGTGCCGCCGGTGCCGGAGATCAAGGAGCAGGACGACCCGTTTCGCGAGCGCATCCAGTTGGCCTTTGAGGGGCTGACCACGGCCGGGCCGCGCGCGAGCTACATCCTGCATGCCCGTAACGCCTCGGGGTTGGTGATGGACGCCACGGCGGAAAGCCCGGCGCCGTGTTACGTCACCGTCACGGTGTTGAGTTCCGAAGGCAAGGGGGTGGCCAGTGCCGAGCTGCTGGCCACGGTCAAGGCGGCGCTGAATGACGAAGACGTGCGGCCGGTGTGCGATCGGGTGACGGTGCAGAGTGCGCAAATTATTGACTATCGCATTGACGCCATTTTGCACATGGCCGGCGCCGGGCCTGAGGGGGACGCCAGTTTGGCCGAAGCCACCAGCCGCTTGGCGAAGTGGATCAACCCGCGCAAGCGTTTGGGGGTCGAGGTGGCCCGTTCGGCGGTGGATGCGCAATTGCACGTGGCCGGCGTGGCCCGGGTTGAGCTGGTCGGCTGGTCTGATCTGGCCCCGACCAAGGCGCAGGCGGCGTATTGCGTGGGCTATGACGTGAAACTGGCGGGGGCATCATGAAAAGCCTGCTGCCGAGCAATAGCACGCAACTGGAGCGCGCCCTGGAGGCGGCGTTTTATGAGCGAACCATTGTCCCGTTGCGCACCCTGTACAACGCCGATACCTGCCCGGTGCATCTGCTGCCGCATTTGGCGTGGGCGTGGTCGGTCGATCGCTGGGATCCCGGGTGGGCCGAGGCGACTAAGCGGGCGGCCATCAAGGCGTCTTATTACATCCATGCCCACAAGGGGACCATCGGCGCGTTGCGCCGGGTGGTCGAGCCCTTGGGCTATCTGATTGAAATCGTCGAGTGGTTTAACACAGTGCCGGAAGGCCCGCCGGGCACCTTTACGCTGAAGGTCGGCGTGCTGGACACCGGGATCACCGAAGAAATGTATCAGGAGCTGGAGCGCTTGATTGACGACGCGAAACCCGTCACGCGGCACCTGACCGGGCTGGCGATCAGCCTGGAAACCCAAGGCGTTTTAGACATCAGTGTCGCCGTGTATGAAGGCGATGAAATCGACGTGTATCCGCCGGTCATGCGTGACATCGAGGTCACCGGCACCTTCGGCGTAGTCGGCCGCGAACACTCCATAGACACCCTGGACGTTTATTATGATTGATGCGAATTCGCAGTTTTTTGCGATCCTCACGAACGTGGGGATGGCCAAGCAGGCGAACGCCGATGCGCTCGGCATTCCCTGGAAGCTTACGGAAATGGGCGTGGGTGATGCCAACGGTGCCGACCCGATCCCGAGCGCAACGCAAACCCAACTGATTCACGAATGGCGCCGCCGTCCGCTCAATCAGCTCAAGATCGATCCAGCCAATCCGGCGGTGATCATTGCCGAGCAAGTCATTCCGTCCGACGAGGGCGGTTTCTGGATTCGCGAAATCGGTCTGTATGACGCGGACGGCGATCTGGTGGCGGTGGCCAACTGCGCGCCGAGTTTCAAACCTGTGTTGTCGCAGGGCTCGGGTCGCACGCAAGTCGTGCGCATGAATTTCATTGTGTCCAGCACTGCCAGTATCACGTTGAAGATTGACCCGTCCGTGGTGCTGGCGACCCGTGACTACGTTGACACGCGCATTCAAGAAGAACTGTACAAGCTCGACAGCAAGCAGTCGGTGCGCGTGGCCACCACGGCCAACATCGCGTTGGCGGGTCTTCAGACCCTCGACGGTGTCGCCCTGGTAACGGGTGATCGGGTGTTAGTGAAAAATCAGGCGGTGGCCAAGGACAACGGCCTGTACGTCGCGGCAGCAGGCGTCTGGTCGCGCGCCCTCGATGCCGACAGCAGTGCCGAAGTGACTTCGGCGTTATTGGTATCTGTCGAGCTGGGCACCACACTGGCCGACACCCGTTGGCAACTGGTCACCGACGGGGCAATTGTCCTGGGGGCCACGGCCCTGACGTTCCAGAACGTGACCCACGGCTTTGCGGCGATCAACGCCCCGGCGCTGATCAATCCCACGGCTAACACGCCGGCGCAGTTCAATAACACGCAGTCGTTGGCGACCACCGAATTCGTGCAGCGTGAGAAAGGTAGTTTTGCCAATAGCGTGGCGATTGCTGGCGGCGCTGTGGCGCTGACAGCCGCTCATATCGGAACGCGCATCGAAATGTCGGCGTCGGGAACGCTCACGCTGCCCAAGGCCAGCGCGGTTCCGAAAGGCTCCGTGATCATGATTACGACCTCTAGTACGGTGGGATCGGTCAATCTGGCATTGCTGGCGGGGGACTCGCTCGCCATCAACAACGTGTCAGTGGTAGCGCCTTACGCGATGTCGAGCGGATCGGACCTGTTACTGATATCGGACGGTGTTCTTTGGCGAGCCCATGCAAGCCTTGAATGTTTGAGAACGTCGGCATTGTTTGGCTCCTTGATGGGCACCAACGGGTATCAGAAGCTTCCGAGTGGGTTGATCCTTCAATGGGGAACTACGGCCTTAATCAGTGCAGGCGGGGCGTTAGTCGTAACGCTTCCAGTGGCCTTCCCGAATACAAACTTGAATGCCGGGTGCATGGCTCAATATTCAAATTCGCCTAACACCGGGTACGTGGTTTCAATTTTCGGGCGGACGCTGACCAATTTGAGTTTTTACAATTCAAACACTGGCACTGCGCTATCGGCGACGTGGTTCGCCATCGGCTTTTGACGGGGTTTTCTATGTTCGCAGCAAAATCTACAGGCGGTTTTTATGACGCCTCAATTAATAATTCCATCCCGGCTGACGCTGTGGAAATCTCGGTTGAGTTTCATGCCGCGCTTTTGGTGGGGCAGGAGCGTGGTCAGGTTATCGGCTGGGGGGAGGATGGGTTTCCGATTCTGATTGACCCGCCGCCTATGTCGGCTTCCGAACTGGCGGTCATTGAGCGAGCTTGGCGGGATGCCCAGCTTGCTCCTACTGATGGCATGGTGGCGCGTCACCGTGACGAACTGGAGAGCAGCCAGACCACCACGCTGATGGGCGCCCAATACACGGCCTTGCAAGTCTACCGTCGTGAGTTGCGCGACTGGCCGCAAGGCGGGGAGTTTCCGCTTGCCGATCATCGCCCGATCGCGCCGCCCTGGTTGGCTGAGCAAGCCCAATAAACGCCCCGCACTGACGGGGCGTTTTCTTTTCCGTTACGCGTAACACGAACATCCCTGACAGCCTCGCTCGTGCGGGGCTTTTTCGTTTCTGGAGATTGAGCCTTATGAGTTTCTATCACGGCGTCACTACCACGTTGATCGACACCGGTGCGCGCACCATCTCGCTGCCGTCGTCGTCGATCATTGGTCTGTGCGACACCTTCATCCCGGGCCTGCAGGGCGGCGGCAAGGCCAAGGCCGGCGAGCTAGTGTTGCTCACCTCTGAGCGCGAAGCCATTGCCGCGTTTGGCCCTGACTCGGCAATCACCAAGGCCGCCCAGGCGATCTACGTGCGGGCCAAGGCGGTGATCGTCGCCATCGGCGTGCCCAAGCTGGAAGACGGCGCGCTGCAAACGTCCGCCATCATTGGTGGCGTTCTGGCCGATGGTCAGCGTACCGGCCTGCAAGCGCTGCTGGATGGCAAGAGCAAGCACAACGCCCAGCCAAAACTGCTGATTGCGCCGAAGCACTCGGCGACCCAGGCGGTGGCCACGGCCATGGACGCCCTGGCCGGCAAGTTGCGCGCGATCGCCATTCTCGACGGCCCGAACACCACCGATGAGGCGGCCATGGCCTACGCCCTGGAGTTCGGCAGTAAGCGCCTGTATCTGGTCGACCCCGGCGTCAAGTACTGGGACACCGTTCTCAGTGCCACGGTCGACGCCCCGGGTTCGGCGTGGGTCGCTGGGCTCTTTGCCTGGACCGATGCCAATTACGGTTACTGGGCGTCGCCGTCGAACAAGGAGTTTGTCGGCATCACCGGCACCACGCGCCCGATCGAGTACTTGGACGGTGACGAAACCTGCCGGGCGAACCTGCTGAATAACGCGAACATCGCCACGATTTTGCGTGACGGCGGTTATCGCCTGTGGGGCAACCGCACGCTGTCCAGTGATCCGAAATGGGCGTTCGTCACTCGGGTGCGCACCTGCGACATCCTGATGGATGCGATCCAGGCGGGTCACAAATGGGCGGTCGATCGCTCGATCACCAAGACCTATGTACAGGACGTGACCGAAGGCCTTCAGGCATTCATGCGCGACCAGAAGAACGCCGGCGCGGTGATCAACTTCGAAGTCTATGCGGACAAGGAGATGAACACGGCCAGCCAAATCGAGCAGGGCAAAATTTACTGGCGCATTCGCTTCACCGACGTGCCGCCGGCAGAAAACCCGAATTTCCTCATTGAAGTCACCAACGAATGGCTGACCGAAGTTCTTGAAACTGCCTAAGGGGGCCGCTCAATGATTCCTCAAGTTCTCTCCAACATGAATGCCTTTGTCGACGGTGTGAGTTTCGCCGGCGACGTGCCGACCCTGTCGCTGCCCAAGCTGACGCAAAAGACCGACGACTATCAGGGCGGCGGCATGTCTGCCCCGATCGAAATGGGCATGGGCCTGGAAAAGCTGGAAGCGGCGTTTACCACCAACGGCGTGCGCCGTGAATCGCTGAAGTACTTCGGGCTGGCCGATCAGACCGCTTGCACCATCGTGTTCCGTGGCGCCTTCAAGGGCCTCAAGGGTGCGATCACCCCGGTGGTGGTCACCCTGCGCGGCGGTATCAAAGAGGTCGACATGGGCGACTGGAAGCCGGGCGACAAGGCGGAAATCAAGCATGCGATCAAGGGCATTTATTACAAGCTCGAAATCGACGGTCGCGTCATGTACGAGATCGACCCGCTCAACATGATTCAGGTGGTCGACGGTGTCGATCAACTGGCGGCAGAACGCTCGGCCCTCGGCCTCTAAGGACTAAAAGAACATGACTCAAGTAACCCAAGACACCAGCGAGCCGACCTTGCCAAAGTGGCTGAAGCTGGCCGATGAGGGCGTGACCGTAACGCTCCGATACCCCACCCTGATCAGCGGCGTATTGACCGATTCGCTGACCATGCGGGCGCCCAGTCTCAAGGATTGGCGCGCGTCCAAGATCGCCGGCAATGGCGACTATGAAAAGCAGGAGCTGTCGTTGTTCGGCAGCTTGACCGGGCTGTCTGAGGTCGAGCTGTTGACCCTGAAATTCAAGGACTACCAGCGCCTCTCGGCGGGCTATTTTCGCCTGGTCGAAGAAGACGACGTTTAACGCCGTCACGCTTAGGGACACGGCTCAACGCTTGGCCAAAGAGACAGGGTTCTCGGCGGCCGAGATTGAGGGCCTGCCCTTCGATCAGATGCTGTGGTGGCTCGCGGATTGAGCCGCCTTTGAACTCCCCGACGTATAGGGCACGCACATGGCGAACAAACTCGCGCTCGGTCTGGTCATTGGCGGGGCGGTCAGCTCCACGGTGGGCTCGGCGTTCAAGGACGTCACCAGTCGCATCAAGCGCCTAGAGACGGAAGGCAAAAAAGCCCGGGTGCTGGAAAAGACCATTGGCGACACCATGCGCCTGCGCGACGAATGGCGCCGGGCGCACATGGCGGGCGAGAAAGGTGCCTCGGCGTTGCAAAAGCAACTCGAAAGCAACCTCAACAGCCTGAAGAAAGAAGGCGTGGAAGTGCGCAATCTGACCAAGGCCTATGCGGCCATGGGGCAGGCGGCGAACAAGGCCGAGCTGAAGGCCAAAGGTCACCAGCAACTCGACGAAGGCAAGCAGAAACTCAAAAGCAGTGTCGGCCAAGCGGTGGCCGCCACGGCGGCGATGGCGATTCCGACCAAGGTCAGCGCGGACTATGGCGCGATCATTCGGGACATCGCGATCAAGTCGAACATTGCCAACAAGCCCGAAGAAGCGCAGCTGTCGAAAAAGATCGTCGACACGTCGCGGGACACGGGCATGGCGCGCAATCAGGTGGCCGAGGTGGTCAACGCCCTGGTGGGCGCCGGCATGGAGCTGGACAAGGCCCTGCAATACGCCCCGACAGCGGCCAAGTTCGCCGTGGGGCAGGGCTCGGACGGTGGCGAAACGGCGCGCATGATCAACGCCCTGGGACAAAACGCCAAGATCACCGACCCGGCCATGATGCAGAAGGCCCTGGAGGCGATCGCCTACCAAGGGCAGGCGGGCAGTTTCGAAGCGGCCGACATGGCGCGTTGGTTCCCCGAGTTGCTGGCGGGGATGGGCAAGCTGGGCATCACCGGCATGGACTCGGTGTCGCAACTGGGCGCCATGCTTCAGGTGCAGATGAAGACCGCCGGCGGATCCGATGAGGCGGCCAACAACCTCAAAAACTGGATGGAAAAGATCGGCTCGGGTGACACGGTCGAGGCCTATAAAAAGGCCGGGATCGATTATCAGGCGTCGATAAATACCGGGCTGCAGAATGGTAAATCCACTCTGGAGTCCAGCTTTGAATTGGCGCAAAAGTACATTGCCGCGACCGATCCGAAGAAGGCCGCCGCCATGGCCGAGGCCACGGCCAAGATCAGCAAGGAGGCCGACCCGGAAAAAGCCAAGGCCATGATTGCGTCCCTGGAGCAAGCCTTGCGCACCGGCGATCTGTTCGCCGACATGCAGGTCAAGGGCGCGCTGACGGCGTTCATGCAGAACAAGGAGCTGTACGCGAGTCTGAAAAAGGATTCGGCCAACGCCACCGGGATCTTGGACAAAAACCTGGAGGAGCGTCGGCAATCGTCGGCGCAGAAGTGGTCGGAAATGGCCCAAGGCGCGGACGACGCCATGCGCGCGATCGGCGACGCGTTTCGCCCGGTCACGGATGCCGTGGCGGACGGGCTGACCTACGTCACCCAAGGGTTGAGCAAGCTGTCGGATGAATCGCCCAAGCTGGTGACCGGGATCGGCGCGGCCGTGGCGGCGGTGATCGCCTTTCAGAGCGCGATGAGTACCTTCAAGATCGCCAAAGGCTTGCTCAACATCGGCCGCGGCTCGCTGATGGGCAATCCGAACATCCCGCAAAAAGTCATTGTGGTGGGCGGTGGTGGCGGTGGTCTGGATGCTGGCGATTTGGACGACGACGGCAAACGCGACAAGAAGGGCAGGAAGGGCGGCCGGGTCGGTAAAGGCGGCAAGTTGGCCAGTGCCGCCTCGACCGCCGCAAACACGGCCAAGGCGGCCAGCACGGTCGGCGCTGCCGGTTCTGTCGGGCGGGCGGTGAGTGGGGTCGGTCGAACCGTGGCCTCGGGGGTCAAGGGGCCGGCCATCTTTGCGGTCGTTGAGGCCGGTTTGAAAGCCAAGGACACCTACGACAACGCGGTGACGCAGGACGAAAAAGCCGAAGGCTACGGCGCGGCAGTGGGCGGGCTGGCGGGTACGCTGACCGGGGCGGCCGCTGGTGCGGCGCTCGGCACGATGGTCCTGCCGGTGATCGGCACCTTTGTCGGCGGTTTGATTGGCGGCTATCTCGGCAGTCAGGGCGGTGACGCCCTGGGCGGTGCGCTGGGTAAGGCCGCGTTTGGCACGCCCGACGAACTGAAGCGCCTGCCGGCCGCCGGTCCGCTGATGATGGCCAATGCCGGCAAGGATATCCCGCCGGTGCTGGGCGGGATTGCCCAATCGTTCGCGCCGTCGACCACCGGGCCGCTGATGCTGGCCAATCCCGGCGCTGGCCCGGGGGCGAGTGTCGCCGCGACGACGGCTGCTGCTCCGGCCCCGCCGCCGGTGTCGTATGACCCGCGCGACCTCGACTCGAAAGACGCCATGTTGATGCCGCACTTTGCCAACAAGGTGCGTTTCCCCGGTTCCGAGTTGCGTCGACCGAAAGTCATTCGTTCGGGCCTGGAAGATCCGGCGCCGCAACCGGGGGAGGCCGCCAAAGCCATGATGCTGCCGCCGGCCAGCGCCGATGCGGCGGCGGGGGCGTTGGTCAAGCCGATGGCGGCGAAAGCGGAGACGCCCAAGGTTGAGTCAAACGTGGCGATTCAGGCGCCGTTTTCACTGACGGTCAACGGCGACGTGAAGGATGGCAATCAGCTTTTTGCGCAGATCAAGCCGCAGCTCGATCAGTACTATCGCGACATGGCCAAGCAGGTGGGGAGCGCACAGCTCTTTGACGCGCCGCACGTTTAATCGGGAGGGCATATGTCTGATCAAAACAAGACTTTTGCATTGCAGCAGTTACAGTCTGGAATGAAGTTTCTGGCCACGGCCGGGGAAACCGGCCGGCGCAGCCTGGACGGCATGTTGGGGCCGGTGAATGGCGCGATCGGGGAAATCACCGGCGCGGCGTCCGAGCTGGAGGGTTTGCCTTTTGTCGGTCCGGCGATCGGGGCAAAGCTTCAGCGCGTCATGCGCGGGGTGAATGCGGCTCAGGCCCAGGTCGGAAAAGTGGTGGCCATGTACGGCACGGCCACCCGGGCGCTGTCGCAGATTGACGAGCGGATGGGGGTGCTGAAGGAACAGGCGGGCAAGGCGGCGACGGCGATCAACAAGATCGCCGGCAAGGTCAGTCCGTCGCTGGCCAACATCGTGCCCACGGGGGCCTTTGCCACGGATCAGACGCCGGCGCCGGAGGCGGTGAAACCGTTCCCGCACCTGCTGATCATCCAGCCGCAAGACCCCAAGGCGCCGCCGTATTTCTTCAACCTTGATACGGCGGCCTTTGATGAGTTGCGCCGCTCGACCGAATTCCGCTGGGCCTCTCAGGAGCGCCTGTCGCGTCGGCCGGCGCAACAGGGTGTCGGCATCGGCGACGAAAAGATCACGCTCAAGGGTGCGATCTTTCCCGGGTTCAAGGGCGGCCTGAAGCAGCTCGACACGCTGCGCGCGCTCGGCGCCCAGCTCAAGCCGCTGACCCTGACCACGGGCTATGGCGACGCGCTCGGCACCTGGTGCCTGAAAAGCCTCGACGAAGAACAAAGCGCGCTGATGCAGGGCGGCATTCCGCGTAAACAAGGGTTCACTCTGGAGTTTGTGCGCTATGGCGACGACATGCAGAACGTCTGACGGGGATCTGTTGGACACCATCTGTCATAACTTCTATGGCCACCTCAACGGCAGCGTGGAGGCGGTCCTTGATGCCAATCAGGGGCTGGCCGATGAGCCCCAGCCGTACCGCGACGGCGTGGTGATCGTGCTGCCGGATCTGGCGGCGCCCGCCCAGGAACAAGTCACCTTGTGGGACTGACGCCGTCCGGAGCGCTTGCCGGCGAATCCGTTCGTTACGCGTAACGCGCCACTCCCGCCCTGAGCCCGCCTTGTGCGGGATTTCTTTTGGAAAAAATCCATGACTCCCATGTTTCGCATCGTGGCCGATGGCACCGACATCACCGGCCTGATCAACGATCGGCTGATTCAGCTCAGCACCACCGACAAGCCGGGCATGGATTCGGACACCTTCGAACTGCGCATTGATGACCGTGACGGGCAGGTGACCTTGCCTCGGCGCGGCATCGGGATCGAGGTCTACCTGGGCTATGCCGAGACGGGGCTGGCCCGCTTGGGCCGCTACGTGGTCGACGAAGTCACGGTGGCCGGCCCGCCGGATACGATCGTGATCAAGGGCAAGGCCAGCGACATGCGCGGCAGTGGCAAGACCATCCGCAGCGGGAGTTGGGAGGGCGTGCCATTGTCGAAGATCGTCGGCGACATCGCCGCGCGTAACGGTTGGGCGCCGGGGTGTCCGGTGTCGACGAAGGTCGCCCGGGCGGACCAGCTCAATGAATCGGACTTCAATTTCATCACGCGCCTGGCTAAGCAATACGACTGCACGGCCAAGGTGGCGGACGGTAAGTTGTTGGTGATGCCGCGTCAGGGCGGGCAGACCGCCAACGGCAAGGCCTTCGGCGCGATCACCCTGACGCGCCGCGACGTCAGTCGCTGGCAGTTCAATCTAGTGGATCGCAACACGCACAAGTCGGTTGGGGCCAAGCATCAGGACAAGAAAACCGGAAAGCTGGTGGTGGTGTCCCTGGACAATGACGACCTGCCGGCCGGGCTGCCGGCGGTGCATACCGATCGGCATATCTACCCCGACAAAACCGCCGCCGAATCCGCCGCCAAGGCGCGCTTGGCCGCGTTCAACCGATCGAGCGCCGGCGTGCGTTTTGAGATGGCCGGCCGCACGGACCTGTTTGCCGAACGCTCGATCATCGCCCAGGGCTTCAAGGTCGGCCTCGATGGCGAATACCTGGCCGACTCCGTCGAGCAGGTTTTTACCCAAGCCGGCTGGTCGACCACCGTCGAATGCAACGGCGGCAAGACGGGCAAGGCCAGCGCCAAGGGCAAGAAAAAGCAGAAGGAAACCAAGCCGCTCAAAGTCGTGACCCTGTAACCGCGCAATCGCGCATCCCAATCCGCCGAGTGCGGTTTTTTTATGCCTGGAGTTTGTATGGCTATCACCGAGCAACAGCTACAACGCATCATGCCGAACGCCCGCCGCCAAGCGGGCGTTTTTGTATCCGCCCTCAACGCCGCCATGGCGCACCGGCAAATCAATACGCCGAAGCGACAAGCGGCGTTTCTGGCCCAAGTGGGCCACGAGTCCGGCCAGCTGCAATACGTCCGTGAGCTGGGCGGTGAGCAGTACCTGAGTAAATACGACACCGGCAATCTGGCGGTGAAACTCGGCAACACGCCTGAAGCGGACGGCGATGGCCTGCGTTATCGCGGTCGCGGTTTGATCCAGATCACCGGCCACAACAATTATTTGCGCTGCAGCTTGGCGTTGTTTGGCGATGAACGTCTGCTGCGCACCCCTGAGCTGCTGGAGCTGCCGCAATGGGCTACCGAATCGGCTGCGTGGTTCTGGTGGGTTCGAGAGCTGAACGCTTTGGCCGATCGGGAGGAGTTCGAAGCGATCACCCGCAAAATCAACGGTGGCCTCAATGGTTTGGCCGATCGGCTGGAGTTGTGGGGACGGGCGAGGGCGGTGCTATGCGTCTCTTCGACCTGATCCCTGTGCCGTATCGGCTGCTAGCCAACAGTCTATTGCTGACCGCGTTGGCCAGCGGATCGGCCGCGCTGGCGTGGCAGGTTCAGGATTGGCGCTACGGACAGCGACTGGCGGAGCAAGCTCGCCTGCAGACCGAGACGCTGAATCAGCTGGCCCAGCTCGCCGCGACGCAACAACAGGCCGAGCAAGACAAGCGCCTGGCGCTGGAACAACGGCTGTCAGCCAGTGAACAAACCCACTACCGAGTCTTGAGCGATGCCCAACGTGATCAAGGTCGCCTGCGCGACCGCCTTGCCACTGCTGATTTGCGCCTGTCAGTCCTACTCGATGCAACCGTTGCCGCCGGCAACGACTCAGTGTCAGCCACCACCGCCACCAGCGGCGTGGTTCATGGCCCCTCAAGAGCCCACCTTGACCCAGCGCATGCTCAACGAATTATCGGCATCACCGATGCCGGCGACCAAGGATTGATCGCCCTGGCGGCCTGTCAGGCCTATGCCAAAGAAGTCTCAACACCGAAGTGAAAAAGAGCGGCCGGGGTGGATGCGTCAACATCCAACCCGACCGCCGTCCCTGCAGATGGTCCCTGCAAGTCCAGCCAAGGCTCTTACTCCGTGCACGAAGCGCGGCGAGCCTAGCACCTGTTTATCCATACAGTAAAGGTCTTGCTCTCTATGTCTACCCCCATCATCCCTTGGATGGGCGGCAAACGCCGCCTGGCCGATCGCCTCATCCCGCTGTTTCCGCCTCACGATTGCTACGTCGAAGTCTTTGCCGGTGGCGCTGCGCTGTACTTCATGCGCCCTCAGGCCGCGCCGGTTGAAGTCCTCAACGATATCAACGGCGACTTGGTGACGCTGTACCGCGTCGTGCAGAACCACTTGGAAGAATTCGTGCGCCAGTTCAAATGGGCGCTCAGTTCACGCCAGGTGTTTGAGTGGCAGAAGATGACCCGTCCCGAAACCCTCACCGACATCCAGCGCGCCGCACGCTTCTTCTATCTGCAGCACCATGCCTTCGCTGGCAAGGTCACCGGGCAGACGTTCGGTACCGCCACCACCGGCCCTGCCATCAACCTGCTGCGCATCGAGGAAAACCTGTCGGCCGCTTGGCAGCGTCTGTCCGGCACCTACGTCGAAAATCTCCCATGGCTTGAATGCGCAGAACGTTACGACCGTGCGCATACCTTCCACTACATGGACCCGCCTTACTGGCAGACCGCCGGCTACGGGGTGGACTTTCCGTTCGAAAATTATGAGCGCATGGCCGACTTCATGCGCCGTTGTAAAGGCAAGGTGATGGTGAGCATCAATGACCATCCGGACATCCGTCGCGTATTTGAGGGCTTCCATTTCGAGACGCTGGACATCCGTTACTGCAACACCAACCAACGGCAGGGGAAAGCCGAGGTCAGTGGCGAGCTGGTCATCATGAACTGGACGCCCGCTGAATTGGGAGGGCTGTTTTAGGCGAACGTGTGGATAGCTGATCGGTGTAACGGCGTGATGGCATCCAGCCAGTCTTGTTGGGTGTCGGCCTCAACTTCATTCTTCGGCTTTTTCGAAGTGATCGCTCATGGATAAGCACCTGTTAGGACTATCAATTCTGATGACACTCGTCTGGACTTCAGTGGTCTTACTGGTGATGCATGGGATGTCCCATTAGAGGATCGCGTTGTGCAAGATGTGGTGTTGAACGACAAGATGAAGCGGGAAGCGGAGCGCCTTTTGGCGCAGATGGTGCGCGCTGACTCACTGATTGTGGCCGTGAAGGCCGGCGCTCGGGCGGAAGGTTTAATGCTTGGGATGGAAACGGTCGGT
Source organism: Pseudomonas mandelii (assembly GCF_900106065.1). Classification (NCBI taxonomy): domain Bacteria; kingdom Pseudomonadati; phylum Pseudomonadota; class Gammaproteobacteria; order Pseudomonadales; family Pseudomonadaceae; genus Pseudomonas; species Pseudomonas mandelii. The sequence continues at coordinate 4,804,021 of NZ_LT629796.1, forward strand.
GCTTTACGCTCCGGCGACGCGGAACGGCTCTACCTCAATTTCGAGGCAGCATTGGAAGCACGGCTGAAGTTGCTAACCTCGAGTTAGAACAAGCCATCACCCGGAGTCTCCGGCCCAATTGGTTTGATCAAATCAGGTCCTTGGTTGCGCACATTTCCGATTGAGCGGTCCACCTTGAACCACTCGAACGCCTCGGTTGGCTCCCCCTGTAGCAGCACCATCTGTTCCGCACGCTCTTTGGGCGTGGCCGGATCCAGCCATTCGCGCGCCAGTTCTGGCGACAGCGTCACCGGGCGCCGGTCGTGAATGTCCACCATGCCGCCAACGCTGTCGGCAGTAATGATCACAAAACCATCGTGTTCACCCGGCTCATGCTCGGCATTCGGATATTGGCCAATGGCGGCGCAGAGGATCGGCGCTCGGTCGCGCCGACGGATGAGGTAAGGCTGTTTCTTCGGGCCACCTTCGTCCACCCATTCAAACCAGTTGTCGATCGCGATGATGGCCCGGTGGGGCCAGATCGCTCGGAAGAACGGCCCGTGGGCGACTTTCTCCACTCGGGCATTGATCGGCGCCGCACGATCTTTGGCCCAGTGCGGTCGCCAGCTCCAACGCACCATGTCGGCGTGTAGCACGTTCTGCTCGAGGTGGAAGAGGGCGAGCTGAGTGGTCGGTGCGGCGTTGTAGCGTTCGAACGGCTGATCCCCCGTGTTATTGACCAGCGCACCCGGCATGCTCAACGCTGCGACGAAGTCATGAATGCCCCGGTACTGGGAAAGACGTCCGCACATAATTGCCCCCTTGGCCGTGTATTCAGGATAGACCCGTGGTCATCGCCTTCGTTACAAACCCGTTTCCGCTGCAAGTCGGACAGTCGTCGCGCAGACCAAAATGATCCAGGCAGGTCGGGCAGGTGCAGAAGTTCGCCAGTTCAAGCAGGGGCCGGTGTTTTTCGAAGGCGCGCAGATGCTGGTTTTCCTGGGCGATTTGCGCCGTGTCGACCAGTACACGGTACAGGTCGGGATCATCGATCGGCTGGTAGGTCACACCCTCGACCACACGCTGCGTCTCAATCAGGTCATACCGTCGTCCATCGGGCATAGTCAGCGTGAGCCCGATGATTCGCGCGCTGACTCCAGATGAATTAAACACTAGGTTCGCACCGCCGGCATCCGGATAGATCTTGCCGTCGTAGCCAGACCGCTGAGGATCCGCGAGCGAACTGACGTCATAAAAAATGGAGCGGCCGATGCGACCGAATAAGTCGGTGGTGCCGCGTAACACCACATCATAGGACGACGCCCCGCAGTAGCGCGGTGGCGCGTTAATCAGCTCTTCCACGGCGTGCCAGTAGGCGGCGTTCGCCAGCTCATCCATGTCGAACTGTTCGAGCGGGTCGACTAGACCCTCGGCGGCCAAGGTTTGGCTCATGGCGTGCAGGGTCTGGCGGTGTGCCTCCGGGTTCTGCATCCGGAATTCGTGGTTGTTGAGGGTCGAGCGCCACTGCTGCAGTCTCAGCGCTTTGGCCTGGTCGAAATTCATGGGAACGGATTCGCTGTACAAATACTGGTTGTATGTACAGTAATCTAGCGCCGAGACTCAGGCGAGGGGGAGGCGACGAGCAGTCGCTATATGTCAGGGCGGTGCTGATTGTCCACGTCGTGGAACCGGCGATGCACACTATATGGGCGCCTAGCGCTCACAACTCGACGGTGAATCCGCTGAGGCCCACGCCTTCGGCAAAACGTCCCACGGCGGTCAAGCTGGCCCAGGTGCGCAGGCGCTCACGCCGCGAGCGCACCGGCACCCAGCGCGCACCGCTGCCGCCCAGGCGGATCGACAAGCCCCAGGTGGGACCGCCGTCGACCTTGGCCACCAGGCATTCGCGCACCGCGTGCTGTTCGACCAAGGCGCGCAACACCTCCTCGTGGATGCCGTCGCCAATCATCCGCCCAGCTCCGCCAGGCGCACCTGCAACGCCGCCTCAAAGACCATGTACAGCCGTTCATTCTCGCCCGGGTTCAGCGCGCGCAGGGTTTCGATACCCAGGGCAAACCCTTCGGCGCGATCCGCCGCGCGCCAGGCCTCGGTCTGGGTGCGCGCCTGCTCGATGGCGCCCCCAGTTTCAGCGCCTGGGCGCGGACGGCGTGCGGCAGGTTCAGCGCGGCCAGCGGGTCGTTTATTTCGTTGCCGTCACGGCCGCTCATGAGTGGATCGCCTGGGCTTGCGCCGTGAAGGCGGCCGCCTGCTCAGCACTCAAGGCGCCGTCTTTCACGAACTGTTGCAGCCAACGGTCCCATCCGTCGACCCCATCGGCGTCTTTGGTGGCCAGCTTCTTACCCATGGCATACAGCATTTGACGTTGCGCGGCCTTATTACGAATAGTCCCCTTCTTAAAGTCGAAGACACCCATTAAGGCCGTTGTCAGCGCGGCCTCTGCCGGGTGCTCAGCATGTAGCTCAGACATGCAGCGCTCGAGAACTTCTTGCTCAATGGTCATGCGCCCTTTCCTTTTCGAGTCATTGGCGGTCAGTGCGTAAAACCAGTGACCGGGGGGCTGGTCATCCAGTCTAGGGGGTGGTAGTGGCCGTGCCCACCCAAAAAGGCCCCCGCACCTGGTTTAGGTGTGGGGGCCCGTTGAACATAAACGCCGTTCTATCTACCTGCCGTCAAGCGTCGCAATTGACCCAAAGTGATCCTTCGCTTTTGCCCACCTGATAAGGTTCCATAACCTGGCGATAGCGCAGCGAGGGGAAGGTGCTACTTCCCGCCACCCAACATCAATTCAACCCAGAAATTGGGCGTCAACTCCCCGCCCCGAAAAATGACTTCCTTAATTGCACGCGCGCACAGTGGTAAGCCATCTTTGAGGGCAATTTCCGCTCGCGCTTCATCTTTTGTTCTTTTGGATAATTTGCCAGAGTGGGCAGCAGAAGATCGGCAGTCATAGAGATCGCGCAGCAGATAATAAATATCCTTACGCTCAGTAAAGTCACGCCCTAAAAGCCATGCACCGCGGAGTCTAAGCGTTAACGAAAGCTGGGCGGTATCCTCAAGCCCCGCAAGTAACAACGACTCCATCGCCACGCCCAGGTCAATTGCTCGATCCACCAAGTTATCATGACGGGCAGCTTCATTAATGCGATGAATCGGCACCTCAAGTTTTTCTCGCTTTGCCTTTGGCAACGCAAAGTAGAGGGCAAGTGTTTTTTTAAATTCCTCTAATTCATCTAAAGTAACATCATGCACTTGACCGATGCCGGCCTCTTGATATTTTGATTGCCAACTGCGACCAGTGACTCCATAAAGAAAGGAGCCTTCTTGCAATTCCGAATAGCTTCGGCGGTTAATTACGATAGATGGCGAGATGATAGTAAGCAATTCCGATATATGCTTTAAATAGTTCATCTCATCAAGATCAAACATTTGACACGCAGGATCGTCATGGTCAAAAAATTTTGGCCGCACGCTAGTAAGACGGTATAACACCGAGTCAGGTTTTCCTGCCGAAGGTGTATAGTCTACCGGCAGCGTCGGCGACATAAAATCAAAAGTTTCTTGTTTTTCCGAATTTTCTTTCAAAAAAATTTTCAAAGATGTGGATGGCACTGAGTCTGGACTTGCAATGAAAACATTATCTAACAGCTTAAATGTGCGAGGTACTTTTATACCTCGCAACAAAACGACTTCGATACATGGGTTATAATCTTGCTCGATAAATTTAAATAAGGCATCAACTGAACTTTCGACACCTTCATCTAGCGCCCTGCGAACTAGTGCCTCTCCGACATTGTAAATATTGAGTGTGGATCGCATATTGCCAAGATTTATAACCTTCCCGTTATTTCTTTGTAGACTAGACAAACCTGACAACATTGCGTGATACGTGTCCGGAACATTAAATCGCGCACTTTCACCTGGAAAACTAAATTTTAGATCCTCGCGCAGTCCTGCATTGACAACTTCTACAATATGATCGCGTAACGTAGGCATTTACACTCCTTTCTGAAAAAAAATTCCTAGTGACCAGTCATTTAAGGTTGCAGAATCAGGTGCGATCCACTAGGACTGGCGCAGTCGCATAATCGCTTCTGTAAGCGCTTTTGCATTTGTGTCCAAAATTTCCATGGCCACGACTGCGTTATGTGCAACAGTCTCCGCGCCATTCTCTGAAAGCCATTTCGTGAGTTCATCTATCGCCGCACCGATCGCGTGCTGGTTGTGCAGAAGCAATGTAAGAGCGTCTGCCGTGGCGATATTGGAATCTGAGTTATCGGTCATGGGATCCTTCCTGGAGTGAGGGTTTGGAATAGCCTAGTCCATGCGGCCGGATTGAATGGCCCAACGCCCATTCTTTAGGGGTGACTTTTTTGCACCAGAACAGTGCGCCAGTCCCATATCAGTCCCATGGGGCCATTTTTCAGACGCCAAAAACCACAAACCACCGACTTTCTCTAGGAAAATCAGGGGTTTGCGTTTTCAGAATGTGGAGGTGAAGGAGAGATTCGAACTCCCCGTATACCTCAATACCTCCTTTCGAAGTACATGACAGCCTCTGGCCGGTTGCTACCGGTCACGAAGGGCAGCAATCGACCCATAGCTACCCTTCGTGGAGGGCAGCTAACGGCCGAGGCTGTGTAAAAACGTTTTTCAGCGCGATTGGAGCCCAGTGTTGGACTGAAAATCGCGTTTCTACGCAAAATCCAGATCGGCTGAGCAGCCGATAACTCTCAGAGTTCGCATAGACGCGCAAACTTCAATTTTGACGAAGCGTTTTTACACACTCTGGGCCAGAAGCGGACGGTCAACCCAGATCGATGAGCTGGCTCGGTTTCGCTAGTCACCTTGCAGCCAAAACAATTGTCGACCAGTTCGATGGCTGGGAGTGTACATCCGCCTTGCTGCACTTTTTTGCTCTCGCCGTAAATGCGCCCTAGAGGTCATTCGATCTCTAGGGCGGCCGGGGCGATTCCCTTGACGTAGCCGTCAGCCCTTATAGCTATCATCGTTGGCGGCATTGCCCTGAGGGTCATCGTCCACTGCTTCGCCCCGCGCACTCGCAGCAAGACTTTGGAACTCATACGCTTTCTCGGCTGACTCAATCTTCTCGACCCTTGCGGCTAGTGCGGAAACTTTCCGCTCATCACAGTAGAGAAGAGATCCGAGCAAGTTGAAGCTTTGGTTGCTTTCGATATCAGAAGCACTTGCCATTGATAGAAAATCAGCAATTTTTGATGGGGAGCTCGCAAAAATCCGAGATTTCCCCTCAACAACACCAACCATAACTCGGTCCCAAGTGGCAAAAATAAATCCTTCATCGACACTGTTTTTTAAGAACGTACAAACCGAAGCATCATGATCAATTAGAATTGATGGGCTTGCGGGCTTCCCATCTGCAATTTCTTGCCGTATATCAGCATCCCATCGTCCGGCAGAGATTATTTCGATTCCAAATTCTTCGAGAATGCTCTCAATTTTATTCTCCACTTTCCGAGGAGGAGCACCTCCTACCAAACCAAAGTGCGACAAGAAATCTTTCAAAGCATAGTCATCCGCCAACTCCTTCTTATCCCTTAGATGGCTATAGTGACTTATGTAGGAGTTATTCGAAGACTTTAAAATCTCTTTATTTATTTCATTTAGAGCTGAATAAGTCTGCGCGTACTCCAGCGCTTCCTTACCGTGAAATACAATCTCATTAACATAGCATCGTGGAACTGCCATTGAGATTTTATGGCTAGCGCATAATTGCTGTAGTGCAGCAGCAGCAATACTATATCTAGACCTTACTGATCCGAAGCAAAGGCCAAACAGCAATGGCATTGCAACGCTTGAGTCCAACAGCATCTTAACGTCAGTCGTCCTCCCAAGCGCTCTATATATATCAAAAGTATTAGTTGAAAAAATATGATCTAGCGTTTTCCCGTACTGGGAAACTCTGGCCACCGAAAGTCTGGATAAATCTTCGTACAATTCGTTTTTTCTACGAACCAGGTTGTGATTGGAAATGAAGTCTGCCAGCGCTTCCTCTTGGATCCCGTCACCGTTCAGCGCGCCTTCACGAGCGGAAATCTCAAGTGCCATCTCAATAACCCGTCGCGCATCCTCGCTACTAAGACGGTACTTCTCAGCGATAGAAACAAGATCATGGCTAGTTGACTGCAAATAATCTTCTTCAGCCACTTCAATTAGTTTTCTGGCCGAATCAGAAAGTTTATAGCATCCAGCATCAACAACAACATCACCCTTGCCTGCCAGGCGTTCCAATGCATTTTTTGAGTCATGTTCTATATCAACACCCGGCAAGGATTTAACGACTCCTGCTAATATGTCTCCACTTTTCGACGAGGGATTTTTGTATAGAAACGCACGAACATTACTTTCAATAACGTCTTGGCGCAGGTCCTTTGCCTCACTTGAAAAAAGCAGAAGATTACTAAGTGCAATTTCCTTAGGACTCGCGGCGATCCGCCCTTGCACCAAGTATCCGAGCCTTTCATACGCAGCTTTAATTACGCCAGGAGCAGAAAGGCTAGTTGATACTCTATTCAGATCAAAAACAGTAAGATCAACCTCTCCTTTTTGCCTGTATTTATCATTTCGAAACAACGCCAAATCAACGTCTCGAATTGGCCGATTTGTTATGTAAATAAGATGCCGCTTGCCAGCTGCGCGAGTGGCGTCAGCCTCGTCATTAATCTTAATCGCCCAATCTTTTCTTACGCTCAGTTGAATTCGAAGGTCGGTTCGCGAACAGAGTACGTCTCGGCCACCATCGCCCGCGCCATCAATAATACTGAGCTCTTTGTAACCTTCACTTTGAAGAAACAGAAGGGCGATGTCATAAAACATTTTCTCTTCAACGTCTTGAATTGCTCGCCGCAGCCCAGAGAAATACATGATCTTGCCCTCATCGAAATCCTTACAGAAGCTTAATAGATTGGAGTCCATCCCCAGCTATTGCCTGCGAGGCGTAGAGTAGTAATTGCCTGGCGTTAATTTAGCAGATGTTTACCAGTACCAGCCACGAATTTGCTAATGCGTGAACTTGCTGTGCGAGGCCTCATGCGGTAGCTAAAGGCGATTCACAACGATCCAGAAGAATGTCCGATAGAGAGAAACCATCTGGATGAAATTTCATGAGTCCAGTTTATTAATGCTCTGCGTCGACTCTACTGCTGGATTGGGGCGGTCCCCGCTTCTAAGCACGAAGAAGCCCTGAGCGAATGACTGCTTCTGGCCGATTGTTGCCGATCAGTGCTGCTAATGGGAGGAAGGGTTTAGGGCATATTTAGGGCAAGATCAGGACCGCTATAGTCCGCAGCACACCTCGCGAAGATTGCTAAAGTCCCTCTTTTTGCGGCCTAGAGCGGACCAGGTGGAGGCTTGAAGGGGTTCGAATCCCCATCCACAACTCGACTTCAAAAAGGCAATCCTTCGGCTGTTTTCGACTCGAAGCTGACGGTGGTGACAGGTAACGCAGACAGTCACCACTATCCTTTCCTATAGGTGATAATGTCCTTCATCACCTATAGGAAAGGATTCATCCGATGGCCCGCTCTAAACCTCCAACCGCTAACGTCGCTCCCAAACTGCAGCTGAGCCCTCAAGGCATAGAACGGGGCATTGCACGTCTGCAGGAGCGTATTAGCGAGCTGGCAAATTTTGACACTTCACAACTTAGCGACGATGGAGACTCTCCAAAGCTGGTGGCCCTTTCAACTTCGATCGAAGACACATTAGTGCGATGCTTTGGTGAAAACACATCGGTGTATTACCGTTTTTCATCTGCGGCACAGCTGCACTTTTCCCCTGGTGTTTGGACAGATAATTACCCGCAAAGGCACCACTACGTAGAAGGTACGCAGAAGAATATTCTGCAATCGATAAGTATGCTTGGGGAGGCGCAGCGGACGCTAAGAGAAGATCTTGCCGACCATGAGCACGAGGCCAAGCCGGAAAATCCGGTTGCTGCTGACGAAGGTCGGTTACCGCTATCTCGTAAGGTGTTTATCGTGCACGGGCACGACGAAGGCTCGCGAGAAATGGTTGCTCGCTTCCTTGAACGAGTTGGTTTTCAATCCATCATTTTGCACGAGCAAGCCAACCAGGGCCGCACGGTCATGGAAAAAGTCGAAGCGCATGGGGAGGTCGGTTTTGCCGTGGTGCTGTTGACGCCCGATGACGAGGGTTGCACCAAGGGTGGAGCGCCGGAGCCGCGAGCGCGGCAGAACGTCTTGCTCGAACTCGGCTATTTCCTCGGGCGCCTGGGACGCGACAAAGTGTGCGCGTTGAAACGCGGCACTCTAGAGATTCCCAGCGATTTCGCGGGTGTGGTATGGGAGTCCATGGAAGGTAATAGCTGGAAGCAAGCCTTGGGCCGTGAACTTGAAGCCGCCGGACATGAGATCGACTGGAATAAGGTCATGCGGGCGTAAGTTAGGGACCGAACCTTACGGTACTTTGACACTTCGTCCGCTCTTGGCCGTTTTCTGCCCGTCACGACGGGCAGGAGTCTACCCATTGCTGTCGGTTGTGGACAGTAACATCCGGCCAGCTTATGGTCATCACTGCCAGAGTCTATTGGCATCGAATTCCAATTTAGCGGCTTTGAGCTCCCTCACCAGCTTTGTTTGCCAGCCATCAGCAGCGTCCATATCGGTATAGATGACGCCGTACAAGTCTGAAGGGATTTCCACATTACCTTTACGCAGCAGACAAACACGACCTCTGCCCAGCGTCCCAGCAAAGTAGCCCAGCTCGAAAATCACGTTCTGCCGTGCTCTAGCGTCCGAGGCCTCAGCCTTTACCGAACCACCCAGATCGTCAGGCGTTAATAACACCACAGCAAAGCCGACGTCTCCTGCCGAGTCCTCGAATTTCTCAATGATAGTGCGGCCTTGATCGGGTTGCTCCTTGAGAATAATGGCCTCTAAGCCCAACTTTTCCAGGAAACGCGCAAGGCCCTGGAGTGCTGCCTCATCATGCCCGTGCACGACAAAAACCCGATTTGACGGCACTGCGGCAGCTTTCTCGGCTGACGAGCCGACTTCAATCGAATGCTCATGATCGACAAGGTCTGCTTCCAGGGCCAATTTAGCCTGTTTAAGCAGTGCGATAGCATTCCCGATATTTCGCCGGGTTGGTGTGGTGTAGTCCACTGGACTGCGTCTAATCGACCCCCCGAAATAGTGAAGACTTGCCGCCCGTTCATAAAGGATAAAAGCCGAAGGCTTTTCCCCAAAGCACCTGTTTAGGGTGTCCGATATAGCGGCTTCCAATGCCGTTAGCTCAGGGCTCCTACCGTTTACCAAAGCGTCGACATCGAATGCTTCAAGCTCCGTGATCCGAGCTTGAAGTCGAGCAATGCCCGTGTGAATAGCGGCTGGATTAAGCCGCATTGGGGAGGACGGTCGAGCCATCGGGTGTATCCTTTCTTATATGTGATAAAGGACATTATCAAACATTTGGAGACCACAGGTTAAGTGAGCTGAGCTTTCGCCATTTCCGGACAACAGTTAATGGTCGCCCCTGACGATATCCGTCACTCCGGCGTCAACATCGCCGCCAGTGTCATCTTGATGAATTCCTCATTGCGGTCGGCCGCCTCCAGGGCACCGCGCACGTTGTCGACCAGCTCAGTGCCCCCCGCTGCTCGACCTGATTTTTGAGCTCCAGGATCGCGGCTTCTAGGGCGAGTTGGTTTTCATTGATCCTGAACAGGAGGGGAGGGCTCAGGTCAGCATGTGGCATCGAGAATCCTCCGTGAAGCATTCAGCGTAGCGGTTGAAGGTTGAGCAGGTGACTTACTGCTTCCCTTCGTCAGCAAGGACGGCTCTCCAGTACTCCAAACAAAAAACCGGTAGTGCCCATGACAGGCCTGTCTTACCGACTGCTTAAAAGTTGCTACAAGAAGAAGCGATAAACTGGGATGGGCTAGGCACGCTGCGGCTGCGGTGGATGGCTACATCCAATCCATCATCGGCGCCACGGAGAAACGGCGGGAGAGCGGGGCGGGTGTGGCGGTGATTGGGGGCATTGGGGGTCTGGAATCGATGGGGCTGGGAGGTGGGAGGTGGGAGAGTTTATCAGGAATGGGCTTTTGAGGTGGAGACGAGTCTTACTGGGGTGGCGTTGCAGCAGAACAGAGCGCCTTTTTTGCCTCAAGAAACCGCCTTGGCTGAACCAATCCTGTCGCCCAGCCAAGTTTCATAATGTCTGACGAATTAGCGTCCTAGGATGAGGCGTAGTCGAACTGCCACGCTTCCAGCCCCCCAGGAACCTGAAAGATGATCTCAAATCTCTTCAAAGTCATGATGATCACCAGTGCCTTGCTGTTAAGCGCCTGCTCAGGCGTCAGCACCAGCACCTGTTTTTCAGATGGCTGCCGATCGTTCGATGGCCATGGCGCCAACAAGTTGAACCTTGGCGGAAGCGCTATCGGTAGCAATTTCAGCGAGTACAGCTCAGGGTTGCTCCGCGACGACTAAGGCGTAATGCCCCCGACGGAAGATGTTTCCGTCGGGGCGCGTTGTTACCTGATGTACCGCGAGTGCTGAATGAGGGACTGTTTCTCAGCTGGACGCGGCTTCGCCAGCGCTTGCGTGGAACGATGTGTGGCGGTTATTTGGGGGCGGGCGTTGCTATCCACTCGCTCAGGACTTTCTGATAGTTACCTGTCACCTTGGCCAGGTGCAGCCATTGGTCGACGTATAATTTCCAGGTCATGTCATCGCGGGGCAGCAAGTAAGCCTTCTCGCCGTACTGCATGAACTGGCTCGGGTTAACCGCGCACAACCCGGGTTTAAGTTTCTGCTGATACAACGCTTCCGATGCATCGGTAATCATCACGTCAGCCCTCTTATCCAGCAGCTCCTGGAAGATCGTCACGTTGTCGTGAAGGCTCAATTGCGCCTTGGGCAGAAACGCGTGGACAAACGCTTCGTTGGTGCCACCGGCCGGTTCAACCAAGCGAACCGAAGGCTGGTTGATTTGTTCGACGGTCTGGTACAGGGCCTGATCTTCGCAGCGCACTAACGGGATTTTGCCGTCGACATCCAGTGTGGTACTGAAGAAGGCTTTTTTCTGGCGTTCCAGGGTGACCGAGATGCCGCCGACGCCGATGTCGCACTTGCCGGCCAGCATGTCGGGCATCAGCGTTTTCCACGTGGTCTGCACCCACTCAACCTTGACGCCGAGGCTGTCGGCCAATGTGCGGGCCATGGCGATGTCGATCCCCGAGTACTCGCCGTTCTCGGCTTTGGAGGTATAGGGTTTGTAGTCGCCCGTCGTACACACGCGCAGTTGGTTTTGCTGGATGATGCTGTCCAGATGCGAAGGGCCGTCCTGTGCCTGAGCGCCGAAGGATAGAGCGAGCAGGCCACCGAGCATCATTGTGCATTTTATGGTTTTCATTTTTGGCGGGCTTTTATCCGGGTGGGTTAGAAAAAGTGGAGTGTAGTGAAACAGTTTCCCGGCTGCTATCCACGACGAAAAAGGGCGCTCATTGTGGGAGCGCCCATTGTTGTGTTTGCAAAATGCGGTCTGGCCTCGATGTCATCCTGGCCGTTCGGACTCAGTGACAGCAGCAACTGGAGCCGCCGCACCCCGACTTTTTCTCGACGCTTTGGGGGCGTTCACCCTTCAACACGCTTGCTGGATACCCTGCCTCATTCAGTGCCGATAACAGGACATCGCTGTCGATGTCCCCGGTCACTTTGACCCGGCCAGACGCCAGGTCGACAGTCACTTCACCAACCCCGGCCAGTGGCAGCAACGCCGCGTTGACGTGTTTGACGCAACTGCCGCAGCTCATGCCTTCGACTTGCAATTCTGTACCGTTCATTGCGTAAACCTCTTTCGCCATGAGTGGCGGTGGTGTGATGACAGGGTTCGATGGTTGACCTTGCCACGATGGCAAGGTCAAGTGCTTCTTTCAGGCGGTTACTGCGCCATCGGCATCTTCATCATGCTCGACTGCTGTTCCATCATTTTCATCATCATGTCCATCATCTGTTCTGAGTGGTTCTTGTCGCCGGACATGCCTTTGCCCATACCCATACCCATGCCCATGCCCATGCCTTGGCAATGGTTGTGCATCATGCCCATGCTGTCCTTCATCGTGGCCATGCCTTCTTGCATGGCGGCCTGGCGTTCGGCCGGGGTTTTGGCGGCGATCATTTTTTCGTGGGCCGCCTGCATTTTTTCCATCTGTTCGCTCATGGCCTTGTTTTGCGTGGTGGTGGCGGCGGTGGCGGTGGCCGGTGTGGTTGGCGGTGTGTCGGGTTGATGCTCCTCGACGGCCATAGCAACCAATGGGCTACTGATGAGCAGTGCGGCGACGAGTGCTTTGAAGTGCGTATGCATGGCAATCTCCAGTGAGTCAGGGACGTACAGGAACTATTGAGCCGCGCTAAAGAGGCGAAGCCAAAGGAGGGGCGGCCGGAACTCCGGACGCTCGGAGAATGGTTTTAATCGTTGAAGCGAACGAAGCGCAGGCGCGCTGGCGGCCGGGGTGGCGCCGGTCGGTGTAAGGTGAGAAACGCGAACGGAGTCTGGGAGCGGACACTCAGAATCAGCGCAGGCAGCAGAAACAGGACGGCCCAAAGGGCGTGTTCGAAGGTGGGCAAGGTCTGTGCGGGGGGCAGTGCTGTGGCGCTGTGTTCGCAGTATTGCAGGCAGCTGCTGGCATGCTGCTCATGACTATTGTCATGGCCAGCGCTGCTGGTGATTTCATGGGCGGCGTTCAGATCATGGGGGGGCAGGCTAAGACAACCCTGGCTCGCCGCTACCGCAAAGGCTAACAGCCACAGTGCGAGCACTTGGCGGATCAGCAGCGGTAGATGGGTGCGGAGCCCGTGCATGTCTGGTATCCGATCTGAGGGTTATTTTGAGCGTAGCCCTGTGTAGGGGGCTGTCGTTGATCTATATCAAGTGGCGCCCTTTACGTTACTCCGCGGCCATTTCCATCTCTGGACTCAACGTCCCCAGCCAGGCCACCAGCCCAACAATCAGAACGGCCGCAGCCAACTCCAACACCACACTGCGCCGCAGTGCATTCGCCGCTACCCAATACTGCCCGTTGCGCAACGACCTCTGCAAAAACGGTCCAAGGTGAAACCGGTTCAACGCGGCGAGCACCAGCATCCCTGCAAACAAGGTGACTTTGATAAACAGCAAAATCCCGTAGGTGCTTAGAAATAAGTCATCAAGCTCCAGCCCAACGATGAAGAGGTAGTTCACAACACCCGTGACGGTGATGACGACCACAATCAACGCGCCCACCAGTTCAAACCTTGTCACTGCGCGGGCCAGCAGCCGGATGCGCTCTTCGGTTTGCAGAACATTGGCTTTCGCCATCAACGCAAGCGCCACTAGCGCTCCCAGCCACACTCCTGCGGCCAGCAAGTGCAGGATGTCGGTGGTGAAATGCCAGACACGGCGGATGCCTTCATCCATCGCGCCATGTCCGTTCCAGGCGAGAGAGGAGAGGGCGATACCGCCAGCAATCGTCGCAACCAGCAAGCCAACGCCAGGGGCACGATGATTGAGCATCACCGCCAATCCACCAACAACCAGTGCGACGATACGCACGACCCAAGCCAGGCCCATGTCCGTTTCCAACACCATCATCTCGAGGTGTGGACGTAACTCGGCAAAGGCCGTTTCACCGCTCATGGCGCTCGCCATCACTACCATGCTCGCAATAGACAACAGCAACCCAAGCGCCGCCGTTCCCGCCAGCATCAACCGAAACGGCAACACCGCGCCCGACACGCGTTCCCGCCCTTTAAGGCTGTACAACCCAAACAGCGGCAAGCCCAACAGCAGCATCAAATCCACATACAAGCCAAACCGCAGGGCAATGCCGATCGAGTCGCTCATTCATCACTTCACTTTGAACGTAACATTGCCGGTAATCGGGTGAGTGTCCGAAGACACCGCGCGCCATTCGACTTTGTAGGTGCCGATGGGCAGTGGCGAAAGCGGGGTGATGACCATGGTTTTCGGGTCGCCGCCGCCGGAGACTTTGGCTTTCATCGGCATGGGGGCGTGGGCCATGCCGGGCATTTCGGTCATGACCAGTTTCGCGCCGGAAAACTGGGTCATGAGATTTTCGGAAAAGTGCAGTTCGATTTTGGCGGGTGCTGCGCCGACTGCACCTTCAGCGGGGGTGGAGGACAGTAATTTCGGGTGGGCTTGAGCGAATGTGCTCAGCAGCAGTCCCAGGGCAACAACGGTGGTTTTGATCATGCGCATGCGAGGCCTCTTACCGTTTTCAACGGTTGGTTTTTGGTTTTTTTGAGTTGAAGCGTTTAAAACCACAGCCGAACGCCGAGGACCAGGCGCGCTTCACTGCGATCCTCACCTTCATCGTTGGCGTAATCGGCGGTTTTGCCGTAAGTGCGGTTCCAGGTCACGCCAATATAGGGCGCGAACTCCCGGCGGATTTCGTAGCGCAGCCGCAGGCCGGCCTCGGTGTTGGATAAGCCGGAGCCGATACCCCGCTGTGGATCGTTTTTGCCGTAAAAGTTGAGTTCGGCGGTCGGCTGCAGAATCAGCCGATTGGTCAACAGGATGTCGTAGTCGCCTTCCAGTCGTGCAGCGGTTTGGCCGCCCTCACCGATGAAGGCCGTGGCTTCGGTTTCAAAGTTGTAAAGCGCCATGCCTTGCACACCGAAGGCGGCCCAGGTTTGTGGGGCACCGGGTTTGAAATCCTGGCGCACGCCACTCACCACGTCCCACCATGGGGAGATCGCATGGCCCCACAGGGCCTGGATTTCGGCGTCTTCGGTCTTGCCGTTGGTGCGTTCGCCTTCGGAGCGCAGCCACAGGCGGTCGATGTCACCGCCGATCCAGCCTGACAGATCCCAGGCCAGGACGCTGCCGTTGTCCGCGTCCTGCCATTCGAGTTTGTCGGCAAGGAAATAATAGTTGAGTGCGGTGTCATGCACGCCGTGGCCGGTCGGGCTGGCATACACGGCGGCGCGGTCGGCGTCGGTCAGCGTCGGGATCGGCGTGCGGCTTTCAGTCGGTGCGGCGGGCTGCATCTGGCCGTCATCCATGCTTTGCATCTGGCTGTGGTCCATGCCGGTCATCTGGCTATGGTCCATACCCTGCATGTCGTCAGTGGCGGCCATTGCCGAA
Source organism: Pseudomonas mandelii (assembly GCF_900106065.1). Classification (NCBI taxonomy): domain Bacteria; kingdom Pseudomonadati; phylum Pseudomonadota; class Gammaproteobacteria; order Pseudomonadales; family Pseudomonadaceae; genus Pseudomonas; species Pseudomonas mandelii. The sequence goes on from NZ_LT629796.1 coordinate 4,819,168, forward strand.
GAGAGCGTCAGGCCCGCGGTCACGAGTGCTAAAGATATTTGAGTCAATCGGGTCATGGGATGCGCCTCATTCTTCCACGCGAACTTCACGGAACATGCCCATTTCCATGTGGTACAGGAGATGGCAGTGATAGGCCCAGCGGCCGAGCGCATCGGCGGTGACCCGATAGCTGCGCCGGGAGCCGGGCGGCATGTCGATGGTGTGTTTGCGCACCATGAACTCGCCATTCTCGTCTTCGAGGTCGCTCCACATGCCGTGCAGGTGAATGGGATGGGTCATCATCGTGTCGTTGACCAGCACAATCCGGACGCGCTCGCCGTACTTGAGGCGCAGCGGCTCGGCGTCCGCGAATTTCACGCCGTTGAACGACCAGGCGAATTTCTCCATGTGGCCGGTGAGGTGCAGCTCAATGGTGCGGCCGGGTTCGCGGCCGTCCGGGTCTTCGAAGGTGCTGCGCAGGTCGGAATAGGTCAGGACTCGGCGTCCGTTGTTGCGCAGGCCCAGTCCGGGATCGTCGAGCTTGGGCGAGGTGGACATGGCTTGCATGTCCACCAGCGGGTTGTCCTTTTCCGTCTCTGGATGAGACTGCATGCCGGCCATGCTGCTGTGATCCATGCCTGCCATATCGCCCATGCTGCTGTGGTCCATGCCGCCCATGCCCATGTCATCCATGGTCACTAACGGTCGAGGGTCCAGGGCCGGGATCGGCGCCAACAAACCTGGCTTCGTTGCCAGCGTACCCCGTGCAAAACCCGTGCGATCCATCGATTGCGCGAACAGCGTGTAAGCCGCTTCGGTCGGCTCGACAATCACGTCAAACGTCTCTGCCACTGCGATGCGAAACTCGTCGACGCTCACCGGTTTGATGTGCAAACCGTCGGCTGCGACTACCGTCATTTTCAACCCGGGGATGCGCACGTCGAAGTAGCTCATGGCGGAGCCATTGATAAACCGCAGCCGCAGCTTCTCGCCGGGGCGGAATACACCGGTCCAGTTCATATCCGGCGCCTGGCCGTTCATCAGGTAGGTGTAAGTGGCGCCGCTGACGTCGGCGATGTCCGTGGGGTTCATCTTCATCTCGGCCCACATCGTTCGATCCGCGACGGTGGCTCCCCAACCTTTTTCGCTGACGTCATGGATGAAATCACCCACGGTACGCTTGTTGTAGTTGTAGTAATCCGACTGCTTTTTCAGCGTCTTCATCAGGCCGACGGCGGTTTCGTCGGTCCAGTCGGTCAGCATCACCACGTAATCGCGGTCGTACTGGAATGGCTCTGGCTCCTTGGCATCGATGACCAGCGGGCCGTAAACGCCGGACTGTTCCTGAAAGCCCGAATGGCTGTGATACCAGTAGGTGCCATTCTGCCGGACTGTGAATTGGTAGACGTACAGGCCGCCCGGTTCGATGCCGTGAAAACTCAGGCCCGGTACGCCGTCCATGTTGGCCGGCAGCAAGATGCCGTGCCAGTGAATGGACGTGTCGACTTTGAGCTTGTTCCTCACCCGCAACGTCACCGTGTCGCCTTCGCGCCAGCGCAGCAGCGGGCCGGGAATGCCGCCGTTGATGGCCATGGCGGTGCGCGGGTTGCCGGTGATGTTGACCGGGGTTTCGCCGATCGACAGATCGAAGTCGATGCCCGTCAACACCTGAGGTTCGCCAGGGCTGGTGATTGCCCAGACCGGCGTGCGCCATAAGCCGAGGCCGCCCAGCAGTCCGCCTGCGGCCAGCCCTTTCACGAAGGTGCGTCTTGTAGTGTTGGAATGCATGCCGTTGTGTTCCCTGTCCGTCAGCTTGGAGCTAGCTTGACGATGAGGCTAACGAGCGGTGCCTTTCAGAAGGCTGAGGCTGAGATTACAGTTTTGACAGTTTCACCGATGTAGGCGCGGTGAAGCAGGAGGGAGGCGCCACTGGACGGGCGCCTATTCTTAAAGGTGTTTTTTTGGCGCGGATGTATCAGCCACCGTGCCGCTGCCACAATTGATATACGAAGAAGACTTCAACCAACGCTGATCCGGATAGTAGGAAAACAACAGTTGGCCTCCCTTCATCGAATCAATCAGCCGACGAGCAACCGCGGGTCTGACCGCCGGGCAGCCGAGGCTTCTGCCAATACGTCCATTCGCACGGGCCAGGACCGGACTCACATAAGGCGCGCCATGAATCACGATGGCCCGGTCAAACGCGTTGTCATTGAAACCCGGCTCCAGGCCTTCCATGCGTAGCGAGTAACCGTTCTGTCCGACATAGCTCTGCTGGGTGCGATACAACCCGAGGCTGGTGGCGAAGCTTTCATTCTGGTTGGAGAAGTTGACGGCCATGTTTTCGCCGCTATTGCGTCCATGGGCGACCAGTTCATGAAACAGCAACTTGCGCTTCTTTAAATCGAACACCCATAGACGTTGCTCGGTCGAAGGCAGCGAATAATCAATAACCGCAAGTCTTTGGACAGGCGCTTTGCCCTGAGCGATGCTGCATTGCGAGGCGCGAACGGCGAGGTTGATGACGTTGGCGTTAGCTTTCGGGGCCGCTTTGATGAGGGCGGCCGCGAGCGAATCGGCGTAGGCTGACGGTACGGACATTGCAGTCAGTAGCAGGGCCGAGAATAGATAGCCAAAACGTAGTGGCGCCATACAGATGTCTCATCATGTTAAGTTCGAGTCTAGCAGTGCGTTGCCAGCCGGGCGTTGAATGCGGGGGATTAAGGATTATTCATGGTGCTTTTAACAAGGTTATTCGTCATAAGCCGCGTATTTTTTATGGGCTTTCTGATAAGCGGCACAGCACTTGGGCAAACGTCGTCGATTGAGCCGCTAAATGCGCCTACCTCCATTATCGAGGCTGGAGCGGATGATAACGTCGGTCAAGCGATTCAGGCCACGCTTGAACCGCTGAAAACCGCTTTTCCGCCGCTGCTGACCGCACCACGCAATCGTCGAGTGGATGTCAGCCGTCTGGTCATGGATTTTTATACCCATCGTGCCTATCGCGCGGCGTGGACCAATGACAGCGATGTCGCGCAATTGATCGCCAGCCTGAACGCGACTGAGGCCGACGGCTTGACCCCGGCGGACTTTCATATCGATGAATTGGTCCGGTCGCAAACCACGATGCATACGACACCGGTGACGCCCGAGCAGCGGGCGGCTTTCGATTTGGCGACCACGCATACGTTTATCACCGCGCTGCTGCAGTTGCGGCGGGGCAAGGTCGACCCTTCGCGGCTCGACATTCACTGGAATTTTGATTCGAATGGCGTCGATCCACGTGACGACTTCAATGCTTTCTTCGCCGCACTCGACAATCACGACGTGGCCAAGGCTTTTGCCCAGGCACCGCCGCAAGAAGCGGTGTACGTCGGTTTGCGTCAGGCCCTGGCGCAATTGCGTGGCATTCGGGACCGGGGCGGCTGGCCGAAAGTGATTGTCGACCATTCGCTCAAACCCGGCATGGACGAACCGGCGGTCGCGCAATTGCGCGCGAGGATGGTCGCGGCCGGTTTTCTCGATCCGCGATTGATCCACGGCACCGAGTACGACGGCGCCGTCACCGCCGCGGTGAAAAAGTATCAGAACGAGCAATACCTGAGTGCGGACGGCATGGCAGGGGCGACAACACTGGCAGCGCTGAACGTGCCCGTTGATGCGCGCATCGACCAGGTCCGCGTGAACATGGAGCGTGCACGTTGGCTGCTCTACAAACTCCAGGGCACATTCGTCATCGTCGATATCGCCGGCTACAAGGTGGCGATGTACCGCGATGGCGTGCCGATCTGGCGATCCCGGGTGCAGGTCGGTAAAGCGGCGCGCAATACGCCAGTCTTCCAGGCGCAGATTACCTACATCACGTTTAACCCGACCTGGACAGTGCCGCCGACGATCCTCAAGGAGGACGTGTTGCCGAAGATCCAGAGCAACCCCGGCTACCTCGCCGCCAATCGCATTCGAGTGCTTGATCGCGAAGGCAATGTGCTCGATCCATCGAGTGTGGACTGGACCAACCCACGCGGCCTCACGTTGCGCCAGGACGCCGGGCCTGACAGTTCGCTGGGCCGGGTGGTAATCCGCTTTCCCAACGACTATGCGATTTACCTCCACGACACACCGCACCGCGAGTTGTTTGCCAAAACCATCCGCGCGACCAGCTCGGGCTGCATTCGGGTAGAGAATCCGCTGCAGCTTGTGGAATTGTTGTTCAACGACCCGGTCCGGTGGAACAGTGAAGGTATTCAAAAGCAGTTAGCCAGCGGCAAGACCGAGAACATTCGGCTTCCGGTGAAAGTGCCGGTGTTGCTGGCGTACTGGACCGTGGATTTGGGCAGCGACGGGCGAGTGGCGTTCAAGCCTGATGTGTATGGCTACGATGCGCCGGTGTTGCGGGCGCTGAATCGGCCGTCGCCGATGCCAGTGCTGGATTTGCATTCGGCGGTGGGATCGGTGGTGGCGGCGGGACCGGCGCGGCAGTAGGGGATTGGACTTGATAGTAAGTCCGTCCCCTTTCCGGTGTGGGTGATCTGTCTTCGTTGTTCGTCTGGGTGTTAAAGCTGCAGACCTTCCTGCACCACCGAAAGTAAATTGTTCTCCGTCAACGCAACCGCATCCAGTTGCTGTCCGGCCTGCTCAATCACCTGCAACCACCAATGTGTCTCGCCATCCGCGTCCACTGTGCGCAACAGCGCGAGTTCTTTGCCCGTCGAGTGAATCTCGACACGCCCAGCGCCATCTTCAGTGAAGCGCGCAACAGGGTCGAAGGTAATGCCGTGCTCATTGCCTTCGATCAGAAGCTGGTCGATCGCGTAATCGAAAGTCGCACCCTCTGAATCGCACTCGAAGACATGTGTCGGATTGCGTCGCAGAATCAGGCCTACCTCAGTCAGCGGCTTCAGCCACGCCTCGATCTGCTCATACAACTCGTAGACTTGGCCGGGCCAACTGTCGATCATCTGATCTGCGCTGGTAGACCGGGTCTGTTTCAACTTCGCCGCGAGTTCGTCTGCCTTACTCATTTCGATTCCCTGTCGTGATGTAAGAGTAATCGTAGCTCCTTCACTGCTATCCGCGCTTTGCCCTGCGTCATGTCAGCGACACAAGCGTGACAAATCATTTCTATTCACACTCAATTGCCCAAGACCGCCAACTCCTCCCGCAAAAACTCCACCAAATCCCGCTGCAACCCGGTCAACGCGCCCTCGCGGCTGATCAACGCCAGCTCCGTCGGTGGCAACTCCGGCAGATCGGTGCACACGCTGTGTTCCGGCAACACCGCCGAAGCCGGCAGCACGGACACCCCCAGCCCCGAAGCGACTGCCGCCTGGATACCGGTCAAGCTATGGCTGCCAAACGCCACGCGCCAGGGGCGCTGTGCCACGTCCAGCAAGCGGATTGCCCGCTGCCGATAAATGCACCCTTGCGGAAACAACGCCAATGGCAACACGCCGTTGGCCGAGTCCACCCCCGCGCCTTTGACCCACACCAGCACTTCCGGCCACGCCGCCCAGCACGGTCCGCTGTCCGGTTCGCGTTTGACCAAGGCGATGTCGATCTCACCCGATGCGAGTTTCTGCTTCAGATCCGTGCTCATGCCGCTGACGGTTTCCAGCCGGGCGTGCGGGCGGGCGCGATTGAAACCGGCAAGGATCAGCGCCATACGCCGCGCATCAAAGTCCTCCGGTACGCCGATGCGCAGGATCTCCAGATCCAGGTCGCTGGCCAAGGCTTCAACGGCTTCAGAGGACAGGGCCAACAAGCGTCGGGCATAGTGAATCAGCAGTTCGCCATGCTCGGTGACGGTGACGTTCTGACCAGTTCGGTCACGCAGGAGCAGGGGATGACCGACCAATACTTCCAGCTTGCGAACCTGTTGGCTCACCGTGGATTGGGTTCGATGCACGCGTTCGGCGGCACGGGTGAAGCTGCCTTCATCGACCACGCAGACGAAGGTCTTGAGCAATTCAAGATCAAGCATGGCGATCTCCTTGATATTTGATTTTCTACTGACTAATCGACATTAATTTAATTTCACACTATCACTAGCGGCTCGTAATCTGAAGATCACCCTTCAGAGGATACAAACATGACACTCGAAAATACCCCGCGTCCCGAATGGCTAACCTTCGATTGTTACGGCACGTTGATCCAGTGGGATGAAGGCCTCAAGGCCGTGGTCGCCGACATCCTGCACGACAAGGGCGACCACAGCGTTGAAGCCGATCGCCTCATCGAGGTCTACGACCGGCATGAACATCGGCTGGAGCAGACTCCACCGCATCGCTCGTTTCGCCAACTGAGCACGCTCGGGTTGCAGCTCGCCCTGGAGGAGTTGGGGCTGACGAGTCGGCCCGAAGACAGTCAGCGGTTGGCCGGCGCGATTCCGCGGATGCCGCCGTTCCCTGAGGTGATCGAGACCCTCGCGAAACTCAAGGCAATGGGTTTCAAACTGTGCATCGTCTCCAACACCGACGACGACATCATCGCCGGCAACGTCGCGCAACTCGGGGGGCATATCGATCGAGTCATCACTGCGCAACAGGCCGGGGCGTACAAGCCGAATCCGCGCCTGTTTGACTACGCTCATGAGCAGCTCGGTGTCAGTCGAGATCAAGTAGTGCACATCTGCGCCAGCCCGACACTGGATCACACCGCCGCCCGAGACATGCACTTTCGTTGTGTATGGATTGACCGTGGCACCGGTCGGCAATTGCTGCCGGATTACCGACCCGATGAGATATTGAGCACGCTGGATCAGGTCGTGCCTTTATTCACATCCCTCGGCTGGTAACAAAACACGGAGACCTCGTCATGGCACACACCCTTGCAGGCGGTTCGCGTTCCGCGCGTTATGCCGATCTCAACCTCGATTCACATGCCGTCATCACCGCCCGCACCGAGTTGGCTGCGTGTTTTCAACTGGTCGCGCTGCATGGCCTGGAGGAGGGCATCTGTAACCATTTTTCGGCGATGGTGCCGGGCCGGGATGATCTGTTTTTTGTGAATCCCTACGGGTACGCATTCGCCGAGGTGACGGCGCAGAATCTGCTGGTGTGCGACTTCCACGGCAATGTCGTGGACGGCGAAGGACAGCCCGAGGCGACCGCGTTTTACATCCATGCCCGACTGCACAAACAGCTGCCGAGGGTGAAAGTGGCGTTCCACACTCACATGCCTCACGCCACGGCGTTGTGCTTGCTGCAAGGTCCGCCGCTGCTGTGGTTGGGCCAGACGGCGCTGAAATTTTACGGCCGCACGGCGGTGGACGAAAACTACAACGGCCTGGCCCTCGATGAATCCGAAGGCGACCGGATCGCCAGTGTCATGGGCAACGCTGACATCCTGTTCCTCAAGAACCATGGGGTGATTGTCGCCGGGCCGACCATCGCCGAAGCCTGGGATGATTTGTACTACCTGGAGCGTGCCGCGCAAGTGCAACTGATGGCCATGGCGACCCAGCGCGAACTCAAGCCGGTGCCCCACGACATTGCCCGGCGGGCCTACGAGCAAATGCGCCTGGGCGATGCCGAAAGTGCTCGGGCGCATTTGCACAGTGCGATGCGGCGGCTGGCCAAAGGACAATTGCCCCACACTAGCGGGTAGACTAAGCTCACAAAAATTAAGGGCTTTGGGCCTTTGCCCATGCCTTGCCCTTACAGGACGAGCTTTTGCCTATCCTCACTCAAGACCCGCAGCAAACTCCTGGCGGCGCTTTGAAACGGTTATCTCTGCTCAAGGCAGCGGTGCTGTTTATCGCGACGGTGTGCCTGTGTCTCTGTGGTCTGCTTTATCTGCAACTGGAGCAATCGCGGCGCCACGCGCTGGACGTGGCGCAAGTCGCGTCTTCGAACCTGGCTCGCGCCATGGCACAGCAGGCCGAAGACACTTTCATGAAGGCCGACCTGGTGTTGACCAGTCTGGTGGACTGGATTCAGGTCGATGGCTACGGCGCGGCCCAAAAGCCACGGTTGCAGAAAACCTTTGCCCGGCGGGCGCAGGCGCTCGACCAATTGCACGGGATATTTCTGTTCGACAAGCAAGGGCAGTGGGTCGTGACGTCGTTCGATGATTTGACCCGCGGTCCGGGCGTGTCGGATCGAGAGTACTTCACGTTCCACCAGCAGAACGCATCCACCCTCGCGCACATCGGGCCGGCACTTCGCAGTCGGGAAAATGGAGAGTGGATCATTCCGGTGTCCAAACGGGTGAACGACAAGAACGGCAACTTCCAGGGCGTGGTGTTGGCCGGAATCAAAATGGCCTATTTCGATCAGTTCTTCAAAAGCTTCAGCATCGATGACAACGGCTCGATGTTTTTGGCGCTGACCGACGGCACGTTGCTGGCGCGAAGGCCATTTGTGGAATCACAGATCGGCACATCCCTGGCCAAGGGCGAAATCTTTCATAAACTCTTGCCCAACGCGCCCGCCGGCAACGCGATGATCAGCTCGGTGATCGATGGGGTTGTACGTTTGTATGGCTACCGTCAACTCGACGCCTATCCGCTGGTGGTCTCGGCGGCATCGTCCAGGGATTCGATTCTCAAGGATTGGTACGACACCGCATTTCAGTCCTGCGTCATCGTTGCCCTGGTGGTGCTGGGTGTCGGTCTGTTCGGTTGGGTGTTCGTTCGCCAGGTGCGCGTCGGCGTGCGGGTCGAGGCCGATTTGCGCAAGGCCAAGGAAGCACTGAAGCTGATCGCGACTCATGACAGCCTGACGGGCCTGGCCAATCGCCGACTGTTCGAGCAGGCGCTGGACATCGAGTTTGGCCGAGGCGCCCGGCAGTCGAGTTCGCTGAGCCTGATCATGCTCGATATCGATTACTTCAAACGCTACAACGATGCTTACGGCCATGTCGCAGGGGACCACTGCCTGGCGGAAGTGGCGCGTGCGGTCAAGGGTTGCTGCCACCGCAAAGCAGACCTGGCGGTGCGTTATGGCGGCGAGGAGTTTGCGGTGCTGCTGCCTGACACCGACATTCACGGTGCGTTGGTGATTGCCGAACAGATCCGCCGCAGCGTCATGGACAAGAACATCAACCACAACGGTTCACCCACGGGATATGTGACGGTCAGTCTTGGCTGTTACGCGTTCGTGCCGACCGGGCGAGACAGCATCGAACTGTTCATCGAACGAGCGGATGCGGCGCTTTATCAGGCCAAGCATTCGGGTCGAAACCGTTCGGCCGTGTTGTCGCTTGAGGGCGGTGTGGAGGCGTTGATGCGCTCCGATCGTTAAGCATTGGTTGCAGTTGTTGCAGCTGTGCAACAGTCGCTCGTCCGTCGGTCTCCCTGTCAGATCCAGTTGTTTTGATCGTCTAGAGTGTCCGTAGCTCTGCCGAACCCGGCAGACCTCCCCATTGCACGGACGATCGCCGAAATGTTGATACCTCAAGCATTGACAGCCGTTGCTCTAACCCTGGCAGCCTGTGCTGTCTTTCCGCTGGCCAGCCAGGCTCAATCGAAAATCACGCAGCAAGAAGCTCACGCCATCGGCGTGGATGCCTACCTGTATTTTTACCCGCTGTTGACCATGGATCTTACCCGCAAGCAGTTCACCAACATCGAACCCGGCAAAGAGTTTGGCAAGGGCCCGATGAACATGTTTGTGAGTGTGCCGCAGTACCCGCCCGCAGATTTCAAGGGAGTGGTGCGGTCGAACTTCGACACCCTGTACTCCATCGCCTGGCTCGACTTGACCCAGGAGCCGCTGGTGATTAGTGCACCGGACACCGCCGGGCGATTTTACTTGTTGCCGATGCTTGATATGTGGAGCGATGTCTTTGCCTCGCCAGGTTGGCGCACGACAGGTACAGAGGCCAGTCAGTTTCTGGTGACGCCGCCGGGATGGACCGGAACGGTGCCGCCCGGATTGAATCATTTACCCGCCCCCACACCTTTTGTCTGGGTCATTGGTCGCACCAAGACCGACGGAGTTGCGGACTACGCTGCGGTGCATAAGATTCAGGCGGGCTATACCGTGACGCCGTTGTCGCGGCTAGGCGAAAAGGTTGAACCGATCAAGGTGCACATCGACCCGGCGGTGGACATGAAGACGCCGCCAAAAATTCAGATCGATACGATGTCAGCGGCCGATTACTTCGTCTACGCCGCCGCGCTGCTCAAAGTGCATCCGCCCCACATCACCGATCAGCCGATACTGGCGCAAATGCAGCGCATTGGTATCGAGGCCGGCAAGCCGTTTAATTTCGATGCAATCGATCCCGATGTCCAGGCGGCACTTCAAACCGTGCCCCAGGAAGCTCAGGCGCTGATGAAGTGGAAGGTTGCAACCCTCGCGCGCGTGGTCAACGGTTGGTCGATGAATACCGACACCATGGGCGTCTATGGTAACTACTACCTTAAACGCGCCATCGTTGCGCAAGTCGGGCTCGGCGCCAACCTGCCAGAGGATGCGATTTATCCGTTAAATATCGGCGATGACAAAGGCAGGCCGCTCGACGGTTCTAACAAGTACGTGCTGCATTTCGACAAGGGAGAGGTACCGCCCGTAAGTGCTTTCTGGTCGATCACCCTGTACGACTCTGAAGGGTTCCAGGTCGGCAACGAACTCAACCGTTTTGCGGTCAGCAGTTGGATGCCGTTCAAGACCAATGCGGATCAATCGTTGGATATTTACTTCCAGAACGAAAGTCCCGGAAAGGAACTTGAAGCCAATTGGCTGCCCGCGCCAAAAGGTCCGTTCAACTTGACGATGCGCTTGTACGGACCCAAGCCCGAGGCGCTTAACGGTAAGTGGGAGCCACCCCCCGTCAAGCGGCTATGAAGGTGTCGTATGAAAGCAGGCCGCGATGTTCATCACGGCCTGCTTTTATGCGTTCAGCTGCCTGTTCCACCTCCAGCCCCACCGGTACCACCGCCGGCAGCACCGGTGCCGCCGCCCGCGCCGGAACCTGAACCGCTGGCCCCACCGCTGGTGCCGGTACCGGAGCCACCTCCCGAATCCGTACTGTTTCCGGAGGAGGGCGAGCCGGGGGTGTTATCGGGCGGCATGGTCGAACCGCTGGTAGCGCCGGATTTCGTACCGGTCGCATCAGCACCATCGCCGGATGCCGCAAAGGTGGCCGCCGAAGCGACGCTCAGCAATCCGGCCAGAAAAATCGAAGTCATTTTGAGGTTCATCAGGGTACGTCTCCAAAGATGAGTCGTTACCTGATGTTGGTGTGAAGGGTGGGGCGGTTGGTGCCGGTTGGATGACGAGTGGTGGAGCCGATCGACGAGCGTGATCACCGTCTTCGCGAACTGGCTCGTACCCGCAGTCGTTTTGCAGGTATCAGAGAGGGCTGTATCCGTTCAGCTTCTTCTCAAGACTCTCCCGCACCTACGGCCATTTCTCATCAATGATGCTGGACCGTAGCGAGTGCGTGTTCGGCCATCCGGCATGATCCGTTCGTGGCGCACGGTGCCTCTCAGTTGCAGGTTGACGTGTGACGCGCGCCCTCCCAAGGTAGCGGCTGCCGATTGGCAATAGTCGTGGCGCGATGTTGGACCCTGGCTGCTATGGTCAATGGACGCAGGCAATCGATTGACAGGATCCCATGCATGGAATTGACCGCCACGACCGCCGCCGCACCAGCGCGCCATACACCGATCACACGGAACCTGGTCTGGTCTGTCGGGCTGGTATTTGTATTGGGGGTGCTGATTGCTCTGGTTGCGTTGTTCAACATTGCCGGCCGGCTCGATGCCCAGGACTTGGCCAAGACCACGTTCTACACCCAGCGCGCGCTGGAAAACCGCATCTCAGCCTCGAAAAACTACGTTGCCAGTTATGCAAACTGGACCACGGCCTACGATCATTTGAATGGCGAAGTTGACGCGCAGTGGGCTTACGTTGAGCAGAACATGGGCAAAACCCTGTTCACCCTGGATCATTACGACGGCGTTTTTGTGGTCGACCCTCAGCGAACCAAATACGCCGTGGTGCGCGGCCTTCAGGTCCAGGGCGACGCGGCGGCCTGGCTGTCGATAGCGATGGCAGCACTGATCGAGGAGGTGCAGGGCCAGGAAAGCCTGCTTGCCCCCATCAGCCGGTTCACGCTCTTCGAGGGGCAGCCCGCGCTATTGACGGCGGCGGCGATCGTGCCCAATGACGAAAGACCGGCGGTCGATCCCCAAAGCACGTCGGTGCTGGTATTCGTCGATCAATTGAGTTCGGAGAAGCTCAGCGCCTTGAGTGCCGACTATGGTTTGCATGACTTGAGCCTCGCACCTGACAACACCCTCGCTCCCGGTCAGCCTGCGGTCGGACTCACGGGCACCGGTTATAGTTTGGTCTCGCAGCTCGAGCAGCCAGGCCATCAGCTGCTTTGGTCACTGCTGCCGCCACTGGGCGGCGCGCTGTTGATTCTCGCGTTGTTGACGGCTTACTTCTTTCGTTATGTGTTGCGCACGTCCGGGCACGTGGATGCCAGTTACATCAAACTCGATTTGTCGAACCAGGCGCTGGAGGCCAGTGAAGAACGTTTTCGTGCAGTGGCCGAGGCCGCGTCTGACTGGATATGGGAAATCGATGACCAGCATCGCATCACGTATCTGTCGGGGCGTTTTGGCGCCGTCACCGGGTTTTCCGATCAGCAATGGCTGGGGCAGGGCATCGAGCAGTTGTTGTATTGCGACACTACGCCCTTGTCGCTGTGGCTGAACAAGCTCGACGAAGAGCACAGCGTCAGTCACCTGCGTTGCTCCTATCGCGAACAGTCGGGGCAGCAACGGATCAGTCGGGTATCGGCGCGACCGATCCTCAGCAAAGGCGCGGTGGTGGGTTACCGCGGCACGGCCAGTGACATCACCGATGAAGTCGCCGCCCATGCGCAGATCCAGCATCTGTCGTTGCACGACGCGCTGACTGGCCTGCCCAATCGCAACAAGCTGGCGCGCTACCTCGAAGACGCTTTGGTGCTGAAGGAGCATTCGGCGCCGCTGACGTTGTTGATGATCGACCTGGACAACTTCAAGCCGATCAATGATTCCCTCGGCCACCCGGCGGGCGATGCGGTGTTGCTGGAGGTGGCTACCCGTTTGCGTGAGTGCACGCGGGACATTGACCTGGTCGCCCGACTGGGCGGCGACGAGTTTGTGCTGGTACTCAATGGAATGGACATCCACACGGAAATCGACCGCATATGCGAACGTATCCTCCAAAGCCTGCACCAGCCGATCCACTATGACCATCACGCGCTGCACATCGGTGCGAGCATCGGTATCGCCTTGAGCCGGCGTCAGGGGCACATGCCGGAGGAGTTGATTCGATGTGCCGACATCGCGCTGTATCAGGCCAAATCTGACGGCAAGAAAACCTGGTGCTACTTTGCGCCGCACATGAACGACCAGATCCAGCATCGCCGCAAACTCGAAAACGACCTGCGTCAGGCGATCAAGAACAATGAGTTCGTGATGCACTATCAGCCTCGTTATCACGTCGATGGCAAGCAGATCGTCTCGGTCGAAGCGTTGCTGCGCTGGCAGCATCCTGTGCAGGGGTTGCTGGGGCCCGACTCGTTTATTCCATTGGCCGAACAGACCGATCTGATCGTGCCCTTGGGGCGCTGGGTTTTACGTGAGGCGTGCGAGACGGCACTGACCTGGCCGGGTGAGCTGATGGTTTCGGTCAACCTGTCGCCCGTGCAGTTTGTTCGCAGTGACGTGGTGGAGGATGTCAGGGAGGCGTTGATCCAGAGTCGTTTGCCGGCCAGTCGACTGGAGCTGGAGATCACCGAAAACGTGATGCTCAACGATGTCGACGGCGCGCTCGCGACCATGAACTCGCTGAAGGAGCTGGGCGTGCGACTGAACATGGACGACTTTGGCACCGGTTATTCGTCGCTGGGTTATCTGCGCACGTATCCGTTCGACGGGATCAAGATCGACAAGCGCTTCATCTCGTCCATGAGCGGCACCGGTAACGACCGTGCGGTGGTGCAGGCGATCATCAACCTGGGCAAGGCCATGGGGCTGACGGTGACCGCAGAGGGCGTCGAGACCCTGGAACAACTGGACTTCCTTATCTCGGACGAGTGCCATGAGGTGCAGGGTTTCTACCTCAGCCGGCCGATGGAAAACCAGGCGCTGCTGCCATTGCTCAAGGCATCGCGTGATGAGCATCCTTTGTGAGGGGGACCTTTAGTCGCCTGCTTCAGTTGTCGTCGCAACTGCCATGGCGCACTCCGGTCACAACTGGATATCGTCCATCCGTTGCGAGCCCCGGCCTATGAAAAACCTGAAAATCGCCACTTTCAACGTCAACGGCATGCGTGCCCGGCTGCCGAATTTGCTGGCCTGGCTTGAGCGAGAAAAACCGGACATTGCCTGTTTGCAGGAGCTCAAGTCGGTCGACAGCGCATTCCCGGCCGCCGAGCTTGAGGCCATTGGCTACGGCGCTATCTGGCAAGGCCAGTCGTCGTGGAACGGGGTGGCGATTCTGGCCCGTGATGCGCTGCCTTTGGAGAGTCGGCGCGGTCTGCCGGGAGATGACACCGACACGCACAGTCGCTACCTGGAAGCTGCGGTGCACGGGATTCTGGTGGGCTGCCTGTATTTGCCCAACGGCAATCCGCAACCCGGGCCGAAGTTCGACTACAAACTGGCGTGGTTCGAACGGCTGATCGCCTATGCCAAGGACCTGCAAAGCAGCGAGCATCCGGTGGTGCTGGCCGGCGACTACAACGTGGTGCCCACCGACCTGGACATCTATAACCCGCGCTCGTGGCTCAAGGACGCGTTGCTGCAACCGGAAAGTCGCGAGTGTTACCAGCGTTTGCTGGATCAGGGCTGGACCGATTCCCTGCGTCATCTGTACCCGGAGGATCGGCTCTACACCTTCTGGGATTATTTCCGCCAGCACTGGCAGAAGAACTCGGGGTTGCGCATCGATCACTTGCTACTCAACCCGGCGCTGAGCCCCTATCTGCACGAGGCTGGGGTCGATGCCTGGGTGCGCAACGAGCCGCACGCCAGCGACCATGCGCCGACGTGGATTCGCTTGAGTTCGCGCAAACAGCGTTGATGTTCAGAGGGTGGGCGATTGGCTAAATCAATTGTCAGTCGAACCGCTTTTTCCCTTATACATGGCGCCCATCGGCGGAGAGATCCGCGGCCCCTGCATAAGGACCGAGCAATGAGCGAACCACGCCTGACGAACCGTGCGGCATACCTGCAGCGCCTGGGTTACGACGCGCCCCCGGAGCCGACCCTGGACACCTTGCGCCAACTCCAGTTGCGCCACACTGGGGCCTTCCCGTTTGAAAACCTCACCACGCTGTCCGGCGAGCCGGTACGCATCGACCTGCCATCCATCGAGCGGAAAATCCTGCGTGAGGGGCGCGGCGGTTACTGCTACGAGCTCAACTACGCGTTTCTAGCCTTGCTTCAGGAATTGGGTTTTGACGCATGCGGCATTACCGGCCGAGTCGTCATGGGTCAGCCCGAAGGCGCCTGGACTGCCCGCACGCACCGCTTGAGCCTGGTCACGCTGGACGGCGTGCGCTACATCACCGACGTCGGCTTCGGCGGCATGGTGCCGACCGTACCGCTCCTGCTCGACAACGATGCGGCACAACTCACGCCCCACGATCCGTATCGCATCGAGCGCCATGCAGACGGCTACACCCTTCGCGCCAACGTCGGCGGCGAGTGGCGGCCAATGTACATTTTCGATCTGCAACGCCAGGAAGACATCGACTACGTCCTCGGCAACTGGTACGTCTCGACCCATCCGGAATCGTCGTTTACCAAGCAACTGTTGGTCGCGCGCACCGGGGATGGCTGGAGGCGCACGTTGAACAACGGCAGTTTTGCGATTCATCGGGTGGGCGCCGAGAGCGAACGGCGGCAGGTTGCAGATGTGGAGGAGTTGATCGGGTTGCTGGAGGGGGAGTTCGGGATTCGCGTGCCGGAGCATGCGGGGTTGCGGCAGGTGCTTGGGCGGTTGATTCAGGTGACATAGCCATCGTCCCGAGAGGGCAGATTCAAAACATCTGCCCTTTTTCTTTGCGTGGGGCAGGCTCCGTTCCCCCCTTGGGTCTTGAAACGGCACACCCTCAAGGCTCAATCACACGATGGATCTCGCTCAAGACCTCTGAGAGTTTTTTCTCCAGGCTCTTCAGTTCGGATGCAGTAACGCCTTCTCTGAAATGCCCGCCATTCGCCACCGTGGCGTACTGATCGTGCGCGGTGGTTTTTTCCTTGGTGTTGAGCAGCGCCTGGCGCAGCGTGTTGTTGATCACTGTTTGGTAGCCATACCCCTCGCTCTCCGCCATGGCGCGTGCTGCTTCGATGACGACATCATCGAGCATGATGGTAATTCGGGTTTTGCCTTTGCTGGAGGCAACTGCTCCACGCTTGGCGTTGCTGAAGTCGTATTCGTCTTTCATCGTTCAATTCTCCAAATAACGACGGCGCTCGTTTTTGCTGGCGAGGCGCGCGGAAATGATTCGTACGAAATTCGGTTCGCGATAGGTGTACGCAACGACCAGCGAGCGAGCTTTGGCATCCATGCTCATGACGATCCACCGTTGTTCATCGTGATGGTTGTCCCGAATCGTCAGTGCTCGTTCGTCGTAAAACACCGGTTCTGTTTCGGCGAGGCTGATGCCGCGATGCTTTAATTTGTTGGCTGCGTTTTTTGCCTTGTGATACTGAATTTCGAATGACTTCATTATGCATACTTTATATGTATAAGCGAGGGGCGTCCGTGCCGGAGGTCGCTTGGAATGCAAAAGACTAGCGGGCAGGGGAGCAGGCAGATGAAGGATGTATTTCAAGATTTTTGGAGGGGAAAGTCGCGCAGCTAAAGGGCGACATGGACATGTGTCCATTATCTGACTGGTGAGTTGTATACAACTCTATAGACATTTGTCCTGACTCTTGCATACAGTGTGCGCATAACAAAAAACCAGGGAACCCCCCAACCATGAAAACGCCCCATGTTTCACACCAACGGCCTGAGGACGAAAACCTCGGGGTCGGCGCGAATATGGCTTACGGCCTGCAACATGTTCTGACCATGTACGGCGGCATCGTCGCGGTGCCTTTGATCATCGGCCAGGCGGCCGGGCTTTCGCCGGCGGACATCGGTTTGTTGATTGCTGCTTCATTGTTTGCGGGGGGCTTGGCGACATTGCTGCAGACCCTCGGTTTACCGTTTTTCGGGTGTCAGTTGCCGCTGGTACAGGGCGTGTCCTTCTCCGGTGTCGCGACGATGGTGGCGATTGTCAGCAGCGGCGGGGAGGGCGGCTTTCAGTCAATTCTCGGGGCGGTAATTGCCGCGTCGTTGATCGGATTACTGATCACGCCGGTGTTCTCGCGAATCACCAAGTTCTTCCCGCCGCTGGTGACGGGCATCGTGATCACCACCATCGGCTTGACGCTCATGCCGGTGGCTGCACGCTGGGCCATGGGCGGCAATAGCCATGCCCCGGACTTCGGCAGCATGGCCAACATCGGTCTGGCGGCGGTGACGCTGGTTTTGGTGCTGCTGCTGAGCAAGATTGGCAGCGCGACCATCTCCCGTTTGTCGATCCTGCTGGCGATGGTCATCGGCACGATCCTCGCGGTGTTCCTTGGCATGGCGGACTTCTCGTCGGTCACGCAAGGCCCGATGTTCGGCTTCCCGACCCCGTTCCACTTCGGCATGCCAACCTTCCATTTTGCCGCGATCCTGTCGATGTGCATCGTGGTCATGGTGACCCTGGTGGAAACCTCGGCGGACATCCTTGCTGTCGGTGAAATCATCGACACCAAGGTCGACTCCAAACGCCTGGGCAACGGCCTGCGCGCCGACATGCTGTCGAGCATGATCGCGCCGATCTTCGGCTCCTTCACCCAAAGCGCCTTCGCCCAGAACGTCGGGCTGGTGGCCGTGACCGGCATCAAGAGTCGTTTCGTGGTCGCCACCGGCGGCTTGTTCCTGGTGATACTCGGTCTGCTGCCGTTCATGGGCCGGGTCATCGCCGCAGTACCGACCTCGGTACTGGGTGGCGCTGGCATCGTGCTGTTCGGCACCGTCGCAGCCAGTGGCATTCGCACGCTGTCCAAGGTTGATTACCGCAACAACGTCAACCTGATCATCGTCGCCACCTCCATCGGCTTCGGCATGATCCCGATCGCCGCGCCGAATTTCTACGACCACTTCCCAAGTTGGTTCGCGACCATCTTCCACTCGGGCATCAGCTCCTCGGCGATCATGGCCATCGTGCTCAACCTGGCCTTCAACCACCTCACTGCCGGTAACTCGGATCAGCAATCGGTGTTCGCGGCCGGTACCGAGCGGGTTCTTCGATATCAGGATCTGGCAGCGTTGCGTGAAGGGGATTACTTCAGCGAAGGTAAACTGCGTGACTGCGACGGGAACGAGATTCCGGTGGTGGAAGCGGCCCATGAATCGAGCGAGCATCGAGCGGCTCATGCTAAAAGCAGTGAGCATGTCTGACGGCGGCACCTGCTAACCAGGCCGATCTGTTGAATAGACAGATCGGCCTTTTGCTTTTCCAGCGGCCACAAAAAAGCCCCTGAACCTTTCGATTCAGGGGCTTTTCGATATTGCTGTCTGGCTCACGACCTGGACTCGAACAGAAAAATAAGCATTTGTTCTACAATGAAATTATTCTGCTTTTTAGTAGATATATCCCTACGATTATCCTAATCCAGCCCGTATTTTATTGGAGTTCTTTCGATATCCCTGGATCAGGAAAAAACATTCGAGTTTCCGCTCTTTTTGAGACAACGCGAGCATCTGAATCATCTCGCTGCCAACCGCCACCCAAGGCTTTGAACGTGGCCACTGCAGCGCGAGCCGATTCAGTTTGTGCCTGGGCTCTGCCATCAGATGCCGCTAGGAGATGTTCATCGGCATCCAGCACTTCGATCAAGCTGACCACGCCTTTTTCATAGGCGGCAAACGATGTCGCTCTGGCTTTCGCATACGCCGACTCGCCCTGGGCGAGCTGGGTCGATTGTTGCTCGCGTTTGATCCGTGCCGAAACAGCGCTTTCCACATCTTCGCAGGCCCGCAGAACGGACTGGCGGTAAGCGGCCAAGGCTTCGGCTTCCTGGCCCTTTGCCAAATCAATCTGGGCGTTGATGCGGCCAAAATCGAACAGCCGCCAGCGTAAACCCAGTGCCGCCGAAGCTTGACTGGCGCCGTTGCTGAACAGGTTTGCGCTGGATACCGACGTAGCACTGCCGAGCAGCGCAGCCACAGACAGTTTGGGGTAGTACTCGGACATGGCTTCGCCGATGCGCGCGCTGGATGCCGCAAGACGGCGCTCCGCGACGATCAAGTCTGGACGCCGACGCAGCAGGTCGGCTGGAGCGCCCATGTCCGAGAGGTCTGGCACCTCAGGGATGGGCGCCAGCTTAGTCAACTGCGCACTGTAAGTGCCGGGCGCCTTGCCCAACATGACATCCAGCGCATTCATTGCCGTGTCAATGCCTGCTTGCAGTACCGGCACGGTGGCCTGCGCTTGGTTCAGCGCGCCCTGGGTCTGGTTCAACTGCAGTTCAGCCGCCAGGCCTTTTGCGTAGAGATGTTCGATGGTGGTGAGCAGTTGTTGTCGTGTGTCTACTTGCTGCCGGGCAATTTCCAGACGTGCTTGCAGGCCACGGATGCTGATGTAAAGGTCGGCTGTTTGCGCGACCACTGCCAGGCGTGTGGCAATTGCTCCGGCTTGCGAGGCCTGATAATCGGCGAAGGCTGCTTCTTTACCTCGGCGCAGCCCGCCAAACACATCCAGCTCCCAGCCGGCATTCAAGTTCGCCTCATAGGCGCTGCCGTAGCGATTATAGGAAGGGGCTGAATTCAGCACTTGGCCCAACGGCGTCTCCAATGACTGACGGGCTCGGGCCGCCTGACCATTGACGGTAGCCGACGGCAGGAGGGCTGCGTTAGCTGCGCCCAAACCGGCGCGAGCCTGCTCGATCCTTGCGTTTGCCTGGGCTAAATCGAGGTTCTGTTCAAGTGCTCGATTTATCAGTTGACTGAGTATCGGGTCATTAAATGCATTCCACCAAGCGGCGAGATCGGCATTTGCAGCGTCCACTTGCCGTGCCTTGGACGTTTGCGCCGAGAAATGCTCGGGCAATTCCACGCGGGGTTCTGAGTAGTCGGGGCCCACTGAGCAACCTGCAACCATACCCAAACACAGTAAGACGGCGAAACGAGGAGGAGGGTGCATGCGATGCCTGCGAAAGGGTCGATTTGTGACGATATTACAATTTGGTCACAAGTTGTCAACCACCTTTGGGATGAGTAAGCTGCTCGCATGAATCAGCCATCAGTTTCTTCGCCCAGCGCCCGTGGCCCAGCCGATCACGACATTCGAGACCAGATTGTTGCGGCGGCCAACGAACATTTCAGTCAATACGGTTATGGCAAAACAACAGTTTCTGACCTAGCCAAGGCCATCGGCTTTTCCAAGGCTTACATCTACAAATTCTTTGAATCCAAGCAGGCGATTGGTGAAGCAATCTGTACAAATTGCCTGACTGAAATCGTTGCGGCAGTGGAGCAAGCCATCAATGTAGACGGCATCTCCCCGACTGAACGTTTTCGGCGCCTGGTCAAAACCTTAATCGCTACAGGTGTGAGCCTGTTCTTTAACGACCGTAAACTCTACGACATCGCAGCGTTCTCCGCGTCGGAGCGATGGCCCAGCTCACAAGTCTATGACGCTCAGATTAAGAGCTTCGTGTTGCAAATCGTGCGTGAGGGGCGAGAGCTCGGCGAGTTTGAACGCAAGACTCCGCTGGACGAGACGGTAGAGTCGATTCATCTCGCTCTGCGGCCTTTCATGAATCCTCTGCTATTGCAGTACAACCTCGATTTTGTTGAAGAAGCCCCTTCTCTCATCTCCAATCTTGTTCTGCGCAGCCTGATGCCTTAAACCTCTGCTGACGGATGCGCTGCGCATCCGTATCAGCGTGTGCGCCTGAAAAAACTAGATATCGAGCCTCTTTGCTCTGCTCTGATCAAGTGGGCGATGTTCATTCGTCTCGGTAGTGACTATTGACAGAAATGGTCACTTGAATAAGCATGATGCATCCGCTACCGAGAGGTCTTTATGATCCAGCGCCACCGCATGTCAGCCATTTTCATTGTTTTGTTGCCGTTTGCCCTAGCGGCCTGCAACGAGGCCACGCCTGCCGATCCTCGCCTTCAAACGCCCTTGGTGCGCATCGGCGTGGTTCAACCCTCCGCGCCTGCGGCACGGGTATTCACCGGTATCGTCGCGGCCCGAGTTCAGAGCGACCTCGGTTTTCGGGTGCCAGGGAAGGTCTTGGAGCGTTTGGTGGATGCTGGACAGAGTGTCAAGCGCGGGCAGCCCCTTATGCGAATCGATGCCAACGACCTGACGCTGACCGCGCGGGCACAGAAGGAAGCGGTACTGGCCGCCATGGCCCGAGCTCGGCAGGCCTCCGATGACGAGCTTCGCTACCGTGATCTGGTGTCCGTCGGAGCGGTATCTGCTTCAGCTTATGCAGGGTTCAAAGCAGCTGCCGACTCGGCGATAGCCCAACTCAACGCTGCCCAGGCCCAGGCTGATGTGGCGAAAAACGCGACCGGTTATTCGACGTTGCTGGCGGATGCTGACGGGGTGGTAGTGGATACCTTGGCGGAGCCGGGGCAGGTAGTTGGCGCAGGGCAGGTGGTGGTACGCGTTGCCCATTCAGGGCAGCGCGAGGCGGTGATCCAGTTGCCCGAGACGTTACGTCCTGCGCTGGGCTCGGCGGCGAGGGTTGAGCTGTACGGCCAGCACCAGACTGCAGGTAATGCGCGGTTACGCCAGTTGTCCGACTCTGCCGACCGACAGACCCGAACGTTTGAAGCGCGTTATGTGCTGGAGGGGGCGCTCTCCAACGCCACCCTGGGTTCGACGATCTCAGTGGTTATCGCTGACACGGATGTTGCTGATGCCAAGGAATTACAGGTGCCCATGGGGGCCCTCTACGACGCCGGTAAAGGCCCTGGGGTCTGGGTGGTTGGCGGGGAACCTGAGCAGGTGGCATGGCGCCCGATCAAGGTTCGTGGCCTGAATAATGAGGCCAGCGTGCGCGTGACGGGTGATCTGCAGGTGGGTGATCGTGTTGTCGCATTGGGTGCTCACTTGCTGAGCGAGGGAGAGAAGGTCAGGACTGAACTCGCCGATGCTCCGCAAAATTCAGTGGTTGAGGTAAGTCGATGAGCGGCTTCAATCTTTCGGCGCTGGCCGTACGCGAGCGCTCAATCACGCTGTTTTTGATCCTGCTGATTTCTGTGGGGGGGTTGTACGCCTTCTTCAAACTGGGGCGTGCGGAAGATCCCGCATTCACCATTAAACAAATGACGGTAGTCACTGCCTGGCCTGGGGCGACGGCCCAGGAGATGCAAGACCAGGTGGTAGAAAAGCTGGAAAAACGCATGCAGGAGCTGCGTTGGTACGATCGGACCGAGACCTTTACCCGGCCCGGTTTGGCATTCACTACGGTGTACCTGCTCGACAGCACGCCGCCCTCAGCGGTCCAGGAGGAGTTTTACCAGGCGCGCAAGAAAATTCTGGATGAGCAGAAGGGGTTGCCGTCTGGGGTGATCGGCCCGATGGTCAACGATGAGTATTCCGATGTCACCTTCGCGCTCTATGCGCTCAAGGCCAAGGGCGAGCCGCAACGTCTATTGGTGCGCGAAGCCGAGAGCTTGCGCCAGCGTTTGCTGCATGTAGCGGGTGTGAAGAAGGTCAACATCATCGGTGAACAGGCCGAGCGCGTTTTTGTCGAGCTGTCCTACGAGCGTCTGGCGACACTGGGCATTTCTGCACGAGACATCTTCAGTGCGCTGAACACGCAAAACATGATAACGCCGGCCGGTTCGGTCGAAGCGAAGGGGCCCCAGGTTTTCATCCGGCTGGATGGCGCGTTTGATGACCTGCAGAAGATTCGCGATACCCCGCTGACAGTGCAGGGCAGAACCCTCAAGTTGTCCGATGTGGCGGAGGTCAAGCGCGGTTATGAGGACCCCGCGACATTCCTGGTACGCAACAACGGCGAGCCGGCACTGTTGCTCGGCGTGGTCATGCGCGATGGCTGGAACGGCCTGGATTTGGGGAAGTCGCTGGATGCTGAGGCAACAGCGATCAATGAGCAGATGCCTTTGGGCATGAGCCTGACCAAGGTCACGGATCAGGCGGTGAATATTGGCGCATCCGTCAACGAGTTCATGGTGAAGTTTTTTGCTGCCTTGGGCGTGGTGCTGCTGGTGTGTTTTCTCAGCATGGGCTGGCGTGTCGGCGTTGTGGTTGCCGCAGCGGTGCCGCTGACTCTGGCGGCCGTGTTCATTGTCATGGCGGCCACGGGCAAAGACTTCGATCGAATTACCCTGGGCTCGTTGATTCTGGCGCTGGGGCTGCTGGTGGACGATGCAATCATTGCCATTGAAATGATGGTGGTGAAGATGGAAGAGGGCTACGACCGAATCAAGGCCTCCGCTTATGCCTGGAGCCACACGGCCGCGCCGATGTTGTCGGGGACGTTGGTGACGGCGATCGGCTTTATGCCCAACGGTTTTGCCAAGTCGACCGCTGGTGAGTACACCGCGAACATGTTCTGGATCGTTGGCATTGCGCTGATCACTTCCTGGGTGGTGGCCGTGGTGTTTACCCCTTACCTGGGCGTCAAACTGCTGCCGCAGATCAAGGTGCCTGAAGGCGGGCATACGGCGATTTACGGTACACCGAACTACCAGCGTTTCAGGCGCCTGCTGGGCAGTGTGATCCGCCGCAAAGGCCTGGTGGCGACATCCGTCGTGGGCTTGTTTGTTGTTGCGATTCTGGGCATGGGCGTGGTCAAGAAGCAGTTCTTTCCAACATCCGACCGACCTGAGGTGCTGGTTGAGGTGCAGATGCCTTACGGCACCTCTATCGAACAGACTGATGTGGCGGCGGCCAAGGTCGAGGCGTGGTTGGCTCAGCAGCCGGAAGCCAAGATCGTCACCGCTTACATTGGACAGGGCGCGCCACGCTTCTATTTGGCGATGGCCCCTGAGCTACCCGATCCATCCTTCGCAAAAATCGTCGTCCTGACGGCGAATCAGCAAGAGCGTGAGGCGCTCAAGATTCGGCTCAGGCAAGCCACGGCCGATGGTTTGGCGCCTGAAGCCCGCGTGCGGGTGACGCAGTTGGTATTTGGTCCTTACTCACCGTATCCGGTGGCCTTTCGGGTGATGGGCGCCGACCCCGCAGTGTTGCGGGATATCGCCGCGCAGGTGCGTGAGGTCATGACTGCCAGCCCCATGATGAGAACCGTCAACACCGACTTGGGCGAGCGCGTGCCGGCACTTCATCTCACGCTGGATCAGGATCGCCTGCAAGCATTCGGCTTGACCTCGACCGATGTCGCGCAACAGCTGCAATTTCTGCTCACGGGGGTGCCTGTCACCGAGGTGCGTGAGGACATTCGTTCGGTTCAGGTGGTCGCTCGCTCCGCTGGTGAGACGCGTCTGGATCCATCGAAAATTGCCGCCTTCACGCTGAACGGCGTCCAAGGCCAGCGCGTTTCGCTGTCCCAGGTAGGGGCGGTGGATGTGCGCATGGAAGAGCCCATCCTGCGACGTCGTGATCGTACGCCGACAATAACCGTGCGCGGTGACGTGGCTGAAGGTCTTCAGCCTCCCGATGTCTCCAACGCCTTGATAACGCAGTTGCAACCTATCATCGAAAAGCTGCCGGCGGGCTACCGCATTGAGTTTGCCGGCGCGATCGAGGAGTCGGGTAAAGCAAACAAGGCATTGCTGCCGTTGTTCCCGATCATGATCGCGCTGATGTTGCTGACCATCATCATTCAGGTGCGCTCGATGTCGGCAATGATGATGGTGTTCGCCACCGCCCCTTTGGGCCTGATTGGTGTGGTGCCAATTCTGCTGCTGTTCCAGCAGCCGTTCGGGATCAACGCCTTGGTGGGATTGATTGCCTTGTCAGGGATTCTGATGCGCAACACGCTGATCCTCATTGGCCAGATTCACTCTAATAAGCAAGCCGGACTGTCGCCTTATGACGCAGTGGTCGAAGCCACTGTGCAGCGTGCACGGCCAGTGATTCTCACGGCGTTGGCGGCGATGCTGGCGTTCATTCCGCTGACCCATTCGGTGTTCTGGGGAACGCTGGCCTACACCCTGATTGGCGGTACGTTTGCTGGCACCGTGCTGACCCTGGTGTTCCTGCCAGCGATGTACGCCCTCTGGTTCAAGATCAAGCCTGAGCCCGCGCATGAGCTTGCAGCGAACACTCATGTTGCTTGATACCTGCGTGTCTGGATCGTCTCAAAAAGGAAAATCGATATGAGCTCGTTGGCCCAGATTACTTAGCAGTTTGATCCCGCTGCGCCCTTCGTGGCTCCGGCCAACTGGCTCCAGGGAAGAACTGTGTTTGACGGGCTATCTCCAGCCTGTCATTGCAGGCGGTGTTGTTTGAGGCATGGCCGGATTGTGGGCTCGCCAGACCGTAGCGATTTTTACCTGGCGTGCAGTGAACTCAGCGCAATAGTTGTTTCTGCTGTCCCACCTTCAGAGATTACCGCGTTCCTTGTGGCTCATCTGCCGCTCGATGGCTGTGTCCGTCCACAAACCTGACTCGATCAGTGCGCTGCAGGCCATCGAACGAAACCCATGCCCACAGATCTCGGATTTGGTGTCGTACCCCATCTTCCGAAGCGCGCTGTTCACCGTGTTTTCGGAGATTGGTTTCCAAGACTTGGTATCGCTTGCCATCTTCGTACCCCTTGTGGAAAAGGGTACACCTTCCAACGCTGGTCGCGTGTCGGGTATTTCCCCAGGCGCCACGTTTGAGGTCGAACTCGCTCCAGCGGGCGAAGCGCAGCTCGCTGGAGCGTACAAACACGTGCAGCGACAGCAAGACCGTCAGCCGGGTAAGTGCGCGGCCTTTATAGGTGTCGATCCGTTCCTGCAATTCAGGCCGGCGCGATAAGGATAAAGCGGGACGGTGGACGACCCGCGAGGCTTTGATCGAGCCTACGAGGTCGTAAGCAGGGTTTACGGTGATAAGCCGGAGGCGCTTTGCCTCGTGCATGATGCTCCGCAGGTAGTTTTGTACCCTTAAAGCAATGTCTACCGTTCCGCGCTTCTTAATCGCTTCCAGGGGCTGCATAAGATCGTGGGTATCAAGGTCGACAATGGCGCGGGTGCCGATCAGTGTGAAGAGGTGAGTGAGGCGACTCATCACTGTCTTGGAATAGTCCGGTGCCCACTTGGCTGACATTTCCGTGTGCCAGCCGAGGGCAACGCTTTCAAAGGTGCGGTCTTTGATCAGAGCGTTCGTCTTGGCTTGGTTCTTGGCTCCTATAGGGTCAATGCCATACGCCAGCATTCGCTTGGCCTCCAAGCGCTTGCGGCGCGCAGCCGCGAGGCCAACGATGGGGTAGTTGCCGAATGAGGTCAGTCCTTCCCGGCCATCAGGTTTGACGTATCTGAGACGCCAGCCTTTGCGGCCATTGGGTTGGACTAGAGGTAAAGGCCGTCGCCGTCGAAAAGCTTATAGGCGCGGTCTGTGGGCTTGGCCGAACGGCAAGCGGCGTCGGAGAGTGGAGCAGTAGTGCGCGACATAAGGGAACTCCCTTTTATCGAACTGACCTTTATCCCAAACTCTACCTTTAAAATGGCTGGTACCCCCCGGAGTCCGACAGAACGCCAAAACGAAAAAACCCGCCATAAGGCGGGTTTTTCGGGGGGAGCAGAGATTTTGAAAGCCTTCTCTGGAACCTTGTCTGGCTCCACGACCTGGACTCGAACCAGGGACCCAGTGATTAACAGTCACTTGCTCTACCAACTGAGCTATCGCGGAATGGCGCGTATGTTACTGATTCAGAAAGAGAAGTCAAGCATCTGTTAGCAACTTGATGGATTCGTGGAGACGGACGGTGGTTTATCGGCAGTGGGCGGTTACCAGAATCGCCTCAGAGGTCTACCATGGCCGCCCGGAAGTGGTTACACGCGCTGCCGGCCATTCGCCGAAAAGGTACGTGCCATGAATCACCCAATCCTCACCCCTCAAGACAACGGGGTGTTCGCATGAGCATCGCTCAGATCAGCCTGCCCAAAGGTGTCGGCCCGCATGCCGAGAAGCTGTTTGACGCGATCACCCAAGCCAGCACCGCTGACGATCTGAACCGCGCGGGCGGCAAGGCTGAGGGCTTCGTCCTCGGTCTGGAAAGCGCCAAAGCGATCAAGAGTCAGGTCGCCGAATCGCTCTACGTCGCCTATGACGATGCCGCCAGTCAGCGTGCGACCGAACTGGCTTAACCGCCGAAGGTGACCGTGGCGAGCATCAGCTTGGCGTACAGCATCGTGGCTGCCAGTTGCACCAGCCACAAGGCCAGGCCGCCGAGAAATACGCCAGCGGCCACTTGCAGCACCAGGTTGTTACCGCGTTTGGCCGGTGTGCGAGGGACAAAATGGTCCAGTTCGTCACGGTCGGCGCGTAGGTCATCGTTTTTCATGTGGGTTCTCGTAAGAATTCTCAGGTGTACACAAAACCTGTAGGAGCGAGCGGTGCGGCGATCCTGCAGGTGCATCGTTGTGTGGAGTTTAGAGGGCGCCGATAGCGCTTTGACACTTATCTGCGACGAATAAAAAACGGGAAGCCCCAAGGCTTCCCGTTTTCCGTACTGCGCGAGACTCAGATCACCGCAACGATGGCCTTGGTCACTGCATCAATGTTGCTCTGATTCAACGCCGCCACACAGATGCGGCCGGTGTCCAGGGCGTAGATGCCGAACTCGCTGCGCAGGCGGGTGACTTGCTCAACCGTCAGGCCGGAGTAGGAGAACATGCCGCGCTGACGACCGACGAAGCTGAAATCACGCTGTGGCGCGTTTTTCGCCAGCAGGTCGACCATCTGGGTGCGCATGCCACGAATCCGCAGGCGCATTTCGGCCAGTTCTTCTTCCCACTGGGCGCGCAGTTTCGGGCTGTTCAGGACCGCGGCGACGATGCTGGCACCGTGGGTCGGCGGGTTGGAGTAGTTGGTGCGGATCACGCGTTTGACTTGCGACAGCACGCGCGCGCTTTCTTCTTTCGATTCGCTGACGATCGACAGGGCGCCAACGCGCTCGCCGTACAGCGAGAAGGATTTGGAGAACGAGCTGGAGACGAAGAAGGTCAGGCCCGATTCAGCAAACAGGCGCACGGCAGCGGCATCTTCGTCGATGCCATCGCCAAAACCCTGGTAGGCCATGTCGAGGAACGGCACGTGACCTTTGGCTTTCACCACGTCCAGGACGTTTTTCCAGTCCGCCGGGCTCAGGTCCACGCCGGTCGGGTTGTGGCAGCAGGCGTGCAGCACAACGATCGAGCCGGAAGGCAAGGCGTTCAGGTCTTCAAGCAGACCGGTACGATTAACGTCATGGGTCGCGGCGTCGTAGTAACGGTAGTTCTGCACCGGGAAACCGGCGGTTTCGAACAGGGCTCGGTGGTTTTCCCAGCTCGGGTCGCTGATCGCCACGACGGCGTTCGGCAGCAGTTGCTTGAGGAAGTCGGCGCCGATTTTCAGGGCGCCCGTGCCGCCAACGGCCTGGGTGGTGATGACGCGGCCAGCGGCGATCAGTGGCGAGTCATTGCCGAACAGCAGTTTCTGCACTGCCTGGTCGTAGGCGGCGATACCGTCGATTGGCAAGTAACCACGGGAAGCGTGTTGAGCGACGCGAATCGTCTCGGCTTCGACAACGGCGCGCAGGAGTGGAATTTTCCCCTCCTCGTTGCAGTAAACACCGACTCCCAGGTTGACCTTGTTGGTACGGGTATCGGCGTTGAATGCTTCGTTGAGGCCCAGGATTGGATCGCGTGGTGCCATTTCGACAGCGGAGAACAGGCTCATTTTTGCGGCGGCTCTGAATGGAGTGTGGAGGGACGTGTCGCGCTCCAGCCGAATGCACTAGAGCGGTGCACAAACGGGGAGCTAGTATAGAGGCCATCTGCGATTGATGGCGACAGACGAATCAGCTTTTCAGGTAAGTTTTTTCGATTATTTTTCGACCGTTAGTCGAATGCCGGCATCAAAGACTTCAAGGGATGTAGGACGTTTGCCTTGAAAGCGCAGGCAATCGGCTCCACATTGAGCACAATCCTGTTTTTTCCTCGGGCGGCGTGAGTCGTTTGCGGTCTTTCTCGTTGCTGCCGGTTTGACCGCGCTGGCGCGATATCAGAGGTATACATGTCTGAATTCCAGCTAGTCACCCGCTTCGAGCCCGCCGGCGATCAGCCGGAAGCCATCCGCCTGATGGTCGAGGGCATCGAAGCCGGGCTGGCGCACCAGACGTTGCTTGGTGTGACCGGCTCGGGCAAGACCTTCAGCATCGCCAACGTGATCGCCCAGGTACAGCGTCCGACCTTGGTGCTGGCGCCGAACAAGACCCTGGCCGCGCAGTTGTATGGTGAGTTCAAGGCGTTCTTCCCGAACAATGCCGTCGAGTACTTCGTTTCCTACTACGACTACTACCAGCCAGAAGCCTATGTGCCGTCATCGGACACCTTCATCGAGAAAGACGCCTCGATCAACGACCACATCGAGCAGATGCGGCTGTCCGCGACCAAGGCGCTGCTGGAACGCAAGGACGCGATCATCGTCACCACGGTGTCTTGCATCTACGGTTTGGGCAGTCCGGAAACCTATTTGAAAATGGTGCTGCACGTGGATCGCGGCGACAAGCTCGATCAACGTGCGTTGCTGCGTCGCCTGGCAGACTTGCAATACACCCGCAATGACATGGAGTTCGCCCGGGCGACCTTCCGGGTGCGCGGCGATGTGATTGATATCCACCCGGCGGAATCCGACTTCGAAGCGATCCGCATCGAGCTGTTCGATGACGAAGTCGAGAGCCTGTCGGCTTTCGATCCGCTGACCGGCGAAGTAATCCGCAAGTTGCCGCGATTCACTTTCTACCCGAAAAGCCATTACGTGACGCCACGGGAAACCCTGCTGGGTGCCGTCGAAGGGATCAAGGTCGAATTGCAGGAGCGCCTGGATTACCTGCGCACCAACAACAAACTGGTGGAAGCCCAGCGCCTGGAGCAGCGCACCCGTTTCGACCTGGAGATGATCCTCGAACTGGGTTACTGCAACGGTATCGAAAACTACTCGCGCTACCTGTCGGGCCGTGAATCCGGCCAGGCGCCACCGACCCTCTTCGACTACCTGCCGGCCGACGCCTTGCTGGTGATCGACGAATCCCACGTCAGCGTGCCGCAGGTCGGCGCCATGTATAAGGGCGACCGTTCCCGTAAAGAGACGCTGGTGGAATACGGCTTCCGCTTGCCGTCAGCGCTGGATAACCGGCCGATGCGTTTCGACGAATTTGAAAGCATCAGCCCGCAGACGATTTTCGTCTCGGCCACGCCGGGCAATTACGAAGCGGAACACGCCGGTCGCGTGGTCGAGCAGCTGGTTCGCCCAACTGGCCTGGTGGACCCGCAGATCGAAATCCGCCCGGCGTTGACCCAGGTTGACGATCTGCTCTCGGAAATCGGTAAACGTGTGGCGCTGGAAGAGCGGGTGCTGGTGACTACGCTGACCAAGCGCATGTCTGAAGACTTGACCGATTACCTGGCTGACCATGGCGTGCGGGTGCGTTACCTGCACTCGGACATCGACACCGTGGAGCGGGTCGAAATCATCCGCGATCTGCGTCTGGGCACGTTCGATGTGCTGGTGGGGATCAACCTGCTGCGTGAAGGCCTGGACATGCCGGAAGTGTCGCTGGTGGCGATTCTCGATGCAGACAAGGAGGGTTTCCTGCGTTCCGAGCGTTCGTTGATCCAGACCATCGGCCGGGCCGCGCGTAACCTCAATGGCCGGGCGATTCTGTATGCGGATCGCATCACCGGTTCCATGGAGCGGGCGATCGGCGAGACCGAACGGCGTCGCGACAAGCAGATCGCCTTCAACCTCGCCAATGGCATCACGCCGAAGGGTGTGTTCAAGGACGTCGCCGACATCATGGAAGGCGCCACCGTGCCCGGTTCGCGCAGCAAGAAGCGCAAAGGCATGGCCAAGGCCGCCGAAGAGAGCGCCAAGTACGAAGCCGAATTGCGCTCGCCGGGCGAGATCGCCAAGCGCATCAAAGCGCTGGAAGAGAAGATGTACGCGCTGGCGCGGGATCTGGAGTTTGAAGCGGCGGCGCAGATGCGCGATGAGATTGGCAAGTTGCGGGATCGATTGATTACTGTCTGAGATTTGCGGTGAATGTGCATGCGCCTTCGCGGACGAGCCTCGCGCCTTCTGATTTTGTGCCGTTCACATCTCGCTGGCGCGCCACAAACCTTGTAGGAGCGAGGCTCGCCCGCGAAGGCGTCCGAAAGGTCACCACCGCAATCGGGGTTAGTGCGCCTCGCCAGCCTTGAGCCCCACCGGCAACGCTTTGGTCAACAACACCGCAATCATGCTGATCCCCAGCGCAATCCCGACAAAGTGAAACGCATCGTTGTACGCCATGATCGACGCCTGCTGATGCGCAATCTCGCTCAGCTTGCCCAGCGCTGCCGTCTCACTGCCGAACCGGTCCGTCATCGACGCCATTCGCTCCGCCACTTGCGGATTGCTCGGCACGATGGATTCACGCAAGTAATCAAAGTAGGTCTTGGTTCGCGCGTCCAGCAAGGTCGCGAGGAGGGCGATGCCAATCGCGCCGCCGAGGTTGCGCAGGATATTGAACAGGCTCGACGCCGATCCCGCGTCCTGCGGCAGGATGTAAGCGGTGGCGATCAGCGAGATGGTCACCATGATCAGCGGCTGGCCCAGCGCCCGGATGATCTGGATCTGATTGAACTGCGGCCCGGCAAAGTCCGGGTTCAGCACCCCCGACGAAAAACTCGCCAACCCGAACAGCCCGAAGCCTATTGCGCACAGCCATTTGGGCGACACGTATTTCATCAGCTTGGGCACCAGCGGAATCAGAAACAGCTGCGGCACGCCCATCCACATGATCACTTCGCCGATCTGCAGGGCGTTGTAGTTCTGGATCTGCGCCAGGTACAGCGGTAACAGGAAAATCGAGCCGTACAAGCCGACGCCCATTCCTAGGCTGGAAATACTCGACAAACCGAAGTTTCGATTACCCAGAATGCCGAGGTTGATCAGCGGATTGGGCTTGGAGAGCTGCACGATCACAAAGGTGATCAGGCTCACCAACGCGATGCTGCCCAGGGTCACGATCAGGTTCGATTCCAGCCAGTCCTTGCGATGGCCTTCTTCCAGAAACACCTGCAAACAGCCGAGGCCGACGCCGAGCGTGAGGATGCCCAAGTAGTCGGTGCTTTTGAGCAGTTCCCAGTGCGCCTCTTTCTTCTCCAGGCCGTACATCAGGCCGGCGATCATGATCAGGCCGGGCGGTATGTTGATGTAGAAAATGTACTCCCAGCCCCAGTTTTCCGTCAGCCAGCCGCCAAGGGTTGGGCCAATGGAGGGCGCGAACGTCGCGGTCATGGCGAACATGGCCATGCCTTTGGCGCGGTGGTGTTCCGGGAGTTTGATCAGGGTGAGGGTGAAGGCCAGCGGGATCAGGGCACCGCCGGTGAATCCCTGTAACGCTCGAAAGATGATCATGCTCTCCAGGCTCCAGGCCATGGAGCAGAGCAGGGAGGCGGCGAGAAATCCCAATGAAACCCAGACTGCCAGGCGTCGCGCCGACAGCAGCTGCACCAGCCACGCGGTCAGCGGGATCATGATGATTTCCGCCACCAGATAGGACGTGGAAATCCACGAGCCTTCTTCCAGGGTCGCCGACAGCGCGCCCTGAATGTCCTTGAGCGACGAGTTGGTGATCTGGATATCCAGCACGGCCATGAAGGCGCCGAGCATCACGCTCATCACTGCAATCCAGTCCCGCCGGGTCGGTTCGCCGGCCGGGCGGATCAGTTGATCACCGGCCATCGTCAGGGGCGTCTTTGATGTTCACTTTGGCAGTGACCGACATCCCTGGGCGAATCTTGCCGTGCAGCGGATTGTCCGAAGCGAACGTCAGTTTTACCGGGATCCGTTGTACGACTTTGGTGAAATTGCCCGTGGCATTGTCCGGCGGCAACAGGCTG
Source organism: Pseudomonas mandelii (assembly GCF_900106065.1). Classification (NCBI taxonomy): domain Bacteria; kingdom Pseudomonadati; phylum Pseudomonadota; class Gammaproteobacteria; order Pseudomonadales; family Pseudomonadaceae; genus Pseudomonas; species Pseudomonas mandelii. Next base: position 4,852,233 of record NZ_LT629796.1, read on the forward strand.
AACTGTGCGCCCGAGGCGGCGAACAGGCTGTCGACCCGTGCGTCTATCGGTGTGTCGCTGTAGGCGTCGAAAGTCAGCGTGGCTTTCTGGCCGGGCTGCATGTGGCCGATCTGGGTTTCCTTGAAGTTGGCCTGAATCCAGATGTCCTGGTCCGGGACGATCGACAGCAGATAAGCGCCTGCCTGCACGTATTGGCCTTGTCGAGCCGCGCGCTGGCCGATCAGGCCGCTGATCGGCGCGTGGATTTCGCTGCGGGTCAGGTTCAGTTCGGCCTGGGCGAGGTCGGTTTTGGCATTGGCGATCATCGCGTCGAGGCGCTTGATCTCGGCGCTCAAGGAATTGACTTGCTGGCGTTGGCTTTGTGCGTCGGCCTGGGCCTTGGTCACTTGCGAACGGGCGATGTGGTTGTCGGCGGAGAGGGTGGTCACCCGTTCCTCCGAGACGTAGCCGGGTTTGCGCAGGGTTTGCGCGCGGGACAAGTCGATCTGCGAACGCCCAAGGCTGGCCTGGCTGGAGGCGACTTGCGCCTCGCTGGCGGCGATCAGGCTGGCTTGCTGGGTCAGTTTGCTTTGCGCCTGCAAACGTTCGGCTTGTCGGGTAGCGAGGGTGGCATTGGCGCGGTCGACGGCGAGGTGGAAGTCATCGCCTTCGAGCTTGATCAGCAACTGGCCTTTCTCAACGTGCTGATTGTCCTGCACCAGCACCTGATCGATGCGCGCGCCCAATTGGCTTGAGACACGGGTGATCTCGCCCTGGACATAGGCGTTGTCGGTGCTTTCATAAAACCGCCCCTTGAAGAACCATTGGGCGAAGAAGCCCCCGGCAATCAGCAGGACGATCAGCAGGAAAATAAACAGGCGTCGCTTGAGTTGGGCAGGCATGGGGCAGACTGTAGTCGAGAAATTGTAAGGAAAGTTATCAGCAGGTGAATCTTGCATACAGTCGATAGTGGGTAAATGCCATCGGCTGATAATCCGTCATTCATCGCGGCTCAGGCCCGTTGTAGACGCAACCTTGGCTTAAATGCCCTGCTGACTGGAGCCGGGCGGGTATCGCCTGTTACCATTCGCCCTTTGTTTTATCTTCATTTCGAGACTTGCCATGACCACCGTCCGCACGCGCATCGCGCCATCGCCTACCGGGGACCCCCACGTAGGTACCGCTTACATCGCTTTGTTCAACTACTGCTTTGCCAAGCAGCATGGCGGTGAGTTCATCCTGCGGATCGAAGACACCGACCAGTTGCGCTCAACCCGGGAGTCCGAACAGCAGATTTTCGACGCCTTGCGCTGGTTGGGCATCGACTGGAGCGAAGGTCCGGACGTTGGCGGCCCGCACGGTCCGTATCGTCAAAGCGAACGCGGCGACATCTATCAGAAGTACTGCCAGCAGTTGGTCGAGATGGGCCACGCCTTCCCGTGCTTCTGCACCGCCGAAGAGCTGGACCAGATGCGCGCCGAACAAATGGCCCGTGGCGAAACCCCGCGTTACGACGGCCGTGCGCTGTTGCTCTCGAAAGAAGAAGTCGCCCGGCGCCTGGCCGCTGGCGAGCCTCATGTGATCCGCATGAAAGTGCCGAGCGAAGGCGTTTGCGTGGTACCGGACATGCTGCGTGGCGACGTCGAGATCCCGTGGGATCGCATGGACATGCAAGTGTTGATGAAGACTGACGGCCTGCCGACGTACTTCCTGGCCAACGTGGTCGACGACCACTTGATGGGCATTACCCACGTTCTGCGCGGTGAAGAGTGGCTGCCATCGGCGCCGAAGCTGATCCTGCTTTATGAATACTTCGGCTGGGAACAACCGGAGCTGTGCTACATGCCGCTGCTGCGTAACCCGGACAAGAGCAAGCTGTCCAAGCGCAAGAACCCGACCTCGGTGACGTTCTACGAGCGCATGGGCTTCATGCCGGAAGCGATGCTCAACTACCTCGGCCGCATGGGGTGGTCGATGCCGGACGAGCGCGAAAAATTCTCGCTGCAGGAAATGGTCGACAATTTCGACCTGAGCCGCGTGTCCCTCGGCGGGCCGATTTTCGACATCGAGAAGCTGTCGTGGCTCAACGGCCAATGGCTGCGTGACTTGCCGGTGGAAGAGTTCGCTTCGCGCCTGCAAACCTGGGCGCTGAACCCGGAATACATGATGAAGATCGCGCCGCACGTGCAGGGGCGCGTCGAGACCTTCAGCCAGGTTGCACCGCTGGCCGGTTTCTTCTTCGCCGGTGGTGTGAACCCGGATGCCAAGCTGTTCGAATCGAAGAAGCTCTCGGGCGACCAGGTTCGTCAGTTGATGCAGCTGATTCTGTGGAAGCTGGAAAGCCTGCGTCAGTGGGAGAAGGACAGCATCACCGCGACGATTCAGGCGGTGGTCGAATCCCTGGAGCTGAAGCTGCGTGACGCCATGCCGCTGATGTTCGCCGCGATCACTGGCCAGGCCAGTTCGGTGTCGGTGCTTGATGCGATGGAAATCCTTGGCCCGGACCTGACCCGTTTCCGTCTGCGCCAGGCCATCGACCTGCTGGGCGGCGTGTCGAAGAAGGAAAACAAGGAGTGGGAAAAACTCCTGGGCAACATCGCCTGAGGACGTTTGACCTCGTAGGGGCTGCCGGAGGTGGCGATCATTTGATCGTGATCTTCGGCGCCACCCCCGTTTTTCCGGGGGGAGGGCGGTAAGTGATTGTTATGGCGACAAAAAATTTTGAAAATTGTTAAAAATAAGTTTGACAGCTTTCCGAAGCGCCATTAAGATTCGCCCCGTCCTCAGCGATGAGGGGCTATAGCTCAGCTGGGAGAGCGCTTGCATGGCATGCAAGAGGTCGACGGTTCGATCCCGTCTAGCTCCACCAATTTACACTTCAAGGTCTGGCCACACCGGCCTTGAAGCGATCAACACTCAGCGTTGATCTGTTGTATAGAAGGGTTTGCGTCCCCTTCGTCTAGTGGCCTAGGACACCGCCCTTTCACGGCGGTAACAGGGGTTCGAGTCCCCTAGGGGACGCCAGTTTTACAGAAGCGATGTTGCAAGATGTCGCTCCGCCGCGAGGCGAAAAATCCGGGGCTATAGCTCAGCTGGGAGAGCGCCTGCATGGCATGCAGGAGGTCAGCGGTTCGATCCCGCTTAGCTCCACCAATTTTACAGTTCAAGGTCTGGCCACACCGGCCTTGAATCGATCAGCTCTCAGCACTGATCAGTTGTATAGAAGGTTTTGCGTCCCCTTCGTCTAGTGGCCTAGGACACCGCCCTTTCACGGCGGTAACAGGGGTTCGAGTCCCCTAGGGGACGCCACGATTACCCGCTCTGCGGGATTTTATAAGGGTCATTCAATTATTGAATGGCCCTTTTGTTTGTCTGGCGTTTGGCCAAATCCCCCATTTCTTTCAAACTGTTCTTCAGACCAGCGGTCACATCCACGACTTGCGGAAAATTATTATGAGAATAATATTCTAGTCGTAATATTCGGAGGCAACGATGAACGATAAAAAAGCTCAAACCCGCGAACGCATTCTCAAGGCCGCCAGCGCAGCGCTGATTCAGCGCGGCCCGGCCGAACCGAGCGTGGGCGAAGTGATGGGCGCAGCCGGCCTGACGGTTGGCGGCTTCTATGCGCACTTCGAAAGCAAGGACGCCATGATGCTGGAAGCATTCAAGCAACTGCTCGGTCACCGCCGTGGCTTGATCGCTGACATGGACGCCGAATTGACCGGCGAAGAGCGTCGCGCGTTGGTGGCTGCGTTTTACCTGTCGCGCAAACACCGTGATTCCTCGGATTCCGCGTGCCCGATCCCGGCGTCTGTCGGTGAGTTGGGTCGCCTGCCGGACGCGTTTCGCGTGGCGCTGAATGAGCATGTGGAAATGATGGTCGCGCAGTTGGCGGCCAGCCCGGAAGACACCGACAAAGCCCTGGCCGACATGGCCTTGATGGTCGGGGGTCTGGCTCTGGCTAGGGCGCTGGGGCCAGGAGAGTTGTCCGATCGATTGCTGCGCGCCGCCAAGTCGGCGGTGCTATGACCTGAAGGCATTGGCCTGAGGAGTGAGAGCGATGAGCACGTTGAAGTGGGTTCGTGGCGTTAATGGCACCTTGGGCTGGTTTGCACCGAAACTGGTCGCGAGCAAAATGCGACTGGCGTTCATGACGCCGCGAGAGCTTCCGCCGCGTGACTGGGAATTGCCGCTGCTGGCGAAATCCGAACGGATCACCTTGCGTTTCGGTCTCTCGGCGCTGCGCTGGGGGCAAGGTCCGGCCGTGTTGCTGATGCACGGTTGGGAAGGGCGGCCGACACAGTTTGCGAGTCTCATCACGGCGCTGGTCGATGCTGGCTACACCGTCGTAGCGCTCGACGGCCCTGCTCATGGTCGCTCACCGGGCAGTGAAGCCAACGTGGTGCTGTTTGCCCGGGCCATGCTCGAAGCGGCCGCCGAGTTGCCGCCGCTGCGAGCCGTCATTGGCCACTCCATGGGCGGCGCCAGTGCGATGCTCGCCGTGCAGTTGGGTTTGCGCACCGAAACCCTGGTCACCATCGCCGCACCGGCGCGGATTCTCGGGGTGTTGCGCGGTTTTGCCCGTTACGTGCGGCTGCCGCCCAAAGCGCGTTCGGCGTTTATTCGCCAGGTCGAGAAAGATGTCGGCATGCGCGCTGCAACGCTGGATGTTGCGCACTATCAGCTCGACATGCCGGGGCTGATCGTCCACGCCGAAGATGATTGCTTTGTTCCGGTCAAGGAGTCCCAGTTGATCAATGAGGCGTGGTTCGACAGCCGGCTGTTACGCCTGGAGGAGGGCGGGCATCAGCGCGTGCTGGCCGATCCTCGGGTGATTGATGGCGTGTTATCACTGCTGGCTGGCCGCAGCCTGCAATCGCGCCAATCGGCCTGAGCATCCGTTACACTGCCCCGGTCGACATCATCTGACCGGGAGTGGGGCATGGGCTGGGATCGGGCAACGCCATTTATCATTGATCTGGAAGTCGGCGCCGAGGACATCGACGGGCTGGGGCACGCGAACAACGCGGTGTACGTGACCTGGCTCGAACGCTGCGCCTGGCGTCACTCGCAGCGGCTGGGGCTGGACCTGGTCGAGTATCGTCGGCTGGATCGGGCGATGGCGGTGGTGCGGCACGAGATCGATTACCTGGCCGCCGCCTATGAGGGCGATGAGTTGCAATTGGCGACCTGGATTGTCGATTGGGATCAGCGCCTGAAAATGACCCGCCACTTCCAGTTGAAGCGCCCCAGCGATAACACTACGTTGCTGCGCGCGCAAACCACTTTCGTCTGCATCGAACTGTCCACCGGCAAGCCCAAGCGCATGCCGGCCGAGTTCATCGAAGGCTACGGCCCGGCGTTGCAAGTTCCAGGTTGACGCGATCCAGTGGCGAGGGAGCTTGCTCCCGCTGGAGCGCGAAGCGGTCCCTTGCAATGGAGAGTGCCACGCACTCTAACGGGAGCAAGCTCCCTCGCCACAGAGGCAGATGCAAGTCTTTCGACAGAGAATCCAGTAAACTGCCGCACGTTTTTCGTTGAGTGTGTTTTTCATGCAAATTGCTTTGGCGCCCATGGAGGGGTTGGTCGACAACATCCTGCGGGACGTGCTGACCCGAGTGGGCGGTATCGACTGGTGCGTGACCGAGTTTATTCGGATCAACGATCAACTGCTCACGCCCGCCTATTACCACAAGTTCGGCCCGGAATTATTGACCGGCGCCCGCACCGCGTCCGGCGTGCCGCTGCGGGTGCAGTTGCTCGGTTCCGATCCGGTGTGTCTGGCTGAAAACGCCGCGCTGGCCTGCGAGCTGGGTTCCGAGGTGATCGACCTGAACTTCGGCTGCCCGGCCAAGACCGTCAACAAGTCCCGTGGCGGCGCGGTCCTGCTGAAAGAACCTGAACTGCTCAACCAAATCGTTGAACACGTCCGCCGCGCTGTGCCGGCGCACATTCCGGTTACCGCGAAAATGCGCCTGGGCTTCGACAGCCCGGACGGTTCGCTGGTCTGCGCAACAGCGCTGGCCGAAGGCGGCGCGGCGCACATCGTGGTGCACGCGCGGACCAAAACCGACGGTTACAAGCCGCCTGCGCATTGGGAATGGATCCCCCGCGTGCAGGAAGTGGTCAAGGTTCCAGTGTTCGCCAATGGCGACATCTGGAGCGTTGAAGATTGGCGCCGTTGCCGCGAAATCAGCGGCGTGGAAGACATCATGCTCGGTCGCGGCCTGGTGTCGCGTCCGGACCTGGCCCGGCAGATCGCGGCGGCGCGGGCCGGTGAAGAAGTGGTCGAGATGACGTGGGCCGAGTTGCTGCCACTGATCCAGGACTTCTGGCTGCAAGCCAAGGCGCAGATGACTGCCCGCCAGTCGCCGGGTCGTTTGAAGCAATGGCTGGCGATGTTGACCCGCAATTATCCTGAGGCGGTGGAGCTGTTTACCGTGTTGCGTCGAGAGACCGAACTGGATCAAGTCTCGCGTTTGTTGGGGCTACAGGTGTCAGAAGCGGCCTGAAAAAAACCCAAAAAAATCTGAAAATAATCTCTTGAAAAGCAATCGGAGATCCCTATGTAGGGATTACGCGATGCCGAATTCGGGTCGCGGAGACAAAAAAACTTGCTGATCTGTTTTCAGGAGATTTGAATCATGAGTACTGCATTTTCGATGGCGCCCCTGTTCCGTTCCTCGGTGGGCTTCGACCGCTTCAATGACTTGTTCGAAACCGCCCTGCGCAACGAGCCAGGCAGCACCTACCCACCTTACAACGTTGAAAAGCATGGTGATGACCAATACCGCATCGTCGTGGCGGCCGCCGGGTTCCAGGAAGAAGACCTGGATCTGCAAGTGGAAAAAGGGGTGCTGACCATCAGTGGTGGCAAGCGTGACGCGAATGAAGACGTCACCTATCTGTACCAAGGCATCGCTCAGCGCGCCTTCAAACTGTCCTTCCGTCTGGCGGACCATATCGAAATCAAGGCTGCCGGCCTGAGCAACGGTTTGTTGAGCATCGACCTGTTGCGGGTGATACCGGAAGAGGCAAAAGCCAAACGCATCCCGATCAACGGGACGCAAAAACCCGCTCTGCAGTAACGAGTCAGAGCAATGAGAAGGGCGCCATTCGGCGCCCTTTTTTGTACCCGTTATTTGAGGAGTTTCTGGAACTCCTCCACCGGCAGCGGCCGACTGTGCAAATACCCCTGATAAAAATGGCACCCCAGCCCCTGCAAAAATTCCAGCTGCTCCGCCGTTTCCACCCCTTCGGCGATCACTTTCAATTCCAGGCTGCGGGCCATGGCCACGATGGCGCGGATGATTTCGGCGTCGTTGGGGTCGGTGGTGGCATCGCGGATGAACGACTGATCGATTTTCAGCGTGTCGACCGGCAGGCGCTTGAGGTAGGTCAGCGAGGAGTAGCCGGTGCCGAAGTCGTCCATTGCAAAGCTCACGCCGAGTTTTTTCAGGCGGCGCATTTTGTTGATGGTGTCTTCCAGGTTCTGGATGACGATCCCTTCGGTGATTTCCAGTTTCAGCAACGAGCAGGGCAGGCCGTGGCTGCTGAGGCTGTATTCGATGCGTTCGACGAAGTCGTTTTGACGAAATTGCCTCGGGCTGATGTTCACGCACAGGCTGAAGCTGAGCGGGTTCACCAGGCCTTTGGCAACCAGCTTTTTGAAGGCCCCACAGGCTTCGTCGATGATCCACGTGCCCACTTCCAGAATCAGCCCGCTGTCCTCCAGCACCTTGATGAATTCGGTGGGCGATTGCGGGCCGAGTTCCGGGTGGTCCCAGCGCACCAGCGCTTCGGCGCCGACAATACGGTTGCCCCGAGCGTCGACCTGGGGTTGGTAATGCACATGGAACTCGCCCCGGGAAAGGGCCAGGCGCAAGTCGGTTTCCATGCGCAGGCGTTCACTGGCCGCCTTCTGCATGGTGTTGTGATACATCTGCGCCATGTTGCGGCCCGAGTCCTTGGCGCGGTAAAGCGCAATGTCGGCACGTTTGAGCAGGTCGGTCGGGGTCGAGCCGTGGTCGGGGATCAGCGCGATGCCGATGCTCGGTGTCACTTGCAGGCGCTGGCCGTCGAGGAACATCGGCTCCGACAACAGTTCACGCAACGTGTCCGCCAACTCCCGAACCTGGGCGCTGACTTCGTTGCGCGAGCCCTCAAGGCCGCTGAGCAGCACCACAAATTCATCGCCACCCAGGCGTGCCACGGTGTCTTCCATGCGCACGCTGGCTTCAAGCCGAGCCGTGATGATTTTCAGCACCGTGTCGCCCACCGGGTGACCCAGGGAATCGTTGATGTGCTTGAAATGATCGAGGTCCAGGAACAGCAGCGCACCGCGCAGGTTGTGGCGCTTGAGCAGGGCGATCTGCTGGCTCAGGCGATCCATCAACAGGGCGCGGTTCGGAAGGTTGGTCAGCGGGTCGTGGTAGGCCAGATGGCGAATCTGCGCTTCGGCATTTTTCAACAGGCTGACGTCTCGGCCAGTCAGCAACAGGCATGCGGTTTCGTTGAGGGTGATTGGCTCCACCGAGACTTCGACGGTCAGCAGTTCGCCGCGCTTGTTGCGGCCCAGCATTTCCTGGTGATGCACACGACCCTTAAGCTGCAACTCGGCCAGCAGCGCCGAGCGCTGTTTCTCTTCTGCCCAGATGCCGACTTGATACACCGTGCGGCCGACCACTTCGTCGGCGCGGTAACCGGTCAGGCGACAAAAACCATCGTTGACCTCCAGGTAGCGCCCGGTATCGCGTTCGGTGATGGTGATCGCGTCCGGGCTTGAGTGAAACGCCTTGGCAAACTTCTCTTCGCTGGCCTTGAGTGCCGCTTCGGAACGCTGTTGCTGGGTAATGTCGCGCAGGGTCGTGACGATGCACGGCTGGTCGCCCACGCTGATCTGCCGGCTGGAAATCACGCAGGTCAGGGCTTGCCCGTCTTTGTGTTGGGCGATGATCGCGACATTGTTCAGCCCCTGTTCGCGGATGACTTGTTCAATTCGTTGCAGGCTTTTCGCTGACGCGTCCCACAGGCCGATTTCGTCGGCCCTGCGGTCAATCACTTCGGCGGCGCTCCAGCCGAAGGTCTGGGTAAAGCTGGAGTTGATCTCGATGAACTGGCCAGTGTCCTGGCGCGTGACGCAGATCGGGTCCGGGCTGACTTGAAACAGCGTGGCGAATTTCTCTTCGGAGGCCACCAGCCGTTGTTCGCGCTCCACTTGATCGGTGATGTCCAGCAAGGTGCCGGCCATGCGCAGCGGTGCGCCGTTTTCATCGCGGTAGAGGCGGGCACGACTTTCCAGGTAGCGTGAACTGCCGTCCGGCAACTGCACGCGATAAGTCAGCTGATAATTGCCGGCCGGTCCTTCGCGCAGGCTGCGATAAGCGTCGCGCATGCTGCCGCGTTCTTCGTCGGGCACACCTTCGAAAAACGCGTCGAAGGACTCATGGAAGGGTATGGCCTCCAGCCCGTGCAACTGCGCGGCCCGCGCCGAGCCGTACAGCATGCCGCTGGGAATGTGCCAGTCCCAGGTGCCGAGTTGCGCCGAATCCAGGGCCAGGTCGAGGCGTTCCTGGCTGTCTTTCAGCGCGAGTTCGGCGGCCTTGCGTTCCGTGGTATCGAGGAAAGTGCTCAGCAGGTAGGGCTGGCCTTCGAGTTCGACTTTCTGTGCGCTGAGGATGCCGTCGTGGATCTGGCCATTGCTGGCGCGAAACTGCACCTCCATGCTGGTCAGTTCGCCCTTGGCCTTGGTCGCCTTGACCAGCACGTCCCGTTGTTCCGGGTGCACCCAGAGGCCCAGTTCGACGGTGGTTCGGCCAATGGCGTCCTGCACCGGCCAGCCGAACAGGCTTTCGAAATACTGATTGGCTTCGGTAATCAGGCCATCTTCCTGGCGGGTCAGCAGCACCATGTTCGGGCACAGGTGAAACAGCGTGGCAAAGCGTTTTTCCGAGCTGCTCAGGGCCTGTTCGCGCTGGCGCTGATGGGTGATTTCGCGAATGACCCCAATCATCCGTGGCCGACCGTCTTTGTCCGGCAGCAAGCTGCCGTTGATCTCCAGCCAGTGCAGGCTGCCGTCGGGCCAGCGGATGCGGTGGTGCATCGCCTGCTCCAGCGGGGCGCCGGCGATCACGGCATGAAAGGCGCGAATGGTTTTTGCCCGATCCTCCGGAGGCAGCAAGTCGAGGTATTCCAGATCGGTCGGCAACGGCTGTCGGGGATCGAAGCCGAACAACGCCTGGGTGCCCCGCGACCAACTGATCTGTCCGCGCTCGATGTCCCAATACCAGGCGCCCAGGCGCGCGCCGTTGAGGGCGGCCAACAACTGTGGTGCGCTTTCCCAGCTCTGCTCGGACCGTTTCGGGTCAAGCGCCTGTATACGTGGCATCGGCGGAATACGGTCAACAGATTTCGGCATTGGCAGGCCTTGGGCTGAATTGGGCGTTAGGCGCAGGGGTTCGCGGCTCTATGGCAGTAGCACACGTTAGCCTTGAATCCCTGGCAGATCGATTTGTGCATCCAGCAAGGCCATGAAGGCCCGTGCCGCATTCGACAGCGTCCGTTCGGTGTGCAGGATATAGCCTAGCTGGCGAGTCAGTTGTATGCCCGGCAAAGGTATTCGCGCAACTTGATCGTCGAGCATCGTTCGCGGCAAAACGCTCCAGGCCAGGCCGATCGAGACCATCATCTTGATGGTTTCCAGATAATTGGTGCTCATGGCGATGTTCGGCGTCAGTCCCTGAGCCTCGAACAGGCGCTGGACAATGTGATGGGTGAACGTGTTGCCGCCGGGAAACACCGCTGGGTGCAGGGCAATGTCCGCCAGGCTGACTGGGCCGTTGCTGATCAGCGAGTGCTCCGGGGCGACCACGAAATCCAGGGGGTCGTCCCACACCGGCGTGGCTTTGACCAAGGTATGAGGTTCCGGGGCGAGGGTGATCACCGCCAGTTCCGCGCGGCCATGGAGGATTTCCTCGTAGGCCACTTCCGAATCGAGAAACTGAATATCCAGCGCCACTTGTGGGTAGCGTCGGGTGAACTCCCTTAATAAGGGCGGTAAGCGGTGCAAGCCAATGTGGTGACTGGTGGCCAGCGTCAGGCGCCCGGTCACTTCGCCGGTCAGGTTGGTCAGGGCGCGGCGGGTGTCATCCAGCACATTGAGAATCTGATAGGCCCGCGGCAACAGGGCGCGACCGGCCTCGGTCAGGCCGACTTCACGACCCAGTCGATCGAAAAGCCGCACCTTCAATTGCTGCTCCAGCCCGGCGATGCGCTTGCTGATCGCCGGTTGTGTCAGGTGCAGCCGTTCTCCCGCGCCGGAGAAGCTTCCGGTCTCGGCAATGGCGATGAAAGCATTGAGATTGGCCAGGTCCATTGCGGTATTCCAGTTGGTTATCCAAAGCATGAAAAATATGAATTTGAGTTATTTAATGTAACCCCCTAGGATCGACCTCACAAGCCAAAGGGTTATACAAACGGCCCGGGGCATAGAAACAAGCTGATGAGGAAACCGTCTGATGGCCGGCAAAACGCTCTACGACAAGCTCTGGGATTCGCATTTGGTCAAGCAGCGCGACGATGGCTCTGCCTTGATCTACATCGATCGTCACATCATTCACGAAGTGACCTCGCCGCAAGCCTTTGAAGGCCTGCGTCTGGCCGGGCGCAAGCCTTGGCGCATCGATGCCAACATCGCGACCCCGGACCACAACGTACCGACCACCCCGGAACGCAAGGGCGGCATCGAAGCCATTGCCGACCAGGTCTCGCGTTTGCAGGTCCAGACCCTCGATGACAACTGTGACGAATACGGCATCGTCGAGTTCAAGATGAACGACGTGCGCCAAGGCATCGTCCACGTCATCGGCCCGGAACAGGGCGCAACCTTGCCGGGCATGACCGTGGTCTGCGGCGACTCCCACACCTCGACCCACGGCGCGTTTGGCGCGTTGGCTCACGGTATCGGCACGTCCGAGGTCGAGCACGTGCTCGCCACCCAGTGCCTGGTCGCCAAGAAAATGAAGAATATGCGGGTGTCGGTCGAAGGGAAATTGCCGTTCGGCGTGACCGCCAAGGACATCGTTCTCGCGGTCATTGGCAAGATCGGCACTGCCGGCGGTAACGGCCATGCCATCGAGTTCGCCGGTAGTGCGATTCGTGATCTGTCGGTCGAAGGCCGCATGACCATTTGCAACATGTCCATCGAGGCTGGCGCTCGCGTAGGACTGGTCGCCGCTGACGAAAAAACCGTCGCCTACGTGAAGGGCCGTCCATTCGCTCCGAAAGGCGCGGAATGGGACTTGGCCGTCGAAGCGTGGAAAGACCTGGTGACTGATGAAGACGCCACGTTCGACACCGTCGTCGAGCTCGACGCCACCCAGATCAAGCCACAAGTCAGCTGGGGCACTTCGCCCGAGATGGTGTTGGCCGTGGATCAGAACGTGCCGGACCCTGCGAAGGAAATGGACCTGGTCAAGCGCGGCTCCATCGAACGCGCCTTGAAATACATGGGTTTGACTGCCAATCAGGCAATTACCGACATTCAGCTGGACCGCGTGTTCATCGGTTCCTGCACCAACTCGCGGATCGAAGATTTGCGTGCTGCCGCCGTGATCGCCAAAGGTCGCAAAGTCGCTTCGACCATCAAGCAGGCCATCGTGGTGCCGGGCTCGGGTCTGGTGAAGGCCCAGGCTGAATCGGAAGGCCTGGACAAGATTTTCCTCGACGCCGGTTTCGAATGGCGTGAGCCGGGTTGCTCGATGTGCCTGGCGATGAACCCGGACCGTTTGGAGTCGGGCGAGCATTGCGCCTCGACCTCCAACCGCAATTTCGAAGGCCGTCAGGGCGCCGGTGGCCGTACCCACCTCGTGAGCCCGGCCATGGCCGCCGCCGCCGCGGTGAACGGTCGTTTCGTCGACGTCCGTGAATTGATCTAAAGGAGCGCAGCATGAAAGCTTTTACCCAGCACACTGGTCTTGTCGCGCCTCTGGATCGTGCCAACGTCGACACCGACCAGATCATCCCGAAGCAATTCTTGAAGTCGATCAAGCGCACGGGTTTCGGCCCAAACCTGTTCGATGAGTGGCGCTATCTGGATGTCGGGCAGCCTTATCAGGACAACTCCAAGCGCCCGTTGAACAAGGACTTCGTCCTCAACGCCGAGCGTTATCAAGGCGCCAGCGTGTTGCTGGCCCGCGAAAACTTCGGTTGCGGTTCCAGTCGTGAACATGCGCCGTGGGCGCTGGAGGAATACGGTTTCCGCAGCATCATCGCGCCGAGCTACGCCGACATCTTCTTCAACAACAGCTTCAAGAACGGCTTGCTGCCGATCATCTTGAGCGACGCTGAAGTGGATGAGCTGTTCCAGCAGGTGGAAGTGACCCCGGGTTATCAGTTGCAGGTCGATTTGCAGGCCCAGACCGTTACCCGTCCGGATGGCAAGGTGTTGAGCTTTGAAATTGACGCCTTCCGTAAGCATTGCCTGCTCAACGGTCTGGACGATATCGGTCTGACGTTGATGGACCATGAAGCGATTGCGACGTTTGAAGCCAAGCACCGGGCGAGCCAGCCTTGGTTGTTTCGCGACGCGTAAGTTTGCGTAAGGCGTGATGACGCCTTCGCGGGCAAGCCTCACTCCTACGGCTGAAATACGTCTCCCTGTAGGAGTGAGGCTCGCCCGCGAAGAGGCCCGCCCAGACAACACAAGGCTAAACCCCAAAAGGAAGTCCCCCATGACCCGCACCGCCCAGCACAACCAGGTAGTCCAAAAGCAATTCGGTGAACAGGCCTCGGCCTATCTGAGCAGCGCCGTACACGCTCAAGGCACCGAATTTGCGCTGCTACAGGCCGAACTGGCCGGGCAGGGCGATGCTCGGGTGCTGGACCTGGGGTGTGGCGCTGGTCACGTCAGTTTTCACGTGGCGTCGCTGGTCAAGGAAGTGGTGGCCTACGATTTGTCCCAGCAGATGCTCGACGTGGTTACCGTCGCCGCTGTGGACCGTGGTTTGAGCAATGTGACCACGGTCAACGGTGCCGCCGAGCGCCTGCCGTTTGCCGATGGTGAGTTCGACTTCGTCTTCAGTCGTTACTCGGCGCACCATTGGAGCGACCTCGGCCTGGCCCTGCGCGAAGTCCGGCGGGTACTGAAGCCGGGTGGGGTGGCGGCGTTCATCGACGTGTTGTCACCGGGCAGTCCGTTGTTTGACACTTACCTGCAAAGCGTCGAAGTGCTGCGCGACACCAGCCATGTGCGCGATTATTCCGCCGGCGAGTGGTTGCGTCAGGTCAGCGAAGCGGGGTTGCATACCCGTAGCACTACGCGTCAACGGTTGCGGCTGGAGTACAACTCCTGGGTCGAACGCATGCGCACGCCAGAAGTGATGCGCGCCGCGATCCGCGAGTTGCAGCAGTCGATGGGCAATGAAGTACGCGAATATTTTGAGATTGAGGCCGATGGTTCGTTCAGTACCGATGTGCTGGTGCTGATGGCCGAACGATAGAATTTTTCCGGGTGTGCTCAAGGGCGCACCGACTGATGACATGAGGAAAGCATGAGCAAGCAGATTCTGATTCTCCCAGGTGATGGTATTGGCCCGGAAATCATGGCCGAAGCGGTCAAGGTGCTGGAGCTGGCCAACGACAAGTACAGCCTGGGCTTCGAGCTGAGCCACGACCTGATCGGCGGCGCCGCCATCGACAAGCACGGCGTGCCATTGGCCGACGAAACCCTCGACCGTGCGCGCGCAGCCGACGCCGTGCTGCTGGGCGCCGTGGGCGGCCCGAAATGGGACACCATCGAGCGTGACATCCGCCCTGAGCGCGGCCTGCTGAAGATTCGTGCGCAACTGGGCCTGTTTGGCAACCTGCGCCCGGCGATCCTCTACCCGCAACTGGCCGAGGCATCGAGCCTGAAGCCTGAAATCGTTTCGGGCCTGGACATCCTGATCGTCCGTGAACTGACCGGCGGCATCTATTTCGGCGCGCCACGCGGCACCCGCACCCTGGAAAACGGCGAGCGTCAGGCTTACGACACGCTGCCGTACAGCGAAAGCGAAATCCGCCGCATCGCCCGTGTCGGTTTCGACATGGCCATGGTGCGCGGCAAGAAGCTGTGCTCGGTGGACAAGGCCAACGTGCTGGCTTCGAGCCAACTGTGGCGCGAAATCGTCGAGCAAGTGGCCAAAGATTACCCGGAAGTCGAACTGAGCCACATGTACGTCGACAACGCCGCCATGCAGCTGGTGCGTGCGCCGAAGCAATTCGACGTGATCGTTACCGAGAATATGTTCGGCGACATTCTGTCTGACCAGGCATCGATGCTCACCGGTTCCATCGGCATGCTGCCGTCGGCATCCCTGGATACCAACAACAAGGGCATGTACGAGCCTTGCCACGGTTCGGCGCCAGACATCGCTGGCAAAGGCATTGCCAACCCGCTGGCGACCATTCTGTCGGTGTCGATGATGCTGCGTTACAGCTTCAATCTGCAGGACGCGGCCGATGCCATCGAGAAAGCCGTCAGTCTGGTATTGGATCAGGGGCTGCGCACGGGCGACATCTGGTCGGCCGGTTGCACTAAAGTCGGTACGCAGGAAATGGGCGACGCAGTAGTCGCCGCGCTGCGGAATCTGTAATCTCTCGGGCCCGCTGCCACTTTCACTCTTGAAAGCAGCGGCCCACTTTTTAAAGAAGGTGTAGTTGCGATGAAACGTGTAGGTCTGATCGGTTGGCGCGGTATGGTCGGTTCCGTGCTCATGCAGCGGATGCTGGAAGAGCAGGATTTCGATCTTATTGAGCCGGTGTTTTTCACCACTTCCAATGTCGGTGGCCAAGGCCCG
The DNA here is from genome assembly GCF_900106065.1 of Pseudomonas mandelii. Lineage (NCBI taxonomy): Bacteria > Pseudomonadati > Pseudomonadota > Gammaproteobacteria > Pseudomonadales > Pseudomonadaceae > Pseudomonas > Pseudomonas mandelii. The sequence continues at coordinate 4,868,051 of NZ_LT629796.1, forward strand.
TCCGTGGGCAAGGACATTGCTCCGCTCAAGGACGCTTACAGCATTGAAGAGCTGAAAACCCTCGACGTGATTCTGACCTGCCAGGGTGGCGACTACACCAGCGAAGTATTCCCGAAGCTGCGCGAAGCCGGCTGGCAGGGTTACTGGATCGACGCCGCTTCCAGCCTGCGCATGCAGGATGACGCGGTGATCGTGCTGGATCCGGTGAACCGCAAGGTCATCGACCAGCAGCTCGACGCGGGCACCAAGAACTACATCGGCGGCAACTGCACCGTCAGCCTGATGCTGATGGGCCTGGGCGGCCTGTTCGAAGCCGGTCTGGTCGAGTGGATGAGCGCCATGACTTATCAGGCGGCCTCCGGTGCCGGCGCGCAGAACATGCGTGAACTGATCAAGCAAATGGGCGCGACCCACGCCGCTGTCGCCGATCAACTGGCCGACCCGGCCAGCGCCATCCTCGACATCGACCGCCGTGTGGCCGAAGCCATGCGCAGCGACGCGTACCCGACCGAAAACTTCGGCGTTCCGCTGGCCGGCAGCCTGATCCCGTGGATCGACAAGGAGCTGCCGAACGGTCAGAGCCGCGAAGAATGGAAGGCCCAGGCCGAGACCAACAAGATCCTCGGTCGCTTCAAGAGCCCGATCCCGGTGGATGGCATCTGCGTGCGCATCGGCGCCATGCGCTGCCACAGCCAGGCGCTGACCATCAAGCTGAACAAAGACGTGCCGATCGCCGACATCGAAGGGCTGATCAGCCAGCACAACCCTTGGGTCAAACTGGTGCCGAACAATCGCGAAGCCAGCATTCAGGAACTGAGCCCGACGAAAGTCACCGGCACCCTGAACGTGCCGGTTGGCCGTCTGCGCAAGCTGAACATGGGCACGCAGTACGTCGGCGCGTTTACCGTCGGCGACCAACTGCTGTGGGGCGCGGCCGAACCGCTGCGTCGCATGCTGCGGATCCTGCTTGAGCGTTGATCGATTGAAGTAATCAAAGAACCCGCGCCTTGAAAGAGGTGCGGGTTTTTTTTGGGAAGGTATGTCGTCAGGAAGGGCCTCTTCGCGGGCAAGCCTCGCTCCTACAGGTATCGCGGTTGTTTCAAGATTTCGCGACCGACACACAACCCGTAGAAGCGAGGCTTGCCCGCGAAGAAGCCGGCGCATACACCACAAAACCCCAGCCGAATTGCCTGCGCGCCACCCACCCGGTAAAGTGCCGCTCCCCCCGTTTCGCCAGAGGTAGAACCATGAGCCAGTCCTTTGATATTGCCGTGATCGGCGCCACCGGTACTGTCGGCGAAACGCTCGTGCAGATTCTCGAAGAACGCGACTTCCCGGTCGGCAACCTCCATTTGCTGGCCAGCAGCGAATCCGCCGGGCATTCGGTGCCGTTTCGCGGCAAGAACGTGCGGGTGCGTGAAGTCGACGAATTCGATTTCAGCAAGGTTCAGCTGGTGTTTTTCGCTGCCGGTCCGGCAGTGACCCTGAGTTTTGCCTCGCGCGCGACCGCTGCCGGTTGTTCGTTGATCGACCTGTCCGGCGCTTTGCCGGCCAATCAGGCGCCGCAAGTGGTGCCGGAAGCCAACGCCGACGTCTTGGCCGGTTTGAAAAAACCGTTCCAGGTCAGCAGCCCAAGCCCGTCGGCCACCACGCTGGCCGTGGTGCTGGCGCCGTTGCTGGGTTTGCTCGACCTGCAACGCATCAACCTGACCGCCTGCCTGGCCGTTTCCGCCCAGGGGCGCGAAGCCGTGACCGAGCTGGCCCGGCAGACCGCCGAGCTTCTCAATGTGCGTCCGCTGGAGCCGACTTTTTTTGATCGGCAGATGGCTTTCAACCTGTTGGCTCAGGTCGGCAAGCCTGATGAGCAGGGTCATACGCTGCTGGAAAAACGCCTGGTGCGTGAGCTGCGTCAGGTCATGGCGCTGCCTTTATTAAAGATTTCTGTCACTTGCATTCAAGCCCCGGTGTTTTTTGGCGATAGCTTTAGCGTGACCTTGCAGTCAGCGAGCGCTGTGGACTTGGCGAAAGTCAACGCGGCGCTGGAAGACGCACCGGGTATCGAACTGGTGGAAGCCGGCGATTACCCGACGGCAGTAGGCGATGCAGTAGGGCAGGACGTGGTCTACGTTGGTCGGGTTCGCGCCGGAATCGACGACCCGTCGGAACTTAATTTGTGGCTGACGTCAGATAACGTGCGTAAGGGCGCTGCGCTCAATGCTGTGCAGGTGGCTGAATTGTTGATAAAAGACCTGCTGTAAAAGATACTTGGCAACAATTTTTCGAATGAGTCCAGTCGAGCGCTATGCTTGGCCGGATTGCTGATGGCGAGCCACTCTTCGGGGCTTTCCGGGGCATTTATGAAATGATCGCGCGTGACGACCCTTCGTCGCCGCGCGCAATGCCTTACGGCAGCGGCTATCAACACCTTCTCGCTGGCCGAGGAATGTTCAAACAAAGGATGAGGCTATGGTTCAAGTTCGCAAACTGGTGTTAGCAATAGCGGCCGCCTCGGCGCTGTCCTCCGGTATGGCGCATGCCCTCGGGCTCGGGGAATTGACCCTGAAGTCGACGCTGAACCAACCTCTGGTGGCGGAAATCGAGCTGCTCGACGTCAAGGACCTCACCGCCGCAGAAGTGGTGCCGAGCCTGGCGTCACCCGAAGATTTCGCCAAGGCCGGTGTCGATCGCCAGGCGTTTCTCAACGACCTGACCTTCACGCCCGTGCTCAATGCCAGCGGCAAAAGTATCCTGCGTGTAACGTCCAGCAAACCACTGTCCGAACCCATGGTGAAATTCCTGGTTCAGGTGATGTGGCCCAACGGTCGTTTGCTGCGCGATTACAGCGTGCTGCTCGATCCTTCCAAATTCTCCCCGCAGACCGCTGAAGCGGCTGCGCAGCCTGCGCCGACCGAAACGGTCACTGCGCCGGTGACCGGTGCCACCCAGCCGTCCCAATACACCACCACGCCGCGCGATACCCTGTGGGAAATCGCCGCGAAGGTGCGTAATGGCGGTTCGGTCCAGCAAACCATGCTGGCCATCCAGGCGCTGAACCCGGATGCCTTCATCGACGGCAACATCAACCGGCTGAAAACCGGTCAGGTGCTGCGCTTGCCGGATCAGGCGCAGAGCACCAGCCTGCCGCAACCCAAGGCAATCGCTGAAGTCGCTGCCCAGAACACTGCATGGCGCCAGGGTCGTCGTTATGTGGCGAAGCCCGGCACCGGGCAGCAGCAACTCGATGCCACCAAGCGTGGCCGCGCTGACGCAGCTCCATCGCAAACGGCGAAAGACAACCTGAGCCTGGTTTCTGCCGAAACCGGCAAGGGCAAAGGCGCTGCAGGTGATGCCAAAGCCTTGAACAACAAACTGGCGGTGACCCAGGAAAGCCTCGACACGACCCGTCGTGACAACGCTGAACTGAAAAGCCGCATGACCGATCTGCAAAGTCAGCTGGATAAGCTGCAGCGCCTGATCGAGCTGAAGAACAATCAACTGGCCAAGTTGCAGGCTGAAGGCGCAGCGGGAGCGTCGGCTTCGACTCCAGCGACGACCCCGCCGGCAATGTCTGCTGAACTGGCCGCGAACCCTGCGGCAGCACCGACTGAAGTGGTTCCTGCTCCGGAAACGTCTGCGCCTGAGACTGCTCCTGCACCCGTGCCTGCCGAGCCGCCAATCGAGCCGACTCCGGTAGCTTCCGACGAGCAGAAATTCAACGAACTGCTGACCAATCCGGTCCTGCTGGGTCTGGTAGGCGGTGGGGCAGTGGTTCTGCTGCTTCTGCTGCTGTTGCTGGCGCGTCGCCGCAAGGCCCAGCAAGAAGCCGAGAAACACCTGCGCATGGCGCGTGCCCTGGAAGAAGAGAAGGAATTCTCTGCCGAGCAGGACCTGCCAGAAAGCAGCTTCGAAGGTTTGGAAGTTCCGCCGCCGAGCGTGAAACTCGCTACCGCGCCGATACCAACGCCACCACCTGCGCCAGCGCCTGCCCCAGCTCCAGCCCCGGATGTAATGACGACGCCGATCGCCGCGCCGCTGGTGTCGCCAGCGGCCGAGCGCAATGACGACGTACCGACCAAGGCTCAGTCGCACATTGCCGCCGGTCGCCTGAACCAGGCCGCTGCGTTGCTCGAAGACGGCATCAAGCAAGAGCCACAGCGCAGCGACCTGCGTCTGAAACTGATGGAAGTCTACGGTCAGCAGGGCGATCGCGATGCATTTGTTGCCCAGGAGCGTCAGTTGGTCGCCAACGGTGACAACTTCGCCCAGGTCGAGCAGCTTAAAAGCCGCTTCCCGGCAATGGCTATCGCGGCTGCCGGTGGTCTTGCTGCCGCCGCCCTCGCTGCCGAGCTGGACGCGCAGTACGTCAAGGACCTGCTGCTGGACGAGCCGCAAGCACCGGCCGATGACCTGGACAGTGCCTTTGACCTGAGTCTGGATGACCTGGAAGCCGCGTCACCCGCAGTGGTCACGCCAGAGCCGGAAGCTGCGGCTGACCTTGACGAGTTTCCGCTGGACGATGACCTGAGCTTTGAATCGGTATTGAAGGAACAGACCGAAATCAAGGAAAACCTCGACGACCTGTCGGACTTCGATCTGGACATGGATTTGGGCGGCGACCCATCGCCGGCCATCCTCGCTGAAGATGACTTCCTGCTGGATCTGGACGAAGGCGTGAAGGACCTGCCTGCGGAGCCTGTAAAACCTGAAGTGCCTCAGGACGATCTGGAGCTGCCGGCCGATTTCGACCTGTCGCTGGCTGATGAAATGGATGCCGCCCCGGCCGAGCCTGAGGTCAAGGACGCCTTTGCCGCTGAGCTGGATGACGTCAACGCCGAGCTGGATCGTTTGTCCCAGAGCATGAGTGAGCCGACCTTTACTGCAGAAGACGCTATGGCTTCTGCGGCGGACGAGCCGGACTTCGACTTCCTCTCCGGCACCGATGAAGTCGCCACCAAACTCGATCTGGCCCAGGCCTACATCGACATGGGTGACAACGACGGTGCTCGGGACATCCTCAATGAGGTTGTGGCCGAGGGGAATGCTGGCCAGAAGAGCGAGGCCAAGGAGATGCTTTCGCATCTGGCTTGAGTGATCGGTAGGCAATAAACAGAACGGCAGCCGATTGAGGCTGCCGTTTTTGTTTCAGTGGTGGTCCGACGGCGTCTGTCAGGCCGCCATCGCGAGCAGGTTCGCTCCCACAAGGTTTTGTGGCGGTCACATAACCTGAGAACACCCCGAAACACTGTGGGGGCGGGCTTGCCCGCGAAAGGGCTGCAACATTCAATATCGTACTTTCTGTTGTGCTGGTATCCCCGCCGGACAGCTTTATAATGCCCGCCTTTGCGCACATCAGCAGGCTGTGACTCCTTGGCAAATATAGATAACCCGGCTGCCGAAATGGCGGCCGACGGCTTTTTCCGGATCGCGTTGGGCGTTGAATACAAAGGTTCGCGTTATCGCGGCTGGCAGCGCCAGGCCTCCGGTGTGCTCACTGTGCAGGAAACCCTCGAAAAGGCCTTATCCAAAGTCGCCGACTCACCGGTGTCGCTGCTCTGCGCCGGGCGCACTGACGCGGGCGTGCATGCGTGCGGCCAGGTGGTGCATTTCGATACGCAGGTCGAGCGTTCGATGAAGGCCTGGGTCATGGGCGCCAACATCAACTTGCCCCACGACGTCAGTGTCAGCTGGGCCAAGGTCATGCCGGCGCATTTTCATGCGCGCTTCAAGGCCATCGCCCGCCGTTATCGGTATGTGATCTACAACGATCAGATCCGCCCGGCGCATCTCAACGAAGAAATCACCTGGAACCACCGTCCGCTCGATGTGGAGCGCATGGCCGAGGCCGCCCAGTACCTGGTCGGTACCCATGATTTCAGCGCATTCCGCGCCGGTCAGTGCCAGGCCAAATCGCCGATCAAGGAACTGCATCACCTGCGTGTCACGCGCCACGGCAAGATGATCGTCCTGGATATCCGCGCCAGCGCCTTCCTGCACCACATGGTGCGCAACATCGCCGGTGTCTTGATGACCATCGGTGCGGGCGAGCGTCCGGTGGAGTGGATGAAGGAAGTGCTGGAGAGCCGGATCCGTCGTTCTGGCGGGGTGACGGCGCATCCCTACGGCCTGTATCTGGTGCAGGTCGAGTATCGCGACGAGTTCCAATTGCCTGAGCGTTACATCGGCCCACACTTCCTCACCGGCTTCTCTGAACTTGACGGCTGACGCCCTCGAACGCATTTGTTACCATCCGGGACTTTCTCGGATTTGCCCTGAGGTTTTATCGACATGTCAGCCGTTCGCAGCAAGATTTGTGGGATTACCCGCATAGAAGATGCGTTGGCGGCGGTCGAGGCCGGGGCGGATGCCATCGGGTTTGTGTTTTACGCCAAGAGTCCGCGGGCCGTCACGTTCCAGCAGGCGCGCGACATTATCAAGTTGCTGCCGCCGTTCGTGACCACCGTGGGGTTGTTCGTCAACAGCAGCCGCTGCGAGTTGGGCGAGCTGCTCGACGCCGTACCGCTGGACCTGTTGCAGTTCCATGGCGACGAAACCGCAGCCGAATGTGAAGGCTGGCACCGCCCGTACATCAAGGCGTTGCGGGTCAAGGCCGGCGACGACATCGCGGCGGCCTGCGATGCGTTTCCAAGCGCCAGCGGTATCCTGCTTGATGCCTATGTCGAAGGTGTTCCCGGTGGAACCGGTGAAGCGTTCGACTGGTCTCTGATACCGCAGGGCTTGAGCAAGCCGATCATTCTCGCTGGTGGCCTGACGCCGGATAACGTGGCTGAGGCAATCGCCCGGGTCCGGCCTTATGCGGTGGACGTCAGCGGCGGGGTAGAAGCGAGCAAGGGCATCAAGGATCACGCAAAGATTCAGGCATTCATCAAGGCGGTACGTAGTAGCACGTAGTTGATGTGACGGCTGGCAGACTGCCGCCGTCCCAAAATGCACTGCGCTGCACAAAGCAGGCACGGCTGAGGATTTTTGGATTGTACGCAGGTCACGTTTCGCTGACCCGGCCATCCACCGATCATCGCCACACACATGAATTTAGCTCAAGGGCATACGCGGGGCTGCGAACCAGAGCGTTCGGGCCGCCGGTACTGGAGAAAGAAAGCATGAGCAACTGGTTAGTAGACAAACTGATCCCTTCGATCATGCGTTCCGAGGTCAAGAAGAGCTCGGTGCCTGAAGGTCTGTGGCACAAATGCCCGTCTTGCGAGGCTGTGCTGTATCGTCCGGAGCTGGAAAAGACCCTGGACGTTTGCCCCAAGTGCAACCACCACATGCGTATCGGCGCCCGCGCGCGCATCGACATCTTCCTCGACGCCGAAGGCCGTGCAGAATTGGGCGCGGACCTGGAGCCGGTTGATCGCCTGAAATTCCGCGATGGCAAGAAGTACAAGGACCGCCTGACCGCTGCGCAAAAGCAGACCGGCGAAAAAGACGCACTGATCTCCATGAGCGGCACCCTGCTGGGCATGCCGGTGGTGGTCTCGGCCTTCGAGTTCTCCTTCATGGGGGGGTCGATGGGCGCCATCGTGGGTGAGCGTTTTGTCCGCGCTGCCAACTACGCGCTGGAAAACCGTTGCCCGATGATCTGTTTCGCCGCTTCCGGTGGTGCGCGGATGCAGGAAGCCCTGATCTCCCTGATGCAAATGGCCAAGACCTCTGCGGTCCTGGCGCGTCTGCGTGAAGAAGGCATTCCGTTCATCTCCGTGCTCACCGATCCGGTCTACGGCGGCGTTTCCGCCAGTCTGGCGATGCTGGGCGACGTGATTGTCGGTGAGCCGAAAGCCCTGATCGGCTTCGCCGGTCCACGCGTGATCGAACAGACCGTGCGTGAAAAACTGCCGGAAGGTTTCCAGCGCAGCGAGTTCCTGCTGGAGCACGGTGCAATCGACATGATCATTCACCGCCAGGAACTGCGTCCGCGCCTGGGCAACCTGCTGGCACAAATGATGGGTCTGCCGACGCCAAAATTCGTTGCCGCACCCATTGAGCCGATCGTGGTTCCACCGGTACCTGCCAACCTATGACCGAACGTACCCTTGGCGAGTGGCTCGCCTACCTAGAGCAGTTGCACCCTTCGGCCATCGACATGGGCCTGGAGCGCTCGCAACAGGTAGCGTCCCGCATGGGACTGGGCAAGCTGGCGCCTCGGGTGATCACGGTCACCGGCACCAATGGCAAGGGGTCCACCTGTGCATTCGTGGCCTCGTTGCTGCGGGCTCAAGGCCTGAGCGTTGGTGTCTACAATTCTCCGCACCTGCTGCGTTACAACGAGCGGGTGCAGGTCAACGGCGTCGAAGCGACGGACGCCGAGTTGTGCGAAGCCTTTGCTGCGGTCGAGGCGGGCCGTGGCGACACTTCCCTGACGTACTTCGAGATGGGCACCCTGGCGGCGTTCTGGCTGTTTCAACAGGCAGGGCTTGATGCCGTGGTGCTGGAAGTCGGCTTGGGCGGGCGTCTGGACACGGTCAACGTGGTCGATGCCGACATGGCGCTGGTCACCAGTATTGGCGTCGATCACGCCGATTACCTGGGCGATACCCGCGAATCCGTGGCTTTTGAGAAAGCCGGCATCTTCCGCCAGGGCGCGCCTGCGCTCTGTGGTGACCTGAATCCTCCGCAACCTCTGCTGGATAAAGCCCGCGAGCTCAATTGCCCGTTTTTCCTGCGTGGGCGCGATTTCGACCTCGGTGTGACCGATCACAATTGGCAATGGCGCGGTCTTGACGCTCAAGGGCGAGTGGTCGAGTTGCATGATCTGCCGTTGCTCGATCTGCCGATGGAAAACGCCGCACTGGCCTTGCAGGCTTACCTGTTGCTCGGTTTGCCGTGGGTCGATTCGCAAGTAATCAATGCGCTGACAGCGACGCGGGTGGTAGGTCGTCTTGACCGCCGTCAAATCGACTGGCAGGGCAAGCGTCTGAACCTGTTGCTGGATGTGGGGCATAACCCGCATGCGGCCGAGTATCTGGCGCGCCGTCTGGCCGTTCGTCCGCCGGTCGGCAAGCGTCTGGCGGTGTTTGGCTTGTTGGCGGACAAGGATCTGGATGGTGTTGTCAGTGAATTGAATGCTAGTGTCCAGCAATGGGCTGTCGCGCCGTTGGATTCGCCGCGTGCGCGCCCGGTGGCCGATTTGCAGGCGGCGTTGCAGAACCTTGGCGCTGCGGTAACGTCTTATGACAGTGTGGCCGCCGCCCTGGAAGGGCAGTGCGCACTGGCAACGAGCGACGACGAGATTCTGTTGTTCGGATCATTTTATTGTGTCGCCGAGGCCCTCGAATGGCTGGCCCGGCGCTCCACGGAGGAAGCGGCAAATGGCATTGCTGGATAAGGCATACAAACAGCGCATGGTTGGCGCCCTGGTTCTGGTGGCGCTGGCGGTTATTTTTCTGCCGATGCTGTTTTCCCGCCAGGATGAGCAGCGTCAAGTGACGGTCGAAGCCCCGGCTGCGCCGCAAGCACCCTCGGTGCCGCCAGTGCAGGTCGAGCCAGTGGTGGTGCCCGAGCCACAAGCGCTGCCTCAGGAGCCTGTGCCAAGCGATGACGAGATCGCTCAGCAAGAAGCACCCGTGGCGCCGATCACCCCGAGTGCGCCAGCCGCGGCTGCGCCTGCTACCAAACCGGTCGCTCCCGCGCCTGTGGTCAAGCCTGCTGCGCCGACCACGCCGCCTGCCCAGCCGATTACGGCCGCGCCGGGCAAGCCAGACACGACTCAAAGCCGCGTCGATGCCAATGGCCTGTCGGTCAGCTGGTCGGTGCAACTGGCCAGTCTGTCGAGCCGTGCAAGCGCAGAAAGTTTGCAAAAAGACCTGCGCAGTCAGGGCTATAACGCCTATATCCGCACGGCCGATGGCAAGAATCGGGTGTTTGTCGGGCCGCTGATCGAGCGCGCCGAAGCGGATCGCCTGCGCGACTTGTTGGGCCGCCAGAAGAACCTCAAGGGGTTTGTGGTGCGTTTCCAGCCTGAGCGCAACTAAAACTATCGCCCCGATTTGAAATGCACTGACAATCGCAGCTTACCGATAGCCATGCGCTCTGCTAAAATGCGCCGCCTTATCCGTCTGTAGGCTGCACTGTGCCATTTACCTGGGTTGACTGGGCGATCGTTGCAATCGTCGCCATCTCCGCATTGATCAGTCTGAGCCGCGGCTTCGTCAAAGAAGCATTATCGCTGGTGACCTGGATCATCGCAGGAGTCGTCGCCTGGATGTTCGGTGGTGCATTGTCCGAGCACCTCGCCGGATACATCGAAACGCCATCAGCTCGTGTGATCACGGGCTGCGCCATCATGTTTATCGCCACGTTAATCGTAGGCGCAATGATCAATTATCTTATCGGCGAGTTGGTACGCGTCACCGGGCTATCCGGGACCGATCGATTCCTCGGCATGGCCTTCGGCGCCGCGCGTGGCGTGTTGCTGGTGGTCGTGGCGGTCGGGCTGTTGAGCCTGGGGCCGGTACAGCAGGACGGGTGGTGGCAACAGTCACAGCTCGTGCCAAAATTTCTATTGGTCGCAGACTGGTCCAAAAACCTGATCCTCGGGTGGAGCAGTCAGTGGCTTGCCAGCGGTATCAGCGTACCCGCTGAGATACCGTTCAAGGATCACCTCTTGCCGATGGCCAAAACGCCTCAGTGAGTTGTGTTCAGTTCAGATCCATTAAGTAGGGGTTGCGTCGCATGTGTGGCATCGTCGGTATCGTCGGTAAGTCGAACGTCAATCAGGCGCTGTATGACGCGCTAACCGTCCTCCAGCACCGCGGCCAGGACGCTGCCGGTATCGTGACCAGCCATGATGGCCGGTTATTCCTGCGCAAGGACAATGGCCTGGTGCGTGACGTGTTCCATCAGCGTCACATGCAGCGCCTGGTCGGTCACATGGGCATTGGCCATGTGCGTTACCCGACCGCGGGCAGCTCGACCTCGGCCGAAGCTCAACCGTTTTACGTCAACTCGCCTTACGGCATCACCCTGGCGCACAACGGTAACCTGACCAACGTTGAACAGCTGGCCAAGGAGATTTACGAATCTGACCTGCGCCACGTCAACACCAACTCCGATTCGGAAGTGCTGCTCAACGTGTTCGCGCACGAACTGGCCCAGCGCGGCAAGTTGCAGCCTACCGAAGAAGACGTATTCGCCGCTGTAACCGACGTGCATAACCGTTGCGTCGGTGGTTATGCGGTCGTGGCAATGGTGACCGGTTACGGCATCGTCGGTTTCCGCGACCCGCACGGCATCCGCCCGATCGTCTTCGGTCAGCGTCACACCGACGAAGGCGTCGAGTACATGATCGCCTCCGAAAGCGTCTCCCTGGACGTGCTCGGCTTCACCCTTATTCGCGACCTGGCACCAGGCGAAGCGGTCTACATCACTGAAGATGGCAAGCTGCACACCCGTCAGTGCGCGACCAACCCGTCCCTGACCCCGTGCATCTTCGAACACGTCTACCTGGCGCGTCCGGACTCGATCATCGACGGCGTGTCGGTGTACAAGGCCCGTCTGCGCATGGGCGAGAAGCTCGCCGAGAAGATCCTGCGCGAACGTCCTGAACACGACATCGACGTGGTCATCCCGATCCCGGACACCAGCCGCACTGCGGCCCTGGAGCTGGCGAACCACCTGGGCGTCAAGTTCCGCGAAGGCTTCGTGAAAAACCGCTACATCGGCCGGACCTTCATCATGCCGGGCCAGGCCGCACGGAAAAAATCCGTACGCCAGAAGCTCAACGCCATCGAACTGGAATTCCGCGGCAAGAACGTGATGCTGGTGGACGACTCGATCGTTCGTGGCACCACGTGCAAGCAGATCATCCAGATGGCCCGTGAAGCCGGCGCGAAAAACGTCTACTTCTGCTCCGCAGCACCGGCCGTTCGCTACCCGAACGTCTACGGTATCGACATGCCGAGCGCTCACGAGCTGATCGCCCACAATCGTTCGACCCAGGACGTTGCCGACCTGATCGGCGCCGACTGGTTGATCTATCAGGACTTGCCTGACTTGATCGAAGCGGTCGGTGGCGGCAAGATCAAGATCGAGAAGTTCGATTGTGCGGTGTTCGACGGCCAGTACGTCACCGGTGACGTCGACGAGGCTTACCTGAACAAGATCGAGCAGGCACGTAACGATGCCTCCAAGGTCAAGACGCAGGCCGTCAGCGCGATCATTGATCTGTACAACAACTGAGTAACTACCGGCCCTGAGGGGCCGGTTTTGTATCTACTTATAAAGAACAAGGCAAGGAGTGACAGCATGAGTCAGGATTGGGATGCCGGTCGGCTGGACAGCGACCTCGAAGGCGTAGCGTTCGATACCCTGGCCGTACGCGCCGGTCAGCACCGCACGCCGGAAGGCGAACACGGTGATCCGATGTTCTTCACTTCAAGCTACGTATTCCGTACCGCTGCCGATGCGGCGGCGCGCTTTGCCGGTGAAGTGCCGGGCAACGTTTACTCGCGCTATACCAACCCGACCGTTCGCGCGTTCGAAGAGCGCATTGCCGCGCTGGAAAGCGCCGAGCAAGCGGTCGCCACGGCCACCGGCATGGCAGCGATCATGGCGGTGGTCATGAGCCTGTGCAGCGCTGGTGATCACGTGCTGGTGTCGCGCAGCGTGTTCGGCTCGACCATCAGTCTCTTCGAAAAGTACTTCAAGCGCTTCGGCATCGAAGTCGACTACGTGCCTTTGGCGGACCTGTCCGGTTGGGACGCAGCCATCAAGGCCAACACCAAATTGCTGTTCGTCGAGTCGCCGTCCAATCCATTGGCAGAGCTGGTAGACATTGCCGAGCTGGCGAAAATCGCTCATGCCAAAGGCGCGATGCTGGTGGTCGACAACTGCTTCTGCACCCCTGCGTTGCAACAACCGCTGAAGATGGGCGCGGACATCGTCGTGCACTCGGCGACCAAGTTCATCGATGGCCAGGGCCGTTGCATGGGCGGCGTTGTCGCCGGTCGCAGCGAGCAGATGAAAGAAGTGGTGGGTTTCCTGCGCACCGCCGGGCCGACCCTGAGCCCGTTTAACGCCTGGATCTTCCTCAAGGGTCTGGAAACCCTGAGCCTGCGCATGAAGGCGCATTGCGCCAACGCCCAGCAACTGGCCGAGTGGCTGGAGCAGCAGGACGGCATCGAGAAAGTCCATTACGCTGGCCTCAAGAGCCATCCGCAGCACGAACTGGCGCTGCGCCAGCAGAAAGGTTTCGGCGCCGTGGTGAGTTTCGAGGTCAAGGGCGGCAAAGAGGGCGCCTGGCGCTTTATCGATGCGACCCGCCTGATTTCGATCACCGCCAATCTGGGTGACAGCAAAACCACGATCACGCACCCGAGCACCACCTCCCACGGCCGTCTGGCGCCGCAAGAGCGTGAAGCGGCGGGCATTCGTGACAGCCTGATCCGCATCGCGGTCGGTCTGGAAGACGTGGCAGACCTGCAAGCCGATCTGGCGCGCGGGTTGGCGGCCTTGTGATCGAGTTGGCGACGCCGGGTACCGGCACCCATGGCCGCGTTGCACTGGTCACCGGTGCTGCACGCGGCATCGGGTTGGGGATCGCGGCCTGGCTGATCAGCGAAGGCTGGCAGGTGGTGCTGACCGATCTTGATCGAGAGCGTGGTTCGAAGGTGACAAAAGTGCTGGGCGCAAACGCCTGGTTCGTCGCCATGGACGTCTCGAACGAGGGGCAAGTGGCGCTGGGCGTTGCCGAGGTGCTGGGTCAATTCGGGCGTCTGGATGCGCTGGTGTGCAACGCGGCGGTGGCCGACCCGCACAACATCACCCTGGAAAGCCTCGACCTGGCTTACTGGAACCGGGTGCTGGCGGTCAATCTCAGTGGGCCAATGCTGTTGGCCAAACACTGTGCGCCGTATCTGCGCGCTCACAGCGGTGCGATCGTCAACCTGGCCTCGACCCGTGCCGGGCAATCAGAGCCTGATACAGAGGCTTACGCGGCGAGCAAGGGCGGCCTGCTGGCCCTGACTCACGCGTTGGCCATCAGCCTTGGGCCGGAAATACGCGTCAACGCGGTCAGCCCTGGCTGGATCGACGCGCGAGACCCGGCGGCACGACGTGCCGCCCCCCTGACCGATGCCGACCATGCCCAGCATCCGGCGGGCAGGGTCGGGACTGTCGAAGACGTCGCGGCGATGGTGGCGTGGCTGTTGTCGAAGAATGCCGGGTTCGTCACGGGCCAGGAATTTGTGGTCGATGGCGGCATGACCAAGAAGATGGTCTACAAGTAGAAGCTGCAAGTCTCAAGCTACAAGCGGCAAGTAAATGCGAGCCCGTGCAAGCCCTGAATACGCGATCCTGCTTTTACTTGCCGCTTGAAGCTTGTACTTGGAGCTGTTTTGAAAAAACTTCAATCCTGCTATTGACTTAGGTTCGCTACCTGCGTAAATTTCGCGGCCTCGGAGATGCAAACGGGTGATTAGCTCAGCTGGGAGAGCGTCTGCCTTACAAGCAGAATGTCGGCGGTTCGATCCCGTCATCACCCACCAAATCCGAGAGTCTTGCGAGAGCAAGATGGAAGCTGTTAAAAGCCTCCACCGACGCGCAGCGGTAGTTCAGTCGGTTAGAATACCGGCCTGTCACGCCGGGGGTCGCGGGTTCGAGTCCCGTCCGCTGCGCCATATTTTCCGAGTCAGGCTTGACCTGATTCGAGACTGAAAGAGAGATTGAAAAGTCTCGGAGCTTTCAGTCAGACGAGTTAATTGAGCGTCAGCTCAAAGCGATACGCAGCGGTAGTTCAGTCGGTTAGAATACCGGCCTGTCACGCCGGGGGTCGCGGGTTCGAGTCCCGTCCGCTGCGCCATATCTGCCTCAAGGCCCGCTGAACGCCTTGGAGCTACGAAGAAAGCCGCTGGCAATCTTCGAGTCGATAGCAAAGACCCTGGTCGAAAGACCGGGGTTTTTTGTGTCTGCGATTTGGCTTTTCTCTCCTCCATACCCTCCCCAATGAACCTTTCTGCTCAGTCGATGCATAAAGGGCTTCCTTCGCACGCCTGACATTAATTAGAATCACTCTCATTTACGATAACTCCTTGGCACAGGGCTTCTTGAAATGAGCGATGCAGCGATGCCGGAGGAGCAAACCTTCCATGACTTGTACCGCGACTATCGCGGCTGGCTCGAAAACTGGTTGAGGCGGCGCATGAGCAATGGTCATGATGCGGCGGACCTGAGCCAGGATACGTTCGTGCGTGTGCTCGCCAGCTCCCAGCACATTGCTGACCTGCAAGAGCCCCGTGCCTACCTGGCGACCGTGGGCAAACGGCTGCTGACCAACTTCTACAAGCGCCGCAGCCTCGAACAGGCTTACCTCAACGCCCTGGCGCTGCTGCCCGAAGACTGCGTGCCATCCCCCGAGCAGCGCTGGATTCTGCTGGAAACCCTGCAAGCCCTCGACGAATTGCTCGATGGATTGCCGACCCCGGTACGACGGGCATTTCTCTGGAGCCAACTGGAAGGCCTGGGTTACCAGCAAATCGCCGAGCGCCTGCAAGTCTCCGAACGCACGATCAAGCGCTACATGGCCCAAGCCTACGAACACTGCCTGCTGGTGGACCTGTGATCGGTTCAGCCCCTTCGGCCGACGCCCGCCACGTCATGCGGGCTGCCGCGCAGTGGCTGGCGCTGATGGAATCGGGCACTGCCAATGAGCAGGACCGTGCCGAGTTGCAGACCTGGCGCGACAGCCATTCCAGTCACGAACAGGCCTGGCAGAAAGCGCAACGCTTGCGTCAACGTTTTAGCGACCTGCCTTCAGTATTGGCGATGGCCAGTCTGGATAGGCCGCAGCCGAGCCGGCGTGCGGTGCTCAAGCGCGCCGTGGGAGCGGTGGCGTTGGTGCCGACTGCCTGGCTGATCAGTCGGCAGTTGCCTTTGGATGTCTGGGGCGCCGACCTGCGCACGGCGACCGGCGAGGGCAAGAAAGTCCGGTTGGCCGATGGCAGCTCGCTGCAATTGAACACCGCGAGCGCCGTCGATATTGATCTGAACACTCGGCTACTGAAGCTCGTGGAGGGCGAAATAGCCCTGAAAGTCCCCGGTTCGTCGCCGCTGACGATCCAGACTCACTTCGGCCAGGTAGTCGTCAGTCAGAGCGAAGTGTGTGTCCGCCAGTGGCCGACGGGTTGCCGGGTGTCGGTGCTCAACGGCGCGGTGCAGTTGGAGCCTTTGCGCGGACCGGTCTTTTCACTGCGCGCAGGCCAGCAAGTCAGCCTTCAGGCGGCAGGTGCCGGCGCTGTGGAGCCCTTCGACGTGCTTGCTCCAGGCTGGCGAGACGGTGTGTTGATGGCACAGAACCAGCCTCTGGGGGATTTCCTGCGTGAACTCAGCACCTATCGCCCGGGTGTGCTGCGCTGGGAGCCGGAACTGGAATCCCTGCGTGTCACCGGCAGTTTTCGCCTGGAAGACACCGATCGTATCCTCACGCTGTTAGCGGCCAGCTTGCCGCTGGAGGTGCATTCGCGTACGCGTTATTGGGTCACGCTGCTGCCGCGTAAAAATAGTGTTTGAAGGGTGTCCCCTTTTTTCGCGTCGCTTGTCATTCAAGGCAAGTGAACGAATCAAGAGAGCTTCTTCAATGCCCGCAGTGTTCCCGTCGAGTCCGCGTTTGGCTTCATCCCGCCTGCGCCCGTTAATGCACTTGAGCCTGTTGCTGAGCCTCAGTGCCTGTCCGTTGTTTATCACCGCCGGTTGGGCCGAAGACGCGCCTCGACGCAGTTATCAGGTGCCGGCAGGCAGCCTTGGTGCAGCGCTGACCCGTTTCGCGGGTCTGGCCGGGGTCAATCTGTCTGTGGACCCGGCGCTGGTGAGCGGTCGCAACAGCCCCGGTCTGTCCGGCGAGTTCGCCGTGGAGGAGGGCTTTGCGCGGCTGTTGCAGGGTTCCGGTCTGCAACTGCAACCGGTGGGCGAGCAGGCCTACATCCTGACCCCGGCGCCCGAAGGCAGTGGTCTGCAACTCGGCGCCACCTCAATTCTCGGTTCCATCGACCCGGTGGACGGTGATCCGTATGCCGGCGGCCAGGTTGCGCGTCGCGGTTCGCAAGGCTTGCTGGGCTCCAAAGATTTCATGGAAACGCCGTTCAGCATGACCACCTACACCAGCGAGGTGGTCAAGAACCAGCAGGCGCGGACCTTGGGCGACCTGATCGCCAACGATCCATCGGTTCGTGCCACGAACCCGGCGGGTGGGCGCTATGAGCAGTTCACCATTCGAGGGTTGAGCCTGTTCAACAGTGATGTTGCCTACAACGGTCTCTACGGCATCCTGCCGACTTATACGATCGACATGGAAATGGCTGATCGTGTCGATGTGATCAAAGGTCCGAGCCAACTGATCAACGGCATCTCGCCGCGGGGCAGCGTGGGTGGCGGGATCAACGTGGTGGCCAAGCGCGCCACCGACAAGCCCATTACTTCGTTTACCGGTATGTACGCTTCCGACAGCCAGGTCGGCGGTGCAGTGGATGTTGGCCGGCGCTTTGGTGAAGACAACAAGTTCGGCATTCGTTTCAATGGCGTCAAGCAGTCCGGCGACACCGAATGGGATCAGCAGAATGTCGACCGCGAGATGGCCGTGCTGGGCCTGGATTTTCGCGGTGAACGCTTGCGTCTCTCGACGGACGTCGGCCGTACCGAGCGTGATACCGACGCGCCGCAGGAGCGGGTGCAGGTCAACGCCAACGCGCAGGTTCCACATGCCAGCGATGTGCGTCACAACTATGCGCAACCCTGGAGCAAGGCGAGTACCAACGACACCTTCGGCACGGTGAACGCCGAATTCGACGTCAACGATTCCGTGATGCTCTACGGCGGTGTGGGCGCGCGCAAAAGCAATCATGATTTTCTCCGGCATGCCGTCGCGGTCACCAACGACAAGGGCGATTTCAGCGTTCAACCCCGTGATTTCACCCGCGACGAAAACGTCCGGACGGCCACGGCTGGGGTGCGCAACTGGTTTCATACCGGCCCGGTGAGCCATGAGGTGAACCTGGCGGCCAGTTATTTCTACATGGACTTCGAGAACGGTGGCGCACGTTACGCGGCGGCCCCCAGCAACCTCTACAACCCTGTGGAAACACCGACGCCGGTCAGACCGACGCGACAGGATCCGAAGGTCTACACCGAAAACCGCTTCAGCGGCGTGGCCTTGTCCGACACCCTGGGATTCTTCGATGACCGGCTGCTGCTGACCCTGGGCGCCCGCTGGCAGCGGGTGAAGGTCGACGACTGGTCGGATAACGTCAAAGGCGACACCGCCTACGACGAGGAAAAGGTTTCGCCGTCGGGCGGCATCCTGTTCAAGGCCACCGATAAGCTGTCGCTGTACGCGAACTACATGGAAGGCCTGAGCCAAGGCAAGATCGCGCCATCGACCTCGATCAACGAAGACGAGATTTTCCCGCCATTCATCAGCCGCCAGGTCGAGGTCGGCGCCAAGTATGACGCCGGCGCGTTTGCCATGACCGCTGCGGTGTTCCGGATCAAGCAGCCAGCCTATGAGACCAACGCCACCACGCGGGTTTTCGGCCCGAACGGCAAGCGTGAAAACACGGGTGTGGAACTGAGTGTGTTCGGTGAGCCGCTCGAGGGTTTCCGCTTGCTCGGCGGTGTCATGTATATCGACAGCGAGTTGACCAACACCGCCAATGGCACCTTCGACGGCAACCGGGCGCCGGCCACTCCGAAATACAACGTCAACCTGGGCGCCGAGTGGGACGTGCCGACCGTGCAGGGCCTGACCCTCACCAGCCGGGGCATCTATTCCAGTTCGCAGTATCTGGACCAGTCCAACAACAAGGAGATCGAATCGTGGGAGCGTTTCGACGTGGGCGCACGCTACGCGTTCAAGGTCGAGGAAAAGAACATCACATTGCGCGCCAACATCGAGAACGTGGCCGACAAGCGCTACTGGAGTTCGGCCGGGGCGTCGGATGACAGTGAGCCAGGGTTGACGCTGTCGACACCGCGGACCTATCTGCTTTCGGCGACCGTCGACTTCTGACGGCATCGCGTTGACTGACCCGACGCCATCGCGAGCAGGCTCGCTCCCACAGGGGTTTTGTGTTGTTGCATAGATTTAATCAACAACACCAATCCCCTGTGGGAGCGAGCCTGCTCGCGATAGCGGCATCAGCAACGCCGCAAGACTCAGCCTTGCAAGTAAACCGCATGGGTATGGGTGTACTCGTAAAGCCCATGCTTGCCATCCGCGCCGCCAATCCCGGATTTACGCACCCCGGCATGGAAGCCCTGCATGGCCTCGAAGTTCTCGCGGTTGACGTAAGTCTCACCAAAATCCAGCTCGCGCATTGCGTGCATGGTTTTACTGAGGTCGCGGGTGTAGATCGACGAAGTCAGGCCATAGTCGCAGTCGTTGGCCAGGGCGATGGCTTCGTCGAGGTCGTCGATAATCTGGATCGGCAGCACCGGGCCGAAAATCTCTTCGCGCATGATCTCCATGTCGGCGCTGCACCCGGCCAATACCGTGGGCTGGAAGTGAAAGCCGTTCGGCAAATCGGCAATCTGCCCACCGCTGATCAGACTCGCGCCCTGGCTCAAGGCCGTGCGCACTTTGCGGTTGACGCTGTCCAGGCCCTGACGGTTGATCAGCGGGCCCATTTCCACCTCTGGCCGGGCAATCGGATCGCCATAACGGGTGGCGCTCATCGCCGCTGCGATGCGTTCGATAAACGAGTCGGCGACCTTGCGTTCGACGTACACCCGCTCGGCGCAATTGCACACCTGACCGCTGTTGATGATCCGCGAATCGCGAATGGCTTTTACTGCCAGATCAAGGTCGGCATCCGCCAGCACAATGGCCGGCGCCTTGCCGCCCAGTTCCAGGTTGAGTTTGGTGATGTTCGGTGCGGCGGCGGCCATGATTCGCGAACCGGTGTCGACGCTGCCGGTGAAGCTGATCATGTCCACGCCCTTGTGCGCACTGAGCGCCGCGCCCACTCGACCATCGCCGCAAACCACGTTGAACACGCCCGCCGGCAGATCGGTTTCGGCCACCAGCCGGGCGAATTCGAAGCAGTTGTTCGGGGTTTCTTCACTGGGTTTGATCACGATGGTATTGCCGGTCAGCAGGGCCGGCGCCATCTTGCGGGCAATCAGGAAGAACGGGAAATTCCACGGCAGAATCCCGGCGACCACGCCCAGTGGTTTGCGAAACAGAAAGATGTTTTCGTTCTGCCGGTCGCTGGTGATGATTTCGCCTTCGATGCGCCGGGCCCACTCGGCCATGTAGTCGAGGTAGTCGGCGGTGAAATTGACTTCCACTTCCGCCAGGCCGCTGACCTTGCCTTGTTCGAGGGTGATGGTGCGGGCCAAGTGCTGGACGTTCTCCCGCAGCTTGGCGGCGATCCGGCGTAGATGCCCGGCGCGTTCAATCGCCGGTTTGCGCGACCAGTCTTTTTGCGCGGCGCGCGCGGCGGCAAGGGCGCGGTCGACGTCTTCGGCCGTCGAGGCCGGGACTTTCGACAGCATGACACCCGTGGCCGGGTTGATCACATCGATATGGTCGGTGCTGGCCACGAACTGGCCGTTGATGAAGTTTTCGTACACGGGCACGGACGACATTGGGGCGACTCCTTGGCTGATCAGTAAGTGCGCGACGGCGCGTGTTCGGTGGCTGGTGTGCGATAGCGGGCCAGGGTGGCCGTGGCGCTTTGGCGCAGCAGGCTGATGTCGATGGCCACGGCAATGAACTGACAGCCCCAGCTTTGATAGCGGCGCGCGTCTTCTTCGTTCGGCGCGAGGATGCCGCAAGCCTTGCCGGCTGCGAGCGTTGCTTTCACTGCGTGCTGGATGCGTTCCTGAACGTCAGGATGGCCAGGGTTGCCTGCATGGCCGAGGCCGATGGACAAATCCGCCGGGCCGATAAACACCGCGTCGACGCCTTCGATGGCGGCGATCGCTTCGACGTTTTCCACGCCAATCCGCGATTCCACCTGAACGATCAGGCACAACTGCTCATGGGCGGTGTTCAAATAATCCGGCACGCCGTCCCAGCGCGTGGCGCGGGTCAAACCGCCGCCGACGCCGCGAACACCGTGGGGCGGGTAACGCATGGCGCGCACCAGGGCGGCCGCTTGCTCGGCGGTTTCCACCATCGGAATCATCAGCGTCTGCGCACCGATATCCAGCAGTTGCTTGATCAGGTTGGCATCGCCCGTCACCGCACGCACCACGGGAGCCGTGGAGTAGGGCGCCACCGCCTGTAATTGCGCGAGTACGCCGGGCACGGTGTTCGGCGCGTGTTCACCGTCGATCAGCATCCAGTCGTAACCGGTGGTGGCGACGATTTCGGCGGCGTAGCCGGTGGCGAAACCGGCCCAGATTCCGTACTGGGTCGCCGGATTTTTCAGCGCGGCCTTGAAAGCGTTGTGAGGCATGTTCATAGCGGGGTCCTTTCTCAGCGGTTGTACGGCCGATGCAGTTGGCATTCCGGGTTCAGGGTCACGCCGAAACCTGGCTGGTCGAGTGCCGAGAGGCGCATGCGGCCGTTCACCGGAACCGGTTCGCCGAGCAATTGCGGGTGGAACATCGGCACCACTTCGTCAGCCTTCGGCGCCATCATCAGAAACTCGGCGAACGGGCTGTTATGCCGGGTGGCGACGAAGTGGTAGCTGTAAACCGAAGAACCGTGAGGAATCACCAGCGCGTTGTGGGCATCGGCCAGGGCGGAAATCTTCACCAGTTCGGTGATCCCGCCGCACCAGCCGACGTCCGGCTGGATGATGTCGCAGCAGCCCATTTCCAGGAGCATGCGGAAACCCCAGCGGGTGGCTTCGTGTTCGCCGGTGGTCACCAACATGCCTTTGGGCACGTTGTTGCGCAGGGCCGCGTAGCCCCAGTAATCGTCCGGCGGCAGAGCCTCTTCGATCCACTTCAAACCGTACTCGTGGGCGCCGACCGCCAGCTTGGTGGCGTAGTTGAGGTCCAGGCTCATCCAGCAATCGAGCATCAGCCAGAAGTCCGGGCCCACCCGCTCGCGCATGGTCGCCAGTTCTTCGAGGTTCTTGCGCAGGCCTTCCTCGCCTTCGGCCGGGCCGTGATGCAACGGCATCTTGCCGCCAATGAAGCCCATTTTCTGCGCCAGGTCCGGACGGGCGCCGGTGGCGTAGAACTGCAATTCGTCGCGCACCGCACCGCCGAGCAACTGATGCACCGGCTCTTTGCGGATCTTGCCGAGCAAGTCCCACAACGCCAGATCAACCCCGGAGATCGTGTTGATGACGATGCCTTTGCGACCGTAATACAGGGTCGATTGGTACATCTGGTCCCAGATTTTTTCGATGTCGGTGACCCGTGCGCCTTCGAGGAAACGCGCCAAGTGTTTTTCGACAATGTACGCGGCAGGCTCGCCACCGGTGGTGACGGCGAAACCGACCGTGCCGTCGCTGGCTTCGATCTCGACCACCAGCGTGCCGAGCACGTTGATGCCGAAGGTGCGGCGGCTCTGGCGATACTCGGGGTATTTGCTCATCGGCGTGGCAATGTGATCGTCGATCCAGTGACCGTCCGCCTGATCGTGATAATCCGCGCCGCCGCCTCTCAACGTGAAGGCGCGGACGTGTTTGATGGTTGGAATGCCCATGGTGTGACTCCTCAGGTTAAACGGTGGCCGGTGTGTTGGAAGGCTTGTGGACGGGTGAGCGGATGCCCAGGACCAGCAACGCGGCGATGACGGTGGTGCCGGCCAGTACGTACAAGCCTGCGGCCGGTGAATGGAAGGCGCCTTCGGCCCAGTTCTTCAGGACCGGGGCGATGAAGCCGCCGAGGGCGCCGAACGAGTTGATCAGGGCAATCCCGGCTGCAGCGGCGCTGCCGGCGAGATAGCTGGAAGGGAAGGTCCAGAACACCGGTTGCACCGCGATGAAACCCGAAGCGGCGAAACACAGGGCGACGATGCCGAGGAACGGGCTGGCGAAGGTCACCGAGCAGGCGATTCCGGCTGCGGACATCAGCAACGTCAGGCAGGCGGTGCGGCGACGTTCGCCGGTGCGGTCGCTGTAGCCGGGGATCAGGTACGCCGCGACTATCGCGCAGATCCATGGGATCGCCGTGACCAGTCCGACCATCAGCCCGACCTTGGTACCCAACAACCCGCCGACCTGGGTCGGCAGATAGAACACCACGCCGTAGACGCTGGCCTGAATCAGCAGATAAATCAGGCACAAGTACAGAACTGAGGGTTGGCACAGAACATTGAGCAGGCTGCGGCCATGATTCTGTTTGTGGCTATCTTCTTGATCGAGGATGCCTTGCACTTGCTGGCGTTCTTCAACCGTCAGCCACTTCGCGTCGGCCGGGCGATTGTCCAGATACCAATAAGCCCAGACGCCCACCGCCGTGGCCATCAAGCCTTCAACCGCGAACAGCCATTGCCAGCCGTGGACGCCGGCAAATCCGTCCAGCTCCAGCAGCAAGCCAGACAACGGACTGCCAAAGATGAACGCCAGCGGTGCACCGAAGTAGAAAAAGCCCATGGCTTTGCCGCGCGCGGCGCTGGGGAACCAGTAGGTGAGGTAAAGGATGACGCCGGGGAAAAAACCGGCCTCGGCCACGCCCAGCAAGAAGCGCAGGACGTAGAAACTGGTTTCGGTGTGAGCAAAGACCATGGCGGCGGAGACCAGCCCCCAGGTCACCATGATCCGGCACATCCACAGGCGGGCGCCGACACGGTGCAGGATCAGATTGCTCGGCACTTCAAGCAGCGCGTAACCCACGAAAAACACCCCGGCGCCGAAGGCGAAGGCGGCGTCGCTGATGTTGGTGTCGGCTTGAAAGGCTTGCTTGGCGAACCCGACGTTGGCGCGGTCGAGGAAGGCCATGATGTACATCAGTAGCAGGAAGGGGAGTAGCCGCCAGGAAATTTTGGCGAGCAGAGGCGCAGGTAGAGTCTTCATCGCAGTTTTCCTTTGGTAGGGCATTTGTTCTTATGGGAAAGACTGTACGGCCGCGGATCGATGCGTTACAAATCGAATCTAGCTCACAACTGATACCTTGAGGGTATCGATAACAAAGGCCCGCCATGACCACGCCGATCATCTCCCGCAGCCTGCTCAACCGCCTGCGCTACAAGCATTTGCACATGCTGGTGACGCTCAGCAGCAGCCAGAACCTGCACCGCGCCTCGCAAAGCCTGAACATGTCGCAACCGGCGGCGACCCGGATGCTGCATGAGATTGAAGACATGTTCGGCTGCGATCTGTTCGAGCGCCTGCCGCGCGGAATGCGGCCAACAGCACTGGGCAGCGAGTTGATTCGTTTCGCCGAATCCGCCCTCAGCGGCCTCGACCGCTGCGCCGAAGACCTGATCGCGCGGCAGCAGGGCGGTTACGGTTATCTGTCCATCGGCACCATCATGGGCGCCGCGCCCGACCTGGTGATGGATTCGATTGCCGAAATCAAGGCGCTCAATCCGCAGTTGCGCATTCGCATCATGGGCGACACCAGCGATCAGGTGATCCAGTTGCTGGAGCAGGGCCGCATCGACCTCGCCATTGCCCGTCGCAACGCTGGCACCGACAGCGAACATTACGAGTTCGAACAACTGGGCAACGAACGGTTGCTGGTTGTCGTTCACGCCGGTCATCCCCTGGTGCAACGGGAAACGCTCGAACTCTCGGAACTGGTCAGCGGCTGGCCGTGGATCCTGCAGCCGGAAACCAGCCCGGCGCGCATCGGGCTGGATCAGGCCTTGCAGCGCCTGGCGTTGCCGACACCCGCTGACATCATCGAATGCAGCTCGGTGTACTCGATGCAGCAACTGATTCAACTGACCGACGCCATCATGGTGCTCTCGGAAACCGCGTTGCGCGACTACCTGAAAATGGGTCTGGTGGTGGCGCTGCCGGTGGAGCTGGACGTGCAACTGGCGCCATTCGGATTGTTGCTGCGCAAGGGCGAACACATCAGCCGGGAGTTGGGTTTGTTCATCGATTTGCTTCGCCGGAAAGCGGCGGTTTTCTGATTATTTGGTCAGATTTTTGTTGCCAGTTGTTTTCTACAAGCCGATATATCTATAAAGTTAACCTTTCGGTCAGCTTTGCACTGTCAACACAGCCCTTTGCCTCGTCAAAAAGGGCTTCTGCAAGACTCGAGATCCCCAGAACATAACCAGAAGGGCGGACCCATAACCGCCCAGAGGATGATCCATGTCCAACCGTGAAATATCCCGGCGCTCGTTCCTTCAGGGCGGGCTGGTGGCGGGTGTGAGCGTGACGCTCACGCCGCTCAGCAGTCAGGCGCTGGCGGCCTTGATGGAAAACAGCGTGACCGTGCCTTCCGAGCAATGGCTCGGCAACAACGGCAAGGCGCGCTCGCGTAACGATGCCTTGTCCAAGGTCTGCGGCAGCAAAGTGTTTGCCCGCGACATCCGCGCCAAGGACATGCCGGGCTGGCCGCAGCAACAAGGCCACGCCATGCTGCTGAAGACCACCAAGGCCGATCGCATTTATGCCGGTTACGACCTGACGTGGCTCGGCGCCGACTTGCAGCCGGACCGCATCGTCACCGCCGCCGACCTGGACAAGGACGGCATCGCCTTCCCGGAAGAGCACGCGCCGGATCCGCTGCTGCCGGAGGGCAAGGTGCCGATGTTCATCGGCCATCCCGTGGCGATCCTGATCTGGAACGACTTCGAACGCTTCCGCCAGGCCAAGGCCAGACTCAAATTCAATGACAAAGCGATTCGTTACGGCGACAAAGTGCCGTTCTACGAAAGCGATCCCTACGGCAGTTTCCGCTACGTGCGCGTCGGCGGGGTGACCTCGGCGGATGAAGACGAATTCGCCAGCCTGAAGGATTCGATCCTGTTCCCGATGCTGCGCAACCGTCGTCCGGTGTGGAATTCCCAACCGAACCTGCACGGCAACCTGACCGAGCGCGGCTTGTTCTACGCCGAGCGCATGAAGCAGCAAATCGACACGCCGCCAGACAACTGGCTGGTGTTCGACGAGCGTTACAAAACCCCGTCGATCGAACCGGCGGCGATGGAACCGGACAACGGCAACGGCTGGTACGACCCGGCGACCAAAACCCTGCATTTTGTCGTCGCCACCCAGTGCCCGCTGGAGACCGCGACCGAAACCGCGAAGATGATCGCACCGTCGCGTTTCGGCCTGGCCAACCTGAACATGCACCCGGGCTACACCGTCGGTTATGGCTCCAAAGATCACAACATTTTCGTGTACTACGCGGCGCTTGCGGCGTTGTACGGCGCCGGTGTGCCGGTGCGTCTGGCCAACGATCGCTACGAGCAGTTCCAGAGCGGCATCAAGCGTCACCCGTTCGACATCCGCTACCAACTGGCGGTGGACAAGACCGATCACAGCTTCAAGATTTTCCGCGCCGAGATGAACGTCGACGGCGGTGGACGGATCAACTACAGCCCCTCTGTCGCGGCGGTTGGCGCCACGGCGGCGCAGTCGATCTACTACATGCCGCAGAACGATTTGCAGGTCACCGCCTACCATTCCCGCGCCGTTGAAGCCGGGTCAATGCGTGGATACGGCACCCTGCAAAGCATGGCCTCGACCGAGATGATGGTCGATGAGATTGCCGATCGCCTCGGCATTGACGCCATTGATCTGCGCAAGAAAAACGCCATGGTCTCGGGCATGAAAAACACCCAGGGCGCGGTGCCGGCAGGCGCGTTGCGCCTGCACGAAATTCTCGATAAAGCCGCTGTTCACGAAGTCTGGAAAAACCGCGAAGCGATCAAAAAGCAGCGCGAAGCCCGGGACCCGGACAACTGGTACGGCGTCGGTTTTGCCATCTGCCAGAAAGACTTCGGCACCGGTTCCGAAGCGCCGATGGCCAGCATCGAATTCACCGCTGATGGGCACATCACCCTGCGCCACATCGGTATCGAAATCGGCACCGGCATGTCCACCTCGCAAGCCTTGGTCGTGGCGGATTTCCTTGGCGTCCCGGCGACTGAAGTGAAGACCGGCGAGACCGAATGGAAAGAGTTGCAGCTGATCACCGGCGGCAACCCGTACCTCATGAGCCAGGCCGAGCAGGACACTGTGCTGCGCAATCCGCGCTGGGTCGGCAAACTCGCCTCGGCCTCATCGGCGACCAACTCCGCCTATTACTTCAGCCACGCCACCCGTGAAGCGGCGCGCGTGTTGTTCAACCACGGTTTGTGGCCGGCGGCGTTGCAGATCTGGGGCCAGGGCCCTTACGGCGGCCAGGCCAACCCGTATGTGGTGCGCCGTGAAGATGCGCATTGGGTCGACGGCCGACTCACCGCCAACGGCATGCAGCCGCTGAGCTTTGAGCAACTGGCCAGGCACGCCCACGAAAAAGGCCTGGTGACCGGCGCGACCGTGCACGGTTTCAACCGCTGGAGCTGGGCCGAGGCCGAGTTCAGCATCGACGGCGTGCGTGAACGTCTGCCGCTGGACGGCTTGGCGGTCAAGTACGGTGATGGCGCGCCGAGCGTGAAAAAGGCGCAGATGAACAGCGCCGGTTTTCACTTGCTGGATCGCCAGAACGTGCATTACCCGGACACGCAGTTGAACAACGCGGCGGTGACGTATTACAGCCCGGTGGCGACGCTGGTGGAACTGAAAGTGAACAAGGGCTCCGCCGAAGTGCAGGTGCTCAACCACCACTCGTGGGTCGAGTGCGGTCGGGTGCTGGTGGAAGAACTGGTCAAGGGCCAGCTCGAAGGCGGGATCGCCATGGGCATCGGCCATGCGTTGATGGAGGAGATGCCGCTGTACGAAGGCGGGCCGGGGGAGGGTGACTGGAACTTCAACCGTTACCGCTTGCCGATGGCGCGCCACGTAGCGGTGTGGACGCAGACGGCCGAAATCCTGCCGCCGCTGTCGCCGAGCGATCCATCCAAGGGCATCGCCGAAGTGGTGATGATCCCGGTGGTCGGCGCCATCGGTAACGCCGTGGCACATGCCATCGGCAAACGGGTCCGCGACCTGCCTATCACTTCTGCCCGCATCAAGGAGGCCCTCAATGGCTAACCGTCCGCTTCAACTGACCCTCAACGGTCAATCCGTCAGCCCGGTGGACATTCCTGATGACCTGCCGATGATCGATTACCTGCACGAATACAAAAACCTCACCGGCTCGCGCCTGGGTTGCGGCCAGGGCATCTGCCACGCCTGCGTAGTGATCGTCGACAACCCGGACGGCACCAGCGAAGAAGTGCGCACCTGCATCACCGGTGCGCACTATTTCGAAGGCAAAAAAGTGCGGACCATTGAAGGCCACGCGACCCGCGATGAACAGGGCCAGGTCACCGAACTCAATCCGATCCAGCAGCGCTTCGTCGATGAATTTGCCTTCCAGTGCAGCTACTGCGCACCGGGTTTTGTAAATGCCGCGACGGTGTTGGTGGAGAAGCTGCAACGTCAGCCCATCGTCAAAAGCCAGCTGGAAAAAGTCATCGAGGACAGCCTCGGTCACCATATCTGCCGCTGCACCGGCTACGTGCGGTATTACAGCGCGACGCGCAACGTGCTGACCGATCTCGGCCTGGTCAAGGAGGGTTGAGCATGAAGCATTTACTGTCCCGTCTGGCGTTGGCGGTGAGTCTGGCTGCGTCTGTGTTGCTGGCTCATGCGGATGATCAAGTCGTTCGTGGTGCCTATCTCGCCCGCGCCGCCGATTGCATGGCCTGCCACACCGCGCCGGGTGGCGCGCCGTATGCCGGTGGGCTGCCGATCGTCTCGCCGTTCGGCACGATCTACGGCACCAATATCACCCCGAGCAAAGAGCACGGCATCGGTTTGTACAACGATGACGAATTCTTCGCCGCGCTCACCGAGGGCAAGCGTCGCGACGGCGCGAACCTGTACCCGGCGATGCCGTACACCTCCTATCACTTGATGCCGCGCGCAGATTCCGATGCGATTCACGCGTACCTGAAAACCGTCGAGCCGATCGAACGGGCAGCGCCGGTCACGAGCCTGAGCTTTCCGTTCAACGTGCGCCTGGGCTTGACGGGCTGGAACATGCTCTACGGCAAGGACGTGAAGCTGGAACCGGCCGACGGCAAAAGCGAAGCCTGGAAGCGCGGCCAGTACATGGTCGATGTGCTCGGTCACTGCGGCGAATGCCACACCCCGCGCGGCTTGCCGGGCGCGATGCAGCAGGACAAACGCATGACCGGCGGAGTGCTCAACGGCTATCTGGCGCCTAGCCTGCTGGCCAACGACCTGGCCGCTCGCGGCTGGAATCATCAGGACCTGAGCACGTTCCTCAAACACGGCATGAGCGCCCAGGGCACGATGTTCAACGAGATGTTCCCGGTGTTTCACAACAGCACCCAAGGCCTCAATGAACCGGACCTGGCAGCGATGGCGACCTTCCTGCTCGGCGATCAACCGCCGACCGCGAAGGTTCTGACCGACGTGCCGCTGGACAAGCTCGGTGCCAGCGCCCAGCGCGGTCGTCAGGATTACCTGAACGTCTGCGCCGGTTGCCACGCGGTCGGCGGCGAGGGCAAGCCGCACATCGCCGTGGCCATGCGCGGCAACACCACGCTGCGCCTGGAAGATCCGCGCAACCTGGTGCGGGTGATCGACGACGGCATTGGTGAGCAGAAATTCACCGGGTTCGAACACATGCAACCGATGCCGGGGTTCGCGGAGAAGCTCAGTCACGAGCAACTCACCGATCTGCTCAACTACCTGCGTCAAGGGTGGGGTGGTCAGACAGGTGATCTGGCCGTGAGCGACGTGCAGACGTTGCGCGCCGATGCACCGCCACTCGAGCACAAGGCGCACTGACATGCAGCATCTCGATCTGCAAGTCGTGCGTCGGGCGCTGGAATGGTCGATGGCCGGCCAGCGCATCTGGCTGTGCACGGTGCTCGCCACCTATGGCTCGGCGCCGCGCGCGCCGGGCTCGTTGCTGGCGGTGAACACCGACGGACAATGGATCGGCTCGCTGTCCGGCGGCTGCGTCGAGGAAGACTTTCTCGAACGCGTCGCCGAGGGCGCGTTTGTTGATGCGGTCAGCGTGGTCCGTTATGGCGAAGGCGACGATCCGCATTCTCGTGTGAGTTTGCCCTGCGGTGGTGTGCTCGATGTACTGGTGGAGAAGCTCGAATCCAGGTGCGAGGTTCAGGCTCATTTGCGGGAACTGGAGTCAGCGTTGCTCGGCCAGCGGCGGCTGATCCGCGAGATCGATCTGGCCAGCGGTGCACGCAGCCTATTCACTGATCGTGAGCAGGGCGTGCGCATCGAACGGGAGATTGATCGGGTGCGCGTGCGGATCGGCGCGGCTCAGCGTTTGCTGTTGGCGGGGTATTCCAGCGTCGCCCAGGCGTGCGCGGAGTTTGCGGTTGGCCTCGGGTTCGAGGTGATTCTCTGTGATCCGCGCGACGAGGTGCTGGAAGGTGTCGTGCTGGAAAACGTTGAGATTCGTCGTCAATTGCCGTCCGTGTTCATTGCTGATGGCGGCTGCCACAGCGACACCGCGGTGGTGGCCTTGACTCACGATCCGCGCATTGACGATTTGGCGATGATGGAAGCCGTGCGCACCGAGGCGTTTTACATCGGTGTGATGGGCTCCCTGCAGACCTCGCAGAAGCGCTTCGAGCGGTTGCGCAGGATTGGTGGGTTGGGAGACGCAGCACTGGCGCGGATTCATGCGCCCATCGGCCTGAATCTGGGCAGTAAAACCCCTGCGGAAATTGCCCTCGCCGTACTCGCCGACATCCTGCGAATCCGCAGCGGCATCGCACGGGATCGACTTTAAACACCATTCCCCTTGTGGGAGCGAGCCTGCTCGCGAAGAGGCCGGCACATCCAACATCCATGTTGACTGTTTCGCCGCCTTCGCGAGCAGGCTCGCTCCTACAAAGGATTTCAGTCGTTCTTAGTACCCGAACTTGTCCCGCAGCCCGTAATACCAAGCACCCAGCGCGGCAAACGGTGTGCGCAGCAATTGCCCGCCGGGGAACGGGTAGTGCGGCAGATCGGCAAACGCGTCGAAACGCTCAGCCTGGCCACGCAGCGCTTCGGCCAGCACCTTGCCCGCCAGGTGCGTGTACGTGACGCCGTGGCCGCTGCAGCCCTGGGAATAGTAGATGTTGTCGCCGATCCGCCCGACCTGGGGAAGGCGCGAGAGGGTCAGCAGGAAATTGCCGGTCCAGGCGTAATCAATCTTCACGTCCTTGAGTTGCGGGAACGCCTTGAGCATCTTCGGCCGGATGATCGCTTCGATGTTCGCCGGATCCCGCGCGCCATAGACAACACCACCCCCGAAGACCAGGCGCTTGTCGCCGGTCAGGCGGTAGTAATCGAGCAGGTAATTGCAGTCCTCGACGCAGTAATCCTGCGGCAGCAGACGCTTGGCCAATTCATCGCCCAAAGGCTCGGTGGTGATGACCTGAGTGCCGCAAGGCATCGACTTGGCCGCGAGTTCCGGCACCAGATTGCCGAGATAGGCATTGCCGGCCACGATAATGAACTTGGCCCTGACCTTGCCCTGCGGCGTATGCACCACCGGATTTGCGCCGCGCTCAATGCGGACCGCTGGCGACTGCTCATAAATAGTACCGCCCAGCGACTCGACCGCCGCCGCTTCGCCCAATGCCAGGTTGAGTGGGTGAATGTGCCCGCCGCTCATGTCGAGCATGCCGCCGACGTATTGCTCGCAGGCCACCACCTCACGTATGCGCTTTTGATCCAGCAACTCAAGCTGCGTATGACCAAAACGTTCCCACAGGCGTTTCTGCGATTCCAGATGGCCCATCTGCTTGGCAGTGATGGCAGCGAACACGCCACCGTCCTTCAAGTCGCACTGGATATTATATTTGGCGACCCGCTCACGAATGATCCGCCCGCCTTCAAACGCCATTTGCCCCAGCAACTGAGCCTGCTTGGGACCGACGCTGCGTTCGATCACATCAATGTCACGGCTATAACTGTTAACGATCTGCCCACCGTTACGGCCCGACGCACCAAAACCCACCTTGGCGGCTTCCAGCACCGTGACCTTGAAACCGTTCTCCAGCAAAAACAGGGCTGAGGACAGACCGGTGTAACCGGCACCGATCACACAGACATCAGTCTCTACGTCATCCTGCAAGGCCGGGCGCGGCGGAACCGCATTGGCCGACGCGGCGTAATAGGATTCGGGGTAGGGGGTGTTCGCCATCCGGCTGCCTCTGTTTAATATATTTTACGAGTGCCTCGATCCTACCCGAGTTAAAAATCGACCGCCAGCCACCGGAAAATCTTCTTAACCGCCGCTAAATTAAATATTTTGCATATTCATAGGGTTAGCTCGAAAAAAGGTGTTGACACCCCTCCGGAATTCCGTAGAATGCCGCCTCACAGCAGGCACGTAGCTCAGTTGGTTAGAGCACCACCTTGACATGGTGGGGGTCGTTGGTTCGAGTCCAATCGCGCCTACCAAACAAAATCCGCTCTGCTGGGCGGTCTAGAGGGGTCACCGGAAACGGTGACCCCTTTTTGCTTTCTGCGATTTGCAAAACTTTTGCAAAACTCCCACCTCAGAACGCCAACTCGGCGCTCACCTCCAAGTACTCGATCTTCTTTTCGTCGTGCCCCTCCTGATAGTGCTTCGTCATCTTCTCGTCCGCATGGCCCAGTAGCGCCTGGATGTATTCCGTCGGGAATTTCTGCTGCTCGTAAAGCCATTGAGTGAAGGCCAGGCCAGTGCCGTGTTCACCCGGCTGGGCAAAGGTGAGTGGACCAGTCACGACCTTCGCAAGGTGGCGCGTACCGGCTGGGCAGACATCGGCATTGACTATCTGATCAGTGAACTACTGATCAACCATTCCATGGGCCACAACGTGAAGGTGTACGTCCAATCAGACGTGATGAGTCGCAAGCGCGATGCCCTGGAGAAGTGGCATGCGCATTTAGATCAGTGTGGTTTTGACCTGATTCACGGATTGCCCGGCAGTAGATTGGGATATTCCGGTAATGCCCCATAAGCCACGGAACATAAGGCCTGCGAGGCACTTCAAGAATCAACCATAGGCGAGGTTTAAAAATGGGAATTCAAGCTGATTTAGCCGACCTGGCCGACCTGAAGCGCCTGGCCGACGCGATCCATGGCAAAGGCACGACAGTCGAGATGCTCAATCGCTGGGCGCAATTTGAGGCGGCCTGCAAACCAGAACTGATCGTGGCCCTGATCGCCGAGAAGGAGCGATACGACGAAGGTATGCGCGCAATTGCATGCCAGTTAGGTGCTGGAGGCTACAACGCTACAGAACTTACGGCAGACCAGCTGCTGGCAAAGGTCTGCGATGGGCTGAATGCATTTACCGACACTTCCGGCTGCCTGCTGGATCAGGTTCGATCTGAGCGCGACCAACTCAAGTCAGTGGTTGATTCGCTCTCGGAAGCTGTCCGTGGTGCGATCAAATATGTTGCCTTTGCATTTGATCAGGGCATGGAAGGGGCTGAGCCTGCCGGATTGGCCATGGAAGATTCTGTGGCAATGGCTGGTCAGCTATGAAGAAGCTCCACGGATCACTCCAGAAGCGCGAACTGAAGTTCATCGTCGAATGCAACATCTACCTGGGCAAGGGTATGCGGCTCGGGATCTTTCACTTCTCGAGTGCGAGCACTGCCTGGGGTCGGGATGGGTTTGCGGCCATACGCTCCAGACTCTTCCGTTGAGCTACGTTGTGCCGGTACTCAATGCGCGCTTGAAGGACGCGCTCACCGAGATCGCCAAGGCTCGCCATGTCATCGGCGGTGCCCAGGAACAACACGAACAGAACAACCGCCGCGGTGCCGGCGCTTCGAACTTCACAGGGGATTGAGTCATGGCTTTCACACCAACATTTAAAGAGCGTACCGCCGAGGATCTGCTGGAGCATTGGGGCCGCTGGGTCGTGCTGGGTTCGGGTGTATCCTGCTGCGCCTCTCGCGAGAAGACGGTCCTGTCGCCGATGATCACCGATGATGATGCACTGATGATTGACGGTCTGATGGGCCGTGCTGAAGCGCTACCCGGAATGTGGTCAGGTGCTCATGCGGTACTACACCTCTCGCGATAAGGCACTGATGGATGTAGGCAAGAAACTGGGCTTCGGTGAAGAGAAGACCAGGCAGCTTTGGAAGGCAGGAATTGCTTGGATTGATGGTGCTTTAGATATTCGTCGAGTGGCTGCTTAAAAATGTGCTAGGGAGAAGGCGCCGCAGCATAAGTCCGCTGTGCGCCATCCAAGTATTTCGGGTGGTCAGAGTGCCGAATTTGTATCAACCATTGCCTTCTTGGCTGACTGAAAATCTTCGCTAGAGAAATGAAGGAGAATGCTTCCCTCGAGCTCTACGGTTGCTGGGCCAGCAGTGATTGCCTTAGCCAAGAATGCTTTTCCTTTAACGGTTTCCGGTGACAGGATTCTTTTTCCGTTAATGCAGGCCTGAACGAACTTCACGTTCGTGCCATTCACCTTGTAAGGGCCAGCTGGCATAACGGCACTGTTTTGGCCTTCTCTACAAAACGAACCCGTCATATCCACCAGGTTCATGACGATCTGTTCTCCTTCGAACAGGCTTGCCATAGCAACTACTTGTTGGTTCTCCGCTGGATCGAGAACGTACATAGTGGATGTGAATTGTCGCCATTGGGTAGCTTGAGCGGAAAGGGACATTGCAGATGTGAGAGCGAAGATAAATAGTCTTTTCAATTAAAACTCCTTTTTTTGAACATGGCGTGTGGCTCCGTTGGCGCGGTCGTTGGCGCAGGATGCAGGCAACATGATATTACATCGCGAGGGAGTTGACAGGACCGGGGGCTAACTATAGATTTCAGGTACTTTGCGGTTTTTCCGCGAGCAAAGCCCGACTCTGAAGTTGGGCTTTTTGCTTTCTACTGTCCACAGAGCCTCGGCATTCGCCGGGGCTTTTTCGTTTTCAGCTCCACCACACCCATTGCTCCGAGCTGGGAGTGCTGCTGGAGCTGATTCAAATCAAGTCATGCAGAGTCGGAGTCGAGCGCATGGATCTACTGCATCGCCTGATCGACAAAGCTGAATGGCTTATCGCGGGCTTGATTGGAGCAATTGTTGCCAGTTGGTGGCACAAGGACGACCTTACTGATTGGCGAGCTTGGGCAATTTTCTTGGTCACTGGAGTGGCTTGTTCTCTGTACCTGACAGGCATGGTCAGTGCTTATCTCGGTGTCACAGAGCCGAGCATCGTCGCCGGCATCGGCTTTTTACTTGGCACCTTCAGCGGCTCACTTCTGGCGGCGATCAATCGCGCCATCAAAGCCGCGGACCTCTGGGCGATCATCCGTCAGCGGTTCGGCGGGGGTAATCCACCATGAACTTCGAACTAATCAACTCTATTGATTGCAAGCGGCCTGATTGCCTTATGGGCTACCTGGTGCGTGCTGAGCGGGAAGGTGAGAGACGGCATTGTCGGGAAGATCATCTATTCAACGATCGCCATCAGTGGCTTCGTTGTGATGACTCGAACCCAGAACATCTTCTTCAGCCCGACTACAGCGGGTTTGACACTGCATGTGTCGCTGGCATTGGCCGGTGTTCGCCATATCTTCATGGTTACGTGGTGGCTGACGGTTAAAGGCTGGCTCTGCCGAACCCTCAACTGCGAACACTGCATGGGTTGCGATAAAGCCCCAGCCGAGCAGGTTGATCGCCGCAAGCATAGGTGATGGCAAATGCTTAAGATCGACGCCCGTACCAATGTGGAGGAGCTTTCGAAAGCTCTTCGCACGCTTGGTAGTAAGCAGATTCCTTTCGCCTTTGCTCTGATGGCCACACGACTGGCCATGCTCGTTAAGCAGGGGGAGCTCTCAGTGATGAGGGCTCGCCTTACCTAGTGTTCCAAGCCGAGA
Source organism: Pseudomonas mandelii (assembly GCF_900106065.1). Taxonomy (NCBI): domain Bacteria; kingdom Pseudomonadati; phylum Pseudomonadota; class Gammaproteobacteria; order Pseudomonadales; family Pseudomonadaceae; genus Pseudomonas; species Pseudomonas mandelii. The sequence goes on from NZ_LT629796.1 coordinate 4,903,895, forward strand.
TGGAGGCGTTTCAAGTGCGTCTTGAGCTGGAGCGCATGAAGGTGGATCGAATGGCATTCGCCGGACAGGTTCCGGTCAATGTGCTGGGTGCGCATCCGGGTGACTTTATCGTTCCTGAGGCGGATGGTGATTCCATCATTGGGATCGCAGTCCCTGCTTCTGTACTTACGTTTGAGCAATACCGACGAGCCGTGGGTATCGTGCAGAACGTGCTGCCTGACGGCCGCGCAAACATCCGGGTCAAGGTTGCATAACCAGATTCCGGCTTTCACCCAGCATCGAATCGACAGGGCCGCATTGAGCGGTTTTTTTTCGCCTGGAGAAAAGCGATGTCAGTTACCGAGAAAGACCGCGATGTCCTCGCCCGCACGCTGTGGGGCGAGGCTCGTGGTGAAAGCCTGGCTGGGCAGATTGCCGTGGCCTGGACGATTCGCAACCGTGTGAACGATGGCAAGACCAAGTCGTGGTGGGGCGAGGGCTATGCCGGTGTCTGCCAGGCGCCGTATCAGTTCAGCTGCTGGAATAAGAGCGACCCGAACTATCCGTCCTTGATCGGGGCCAAAGCGATTCCGTTCCGGGAGCTTGCCCAAGCGCGGATCGCTGCTGATCAGGTGATCGATGGCAAGGTGCCAGATCCAACCGGCGGTGCCACGCACTATTACGCCATCACCATGAAGAAGGCTCCGGACTGGGCGGTGAAAGCCAAAGAAACGCGGAGGCTTGGTGGTCACGTTTTCTTCAAGGATGTGTCGTGAGTCCCGCGGCATGGAAACTGGTCGGTATCCTATTGCTGGTGCTGGCAACCGCTGGCGTCACCTGGAAGGTTCAGGACTGGCGCTACGGCAAGCAGCGCGCAGAACAGGCCGGGCTGCATCAGGACGACCTGACCGCCGTCAGCAACGCGGCCGCCGACCAGATGCGCGCCAACCAGGACAAGCGACTCGCGATCGAGCAGCGGCTGTCGGCCAGCGACGAAACCCACCACAAGGAACTGAAAGATGCACAGACCAATCAGGCTCGCCTGCGCGATCGCCTTGCCACTTCTGATTTGCGGCTGTCAGTCCTCCTTGCCGAGGATCCAGGCAGTGGCGACCCAGTGCTTGCCGGTACCGCAGCCGTCGGCGTGTTCATGGAGGCGCGCGCGTCAGACTTGACCCAGCGCATGCTCAACGAGTTATCGGAATCACCGACGAGGGCGACCAAGGACTGATTGCATTGGCGGCGTGCCAGGCCTATGTGCGTGAGCTGCAAAATTAGAGACTGTTTTCGGTCGGCAGGACGCCGTAAAAGGGCGCTGTAGAGCTCTGACAGGGAATTGCAACCTAGTGAAACATTCGATTGTGGAGTGTATTCTCCGCGAAATGCTGGCAGTATGCCTCCAAGAATTACGTCCTAACGTAGCACTTTGAGAGTGGTTTTTAGAACTGATGGAGGGCTGCTCGGCTTCTTCCTCATGGCTCTGTACCAAGTAATTTATCTATCCAGGAAGGGTTAGAATGTTTGTTGCGCAGAAGATGCACTATTTAAATGCTGGCGGTGGAATACTTGTTCCCGCTATTGGCGCAGCCATGTCTTTACCTATAGTGATGTTTTCACTCTTGGGGTATGACATTAACCCCGCATTTTTACTGGCTCCGCTAATTGGGATAGCGTTCCTAATGAGCTTCGGTCGCACCGGGCTTGCTTATATTGTTGCCGCAGTGTGCGGGCTCGCTTCTATATTGGCGGCCAATAAAATATCAGCGGATGGTGCACTGGTTAAACATATTTTCTCGTTAGTGTTAATCATGTTTTCTCCGTCTTTCTTGTTTCTCGGGAAGTACGTTTCAAAGAGTAACGATATCAGCAAGGTTTTTTACTGGTTGTCTTTATTTTCATCAATGTTTTTAATTGTTGTTGCTGCCCGTATTTTCTACCTAGAACAGGAAGTGCGAATCTACATTGGCCCTTACGGTTTGGCCGCGATGAACGCTGAATTCCTCGGCATGCCTGTTTTTGCAACATTCGGGGTGTTGAGTCTTGCGCATTTGGTGTGCTTGCAGGCGATGATCCTGTGTGGTTCGCTCATAGGCGGCAAAGCGACCAAACCCGTACTCACCTTGTTTGCGATAGCACTGTTCTGCGCCTCATTCCTAATCGTCGGCAGCGACTCGCGCAGTGCGCAGATCCTGTTGATGTGGATCGTAGGCTCCATTGTTGTGTATGCCATACGTAAAGCGAACGCTCGGCGGATGTGTGCAGTGGCATTGCTATCTATCCTGATTTCCTTCGCTATAAATCACGCAAGGGGAATGAGCAGTAATCGCATGGTCGCTTCTATTGAAGCTATCAATTCAGTACCGACTGAGTCCGTACCTGCGCCATTAGAGCAACCGATCGCTCAAGAAAAACTAATAGAGGAAAAGGAGCACTCGATCGCTCTAGAAAAACTGATACAGGAAAAGGAGCACCCGATTACTCCAGAAGAGTTGATGGAGGAAAAGTGGGAGAAACAGGCAGACCAGTTTGCAACCGGTCGCGTTGAGTTAGCTATTGCCGGCGCCAAAGAGTTTATGGCTAGTCCCCTCATTGGGAACGGGTTCTCTGGGTACGGACGATATTCTAATGAAGGGCTATCTACTGCTCTACTAGCCAACAGTTCGACTCACGTTTATTACCTTACGCTTCTATGGAAAGGTGGGCTGATCTTTTTCGTCCCGTTCGTGGTCATGATCCTGCTCAATCTGAAGGCAGCCATCATCGGCACAAAGGCTACAGAGCATTCAGCGGAGCGATTCTTTGCTTGGACTGCTGTTTTAATGGCATTCGGCCCAATGGCAATGGCTTGGGATATCCTGATCGTGCCGAGCGCTGGCGCCCTGGCATTCTTCCTGTTCGGCCTTCTGGGCGGGTTGAAAAACAGGGCAGCATCACCTGTGAATCCGTTTGCTCTGCATTCAACTTAATGTGGTGGGATTTGCGTGAAGGGATCTACGCCGGTCAGCTCACGCAGTCTTGCGTGAAGCTCGCTGATCACCTTGGCGTTGGCCATTAACTCCCAATTTGTCTTCGTCTCGATGTCCGTGACCCTTCTATTGGCATCTGACGCAGTGGCGAATGCACGGTTCAGTTCGACTCGCAGCCGATCGCGTTCCTGGGACACTTCCGCATGCATCTGCACCAGGCCGAAGATGTCTTCACGCGCTTTGCGCAATTGCAGGGTCAGTTCCTGCACCTCGTTCTCGGTGATGCGCAGGAAGTAGCGACAGGTCTCAAGCTCAGTGGGGCAGCCGAGCCAGTCGCTGGTGTCTTCGATTTCGAGGGGGTCCACGGTCATGCCTTATCGATACTGTTTGGATGTACAGTAATTGAGGCGGGGCAATTGAGCGAGGGTGCGGCGATGAACTGTAGCCTCGGGTCACTCCGGCGTCATCATGACCGCAAGCGTCATCTTGATAAATTCCTCATTCTGGTCGATCACGTCCAGGGCAGCGCGAACATTGTTGCCCGCTATTGTTGAGCCCTGACTTTCAACCAGCAAGGTGAGTTCCATGATGGCGGCCTCTAGGCTAGTTGGTTTTCGTTGATCTTGTAGAGCAGGGAAGGGAGCAGGTCTGAGTCAGGCATCGCGATTTCCTCCGTGAAACGGAGAGGGTAGCAGGAAATTTTAAAGGGGATTTACAAGCTGGCAGAACGCCAAGGACAGGGTACTACTGTAGGAATATACAACGCTAAGTTATTGATTCTTATAGGGCTATGCGGCTGTTTCTCACCTCCCTAAAAACCCCTTTTTATCGTTATTGATCAATAGCTTGCATGGGTTTCGGGGTCACCTTGACATGGTGGGGGTCGTTGGTTCGAGTCCAATCGCGCCTACCAAACAAAATCCGCTCTGCTGGGCGGTCTAGAGGGGCTCACCGAAAGGTGGGCCCTTTTTTGTTGTCTGTGTCCCGTCCTGAATAAGGTTTACACCTTCTGATCTGTTTTTCAGGAGGACGTAATGGAATCAGCAAAAAGGCGTAGTCAGCGAGACTACACGCTGACCTTTAAATTGTCGGTAGTCGATCAGGTCGAAAAAGGCGAGCTGAGCTATAAAGAGGCTCAGGAGCGCTACGGGATTCAAGGCAAAACGACCGTTCTGACGTGGTTACGCAAGCACGGTCGGCAGGATTGGAGCCCAGGCACATACATTGGCTCGCCGAGGATGGGGTCTATGCCCGACAAAAACCGACCATTAACGCCAGAACAACGCATCAAAGAGCTTGAAGAACAGTTGGCGCTGTCCAATCAGAAAGCGCAGTTTTTCGAGGCGGTCTTGGATGTCTTGAAAAATGACTACGGTCTCTCTGTCGTAAAAAAGCGTCCCGGCAAGTCCTCGCGCAAAAACGAATCCAAAACCTGAGCATCAGCAGGGCTTGCCAGTTCATGGGGATAAGCCGCCAGGCTTACTACAAACGCAATCGCGCCGATGCAGCTCGTCTGGTTCTGGATCAGAAAGTTGCCGATTTCGTTCAACAAAAGCGCCTGCGGCAGCCGCGGCTGGGCACCCGAAAGCTGTATTACTTGCTGCAATGCCAGCCTCAACTTGAGCTGCAAGTGGGGCGAGATCGGCTGTTTTCGATTCTGCGTGAACGGCGTTTATTGGTGGCTCGCAAGCGGGCGTATCACAAGACGACCAATAGTCATCATCGCTTTCACCGCCACCCGAACCTGCTCAAACCAGGTCCTGATCAGGTTGTTCCCTGCGGCCCGGAACAAGTCTGGGTGGCTGACATAACCTATTTGCCAACTCAGGAAGGTGTGGCTTATCTGAGCCTTGTGACGGATGCTTTTTCGCGAAAGATCGTGGGCTATCACGTCCATGAAAGCCTTTATGCCGAGTCGGTAGCACACGCGCTGAGCTGGGCGGTAGAGCACCGTCGGACAGAGCAGCCGTTGGTGCACCACTCAGATAGAGGTATCCAATATTGCTCGGGGATGTACCAAGCGTTGCACGCGAAATACGGCATTCGATGTTCAATGACGGATGGCTATGACTGCTACCAAAATGCCTTGGCAGAGAGGGTCAACGGGATACTGAAGACAGAGCTTATGCTTCAGCGGCCGCAGGATTTGACGCAAGCGAAGAAGATGGTGAGTGAGTCGGTATCGATCTACAACGGCGAGCGACCGCACCTGTCTTTGAAATACAAAACGCCCGATGCGGTGCATCGGGCGTTAGGGTGAAACAGGTGTAAACCTATTTCAGGACTAGACACTGGCGTTTAGCAATTCCAGCCGCTCACCTACAAACGGTATAGTTCAGTCAGCGAAATTGTTAAGGAGATCTTGCTATGGATAAGGCATTTCGAAATCCCATGTTTCTAACCGGCATCCCGCTGGCCATTTGCGGATCCAGCTTTGGCTTGACCGGCTTGTGGAACGAAGCAGCGTTCAGTGGCATGGCGCCCGGGCTGCTCATTCCAGGGCTCGCCTTTATGTTGATCGGCTGGATGCAGACGAACAAGTGAGCTTCTCGGCCGTTTACGCCATAGCTAATCTTGAGCGTCGAGCAGATAACTGGCTTAAACAGCAGGATTGATCATCCTGCTTTTTCTATTTAGATCCCTGATCAGTAAGAGCAGGGGCTATCGGTTAAAGCGCTCAACCAGCGAATACTGAGTTTTAGCTGTCTGTGTTAGTTCCTTGGTTACCTCGGCGGAATGCCTGGCTTGCTCAGACGTCTGATCGGCGAGGGTTGCGATGGTGGTGATGTTGCGGCTGATTTCCTCTGCGACGGCCGACTGCTCTTCAGTCGCGGCCGCGATCTGGGTGGTCATATCGGTGATGTTGGCGACGGCTTCACTGATGCCGATCAGGGCTTTGTCGGCCTCCAGCACCCACGCAACTCCTTCTTCGGCCTGGCGCTGGCCGCTTTCCATAGTCTTCACGGCATTGTTTGAAGAGACCTGTAGCTTGGAAATCAGGCCGTGAATCTGGGTCGTCGACTCGGTTGTTCGCTGTGCCAATTGGCGTACTTCGTCCGCGACGACCGCAAAACCTCGGCCCATTTCTCCCGCGCGTGCAGCTTCGATTGCGGCATTGAGCGCCAATAAGTTGGTTTGATCGGCAATGCCTTTGATCACATCGACGACCGTCCCTATTTCGTTACTGTCTTTGGCCAGTTGCGCGACGGTCTGGCCTGTCTCGCCGACCACATTGGAGAGCCGCTGAATGGCGTCGCGGGTGTCCCGGGCTACGTCACGTCCGCGGCCTGTCAGCACGTTGGCTGCCTGGGTGGCGTCGGCAGTGCGCTGGACGTGGCTTGCGACCTCTTGCGTGGTCGCTGCCATCTGATTGACGGCGGCCGATACCTGCTCGGTTTCGATTCGTTGGCGATCAAGTCCACGTGAACTGTCGGAGGCGAGAGCATCAGATCTTCCGGCCAGCCCGGTGAGTTGCTCTGCGGTGTCTTGTAAGCGTGTCAGGCAAGTCTTGAGGCGTGATGCCTGGCTCACGAAGGCCGTTTCAAGACGCGCCTGATGACCTCGCTCGTCGCTATACATTTGCGCGATCAGTTGGTCGGAAGTGGAAGCCTCTGCCATTTCCAGCAGATGCAGCGCACCGCGCTTCTGTCGGCGCGAAGCAATCAGGCCCATCGGAGCCGATACACCTACGGCTACCAATGCTGCCAAGGGAGGACTGAGGAAAACACCGCCCAAAGTCCCCGCTAAGCCCATGGCCAGGAACGGCAGCCAGTCCATCAAGACAGGTTGCCATTTGTCGCTGCCGGGGACTGCCGACTTGCCCCGGTTGATTCGTTTATAGAGGGCCTCGGCCCGGCGGATTTGTTCGATGCTCGGTTTTACCCGGACCGACTCATAACCAACGACTTGGCTCCCTTCAAATATGGGCGTGACGTAGGCATTGACCCAGTAGTGGTCGCCGTTCCTGGAGCGGTTCTTGACGATGCCCATCCATGGGTTGCCTTGTTTGAGGGCGCTCCACATATGGGCGAATATGGCGGATGGCACGTCAGGATGACGAACGATGTTTTGAGGCGCGCCTATCAGATCTGACTTGTTGAAACCGCTGATGTCTACGAAGGCGTCGTTGCAGTAAGTGATGACCCCTCGTGAGTCCGTTGTCGAGATGAGTTTCTGTTGAGGTCCAAGGGCAACCTCACGTTGTGTAACGGGTTGATTGTTTCTCATCTGTGTTGCTCCTATGCCCTAAGCTTGAGACATCGGCAAGAATTTGCAAAAGGTTAATGAGTTCTTGGAAATGAAACTGTCTTGTGTCGGAAAGTTTATGGGGCGGCGCGTTTGCGTTGGTCTTCAGCGGCTGAGGTTGTTTGCGGTTCAGGCGTAAGATAGCGGTGCTATCCCACCAAAAGGAGCCGCATATGATCGCCGACCAAATGAACAAACAGGCGTCTGAGGGCAAGGCTGTTTGGGATCAATACTTCTGCGCTGCGTTGATTGCGGAAAGCAATCTGACGGCACCCGTTGTCGGAGGGGCTACTCACGAAGACAGGCAGAATCTATTGATTGAAAGGGCCAAAGCGCTCGCCGATAAGATGATGGAAAACAGAAAATAACCAGGGCCCAGCCATCGTGCTGGGCTCTCTGTTTGGCGCTCTAATAGATGCTCAGTTACGACACTGGTCGTTATAGGATTGTTCAAGCTCCACAAAAATAGTGTGGATATTTAAGCACTTATAAAATTAATTAACCGAACGGTCCTCAAAATATATTGTTACAAGTGTCGGTTTTAGGTAAGATTGCTTCGCGTTCACCACCACGGTTTATGCATTTTTAAGTCCCAAGCGTCCATCAGCTGCTTGGGATTTTTTTTTGCCTGAGGTTTGTCCTGGTTCGCTCGAACATCGCAAGGACACCTCCGCCGCCTGTCTTCACTCTGAAAAAGTTGCCTGTGTACCGTGCCGCTTCTATGGAGAAGCGCGAAACGCCTTCTGTGCAAACCCGGGCGAATCGCGGTTTTTTGGACTACTACTGACTGGCCAAACTCAAACTCAGTCTGATAGGAGTCAATCGATGCTGGTTCATTGGTCGCTTGCGGCAATTCACTTGCTGGCTTTCGCATTGGGGTTCTGGGCTGTACTGACGCGGGGAACCGCATTCAGCCGTCTGGCGGCCGGGTCGGGGGAGGCTCGCCGAGTGTTGATGGCCGATAATCTGTGGGGGATCTCTGCCGTCATCCTCTTGATCTCCGGTGGGATGCGGGCCTTCGGTGGGTACGAAAAAGGTACGGATTACTACCTTCACCAGCCATTGTTCCATCTCAAGATGACGCTGTTCGTGCTGATCTTGCTGCTCGAAGTGGCGCCGATGATCACGCTGATCAAATGGCGGGTAGCACTGAGTCGTGGCGCGGCGATCGATACCGGGCGCGCAAAGCTGTTTGCGCGGATCAGTCATATCGAAGGGCTGCTGGTGTTGCTGATGGTGGTGGCGGCCACGGGCATGGCGCGCGGCGTAACGTTTGGTTAGCCGAGTCGGATCACGTTCTTCCTGGGGGATAATCAGAAACGTCTGACAGTCAGGGCAGGGGACGTGTCGTTAATATCGGCTTCACGTTTTGGCGGGCAGGGGCGAACGGATGGCAATACTACGCTTGAATCTTTAGCCAGCCGATGTCCGGGACTGAACGGGCTGGCTACTGACTGCAACAGGATTCAGGGAGTTTGCGGCTTGTCTGGAGCGGTCAGGCCAGCCTGAATGCGTTGATAGATTTCTTCGCGATGCACTGCGACGTCTTTCGGCGCGTTGATCCCGATCCGGACTTGCTGGCCGCTCACGCCCAGTATGGTGATCGTAATGTCGTCACCGATATTTATGCTTTCACCGACTTTGCGGGTGAGTATCAGCATGGTCTTCTCCTTGATTGCTTTGTAGGGCACCTGATTCGAACAGTGCAGAGGTCGGTGGTATGTATAGATTAGTGCGAAGTCTCACGGTTTGGGTGCCTCTTTCTGACGCGCAGATGCTGCATTAATTCCCAAGGCGTAACTATACAGAGGCCGCAACCATCATTCTCGTTGTTTTGCGCCCATTTTGCGGCACTCGGGAAGTATTCATGAATGCTAAAATCGCCGCTTTCAGCATTCAGAGGGACACGTTGTGCGCAAAATGGTCTTGGTAATCGCAGTACTGGCGCTGGTTGGGTGCGATCAAGGTAAGGGCGTTGACGCTCAAAAGCCGAAGCCGGCAGTCGTTTCCGCGCCCGCGGCAGTCACCGGGCCGCAATGGGATGTCGAAGTGCGAGGCGAAACGCCCCAGGCTGTCAGCGACCTGAGCGGCTGGCTGATCGAGCACAGCTTTGTGTCCAGCATCGTCAAGGAAAACGGCAAGACTCGCATTCTGCTCGGACCATTCAATTCGAAAGCCGAGGCCGAAGCCAAGCAGGCCGAGGTGGCTGCGGCGCTTACCCGGGCCAAGAAACAGAACATCGAAGTGCTGGTGCTTGAGCGTCCCGTAGCCCAGTAACAGCCCTTTTCACGCAGGCCTTCCGTCGAAGCCCCTTAAAGGGGATCCACATTGACTCGTCTCTAAGCGTAGTCACTGTCGATTCCCAGAAGGAGCTCTCCATGGCCTCCGCCACCCCTTACAAAATATTCGACGCGGTCCTGGCGCACAAAAAGACCCTCAGCCCACATTTAATGCGCGTGACCCTGGCCGGTCCGATGGTCGCCGAAATGGCCACCTGGGCGCCGGATCAGCGCGTCAAACTGTTCTTTCCAGCCGAAGACGGGTCGCCTGCCAGACTGGCTCATGACCAGCATTGGTATGCGCGCTACCGTTCAATGCCGGCCCACCAGCGTCCGGCAATGCGCACTTACACCATCCGGCATTTGCGGGCCGAGCAAGGCGAAGTGGACATCGACTTCGTATTGCACGGTGAAACCGGTCCGGCCTCCCGTTGGGCAATCCGGTCGGGAGTGGGCGAGCCAATCCAGATTGTTGCGCCTGATCGTCAGTTTTCAGCGCAAGACGCGGGAGGTTTCGAATGGAAGCCGCCTCACACGCTCAAGCATCTGTTGCTGGTGGCTGATGCCACGGCATTGCCCGCCGCTCTCGGCATTCTGGACGAGATGGCTGCCTTGGCCGAGCCGCCGACGACTCAGGCATTTTTCGAGGTGGCCAGCGCAGAAGACGCATTGCCGGTTCCTGAATGGCCTGGGTTGTCAGTGCGGTGGCTGGTCCGGGATCATTCCGCCGGTAGGGCAGCAGGTTCGCTGATGGTTGAAGCGGTCCGTGGTGCGGAGCTGCCGGTTACTTCCTCGCAGACTCACGCAACAGTGGAGCTGGCCGAGGTCGATGTCGACCAAGAGATTCTCTGGGAAACCTCCGACTCGACCGGTCATGGTTTCTACGGTTGGATCGCCGGGGAAACGATGGCTGTGATGAGCCTGCGCAAGTACTTGATCAAGGAGCGTGGCATCGCTCGGGAGTCACTCAATCTGATGGGTTACTGGCGCTACAACAAAAGCGGCGGATAGAAACTTAAAAAGGCCTCGGGCATGAATACCCGAGGCCTTTTTGGTTTTCTGCGGTCGATCAGCGGCAGGCTTTCATGTCCACGGGCCCGACAAACTCGTTGCCCCGACCCATCACGCAGGCCACGCTCTGGTTGCGCTGACGTTCCCAGGCTTCAACCGGATAGGTCTTGTTCCACGCGTCGTACAGTTGCCGATCCTGTTTCGACAGGCGCAAACCGTACTGTTTGCTCATGTAGAAATACGTCCGGGCGATCATGCCGCGAATGGAAGGGCGGGGCATGACCTTCTTCGCCTTGAAATCGACCTGGGTCAGGCACGAACCGTACTGACCCGATTGCACCGGCAGCCAACCGAAACTGAAGTTACTGCGATCGCCGTTCACTTCGCCGATGCTCGGCACCAGGTTGTGCAGATCAGCCTCGGCCTTTTGATAGACCGGATCGTACCGCGTGCAGTTCTTGCGTCCGCCCTCTTGCCAGCACTGACGCTGATGGCCGATTTGCCAAGCGGGAACAATGTGCTCCCACTCAATGCGGGCGGCGCGCTTGGCGTTCTTGCGCGGCACATACCCACAGGCTGCGAGGTTGACCTTGTTGCCGGTGTATTTACAGCCGCAATAGAACTCGGTGGATTGCGGCGCGTACAGCTTCCAGGCGACTTTCTTGGCTTCGTTGAAGGTGCGGGGGGCGCCAGCCTGGGCGCCAAGGGTGATGAACAGAAACAGCAAAGCAAACCAGCGGACACTCATTGACTCAATCTTCCTTCGGCACAACCCAGAAAATCTGCACACCGCCATCGTCGCGATAGGCGAGGGTGACGTTGTCGTTCTCATCAATTTCTTCGAGCAATTGCTCCCACTCATCCACAGGCTCGTCCGGTAAACGGAAGATCAGTGCGGCTTTGGCTTTCTGAGCGGTGGGGGAATTGATGATTTTCTGAACGCGTATGCCCATGCGTTGATAGGCATCAGGAGAAGCAGAGGTGGAGGCCACGGAATTATCCTTATTAAGCTGTACGTGCATACAGTATTTAACTGTAGGCATTTTCGCAACTGCTTAAAATTCAAGAAAATCCTCTGACAGCAGTTTTTTCCATTTGGTGTAGGAAGAAGGGAAAATTTTTATAGGAGTATCAGGCGGGGTATGAACCACTCGCCCAGGCTGGCGAGTGGTGAATGCAGTGCCCGACCGGAGTCGGTCGGGCGAGGGCGAATCAGTATTCCCAGAACATCCGTTGCAGCTCTTTGCTGTCGTTGGTCTTGGTCAGCGCGACCATGGCCAGGATGCGGGCTTTTTGCGGGTTCAGGTCATGCGCCACGACCCAGTCGTACTTGTCGTCAGGCTGTTCGGCATTACGCAGGACGAAACCGCCGGCGTTGACGTGGGACGAACGAATGATTTGCACGCCGTCCTTGCGCAGGGCTTGCAGGGCAGGGACCACACGCGAGGAGACCGAACCGTTGCCGGTGCCCGCATGGATGATCGCTTTGGCACCGGATTGAGCCAGTGCCTTGTAGGCCGTGTCGCTGACGTTGCCGTAGGAATAGGCGATTTCGACGTCAGGCAGGCTCTTGATGGTTTTGATGTCGAATTCCGAATCCATGGTGTGACGCTTGGCCGGCAGACGGAACCAGTAGGATTTGCCCTCAACTACCATGCCGAGCGGGCCCCAGGCACTTTTGAATGCCTCGGTTTTGATGTTGATCATTTTGCTGACGTCGCGCCCCGACTGGATCTCATCATTCATGGTCACCAGCACGCCTTTGCCGCGGGCGTCTTTGCTGCTGGCGACGGCGACGGCGTTGTACAGGTTCAGCATGCCGTCAGCCGACATTGCGGTGCCTGGGCGCATGGAGCCGACGACGATGATTGGCTTGTCGGTTTTTTCCACCAGGTTCAGGAAGTACGCGGTTTCTTCCAGGGTGTCGGTGCCGTGGGTGATCACGATCCCGTCGACGTCTTTGCTGTCGGCCAGTTCGGCGACGCGGCGACCCAGTTGCAGCAGGTTGTCGTTGGTGATGCTTTCCGAGGCGATCTGCATGACCTGTTCGCCGCGAACGTTGGCCAGCTGGCTGAGCTCCGGAACCCCGGCGATCAGTTGCTCGATGCCGACTTTCGCTGCCTGGTAGGTCGCGCTGTTAGCAGCGCTGGCGCCGGCACCGGCAATGGTGCCGCCGGTGGCGAGGATCACCACGTTGGCCAGTTTCTGTTGGGTTTCGACTTCTTTTGCCTGAAGAGCGGTAGGCAGGAGCAGCAGGAGGGCCAAAGCGCCCGGAATAAAGGTGTTGAAGGCAGATTTCATTATTTTCTCTCTAGTAGTGAGACGGTGCTGATGCAAGTTCATCTAGATACGCCCCAGGCAGATCTGAACGCTTGGGGTCTAGGTGAAGAGCAGGATCTGTACCAGCCCTACGTTGAATGAGAAAAACTTTTAACTGGATGATTTATATCAATATTTACCCAGTGGGTTACCGGCCTTAAACAGCTTCGTGTCCGGGTTTCCGAATTAGTTGAGGTTTCGCGTTCGGCTCTCCGAAAAGGCCTACGACCTCTGGTGAACTCTTCGCCTTGCCAGATAGAAAATCAGTGCTAAAGAAACCCGCGCACAGGTCGATGTCCCTTCAAGGGATTTTTTTTCGGGAGTGCACATGTCTTTTTCTGTCGGTTTTCCAAATGCGGGCGCAATCACCATTGGTGGCAAGACACCGTCGACGATCAATGCCTTGAGCGAAGCGACGGAAGAGGCGTCGACACAGCTGACTGGAAAAGAAGAAAACCAGGTCAGAACCGGAGGGGCTGCTCAGGACGAAAGCAAATCCGAGAGCAAAAGCAGCCAGAGTATTGCGGTTCAGGTGTTGCTCAAGCGTATGCAGGAACTGCAACAGCAGTTGCGCGAACAACAGCAGCAATTGGCGGCCGCTCAGGCAGCGTCCTATCCAACCGAGGAGGCCAAAGCCACAGCCGTCATGTCGATCCAGGGGCAGATCGCCGAGACCAATGGTGCGCTGGCGCAAGTCACCGGGAATCTGGTGAAAGAACTGGCCAAAGACTCCAGCGCGGGTGGTCTGGTCAGCACGACGGCGTGATCTGGTGCCAACCGAGACACAAAACAGGTCGTTGACAAATCACAGCAGGGTTCGCATAGTTCGGTCTACGCAAACGTTTGCGCGTTGTTCTTGATGGCTCGTCCATTGTCGGACGCCATGAAGCTTACGCCAGCGCAAGCGTTGCTCACAATAATCATAAGATCGGAGTGAACCCATGAAGCTGCCATTCGCTGGACGTCTTCTTGCTGTCGCTATGCTGGCCGCCGCATCTGCCGCGCTGCCTGTCTCTTCGGCTTTCGCCGAGACTCCTGAAAAACCCAAAGTCGCACTGGTCATGAAGTCCCTGGCCAACGAGTTCTTCCTGACCATGGAAGACGGTGCCAAGGCTTATCAGAAAGACCATTCCGGCGATTTTGAGCTGATCTCCAACGGCATCAAGGACGAAACGGATACTGCGGGCCAGACGCGCATCGTCGAGCAAATGATTCTGGCCAAGGTCAATGCGCTGGTCATCGCGCCGGCTGACTCCAAGGCCATGGTTCCCGTGATCAAGAAAGCCATCGATGCCGGTATCACCGTGATCAACATCGATAACCAGCTCGACCCGGCCGTGGTCAAAAGCAAGAACATCACCGTCCCGTTCGTAGGCCCGGATAACCGCAAAGGCGCTCGTCTGGTCGGCGAGTATCTGGCCAAGCAGCTGAAGGCCGGTGACGAAGTCGGCATCATCGAAGGCGTGTCCACCACCACCAACGCCCAGGCCCGCACCGCAGGCTTCAAAGACGCGATGGAAGCGGCGCAGATCAAGGTTGTCTCGTTGCAGTCCGGTGACTGGGAGATCGACAAGGGCAACAAGGTTGCCGCCTCGATCCTCAGCGAATACCCGGACGTCAAAGCGCTGCTGGCCGGTAACGACAGCATGGCCGTCGGTGCCGTTTCCGCCGTGCGTGCGGCAGGCAAGGCCGGCAAGGTGCAAGTGGTCGGTTACGACAACATCAACGCCATCAAGCCAATGTTGAAAGACGGCCGCGTCCTGGCGACCGCTGACCAGTTTGCCGCCAGGCAAGCCGTGTTCGGTATCGAGACTGCGCTGAAAATCATCAAGGGCGAGAAGGTCGACAGCGGCGCCAACGGCGTGATCGAAACGCCGGTAGAGCTGGTCACCAAGTAACCTTTCTGGCGGCACAACGGTGCTCGCCCGATCGGGCGAGCGCATGGAGAGTTTTATGTCAGTTTCCGCCCCGAACGCTGTCCTCTCGGTCAGCGGCATCGGCAAGACCTACGCCCAACCTGTCCTGACCGGCATCGACCTGACGCTGATGCGCGGTGAAGTGCTGGCGCTGACCGGCGAGAACGGTGCCGGCAAAAGTACACTGTCGAAAATCATTGGCGGGCTGGTCACGCCGACCACCGGCTACATGCAATTTCAGGGGCAGGAATACCGCCCTGGCAGCCGCACCCAGGCCGAAGACCTGGGCATCCGCATGGTCATGCAAGAACTCAATCTGTTGCCGACCCTGTCAGTGGCGGAAAATCTGTTTCTCGACAACCTTCCCAGCAATGGCGGCTGGATCAGCCGCAAACAACTGCGCAAAGCCGCGATCGAGGCCATGGCCCAGGTAGGGCTCGACGCGATCGACCCGGACACCCTGGTCGGCGAACTTGGCATCGGCCACCAACAAATGGTCGAGATCGCGCGCAATCTGATCGGCGACTGCCATGTGCTGATCCTCGACGAACCGACGGCGATGCTGACCGCCCGTGAAGTCGAGATGCTGTTCGAGCAGATCACCCGCCTGCAAGCTCGGGGCGTGTCGATCATCTACATCTCCCACCGGCTCGAAGAGCTGGCGCGGGTCGCCCAGCGCATTGCGGTGTTGCGTGACGGCAACCTGGTCTGCGTCGAGCCGATGGCCAATTACAACAGCGAGCAACTGGTCACGTTGATGGTCGGCCGTGAACTCGGCGAACACATCGACCTGGGGCCGCGCAACATTGGCGCTCCCGCCTTGACGGTTAGTGGGCTGACTCGCTCGGACAAAGTTCGCGACGTGTCCTTCGAAGTCCGCGCCGGTGAGATCTACGGGATTTCCGGATTGATCGGGGCAGGGCGCACCGAGTTGCTGCGTCTGATCTTCGGTGCCGACACCGCAGACAGTGGCACCGTTGCGCTGGGTTCGCCGGCTCGGGTGGTGAGCATCCGTTCGCCGGCTGATGCGGTCGGTCACGGCATCGCCCTGATCACCGAGGACCGCAAAGGCGAAGGCCTGCTGCTGACCCAGTCGATCAGCGCCAACATCGCGCTGGGCAACATGCCGGTGATTTCCAGTGGCGGCATCGTCAACAACGCTGACGAAATGTCCCTGGCCCAACGTCAGATCGATGCCATGCGCATCCGCAGTTCGAGTCCGACGCAACTGGTTTCCGAGCTGTCGGGTGGCAACCAGCAGAAGGTCGTGATCGGCCGTTGGCTGGAGCGTGACTGTTCGGTAATGCTGTTCGATGAACCGACCCGTGGCATCGATGTGGGCGCCAAGTTCGACATCTATGCGCTGCTCGGTGAACTGACCCGGCAGGGCAAGGCGCTGGTGGTGGTGTCCAGCGACCTGCGTGAACTGATGCTGATCTGCGACCGGATCGGCGTGTTGTCGGCGGGGCGCCTGATCGACACTTTCGAGCGCGACAGCTGGACCCAGGATGATTTGCTTGCTGCCGCGTTCGCCGGCTACCAAAAACGTGATGCGTTGCTCAACGAAGCAGCGCCTAGGGATCTTCCATGAAAACTGCATCTTCTGCCGGCAAACGTAGTGGCAATTTCTACGGCTTGGGCACCTATCTGGGCCTGGCCGGTGCCTTGCTGGCGATGGTCGCGCTGTTCTCGGTATTGAGCAGCCACTTCCTGTCCTACGACACTTTCAGCACCCTGGCCAACCAGATTCCCGATTTGATGGTGCTGGCGGTCGGCATGACGTTCGTGCTGATCATCGGCGGTATCGACCTGTCGGTCGGCTCGGTGTTGGCGCTCGCAGCGTCGGCCGTCAGCGTGGCGATTCTTGGCTGGGGCTGGAGCGTCCTGCCTGCAGCGCTGCTCGGCATGGCGATCGCGGCATTGGCCGGGACCATCACCGGATCGATCACCGTGGCGTGGCGAATTCCGTCGTTCATCGTGTCCCTTGGCGTGCTGGAAATGGCCCGTGGCGTGGCGTATCAGATGACCGGCTCGCGCACGGCTTACATCGGTGACGCCTTTGCCTGGCTGTCCAACCCGATTGCCTTTGGCATCTCGCCGTCGTTCATCATTGCCTTGCTGATCATCATCATCGCCCAGGCCGTGCTGACCCGTACCGTATTCGGCCGCTACCTGATCGGCATCGGCACCAACGAAGAAGCGGTGCGTCTGGCCGGGATCAATCCAAAACCCTACAAGATCCTGGTATTCAGTCTGATGGGGCTGTTGGCCGGTATTGCCGCGCTGTTTCAGATTTCCCGTCTGGAGGCGGCGGACCCGAATGCCGGCTCCGGATTGGAGCTGCAAGTGATCGCCGCGGTGGTGATCGGCGGCACCAGTCTGATGGGCGGCCGTGGTTCGGTAATCAGCACCTTCTTCGGGGTTCTGATCATTTCCGTACTGGCGGCGGGCCTGGCGCAGATCGGCGCGACCGAGCCGACCAAACGCATCATCACCGGCGCAGTGATCGTGGTGGCGGTGGTGCTTGATACTTATCGCAGTCAGCGCGCAAGCCGGCGGACCTGAGTCATGGCAACGATCAAGGATGTAGCGGCACTCGCGGGGATTTCCTACACCACGGTGTCCCATGTGGTGAACAAGACCCGGCCGGTCAGCGAAGAGGTACGGATCAAAGTCGAGGCGGCGATCAAGACCCTGGACTACGTGCCGAGCGCCGTGGCCCGTTCATTGAAAGCCAAGACCACGGCGACCATCGGTTTGCTGGTGCCTAACAGCCTCAACCCGTACTTCGCTGAACTGGCCCGTGGCATTGAGGATTACTGCGAGCGTAACGGCTATTGCGTGATCCTCTGCAACTCCGACGACAACCCGGACAAACAGCGCAGTTACCTGCGCGTGTTGCTGGAAAAACGCATCGACGGGTTGATCGTGGCCTCGGCCGGTGGCGACGCGGGGCTGGCAGAAGGTCTCGCCGGCGTGCGCACACCGATGGTCATCGTCGACCGCGGGCTGGAAGGTGTAAATGCCGACCTTGTACGTATCGATCACGAATACGGTGCCTACCTGGCCACCCGGCATCTGCTGGAGCTGGGCCACCGGGACATCGCCACCATCGGTGGCCCGGCAGGTACCAGCGTGGCGCAGATGCGTCTGGCCGGTTATTGCCGAGCCTTGAAAGAGGCGGGGGTGGAAGTACATCGCGAGCGCATGCTGGAAAGTGACTTCACCAGCACTGGCGGTTACAACGCCGCCGCGATTCTGCTGGAAAAGAACCCGCCCAGCGCGATCTTCGCCGGCAACGACATGATTGGCATTGGCGTGTTGCGAGCGGCTGCCGAGCGCAATGTGCGTGTGCCGACAGAACTGTCGGTGATCGGCTTCGACGATATCCAGATGAGCCGTTATGTCTACCCGGCGCTGACCACCGTGGGCCAGTCGATCCTGCAACTCGGTGAGATGGCGGCCGAGGTTCTGTTACGACGAATCGCAACACCCGACATGGCCACCGATCAGCGGATCGTGACGCCCAGTATTGTCCTGCGAGAATCGACTGCGCCGCTTGCCGGTGTGTTCGACGAATACCGCTGAAACCGAATTGACGAGTAGTGATGTATGCCAGCAAAAGTAGTGGTGATAGGCAGCCTGAACATGGACCTGGTGACCCGGGCTCCACGGCTGCCCCGTGGCGGTGAGACGCTGATCGGGCAGTCGTTTGCCACGGTTTCCGGCGGCAAGGGCGCGAACCAGGCGGTCGCTGCGGCGCGGCTGGGAGCGCAGGTGTCGATGGTCGGTTGTGTCGGCAGCGATGCTTACGGTGAAGAACTGCGCGGGGCTCTGATGGTCGAGCAGATCGACTGCCAGGCCGTCAGCACTGTCGAGGGTTCCAGCGGCGTGGCATTGATTGTGGTCGATGACAACAGCCAGAACGCAATCGTGATCGTCGCCGGTGCCAATGGTGCGCTGACGCCACAGGTGATCGACCGGTTCGATGCCGTGTTGCAGGCGGCGGACGTGATTATTTGTCAGCTGGAAGTGCCGGATGCCACGGTGGGTCACGCCCTCAAGCGCGGCCGTGAGCTGGGCAAAATCGTGATCCTCAACCCGGCGCCGGCCAGTCGTCCGCTGCCAGCAGATTGGTATGCGTCCATCGATTACCTGATTCCCAATGAAAGCGAGGCCTCGGCGCTGAGCGGTTTGCCGGTTGACTCCCTTGCGTCCGCCGAAACCGCCGCAACCCGATTGATCGCACTGGGTGCCGGTAAGGTCATCATCACCCTGGGTGCTCAAGGGTCAATGTTCGCCAACGGTACAGGCTTCGAACATTTCCCGGCACCGACGGTGAAGGCTGTCGATACCACGGCGGCCGGCGATACCTTCGTCGGCGGTTTTGCTGCCGCGCTGGCGTCCGGCAAAACCGAAGCTGAAGCGATCCGTTTCGGCCAGGTAGCCGCGGCGCTTTCAGTCACCCGTGCCGGCGCGCAACCCTCGATTCCCACCTTGTCCGAAGTACAGGCGTACAAAGCACCATGAAAAAGACACCTTTGCTCAACGTCGCGCTGTCTCGGCTGATCGCTTCCTTGGGTCACGGCGACATGGTCGTGATCGGCGATGCCGGCCTGCCCGTACCGCCGGGCGTCGAACTGATCGACCTGGCCCTGACCCAGGGTATTCCGGATTTCGTCAGCACCTTGAACGTCGTGCTCAGCGAAATGCAGGTTGAGCGCCATGTGCTGGCCGAGGAAATTCTGGACAAACAACCACCCGCCTTGAGCTCTCTGGATGAGCTGAATGCCAAGGGCGCGCTGGGCCAGCGTGAGCTGCTCAGCCATGAACAATTCAAAGTCCTCAGTCGACAGGCGCGAGCGATTGTCCGTACCGGCGAATGTGCGCCGTACTGCAACATCGTGCTGGTCTCGGGGGTGACCTTCTGACCCGCTGTACACAATCTGTTTCCCCACGCACAAGGAGTGCGATATGCACCGCTATGCTCAGAAACTGCACCACCTGCTCCGGAGTTTGCTGCTTTTGTCCCTGATTACTGCAACAAGCGCCCAGGCTGCGGAAAAGATCGATTTGATCATCGACACCGACCCGGGTGCCGACGACGTCGTCGCTTTGCTGTTTGCGTTGGCGTCGCCGGAAGAATTGAATATCCGTGCGCTGACCACCGTCGCGGGCAACGTGCGACTGGACAAGACTTCGCGAAATGCGCGACTGGCCCGTGAGTGGGCGGGGCGCGAGGAGGTGCCGGTCTACGCAGGCGCACCGAAACCGTTGATGCGCACACCGATTTATGCCGAGAACATCCATGGCAAGGAGGGCTTGTCGGGCGTCACCGTGCACGAGCCGAAGAAAGGCCTGGCCGAAGGCAATGCGGTCGAGTACCTGATCGACACTTTGAAGGCCGCCAAGCCTCACAGCATCACCATCGCCATGCTCGGTCCACAGACCAACCTGGCCCTGGCGCTGATCCAGGAACCTGAAATCGTTCAGGGCATCAAGGAAGTGGTGATCATGGGGGGGGCGCATTTCAACGGCGGCAACATCACCCCGGTGGCCGAGTTCAACCTGTTCGCCGACCCGCAGGCTGCGGAAGTGGTGCTCAAGAGCGGCGTGAAGCTGACCTATCTGCCGCTGGACGTGACCCACAAGATCCTCACCAGTGAGGCGCGCCTGAAGCAGATCGCAGCGATCAACAACAACGCCAGCAAGCTGGTGGGCGACATTCTCAATGAGTACGTCAAAGGCGACATGGAACACTACGGCATTCCAGGTGGCCCGGTGCATGACGCCACCGTCATCGCCTACCTGCTCAAGCCTGAATTGTTCACCGGTCGCTCGGTCAATGTGGTCGTTGATAGCCGCGAAGGCCCGACCTTCGGCCAAACCATCGTCGACTGGTATGACGGCCTGAAAGCGCCGAAGAATGCATTCTGGGTAGAAAGCGGCGACGCCCAGGGATTCTTCGATTTGCTGACCCAGCGTCTGGCTCGTCTGAAGTAAGTTTCACACCCGCAGGTGCCAGCCTGCGGGTTTTACGCCCGCTCGTTCTCTGTCAAGCCCATATAGCCGGCGGGGTACTTTTCGAATATCTGCGCGATGAATTTCCTGGCCGCTTCAGTTCCCAGTTCCTTGACCAATAGATCGATGCCAATGATTGCGAACTCTTCCGGGCTGCCCGGGCTGTAAGAGCTGTGACCCTGCGGCCACTTGACGGTGATGTTGGCGTCGATGCTTATGGTGGACATGATGGCGCTCGTGAAGTCGGGAAAGTCTGAGTGTCGAGTTAACCATTTTGCGCGGCGTTTGGCACTCCGACTTAGGCATGAGAGGAGGGCTATGCGACACTTGGTCTTTGACGAATTTTCAAGGACCGTGCTGTGCAGATCGATTTGAACACGCCCGACGGCTTGACCCTCAAGGCGGTGCACCAGTTACTGGCTTCTGCCAGTGATGACGAGCATACGCAACTGCGGGTGACCAAGGCTGGCGTTGCCTATATTTCATCGGGTGTTGTGGGCGGCACCGATATCAACGGACTATTGTTTCGGCTGGAGACGTGGGCCAAGGGCTCCGGTTACGTAGGCTTGGTCGCAGCAAGCGATGAGGTCTGGGTCATGCAGATCTTCAATGCGCTGAAAGAGAACTGGCCGAACCCGCCGTATGATTACATCGACGTCTATTGAGGGCTGTTCATATTCAGTCACGATTGAGTGATGAACGGCGCGGCGATGCTCAGGCAAACTCGCCGCTCGTGCGGTTCCAGGGCAGAGTGATGGCACTCACCTTGAAACCAAATGCCGGATTGGCGGTCGCAAGATCTCAGCTTAACTATTGGAAAAAAGGAGGCTTCATGCCTTGGAAGCTCGCGTCATTGGGTACTTTGTTCGCCGTCACTTTGCTGGCTGGTTGCAGTAGCACGTCCTCCGAGTCGGCGGCAGACCCTGTAGCGACGTCTGACACAGGTCACAGCCGTTGTGAGGCAAAGGCAGCCGAATTCGCCATCGGCAAACCGGCTTCGCCCGCACTGTTGGAGCAGGCGCGTACCCGCGCAGGCGCACAGAACGCACGGTTCCTGTCGCCTAACGATATGGTGACGCTGGAATACCGCTCCGATCGTCTGAACCTCAACACCGATGCCAGCCGGGTGGTCACCCGCGTCAACTGCGGCTGATCGCTTCAGGCTTTTGCTTCACCCATAAAAAACCCCGTCACATGGACGGGGTTTTTTTAGTGCGGCTGAAAATTACTCAGCGCGGACTTGTGCAGCTTGCATACCCTTTTGGCCTTTCTCAGCCACGAAGGAAACGGTTTGGCCTTCTTTCAGGCTTTTGAAACCGTCGCTTTCGATAGCTTTGAAGTGTACGAACAGGTCGTCACCGCCACCTTGAGGAGTGATGAAGCCGAAGCCTTTTTCATCGTTGAACCATTTAACGGTGCCGGTTTGGCGATTAGACATGGTGTATCTCCAAGAAACATATATTTTCAGTAGTGCTGTGCTGCTCAGGCCAACTGGGCACACCGGGGTATCATAGTCGAAATGTTCGCTTTGGGAGCCCCCCGGACGTGCTGTTTGCCGTGCAGTCGCGTTCCGTTTGCTGCTTGATGTAGCTGAAAGCCCCGTTTTACAAGGCTTTCAGCCGAAAGTAAAGACGATAAAAAAACCTGTAAAACCTGCATAAATTGTACGAAAAAGCTCAAATGCAGCGGTTTTTATCAGCGATAAGCCGAGTCAAAAGGACTTTTTTGTCACTTCTTCGCCGGTGTATTGGCCTTGCATTTGGCTATCTGACCCAGAGCTTTCTGCTGCAATTCCGGGCTGGCCTTATTGTCCATCAATGCCTGGATATCGCCAGCCGGATACGATTTGATCGCATCAGCACCGCAAGCGCAGTGGGCCTTCGCTGCGGCCGCACCGATCTGTGGAGTCGCAGCCTCTGTGCATTGAGTCATGTATTTTTCGCGCTCGCCCTTGGGCCAATCGGCGTGGGCAGCCAGTGGCAGCAACAGAACGATGGGGGCGACTACTGCGAACAAACGATTAAGACGCATGCTGGGATGCTCCTTGTGGGTCAATGTCTTGTTATCTGAGGGGTAAAGCGGGGTTCAAGTTCAGCACTCTGGCATAAATTGCGAGATTTGCCCCGGCATAAGCCTCGTTGCATCGATGACCGTTCATCTGTGCTAGCATGCCTCGCTCGGGCTTTTGCGGGCTCCGGATGACCTTCAGTCCCGGTGGCGGCAACGGCGCGAATAACCCTGATTTGAATCCCAGTCACTCTGGTTCGGTTTTCCGGTTGGCCGCAAGGCTCCTGCCGCTGTAAGGCAGGCGTTCGTCATTGAATGGCCTGGATCGGATCTTGTACTGGCTCATCCCAACCCACGTGACCTTTGGTAGGGGTCACCACTAGGAGAGGAGGCGCCATGCCAACTATTACTCTTCCCGACGGCAGTCAACGTTCATTCGATCACCCGGTTTCCGTAGCCGAGGTCGCCGCATCCATTGGTGCAGGTCTGGCCAAGGCCACCGTGGCCGGCAAGGTCAATGGCAAGCTGGTCGACGCCAGCGACATCATCGACAGCGATTCCACGCTGCAAATCATTACGCCAAAGGATGAAGAGGGGCTGGAGATCATTCGCCACTCTTGCGCCCACCTGGTTGGCCACGCGGTCAAGCAGCTGTACCCGACCGCCAAGATGGTCATCGGTCCGGTCATCGACGAAGGCTTCTATTACGACATCGCCTTCGAACGTCCTTTCACTCCGGACGACCTGGCAGCCATCGAGCAGCGCATGCAGCAGCTGATCGAGAAAGATTACGACGTGATCAAGAAAGTCACTCCGCGCGCCGAAGTGATCGAAGTGTTCAAGGCTCGTGGCGAAGACTACAAGCTGCGCCTGGTCGAGGACATGCCGAACGAGCAGGCCATGGGCCTGTACTATCACGAAGAATACGTCGACATGTGCCGCGGCCCGCACGTGCCGAATACGCGCTTCCTGAAATCCTTCAAGTTGACCAAGTTGTCCGGCGCCTACTGGCGTGGCGATGCCAAGAACGAGCAGTTGCAGCGCGTTTACGGCACCGCTTGGGCGGACAAGAAGCAGCTGGCGGCTTACATCCAGCGCATCGAAGAAGCTGAAAAGCGCGATCACCGCAAGATCGGCAAGCGCCTGGGCCTGTTTCATACCCAGGAAGAGTCGCCGGGCATGGTGTTCTGGCACCCGAACGGCTGGACTTTGTATCAAGTGCTCGAGCAGTACATGCGCAAGGTTCAGCGCGACAACGGCTATCTGGAGATCAAAACTCCACAAGTCGTTGACCGCAGCCTGTGGGAGAAATCCGGGCACTGGGCCAACTACGCCGACAACATGTTCACCACGCAGTCGGAAAACCGCGACTATGCGATCAAGCCGATGAACTGCCCTTGCCATGTGCAAGTGTTCAATCAGGGCCTGAAGAGCTACCGCGAGTTGCCGATGCGTCTGGCCGAATTCGGTGCTTGCCACCGTAACGAGCCATCGGGTGCGCTGCACGGCATCATGCGTGTGCGTGCATTCACTCAGGACGACGCCCACATCTTCTGCACTGAAGAGCAGATGCAGGCCGAATCCGCCGCTTTCATCAAGCTGACCATGGATGTTTATGCCGACTTCGGCTTTAAAGACGTCGAAATGAAGCTGTCCACTCGTCCGGAAAAACGTGTTGGTTCCGACGAGCTGTGGGATCGCGCCGAAGCTGCATTGGCTGCAGCCCTTGATAGCGCTGGCTTGCCCTATGATTTGCAGCCGGGCGAAGGTGCGTTCTACGGTCCGAAGATCGAGTTCTCGCTGAAAGATTGCCTCGGCCGTGTCTGGCAGTGTGGTACCCTTCAGCTCGATTTTAACCTGCCTGTCCGTCTGGGAGCCGAATACGTCTCCGAAGACAACAGTCGAAAGCACCCGGTGATGTTGCACCGGGCGATCCTCGGATCCTTCGAACGTTTCGTCGGAATCCTGATCGAGCACTACGAGGGTGCATTCCCTGCGTGGCTGGCTCCGACCCAGGCAGTGATCATGAATATCACTGACAAACAGGCCGATTTTGCCGCCGAGGTCGAAAAAACCCTCAACGAAAGCGGATTTCGTGCCAAGTCTGACTTGAGAAATGAAAAGATCGGCTTTAAAATCCGCGAGCATACTTTGCTCAAGGTTCCTTATCTCTTGGTTATCGGAGATCGGGAAGTCGAGATGCAGACTGTCGCTGTGCGTACTCGTGAAGGTGCTGACCTGGGCTCGATGCCCGTCGCCCAGTTCGCTGAGTTTCTCGCGCAAGCGGTTTCCCGGCGTGGTCGCCCAGATTCGGAGTAATTACTATTAAGCGTGAAATGAGACAAGATAAACGAGCTGCACCGAAAGCCCCGATCAACGAGAATATCTCGGCACGCGAGGTTCGGTTAATTGGGGCTGAAGGTGAACAGCTTGGGATTGTGTCAATTGAAGACGCGCTTCTTAAGGCTGAAGAGGCCAAACTGGATTTGGTGGAAATTTCCGCCGATGCAGTACCCCCTGTTTGCAAACTGATGGACTACGGCAAATCGATCTTCGAGAAGAAGAAGCAGATTGCCGCGGCCAAGAAAAACCAGAAGCAGATTCAGGTTAAAGAAATCAAGTTTCGTCCAGGGACGGAGGAAGGGGATTACCAGGTAAAACTGCGCAACCTGGTACGTTTCCTGAGTGATGGGGACAGGGCCAAGGTATCCTTGCGATTCCGCGGCCGTGAGATGGCCCACCAGGAGCTGGGGATGGAACTCCTCAAGCGAGTTGAAGGTGACTTGCTTGAGTACGGTTCGGTCGAACAGCATCCTAAGATGGAAGGACGCCAGCTGATCATGGTCATCGCCCCGAAAAAGAAGAAGTAATCATCAGGGCACGGCAGGCCTTCTGATTATGTTTATCAACTGAATGCGGAGTATCCGAACATGCCAAAAATGAAAACGAAAAGTGGTGCTGCTAAGCGGTTTCTGAAAACTGCTAACGGTATCAAGCACAAGCACGCTTTCAAGAGCCACATCCTGACTAAAATGTCGACCAAGCGTAAGCGTCAACTGCGCGGTAGCAGCTTGCTGCATCCGTCTGACGTGGCAAAAGTCGAGCGCATGCTGCGCCTTCGTTAATTTTAGTCAAGAATAGAGGAAGTAACTC
Source organism: Pseudomonas mandelii (assembly GCF_900106065.1). NCBI lineage: Bacteria > Pseudomonadati > Pseudomonadota > Gammaproteobacteria > Pseudomonadales > Pseudomonadaceae > Pseudomonas > Pseudomonas mandelii. The sequence continues at coordinate 4,929,791 of NZ_LT629796.1, forward strand.
ATGGCTCGTGTAAAGCGTGGCGTCATTGCCCGTAAACGTCACAAAAAAATTCTGAAACTTGCTAAAGGCTACTACGGCGCTCGCTCGCGCGTATTCCGTGTTGCCAAGCAAGCGGTAATCAAGGCAGGCCAATACGCCTACCGTGACCGTCGTCAGAAAAAACGTCAGTTCCGCGCTCTGTGGATCGCTCGTATCAACGCTGGTGCACGTATCAACGGTCTGTCCTACAGCCGTTTCATCGCCGGCCTGAAAAAAGCGTCCATCGAGATCGACCGTAAGGTTCTGGCTGATCTGGCAGTGAACGAAAAAGCGGCGTTTGCTGCGATTGTCGAGAAAGCTAAAGCCACCTTGGCTTAAGTACCCCCGACAGTCACCCGGTCTCACCTCTGTGGGACCAGGTGTTAAACGTCATAAATAGGGGAAGAGCCTTCAAGCTCTTCCCCTATTTTGTATCTGGAGTCTGTACATGGAAAACCTGGACGCGCTCGTCTCTCAAGCACTAGAGGCTGTGCAAAGCGCTGAAGATATCAATGCCCTGGAGCAAATCCGGGTTCACTACCTTGGCAAGAAGGGTGAATTGACTCAGGTGATGAAGACCCTGGGGAATTTGCCGGCAGAAGAGCGTCCGCAAGTCGGCGCCCTAATCAACGTTGCCAAGGAGCGTGTCACAGAGGTTCTCAATGCCCGCAAGGCGCTGTTTGAAGAGGCCGATCTGGCCGCCAAACTGTCTGCCGAGTCCATTGACGTGACCCTGCCTGGCCGCGGCCAGACCTCGGGTGGTCTGCATCCGGTTACTCGTACTCTGGAACGTATCGAACAGTTCTTCACCCACATCGGCTACGGCATCGCCGAAGGTCCTGAGGTCGAAGACGACTACCACAACTTCGAAGCGCTCAACATCCCAGGCCATCACCCGGCCCGGTCGATGCATGACACTTTCTATTTCAATGCCAACATGTTGCTGCGCACCCATACCTCGCCGGTACAGGTCCGCACCATGGAATCGAAACAACCACCGATCCGCATCGTCTGCCCAGGCCGTGTGTACCGTAGCGACTCCGATATCACCCACTCGCCGATGTTCCACCAGGTCGAAGGCCTGCTGGTCGACCGCGACATCAACTTCGCCGACCTCAAAGGGACCATCGAAGAGTTCCTGCGCGTGTTCTTCGAAAAAGAGCTGGCCGTGCGTTTCCGTCCTTCGTACTTCCCGTTCACCGAGCCGTCCGCTGAAGTCGACATGGAATGCGTGATGTGCAGCGGCAAAGGCTGCCGCGTCTGCAAACAGACGGGCTGGCTGGAAGTCATGGGCTGCGGGATGGTTCACCCGAACGTGCTGCGCATGTCCGGAATCGACCCGGAAGAGTTTTCGGGCTTTGCCTTCGGCATGGGCGTTGAGCGTCTGGCCATGCTGCGTTACGGCGTGAATGACTTGCGTCTGTTCTTCGACAACGACTTGCGGTTCCTCGCGCAATTTCGCTAGTCGTAACGAATTCTTAGGAGAGCAGGATGAAATTCAGTGAACAATGGCTGCGTGGCTGGGTAAGCCCGCAGGTAAGTCGCGACGAGCTGGTTGCCCGTCTGTCGATGGCCGGTCTTGAGGTCGATAGCGTTACGCTGGCCGCCGGTGAATTCAGTGGCGTGGTCGTGGGTGAGGTGCTGAGCACCGAGCAGCACCCGGACGCCGACAAGTTGCGCGTTTGCCAGGTCAGCAATGGCTCGGAAACCTTCCAGGTTGTGTGCGGAGCGCCAAACGTGCGCCCTGGCCTGAAGATCCCGTTCGCCATGATCGGTGCCGAACTGCCAGGCGACTTCAAAATCAAGAAAGCCAAGCTGCGTGGCGTTGAATCCAACGGCATGCTGTGCTCGCAAGCCGAGCTGCAAGTCGGCGAAGGCAACGATGGCCTGATGGAATTGCCGGCGGATGCGCCGGTCGGTCTGGATATTCGCGAGTACCTGAGCCTGGACGATGCCAGCATCGAGGTTGACCTGACCCCGAACCGCGGCGATTGCCTGTCCCTGGCCGGTCTGGCCCGTGAAGTCGGCGCGCTGTATGACGCTGAAGTCACCCGTCCGGTGGTGGCTGTCGTGCCCGCCGTGCATGACGAAGTGCGCTCGATCGAAGTACTGGCGCCAGCCGCTTGCCCGCGTTACCTGGGTCGTGTGATCCGTAACGTCGATCTGTCCAAGCCTACGCCGCTGTGGATGGTCGAGCGCTTGCGTCGTGGCGACGTGCGCAGCATCGACGCTGCCGTGGACATCACCAACTACGTGATGCTTGAGCTGGGTCAGCCGCTGCACGCGTTCGATCTCGCTGAAATCAATGGCGGCATCCGCGTGCGCATGGCCGAAGAAGGCGAGAAGCTGGTACTGCTCGACGGCCAGGAAGTCAGCCTGCGTAGCGATACGCTGGTGATTGCCGACCATACCCGCGCCTTGGCCATCGCCGGCGTCATGGGGGGCGAGCACAGTGGCGTCAACACCGCGACCACGCGTGATGTATTCCTGGAAAGTGCGTTCTTCGATCAGATTGCCGTCGCTGGCAAGGCTCGTTCTTACGGCCTGCACACTGATGCTTCGCACCGCTACGAGCGTGGCGTGGATTGGCAATTGGCCCGCGAAGCCATGGAGCGCGCCACTGGCCTGCTGTTGGAAATCACTGGCGGCGAAGCTGGCCCGATCATCGAAACCGTCAGCGAACAGCACCTGCCGAAGATTGCTCCGGTCACCCTGCGTGCGCAGCGCATCACTCAGATGCTGGGCATGGAAATGGAGTCGGCCGAAGTCGAGCGTCTGCTCAGCGGCCTGGGCCTGAAGATTGCTGCAGATGGAGCAGGGCAGTGGCGCGTTGAAGTGCCAAGCCACCGCTTCGACATCAGCCTGGAAGTCGATCTGATCGAAGAGCTGGCCCGTCTGTACGGCTACAACCGTCTGCCGGTTCGCTACCCGCAAGCTCGCCTGGCACCGCAAGCCAAAGCCGAAGCGCGCAGCGATCTGCCTGAACTGCGTCGCCTGCTGGTGGCGCGTGGTTATCAGGAAGCGATCACCTACAGTTTCATCGATCCGAAACAATTCGAGTTGTTTAATCCGGGTGTCGAGCCGCTGCTGCTGGCCAACCCGATCTCGAATGACATGGCGGCCATGCGCTCGTCCTTGTGGCCCGGTCTGGTCAAGGCGCTTCAGCACAACCTGAACCGTCAACAGGATCGCGTCCGCTTGTTCGAAAGCGGCCTGCGCTTCGTTGGTCAGCTGGAAGGCCTGAAGCAAGAGCCGATGATTGCGGGTGTTGTTTGCGGTAGCCGTCTGCCGGAAGGCTGGGCTCAGGGTCGCGATGTCGTGGATTTCTTCGACGTCAAAGCCGACGTGGAAGCGGTGCTGGGCTTTGCCGGTGCACTGGATTCGTTCACTTTCGTGCCGGGCAAACACCCTGCGTTGCACCCGGGTCAAACCGCGCGCATCGAACGAGAAGGTCGCCTGGTTGGGTTCGTCGGCGCTATCCACCCTGAATTGTCAAAAACCCTCGGTCTCGACCGTCCGGTTTTCGTCTTCGAGCTGGTTCTGGCCGAAGTGGCATTGGGAAAAATGCCAAAATTCCAGGAGTTATCACGCTTTCCTGAAGTGCGTCGTGACCTGGCACTGATTGCGTCCACAGACGTTGCGGCCAGTGCCGTACTGGATGTAATCCGTGAAAATGCAGGCGAATGGCTCACAGACCTCAGGCTATTTGACGTGTATCAGGGTAAAGGCATTGATCCTGATAGAAAAAGCCTTGCAGTCGGCTTGACCTGGCAGCATCCATCGCGCACTCTTAATGACGATGAGGTGAATACCACGACGCAAAACATCCTCACCTCGCTCGAACAAAGGTTGAACGCCACGTTAAGGAAGTGACGTATGGGGGCTCTGACGAAAGCTGAGATGGCGGAACGTCTGTATGAAGAGCTGGGCCTGAATAAACGGGAGGCCAAGGAATTGGTCGAACTGTTTTTTGAAGAAATCAGGCACGCTCTTGAAGACAACGAACAAGTCAAATTGTCCGGTTTCGGCAATTTCGACCTTCGGGACAAACGCCAGCGGCCTGGCCGCAATCCGAAAACGGGTGAAGAAATCCCGATCACGGCTCGCCGTGTGGTCACCTTTCGTCCAGGGCAGAAGTTGAAGGCCCGAGTTGAGGCTTATGCTGGAACCAAGTCATAACGACGAGCTACCCGTCATCCCAGGCAAACGCTACTTCACCATTGGTGAAGTCAGCGAGCTGTGTGCGGTAAAACCGCACGTGCTGCGCTATTGGGAGCAGGAGTTTCCTCAACTCAACCCCGTCAAACGCCGCGGAAACCGCCGGTATTATCAGCGACAAGACGTGCTGATGATCCGGCAGATCCGCGCGCTTCTTTATGATCAAGGGTTCACCATCGGCGGCGCGCGCTTGCGTTTGTCCGGCGATGAAGCCAAAGACGACACCACCCAATACAAACAGATGATTCGGCAGATGATTGCTGAGTTGGAAGATGTGTTGGTTGTCCTCAAGAAATAATTTCCTGCATTTGAATACTTCCAGTTTTCAAAAGCTTGCGATATATTCTTGAGCGTTCTTCGAGAAGAGGAACGAGTTTCACGCCTAGTCGGGGCGTAGCGCAGTCCGGTAGCGCACTAGCATGGGGTGCTAGGGGTCGAGTGTTCGAATCACTCCGTCCCGACCATATTTTTCAATGACTTAGGCCAATGTTCGCGCATTGGCCTTTTTCATGCGTAGGGACTTTTGCGGGGGTTCATGCGGTTTTCCTCCTCAGGATGGTCAGTGCCGGTCCCCGCGAATCGGTGGCTGACACTTTGTTTGCCTCTGTAATCAGCTGCTCAAGCTCTGCTGTAGAATAGTGGCTCGTAACACTGCCATTCTTGTGCCCCAAGAGCGCCTTCCGATCCTCCAGCGTCACGCCCGCCGCACGAAGCCTTCTGCCAAAGGTGTGCTTGAGGTCGTGAACTCTGATCGATCTGAACCCGGGGTGAGCCGGTGATTTGTGTTCCGCTTCCCACTTTGCCGCCGCTCTCACCCTGGCCTTCTTCCACGCTGTGTCATTCATCCGGTGCATCGCGGTTGGTCCACGCTCGTCCGTCTGCCCGTACGGGAAGACGTAGGTCGGGTGCAGACCGCGCTGTCCATCGATGACCGACATCGCCACCTTGTTCAGCACCACCAGTCTCTCGTCACCGTTCTTCACGCCGGACTTTTCATTCCTCCCGCCGAAGTCAGCCGGAATCAAGAACACACTCGTATCCAGCTCCGGAACCCGAATCTCCCAATCCCATTGCAGCTTGCAGACTTCCTGCTCCCGTGAGCCTGTATTCACCTTGTAAAGCGACATCCTCAATAGGTGATCAGGGATCTCAGAGAATAGCGTCGACTGCTCTGCCCACGACATTGGGTAGGGCTTTCTGCTCGACTTCTTTTCTTCCAGCATCGAGATCATCGGCACGCTATCCAGCCACGGCCGCTTCTCCGCATCTCGCCACTTCCTGTGGCACAGGTTCAAGATCCGAACGACACGCTGTAATGCGATGTTCACGGTCCGGTTCGACACGCCTGGCTTTACCTTCCCACTCTTTGTTGTTGTAGGTTGCTGCCGGTCTCGCTTAAATGCAGCCAAGGTTCCGTCATCTATATGAGTGATCGGCAGATCACCGATGTACGGGTCCAGCTGTTCAATGTGCGATGCGGACAAGCTGATGGATGCCTGATCCTTGAATTCCACCAGGAACCGGGTAGCTGCCTCGCGCCAGGTTCGCACCTGGCGTACTCCGTAGACTTTCTCCTGTCTGAGCTTTTCCAGACGGTGGATCAAGTACTGCTCGGCTTCTTCCCTTTCGCTTGATCCAGTGCTTTCTTGAAGTCGCTGACCTCGGACGACTTTGTCGATGTGCCAAATCCCGTTCCTCTCATAGAGGCCGGAGATTGTTTTTCGCGCCATTTATTGACTCCTTGGCGCCCACTGCGGGGCTGATTGTTGTCCTGATTGACCGCTTTTTCAATTGCCATGGACTCGACATAGGCGTCTGCCCACTGGTCGAGCTCCAGCCGATCGAAGCCGATGCCCTGTTTCCCGATCGGGAATTCCCGAACGTTCGGCCTGACCGTTTTGTTGAATTCATCCCGGCACATGCCGAGGTAGCCGTATGCCTCGCCGGCGCGAATGAAGCGCGGGATGATGGGCGCGACCTGGGCCGCGCTTCGATTGGACATAGCTGTCTCCATGCCGCTTGTAGCGGCTCAGGCGGTGTGGGAAGTGGTTGTGATTTTGGCGAGAATTTCAATCTGGGATAGTTTATGCTGGGTGTCTTTCTTAACATCCAAGCACTGCCGAATTTGAGAAGCAGTAGATCGAAAGTTGGAAGACATAAATGATCGAGCATAAAGTAAAAGTTGGTGACTACACGGTTGTCTGCTCTGGAGTGGTTGTTATACCAGCAGGGATAAAAGAGATTGCTATAGAGTTTGGTGGGCTTAACTTTACATTTGAGTTTGTGGTTGATGAAAGTGGTCCAGGTTTATATATTAAAGGCAAGGATAAAACTTTGCTGGTCAGTGTAAAAAACTACACTTTTGAAAACTCTACTTCCGGTCGCGGTAAAACTAACGAGTTTATGAGAGTTGGCTTGTTTAATGGCGAGGCATTATTCGTTTCTTTTATAATAGCTACTAGGAAAAACAATAGCAGGGTGTTGACCTATACATTTGCATCTCAGCCGGATACCGATGATCGGGTTGAAGGGGATGCCGATGAATAGCGAAGATAAAGTCGATCACGTTGATTCAATAGACGTTAAATCGCGACCGGCTAATAGAGTGGACACTGTAGAAAAGAACGAGCGTCCAAGTAAGCGATCTTGGGTGTCATCAGTTTTGATGTCACCATTTTCAGCTGTAATAGGAAAAGGCGACGAAGCGAAAGACTCTGTTGTCTGGTATGTTATTACTAGGGTGGTGAGGTTAGCCTCAGGGGTGCTGTTTTTTCTTTTCGGTGTTGATTTATATTATCATCAAGGGGAAAACTGCATGAATATTTTGAAAGAAGCTTGGAACGTATTTGTTCCTATCATTACGTTAGCTATGGGATATCTGTTTGGCAAACAGAACAAGGCGTCGAGTACTGAGTAAGCCGCTGAGATTGGAACGCTTCATTCGGGCAGCTTTGGAATGTGGGTCAGAGTGCCATCTAGGATCGCAGCCTTGATGGCCTCGAACTCCCAGGCGTAATACTGGGATTCGACGCAGACGCGCATTTCGCCGTAGTCATGATTCTTGCGTCGGATGAACGCCTCGGCGGCATCCTTGGTGAAATGGCTATTCACGATCTCCCAGCGCTGGTGCCAGCCGGTGACGGTATGGTCTTCCAAGTCGCTGAGGGCTTCCCATTGATCATCTTCATCGAGTTCGAGGAAGCGGCATTCCCGATCTGCCATGAGCTGGTCGTTCAATTCCCCGCGCTCATCATCATCCAGGTCGTCCCAATATTCCTTTGGGCTGAACCATGAGCGATCTTAGTGGCAAACCACCCGCCCTTCGGCGAAGTCGATGTCGAATCCGTAGTCGATGCGCTTGGTCTGCACGGTGAACAGCGCGGCCGCTGTGTGGTGCCATTTAACTCCGGCACCGTTGCAGTCATGACGAAGGCGTTCTACGAAGTCGGCCCACGTCGCGGCGTCTAGGTCGTGACCGGTTGCCAGGCTCGGCGCCGGCTCAGCGATTTGGTTTTCCATGGGCATTACCTGTTCTTTGCCGCTATAGCGGCTGACTTTGAAGGGGGAGGGAGTAAGGTTTTTGCGGGAGGAGTACAGATGTACTCCTGTCAGGATTCGGCTGATTCTGCCGCTGGGTGCGTCGAGTTCCAGCGTTCGAAAGCTTCTTGAGTAGTGGCCGCTTCGATCTTCTCGCCGCACTGGTAGCAGTGCGCAACGCCGCCATCTGCACCGACATCGCGATGCCCTTGTTTGCACGGGTTCATGTGCCAGTCATCAATCGGCTCGGCCGCGGCTTCAGCTTCGTCGACAACCAACCTCATCCCGCAGCAGTGGCAGAAATTCATGCCGTTCTCTACCGGACCGTCATCGTGGAATGACCAGGTGGTGCCACAGGCGCTGTTCCAGATACCGCTATCGTCGTCTTGGCTCCACTCGCAAGCCTTTGAGAAATCGTCGATCAGCTGATCCGCTGCGTGCAGGCGCAGCTGCAGGGCGTCACGCTCGGCGGTGATGCGTTCGAAGTGCTGGGCCAGCGTGCATGCGAAGTCGCCGGCCAACCGCTCAGCGATGTACTGGCGGTAGTCGTGACGCTTGAGTACAGTCTTGAACAGGTTGGCGATGTAACTCCGTCCGCCATCTGGCGTGTTCAGGTCAAAGCCGGGCTCGGCCGAATGGTTTTCTCGGGACATGGGGATACCTCAATGCTTCGGCACAGTAGAGTCGGAAGCAGGTCATAAGGAAGGTGGTTTTTATGGGCAGGGTGCTTGCGATAATTGGGATTGTTCTTACTGTTCTCTACGCGGTTTTTGCTTGGTGGTTAATTGGTGACCGAATTCAAACGCTTCGATCTATGGGGCTGAACGAGGTCGGAGATTTTCTAGCTGGCGCTTTTGGCCCTCTAGCAATCCTCTGGCTTGTTTTGGGTTTTTTTCAGCAAGGTATAGAGCTTCGCCAAGGAACTGATGCTCTCAGGTTACAAGCTCAAGAGCTAAATAATTCCGTTGTTCAGCAGTGCGAAATGGTTGCGGCACAAAAAGCCAATCTGCTGAATTACGAAAGGACACTAGAGCCTATTTTGCATCTAGACGTTAGTGACAGTGGATGGAGCGAAGGGGAGTTCTATGTCAGCCTGAATATAAATAATACCGGCGAATATTGTGAGTCAGTAATCATAAAGTTATTTGCGACCGATAATGGTGAAAGAATCGCTGACCCACTCATAACCGGAGCCTCTTGTTCTGTACGATTTGACGGTCTTCATGAGTGGGAGGACTTTGAAGTTGTCGTTGAGTACAAGACAAGAAGCGGCGCGTCTAACTCGCAAAAATTTAGTGCTGCAAGTTATGATGAAGAGGGTTATGGGTATAACTATTATGTGAGAAAGCTTCCTTTCCTAAATTAATCTTTCAGTATTGATTTACTTAAGCTGCTAGGTGTTGGTAAAGCTTGATGATGTCAGCAGCATTGGCCGCGACCAGTGCTTCGGCTTCGTCAGGGCAGACGCTGTTGCCGATCAGCCGGACCTGGTCCGTCTTGTTGATGTCGCGCCACTCTTCGGCACCGGTGACCGGGTCAACGAACAACCCGCGATCGATGATGTAGTCCTTGTCGAAGCCCTGCGCAGCCTTCAACTCAGGCGGTTGCAGCATGCGCAGGGTGATGTCGACCAGCACATAGCCACCGACCATGACCATCTGCGCCGGGTCTTTGAAATGCTCCGGCAGATACGAGTGCATGAATGCAGCACAACGGCGGGCGCCTTCCATCTGCTCCGGGGTGAGCGTGTCCGGTACCTGCACCACCTCAACCAGTGCTACTCGGTCTTTCGTTGGCAGCGTGTGCATTGGCTCGGTGAGCGAGATTCCGTCCTTTTCGTTGCCGTAGTACTTCACCAAGTAGGCGTTGACCAGTCGCTGATTGGCACCGGATTGGCAGATGGTGGATATGGGGTCGTAGGCCGAACGGCCATCGCCTCTGTAGTAGCCGCCATTCGCCTGTTCGAAGAACGCTGCAGATACCGCATGGTGCCCGGTGCTGGTAGCCACCACGTTGAGCGGCTCTGTTACCTCAGCTCCGACCGATCCTTTTCGCAGCGTCACCATGTTCGCCGCGGCCAACGCGAAGTGCCCGCCCTTGACCTGGGCAACTTGCGTGCGCAACGGTTCGACCGCGCTGAAGTTACGCTGCGCTGAGCCGTTGGCGCACTCGGTGAGGAATGGCGCTGCTACCGGCTGCACCAGTGCGTGATGAGTACCGCCGGCGCTGATGGTGGAGAGTGCTTGGTCCGTGCCGTGGGTGCTGGTGTGTGATTCCGAAGTTCCGCGCATTGGCACGATGAACGGCTTCGCGCTGGTCAGCACATGTCTCCAGCAGCCCTTGGCCACGCGGCGCATGGTGTTCACAGCCATCGGCTTGGCGCGAAAGATGGTGCGGCCCAAGTTGTTCCAGTCGATGCACTCCGCGGCGGTGCGCCAAGGTTGTTGTTTGGCGGTCGGCGTCTTGTGGCGTTTAGGCGCGGGCCAGACGATTGGCTGGCCATCGCTGCGTGCTACCAGGTACAGGCACTTCCTGATGGTCGGGGTGCCGGCGTTGGCCGCAATGCGCTCGCGCCACTCGACGTTGTAGCCAAGGCCTCGAACCAGCGCCTCCATCGGCACGAATTCGCCAATGGCCTGCATGATCTCCGGCATGTCCGGGTGATCGTCAGCAAGGCCCGTGCTGATCGCTGAGATAAACGCCCTGAAGGTGCGCCCGCGCTCTGCCTTGATTGGCTGACCTTCGTCGTCGATCGGCCCCCAGTCGCAGAACTCTTCGACGTTCTCCAAGAACAGAAGTCGCGACTTGGTGATGAACAGCCAACGAATCACCACCCATGCCAGCCCGCGAACGCCTCGGTCACGCGGCGCTCCGCCTTTCGCCTTGCTGTGATGGCGGCAATCAGGTGATGCCCAGATGATCGCCACTGGCTGGCCGCCGGTTGCTTCCCGCGGATCAACCTCGTACACATCGGCAACATAGTGTGCCGTCTTCAGGTGGTTGGCGCGGTGCACAGCCAGGGCGATGGGGTTGTGGTTTACCGCCACGTCCGGCTCCCGATACGCCCCGGCGATGCCGGTGCTGGCGCCGCCGCCGCCGGCGAACAGGTCCACCACCAGTTCTTTTTCGAACGGCAGGCCCATGCTTGGCTGGCCATGGATGAACTGGTGTTTCTTCTGTTGTGCGGACATAGGGGATCCTCACCGGTATAGTTCCGGGATCTACAGGGGAGTGGGTTATGACGCGTGACTGGGTGGTTTGGCTTGGGTGCTTTCTGCTATTCGGATGCGGAGCTGTTTGGGCTCAGATTCCAATAAAAACGGATTTTTTTGTTGTTGATAACATCCATGATTTATTTGAAATACTTGGCGCTCTTGCGACTATTGTGGCTGTTTGCGTTGCCGCGGCCAGTATCAATTCATGGAAGCATCAGGTTAATGCGGTGGCGGATTTAGAGTTGGCCCGCAACCTCGTAATATCTCTTCATCGTTATAAAGATTCCATTGTCGGAATGTGGGCAATTGCGGAGTTCGCAGCTGCTCAGGCGCAAGGTTCAGAGCAGCCGCCGATCGAGCTTTCTGAGCCGATTGACGCTGATTTCCAAAAATCACTGGATGAACTTAGTGAGGCCCAGCTGGAGGTAAAGGATCTTCTTTTGCGATGCCAGTCAGTTTGGAGAATCAACCTTAGTTCAGACTCAAAGGACCTTTTTCGCTTTGCTGATCGTTGTTCTCTGACCGTGAGAAACTACTTGCTCTTATCACGAAAAATCCCTGCTTCAGCCAACATGGCGAGACGAGTAAGAAAGGCCGTCACAACTCATTGGTCGTGGTTCGAAGAAAATGGCTGCGACACATACGAACTCGCGATTGCGCGGGCCAACGACCTTTCAGCCAGGCTTGAAAAAAGAATCGAGAAAAAGTTATCGGTGGCTTGATTAGGATGAGTGCGGTATTTGTGTTCGGCCCGGCATGGAGCCGGATCAAGGGGATATCGATGTCTACAGAACGTGAACGAGCACTTGAAATCGCTTTAATCGGGGTTCTTTCAGCGGTAGATCAGCAGGGCGTTGCACTAACCGACCTAACTGAGCGAGCCAAGCAGCTAATTTCCCTCTACCCGCGGGAAGCGTTAAATGGCGAAGCTCATGCGCAAGGCGCTGTCGCCGAGATTGAGCGTGCGCGCGCGAATATTGAAGAAGGTAAAAGGCTCTCGGAGGCTAAAGGCTAGGTGCTCTGTTGGGGTGAGCTTATTACGAAGGTTCGAAAATTTCGTCATCTGGCTCGCCTGGATGCTTAGCCAAATGCTGCAGTCCGGCAGCTCGCAACTGTCGCGACACCTTTTCACTGACAACAATAGGTGTCGTGACACAACGGAGCATCTTAGCCTGGGTCTCGAAGTCGGCCGTGATCAGGTTCATCAGCAACAACTGGTGAACCTCCTGCTGGCTGTTGATGCCGTGAGCTTTCATGACCTTCTTCACGTCAGGCTTAAACACCCCGGCGACTTCAACCGTAAACTTCTCGACGCCCAATGCAGCGTCCTTCGCTGCTGCCTTCTCGCGCTTCTTGCGCTGCTTTTTGGCTTCCGCCGTCGGCTCCTGCTGTTCCTCGGCCATGGCCTGCCTCTTCAATTCCGTGGGCCGGTAGATCCAGCCATGTCTGTCGGCGCTGAGCTATCCAGTCAGGCGCCGTCCCGTGACCGGATAGTGGCAATTTGGGGGTGGATGGGGTATTGCTGTTTACTTACCTAACGGCACTTGGTTTGATTTTGACCATTTCGGAGAACTGCGTGACTTCTGATTCGTTATACCACTACACAGATATTGCAGCGATTGCCTCAATTGTAAAAAACAAAAAATTAAGGCTTTCGAATACAGGATTTCTGAATGACTCTCAGGAATTGATCGAGGGATACAGAATATTGTCAACGCAACTTGATCTCTTTATTGCCGATTTGGTATCTAAGGAAGTCGAAGTGCCACGGGGCGCTTGGATTATTAAGGGGGCGTTTAACGCTAATGCTGAAAATAAGTTTGATCACAATATTTATACATGCTCCTTTAGTCGGGCTGCTAATTTACTTAGTCAGTGGAGGGCGTACGGTAGCTTCGCAATAGAGTTCTCAAGGTCCCAGCTCGAATGCAAATATAATCTTTATGAGTGCATTTATAATGACGATGAGAAAAATGGTAAAGCCCAGTCTATTCTGGAAAAGCACTCAGATAGTTTGAGTATAGGTCTTGATGAAGACCCTGATGACATTCTTGATGTGCACTTTGAAGAGTTTTTAGATTTCATGAAAACTGCCGGTATGTTCAAGAATAAATACTTTCAGGCTGAGAGTGAAGTTCGAATGGTGGAGGCGGGATATCATGCAGATGAGATTTTATATCGAGCGCGTGGTGACCACCTCGTGCCATATATGGAATTGACGGTTCCTAAGGAAAGTGGCTCTTCGCATTTAAGGGTGTAGCTGATTTCTAAACCCTCCTGACTTCAGCAAGCACCTGGCTATGTAATTGGTTAAATTTCTAAAGCCCAAGGCGGTACCTCGTAAGTGCTCAAGTCGCCCGTTGATAGCTTCTGTTGGACCGTTGCTGGTTCCTGGCCGGTCGAAGTAGGCAAGGATGCTCTCAGCGTATTTTTTCAGCGTTTCCCCCAAGCCTTTCACCTCGATGAGCGCTTTGGGCAAGTCGCTGGCTGTAATGATATTTATGACCTCTTCCATGAGTTTTTTACCACGTTTTCGATCCGGCTCGTTGTAGGCGCTGACCACCCGTTGGTACATGCTCCAGGTGCAATCCACTTCGAGGTGGTGCTCATCTGCAAACAGCTGGAACAGTTGCTTTTTGTTGGCGTCAGACAGGTAGCTGATCCGAGTCAGTAGCGTTCGACGGCTTTTGTAGAGCGGGTCATTTTTACGCCCTCTGCGGCCCAGGATGTCGTGTTGCACACGCCGGCGGCATTCATCCAGCATGTTGCTTGCCCAGCGCACGACATGGAAAGGATCCAGCACGGTTTGGGCTTGAGGCAGGGCTTCTTGCGCTGCAGATTTAAACCCCGTAAAACCGTCCATGGCAATGCTTTCGATCTGGTCACGCCACGATTTGGGGCGACTCTGTAGCCATTGCTTAAAGGCTTGTTTGGAGCGGCCTTCCAGCACATCGAGCAAGCGGGCCGGCCCGTTTTTGTTACGCACGGGCGTAAGGTCAACCACGATGGTGACGTACTTGTCACCACAGCGTGTATGTCGCCAAACATGCTCATCCACGCCCAGCACGGTCACACCGTCAAAACGTGTCGAGTCATTAAAAAGCAGGCGCCGTCCTTCGTTGATAATGGCATTATTAGCGGTGTGCCATGCAACATCAAGCTGGCTCGCAACACGAGATACCGACAGATGATCCAGCACGATGGCAGCTAATGCCCAGCGTATCGCCCCATATGAAAGCTTTGAACGTGGAGGTGCTGCACTGTTTGTATCTTCATGCCAGAAACAGCCGCAAGCACAACGCCAGCGACGGATACGCAGCAGCAATCTGGTTGGTCGTTGTCCGTAAGGTGTGTGAGCAAGATGCCTATCGACAGTACCGCGTGAAACACCAGCAGCCCCGCACTTGGGGCATGGCTCGGGTGCTTTGGTTAAACGACATTCGATGACGGCGCGCTCTGCACAAAGATGTTGTCCAGTGGCAGTCAGGCCGAGGTTATTCAGTTGGCAAAAGCTGGAAAGATCAGGGCTAGAAAAGGTAAGATTGTTCACGTCGGGGGCTTAGTTTTTGTTGGTGTGAGAGCTTACATTTTCTAAGATCCTCGACTCCTTTTCCAGCCGGTCAGATTTTTTCTACACCCTTAAATGCGAAGAGCCAGGAAAGTATCGTATCTATACACATTGGTCCTATCGCAAACCAAGCACTCGCTGAGGCCTCTTTAGTATCCTTGCTTCAATCGAATGACATGCACAATGTCTCTATTATTAAATCGGATATACCTTATAGATCTTGAAAGGAATAATTTGGATTTATTAACCCGTCCCCCGGATCGCGTTTAAGCTCGGCCAGACTCTCATTGCTGAACATCCGCGCCACGTTTTCGCTTATCTGCACTTTGTGGCGCGGGCTTTCCATTGCTTGGAATGACAGGGTCGGCCCGAGCGCATGCGCGTTCAGAATCAGGTTCTGCACCGCCTCGTTGATTTCCTCGATGCCGTTCCAGGCCATCAGTTCGTCAAGCTTCTGCCGGGTACCGAGCCTGACCCGATGTCGCAGTTCCTTCTCGTCGTACTCGATCCGCTTCTCGGCGGCCTTCGCCGATCGTTCTCGCCCACTCTTGGCCATGGCCTATGTCCTCTATCCCACTGGCCGGCATCGCCAGCCAGGTTTGTCGTTTTCGTTGCTGAACGCGGAACCGTCTCACGCTGCGACCTTGACCTGATTCCAGGCTCCAACCGCTTCAAAAATCCGTGCTGCATGAGCTTCGTCGAGCGACAAGGACTCCGGAATTGCAATCCATCCAGAAGCCACCATCTGGCTTTGATTGGCCGAGTCGCGCAGTTGCCTGTAGCAATGCTCGATCACGTCCTCCAGGTGGTCGGAGAGATAGACGCCGTCCGGCGCCACCTCTATCGACTTGCTGTAGCGGTCGCCGCGGACATCAATACAAAGAGCGCTCAGGTAGATCGTCCAGCGGTGGGCAATGCCACACATGGCCTGGCCAATCTTCCCGGGCGCGATGTTCTTGAGCGACTTGTAATTGATCATGCCCTGGTGGCCGCTGGGATCGATGTTCACCACTGCGACGTGGTTGGCGACCAACAGCGAACGACAGGATCGGTCGATGCGGGCCTTGAGGTTGTGCGGTTTGCGCTTGCTCATAATGCCTCCGCGAGTTTCCGCAGTGCCTTGCGCTCAGCAGCACTGATGGCGGGCCGACAGCGCTTGAGGATGGTTCCGGGGTCGATATTTTTGGAGCGCTCAACCGGCTCCGGATTGATATTGGCGGGCTCGGATCTGGAAAAGCGCCCGCCCGCGGCCAGGTGTTGTTCTACCTGGCTGGAAAGCTCCAGCGCCTTCTCACGCCGGAACTCGATGTCGTATTTCAGGTTGCTGATCATGATCAGGCTCCTAAACGATGGGCTTGCGCCCTGGCTTTGTCCGCGACCTCATCAACCATGCGATTCAGCTCCAAGTTGAACTGGACCAGCTCTTTGTGCAGGTTGGCGATGTAGTCTTCGTCGCGGTGGATCGTCTCGATGTAGGGCTGACACTCTTCATCTTGGCGAGAATCGAAAGACAGAAAGTCCCACCATTTCCGGCCCGTGACGAACATGCAGCCTTGGACCTGCGGCATATGTTCCTCGGGCATGCCTTCGAGCCAAGTCCTGACGTGTATCGCTTCGTTGAAGGGGCACTTCGATTCGGTGCCCCCGTCATCATTGATCAGGCCGTCTGGCGAACAGCCGAGCCAGTCGTACTTCGGGTGGACGATGAATTCTGACGGCATGACGATGTTGCCGGTTAGCATCTCGTAGGCGTCCTGAGCCTTCTGTTCTTCGGTGTGACCCCACTTCATGGAAGCGCTGCTGACGTTGTGCTTCGACTTCTTTGCCAGCCGTTCGAAACACAGTTCACGCATGTACGAGGTGCGCGCGCCCATAGGTTCGCGCTTGCCATTTTTGTCGGGCTTACCCCAGGCCACCACGTCTTTAAACCGGCTGGCGGTTACTCGGCCAGATCGGTCTGCATTCCACTTCTCAGTGCCTTGAAGTTCCGCTCTCACTACGCCGCTTCCTCGGCCTGAGACAGGCCATCGCTGGTGCCAGTCATCTCGGTGAAGTCGCCATCAACTGTTGCCGCCATACTCTTGAGCGCTTCGTGGCATTCGAGGCCGATAGCCGCACGCTGCTTGGGCTTGAGACCTGCCCAGGCTGCCGCATAGGCTTCGATGTCCTGCCGCTTCGCGACGAGCAAAAGGTCTGCGAATACTCCGTCGATTTCCGGCGACGGGGATTTCAGGCCGAACGACACACCCGCAGCGGCAGCGGTGTTTGAAGCCTGCTAAGAGTCGCGCCCATTTTTTGGTCACCAGGTAAGCAATCTGCTGCTTGGGGTCTTCCGTCCAAAGCGTAGAGTTTCGCGTGTGGACCTGGGTGAGCAGAAGATCCAGGACGCGTGGCTCGTCTTCGCCTTGGAGCCAATCCCACACTTCTGGAGCTGGGGCCGAGCGAATGCCGAAGCTGGAGAGCTCAGATAACTCAAGCAGTGACGCGGGAGGCTGTGGTCTGCTCACGTTTTTGTTCTTATACACTCTCGGCAGCCAGCCTAAAAATCAGGATGAACAATCTGCCCGCCCTGACTTGCAGGGGCAGATCATCGCGGTATAGGGTTTCTCGTTTATGTCACAGGATAAAATGTGAACAACACTACAAAATGGATCATAAGTACCGGCGTTGCCATTGTGATTGGATGCGGAAGTGGTGCATTCGCATACCTTCAATACTCGTCGCAACAATCCAGAGAGATGGGTCGCATTGAGGCCGAGAACAGTTATTTAACGATTCAAATCGTTCAGCTCAAGCAAGACAAAGAAAAGCTTATTGGCGATTTGAAAGCGTGGGATTTGGCATACCGCCAAAATGACACAGAATTATCGACTGCTCGATCCAGGCTTGCATCTGTACAAAACGACGAGTGTGAATCGATCTGGTTTGAAGTCCTTCGCCTAGAAACTGACGCAAGCTGGGCCGGAGCACACGACTACAGTTTGGACCGAAGACAAGAGCTACAGACCCAGATTGCAGAACACAAAAAAACCCATCAAGTTTGCCTTTCTTCCCGGAAGTAACTTTGAAACTCTCATCATCCAGGTGCCTTGGCGCTCAGCGATGGTTCGGATGGAAGCAACCCCGCCTGGTAGGCACGTTCGATCGCCTCCCAGTCGGGTTGCATGGTTGTCATTAAAAACATGCGCAAAACCCATTGAAGAAATGTCGTCTGGGCGATTCGGGGTAGTTCTCTTGAGCGCATTCTGGGTGGTGGTGCGAATGATCAATTGGAAGAGCGCGGAAAGCTCGGTCTGAAGACTCGCCAATTGCTGAATGGCGGCGTGATCGAGCTGTTTAAAAACATCGCTATCGATCAGGTTGTAGGCAATGGCCAAGGGTTGGTTGTGAAGGCGGGAGGCCAGATACTTCCACCTGTGGACCCAATCATTGTGGCGACTGGATTCCGACCTGACAGGAGCCTGCTCGCCGAGTTGCGTATCGCACTTGATCCCGCAACTCAAAGCGTACCTCGCCGGGTTGTTGCAAAGCCCAGTGCGCAGCAACCTGACCCGCCCTCGATGACCGGGGCGGTATAGGGGCGACCTTTTTTTTTCTTTTGCACATCCAGGTAGTCCTTGAACCAAGGGCGACCTATTTCTGCGTGAGTGACAGGTTTATTACAGAAACCATATATACATCGTCGCAGATATTTTAAGAGGCACGGAAGGCTGGCTAGCGCCTTGATACAAAGCTTTCATTGAAGGTGCTCGGCGGCGTCCAATCGTTTTGATGGATTAATGTTCGTTGGCTCTTTACCTTACATACGGAAAAACATATATTCGTCAAACCGCATATGAGCTGAGGCTTCACAATGACCAGCAAAGCCCGTGTTCTGTTTGTCTGTACTGCCAACGCTGCACGCTCCCAGTTGGCCCAGGCGTTGCTGAGGCATACCGATTCGGAGCATTTCGAGGCGTTCAGCGCCGGCACAACTCCAACTCAGGTAGATCCGCGCACCTTCGAGGTGCTTTCACACATCGGTGTGAGCACCGAAGGATTACGTAGCAAGTCGATAGACGAGTTCCATGGTGAGCGTTTCGATTACGTCATCACCTTGTGTGATAAATCCGCTGCGCAATGCCGGTCTTTACCTGGAGCGGGTGAGGCATTGGCCTGGAGTTTTGAAGACCCAGTCACCAGCACCAAACCCGATGCCTTCCGTCACACCCTTCACGAAATTCATGAGCGCATCAAGATGTTCGTCTTGGTCAAAAACAAGCACTGAGAAAACGATATGGCTGACCATCTGACACCGACCACTGTTTTCAAATGCCTTGCTGACGACACTCGGGTCCGCACGATGATGCTCATCACCCGTGAAGGAGAGCTTTGTGTTTGCGAGCTGACCTGCGCGTTGAACGAGAGTCAGCCAAAAATCTCCAGGCACCTGGCGCAACTGCGTACTTGCGGCCTGTTGTCGGACCGTCGGCAAGGCCAATGGGTGTATTACCGACTGCACCCGAATCTCCCTGATTGGGTTCATCAAGTGCTGACCACCGTGCTGGAAAGCAACAAGCACTGGTTGAGCCCTGATTCCAAACGCCTTGATGAAATGGGTGACCGTCCTGAGCGGGCAGCCGTGTGCTGTGAAAGCAAAATCGCCTGATTCCGCCTTCGACTACGAGATCGCTCGATGAAAATCCTGTTCCTCTGCACGGCCAATAGCTGCCGCAGCATCCTTTGTGAAGCGGTCTTCAATCACTTGGCACCGCAAGGCATGAAAGCCTACAGCGCGGGCAGTCAACCCAAAGGCGACGTGCATCCGCTGAGTCTCAAAACTTTGGAAAACGCTGGTATGTCGACGCTCGGGCTGTTCAGTAAGTCCAGCGATGTCCATGTGAATTTGGCACCTGATTTCGTCATCACGGTGTGCGACAAGGCAGCTGGTGAAGCTTGCCCGGTATTTTTTGGACCCGCCACCAAAGCCCACTGGGGGCTGGCTGACCCTTCGGAATACCACGGGACGCAAGAAGAGATCGATGCGGCTTTTGAAGCCACCTTGGAGCAGATCAAAACCCGTATTGAAGCTTTCTTGGCTTTACCGCTTGCCCGACTGAGTGCCGAACAGCTCAAGGCAGAACTGGCCCTGATTGGCATGCTGTAACCACAGGAACAATGACCATGAGTAAAAATCGCCTTTCCTTCCTGGGCCGATATCTGGTTGAAGGGCCGTTGGTTCGATGACTCCAAGAGCGCTGTTGCGCAGGACAAAGACTATGTTTGAAGACGACATCCCCCAACTCGATACCGACCTGGTTGATCTTCCATCGGCTGACAAGCTGGGCATCGAGAAGACCTCCATCCACAAGCCGCGCATTTTGCTGCTGTACGGATCGACCCGTGAGCGCTCCTTCAGTCGCCTGATGGTCGAGGAGGCCGCTCGACTGCTGGAGCACTTCGGCGCCGAGGCGCGGATTTTCAATCCGTCCGGTTTGCCGCTGCCAGATGACGCCCCCGACAACCATCCGCGCGTGAAGGAGTTACGCGAGCTGATGTTGTGGTCGGAAGGGCAGGTCTGGTGTTCCCCGGAGCGTCACGGTTCCATGAGCGCGGTCTTCAAGGCGCAGATCGACTGGGTGCCACTCGCAATGGGTGCGGTACGCCCGACCCAGGGCAAAACCCTCGCCGTCATGCAGGTGTGTGGTGGCTCGCAGTCGTTCAACGTGGTCAATCAGCTGCGAGTGCTGGGACGTTGGATGCGCATGTTCACCATCCCCAACCAATCCTCCGTGCCAAAGGCCTATATGGAGTTCGACGATAACGGCCGGATGAAACCTTCTCCGTTCTACGACCGCATCGTGGATGTGATGGAAGAGTTGGTGAAATTCACGCTGCTGCTTCGCGACCGTCAGGACTATCTGGTTGATCGTTATTCCGAGCGCAAAGAGTCGGCGGAAGAACTCATGAAACGTGTCAATCAGCGCTCCATCTGAGGATTTTTCACCGTGCAACACCACCCTTATTCGGTACTTCCCTTGGCACAGTTCAATGGCCAATTGATCTTCACCCCGCAGCGGCTGACCGAAGGGGACACCATCGCCATCCATTGCAAGGGCGGATCGGGTCGTACCGGTTTGGTCGCCGCTCAACTGTTGATCGAGAGCGATGTGCCATTCAGCGATGCCATCCGCGATGTTCAGTCGTTGCGTCCACGCGCCATTCAACATCCTGCCCATATCGAATACATCGGCCAGTTCGACACTCAGTCGAACTCCCACTGACAACAGATACAGAGCACAACAACATGACTATCAAAGTTGGCATCAATGGTTTCGGTCGGATCGGTCGCCTCGCGCTGCGAGCAGCCTGGGGCTGGCCAGAATTCGAATTCGTGCAGATCAACGATCCAGCGGGTGACGCGGCGACGCATGCACACTTGCTGAACTTCGACTCGGTGCATGGTCGTTGGCACCACGAAGCCAGCGCGGAAGGCGATCAGGTGGTGATTGGCGGCAAGCGCATCAAGGTGACAGCTAACAAAGCGATTGCCGACACCGACTGGTCGGGTTGCGATCTGGTGATCGAGGCCAGCGGCAAGATGAAAACCGTGGCGGTGTTGCAAGCCTACCTGGATCAGGGCGTCAAGCGCGTGGTGGTCAGCGCTCCCGTGAAGGAAAAAGGGGCGTTGAACGTCGTCATGGGCGTCAACCATCAGTTGTTCAAACCGGCTGAACATCGCATCGTTACCGCCGCTTCGTGCACCACTAACTGTCTAGCGCCCGTGGTGAAAGTCATCCACGAGAAACTGGGCATTCGCCACGGTTCGATCACCACCATCCACGACCTGACCAACACCCAAAGCATCCTCGATCAACCGCACAAGGATCTGCGTCGTGCGCGTGCTTCGGGTATGAGCCTGATTCCAACCAGCACCGGCTCGGCCACCGCGATTGCCGAAATCTTCCCGGAACTGCGCGGACGCCTGAATGGTCATGCCGTTCGTGTGCCGCTGGCCAACGCGTCGCTGACCGACTGCGTCTTTGAAGTCGAGCGTGCCACCACTGTTGAGGAGGTGAATCAACTCCTCAAGGACGCCTCCGAGAACGAGCTGAAAGACATCCTCGGTTTTGAGGAGCGTCCGTTGGTGTCCATCGACTACCGCACCGACCCGCGTTCATCGATCATCGATGCCCTGTCGACGATGGTGATCAATGGTACTCAAGTGAAGATCTATGCCTGGTACGACAACGAATGGGGCTATGCCAATCGCGCCGTCGAACTGGCCAGACTGGTCAGTCTGGCGGACTAAGGAGCGGTCATGAAAGCGTTGTCAGCCCTCGCTCCGGAAGTGCGGCAGTACTTGCTCGTCACGGGCAACTATTGGGCCTTCACCCTCACCGACGGTGCCTTGCGCATGTTGGTGGTGTTGCACTTTCACGCGTTGGGCTACAGCCCACTGCAAATCGCGGCGTTGTTTCTGTTCTACGAAATCTTTGGCGTGATCACCAACCTGGTGGGTGGCTACCTCGGCGCCCGGCTGGGACTGAACCGAACCATGAACATCGGGCTGGGCATCCAAGTCGTGGCGCTGTTGATGCTGACGGTTCCTGTCGCTTGGCTAACCATCCCGTGGGTGATGGGCGCACAGGCGCTGTCGGGGATCGCCAAAGACCTGAACAAGATGAGTGCCAAAAGCTCCATCAAGCTTCTGGTTCCTGACGGGCAGCAGGGCAGGCTCTACCAGTGGGTGGCAATCCTCACCGGCTCGAAGAACGCACTCAAGGGGGTCGGCTTCTTTCTCGGCGGAGCCTTGCTGGCATTGATCGGCTTCAAAGGTGCATTGCTGGCCATGGCGGGTGTTCTGGCGCTGATCTGGATCAGCAGCTTGATACTGCTGAAGAAGGACTTGGGCAAAGCGAAAGCCAAACCCAAGTTTCGCGACATCCTGTCCAAGAGTCGGGCGATCAATATCCTCTCGGCGGCGCGGATGTTCTTGTTCGGAGCCCGTGATGTCTGGTTTGTGGTGGCCTTGCCGGTGTACCTGAGCAGCGTGTTCGGCTGGGACTTCTGGAAAGTTGGCGGCTTCCTTGCGGCGTGGGTGATCGGCTACGGCATCGTGCAGTCGTTTGCGCCCAACATCACTGGCAAGAAACGCGGCCACGTACCGGATGGTCGTGCGGCATTTCTGTGGGCCCTTGCACTGGCAGGCTTGCCTGCGGCAATTGCTCTCGGGCTTAACACGGCTTTGTCGCAGCAGATGATGCTACTCGGCGGATTGATGGTCTTTGGTGCGCTGTTCGCGGTGAATTCGTCGCTGCACAGCTACTTGATCGTGTCCTATGCCAAGGAAGATGGCGTGTCGCTGGATGTGGGGTTTTATTACATGTCGAATGCGATGGGAAGGCTGATAGGTACAGTACTGTCCGGGTGGGTTTATCAGGTGTATGGGCTGCAAGCGTGCTTGTGGATATCGAGCGCATTCGTTCTGCTCGCAGCACTGATTTCTATCGGGCTGCCAAGGCATGCCGAGGCGATATGAAACTGTCAGGCCGATGAGCCTCTTCGCGCTATGTGCGTTTGGGGGGGTAGAGCCTGAATCAGCAGCTGTCGGAGGTACGCCATGGGCAATTTATCCACATCCCCGCACTGTCTTTCGTGGTGATTGCAGCGTTCGCATTGAGCGCTTGTGATAAAGGCGAGACACCCTCCAAGCGTCCGTCCGGTATGGACAAGACGATTGAAGGGAGATGATTTACAGGTGAGTGGCGCAATAACCAGGGGGATGAGGGATATCCTCCTTCAGCGCATCATTGCGCAGTCGAAATCCAGCCCTGGATATCCGCAACAGTCGGAATCTTCCCGCTGCTTACAACCTTCTCGTTGATCACCAGAGCCGGCGTGGCGAGGATGTCATAAGTCATCATCTTGCCCATGTCGGTGATCTTTTCGAATTCGGCCTGGATATTTAGATTCTGCGTGGCTTGACGGGCTACAGCCTCAAGCTTCTTGCAGTTGGCGCACCCTGAACCGAGGATTTTGATGTTCAGCATTGGAAGCTCCTTAGTGTGTAAGTCAGCTTGCTGTTTGTTTACGCTGATAACGTATCAACTGGTAAATTGCAGCGGTTATGGCCAGTGAGGCCGCCATTCCTGCACCAAGGGTAAGCCAGCCGGTGCCGTCGACCCAGGCACCAAATAGCAGGCCTGCCACGATGCTGAACGAAGCGACTAACCCAACATAGGCTGCGGTCTTCTTGCGACCAATCACCGCCGCCACCATGAGCATGCTCTGCAAGCTAAGTTCAGGATCCGCCATCAAGTAGGCCAAGAGCGGACCAGGATGCATGCCGAGATCAAGGAACATGCGGGCGACGGGCACTTCTACCAGGGTTGGGAAGTACATGAACACGCCGAACCCTACCGCTATGGCATTGGCGATCACTGTGTTGCTGCCTGCAAGGCTTTCAATCCACTCGGGTTGAATCACCTGGCGAACCATGCCGACAATGAATACACCCACCACCAGCACAACAAATATCTGCTTGACGAATCGCCAGGCTTCCCATAGCCAGCCTTGCCAGTCTTCGGCTGGCAGTTTTCGGGCAAAGTACCCAACAGACAGCATGGTCAATGCGACACCGAATACACGACCCGTGAAGGTAAAGGCTAATGTGCCAGGTTCTGGCGTCAGTCGCATTGACGCGATCAGCAAGGTACTAGCGGTCAGCCCCAGCGCAACCCATGTCCAGTTGTTGGCACCTTCAGTGATGTTATCCAGACCACGTTTGGCCGTGGCGGCAATCATCAGGAGTAGGGCGATGAGAACAGACCCTTGGAAGCTCACGCCTTCTTCTCCTTTACTGGCGTCGTATGGAACCCAGTCAAACAAGGTTTCCTGCCACGCCTGGGGCCAGAAAAGCGGGACTTTGAAACTGATCAGATCTGCGGTCAGGGGCCACAGTTTCAAGGTGCCCGCAATCAGCAAGGCCACCAAAGATAGCAGTACGCCCAGTGCAGGCCCGGAAACGCTGGCCTTCTCTGCGAACAGGGCATCCGCCTGTGCGTCGTGGGTCAGGTCGTCTTTCCAGAATAGGGTAGCCATCAGCAAGCCAATACCGATGCCGAAGATCAGGCAGAGGATCAGACGGGCGATTGCAAACTCCGCTCCCAGAATATTGCCGGTATAGGCCAAGGCCATGATGTTTCCTGCGGGAGCAAAAAACAGGAAGGTGATCGCCGGGCCGATACCTGCTCCTTTGCGGTAAACGCCCGCGAACAAAGGAACAATTGTGCATGAGCAGACGGCAATCAGTGACCCGGCTAGTGCCGCCGCAGGGTAGGAAACGTAAACAGGTGCATGTCGACCTAGCCAGTGAGTGATGCTGGCTTTAGGAATAAGTGCTGTCATGGCCCCGGCGATAAAAAACGCCGGCAACAGGCAAAGAAGGACGTGGGCTGCCAAGTAGGAAGCCAGACTGCCGGCTCCGCCATTGAATAGCTTAAGTACGAGGTCCATGGAGAGCCCTCAATCCTTAGCGTTAAGGTCAGGTTTTATGGTATCCGCTGTGCGTTGACCGGGTTTGACTTCGATCAGTTGCACGCAGAAAAATTTTTCAAGGATGTGGTGCTGAAAGACCGATTCAGGGGCGCCTCCAGGGTGGCTATCTCGATCAACCGGAAACGCTGCGCATAGCCTCCGAAATGGGAGTCAGGGCCCACCGTTCAACGGTTAACCTCAACGCTTGTCATGAAACGCGTTGTGCAAGGTCGACCTCTGCCTCTATAGCGTGAGACGCAGGTGAAAAGGTCGGGTTATGACTTTTCGGGCTTGTTATGCCGGCGGTCTGCTGTTGTATCCGAGTTCACACTGCCGTTCGTCCAGTGCCCGGCACTAGCAAGGCCTGGCTTCTCTCTGATGTTCATGCACCGACATCCCGTGCATCAGAACGGAGAGCCAGCATGGACATTGATGAAAATGCCCCAGGAAACAAATCCCAACAGGGCGTCACGGGCGGGACTGATAACGAAACAGGCCATGATCCAAAGGAGAATGAACCTGAGGTTCCGCTGCCAGGGGGCGACGAGGCGCCTGTCGATGAAGAAATGGCCGATGTGAATGCCAATAATTCAGTATCGAGCGAGCATCCCAAGCCTTAAGTCGATTGAAAGTTGGGTTTCAGCAAATTGACCAAGCCTTATGCTTCAAAAGAAAATCCTTGTGGCACGGGTACCTGGTAAGTCACCTGCTGTTTGCGAACCCCGCCAGAGTGCGGGGTTTTTTGTGTCCGGGTTTTGAGTGTGAGAGCCCATACAGCCGGCCGTGGCGCATCAATTGACTTGCGCTATGGCGCTGACCGGGTTTGCGAAGAAGGGCGCGCCAGTGGCCAATTGTCATGAAATGAAAAGCCATTGTCGTCTGATGAAAAGCAGCTGGCCAGGCGGCGTCCTACAGTCCAATCAGCGTAAATCGACGCTGCACAGACTGGAGAATAAGAAAAAATGGCCAAAGCCGTACGCTTCTACGAAACCGGTGGTCCCGACGTTCTTTGTTATGAAGAGGTCGATGTCGGCGAACCCGGTCCGGGCCAGGTCCGTCTTCGTCATGTGGCGGTCGGCCTGAACTATGCCGACACCTATTTTCGTAATGGCACTTACCCGATCCCGATGCCCAACGGCATGGGGGTTGAAGCGTCCGGTGTGGTCCAGGCCATCGGCGAGGGTGTGACTAACGTTCAGGTGGGGGATCGCGTCACCTACACCGGATTTCTCAATACCTTGGGCGCCTACAGTACCGAACGACTGATTGCAGCCGCGCCGCTGATCAAGCTGCCGGAAACCATCAGTTTCGAGACGGCCGCCGCCATGACCATGCGTGGCCTGACGTCGTCGTACCTGATGCGGCGCATTTATGATTTCAAGGCCGGCGACAGCATTCTGCTGCACGCCGCTGCCGGTGGCGTGGGGCTGATCGTTTCACAGTGGGCCAAGCTGCTCGGCCTGACCGTCATCGGCACTGTGTCCACCGAGGTCAAGGGGGAAATTGCCCTGGCCCATGGTTGCGACCATGTCATCAATTACAGCCACGAAAATGTCGCCCAGCGCGTGCGCGAGCTGACTGCCGGCGTGGGAGTCAACGTGGTGTTCGACAGCGTTGGCAAAAACACCTTCATGGGATCACTGGATTCGCTCAAGCGTCGGGGCCTGATGGTCTGCGTTGGCACCGCATCCGGTCCGATTCCGGCTTTCGACCCGGTGATGCTGGCGATGAAGGGCTCACTGTTCCTGACCCGTCCGGCGCTGGCCGACTACATCGCCGATCCGGCAGAGAAAGCTGCCCTGGCTGGCGAGCTGTTCGACCACGTCGGCAGTGGTCGGATCAAGATCGAGATCAACCAGCATTATGCGTTGGAGGACGCCGTACAGGCCCATCGCGACCTTGAGTCACGCAAAACGACGGGCTCGTCGATTTTCGTCATCTAAGGAGCGATCTGCCATGAAAGTCGAACAATTGACCTGCAGCATTGGCGCCGAACTGATCGGCGTAAATCTTGCCGACGCGGTCCATGACGACGGTCTTTTTTGCGAGATTCGTGCTCAGTTGCTTAAGCATCGGGTGGTGTTCCTGCGCGATCAGGACATCACTCGCGCCGAGCACGTGGCCTTCGCCCGCCGCTTCGGTGAGTTGGAGGACCATCCGGTGGCCGGCAGCGATCCGGATCATCCCGGGCTGGTGCGCATCTACAAGAATCCGGACCAGCCGATGGACCGCTACGAAAACGCCTGGCACACCGACGCGACCTGGCGCGAGGCGCCGCCGATGGGCTGCGTGTTGCGCTGCGTAGAGTGCCCGCCGGTGGGCGGCGACACCATGTGGGCCAACATGGTCGAGGCTTACGCGCGTTTGCCGGAGGACGTGAAGGTGAAAATTGCCGACCTGCGCGCCCGCCACAGCATCGAAGCGAGTTTCGGTGCTGCCATGCCAATCGAAAAGCGTCTGGCGCTCAAGGCGATGTATCCCGATGCCGAACACCCGGTGGTTCGCACCCACCCGGAAACCGGGGAAAAGGTGCTGTTCGTCAACGCCTTCACGACGCACTTGAGCAACTACCACACCCCCGAGCGGGTGCGCTTCGGCCAGGACGCCAACCCTGGCGCGAGCGAGTTGCTGCGCTACCTGATCAGCCAGGCCTACATCCCCGAGTATCAGGTGCGCTGGCGCTGGAAGCCCAACAGCATCGCCATCTGGGACAACCGCAGCACCCAGCACTACGCCGTCATGGATTATCCGCCGTGCCATCGCAAGATGGAGCGTGCCGGAATCATCGGCGACAAGACCTACTGATCAACCCCTTCTGCATTCGCACTCGTAAACGCGTCTGCCCGGCATGATCCCGGGTGGGCGCGACAATCATAAGAACAGGAGTAACTCATGCAATTTTTTGACGATTCCCTGCACCCGGAAAACATGGAAAAGGTGGTCATCACCGTGGCCCCGTACGGCCCGGAATGGATGCCGGAAGACTTCCCCGAAGACATCCCGCTGACCATGGATGAACAGGTGCAAAAAGCGGTCGAATGTTATGAGGCCGGGGCCACCGTCTTGCACTTGCACGTGCGCGAGCTGGACGGCAAGGGTTCCAAGCGCCTGTCCAAATTCAACGAATTGATCGCCGGTGTGCGTGAAGCCGTGCCGGACATGATCATCCAGGTCGGTGGTTCGATTTCCTTCGCGCCGGAAAGCGATGGCGAGGCCGCCAAGTGGCTGTCTGACGATACGCGACACATGCTGGCCGAGCTGACGCCAAAACCGGATCAGGTCACGGTGGCTATCAACACCACCCAGATGAACATCATGGAGTTGCTGTATCCGCAATACCTGGAAGGCACGTCCCTGGCCAATCCCCTGTTTCAGGCCGCCTACAGCGAAATGACCGTTCCGGCAGGTCCGGCCTGGGTCGCCGAACACCTCAAGCGTCTGATGGACAACGGCATCCAGCCGCACTTCCAGCTGACCGGCATGCACGCGATGGAAACCCTCGAGCGTCTGGTGCGCAGGGGCGTCTACATGGGTCCGTTGAACCTGACCTGGATCGGCATTGGCGGCGGTTTCGACGGTCCCAATCCGTTCAACTTCTTCAACTTCATCCACCGCGCGCCGGACGGTTGCACCCTGACCTCCGAGTCGCTGCTCAAGAACGTCATGCCGTTCAACACCATGTCGATGGCCATGGGTCTGCACCCGCGAGTGGGCAATGAAGACACTATCATTGATCACAAGGGCGATCGTTTCGGCTCAGTTGCGCAGATCAGGCAGACCGTGCGTATCGCCCATGAACTGGGTCGCGAAATCGCCACCGGCAAAGAAGCCCGTGAGATCTACCGCATCGGCGTGCAGTACCAGAGCATCGAAGAAACGCTGTTGGCCAACGGCATGGCCCCCAACCGCAAGGCTGGGCAGAAAGGTGTGCCGCAACGCGGCTGATCGGCAGACGCAGCGGGCGGTCAGGCCTCCCGCTCGCTGCACTGCAACACGCTTGATAACAACAATAAAACAAAGCTTTGAGGAGGCTGCATGGCCTTTCACCCAATCGCCGCAGACGATGACGACAGTGCTGTCGGTGTTGCGCGACCGTATGCCTGGATCGTCTTCGCACTGACGTTCGGGCTGTTGATATCCGATTACATGTCGCGCCAGGTCTTGAACGCGGTGTTCCCGATGCTCAAGGGCGAATGGGCTCTGAGCGACGGCCAGCTTGGCTTGCTCAGTGGCATTGTCGCGCTGATGGTGGGGCTGCTGACATTTCCCCTGTCATTGCTGGCAGATCGCTTTGGCCGGGTCAAGAGCCTGGCGCTGATGGCCTTGCTGTGGAGTCTGGCGACGCTGGGTTGCGCCGTGGCGCAGGACTATCAGCAGATGTTCATTGCACGATTCATGGTCGGCGTTGGCGAAGCGGCGTACGGCAGCGTCGGCATCGCAGTCGTCATTTCGGTGTTTCCCAAGCACCTGCGTGCAACGCTGGCCAGTGCCTTCATGGCGGGCGGCATGTTCGGTTCGGTATTAGGGATGGCGCTGGGCGGTGCAATCGCCGCCAAACTTGGCTGGCGCTGGTCGTTTGCCGGCATGGCGTTGTTCGGCCTGCTGCTGGCCGTGCTCTACCCGGTCATCGTCAAGGAGGCGCGCATTGCGCCGCAACGTGCCGCCCAGGCGGTGAACAAGGCCGCGGCAGCGGTCAAGCGTCCGTTGCGTACGTTGTTTTCCAGCCGTTCGGTGATCGCTGCCTACATCGGCAGTGGCTTGCAACTGTTCGTCGGCGGCACGGTGATTGTGTGGATGCCCAGTTACCTCAATCGCTATTACGACATGGCCACGGACAAGGCGGGCGGCGTCGCGGCCATTATCGTGCTGTGCAGCGGGGCCGGGATGATCCTGTGCGGCATGCTCAGCGATCGACTGTCGCGCCATTCGCCGGAACGCAAAGTCACTTTGGCCATCGCCTATTGCCTGGGCAGTTGCCTGCTGTTGTCGGCGGCATTTGCCTTGCCGGCAGGGCCTGTGCAGCTGGCGCTGATCTGCCTGGGCATGTTGATTGCCGCCGGCACGACTGGCCCTTGCGGAGCGATGGTTGCCAACCTGACCCATTACTCGGTCCATGGCACGGCCTTCGCCACGCTGACCCTGGCCAACAACATGCTGGGGCTGGCGCCTGGGCCGTTCATTACCGGCAGGGTCTCCGACCTCATTGGCTTGCAGGCTGCCTTTCAATGGGTGCCGCTGGTCAGCATCGCGGCTGCGGCCGTGTTCTTTTATGCCAAGTGTCATTACCACAAGGACATTGCCCGGCTTAAGGGCGAGCAAGTCCACGATTCGGTTAGCAAAGCAGTGTTAGAGGTGAAGTTGTGAGTAGTCGTCGTTTACGTATTGATGTGTTCTTCGATTTCATCTGCCCCTGGTGCCTGATCGGCAAACGCCAATTGGAGCATGCGCAAGTACAGTTTCGCAGTCGCCACCCGGATGTGCAGGTCACCACGGTGTGGCATGGCGTGCAGTTGCTGCCTCAGTTGCCGGTACAAGGGGAGCCCTTCGCCGATTTCTACCGCAAACGCCTGGGCAATGCCGAGGCTATGACCATGCGCCAGGCCCAGGTACAGCAGGCTGCGGCGGCGGTTGGACTGACCATCGACTTCAGCCGCATCGAGACAATGCCCAACACCGCAGACGCGCACCGTTTGTTCGAACGCGTCAGCGTACTGGGCAATGCTACTCAACGTGAAATGTTGCTCGAACGGCTGTTCGCCGCTTATTTCCGCAAACGCGAAAACCTGGGGTGCCGCGAGACCTTGCTCGCCATTGCCCGCTCCTGCGGCGTTGATGCGCAGGTGGTGCTCGATTGCCTGAAGGGCGACGCCACGCCATTTGACGGCTTTCCCGGCGCGACCAGTGGGGTGCCGGGCTTTCAGTTCGACCGTCGCATGACGATGGTCGGTGCACAACCTGCTCAGGCGCTGCTCGGGGCCATGAACCAGGCCCTGAAAGAAAGTGATCACGAGCGGCAACCTGCATGAACCGACGTATCCCCGTGCCTGCCGGAAAGCTCCCGCAGGCGGGCGGTCGTGCACTGTTCGAATTCGATGACAAAAGCCTGGCGCTATTCAACGTCGAAGGTGACGTGTTCGCCGTCGACGACAGTTGCCCCCATCAAGGCGCCTCGCTGTGTGGCGGGCGCCTTGAGGGGTGGGTGATTCAGTGCTGCGCCCATGGCCTGCGCTTCGATTTGCGCAGCGGTTACCTGCTTAATTCCACCGCAGTCAAAGTCGCCAACTACCCGGTTGAGATCATCGACGGCCAGGCTTTCATCGTTATCGTTCTCGAGGAGGCCGCGCCATGAGCGCCATCGCTCTCACCCGTATCCACAGCCGAACGCGCGAACTGGCGCCGGGCTTTATCGTCAGTCTGATCGTTGCAGCGGCTGCGTCCTTTTTGTCCGAGCACTACGGCGCGCCGGTGATGCTGTTCGCTTTGTTGCTGGGCATGGCGCTGAACTTCCTGGCCGGTGACGGTGTTTGCAAGCCGGGCATCGAGTTCACCGCACGCACCGTGTTGCGCATTGGTGTGGCGCTGCTGGGCATGCGCATCACCCTCGAACAGATGGCTGCGCTGGGCTGGAAGCCTGTGGCGCTGGTGGTGATTCTGGTGGTGGTGACCATCGGCGTTTCAGTGATCGCAGCCAAGGCGCTGGGCTTTCAGCGTTTGTTCGGCATGCTTACCGGCGGCGCCACAGCGATTTGTGGGGCATCGGCCGCGTTGGCGCTGGCGGCGGCATTGCCCAATCATCCGCAGAAAGAACGCGCGACGTTATTCACGGTGATCGGGGTCTCGGCGCTGTCGACCCTGGCGATGATCGTGTATCCGATGATTGCCAACTGGCTGTCGTTGTCGCCACAAGTGGCGGGCGTGTTTCTGGGGGCGACCATTCACGATGTCGCCCAGGTGGTCGGTGCCGGTTACAGCATGTCGACCGAGACCGGCGATACGGCCACGGTGGTCAAGTTGATGCGGGTTGCCATGTTGCTGCCGGTGATCGTGTGTGCCGCCATGATCACCCGCATGCAGGGCGCCGACCCGACCGGCAAACGACCTCCGCTGCTACCTTGGTTCGCCGTCGGGTTTCTGTTGTTGGCCTGTATCAACAGCACCGGCTGGGTGGCCCCGGTGGTGCAAGGGTCGGTCAACGAGTTGTCGCGCTGGTGCCTGGTGGTTTCCATCAGCGCCCTGGGTATGAAAACCCAACTCAAGGAGCTGGCGGCGGTGGGCATCAAGCCGATTTTGTTGATGGTGGGGGAGACGGTGTTCCTCGTCGTGCTGGTGCTGTTGTTGCTGCGTTGGGGAATGTAGGTACACAAACTTGTGGCGAGGGAGCTTGCTCCCGCTGGGGAGCGAAGCGCCCCACAAAGACCACCGCGCTTTTTCAGAAACTACTCGGCGTCTTTTTTGGGGCCGCTGCGCACCCCAGCGGGAGCAAGCTCCCTCGCCACAGGACTCCTCGGCCGGTGTCACAGACACCGGTTCTTTTGCGGCGACTGTACCAGCAGTCGCCGCTTTTTTTTTTGCAAAACGCCGGGTCTGTTGCGTTCGGTTCAGGGTTCGCTGGAGCCGGGCCGGGTGGTCAGCTCCGGCGGTGCTTTGACGGTGTGCTTTTGCGCACTGCGCCATGCCGCGGGCGGCATGCCGAACTGGGTGATGAACCAGCGTGTAAAGGAACTCGCCATGGAGTAGCCGAGCATGTCGGCAATGCGCCCCAACGAGTAATTCGGGTTTTCCAGGTAGCGCAACACTAGGTCGCGGCGCACGTCGTTGATCAGGTCGTTGAAGGCGCAGCCGTCGTCTTTGAGGCGGCGCTGCAGGGTCCGAACGTTCATGCCCTGGGTCTGGGCGATCTGCTCGATGGTGGCGCGCCCCATCGGCAACAACAGGTAGATGGCTTTGCGCACCTCGAACAGCATCGAAGGGCCTTCGTGGCTGAGCAGCGAGTCAAGGTAGCTCTGGGCGTAGCGCGCCATGGCCGGGTCGGCATGGGGGTTGGTCATGTCGAGGCTGGCATTGGGGCAGACGATGCCATTGAACTCGCTGCCGAACTCCAGTTTGCAGCCGAACAGGCGGCGATGCAGTTGCAGGTTGTCGGGAGGCTGGTGCGTGAAGTTGACGCTGTAGGGATGCCAGTGTGCGCCGAGCAGGGCGGCGCACAGGCGGAACATCACCCCGATGGCCAGTTCATTGGCTTGTCGGCAGGGCATCGGCGATTCGGTGACCACCTCTTCGCGAATGATCACCATCTTGCCTGCCTCCTCGATGAAGAGGGCCAGCGAATCGTTCATCAGATGACGGTAGTGCACCAACACTTGCAACGCATCACGCAGCGTTCGCTGATGAGAGAGCAACAGGCTGACCACGCCGAAGTCCGAGAGCTGGCGCGACTCGGCCATGCTCAAGCCGAAGCTCTGGCAGCCGCTGGCGGCGGCTGAATCCTCCAGCAACCGCACGGCGGCGTCGATGGGGATGCGATGTTCAGGAGCTTGCAATATGGCTTTACTCAAACCGACGCCGGCCAGTACGTCTCGGGGGTTGAACCCCAGGTACTGGGTGACCTCCAGGTAGTTGGTCAAGACGGCGGCGCGAACAAGCTTGGGCATGCGAAGGTCTTTCCTGGGCCGGTTGCGATTCAAATGAGCGTGGCGACTATATCCAGCACTTCAGCAATTGAACAGTTGTGACAATGTCGAGGGCGCTCGCCTGGTGCTGGCCGGAATCACATCGTTGCAGTGTAAAAATCGACACGCACCCATTGATTACAGTGAGCTGGAGAGAAGCTGCGGGGATATTCGACCAATGGTCGCTGCGCGACAACACGCGGAATTTTGTCATGAAAAGAAAAGTGCCTGACGTCCAATGAAAAGCGCCTCGGTCGGGCGCTCTTTAATGTCACTCCTACAAAAAGCCCCTGGCCAATAGAGCCAGTCGAGTCATCGAGAAAGCGAAGGTGTTGACGTGGACAAACTGCAAACTGCCGCAACCGTTGTGATCGTACCGGGTCTGCGTGAGCACGTTGCCGAGCATTGGCAAACGTTGCTTGAATCCAGGCTGTGCAAGGTGCGCAGTGTGCCGCCGCTTGAAACCGACAAGCTTGATTGCAGCAAGCGGGTCGAAGCCATTCAGCACACACTTGCGCAGATCGACGGGCCGGTGATTCTGGTCGCTCACAGCGCCGGCGTGCTAATGGTTGCGCACTGGGCTGCGCGTCACAGTCGTCCGATCAAGGGCGCGCTGCTGGCCGCTCCGCCGGACCTTGATGCCCAATGGCCGCAGGGCTACCCCTGCGCTGAAACCCTGCGTACCCAGGGTTGGGACCCTCTACCCAAAGGCCGGCTGCCGTTCCGCAGTCTGCTGGCCGCCAGTACCAACGACCACCTCGCCAGTCTGGACGCCGCCACGCGCATGGCCGAAGGCTGGGGCAGCGAGCTGCTCAATCTCGGCGAAGTCGGTCATCTCAATCCTGCCGCCGGGTATGGGCGCTGGCCACAAGCCGAAGCTCTCATCCTCGAACTGGACCGCTGATTCAGGCGCCGGTTGGCCCGCGCCATCCGGCATTTGCCCTCACTCCTGAAAACGTAAACCCCTGGAACAAGGGGTTGCGCGAGGGCGGCTGCGCTTAAAACAAATACAAAAAGGCGGAGACAACGCAATGCACAACAATAAGAGTCACGGGTTCGCACCCTCGCGTTACACCTTGTTGGCCTCGGCCATTCTGGCCGCAGGCGTGCCGGTCGCGCAGGCGATCGAGCTCGACACCGGGAACCCGGACTGGACCGTGCGTTTTGATAACACTGTGAAGTACAACTACGGCGTACGCACCGAAAGCGCCGACAAGCGCATGCTGGCAACGCCGAACAACAACGACGGCGACTACAACTTCCGCAAAGCCGGGACCAACATCACCCACCGTGTCGACCTGTTGACCGAGATGGATGTGGTCTACCAGAACCACATGGGTTTCCGTGTGAGCGCTGCCAGTTGGTACGACAAGGCCTACGAGAACACCGGTTCCAATTCAAATCCGTTCGTCAACGGCAACGACGCAAGGTCGGGGCTGGTCGCCAACGACCCACGTCTGGCCGCGGTCACCCGTGACAACGTCGGCAATGGCAGCCCGCACCTGAGCAACTACGCCCAGCGTTATTACACCGGTCCTTCCGGCGAAATCCTCGACGCCTTCGTGTTCTACAGCACCGAAGTGGGCGAGGAGTCGCTGTTAAGCGTCAAGGCCGGTCAGCATAACGTGTTCTGGGGCGAGACTATTCTCAACCCGGTGCACTCGAACAGTTACGGCCAATCGGGCCTGGACCTGGCCAAACTGGCGGCCTCGCCCGGTACCGAAGCCAAGGAACTGTTCGTTCCGCGTAACCAGTTGTCGATGTCGTTCACCGTCAATCCCGAGTTGACCGTAGGCGCTCAGTATTTCCTGGATTGGGACGCCGCGCGCCTGCCGGAAGCCGGTACTTATTACGGCGGTTCCGATCTGGTCGGTTTCGGTGCGCAATCCTTCCTGCTGGGCAACACCAATGGTGTGGTGCCGGGCAGTCCGCTGGGGTGTGGTCTGGCACCCTGCAACGGTTTGACCAATGTGCGTCGCGGTCACGACCTGACGCCGGACAAGCGCGGAGACTGGGGGATTATGGCCAAGTGGTCGCCAGCCTGGCTGGACGGGACCCTCGGCGTTTACTACCGCGAAACCTCGGAAATCCTGCCGCAAGCCTGGCTGGATGCCAGAGGCCTGAGTTCGGCCAATCCCAACGGCACCCGGCCGGCAGGGCAAGTGCCTGCGGTGGTCAACACCCTCAACTCGCTGAGCACCGCCACCTATCAAATGGCCTATGCCGACAACATCAAGATCGTTGGCCTGAGCCTGTCCAAGGACGTGGGCGGGATCAGCGTCGGTTCGGACCTGAACATTCGTCACAATATGCCGTTGGCCAGTATTCCGGCGGTTGTCAGCACTAACAGTCCGCTGGGCCTGGGCGCAGGTCTTGGCCTGTTGCCTGCGCGCACGGCTGCCACCGGCGTGGTTTATGACACCCCGCAGAAGGGCGACAGCATGGCCGCCACCGGCGACACCTTGCACTGGACGCTCAACGGCCTGATGACCATTGCTAAAACGCCTGTGTTCGATTCGGCCACTCTGCTGGGCGAGCTGTATTACAGCAACCTGCTCAAGCTCGATAGCAACAACGAGGCGCTCTACAAGGGCAAGGACACCTATCGCGGCATCGACCAGCCGACCCGGGACAACTGGGGCATCGCGGTCAACTTCACCCCGACCTGGTACCAGGTGTTTCCAGGTGTCGACCTCAACGCCCCAATGTCCATCAACGTCGGTCTCGATGGTGTTTCACCGGTCTCCGGTGGCGGCGCCAAAGACACCGGTAACTACGCCATCGGCCTCGGGGCCGTTGTGTACAACAAATACTTTGTCGACCTGAAGTACGTGGACTCATTCGGCAAGGCCGACAAGTGCAACGTCAGCGGCGTGAGTACCGGCCCGACCGGAGGCGACGGCGCTGCGCCGAATGCCTTTAGCGGTAACGAAAACTACGCCTGTTACGCCGGTGGCTACTCCGCCTTCTCCGGTGGCGGGGCCACGACTGAGGACCGTGGCGCCGTTTACCTGACGATGAAAACCACTTTTTGATTCACCACTGATTTGCTCAATGCAAGCAGGAGAATAACAAGATGACATTCGCAAAAACCGTGTTGGCCGCTTCGCTGGCCATGGTCCTTGCCGCCCAGGCACAGGCCGCTGTTTCAACTCAGGACGCTGCCCGGTTGGGCACCAGCCTGACCCTGGTGGGCGCTGAAAAAGCCGGGAACGCTGATGGTTCCATCCCCGCCTACAACGGTGGCCTGACCACGCCGCCGGCCAGTTTCAAATCCGGTGACAGCATGCGTCCGGATCCGTTTGCCAGTGAAAAACCGTTGCTGCAGATCGACGGCAAAAACGTCGAGCAGTACAAGGGCATGCTCAGCGCTACCACCGTTGAACTGGCCAAGCGTTTCCCGACTTTCCGTGTTGATGTGTTCCCGACCCACCGCACCGTTTCGCTGCCCCAGGCCATTCTGGATAACGGCGTGAAAAACGCCAGCGGCGCCAAATCCCTCGAAAACGGGCTGGCCATCGACAACGTACTGCCGGGCGTGCCGTTCCCGATCCCGCAGTCGGGCAACGAAGCGATGTGGAACTTCCTGCTGCGATATCAGGGCGTGAGCATCAGCTCCAAGTACGACTCCTGGAACGTCGATTCCGCTGGCGTGCCAAGCCTGGCGACCACTGGGCAGGCGTTCATTTCCTACCCGATCTACGAAAACCTCGCGCAGCCGATCAGCAGCGCCGACGTGTATTACCAGATGAAGCTGTCCTACACCGGCCCTGCGCGCCGGGCCGGCGAAGCGGTGATGCTCAAGGACGCCGCCAACCCGTTGCAACAACCGCGCCGTGCCTGGCAGTACCTGCCGGGCCAGCGTCGGGTCAAGCTGGCACCGAACCTGGCCTACGACACGCCTAACCCTGGCACCGCTGGCGCGGGCACTTACGACGATGTCTTCGTGTTCAACGGTGCGCTGGATCGCTACGACTGGAAGCTGGTGGGCAAGCAGGAAATGATCGTGCCCTACAACACTTACAAGCTGACCTACGCCCAGGATCCCAAATCGCTGACCACGGCCAATCACCTGGCACCCGACTACGTGCGTTGGGAAAAACACCGCGTCTGGGTGGTGGAAGGCAACCTCAAGTCCGGCGCCCGACACATCTATCAGAAGCGCCGCTTCTACCTCGATGAAGACAGCTGGACCGCGCTGGCCTCTGATCAATACGACGCACGTGGTCAGTTGTACCGTGGCTCCTTCGCGTTCCTCAGCCAGAGCTACGACAAGCAGATCCCGGATTCCACGCCCTTCATGATCTACGACCTGGTGGGTGGTTCCTACAACATCAACGGCGTGGTCGGGCCTTATGGCGGCATCAAGTACACCGATCCGCTTTCCAAGGCGCAATGGTCGTCGGAGTCTCTGGCAGGTAGCGGGATTCGTTAAGCAAACCGTGACAAGCGTCCATTCGGTCCGCTGCCTGCAAGGCAGGGGATCGCGCGACGGTCGGCGCATACCGACCGTTTCGGACGCCAGGTTGGAACGTCAGGCACACGGACGTGTGTCCCGGCGCAGTTTTCCGAAGAGGACGCGGTATGTGTTCGTACAAAAGTTACCTGCGGCTGGCGCTCGGCGCTCTGCTTGCAGTGTTGCAGGGCCTGAGCCAGGCGTCCGCTTATGTCGACGTGCTGGATCTGCCGGCCAGGGTCAGCGCCTTGGCCGTCAACAGCCCGTTATCCGACATGGCCCGCGCCGGCGACCGCTTGGTCGCCGTCGGGCAGCGTGGCCACATTCTGTATTCCGATGATGCCGGCCAGCACTGGCAGCAGGCCGCTGTGCCAGTCAGTGCCGACCTCAATGCCGTGAGTTTTCCTTCCGCCACTCAGGGCTGGGCGGTGGGCGGCGACGGCGTGGTGTTGCACAGCAATGACGCGGGTGCAACCTGGAGCAAGCAACTCGACGGCCGCGAGATCGGTGCCTTGCTGGTCAAGCATTACCAGGCGTTGGCCCGTGCCGAACCTGGCAATGAACAATGGCCGCTGCGGGTCGCCGAAGGTCAGCGGCTGGAGGCGCAGGGTGCCGACAAACCCTTGCTTGATGTCTGGTTCGCCAACGACCGCCTCGGCTATGTGGTCGGGGTGTTCAACCTGATCCTGCGCACCGAGGATGGCGGCCAGAGCTGGACGCCGTTCCAGGATCGCACCGACAACCCGCAGGGCTTTCACCTCAACGCCATCGCCGCCACCGGCGATGCGCTTTACATCGTCGGCGAGCAGGGCCTGTTGCTGAAGTGGGATGACGCCCAGCAGCGATTCGCCGCCCTGCAAACACCTTATCAGGGCAGCTTTTTCGGCGTCGTCGGCAAATTTGGCGAAGTGCTCGTCTACGGCTTGCGCGGCAATGTGCTGCGCAGCACCGATGCAGGCCTCAGTTGGACCTCGCTGGACACTGGCCTGCACGTCAGCATCACCGCCGGCCTCGTCGATGCCCATGGTGATTACCGCTTGTTTACCCAGGGCGGGCAGATGCTGGCGAGCCAGGGCACCGGTGCGCAACAGCGTTGGGTGCAGCAAGCCCAGCCGGTGCCTGTGACGGGCGTCACGCGCGCCGTTAACGATGCGCTGGTGGTGGTCGGCAGCCGTGGTGCGCGGACGCTGTCCGTTGAATAAGTCCTCGAACCCTTAAAGCGAGAACCCAGACATGGGCAATATCAAACAAGACGCCATGCCGGTGATCCGCGATCTGCATGATTTCGACCGCGATTCCGGCAATCGGCTGGAGCGGCTGGTGTTCAACTACCGTCCGCTGTTCATGCTGTTGATGGCGCTGGCCACTCTGGTCTTCGGTTACATGGCCGCGACTCGGCTGGAGCTGCGTCCAAGTTTCGAGAAAATGATTCCGCAGAGCCAGCCCTACATCCAGAACTTCCTGGAAAACCGTCAGTCACTGCGAGGCTTGGGCAACTCGGTGCGGGTGGTCGTGGAGACCACTCAGGGCGATGTCTTCGACCCTGCTTACCTGGACGTGCTCAAACAGGTCAACGATCAATTGTTTCTCACCGAAGGCGTCGACCGCGCCTGGATGAAGTCGTTGTGGAGCCCGGCGGTGCGCTGGACCGAAGTGACGGAGGAAGGTTTCCAGGGTGGTCCGGTGATGCCCGATACCTACCAGGGCAAGCCTGAAGAAATAGAACAACTGCGCCAGAACATTTCCCGCGCCGGTATCGTCGGCAGTCTGGTGGCCAGCGACTACAAGTCGAGCATGCTGATCGTGCCGCTGCTGGACAAGGCCACGGCCAGCGGTCAGCGCATCGACTACCACGCCTTTTCGCAGATGCTTGAGGAGCAGTTGCGCGACAAGATCGAGTTTGCCGGCGACAGCGCTGCACGCAAGGCCGGGGAGGAGGGCAAG
Source organism: Pseudomonas mandelii (assembly GCF_900106065.1). Lineage (NCBI taxonomy): Bacteria > Pseudomonadati > Pseudomonadota > Gammaproteobacteria > Pseudomonadales > Pseudomonadaceae > Pseudomonas > Pseudomonas mandelii. Next base: position 4,969,934 of record NZ_LT629796.1, read on the forward strand.
GGCCCGTACAAAGTCCGGGTGATCGGTTTCGCCAAACTGATGGGCGACCTGATCGACGGACTGATTCAAGTGATGATGTTCTTCGGCCTGGCCGTGGTCACTTCGCTGGTCATCATTTACGCCTATACACGATGCGTGCGCAGCACCTTGCTGGTGGTCGGCTGCTCGTTGATCGCTGTGGTCTGGCAACTCGGCATCGTCGCCTGGCTCGGCTATGCCATCGACCCGTATTCGGTGCTGGTGCCTTTTCTGATCTTCGCCATCGGTGTGTCCCATGCGGCGCAGAAGATGAACGGGATCATGCAAGACATCGCCCGTGGCACCCACAAACTGATCGCCGCACGCTACACCTTCCGCCGTCTGTTTATTGCCGGCGTCACGGCGCTGCTGGCCGACGCCGTCGGATTCGCGGTGCTGATGCTGATCGATATTCCGGTGATCCGCGACCTGGCGATCACCGCCAGTATCGGTGTGGCGGTGCTGATTTTCACCTCGCTATTGTTGATGCCGGTGGCGCTGTCTTATGTCGGCGTCGGCGCCAAGGCGGCCGAGCGTGCACTGAACATCGACACGCGCGCAGAAGGGCACAAAGGCTTCGGCAAACTGTGGGACGTGCTCGACCGTTTCACCACGCGCAAATGGGCCACGGGGGCGGTATTGGTCGCGGTGCTGATGGGCATCGGCGGCTTCATGGTCAGCCTGCAACTGAAAATCGGCGATCTGCAAAGTGGCGCACCGGAGTTGCGTGCCGACTCGCGCTACAACCGTGACAACGCCTACATCACCCGCCACTACGCGCTGTCCAGCGACCTGTTCGCAGTGATGATCAAGACCGCACCGGAAGGCTGTCTGAACTACAAGACGTTGATTCTCGCTGACCGACTGGCCTGGGAGCTGCAGCAGTATCCGGGCGTGCAGGCGACGGCTTCGCTGGTGAACGCGGTGCGCCAAATCACCGCTGGCACCTATGAAGGCAACCCCAAGCTCAACAGCATCCAGCGCAATCAGGACGTGCTCAATTACGCTGCGCAGCAAGCCTCGGTCAACTCGCCGGAGTTGTTCAACACCGATTGTTCGCTGATGCCGGTGATCACCTTCCTCAAGGACCACAAGGCCGAGACGCTGGATGCCGTGGTCGGCATCGCGGAAAAATTCGCCCGGGAGAACAACAGCGAAGATCGACAGTTCCTGTTGGCGGCCGGGTCGGCCGGGATTGAGGCGGCCACCAACATTGTGGTGCGTGAGGCCAATCGCACCATGCTGTTGTACGTCTATGCGGCGGTGACGCTGTTCTGTCTGATCACCTTCCGCAGTTGGCGCGCGACCCTGGTTGCCCTGTTGCCACTGGTGCTGACGTCGATCCTCTGCGAGGCGTTGATGGTGGCCATGGGCATTGGCGTGAAGGTCGCGACCCTGCCGGTGATCGCATTGGGCGTGGGAATCGGCGTGGACTACGCGTTGTATCTGCTCAGCGTGCAACTGCATTACCAGCGCCAGGGCCTGCCGCTGTCTCAGGCTTACCGCAACGCCGTGTCGTTTACCGGACGGGTCGTGGGCCTGGTGGGCATCACCCTGGCGGCTGGCGTGGTGTGCTGGGTCTGGTCGCCGATCAAGTTCCAGGCTGACATGGGCATCCTGCTGACCTTCATGTTCCTGTGGAACATGCTGGGCGCGTTGGTGCTGATTCCTGCCCTGTCTTATTTCCTCCTTCGCGAACGAGCGCTGGAACCCGGGCCTGTTACGCAGGCCGACAACACCCCGATCTCTCAACGTCCCGGCATGCCACATGCCCTGACCACTTCCGAGTAAGCCAACGATGTCTGATTACAAAGCTCCTTTGCGCGACATGCGCTTCGTACTCAACGAGGTCTTCCAGGTGTCCCGGTTGTGGGCCAAATTGCCTGGCCTTGGCGAGGTGATCGATGAAGAAACGGCCGCTGCGATCCTTGAAGAGGCTGGCAAAATCAGTGGTGAGGTTATCGCACCGCTGAACCGCAGCAGCGACGAGCAGGGCTGCACCTGGAGCAACGGCACGGTCACGGCGCCGGACGGTTTTGTCGCGGCGTACCAGGCATTCGCCGACGGCGGTTGGGTGGGTGTTGGTGGTGATCCGCAGTTCGGTGGCATGGGCATGCCCAAGGCCATTTCGGCTCAGGTCGAGGAGATGGTCAACTCGGCCAGTCTGTCGTTCGGCCTGTACCCGATGCTGACCGCCGGTGCGTGCCTGTCGATCAATGCCCACGCCAGTCGGGAGCTCAAGGAACGCTATCTGCCGAACATGTACGCCGGCACCTGGACCGGTTCCATGTGCCTGACCGAGGCGCATGCCGGTACGGACCTGGGCCTGATTCGCACCCGTGCCGAACCTCAGGCCGACGGCAGTTTCAAGATCAGCGGCAGCAAGATCTTCATCACCGGCGGCGAGCACGACCTGACCGAAAACATCATTCATCTGGTACTGGCCCGGTTACCGGATGCACCGGCCGGTCCCAAGGGGATTTCGCTGTTTCTGGTGCCCAAGGTGCTGGTCAATACCGATGGCTCGCTGGGCGAACGCAACGCGCTGTCCTGCGGTTCCATCGAGCACAAGATGGGCATCAAGGCCTCGGCCACGTGCGTGATGAACTTTGACGGGGCGACCGGCTGGATCATCGATGCGCCAAACAAGGGCCTGGCGGCAATGTTCACCATGATGAATTACGAGCGTCTGGGCGTGGGTATCCAGGGGCTGGCGTTGGGTGAGCGTTCGTACCAGAACGCCGTCGAATACGCCCGTGACCGTCTGCAAAGCCGTTCGCCGACGGGCGCGCAGAACAAGGACAAAGCGGCCGATCCGATCATCGTTCACCCGGATGTACGCCGCATGCTGTTGACCATGAAGGCCTTGAACGAAGGCGGGCGGGCGTTCTCCAGCTACGTGGCGCTGCAACTCGATATCGCCAAGTACAGTGATGACGCAGCGATCCGCAGTCGCGCCCAGGAACGGGTGTCGCTGCTGACCCCGGTGGCCAAGGCATTCCTCACCGACATGGGCCTGGAAACCACCCTCCACGGTCAGCAGATCCTCGGCGGCCACGGCTATATTCGCGAGTGGGGCCAGGAGCAATTGGTGCGCGATGTGCGCATCACCCAGATCTACGAAGGCACCAACGGTATCCAGTCCCTGGACCTGGTCGGGCGCAAAATCGTCGGCAGCGACGGGGCGCTCTACCGGCTGTTCGCTTCGGAAATCCGCAACTTTACCGCCAACGCCTGCGCTGACCTCGCCGAGTTCACCCAACCGTTGAACGCCGCCCTCGACACCCTCGACGAACTGACCGCATGGCTGTTGGACCGAGCCCAGAGCAACCCGAATGAAATCGGTGCGGCGTCGGTCGAGTACCTGCATGTATTCGGCTACACCGCGTACGCCTACATGTGGGCGCGAATGGCCAAGGCTGCCATGAGCACGCATTCCAAAGACGATTTCTACGCCAGCAAACTGGCCACCGCACGCTTCTACTTCGCCCGCCTGCTGCCACGTATCCACTCGTTGAGCGCGTCGGCCAAGGCTGGCAGCGAATGCCTCTATCAATTGGATGCAGAGCAGTTCTGAGCCCACGTAAAAAGGACCGGGAACCACAACCATGATGGCGACAAAAATAATTCCGCCCGCCGACGGCGCCTATGCCTACCCCTTGCTGATCAAGCAATTGTTGCTGTCCGGCGTGCGCTACGAGCCGGGCCGGGAAATCGTGTATGCCGACAAACTGCGCTACAGCTACAAGACCCTCAACCAGCGGATCCGCCGACTGGCCAACGCCTTGACCGCTGCCGGCGTCAAGGCCGGGGATACGGTGGCCCTGCTCGACTGGGACAGCCATCGCTACCTGGAGTGCTTCTTTGCCATACCGATGATCGGCGCTGTGCTGCACACCGTGAACATCCGTCTTTCGCCGGATCAGGTGCTCTTCACCATGAACCATGCCGAGGATGACCTGGTGCTGGTGCATGATGATTTCCTACCGCTGGTTGAACAGATTCACGGGCGGCTTGAAACCGTCAAAGGTTACCTGCAGCTCACGGACGACACAGCAACCGACACGTCGCTACCGGTGCTGGGGGAATATGAAAACCTGTTGTCCGGGGCCGCAGACCAATACGACTTTCCCGATTTCGATGAACACTCGGTGGCGACCCTTTTCTACACCACGGGCACCACTGGCGACCCTAAAGGCGTGTATTTCACCCATCGCCAACTGGTCCTGCATACCTTGAATGCCGTGGGCACTTTGGGCGTCTATCAGGGGTTGCCGCTGCTGCGCTCGGATGATGTCTACATGCCGATCACGCCGATGTTTCACGTGCATGCCTGGGGCGTGCCCTATGTTGCCACCCTGATGGGAATCAAGCAGGTGTACCCCGGTCGCTACGAACCCAACAGCCTGGTCAGGCTGTATCGGGAGGAGAAAGTCACGTTCTCTCACTGTGTGCCGACCCTTCTGCAAATGATCCTGGGCTGTGAGGAAGCGGCACACACCCGTTTTGATGGCTGGAAAATGCTCCTGGGCGGCAGCGCGCTGACCTTGGGCATAGCCAGCGAAGCGAACGCCAAAGGTATGCAGGTGCACAGCGGTTACGGCATGTCGGAAACCTGTCCATTGCTGTGCCTGACGTACCTGCGTGACGAAGACCTCGAACAATCCCCGCTAGCCCAACTGACTGCTCGTATCAAGACGGGCACGCCGGTGCCGATGGTCGACCTGAAAATCATCGATGCCAGTGGCAATGACGTTGCCCATGACGGCGAGTCGCTGGGAGAGATCGTGGTGCGCGCACCGTGGCTGACCCAGGGCTATTTGAAGGAACCGGAAAAGGGTGCAGAACTTTGGCGCGATGGCTGGCTGCACACCGGCGACATGGCTTCCATCGACGGGTTGGGCGGTGTGGAAATCAAGGATCGAATCAAGGACGTGATCAAGACAGGCGGGGAGTGGATCAGCTCCCTGGAACTGGAGAGCCTGATCAGCGAGCACGCCGCCGTGATGTCGGTCGCGGTCGTGGGCATCGCCGATGAGCAATGGGGCGAACGGCCCATGGCGCTGGTGGTGTGCGAACCGGGGCAGTACCTCGACCGCAAGATCCTGGAGACGCACCTTCAAGGGTTTGTCGAGCGCGGCCGCATCAACAAATGGGCGATCCCCAAGCAGTTCAAGTTCGTCGCCGAAATCCCCAAAACCAGCGTCGGGAAGATTGACAAGAAACTCATCCGGAAAAGCGTATCGAGTTGAAAGGCGTGGCGGGTGCAACAGGTCAGCGCCTTGATTTCAGGGTTATTCGTCCTGTCACCAGGCCTGTGTTTTTGGGAAATAAGCTCCCTGACCAGGCGGCCCGCGCCTTGCCTGGAACTGGAGGCTGACTAACGTCGATCCGACGCGCCGTACGCAAAAAAGCCCGCCACAAAAAGTGACGGGTTTTCGGCCAATCACCGTCAGTGCCGGGATGAGTTCGCGCTGTGGGGGGTGCCCTTTATCGTATTCACGCCCGTGCACCACTCGCCTGCAGGCTTACTGTTGCGGCTTCGACTTGGCTCCTTCATTCCCTGAACCACTCGAACCAGCGGCGTCTTTTTCTATCTCATGCGATTCCGCGCCGGAATTGGAACCCGATGCTTCCTCGCCCTTTTTGTCAGCCTTTTCTGCATTCGACTCGCCTTGGTTGAGCCCGGGAAGTGCGCTGGGTGGGAGGGTGGCGTCTTCCGTGGTTTTCTCGGTTGCGAGCGAGTAGAGCGGGCAGATCGAGACAAGTCCGGCGAGCATGAGAGGGGCAATTTTGCTGTTCATCGTTTGCACCTGCTGTGCGAGTGGATGTACCCATTGGAAAAGCATGGAAGGTGAACGTGCCGAGGTCAGGACGAGCGGTACAGGATGCTCAAGGCGCCGGCTCAAGCGTTTCGAGATTCAGCAGGGTGAAATAGCCCTCAGCCGGCCTCCATCCCGCCGTGTCGATATGAATCACATTGCCAAGCCTGACGGGCACGGGAATGGGACTATGCCCGACCACCAGCGCACGCAGGCCCGCAACGCCCTGTGTTTCCCGCTGTTCGAGGCGGCTGCGGGACCATAGGCAGCGGTTTTGGACTTGCATCAGGCGCTGGCTGCTCTTGGGCGATTGCAGTTCGTTTCGCAGTTGAGCCCATGATGGAAACGGACAATCGGCGTGCACGATGCCGATCAGGCCCTGGGCGGTTTCGACTTCGATTGCGATTGGCAACTCGGCGAACGTCGCGGCGAATGTTTTCTGTTCGGGCAGCGACAGGTGCGTGAACCATAAGCCGCCGTTGAAGATCCAGCTATCGACGGCACAGGTATCGAAGTGAACCACGTAGTCATCATGGTTGCCGCACACGGCGTGGAACCACGGCTTGTCCAGCCAATCGAGCGCGGCGCGGCATTCGGGCCCGCGGTCAATCAGATCGCCAACACTGAACAGGCGATCGACCGAAGGGGTGAACCTGGCGGCATCCAGCGCAGCTTGCAGGCGAGTGAAGTGGCCATGGATGTCGCCAACCGCGAAATCCCGGCCGGCCGTGTTTGCGGCGAAGTGCTTCACCCGCGCCACCGCTGAGATTTCAAACATGACAGTGCCTCATCCTCCAATCGCAGGGCGAGTTCGTTGTCAGTTGAGTTTAGGCGCGTCGGCGCCAATCGTGGGCAAGGGCTTGGGTTGATTAACAGAAAAACCCGGCCATTGCGCCGGGTTCTTTCGTCAGGGGACGGCGTTAGTAGCCAGCCGCCTGGGCGAGGTGGTTTTCCGGCGTCACGGTGATGAAGTGCAGTGGAACGTGCGGTTGTTCATCGCTGGTGCGGATTTCGACGCTGCCGACGATTTGAAGATGTCGCTCACTCAGTCCGGTCGACTCTTGCGCCTTTGCCATAGCCATTCTCGCGTGGTTCGCTGCGATTTCATTGAGAGTTGACACGTTACATCTCCGGGGGGACTGACCAAGCATTGATTAGAGGGCCGCCGCGTCAGAATTACGTCGTTCCGGGGCTGCCAAGACCGGCTTGTGCAATCCCTAAGCCAGAGAGGGCCGCCTGTTGTGCGCCAGGTTTTCATAGGCGACGAATGGTTGTCGTGCTGCTGGGTTGTCGGCTTCAGCGCGACGGTTTAAATGCGTGGGCAGCGAGGTGATTGCCTTCGTCAAATCCACCGAGGTCTCCATCGCCAAGCTCTGAAGAGCGCGTTCGACATTCAATATCTGCGGCCTCGGCGGATGCCGTTAAGTCCACAAGCGACGAAAATCCAGTGGGAGCGAGGCTTGCCCGCGAAGCACGCACTGCGGTTTTTCAGGTATTGCGTGTCATCGTTCTTCGCGGGCAAGCCACGCTCCCACTGGTTCTGTGATCACGTTGAGGTTTCAGGGGAATATTCGGGCGTAAGATAGAGGCGCTTCTTTCATCAGACGGTGCCCACGCACAACCTGTCGATCAAGCGGGTCAAAGCGCTCGCTGACAAGATCCTGGAAACCAGGAATAACCAAGGAACTCAAGGGGCCGAGGCGCCACTTGTTCGAAAACATGCAAGCACCTAACTACCAACTGCTGGAAGTCGCCAACGGTAAACCGATCAAACTCTGGACCGAAGGCGTCCCGGTCGAAAACGAAGCCAGGCAACAACTGATCAACACCGCAAAGATGCCGTTTATCTTCAAACACCTGGCGGTGATGCCTGACGTGCACCTGGGCAAAGGCTCGACCATTGGCAGTGTGATTCCGACGGTGGGTGCGATCATTCCCGCCGCTGTCGGCGTGGACATTGGCTGCGGCATGATCGCCGCGCGCACATCGCTGACCGCCGCTGACTTGCCGGATAACCTGCATGGATTGCGCTGCGCAATCGAAAAAGCCGTGCCCCATGGCCGCACAGTCGGGCGTGGCGTGCGGGACAAAGGGGCTTGGGATAGCGTTCCGAAACAGGCCGATCAGGCTTGGGCCGCACTGAACCCGCGGTTCAAGGCGATCACCGACAAATACCCGAAACTCGCCAACACCAACAATCGCGGGCATCTGGGCACGCTGGGCAGCGGTAACCACTTCATTGAGGTGTGCCTGGATGAAACCGACCGCGTCTGGTTCATGCTGCACAGCGGTTCACGCGGGGTTGGCAACGCCATCGGCAACCTGTTCATTCAACTGGCTCAGGCCGACATGCGCCAGCACCTCGCCAACCTGCCGGACCGTGATCTGGCCTATTTCGAAGAAGGCAGCCGGCATTTTGATGATTACGTCGAAGCCGTCGGTTGGGCCCAGGATTTCGCCAGACAGAACCGGGCCTTGATGATGCACGCGGTGATTCAGGCCACACGTAAAGTGATCAGCAAGCCGTTCGAAGTCGCTCTGGAAGCGGTCAACTGCCACCACAACTATGTGCAGAAAGAACGGCACTTTGGCCAGGATATTCTGGTCACCCGCAAGGGCGCGGTGTCGGCGCAGAAGGGCGAGTTGGGGATCATCCCAGGCTCGATGGGCGCGAAAAGTTTCATCGTTCGCGGGCTCGGCAACGAGCAATCGTTCTGTTCCTGCAGCCACGGCGCCGGCCGCGTCATGAGCCGCACCAAAGCGAAAAGCCTGTTCACCGTCGAAGATCAGGTCCGCGCCACCGCCCACGTCGAGTGCCGCAAAGATGCATCGGTGATCGATGAAATCCCCATGGCCTACAAAAACATCGACCACGTCATGCACGCCCAGCGCGAACTGGTGGAAGTGCTGCACACCTTGCGGCAGGTGGTGTGCGTGAAGGGGTAGGCGCTACTGCGCCAGCCCAACCTTTCCTGATCGGGCTGTTGGATGTCTGGAACTCGTCACTGATCCTTTTCGCAATTCACCATCCACGACACACCGAACCGGTCCACCAGCATCCCGAAGCGTGCCGCCCAGAAAGTCTCTTCCAGTGGCATTTGCACCTTGCCGTCTTCTGATAACGCGTCGAACACACGTTGCGCTTCGGCAATGCTGTCGACGTTCAGCGAGACCGAGCAACCGCTCATGTCATCCGTGGGGCGATCCGGTGTGGTGTCCGAACCCATGATCGCCTGATCACCCACGGCCAGACGGGTATGAATGATCAGGTTGTGCAAGTCGGCGGGGAAGTGTTCGCGCGCCGGGCTTTCGCCGAAGGTCATCATCATTTCGATCTGGCCTGGCAGGGCTTGCTCATAGAAGGTGAAGGCAGCTTTGCAGTCGCCGTTGAAGATGAGGTAGGGATTGATTTTCATGTTTTGCTCCCGGTAACCGTGGGTCTGGAGACCCACATTGGCCTTTGAATGGACTCCAAGTAGCAAAGCGTTAGACGTGGAATCGTGCCGGGTTTGTTTAGACGTTTTTTCTATGGAAGAAGCGAGGCTTATTGCTTGAACACTCAGGCCGCCGCACGCGTGGCGGGCGATGGGCGCAGCAGACGCTCGACAGCGCCGATCACCAGGCTTTCCAGCAACTCATCGCGCTGCGCTTCCTCCAGCGGGTGATTTGCCAGCCAGCCGGGGGCGCTGTTGAGCAAGTTGGCGATGGCGTGTCCGGCGGCGATCAAACCCTGTTCGCCGAGGCGGGACGGGGCGCCGAGCATCTTCAATAGCGTGCGCTCGTATTGCTCGCGCAACTGTCGAACACGCGCTTGTTGCTCGGCGTTCAGGCAGCCGCTGTCGCGCTCCGCCAGGCGAAAATGCCACGGCATTTCCCGGTGCAGATTCAAATGCGCGCGGATCAGGTTGGGCAGTTTGTCGCGTTTCGCCGAGCCTTTTTGGTCGATGCGCCCCAGGGTCGACAGCAGTTCTTCGTAGAACTCCTCGATCAGGTCGAGCAGCAAGTGCTGCTTGCTCGGGTAATGGTGATACAACGAGCCCGGGGACAGCCCCAGGCACGTTGCCAGCTCACGCATGCCGACCTGCCCGAACCCCTTGCTGGCGAACAACTCCAGCACGATGTCCCGGTACTCGGCGAAGCGCGAGCAACGCTCAGGCATAGGCATGGAAGCCACGTCCTGTCTTGCGTCCCAGGTAGCCGGCGGCGACCATTTCCTTGAGCAGCGGAGCGGGGCGGTATTTGCTGTCGTTGAAACCGTCGTAGAACGCTTCGAGAATCGCCAGCACGGTGTCCAGACCGATCAGATCAGCCAACGCCAGCGGACCGATCGGCTGGTTGCAGCCCAGGCGCATGCCGGCGTCGATGTCGTCGGCGCTGGCCAGGCCTTCCTGGAACACCAGAATCGCTTCGTTGATCATCGGCACCAGAATCCGGTTGACCACGAACCCCGGACGGTTGCCGGCGGTGATCGCGGTTTTGCCGAGGGTGGTGGCCATGTCCAACGCCAGGGCGTGGGTCGCGTCGCTGGTTTGCAGGCCGCGAATCACTTCGATCAGGCCCATCACCGGCACCGGGTTGAAGAAGTGCAGGCCGATGAAACGCTCAGGCTGGCTGACGCTGGCGGCCAGTTGAGTAATCGACAGCGACGAGGTGTTGGAGGCAATCACGCACTCGGCGCTGACCTGCGCGGCGATCTGTTGCAGCACGCGCAGTTTCAGGTCGAGGTTTTCGGTGGCGGCTTCGATCACCAGCTGCACGTTGTGCAGGCTGCTGTAATCGGTGCTGGTGCGGATCCTGGCGAGGGCGTCGAGCTTTTGCGCTTCGGTCAGGGTTTCCTTGGCAATCTGCCGGTCGAGGTTTTTGCCAACGGTGGCCAGGGCTTTTTGCAGCGCGCTCTCGGAGATGTCGATCAAGGTCACGTTGAAGCCGGCCACTGCGCAGACTTGCGCAATGCCGTTGCCCATGGTGCCCGCGCCGATCACGCCGATGTTTTGCAGATTCATGTTCCGTCCTTCCGATCAAACCCTGCGATACCTTGGCCGACGTAACGGCCGAAGGCGTACTATTGGCCGCGAGTCTAGAACCGGCAGGGCGGTTGTCCTATGCCGCAACTGTTCAACGGTGCTGGTGTTTTTTGCCATTCGGGCGATGGGGAGAGAAGCGTTCAAATGCGGGAAAAGGACTCGGTGGCGGCCTACTTCGTGCAGGCGATGATCCATGGGCAGGGGGACAATCCGCAGCGTTCGCGAGCTGCGCTGGAAGAGGCGGGCATCGACCCGGCATTGATCGAGCAGCCGACCGCCCGCGTGCCGGCGAGCGCGTTTGCTGCGCTATGGCTGATTCAAATCCGCGAATTGAACGATGAGTTCTTCCGACTCGACTCCCACGGCATGCCACCCGGCAGCTTCGCGCTGATCTGCCGCGCCTTGATCCAGGAACCCGACCTGCACAAAGCCATGCGCCAGTGCCTGGCCAACTTCGCGCTGTTCCTGCGCGACTTTCGCGGCACCCTGACCGTGCGCGGCAAACGCGCGATCATCAGCCTGGACAGCCACGCGCAAAACGAAGACGCCAGCCGTTTCGGTGAAGAGACGTTCCTGGTGTTGATGATCAGCCTGCTGTGCTGGCTGGGCGGGCGGCGCATCCCGATCGACCGCGCGGACTTTCGCCACGAGCGCGTGTCCCTCAGCGACGACCGACTGCTCTGGGGCCCCAACCTGACCTTCGGCGCCGAACGCACCGAAATCGAATTCGCCAGCCACTACCTGCGCCTGCCGGTGGTCCAGGACCTGGCTTCACTGAAAGTGTTCCTGCGCACGGCACCGCAATGGCTGGTGATCCGCTTCCGCAACCAGCATGGCCTGGCATCACAAGTCCATCAGCGCCTGCGCAACAGCCATTACAGCCAATGGCCGACCTTGCAGGCGTTCGCCCTGGAACAACACCTGAGCCCCAGCACCTTCCGCCGCAAACTGGAGCGGGAAGGCTGTTCGTATCAGGAGATCAAGGATGAAGTGCGGCGTGGGGTGGCGTTTGAGCAGTTGCGTGAGAGCCGGGCGAGTATTAGTGATATTGCTGAGCAGCTGGGGTTTCAGGAACCGAGTGCGTTTCATCGGGCGTTCAAGAAGTGGACGGGGGAGAGTCCTGGACGGTATCGGGCGCGGTTTCAGGATTCCCAGTTGATGCCGAGCGCGAAAAACTTGGGCGGTGGTGCGAGGTAAATGGGGTTTAGGGTTGTTGCGTGTGGTGCAAGGAAATTTCGGGAACTGAGACGTTGGGGTTAGGCAGCGGAGATGGTGGTCGCTGCTGCCTTGGTGTTTAGTGTGCCTTAATTAGTTTTTCGGCGATCCATTGCGCGATTTGCGTAACGACGGCGTTTCCGGCAGCGAAAGCCTCTGCAAGGTTGGACGCATCCAGTCCGAGGCAAAGCCCATCATTTTCAGACGCTCGCTGCCGCTCAGCCATCTGATGCCATCCGTTCGGTTGAGCGATGAAAGTGGTACAGCCCATAGCGATTTGGGAGCCGGCTTTGTTTGCCCGGACCGGCGCCGATGCTCAGTGCGTAAAGTGCAGGCACTGGCTTTTAATCGGATTTAAAGAGACGATCCGGGTTGCGTTGGACGCTGTTGACCAGAACCGAATACACATGGAGAAATGGATTTATGAGTGACTCAAATAAAGAAAAATTTAACGATCTTGTTTATAAAATAATGAGCTTGTTAATCGATGCTTGTCCGGTGCACAGGAGTATTGGGCCAGCTGATTTTGGCTACCCTGAAGGCGAGACGGACCCCGAGTCTTGCTACTACATCCCTGCGGCTGACGAGGCATTTTTGTACGAATGTATTCGGTGGCTGAAGGATGAAGAGCTTATCCGCGGGGAGCACGAGTACGTAGCGACCATCTATGGCTTGGAGATGTTTAACGGCCTGCCTGAGTGCCTAAAAACCAACTGATGGCGAGGTGATCGTTTCCAGATTGTTGGGACGATCACCCTTCACGCGCTGAAGCGAAAAGATCGGAGATCTGTAATGGAAGACGAACTCACAATTGAAATCGACGGCGTGGAACATACCGCAATCTACACCGTATCCAACGACACATTGACGGTGTCGTTGCCTGATGGAAGCCAGCGATTTACAGAGCTTCGCGGGATCAACCCCATCAGTGCGGCGCGAGTCCACTTACGTTCCTATGCGGGCAGTGTCATTAAACAGACGAAGCCGTCGCTTTAGTCTCAACACTGAACAGTTCGAAGCGCTTGCTTCTGACTTATTGAGAAAAACCGCAATTTAAGGCAGGAAACTAATGGCGAGGGAGCTAGCTCCCCCGCCAACGTGGCGCCGTGATTACTTAGGTGGAACGTAGGTATCCAGCATGCGGTTAGCCGCTAATTCCCCCAGCATGATGACCTGCTGAAGCGCCAACAGGGTATGCCGATGGGGGCCTTCCACTAGCGCCGCGACGTCGCCGGCCATGACACTGGCCGAGGCCAAATTCTCACACGTTTGAACCAGTAAGGTTTCGTGGTCGATGTCTGGCGAGATCATAAAAATGGTGCTGGGTGTGCGAGGAGTATTGTTCATGAGCGCTGCCGGATTGAGGTAGAAATCAAGGGCGCGCTCGGCGGCCTCGTTGAGTTTTTTTGAGTCGACAGACTCATATGGGGATGCCGGATCGGCGCCCGGCGGATTGGGTGTAACTTTGAACATAGATGGAACTCCGGTTTCGAATTTTGAGGAGCCATCACCCTCGCTACCAAACGACGGGTGGCGGCCATACGCGGGTTGGTAGACCGGTCGAAACAGGAAACCCGGCGCTCGCAAAGGAGCCCCACGCATGCCCACCATATAAAGCCGAGTCCCAAATAAGAGACTGCATAGGTGTCGTCATGCGACTGTTTCGTAGCGGGCTACCAAACCCGATCACTGTTTTTCAGTGACAGGGAAACGATATAGCCCACCCGATAGCCGCACAAGCCGGCGGATTCTGTCTGAACCGTAGGCAACGGCGCAAGGTCTTGTAGCCTTCGGGACGTAACACCGAGTGTCTTTAAACGCGCGTTATTAAACGCGTGAAAGTTTTCAAAAAAATCGACGAAACGTCTGACATTTTTTTAGGGTTGGCTGTCGGAAGCGAGAGGTTTAGTGTGGTTGCTGCCGTCTGGTAGAGAGATGGGGCGCCTGGCGCTTGCAGAGCTGCACTTCATCTCTACAGCCACGACAGCGAGCCACATACCGATTAGACTGCTAGGTATTGATCCCGGAGGTCACTATGAGCGCCGAACTTTCCCCCATCGTTTCAGAGTTTGAAACCGAAGAGCAGGCCGCCAGCTACGACCGTTGGTTCCGTGCCAAAGTGCAGGCGTCGCTCGATGATCCACGCCCGAATGTCCCTCACGATCAGGTGATGGCTGATATGCGAGCCCTTATCGAATCCAAGCGCACTAAGCGCGATGCTGGTTGAGTGGCGGCCCGAAGCGCGGGCTGAACTCTGGCAAATCCTTGATTATATTGGCGACCGACACGTTGTAGCCGCCAGCGAGCTGTACCAAGCCATCGAGGCCGCTACTACGGCCCTGCCGCAACATCCCTACCTTTATCGATTTGGTCGTGTGCCCGGCACGCGGGAAATTGTTGTGCACCCCAATTACCTGGTGGTCTACCGGGTGACGGATCGAATCGAGATCGTGACCGTTTTGCATGCCAGGCAGGAATACCCCTGACCCCCAATCAAGTCTGTTTGCCAGGGGGCGTGCGCACCTTTTCCAACCAATAGGAAGCGTCCGACATTTTATCGGGCGTGGCGCGGCGCGCCCACATCCGCCGTCCGCCTGAAATCATGCATGGCATGCGCGATGACGTGGTGTTTTTTGGGTTGAGGTTTTGGTAGGCGATACCGGGTTGGTCACCGGTGGATGGGGAGACGCTGAAGTGGTGTCGCTTCTTGGTTGGGGGCCGTGCGGGCTTGAAAAAGGATGGTCACTGTACGCCGGGAAAGGAGCCGGTTGGGGGAGCTTCGCAATCCCGGTTGCCCGAAGGCACCCGGCGTACAGTGACCATCAATACCCGGCAAGGGGCTGCCTGTCCCTTTGAAGAGGCACGTATGAGCTAACGTGCTACGAGCGACTCCGCTCGGTCACTGCGGGTGGTGACGGGACATACTGTATCGATGGGCGCTTGGGGCGTCAGCCGGGCGATTCTGTTGTGGTTGTAGGCCATTGCGCTGGATTGTGTAGCCTCTATAAGTCGCATGGGCCCTGATGGGACTCTCGAAATTCCTCGTTCTGCCCCTTGTACGGTTCGAAAAAATGTTGAATAGTGCCGAATCGCCCTCAATAGAAGGGCTTTTTTTTGGATAATCTGACTTCATTTTGGTGTCGTTTTGGAGTCAATTGAGTAAAAAGACAATTTAGGAGCCCGCAATGGCGAGAATCAACATCCGCGATTTACCAGACCCTATTCACAAGGCAATTAGTGAGTCGGCTGACAAGAACAATCGGTCGACCGAGGGCGAAGTTCGCTCAATTCTACAAAGCTATGTTTTGAGCTTGGAGGCCAAACCTGCACCTATCGAAACCCTTCGCCAGAGCTGGCAGCGAGGTGTGGGTCAGCGCCTGGATCAGCTGTTTGGGTTCGTGCGCCGAGATAAGGTTTTTTCTTTTGGAGAGCCTCAAAGCATCGTAGGGATCGCTCGAATCATTGGGGAAGAAACGCCTGCGCATCTGCTGGATTGCCTGGAAGGCATTGCATCACCGTCTTTTGATCTGCTGGATCGTGTTGTGGCGTGGTCTGGCGGGTCTTACAACTGGCTGGTCAGTGGGATGGGAACGGTTTTTCCTGTCGAAAACATTGGCAGTAGTTACCAAGATTTTTTCCTGCATGACCGGCAAAGCAAGGACGTTACCTTCAGCCTGTTGCGCATCTGTGGCGGTCGCTCTGACGGGATGCTGTTGTGCATTCGGCACGACAGCGCCAAGAAGACCTTTGCCTGTGGCTACATTTATGAAACCTTCCAGCTGAAGGCGGGAATGGGCTCTGGGGGAAGTGGCAATCTCAATCGGTTTGTTCGCTTTCTGAAAACGCACTGCGGCAACCGCGTTCTGAAAGCCTACAACTATGAAGAAACTGAGCTTAATACGGAGAAAGGTGCCCATCATCCGCTGTACTACTTGCGGTCGGCTGACAGCGCCGATTGGCTGAGGAAGCTGTTTGATGGAGAAGATCCAGCCAACTGGTTGGCTGGCAACTCGCCGTTGTGGCGGGACATGAGTGAGTTGCCGTTTGGTAATGGTGAGGCTGAGTGAGGTCTGGGTATTTGAGACCGCTGACGCATCGCCTTCGTCGCTGCTTAGGGGCTCATTCGCTTTCAAATCCAGCAGATGCAGGCCAGCGCATCTCCCCTAACAATCGAAAATTATGCTCCGCATGTGCTGACGTGCTTCGCAAGGTTTTTCAACCAAAAGATATGCCGAACCCGAGCTGGTTGATCCCTTCGGCGGTTGCGGGTCATTCGTGGAATTTGCTGGTGAGCTGCAGCCTGGCTGTGGATCAGTTCAAGCTTGTATCAAAGGAACGCTTAGGCTTAGATGGCCGGTTAATCAAGAGGGCTTGAGATGCGCTAGGCTGGGTTGTTGAGCGGATTTTTCAAAATAGCACTTATGTCGGTTGAGTTGCTCCGAGGGGAAGTCTACGGAGGGCTGCCACACCAATAAAAACTAGGGAAACAAAAGCATTATGAGTAACTGGTTCGAAGAATCACCGACACGAAGCGTCATCCTCCATACGATTCTGGTAGCAGGCACAGTTTGGGCCGTATTTACTTTTGTATTTGACGAGAACAAGGTGAGCGTCTTTCGAGCACAAGCAGAGAACGAGAAAGCGACCGCGGGCCAGTACAAAGCCAAAACTGAAGTGCTTGAAGTTGAAATTTCCCGCTTACGTGATGAAAACAAGAAGTACCAAGATTGGCTGACCGCAACCCCAAATTCCATCCCATACTTCGAAACCAAGCTGAAGGCACTCACTGAGGAAAATTCGAATCTCCAGCAGAAGCTCGCCACCCCGGCGTCAACCCCATCGGGAAACGCAACCACCACCCCTGAATTTACAAATTTGCCATATGTCGGAACAAAGACATTGTCGTTGGGTGAGGCCTATGTCGATCCCAAAACTAACGTAACTATTGGTATTGGTAAGATTTCACCCAGCTTCACTGCAACTGGCAGTGTCACATTGCCTGGCCAAGACCAGAAGAATTTCGAAACCATCAAGTCGGGCGACAACTGGATATTTCCCTTGGGGAAAAAGCAGTATCAGCTCACGGTGCTGAAGGTGGACTGGTTTTCTAATAAATCAGAAGTCATGGTTAAAGAAATTGAGGATCAGAAGTGACGCCTTGGATTCCGATACCGGCGCTCCTGAGCGGCCGAAGCCGATGACCCAATCTGGAATCTACACCAACAGCCCTAGACAGGATCAAGTACAGCGGCCGTTCACAGCCCATATGGCTACGGCATCCAGGATTAGAATCGCAGTGCCGTATTTCACTCGCGACTCGGAGATTTTGCAGGCGGCGGCTCGCGGCGCAAAAGTTGAACTATTGGTGGGTCTCAATAAAAGCACAAATCCTTCGGCGCTCCGTCGGGTGCTTGATTCCCCTAACTGCGTAGTGCGCTATTTCACGGATGGTTTCCACGCCAAGGTGTTCCTTTTCGACGGCGTGGTCATGCTTGGGTCGGCCAATCTCACCGAAGGCGGAATGGCCAGCAACCGCGAAGCCGTCCTGGTGCTTGACCAACCAGGAGATGAAGACCGCATTTTAGATATCGAGCTTTTCTTCGCGCAGGTCTGGGACAGTGCCGAAGTACTGACGCTCCAGGTGTTCAAGCAGTTCCGGGACGCTTGGGATAAAGCGTCCCGCTTGAGCAACCCGGATACGCCATTCCAGGTGTTGCGTGATGTGGAACCGCCCACTGTGCTTTCAGGTAGCGGACACAAGTCTGCGGAACAGCATTATTTAAGTGATCTACAGAAGTCCATCTACGAGGAATACAGTCCCGCCTTCGCAGATGTTTCTGGGGTGCTACGTGATCGAGGGGTGCGCCGGCCCGAATTTGCGGAACTTGGTCTGGCAGTCGAGACGAACCGTTTTCTGAACTGGGTGCGCCTTGAACACGCCATTGGTGACGCGTCTTGGCAGGAGGCGCCACTGCGGCCTGAGGCCGAAAGGCGACGCATTGTCGAGAGCCTTGCTGAGCAGTGGATATCAACCACGACCCCACACATTCCGGATGATTACTTTCAATTGCTGAGTGAATTGCGGAAGGTAATGGCGACGCCCGAAAGCATCAGGGCCAGCGATCATGACCAGTTAGCCCATGCGTTGATTTGTGTGCACGCCTTTAAGCAGCAGTTGCGCTTTACTAAAGGCGGAGAAGAGGCGCTACCGACGAAGTTTTGGAAGCTGAACCAAGGTGATCTACTACGGGTGCAAAACTCGCTGATTTATTTGGTGCATGGCAGCGATGACTTTGCAGAACGCATCTGTGGTGTGCTGTATGACCAGAGATATAAATTGGGCGCTTTTGGGCGCTTCTGTGCGTTGGAGCTGGTGGGGACGCTAAAGCCCGAGCAGGTGCCGCCGATCAACGGCCGCATGGCTAAGGCGTTGCGTTTCCTAGGTTTTGATGTCCGGGCTGCCTAATCCTATCCCGGAACATCCTACTGTGATCTCTATCGTCTCATTAGCTTGTTTGTCATTTCTTCAACGCAACGCTCGAGCTTAGGGTAATTTTTATCTTCCTTATCGATGTTGAGCATCGCCATGTTGGCTTCTTGGTAGCCGGTATTCACGAGCTTATTCACATACGAATCATCACGTAGCCTGACTACAGATTTCCGACTCTCAAATGCAGATTCCAGCGTTCTAAACGTATCTTCCATTATCCAGTTCAGGTCTGGCCCACGAAGCTCGTCAGTGACAAACAGAAGACGTTCCATAATTTCAAGGCCTGGAATATTTTTCAGCACATCAACTCCGTCTCTCAGACGATGCCTTCCATTGAAAAATTTGATGAGCGCTTCACGAACGTAACGAGAAACTCCCTTGCCAAGACCTTCAAATTGAGTATTTCCAGTATAAAAAAGTAAGGAGTTGTAGATGGCTTTTGCGCGTACTAAAAACTCATCAACCGAATAAATATTGATCCCCGTATTCTTGTCAAAAAAGAAAACATCCCCGTCGAATGCCTCACCATCCCATCTAAAATGCAGGTCGCCATGTACGTTTAACAGAAGCAGAACGAGGTCTTCGACCTCATCTTCCTTCCAGTGAGACTTATCGAGCATTTCCTCCAACCGAGCCAGCCGACCTGCAAGACGTCCCAACAGATTTTCGACTGCTTCTGTTTGTATGGGTTTGACGATAAATTCTAGATTTGTTGGTCTATTGTTCGGGAATAGTTCTCTGTACAGTTTCTCTCCATTTGAGAAGATTAACTGGTTTTCAAAGGTTACCTGCAGCTCCAATAGACGGTCCATGAACAGCTTGCGATGGTTGATGTACTGTTCAAAAGTCATTGCACTGATCTGAGCCTCGGTGACTTTCTGCTGGTCCTGATTCTGTTTGTTCAGGAAAAGAAGTGTTGCGATTGTTGCTACCGTCCCGGTGAGCGTGAAGAACCCACTCAGCAACGAACCAAAACTGCTCCAAGCCGCGTGCTCGTGTGAAATGGGTCCTAGGGACTTGCCATAAAAAGTGAACAACACGCCTCCGAGAGTCAGCAGAACACACCCCATGCTGATCCAGATCCAACTAAGGTGAATCTCCTTTTCTTTAGATTTCACAGCCGCTTGCCCCCAAATTTTGAATGGTGGCATCCTACCAGTATCAATCGTTGTACTACTCGGGATTACACACGGCTTTAGGGGGGGGCTGCCACTAGCCGCCCTGATGGACGCTATCAAGCGATCCCAAGATTCCTGTTGTACCTCGCCAACTGATCCTCCCCGCCCACCCGAAAAATATTCGCCAAATAATCCAGCAACACCACCTCATCCCCATTGATCATCTGCCGCACGTAGGTCGCCGAAAACGGCGTCTCATACTTGGTCGGATCGCGCGGTTTATGAGTACCCAACTGGTACTCCTTCCCGGTAATGGTCATCGTCGTGACCAACGGAATCTCATCCACCAGCCCGCCATTATTGAACACCTGCACATTAGATCGGCATTGCAACTGCACGCTTTTGAACGGCGAGACCAGCTTTCTGGCCGCCTCAAAATACAGGCTATTCCAGGTGATTTTCCCTTCCAGCTTATCGATGCCATCCGGCAGCTCGATCAACCCGACCATGCCCAACCCTTGGAAGTCACTCATCACGGTTTTGATAGTGCCCAGGTCAATCTCTTCACACTTGCCAAAGAAGCTGCTTCCATCCAGGTAGATGTTTGCGTTGGAAATGCGATGCGCGCTAAAGCCTGCCATTTATGCGTTCCCCAGGTTGACCAGGTATTCCCCGGTGATTTCGGTTTCGAAGGTGCCGCGTTCGAAGGGCAGCGGCACGGTGAGTTTGTAGTTGAACAGTGCGTGGCCTTGTTCCAGTTCTGTGTGTGGGTTGCGCGCCGGGTCGTACCAGCATTCGCCGCCGAGCAAGGCACCGTCGCCGATGAGTTTGCGCAGGAACAGGTTGACGCTTTCGGTGAGGCTGGTGATGAGTGAGGTGGTGATGGGTTGGTCGACGTATTGCAGCGCGCTGTAGCGGATGGATTCGTCGACGACGTCTTTGGTGCGGCGCACGTTTTCGAAGTTGCGCATGTGGGTGATGGTGGGCCACGCCGCGGTGCGGTTGCCCCATAGGCGCAGGCCACTGCCGAAGGCGTTGAAGACGGTGGTGATACCGTTTTCGTTGAGCAGGTTGACCTCGCTGGTGGCGTCGTCGATGCGTGCGGTGAGCGGTCGTTCCAGGCCGATGGCGCCTAGCAGTGGTTGGTTGGAGCTGCTCCACCAGTAGCCGTGGTCGTGGTCGACTTTGGCGCGCAGGCCGGCGGCGCGGATGGACAAGGGTTGCAGCCGCTCGCCGTGGGTGGCGTCGTAGACCTTCACGTGCGGGTAGCAGAGGCGGCCCCGGTCGCTGCTGGTGTTGAAGTTGATGGCGCCGGACGGCCCGCGCCCGGCCAGCACTTGTTGCACGGTAGCGCCGATGGGCGCGTCGACGTAGGCGACACCGCCGACCTGGCCGGCCGCGATGGCCAGGTCGGCGGTCACTGCTTTTAAGGTGCTGAAGCCTGGGGCGATGAAGAGTTTGGGGAAGAAGCCCAACTGGTTGTAGCTGTCTTGAAAAGCCTTCAACCCGGTGCGCCGTCCGGCTAGGGTGATGCCGCCGATGATGTCGGCCGGGGTGACTTGGCTGGGGTCGGCGTAGGTGTAGTCGGCTTTGATGTGGGCGTTGGCGGCGATGCTGCCGGTGGCCAGGCGTCTGACTTGGCCGGTGAGTAAATTCACGGTGTAGTCGGTGCCTTGCCCGTGGGTGACTGAGCCGTCGGCGGACTTTAGTTGCAGTGTTTGCAGCGCGCCGTGCGCCAGTTGCAACAGGTCGTTGTCGGCAAATTGCTGGGGCTGGTCGGTGACCTTGGCGTTGTGGATGGCCGGGTCGAGTACGTTGACCACCAACACGGTGCCGGCGCCAAAGTCGTAGATGCCTTGCAGGGCTTCGGGGATGCTGAAGCCGCTTTGGTGGGTGCCGAACTGGGCGGCGTGGGTGTCGTTGAGGCACAGGGTGAGTTCGTTGACGGGCCCGGCCGGCGCAGTGCCGACCAATGCGATGACCGCCGATTTGACCACCCGAATGGGCCTTGGCCCGCGCTCGACTTCGGTGGTTTCTATGCCGTGTAGATAGTTGGCTGGCATGGTCGTTTTATACCTTCTCTGGTTTGTGAGGTACGGCGGCGGGCTTGGTATAGGGCGGTAGCGGTGTCAGGTGTTTGAGGGTTAACAGCACCAACGTGTAGTCGTGACTTGCTGGCAGCTCGACGGGTTTTCCGGGCAGCAACTGGACGTCTAGTTCGCCGGTGTCGCCCACCCGCAACGTGGCGGCACTTTGTGGGCCGGTGTAGCGGTAACAGGTCAGGGTCATGGGTGTTCCTGAAAGGTCGCGTGTTTGAGTTCCGGCCCGTGGTCGAGGGGCATGAATTGCAATTGCGTGGTGCGGGTGGCGAAGTCCTGGGCGTATTGCCACACGCCGTTTTGGTGGCCGATGAACTGTTCAGAGATCGGACGACACGCTTGATCGGCGTTGGGCGGATACCAGCCGGTGAGGCAGCTGCGCAGCCGGTCCAGGTAGCTGACCACGCCAGTGGTGCCGTTGAGCTGGCGGAAGATCAGCGTGAGGCGCAGCACGACGTGACGGGCCTGGACGATGGCATCGGTGCTTTCTGAGGTGCCGAAGGTGGATTTGCCGTAGGCCAGCAACACGGCGCCGCGTGGGTGGTTGAGCCGGTATTGCAATGGGTTTTCAGGAAACAGCTCGACCATCAGTTCGTGGCCAACGTCGTGCTGCAGCTTGGCGAGCGTGACGTCCAGCAGTTGCTCGGTTTGGGTTTTGGCAATCACCTCTGTCATCAGTAGCGCCCCCATACCTGAGCGTTGAATTGTTGAGGGCGCGAGCGCATGCGGATCTCGCCCGGCTCTGGCGCGGCGTGGCCGGTGGGCAGGCCTAGGGTGACGACGCCGTCGCGGATGTTTTCCAGCAGTTTGAGGGTGTCTTTACGGCTGTCTTTGACGGCGTCTGGCAACGCGCCTTCGGGGCGGCGCTGGTACAGCCAGTGCCGCGTCAGGTAGACCACGGCGTCGCGCAGCATGGTGGGCACCGGGTCGAGCGGCAGGTGGTAGCGCCCGCGCAGGTAACCATCGACCAGCTCTTGCGCGTGGCGCACGCCGTCGTCGATGACGCTTTCGTTGGGCTGCGTGGCGGCTGGGTCGTCGTTGGAGAGCTGAACCAAGGTGATCTGCGGGATGGCGTGGCCGAGGTCGGCGCGGGTGCAATAGCGCATGGGTCAACCCACCTTCAGTTCGACCAGGGCTTCGGGGAACAAGCACAGGGCCAGGGGGTTGGCCTGAGCTTCGAGGTCCCAGCCTTTGCCCATCTTGCGCGGCTCGGCCTTGCTGTAGAACGGTTGGCCCAGGGTGTTGACGGTTTCGTTGTAGTTGGCCGGGGCGTTGAACAAACGGAAGACGCCGCGGGCCATGGGAAAAACCTGGGCGATGTCGGCCGGGATGAAGCGCTGGCCGCTGACGGTGACGTCGTATTCGATGAACTCGATGCCGCCAAAGGTGAAGCCGGTGCGCAGGTCGCCGCCGAGGCGGTCTTGGGCTTCCTGGTAGTTGGCGAACGCGGCTTTGACGTTGGCGTGGTCGGTGAAGGCGTCGAACCAGTCCGGCCCACAGAAGGCGCGGAAGCCGGTGACCATGACGCCACCGAGCTTGGATTCGGCGTGGCGTTTGGCGTCGAGACAGGCCTTGCGCACGTTGGTCTCGGGGTTGCTGAGGGGCACGGTGACCTTCTTCTGTTTGACGTCGAATTCGTCAAACAGGTCGAACAGCAGCGAGCCGTCGGCGTCGAGCAGTTGACCGCGCAGTGCGCCGACGCGCTGGAATTCGCGGGTGGCTTCGATGCTGTTTTTGAGGTCTTGCAGGTGGTCGTTGATGACGGTGGCCATGGGCGCGGTGGCGCGTTCCTGGCCGAAGGCGGCGATGCCTTGCAATTGGCTGGGCAGCAGCGGCCGGTTGATGGGCAGGTGCAGGGTTTCGAAGGTGCGGCGTTTGCGTTTGTTGCCTTTGACGGGGGCCGGGTCGTCGTTGCGCGAGGTGTTGGGCACGAGCATCAGACGGCCTTCGCGTTCGTCGATGATGACGGTGGTGCTGGTGACGCCTTTTTCGTCGAACAGCCCCATGGCGCCGACTTTGCCGGGGATGGCCGGGAGTTTGTTCACGGCGGCGGTGAGGTTGGCGACGCTGAACAGGTCTTGCAGGTTCATGGGTGGCTCCGTTAGAGGGTGGCGCGGGCGACGATGCCTAGCGTGTTGAGTTCGTCGAGGGCGGTGGTTTTTTGGGGCTCGGTGATGCCGGGCGGCCAGGTGAGTTGGTCCAGCGCGAGGACGGCGCCGCGGGCGATGACGATGCCGGGTTGATCGCCTGCGGTGGCGTCGATGGGTTCGGCCAGTACGGCGGCGGCTTTCTTGGCGGCGCCGGTGCCTGCTGGATCGAGCTGTTGGTATTTGCCGGCGATTTTGGCCAGCACTTGCCCTAGTGGGTAGTCGGTGCCGGCCAGCAGCGTGGCCTTGGAGCGGGTCCAGCCGGGGCTGACTTCGACCAGCAGCAAGTCGCCCAGGTCTTTGGGTTGGGTGAAAGTGGCCATGGGGCTTCCTATCGTTGGGCGCGGGCTTCGGCGTCGGCGAGTAAGGGGTTGGTGGCGGGTTTGGTGGTGACGTCAGCGCGGGATTTGGTGGCGACTTCGGCGAAGCTGATGCCGCCGGCCAAGTCGCTGAAGATGGCTTTTAGGCCTTCGCTCAAGGGCTGACGGGCGTCGTCTTCGCCGAATTCCAACGGCGATTGACTGGACTCGGCGTAGTCCAGTGCAGCGATGACTGCTGGTGCGTGAACGGGCTTCATGCCTGCCGCTACCAGCTTCTCGGCGTAGTCGACGCTGGCGGTGTGGATGGCGCTTTGCGCCGCCATGCGAGCCGCGTTATCACGCAGGGCGATGTCTGCTTTCAGGCGTTTGTTTTCTGCCTCTAGGGCGGCGGTGTCTTGCTCGGGCATGTGGGTGACCTGTGGGGTTTGGGTGGGTTCTGAGAAGGCGGTTTGCAGGGGCTGTTCTGGCTGGCGGGCGGTTTCGGCGAGGCTGTCGATGGCCCACGACGGGGCGACCTGGTCGGCGGTGTCTTTGTTGAACTGGCTGATGAGCCATTCGCGGAAGCGGCGCCAGAGGTCGGCGCTGAGGTAGTGGCCGTGGTCGCTAAACTCGATGACGCCTTGCTCGTCGTCCGCCAGTTCGATGGGGCGTAGGCCTTTCACTGATGGCGGTTGGGCGCCGAGGAAGCCGACGTGGCGCAGGTAGTAGACGCCGGGCACGGGGTTGTTGGCGGCGTCTGGGTGGTAGAAGGAGGCGGAGATTTTTTTGTAGCTGCCTTTGGCGATTTGTTCGGCGAAGGTGGCGTCGACTTGTTGGGGTTCGGCGATTAGGCCTTGGGCGGTGGCTGACAGGGATTTGATCCAGCCGGCGGCTGGGGCGTCGTGCTGGGGGTGGCCGATGACCATGGGGGCTTCGTGGAGCGTTGGGTTGTAGGCGGCGACGGTGGCGGCTAGGTCGGATTCGGTGAAGGAAAAGCTGGTGCCACACATGGCTGTGTGGGTGCCGGGTTTGAAGATGTGGAGGGGTTTCATGGCGGTGCGCTGCATAGAGGGAATGTGCAGAGCTTGAAGTTCTGGTTGGGGTTGGGCTTTTAATCGGGTTTAACGAGTTGGGGAGCCAGCACTTGGAGTGCCCCTGCGCCAGTGCGATGATTCAGGCAGTTTGGATTGGCCAAATATGGCTTTCGGGGGGTAAGAATGGATGAGCAGGAAGCGGTGGTTTGTTTTGGGTGCGTTGGTGATCAGCACCTACAAACGCTCATCAAGCGTGAGGGGGCATCGGCCAAATGCTCCTACTGCAAGAAAAGAAGGAAGGCTATTACGGTAGAACGACTTTCTGATTTGGTTGCCGATGTGATGTACGCGTTCTTCGAAGATACCTCCATTTGGGAGCGGGGTGACGAGCTAAATTTTCATGTGGCTGATATTTTAGGCCGTGATGATACTGATGACCTTTTAGTTGGCGATGTATGCGGCGAGCTCGTTAATTGCTCGCACTGGGACATCATGCAAGGTGGAGAAAGCCGTTTTAATGAGTTTGGCCTTTACATGCCACGGCAGTTACGCCCAAAAGAAGCTGAACGGAAATGGCAAGATTTCAGAGCCAGCATCATGCACAAGAGCCGTTTCTTCAATCAGAGTGGAAAAGAGTTTCTTGAATGGCTTTTTGGCAATATCGATTCGTACAGAAGCTTCAGAACGTCAGATCTCAAACACGATAGCGTGGTCCGCGTGATCACGGTCGATGACTGCATCGAGCTCTTTCGAGCCCGCCAGTGCGATTCACAAAAGGACCTATTGGACATTCTGACCACCCCCGCGAAGCACCTCGCAGCGCCACCCAAGGAGCTAGCTAGCGCTGGCCGAATGAATCCGGCAGGTGTTCCAGTATTTTATGGTGCGTTTGACAGAGCGACCTGCATCGCCGAACTCAGACCCCCTGTTGGCGGAAGCGTTATCAGCGGGCAATTCCTGTTGACACGGGATGTCCGCGTTCTCGATTTTAAACGGCTTGAAGACGCGTATGAGCATGCGCCTTTGAGTATGTTCGACCCGGATTATCGACTAAAACATGAACGTCGAAAATTTCTGCTGACGTTCCACGATAAAATCAGCAGTCCTGTTTTGCCAAAGCAAGAACATGAATATCTGACGACCCAGGTGATTGCTGAGTATCTATCCACTCAGCACAGCCCTCGGATTGATGGTGTGATTTTCTCTTCTGCTCAACGAAAAGGAGGACTGAACATCGTCCTTTTCGCGCATGTCGTTTCTGGAGAACTTACCAGCTCTGTGATCAGTGCAAGCGCCGATCAGAGCGTGCAAGACATCGGTATTGAATACATTCCGGAATCCCTTGTTCTTCACAAAATAGACGCCGTGGAATTTTCTCCAAAAGACCTAAAAGTAGACGATGGGGAGCCTGACTGGTCTACGGGGGATCCAGAATTCGATGATGACTGGGATTGGTAAGTCCCTGCCGCCCACAACTAGACCGCTAGCTGGCTTTATAAAGCATTTACGTCGTGTGCTTTGGTTAATCCTGAGTCATCGCCGGTATCGGATATTCAGGCCTCATACACAGCACTAGATTCTGTTTGCCCAGTCGGCCAGCACCAACCGCCTGGAGGCCAGATCCCGATCGTGGTCTCATGGCTTAGAGGGTGGTTCTTCAAGGCCGTTAATTGTGCGTTCCAGAACGGCTCGAAACACAATTCCAGGAAATTTTTGGATTCGACGCGTAACGAATGCGATCATTTAATCTGATTTTTCGATCTCACCAAGTGGATAAAAGGACTTTCGAGTGAACGATGTGGTTTGCTTCAGCTGTGTTATTGATCATCACCTTACGGCGCGCATAAAACGCAAGGGCGTCAGTGCCGTCTGCACTTTATGCAAAAGCCATCGAAAATGTATCTCCTTGAAAGAGTTAGCCAAGGAGGTCGAAGAACTGCTAAGCGCACACATTCGCTTAGCCGAGCCGCCTTATCCGCGCAGTTACTTTACTGAGGGCGAAGATCTCGCTACCTGGGTTAGTGAAATATTTCAGTGCGATAGCATTGATGAAATAGTGGTAGCTATATGTGAAGAACTGACCAGAGGCTACGGTAGGACACATCGTAAATTTAGAAACGACGAGTATTATGTCGGTCTTCCCTCAATGCCTATTAATGTAGAATCTGCCTGGGTCAATTTTAAAAGTGGTATGATGCATGGTAATCGTTACTTTAACGAAGATGCCAAGAAATTCCTTAAGTGGTTGTTCAAAGATATTGATCGGAAATCCTTTCAAAAGACTGCAGGCTTTGTGCAAACATTGCAGTCTGGCAAATCAATCTATCGAGCACGGCTATGTAAGTCTTCTCAAGATTTAGAAGAAATTATGGCTAAGCCCATGACAGCGCTTGCTGCACCACCGAAAGATAAAGCAAGCGCTGGGCGAATGAATTCCGTTGGCGTTCCCGCATTTTATGGTGCTTTTGCACGTGCTACGTGTGTTGCGGAGCTAAGACCTCCCGTCGGTGGGAGAGTAATCAGTGGCAGGTTTAAGCTCACACGCCCCGCAAGACTGTTGAACTTTAAGACGCTTGAGTCCGCCTATTTGGGACCAAATCCAAGCTTCTTTGAACCCAACTACCAAGAAAAAACAGCACGACGAGAAGCTCTGAGGATGCTCCACCAGAAAATCAGTACGCCAGTGCTCCCAGGAGAGGAGCGTGAGTATTTAATCACTCAAGTGATCGCAGAATATTTGGCTACTCAGCATGCTCCACGATTTGATGGCGTGATCTTTAGTTCCGCACAAAACAAAAGTGGAAACAATATTGTGCTGTTTGCTCATGCCCTCTCCACAACGCCTGAACCAGATGAATATAGATTTACGGACCTTGAACCCAAGTTTGTCGAACCAGGTATAGAATACGTCCCTGAAACTTTAGTAGTGCATGAAATCGAAGGGGTGCGGTTTAAAACAAAACCGCAGAAGGTGATAGACGGAAGATTGCCTGCGCCTGTTGACGATGATGCATGGGATTTTTGAATGATTCTGTGTGCCGCAGAGGGATTGAAGCTAACTGGGCCAGTGAATGGCCCAAGCCGATTTCCGTGGATTTAAAGAGTGTCGGCGATTTCAGTGGGCTTATTTCTTTGTTTGTGATCAAACGCTTTCTTTGCCTCATCGCCCCAAAGCTTAAATGCTTTCTCTTGACGCGCTACAGATCTTTTGCCCAGACTAACCATCAGATATTCGACATTGAACACGGTGTCTGATGAAGGCAAAAATTCGCGTGTAGCGGCCGATATGCTGGCAATACTGCACGCCAGCTGCATTTTTCCGACTTCAGAAGAAGCATTCCAGTTAAATCGAGGGGAGTACATCAGCAACGACATCAGCTCAAGCAATGCTAGGTGTTTTGCTTCTTTGTCCACTGGGGCCTTTCCGGGCATGTTCTGGAGGTACCAGCAAAATTCATCGACAATTTCACCACTCAATGGATTCCTCAATTCTGCGAATGTACCTACAGGGAATCGAGCGATTGACGTCTGTTTACTTAATAGAAAACCGGCCAAATCTGAGTCCGTAAAAATTCGACAGCCTTTACCCATTTCCTCGAACCCCACAGCCATAGTCGCAGCCTCCCCAAGGACGAACTGTCCGAGTGAATTCGCTACTTTGTCTGGCTCTACGATCTCGCCATAAGCAATCCCACCGCGACAAAAAACGCCTGCGGATATTGAACGACACATCATATCTTGTGCTGCTATTGCCACAGCAGCGGCGTCTTCAGCCCAAATGAATGCACAGTCTGATAGCTGAGCGACACTGACTAGTTCGTGCTTTTCTGCAACTTCCCCCAAGCAAGAGCGAAATTTGACAAGCAATTTTGCGCAGAACATATGCTCATTACGCTTTGAAGTATCTTTAATACCCCACGCGATATAGTCATCTGGCGTGAGATTTACCTTTTTTCTGGTCAGTGCGCCGATCCCTAAGATATCTACAAAAAAACTGCTCCTTTGTACTGATTCATTTGTTTCTCCTTCTCTAGATATGATCGGCCTGCATCCCGATTGAAAAGCCGTCGCAAGTTTATTTAGTAATTCCCTTTGAGATGACGAGTAACGGTAAAGGGTTTGAATATTGGCTCGGAGCGTATCTGATTCATTAAGCTCCAATAGCACGTTTTGGCGTAAGGATGCTCAAGCTGATCAGGCGGCAGGAATCTATAAAAGGGTGAGTCACCTCCCTCAGGTGCGAAGCTGCGAGCGAACTCGGGCTTGAGATAACGCTGAATCCCCCAATGAACGTTATTCAAAAACTCGGCAATTGTGCTGGCATGATAAGCACTGATGTCATCGTGAAAGATGTCATAAATGTCTTTCTGCGCAAGCATCGCTTCGTACAGTTCGACCGGTTTATCAGCTTTTTTTAGGAGGCGCTGTAATTCTTCAGCGACACCGACAGAGCGTAAAGTGTTGTGCTTGGATATGTTGCCGTCAATCTTAAGTACCAGGTATCTAGGAATACGGATTTTTACTTGCAGCGATATAGATCCCAGCCAGGCGTCTACATCAATTTCTGTACGTAACCATTCTGTGAAAGCAATTACTGCATCCTTGAGACACTGCACTGAGCCGTTTACGTTGAAGCTAGGCTTGGCGCTGATAGCTCTTAATGCTCCTAGATAGGAGGTTGACGGTACAGGTGCTTTCGTGTCGGTCTGCGATAAAAAGTCTACCAGCGCGATGGAAAAAAACTGCTTGTGGGTCATTGATTTGAATTGGATACTTTGCTCATCTACCTCTCCTACAACCATCATGATTTCGTAGTTGACCATTGAGCGGATCAGCTCAATCACGGCGAGTAGATAAACTACTTCCTCCTCCATTTTGTTCATGGAACGATTCATTTGGCGTAATCCCTCTGTTCGACGTGAAAAAAAGCGGCCCATTCCGAGCCGCTTAAAAAGAGAGTACTACTTTGGCGCCTTGGCCCAACGATCAGTTGCGATACCGACGGCCACACTCAGGTGTTCCATATGGTGGTAATGATCGGATGACTCATCACCTTTCTCGACCACGGCAACGTCACAGTAGTAGTTACCTGTATTAAAGATGGATTGCAGAATTTCGGTAATTCGCGATTCCAATGCCTTGTCCGCTTCTTCCGTCGTGGCTATGTCGACAGCATAAATGCATGCCTTGTCATCGAAATAAACTCTGACCAGACGGGCCTGTGTACTGTGGTGGTCGATGGTTTTGGCGGCCACGGTCGCTATAAATTTGTGGTCTTCATCGGGGAAGCTTGCTCGAGCCTCCAGATGAACACGATGCTTTCCGATGGTGAACCATTCTGAGCGGAAACCTTCAACTGGCATGGTGAATCTCCTTGTGTATGCGCGTGAGCTCGTTTTATAGAGCCTTTTCAGCATTTTTTCGAGCTTTCTAGACAGCGCCGCGCCAGTACCCACCCAATGATTGGGTTGGTGCTTACTGGAAGCTTGCAAAAAAACTCGTGATCATCGATCTCCGCCCAGCAATACACATGGCTTCCTGCTAGTTAACTAAATATTGCCCCATCTGTTGGCTATATGCCATCATTCAACCAGTTAGACTTACCGATGTTGCAGCTCGAATAAGTAGGATCGGAAGAATATTTCTTTGTGGATTTCATGGGGCGACTATGTGGGTTTGGAAAGTAATGTGGGCACGTGACAGTGTCTTTAAGAAATTTTGGGAATATGTGAAGAGAAACCTATTTTTTGTTGGAGTGGCTCTGTTCGCTATAACCGTTTGCAGTATTGTGTTTGGCGTTCTTTATCTACATTTTTTTCGTGGCGTTAACATCCCTAAAATAGCGGTGGTAAATCACGATACGGCTAGCTATTGGGGGCAGTTGGGTGATTTTGCTGGTGGTTTTTTGAATCCCTTATTAAGCTTTCTAGCATTAATGGCGGTATTGAAAACCATGGCTTTACAGCGGACCGAGATGAGAGCTGCCCAGCAAGAGGCTAAAACGGCGACGCAAGAGCAGAGACAGCAAACAGCTGTATATTCTAGACAGATGTTTGAGTCTACCTTATTTGGAATGCTGGACGTGCACGCAAAGATACTTAGGGATATTAAATATACCGGCCCGCTAAGTAAACCTCGAGAAGGGCGAGAAGCGATTGACATGATTGTGAAAAGCTTTAAAGAAACTAACGCCTATAAGGGAGGTATTGCATATCCAGATCTCGTGACGGATGAAAGCATACAGAGCGAAATTGATGCTTTTTGCCAGGAGTGGGTTAGTGCAACTGGTCATTATTTTCGAAATCTATACTGGATAATGAAAATGATTGACACCAATCAAGATGTACCAATGGAGGATAGAGGCGTCGAGTCTTTATTGTCGAACCAAAAAAGATTTTATACAGATTATCTTCGAAAGAGAAGATATACAAATATTGTACGGGCGCAGCTTAGTGAGTCGGAAATGGCTCTGATACAAATAAGTTGTCTTGGTCCCTATGGGGCGGATCTGAAATATTACGCCGAAATTTATTCTCTATTAAAGCCCCTAGGGAGAGGTTATTTTGGTGGGTGGAAGCGTTACATGTCTAGAAGTTTTAGTGATGTCGCTTTCTTGGGCTTAGAGAGAATTGATATGGGTACATTGATGAAGGTTAAAAGCGAGTTAGTATCACGTAATGCATCTACGATCAGGAGAAATATGGTTACCTGAATCGGTAAGCCCCCCCAAAATAATACGTGAAAGTATTTACGTGTGTTTACGGGGGTGACGTTCATGTGCCGCATGATCTGCTGGCCGTTAAGGACGAGCTGCTTTCCTTAAGTGGTTTAGTGCTAACTCTAAGATGACCTCGTTGGCTTCCGATTGTAGGTTGCCTGCCGCATCCATAGGCAAGTACGGCCGACCTGGGATGTCGCCCCACAGATGCGGAAAGTTTACCTGCTCCCCACCGAACTGCATCATGGCCGCATGGGGTTTGTTACTGCCAACCAGGGCTGAGCTGTCGGTGGCGTGTGTGGTGATTGAGGCGGCCAGTCCGGCAGCGCTGACTTGTAGGATCTGACCGGGCCAATTGCCGTTTTTTGACCGCCGCTTGGTGGTGGTGTCGGACAGTTCGGTCCATTCTGGACGACCTTCATTTTCAAAGTTTTGTTCGGTTTGGCTGGCGAGTTCGGCGGCGATGCCGCGCATGAGTGGCGCGAGGTCACCGATGGCCCATTCCACTTTGTTTAGGGTTTGTTGTAGGTGGTGATGTTCTAGTTCGATGGTGAACATGGCGGGCCTGCTCGATCTTGGGTGTGTCAGAGAAAATGGGTATGGCTGAGTTTTGGGTCTGCTGCGCAGCCCAACGGGGGCAAGCCCCCTCGCCACAGGTTTTGTGTGGGCTGCTGCGTTCCCTTCAATTTAGCGAGTTTGTCAGCTTGTGTTTTAGGGCCTCGGCCAGGCCAGTGCCGGGGGCGTGATTGAAACGGGTTGCAGCCTCACTCTTAGATGAGGTTAGAGCCAATGTTCAAGGTAACACCCAACCCACCGGACACCGATCCGGTCTCTCCCTACGAACCTGATTCAAAGAAGCTCAACGAAGCCGCCGAGCGGGCACTCGATTTCCACTTCCCGTCGAATGCCGACATCAAAGCCACCCCGCGAATACGCAGCAGCCTGTTTTCCGTGGACCCCGAAGCCACGGCCGAAACGCTGGCGGTGTATCTGGTCGAGACGCTGGCCTCGGTCGATGTGATGGTCCATCAGTTGGTGGATCATCTGGAGGGTGAGTCGCGTTATGCGCTGCTGGGTATTTCCAACAGCATCATGATGGCGGAGATTACGGCGAACCGGGTATTGGATAGGATTGATCTGTCCAAGTAGGTGCGGTTTGTCGGGGTGAGTGGCAACTGATGTTGGGGTGTGCAGCGGTGCCTTTTTTGGGGCCGCTGCGCGACCCAGCGGGAGCAAGCGCCCTCGCCACAGGTGTTTCTCGCCTGTGGGATTTCTGGCTGAAGTACCATGACGTCTTTGTAGTGTTCAGCGACTTCCTTTGCCGAGTTCATCAATCCATGCCTGCGGCACTTTCCCGTTTCACCTCATTACTCGACCAGGCCCGGCGCGCCTTGCTCCTGGTCTGGGGCACTTCTCGCGGGCTGTTTCTCGGCCTCGTGCTGGCGACCCTGATCGCCGGTGTCCTTCCGGCGCTGGCCGCGTGGCTGGGCCAGCGCATCGTTGACGCAGTGGTTTTCGCCATGCAATTGCACGCGCAGCAGGGCAGTGCGCCGTTGTGGCCGGTGGTGCGTTACGTGTTGTTCGAGGCGGGCGTGCTGGCGTTGTTGTCCGGGACGCAGCGGGCGTTGTCGGTTCAGCAGTCGTTGTTGCGGGTGCAGTTGGGGCAGAAGGTCAACACGATGATTCTGGAGAAGGCCCAGACGTTGTCGCTGGTGCAGTTCGAGAATTCCGAGTTTTACGACAAGTTGGTGCGGGTGCGGCGCGAAGCGTCGACCCGGCCTTTGGCGTTGGTGATGAAGTCGCTGGGGCTGGTCCAGAACCTGATCGTGTTGATCAGCTTCGGCGTGTTGCTGGTGCATTTTTCGCCCTGGGCGCTGGTGTTGCTGGTGGTCGGCGCATTGCCGGTGTTTTTCGCCGAGGCGCATTTTTCCGGGGATGCGTTCCGGCTGTTCACGCGGCGGGCGCCGGAAAGTCGGCAGCAGAACTACATCGAGACGCTGCTCTCCCACGAGGGCTACATCAAAGAGGTCAAGCTGTTCGGCTTCGCGCCGCTGCTGTTGAAGCGCTATCGCGAGACGTTTGCTCGCCTGTATGCCGAAGACCGGCGGCTGACGTTGCGCCGCGATGGCTGGGGATTTGTGCTGGGGTTGCTCGGCACGGGGGCGTTTTACCTGGCCTATGCGTGGGTGGTGGTCGATACCGTCCACGGCCAGATCAGCCTCGGGCAGATGACCATGTACCTGGTGCTGTTCAAGCAGGGGCAAACGGCGGTGAGCAACAGTTTGAGCGCCATCAGCGGCCTCTACGAGGATGGGCTTTACCTGTCGAGCCTCTACGAATACCTCGCCGAGCCGGTGGTGGCCGATGCTGGGCATCTCACGGTGGGCGCCGTGCCCGGCGATGGTTTGCGATTCGAGAACGTTGGTTTTCGTTATCCGGGGGCGAGCCGCGCGGCCCTTGAAGGCATCGACTTGCACCTGGTGCCGGGGCACAGCCTGGCGCTGGTGGGGGAGAACGGTTCGGGCAAGACCACGCTGATCAAGTTGCTGGCCCGTCTGTATCGCCCCGATCACGGGCGCATTCTGCTCGACGGCAGCGATTTGCAGGCCTGGGAAGAAGACGCGCTACGCCGGCGCATCGGCGTGATTTTTCAGGATTACATCCGCTATCAGTTTTCCGTCGGCGAGAACATCGGCGTCGGCGACACGCTGGCGTTCAACGATGAGCAACGCTGGAAAGAAGCGGCCACCGAAGGCATGGCCGCGCCGTTCATCGAGGGGCTGGATCGAGGCTACGCCACTCAACTGGGCCGCTGGTTTGCCGGTGGCCAGGAGTTGTCCGGGGGGCAGTGGCAGAAGATTGCCTTGTCCCGCGCTTACATGCGCCGTAACGCCGACATCCTGATTCTGGACGAGCCGACCTCGGCACTCGACCCGGCAGCGGAAGCGGCGGTGTTCGAGCATTTCAGCCAGCACACCGAAGGCCGCATGACGCTGCTGATCTCGCACCGATTTTCCAGCGTGCGCAACGCCGACCACATCATCGTGCTGGATCAGGGGGCGATCCTTGAGCGTGGCGATCACGGCAGTCTGGTGGAGGCGGGCGGGCGTTATGCGCAGTTGTTCAACCTGCAAGCCCAGGGTTACCGCTAGGCCCGGCGATCTGCGGTGGTTTTGCTTTCATCAGGCCTTCGAGTGCCTGGCGGTATTGGCTGCCACCCCGGCTCATGCTGTTGTTGTGCGTGCCGCCGGGGATCAACAGCAGACGCTTGGGTTCGCTGGCGGCGTTGAACAGCTGCTGGCTGAACCGCGAGGGCATGAACGGGTCGGCCAGGCCATGCACCACCAGGAGCGGCATGTCGATGTCGACGATCTTGTCGATGGAATCGAATTTCTGCGACAGCAGCCAGCGCACCGGCAACCATTTCACCGGCAGGTTGCTGTCGGCCACCTGCGCCACGGCATCGCCTAGCGAGGTGAACGTGGACTCGATCACCAGACCGCGCACCGGTATCGGGTTGCGTTTTTTTTTCGCCTGCGCCGCCAGGTCTGCCGCGAGGTCGATGGCCACCGCGCCGCCCAGTGAATGGCCATAGATCAGGCGCTTGTTGGCGTCCGGTTGCATCGTCTTGAAGCGCTCCCAGGCGACGCGGGCGTCCTCGTAGACACTGGCTTCCGACGGCAGGTCCCCCTTGCTCTGGCCGAAGCCGCGGTAGTCGATGGCCAGCACCGAATAACCCATCGCCCGCAACTGCTCGATGCGGAACGCCTGGCCCGTCAGGTTCCAGCGCACGCCATGCAAATACAGGATCGACGGTGCATCGCGACGCGCGGCCGGCCACCACCAGGCATGCAGGTTTTGCCCGGCCTTGAAGCTGGCAGGCTTGATATCGAATTCCTGGACGTCTGTTGGCAAACCGCGATACCAGCCGGCGGTGCCCGGCTCGATGCGGAACAACAGCTCACGCTCTTTGTATTTAAGTGCGCCGCACCCGACGGGCAAGCCGACGACCAGCGTGGCCATGCACAGCCAGGGCAACCAGCGGCGGCTTATGCGGCTCTTCAGGTTTGAAAACATGCAGGCGGCCTGAGGGTGAAAAGGAAAGTTCGGGTTTTAACAGATGCGTGGGGGAGGTGGGGATAAATTCGACAGTCGTATCAAGGGCCCGGATCAGTCGGTGATGCGTAGGGCCCCATCGCGAGCAGGCTCACTCCTACAGGGGAACGCATTCCAATGTGTAAGCGAGCCTGCTCGCGATGACGTCCCTTCTGCCCACGCATCTCGCAAAGCCATTCGTCTTTGCCTCAAACCACGCTCAACAAAAAGATTGAATAATCACACAAAATGTTATTTAAATAACAAAACAACAACGTCCAGCATCAGTCTGGCAAGCCGGATCAAGGTGGGATAGCAATGAGCAAGATCGCAGTCATCGGCAGCAATATGGTGGATCTGATCACCTACATCGACCGCATGCCGGCCCAGGGTGAGACGCTCGAAGCGCCGGGGTTTGCCCTCGGGTGCGGCGGCAAGGGCGCCAATCAGGCGGTTGCCGCGGCGAAGCTCGGGGCGGATGTGCTGATGCTCACCAAGGTCGGCGATGACATGTTTGCCGACAACACCCTGGCCAATTTCCAGCGTTTTGGTATCGACACCCGTTACGTGCAACGCGTGCCCGGCGTGTCCAGCGGTGTGGCGCCGATCTTCGTCCAGGCCGACTCGCACAACAGCATCCTCATCGTCAAAGGCGCCAACGCGCACCTGGTTCCGGCGGATATCGACGCGGCGGCCCAGGCGTTGCGCGAGTGCTCGCTGATCGTTCTGCAGCTGGAAATCAATGTCGACACCGCTTACCACGCCATCGAATTCGGCCGCGCGCACAACATTCCAGTCTTGCTCAACCCGGCGCCAGCGTTGTCCGGCCTGAGCCGTGAGCATTTGGCGCACCTGGATTTCCTGGTGCCCAACGAATCCGAGCTGGCGCTGATCACCGGCCAGGTCGTGGACTCCCCGGCGTCGGCCCATAAAGCCGCCCAGACCTTGGTCGCCGACGGCATTCGCCACGTCATCGTGACCCTCGGCCAGCAAGGCGCGCTGTACGTCGGCGAGGAAGGCGAGTTCCAGATTCCCGGCCTGTCGGTTGCCGCGCGCGACACCACCGGCGCAGGGGATGCCTTCATCGGTTGCTTCATTCATCACTGGAGCCGCGACCGCGACATCCGCGCCGCCATGACCCAGGCCGTGGCGTATTCCGCCTGCTCGGTCACCGGCCTGGGCACCCAGACCTCCTACCCGGACGCCACTGCATTCGCTGAATTCCAGCGCCAGCTCGGCGCTTGAAATCGAGCTGATTCACCCCTCACCACTCACCACGGAGAACAACAATGACAAAGCCTCCGCTCCAACAGACGGCCGATGGTTTCTACCTGAACCGCACGCCCTGGTTCGCCTTCATTTTGCTGTGCAGCATCTTCGCGCTGTGGGCGGCCGCCGCGAGCATGAACGACGTGCTCATCGCGCATTTCAAGAAGGCCTTTCTGCTCAGCGATTTCCAGACCGCGTTCGTGCAATCGGCGTTTTACCTGGGCTATTTCTTCGTGGCGATTCCGGCCGCGCTGGTGGTCCGCCGTTTCAGTTACAAGACCACCATCCTCATCGGCTTGATGCTCTACATGTTCGGTTGCCTGCTGTTCTTCCCGGCAGCGTCGACCGCCAAGTACGGCATGTTCCTGCTGGCGCTGTTTGTGATCGCGGCGGGGCTGTCGTTTCTGGAAACCGCGTGCAACACCTATTCGACGCTGATGGGCCCGCGTGAAACCGGCACCCGTCGCCTGAATATCTCCCAGACCTTCCATCCGTTCGGCGCGATGGCCGGGGTCTACGTCGGCAGCTTCGTGATGTTCAAGGACACCGACGCCACCCGCGAGCAGCTCACGCAAATGAGCGCTTCGGACGCGGCGGTCCAGCAACTGCAAATGATCCAGTCCACCTTGCTGCCGTACAAATGGATGATCGCGGTGCTGGTGCTGATGTTCATCCTGATCGCCATCACCCGGTTTCCGAAGTGCAAGGGCAATCAGGTGGCCAGCAAGAAATCCGCCAGTCTCGGCCAGAGCCTGTCGCGACTGTGGCGCAACAAGCGCTTCACCTTTGGCGTGCTGGCGCAGTTTCTGTATGTCGGCGCCCAGGTCGGTGTCTGGAGTTTCACCATTCG
The DNA here is from genome assembly GCF_900106065.1 of Pseudomonas mandelii. Taxonomy (NCBI): domain Bacteria; kingdom Pseudomonadati; phylum Pseudomonadota; class Gammaproteobacteria; order Pseudomonadales; family Pseudomonadaceae; genus Pseudomonas; species Pseudomonas mandelii. The sequence continues at coordinate 5,008,132 of NZ_LT629796.1, forward strand.
CCTGGCGATGCAGTTGGGCGGCATGAACGAACGCAGCGCGTCGTGGTTTTTGCTGACCACCTTCGCCGCCTATTTTGTCGGCAAGCTGATCGCCAACGTGCTGATGCGCAAACTGCACCCGGCCAAGGTGTTGGCGGTGTATGGCGTGCTGTGCATTGTGTTGCTGGCGTATACGATCCTGGTGCCGAACATCACGGCGGTGTACGCCGCCGTTGGCGTCAGCGTATTCCTCGGTCCCTGCTGGCCGACCATCTACGGCTTGACCATTGACGGCCTGGGCGAAGACACCGGCGTCGGCGGTTCGCTGCTGGTGATGAGCATTGTCGGTGGCGGGGTGATCCCGATCTTCCAGGGTCTGCTGTCCGATTACAGCGGCGGCAACATGCAACTGGCGTACAGCGTGCCGTTGCTGTGTTTCATCGTGATCGTGATGTACGCGGTGCGTTGCCTGCGTCATTCCGACAGCGAACGGAGGCCAGTGGGTGCGGTGGTGACTTCATGAACACACGGATCAACCTGCAGCCGTCGCAGTTCGGCGAGGCGCGCAAAACTTTGCTGGAGTCGGAGGCGTTCACGGTCAGTTCCTCGGTTTACCCCAGTGGTGTTCTGGCGCTGGAGTTGGCCAACAGTCGCGGCCGTCTGGTGGTGTTGCCGTATCTGGGGCAGATGATCTGGTCCGCCGTGTTCGACGGTTGCGACCTGACCATGAGCAACCTGTTCAGCCAGCCCCGGCCGAGCCCGACGGTGATCGGCACTTACGGCTGTTTCATGTTTCACAGTGGCCTGTTGCGCAACGGTTGCCCGAGCCCCGAGGACGATCATCCGCTGCACGGCGAAATGCCTTGCGCGGCGATGGATCGTGCCTGGCTGGAGGTCGGTGAAGACAGCGCTGGCGGTTTCCTGCGACTCGGCGGCGAGTATGAATATGCGCAAGGGTTTGGAGACCGATACCTGGCCACGCCCAGCGTGACGTTGCGCGCTGATTCCGGGCTGTTCGACATCGCCATGCAGGTGACCAATCTGGCGGGCAAGCCGATGGACCTGATGTACATGGCGCACATGAATTACGCCTATGTCGACGGCGCCCGCTTCATCGAGCCCTTGGGTGTCGAGCGCGTGCGCTTGCGCAGCAGCGTGCCGGCCCACGTCAAACCGACGCCGGCCTGGACTGAATACATGCAGGTGCTGGCCAAAGACCCGGAGCAGTTCACCTGCCTGGATCAGCCGAGGCTCTACGACCCTGAGATCGTGTTTTTCTTCGACGGCGTGCGGGCGGACGACAGCGGTCATGCGCATTTTCTGCTGAGCCATCCCGACGGTGCGGCGTTCTACACCCGCTACCGTCCAGACCAATTCGACCACGCCGCGCGCTGGATCCTGCACAACCCCGATCAGCAAGTGGCAGCGTTTGTGCTGCCGTCCACTTGCGAGCCGGAAGGCTATCGCGCCGAGTCCGCCAAGGGCCATGTGCGTTCGCTGGCGGCAGGGGCGACGGCGGATTTTTGCGTCACCACCGGTTACCTGAGTGCAGCGGAACAACAGGCCTTGATCAGATGATCAACTGCGCGCCGCTGGCGGTGATGGCGTCGCGGTAGGCCTTGGGGATTTTCTTGTCGCTGACCACGAACTGGAAATCCCCGAGGTTGGCGAAATGCGCGGTACGTACCGTGTCGAACTTGCTGTGGTCAGCCAGCAGCAGCCGCTGTTGCGCCTGGCGCAGGACCTTCTGCTTGACCTCCACTTCATTGAAATTGAAGCAGGTCACGCCGAAGTCCTGGCTGATGCCGGCGGCGGAAACGAAGGCCCAGGTCAGGCGCACGCTGTCGAGGATGCCGGTTTCGCGGGTGTTCTCGAACACCTGGTTCTTGCGATGGAACGTGCCGCCGCACACCACGATGTGGCAGTTGGGTTTTTGCGACAGTTTGGTCAGCACGTTCAGGGAGTTGCACACCGCGGTGAACTCGAGCTCGTCGGGAATGAAATCGATCACGAAAGGCGTGGTGGTGCCGCAGTCGAAGAACACCGTGTCGCCCGGCTGGATAAACCCGGCGGCGAGTTTGCCGATACGGCGTTTTTCTTCGACGTGGCGGGTGTCCTGCTCGGCCACGCGGTAATCGCCGGGCTCGTTGCCATCGTGGATTCTGGTGATGTAGCCACCGAGCAGGCGCAGGTGGTCGGTGTATTTGTTGAGGTCGCGGCGCAGGGTCATCTCGGACACGTCCAGCAATGCCGCCATCTCGCGCAGATGAATGGCGCTCTGGTCTTGCAGGGCTTGTTGAATCAGCTTGAGACGCTCGGCTTTTTTACTGTCCACAGGCATTCCGGGGTTGATTGTTGATGTTATTTAAGTAACATTATTTGTGAGTTTTGTAACGTTTTTGCGCGAATCACCCTCGATTGTGGCGCAGGGGCATTTGAATATACAAACAGGAGTTTTTGCGATGGCACACCTCGAACCCCAAGCGCTGGCGCAGTACATCGATCATACCTTGCTGGCGCCTGATGCTTCCCGCGAGCAAATCGCTGCGTTGTGCCGCGAAGCTGCCGAACACGGCTTCTATTCGGTGTGCGTGAATTCGGGTCAAGTCCCTCATGCGGCTCAGTGCCTTGAAGGGCAGCGCGTGAATATCTGCGCGGTGGTCGGCTTCCCGCTGGGCGCCGGCCTGAGCGACACCAAGGCCTTCGAAGCCGAGCGGGCGATTGCCGCCGGGGCCGGGGAAGTCGACATGGTGTTGAACATAGGCTGGTTAAAGGACGGCTTGTTTGATCAGGTGCGCGACGACATCGCCCAGGTGTTGCAGGCGTGCGGCCAGGTGCCGCTGAAAGTCATCCTGGAAAACTGCCTGCTCACCGATGCCGAAAAGGTGAAGGCTTGCGAGATTTGTCGTGAACTGAAGGTCGCGTTCGTCAAGACTTCGACCGGTTTCAGCCGCAGCGGCGCCACCGTGGAAGACGTTGCGCTGATGCGTCGCACCGTCGGCCCCGACATCGGCGTCAAGGCCTCTGGTGGCGTGCGCGATTACCCGACCGCCCTGGCGATGATCGAAGCCGGCGCTACGCGACTGGGCACCAGCTCGGGCATCGCGATCATCGGCGGCGCATTGGCGGCTGGCGAGGGTTACTGATCAGTCCACCTGCAACACAATCTTGCCAATGTGATCGCCGGCTTCCATCCGTGCATGGGCCTGCGCGGCCTCGGTGTACGGGTAAACCTTGTCGATCATCGGCAGGCAACGCCCGGCAGCCAGTACCGGCCACACGTACTCGCGCAGCTGTTCGGCGATCGAGGCTTTTTCTTCACGGGTGCGCGAGCGCATCAGCGAGCCGGTGATCGTCGCGCGTTTGCCCATGATCGCCATCAGGTCGACATCGTTGGCGCGGGCGCCGCCGAGGAAGCCGAGCATCACCAGGCGACCCTCCATGCCCAGTGCCGCGATGTTCTGATTCAGGTACGAGCCGCCCATGATGTCGAGGATCACGTTGACGCCTTTGCCGGCGGTTTTTTCCGCGATGACCTGGACGAAATCCTGGTCACGGTAGTTGATCGCCTCGGCGCCCAGCTTGCGGATCGCCGCACACTTTTCCTCACTGCCCGCCGTGGCGAACGCCTTGACGCCGAATTCGCGACAGAGCATCAGCGCCGTGGTGCCGATGCCGCTGGTGCCGCCGTGAATCAACGCGCGCTGGCCTTTGCTGGCGCCGCCCATGTCGAACAGGTTGGCCCACACCGTGAAGAAGGTTTCCGGGACGGCCGCTGCGTGCACCCAATCCATGCCCTCAGGGATCGGCAGCGTCTGGCTGGCCGGTGCAACGCAATATTGCGCATAGCCACCGCCATTGGTCAGCGCACAGACGTTGTCGCCGACGATGAATTCGCTGACGCCGGTGCCGACGGCCACCACTTCACCGGCCACTTCCAGCCCGGGAATCGGGCTCATGCCGGGTTTCATCGGGTACTTGCCAGCGCGTTGAATCACATCGGGACGGTTGACCCCGGCGGCGTGCACACGGATCAGCACTTCGCCTGCGCCGACCGTGGGCACCGGTTCCTGGCGCGGCTTCAACACCTCGGGGCCGCCGGGCTCGGTGATTTCAATCAGGGTCATGGTGTGGGGCAAAGTCATGTTGGAGTCCTGTGGAGAAAGTCGTCTGTAAATGGGATCGCATCAGTGAACCAATAATTCAGTCCAAACCACCGACCCCCTGTAGGAGCGAGCCTGCTCGCGATAGCGGTATATCAGTCACATTGCTGCAGGATCTGCCTACGTCTTCGCGAGCAGGCTCACTCCTACAGTGGGTCTGTTCAGCAAACGCATGGCCTGTTCCAGCAACAGTGCAATCACAATCGCGCCCGCCGCAATCACAAACAACAACCCATGCTGCCCGCCGCTGGCATTGAACAGCGCCGAATACGCAAACCCGGCAATCGCCTGGAAGGTGGCGAATGAAACCGTCGCACGGCTCCAGGCAATCTGCTGCTGGTGATGGTTCGGCAGCAGTTCATGCACCCGCGCCAGCGCCAGTGGAACGATGCCCGGCGGGAACGAACCGAGGATCACGGCCAGCACGGCCAGCGCCGTAAACGAACTGGAAATCGACAGCAGGCCAACGGCAATCGCCTGCACCACCAGCACCAGGCGGATGCTCAGCTTTGCGCCCAGTTGATCGGCCAGAAAACCGTAACTCACCGGCCCGATGATCGCGCCCAGTCCGTACATCACCCAGATCAGCGCGCCGATGTGCGGGCCGGCGCCGAGGCCGCGGGCCACGTAATCCACCAAAAACACCATGGCCGGCACCAGCCCGGCGGCCATGAAGGCGTATTGAGCGAACAGCAGGTACACCCCCGGGGCGGTTGGTGTGGTGGTTTTCTCGATCGACACCGCAGCGGCTTGATGATGCGCCTCTTTCGGCCAACCGAACCAACTCGTGGCAGTCAGAAACAGTGACAGCAGCCCCAGGCCAAACCAGGTTTGCTGCAAGCCAAGGCTCAGCAGCGGCGGCACAATCGTCCCCGAGCCGGCGATGCCCAGGCCGATGCCGAGGAAAATCGCACCGCTGGCCAGACCTCGGCGGGACGCCGGCACATGGGGCAATACCGTCGCGGCCACCAACACCATGATTGCGCCACCGGCAACCCCCGACAGCAATCGCCAGCCGAAGAACCAGCTCACCGACAATGGAAAACCGCAGGCGAAAAACGACAAGGTCACGGCCAGCATCATCAGGCGTAACGCGGTTTTGTTCGACGTGCGGTTGGCCACTGGCCGGCCGATCAGCGCACCGATCAGGTAACCCACGAGGTTGGCGGCGCCGAGGTACACCACGTCGCTGGCGGAAAACCAGTGCGCCTGGATCAATGAGGGAATCAGCGGCGTGTAGGCAAACCGCGCCAGGCCGATGCTCACCAGGCTGGCGCTGAGGCCGGCGAAGATCGGCAGCCAGATCGCGCTGCGCGGGGTAGTCGATGTGCTGTGCATGGGAAGGTCCTGAGAAAGTTTTACGCTGGCCTTCAGGCTATCCCGATCGGTTGATGTAATAACGCAGCGAGTTTGCGCTATGGTGATGCAAATTTGCTTCAGTGGGGGAGCCGTATGAATTGGGATGACGCACGGGTGTTTCTGGCGGTGTGCCGAGAGTCGACGCTGCGGGGCGCGGCGCGGGTGCTGGGGGTCGATCAGGCCACGGTCGGTCGACGGATCACGGCGCTGGAGAAGTCGCTGAGTGCGACGCTGTTTCTGCGCACCTCTGAAGGCTATGCGCTGACAGCGGTGGGGGAGGCGGCGTTGACGGCCGTGGAAAAAATGGAGCATTCGGCACTGGAACTGGAGCGTCGGATTCAGGGGCTCGACGATCGACTGACCGGGCTGGTGCGGGTCAGCACCACCGATTCCCTGGCCATCGATTTTCTGATCCCGGCCATTGCCCACTTACATGAACAGCACCCCGACGTGCGCGTGCAACTGGACGCCTCCACGCAGATTCTCAGCTTGGCCAAACGTGAAGCCGACATCGCCGTGCGCAACACCCGGCCGGACAACCCGGACCTGATAGCCCGTCGCATCGCACGCTGGCCGGTGGGTTTGTTTGCTTCTCAGCATTACGTAGATGCCCATGGCGTGCCAACGCCGGGCTCGGCGTTCGAAGGGCACGACCTGGTGGTGTATCAGCCGTACCTGCAAGGCAATAAAGACATGACCCTGGTCTCCGAACCGCTGGGGCGCGGGCGGATTGTGGCGAGTCTGAGTTCCAGTCTGCTGGTGCGCCGATCCATCGCGGCGGGGCTCGGGGTCGGGGAAATTCCGGTGTACATGGGGGAGAGGGACGGGCTGGTCAGGTTATGGCCGGAGCGCACGCGACCGGTGCCCTTTGACGTCTGGCTGGTGACCCACGCGGACCTGCGGCACACGGCCAGGGTCCGGGCGGTCATCGATGAAATTGTCGCGGTGTTTTCCGGTACCGGCGAGTAAGTTGTCGCTAATCGAAGGACTCACACAACCCTTGTGGCGAGGGAGCTTGCTCCCGCTGGGCTGCGGAGCGGCCCCCTATCTATCTAAAGAGAAGGGGACTGCTTCGCAGTCCAACGGGAGCAAGTTCCCTCGCCACAGATGATGTGATTGGCTGGTAAAAGCCTGGGGACACAGAAGCCCCCAGGTCAGTCACGGTCATGGCATTTCCGGCAGTTCTTGCGGGCGCAGGTCAAACACCAGCACTTCGGCATCCACACCGTTGCTCAACGCCAGCACCTGCTCATCACGAACCCGCACGCCATCACCTTCTTGCAGCTGCACGCCATTGAGTTCGACGCTGCCACGGGCCACGTGCACATAGGCGTAGCGGTTGGCGGCCAGTTCCAGTGTGGCGCTTTCCTTGCCGTCGATCAGCGCGGCATACACCCGTGCGTCCTGACGCACCTTCAGCGAACCCTTGGCCCCGTCGGGGGAGATGATCAGTTGCAGGCGCCCACGTTTTTTCTGGGTGCTGAAGTGCTCTTGCTGATAACGCGGTTTGGCGCCGCTGACGTCCGGCACGATCCAGATTTGCAGAAAGTGCACCGGCCGCGTGGCCGAGTGGTTGTACTCGCTGTGGGCCACACCGCTGCCGGCGCTCATCAATTGCACATCGCCAGGACGGATCACCGAACCGGTGCCCAGGGTGTCCTTGTGTTCCAAAGCACCTTCGAGCACGTAGGAGAAAATCTCCATGTCGCGGTGCGGGTGCTGGCCGAAGCCTTTACCGGCCGCCACACGGTCATCGTTGATCACCAACAGGTCAGAAAAACCCTGCTCTTTCGGGTTGCGGTAATTGGCGAAGGAAAAGGTGTGGAACGACTTCAACCAACCATGATTGGCGGCGCCGCGATCCGAGGCTTTGCGAAGGGTCAGCATGATGAAATCTCCTGTGGGGACGTTGATTCGTCCGAGTGAGGAGAAGGTTAATGGTTACTGGCTGGTGCAATAAGTAGATGGAAATTGAAATACTGTCGCTTTGTGGTTGACAGTAATGAACGGGCATTCAGGCATTTTCCTCCGACGCTGGCGCCGGACATTAGCCATAATGCACAGCAATGCCTGGCAAGAACCCTGTAGGAGCGAGGCTTGCCCGCGAAAGCGTCATTACATTCAATATTTATGCTGACTGACACACCGCTATCGCGAGCAGGCTCACTCCTACAGGGGATTGGTGTTTGTTAGAGGGACCTTCTTTTGACTTCAGTGACTGTGAACCCATGAAAACCGTGGCTATGGTGTTGTTTCCGGACTTTCTGCTGCTCGACATGGCCGGGCCCATGGAAGTGTTTTCCATCGCCAATCGATACCTGGCAGCAGATGACCGTTATGAACTGGCGACCATCGGCACCGAGCATGGCGCGCTGCGGGCCTCCAACGGCGTCAGCGTGCAGGCCGATCTGCACATCGATCAGGCCGATCAAGCCTATGACCTGCTGCTGGTGCCGGGCGGCCCGGGCGCGTACAACGAAAAACATCCGCCGTTGCTGTGTTGGCTCAAAGCCGCTGTCGATCGCGCCGGGCGCTACGGCTCGATCTGCACCGGCGCGTTCGTGTTGGGGCATGCCGGTTTGCTGGACGGTTATCGCGTCACCACCCACTGGCATTACACCGAACGGCTGATCAAAGGGTTCCCCAAGGCGACGGTGGAGACCGATCAGATTTACGTGCAGGACCGCAACCTCATCACCTCCGGCGGCGTCACTGCCGGTATTGACCTGGCACTGGCGGTGGTCGCCAAAGACCACGGCAAGAAAGTCGCCCAGGACGTGGCCAAGGTGTTGCTGGTGGTGATGAAACGCCAGGGCGGGCAAGCGCAATTCAGTCCGTTGATGGCCACTGTCGCGCCGCAGGAAACGCCGATCACCCGCGTGCAGAATCACGTGCTCGAACACCTCGACGAAGCCTTCAGCATCGAACGCATGGCCGGCCTGGCGAACATGAGCACGCGGCACTTCGCCCGGATGTTTGCCCGGGACGTGAACATGACGCCCATGGAGTTTCTGCAAAGCGCGCGCATCGATTGCGCCAGGAATCTGCTGGAAACCAGCGATCTGCCACTCAAGACCGTGGCCTTCAAAAGTGGCTTTGGCAGCGTGCGTCATATGCGCTTCCTGTTCGCTGAAAAGCTCGGTCTGACCCCGACGCAATACCGCGAACAGTTCAGCTAGAGCGTTCTTGGCCGTTGTGCGCACCGCAATGGCCGTGACGCTCCCCCCATGGCAGTTGTACCGTCACCGAGGCCTGCCAAGATAGCCGTGAACTCTTTGCAATGGAGGTGCGGGAGCCTGGAAGGTGGGTGCGATCGATATTTCTGCACTGTGAGCCGGGCCAGGTTTTCAGCACGCAAACGTGCATGAACAGCTTCAGAGATTTAAACAGCGATACGGTGCTGCGGTTCGGCCCCTACGCCTTTCACCAGCGGCAACGGCTGATCCTGGACGGTGATCGGCCGCTGCGCATGGGCGGTCGCGCCCTGGATATCCTCCAGGTGCTGGTTGAGCGCGCCGGCCATGTGGTCAGCAAGGACGAGTTGATTGCCCACGTCTGGCCGACGTCCGTGGTCGAAGAAATCAACCTGCGCGTGCATATTGCTGCGCTGCGCCGGGCGCTTGGCGACGGGCAGAACGGGGAGCGCTACATCGTCAACGTTCCCCAGCGCGGCTACAGCTTTGTCGCCCCGGTGGAGTCGGTGCCGGCGACCACCTTGGTCTCGATCGAGACCGCGCAAAAACATCAACACAACCTGCCTGCGCGGCTCACACCCGTGACCGGACGGGACTCGATGGTCGGCAGCCTGGTCCGGCAATTACCGGTTCGGCGGCTCATGACCTTGGTCGGCCCCGCTGGCATCGGCAAAACCACCGTGGCGCTCCGCGTGGCCGAACTGCTGTTGCAGCACTATAAAGATGGCGTTTGGCTGGTGGATTTCGCGGTGCTCGATGATCCCGCACGCGTGGTGGATCACCTGACACAAACCCTGGAACTGGAGGTCGGCACAACCCTGGACGTGTTGGCGAATCGGCATATGTTGCTGGTGCTCGACAACTGCGAACACCTGTTGGAACGCTGCCGGGCATTGGTCGACGATTTGCTGGCGTCGGCGCCTCGGCTGTCGATTCTCGTCACCAGTCGTGAACCGCTGATGGCGGCGGGGGAAACAGTCCAGCGCTTGCCGTCGTTGGCGGTGCCGCCCGCGTCGGCGTCGCACAGCGTAGCCGAGTCCATGGGCTACTCGGCGGTGCAGTTGTTCGTCAGTCGCGCCCGAGCCCGTCAACAAGGGTTTGCCTTGCGCGAACAGGACCTCAAGGCAGTGCGTGAGATCTGTCGACGACTTGACGGTTTGCCGCTGGCCATTGAACTGGCAGCGGCGCAGATCGATGCGTTGGCATTGGTCGGCTTGCAGGCTCAGCTGGATAACTGTTTTCAACTGCTGACTCAGGGGCGACGCACGGCCGTGCCCCGGCATCAAACCCTCAAGGCTGCGCTGGACTGGAGCTATGAACGGCTGAACCAGGGGGAGCAAACCGTGTTGCAGCGCCTCTCGGTGTTCAAGATGTCCTTCACCCTGGAGGCGGCGATTGGCGTCAGCAGTTGCGAGCTGCTCAAACCCGATCAACTGGCGACGCTGGTACAGCGGTTGGTCGCCAAGTCGCTGCTGTCGATGGATCAGGTCAACGGCACCACGCGGTACCGCTTGCTCAATACCACGCGCACCTATGCCCTGGAGAAACTCGAACACAGCGGCCACCTGCGTACGTTCGAACAGCGCTACTCGCATTACATCAGCCGGGCACGCTGGGTCTCAGGCGTTCAGGTGCCCATGCAGCTCGTCGAGTAGCCGACGGACTTTGCTCAGGTCCGGGGTGGCAAAGCCTTCGGTGAACCGATTGTAGATCGGCGTCAGCAGTTCATGAGCCTGCTGATGTCGACCCTGGCGCTGCCACAATTGCGCCAGCGAGGTGGCGCTGCGCAGCTCCCAGGCCAGGGCGCCCTGATGCCTGGCCACATTCAACGCTCGCAGCAATACCTCCTCCGCCATCTCGCTTTTGTGGGAGTGAGCCTGCTCGCGAACGCGTTCACTCGGGTCATCCACTGCTTGCGCATTTTCTTCAGTCAGCAACGCATCAGCCCTGGCCCGCAATATCTCCGCCGTGCTCCAGCCCGCTGCCGCGGTATCGGCCCGTTGCCACAAGGCGTCATCGACGAACGTGGCGTCCAGCGTGACCATGATTTCCTTGATCAGCCCGGCACCCGGCGGTGGCGCCGACGGTGCTCCAGCCTGGTCGATCACCTGCGCGTAGTGTTGCGCCCACGTGTGAAACAGCAGCACCGAATGTTTCTGCGCCTGTTCCAGTAGCAGCCGTAACAGTTTGCGTGCGGTTGTACTGTCGCCGTTGTAGTGGGCGATCAGGCAGCCGGCCAGCGCCAGGGTGTAGCAAATGGAGGTGCCGTGGTTGATCTGGAGCGCGATGTCCAGCGCCTGGCGGGCGGTGCGCCACGCCTGCTCCGGCTGACCTTGCAACCAGAGGATGCGCGCCAGAATCGTCAGGGCGGCCACGCTCTGATCGTATTGCACGCCAAAGCCGTGGGTGAAGCGGTTGAGGTGCCCGCTCTGGGCCATGCGCTGGATGACCTGTTCGGCATTCACCCGGGCCAGTTGCTGATTGCCGGCAAAGTGCAGGGCCAGGACCCGCAGGCGGTGCGTGCTCAGCGACAGCACGGGGTCACCCTGGGCGCCCAGGCGGTCGAACAGCTGGCTCTGCTCCAGCGCCATTTGGTAGTGGCCGCAACTGAGATTGACCGCCATGTGCCCGGACACCGCCCGCAGTTGACCGGCCACGTCGTTGTTGTGCCTGGCCAGGGTTCTGGCGCTGACGAACGCGGCAATGGTTTCGGCCGTGCCGCCCTGGGTGTGGTAGCAGGAACTGCCGAGGGCGAGCTTGAGGGTCATTTGCAGGTGAGGACAGGGCTCGGGCGCCGCCTCCAGCAAGGCCAGCGCCTTGCGCACGTAAACGCCATGTTCCTTGAGCAGCGACAACTCCTGCCACAGCGGCGTCGACGTCGCAGTCAGCCGGATCGCCAGCGCCTGCGAACCTTGGGCGTTAAAGCCCCAGTCGAGGGCCGAACGAATGTCATCCAGACTGCGGGCGTAACGCTCGATCCACAGGCCCGTGGAAATCAGCTCCCAGTCAGTTTGAGCCTGATGCATCAAGGCCAGGCAGCGTTCGGCGTGGCGCTTTCGGGTGTCCGGCAGGTCCAGGGTCTGGTCGAGTTTTTCCAGTGCGTAGCTGCGGGTGGTGTCGAGCAAGCGGTAGAACACTTCTTCGTCGCCCACTTCCACGTTCAGCAACGACTTGGCCACCAGTTGCGTGATCGAGCCGAACACCTCGCCGGGCTCGATGTGTTCGCCGACGATCACCGCCGCGGCCGACTCTAGCGTAAAACCGCCCCTGAACACCCCCAGTCGGCGCAGGCAGGTTTGCTCGCAGGCGTTGAGCAGTTCGAAACTCCAGTCGAGCGTGGCGCGCAGGGTCTGGTGCCGGCCCAGCGTCGACGGACAGCCTTGGGTGAGCAGGCGAAAACTGCCTTGCAACTGCGTCAGCAACCCGCTCAGGCCAAAGTGGCTGACTTGCGCCGCCGCCAGTTCGATGGCCAGCGGAATGCCGTCCAGGCGGTGGCAGATGTCAATCAATAACGGCAGGTCGTCATCGCTCAGCTCGAAACTGTCCTGGCTGGCCATGGCCCGCTCGACGAACAGTTGCAATGCGGAAAAGGTCAGCGCCTGGGTGCGGTCCAGCACCGCGATGGGGGGTGGGCAATCAAGCGATTCGAGACGCTGGACGAACTCACCTTCGGCCCGCAGGCTCTCGCGGCTGGTGGCCAGGATGTGCACGTGCGGCGCGGCGCGCAGGATGCTTTCGCAGAGCAGCGCGACCGCGTCGAGCAGGTGCTCGCAGTTGTCGATCACCAGCAGCATCCGCCGCTCGCGCAGGAACGTGGCCAGTCCGTTTGTAGATTCGGCATCGTGCAGGGACAAATCCAGCAGCGTCGCCAACTGGGCGCTGATCATGCTCGGATCGCTGAGCGGCGCCAGGTCCAGCAGGCGAATACCGTCCCGGTAGCGGCCGATCAACAGTTCGGCGACGCGCAGCGCCACGGTGGTCTTGCCGATGCCTCCGGGGCCGACGAGGGTGATGAAGCGCTGGCGTGACAGCTGAGTGACCAGGTTTTCGACCAGTGATTGACGACCGATCATGCGCGTCCGGCGGATCGGCAGGTTATGGGCGCTCGGCTGGAGGCTTTCGCTCGCAGGGTGCTGCTCGATGGACTCGAGGGAGAAGGGCGCGACAAAACTGTAGCCGCGCTGGGCGACAGTGACGATATAGCGCTGGCCGGCCTGGCCGTCGCCGAGGGCTTTGCGCAGCGCCGCCATGTGCACGCGCAGGTTGATGTCTTCGACGACGCTTTTGGGCCATACCCCGGCGATCAGTTGCTGTTTGCTGACCACGTTTGGGGCGTGCTCCAGCAGGATCAGCAGAATATCCATGGCGCGCCGGCCCAGGCGCAGGGGCTGGTCGGCCTCCAGCACCAGGCGTTGTCCGGGATAGATCCGGTAGGGGCCGAAATGGATGGCCTGTTCTGGGGAAAGGGTCAACGTGTCGCTCCTGCTTGCAGCCGTCTGGTACGCGGTTTCCGAGCATATTCCTCAGGTTTTTCCGGCAACGCAACGAGGTGTTCGCCTGACTGTCGGGTGTCCGCTGCGACTGCCTGTACCTGGCGTCCCTGGCAGGCGCCGCATTTATTGAGGGGCAACCTTGGCAAAGCCGCTGTTGAGGCTTTTGGCGCGCCAACGAAAATTAACAACGTTTAACTCGTCCTGCGTCTGGTCTACGCCCAAAACTCTGCTGCTTCAACACCCGCTGGTCTTGTAGGCGCGAGCCAGCTCGCGATAGCGGTGGGTCAGCTTGCATCGATGTTGAATGTGCCGCCGCCATCGCGAGCAGGCTCGCTCCCACAGGGAATTGTGCCGGGCTGGCGAGTGGGGCATGTAGCAAAGGGATCAACTTGTCATGAGGACACCGGGATGAGCAACGTGGTGGTGGTCTATCACAGTGGCTACGGGCACACCCGGGTCATGGCCGAAGCCGTGGCCCAGGGGGTGGAACGGCACGTGGGCAGCACCTGCCTGCTGGTTCCGGTCGATGAAGTGGACCAGCACTGGGACCGGTTGCACAGCGCCGACGCCATCATCTTCGGCGCCCCGACCTACATGGGCAGCGCGTCGGCGCAGTTCAAAGGCTTCATGGAGTCCACGGCGGCGTTCTACCTCGCCCAGCCGTGGCGCGACAAACTGGCCGCCGGCTTCACCAATTCCGGCTGCCTGTGCGGCGACAAACTCAACACCTTGCTGCAGATGGCGGTATTCGCCGCGCAGCACTCGATGATCTGGGTCGGCCTCGACCTGCTGCCGGCGCGCTCCAGCACCGGCGCCTTCGAGGGGCAAATGAATCGCCTCGGCAGCTCGCTCGGCGCCATGGCCCAGTCGAATGTCGAACAGACCCCGGACCTCGCCCCACCTCCCGAAGACCGTTGCACCGCCGCGCACCTCGGCGAGCGGGTGGCGCGGCTGGCTGAACGAATGAACCCATCACCGCTTTGATACACCCCCAACACTCGCAAAGGAGACATCGCATGAGTACGTTCACGACCCGAGATGGCACCGAGATTTACTACAAGGACTGGGGCACCGGCCAACCCATCGTTTTCAGCCACGGCTGGCCGTTGAACGCCGACAGCTGGGAGTCGCAGATGATCTTCCTGGCCTCCAAAGGCTACCGGGTGATCGCCCACGACCGTCGTGGTCATGGCCGCTCAAGCCAGCCGTGGACTGGCAACGACATGGACACCTACGCCGATGACCTGGCGCAGTTGATCGAGTTGCTCGACCTCAAAGACGCCGTGCTGTTCGGCTTCTCCACCGGCGGCGGCGAGGTGGCGCGCTACATCGGTCGCCACGGCACCGGTCGCGTGGCCAAGGCCGGGCTGATTTCCGCGGTGCCGCCGCTGATGCTCAAGACCGAAGCCAACCCCGGTGGCCTGCCGATCGAAGTGTTCGACGGCATTCGCCAGGCATCTCTGGCCGACCGTTCGCAGCTGTACATCGACCTCGCCAGCGGGCCGTTCTTCGGCTTCAACAAACCGGACGCCAAGCCGTCCCAGGGCATGATCGACTGGTTCTGGATGCAAGGCATGATGGCCGGCCACAAGAACGCCTACGACTGCATCAAGGCGTTCTCGGAAACCGACTTCACCGAAGACCTGAAGAAGTTCGACATCCCGACGCTGGTGGTGCACGGCGACGCGGACCAGGTGGTGCCCTTCGAAGCGGCGGGCATCGCCTCAGCAAAACTGGTGAAAGGTTCGCAGCTGAAGGTCTACCCCGGTGCGCCCCACGGCTTGACGGATACCCACAAGGATCAGCTCAATGCTGATCTGCTGGCGTTTCTCAAGGGTTGATGTGCCCCGGCGCGGGCATGGACCCGCGCCGGTTTTCACTCTGATAAAACAGGTTTTATAGCGCGTGAGTTTGAGCGGTGCAGGCGCGACGTGGGGGAAGGGTGCGCACCGCACGGCAACGCCACGCAAATGGGTTGATGCCTTCGCTGCGGGTGAAGATGTGGCAGAAATGCGCCTGATCGCAGAAGCCGCATTCGAGGCTGATTTGCGTCAGCGTCATGTCGGTGTTCTGGATCAATTGCTTGGCCCGGGCGATGCGTTGATGACGAATCCAGTCCTGGGGCGAGAGCCCGGTGCTGCACTTGAACGCTCGGGAAAAATGACTGCGCGACAGGGCACAGGCGCGGGCCAGTTCGGTGACTTCAACGGTTTCACCCAGGCGTTCGAGGATCAGTTGCTTGGCCAGCTCTTCACGCCATGGGGTCAAGCCGCCGGTGGCTTTTCTGGGTGCTTCATCGACTGCCGCACGGGCGACGTTTTGCTGAGAATGGGCCATGACAAATGTCCGTGTCGGTGAGCTTCATTCTTGGTTGCGAGGCCTTGTCAGGCGAGTTAAACGTTGTTAATTCCTCATGCCGGGTGGGCAGTCTCACGTAAAGTCAGAGACAATCGTTACCCTCAAGCCTGGCTGAACACACAAGGAAACCGTGCCTATGAACCGTAACGATCTGCGTCGCGTCGACATGAACCTGCTGGTGATTTTCGAAGCGTTGATGTTCGAAAAGAACCTGACCCGGGTCGCTGAAAAACTGTTCATGGGGCAGCCGGCGGTGAGTGCGGCGCTGGGGCGGTTACGGGATTTGTTCGACGATCCGTTGTTGCTGCGCAATGGTCGCGCCATGGAGCCGACGGCGCGGGCACTGGCTATTCTCAAGGAGCTGCAACCGGCGATGGATGTGATTTCCGGGGCGGTCAGTCGGGCGAAGGAATTCGATCCGACGACCAGTAGCGATGTGTTCCGCATCGGGTTGTCGGACGATGCCGAGTTCGGTTTGTTTCCGCCGTTGTTGCGGCAATTGCAGGAAGAGGCGCCGGGGATCGTGGTGGTGGTGCGTCGCGCCAACTATCTGCTGATGCCGGCGTTGCTGGCCTCGGGTGAGATTTCCGTGGGGGTGAGTTACACCACGGATTTGCCGGCGAATGCCAAGTGCAAGAAGTTGCGGGACATTCCTTGCAAGGTGCTGCGCGGGGACAAGCGGCCGGGGATGCTGACGCTGGACGAATATTGTGAACGTCCGCATGCCATGGTGTCGTTCTCGGGTGATTTGAGCGGCAATATCGATCTGGATCTGGCCAAGGTCGGTCGCAGCCGTCGGGTGGTGTTGGGTGTGCCGCAGTTCAGCGGGTTGCGGGCGTTGTTGGCCGGGACTGAGATGATTGCCACGGTGCCGGATTATGCGGCGTGTGCGCTGGTGGAGGGGTGTGCGTTGCGGGCGGAGGATCCGCCGTTTCCCATTGATGCGGCGCAGTTGTCGATGGCCTGGAGTGGGGTGCATGACAATGATCCGGCGGAGCGGTGGTTGCGGTCGCGGATCAGTGAGTTCATGTCTAGGCCTTTGGTGGTTTCGGCTTGAACGTGGCGGCCTTCGGGCCGACCAGGTTCCCCTTGATGTACCCCATCCCCAATGTGGGAGCGAGCCTGCTTGCGAAGGCGGCCTGATAGCCGACCTATCTCTTTCAGGTGTACATATCCATTTCTGCGGTAACGGCTGCTTATGGTTTCGCCCTTACGGCGACTCCCTTTGGCAAACGCCCCAAAGGAAGCAAAGGTCTTCGCCCCAGCGTCCGGCCCCTCGCCTGGGCTCGGCGTACCCTCGCTCCGGCATTCATCTGGGGGCATCGCCTCCGGTCGGCTTCGCTTCGACCTCCTCTCGATGTGTGCGGCTTCGCCGCACGGCGCTACGCGCCCACCCCCAGATGAACGCCTCCACTCGGCCTCCCGAAGGGGCGGGCAGATCAAGATCAAAAGCAGGCGAGCTAACGCTCGGCCTAATGAGTGGTGAAGAGCGAAGCGTGTACACCGAACCCCTTGTAGGAGCGAGGCTTGCCCGCGAAGGCGGCCTGACAGCCGACCAATCTCTTGCAGGTACCCACATTCCACTGTAGGAGCGAGGCTTGCCCGCGAAGGCGGCCTGCCAGCCGACCAATCTTTTGCAGGTACACCCATTCCACTGTAGGAGCGAGGCTTGCCCGCGAAGGCGGCCTGCCAGCCGACCAATCTTTTGCAGGTACACCCATTCCACTGTAGGAGCGAGGCTTGCCCGCGAAGGCGGCCTGCCAGCCGACCAATCTCTTGCAGGTACACCCATTCCACTGTAGGAGCGAGGCTTGCCCGCGAAGGCGGCCTGCCAGCCGACCAATCTCTTGCAGGTACACCCATTCCACTGTAGGAGCGAGGCTTGCCCGCGAAGGCGGCCTGACAGCCGACCAATCTCTTGCAGGTACCCCCATTCCACTGTGGGAGCTGGCCTGCCCGCGAAGGCGGCCTGACAGCCGACCAACATTTTGCGGATACACCCAATCCAATTGTGGGAGCTGGCCTGCCAGCGAAGGCGGCCTGCCAGCCAACCAATATTTCGCAGATGCACCCAATCCAATTGTAGGAGTGAGCCTGCTCGCGATGGCGGCGTATCAGCCACCATCAAGGCTGAATGATCCACCGCTATCGCGAGCAGGCTCGCTCCCACAGGATCTTCGTCGGTCGTAGATCCGGCTCATCCGCAAAACAGCACGTACATCCAATTTTCCCCGCTCCCGTCCCGGCACTATCAAACCAGGTCCCGGCGCATGAACGCCGGTGGTTTTTCATTTGTGCAGGTAGCCCATGAATACATCGCGATGGGATGAGCGGGCGCAGGATTTCGGACTGCTGTTTTTGCGGGTCACTGGCGGTGTGTTTCTACTGTGGGTGCACGGTTTGCCGAAGCTGCTTAACATCAGCGCTCAACTGCAAGTCATCGAAGACCCGTTTCACCTCGGCGCGAACGTCACGCTGATGCTGGCGATTTTTGCCGAGGTGCTGTGCCCGTTGCTGATTATCGCAGGGGTGTTGGTGCGTCTGGCGTGTCTGCCGATTCTGGCAGTGTTGCTGATCGCGCTGCTGGTGGTGCATGCGCAATGGAGTCTCGATGAAGGGCAGTTCGGTTGGCTGCTGTTGATTGTGTTCACCAGCCTACTTATCGCCGGGCCGGGACGGCTGGCGCTCAATGTCCGATTTGCCGGAGCTTTGCGTTATGCCTGAATCCAATCGTTTCGAGGAAGTCGTGACCCTGGTCATCAAGCACCGGGTCAAAGCCGGTTTTGAAGCGCCCTATGAAGCCTGGTTGCGCAACATTGTCAGCATCGCCGGGCAGCAGGAAGGGCACTTGGGCGTGGACGTGATGCGCGGTAAAAACGCTGGCCTGGACATGTACACCTGCGTGCTGCGCTTTTGTTCCACCGACGCGATGCAGCGTTGGCTCGATTCACCGCAGCGCCTTGAGTTGGTCAAGGAAGCCACGCCGATGCTCGCCGATGGCGACCAGACCGAGGTCAATCCGGTCAACGAATTCTGGTTCGCGCCGCAGGCCGACGCCGCTTCGCCACCGCCGCCGCGCTGGAAGCAGGCCGTGGTGACCTTGCTGGTGATTCTGCCGCACACCTTGCTGGTGCCGCTGCTCTGGGGCCCGCTGCTGCAACTTAACGCCATCCTGTCCAATTACGTGGTCGCGACGTTCCTGATCACGCTGACCATCGTCGTTTCGGTGGTGTACCTGTTCATGCCGATGGCGACGCGTCTGTTCGCGCCCTGGCTGTCTCAATCCACTCCGTCCAAGGAAACGCGATGAACGCCGATCTGATTTTATTCAATGGCCAATTTCATACCGTTGACCGTGAAAACCCACGCGCCAGCGCGGTGGCGATCCGCGAAGGTCGCTTCGTCGCGGTCGGCACCGACGCCGAAGCCATGGCCCTGCGCGGGTCGGGCACGCAGGTCATCGACCTCAAGGGTCGTTGCGTCATTCCCGGCCTCAACGACTCGCACTTGCACCTGATTCGCGGCGGTCTGAATTACAACCTCGAACTGCGTTGGGAAGGCGTGCCATCGGTGGTCGATGCCTTGCGCATGCTCAAGGACCAGGCCGATCGCACGCCCACGCCGCAATGGGTGCGGGTGGTCGGTGGCTGGAACGAATTCCAGTTCGCCGAAAAGCGCATGCCGACCCTCGAAGAACTCAATCAGGCCGCGCCAGACACCCCGGTGTTTGTCCTGCATTTGTACGACCGCGCGTTGCTCAACCGCGCCGCTTTGCGCGTGGCCGGTTACACCCGCAACACGCCGAACCCGCCGGGTGGCGAGATTGTGCGCGATGCCAACGGTGAGCCGACCGGCATGCTGGTCGCCCGTCCCAATGCGATGATTTTGTACTCGACGCTGGCCAAGGGGCCAAAGTTGCCGCTGGAGTACCAGGTCAACTCGACGCGCCAGTTCATGCGCGAACTCAATCGCCTCGGCCTGACCAGCGCCATCGACGCCGGCGGTGGTTTCCAGAATTATCCCGACGATTATCAGGTGATCGAACAGTTGGCCAAGGACCAGCAGCTGACCATTCGCATCGCCTACAACCTGTTCACGCAGAAGCCGAAAGAAGAGCTGACCGACTTCAAGAACTGGACGTCGAGCGTGACCCTGCATCAGGGCGACGATTACCTGCGACACAACGGCGCCGGGGAAATGCTGGTGTTTTCGGCGGCGGATTTCGAGGACTTCCTCGAGCCGCGTCCGGACTTGCCGCAGACCATGGAAGATGAGCTGGAACCGGTGGTTCGCCACCTCGTCGAGCAGCGCTGGCCGTTCCGTTTGCACGCCACGTACAACGAATCCATCAGCCGCATGCTCGACGTGTTCGAGAAGGTCAACCGCGACATTCCGTTCAACGGTTTGCCATGGTTTTTCGACCACGCTGAAACCATTACGCCGCAGAACATCGAGCGGGTGAGGGCGCTGGGTGGCGGTATTGCGATTCAGGATCGCATGGCGTTTCAGGGCGAGTATTTCGTCGAGCGTTATGGCGCCAAGGCCGCCGAGGCGACCCCGCCGATCAAGCGCATGTTGGCCGAAGGGGTACCGGTCGGCGCCGGTACGGATGCCACGCGGGTGTCGAGCTACAATCCTTGGACATCGTTGTACTGGATGGTCAGTGGCCGCACCGTCGGTGGCCTGGAACTGCATGCCGAGGGCCTGTCCCGGCAGACCGCGCTGGAGCTGTTTACCCACGGCAGCGCCTGGTTCTCGTCCGAGCAGGGCAAGAAAGGCCAGATCAAGATTGGCCAACTGGCGGATGTCGCGGCGCTCAGCGCTGACTTTTTCAGCGTCGATGAAGAAGCGATCAAGTGGATCGAATCGGTGTTGACCGTGGTCGGCGGCAAGGTGGTGTACGCCGCCGGCGATTTCGAAAAACTGGGACCTGCCAGCGTGCCGGTGCTGCCGGACTGGTCGCCGGTGGTCAAGGTGCCGGGTCATTGGCGTCCGACGTCGCCGATGCAGGCGCAGGTTCACCATTGCAGCGGGCCGTGCGGCGTGCATGCCCACAGCCATGAAAAGGCCCGGTTGTCGAACGCGCCGGTCAGCGATTTCGCCGGTTTCTGGGGCGCGTTCGGCTGCTCGTGCTTCGCGTTCTGACGATCACAAAACGCGCCGATGCGCTGCGTCGGCGCCTTGCGTAATACCCATCCATCGAGGAGTTTCACATGAGCAACGTTCCGTACAAGCGCCTGAACAAAGACGATGCCGTAGTCCTGTTGGTCGACCACCAGACCGGCCTGATCTCGCTGGTCCAGGATTTCTCGCCGAACGAATTCAAGAACAACGTGCTGGCCCTCGCGGACCTGGCCAAGTTCTTCAAATTGCCGACCATCCTCACCACCAGTTTCGAAAATGGCCCGAACGGCCCGATGGTGCCTGAGCTCAAGGAACTGTTCCCGGACGCGCCGTACATCCCGCGTCCAGGCCAGATCAATGCCTGGGACAACGAAGATTTCGTCAAAGCCGTTAAAGCCACTGGCCGCAAGCAACTGATCATCGCGGGTGTGGTGACCGACGTATGCGTGACTTTCCCGACGTTGTCGGCACTGGCGGAAGGCTTTGAAGTGTTTGTAGTGACCGACGCCTCGGGCACCTTCAACGAAACCGTGCAGCAAGCGGCCTGGGCTCGCATGTCGGCGGCCGGAGCACAATTGGTCAACTGGTTCTCGGTGGCGTGCGAGCTGCAGGGTGACTGGCGTAACGACATGGAAGGCCTGGCGAACCTGCTGTCGCCGCGTATTCCGAACTATCGCAACTTGATGAACAGCTACGTGGCGCTGACTTCGAAGTAAGCCCGGCGATCCATAAAAATGCCCGCGACTGTGCGGGCATTTTTATGTCTGGGACAACCTCATTGGGGTGGTGAGGTTTTTTGTGGCGAGGGAGCTTGCTCCTGCTGGGCTGCGAAGCAGCCCCTTTTGGTGAGCGCTGCGCGCTCAAGCGGGAGCAAGCTCCCTCGCCACAAAAGCACGCCACCACAACATTCAGGCAGCCACAAAAACTAGGCCTGTTGGCGTTTTTGCAGCCAGTTGAGGAAGCCGTTTTTCTTGATCGGAACCGGTTTGGCCATCAGCGCCAACCGGCTGTTCTGCTGCCGCACCGCTTGCAGCTTGTTCAGCGCCCGACCCACTTCAACCCGTTGTTCCATGCAACCACGGGTCAGGGATTTGTCGATCCGGTAAATGATGCACGAGGTCAGGGTGGTGAAGGTGGCCTGGGACGGTGTATCGGTGAGCACGCTTTGTTCACCCATCACCTCACTCGGCCCCATGCGCCCGGCTTCGGTTTGCCCGGTGCCATCGGGGACGGTGGCGCTGACCACGCCTGTGGCGATCACCATCAGGCTGTCCGGCACTTCGCCCAATTCCAGCACCACCTGACCCGCCGCGTATTGCTGCGGGACCATGGACTGAGCCAATTGATCACGCTCGTCCTCGCTCAGGGAGCGGAAGACTTTCACTTCATCCAGCAACGCCCGTGCGCGGGTTGTCGGTTCAATAACACCATCGATCTGCCGGGAAATTCCCGCCGCTTCGAGGTGCCGGTGCGCCAGGTCGAACAGCTGATTGCGCACCTCGCTCTTCTTGCCGAGCTCGGCGATAAAGCCGCTGGCCACGTACTCGGACATGGTTTCGCCAGCCTCTTTGAGCACGGCTTTCGGCGCCGGGTTGAGCAGCAAACTGCTGCTGCCTTGAAGCGTGCGCTCCAGCGCATCCAGCACCCGACGCGGGCGGATGTGGTTGGGCACTTGAATGCTGATGGACACGCCGTGCATGTTGGTCGGCCGGCTGAGGTTGACGATTTTCGCCTTGGCCGCCACCGAATTCGGCACCACAGCGGTGCTGCCGGCGCTGGTCAGCAGGTGCGTGGCGCGCCAGTCGATGTCGAGGACTTTGCCTTCGACGCCATCGATCATGATCCAGTCATCCACCTGATACGGCTTGGTGGTGTTGAGCACGATCCCGGAAAACACGTCGCTCAAGGTGCTTTGCAACGCCAGACCGACGACGATGGCCACGACGCCGGACGTCGCCAGCAAGCCTTTCACCGGCAGCTCCAGCACGTAACCGGCCGCCGCGACGATGGCAATAAGGAACACCAGCGCGCCGATGACGTCCTGCAACAAGCGACCGCTGTGACCGATGCGGCGCATCAGCACCAGGCCGATGACTTCGGTGAGCACCCGCGCGGAGTACAGCCACCAGAGAATCCCCAACGCCGTGGCGCCCAATTGCGCGACACGATCCTCGGCGAACAACGGTGCCTGCAACGGGCTCACACCGGCATTGATCACCAGCGCGCTGAACAGCACAAACAACGCCAGCCGCACGCCAACCCGCGTGACGCGATGCTTGAACGGCGCGAGGTGCCAGAGCACGGTGTCGATCACCAGCAGCAGGGCACTCCAGGACAGCAGGTGAGCGAGGACAAAAGACATGGGGGAACTCCGGCAGACTGGTTGTTGTTGGCGGTAGTTTTTTGTAGGAGCCAGGCTTGCCGGCGAAGGCGCCCTCAAGTACGCCTTCGCCGGCAAGCCTGGCTCCTACAAAAAGCAGCTTCGCCACACATTGCTGTGTGGCGAGGCGAGGTGACTCAGTTCAAGTGAGTCTTGAGTTCCAGTGCTGCCTGACGAACCGCCGCTTTCACCTCCGGAATCTGGCTCAGCGGGTTGAGCAGGCCGAAGTCGTGGATCATGCCGTTGTATCGCACCGCCGTGACCGGCACACCGGCTGCGTCGAGGTGGCGGGCATAGGCTTCGCCTTCGTCACGCAACACGTCGAACTCGGCGGTTTGCACCAGGGCGGCGGGCAGGCCTTTGAGCTGTTCGGCGCTGGCTTGCAACGGCGAGGCATGGATCTGCGCACGCTCGGCCTGGTCGGTCGTGTAGTTGTCCCAGAACCAGTTCATCATGCCCTTGGTCAGGAAGTGGCCTTCGGCAAATTGCTGGTACGAGCCGCTGTCGAACTGTGCGTTGGTCACCGGCCACATCAACAACTGGAAGCGCAGCGACGGTGCTTTCTGTTCCTTGGCCATCAACGCCACGACCGCCGCCATGTTGCCGCCGACGCTGTTGCCGGCTACCGCCAAGCGCTTGCCATCGACGCCGATGTCCTTGCCATGCTCGGCCACCCAACGGGTCGCGGCGTAGGCCTGGTTGATCGCAGTCGGGTAATGCGCTTCCGGCGACGGCGTGTAATCGACATACACCGCGACAGCGCCGGAGCCGACCACCAGATCGTGGATCAGACGCTGGTGAGTCGGGTAATCGCCCAACACCCAGCCGCCACCGTGGAAGAACATGAACACCGGCAATTCACCTTTGACCTTGGCCGGCCGGACGATTTTCAGGTTGATGG
This sequence comes from Pseudomonas mandelii, assembly GCF_900106065.1. Lineage (NCBI taxonomy): Bacteria > Pseudomonadati > Pseudomonadota > Gammaproteobacteria > Pseudomonadales > Pseudomonadaceae > Pseudomonas > Pseudomonas mandelii. Next base: position 5,032,083 of record NZ_LT629796.1, read on the forward strand.
TTTGCCCGTCGACCTTGATCGCACGATCGCTGACGTCCACACCCGACAGATCAACCTTCACCGAGTTTTGCGCACCGGTCAGCACCGCACGGGCATCTTTGGGGCTCAACTGCTCAAGCGGCTTGCCACCGCCGGCGGCGAGGGCTTCGAGGAAGGCCTGGGTATTGTGTTCGACACCCGGGCTGCCGGCGGCGAATGCATTGCCGATGGAAAGGGCGAGAAGGGAAGCGGTCAGGGTTTGTTTGACGATGTTCATGGGGCAAATCCTTTTTAATTAATTAATTTTTGATTACCTGAGGTCAGGTCGCTGCTGGCGCTGTAGGTCAGGCCTCAGCAACACCGTGGACACAGATTAATAGGTCGCCCAAAAGGGAAAAAGCAGCTATAAAGTGTTTGACTGTCAACCAAGGCGTGACAATGAACCCGTTCGAAGATATGCGTATTTTTTGCCAGGTCATGGACTCCGGCAGCTTCACCTCGGCAGCCGATCAATTGGGCCTGTCCAAGCAGTTCGTCAGCCGGCGCTTGATGCAGCTCGAAGAGCGTCTGGGCGTGCGCCTGCTCAATCGCTCCACGCGGCGGCTGGACGTCACGCCGCTGGGCCAGAGTTATTACGAGTCCGCGTTACGTTTGCTCGGTGAAGTCGAGCAAGTGGAGCAGGGCATCGCCGGCCAGACCACCGAGCCGCGCGGCACCATCCGCGTAAGTGCGCCGTTGTCGTTTGCGCTGGCGCATCTGGGGTGCTTGCTGCCGTTGTTTTTGCAGCGCTATCGCGATGTCACGGTGGAAGTGGACTTGAGCGATCGGCCGGTGGACTTGCTCAGCGAGGGTTACGACCTGGCGTTGCGCATCGGCATCCTGGAGGACTCGACCCTGATCGCCCGCCGCATCGCCTCCATCCAGCGCGTGTACTGCGCCAGCCCGGCCTATCTGGCTGAGCGCGGCACGCCGCTCAAACCCGAAGATTTGCACAACCATGACTGCCTGCCTTACGGCCACGGGCGTCAGGTGCAATGGCGTTTCGAAGGGCAGGGCAAGCCGCTGAGCGTCAACGTGACGGGCCGGATGCGGGTCAACAACGGGGAGTTGCTCAAGGATGCGGCGGTGGCCGGGATGGGGATTACGTATTTGCCGACGTTCATCGTCGGTTCGGCGCTGAAGGAGGGGCGGCTGGTGCCGGTGCTGGATGAGTTTCGTCCGCCGCCGCTGACGTTGTCGGCGGTGTATCCGCAGCACCGCCAGAGTTCGCGGCCGGTGCTGGCGTTGATCGAGTTTTTGCGCGAGCGGCTGGATCGGGTTGAGTGTGGGTTGTAGAACGCCGGATCACACATCTCCTTGTAGGAGCGAGGCTTGCCCGCGAAGGCGTCGTGACATTCAAAACAAGCGTTGACTGATACGACGCCTTCGCGGGCAAGCCTCGCTCCTACAAGGGATTGTGGGGTTTTGAAGATCAGCCCTTGTCAGGACCTTTTGTCATCGCCTGGCTCCCCACCGACATGCACACCGCGGTCGTCGCCGATTTCGCCCGCGCGATGCACACCGCGGTCGTCGCCGATTTCTCCCGCGCGGTGCACACCGTGGTCGTCGCCGATTTCGCCCGAGCGGTGCACACCGTGATCGTCGCCGGGCTCAGAGTGAGTGCCGCTGCGCCCGGATGAGGCTGAGCTGCCTGAGTGTCCCGAACCATGGTCGCCGCTGCTGTGACCGCTGCCGCTGTTGCCGCCGCTGCCGTTTCCACTGTGGCCGCCGCCATTGCCGCCGCTGCCGCTGCCACCGTGACCACCGCCATTGCCGCCGCCCCCGCTTCCGCCACCGGAACCACCGCCGCCGTGACCGCCGCCACCGCCACCAGAACCGCCGCCACCACCGCCAGACCCACCGCCGCCGTGACCACCACCACCGCCCCCGCCGCCCGATCCACCGCCGCCACCACTACCACCATCCTTGGCCTGGGCACTCGATACCCCGGACAAGCTGTCCGGGATCAATACGGTAGACGCCGACAGAACTGCGCCAATAGCTACTGCCAGTAAAAGCTTGTTGATGTGCATGTCGTTCTCCGTCTTCTTATTCAGGTTGGAACGTTGATGAACAATGCAACTTGCTGCTCGATTCAATGGGAGAACACCGCAACGCGCCGATTAATTCAGTGGCAACGCGTATGAACGATGAACGGTACACATCGATCCTGTTCCAGCGGGTCAGTGAATACTCGAAGCCAGTTCGAAGATCGGGATGTACATCAGGATCACGATGACCCCGATCAGCAGGCCGATGAAGGTCATGAGCAAGGGTTCGAACAGCCGCACGAACCATTCGATCCAGCGGCTGATTTCTTCGTCGTAGAAGTCAGCGCTGCGCTCCATCATCTGGCCGAGGTTGCCGGATTGTTCGCCCGCTCGAAGCAAACGCAGGGAGACCGGGGTCACCAGGTGATTGAGCTCCAGCGCGGCCGACAGTGATTGCCCCTCGCGTACCCGTTCGCAGGCCTGGTCCAGGCGCACGCGGGAGGCGGGGGTGAGCAGGCCGCGAACCATGCCCATGGCGGTGACGAGGGGAATGCCGCCCTGCAACAGGATGCCCAGGGAGCGATAGAAGCGCGCCAGTTCGTACATGAAAATGCGTTGATGGACCGCCGGGAGTTTTTCGATCACACGGTCGACGCCCCGACGAAAAGCCGGTTGTCGCTGAAGAAAGCCGAGGGCGACGATGATTGCCGCCAATGCGCCGAAGAACTCACCCTGGTGGGCGTGCAGGAACATCCCGCAGCTCATCAGCACTTGCGACAGCCACGGCAGATTCGACCCCAGCCCTTCGAACACCAGGCTGAAGCGCGGCACCACGTAACCCATCAAGAACAACACCACGCCACCGCCCACCACCAGCAACAGCAGGGGGTAGATCGAAGCGCTGACGATTTTTTGCCGAACCTCGTCCATGCGCTGGCGATAGCTGACATAGCGGCCCAGGGCATCACCCACGGCGCCGGTCTTCTCACTGGACTGCACCAGCGCGACGTAGAGCGGAGGGAACACCGCCGACAGCTGGGCCAATGCCTGGGAGAACGATTTGCCTTCATACAGCAGGCGCACCAGTTCGCTCAACGTTTTACGGGCCTGTGGCGCGTTCTCTTTTTCTGCGAGGCTTTCCAGCGCATCGATTAACGGCAGGCCGGCGTTGAGCAAGGTGGTCAGTTCCTGGCTGAACAACACCAGATTGAATGTCTCGCGCTGTCGAAGGCGCAACGCGCGCCAGTGCCGCTCGACGTGCAGGCTGACCACCCGCAAGCCCTGGTCTTCGACGATGCGCCGGGCCTCGCTGTGGCCGGGAGCCTCGACGGTCATCGAGACCACGCCAGCCTTGCCCACTGCCTTGAGATGAAAGCGCATGGTCGGCCCCCCTCCGTCATTGCCAGCTGGTGACTTCGGCGTTTTCGCCTTCGCCGCCGGGTTGGCCGTCCTTGCCCATGGACAGCAGATCGTACTCGCCGTTTTCGCCGGGGTAGCGGTAGTTGTAGTTACGACCCCACGGGTCCTGCGGCAGTTTTTTCTGCAAGTAAGGACCGGTCCATTTGGTTTCATCGCTTGGCGCAGTGACCAGCGCCTGCAAACCTTGTTCGGTCGATGGGTAATGACCGACCTCCAGACGGTACAGGTCGAGCGCTTTGCCCAAGCCTTCGATTTGCGCCTTGGCCACCTTCACTTCGGAGCGGCCCAGTTGGGCGAAATACTTCGGCGCGACGATGCCGGCCAACAGCCCCAGCACCACCAGCACCACCAACAGTTCGAGCAGGGTGAACCCGCCTTGAGGACGCGGGGCGGAACGCAAACGCTGATTCATGATGACCTCACACAGTCGGCAGAAGGGTCGCCATGGAGGCGTATGCAATTGCCATGCTCACCCCCGGTCATTCTTCCACAACCCCTGTATTCCGGGCCTTTGCGCTTTCGGCACAGTGCTTGCGTATGGCTTGTTTACTACCGGCCATTGGGGCATTACCCCCATTTTTCGGGGCCGGGCAGGGGAGACAAAAAAATGAAAACACTCACCACAGGACTGCTCGGCTGTTTGCTGCTGACGAGCGTCGTACAGGCCGATGTGTTCGTTTCCGTGGACGCCAAGGGCAGTTACGTACTGTCCAATGTGCACCGTCCCGGCCGCACCTATGAACGGGTGATTCACGAGCCCCAATCCTCGCTGGTCGGTCTTGATCAGCAGCCCCAGATGATTGCCAGGCAACCCTATGCAGAGCTGGTGTCGGCGGCCGCCACGGCCAATGAATTGCCGGCCGCGTTGTTGCACGCGGTCATCCGCGAAGAGTCCCGCTACAACTCGGATGCGACGTCCCCCAAAGGCGCCGGCGGGCTGATGCAATTGATGCCCGATACCGCCCGGGAGATGGGGGTGAAAAACGTCTATGACCCCAAGGCCAACATCCAGGGCGGCGCCAAATACCTCAAGCGCCTGCTGACCCTGTTCGACAACGACATCACCCTCGCCGTGGCGGCCTACAACGCCGGGCCGCAAGCGGTGCTGAGCCGTGGCGGAGTGGTCCCGCCGTTTGCTGAAACCCAACGTTATGTGCCCAGCGTTTTGCGCCAGTACCGGCGCTTGCAAGGCTTGGCCATGGACGCACCGCTGTGATTGGCGAGTGTGGGGAACGTCCCCCAATAGTGGGGCAACAAGGACTGGGCCGAAAAGTGGGGAATAAGTGGGGAATATCCCCCGGGTTCTCAGATCGTCGCTTCAAGTGGCTGAAAACTAACTGAATTATTTATGGCATGCGGATTGCTCAAGCGGATTTGTCGAGAATTATTCCCTGTGAGCACCCACAGCGAGGCCCGTGATCATGACCGGCATACCCAACACTTCGTCCTTGTTTAAATTCGCGCTGTTGGTGGTGTCGATGTTCGGCATCGAGCTGGCTGAGGCGGCCCTGCGCTGCGAGCGCAATTTGGTGGCGAACGTCGTGGCGCTGGATCAGCCGCTGATGTTCAACCGCCTCGGGGCGCAGAACGCCAACGGCATGATGTTCGCCCTGCGCCGTGACGTGGTCGACGACCACAATGTGTCCCTGGCTCAGGGCGGCGCGGCAGTGCCGGGCAAAGTCTCGCTGCGGCCCGACAAGCGTCCGCGTCCCCTGGTGTTGCGGGTGGCCGCCGGTGACTGCCTGACCGTCAACCTGCAGAACCTGCTGGCGTATCAGGCCAATCCCGGCAGCCACGAAAACGGCGAGGAAGGGGTTGAGGGGGAGGTCGAAATAGGTGACGTCGAGCAGTTCAAAGTCGATGAGCAGGTCACCGACCGCCACGTCGGCTTCCAGGTCAACGGCATGCAAGCGGTCAACAGCATCGATGACATCGCCTCGTACACCGGGCGCAACGGCAATTCGCTGGTCGCCCCCGGCGGCACCCGTTCCTACACCTTGTTCGCCGAGCGCGAAGGTGCATTCGCCGCCAGCAGCCGTGGCGCGACTTTCGGTGGTGAAGGCGATGCGGGCAACGTTGCCAACGGCCTGTTCGGCCAGGTCGTGGTGGTGCCCAAGGGCGGCCGCAGCTACCGCAACACCGTGACCGAAGAAGAGATGCGCCTGGCCAGCAGCGGCCGCACCCCGGCCGGTCAACCGATCGTCGACTACCAGGCGCGCTACCCGCAACGCGAACCGTGGATCCGTGAAGGCAAGGCCGGCACACCGATCATCAACATGGTCGACGGCAATGAAATCATCTCCAGCGAAAGCGACGCGATTGTGATGGGCAGCAACGCCGACGGCAGCTTCCCGCCGTCGACCTATCCGCTGGAAGCCGTCGGCAAACGCAACCCGGCGATTCCGAACCGGCTGGAACCGTTCCGCGATTTCGCCTCGCAGTTCCAGGATGAAACCGCCGCGACCCAGGCGTTCCCCGCATATTGGGCCGACCCGGTCATGGCCCATGTGCTGGAGCCGACCCGCGACTCGTTCATGATCAACTATGGCTCCGGCGGCATGGGCGCCGAGGTGGTGGCCAACCGGCTGGGTGTCGGGCCGATGCACGATTGCCTGTCCTGCGCCTATGAAGAATTCTTCCTCAGTTCGCACACTGTCGGCGACGTGGCGATGCTGGTGGACGTGCCGGCCAACGCTGGCCTGGAAGGCATTCTTCCTGGGCAGGTACCGAGCGCCGATCAGATTGGGGTCAAGGCGACCATGGCGCTGTATCCGTCCGAGCCGTCCAACGTCAACCACAGCTACATTGGCGACTTCGTCAAATTCCGCAACACCCACAACGGCCACGAGCAGCACATCTTCCACCTGCACGGTCATCAATGGCTGTTCAACCCCAACGATGACAACTCCGACTATGTGGATGCCCAGGGCATCGGCCCGGGTGCCGGCTACACCTATGAAATCGCCAACGGTGGTTCGGGCAACCGTAACCGCGTAGCGGGCGATGCGATTTACCACTGCCACTTCTATCCGCACTTCGCACAAGGTATGTGGAGCATGTGGCGGGTGCATGACGTGTTTGAAGAAGGCACCCGACTCGAAGTTTCCCAGCAAGGTGCCGACGGGTTCCACAGCGAACCTTACGCGCTACGCAGCGGTAAACCGGCGGCAGGTGCGCGGGCCTTGCCCGATGGCGAAATCATTGCCGGTACGCCGATTCCAGCGGTCGTGCCGCTGCCGGGCAAAGCCATGGCGCCGATGCCAGGCAAGGTCGCGGTGGTGCCGAAAATCGGCGAGACCCTGGTCGCCGGTGGTGGTGACGACGATGACGAAGAAGATGACGACGGCGGCGGTAGCGGCAGCAGCGGCGGCGCTCAGGCCATCGGTTCCCTGGCCCTGGTGGATCGCAGCGAAGCCAACCGCAATGCCGACGGCAGCCTGAAAAACCCTGGCTATCCGTTCTGGATCGGCGGCATGGAAACTTCGGTCGGCCAACGTCCGCCGACGCCACCGCTGGACATGCTCGACGCGGCCAAGGCCCAGTCCTTGAAAACCAGCGGCAACGCCTTGTGGGCCAACCTCGACCCGGCGCAGTCCGGTGGCTGGGATGGCGGCCTGGGGCGTCATTCCCTGGACGGTTTCTCCGCCGGTGGCGTGGCGCACACCATTACCACGTCGCTGGATTTCTCCAAGGAAGTGACCCGCGCCAAACCGATCTACATGCCGGAAGAGGGCACCGAAGTCGAACAGGCGGCCATGGCCTTCCACGCCAAAAAGGATCATCCAAGCTTTGCCTTGCTGCCCGGCAATCAAATCGTGGCGAAGGCCTTCCGCACCAACGGTGCCTTGCCGATTGCCGGCGCGCCTTATTACGAACCGTGCATGGACGACCGGCAAAAACGCCTGACCAGCAGCGCCGGCACCGGCGAGTTTGCCAGCGGTGAACGCATCGACGGCATGTCCTATACCGGCTCGTCGACCTTTACCGCCGACCGTCCACGGGTCTACAAAGCGGCGAACATCCAGTTCGACGCGGTGTACAACAAGGTCGGCTACCACTTCCCGCAAGCGCGCATTCTGGCCCTGTGGGAAGACGCCTGGCCGGTCATCACCAAGCAGCGTCCACCAGAGCCGCTGGTGATGCGCATGAACACCTTCGATTGCGTGCAATACCAGCAAACCAACCTGGTGCCGGCCGTCTATGAGATGGATGACTATCAGGTGCGCACGCCGACCGACGTGATCGGTCAGCACATTCACCTGCCCAAATGGGACCTGACGGCGGCCGACGGTTCGGCCAACGGCTGGAACTATGAAGACGGCGTGCTCTCCCCGGGGGCTGTGCAAGAACGCATCCGCGCCATTCGCGAGTTCAACCAGTGCGAAGGCACCGATCCACGTGACGGCACACCGGCCTGTCCAAAAGCCAGGAATCACCCGTACTTCGGTCAGTATGGCCGGGCGGATTGGGTGGGCGCGCGCACGGCGATGCAGCGCTGGTTCGTCGATCCGGTGGTAAACGCCAAAGGTGTCGACCGTGGACTGGGGACCATTTTTACCCACGACCACCTGGGCCCATCGACTCACCAACAGATTGGCCTGTACGCCACCGTACTCGCTGAACCGGCCGGTTCCACCTGGTTCCATGCCGAAACCGGCGAGCCTTTGTACAGCGGCGCGCGCCAGGACGGCGGGCCGACTTCGTGGCAAGCGGTGGTGTCCACCGGGGACATCGATGGCGACGGCAAGAACGACAGCTTCCGTGAGTTCTTCCTCGAGTACAGCGACTTCCAGCACGCCTATGAAGCCGGAGTGTATGTCGGCGCCGGTCCTAACGGCGTGCCTGATCCACAAACCTTCCCGGCCACCGCGGACAGCTTCCGCTACGCGATCAACCCGCCAGTGCGCAACAACGCCAGCACCTTGCTCGACGGCATCATCGAAGTGCAGGGCGGTATGGTGCCGGGTTGTCCGACTCGGCCATGCCCACAGGCGATCTCGGTCGATGACCCCGGCATGTTCGTGGTCAACTACCGCAACGAACCGCTGGCCCTGCGGGTCTACGACCCGAACAAGGTCGGCCCGGACGGCAAGCGCGGCATGCAGGCCGACGGCCTCGGCGGCGACCTGGCGTACGCCATGCAAAGCCGTACCGACCGCGCCATCCCGGCGATGAACCTGGCACCGAACCTGGTCACCGCCGCCACCGGTCCAACCGGCGGCACCACACTGTTCCCGCCACACGTCAACCGTGGCGGCGCGGAACCGGGTGACCCGTTCACGCCAATGTTGCGCACTTACACCGGTGACAACGTGCGGCTGCGGGTGCATGCCGGCGGTCACGAAGAAGAGCACAACGTGACCCTGCACGGCGTGAAATGGCTGCAAAGCGGTTCCGGCTTCGGCAACAGCTCCAACTCCGGCTGGCGCTCGTCGCAGATGGTCGGTATCTCCGAACAGTTGGGCTTCAACGCGCCGGTTTCGATGCTCTCCAGTTCGGCGGCGGCCACGGGGGATTACCTGTACTCGATGGACGCTTCGATTGAAGGTTACTGGAACGGTATCTGGGGCGTGATGCGCAACTACACGACCCAGCGCAGCGATCTGTTCGCACTGCCAAACAACCCGAAACCGACCGGTATGCGCAACACCGTGGCGTTCGATGGCATCTGCCCACGGTACGGCGCCAACCCGAACGGCATCGGCACCCGGCCGACCGTGCAACGCAACTATGAAGTGGTTGCGGCGCTGGCCAACGACATCCTGCGCAATCCGTTGAACCTGACCATCGGCGATCCGGCCGGTATCGGGCAACACGTGGGTGGGCCGTTGAACCCGGCGGGTGGCACCCTGGTGTTCAACTCGCGGCCGGTGAACATCCCTCAGGTCACCGTGGTCGATCCTGAAGATGGCGAAACCATCACCATCGGCGGTCAAAGCGGCCCGTTGCATGATCCGACTGCGATCCTGTACGTGCGCAAATCCGACCTCGATCCGCTCACTGGAAAAATGAAACCAGGTGTACCGGTGGAGCCGCTGGTATTGCGCGCGGCGGCGGGTGACTGCATCAACGTCACCCTGGAAAACCGCTTGCCTGTGGTCATGCCCGACCTGACCCAGACTGCCGTGATGCAAGGGCTGGTCAAGCGAGATCGCAACAATGGCCAGGGCTCGACCATCTTCACCAACAACCTGCTGCGGCCTTCGAGCCATGTTGGCCTGCATGCACAACTGCTGGCGTATGACATCACCAAATCCGATGGCACCAATGTCGGCGCCAACCCGATCCAGACCGTGCCACCGCGCATCGGCAACAGCGGCGCATACCCGACCCGTACTTATCAGTACTACGCCGGGCACCTGGAGCGTGAAGGCAAGCCGATCTCGCAACTGGGCCGCAGTGTCGACAACATCAACGCCACGGCGGTGGAGTTCGGCGGACTGAATATCACGCCGGCGGACCTCATCAAACAACCGCAGAAAGGCTTGGGTGGGGCGATGACCATCCTGCCGATCGGCGCAACCTGGGTTGAGGATGCGCGTAAAACCAACGCAACGGTCACGGCACCAGGGCAGACCACTTACCGCGACTTTGCGATGGTCTGGCAGAAAGCGTTGAACATCCGCTGGGCCAACGGTCGGCCGGTGGAAGGTATTGCCGCCGAAGGCTTTGGTGTGCCGACCGATCCACAGGACAACTCGAGCATGGCCATCAACTACAAGGCCGAGCCGATCTGGTTCCGCTTCGGGTTGGCGCCGGATGCGCCGTTCGGGCACGCCAATGGCGCCGGTTACGGTGACGTGCCTAACGCGCATATGGCGTACAGCAATGCGCTCATCGGGGGCGATCCTCAGACACCGGTGCTGTATGTGAAACCGGGGCAACCGTTCCGCACCCATATCCTGATGCCGACCGGTGGCAGTCGCGGCACGACCTTCCAACTGGACGGTCACGTCTGGTCGGTCAACCCGTTCCAGTCGGAGAAGAGCGATACCGGTGGCTATCCGATGATGACACCTGGGGTGGGGTCGGTGCGGTTCGGCTACAACCCGATGTCGATGTACATCGGCGCTCGTGAAAGCATCCTGCCGGCGGCGCACTTCAGCTTCATGCACCCGAGCGCCGGGGGCAGCAACGCAATACCGGGCGACTACCTGTTCCGCGATTACGGCGCCTACGGCAACACCGCCGGGCTTTGGGGATTGCTGCGGGTGACCAACGAGCCAGAACCGGCACCGGCACCGTAAAGCCAGGGATTGGGGGGCTGACACCGCTCGTACCTACAAGGGACAAGGCAGGCACAGATCTGTAAGGGGAGAGGGTAATGAACAGGACTACAAAAATCGCCGGTTGTGGGCTGGTCGTCGCAGTGGCACTCATCAGCTTCGGCGTCTGGCGCACCGCGCCGCCCAACCTGCTGAGCGAAGTCGCACTGCCGGACACCTGGAGCGGTCAGAACCTCTCCCGAGACGGGATTTCGGTGGCGCTTGAGGTCAAGTCATTGGCCCAGGACGGTGTGTTGCGTGAAGGCGAGTTTGCCGACGTGCAGTTCCGCGTCAGCGATAGTGCCTCGGGCCAGCCGTTGTCGGGCGTCAATCCCGGCGCCTGGCTGGACCCGGAAACCATCGCCGCCGACAAGGCTCAGGGCCGGGAGCAAAGCTGCAAATCCCGGGTCGGGGTCTTCCTCAAATCCAGCATTGGCGCGCGGCCGCTGCTCGACCTGAACAGCTACTTCCTGCTGGTGATGAACCGCGACGCCAGTGTCTCGGTGGTCGACCCGTCGGTGTCGGTGGGCGGCATCACCAGCACCATGACGCGGATTGATATCAAGCAACCGCCGATGGACTGGACCACGCCCAAGGACAACAAACGGGTGTTCGTCTCCATGCCGACCGCCGATGCAGTGGCGGTGATCGACAGCGAGCAGTTCAAGCTGGTCGACTCGGTCGCCGCTGGCAGCAACCCGGTGCGCGTAGCCTTGCAGCCGGACGAGCGCCTGCTGTGGGTCGGCAACAATGCCAAGACTGCCGAGCAGTCGGGGGTCACGGTGATCGACACCCGCAGCCTCAAGCCACTCAAACACCTGGCCACCGGGGCCGGGCACCATGAAATCGCCTTCAGCAAAGACAGCCGTTTTGCCTTCGTCAGCAACCGCGACGACGGCACCCTGAGCATCATCGACATCGCCAGCCTGACCATCAGCAAGCAACTCAAGACCGGCTCGCACCCGCTGTCGGTGGCGTACTCGCCGCTGTCCCAGGCGGTGTATGTCGCCGACGGCAAGGACGGCAGCGTGACCGTGGTCGATACCGCCAGCCTCGCGGTTCGGCGGGTGATCAAAATGAAACAGGGCCTGGGCCCGATGGGGTTCAGTGCGGACGGGCGTTTTGGCATCGTCCTCAACACCCTGGAAAACCAGGTGGCGGTGATCGACGCGGCCACCGATTCGATGATCCACGAGCTGGACGTATCCGCCGAACCCTACCAAGTGGTGTTCACCAAGGCCTACGCCTACATCCGTGGACTGGCCTCGGCCAAGGTCACGATGATCAACCTTTCGTCGTTGGGGGCCGGCCGCACGCCGATCAGTCAGGGTTTCGAAGCCGGGCCCCAGGCGCCACGACTGGCCGGTGATTTGCCCCTGGCTTCGAGCCTGGCGGTGTCGCGGGACGACAACGCGGTGTTCGTGGTCAACCCGGTGGACAACACCACCTATTTCTACGCCGAAGGCATGAACGCGCCGATGTCCGGCTACCCCAATCGCGGGCAGGTGGCGCGGGCCGCCATGGTCATCGACCGCAGCCTGCGCGAGGTCGAGCCAGGGCTTTACAGTTCACGGATCAAGCTCCCAGCCGCCGGGCGTTTCGACGTGGCGTTCCTGCTCAACCAGCCGAACATCATCCATTGCTTCACGGCGCTGGTTCAGCCGGACCCGAACCTCGCCACGCTCCCCGGCGTGCCAAAAGTCGAGTTCATGCTCGATAAATCCACGGCCGCCCTCGGCAGCCCTTACACCGTGCGGTTTCGCATTGTTCAGGGCCAGCAGAAGGCACAGCGCAGCGGGGTCAAGGACGTTCAGGTGCGCTACTTCCGTGCTCCGACTTCCCGGGCCCAGCAAGTCGCGGCCCTTGACGTGGGCAATGGCATCTATGAAGCCCCGGTGACCCTCGACCAGAACGGCGCCTGGTACCTGCACGTGCGTGCGGCGTCCCTTGGCGCGAGTTTCGATGACAAGACCTTTGCCAGCGTTCGGGTGATTCCCGGCGATGCCCACTGAAGAGGAAACCGACATGAACCGATTCGCACACCGTGGACTGCTGACGTTCTGCCTGTTGGCCGTCGGCATCGGCCAGGCCCTGGCGCACTCGGCGGATGAACACGCCGGGCATGACATGCCGGCTAAAAGTGCCAGTTCGGAAAGCGCCCAGGTCAAATTCGCCGACGTTGCGCTGGTGGACCAGAACGGCAAACCGGTGCGTCTGGAAAAGGACCTGGTGACCGACAAAATCGTGGTCATGAGTTTCATCTACACCAGCTGCACCACGGTGTGCCCGGTGGTGTCCTCGATCATGGGCAAGGTGCAGAAGCAACTCGGCGCCCGGGTCGGCGAGGAGGTGCAGCTGGTGTCCATCAGCATCGACCCGCAGCGCGATGACGCCAAGCGCCTCAACGACTACGCCCGCAGCTTCCAGAAGGGGCCGGGCTGGAGCTGGCTGACTGGCAGCTCGCAGTCGATCAACGAAACCCTCAAGGGCCTCGGCTCCTTCAGCGGTGACTTCAAAAGCCATCAACCGCTGATTCTGGTGGGGGACGGCAACAGCCGCCACTGGACACGCTATTACGGTTTTACCGACCCGACCGTGCTGACCCGCCAGGTCGAGAAACTCAGCGGCCAGCGCAACGCCCACGCCAAACACACGGCCATTGCCATGGAGCACCAACCATGAAAGCCCTCGCCTTGATCTTCCTTACGATGTGTTTTTGCGTCATCAGCTTTATGGCGTTTTCCCACGAAGGACACCAGGAGCCGGCGCCAGCGGTGGCCGCTGCGCAACCGGCAACCGGCACCCGGGATGCGAAAACCTGGTTCACCGACACGCCGTTGCAGGACCAGAACGGCAACACGCTGCGTTTCTACAGTGACGCGCTACAAAACCGCGTGGTGTTGCTTAACGTGATTTTCACCAGTTGCAACGATGCCTGCCCGCTGATCACCCAAAAGCTCAAGGAAGTCCGCGAAGTGCTGGGCGACAAGGCCGATGGCATCACCTTTATCTCCCTTACCAGTGATCCGCTGCGCGATACGCCGGCGGTACTCAAGGCTTACACCTTGAAGCAGGGCGTCGATGGCCCCCACTGGCTTTTTCTCACCGGCGACAAGGCACAAATGGACCTTGTACTGGGGCGCATCGGCCAGATTGTGCCGACTCCCGAGCAGCACTCGACGCAGCTGATTGTCGGTGACGTGGCCAACAAGCGCTGGAGCAAGATCCGTCCCGATGCACCGGCCGCCGCCATTGCCCAGCGCTTGCAGTTGCTGACAATGCCCGTGGCCAGTCGTTGAGCACGCGCAATGAACATTGCCCTCGTCCTCGGCCTGCTACTGATTGGCGGCATCAATCTCGCCGCCAATGCGTTGCCGCTGAGCCCCAGCGAAAGCGCCGGTAAACGGCTGTATCGCGAGGGCGTGTCGGCAAGCGGTGAGCCGATCATGGCTCGGGTGGGCGCGGCGGGCATGTTGCTGCCCGCCACCAGCCTGCCCTGCGCCAATTGCCATGGCGCCGATGCCCAGGGGCGACCCGAAGGCGGGGTACGGCCGCCGGACATCAGCTGGTCGCGGCTCTCCAGCGGTTACGGGCAACAGCAGATCAACGGTCGCAATTACCCGGCCTACACCGAGGGCGCACTGGTCCGGGCGATCCAGGAAGGGCGCGATTCGGCGAACAATCGGCTCGACCCGGCGATGCCCCGGTTCGTGCTGTCGATGAATGATCAGCGCAACCTGACGGCCTACCTCAAGCGCGTGGCCGATGATCGCGACCCCGGGTTGACCGCCGACAGCCTGCACTTGGGCACCTTGTTGCCGAGGCAGGGGCCGCTGAGTACGGAGGGCGCCACGGTGGCGGCGGTGCTCAAGGGCAGCGTGGCGCGGATTAACGAGGCGGGCGGGATCCATGGCCGGCAATTGCGCCTGACCATCCTCGATCCGGGCCCGGACCGCGCCAGTGCCAAACAGGCGCTGGATCGCTTGATTGAGCAGGAACAGGTGTTCGCCCTGATCGCACCACTGGCACCTGCGCTCGACACCGAACTGGTCACGCGGCTGGAACGCGCCGGCATTCCACTGATCGGGCCGCTCTCGTTGCAGGGCATGGCCCCGGCCAGTCGGCAGATTTTCGAACCGCTGTCAGGGCTGCGCGAGCAACTGATCGCCTTGGCCGACTACGGTGCCGCCAATTTGCGCTTGCTCCAGGGCCCGACGCTGATTGTCTACCCGGACGAGCCGAGCCAACAGGAGGCGGCGCAGCACCTCGGCCAGTACCTGCATGATCACGCCTGGCAGCAAGTGCGGCTGCAGGCCTACAACTCGGCGCAGGACGAGTTGCCGCTGGGCTCGCGATCGGTGTTTTACCTGGGCAGCGGCGTCGGTTTCAGTCGCTTCGCCGAGCGCCTGCAAACGGCGGGGCAGGTGCCTTACCTGTTCGCCGCGTCGAATCAGGTGGCAGGTGACCTGTTTCAATTGCCCAGCGGGTTTTCCCGGCGAGTGTTTCTGGCCTATCCGTTCGTGCCCAGTGACTGGACGCTGGCCGGGCGCCTGGCCTTGACGCAACTGCGCAAGCACCAGGGGCTCGGCGGTGAGCACGCGGTGCTGCAAGTCGGCGCCTACAGTTCGATGCTGCTGCTCAGCGAAGGCATGAAACAGGCCGGGCGCGACGCCAGCCGCGAAAAACTCATCAGTGCCCTGGAAGGGTTGCACGATTTCGACACCGGGCTGACCCCGCTGCTCAGCTTCGGTCCGGGTCGCCGACTGGGCTTGAGCGGTGCCCACATCGTCACCGTAGATTTGCCCGACCAGCGCTTCTTTCTGGTCGCACCGTACAAACCGATTGCCGTGACACCCTGAAAAGAGGGCTGATGATGAAACTCAAGACGCTGCTGATTCTGCTGACGATGTGGGTCCCCGTGGCCTTCTGCAGCAACGGCCCGGCTGCCGCACGGGTCAATGGCGAGGAAATTTCCGAGTTCCGTCTCGAGCGCTATTTTGCCGAATACCTGGAGGACCAGGGCCGCGCAGTGGGCAGCATTCGCAACCCCAAGGCGTACAAGCAATTGCGCCAGAAAGCACTGGATGCGCTGATCGACAAGGAGTTGCTGTGGCAGGAAGCGCGCAAACGCGGGGTGAAGATCAGCGATGAGGTCGTACAAAGCCAGGTTGAGCAGACGCGGCAAGCGATGGGGGGGGCCGAGGTGTTCGCCCGCCGGCTGGAAGACGCCGGTTTCAACGAAGCCACCTTTATCGAGTACACGCGCCGTGAGCTCGCGGCGCAAAAGGTGTTCGCCGACCTGCTCCAGGTGGCTGAGCCGGACGAAAAACAGGTCCGCGCGTTCTACGAGGAACACCGCGCCGAAATGAGCACTCCCGAGCAAATCCAGGCGCGGCACATCCTGGTCAAAGTGCCTCAGGGCGCCGATGCCGCCACCGTTGAAGCCGCCCGGCTACGCTTAGAGGAGATGCGGGTGAAAATCAGCCAGGGCGAGGACTTTGCCAGCATTGCCCGGGCCGGCTCCGAAGATGCTTCCGCCACCGAAGGCGGGGATCTGGGCTATTTCCCCCGTGGGCGCATGATGCCGGAATTCGAAGCCGCGGCATTTGCGCTGGCGCCGGGGTCCGTCAGCGCGCCAGTGCGCACACCGTTGGGCTGGCATTTGATCTACCTGCAGAACCACCAGGAGGCGGCCGATGTCTCAGAAGCTCAGGGACTTGAAATGGTTCGGGCTTACCTTGCCCGACAGCAAAAGTCCCAGGCTCGTCTACAAGTTCTGGGGCAGTTGCGATCAAGCAATCGAATCGAGCGGATTGACGACGATTGAAGGTTCCCCCCCAAATGTGGGGAAAGCTTCAGGGGCAATTCCGAGCGCTTCCCCGCCTTTGGGGGACGGGGTTCCTGAAGGAAAAGATTTTTTCATGAAAATCATAGAGATGAAGCGGTCGAAAACCGGCGCTCAGTCTGGCATGAAGTGTGCGTTAGCCTAATTAAGGCGCGTACTCCCAGGCACGAATATCGGACCTGCGGTTTCAAGGAGTCCACCTTGTTAAACAAAGTACTGGTTGTTGAAGACGAACAGCTGCTGGCGGAAAACCTCCAGGGTTACCTGCAGGCGCAAGCGCTGGAAGTCCGGATAGCTCACAACGGTGAAACAGCTATCGGCGAAGCCAAAAGTTTTTCACCCGATGTGATGGTGTTCGATTACCGCTTGCCAGACATGGAAGGCTTTCAGGTGCTCGATGCCGTCCGCCAGAACAGGAACTGCCATTTTGTGCTGATTACCGGACACCCAACCACTGAAGTCTGTGAGCGGGCCCGGCAACTGGGAGTCAGCCATATCCTGTTCAAACCGTTTCCATTGGCGGAATTGGCCCGTGCAGTCTGTGACCTTTTGGGGATGGAGCGCGAACCCAAAGCAGGCATGAGCAAGTCCGAAGGATTCGTCGAACGACGCCAGAGCAGGACCGAAAGCTTCCCGCTGCAGTTGTACGACGGCAGTTGGGTGCTGGCAGATCGTCGACGAACTCCATCGACCTCCAAGGCACCAGACGACCAACAATTGCTCACCGGGGAGTAGTGGCGCGACAAGACGTTCCGGCATACGCCGCAATGGCCTGCCGCGTCGACAGGGCTCAAAGCCCCCGGCGTTGGAGAGCATGCCATGGACCGTCTATCCCTTGCCGTAGAACCGGCGCAGTTGGAATGTGTACCGTCTCGCTTTTCCAGTGAACAACTGGCCCAGGCCCGGGCCCTGGCAACCAGTTCCGGCGAGCGGGTTCTGGAGGCCCTCGGGGGGTTGTGCGAACTGGCCCCCATGCCCTTCATCCAGTGCCTCGGCGCTACCCTGCATTATCCGGTGCTCGACACCGACACCCTGTTTCAAGCCACCCCGGTGTTCGACCGGGTCACCCTGGCCCAATGCCTCAAGCGCGAATTCATCCTGCTGCGTCATGACGATGCGGTCATTGGCGTGTTTGCCGACCCGTTCGACACAACCCGTCTGGCGTGGATCGACGACTGCCTGCACGGCGCGCCGCTGTACCTGGTGCATGCCGACGACCTGAAAGCCTACCTGGCGCGTCACGAAGAGAGTTTCCACGCGGTGGAATCGCTCAACGCCCAGGCCGACGCCAATGTCGAAATCGACACCCTGCAAAGCCTGTCCCTGACCAGCATCAGTGAAGACGCCAGCGTGGTGGTCAAACTGGTCAACTCGACCCTCTACGACGCGCTGAAAATGCACGCCAGCGACATCCACCTGGGCACCACCGGCAGCGGTCTGGTGATCAAGTACCGGATCGACGGCGTACTGAACAACATCAGCAAAATCCAGGGCAGCGAGTTCGCCGAGCAGGTGATCTCCCGGGTCAAAGTCATGGCCGAACTGGACATCGGCGAAAAACGCGTGCCCCAGGACGGTCGCTTCAAGATCGGCATCAGCGGCCGGCAGATCGACTTCCGGGTCTCGATCATGCCGAGCATTTTTGGCGAAGACGCGGTGCTGCGGGTGCTCGACAAACAGGACCTGGCGGACAAGGTCAGCGGCGTGCAATTGCAAGCCCTGGGCTTTGAAGAAAACACCCTGCGCCAGCTGCGCCGGTTGGCCGCCGAACCCTACGGCATGGTGCTGGTGACCGGCCCGACCGGTAGCGGCAAGACCACCACGCTCTACGCCATGATTACCGAGATCAACCACGGCGTGGACAAGATCATCACCATTGAAGACCCGGTGGAGTACCAACTGCCGGGCGTGCTGCAAATCCCGGTCAATGAAAAGAAAGGCCTGACCTTTGCCCGTGGCCTGCGCTCGATCCTGCGCCATGACCCGGACAAGATCATGGTCGGTGAGATCCGCGACCCCGACACCGCACAGATCGCCGTGCAATCGGCCCTGACCGGGCACCTGGTGTTCACCACCATTCACGCCAACAACGTGTTCGACGTGATTGGCCGGTTCACCCAGATGGAAATCGACCCTTACAGCCTCGTCTCGGCCCTCAACGCCGTGCTCGCCCAGCGGCTGATCCGCCTGGTGTGCGCCAGTTGCAGCGCGCCGAGCACCCCGACCGATGAAGAACTACGCCTCTCAGGGCTCGATCCGCAAAAGGTCGATCACTACCACTTCGTCCATGGCAAAGGCTGCGGCCATTGCCGCGGCACCGGATATCGCGGGCGGACCGCGATTGCCGAGCTGCTGCACCTGGACGACGAACTGCGGCAGATGATCGTCGAGCGCCAACCCGTTTCGAAAATCAAGGCACACGCTTGCAATCGTGGCTTGCGCTTGTTGCGCGAGTCCGCTCTGGAACTGGTAGCTGAGGGGCGGACCACGCTCGAGGAGATCAATCGTGTCACTTTTGTCTCGTGATCGTTATGTCGCCGTACTCGGCGCCAGTGGTGTCGGCCTGGGTCAGCGCAAGGGTGGCGACACCTTGTGGTTGGGCAGCGTCGGCTTTATCGACGAAGGCTTCCATGCCTGGGCCGTCGCCCTCGAAACCCTCGACCGTTTGCTGGGCGAACACGCCCCGGCCGGTGCGGAACTGAGCGTTGTGGTCTCCGGTCACTTCAGCCGCTTCTGCCTGGTGCCCTGGAGCGAACAGATCAGCAGCCCCGACGAATTGCTCGGGTTTGCCCAACTGTGTTTCGAAGACCTCTACGGTGTACCGGCCCAACCCTGGAGCATGGTGCTGTCGGCTGAACCTGCGGGTTACGACCGGATCGCCACCGCGCTGCCGCAAGACTTGCTGACGCGTTTGCGCAATCTGGTCAGCGGTCGCGGCCTGCGCCTGCGGTCGGTACAGCCGTACCTGATGGCGGCGTTCAATCACTTCGATAAAAGCCTCGACGCCGGTGACTTCCTGTTCGTGGTCGCCGAGCCGGTACGCAGTGTCTTGCTGCTGGCCAGGGAAGGGCGATGGACCTCGGTGCGTTCGGTGGGCAGCAGCGACAGCGATGCCGCACTGACCGCGCTGATCGGCCGGGAAAGCCAGTTGCAAGCCTCCACCAGCGAACGGCCGCTGAACGTTTACCTGCACGCGCCAGCGCGGATCGAGGTACAGCCCGACGTACCCGGTGTGCACTTGCGCACCCTCGAAGAAGACCGGACAGCCGTACACGATTGTTTGTACGTGATGTCCCGGGCGGTGGCCTGATATGCGCGCCCTGACGCTCGACTTCCAGCCGCGCCGCCGCTCGGGCCCATTGGGCTGGAGCCTGCTGGCGGGCGGCGTGGTGCTGGTGGTGACCTGTTTTGTCGCCCAGCAGCACGTCGCCGAACAGACCTCGCAACAGCAAGGCCATCTGCAAAGTGCCCAGCGCGAACTCACCGGCGACACCGGCAGCAAAGTCACTTTGAGCCCGGCCGAAACCCGCGAGCAAGCACAGAACCTGGCAGAAATGCGCAAGGTCTCGCAGCAACTGCGCCGGCCCTGGGAACGTCTGTTCGCCATGCTCGAAGCGATGCCGCGCGACAACATCGCTTTGCTGACCCTGACCCCGGATGCCCGCAAGGGTCAGGTGCGCATCAGCGCCGAAGCACGGGACCTGGAAGCGATGCTCGACTTCCACCGCCGTCTCGAAGCCAGCGACGAGCTCTCCGATGTGTCGCTGCTCAGCCACGAAATTGTCGTGAAATCGCCGGAACAACCGGTGCAATTCAACCTGTCGGCTAGCTGGGAGATCGGCGATGCGAATCCCTAGATTGATCGTCCACGAATACCTGCAAGGCCTGGGTATGCCCGGCCTGGCAGGCTTGGCGATGTTGCTGCTCGCGCTGGCCTGGGCCCTGGGTGGCCTGATGCCGGACTGGAATTCGTTGCAAACCCTCAGCCAGCAGACCCGCGAAGCCGGCGAGTACCTGGCCAAGGTTGAAGACGGCAGTGTCGCCGCCCCGGTGGTGCCGCAACGTCAGCTCGACGACTTCCGCAGCAAACTGCCGTCGCAGCCCCAGGCCACGGTGGCCATCGACAAGATCTACGCGCTGGCGGCCCAGGAACACATCACCCTGGCGCGCGGTGAATATTCACTAGGCATCGATCCCAAGACCCACTTGGCCCGTTATCAGATTCTGCTGCCGGTGCGGGGCAGCTACCCGCAACTGCGGCGCTTCCTGCACGCGTTGCTCGGCCAGTTGCCGGCCGTGGTGGTGGAGGACGTGGAGTTTCAGCGTAAAAAAATCGCCGACACCGACCTTACCGGGCGGATCCGCATGACCCTTTACCTGTCGAGGTCATGATGAATACCAAACGCGTAGTGGGCTGGGTGGCGTTCTTCGGCGTAGCCGCGGCGCTGACCTGGGGGCCTGATTACTTCATGCCTTCGGACGAAGGCGAGGCGTCGGTTGCGACCGCTGCCACGCCCGCCAAAAGCAAAATTCGCGGCACGCTGCCGGCCGCTTCAGCCAGTGGCAAACCCGCGGTGATCAAGGACCTGAGCCCGTCCGGCGATCTGTTCGCCGCCCGCAGCTGGAAGGCTGCACCGATGCTGGCCAGCGTCACCGAACAACCCGTCAACCAGACCCCGGTGGTGCCAGTCCCCAGCGTACCGCCGATGCCTTTCCAGTTCGTCGGCAAGCTCAATGACCGTTCCGACCTGCAAGTGTTTTTGCAGAACGGCGAGAAAATATACGTCGTGCGCAAAGGGGATGTGATCGACGACACCTGGCGGATCGAGGGGATTTCCGATGTGGAACTCAGCTTTGTCTACCTGCCTCTGCATTTGTCCCAGACCTTGTCTGTGGGGAGCACGCAATGAACAGTTCCCGTTTGTTGATGAACCTTTGTATATGCGCAGGGCTGGCTGCGTGCAGTTCGGCGCAGGTCGCCAAGCAGGAAGCAACCGACCTGATGGAGTCGGGGCAGTACGAAGCCGGCCTGGCGCGTATTGAGGAAGGGCTGAAGGAAAACCCTCGGGATACCGAGCTGCACCTGGCCCTGACCAGCGGCCGTGCCCGTGCCGTGACGGCATTGTTGACCCAGGCCGACATGGATCGCGCCCAGCGTGATTTCGCTTCGGCCCGTCTGGAGTATGGCCGGGTGTTGACCATTGAACCCAACAACCGCCGCGCCCAGGATTCAATGCGCCAGCTAGAGCACATGCGCAGTCTTGATGACAAACTCGAACTGGCCCGGGGTGACCTGCGTCGCGGCGACATCTACGGCGCCGACCGTCAGGTGAAACAGATCCTCGAACTGGACCCCAAGAATGGCGGTGCCCTGGAGTTGCAAGACAATATTCGTCTGGTGCAAAGCCGCAACGTGATTCCTTATCCGCAACTGCGCACCCGTCTCGACCGGCCGGTGACCCTGGAATTTCGCGACGCCAACCTGAAAACCATCTTCGAAGTGCTGTCCCAGGTCGCCGGTTTGAACTTCATCTTCGACAAGGATCTGCGCCCGGACATGAAAGCCACCATCTTCGTGCGTGACGTGCGCATCGAAGACGCCGTGGAACTGCTGCTGCAACAGAACCAGCTGCATCAGAAAGTGGTGAATGAAAACACCTTGCTGATCTACCCGGACTCGCCGCAGAAGCTCAAGGATTATCAAGAGCTGGTGATGCGCACGTTCTACCTGACCAGCATCGATGCCAACACCGCGCTGAACATGATCAAGACCATGCTCAAGACCCGTGACGTGTTCGTCGATGAACGCCTCAACACCCTGACCATGCGCGACACCGAAGACGCCATACGCATGGCCGAAAAACTCTTGCAGTCGCAGGACCAGTCCAACCCTGAAGTGGTGCTGGAAGTGGAGGTGATGGAAGTCGCGACTCAGCGGATTCTCGACCTGGGACTGCAATGGCCGAACACCTTCGGCGTGGTCAACAGCGACGGCTCGGCCGTGACCCTGCTCGATCAACTCAAAGGCATCAACTCCAGCCGGATCACCATCTCGCCATCGCCTCAGGCCAAGATCAACGCCCAGGACAATGACATCAACACCCTGGCCAGCCCGGTGATTCGCGTCAGCAACCGTGAACAGGCGCGCATCCACATCGGTCAGCGTGTGCCCATCATCAGCGCCACCTCCGTGCCGTCGACCCAAGGTCCGGTGATCACTGAAAGCGTCACCTACCTGGACGTCGGTCTGAAGCTCGAAGTGCAGCCGACCATCCATCTGAACAACGAAGTGGCGATCAAGATCGCACTCGAAGTCAGTAACGCCACGCCACTGGAACCGACCCGCCAAGGCACGATTCCGGTTCAGGTCGACACCCGCAATGCCCAGACCACGCTGCGCTTGCATGACGGCGAAACCCAGATCCTTGCTGGCCTGGTGCGTAACGACCATGGCGCCACCGGCAACAAGATTCCGGGCCTGGGCGACATTCCCGGTCTTGGCCGGTTGTTCGGCAGTAACAAGGACACCGTCGGCAAATCGGAACTGGTGCTCTCCATCACCCCGCGCATCGTGCGCAACCTGCCGTACCAGAGCCCGTCGGACATGGAATTCCCCACCGGCACCGAAACCAGCATGCACATCCAGGCGCCTGACCGGCGGATGCAGGCGCCGATTCAGAATGAACACATCGATCGGCCGGTTGCGGTCAATTCCACCACTGTTGTCGTCGAGAAGCCTTGATCATGAACGCCTCGCAACGTGGTTTTACCTTGATCGAAGTCGTGGTGACGCTGGCCCTGATCGGCCTGCTGGCCGGCATGGCCGCGCCGCTTACCGAGACCGTGGTGCGCCGGGGCAAAGAGCAGGAATTGCGTGCGGCGCTGTACCAGATCCGCGACGCCATCGACGCCTACAAACGCGCCTTCGACGCCGGTTACATCGAGAAGTCGCTGAACAGCAGCGGCTATCCACCGAACCTGCAAGTGTTGGTGGAAGGTGTGCGTGATGTGCGCAGCGCCAAGGGTGCCAAGTTCTACTTTTTACGGCGCGTGCCCCATGACCCGCTGACGCCGGTCAAGCGTGACGATGAAGGTGGTTGGGGCTTGCGCTCTTACGACAGTACGGCTCAGAACCCGCGGGAGGGCGAAGACGTCTTTGACGTTTACTCCCATGCACGCGGCAAGGGTCTCAACGGCATCGCGTACAAGGAGTGGTGAATCATGCGTCGGGAAAAGGGTTTTACCCTGCTGGAGCTGATGGTGGTCATGGCAATCATCGCGACCCTGATGACCATCGCCTTGCCACGTTATTTCAACAGCCTCGAGGCCTCGAAAGAAACCACGCTGCGCCAGAGCCTGTCGGCCATGCGCGAAGCCCTGGATCACTACTACGGCGACACCGGGCGCTATCCCGATTCCCTGGAACAACTGGTGGAGCAGCGCTACTTGCGCAACCCGCCGATGGACCCGATTTCCGAACGCAAGGACCTCTGGGTGCTGGTCGCGCCGCCTGACGGCGTACCGGGCGGGGTCGCCGATATCAAAAGCGGTGCCACAGGGAGGGCGCGTGATGGCAGCCTTTATTCCGAGTGGTAAGCCCGCCGACGAGGCCGGGTTCACGTACCTGGGCGTGCTGTTTCTGATCATGCTGATGGGCATGGGCCTGGCCAGTGCCGGCGAGTTGTGGTCAACCGCCTCGCGCCGTGATCGCGAACGTCAGTTGCTGTGGGTCGGCACGCAATACGCCCAGGCGTTGCGCAGTTATTACCGCAGTTCTCCGGGGCTGGCGCAGTACCCGAAAGAACTTGAAGACCTGTTGCAGGACGAGCGTTTTCCAACGCCTAAACATCACATTCGCCAGCTCTACCCGGACCCGATCGGCGGCGGTGAATGGACGCTGATGCGTGGGTTCGACGGACGCATCACCGGCCTCAGCAGTCCTTCCACGGACCTGCCGCTGAAGCAGTCGGATTTTCCCAGCCAGTGGTCGGACTTCACCGGCATGGCGAGCTACAAGGACTGGCAGTTCGTGGCCGAGAAAGCCTTCCTCGATGGTGCTTCGGGGCCGGTGAAAACCCAGGCCGGATCGCCTCAGGCGGTGTCGCCATGAACCGCCACTGGCTGCCGGCCCTGATCCTCGCATGCGTGGCGACGTTCGCCAGCGCCGGGGAGGAAGACGAGATGCTGGGCTTTATCGTCGATGACACGATCTCGCACATCGGCCACGACTTTTACTACTCGTTCAGTGAACGCCTGCGTGCCACCAGTCCGATGGATTTCAACCTGGTGGTACGCGAACGACCTTCGGCACGCTGGGGCAGCCTGGTGACCGTGGAATATCAGCAGCGACTGGTTTATCGACGCTTCCTGCCGCCGAACACCGTGGAACTCAAGGACGAGGCCTATGACGCCGCCGACTGGGTTCGCGGACAGATTGTCCAGCGCAAGCTGGAAGCCTTGTTGCAGGACACTACGGACCTTGAGAGGGACGAATTATGAAAACGACAACGGTCTCACGGAACCTCGGGCTCTGGTTGATCGGGCTGGGCAGTTGCAGCCTGGTGCAGGCCACGGAGCTGGTTTACACGCCCATCAACCCTTCGTTCGGCGGCAACCCGTTGAACGGCACCTGGTTGCTGAACAACGCCCAGGCACAAAACGACTACGACGATCCTGACCTGAAAAACCGCACGTCTGTGGCCGGGACTTCGGCCCTCGAACGCTTCACCAGCCAGTTGCAGTCGCGGCTGCTGGGGCAGTTGCTGGACAACATCTCCACGGGCAACACCGGGAGCCTGTCCACCGACGCCTTTATCGTCAACGTCGTCGACGACTCCGGTGCACTGACCATTGAAGTGACCGACCGAGCGACCGGTGAAATTTCGGAAATCCAGGTGAATGGCCTCGCCCCTTGACGGGGATCAGGGTTGATGGGGAGAGACGGACATGAAAAAAATAATAGCGCTGGGGCTGATGTTGGCGGCATTGCAAGGGTGCAGTTTGCGCGAGAACGTGGGTGCCGAGCAGGACACCGAATCACCGACCCTGACACCCCGGGCGTCGACCTATTACGACTTGATCAACATGCCACGACCCAAGGGCCGGTTGATGGCGGTGGTGTACGGCTTCCGGGACCAGACCGGGCAGTACAAACCGACCCCGGCCAGTTCGTTTTCGACCAGCGTGACCCAGGGCGCGGCGAGCATGTTGATGGATGCGTTGCAGGCCAGCGGCTGGTTTGTGGTGCTGGAACGTGAAGGGCTGCAAAACCTGCTGACCGAGCGCAAGATCATCCGCGCCTCGCAGAAGAAGCCCAATACGCCGGTGAACATTCAGGGCGAGCTGCCACCGCTGCAAGCGGCGAACATGATGCTCGAAGGCGGGATCATCGCCTACGACACCAATGTGCGCAGTGGCGGGGAAGGGGCGCGCTACCTGGGGATCGATATTTCCCGGGAGTATCGGATAGATCAGGTCACGGTCAACCTGCGGGCGGTGGATGTACGCAGTGGGCAGGTGCTGGCGAATGTGATGACCAGCAAGACGATTTATTCCGTGGGCCGCAGTGCCGGGGTGTTCAAGTTTATCGAGTTCAAGAAGTTGCTTGAGGCTGAGGTCGGGTACACCACGAACGAGCCGGCGCAGTTGTGTGTGTTGTCGGCGATCGAGGCGGCTGTCGGGCACCTGTTGGCCCAGGGGATCGAACGGCGTTTGTGGCAGGTGGCGGGGGATAATTCTTCACCTGACAACAATGCGACGCTGGATCGTTACCTGACCCAGAACAAGGTTGTGCCTGAGGGTGAGGAAGAGTGAACCTAGGCGGCCTTCGGGCCGACCTGGTTCTTGTTGACTGAGTACATATCCATTGCTGCGGTAGCGGCTGCTTATGGTTTCGCTCTTACAGCGACTCACTTTTCCAAACGCCGAAAAGTAAGCAAAAGGCTTCGCCCCAACGTCCGGCCCCTCGCCTGGGCTCGGCGTACCCTCGCTCCGGCATTCATCTGGGGGCATCGCCTCCGGTCGGCTTCGCTTCGACCTCCTCTCGATGTGTGCGGCTTCGCCGCACGGCGCTACGCGCCCACCCCCCAGATGAACGCCTCCACTCGGCCTCCCGACGGGGCGAGCAGATCAAGATCAAAAGCAGGCGAGCTAACGCTCGGCCTAATGAGTGGTGAAAAGCGAAGCGTGTACACCGAACCCCTTGTAGGAGCGAGGCTTGCCCGCGAAGGCGGCCTGACAGCCGACCATTTTCTTTCAGGCATGCACCAAACCTTGTAGGAGCGAGCCTGCTCGCGAAGGCGGCCTGACAGCCGACCATTCTCTTGCAGGTACACCCATTCCACTGTAGGAGCGAGGCTTGCCCGCGAAGGCGGCCTGACAGCCGACCAATCTCTTGCAGGTACCCACATTCCACTGTAGGAGTGAGCCTGCTCGCGATGGCAGCCTGACAGCCGACCAATCTCTTGCAGGTACACCCATTCCACTGTAGGAGCGAGGCTTGCCCGCGAAGGCGGTCTGACAGCCGAACAATCACTTGCAGATGTAGGTCATTCCCTGTGGGAGCGAGCCTGCTCGCGATGGGGGTGTGTCATTCAACATTGATGTCGGCTGATCCAATGCCATCGCGAGCAGGCTCACTCCTACAGGGAATGTGTGCTGATTTGAGGGGTGTGTTTAATTGTGTTTAGCGTTACTTCCTGAAAGCTACAGTTCCTTGCGCCGTTGCCTACGACTGCGCCAGAATCCGCCGGCTTGTGCGCTTTGTGCCTGGTCTTTATCGTTTCCGGGTCGCTGAATTCAGCGGCCGGGTTTAGCGACCTGAACAGGTATAAGCGCAACAACGCTCTATCTTTATTGCAGGCGGATGTCTGCAGTTTCGATATGGTGGCTGTGCGCGGGAGACCCTCGGGTCTGCCGGGTCTTATACCTCTCGGTTCGCTAACCTGCGTACAGCCGCCACCCTTACTTGTTTAGCGACAGGTGCCGGTGGTTCCAATAGGTATAAATGGAGATTCACCATGTTCAAAGCCACACCCAACCCCCCGCACTCCGACGACGTTTCCCCCTACGATCCCCTCGACCCAAAGAAGCTCAACGAAGCCGCCGACCGTGCGCTGGATCACTATCTCAATCCGCTGAAAAGCGCGATCCCGCCACGCAAGCCCAGCACCATTTACCTCATCGCCCCGGATATCGACACTGAAACCCTGTTGGTCAATGCCTGCGAATCCCTGGCTTCAGCCAGTGTCATGGCCAGCGACTTCGCCGGGTTTCTCGAAGGCCCGCAACGCAACACGATGCTGGCCCTTCAGCAAATCATTATGCTGGGCGAGCTGGCGGTGAATCGGGCGCTGGATAACGTCGTTCCGCAGGCGTAAACGCTGAGTTTGGAGCGGGAGGGTTTCTGTGGCGAGGGAGCTTGCTCCCGCTCGGCGGCGAAGCCGTCGTAAAACCAGTGAATGCGGTGTGTCAATGGAGATGCGTTTGCCGGGTTTAGGTCTGCTGCGCAGTCCAGCGGGAGCAAGCTCCCTCGCCACAGTATGAGTTCATCAAGTGGGCCGCGAATCGTTCGAAAGCGGCTTGTCAGGCATCCAATTCGCCTCAGCCTCACACAAAAAAACCGCGCCCCCCCCCGAGGGCCGCGGTTTTTTATGCCTTGCGATTACTGCTGCAACACAGTCGCCCGGTTGTCACTGCCCAACTGCTGAACCGTCGCCATTTGGGTCACGCCGCTCTGATCAACACTGGCCATGTTCCCGGTACCGCCCTGGGTCACGTAGGCGACGTTCATGGTGTCAGCCTGTTTGACGCTGATCATGTTGTCGCTGCCATACAGCTGCGTGGTGAATGCCTGGTTGCCCGTGCCGGACTGGTCGAACTCGGTGGTGTTGCCGGTGCCGTTGGTGGTGCCCTGGGCCAGGTTGGTGGTGCCGCGCTGGTCGGCGATCAGGATGTTGTCGCTGCCGTTCTGGTCGAAGTACAGCTCGTTATAGGAGTCGGCCTGGCTGATGGTGGTTTTGTTGCCTGTGCCGGTCTGGTTGGTGGTCATGATGTGGCCGACGCCATCCTGGTTGAAGCTGGCGATGTTGCCATTGCCGGCCTGGGTGACGGTCGCACGCTGGTTGCTGCCGAATTGGCCGCCCAGTTGCGGGCCTTTCCAGTTGCTGGCGTAGACCTTGTTTTCGGTACCCACGGAGGTGGCGTTCAGCACATGGCTGTCGCCGCTCTGGTAGGTGAAGTGCACGTTGCCGGTGCCTTGCTGGTACAGCGCGAGCACCGAGCCGACGGAGTCGAACTGGTCGGCGTAGATGGCGTTGACGTCGCCAACTTGCAGGACCTGGGCGTTGTTGTTTTGGCCGAAGCTTTGGTCGACCACGGTTTCGTTGGTTTGTCCGTACTGGTTGACGGTGGCTTGACTATTAGCGGTTTGCCCGCCTTGCCAGACTTCACTGCCGTTGAAGTCGCCGAACTGGTTGATCGTGATGACGCCGCCGTTGCCGTCGCGTTGGTCGCCATAGGCATAGTTGCCTTCGCCGGCCTGGTTGATGCCGATCTCGCCGCCCATGTGCGCGATCTGCTCAGTGGTGCCGTAGTTGGCGGTGCCGTACTGGATGATCGTCGCGTTGTTGGCGATGCCCAGTTGAATCTGCTCGATATTGGCCTCGTTGGCGTCACCGAACTGGAAGGTCTGGCCTTTGGTGGCTTCCTGGCTGTCCTGATAGAGGAACGAGAAATTGCCGCTGCCCGTCTGTTGTTGCAGCGCCTGGTTTTCGCCCATGCCGATCGATTGACTGGCATGGCTGATGTTGAGACTGCCGACCTGTTGCTGGACGATGGTGCTGCCGTTCTCGAACAGTTGCTCAGCGTAACCGGCGTTGAAGTCGCCGGCCTGATCCTGGGTGATGGTGCCGGTGGCGGTGTCTTGCACCGCCATGGCATCGTTACCCTCGCCGAGTTGCTGTTGGGCTGCGGTACTGAACGGGGCCGCGGTCTGTTTCACTTCGGCAATGTTGGCGGTGCCGACCTGGGACTGGTTGGAAACGCTGTCGTCGGCCATTGCCTGGGCACTGACAATGACCAGGATGGCAGCGGTGAGGGGCGTCAGTTTGAACATGATGAAACCTCCAAGTGGTGCAGTGCTTTAGCGATATTGTTTGACCGAAACGCTCATGCCATTTCCCGACTGGGTCACGGCGCTTGAAAGTCCCGTACCGGCCTGGTCGATGCTGGCGTCGTTGTTATTGCCGTTCTGCGAAATCTGCGCGCGGTTGTGGCTGCCGTTTTGCGTGATTGAGGCGGCGTTGCCGGAACCTTGCTGGGTAATCAATGCCATGAGGTCGCTGCCTTGTTGCAGGATCCAGGCTTCCTGGTTACTGCCCGACTGGACGATGGTGCCGAGCAACGACTGGCCGTTCTGTTGCACCAGCGCCACGTTGGCCTGGCCGTTCTGGTCGATCAGCGCGTGCTGGCCAACCGGTGGAGGCAACTCGCCGAGGTCGGCGGAGGGTGCCAGGTCGTCGTTCTCCATCAAATCGTCGGCACGCGCGCCTGCACTGCTGCAAAGCAGAAGCAGGCAGAGCAGGGCGGCGGTCGGCGTTTTCATGGCGCTGTCCTGTGGGAAGAGGCCGGCCCCACCCACCGAATCGGCGGGTGGGGCGAGGGCTCAGTTGGAGATGACCGTCACGGTACGCACGGTGCCTTGGGACGAGGTGATGGTGGCTGTCGGGTTCGCCGACGGAATCACCGTGGTGCTGTTGCTCACCGTCAACCGCCAGCGACCGGTCACCGGCACCGTGGTGGTGCCTAGAGTTGCCAGCCCTGTCGGGGTGCTGACCTTGACGGTGATGACGTTGCCGGTAATCACCGATGAGGTACCTGCAAAGTCCCAGGTAAAGCGGTTGTTGGAGCGCGCCGACACCGTGGCCGTGGTGACCGTGAAGGTTTCCGCAGCAGGCCGTGGCGAGACTTGCACCGTGACGGTAGCGGGAGCCGACAGGGCGCCGAAGCTGTCCCGGGCGACGTAGGTGAAGGTTGTGGTGA
Source organism: Pseudomonas mandelii (assembly GCF_900106065.1). NCBI lineage: Bacteria > Pseudomonadati > Pseudomonadota > Gammaproteobacteria > Pseudomonadales > Pseudomonadaceae > Pseudomonas > Pseudomonas mandelii. The sequence goes on from NZ_LT629796.1 coordinate 5,062,661, forward strand.
AGGCCGTAGTGACCGTCGCTGGTGGGGTGTAGGTGATGACGGTGCCATCGGTGCTGACGCTGCCGCGATTGAGTGCCGGTTGGGTCAGGCTGGCGACGGCGAGCGGCACGTTGCCTTCCGGATCGGTGTCGTTGGCCAGCACGTTGATCGGTATCGCCACGCCGAGGGTCGCGATGCTGTCGGCGACGGCCACCGGAGACTGGTTCGGCGCCACGGTGATGGTCACGGTCGCCGGAGCGGTCGAGGCCAGGCCTTTGACGTCTTGAGCCTTGTAGGTGAAGGTCGCTGTCAGCGGTGCATTGACCACGGCTGGCGGGGTGTAGACCACCGAAGTCGTGCCGCTCAATGCCACGGTGCCTTGCCCGGCAGCCGGTGGGGTCAGCGCGGTGATGCTCAGCGGCGTGTTGCCATCGGGATCACTGTCGTTGGCCAGCAGGTTGAGGGTCAGCGGCACGCCGAAGCTGGTGCTGCCAGTGTCGGCGACCGAGAGCGGCGCCTGGTTCTCACCGGTATCCGGAGCCGTCCCGACCACCACGACTGGTTCGGTGTCACTGCCGCCAGCAGCGGATTTGACGGTGACGGTAGCCGGTGGCTGAGTCAGGTCTGCAATGGTCAGTCGTTGCAGGGTGCCGGATTTCGACAGACGTCCGTAACCTTGCGCAACCATGTCCGGCACGGCCACTTCATCCGTGGAGGTGGCCTCGATCAGCAGGCTGTGATCGCTCCAGTTGTAGCGAGCGGTCTGGATTTTCACCAGGTCAGTGACCTTGCTCGATACCGCCGTCGGCCGGGTGGTGCCCGACGGATTGGTGGCGGTGACGACCACGATCGAAGGCAGCGTGCCGCTGGCCAGGTGCTGACCGAAGAACCCGCCGTTGTTGTCGCCCAACAGGTTGGTCTGGCATGGCGAAAGTGGCGGACCCGGCACCAGAGCGATGGTTTCGCGAAAGCACAGGGTCGAACTGTTGTCTGATTTGGCAAAGACTTCGACCCGGGTGCTGGTGCCTGTACCCGAAGTGGTGCGCCGGTAAGTAGCGCGATCAACTTCCACGGGGGTTTGCGCACGGCTGTCCAGGACTTTACCGGACAAGTTGAACAAGTTGGTTTGAATGGTCCCGGCCGGACCTGTGATGCGGACGAAGTTGGTGTCATTGGGACTGCCGGTGACCTGTTCGGTGAGGTTCGGGTCGCCAACGTAGGTTTCGATGGCGCCGGTGTCCGGGTTCACCTCGGTATAAGGACCGTTGACGCTGCGCAGGAACGGCCCGATGTTGCCATTCAGCGTGCCGCTGAAATTTCCAGGCGCACCGATGCCGATGTCCCGGGTGATGTTGATGGCACGACGGCCAGGCGTGGTGACGTTGACCGTTTCGACCCCGTAAGGGTGAGTGATGGTGTACACCCCGGCAGTGGGCACCGAGACCCGAACGCGAATCCGCGCGAAGGCCACTTGATCGCCATCGAGCGGATTGCCGCCACCGAATGCAGCCTCGATCCCGGCGACGTAGGCATCCAGTTCATAGCCGCTGTTGCCAATTTGCGGGATCGCAGTCTCAGCCAGGAACCAGAACGCTTCCGGCGGCCAGTTGTCGGGGAAGATCATTGGCTGGGCATCGTCGTAAATGCCCGGCTCAGCCAGCAGGATGCACATGTAGGCCGGCGGCACAGTGGTCCCTACCCGTGAGCTCACTGCCCGGGACTGGCACAGTTCCATCGAGAGTAAATTGTTGTCCTGATACCACATCGGGAATTTCCCGGTGGCGAAGGTATAAGGGCCGGGGTCGACAGCCGCGAGTTGCGCGAATGCACTGCCGGACAGCGATAGAGTCAGTCCCAGGGCGTTGAGCGCCAGGCGTGGCCAATTGTTCATGATGCCTCCTGATGAGGATCTGCGCATGTGAGCGTTCATTGCACGATGACCACTTCTTCGATGTCGCTGCCGCCATTGGATGACGTCACTCGAACCTTGGCGGGTGGAATCGGCGAGATGCCGGTCGCCAGGGATTTCACTGCGCCATCGCCACTCAGGGCGCCAATGGCGGCACCGCTGGCGGAGGTGGCGGTGAGCACTGGCGGCGAGGTTTCATCGCTGGTCGAGGCCACGAGCGTCAATTGCCCGGAGCTCAGGCTGTACTCGGCACGCTGGATCACCACCAGGTCGGTCAGGGGCATGGACAAGGTGGTCGGCGTGCTGCTGGGGATGGCCAGGTGATTGTCGGCCGTCACTTGCAGAGTGCTCGGCAACGTCGGGTTGTTCGAGGACTGCGCATACCAGTTTCCGGTGGTGTCAGCCTCGGTCAGGTGCAGCGCCGGGTTGTTGCTGTCCAGGGTCACAGTGGCTGGTGGCGGCGGGGCCATGACGAACACGTCTTGTTGGGCCACCGGGGCGCTTTCACCGGCCTTGCGCGAGTAGGTACTGCGCTGGGTGATCATCGGAGTCGGACGGACCACCGTCGATAACTTGCCGGAGATGGCCATTACCGTGGTGCGCAAGTCCAGTCCGTTCGGACCTTCGATGCGGATGTAGTTGGTATTGAAAGGGCTGCCGGTGAAGGCTTCCGAAAGGTTCGGGTCGCCGACGAATTGCTCCGCAGCACCGGTCACCGGATTGGTTTCGGTGTAAGGGCCGTTGACACTGCGCAGGAACGGTCCGATGTCACCCTTGAGAGCGCCGTCGTAGGTTTTCGGTGAGCCGATGCCGATGTCCCGGGTCATGTTGATCGCCCGCCGCCCGGGGGTGTCGACGTTGAATACATCGACGCCGTAGGGGTGGGTGATCACGTAGGTGCCAGCGGTGGGCACGTCCACCCGGATGCGGATGCGCGCAAAGCTGATTTGATCACCTTCGACCGGGTCGCCGCCGCTGAAGGCCGCTTCGATGGCACTGACGTAGGTCAGGTCGATGCCCCGGGCGGCATCGACAATGGCGCCGTCGCCTGTGAACCAGAATGCTTCGTCGGGGAAGTTGGTCGGAAAGACGACCGGTTGCGCATCATCAAAAACCCCGGGAGTCGGCAGCAAGTTGCACATGTACGACTGTGCACCGGGAGCGCCGGGGACTCGCGAACTGACGGCCTTGGACAGGCACAGATCGAGGGTTCGACCATGGGTGTCCTGATACCAGGCGGCGAACGAGCCGTTGGCTGGCACATAGGGACCGGGGTCGACCGCAAACAGCGCTGCCTGGGCAACACTTTGGGCGAGAGCGCTGACAACCAGGGCGGCCGCCGTTTTGGACAGTAAAGGGTGCATGAGTATTCCCTCTATCAGAGTACCTGCCCCGTAGGGATGGGTCAGTTGGGAGGGCTTCGGCAACTTCCATACCAATCTTTCAAAACGGCCGGTAGAGGCCCGCAGTGAAGGCGTGGAGCGCGCAAACGGTTTCGCGGGGGCGAGGGCGTAAGCGGGCGACTGTCCCCAGCATTGGGGGTAGGTGGGGGCAGTGGGGTATGTGGGGAATTGGGTGGGGGGGACAAAACCCGATGTCGGGCAAAGACCGGACAGTGGGCTATAACCCTATAGGGAGTTTCCGGGAACAACGTCCATGACCAGTCAGACCACCACCCTCCTGAAAGAAGAGGGCGATATCCGCCTGAGCTCGCGCAAACAGCCGTTCAATCTGCTGCGCTGGTTCTCGCTGATCAGCATGGCCGTGATCGGCACGGTGGCCGTGGCGCTGGGCGCGGTGTCGACGCGGTTCGTGATTACCGAAAGCGTGCAGCGCGATGCCTTGCTCACCTCCCAGTTCATTCAAGCGATTGCCTCCGCCGAGGTGCGCCATGTCTCGATCCCCAACGTGCGAACCATGGGCGAGCTGCTGGACCCGCGCAAGGACAGGGACTTTCCTGACGTCGACCCGATGGCCCGCGCCAGCGCCCGTGGTGAATTCCTCGACCATATCCAGCATTTGCCAGACGTGATTCTGGCGAACATTTATGCCCCTGACCGCATGGTGATCTGGTCCACCAACCCGGCACTGATGGGCACCACGATCCATGCCGACGAAGACCTGGACCAGGCCTTCGCTTCCAAGACTCCAGTGTCGGCCAGTTATCACAACGTCGACAAAAGCCGCATGGAGCAGAAGTTCATCACGCCCCCGGACTACATCTTCATAGAGAATTACATCCCGCTGTTCGATGCCGATGGCAATACCGTCACGGCGATGGTCGAGATCTACAAGGAACCCAGGGACCTGATCGATCGCATGGAGCGCGGCCTGGTACTGATCTGGCTGGCCACGGCCCTGGGCGGCGGACTGATTTATCTCGGGTTGTACTGGATCGTGCGCCGGGCAGCCATTTTGCTGGCAGTGCAACAAAAACAACTGATTACCAACGAAACCTTCGTGGCGCTCGGGGAGATGTCCTCGGCGGTGGCCCACAGCCTGCGCAACCCATTGGCGACCATACGCTCCAGCGCCGAACTGGCCCTGGAGTTCGACACTGGCCTGGCCCACAAGAACATCAACGACATCATCGGTCAGGTGGATCGCATGTCGAAGTGGGTCAGGGAATTGCTGCAGTCCTTACGCCCGCTCAATGATGACGCCGAGCCGGTGAACCTGGTGGCGGCCCTGCATGACAGCCTCATGGCCTTCGAGCATCAGATTGCCAAGGCCGGTGTGCAGGTGGTGTTCGAGCCGCAGGAGACGCCGATGGTGTTGAGCCAGCAGGTGCAACTCACGCAGATCCTCAACAGTTTGCTGGCCAATGCCGTGGAAGCGATGGACAGGGGCGGCACACTGAGCATCACCCTGGAGTCGACCGACACCCGGGGAATTTGCGTTGTCGTGAGCGACACCGGCAAGGGCATGAACGAAGAACAGCGCAGGATGGCGTTCCGGCCTTTCTTTACCACCAAGCAAGGCGGGCTGGGTGTCGGGCTGGTGCTGGTAAAGCGGATCATGGAACGTTTTGGCGGCGCGGTAAACCTGGGCAGCCGTGAGGGCGAGGGCACGAGTGTCCGCTTGTCGTTCAAGCGGATTCCCTGAAATCGGGTATGAACTTTCCCCGCTAGCGGGTGTCTGGACCCAGTCGTTTTCCCCGGTCGCGGCACATTGATATTGATAAGCCATTGTTTTCTTGAGTGTTAATGCTTTTGTATAAAACTGTTACAAATCTGGCGAGGTCCTTGCAAAACCACCACTACCCCCTTCAAGACTTCGAGGCGGCTGGTGATGGACAGAAACGCGCGGTACCCCTTCAAGTGGTTCGGCCTGCTGACGCCGTTGAGCGTCCTCCTGACAATGACGCTCGGCACAGCGAACCTGCGTGCCAGCCCGATCGATGACGAGCGACAGCCAGAACCTACCGATCCTTCGGCTTACTACGACGAACCGGCTGATGAAGCCGCCGCGCTCAACGCCATCTTGACCATGCCCGAGGCCAACGAAGACTCCTTCGATTTGCCCGATGGCGTCAAAGGCAGCCGAGACACCACGCGCCAGGAAAACGTCCTGCCGCCGACGGTGCAAACCAGTTTCAACTACCCCACCAATGGCAAGCCGAGCCCGCTGTTCGGCGCTCAGCCGTTCACTCAGCAGATGGTGTTGTTCGAGGAGTTCGGTCCGGAAAAACTCGACCCCACTACACCGGCGGCGCCGTTGGGCTTTCCACCGGCTACCGTTGGCCCGCTGCCACAACAGGACCCCACCAACGCGGCCCGCAGTGCGCCACCGAGCGCGGCACTCGATGCCTTTATGCGTCAACCGGGGCTGACGCCGTTCCCCAGCCAGTACTCCAACGTGGTGGACCGCAACCCGTGGCAGGCGCAGATCGAAGTCTTCCTCAACCGCCATATCGGCTCGTCAGCCGAAGGCCGTCCGCCAGGAAAAGGCTGGTCGCATCAACGATGGAACGAGTTCTACCCGCAAATGGCCTATAAAACCGTGCAAACCGGGGCGAGGCTCAACAGCGGCTGGCGTGACAGTCATCAGATGCACGGCTATGCGCTGGGTGAGTTTGGCCCCGGTGGCCTTTATCACAACGTCGCCGGCGTGCCAGCCACGGCGGGCACCGCCAAAGGCGTCGATGCGCGTTTCCACCCGAGCATGCCAGTGCAGAACCACAACTCGGTCTGGACCTTTGACGGCACGTTACCGCCCAAGTTGCTGATGGTGCGTTACGGTCAGCCGGTGCTGATGCGTCATTACAACGGCTTGCCGATCGACCCTGCCGCCAACATGGGGTTCGGTCTGCACACCATCAGTACTCACGAGCACAACGGTCACGCACCGGCGGAAAGCGATGGCTATGCCAACGCCTTTTTCTTCCCGGGGCAGTATTACGACTATCGCTGGCCGATCCAGTTGGCCGGCTACGACAGCATCAACACCGACGCCCATGATCCGCGCGCGGCGTTCCCTTGCTCGCCGGGGGAAACCCTGTGGACCAACGACATCAGCCCCAGCCGCAAGACCTGCGACCACGGCACGATCAAGATCCGCGGCGACTGGCGCGAAACCATGAGCACCCACTGGTTCCACGACCACATGCTCGATTTCACCGCGCAGAACGTCTACAAGGGCAACGCGGCGATGATGAATTACTACAGCGCCCTGGACCGTGGCAACGAATCGGTTAACGACGGTGTCAACCTGCGTTTCCCCAGCGGCAGCGCCTTGCCGTGGGGCAACCGTGACTACGACGTCAACCTGGTGTTCGCCGACAAGGCCTGGGATCAGGCCGGCCAGTTGTGGTTCAACCCGTTCAACACCGACGGCTTCCTCGGTGATCAGGTGCTGGTCAACTGGCAGTGGAAACCGACCCTGGATGTACGCGCCCGCAGCTACCGGTTCCGCATCCTCAACGGCTCGGTGTCGCGTTACTTCAAGTTCGCCATTGTCCGCGAGGTCAAGGGCAGCAGCGGCGAGTTCCCCGGCCCGAAAAACTCCGGCGTGTCCTATGCCCGCGTGCCGTTTCACCTGATTGCCAACGACGGCAACATCATGGAACACAGCGTGCCGTTCGACGGCACCCTGGACCTGGATGCCGACGGTGATAAACAGAATCACAACGCGATCCTGCCGACCCAGGGCATCGCCGAGCGCTTCGACATCATCGTCAACTTCGCGAAAAACGGCATCAAGCCCGGCGACAAACTGTTCGTGGTCAACCTGCTGGTGCACGACGACGGCAAGGGCCCGAAAGAACCCGTGCCATTGGCCGATGTGCTGTCGGAGAAATACCTTGCGGTGATCAAGCAATCGAGCAAGGGCCCGCAGTGGGACAAGGGTGACCCGGGCGTGGGCAAGGTCTTGCAACTGAACGTCAAGGCCTACACCGGTCAGGACCTGGCCATGGACCCGGCAGCCTACGAACCGGCCAAACCGGGCAAGGCCGAAGGCCTGGTGATGATCCCGCTGAAAATCCACCGCGACAATGCGACCGACAAGGTCCTGCTGTCCCAGGCGCGCCACCGCACCTTCACCTTCGGACGTTCCGACGGCACCGATGAAGCGCCGTGGACGGTCAAGACCGATGGCGGTTTCGGCTTCCACATGGACCCGCGTCGCTTGAATACGGCGACCCAGTTGAAAACCGGTCCAACCGATGCCGGCGTCAGTGGCTTCGGCACCCTGGAAGTGTGGAACATCAAGGCCGGCGGCAAGGGCTGGAGTCACCCGGTTCACGTGCATTTCGAGGAGGGGATCATTCTCAGCCGCGGCGGCAAGGCGCCACCGGAATGGGAAAAATGGGCACGCAAGGACGTGTACCGCATCGGCTCGGAAAACGACGGCCTGGACAGCGTCGAGGTGGCGATCAACTTCCGCGAATTTGCCGGGACGTACATGGAGCACTGTCACAACACTCAGCACGAAGACAACTCGATGCTGCTGCGCTGGGACATTGAGAAACCCGGGCAATTCCAGTTGATGCCGACACCGTTGCCGAGCTGGGATGGCGTGCGCTATGTCAACTCCGCTGCGCTGCCAACCTTCCGCAATGGCGACGGCTTCGGCCCACAAGTGGCGGTGAAAAAATGAAGCGCAGGCGCGCCGACACACCGGCGCATACGCCGCGCTCCCGCGCCTTGGGCATGCACCTGATTCTGGTCCTGGTGACCTGTCTGTTGGCGGCTCGGGTGCTGCTCGCTCATGACGGGATACTGTCGCCGAGGGAATCGGCGACGCCCTGGGGTGGCGAATACTTCCCCAACACCCTGCTGACCGATCAGGACGGTCGGCAGGTGCGTTTCTTCGATGACTTGATCAAGGACAAAGTGGTGGTGATCAACTTCATCTTCACCTCTTGCAGTGATTCCTGTCCGCTGGAAACCGCACGCCTGCGTCAGGTGCAAAAGTTGCTGGGCGACCGGGTCGGCCAGGACATCTTCTTCTATTCCATCAGCATCGACCCGCTCAGCGACACCCCCGAGGTGCTCAAGGCTTACGCACAACGCTTCAAGGTCGGGCCGGGCTGGACGTTTCTGACCGGTGAATTCGAAGCGGTCACCGACCTGCGAAAAAAACTCGGGCTGTTCATCGAGGGCGTCGACAACGGACGCAGCAAAGACCACAACCTGAGCCTGATCGTCGGCAACCAGGGCACCGGCCGCTGGATGAAAGCCTCGCCGTTCGAGAACCCGTGGATTCTCGCCGACCAGTTGGCCAACACCTTGCAGAACTGGAAGAAACCCAGCATTGAGCAAAGTTACGCCGATGCGCCCGAGATTCGCCCGCCGAGCAATGGCGAAGAACTGTTTCGCACCCGATGCGCGTCGTGCCACAGCCTGGGTCCGCTGGACGGGCAGGGCATCGGCATGCGCAGCATCGGCCCGGACCTGGTCGGCGTGACGCGCCAACGGGATCTGGCCTGGCTCAACCGTTGGATTCGCGAACCGGACCGCATGCTCGCTGAAAAGGACCCGCTCGCGCTGGCACTGTTTGAACGCTTCGACAAAATCCCGATGCCTAATCTGCGTCTGGATGAGAATGCTGCGCAGTCAATTCTGGGTTTTTTGCAGGAAGAAACCGATCGCCAGCAACCGCTACAAGCGGCGCAGGTGCCATAGCGGCGAAATACTATCAGTGAAGCCGTCGACCACGATCAATGCCACCTACACTGATCCGAAACATGACTGAAAAGGCTTGATGCAAGCACCCTGGACAAGACCCATGCAGATACTGGAACAACAAAAAGTACCTGCGCCGGACGCCCCGGCAGCAGAAGGCCAAAGTCGAAGTGGACAGTTCAATCTGCTGCGCTGGTTTTCGCTGGGAAGCTTTCTCATCATTGCGGCGGTGGCGATGGGGTTGGGTTATGTGTCCACGCGGTTTGTTGTCGATGAGAGCATCGAGCGTGATTCCATGCTGACTGCGCAATTCATTCAGGCCATCGGTGATGCGGAAATTCGCCACGCCGGCATCACCCTGAAAAGAACCATGGGCGAGATGCTCGATCCGCGCGAAGACAACGCCTATCCCGACGTAAACCCTGGTGCCCGTGCCGCTGCCCGCATTGAGTTTCTCGATCACGTCGAACACTTGCCGGACACGCTGTTGGCGGTGGTGTATGCCCTGGATCGCACGGTGGTCTGGTCGACCAATCCACAGATGATTGGCATGCGCGTCGAAGGTGATGAAGAACTGGACGAATCCTTTGAAATGAAGGAACCGGTCTCCACCAGCTATCACCAGATCGACGAGGAACGTCCCGAACAGATGCTGTTGCGCGAGCCCAAGTACCTGTTCATCGAGAATTACATCCCGATGTTCAATGCCGACAAAAGCAAGGTCATTGCCATGGTCGAGATCTACAAGGAACCGGCGGACCTGGTGGAACGCATTCAGCGTGGTTTCAAGGCGATCTGGCTGGCGACCTTGCTTGGTGGCCTGCTTATCTACCTTGGGCTGTTCTGGATCGTGCGGCGTGCGTCCGTGTTGCTGCAGAGCCAGCAAAAACAATTGATCACTAACGAGACCTTCGTCGCCTTGGGAGAAATGTCCTCGGCCGTCGCCCACAGCTTGCGCAATCCGTTGGCGAACATACGCTCCAGCGCCGAACTGGCCCAGGAAATCGCCAGCCAGAGTGCGCAGAAAAACATCGGCGACATCATCAACCAGGTCGATCGCATGTCACGCTGGGTCCGGGAGTTGTTGGTGTCGTTGCGACCGATAAACGACGACTCCGAAACGGTGGACCTGGTGCTGGCCATTGATGACACTCTGAGCGCGTTTGACGCGCTGATCAGGCGCTCAAACGTGCACGTGCACTTCACACCGAAATCCTGTCCGCCGGTCGTCAGCCAACAGGTGCTGCTGACCCAGATTCTTAATAGCCTGTTCGCCAATGCCCTGGAGGCCATGCCCAAGGGCGGCATGCTCACTATCGCCATTGAACAACCCCGACCCGGACTGGTGCGCATGACCTTGAGCGATACCGGCAAAGGCATGAGCAAGCAGCAGCAAGAATCGGTCTTCAAGCCGTTTTTCACCACCAAACAGGGAGGGTTGGGCGTTGGCCTGGCCCTCGTCAAACGAATAATGGAGCGTTTCGAGGGCTCGGTCGAACTGACCAGCCAGGAGCAGGAAGGAACCCGCGTCTGTCTCAATTTCAAAGTGGCAACGGGAGGGGAATATGGAGCACAGCATACTGCTGGTCGAGGATGATGAACTCCTGGCCGAGAATATTCAGACCTACCTGGAGCGCAAAGACTTCGAGGTGACGGTCTGCCATTCGGCTGAAGAGGCGTTGGATAAAATGGGTGCGTTCACCCCTGATGTGGTGCTGACCGACAACTCGCTGCCGGGCATGAGCGGTCACGACCTGATCCAGAAGCTGCGCATCAGCGCGCCGGATCTGAAGGTGATCATGATGACCGGCTACGGCAACGTCGAAGATGCCGTGGTGGCGATGAAAGAGGGCGCTTTTCATTACGTCACCAAACCGGTGGCCTTGCCGGAGCTCAAGCTGCTGCTGGACAAGGCCCTGGCCACTGATCGAATGGAGCGCACGCTGTCGTTTTATCAGGAGCGCGAGGCGCAGAAGTCAGGCGTACAGGCATTGATCGGCGAATCGGCGCCGATGCAATACTTGAAAAACACCATTACCCAGTTGCTCGACGCCGAGCGGCGCATGGCCAACACCGACCTGCCGCCCGTGCTGGTGGAAGGCGAGACCGGTACCGGCAAGGAACTGGTGGCCCGGGCGCTGCACTTCGACGGTCCGCGCAGCAAAGGTCCGTTCATTGAATTCAACTGCGCGTCGATCCCTTCCAATCTGGTGGAGTCGGAACTGTTCGGCCACGAGAAGGGCGCCTTCACCGACGCCAAGGACCGTCGAGTTGGTCTGGTGGAAGCAGCCGATGGCGGCACGCTGTTCCTCGATGAAGTCGGTGAAATGGACCTGCTGCTGCAAGCCAAACTGCTGAAGCTGCTGGAAGACCGAACCATCCGCCGGGTCGGCTCGGTCAAGGAACGCAAGGTCGATTTGCGGGTAATCAGCGCGACCAACTGCAACCTCGAACAAATGGTGCAACAGGGCAAGTTCCGTCGTGACCTGTTCTTCCGTTTGCGCATTATTTCGATCAAGGTGCCGCGCCTGTATGCCCGCGGCGCCGATATCCTGCTGCTGGCCCGGCATTTCCTGGCGATCCACGGCAAACGCTATGGCAAATCGCACCTGCATTTCAGTGACCAGGCTGAAGAGTTGCTGCTCAGCTACAGTTGGCCGGGCAACGTGCGCGAATTGCGCAACATGCTCGAGCAAACCGTGTTGTTGGCGCAAAGCGATACGATTGCCGCCCATCAGCTCAACGTCTGCCTGAGCCTGGTGGATGATCCGATCGTACTGCAAGAACCCCAGCACCACGAACCGCGACCGGCCTACAACGGCACCGAGTCGATGAACCTGCCGGAAGTGGAGCGCGACATGGTGCGCAAGATGCTCGACAAGACCGACTGGAACGTCACCAAGTCCGCACGCTTGCTGGGCCTGAGCCGCGACATGCTGCGTTACCGGATCGAAAAGCTCGGCCTCGCACGCCCGGACAAACGCCAGTGGTGAGGTTTATTGCAATGTAGCCCCCTGACGGATGAGGCATTCGAGCACGCATGTGGGGTCGAGGACTTCCTGGTTGACGTAGACGCCACGTACCGGATCGTAGGAGCGGATGAATACCCGGACTGAGGCATCCGCGACGGTCGGTAATATTGAGTCGTGGAACTCATGCTGGCTGGCAATCGGGATGAAATCCTGAGGTGCGGTCGGGATGTATGACCGAGGCGGCACGGTGCTCAGGGAGGGCGGCACCGGGTGGGCGAAGGGCTGGTCGGCCCCGTAATAGTTGAACTCACTGCTGTAGTCAGTGGTGGGTGTCAGGGTATCGTCCGCCTGGGCGCCGGTGAGGGCGGTCAGGCTGAGGGCGAACAACAGCGTCAGATCAGTTTTTTTCATGGCAACACCTGCGAAATCGGTTTTCCCGCACTTCCCCAAGGCCATTAACTATAGCTGCCCTACGGGCACGCGTTCGCGGCGCCCGGATTACAACATTCCAACAAACGCCCAATGGGGTTTTTCAGCACCCTGATCTAGACTCGTGCCGGTCAACAATGACCCGGATTCTGGAGTGTGCAATGGAAATGCCGACCAAAAAAAATGCCATCGCCAGCAACCGCGACGCCTGGAACGACTCCGCCCGACACCACAAGGACGCGCCCGATTGGCAGGCTCTGGTGAAGGTGGTCAGTCATCGCGATTTTTGCTGCATCGATGACACACTTCGCGGTGTACTGGAGCAGGTCGGCGTCGATGGCAAGGACGTGGTGCAACTGGGCTGCAACAACGGGCGGGAAAGTCTTTCGCTGTTTGCGCTGGGGGCTCGCAGCGTGGTGGGCGTCGACCAGTCCGACGCGTTTCTCGATCAGGCGCGGGAACTGGCTGGACTCTCACCCCATGAGCCCGAATTCATCGAGGCCGACATCCATCACCTGCCGGCTGAATTGCATGACCGCTTCGACGTGGCGCTGATCACCATCGGCGTCTTGAACTGGATGCCCGACATCGGCGAATTCTTCCACCATGTCGCGCAGACCCTCAAGCCCGGCGGTGCGTTGGTGGTGTACGAAACCCACCCCTTCCTGGAAATGGTCGACCCCGAGGCCGCCGATCCCTATCGTCTGGACAGCTCGTACTTTCGCAGCGAGCCGTTCGTGCAGGACCAGCCGATCGTCTACGAAGGCAAAGTCGACCAGCACACCGCGTCGTCCTACTGGTTCGTCCACACCCTGGGCGCCATCTTCACCGGCGCCATCGAGGCGGGACTGCAGATCAGCCATTTCAAGGAGTACCCGCATTCCAACCGCGAGGAACTCTATGACCGGTATGAGCGGCAGACGGCGCAGTTGCCGTTGTGTTTTACGTGGGTGGGGGTGAAGCGCTGAGACCGAGTCGCGCCCATCGCGAGCAGGCTCGCTCCCACATTGGATCGTCGTCGAACACAAAATCTGCGTGCGCTGGAGATCTACTGTAGGAGCGAGCCTGCTCGCGATAGCTCTCTGTCAGTCACATCAATACTGAATGTGCCACCGCCATCGCGAGCAGGCTCACTCCTACATTGGATCGTTGTCGAACACGAAATACGCATGCGCTGGAGATCCACTGTGGGAGCGAGCCTGCTCGCGATAGCTCTCTGTCAGTCACCTCAATGCCGAATGTGCTGCCGTCATCGCGAGCAGGCTCACTCCTGCATTGGATCGTCGTCGGACACAAAATCTTCGTGCGCTGGAGATCCACTGTGGGAGTGAGCCTGCTCGCGATAGCTCTCTATCAGTCACATCAATGCCGAATGTGCCGCCGCCATTGCGAGCAGGCTCACTCCTGCATTGGATCGTCGTCGGACACAAAATCTGCGTGCGCTGAGGATCTACTGTGGGAGCGAGCCTGCTCGCGATAGCTCTCTGTCAGTCACATCAATACTGAATGTGCCGCCGTCATCGCGAGCAGGCTCGCTCCCACATTTGAATCCCTCCGTACACAAAGCCCGTGTGCACCGCAGATCCACTGTAGGAGCGAGCCTGCTCGCGATAGCTCTCTGTCAGTCACATCAATACTGAATGTGCCGCCGCCATCGCGAGCAGGCTCGCTCCTGCATTGGATCGTCGTCGAACACAAAATCTGCGTGCGCTGAGGATCTACTGTAGGAGCGAGCCTGCTCGCGATAGCTCTCTGTCAGTCACCTCAATACCGAATGTGCCGCCGCCATCGCGAGCAGGCTCACTCCTGCATTGGATCGTCGTCGGACACAAAATCTGCGTGCGCTGGAGATCCACTGTGAGAGCGAGCCTGCTCGCGATAGCTCTCTGTCAGTCACATCAATGCCGAATGTGCTGCCGCCATCGCGAGCAGGCTCACTCCTACATTGGATCGTCGTCGAACACAAAATCTTCGTGCGCTGGAGATCCACTGTGGGAGTGAGCCTGCTCGCGATAGCTCTCTGTCAGTCACCTCAATACCGAATGTGCCACCGCCATCGCGAGCAGGCTCACTCCTGCATTGGATCGTCGTCGGACACAAAATCTGCGTGCGCTGGAGATCCACTGTGAGAGCGAGCCTGCTCGCGATAGCTCTCTGTCAGTCACATCAATGCCGAATGTGCCGCCGTCATCGCGAGCAGGCTCACTCCTACATTGGATCGTCGTCGAACACGAAATACGCATGCGCTGAAAATCCACTGTAGGAGCGAGCCTGCTCGCGATAGCTCTCTGTCAGTCACATCAATACCGAATGTGCCGCCGCTATCGCGAGCAGGCTCACTCCTACATTGGATCGTCGTCGAACACAAAATCTGCATGCGCTGAAGATCCACTGTAGGAGCGAGCCTGCTCGCGATAGCTCTCTGTCAGTCACATCAATGCCGCATGTGCCGCCGCCATCGCGAGCAGGCTCGCTCCTGCATTGGATCGTCGTCGGACACAAAATCTGCGTGCGCTGGAGATCCACTGTGGGAGCAAGCCTGCTCGCGATAGCTCTCTGTCAGTCACATCAATGCCGAATGTGCCGCCGCCATCGCGAGCAGGCTCGCTCGTGCATTGGATCGTCGTCGAACACAAAATCTGCGTGCGCTGGAGATCCACTGTGGGAGCGAGCCTGCTCGCGATAGCTATCTGTCAGTTACATCAATGCCGAATGTGCCACCGCCATCGCGAGCAGGCTCACTCCTGCATTGGATCGTCGTCGAACACAAAGTCTGCGTGCGCTAAAGATCCTTTGTAGGAGCGAGCCTGCTCGCGATAGCTCTCTGTCAGTCACATCAATACTGAATGTGCCGCCGCCATCGCGAGCAGGCTCACTCCTGCATTGGATCGTCGTCGAACACAAAATCTGCGTGCGCTGAGGATCTACTGTGGGAGCGAGCCTGCTCGCGATGGCCGCAACTCGGTCTGTCTATCGGATATCAGGCGCTAGCCGCCCCTGTTACCACTGGCCGTCCCGGTTTGCGCAGCGGATCAAGCCGTGAGCCGGTGTAGCGGGTTTCGCGGTAGAAGCGCCAGAGTCCGAACAGGCCGTAGACGTGGGTAACGCGACCCTGTTCGTGGTAGCCCATGCGGATGTGCAGCTTCAGGGCAGGGATGTTGTGGGTTTCGCAGACGTCCACCACCTTGTTGCAGCCTTGGGCTGCCATTGCCGCCCAGAGGTCTACCTGAGCATCCACCGACAGGCTGGTGCCGAAGTAGGGGCGGGCCATTTCGCCGCCGAACTCGAAGAACTCACCAGGTTTGACCGGGAACCAGCAGCCGTAATAGTGACGGTCGTGGTAGTCGCGGACGCTGCCCCAGATGAACGCAACAGCGTGGCCTTCTTCGTCCAGATACATGTGCCCGGTGTGACCCTCGGTGGCGAGTTCGGCCATGGTCCCGACGCGGTCACCAAAATGCTTGCCGAAGGCGCTGGCGTTTTCGGGGGTGATGGTCACCATGCGCAGTCCCGAATAGGGACGCAGTTTGTGCGGCGGTACCGGGCTGATCAGGTCCCGTTCCATCCATAAAAGCTCCCAATGGAAGAACACGTAGCGTTTCCACAGCGTTTTGAACGTGCGGCTCAGGCCCTTTTGTTTTATGCGTTCGCGAAGCTTTTCGATGATGCTCATGACGCTCTCCTTAGCCTAAGCCAGGGTGTGGGTGGAAACGCTTTTGATGGGTATAGGTCAAGCTTGAAAGTTCATATCAAAGCGCCAGCTTTGAATGTGTTGCAACGTATGTAACTCATTCGAGCGCGGCTTCACCGGTCACCAAATGGCTGTTCAAAACACCATAGGAAGCCCGCGGCACACCGTGAAGACGCCGCTCTAGAACAAGGGTTAGAGACTCTTCTGGCTGCAAATAGGCATCACCGAAATCAGCGCCAAGCTGAGTCGGATGAGCCACGATTTCCAGCACACCATCGGTCGGCATGGCTTCATTGCGCAGGTCCACCGGTGTGCACACATAATCCGCGGTCACACCCGCCAGACTTTGCAGACGATTATTCAGCAAGGTCTTGAACACGCGCTTGGGCAAGCTCAGGTTTTGCCCCAGATTGCGCGCAAGGCGCACGGGCACCCCTTGGCTCGCGGCGAAGCGGGCGACGATCTCACCAATGGGCCAGATGTTGTGAACGTGTTGATGGGAATCGATGTGGCTGGGCCGTACACCGTTGTCCACGCAGCGTTGCCATTGGGCGTTGAGCTCCTCCAGCACTGCGTCGCGGTCCCCCCGGCTGAGCCAGAGGCGATGGCGGGACAGGTTGAGATCGAACACCCCATGGCTGTCACAGAAGTTCCTTCGACCCAGAATCGACTGACTCAACGGACGCCCATACGTGAGGTTGAAATGCAGGCCGATCCGGTCCTTGAGCAACGGATGCTGGGCCATGACGCACGCCGCTTCGAAGGCCGGCATATTGGCCATGGCCGTGGCGGAGCTGATCACCCCCGCCTGGAAGGCGCCCAGGATTACCGCGTTTTCGCACGGGCTGAGACCGAAATCGTCAGCGTTGACTATGACTTGGCGAGGCATGGTCGCCCTCCCTGTTTGTGTCGGTTGGCTTCGTTGCTTTGACCACTGCGGCAACGGGCGCCGGTGCAGTGGCAACGGTCGCTGCTGCCCGTTTGGCTTGCCATTTCTGCAACAAGGGTTTGAGCCGCTGCCAGAGTCTCAGGGCCAGGCCCAGCGCCAGACCGCTGGGGCGCCAGGAATAGAAACTCCAGCGCCAGTGTTCGAGTTGCCCGGTCATGCGTTCGTGCAGTTGATGGCTGGAATTTTCCAGGCTCACCCGCGAGGCATCGATCCAGCGCCAGTGCTCGTCCAGCCCCCAGCGAATCCACTCGTCGAGCAGCACCCGACCGCTGCCCAGATCGGCGTATTGCGGCAGGAACGCCAGGTTGTAATCGTACAACCGGCCTTGTTCCAGCAACCCGAGGCGGTAGCTGATGCAGCGCCCGTCCAGCTCCAGCACCACGACCCGCACCAGCCCCTGTTCGGCGAGGGCGGTGAAGGCTCGGTCCATCCATTGTCGGTGACGTTCGTCGGCGAAAATCCCGACGCCTTCATCGCCTTTCCAACTGACCGCTTCGACTTCACTGATGGCCTGCAACAACGGGCCCATGGTCGACGCATCGGGGGTGATCCGTCGAACCTGGGCACCACAGGCTGCGATGCGTTTGCGTGCGCGGCGCAGTTTATAGCGGGGGTCACCCGAAACTTCCTGGTGGTCCGCGTCGCTGATCACGTGCACCGGCACCCGACAGCTAAGGCGCCGTTCACCGGTCGAGCTGTGCGCCATCCACTCGGTCAGCACGCTTTCTTCGCCGACCGGTTCCGACAACTCGTTGAGTTGCAGCAGGGCGTGGGGAAGTTGTCGGCGGATCTCGATCAGTGCCTTGCGGATATTCTCCGAGTCCGTTTTTGCAAGGAGCGCGAGGCGGTCGGCGAGTGGGTAGCCAAGGTGATGCAGCACGCGAAACGGCAGCCTGGCGAAACGCTCGACGGAGGCCACTAACGGCAAACACAAGACCAGCTCATGACCCTGCCAGCCAAGCAACACATGCAAACGTTGCCCGGTGGTCAGGGCCTGTTCGGATGCACGCATCCAGGCCAGTGTGTTGAACGGTGTGTGGTCCGTCACTCGCAGACGCAACGCTTCATAAGCCGTTTCCGGGAAATCAGCGGCGCACAACGAAGTGCGCCATTCGAATCGTGCTGCCATAGGGTCAGCTCACCGCTGCTGTGGCGGGTTCACGTGCCGGTTTGCGCAAGGCATCCAGGCGTGAGCCGCTGTAATGGGTTTCGCGGTAGAAGCGCCAGCGACCAAACAGCTCGTAGACGTTCATGATCCGCCCTTGTTCCTTGTAGCCGGTGCGTATGTGCAGCTTGAGGGCAGGGACATTGTGGGACTCACAGACATCCACCACTGTGTGGCAACCCTGGTCCAGCATGGCTTTCCACAATTGCGTCTGCACGTCCATCGACAGCGCGGTGCCCCAGTACGCGCGGGTCAGCTCGCCGCCGAATTCGAAGAACTCGCCTTCTTTCACCGGAAACCAGCAGCCGTAGTAGTGCTTGTCGTGATAGTTGCGCGCCGCGCCCCAGATGAAGGCCACCGCATCACCCTTGTCGTCCAGGTGCATATGCCCGGTGTAGCCTTCACGGGCCAGTTCGGCCATGGTCTCCACGCGGTCACCGAAGTAACGGGTGAACGCCACGGCGTTTTCCGGGGTGATGCGCACTACCTGCAGCGGCGGGTAGGGCCTGAGTTTGTAAGGCGGCACCGGAGTGACCAGATCGCGCTCCATCCACAACAGTTCCTCGTGGGAAAACACGTAGTGCTTCCAGATTTTATTGAGGGTGGCACGCCAACCCTTTTGTCTGATGTGTTGGCTGAGTTTCTGCAAAACGCTCATGTTATTGACTCCTGACGGTCTCGGCCGCGAGTGGAGTGATGCGAGGTGCGGCCAATGGCCGATTTCGCTATTCAATACTTGGCAATTCATGAGGCGCTCCAGCTGAGATTGAACAGGGTCCGTCCTGGCAGCTCGAAGCTGACGCGACCGTCCTGGCAATTGAAGGGTGCGTCGCGGGCGCGGTTGTCGGCACCGAAGTAGCTTAATGAACCGTTGGCCAGCGGACACTGGACTCCAGTCAGGGCCACACGCTGCAAGCGCGTGGCTTTATTGACGCCCAGAAGGTTGCGCTTCTTGTCCTCGGCCATGGCCAGCACGTCGACCTCGAAGGCGTCGTTATCGAGGAGCATCACGTCGTGCAGCCAATGCTGGCGGATGAACTGCTGAGCCAGACCCACAGGCTTGAGCTCGAAGCGATCGTCGCCGAGGACACGCAACATGCCTTTGGGGTAGTTCGGTTCGTCGGCAGCCTGGAACCAGCTCAGCATTTCCAGCAAGCCATCCTGAGACGAGTTGATGACGACCGACGTCCACCACAACGACGCGAAGTGGGTTTCCTGATCGTAAGGACTGAGGCTGGACCCGCTGGACATGTTGGTCTGGTCCAGCAGCAAGGCTTTGCGCGGCCGGCCCTGGGCGTCGAGGCCGACCAGGTCGGCGGCGCGGCGCACGCTGTCACGGTAGACCCGTGTTGCCAGCAGGTCGCGAATCATCCATTCGTGCCAGGCCAGGGCATCGATGTTGTCGCCGGATTCGGCCAGCAAGCGTTTGGCCCAATCGATGCCGCGTTTGTCGGCGGCGTTGTCAGCAAACGGGCCGTTGACCAGCCGCGAACTGGCGGGCATGGCGATGCGCACGCCGGCCTTGGCATTGGCGGGATTGCTGCGCACTTGCCGGGCCATGCTGTTGAAGATGCTTTGGTAGTTGGCGTAGTCCGGGTAATTGAGGTTCGGCTCGTCGGCAAAACCGATGTAGTGCGTGCCTTTGCCACCCAGGGCCCGGGTCGACGCGAGCCAGGCGTCGAGCCCGGCGTTGCTCAGGGTGTCGGCGCGCAAGTCAGCCTGGCGCTGGCTCCCGGCCAACAAGGTGATGTCCTGGGTGATGCCGAAGCGGTCCTGATACAGCCGACGGAATTCATCTTCGTAGTGCGGATTCTTCGCCGTGATGTCGACGAAACTGTAGTAAGTGCCCGCCTGTGGCTTGAGTGCATCGAGCACTGCATAACTCGATTCCGGCACCTTGACGTAGGGCAGGGCGATGCCCAGGTTCGGGGTCGGCCCCAGCATTTTATTGTGCAATGTCAGCCGGACCTGGCCATCGTCCTCGCGCAGGGGCTTGAGTTGCTGCGGATTCTGGGCGAAGAGGTTGGCGGTGCCATCTAGCCAGAACGCCACCTTGCCGCTGCCTTGCAGGCGCAAGCGCCAGACCTGTGCTTCTGTGGCGACGGGCAACTCGACCTTGTCGAACTGCCAATAACCCCGATACGGTTTCAGCGTCAGCGCCACTTGTTTGCCGTCGCCCACGCGCTGCGCTTGCAAGGCGCTGACACCGCCGTGGAACTTGCCGGCCAGCACTGCGCGCTCACCCGGCGCTACCTTGAAGTACAGCTCATCGCCGTTGTGGGTTTCGGCGCTGAAATGCACCTTGGCCGGGGCGAACAACGCCACCGTGTGTTCGTCGTGTTCAACCCGGTAGCGACGGAAGCTGTAGCCCGGAATTTCCAGTTGATAGCTGGAGGCACTCGGGGTCAACGGCCAGCTCTGACTGCCGCGCGATTCGCTGGCGGCGATCAGGCGCTCGCCCTGGAGTTTGCCCTGGCCGTCGAGCAGGTACAGGCGTTCTTCGTTGGCATCCGCCTGCCACGCCGGCGCCCAGCGAATGGTCAGCGTGTCGGGACGATCCGGTTGCAGGTACAGGCTGCCGTCGCGAATATCGGCCCAACGCATGGGCGCCGCCTGGGCGCTCAGCGCGAGGCCAAGGCTAAACAGCAGGACCAGGCGTTTCATGCCGACTTCCGTTGCAGCATGTGCAGCATCGGCGTTACATCGCTGGGCAGGATGATCAGGGTTTGCCAGACCGGCACGCCGCTCAACCGGCAGTACATCACCAGCAGCGCGAGGGTGACCGCGAGGTAGGCGATGGACGAGGCCGCCGCCGCGCCGACGATCCCGTAGGCCGGAATCAACACCAGGTTCAGCGCCAGGTTCAGCAAGGCGCCCAGCCCCATCAACAGCGAAATCGTGCCGGGACGGTTTTTGCCCAGCAAGTCCAGGCGCAGGATGCTCGCGTAGCACAGGCCCAACAGGCCCGGCAGCAGTGCCAGCAAGGCCGGATACGCCGGCTGATAGGCCGCGCCGAATAGCGTCACGATGAGCCATTCGCCGATCACCGCCATGGTCACGCAGGCGCCGAGCATCACCGTGGCGGTCAGGCGCAGGGCCAGCGGCGTCACTTTGTCGATGCCTTCTTCCTGTTGCAGCAGGCGTTTCATCAACGGCGTGGTCACGGCTTCCGGGACAATCAGCAGCAACTCGGCGGCGGCGCTGGCCATGGCGTAATGACCGAGCGCGGTGCTGCCGAGCAGGGCGCCGATGAACAGGTAATCGGAGCGTAGGATCACTTGCTGGAACAGCAGGTCGGGATGGCTGCGAGCGCTGTAGCGCAGCAGCTCGTTCTGGCTGGCGCGGTCCCATTGCAATTTCAGGGGCTGAGCGCGTTTGAGCCAGAACCAGCCCGCCAGTACCACCAGGCTGATGCCTGCCAGCCAACTGATCAGGGCTGCTTCCAGCGCGGCGTCTTTCCACATCCAGAACAAGGCGAGGAACAACAGCAGCGGCGCCAGGGATTCCACCAGGCGCAACGCGTTGAAGGCCACCACGCCGCCAGAGGCGTTGTGCAAGGTCAGCAGTCCGCTCTTGAGTACGGTCAGCGGCACCGCCAGCAACAACAGCCAGGCGAGCAGGCCCAGTTGCGTGGTGATGTCGAGTTCACTGCCGAACTCACGCACCAGGGCGACCACCAGCAAAGTCAAAAGACCCGCCAGCAAGCAACCGAACACCAGCACCTGACTCAGCAGCAACCCCATGGGGCGTTGCTTGGCCGCCTGAAAACCCACCGCCGAATTCAGCCCGCCGCTGGTGGCGGCGCTGATCAGGTCGGGCAAGGTGCTGAGCAGGGCAAACAAACCCCGTTCGCTCGGCCCGAGGATCCTTGCGAGCAACACGTTGCGCATCAGCCGCAAACCGATCATCGCCAGTTTGGTGCCCATGCTCAGGGCCAGATGCTTGAGGTAATGGCTGCGGCTCATGTGCGGGCCCCACGGAACAGGCGCCAGGACAGCAGCTGCGGATTGCGCGCCACCCGTTGGCTGACGCCGAAACGGGGCAGGTTCAAGGGGTCATCGGTGCCCCGATAGATCCCGGTGCCGGTGCCCAGGGCGAACGGGTAATCGTGATCGGCAACGTGTTCGCGTACCCGCGCATCGTTGTCGCCGTTGGGGTAGCAGTAGACCGGCAGCGGACGGTTGCAGCCATTGTGCAAGGCGTCGCGGCTGCGGCTGAGTTCTTCATGCAAACGCTGATCATCGAGGCCGGTGAGAATCGCATGGCTGGCGCCGTGGGGACCGAACCGCACCAGCCCCGAGCCTTCCAGCATGCGCACCTGCTGCCAGTCCAGCGCCTGGGGCAATGACTCGTCCGGGCACTCGTCGGTCAGGCGATTCAAGTCAGCAGGGCTGAGGGTTTTCAGGCTGTGCAGAAAATGCAGCAAGGCCAGGCTGCGACGTTCCACATCCAGTTCATCGAAGGCTACCGGCAACGGCCGACCGACTTGTCGCAGGCAATCGATCAATTGCATCCGCGCCCGTTCACCGTGGCTGCCCCAGAGGGTTTCGCCGATGCTCTCCCACCAGAACCGCTGGCGGCTGCCGATGAAATCGGTGGAGAGAAAAATGCTCGCAGGCACCTGGTATTTTTGCAGCAACGGGAAGGCGTTCAGGGCGTTGTCGCGCCAACCATCGTCGAAGGTCAGGGTGATTTTCGGGCGATCCGATCTCACCGTGCCGGGTTGCAAAATATCCATCAACGACACGCAGTCGAAGTGTTTTTTCAGCCACACCAGCAAGTGTTCGAAGGCTTTCGGCCCGACACAGAGCTCATTGCGATGGGGCAGTTCGGCGGCGTGGTCGCTGGCCAGCACCCGGTGCAGCATCAGGATCACACCGGCGCCTTGCAGTTGATTGCGGCCCACCGGCGAGTTGAGATAAAGCCAGCCACTGGTACGTTTTAATAGTTGTTTGATCGCCATGGCTCAGTCCTTTCAACGGTTTTGCTCAGGGTTCCACTGGGCGTACCGCTGCCCCCGCAGGAACTGCCACAGACCGATACTCATCCCGGCCAGGGTCACTAGCAGGAACGCGGCGAGGCGGAAAGGTTTGGGCAGCCGGTGTTGCGAATCCAGCAGGCCGGCGATGGCCACGGCGTAACCGAGCAGTTGCGCGATCAGGCTCAGGCGATAGAAACCGTGTTCTTCCCACAGCCAGAAATTGCTCAGCAACAGCGGCAGCAACAGAATCGGTGCCAGACGGCGGATCAACTTGTGGCTGATCAAGGCAATCGAATACAGGCCATGTTTCAGCGGATTGAGCAGCTCGCTACGTTGGGCCAGGCTTTGCAAGCCCCCGACGGTGACGCGCTGACGGCGGCGGAATTGTTTGTCTGCTTCATCGACGCCTTGGTCGATTACTTGCGCTTCGGGCACATAGACAATGCGCTTGAACGCCACCGGCGCGCAGGTGCTGATGAAGAAGTCATCGTTGACCTCGGCCGGCACCTCCTGGAACAACTCGCGGCGCAGGGCAAGCAGGGCGCCGTCGGCGGAGACCATGCAGCCGGTGCGGTTTTCCACCCTGCGCAGCCAGCCTTCGTAATGCCGATAGAGACTGTCGCCGATACTCAGGCCACCGCCCGTGACCGGGATCACCATGTGCCCGGCGCACGCGCCAACCTGGGGATCGCACAGCGGCGCCAGCAGGTGACCGAGGGTGTCGCGGGACCATTGGTTGTCGGCATCGGTGAATACCAGAATATCCCCGGTGCTCAACGCCACGCCGGCATTCAGGGTCGCGGCCTTGCCCTGGCGAGGCAGGTCGAGGATGGTGATGCGCGGGTCGATCACCTTGCGCGCACAGGCCACGGTGTCATCGGTCGAACCGTCGCTGGCCAGAATGATCTGCAGCGAGGCCGGCTCATAATCCTGAGCGAGCAACGTGCGCAACTTGTGTTCGATGTGCCGCGCTTCGTTGTGCGCGGCAATCACGATGCTGATGTTCATCGGTTCCGCGATTGCGTTACGCCGCGCCGCAAACAATGGCGCCAGCAGCGTCAACAGCAAGGGGTAACCGAGATAGGCGTAAACCGGCAGCAACAGGCACAACCAGAAAATGAATTCAGCCACGGGCAGGCCTCCTGGCTTTCCAATGACAAAAACTGAGAACAAACGCGGCACCGGCCAGGTGCAGACGCAACCAATGCAGGCCCCAGAGTTGCAGGGTCAATAGCAGATCACGGTGTTTGAAGGTCTGGCGCATGCTCAAGGCCAGCGCCGGTAGGCTGGTCAGGAACACCATGAGCGCCGCATGGTGGGGGAAGCCATCGAGCAGGGCGGAGATTGCCAGGAAATCCAACATCCAGGCGGCGAGCGACACCAGCGGGAAGCGCAGCAGACGCATGCTCAGCCCATGGCGGCGCAGTAACTGCAGATGGCTGCCCTGACGCCAGAATTCCTTGCCCATCCATTCACGCCAGCTGCCCTCATAACCCCAATGCAGGGCGACGGTCTGATTGACCGACAGCAGGCGAGCCCCCGCGTGGGAAAGGCGCATGGTGAAATCCTTGTCTTCGCCGGTGCGCAGGGTTTCGTTGAAGCCGCCGACCTTGTCGAACCAGGGGCGGCGCATCAACAGGTTGGAACTGGGCAGCCAGCGCACCGTCTGCACCGTCTCGTTGTTCGGACGCAAGGTGCGACGTTGCCAGGCATTGGCATACCAGGGGGCTTCGGCCGGGGTGTGCAAGTCCAGCCCGAGGACGTCGACCTGAACCGCGGGCTCGATTTTCAACAACAGAGTGAGCCAGTCCTCGGGCATCTCGACGTCGGCATCGATGAAAGCCAGCCAATCGCCGGTGGCGATGGCCGCACCGCGATTGCGCAAGGCGCCGATGAGCACGCCCGGCAGCACCAGCACCTGAGCGCCGAATTGCCGGGCTATCTGCGGGCCCTGATCGTCGGAACCGTTATCGACCACGATCAGCTCGCATTCCAGACCGGCGGCGATGGCAGCGCGTTGCGCAGCCAACAAGGTCCGAGCGATGTGGCGAGATTCGTTGTACATCGGAATAACAATACTGATGCGGCTCATGCCTTGGCCTCCGCGAGTGGGCTTTCTTCGGCTTTCAAACGCAGCACGCTGGTCAGGGCGAGCATGATCCACACGTACTTCTGATTGGGTGCGCTGAGGAACATCAAAAACAGCGTCAACGACAGGAAACTCATGCTCAGGTGCGTCAGCAAATCCGCCTGTTCGCGGTTGCGTCGCTGCATCCATGCACGACGGGCGCGGACCAGGTTGTACAAACCGAGGCCGAGCATGCCGACGAACAACAGGCCGGCGGGAATCCCCAGCTCACTGAAGATTTCCAGGTAGGTGTTGTGGGCGCGACGGTAGAGGTCGCCGATTTTGCGGTTGGCCGAAAACGCCTTGGCATAACCGGTGGTGGCGTAGTGCAGCGGGAACGTCCCGGGGCCGGTGCCCAGCAACGGGTTCTCGCGGATCATCTCGCTGCCGACCACAATGTACGAGGCGCGACGGCCGAGGGATTGGTCCTGGCTCTTGGCGCCGGCGCTCAAGATGCTCAAGGACTGAATGCGCTCGATGTAACCCTTGGGCATCGCATAAATGGCCAGCGGAATCACGATCACCAGGCCCAGCATGGCAAACCCCAGGTGCCGAGGACGGATGCGTTTAAGCTCGGCGCGGTAATGCCAGACGCCGATCATCAGGCTGAGGAACAGCACCACCAGCCCCGAACGGGATTCAGTCTTGGTCATGCCGCCCAGCAGCAAAATGCAGCAAGCGACCCAGAAAATTCGATGCAGAAAGTGCGGGCTGCGCACCACCAGCAGCAAGGCAAGCGGCACGGCGAAGGCGATCAGCATGGCAAAGGCGTTCGGGTCTTCCAGCAGGCCGGCGGCGCGCCCCTGGTCTTGGTATTTGCTGGAGAACATCGCCAACACGCAGGTCGCCGTGACACTGAGGGTGACCATCTTGGCGAACAGGTCCATGTTCAGCTCGCGGCCGATCAGCAGGGTGATCACAAACAGCACCAGGCCGACACTCAGTTCTCGCAGGTGCCCCATGGACATGCCCATGTTGTCGGTGTTGATCACGCTCAGCAGGTACAAGACCATGAACCAGATCAGGTAGCGCCAGATGTTGCTGCGCAGGCGTTCGGAGGGTATCTGGTGGATGGCCAGTTGCAGCATCAGGATCACGGCCAGTGACGCGCCGAGGAACTTGGTGCCCGACAGCGAACTGTCCTTGAAGAAACCTTCGAACGGCACCAGCGCCGCGATCCCGAGCAAACCCCAGGTGGGTTTTCGGTAAAGGAGCGCGACACCGACCAGGCCCAGCACCGCTCCCGGCGCCAGATACGGATAAGGGCTGGCCAGCAAAGCGAGGCAGACCAGGCCAAACAAACTGACGATCGAGAGCGGAAAGATCACGCGCGTGCCTCCCGTGCAGTACGGAGATAAAGTTGCGACCAGCGTTCGGCCAGGGCCTTGAGGTCGTAACGGTCCAATTGCGTACGTTTTGCGTTGTCGATCAGGTCGCGGGCCATGGCCGGTTCAGTCAGCAACGAGCCGATCTGGCGGGCGAGGGCGGCGCTGTCGGCGGGTGTCGCCAGCAGGCCGTTGTGCCGGTCTTGCAGCACATCGGGGATCCCGCCGACGCCGAACGCCACCACCGGCACACCGGCTTGCATCGCTTCGAGCAGAATCATCGGCGTGCCTTCGGTGCGCGAGCTGATCACCAGCGCATCGAGTTGTCGCCACCACACACTCATGTCGGTCTGGTAACCCGGCAGGGTGATGCGGTCCTGTAAACCCGCTTCGTTGATACGCGCCAGCAGCGTCTCCCGTTCCGGGCCGTCGCCGAGCATCACGGCGTCCAGTTGCGGGTGTTGCCGGCAGAGTGGAATCAGCGCATCGAGAAAAAAGTCCGGGCCCTTTTCACTGCTCAGCCGCCCGACGTAACCGGCCAGCCAACGCTGGCGTTTCGCGTGACGCGGCAACAGTCCGTCAGTCGCCGGCAGACCATTGGGAATCACCTGCAGCTTTTCCGCCCGGACGCTGGCCTGACGGCACAGCACGGCGATGCTTTCGGCAACGCAGACCACGCGATTCACCGACGCGGTGCGGCACAGTTGCAGGCTCAGCCAGGTGTAGAACTTCTGCTTGCGGCTGCGCGGTGTGAAACCGTGCTGGGTAATCACCAGCGGCAGGCGCAATAACGTTGCGCCCACCCAGCCAAACAACAGGCCCTTGAAGTTGTGCGTATTGATCAACGGCCGTTCCGCCCTGCGCTGGCGCAAATGCGCCAGTAATTCCCCCAACCCCGCGCAACCCCGGCAGTCGACCCCCGCCTGACGAAACCGCGCGATCAAGTCTGGCGGCGCATCGAGAAACAGCACTTGGTGCTGCCCCGGCGTCGCCAGGCAATGGTCCAGCAGCATCCGCTCAGCCCCGTAGAAGCCGCCGCTGCTGAGCAAATGAATGATCGGCAGGGAAGGGATGAGCGGCGCGTTCAATTGCGCACCCAATGCACGAGGCGCGGTAAGGACCAGTTGCTGTGCGGATTGGTGGGTTCCACGTTCTGATCGTTGATCACCAACAGCACCGGCAAGCCCAGTTCGTGGGTGATTTGCGCTGGGTGTTTGAAACGGTGATCGAAGAACTCACGCACGTAGACCAGGGCAATCGCCAGCAAGAGACCGGTGAACAAGCCGAACGGAATGATCAGCATCGGTTTCGGGAACGCCGCTTCGGTGGGCTCATACGGCGGGCTGAGCACCCGTGCGTTGGACAGGTCGTTGTCCAGCGAACGTGCGCTGCTGCTTTCGGCGAAGCGTTGGGCATAGGTCGAGAACGCCGCGTGCAACGCGTTGATCTCGGTGTCCATCTGCCGCAGCTTGCTCTGGGTTTCCTGCAACTGGTGGATGCGCTCCTTGAACTCGGCAATGCGCTTGGTTTTCTGGTCGATCACCGAGCTGACAATCGCAAGATCAGTGTTGCGTTCCTGAATCCGGTTGCTGACCACTTTCAGAAACTGCTGACGGGTGCGGGCGATTTGCTCGCGGGTCAGCAACATAGGTTCGCTGCTTGGCTGGAAGATCGCCAGGTCGTTCATATAGCGGCTGACCTGTGTGGTCAGGGCCTCACCCATCTGTTTGATCTCACGATCCTCGAACGCCACATTGTCCACGGTGGTGGTGAAGGTGTAGGGGAAGGTGTAGTCGTTGAGTTTCGAGTTGCTCGCTGCGGCCAGGCTGGTTTTCAGGTAGTCGAGCCAGCGTTGGCTTTGCAGCAGGCGATCGCGGTACAGGTTGAGCGCCTGCTCCTCGGTGTTGATGGCATTGAGGCGGAAGGTGATTTCTTCCTTCGGATCGGACGAGCCGACCGCTTCAAGCAAGCCCAGCCGAGTGCCTTCCAGGCCATCGAGACGCACCTGGTATTGCTTCTTCTTGGTTTCGTAGAACGACTGCGGCAAATCGATCGATTGCAGTGCCTGACGGCTCGTCAGGTAGTTCTGCAGCAAGGCTGCAACGAAATTGGTGCCTTGGGTTGGATTGTCGAAGCTGTAGATGATGGAGATCACGTTGGAGCCTGGCAGGGTCTCGATTTTCAGACTGTCGATCGCCTGTTGGGTCAGGGCATCCAGCGCCGTGTCGCGTACCGGGTCGGTTTCCAGGCCCAGGGTGGCTTTCATCGGGTTGATCACGTATTCACGCAGCGGCGTGGTCACGTACTGCTTGAACGGCTGGGTCACCAGTTTGTTGAAAACGCCAGGGGTAGGCGTGTACTCACCCTTGTCGCGCAACTCGCTGATGGTCTGCCGGATCAACGCCGGCGAGCGCAGGATATTGCTCTCGGTTTCCATGTCCGCCAGGGACGGTGGAATGAACGAGGCGTTCTCCTGGTTGAGGGAGGTTGTGGCGTCTCCCTGTGAGAGTTTTTTGGACTGCACGATCACCTGGGCGGTGATATCGAAGCTCTGTTTGAGCATCAGCGGCAGGACCAGCGCGATCACTGCAAAGACCAGGAAGACTCGTTTCACCAACTGCTTGTTGGCGAAAAAGATCCTGAAGAACTCGTGCAGGTAGTTTTCCTTTGGATTCATGGTCGGTCACCTGAGAGTTAGTTGCTGTCACTGTCTTTGTTGTCGACGCGGTAGCCGAAGCTGAAGCCCACGCCCTGGAACAACACCACGTCTGCCAGTTGCCGCGCGAGCTCACCGGCGCTCGCCAGTTTGGTCTTCGGCACATAGAGCATGTCGTCCGGTTGCAGGTACGCAATCTGCGACGCATCGCCGGCCAAAGCCTTTTCGACGTCGTAGCGCACGGCCTGCACCTGGTTGCCATTGCGGCGCATGATCATCACCGAATCGAGCCGCGCCTTGGTGTTGCTGCCACGGGCCAGGGTCAGCGCTTCAAGCACCGAGACTGGCCGGCGAATCGGGTAGGACCCCGGTTGGCCAACTTCGCCCAGCACATAGATTTCGTTACCCGCCGTGGACTTCAGCAGCACGTCGACGGTCATCCGCCCCGGCAGCTTCGCGTAGCGTTGGTTGAGGAAGGTTTCCAGTTGATTGACGGTCATGCCTTGCAGCGGCACGGCGCCGATTTCCGGGAAGCTGGCGTAACCGTCGGTGCCCACGGTGATCTCCCGGCTCATGCCGGTAGCGGGGTGGTTCAGGGCACTTTTGAGGTTCGACTCGTTGCTCAGCGGGCTGATGACCTGCACGGACAACTGGTTGCGGTTAGGCTGGAACAGCTGTTTGCGCTGGTAGGCGCGCTGGATTTCCTCACGCGCCTGTTCGGACGTCAGCCCGGCGATTTTCACCGAGGTGTTGGCGCCCGGCAGTTCAATGGTGCCATCGGGCAGCACCAGTTGATTGCCGTTGAGCTGGCTGGCAGCGGTGAAGTTCAGGCCGATCTGGTCGCCGGACTGGATGCGGTAGGCGTCCGAGCCGCTGGTGCTGATGTGAAAGATCACGTCCAGCACATCCTGTGGCCGCAAGGTCTGTTCGACCTTGGGCATGTCAGTGGCCTGGGCGTTGGCCGGTGAGGCCGTGAGGATATTCACCGGCATGTTCTGGGTTTCGGAAGTGCTGGAGCAACCTGCAAGCGGCAGCAACAGCAGGACAAGCATTTTGGCGTTCATGTCGTCATCCTTTTCTGATTGCTCACAGGTTTTTGTAGAGCCATTTCGGCATGTAGTACTTGCGCCGGTTGAAGACGCTGCCGACCAGTTTCGCGCCGGCCTGGGTCAAGCGCTGAACCGCCGCCTGGGCTACTTCCCAGCGCGTGTCTTCGGAGCGCACGACCATGATCACGCCGTCCACCTGGGTACTGATGATCATGGTGTCGGCGGCGGAATACACCGCGTCGCCGTCGATCACCACAAAGCGATACTGACTGCCGAGCTGATCGAGCAACGGGCCCAGGCGTTCAGGGGTCAGGTGCTCGGTGCCACGCACATACCGGCCGTTGGGCAGGATGTGGAAGGGCAGGCTGGAGACGTTCACCACGCAGTCCTGCAGCAGGGGCGGGCTCTGGGTGTTGAACAGCAGGTCGCGAAAACCGCGCTCCTTGGTCAGCCCCATCTGTTGCGTGAGGTTGGTCGATGACTGACTGGCATCGACCAGCAACACTTCGCCGCTGCTCATTTTCGCCAGCTGACTGGCCAGCGCCAGGGCACTGGTGGTGGTGCCGGCGCCGGGGTTGGCGGCGGTCAGAAATAGGATCCGCAGATCTTGATCGAGCACGGTCGAGGTCAGGTTGGACTCGCTCGGGTTGGCAATGCTTAGGCTTTTGGCTGATGAACCGTCCATTTAACTCGCTCCGTGGCCGCTGAATACTTTGAAGGGGGTTTTCAACAGGATCTTCAGATCAAGCAACAGGCTCTGCTCGGCGATATAGCTGAGGTCCAACTCAACGCGCTGGTCGAAGTCGATGTTGCTGCGCCCGGAGATCTGCCACAGGCCGGTCATGCCGGGGTAGATGCTCAGGCGTGCAAGGTGATTGTCCTTGTAGCGGTAGGCGTTGAACGAGGTTGGCCGCGGGCCCACCAGGCGCATGTCGCCCATCACCACATTGATCAGGTTTGGCAGCTCATCCAGGCTGCTGCGCCGCAGGAAACCACCGATGCCGGTGATGCGCGGGTCCTTGTCGATCTTGAAATCGATCGCGTCGGCTCCGTGCTTGTTCAGGTGACGCAGGGATTCTTTGAGCTCCTCGGCGTTGGCCACCATGGTGCGGAACTTGTACATGCCGAACATGCGACCGCGGTAGCCCGTGCGTTTCTGCACGAACATCACCGGTCCCGGGCTGCTGAATTTGATCGCCAGTGCCAGGCCCAACAAGATGGGCGAGATCAGCAGCAGAATCACCAACGCACCGAGGCAGGCGACCACGCGATTGGTGCGCGACAGCGTCCAGGGGCGACCGCCGTCACGGCCGGTCATCCAGCCACGACCCTGCATATGGATCGCGGTGTCGAGGCGCATTCGGTGCTCCGGGTCCAGGCGCTTGTCTCGGCGCATCTGTTGCATCGGCACCGTTTTTTCATGTCCAGTCATAGAATCCTCCGCTGAAGTTCAGCCGCTAGCGGCGCGTGGGCGATAGGCAGTGGGTAGTAATCGCGGAACCAGGCGATGAAGCGCCCGAGTCCTTCATCCAGCTCGATACAAGGCTGAAATCCGGTTGCCCGAGCCAGGTCGCTGGCATCGGCGCAGGTGTTGAGCACGTCGCCTGGCTGCAGTGGCAGCAACTCGACGAGGGCTTTTTGTCCAAGGTGTTTTTCCAGCAGCGCCAGGTAATCCTTGAGTTCCACCGGGTGCTGGCCGCCGATGTTGAAGATCCGCCACGGCGCCATGCTGCTGGCCGGGTCCGGTTGTTCACGGTCCCATTCGGCGTTGGCTTGCGGTGGACGGTCGATCAGGCGTGCGATGCTCTCGATGATGTCGTCGATGTAGGTGAAATCGCGCTGGTGTTCGCCGTAGTTGAACAACTTCAGTGGCTGCCCTTCGGCAATCGCCCGGGCGAACTGGATCGGCGACATGTCCGGCCGACCCCAGGGCCCGTACACGGTGAAAAAACGCAGGCCGGTGCAGGGAATGCCGAACAGGTGGCTGTAGCTGTGGGCCATCAGCTCGTTGGCTTTCTTGGTCGCGGCGTACAGCGACAGCGGATGGTTGACGCCGTCCTTCACCGAGTAAGGCGTGTGTTGGTTGGCGCCATACACCGAACTGGACGAGGCGTAGACCAGGTGCTTGACCGGGTGGTTGCGGCAGCTTTCGAGAATGTTGAGGAACCCGCTCAAATTGCTGTCGAGGTAAGCCCGTGGGTTCTCCAGGGAGTAACGCACCCCGGCCTGGGCCGCGAGATGAATCACCACCTCGGGCTTTTCACGGACAAACAGGGCCTCGATGGCAGGACCGTCGGCCAGGTCAACCGTCGCGAGCTGGAAAGCGCCAACCTGCTCCTGCACCCAATTCACGCGGTCGTGTTTGAGTTGCGGGTCGTAGTAATCATTGAAATTGTCGAGGCCGAACACCTGGTGCCCGTCACGGATCAACCGCAACACGCAATGGGCACCAATGAAACCGGCCGCTCCGGTGACGAGAATCTTCATGGCCGCGGCGCCTCGGGAACGATGTGCCGCAGGCCGATGCCGCTGTAGTGCAAACCGGCGGCCGCCACCTGTTCCGGGTTGTAGAGGTTGCGACCGTCGACGATCACCCGCGAACGCAGTTTGCTTGCCAGCAATTCAAAGTCGACCACGCGGAAGTTTTTCCACTCGGTGCAGATCACCAAGGCGTCGGCGTCCTCCAGCGTGTCGTCGCGGGTGGCGCACAGGTGCAGGTCATTGCGGTAGCCGTAGATGCGTCGGCATTCGGACATGGCTTCCGG
This sequence comes from Pseudomonas mandelii, assembly GCF_900106065.1. Lineage (NCBI taxonomy): Bacteria > Pseudomonadati > Pseudomonadota > Gammaproteobacteria > Pseudomonadales > Pseudomonadaceae > Pseudomonas > Pseudomonas mandelii. The sequence goes on from NZ_LT629796.1 coordinate 5,095,786, forward strand.
GTCATAGGCCTGCACGCTCGCGCCTTCAGCCCATAACGCATCCATCAGGTAACGGCTGGGGGCTTCGCGCATGTCATCGGTGTTGGGCTTGAACGCCAGGCCCCAGATCGCGATGGATTTGCCGGCCAGCCCATCGGGGAATTGTGCTTTGAGTTTGCTAAAGAGAATGTGGCGTTGGCTGTCGTTGACGTCGGTGACGCTACGCAGCAAGCGCAGCGGCATGCCGTTGTGTTCGGCGGTATGCAGCAGGGCGCGCAGATCCTTGGGGAAGCACGAGCCACCGAAACCGCAACCTGGGTAGATGAAGTGGTAACCGATGCGTGGGTCCGAACCGATGCCTTTGCGAACCGCTTCGATATCGGCCCCCAGCAGCTCGGTGAGGTTCGCCAGTTCGTTCATGAAGCTGATGCGCGTGGCGAGCATCGCGTTGGCCGCGTATTTGGTCAGCTCGGCACTGCGGTTGTCCATGAACATGAGCTTTTCATGGTTGCGGCAGAACGGCGCATAGAGCTCGCTGAGCTGGCCGCGGGCTTCCTCGTCGTCGGTGCCGACGATGATCCGGTCCGGGCGCATGCAATCGGCGAGGGCGCTGCCTTCCTTGAGAAACTCGGGGTTGGAGACCACCCGCACATTGAGGGTGCTCTTGCCGCGACGAAGCAGTTCTTCGTGGGCGGTGGCGGCCACTTGGTCCGCGGTGCCGACCGGCACGGTGGACTTGATGATCAGGGTGCGATCGGCCTCCATGTAACTGGCGATCTGGCGGGCCACATTCAGTACGTGACTGAGGTCGGCCGACCCGTCTTCATCGGCGGGCGTGCCGACGGCGATGAAAATCAGCTCGGCGTGTTCGACCGCATCGCTGGCCTGGGTCGTGAACAGCAAACGGCCGGCCTTGATGTTCTCTTCCAGCGTACCGGATAACCCCGGTTCGCTGATCGGCGGCACGGCCTGTTGCAATTGCTTGATCTTGTTGGGATCGATGTCGACACATAAGACACGATGTCCGACATCGGCCAGTGCCGCTGCTTGTATCAGGCCGACGTAGCCCGTACCAAATACGCTCACGTCCATATTGGCGTGCCTCGTAAGACGGTTGAAAGAACTGAAATAAGACTGTCAAAAGGGGTATAGCCCAGCGTTGGGAAAACGTGTCAGCAAAATGACATGTTGCGCAGCTATAACAGCCCCATTTTTGGGGCGTTTTGCCATCAAGTGCTTGCCACTGCTGGATTTGCCGCGGTTTTGACGGGTTTTTCACAATTCGAAGAAAACGATAAACGGTCGTAGGGCTTGAAACACAAGGGTTGTAGCCGGTCAGGTGTGTCAGATTTGAGTCAACGTTTTTTTGACGCTTTGTGTAAAAACCCGACATTTCTTGCGCTTTGATGGCCCGGTGCTAGTGTCAAAAAATGGCTGACAATCTATTGGCCAACGGACGGCCGCGAGCATCGGAAATACTATGATTCGATATCTCAAAGAACTGCTCTTAGTTCTCTACTTATTCAAAAATTACGACTATTACCTGGAGCGCCTGAGCGCGTTGGGAATGGGTTTGCCGGTGCTGCTGTTTGGCGGGATGTTTATCGGGCTGACCGTGGCGCTGTTCATGACCGCGTACATTCGCCAGACGCTGATCCGTCATCTATTAGCTCTGATGATGTTTGTGTCTGCCGTGTTTTTCGATGTCTATACCCGCGTCACGGCCGACTACCTGACCTACAGCAGCTTCGTGTCGCTGGTGTATTCCGGCGGGTTCATTCAGGAGGCGGCGTACCAGTACCGCGACGCGATCATCAGCGGGGTGGTCGGCGGCTTGCTGCTGTTGTTTGGTATCGGGCTCAAACCGCGTCGGCGAATGCCGCTGCCCGGTGCGTTGCTGGTGGCGGCGCCGGTGCTCGGAGTGCTGCTGCTCAGTGCGGTGTTGTTCGTGCGAGCCGGCGAAGGCGCCCGTGGCCTGCCGATCATGTACACGCCGCTGGCCTACTTGAACCTGTTCACCTATGAAGCCCTGCACAACACCGTCGGCCCACGCGAGCCTGTGAGCCTGGCGCGCAACGACGCGCCGCCGGGGCACGACATCGTTCTGATCATCGACGAAAGCATTTCCGGCAACTACCTGGACATCAACGCCCCGTTCGGTGTGCACAGCAACCTCAAGGAACCGCGCCCGGGCGTCGCGATCTTCAATTACGGTTACGCCGCGTCCATTGCCAATTGCAGTGCCGACACCAACATCACCCTGCGGTACGGCGGCACCCGCGCCGACTACATGCGTATCAACAGCACGATGCCGTCGATCTGGCAGTACGCGAAGAAGGCCGGCCTGCGCACCGTCTACATCGATGCCCAGCGCACCGGGGGCAACTTGCAGAACCTGATGAACGACGCCGAGAAAAAGGACATCGACGAGTTTGTGCAATTCGACCAGGCCAGCGTGCGTGATCGCGACATGGCGGCCGCGGCGAAACTGATCGACCTGCTCAACGACGGCAAGCCCGAGCTGGTGGTGATCAACAAGGTGGGCGCGCATTTTCCGGTGCATGACAAGTACCCGGATGCGTTCATGGCCTATCGTCCGACATTGCCTCGGGGGCAGTTTGTCGAGATCGCGGACACCGGCAAGCGCGATGGTTTCAACGGTCAGCCGGATGACTGGGTGCTCTACCGCAACGCCTACAAGAACACCTTGCTGTGGAACGTCGGGGAGTTTTTCTCACGGGTGTTTGCCCAGGCAGACATGAGCAATGCGCTGCTGATCTACACCTCGGACCATGGGCAGGACCTGCATGAACGGGGCAATCCCGGGTTGAATTTGCACTGCGGCGGTGATCCGGTGGCGGAGGAGGGCTTGGTGCCGCTGGTGGTGATTCAAGGGGATCAGTTGCGCACGCTGGATTGGCAGAAAGCGCTGGCCGCGAACAAGGATCGGTCGAGTCACTACAACATCTTCCCGACATTGTTGCAGTTGATGGGCTATGACCTGGCGGGGATCGAGGCGGTTTATGGCAAGCCGTTGAGTGTGCCGACGGCGGACGACTTTACGTTCAACTATCGGTTCAATGCGCGGCTGGGGGCGAAGCCTGAGTGGAAGTATATTGATCTGAACAGCATTGTGACGCCTTCGCAGGCGCCTACAAATGTTGCGGTGGGGCAGTGAGGTTTTTGGTTGACTGATCCGGCCTCATCGCGAGCAGCTCGCTCCTGCAGGGGTGTCTGTCGTTCACAAGTCCCCTGTGGGAGTGAGCCTGCTCGCGATGGCGTCAGCCAGATCAGAGAGAAGTTTTCGGATGTACTCTCGGCTATCCTAGGCGCTCTGACTTCAGCGAGCCTCCCTTCATGCTTCAGGTCCAAGGCGTCTTCAAAAGCTACGCCACTCCGCAAGGTCCTTTGCCGGTGCTGCAAGGTGTCGACCTGACATTGAAACCCGGCAGCAGCCTGGCGCTGATGGGTGAGTCGGGCAGTGGCAAGAGCACCTTGCTGCACTTGATCGCCGGCCTCGACAAGGTCGATCGCGGCAGCATTCAAAGCGGCGAGCATCGGCTGGACCAGATGAACGAAGGGCAGCTGGCGAACTGGCGACGGACTGAAATCGGCCTGGTGTTCCAGCAGTTCAACCTGATCGGCAGCTTGCGGGTCGAGGACAATCTGGCTTTTCAGGCACGCCTGGCCGGGCGGCATGATCCGCGCTGGCAGGCGCACCTGGTGCAGCGGCTGGGCTTGAGTGATTTGCTGCGGCGTTACCCGGAGCAGCTCTCCGGTGGGCAACAGCAGCGAGTCGCTTTGGGCCGCGCCCTGGCGTCGAAGCCCAAATTGTTGCTGGCCGACGAGCCCACCGGCAGCCTCGATGAAGCCACCAGCGATGAAGTGTTGAAGTTGTTGCTGGAATTGCTCGACGACAGTCCGACCACCTTGTTGATGGTCACGCATAGTCATCGCGTTGCCGCACGGCTGGCGGAGAAAGTGGTGCTGCATCGCGGCCGTCTGGCTGGCGCGGGCGAACACTGAGGTGCGCGTCTTTCGCGAAACGCTGCGGGCGTTGCTCAGCCATTGGTGGCAGCACCCGGTGCAATTTTTCAGTGTGCTGACCGGGCTCTGGCTCGCCACCAGCCTGCTGACCGGTGTAGAGGCGCTGAACAGCCAGGCACGTGAAAGTTATGCGCGAGCCAGTCAGTTGATCGGCGGTGAACCGCAGGCCAGCCTCAGTGCGCCCAGTGGCGCGACCTTTTCCCAGCAAGTGTTTGTCGACCTGCGTCGCGCGGGCTGGCCGGTCTCGCCCGTGCTGCAAGGGCGGGTGACGCTCAAGGGCCATGAGGAACAACGTCTGCAGCTGATGGGCATCGAACCGGTGTCGCTGCCGGCCGGCTCGGCGGTGGCAGGGCGGTCGCTGGCGATCGAGCAGATTGTCGAATTTTTCACCCCGCCGGGCCGCACCTGGATCTCACCGCAGACCTTGCAGACGTTGGGTCTGCACGAAGGTGAGCGGCCAGTGAGCTCTAATGGCGAGATTCTGCCACCGCTGCACGTCCAAACCGATATGGCCCCCGGCATGTTGCTGGTGGACATCGGCTTCGCCCAGCAGATTCTCGGCCTGCCGGAGCAACTGTCACGCCTGTTGTTGCCCAAGGATTTCAGCGCCGCACTGCCCGATCAATACAAAGGCCAGTTGCAGCTCAAAACCAGCGGTGAAGAAAACAATCTCTCGCGGCTGACGGAAAGCTTTCACTTGAACCTCGATGCCTTGGGTTTTCTGTCCTTCGTGGTCGGCCTGTTCATCGTTCACGCCGCAATCGGGCTGGCGCTGGAGCAACGTCGAGGCTTGCTCAGAACCCTGCGCGCCTGTGGGGTCAGCGCACAAATGCTGATCACCTGTCTGGTGGTTGAACTCGGAGCACTGGCGATGATCGGCGGTATTGCCGGCGTCGCCAGCGGCTACCTGCTGGCCAGCGTGTTGTTGCCGGACGTGGCCGCCAGTCTGCGCGGTTTGTACGGCGCCGAAGTGGCGGGGCAGTTGAGCCTCAGTCCGTGGTGGTGGTTCAGCGGGGTGGGCTTGAGCCTGCTGGGTGCGCTGCTGGCCGGGGCCAACAGTCTGCTGCGGGCGGCGCGCCTGCCGTTGCTGGCCCTGGCCGACCCGCAAGCCTGGCATCAGGCTCACGCGCGCTGGTTACGGCGTCAGGGTTGGGTCGCGGCACTGGCCGTTGTCATCGCGCTTATCGCCTTGTTCCGGGGGGACAGCCTGGCCAGTGGTTTTGTGCTGATGGCAGCTCTGCTGATCGGGGCCGCACTGGCCTTGCCGGTGGTGCTGAATCTGGTCTTGAACCTGGCACTGAGCCGCAGTCATTCGGTGCTCGGCCAATGGTTTCTCGCCGACTGCCGTCAGCAACTGCCGGCGCTGAGCCTGGCGCTGATGGCGCTGCTGTTGGCGCTGGCGGCGAACATCGGTGCCGGCAGCATGACCGCCGGTTTTCGCCAGACCTTCAACGACTGGCTCGAACAACGCCTGACCGCCGAACTTTACGTCAATCCGCAAAACCCGGCCCAGTCCCGAGAGCTGCACAGCTGGCTCAAACAGCAACCTTCATTGACTGCCGTGCTGCCCAACTGGCAGGTATCGATCCAGCTGCAAGGCTGGCCGGCGGATATCTTCGGCGTGATCGATCACCCGACCTATCGCCAGCATTGGCCGCTGCTGGAAGCCTTGGGCGACAATCCCTGGGACCGCTTGGCCAAGGACGATGCGCTGATGCTCAGCGAACAACTGGCCCGCCGGTTGAAGGTGCGGCTCGGCGATCATTTGACCATCCCCACACCGGGCGGCCCGTGGTCACCTCGGATCGTCGGGATTTACGCCGACTACGGCAACCCCAAGGGGCACCTTCTGGTGAACGCCAACCATTTGCTGCGCGGGTGGCCGCAGCTCACGCCCAATCGTTTCAACCTGCGCATCGAGCCCGCGTTGATTGCGCCATTCCTCAAAACGCTGCAAAGCCGTTTTACCCTGGACGACAGCCGTATCGTCGATCAGGCGCGCCTCAAGGGCTGGTCCACGCAAGTGTTCGAACGCACCTTCGCCGCCACCGCCGCGCTCAACAGCCTGACCCTGGCCGTCGCCGGTGTGGCGTTGTTCATCAGCCTGCTGACGCAGAGCCAGAGCCGCCTCGGCCAACTCGCGCCGCTGTGGGCGCTGGGCGTGACGCGCCGGCAATTGATGCTGCTCAACCTCGGACAAACCTGGCTGCTGGCGACGCTGACGCTGGTGCTGGCATTGCCGTTGGGGATCGCGTTGGCGTGGTGCCTGGACACGGTGATCAACGTGCAAGCGTTTGGCTGGCGATTGCCGTTGCGGGTGTTTCCGTTGCAGCTGCTGCAATTGATGGGGCTGGCGTTGCTCGCAACGTTACTGGCGTCGGCGTGGCCGCTGTATTCGCTGTACCGCACTCAACCGGCGGATCTGCTGAGGACGTTTGCGCATGAGGATTAAGGTCGGCGTGTTGCTATTGGTTTTGTTGAGCGGCTGCGACAACCCCGCGCCTGACGAGAAAGGCTTCGCAGGTCTGGGTGGTGACGCCTCCGTATTCACACCGGTAGTGCCCGGGCGAGAATTCAGCTTCCCGGCAGATCACGGTCCTCACGATGGCTTTCGCATCGAATGGTGGTACGTCACTGCCAATCTCAAGGACGATCAGGGTCGCGAGTTCGGCGTGCAATGGACGTTGTTTCGCAGCGCGTTGAAAGCTGTCCCGGAGCAGTCGGGTTGGGGCAATCAGACCATTTGGCTGGGGCACGCAGCCGTGACGTCGGCAACGGCCCATCACGCGGCCGAACGTTACGCCCGTGGTGGCGTGGGGCAGGCGGGGGTGAGTCTCGCACCGTTCAATGCCTGGATCGACGATTGGCGCTTCAGCAGTCAGGGGGCCGATGCCTTGGCGGACCTGCAACTCAGCGCCCGGGACAAGGGCTTCAGCTACCAACTGCGGCTAACGTCCACCCGCCCGCTGGTGCTTCAGGGTGACAAGGGTTTCAGTCAGAAATCCGAACAAGGGCAGGCGTCGTATTACTACAGCCAACCGTTTTTCCAGGCCAGCGGCGCGCTGGAAATCGACGGCAAGACTTATCAGGTCAGCGGTCCGGCCTGGCTCGATCGCGAGTGGAGCAGTCAGCCACTGACTGCGAACCAGACAGGATGGGACTGGTTTTCGCTGCACCTGGACAGCGGCGAACAGGTCATGCTTTATCGCATGCGGCAAAAGGACGGCGCGCCTTACCTCACAGGCACGTGGATCGATGCTCAAGGCCAGGCTCAGTCATTGCACGCCTCGGACATCAGCCTCACACCGCAAGACACCGCCAAAGTCGCCGGGCGTGAAATGCCGGTGCGCTGGGCGATCAAAATCCCGGCCAAACACCTCGACATCTCCATCACCGCCCTCAATCCCAACGCCTGGATGGATTTGCGCATTCCCTACTGGGAAGGCCCCGTGCAATTCAAAGGTGGCACGGGTTATCTGGAAATGACCGGGTATTGAGTCGGAACTCTCGGTTCGGCGACGGCCTCCTAAGTTAACAAGCCCATTCAATGGAGCCCGTCATGAGCGAAGACCTCAAACCACCTGACCTCGATGCCTGGCAGCGCCTGTTTGAAGACAAGGCCTACTGGCAGCAATCCCCCGACGCCCACTACAGCGAACTGCTGCGGGTGGCCGACGACTTGCTGGGGCAGGGCGCCATTGACCTGGAACAGTGGCAGACCTTGAAGGCCAAGGCCGAGCAATCCCACAAAGACTCGCCCGCGGTGAACGTTGCACAACAAGTCGATGATCCCGAAGCCTGAGGAGAACCACCATGAAACCCCAATCCCCCGACACCGCCGAACACCCTGACGAACCGCGACCACCCGGCGAAGTCGAACGCGACAACGATGCCCTGCGCCCCACCGATCCGACCCGGCGCAAGGAAAGCGGCAAGGGCACGCAAAGCGGTGAATCCACCGCGCAAGAAACTGCAAAAAATCCCTGAACTGCGTCTATGCTGAGTTGCACAGTCGGCGCTGACCCTCGGGCCAGAGCCGTCTGCTGCCACCCAATCACAGGGAAAGTATGCTTATGAAACTCCACGCACTGACGAAAGCCATCACCCTCGCTACCTTGCTGTCTGCCGCCAGTCTTGGCGCCATGGCTGCGGATATTCCGCTGTCTGCCGTTGTGGAAGCGGATCAAGTCACCACCAAAGTCGTCTCGGTCGACGCGGCTAATCACCGGGTTGTCCTGGAAGGGCCGGAAGGTCGTCAGGTCCATGTACAGCTGACCGATAAGGCGAAAAACCTCGGTAATCTGAAAGTCGGCGATCAAGTCGACATCAAGGTCACCAGTTCCGTCGCCGCCCACCTCGACACCGATGTCGACAAAGGTTTGCCAGGCACCATCGAGCGCACCGGCGAAGTCCGTGCCGCCCCCGGCAGCGACAACCCGGGCGGCGAAGCCTACCGTCAGGTGCAGGTTCAGCTGAAAATCACCAAAATCGACTTGAAGAAAAACCAGCTGACCTTTGAAAATCCTGCTGGCCAGTCCAAGACCATCGACGTTGTACGACCCGAAGTTCAAGCAAAATTGAAAGACCTGAAAGTTGGACAGAGTGTCGTCGTGACCTACACCGATATCCTCACAGTGACCAGCAAACACTGAAGTTGAGTATTAGCTCTATATATTGATTGTTCTCGTACAGTTTTTTTGTATAAGAACAATCAGTTTTAATGGTCGAACTGGTGAGTTTTTGTTGTCGTACAAATAATATTTAAGATGACATTTAATTAATGTTGTATCGATAAATTTCATGATTATGTATGCGGACAACTTCGCCAACTTCCATTAAAATACTTCCCGTTCGCCCAGTGGCAAGGCTCTTTACCAGTGCATGGATTGCCGAGGCCATTACACTGGGCGAACACCTCCCAGGTGCGATACATCAACGCCGAATCCCGCTTGCCGTTTCGCTACCTCAAACACACCTCCAAGCTGACTCGTAAACTCGGCAACTCCGATATTTTGCGCTGCAACACAACAAAGTCATCAACCTCAAACAGGCCGTGTCATCAATTACGGCATAGTCATCGCGTCGGGTGAATACTTTTCCCTCTGCCGCCTGGTCGGCCGACTGACCCGCAAACGCGGTTACGTCGAAGGTATGGACCTGTCATTTGGTAGCCATTCAGTCGCCGCTTTTAGTGGTGGAGCGGTCAAACCACAGCTTCGATCGGTTTCCTGATGACGGTCGGGTACTGCCATTCGGTTCAGGGGCGGCGATTTTTTATAACTACGTTGATCTGGTATTGCATAACCCGACGGATCGGCATTTTCAGTTGAAGTTGAACGTGGGCGAGCAGCAGTTGGAAGGGGAATTGTTGTGTGATCGGGTGCGTGGAGGTTGGTATCACATTTATCAGGTTGGGCATCGGTTTTTGCGCGAGGGTGGGCGGGTGTTTCGGGGGAATGAGATTTGGCGGGAGGTGCGGAGTAAAGGGCAGGGGAGTGAGGTGTTGGGGAATGAGCGGCTTTATAGGAATTGGGTGGTTGTTAAGTGTGAGGTTGGGGAGAGTTTGTTGGTGGTGAATGGATGAAAAACGGGTGATCATAAGATCTCACGTTTTTTGTTGTTTAAATTTGTGCCTGTAGAAGCGGATACAGGCGTGCTTGAACACTAAATTTTTCTTAATATTTACGAGCGTCAAGCGAGCCAATTTTGGCGGTCAGTGCCAGGGTAAATGCTTCTTCCGACGCGAACCGGGAAGTTTCCAGTAACTCTAAGAACCACTCTGCATTTAGCGCAGAGAAAAGTTTCAACCATTCAGCATTATTGGCCTTGTGAGCTGGGACAGCAGATCCACCCAATCCATGTCCCTTGCCTTCAAAAAAAAGAAAATAGTCATCGGCGTAACAATACCCGATCAACTTTGGCCACTCAGAACTATGGGGGAGCTCCGGTACAAGATCCTTTTCGGCAATTACGTAATAATTTCGGACCTTGGACTCCTGAGGTAGGCGGGAGCCGGAAAGCCAGATAAGGCATTGGGTCGCCCTGTCAATGTCGTCCATCCAGGCAGATTCTTTTTTATCCAGCTCAATAAATGCCCCACCTGATTCCTTAAGATAGAATATCATCCAACCCTCACGTCCTTCGTTGACGATCAAGTAGCTTTGTCCATAACCTTCGACAGTGAGTGACCAGCAGCCGAAAAATACTCGCTGGTCCGAGAATTCGCTAATGGTGAAGCCGGCACGCTGAATTGCATTTTTCAGTTCGGAATAAGGCATCGGTAGGCTCCCGTCATGAAATAAATCCGTCTATTTAACCGCTTTTTCGGAGATCTTTATTGTTAAAGATTCTCTAAATCAGTTGGTCCGCCATCATTAATCAGCTTTGATAGTCGCCTGTTGTAAAGCTCGATGTCCTGTGCGTTCGTCGTTTTGTTTATTTCTTGGCGCAGGAATTCCATACATTTAGATATTGTCAGTTTTTCCTTGCTAGACATATCCCTGATTAGGTCAAATCCATCTTCCGATAAAGCTGGGGCTTTTTTTCGCATGGAGTAATAGCACCCTATATTTTCGAGAAGATCGTTCGCGTCTTCTACGGTGCTTTTTACAGTCGTTACGTATTTTTCAAATGCATTTTTTAGAACTGACGCTGGATTTTTTTGTGTCTTGAGAAAGCCGCAAAGTCCTTGCCAGTTAATGATGTGTAACTGAGTTCCCCAGTCAGGATCTTTTGTGAAATAAATGCCGATACCTCTGAAGTACTCTGGAATTCATCTCTGTTTAACGCTTTTTCAAAATTGCTGATCATTGAAGTTGTTCCCAGTCATCAAATTGGCTCAAAAGTTTATTCATGTCCGCTCCGTGATTGATTTTTTCAGATCCAATCAGAGCTGCTTCCTTTGTTCCACTTTTGTCTCGCCTCCAGGCACCCATTTTTTTGGATAAGCACCTGCTTCATTGCCATTTGGAATTTCATATTTAAATCTAGGATCATCAGGCTTGATTTTGACGAGATAGATTTTGGCAGATGAAAGGTCTGCAGAGCCAAGATTGAGCTCCCTGTTGAGCACTTCCCAATTACCACCACTAGCTTTGTACTTAGCAACCACATTGTCCATTTCGGACGGCAATCCTACAAATTTCCTAGGAGGGAATGTTGGATAGCTGGAGCGTTCAATCCATTCGTCAATAACGACAAAGGAGCCTCCTTGATTCTTGAAGGCTTCTTCGTGCATGTTTACGTATTGCTCCGGCAAATATTCACGGGAGAAAAAAATCCGTCCCCTTTTTTCCTTTCACGATAATCTGTTTTGCGGTTCATTTGTCGGGTGCAATAATGTATTATCAGGACTAGTCCAGCTTATCATTTTAAATTTTCCATTTAAAAGCCCCTTATCTCTTAAATACTCAAATACTCTGCAGGACACCACTCTCTGCCATCAGAAAAATAAAAATCAAACTCTATTAGTTTGTTAGATGCTTCGGTTTTTTTCATCGGTTGGAGTGTTGATTTTATATTAATTAAGGTCGATATCTTTTTGTAAGTATGAAAATGGGGACAGATTTATTTTCTCTAGTGAAAATAAATCTGTCCCCTTTTTGTCAATTTTTTTTTATTTTTTGAATCTGTGAATTACAACTTCACTTTCTAGTTGGTATCCGGATACAAAATCCGATAGACCTGCGTTTACGATGTCTTCCCATCCGGCGGGAGTGGTTCCTATGTCATCTGTATATTCAAGCCATTCAGCTTCTTCAAATTTTTTATCACTAGCATCAAAAGTCTCACCTTGTTGAATAGAGACTTTAGTTATGTCTTTTGTGCATATATCAAACTCGCAGGCGGCTCCGTATATAGTGCCTTCTGGCGATTTTATAATTATCAAGTCTGCGCCTTGACCGTATGTGCTCACATATGCATCTGCAGCATAGAATATTTTTTCCATATGATCCTCACATCGGGAATGCGGTAACAACGTTATTTGTGTTTGGTTTAACTACAATTCTAATTGAGTTCAATACCGGATGACCGTCCGCTGCGCCTGGGAGTCCACCTTTAAATCCTGCATTTGGGTATGGGACATCGTAAATCCAGTTTCCGTTACCAGGTTGTTCGACGTATGGGGTTATACCATCGCGCTTGGCTATCGCCCACGCATTTTCCGTCGCTTTTATTGGTTCCTCTGTAAAGACACCATGAGGTACCGGTCTGGTGGGGTCGTCCGCGCCATGTCGACGTACGTGGTCTGCTCGAGTTAGTCCTTTTTTATCGACTCCATTCCAGTCCAAATCCCCATTTTGTTTATGGTTAATCGGTACTTTTGTCTTGGTATTTCCAGGGCATTGAGGTTTTGTAGTTACCAACCCCAACGGATCCACCCACCCCGTAGGGTTAGGCACGTACTGGTAGTTATTCAACCCACCCGCAAGCTTGATCGGATCCGGCGTCAGATACCGCCCGGTCCCCGGATTGTAGTAGCGATGCCGGTTGTAATGTAAGCCTGTCTCCGCATCGAAGTACTGCCCCTGAAAGCGCAACGGGTTGTCGATTTCAGCCACGTCGAGGGCTGCGAGGTTCCCGTAAGCGCGGTACTTGGCAGACCACATGATCTCACCGCTGTAGTCGGTCAGTTCCTGCGGTGTACCGAGGTGGTCGAGTTGGTAGTAATACGGTGTGGCCTTCAGCGGGCCTTCACCGTCGAGCATTGCCAGCGGCCGGAAGCTGCCCGGCTCATAGATGTAAGTGCGATATCGGTCATTGGCACTTTCCGCGATCAGGCGTTCGCCTTGCCACAGGAATTCGGTGGTGCTGCCATCGACGGTTTTTTCGATACGGCGGCCGAAGGCGTCGTATTTGTAGGTTGCGACGCTGCCACCCGGCAGGCTGGCGCCGATCAAGCGGTGCTGGCAGTCGTAGTTGTATTCGGTGACGAGTTTTTGCCCGGTGCCGCGACGTTCGCGGGTGAGGTTGCCGTAGGCGTCGTAGTCGTAGTGACGGTCGCCCTGCATCAGCAGACGGTTGCCTTTGACGTTGGCCAGGTTCGCACTGATTTGGTCGCCTTGGCCCAGCAAGTTACCGGCCGGGTCGTGGGCGAAGCTTTCCGGGGTGCTGCCGCGAACGTTGATCAGCCGATCGAGCGGATCGTAGTGGTAGCTGCGATTGCCTTTACGGCTGTCGTCGATGCCGGCGAGGTTGCCATTGGCGTCATAGGCGTAGCGGCGGCGGAACAGGTTGCGTTCCTGCTGGCTGACGGTGTGGGCCTGTAACCGGCCTTGTTCGTCGTACTGGTATTGGCTCAGCAACAGGCCTTGTTGGCGCTGTAGTTCGCGACCGGCGCTGAATTGATGCGTGGTCAGGCGCGAGCCGTTGAGGTCGATGCTGTTCAGTCGGCCGCCGGATTGGTGGCGATAATCTAGTTTGCTGCCATCGGGGAGGCGGCAGTGGCTGAGTTGACCGAGTTTGTCGTACTCGTAGCGCAGCGTGCCCCAGCCTTGGTGCTCGGTGATCAGACGATCTTGCAGGTCGTATTCGTAGGCGAGCGGCCAGTGGCCGTCGTCGACGTTTACGAGGCGCCCGAACGCGTCGTAGCTGTAGTGAATTTCTTCGCCATCGGCCAGGGTTTTTACCAGCAAGCGGCCGGCGGCATCGCGCTGGTACTCGGTAATCAGTTCGCTGCCGTCGTCACCGAATTCGGTTTTCTTCAGCAACTGGCCGTTGAGGTCGTACTCGTAGGTGGTGCGGCGACCGTCGAAACCGGTTTCCTGCTGGATCAGGCCGTTAGGGTAGTAGTCGAGGTGGTAATGCTCGCCACGCTCGTTTTCGATCTCGGTCAGCAACAGGCGCGAGTTGTCGTAGCGGTAGCGCAGCTGGCTGCCATCCGGGTTGAGGCGGCGGCTGACCAGGTGCAGGCCATCGGCGTATTCGTAGCGGGTGATGCGACCCAGTTCGTCACGCTCGGCGGTGACTTTGCCGTAGGCGTTGTAGGCAAACGCCCGGGTTGCGCCACCGGGCAGGGTGATCTGTGCGAGGCGATTGGCGGCGTCCCATTGGTAGTGGGTGATCGCACCGGTTTCTTCCTGACGGGTGATCTGCCGGCCCAAGGCGTCGTAGCGGTATTTGCGCTGGCCGCCGTCGGGCAGGCTTTCTTCCAGCAGTTGACCGAGGTTATTCCAACCCAGTTGATGGCGGCTGCCATCGGGGTGGCGGATTTCCAGCAGACGGCCCTGGCGATCGTAGCTATAGAGGGTGGCGTTGCCATCCGGGTCAATCTGTTGAGTGATGTCGCCCTGGTTGTTGCGTTGATACTTCCACGTGGCTTTGCCGCGATGAACATCGCTAACGAATCCATTGCTGTATTCGTAAGTAACAGGTTCATCTTCTGGGGGAATGACAGCCGTCATCAGGCCGTCTTCGTCATACCGGTATTCGGTCACGGCACCCAGTGGGTCTTTTTCCGCGATCAATTGGCCTTTTTCGTCATAGGCCTTGAGGTGTTCAGCTCCGTCGGGGTCAACCTTGCTGATCAATCGCGCTTTATCGTCGTGGGTGTAGACCTCTTCGCTGCCATCGGCGTTGGTAACGGTCACGCTACCTTTATCGTCCCAGGCGTAATGCGCTTCCATCTGCGAGAAACTCGCCCAGTGATGGATGCAGCGAGCCAACTTGCCTTCGCTCTCCCATTCCCAGAAGAAACTGGCGCCGCCTGCCAGTTCCCGCTCAAGAATCACGTGTTGATCGTCGTAGCGATAGTGCTCGGCTTCGCCGGCAGCGTTCTTCGCTTCGATCAGGCGATGCTGGGCGTCATAGCTGTACGTAACCAACGTCTGGACGGTGTTCCAGGCGTCTTCCAGATTGTCTGCCGGAAGGAACTGCTGATAGTCGACGGCAACGATGTGCTTACGGTCATAACGCAAGAGCAGGGCGCGACCGGCACCGTTATCGAGGCGTTTGATCCGGCCGTGAATGTCACGGGTGATATGCAAGCGGTTGCCATAGCTGTCGCTGATGGCGATCAGGGTTGCGCCTTTGCTGTTGAAGCGGAAGTGGTAGAACGAAGGACGGTTGCCCGCCTGCGCCAGTACCAGTTCCGATGGGTCGTCACCGATAAAAATCGCAGCCCGGGACAGGCTGTTGGTGATGGCGGGGCGTTGCTGGCTCGGCAACGGAAATGGCGTGGCCCGGTTTTCGTGGTCAGTCCAGATGACCTCGTCACCGTTGATTTCGATACGGTGGGCCAGCGCATGGCTCCAGCCGTAACCCAGACCACAATCGATTTCCACGGCACTGGTTCGGTACAGGCGCGTCCACTCAAAGGGCAACAAACCGTCGAGCTGGCCATCACTCAGCGTCAACAGCTCTTCGCCGGTGACCATCGAAACGGGGCACTTGTCTGTACAGGTTTTAGCGGCGGGCTCAGCACTTTTGTCGGCAGGTGTCGTCGCCTGTCTGGAAACGTCATCGCCGGTCTTCCCTTTGCCCAGTTTGGCGTTTTTCTTCCCGTCAAAACGCAACTGCGCCAAACCCTTCTTCATCTGCGCCGTCACACCACGCGCCGCAACAGCCGTGTACTTCGTGACGTATTCCATGAAGCCTTTGATGATCTTGAACACCGACTCCACAAAACCGGTGACCGCCTTGATGATGATTTCGCCGTACTTCTTCAACCGTGCAGCAAGGTAGATGACGCCAGTACCTTCAGCCGCAATGGTCAGTACAATCGAAATGACGATATCGATGGCGATGCCGACAACCGCCGCCGTGGTCATTTTCGCGACGTCGCCGGCCATCTTCATCGGTGGCAGGCCCGCGAGCCAGATAACGGCGCTACGTACCATCAGGAACAGGGCGGCCTCGTCGCTGGCCAGCAACATGGCCTTTTTCATGACGTCGGGCGCTTGTTTGGCCAGATCGATAAGTTTCTGGGTGCCAGCCCCGAGATCCTTCGCAAACTTGCTCGGGTCTTGCAGGATGTCGAGCACCAGACTGATGCCGTCCCAGACGCCTTTGATCGCTTCCCAACCACCCTCAAGAATGCCATTGCCGACGGCCATGGCGGTGCCTGAGGCGGATACGTTGGACCATTGCGGTTTGAAACCGGCCCACTCCTTGCGCAGGAAGCCTTCCAGGTCCGCGGTGAGACCGCCATAGGAGCTGAACAACGTATCAATCTGCGCCGATGTCACTTCATTGTGAACGCGGATCTTGTAGAACTTGCCGGGCACACCACCTGTCCAGGCCGCTTTGCCTTGAGCATCCAGTTTGACCTTGCTGATCGCGCCGCCTTCTACCGCGACGATTTCGACTTCGATATCGCCCAGCGGAATGTCATAGACCGATTCGAATTTGCTTTCGATCAGCAGCGGGCCTTTGAGGGGACACTGAGCCACGTTAGAGGAGAAGTCACCGTCGGTCATGCTGACCGATTTACTGGTGCCGGCAACCTTTATCACTCGTTCCATGCCGAGCAGGGAGGGTAGGTCTGTTGCGCGGCTGCCTTTATCGGCGACCTTCGCGTACCAGGTTTTGGTTTGTTCCTGATACAGCTTCAGACTGTCCTTGAACGTACTCAGTTGGTTGTCAACGTAGGCAACGCGATCCATCAGCCTTGCTCCAGAATCAGGTGGTTTAACAGTACTTCATTCAGGTTTTGCGGAGCATCCGGGCGACCCACGAAACGTGCGATTTTCAGCTTCAGGTTGCTCTCAGGGTAAGCGGCGTAGATGTCTGGACGTTCCTCTTCCAGCCATTGCATCAAGTTGCCAATCAGGGTTGACGGGTTTTTCTTGGCCAAGCCATCGAGCAACGTCTTGGGCACTTCCCACCACGGCCAATCCTTCGCTGGCGGCACAACCCGCGGCCCAACCTCCAGACGCTTCCCATTAATCAAATACCGATCAAACACCGGCAGCACTTCACCCGCCGCATCACCCAATCCTTCAAGAATCGGCAAGATATGCCGCCCATCCCAAAACCGGAAAAACACCTCGGTCCCATCGGGCATACGCACCTGGGTCAAACTGCGAAGGTGTTCGAACACCACCTCAGGCGTGCTGGATGAAACCGCCAGCCAACCCCAGTCCCGCGCATCCGATTCGGCAATCCACTGCAGAAAACCGGAGGTGGGTTTCAACTCGACGAGGTAGGGCATGACCTGTTGCCAGCCCGCGTAGGGCGTTCCGCCCCAGATCGGGGTCGCTTGGGTCATGGGTTCATTTTGATAAAGCGTCTTGAGCGCTTCAGCATCGCTGGCGGCGCTGACGATCAGGTACAGGCGTTCGTCTGCTTGCAACGGTTTTTCAGCAAGCCACGCTTGTGGCGTCAACAGATCAGATCGCACAAGCACCTGCCTTACACTTCTCGCACTCTTCACAGAACGGCGCATTCCGCTTCAACGTATTGATCTGCGCCGGTGTCAAAACCGCCCCAGCCTTATCCGCATCCGTCTGCTTCAACACCCCCGGCAACAACGGCGCAGCCCCCGTCCCGCTTCCCGGCCCACCCCCGGAGTTCATGTTGATCACCGGCCCGCTCATGGTCACGCCGCTGGCGTCGATCTTGATAAAGCTGCCACCGCCGATCAGGGTCAGTTCACTGCCGGCTTCCAACACGACTTTCATGCCGCTGCTCAGGTGAATCTCCTGGCCCGCGTCGATGAATTGCCCGGTACCAATCTTGATGTGCTGGTTCACGCCCACGGTCAGGTGGTCGTTCGCCCGGGCTTCGACTTTGCGGTCGGCGTAGACGGTGTGGTGTTCTTCGGCCTTGAATTCGCTGTAGCTGTTTTGCTCGACGGTGTCGTGGCGTTCGTTGCCGACGCGGATTTTCTGGTCGTGTTCGACGTTTTCGTCCCAGTCGCGCTGGGCGTGCAGGAAGATTTGTTCCTGGCCTTTCTTGTCTTCGATGCGCAGTTCGTTGAAGCCACCACCGCCCTTGGAGCTGAGGGTTTTGAAAGTGCTGCGGGTTTTGTTCGCCGGCAGCGGGTAGGGGACGACGTTTTCCTTGTGGTACAGGCAGCCGCTGATCAGCGGTTGGTCGGGGTCGCCTTCGAGGAAGGTGACGAGCACTTCCATGCCGATCCGCGGGATGGCGATGCCGCCGTAGTGGGCGCCGGCCCAGGCGGAGGAGACGCGCAGCCAGCAGCTGGTCTTGTCGTCGGCCTGACCTTCGCGGTCCCAGTGGAATTGCACTTTGACGCGGCCGTACTGGTCGCAGTGGATCTCTTCACCTTTGGGCCCGGTAACCACGGCGCTTTGGCTGCCGAGGATGCGCGGTTTCTTTTGTGTCAGCGGCGGGCGGTTCGGCACGTCCCATGGGGTGGCCTGGAAGCGGTTGCGATAACCCTGGTGGAAATCGCCCTTGAGGCTGGTGGTGTCGCTGGTGACCGATTCTTCCAGCACCTGCGGCTGTTTGCCTTCGTGCAGGACTTCGGTCAGCAGCCAAAGGTCGTTCCATTTAGGCTTAGGGTGTTGGGTCAGGGCCAGGAAATGGCCGCTGACCAGCAACGGCTGATCGCTTTTGCCTTCGGCCAGTTGGAAGTCGCTGCGGTGGCGTTCCAGGTTGCGCTTGGCCAGGTGTTTGCCGCGCTCGCGGTCGATGAAGCGACCGGGGTAGTCGTAGTCTTCGAGGTCGGGCAGGGCGTCGCCGCGGTTTTCGCTTTCGAGGGTCAGGCGCGGTTTTTCGAAGTCGTAGTCGCGGCGGGTGGTGCGGCTGGTGCGGGTTTCCAGGCGCAGGTCGAAGCGCTTGATTACCGGGTTGTTGGCGACCATGCCGGAGTCTTGCTGGTAGGCCACGGGTGCGAGTTTCGGGAACACCGTCTGGTCATCGCCGAACACCAGTTTGTGGGCCGTGGCGCTGTGCTGGAAGTGGTAGTGGATACCTTCTTCCTCGCACAGGCGCTGGATGAACTGCAGGTCCGATTCATCGTACTGAACGCAATAAATGCGCTCGGGATAGATCGCCCCGACTTTGAATTCATAGGCATTGCTTTGGATGCCGTGTTCTTCAAGGACCATGCCGATGATTTTCGGCACGCTGAGGTTCTGGAAGATGCGTTGGTTGATGCGGTGCGCAAGGTAGGACAGTTGCGGGCGCAGGGTCACCGCGTAGCGGGTCAGGCGTTTGCCGGAATCACCTTGGGCGGCGCGATAGATCAGGCCATGGATGCCGCTGCCGTCAGGCGAGAGCTGCAAAAAGGCCGGTTTGTGCAGCAGGGTCTCGAGGTCCAGGGACGGCTGTTCACTGACCAGCTCCACCTCAAACACAAAAGGCTGGCTGATGGCTTCCCGACCTTGCAGGGAAAAGACCTGGAAGTCGCTGGAAAGACCTTCGATGGTCAGGGCAAAGTGAGTTTGATTGGCCGGCGCGAACATCCCTTGTTCCTCGTGCAGTGCTGCGGCATGCGCTGACACCCGGAAACCGGGTCAACGGACGCGAAATTCTGGAAGGGCGGAAACAACATCGACCAGCAGAGCTGGCCGATGCTTGTGACGGTCAGCCTGACTTAGGCGACCGGCAGACGCCAGTCATCGGAACCCGAAGTACCGGATACTTCGTGGGTCCAGGTGATTTTGCGGTAGGTGAATTGCACTTCTTCCAGGTGAGTGAAGTGCGAGTTCGACGGATCCTGGCAGTTGTGCATTTTGTTGTTGATGGCGACGATGATCGCGTCTTCCAGTTTGGTGGTGTAATAGTGCTCTTGGGTACCTTGAGCCGAAGTGCGGTACCACTGGATAACGATTTCGCTCATGCGCTCGCCGGAGGTCAGAGCAGCTTGCAGCAGTGGCGAAGCCTTGTCGTAGACCTTGGTGATCACGACTGGCTTGTGAACGCGCTGACCGGTTGGCTGGCCGGACTGTGGGTCACGCGGGATGATCACGTCGTGGCTGAAAGCCTGAACCATGACCTGGTCTTCGTGACCTTCTTGATAAGTGTTGCCAACCGAGTCGGCGGTGAATGCGCCGGCGGTGATCAGACCTTGTTTTTCGCCAGTGACGGACATGTACGCTGGAGTAGCCATGGATGTGCTCCTTGCTGAATATAGTGAGAGTGCCCGGGAGGCGGTATCGCCCGGTGGGTACCTGACTGTTATCAAGGTCCGTGCCAGAAACGGTTAAGGCTATACAAATCAAGGTATTGAGGATTTTTTTAAAGTGCCTGGAAGGTTTTTGCAAGGAGCGCCGCATGAATGTGCGCAAGTTCTTGCGCAGCACTGCGCAAGAACTTGCGCACTTGGCTGGAGAGCCTGGCAGGCCGGGCGATCAGCGATCCTGCAAGCGTGTTTGGTGCGAGCAGTGCGCAACTTCTTGCACAGCAAGGCTTTGCGCCATCACGTGAAGGTGTCTGGAACTCAGTGCAACGAATCGATGGGCTGAGCGGTCCATAAAAACAGCGCCGTCGAGCGTCCAAACAACCTGGAAGTGGAGTGAGAACGACATGAAAATCCTGATGGTTTTAACGTCCCACGATCAATTGGGCAACACGGGTAAGAAAACCGGCTTCTGGCTGGAAGAATTCGCCGCGCCGTACTTCGCCTTCAAGGATGCCGGTGCACAGCTGACCCTGGTTTCGCCCAAGGGTGGCCAGCCGCCGTTGGACCCGAAAAGCGACGAGCCAGATGCACAAACTGCTGCCACTGATCGCTTTCGCAAAGACTCCGCAGCCCAGTCTGCATTGGCGTCTACCGCGCTTCTGAGCACCGCGAGGGCTCAAGATTACGATGCGGTTTTCTATCCGGGCGGTCATGGGCCGTTGTGGGACCTGACCGAAGACAAGAACTCGATCGCGCTGATCGAAGCGTTCATCAAGGCGGGTAAACCGGTCGCGGCCGTTTGTCATGCACCGGGTGTGCTGCGTCACGTCAAGGGTGCGGATGGCCAGCCGTTGGTCAAAGGGAAGCGGGTGACGGGGTTCACCAACACTGAGGAAGAGGCGGTGCAACTGACGAAGGTCGTGCCGTTTCTGGTGGAGGACATGCTGAAAGAGAAGGGCGGTGAGTATTCCAAGGGCGCGGATTGGGCAAGTTATGTGCTCACCGATGGCCTGCTGATCACCGGGCAAAACCCGGCGTCGTCCGAGGCTGCCGCTGAGGCGCTGTTGGCAAAACTCCGCTAAACACGGAATCTCAGCGGATTGAAGATTCTATGTGGCGAGCGAGCTTGCTCGCGCTGGGCTGCGAAGCGGCCCCAAAAATTCTACGTATGACGGAGATTTTGTGAGTGCTGCGCACTCAAGCGGGAGCAAGCTCCCTCGCCACACATTGCAATTGGCTGGCAGTTCGTGGAGTCAAATCAGACGCGACAATCTCGAAGTCTCAAAACACTGCTCGATCGAACGCCGCTGCGTCTCGGCATACAAGCCCAATTCATCAATGGTCGGCCGCCCCAGCGCCTGTTCAAAGGCCTGCTGGTTCGAATGCACGCCATAATTCACCTGCGCCGCATCCCCCAGGTTCGACTGGAAAATCCCCGCCGCACTGACCGGCAGAAAATCTTCATACACCAACGGTTCGACCCGCAAGTACCCGCCGCTGAGCAAATCGTCTAGCGACAACGATTTCAGCTCATCCGCCTCCAGGCCTTTTTCCGTGACGAAATAACGAAAGTACGCCAGTTCCTGTTGGCGCATGCCTTCATACGTGTCAGGGAATTCTGCAAAGTGCTGCGTCATCAGCGCGTTGTAGCGTGCGGCATTGGCCTCGTTGGGGAAGTCCTGCAACTCATCACGGGCTGCGTTGAGCAGGCGGTCGTAAAGTGCCCGGCCTTTCGGGGTGAGCGCCGCGCCGCGCTGTTCGATTTCACCGAAGCGTGCGCTGTGGCTGCCACGTGTCCCGGCTTGATCGGTGAAGGCAATCGGCTCGTCGAGCGCCTTGAAACTGGTCTGGCGCAGCAGGATCGGGCACTGACGGCGGGGCGGGCCTTCGATCACGGCTTTGGGCGTGATGCCGTGGGCGGGCATTTGCGCCTGGACGATGTCGATGTCCAAGGTGCGCGGCGTCAGGTGATTGATGTGCGGGCCTTTGAACGCGACCACATCGGCAATCAGGCGATGCTGTGCGCTGAGTTTCTGGTACTGCTCGGCGGTGACGGTTGCGCTGTGGTGCCAGCGGAAGGTTTCAAGCGCCTGTTCGACGAAGTCCTGCGCCTCTTGTTCGTTCAGACCGCCTGCGTTTTCGGCGCGGTCGATCAGGGCAAGGGCTGTCGGGGTGAAGATCTGGCGTTTATCCAGCACCGATTGAGCGAAGGCTCGCAGCTCCAGGTCTTCGATCAGTTCCAGGCGCAGCAGTGAGGTGAACACCCGGAACGGGCTGACTTGCAGGGCGGTTTCATGCACGGCGCGGAACGCGGTGGAGTGCACCGGCACGCCGGCCGGGGTCAGGTCGTAATAGCCCACGGGTTGCATGCCCATGACCGCGAACAATCGGGCGAGGGTGGCCAGTTCGCCAGCGGTACCGACGCGGATTGCGCCGTGACGCTCCAGGTCCAGCCGCTCGATTTCGCCGGTGCTGTTCAGCTGGCGGGCCACCTGCGGATCGCTGTCGAGCACGTGACGGTTGGTCTGCTCCACCAGCTTCATCAGCGCGCCGTACAGCGGCACTTCTTCGCGGTACATGTCGGACATCGCTTTGGAGAAGCGTTGGCGGATCAGGTCAGGGCTGACGAAGCTTGGGTGGCTCATGAAAAAAATTCCTGGCGCGGTGACGTGAAGGATGGGGGAAAAGATCGCAGCCTTCTGCAACGCCGACAAACGAAGAATCTTACGGACTTCATTCTGCCAAGGACTGCTTCGCACTATTGGCTGCCCACAAACCCTGTAGGAGCGAGCGGGCGGCGGTCCTGCAGGATTGATTGGCGACTATAGGTGCGAACGGCTCTCCGAACGCAGCGATCCGAGGAACTCCCGATACAACCGTGCCGTATTGGCCGGTTGTTCGACCATCGGCATATGGCCAATGTGGTCCCAGATGTCCACGCGCAAATCAGCAATGCCTTTACTCCAGACCGCCACGCTGCTGACATCGATCAGACGGTCCTTGCGCCCCCACAGCAGCAGCGCCGGGCACTTGATGTCTGGGAGTTTGGGCTCCATCGGCGGGCTGGCGCGGAAGTCGTTGAAGATTTCTTCCAGCTCATCACGACTCTGTTCATAACGCTGGGCGATGGCGTCCAGCACCACGCCCGGCACCCACGGTGGCTCGGCCATGGTCATCGCGTAGAAGCGCTGGAATTCTTCCCGCGAGTTGATCAGAAACGGGTTGTGCCCCTTGGCCAGATGTCGCTCCAGGTCGCTGGCCTCGGGGGCGGTGACGCCAGCCGGGTCGATCAGGGCGACGGAGGCAATCCGGTCCGGGTACGTCGCCGCCAGCCACGCGGCGATGTAGCCGCCCATCGAATTGCCGATCACATGGACCTTTTCGACTCCGCAAACGTCCAGCAGCTGAATCATCCGCTTGGCCTGCAGCGGGATGTCATAGCCGCCACCGGCCTTGAAGCCGGTTTCGCCGTGACCGGCGATGTCCGGGATGATCACCCGATAGTTGCCGACAAAATGCCGGGCGAAGCGCAGCCAGATGTTCTTGTCGGCGCTGTAACCGTGCAGCATCAGCACACTGCTGGACGCTTCATAGGGCCCGCCTTGCCAGGTCGAGACGGTCATTTCCGTGATGGGTACGACGATTTTGTGCAGCCGATACAGCTTGGCTTCCAGGGCCATATTCAGGTCATAGAGCCAATAGCCGATGGCCGGGTAACTTAGCCAGCTCCAGGCCACAAAAACCGCGATAAGGACAACCAACACAAGCATCAGGCATCTTCCTTTTACGTGTTCAGGACAAAATGTGGTCGGCGGGTTTCAGTGCCCGGGTCAACCGGTGATAGCTGAAACTGAACCCCGGGAACATGGCGATCACATGACCGCTCTTGCTTTGATACCAACTGTGGCAGCCCCCGGACTTCCAGACGGTACGCTCCATTTCACGGTGGATCATCTCAGTGTAGGTACGTTCTGCCTCGGGGCGTACTTCGATGCTGCGCAAACCCTTTTCTTTCAGCGTGCGGATGCAATCGAGGATGTAATTCATCTGTGACTCGATGATGAACAGCGCCGAGGTGTGGCCGATGCCGGTATTGGGCCCGGTGACGATAAACAAGTTGGGGAAGTCCGGCAGGCTGGTGCCCAGATAAGCCCGCGGGTACTGGGCCCAGACGTCTTTGAGCCGGGTGCCGTTTTTACCGGTGACCGGGTAGGAAATCACCCCGTCGGTGGCGTCGTACCCGGTGGACCAGACGATCAGGTCCAGGTCGATGTGCTGACCGTCCTGGGTGACGATGCCGGTTTCGTCGATGGACGCGATGCCTTGTTCGCGGCTGTGCAGCGTCACGTTGCTGCGCCCGAGTGCCGGGTAGAGGGTGCTAGAGACGATCACTCGCTTGCAGCCGATGGTGAAGTCCGGTGTCAGTTTGCGGCGCAATTCGGGGTCAGGCACCTGGCGCTTGAGGAAGCGCAGGGCGTGTTGCTGGACCATGCGGATCGCCGGTTTCGAGTATTTGAAAGCAATCACCCGGGATTCGAACTGCCAGTAGAGCATCCAGCGCAGCAGTTTGTATGCCGGTTTGAGGCCCAGCAGCCAACGCTGGAAAGGCCCGAAGGTACGGTCGGCGCGGGGCAACACCCAGTGCGGCGTACGCTGGAACACATGCAGGTGCTCGACGTCTGGTGCAATGGTCGGAATGACCTGAGCCGCACTGGCGCCGCTGCCGACGATGGCGACACGTTTGTGCCGGTAATCGAAGGTGTGATCCCAGTTGTTGGTGTGAAACGTCTTGCCCTGGAAGCGTTCCTGGCCTTCGAAATGAGGCACCACCGGTTGACTCAGCGGCCCCGTCGCGTTGATCAGGAACTGCGCGTAAAACGTGCCTTTGGCGCCGGTGTGCACCGCCCAGCGCTGGTCGTCGGCGTCCCATTCGATGCGCTCGACATTGGCTTGCAGTTCGACCTTGTCCCGCAGGCCGAAGTGCTCCACCACGTACTGGGTGTAGTGATGCAGTTCAGCCTGGCCGGCGAACATTTGCGTCCAGCGGTAAGGGGCGAAGGACAGCGAATAGAGCGGCGAGGGCACATCGACGGCCGCGCCGGGGTAGGTGTTCTGGCACCAGGTGCCGCCAAAAAAGTCCCGTCGTTCCAGCAGGCGAAAATCGTCGATGCCTGCCTTGAGCAGATTGATCGCCGCGCACTGACCGCCAAAACCGCTGCCGATGATCAACACCTGAAAAGTCTGCATGGGTCTCCTTTATCGTTGTTTATCCAACTCTTCCTTCATGTATAGCCCAAACATGGCCGACAAAGACTGCGCAGGATTCAGGCTGCCCGCCGGTGATGGCTATTTAACGTTGCCCTGATAGACTCCCACTACACCCGCACCCCGTGTTTTTTCGGGTTCCGTTGTGTGACGCAGAGGCCCTTATGGGAAAAACGGGAGGAAAAGGGCTTTCACTGGCCAGAAGACTCTATACATCGCGAACCCTGGGCCTGGCCTTGGGCCTGTTGTGCGTAGGCGCGGCGATGTATCCACTCAACCCGGCGCCATGGGTCTGGGGGCTGATGGTGGTCAATGGCGTGCTCTGGCCGCATGTTGCCTATCAATGGGCGCGTCGGGCGAAGGTGCCGTTTCACGCCGAACATCGCAACATTCTCGTCGATGCCTTTCTCGGTGGATTCTGGGTCGCTGCCATGCAGTTCAATCCGCTGCCGAGCGCGGCGACGCTGTCCATGATGGCCATGAACAACGTGGCGATCGGCGGTTTGCGGTTCCTGCTGGTGGGCACGGTTGCGCAGATTCTCGGGGTGGGTGTCGGCCTGCTGGTGTTCACACCGGCCTTCGTTGCGCAAACCAGCCCGTTGCAGCTCTACGCCTGTCTGCCCTTGCTGAGCCTGTATCCGCTGGCGCTGGGCTGGATCTGTTTTCAACAGGCCACCACCCTGGGCCGCCAAAAACGCGAATTGCTGGCCCTGAGCCGTACCGACAGCCTCACCGGCCTGCTGAACCATGGCGCCTGGAAAGACCAGCTGGAAGTTGAATTCCAGCGTTGCCAACGCCAGCAGCAGGGCGGGGCGATTGCGTTGATCGACATCGACCATTTCAAGACCATCAATGACACCTACGGCCACGTCGCCGGGGACATCGTGCTGCGGCAACTGAGCAAGATGCTCAAGCAGAACCTGCGGGCGACCGATGTGGCGGGGCGCTATGGTGGCGACGAATTCTGCGTGCTCCTCCCGGATTTGCCCCTCGACAGCGCAGCGGCTGCCATGGACGCCTTGCGTGATCGCTTCGCGACCCTGGGCTACGAGCAGAACCCGGCGCTGAAAGTCAGCTTGAGCATTGGCCTGGCGGCATTCGACCCGTCACACACCGACGCCACGTTGTGGCTCAATGATGCCGACCAGGCGCTCTACCAAGCCAAGACCACCGGCCGCAACCGCGTGATCTACCGCATAGACGGCAAACCCCATCACGAGCTGCTCGACCCGGTCTGAGGGCCTGCACACATCCGCCTGCGGGATCGGCCTCAGGTTCGTGTGCGTCGCATTCGGTCTAGAGCCTTGCGCCGTAGTCAGGTAGGGTGTTTTTGACCCCCGACACGAAACAAGGATCGATTCATGACGCTCAATCTCCCTCGTTCCCTGCTGGCCACCAGCCTTGGCCTGACCCTCGCCCTCGGCGCATTCGCCCCTGCAGCCTTCGCCGAACCCCACAAACAAGTCCTCGCCGACGCCGAACAGTACAGGGGTGAAGCCCTGAAACTGTTGGAGCGTCTGGTAAACATCGACTCCGGTTCCGGCTATGAACCCGGCCTGACGCAAGTGCGCGACATCGCCATCGACGAGTTGAAAAAACTCGGCGCCACCATCGAACTGGTACCCAACACACCGGACAAAAGCAGCCACGTGATCGCGACCCTCAAAGGCACCGGCAAGGCGAAAATTCTGCTGATGGCGCACATGGACACCGTGTTCAAGGAAGGCTCGGCCGCCGAGCGCCCTTTTCATATCAAGGACGGCCGCGCCTACGGGCCGGGCGTGATGGACGACAAGGGCGGCATCGTCGCCGGGATCTACGCACTGAAAGTCCTGAAAAACCTCGACTTCAAGGACTACGCGCAAATTACCTTCCTGCTCGATGCCAGCGAAGAGACCGGCTCGGACATCGCCACCGACCTGATCAAGAAAACCGCCAAGGCCCACGACGTGACCCTCAACCTCGAACCGGGCCGCCCGGCGGATGGCCTGGTGGTGTGGCGCAAAGGCAGCGCGACGGCGGTGGTGGAAGTCAAAGGCAAAGCCGCACATGCCGGTGTTGCGCCGGAGCTGGGGCGTAACGCGGCGATGGAGGCGGCGCACCAGATTCTGCAACTCGGCAAACTGGGCGACGCCGAGAAGAAAACCACCATCAACTTCACCGTGATCAAGTCGGGCGATCGCACCAACGTGATTCCGGACCAGGCCACGGCCAAGGCCGACGTGCGGGCGGCGGTACCGGAAGAGTTCGACCGGATCGAGAAGGACCTGGCGCGGGTGTCCAAGGACAAGCTGATTCCTGATACCGAAGTCACCACCACGCTACAACGCGGTTTGCCACCGATGCCGCAAACGGCGGAATCGGATCGGCTGATGGCCATCGCTCAGGGAATTTACGGCGAGATCGGGCGCAAGTTGACGGAAGAAGGCAGCGGCGGGGCGGCAGACGCCAGCCTCTCGGCCGGGGTGGGTACGCCGACACTGGATGGGTTCGGGATTGTCGGCGGCAATATTCATACGCCTGAAGAATACGCGGAGGTAGAGAGCGTAGCGCCGCGGATTTATCTGCTGTCGCGGATGATCATGGAGTTGGCGAAGCGCTGAAAATTGTTCCCTGTGGCGAGGGGGCTTGCTCCCGCGGGACTGTGCAGCAGTCCTCCCCTTTTCGTGGGGCCGCTTCGCAGCCCAGCGGGACGGTGCGGCGATCCGACAAGCTCCCTCGCCACAGGGATTTTTGGTGTTAGTAAAATCGATGTCCTACAGCGCAACAAGCAGCAGCGCTATTCCTTCACACTCATGAACTCTTCCGCCCAACGGATATATTCCTCAGGCTGCGTATACGTATGAGTCAGCTCGGTAGCGCTCAAATCCGACGCCTGGGTAAAGATCTGCCGTTGTTCGCGCAGGCTGTCATACGTTGCCTTGATCGCCGCGAAGTACGCGCCATGACCATCAATGGTCACCCGCACGCCCAGTTCGGCCAGGCGTTTGTCATCGCGCAGCAGCGGGTTGCCGTAGGTGACCAGCATCAGTGGCACGCTCAGGTGTTCGGCAATCTGTTCGAGGTGATCGAAGTCCCGCACGCCCACCATGCAAATCCCGTCCGCACCGGCCTGCTGGTAATGACAGGTGCGGCTGATGACTTCCTGAACCGGCAGGATCCCGGCGTTGGTACGCGCGATGATCGCCATTTCCGAGTCGACCCGGGCTTCCAGTGCCGCGCGAATCTTGCCGACGCCTTCCGCCACGCCGATCAGGTCGGTGGATTTGCGGCCGAATTGCGCCGGCAGCAGGGTGTCTTCGATGGTCAGGGCGGCGATGCCGGCGCGTTCCAGTTCGACGATGGTGCGCATCACGTTGAGCGCGTTGCCATAGCCGTGGTCGGCGTCGGCGATGACTGGCAATTGGGCCACTCGTCCGATGCGCGTGGCCTGTTCGGCGAACTCGCTGAGAGTGATCAAGGCAAAGTCGGGAGCGCCCAGCACCTGCAACGAGGCAACAGAACCGCCGAGGATGCCCACTTCAAACCCCAGGTCAGCGGCAATGCGGGCCGACATCGGGTCGAAGACCGACGCCGTGTGATAGCAGGTGTTGGAAGCAAACAGCTCGCGGAAGTTACGGCGCAAATCTTGATGAGAAAGCCTGGACATATGAGTTCCACCAATACAAAGGAATGGAAAGGCTTGAGCAAAGGTGTCAACGCCGAAGGAACAAAAGGCTATCACGCGAAGGAGGGGAAGATGATGACGAATTTTGCTGGGGGCTCAGATAGACGCGGACCTCTGTGACGAGCGGGTTTACCTGTGGCGAGGGAGCTTGCTCCCGTTCGGCTGCACAGCAGTCGTAAACGATGGGGGCGGTGTGTCTGGAAAAATAGATTAGGGTGGCAGTTTTGGGGCCGCTTCGCAGCCCAACGGGAGCAAGCTCCCTCGCCACAGGTGAACCCACTCACCACAAGGGTGGGGGAGGACTCAGGATCTGATCACGCTGCCACCGCCTGCTGTTGCCGATTGGGTAACGGCACGGCCCGCACCGAGTTACCCGGTTGCAGTTGCAGGCGTTTGGCCGTGAGTCGGTCGACGACCAGGCTGTTGCCCACCAGCCTGGCCTGGGCGGTGGTGATGCGGCAGTTTTCCAGGCGGCGATTGTGGATCAGCCACACCGGGGCCTGCTCGTCGGGCGTGCCGATAGCCAAAACCAGCGGTTGGCTGTCGCGCACGGTGCGGATTTTCGCGACCGGGGCTTCGATCACCGGGCCTGCGTCGAAGATGTCGATGTAACCCTGATGCACAAAACCTTCGGCCTTGAGGATCTTCAGTGCCGGTTCGGTGTTTGGGTGGGCCTGGCCGATGACGGCCTGGGCCTGTTCGGTGAGCAGGCACGTGTAAAGCGGCTGGCGCGGCATCAGTTCGGCGATGAACGATTTGCTGCCCAGCCCCGACAAGTGATCGGCGTGGCTGAAATCCATCTTGAAGAAGTGCCGGCCCAGGCTGTCCCAGAACGGTGAACAGCCGTGTTCGTCGGCGCTGCCGCGCAGTTCGGCGATGAGTTTGTCGCCGAACAGGTGCGGGAACTCGGCCACGAACAGCAAGCGCCCCAGGGACAGCAATCGACCGTTGCTGCCGTGGCGTTGATCGGGGCGCAGGAACAGCGAGCAGATTTCCGATTGCCCGGTCATTTCATTATTCAGGAACAGCGTCGGAATCTGCCGTTGAATACCCAGGTCCGGCGACGAACTGACGGTCAGCCCGACCCGATAGTTGTACCAGGGTTCACGCAGGCCAACGGCACCGGCCAGCGCACTGATGCCGACCACTTGCTGATCGTCATCTTCCAGCACGAACAGGTAATCGGCATCGGCACGCTCGACCTGCTCGGCGAAGGTCCGCTGGGCCCAGCGCACCCGGTGCACCAGGCGTTCTTCGTTGGCCGGCAGGGTGGTAAACCCGGGGCCGGCCTGTTGCACCAGATCCATCAAGGCGGGCAGGTCGGTGATGCGAACCGGGCGGACAATCATGATGCAGCTCCTTCTTCGCGCCAGTTCGGGCGCTGTCGTTGGGCATGGGGCCGGGTGCTGCTCACAGGGCAATCAGCCGGATCGGGCTGCCATCGGTGACGTTCAGGGCGGCACACATCTCGGCGCTCAACTCCACCGGTTGCCCGGCCTGGACATTCAACTCGGCGACGATCGCGCGATAGTCCTTCAGCGCGTCATTGCTCACCAGGTAACGGCCGCACGCATCGATCAGTGAAGCCCGTTGCGCCGTGCCGGTCTGGCTTTGGGCGATGGAGAGAATGTTCGAGGTGCGCGCGTACAGCGTCGGCCCACCGTCAAACAGGTCGATGTAGCTGTTGGTTTCAAATCCCTCACGCTCAAGAATATCGAAGGCCTCCTGGCCATCGGGGTGGATCCGGCCGATGCAATCCTGCGCAGCCTGGGGCAGCATCGGCACGTAGATCGGGTATTGCGGCATCAGTTCGGCGAGGAAGGTCCGGCTCTCCAGACCGCAGAGCCGCTCGGCTTCGGCGTAGGGCAGGTCGAAGAAATGCTTGCCGAGCGCATCCCAGAACGGTGATTGCGCCTCCTCGGTGCTGAAGCCGACGATCTCGGTGATCACCGCTTGCGCAAAACGCTGCGAATGGGCGGCAATGAACAACAGGCGCGCCCGGGACAGCAACTCCGAAAACGCTGTGCGCACCAGCGCTGTTTCGATGTGAAAGCCCCGTAGCAAGGTGTGGCCGCTGAGGTCCTGACACAACGACAACGCCGGTACGCCGTGCTCGATGTTCAGCTCCCGGGAGGCGCTGGTGAAGTGACGGTTGCGCAAACTGTAGAACGGTTCGTTGAAACCGGCGGTGGCAAGGATCTCCGAGCACCCCACCAGACGCCGGGCCGCGAGATCCTCCAGCACGAAGAAATAGTTCTCCGGGCCATGACCTTCCACGTCTTTGTCGAACGAGGCGCAGGAGTCGAGAATCCTCAGGCGCAGGCGTTCAGTGTCATCCGGCAAGGACGTGACTCCGACCAGGCTGTCGCGCGCCAGTTGCTGTAACTGGGGCAGGTCGGCTAACTCGACTGGGCGTAAGACCAGCATGGATGTACTCCTGTATCAAAGGGTTCGGCGCTGTGTGCCGAACCTGACTATCACTGTCGGTTTCCACGCATTAAATCGGCGGTCGCCTGATTTCTTGTCAGACGCCGCTCTTTTTCTTGTCAGCCGTTGCTCGGGTCGGGCAACGCTGTGCTGGCGCCTAGTTTGTTGAGGAAAAACAGATACACCAGGCCCAGGGCAATCCAGATCAGTCCGAGTTTTTGTGCATCGACCCCCATGTTGTACATGATGGCCGCGACGATGATGAAGCCAACCACCGGGCAGACCAGGTGACGGATCACCTGGCCGGACTTCTGCCGACGCCAGTAGTAATTGATCACGGTCAGGTGCAGCAACATGAAACCGCTCAGCGCGCCGAAGTTCACCAGCGAAGTGAGGGTGTCCACCGAGTTGATGAACAGGTAGCAGATCACCAGCGACAGCACCGCTACGAGGTAAATGCTCAGGTAGGGGGTGTTGTGTTTCGGGTGAACCTTGGCCAGCACTTTCGGCAGCTTGCCGTCCCGGGCCATGCCGAACAGCAGACGCGATACCGCCGCTTGCGAGGTGATGGCAACCGCCACGCCCCAGGCCAGGGCGGTGGCCACGCCAGTCAGGGTTGCCAGCCAGCTGCCGGCAGCGATTTCGGCGATTTCATAGAACGCGGTGTCGGCGGAGGTGAAGCCCATGCCGGCCGCCAGGTCTGTGGCAATCCAGGTTTGCACGACGAAGATCACGCCCATCACCAGCAGCGTAATCAGCGCTGCCTTGCCGACGCTGCGGCCAGGGTCGCCCTTGATTTCTTCGGCGAGGGTGGAGATCGCATCGAAACCGAGGAAGGACAGGACCGCAATCGACACGGCTTGCATCAGCAGGGCGAAATTGAAGGTGTCCGGGTTGTACAGCGGCGCCAGGGTCAGTTGACCGTTACCGCCGCCGCTGTGCAGCGCATTCCAGGCGTAGAACAGGAAGATCCCCAGCACCACCAGTTGCGCCAGAAGAAAGACAATGTTCATGCGGGCAGTGAATGTAATCCCCCGCAGGTTGACGAAGGTCGCGCTGACCAGAAACGCCAGAATGAAACCGACCTTGGGAATGTCGGGGTAAAGGTGATTCAGCGCCATGGCCGCGTACACGTAGAGCAGCGGTGGAATCAGCAGGTAATCGAGCAGCATCAGCCAGCCGGCGATAAACCCGACATGGGGGTTGAGGCCGCGTTGCGCGTAGGAATACACCGAGCCGGCAATCGGAAAGGCCCGCGCCATGCTGCCGTAACTCAGGGCGGTGAACAGCATCGCCACCATGCCGATGATGTAGGCCAGCGGCACCATGCCGGGTGCTTCGGCGTTGACGTAACCGTACACACCGAACGGGGCGATGGGGATCATGAAGATCATCCCGTACACCACCAGGTCAGTCAGCGACAGGCTACGTTGCAACTCTTGCTTGTAGCCGAATTCTTCTAATTCCATGAAGCCCTACTCCTTGGGATGAAAGCAGCTGCATGCTGCGGGTTTGACGCGATTTCTTACAACAGCGGAGCCAGATAACCTGCCCAGCGACTGACGTTTTCAGCGGTGCGCAGCAGATCGTTGCGCACCTCGATCAACACCGATTCCAGTCCCCGTGCATCGCCGTGGACCGGCACGGTCATGTCGCCCAGCGGGTTGATTTTGTACGGCTCATTACTGGCAACCTTCAAGGGGTGCTGGCTCAACCCGTCAATCAATCGTTGGGCATAGTCCCTGGCTTCGCCAAACAGCACGCCGACTTCCAGCGCGCGCGGTTGGCCGTGGAAAACCGGGGTGAAACTGTGAATGCCGACCACCCGGACCGGCTGCCCTTGGGCGATTCGTTGGTCGATCAAGGTTTGCAGCCGGGCATGAAACGGCTTGAACAGGCATTCGCGGCGGTACTCGCGCGTGACTTCGTCCAGATCCCGATTACCCGGTATCGGATAAATCTCGCTCTGCAGCGGGATGCTGTCCGGGGCATGGGGCGGGCGGTTGAGGTCAATCAAGAGTCGTGAGTAATTGGCCGCCAGCAACGTCGCCCCCAGTGCCTGGGACAAACCTTCAGCAAGCGCCAGCGCACCAATATCCCATGCGATATGCTCGCGGGCCGCGTCGTGACTCAGGCCCAGGTCATTCAACCCGGGTGGAATAAAACGGCTGGCGTGTTCACACACCAGAATCAACGGGTGCGCCGAGTCTTCGCGGCTCAGGGTGTACGCGGGCTCGGTGTACTGGCCAAGTTCAGCGGATTCAGTACAGGCGTGCATAGTGCTCACAGCGTTCGGCGGGGGACAGCTGTTCCGTCAGCGTCAGTTCCTCGGTTTTAAGGGCGAACCAGGTGTCCATCAACGCGCTCGGCAGGGCTTCGATCAGCGCCTCGCTGTTGCGCAGGCACTCGAGCGCCTCGGCAAGGGAGGCGGGCAGGGCGACGATGCCGTGGGCCTGGCGTTGTTCTTCGTTCAGGGAATCGGGGATTTCATCGGTGATCGCGTTCAAGGCCAGGCGTTGCTCGATGCCCAGGCGACCGGCGATCAGCAGCGCGGCCATCGCCAGGTGCGGCGACGCCGTGGCGTCCATGGCGCGAAATTCCAGGTTGTATTGCGCCGCCACCGATTTGCCGCCCAGGCTCACGGTCGGGCAGATCCGCAGCGCCGCTTCGCGGTTGCGCTGGCCGAGGCAGGCGTAGGAGGCGCTCCAGTGATGCGGCTGCAAGCGCTCGTAGGACACCGGTGTCGGTGCGGTAAACGCGCACAGCGCTGGCAAGTAATGCAGGATGCCGGCGGCCCAGTGCTGGCCGAGGGTCGACAGGCCATTGATCGTGCCGGCGTCGTACATCAGCGGTTGGCCGTCCAGATCCAACAGGCTGACATGCAGATGGACGCCGTTGCACACGGCATGCTCGGACGTCTTCGGCGCGAAGCTCACGTCCAGGGCCATCTGCCGGGCGATCTCGCGGGTGATCTCGCGCACGTTCACCGCACGGTCCGCAGCGGCCACGCCGAGGGCGGGGCGGCAGGTGATTTCGTATTGATGCTTGCCGTATTCGGGCAGGAACATTTCCGGTTCGACGCCACCGGCGCGCAGGGCGCTGAGCAGCCAGCCACCGAACTCGGCGCCCTGACGCTGGGCCTCAAGGGAGAACGCCAGCTGATCGGCCGCGCCGCTGCTCAGGTTGAATTCATGTTCGAACGCGGCGTTGACCTGCAAGCCCAATTCGGCGCGATACCGCTGCACTTCATTGCGCAACAACGTGCGTGGGCAGGCGCCCCACGGGCGGCCATCGGTTTCGTGAATGTCGCTGTGGATGAAGTCCAGCGCCGGGGCCGCGGCATCCGGGCCGTTACTGACTGTCACCCGGCTGCTCAGGTCGGGAATCAGCCGCAGATCGCCATAGGCGCCCCACGGGTTGGTGGAGGCGATGATGTCTTGCGGAGTCAGGGCGCTGTTGGCCGGCACCCAGCCGCAGCCCGTCGCCAGGTAATGTTCAAGTTCGTCCGTGGGAAACGAACGGCCACGGGTCACGCCGATCAAGTCGGTGGTGACAAGGGTGGTCATGGGCAGCGGCGACAGGCGTTCGCTCATGCTTGCATCTCCTGCAACCGGCCGAGCACGGTCTGGGTGTCGGTGATCCAGCAGTAACCCTTGATCGCGTTCAGGCAGGCTTGATGACGCTCCGGCGTGTAGGTCGCGCAGGCATCCTCCACTAGCGTCACCAGGTAACCACGGTCGGCGGCGTCACGCACCGCCATGTCCACGCACTGGTCGGTGACGATGCCGGCGATGATCAGGTGCCGCGTTTCAAGGTTGCGCAACACGTAGTCGATGTTGGTGGAGTTGAAGACCCCGGAAGAAGTCTTGGGCAAGACGATTTCGTTTTCTGTCGGCGTCAGGTCGTCGATGATCCGCGCCTGGGGGCTGCCCTTGGCCAAGTGCATGTCCGAGAGCTTGTGGTCCAGCGAGCGGTCGCGGCCATCGGCGGTCAGGCTTTCGATGATCGTGTGCAGCACATTTTGCTGCGCGCTGCGAAAGGCACTGAGCAATCGGCGTTGATTGGGCACCACCTGCATGTGGGTGCGGGTCAGGAAGTACTCGCCATCCGGTCCGTTGAGGTGCGGGTCGAACTGCGGTTCGAGCCAGGCACGCTGCATGTCCACCAGCAACAGCGCGGTGTGATCGGCAGTGAACGGCAAGTCCCGGGGCGAGTGGTGGGGGAGCGTGAACATCCTTATTTATCCTCCAGCAGGTGGGTGGCGAAATCGGTTCGCAGGGCATCGATGCCTTCCAGGCGATCGGCCAGCTCCGGGCTGCGCAGGGTCAGGCAGGCAATCAGCGCCTCGATCTGGGCCAGCGCCGGAACCATGGTGTCGAAGGCCGACACCGATTCCACCGGCGCACTGATAATCAGGTCGGCCATTTCCCGCAGCGGTGAAGCATAGATGTCCGTGAACAACACCACCCGGGCGTATCGGCTTTTCGCCGCATTGGCTACGCGCAGGGCCTGTGACTGGTAGCGGCGATAGTCGAACACCAGCACCACGTCCTGACGCTGCACGTCGAACAGCCGGTCCGGCAGTTGTGCGTTGTCTTCCAGGGCGAAACAGCCCGGGCGCAGCAAGCGCAAATGGTTGAGCAAATAATTGGCGAGGAAACTGCTGAAGCGCCCGCCAAAGCAGTGAACCTGATGACGGGTATCGAGCAGCCACTGCACCAGAATCCGCACATCTTCGGGTTGGGTCAGCGCATGGGTATCCACCAGCGCCCGATGGGTCTCCGCCAGGTAATGGCTCCAGGCGTCGTCTTTCTGAACATGAGAACGAAGCTGCAACAGGGCGCTGGGGGACCGGAGGCGGTGGTCCATGTCACTGAGCAAGGCATCCTGGAAATCGGCGTAACCGCTGAAACCCAGTTTTTTCACCAGCCGCACAATGGTGGGGTCGCTGACACCGGCATGTTCGGCCAAGCGTGACATCGGCCCCAGCCCGTTACGCGGGTATTGGTCCAGCAAGGCACGGATGACTTTGCGTTCCGCCGGCGTAAGGTCCAGGGCGGGATCGGTGATCAGGTCTCTGAGAGAGGGCATCCGGGCTCCTGCTGGATGGGTATGTCGGTTTTGTTTCATAAATCGCTAAAACAGTATTTATGTAGCGCATGCTACATGTCTAGCGAAACTTTCCGTGGTTTTTCAAGGCCCCAAAATGGGGCGAAAAGCCCGTGCGCTGAGGGCTACACGGAAGTCGACTGGCTTTGTAGTCCATCGCCCACACGGGTGTCAGAGATTGCCTAACTTAATGGGTTAAACAAGCTCGCGTCCCGTCGGTGCTGATGCAAACGAAACGCCCTGGATCAAGCGTCTTGCGGCACAATTGCGTGATTATCGGCGGCATCGAGCCGTTTTCCATTTCATCGACAGGGTGATAAACCGTGCAGGCAACCCGTTTGACCCTGATGTGCCACGCGCGAACAGTCGCACAAAAATTGGCGAGTTTTCCTACGAATGAGCCGTTGGAATTTTATGGCCAATTGGCAAAGGGATCGCGCAGCGGTCAGTTCGAGGGGGCGCCACGGGTGCTCTGTGGACCGGAGTTGCGCACGCAGCAGACCGCCGAGTTGTTTGGCAATGACGTTGAAATCGTTTCGGCCCTGAGGGATTGTGACTTCGGACGGTGGAGCGGGGTGCGGATCAATGACCTGCAAAAGTCCGAACCCGAGGCACTGCAAACCTGGCTAGATGATCCGACCTCGGCGCCCCATGGCGGTGAGTCGGTCGCGCAACTCTGTGAACGCGTGGCGCAGTGGCTCCAGGCCCTTGTGGCAACACCGGGGCATGTCCTTGCCATCACCCATCCCTTTGTCATTCGCGCAGCACTGACGCAGGTGTTGCAGGCCAAGGCATTCAACCTGATCGACGTCGAACCGTTGTCGGCCGTCGAGTTGCGGTTCACCGGCCGCTGGCGCCTGCGCTTGCTTGGAGGAGAAATTTGATGAAGAAGCTGCTGGTCATTGGCATCGGCGCCGGCAACCCTGACTACATCACAATGCAGGCCGTGAAGGCGCTGAACCTCGTCGACGTGTTTTTCCTGATGGACAAGGGCCAGAGCAAGGACAAATTGATCGACCTGCGCCGTGAGATCTGCGAGCGCTACATCACCGGTCACGACTACCGCTTCGTCCAAGCCCATAGCCCGGAACGCGAGCGCGGGGAGGTGGACTACAAGACCAGTGTCGACGATCTGAACCTTGCCAAGCAGCAGACCTTCGAGCGGCTGATCAATGAGGAACTGTCCGACGGCCAGTGCGGCGGTTTTCTGGTGTGGGGCGATCCGGCGTTGTACGACAGCACCCTGCGGATTTTGCAGGCGATCCTGGCCTCGGGCCGTTGTGCGTTCGAGTATGACGTGATCCCCGGAATCACCAGCGTTCAGGCGCTGGCGGCGCAGCACAAGGTACCGCTGAATCGCATCGGCCGCTCAATTGAAATCACCACCGGCCGACGGCTGGCAGCGGGGCAAGTGAGCGATGCCGACAGCCTCGTGGTGATGCTCGATGCCGAGGATTCCTACCATCAAGTGGCGGATCAGGAGACGGAGATTTACTGGGGCGCGTATCTGGGGACGCCGGATGAAATCCTGATCAGCGGCAAGCTCAAGGACGTGGCGCCGGAGATTGAGCGGGTGCGCAAGGCGGCGCGGGTGGCGAATGGGTGGATTATGGATACTTACCTGTTGCGCAAGCCTTGAGGTAAACGGTGCCTGAGCTGATGTCTTCGCGGGCAAGCCTCGCTCCTACAAAGGCGACGCAATACCTGTAGGAGCGAGGCTTGCCCGCGAAGAGGCCCTCAACCGCACCTCAAATAATGGCTTTGACCCCACGCCCAAACCGCTCCCGATACACTGACGGCGGCACGCCCACCACCCCACGAAACGCCACGCGAAAGCTTTCCACCGAGCGATACCCACACTGCGCGGCAATCTGGTCGGTGTTTTGCCCGGTGCTCTCCAGCAACTCCTTCGCCCGCGCCAGCCGCTCATGCTGCAACCACGCCTTGGGCGGCATGCCGGTGGCCTCGGTAAACCGACGCAGGAACGTGCGTTCACTCATGGCCGCCTCGCTCGCCAGTTCGCGAACCTCCAGCGGTTCGTGCAAGCGTTCCCGGGCCCACTGCATGACACGGGACAAATCGCTGCGCGGCGTCGGGCTGACGGGCGTAGGAATAAACTGCGCCTGACCGCCGGTGCGTTGCGGCGACATCACCAGGCGCCGCGCCACGGAGTTGGCCACCTGCGTGCCTAAGTCCCGCGTCACCAGGTGCAGGCACGCATCGATCCCCGCCGCGCTGCCCGCCGAGGTGATCAATTGACCGGAATCGACATAGAGCACATCCGGGTCCACCCGAATGTTCGGAAAACGTTCGGCCAACTCAGCGGCATAGCGCCAATGGGTGGTGGCGCCGTGCCCGTCCAGCAGGCCGGTCGCCGCCAGCACAAACACACCGGAGCAGATCGACAGCAACCGCGCTCCCCGCGCATGCGCCTGGCGCAGGGCGGCGAGCACGTGTTCCGGTACCGGCGCGTTGCGATCGCGCCAGCCGGGAATGATGATCGTGCGGGCCTCTTCGAGCAGTTCCATGCCGCCATCGGCCAGCACCTGAATCCCGCCCATGGCGCGCATCGGGCCCTGATCCACGGCGACGATACGATGCTCATACCAAGGGAAGTCGAACTCCGGCCGCGCCAGGCCGAAGATCTCCACGGCGATGCCGAATTCGAACGTACAGAGGCCGTCGTAGACCAGAATCGCGACCAATCCAGGGTTCGGTTGCATTTGGCGGAAAGTTCCCGGTAAGTGTCTTGTGCGCCACTGTAGCCGCAAGCGTCGGGCGGATAAAGTCTTCTCATACCCACTCAAGACTTTGGAGTACAGCCCATGACCAGCCAGGTCCGCGCCATTCCCGCAGCCCCTTCGGCCATTGCCCTGATGCACTTCAGCAACCGTCTGACCTTTGAAACCGATTGTTCCGACGTGTACGGCAGCCAGCAGTCCGGCGATGTGGATTTTGTCCTGGTGGACGTTCGCGGACCGTTGGCGTTCGAACGCGGGCATGTGCCCGGCGCGATCAACATTCCGGGACGCCTGCTCACCGCCGAGAGCCTGGCGGGTTACCCGACGTCCACCTTGTTTGTGGTCTATTGCGCCGGGCCGCACTGTAACGGTGTGCACAAGGCGGCGGTGAAGCTGGCGGCGCTGGGTTACCCGGTCAAGGAGATGATCGGCGGCGTGACCGGGTGGCTGGATGAGGGGTTGGAACTGAGTGTTGCGGTGCAGCGGCCTGCCACCACCGCTATCGGTTGCGAATGCTGATATTCAGACACCGCTGAACCATCGTGGCGAGGGAGCTTGCCCCCGCTGGGTGGCGCAGCAGCCCCGCAATCTTGGCAATTGTCGAAGATTTTTGGGAGCGCTTCGCACTCCAGCGGGAGCAAGCTCCCTCGCCACAAAAGCTCCGTTGCCACAAAGGCTCACTGGCCACAGGAGCCCGTCGATCCTTAGTTCAGCGACTGCTTGAGCACGCTGCCCACCAGCCATCCAGCGTTGCCTGCAACCATTCGAACACGGCTGCATGGGCGGCGCTGTCCTGTTGCCCCCCGAGGCAACGGCGACTCCTCTCCAAAGTGCGCATTGAGCATCGCCACCGACTCCGCATTCCACTCTGGATGAAACTGCAAGCCCACCCGCGTCGGCCCCCCGCGATACATCTGCTGTTCACATTGATCGCTGCTGGCCAGCACTTGCGCATCAGGCGGCAAGTCGATTGCGTCTTCGTGCCACTCCAGCACCTTCAGCGTCCGGCCATCGACGAACGTCACGGTGGTCCAGCCGGTTTCGGACCGATCCATCCGCCGCACGTTTCCTCCCAGACTCAGCGCCAGCAACTGCGCCCCCAGACAAATCGCAAACACCGCCGCGCCCTGATCCAGGCTTGCCGCCAGCCACTGCCGTTCTGCTTCCAGCCACGCCGGCCCGGCGTTGGATTCATAAGGTCCGCCCAGCACGATCACGGGCGCCGCGCTAACCGGCGGTAACTGGCCGAGGTCGGCGCGTAAGATGTTCAGCGTCACCCCTCTGGACGCTGCCCAATTGGCAATGGCGCCTGGACCTTCGGCGGGGTGGTGCTGGATCAGATTCAAGGTGGGCATCGGTACTCTCTGTAGTTTTTGCGTGTAGGTTTTGTCTGAAAAAAGGGCTTGTCCTACAGTCCTTGCACCGCCTTGGCGCACGCTTCAAGGGCTTTGAATGGAGCAGCCACGTTTCTATAAGTATTTGTCGCTTAAAAACAATTTGCCCATTAGAAGCCATTCTAGACTGCCGGCCACTTCGATCTTCACCGACCGAAAGTCATTCGAAAGCTGCCAATAAAAGCCTCCGCACACAGGAGTTATAAATGAAGAAGCTAGTGATGTTTGGTGCCTTGGCACTGTCGATGTTGTCCCTGACCGCCGTGGCCGATGACGCCAAGCCGATCCGCATCGGTATCGAAGCCGGTTACCCGCCATTCTCGATGAAAACCCCTGACGGTAAACTCACCGGTTTCGACGTCGATATCGGCGACGCGCTGTGCGAGCAGATGAAAGTGAAGTGCACCTGGGTCGAGCAAGAATTCGATGGCCTGATCCCGGCACTGAAAGTGAAGAAAATCGACGCGATCCTGTCGTCCATGACCATCACTGACGATCGTAAGAAGAACGTCGATTTCACCATCAAGTACTACCACACCCCGGCTCGTTTCGTGATGAAGGCAGGCACCGACATCAAGGACCCGCTGACCGAACTCAAGGGCAAGAAAGTGGGTGTGCTGCGCGCCAGTACCCACGACCGCTTCGCCACCGAAGTGCTGGTTCCGGCCGGTATCAACCTGGTTCGCTACGGCTCCCAGCAGGAAGCCAACCTGGACATGGTGTCCGGTCGCGTAGACGCGCTGCTGGCCGACTCGGTCAACCTGGACGACGGTTTCCTGAAAACCGACGCCGGTAAAGGCTTCGCGTTCGTCGGCCCGACCTACGAAGACGCCAAGTACTTCGGCGGCGGCGCCGGTATCGCTGTGCGCAAGGGCGATACTGCGCTGGCCGACAAATTCAACACCGCCATCACCGAAATCCGCGCCAACGGCAAGTACAAGCAAGTGCAAGACAAGTACTTCGACTTTGACGTTTACGGCCAGTAATCACGCCGTTCAAAAAAGTGGCAACCGTTGACGCGGTTGCCATTTTTTATGCCCTCTCTGTGTTGAAATGAAATCCCTTGTGGGAGCGAGCCTGCTCGCGAAATCGGTAGGTCAGCTGCATTTATGTTGACTGACACACCGCTTTCGCGAGCAGGCTCGCTCCCACAGGTGATTTTCGCCGTTCAGCCATTCAGGAGTGACCATGCAACGCATCGACCATCCTCTGCCCTGGAGCCACCTGGGCACCGAACGCACCCTCAGCGTGTTTCGTTACGGCGCGGGTCCTCGCAAGGTTTACATCCAGGCCAGCCTGCACGCTGACGAGTTGCCCGGCATGCGCACAGCCTGGGAGCTGAAGAAACGCCTGGCGGAACTCGAAACCCGGGGCCAGTTGCAGGGCGTGATCGAGCTGGTGCCGGTGGCCAATCCGATCGGTCTTGACCAGCACCTGCAAGGCAGCCATATGGGGCGCTTCGAGCTGGGCAGCGGCAAGAACTTCAACCGCGCCTTCGTTGAACTCAGTACCCCGGTGGCCGCATTGATTGGCGACCAGCTGGGTCAAGATGCGCAGGCCAACATCGCGCTGATTCGCCGGACCATGGGCCAAGTCCTCGACGACTTGCCGGCACCGGCTTCGCAGCTGGAAGCCATGCACCGCCTGCTGCTGCGGCACGCCTGCGAGGCTGACATCACGCTGGACCTGCATTGCGATTTCGATGCGGCCATTCATTTGTATGCGTTGCCACAACACTGGCCGCAGTGGCAATCCCTGGCCGCGCGTCTTAAGGCCGGGGTGGCGTTGCTCTGTGAAGACTCCGGCGGCAGTTCATTCGATGAGTCCTGTTCGTCGCCGTGGCTGCGCCTGGCGCGGGCCTTCCCCGAGGCGGCGATTCCCCCGGCCAATCTGGCGACGACGCTGGAACTGGGCAGCATGGGCGATACGCGAGTCGATCAGGCCCAGGCCAATTGCGAGGCGATTCTGGGGTTCCTCGCCGAGCAGGGTTTCATCACGGGCACCTGGCCTGCGGCACCCAGCGAGTGCTGTGAAGGCATGCCGTTCGAGGGCACCGAATACCTGTTTGCACCGCATCACGGGGTGGTCAGTTTTCTGCGTGATTCGGGTGAGTGGGTGGAGAAGGGCGATGCGCTGTTTGAGGTGGTTGATCCGCTGAGCGACCGCGTGACAACCGTGCGCGCCGGGACCAGCGGTGTGTTGTTTGCGATTGATCGCGGGCGGTATACGCAGCCGGGGACGTGGCAGGCGAAGGTGGCGGGGCGTGAGGTGATTCGGGTGGGGAAACTGGTTAACGACTGAGGGTTGTCGCCATTGCCAAAGGCCTCTTCGCGAGCAGGCTCGCTCCCACAGGTTTGATGTGCGACACACATCCACTGTGGGAGCGAGCCTGCTCGCGAAGACGGCATCAACAGCGCCACAAATCCCCTTGCTGTGCGCACAGTGTTAGGCTCCCCCCGAATCCTGCACTTGTGAAGGAAGGTTTATGTTGAAGTTTCTCGCTCTGCTGACGCTGCTGGCCTCGGCCACCGTCCACGCTGAACCCCCGCTGCACACTGATCTGCCGCTCAAATATCTTGAGCAGGCGCATCCCGAGTCCCGCCACCAGCCCCTGGTGATTTTCCTCCACGGTTACGGCAGTAACGAGCAGGACCTGTTCGATATCAAGGATCAATTGCCTGCGCAATACACCTTCCTGTCAGTGCGGGCACCGATGGTGATGGAGGAGGGCAGTTACAAGTGGTTTCGCGAGAAGGGCAACGCTGCCTACAACGGTGAGACCGATGATCTGAAGGCCAGCGGCCAGGTGCTGCTGGACTTCATTGCACAGGCGGCGAAGAAGTATCACACCGAACCCGACAAGGTATTCCTTGTGGGTTTCAGCCAGGGCGCGATCATGTCCTACGAGGTGGCGCTGCGTCATCCCGAAGCCGTCGGCGGGATTGCGGCGCTGAGCGGGCGGATTCTGCCGGTGCTGAAATCCGAACTCAAACCGGATGAAAAACGCCAGAAGCTGGCGATCTTCATCGGTCATGGCACGGCAGACAAACGCTTGCCGTACATCGACGGCACCGAGGCCAACAACCTGTTACAGAGCCTGTCTCTCAAGCCTGAGTTTCATGCCTACCCCGGTGTCGGTCACAGCATCAGTGCCACCGAAATGCAGGATTTGAGCGCCTGGTTGCAGCGCCTCAACCCCTGAAGCTTATTTGCCGCTGACGATCTGCTTGACCAGCGTCTCGTGGCCGCCGTTGTCGCTGAGGCGGGAAATCACCTGAACGATCGCCATGCGCGTGTTGGACGCGGCCATCACTGTGGTGTCGAGGGTTTTGCCGCCGCCCTGGGTGGCGGTGCTGTCGATCTGCCGCAAGCCCAGACCGGTGCCTTTCTGCGTCAGGCTTTTTTCGCTGAGTTTGGTGAAGTCCGGCAGCGCCTTGGCTTGTTCTGAGGCGAAGTCGGCCGCTGCGGAGTCGAGGAACGGACCGTCGTTATCCTTGACGTTGGCGCCACCGGGGATGGTGTTTTCAGCGGCGATTACGACGGTTTTGGTGGTCTGGTTGGTGTACATGGTGCCCGTTGCCCCGGCTGTACCGGTAGCCGCGTCGCCGGCCGGGAGCGGGTTGGCGATGAAGCCCTTGGGCAGGGTGAACTTGAACTTGCCGCCGAGCATCGAG
Source organism: Pseudomonas mandelii (assembly GCF_900106065.1). NCBI lineage: Bacteria > Pseudomonadati > Pseudomonadota > Gammaproteobacteria > Pseudomonadales > Pseudomonadaceae > Pseudomonas > Pseudomonas mandelii. The sequence continues at coordinate 5,140,119 of NZ_LT629796.1, forward strand.
ACCACTTGCGCTGGCGCTTTATCGCTGGCGGTGGCCTTGGCGGCAGAGGCATTCAACGCCCCCAGGCTGGCGGCCGCCGTCAGTAACAGGACAACGGCTTTTTTACTCAACAATGACATTCGGAAACTCCAGGGATGATCGCGCATTCGCCGCAATCATCCCATGGAACACGATTTGTAGCAGCTGCCGAAAACCATCCTCACCACAGTCTCAGGCCTGATTTTGCGCTAACAGGTTATGACGGGTTTCTTCGTTGAACTCGGCCTTGAGCACCCATTTCTCCCTGAGACCCTGCGCACGCTGGGCGCCCGGGCGGGCGCTGATTTCATCGAACAGACGCTTGACGTTCGGGTCGGCCGCCAGGCCGTTCTCCCCGAGGATGTAATGCGCGTAGCCAGACGAGTAGCAGGGCAACGTTCATCGGGTTAGGCAGCTTTACTCGTTCGGAACAATTGAACGTGTTGCGGGCGCTCTATCGCTTGCGCTCGACGTGGCGATCACCGCCCCCGCGATGATCAACACGGCAGGCACGATCAGGATCGGACCGGCCTGGCTGCGTCCCACGGCAAGCAGCAATAACGTCGATATCAACGGTGCCAGATAGGAAAGCGCCCCCAGCGTCGCCAGACTGCCGTGTTTGGTGGCGTGGTCCCAGGCAAGAAATGCCAGCCCGACCGGCCCGAGGCCAAGCACCACAATCGCGGTCCATTGGCCGGGATCAGGCAGTACCGTGGTTTCGAAGGCCAGATGGCAAATCAGACCAGACGCGGCCGACATACCGCAGATCCCGCCGATGATGCTGCTGGGCACGTTGTTGAACCGTCGGTTGATCACCGAGTAACCGGCCCAGATCACCGCACAGCCGAAGGCCGCGAGATAACCGGCGATGGGCATCGATGCGCCAGCCTCCGGGCCGTGTTGTTGCATGATGAACGCGGTGCCGGCCAGCCCCAGCAGCGCGCCGAGCATTTGCCGCTTGTGCAGCTTTTCCCCGGCCGAGAACGCCGAGAGCAGCACCAGCAACAGCGGCCACAGGTAGTTGATCAGACTGGCTTCGGCCGCCGGGGCTACTTTGAGCGCGAAAAAATACAGCGCGTGATAAACGAAAATGCCCACGAACCCGGTCACCCATACCGCCCAGGGCTGTCGCCAGCTACTGAAGCCGGCGAGCCCGCGTCGACCCAGAATCACCAGGCTCGCCACAAACGCTATGCCGAAGCTCAGTGTCAGCAGTTCAAAGGGCGGAATGCCTTCGGTGAGGGTGGTCAACAGCGCGAGGCAGGACCAGAGAACTATCGCGATCACGCCAACGGCGGTGGCTGAGTGGGGGGGACGGACGAGGGACGATGCGAGACTCATGTCTGTTCCTTCAGCACGTAGCGGGCGACATCCTGGCCCTCTGGATGTGAAGGAGCTTAGCGTTTGATCGCTGATCGTCCAGTCTCGGTCGTCGAGTTGATCGGTCGCGCCAGCAAGCGCCTGGTTATGCCCAACATCCCCACGGACACCACAACACCGAGGGCAAAGGCGCTCATGCCCATGTCGGGCAACGCCAGCGCCAACACCAGGCAAAACGCCGCGAACGAATACATGCCGGTCGCCGTCGCCCGCAGCAATGCTGCCGTAAACGCCGGGCCGCGGGTTTGCTGGGAAAACACCGCCATCACGCTGCCGAGTACCGGGAACACCGCGAGCAAACCGCTCCAGCCTTCGCCGACGGTGCTGGCGAGTAAGGTCACGGCGAGGGTGAGCAGGGCGCCGGCCATCATGCGCAGCAGCAGTCTGTCGGACTTCGGCGCCGGGCCTGTAACGATGGGTTGCACACTGGGAAACAGGTACGGCGCCGCCAGCAGCGCGGTGGCGGCCGCGATCACCGAGAACATCAGCGAGGGGGGTATCAGCGAGAGCACCACGGCCACGGCGGACCAGACCAGCAGTGAAATGGTCAACGCCCATGGCCATCCTGCCCGTTGAGCGACCTGGGCGTAGGTCACGCAGAAGGCAATCATCGCGGACATCGCCGACAACGCCGCCGTCGCTGATTGAGCGGCGAACACCTGGCCTTGTTCGATGGCAAGGAAGAACAGAATCGGCCCGACCACCACCGGCAATCCCGACAGCCAACCGGCCACGCTGGGGCCCCAGCGTTTGCCTGCCAGGGAAATCAACAAGAGGAAGCCTGGAATCACCAGCAGCTTGAGCATCAGCACGCACACGTCTCCGACCTGAGTGAGGCGCCAACGTTAGCACTGCGGACGCAGGATTGCTCTAGGAATGAGGGGGTTTTGTATACAAAACTTGCAACTCAAATAATTGTACAAAACGTAGCTTTGCGTATAGGTTTTTAACAGATGCCCATGGTGAGAAAAACGCGATGAACAGACTCCGGTTGCGCCTGTATCACGGTGTGTTGTTGCTGGGATTGTCATGCACCCAGGCCTTGGCCAATTGGCAGGAGGCATTGCCCGGCGCGCAGATCATCGGCGCCGGCGAGTTTCGGGTGTTCGGATTCGATGTCTACAACGCTCGGCTCTGGAGTGCGGCCCGGCCTTTGGCGCCAGACCAGCCGTTTGCCCTGGAGCTGATCTATCAGCGCAGCATTTCCCGCGATGATTTGGTGCAGGCCAGTGTCGATGAAATCAAGCGGTTGTCCGGCGCCTCGGTCAGCACCGAGCAACTCGAGCGCTGGAAGGTGCAGATGCAACAGTCGTTCGTCGACGTAAAAGCCGGCATGCGCATTACCGGCGTTTATTTGCCGGGGCAGGGCGCGCGGTTCTTTGTCGGCCAGCAGCCGCAACACGAAGTGAAAGACCCGCAATTCGCCCGGGCCTTTTTCGATATCTGGCTCGACCCACGTACACGTAATCCGGAGTTGCGCCAGCAGTTGCTGGGCAGCGCCAAGCCTTGAGGTGCATGACATGTTGAAAAATCTGCTGCTGGTGTTGTGCGTCTGCCTGGCGGGTTGCAGCGTCGATGTGCAGCATTACAGCGAGCAAAACCCCAAGCTCGATCTACCCGGGTTCTTCGTCGGCCGAGTGGATGGCTGGGGAATGTTCCAGAAGCGCTCGGGCGAGGTGGTCAAACGCTTTCATGTGCTGATCAACAGCCGAATGGACGGTCAGAACCTGATCATGCATGAAGCCTTTACCTACAGCGACGGCACGAAGCAGACCCGTGTCTGGACGTTGTACCCGGACGGCCCTGGCCGTTGGCGCGGTACGGCCGGCGATGTGGTCGGCGAGTCTCGCGGTGAGGTCGCCGGCAACGCGCTGCACTGGCGCTATGAACTGAGCCTGCCGGTGGACGACAAGGTCTACCAGGTGCATTTCGACGACTGGATGTACTTGCTGGACGAAAACACCATGGCCAATCGCTCCGCCATGACCAAGTTTGGTGTTGAATTGGGCCAGGTGACCTTGTTCTTCCGCCGCCACGGCGCCTGATACCCGGGCATTTGCCCCTTGGGCGCAGGGGCTGAAACGTCTAAGCTGCGCTTTTCCACCTGTCGACGGATGTGTCCGTGAAATTCAGTTTGCCCAAGGTTGGCACTGCGCCATTTTGCCCGCCGGAAGTGGCGGGCAGCGTTGCAGTTGATCCCAACGCTTCATTTTTCAAACGCATGCTGCGCTTTGCCGGTCCTGGCTTGCTGGTGTCCATCGGCTACATGGACCCGGGCAACTGGGCGACCGCCATCGAGGCCGGTTCGCGTTTTGGTTACAGTCTGTTGTTCGTGGTGCTGCTGGCGAGTCTGGCGGGGATGGTGGTGCAGTGTCTGTGTTCGCGCCTGGGCATCGCCACCGGCCGCGATCTGGCGCAGCTGTCCCGGGAGCGCTACAGCACACGGACCGCGCGGACTCAATGGGTGCTGGCGGAAATCTCGATCATCGCCACCGATCTGGCGGAAGTGCTCGGTTGCGCGCTGGCCTTCCACTTGCTCCTGGGTTGTTCGCTGACTGTCGGCATCGCGCTGACCGCGTTTGACACGCTGCTGGTGCTGGCCCTGCAAAACCGTGGTTTCCGCCGCCTGGAAGCGATCATGCTGGTGCTGGTGAGCACCATCGGCGTGTGCTTCTTCGTCGAGTTGCTGCTGATCAAGCCGTACTGGCCGGACGTCGCCCGTGGGTTTACGCCGTCCCTTTCAGCCATTGGCGATGCCGCGCCGCTGTACCTGGCCATTGGCATCCTCGGGGCCACGGTGATGCCGCATAACTTGTACCTGCACACCTCGATCGTACAGACCCGAATGATCGGCAAGGACCTGGCCAGCAAGCGGGACGCGGTCAAACTGGCGCGGATCGATACCATTGGCTCTCTGGCGTTGGCGCTGCTGGTCAATGCGGCGATCCTGATCCTCGCCGCGGCGGCCTTTCATCAGAGCGGGCATACCGATGTGGTGGACATCCAGGACGCCTATCACTTGCTCGACCCGCTGGTGGGCGGCGCCTTGGCCAGTGTGTTGTTCGGGGTGGCCTTGCTGGCGTCCGGGCAGAGTTCGACGTTTACCGGGACCATCGCGGGGCAGGTGATCATGGAGGGTTATCTGAACCTGCGGATCCCGTGCTGGCAACGACGGCTGATTACCCGGGGGCTGGCGTTGATCCCGGCGTTCATCGGCGTCTGGCTGATGGGTGACAATGCGATCGGCAAGTTGCTGGTGTTGAGTCAGGTGGTGTTGAGTCTGCAGTTGCCGTTTGCGTTGTACCCGCTGATTCGCATGACCAACGATCACAAATTGATGGGACCGTTTGTGAATCGCTGGCCGACGCGGGTGTTGGCGTGGGGGTTGTTTGGGGTGATCAGTGGGGCGAATAGCTGGTTGATCTTGCAATTTTTGGGGTGACTGGGCCGGCCTCATCGCGAGCAGGCTCGCTCCCACAGTGGATCTGAGGTGAACACAAAACCCTGTGGGAGCGAGCCTGCTCGCGATGAACGATAACGCGGTTTTCCGGGCGGCCCGTTGCCCACGCTGAACCTGGTGAGATTTGCCTGAAGGCTGGGGCAAAAAAGAACCCGGTGCTTCTGATGACTGTCAGCCCAGACAGATACTGACTGTGGCGAGGTAGCTTGCTCCCGATCGAGCGCGAAGCGCTCGCAAAATCTTCGACAATTGCCGGGATTTTGGGGCTGCTTCGCAACCCAGCGGGAGCAAGCTCCCTCGCCACAAAAGCCTGCAACGCAGGAACACCGGGGGTGTTACCAGACTGCGCGGTTCTTCGTGGGTCCCCGCGCAGTCTGTTGAACGCTTTACGCCCGTTCGATCGCCAAAGCCACGCCCTGACCACCACCAATGCACAAGGTGGCGAGGCCTTTCTTGGCGTCGCGCTTGATCATTTCGTGCAGCAGGGTCACCAGCACCCGGCAGCCCGACGCACCGATCGGGTGACCGAGGGCGATGGCGCCGCCGTTGACGTTGACCTTGTTCAAGTCCCATTCCAGATCCTTGGCCACCGCCAGGGATTGCGCGGCGAAGGCTTCGTTGGCCTCGACCAGGTCCAATTGGTCGATGGACCAGCCAGCCTTGCTCAGGCAACGGCGCGTGGCCGAGACCGGGCCGATGCCCATGATTGCCGGGTCGACGCCCGCGTTGGCGTAAGCGGCGATTTTCGCCAGCACTGGAAGACCCAGGGCCTTGGCTTTGTCGGCGCTCATCAGGATCACGGCGGCGGCACCGTCGTTCAGGGACGAGGCGTTACCGGCAGTCACCGAACCGTCCTTCTTGAAGGCCGGTTTCAGTTTGCCCAGCGCTTCAGCGGTGGTGCCGGCACGCGGTTGTTCATCGGTGGCAAAGGACAGCGGATCGCCCTTGCGCTGCGGGATCAGGATCGGTGTGATCTCATCGACAAAACGCCCGGCTTCGATGGCAGCTGTGGCTTTCTGCTGCGAGGCCGCGGCGAAGGCGTCCTGTTGCTCGCGGGTCAGGTTGTACTTGTCCGCCAGGTTCTCGGCGGTGATGCCCATGTGGTAATCGTTGAACGCATCCCACAGGCCGTCGCTGATCATGGTGTCGACGATTTGCGCGTGCCCCATGCGCAGGCCAGTGCGGGCTCCGGGCATGACGTAGTTGGACAGGCTCATGTTTTCCTGGCCGCCGGCAATGATCACCTCGGCGTCGCCGCAGCGGATCGCCTGAGTGGCCAGGTGCAAGGCTTTCAAACCCGAGCCGCAGACCTTGTTCAGGGTCATCGCCGGCACGGTAAACGGCAGGCCGGCCTTGATCGCGGACTGGCGCGCCGGGTTCTGCCCGGCACCGGCGGTCAACACCTGGCCCATGATCACTTCATCGACTTCAGCAACGTCCAGGCCGGTTTGCGCCAGCAGCTGACGGATCACCGCGGCACCGAGGTCAACGGCGGACACATTGGCCAGCGAGCCCTGGAAACTGCCGATGGCGGTTCGGGTGGCGGCAACAATAACGACGTCTTGCATGGAAGAATTCCTCACTGGGCAGCGAACTGCATTTCCGGAACGTGATCCGGCACGATCAGTTTACCGGCGGTCTTGGCGACAATCTCTTCGACGCTGACGCCCGGCGCACGTTCTTTGAGAATGAACGCGCCATTTTCGATTTCAAGGTAAGCCAGGTCGGTCAGCACACGCTTGATGCACCCGGCGCCGGTCAGCGGCAGGCTGCATTTGGACAGAAGCTTGGACTCACCGTCCTTGGACGCGTGGGTCATGATGACGATGATGTTGTCCGCGCCGGCCACCAGGTCCATGGCGCCGCCCATGCCCTTGACCAGTTTGCCGGGGATCATCCACGAGGCGATGTTGCCTTGCACGTCGACTTCAAAGGCGCCCAGCACGGTCAGGTCGACATGACCCCCGCGAATCATCGCGAAGGACTCGGCCGAGGAAAAGATCGACGCGCCGATACGCGCGGTCACCGTTTGTTTGCCGGCGTTGATCATGTCGGCATCGATGGTTTCTTCAGTAGGAAAGGGGCCCATGCCGAGCAGGCCGTTTTCCGACTGCAGCATGACTTCCATGCCTTCAGGGATGTAGTTGGCAACGAGGGTCGGAATGCCGATGCCCAGGTTCACGTAAAAGCCGTCCTGCATTTCGCGGGCGACGCGTTGAGCCATTTGTTCGCGGGAAAGTGCCATTGTTATTTTTCCTTCAGGTCCGGGGGCTGGGGATCACTTACGCACGGTGCGCTGTTCGATGCGCTTCTCGAACGTGCCGCAAATGACTCGGTCGACGTAGATGCCAGGGGTGTGGATCTGCGACGGTTCCAGCTCGCCGGGTTCGACGATTTCTTCGACTTCGACCACGGTGATCTTGCCGGCAGTGGCGGCCAGCGGGTTGAAGTTCTGGGCGGTGTGGCGATAGATCACGTTGCCGAAGTGGTCGGCTTTCCAGCCTTTGACGATGGCGAAATCACCGGTGATGGATTCTTCCATCAGGTACTTGCGGCCATGGAATTCGCGCACTTCCTTGCCATCGGCAACCGGAGTGCCAACGCCGGTGGCGGTGAAGAAAGCGGGGATGCCGGCACCGCCAGCGCGCATTTTTTCGGCGAGGGTGCCTTGCGGGGTCAGGACGACTTCGATTTCGCCTTTGAGCAGTTGGTCTTCGAACAGTTTGTTCTCACCGACGTAGGAGGCCACCACTTTGCGAATCTGCCGGTCTTCCAGCAACACGCCGAGGCCGAAACCGTCGACGCCGCAATTGTTGGAAACCACGGTGAGGTCACGGGTGCCCTTGCGCTTGATCTCGGCGATCAGGTTTTCCGGGATCCCGCACAGGCCGAAGCCGCCGGCGATCACGGTCATGCCGTCTTCAAGACCTGCCAGAGCTTCCTCATAGGAACTCACGCGCTTGTCGAAACCTGCCATATGCACCTCTTTTATTCTTTGTGGGCGGCTGGCTAGCCGTATGGGTAGGAGTGTCTCGCTGGATGATTTATTTGTTAAGTTGATTTTTAAGGTTGATTGATAGATAAAACTCACCAATCACTTATCTTTAATACGTTGGAGCCCGCGCCCATGACAGTCAAGCAGATCCGCGCATTCCTGGCCGTGGCCCAGAGCCTGAGTTTCGCCGTGGCCTGCGAGCGGTTGCACCTGTCGCAATCGGCCTTGAGCCTGACCATCAAAGCCCTGGAGGAGGGGCTGGGCGGCCGGCTATTCACCCGCAACACACGGAATGTGGCGTTGACGGCGGAAGGCGAATCCCTGGTGCCCCTCGCTCGCCGGTTGATTGCGGATTGGGACAACGCCGAGGATGAACTGCGCCAGCGTTTCACCCTCCAGCGCGGGCGCGTGACCCTGGCGGCAATGCCGTCGTTTGCCGGCAATCTGCTGCCGCCGATCCTCAAGACTTTTCGCGCCCGTTATCCCAAGGTCAACGTCACGGTGAACGACGTGATCAACGAGCAAGTGCTGGAAATGGTGCGCGACCGGCAGGTGGAGCTGGGGGTGGCGTTTGAGCCGTCGCAGAGTTCATCGCTGGCATTCACGCCGTTGTATATGGACCGTTTCGTTGCCGTGGTACCGGACGACTCTCCCTTGGCGCAACGGCACGACATTGATTGGCAGACGTTGCTCAAGGAACCGTTCATTACCTTGCAGCGTCCGTCGACGGTACGGGTGATGCTGGAAGAACACTTGCAGGCCCGGGGGATGAAATTGCCGGTGGAGTTTGAAAGCCATCAGTTGGCGACAGTCGGAAGGATGGTGGCCAGCGGATTGGGCGTCAGCGCCGTGCCAGCCCTGTGCGCCGGGCAGATGCGCGAGTTGGGCGCACGGTGCATTACCTTGCGCGACCCGGTGGTGGAGCGGGCGATCGGGGTGCTGACCAAGCCAGGAGTGGAACTGTCGGCGGCGGCGCAGGCGTTGTTCGATATCCTCAAAGCCGAGAATCTGGGTGAGCGAGTGTCCATGCCCTGATCACAATCCCCTGTAGGAGCGAGGCTTGCCCGCGAAAAGGCACCTTCAACATTGAAGTCGACTGACACGACGCCTTCGCGAGCAAGCTTCGCTCCTACAGGGGTTTAGGGTGATGAGGGGGAGAGGTGCTGTGCCAGCAAGGGCAACAGCTGTTCGCACGAGGCCTCAATCTTCATATCCAGGAGGTCATCTGCCCGGGTCTTGCCCAGATTGACCGCCATCAACGGCTTGCCTTGATCCGCCACCACCCGGCACAAGCGAAACGCCGAATACGCCATCAACGAAGAGCCCACCACCAACAATCCCGCCGCCTGTTCCACCGCTGCCATGGCCTTGGCCGCCGTCACCTGCGCGACGTTCTCGCCAAAAAACACCACGTCCGGCTTCATCCGCTCACCCGCGCAATGCGGGCAGTGCGGCACCTGGAACCGCGCCTCGAACGCCGGATCCAGCAACGTGTCGCCGTCCGGCGCCTGCACCGCATCGACCCCGGCCAGATAGGGATTCTGCGCCTCCATCAGGTGCTGGATCGAATCCCGCTCGCTGCGCTGTCCGCAGTCCAGGCACAGCACCCGGTTCAAGCTGCCGTGAAGTTCGATCACATCATGGCTGCCGGCCTGATCGTGCAAGGTGTCGACGTTCTGAGTGATCAGCCCGCTGATCTGCCGGCTGCTTTGCAGACTGGCCAGGGCTTCGTGGGCCACGTTCGGTTGAGCCTGGCGCACGCGCGGCCAGCCGAGCATCGCCCGCGCCCAATAGCGGCGCCGTGATTCCGGGGCCGACAGGAACTCCTGATACATCATCGGTTGCCGGCCACGCCGAACGCCCTGGTTGTCGCGGTAGTCTGGAATGCCCGACGGGGTGCTGATGCCGGCGCCGGTCAGGACCATGAACGGCTGCTCGGCCATCAGCTGCTGGAGCCGGTCGAGTTGTTCGCGGATGCGGCGGTCAAGCATGTTCAACACTCCGGGTATCTTGAGTGTTTGCAGCGTAGCACTTGCCAACCTGCCGAATGCGAGCCCGTGAGCGGCGTGGTTATTTTCGCGCCTCCAGAATCAGGTTGAACGGCGTTTCCGTGGCCCGCCGGAAAGTCTTGAACCCCGCTTCGGTGAAGACCTTGCGCAACCGCGCTTCACCCGCCTGAGCGCCGAGCCCAAGGCCGACTTCCTGGGACAGCGAGTTCGGCGTGCAAATGAAGGTCGAGGCGGCGTAGAACAGCCGGCCAACCGGGGTGACGTTGTCGTCCAGCGAATCGTTGGCGAACGGTTCCACCAGCAGCACCGTGCCGTCTGGTTTCAGAGCGTCATAGGCGTGTTTCGCCGCGCCCACCGGGTCGCCCATGTCGTGCAGGCAGTCGAAATAGCAGATCAGGTCATAGTCGTCGCCGGGGAAGCTTTTCGCCGTGCCCTGAAAGAACCGCGCACGCCCGGACACGCCACCTTCTTCGGCGCGCTGGGTCGCGACGGTGACGGACGGTGCGTGGTAGTCGAAGCCGACGAACCGCGAGTCCGGGAACGCCTGGGCCATGATCACCGTGGAGGCGCCGTGTCCGCAGCCGATGTCGGCGACTTTGGCGCCCGCCTGTAATTTGGCGACCACGCCTTCCAGGGCCGGCAGCCACTCGGCGATCAGGTGCGCTTTGTACCCGGGGCGGAAGAACCGCTCCGTGCCGCTGAACATGCACGGATGGTGATCGCCCCAGGCCAGGGCGCCGTTGCCGCGCATGGCGTTGACCAGTTTGTCCTTGTCATGGAAAAACGACGCGACCACCCCGATACCGCCGGCGATATAGACCGGCGAATCTTCGATCGCCAGCGCCAGGGCTTGCTCTTCGGGCAGGCGGAACTGGCCGCCCTCGTGTTCCATGTAACCGGACGCGGCGTGGGCGCTGAGCCATTCGCGCAGCAGGCGGGGGTTGCAGCCGGTTTTGTCGGCGAGTGCTTCAGGGGTGATCGGCTGACTGTCGGCCATGGCCCGGTACAGGCCGAGCTCTTCGCCGAGGATGACGTTGGCAAGCATCGCCGCGCCGCCCATGTCGTTCACCAGTTTGCCCATGAAGTCATTGAGTCTGGCCTCGTCCATCACATGTGCTCCTTCAGCAGGATCACGGTCCAGAGGCCTTGTTTATCGAGGCGCACCTCTGGGCGGTGGTCGTGGGAATGAACAGGACGCTGTGCACGTCCCGCGTGCAGTAAGTTTAGTCCGAGCCCCGTGCGCGGCGGCCTGAAGCGACGAAAGCGCCATTCCCCTGGCCGACACAAATCCCCTGTAGGAGCGAGGCTTGCCCGCGAAGTCGCCGTGTCAGTCGACAAAAGTATTGCCTGACACTCCGTCTTCGCGGGCAAGCCTCGCTCCTACAAGAATTTGCGACGTGTATCGCACTGTATCCAGCCGCCGTCCCGATACATTCCACTTCATTCGCGGCTCCCACCGAACACAGACCAGATACAAACCTGCGATGAACTGTAAAGGCTACCCAGCGCCCGAAATCCGGGGCTGTCGAGGCACTTTTCAGGGTCGTCGCAACAGACGGCCGTCTTTGCTCGTGACTCCGTGAAGGGAACAATAATGACCACGCTCGTGCCTGAAACCGACCTGAAATCCGCTCCCGTCAACCATCTGCGCGTCGATCAGTACACCAACGGCCTCATTGGCCCCAGCCAGCCGATGCTCGGCCCGCTCGCCGACGGCGGCACCCTGATTACCGGCACACCGCCGGGTTGCTGGGGCCCGATGATCACGCCCGCCTTCGAGGGCGGCCACGAAGTGACGCAACCGGTGGCCATCGCTGGCGCGGAAATCGGCGACGCCGTGGCGATCAAGATCAAGAGCATGCGCGTCACCTCGCTGGCGACGTCGTCCGGGGTCATGAGCTTTGTTGAGGGGCGCTACAACGGCGACCCGTTTGTCGCCAAATTTTGCTCCAAGTGCGGCACCGACCACCCGGCCAGTCATGTCGAAGGCATTGGCGAGGAGTCGATTCGCTGTAACAACTGCGGCGCCGAGGTCAGTGCGTTTCGCTTCAGCCATGGCTACGTGATCGTGTTCGATGCACAGAATCAGGTCAGCCTGACCGTCAACCAGGACGTCGCCAACCGACTGGCCGGCAATGCCTCTGAAATGTCGGCGCTGCCGGAATTCGCCGCCCAGCATTCGATCCTGTCTCTGGCCCGTGCCGACATCCCCGGAGTTGCCGCGCACATGCGCCCGTTCCTCGGCAACATCGGCACCACGCCGTCCCGTGACTTGCCCGATTCGCACAACTGCGCCGATTTCGGCCAATACCTGATCAACGCCCCACACCGTTTCGGCATGACCCGCGAAGAGCTGCACGCGGCCAAGACCGACGGCCACATGGACACCAACTCGATCCGCGAAGGCTGCGTGTTGATCTGCCCGGTGAAAGTGCCGGGGGCCGGTGTGTACATGGGTGACATGCATGCCCAGCAAGGCAACGGCGAGATCGCAGGGCACGCCACCGACTGCTCCGGGGAAACCGAAGTGGTGGTGCAAGTGGTGAAGAACCTGACCCTGGACGGGCCGATCCTCCTGCAAAACCTCGACGATCTGCCGCCGATGGCCCGGCCCATGAATGCCCGACAACGGCAGAAAGTCCGCGAACTGGGCGAGCGCTGGGGTCAGCATGAAATCGAGCAGAGCGGGCCGATCACCTTTATCGGCAGCGGCGAGAACCTCAACGTCGCCGTCGAGAACGGCTTGAAACGTGCCGCTTCGGTCACCGGTTTGCCGTATGACGAAGTGCTCAACCGCGCGACCATCACCGGCTCGATCGACATCAGCCGCCTGCCGGGCACCGTGCGCGTGACCTTCCTGTGCCCGATGAACGTGCTCGATCGCATCGGCATCGGCCATCTGGTACGCGAGAAATACGACCTGGCGTAACGCCTGCCGAAGGGTCTGTACCGGAGTGTGTACAGGCCCGTCGGCGATACAACCGCCACGATGTTCTGCCGAACCGGAACACAGCCCCGATACATCGCTTCGGTTAACTGTGACTCCGTACTGGCAACCCTTGAGATCGACACCATGCAGACCCCCATCACCTCAGCGAAAGCGACCGTCGGGCTTGGCTTGCGTCGCGGATTAATGAAGGACCTCCAGGCCGCCCGTACCGGCGATTACGATTTCCTGGAAGTCGCGCCGGAAAACTGGATCGGCATCGGCGGCGCCCATGGCCATGCGCTGCGGGCCCTGGCCGAGCGTTTTCCGTTGTCTTGCCACGGCTTGTCGCTGTCGCTGGGTGGGCCGGCACCGCTGGACGTCGGGTTTTTGCAGGAAGTGCGGGTGTTCCTCGATCACTACAACGTGCCGCTGTACAGCGAGCACTTGAGTTATTGCAGCGATGACGGTCACCTTTACGACCTGTTGCCGTTGCCGTTTACCGAAGAAGCGGTGCACCACGTGTCCGCGCGAATTCGCCAGGCCCAGGACATTCTCGGCCGGCGCCTGGCGGTGGAAAACGTCTCCTACTACGCCGCGCCGCAGCAGGATATGGACGAAGTGACGTTCACCAACGCGGTGTTGCGTGAAGCCGATTGCGACCTGTTGCTGGACGTCAACAATGTCTACGTCAACTCGATCAACCATGGCTTCGATCCGCAGACCTTTCTGGCCGGCATCGATTCGGGCCGGGTGGTGGCGATGCACGTGGCCGGGCACTTCGATGAGTCCGACACGTTGAAAATCGACACCCATGGCGCGTCGGTGAAACCGGTGGTCTGGTCGTTGCTGGCCCAGGCCTACGCCCGGTTTGGCGCACAGCCGACATTGCTGGAGCGGGATTTCAACTTCCCCGCGTTCTCTGAACTGGTGACTGAATTGCAGACTATTCGTCGCTTGCAGGCCGAGGGGGTGAACCTTGGATAAGCCAGGCCTGTTTGACCAGCAAAACACATTGGGTCTGTACCTGCGTGACCCGGACCATTGCGCGCCGCCAGCCGGGATGGATGTGGCGCGGGCACAGGTTTACCGCGACCTGATTTTTTCCAACCTGTCGTTGTTGCTCAGCGGGACCTTTCCGGTGCTGATCAAGATTCTTGGTGATGAGCGCTGGCGTTCGCTGGTACGGATCTTCCTGCGGGACTGTCGTGCGCGTACCCCGAAATTCGGCGAAATCGCCCAGGAGTTTGTCGAGTTCCTGGCCTCGGAACCGAGTGCATTGGGCGAAGGTGTGTGGCCTCCGTTCATGGTGGAGCTGGCGCATTACGAGTGGGTCGAAATGGCGTTGCAACAGTCCGAAGCCGAGCCGTTGCCGCCGAGTGATGTGGCGTTGATTCTGGCGCGACCGTTGCTGGTGTCACCGTTGGCGTGGCCGTTGGCTTATGCCTGGCCGGTGCAGTTGGTGGGGCCGGATCATCAACCGGAAGCGCCACCGGTTCAACCGACTTTGCTGCTGGTGCGTCGAGCCGAGGACTGGAGTGTGAAATTTTCCGAGCTGAGCCCGCTGGCGTGGCGGTTGTTGCAGCGGATCGAGGCATTTCCCGAGCTGGACGGGCAGGCGCAGTTGGAAGGGCTGGCAGTGGAGGCGGGGGCCGTTGGATCGCCGGAGTTTATGGCGAGTGGCACGGCATTGTTGCGGCAGATGCATGGGGAAGGGGTGATTGGGTTTGCATGATCGTTCCCATGCTCTGCGTGGAAATGCCTCACCGGTCGCTCCGCGTCCGCTTCAGGGACGCGGGGCGTCCCGGGCTGCATTCCCACGCAGAGCGTGGGAACGATCACTGACAGGGGATGGTGTCTATTTTATGGGGCGGAAAAGAAATACCGCGTCAGGTGAAAGAAAATCGGCGCCGCGAAGCAGATCGAATCCATCCGATCCAGCATGCCGCCATGCCCTTTGATCATGGTTCCCCAATCCTTCGCGCTCAGGCTGCGCTTGATGGCGGACATGACCAGCCCACCGAGAAAACCCATCACCACGATCACCAGCGACATCAGCAGCGACTGCCAGAAACTGAACGGGGTCATCCAGAACATGCACCCGCCAATCAACGTGGCCGACAGACCGCCACCGACCAAGCCTTCCACCGTTTTCGACGGACTCACCAGCGGCGCAACTTTGTGCTTGCCCAATAGTTTGCCGAACACGTACTGCAACACGTCACTCAGTTGCACGACGAACACGAGATAGAACAGCAGCAGCGCGTTCTGCCCCTTGAAACCTTCCAGGTCCAGCAGCAATAGGGCCGGCGCGTGGCTGATGCAGTAGACGCAAATCATCACCCCCCACTGAATCTTGGCCGCCCGTTCCAGAAAAGCGTCGGTGTCCTGGCTCAGCACCGCAATCGCCGGCAACAGCAGGAACGCGTACACCGGAATCAACAGGGTGAACAGCGAATACCAGTGCGTGCCGATCAGCACGTATTGCAGCGGGATCAGAATGAAGAACGCCGAAAACAGCGCGTTATGGTCGCCCAGCCGGGTCGGCGTCAGGGTAATGAACTCCCTGAGCGCGAACAGCGAAATGAAGCCGAACAGAATAACCGTCGCGTTCCCGCCCAGCAGGTAGGACACGAAGAAGATGATGACCATGCCCCACCAGGCATTCACCCGCTGGTTGAGGTTCTCGATGGTGGACATCGAGCTTTCTGTTTTGGCGCGCTTCGCCAGAATTCGGCCGATGACCGAAGCGATTGCCAGCAGGACGGCAATGGCGCCGAAGAACCACAAGAACTTTTCGTCAAGATTCATTCCGACAACCTCACAATCGCTTCACGCGCCCGATCCAGAAACACCTGTTTTTCCTCGCCGCTTATCCTCGGCAGCGGGTCGCCGATACGGATCGTGCAGATAATGGGCAGCGGGACGTGTTTGCCTTTCGGCATGGAGCGATGCAGGTTTTCCAGGTAGATGGGCACCAGATCCACCTCGGGGAATGTCTCGGCCAAACGGTACAGCCCTGATTTGAAAGGACCGGGCAACGCCTCGCTGCCACGCGTGCCTTCCGGAAAGATGATGATCGAATGGCCGGCGCGCACCACATCGAAAATCGGCTCCAGCACGTTGACGCCGGGCGCCGGGTTACGCTCGATCAGCACTGCGTTCAGGCCTTTTTGCGAGATGTACGACAGAAATTTGTTCTTTCCCCAGTAATCCGCAGCGGCGACCGGTTTCACGTTCACCCGGGCTTCCGGGGGCAGCGCCGCGATGATTGCCAGGGTGTCCATGTGACTGGAGTGATTGGCGAAATAGATGCGCTGGCGTGTCAGGTCCGGCGGGCTTTCCCATCGGGCGGTGACGCCGATCAGGAAGCGAAGAACAGAAATCAGCGCGTTACTGATCCACATGAGCATTCCCCTTCAGCTGGCGCGAGATGGCCAAGGTTCGCGTGACGCAGGTCGCGGCGGATCCGGCCGCTATGATGACCAGCGCGATCAACAGCACGTAGTGAGTGCCATAAACGCTGGCCTCGACAGCATTCAACAGAAGGGCCACAGTCATCACGGCCATTCGATGCTGCTTGGCCATTGGGCCGATGAAACTCTGCTTCAGGCCAATCGAACCGCCGAACACCCTGACATACGCCGTCAGTGCCGCGGCCAGCGCCGCGAACCAGCCAAGATCGGCGTAGCCGATGGCATACCCCAGCGCGACGATCAGCAGGCTGTCGGCAATGCGGTCGGGGAATTCGTTGTAGAGGCTGCCGATGTCGGATTTCTTGCCGCCCTCGATCGCCACCATGCCGTCGAAGAGGTTGCACAGCAGGCGCAATTGAATGCCGACGGCGCAGAGGATCGAGCCGATGAGCCCGTTATCGAGATTCAGTGCCACCGCCCCGGCGAGCGCGAAGGCGATGCTGGCGACGGAGATCTGATTGGGGGAGATGTCTCGTTTCACCAGAAGGTCGGTGATGTATTTCGCCCAGCCCGCAGAGCGCGTCTTGATGGGCCTTCTGTTGTCATCCATTTTGCCAATATCCATATAAGTGTCGGTTGCTATCAGGGCATCGCCGTCGGCTGCTGCACGACGGTGTCCGACAATATAAAGGCTTTCCTTGGCCTTTGTGTCTGTTTACTGACTGCCAGGTCGAAGCGGTAACTTCAACTCCGCACACAACCCGCTACCCTCGCGATTGCTCAACGTCAACGATCCCCCGAGCGCCAACGCCAATTGCTGCGCGATCGCCAACCCCAGCCCCGTGCCGCCGGTGCTGCGATTGCGCGAATTCTCTACCCGATAAAACGGCTCCATCACGTGGGCCAGTTCCTCTTCGGCAATGCCCGGTCCGCGATCCATGATCTTCACCGAGAGGCCGCCGTTTTTCGCTTCCACCCACAGCTCGGCGGCGCCGGCGAACTTCAGAGCGTTATCCGTCAGGTTTACCAGTACCCGCCGCAAGGCATGGGGCCGGGTGTCGATCACCGCGCCACTTTTGCCACCCAAGGTCACG
This sequence comes from Pseudomonas mandelii, assembly GCF_900106065.1. Classification (NCBI taxonomy): domain Bacteria; kingdom Pseudomonadati; phylum Pseudomonadota; class Gammaproteobacteria; order Pseudomonadales; family Pseudomonadaceae; genus Pseudomonas; species Pseudomonas mandelii. The sequence continues at coordinate 5,157,417 of NZ_LT629796.1, forward strand.
TCTTTGCCCACGTCCTGGTAGTCGAACACCAGGCTGTCGAGGAATGAATCGAGGTCGGTGCGGCGGCTTTCTTCGGTGGCGCCGTGAACGCTGCGGGCATACGCCACACCTTCGCGCACCAGGTGCTCCATCTCACTGAGATCGCTCCACAGTTTGTCTTTTTCGCTGCAGTCGTCCATGAATTCGGCGCGCAGTTTCATGCGGGTGATGGGGGTTTGCAGGTCATGGGAAATCGCCGCCAGCAGTTGCATGCGCTCCTTCAAGTACGCGGCGATGCGTGCCTGCATCGAATTGAAGGCGATGGCGGCGTGGGCGACTTCGGTCGGGCCTTTTTCGTCCAGGTGCACCGCGTGGGTGTTGGGATCAAGGTTGTCCACGGCCTCGGCAAGGCGGGTGAGGGGGCGGATGGCGATTCTCACCGCCAGCCAGGTGCAGAGGATCATCAGCGCCAACTGGCCCAGCAGAACGATGGGCAACCACGGCGACAACGGCACCATCGATGGCCTGACGTCGATGGTCACCGGGCTGCCGTCCGCGAGTTTCAGGTGCACCTGAAAGTGTTTCTGTTCGCCGGGAATGTCCGTCACGGTCATCGGGTAATCCTTGCCGATGGCGTCCTTGATCGATGTCATTGCGATGGGCGTGTCGCTCATGGCCACGCCCGGCGAGCCTTCGTCGAGCAAATAACGGTAGTTGCGGCGGTTCAGTTGTTGCAGCCAACCCATGCGTTCTTCGGCTGGCAAGCGGTCAAGAATGGCGATGGAAGTCGAGACGTCGGTTTCCAGATTGCCGAGCATGGTGTTTTTCGCGCTTTCGTAACGCTCGTAATACTGCGCGCCGAAGGACAGCGCCTGCGCCAGGATCAGGCCAATCAGAAAGATCAGCGAGAGGCGCGAGGCCAGGGTGCGGGGCCAACGAAGGGTGAGGTTCATGACGGCGCACCGAGCACTTCCACCGGCAGGGAAAAGACGTAGCCCTCACTGCGCACGGTTTTGATGTAGGCCGGTTCGCGGGCATCGTCGAGCAAGCGTTGGCGCAAGCGGCTGACCAGCAAATCGATGGAACGGTCAAACAGATCGGCGTCGCGGCCCTGGGTCAGATTGAGCAACTGGTCGCGATTGAGCACCCGCTGCGGGTGATCGAGGAACACCCGCAGCAATCGGTATTCCGCACCGCTGAGCGCGACCATGGTGCCGTCTTCGTCCAGCAAGTGCCGGGCCGAGGTGTCCAGGCGCCAGCGCCCGAACGCCAGCAGGCGACCGCTTTCGGTGACCACCAGGTTTGGCGGCAGCATCCGCGTGCGGCGCAGTACGGCGTTGATTCGCGCGAGCAGTTCACGGGCGGCGAACGGCTTGACCAGGTAATCGTCGGCGCCCATTTCCAGGCCGATGATGCGGTCGGTTTCGTCGTTGCGGGCAGTGAGCATCAGCACCGGCGTGGCCTTGTGTTTGCCGGCGCGCAACTCGCGGCAGAGCATCAGGCCGTCGTCGCCCGGCATCATGATGTCGAGCACGATCAGGTCCACCGGCGTGGACTCAAGGAAGCTGCGCATCTGGCGTCCATCGGCGACGACCGTGGTGCGCAGGCCGTTCTTCTTGAGGTAGTTGCCTACCAGTTCCCGAATCTCGCGGTCATCGTCCACGATGAGAATGTGATCGACGTGTTCCATGGGGGCCAAGCCTCTATCAATGGGGGATGTTGCGCAGTCTATCGGGCCTTGGCCCGCTCGCCCGCAGCCCTTTGTATTGCAGTGTATCTGGCGTAGCGACGGATACATGCAAAGGCAAAAATGCGGTTTTCCAGGGGTTTTGTATCGCTCTGTATCAGGGGCCGGCTTTGATACGTACCGATTTACACGCGGCTGTTTTCGACACAGACGAGATACCTCGCGAGCTTCTAATGGGTTCCATCGAGGCAACCCACACCGCCTCTGCTCAATCGAACGACCTACCCATTGAAGCCTTGAGGAAACCGCCATGAACACCAAAGCCATCTACGCCGCTTGCCTGTTTGCCGCCCTGAACATCTGCACCTTGTCGGCCCGCGCCGAAGCCGCCGATGTCACCGCCAAAACCTACACCTACGGCACCCACCTGGACATCAAGAAAGTGCTGTCGTTGAAAGAAGACGCCGCGCCTTCCTGCGGGGTTGTGAATGCCCAGCTGATCTACCTCGATTCCCAGCACAAAACCCAGGTGCTGGATTACCGCAAATTTGCTGACGGCTGCAACGCGGACAACTGAGTCCTTCGCTGAGCGATTGCCACCCCCCTTTGAAACAGGAAGAACACCATGAACAACGTCACCCGCTTTTTGACCGCTGTTGCTTTCTCCGCAGCCGGCGCGGCTGCCCATGCCAATGCCGCTGTTGAACAGAAAAGCTGTGGCAGTGCGACCTGCTTCCAGCTGACGCCGGTGGCCGAGCAGGGCGCTCATGCCTTCCTCGCACAGGACGGCTCGAGCCGCACGCCGCAAGGTCAGCTACAGGAAAACCAGAAGGCCTGATGCCCGAACCCGGTTTTGTGAACACCACAATTCCAGTGTAGGAGTGAGCCTGCTCGCGATGGCGGAGTGTCAATCGACATCAGTGTTATCTGACACACCGCCATCGCGAGCAGGCTCACTCCTACAGGGGGTAGGCGGTGTGTCGTTCTTCTCTATTTTCAAGGTGATTACCATGTTTCTCATCGCTTTTCTGGGCGGCATATTGACCGTCCTCAGCCCCTGCATCCTCCCGGTGGTGCCGTTCCTGTTCGCTGGTGTCAAACGCACCCGTTCATCCATTCTGCTGACCCTCGGCGGCATGGTCCTGACCTTTGCCCTGATCGCCAGCCTGGCGGTGGTCAGCAGCGAATGGGTGGTGCAAGCCAACAACACCGGTCGTCACGTCGCGCTCTTCGTGATGGGATTGTTTGCTCTGTCGCTGATTTCCGCCCGTGTCGGTGACTGGATGGCCCGTCCGTTCGTGGCGCTGGGCAATCGCCTTGATCCCGACACCCGCAAAATGTCCGGCCCGCTGGGTTCGGTCATGATCGGTGTGGCCACAGGGCTGCTCTGGGCACCGTGTGCCGGACCGATCCTCGGGGTGATTCTCACCGGCGCCATGCTCCAGGGTGCGAACGCACAGACCAGCCTGTTGCTGCTGGCCTACGGCCTGGGCAGCGCACTGTCCCTGGGGACCTTGATCTTCGCCGGTCGCGGTTTGGTCAATCGCTTGAAAGTGTCGATCCCGGTCACTGGTTGGTTGCGTCGTGGTGCCGGTGTTGCCGTGCTGGCGACCGTGGCGGTGATTTCCACCGGTGCCGACCGGACACTGTTGGCCGGCACCTCGTCCGAAGGCGTTAGCAGCCTCGAAAAAGGCGTGATGGAAAGCGTGCCGAAAGTCGTCGACTACTTCGTCAGCAAGGTCAGGGCCGACTCCATGGACAACGCCCAGGGTGCCATGCCGTCGCTGTCCGGTGCCGTCCAGTGGCTGAACTCGCCAGCGCTGAGCAATGATTCGCTCAAAGGCAAAGTGGTGCTGGTGGACTTCTGGACCTACGACTGCATCAACTGCCAGCACACCCTGCCGTATGTGAAGGACTGGGCGAAGAAATACGAGAAGGATGGCCTGGTGGTCGTCGGCGTCCACACCCCTGAATACGGTTATGAGCGCATCATCGACAACGTCAAGGATCAGGTGAAAAAGCTCGGCATCACCTACCCGGTGGCCATCGACAACAACTACGCGATCTGGCGCGCCTTCGACAACCAGTACTGGCCCGCTCACTACCTGATCGACGCCAAGGGCCAGGTGCGTTACACCCACTTCGGTGAAGGCGCCTACGAAACCCAGGAGAAAATGATTCAGCAACTGCTGGAAGAGGCCAAGGCACCTTCGGCGTAACCCTCGACATCAATGGCTCACAGGCTGCGCGCCGCGGGCCATTGGTTTTTTCTCCTGATTGCGCCGCCACGCCGCCGGTGGCGCGCCGTACTCTCGACGAAAGGCACGGCTGAAGGCCGTGTCGGTCTGGTAGCCCACCTCTTCGGCAATCCGCATCAACGAACTGTTACTGCTGCGTAACAGGTTCGCCGCCAGCAACATCCGCCACTGCGTCAGGTACTGCATCGGCGAACTCCCCACCAACTGTGCAAAGCGTTCCGCCAACACCGACCTTGAGGTGCCGGCGGTTCGCGCCAGTTCATCCAGGGTCCAGGCGTGACAGGGTTTTTTGTGCAGCGCATTCAGGGCGGCACCGACGATCCGGTCACCCACACCCGCCAGCCAGCCGGTCCGGCCTTCACCGCGCTCGTTCATGTACAGGCGCAACACCTCGATGAACAACACCTCGGCGAGTTTCGCCAATACACCTTCGCCCCCGGGCCTGGGCGAGCGTGCTTCGGCCAAGGCATAACGGACCGATGATTCCAGCCAGATTCCGGCATTGGAGCCGCGCACATTGACCCGGACCACCGCCGGCAATCCCGTCAGCAACATGCCCGCCAACCGCGTATCGCAGGCCAGATAACCGCACACCAGCCGCGTGACCGCGCCGCCTCCGCCGTAACTCAGTTGCCGTGGACGGCGCGCCAGCACCACGTCCAGCCGCTTGCCGGTGACCGGCGTCAGCCCCGGTTGCGAGCTCATGCGATGGGCATCGCCCTGAGGGAATACCACCACATCGCCGGCGGTCAGGCGCAGCGGCGCAGCGTTTCCCATCTCGACATAGCACTCGCCTTCGGTGATCAGGTGGAATATCACCACCCGCTCGGCGCCGGGCTCCAGAAAGGGGGCCGCCGTGTCGGCACTGGGCGACTGGTAGCACCAGGGCGCCGTGAACCTGGCATTGATGAAAATCGCGCCGACCAGGCGGACGACGCGCAGGGTTTGGGACAGGGCGTCCATGGTGACTTCCCATGCGACTAAGGGCTTTCTGATTGTGAGCGCGTTGCCGGGTAACGTGAATTCTCCGGACGATCGGGCAGTGTTGCCCGACGATCGGGCAGGACGCCGGCCCGCGCCGGAGCGATAGTTTGCCTACAGGGCCACTGCCGACCCTGTCATCAATAACAAGACTGAGAGGTTGCCATGCCAAAGTTCGTCATAGAACGCGAGATTCCAGGTGCTGGAACACTGTCAGAAAGGGATTTGAAAGCCGCTTCGCAAAAGTCCTGCCGGGCATTGCGCGATTTGCCGCAGGTGCAGTGGCTTCAGAGTTATGTCACGGGTGACAAGTTGTACTGCGTATACATCTCGCCGAGCGAAGCGCTGATCCAGGAGCACGCGAGGCAGAGCGGTTTCCCGGCCAACCGCATTTCCCAGGTGATGAACATCATCGATCCGACCACGGCGGAGTAAGCCGGGCTTGCGTTCCAATCCTTACGGAGCAGATTTAATGAGCACCCCCCTTGATCTCACTGCCCTGAAAAACCGCCAGATGGTCTCCTGGGCCAGCGGCGATTACGCCGTGATCGGCACCACCCTGCAAATTGTCGGCGAGCAACTGGCTGAAGCCTGTGACTTGCTCTGCGACGAACGCGTGCTGGACGTGGCCGCCGGCAACGGCAATGCGACGCTCGCCGCTGCACGCCGAGGTTGCAACGTCACCTCGACCGACTACGTGGCGGCGCTGCTGGAGCGCGGCGAAGACCGGGCCCGGGCCGAGCGCCTGGAGGTGACCTTCCAGGTCGCCGACGCCGAGGCGCTGCCGTTCGAAGACGCCAGCTTCGATGCGGTGCTCTCGACCTTCGGCGTGATGTTCACGCCGGATCAGGCCAAAGCGGCTTCAGAACTGGCGCGGGTCTGCCGTCCTGGCGGTCGCATCGGCCTGGCCAACTGGACGCCTGAAGGTTTTGTCGGCCAGATGTTCAAGACTCTGGGCAAACACCTGCCGCCACCGCCAGGCGCACAACCGCCTTCAAACTGGGGAACCGAAGCCTGGTTGCACTCGCACTTCGATGAGCGTGACTTTCAGGTCCAGGTGACGCGCCGCACCTTCAACTTCCGTTATCGCTCGGCGGCGCACTTCATCGATACGTTTCGCACCTGGTACGGCCCGGTCCACAAGGCCTTCGCGGCGCTGTCTCCCGAGGGAGCCCAAGCCTTTGAAAGCGACCTGACTGAGCTGATCAACCGGATGAACAGAGCGGGAGAGAAATCGGTGGTGGTGCCGAGTGAATACCTGGAGGTCGTCATCACCCGACGTTAACCAGACAACACAAAACCCTGTAGGAGCGAGGCTTGCCCGCGAAGACGGAGCGTCAGGCAACATCGTTGTCGACTGATACTCCGTCTTCGCGGGCAAGCCTCGCTCCTACAGGGGATGCGGTGTTTTGTAGAGGGCGTTACTCATCCACCCGCTCGGTGTACACCACCCACACGCTGCAGGGCATTTTGTACAGCAGGTGTTCCACTGTGCTGCCGATCAACCGGCCCAGACCGCGATGGCCGACCCGGCCCATGACGATCACGTCGACGTCGTAGGCGTCGACATAGCGGGTCAGGACCTTGGCCGGGTTACCCATGATCATGTGCCGCTGCTCGGGCGCGATGCCGTTGCGCTCGGCCAATTCGTTGAAGGCGTCCTCCTGGTAGTCGAACAGGGTCTTGGCCTTGCCGGAATTGAAAAACGCCGAGCCGTTGTCAAAGCCGAACTCGTCTGCGCTGATCGAGGAAAGGTCATAGGCGTAGACCACGTCCAGCTCGGCGTTGCAGGCACTCGCCAGCTTCGACGCTTCGTGCAGGATCCGGTCATTGAACGTTTTGTAGTGATCATCGCGATGAAAAGGATCGACCGCCGCGACAACCTTGCGTGGCAGGGCGTGAACGGCATGGCTGACAAAATGCAGCGGCACCGGGCATTCACGCAGCAAATGCACGTCGAGCGGGGTAAACAACAACCGCGACAGCAGTGATTCGTGCTCCAGCGCCTTGATCAGCACGTCCATCGGCTGCTCTTTGAGGTGAATCAGGATTTCTTCCAGCGGGCGTTCGACCCACGCCACCTCAGTGGTGACGTGGACGCCGATCTTGCGCAGGGGACGGGCCTGTTCTTCGAGCCACTGGCGGTGTCGATCAACGTAGCCCAGACGCATTTGTTCCAAGGCCTTTTCGTTGACCAGGCTGGCGGTGGCCAGGCCTTCCAGGTAATCGAACGCCACGATGTGCAACGCCGCATCTTCAGCCTTGGCCAGCGCCGCGGCTCTGTCGAAGGCGGGGCTGTGTTCCATCAGTGGCGAGGCGACCAGCATGAAGCGTGATTGACCAGACATGTCGAACCTCCCGCGTCGTTCAATCCCCTAAGTATTGACCATGATCGACCTCCCGTCCGTCAGACCGGCGCAGGTTGGGTGGGCGTGGCAGTCAGAGGGAGGTCAGTCGCCGTTCCATGATGATCGTGCGCTCGGCTCCGTGGAATTCGTCGCGGACTTTTCGAAAGCCCAGCTTGAAGTAGAAGGCTTCTGCGGTGATGGAGGAGGGGACGCGCAAGACCTCGATTTTGGCTTCGGCGGCGATGCACTCGATCGTGGCCATCAATTGCCTCCCGAGGCCGCGTCCTTGTTGAGTCGGGTCGACAAAGACGCTGCGCACCACATCGCGATCAAGGCTGGCCGTGGCCACGATATGACTGTTGATCATTGCGACGAAAACCTGGCGTTGGGTCAGCAGCGTGCGAATGGACTCGGTGGAAAAGCTCTTCTCCACCTGCTCGATGATGTCGGGTGGGTAGTCCAGGGCATTGGACTGGCGCAGCGACTGGATGATGACCTGGCTGATGGCGGACGCGTCAGCTGCGGTGGCGGGCCGTATTTGCGGTTTCATGGTGCTACCTCAGTCCTTTGAACATCCAATTCCCCTGTGGGAGCGAGCCTGCTCGCGATGGCTGAGTGTCAGTCGACATCTACATCGGCTGGAAAGCAGTCATCGCTAGCAGGCTCGCTCCCACAGGGATCTAGGCAATCTGTGCGCCGCGTGCTGCCAGCAACTCCCGCAACACAGAACGATGGCAATGCGCTTCATCCTCGCAATAACACCCAACCGCCAGCGCGGTTTGATGGGAGAGGGCGGCCAGCAGATCCAGCAGTTGACTGGGCGCCGGGTGGTTCATTTCCGCCTTGAACTTGCGCCGAAAGGCCTCCCAGGCTTTGTCATCGGTGGCCGCTTTGGCTTCGGCCACCAGTTCCGCACTCGGCGACAGCAGTGGCTGCCACACATCATAAAAGTCCCGACGGGCGAACTCGGCCTTCGGTACACCACGAGGGGGGCGGCGTACCGTGCCGATCCGCAACCCTTCATCAGGCAGGCGCGGCGAGCCGAGTCGAACGATATGGATGGCCATGCTGCGTTACTTTTGGCGCGATCCGTCGAACCACTCCATGGCGGTGCGCCAGATGCAGATCCCCAGGAAGTAAGCCGACATCAGCAGCCAAAGCCCCATGACCATCGGGTTGATGACCGGGTGATTGACCACCAGCGACAAGCTGCACAGCAGCCAGATGGCGGTCACGGCAATGTTGATCGGCATGAACTTGCGCACGCGAAACGGGTGCAGGAACTTCATGCGGGTCACGGTCAGCAAGGCCAGGCCAATGATCGTCAGGAAGGTAATCCATGGCGACGGGGCGATGATGTACAGGCACAGGGCCACGACGTTCCAGGCGGCGGGGAAGCCCTGGAAGTAATTGTCTTTGCTTTTCATGTTGACGTTGCAGAAGCAAAACAGCGACGAAACCAGAATCAGCGACACGGTCAGCAGCAGCGTGTAGTCCGGCAAGGGGATGTAGCGATAGATGAACAGCGCGGGGATGAACACATACGTCAGGTAGTCGATCACCAGATCGAGAATCGATCCATCGAAACTCGGCAACACCGACTGCACATTGACCTTGCGTGCCAGGGCACCGTCCAGCCCATCGACGATCAGGGCCACGCCCAGCCACAGCAGGCAGTTGGTGGCCTGGTTTTCCAGCAAGGCGAGGGTGGCGAGGAAGGCAGTGACCACGCCGGTGGCGGTAAAACCATGGGCGCCCCATGCTTTGAGTCTGGCGATGTGTAGGGTGGATATCACGGGGGGCGTTCTCCAGAAAGATGAAGCAAGCCAGTCATCACCCTCATTATCAAGGGCGGCGGCAAACCGGTTCGGTTGCAGGTATCGACCGGAAATCCGGGAATAAGGTTCACCGCCAGTAAATCTTAGCTGGGCCGGCAAAAAATACTTTGGATTAATCTGCAGTGCTGTTCACTGAACACTGGCACACAGACTTACCCGTTTTTGTGGCGAGGGAGCTTGCTCCCGCCGGGCTGCGTAGCGGCCCCAAAAAATGTGGCAGCAATGCCGGTTTTTGTGAGTGCTACGCACTCTAGCGGGAGCAAGCTCCCTCGCCACAGGCCAAACGGTAATGGCGCATTTGCCGGCGAGGACTATTGTTGCCTGACCGGGTCACTCCCATCGATGAGGACGTCGTCATGAACACCAGCGATTTGCTCGAACAACTCCTGCGGGCCGGCCAGGGCTCCAGGGAGCGACAGGGTGGCGCATCTGCCCAGGGCGGCATCGACGGCGGTCTGGGCGGGTTGCTTGGCGGCTTGTTGGGCGGTGGCGGTGGTTCAGCCACGGGCGGGGGCGGATTGGGTGGTTTGCTCGGTGGCCTGCTCGGCGGCGGCTCACCGCTGGGCGGCTCGACCCGCACCCGCTCAAGTGGCGGCACCAACTATGCGGCCCTGGCTTCGCTCGGGATGATGGCCTTCCAGGCGTATCAGGCATGGCAACGCAGTCAGGCGGCTGCGCCGCAACAGGCACCGCGTACTGTAGACCTTTTGTCCGGCCCGGAAGTCGAGGAGCACAGCCATGCTGTGCTGCGGGCGTTGATTGCTGCAGCGAAGGCCGACGGCCGGATCGACGACGCCGAGAAACAGATGATCAGTACCGAACTGGGACGTCACACCGAAGACCCGCAATTGCAGCAATGGCTGGATGACGAAGTGGCCCGGCCGCTGGATGCCGCCGATGTGGCGCAGTCGGCGACGGATCCTGGCATGGCGTCAGAGATGTACCTGGCCAGCGTGATGCTGGTGGACGATCAGCAGGATGCCGAGCGCAACTATCTGGATGAGCTGGCGGCGGCGCTGAAGATTGACCCTGAGCTGCAAGTGCATCTGGAGCAGCAGGCCAAGGGTGGTGCGGTTTAGGGGCCCGTTAAACCGGGTTGTCTTTCAGGCCGCCTTCGTTAGCAGGCCAGCGCCCACAGTGGATTTGCGGTGTGCGCAAGGTCCCTGTGGGCGCTAGCCTGCTAGCGAAGAACGATAACGCGGTCAAACTGCCGGTTTGGGCACCAGGAAAATAACCCCGTACGCTTCGGCAATCTCCAGTATCCGCGGTAAATCCTCCGGAACCCTTAATTGATCCACCGCCGCAAAAAACTGCCCGCCCCGCGGATCCGACACCACGCCAATCATCTTCGCGGTAGGGCTGATGTTCTTGTAGGCATGAATCGAACCCCCGGGGATATGCACATACCCCCCGGCCGAGACGGTGGTGGACTTGCCCGCCACGGTCACTTCGACCTGGCCGTCGACCACATAGAACGCCTCGTCCCACGGATGAAAGTGCAGCGGCGGCCCTCCACCTTGCACGCCTTCCTGAATATGCATCTCAAAGGGCTTGCTGAGGTCGCCGCCCGCGAGGATGGTGATCGCCTCGCCCACGACATTTACGGGTGCCGGCGATTGCTCGATGACGTGCACCGTTCGCATGACTGCTCTCCGAAGATGACCCCGCACCCGCTGATTATAGGCCGCGTGCGCCGGGCGGGCGGTGCTGCACAGGTCCGTCCGTCAGGGCGATTTCAACGTCGATTGAATTTTTCTCCGGGCAAATCGCTCTGCTGATGTAGAGACGTGTTGATTCAACGTCCTGCCACTGGCCTTAGACCGAGAGATGCGCCCATGACTGCCCTGACACGACTTGAATCGCGGCCCGCCCACGAACACCCGATCCCGGCCGCCGGGAGCCTTAAACAAGCCTATGAACACCTGCTGCTGGGCGTCGACTCCGAGCAACGGCGTGCTCTGGCGCGAAGCTTTCTAGAGGTGCAGCTGGAACACGCCACCCACTTGCCTCAAGAAATGCCAACGGACCTGTCGGCCCTGCAATCGTTCGTCGAACACCACAGCGTCGACGTTGCCCGCCAATACGCCGACTACCTGCAACAACGCAAAGAAGGCGGGCCCCGGCAGTTTTTCACTAACAAGGCCCACGCGCTGTTTTTCCTGCAAGCCGTGGCCCCGACCAAACTGGTCGACGGCGCCTGGTTGTACGGCCTGTTGCGTCAGTGGCGCGACCCGCGTTTCGAAGGGCTGATCTGCACCTATCTGGAAGAGCTCGGCGACGGCAACCCGGCGCAGAATCATGTGGTGATCTACCGCAAGCTGCTCGCCGAACATGGTCTGCAAGACCCTGGGGTGATCGCCGACGAGCATTACCTGCAGGGCGCGATACAACTGGCGCTGGGCGAATCCGCCGACGAGTTTTTGCCGGAGGTGATCGGCTACAACCTGGGCTACGAACAGCTGCCGTTGCACCTGCTGATCAGCGCCTATGAACTCAGCGAATTGGGCATCGATCCGTATTACTTCACCCTGCACGTGACCATCGACAACGCCAGCACCGGCCACGCGCAAAAAGCCGTGCAGTCGGTGCTGCAACTGCTGCCGGTGGAAGGCGATCGCGAAGACTTTCTGCGTCGGGTCGCGCTGGGTTATCGACTCAATGATCTGGGGCAGGGCAGTCGCGCGATCATCGAATCGTTCGACCTCGACGCCGAGTTGCTCAACATGCTTGAGCGCAAGCGTCCGTTCGGCCAGCACATGCATTCCGACTACTGCCGTTTTGAAGGCAAGACCGTCAACCAATGGCTGTCCGCGCCGGAGCAGTTGCCAGGGTTCCTTGCCGCCATGGAAAAAAAGGGCTGGATCAAGCGCGGACAGGATCCTCAGGCCAGTCGCTTCTGGCAGTTGATCGAGGGGGATGGTGCCGCCATGTTCGGCGTATTCAGCCCCTATGAAAAACAGCTGCTGCATGACTGGATTGCCGGCAACTGGACGCCTGAGCGCTCAGCCACAGCGGTCCGCCGAGGCACGAGTGTCGCGACAGAACCGCCAGTGCCCGACAACGACCCGGATATCCAGAGCCTGCAAACCTCGCTGGAGGGGCTTGCCGCACACGAGCAGATGCCCGTGCTGATCCCGTGGTTGTCGGCCCATCGGCATTCCCATCCAGCCGGCCTGATGGCTACGCGACGGTTCATCGAACTCAAATCCAGCCTGCGATAGGAGCACGGCATGAATCAGGAAGAACAACTGGGCGCTGCCGATCTGGCGCTGGTGCAGCTGGGGCGCCGTTTGCAGGCCGATGGTTACCGGTTTATCACCCCGACGCCGCTCACGCACCAGCGGGTCAACGACCGTGCCTTTGGGCAAAACGCCCGGACCTTGCGCGACGTGTTCGGCTGGTCGCGCTCATTCGAACCGGGCCTGCTGTCGACCGATGAACAGCGGCAGTTGCAGGAGGCGGGCGTGCTGCAAGAAAGCAACGGCCGACTGAAAAGCCGCGTGCGCTGGTCCAGCCTCGATGATTTGCTGTTCGTGCACTCGGGGTTTCCCACCGACGCGGCGGACGCGGTGTTTTTCGGACCGGACAGCTACCGGTTTGCGCAGCTGATCCACGCTCATCTTCAACAATCCTTCGCGCCGATCCGGCGCGCCGTCGACATTGGTTGCGGCGCGGGTGTCGGGGCGATTGTGATTGCCCGCGCACGCCGTGAAGCCGAGGTGCTGGCCGTCGATATCAATCCCGCGGCGCTGCGTTTGACGGCGGTCAACGCGGCCCTGGCGGAAGTCGCTAACGTCACGGTCGAGGCCAGCGATGTGCTGCAGGACGTCGACGGCCAGTTCGACCTGATCGTCGCCAATCCGCCCTACATGGCCGACCCCACCGAGCGCGCTTACCGGCATGGTGGCGGCGCTCTCGGTGCGCAGTTATCGTTGCGCATTGTCGAGCAGGCGTTGCTTCGACTGGCGCCCGGTGGCTCTTTGGTGCTGTACACCGGGGTGGCAATGATCGATGGCCAGGATCCGTTTCTTGAGGCACTGACCCCGCGCCTTGAATCGCCGATGTTCGGCTGGACCTATCGCGAACTCGATCCCGATGTGTTCGGTGAAGAGTTGCTGACGCCCGGCTATCAACGGGTGGAGCGGATTGCGGTCGTGGCCTTGATCGTCACGCGCATCGGCCCCGGCATTGGGGGACGCGTCGAGCCAACAGGTGCGCCATGAACAAGAATCTGGATGATTACAACCGCATGCGCGATTTTTCGGCGACCTCTGAGCCCGCCGCGAAACGTTCAGGCAAGAAAACTGCGAAAGACCATGCCTTGCAGTTCTGTATCCAGAAGCACGATGCCTCGCGGTTGCACTATGACTTTCGCCTGGAACTCGATGGCGCACTGAAAAGCTGGGCCGTGCCGAAAGGCCCCTCGCTAGACCCCAAGGTCAAGCGCCTGGCGGTCCACGTTGAAGACCATCCGATCGATTACGCCACGTTCGAGGGCAGCATTCCGGAAGGGCATTACGGTGCCGGCGATGTGATTGTCTGGGACCGGGGCGTGTGGATCCCCCAGGAAGATCCGGCCAAGGCCTATGCCAAAGGCAAGCTCAAGTTCGAGCTGCAAGGCGAGAAACTCGGCGGCTTGTGGAACCTGGTTCGCACGCACATGCCGGGCAAGCAGGAGCAGTGGTTTCTGATCAAGCATCAGGACAGCGCGGCGAAACCCGAGAGTGATTACGACGTGGTCGCCGCCGAACCCGACAGCGTGCTCAGTGACCGCACCATTGTCCCCAAAAAGGCCAAGACCGCCGCCAAGCCCAAACCGGTGAAGAAGCCGGCGCGCAAGGTCGCGGCTAAACAGCGGTCGGCGCAACTCACCGGGGCTCACAAGGCCAAGCTGCCCGACCAGCTCAAACCGGAATTGGCGACGCTGGTGGAAAAAGCCCCGCCGGGCGAGTGGAGCTATGAGATCAAGTTCGACGGCTACCGGATCATGGCGCGCATCGACCACGACGAGGTGAAACTCTTCACCCGCAACGGCCACGACTGGACCCACAAATTGCCGAAACAGGCCGAGGCGCTGGCCGCTCTGGGCCTGGAGTCCGCCTGGCTCGACGGTGAGATGGTGGTGGCTAACGAGCAGGGTGTGCCGGACTTTCAGGCGCTGCAAAATGCCTTTGAATCCAATCGCAGCGGCAACATCCTTTATTACCTGTTCGACATGCCTTACCTCAATGGCGTGGACCTGCGCGAGGTGCCGGTCGAGGAGCGGCGGGTCGCGCTGGCAACGGTGCTCAAACCCAATAAAGATCCTTTGCTGCGCTTCTCCGACGCGTTCGGCGAGGAGCCGGAAGCCTTGCTCAACAGTGCCTGCCAAATGCAGATGGAAGGGCTGATCGGCAAGCGCCTGGGGTCGCCTTATGTGTCACGGCGCAGCAGTGACTGGATCAAGCTCAAGTGCAAACATCGGCAGGAATTCGTCGTGGTCGGGTTCACCGATCCCAAAGGTGCGCGCAATGCCTTCGGCGCGCTGCTGTTGGGATTGCATGACCGGGACAGTGGCGAGTTGCGCTACGCTGGCAAGGTCGGCACCGGTTTCAACGAGACCACGCTCAAGCACATTTATGAACAGCTCAAACCGTTGCAGGTAAAAAAACCGGCGGTGGTCAATCCGCCGACCGGTTTCGACGCCAAGGGTGTGCATTGGCTCAAACCGGTGTTGCTCGCCGAAGTCGCGTTCGCCGAGATGACCAAGGACGGATCGGTGCGCCATGCCGTATTCCATGGCTTGCGCGATGACAAGCCCGCCGAAGACATCACCGAGGAGCGTGCGAAAGCCGTGAAAGCCCAGACCAGCAGGAAATCCGCCGCTGACAAACCGGCCACCGCGACGAAAAAGAAAACGGCCAAGGCAGCGCCCGCGCCCTCACAAGTCGGCCTCGGCGACGGCAAGGTGCGCATCACCCACCCGGATCGGGTGATCGATGCAAGCAGCGGCACCACCAAAGTGCAGCTGGCGGAATATTACGCCAGCGTCGCCGAATGGATTCTGCCCGAGCTCAAGGATCGGCCGGTGGCGCTGGTGCGCGCCCCGGATGGCATCGCGGGCGAGCTGTTCTTCCAGAAAAACGCCGAGCGCCTGGCCATTCCGGGCATCACCACGCTGGACAAGGACGTCACCGGCCAACCGGTGATGATCATCAACAACGCCGAAGCGCTGATTGGCGCCGTGCAGATGAGCACGGTGGAACTGCACACCTGGAACGCTACCACGGAGAATCTCGACAAACCTGACCGCTTCGTTCTCGACCTCGACCCGGACCCGGCGCTGCCGTGGAAAAGCATGGTCGAGGCGACTCAGCTGACGCTGTCGGTGCTGGATGAGCTGGGGCTCAAGGCCTTCCTCAAGACCAGCGGCGGCAAGGGGATTCACCTGGTGGTGCCGCTGACCCGCAAGCACGGTTGGGACGAGGTGAAGGACTTCAGCCACGCAATTGTCAGCCACATGGCGAAGTTGCTGCCGGAGCGCTTTTCGGCGGTGTCAGGGCCGAAGAATCGCGTCGGACGGATCTTCATCGATTACCTGCGCAATGGACTGGGTGCCACTACCATCTGCGCCTATGCCGCCCGCACCCGCGAAGGGTTGCCGGTGTCAGTGCCGATTTTTCGGGAAGAGGTGGCAGAGCTCAAGGGCGGTAATCAGTGGAATATCCACAACGTGCAGGAACGACTGGCTGAAGTGGGTGATGAACCTTGGGCAGACTTGAAGAAAACCCGGCAAACCATCACCGCCGACATGCGTCGGCGGGTCGGAATGAAAAAATAGCGTCTTGGTTAGTCGCGCTCTTTGCAGCTGCCGCTACCGGACAAACGCCTGCAAATCGCTGGCCAGTTTGTCGATCGCCACCTTGAAGTCTTTGGCGGTGATTTCCTGGCTGGCATTGGACAGCGTGCTGCCGAAGACTTTGCGCACGACTTTGGCCACGGTCTGGTTGGTGCTGGCGTCTTTAAACTCGGCCTCGATGAACAACGTGGAGTCCTGATCCCGATGCCCGCTGGCAGCGGAAACACCACCGACAACGGCCGCGACAGGCACCACTTCATACCATCTCATACCTTCGTTTTCGGCATTCACCCCGGTGATCGCCGCGCGCATGATCAGTTTTTTTGAACCGCCCGGCGCTGATTGTTCGCTCGATACCACGCGGTATTTCTGCCCCAACACACCTTTGACCTTGCTGGTCATGTAGTTCTGCAGTTCATCCAGGGTTTGCCGATTGACCCGCTCGGTCGGCTTGGGCGCCGGATAGAGCTCCAGTTTGTTGAAGACCACGGTGTCGTAGGCGTTTGGATTCCAGGACGGGCTCACCCAGCGCATCGCGGTTTCGCCACTGGTGGTGGTGACTTGCTGCAAGTTGTTGTAGTCGGTAAGGAAGCCCGAGTACTGGTCTTTTTCGGTGACTTTCGAGGTGCAGCCCCCGAGTAGCAGACTGGTCAATGCGACGCCGATGAATAATTTCCGGGACAGGTTCATTGTGGTGTGTGCTCCATGGGGGTTGTCTTTTTTTTTCGATTGCAGGCATCAAAAACGCCAGGTCATGTTTCCGGTCACCGCTTGAATCCAGGCATTGTCGAATTGACCGGAAGTTCGAGTGCCCGACGTGGACTTGGTCTGGTCGACCGGCATGTCGCCAAGCCAGACCATGGCCCAGCTGACGTTAATGTCGGTGACCTTGTTCAGAGCATAGGTGGCCCCAGCCGCAACGCGCCAGGATTCGTCCATGGGCACGGTAAACGTGCGGTTGCCGTCGGAAACGGCGCTGCTGTCGTAAGCCACGCCGAAATTCCACAACAGCTGCGGGGTGGCCTGGTACTGCGCGCCCAGGGCCAGTTGCCAGGTGTCTTTGAAATGGGCGTCGACGGTGGTCGATTGTGAACCGACTGCGGTGGTGTCGACTTGCACCGCGATATCGCCGAACTCGGACCAGTCCTGCCAGTTGACGGAGGCGAGCAAGGCCCATCGCGGGTCGAGTTGCTGGAACAGGCTCAGGGTCGCGGTTTGCGGCACGGTCATGTCGAGTTGGGTATTGGTGTTGTTGACGCGCTCCAGCAAACGGCCGTCGCCTTTCACATCCAGCCGGTCTTCGAAGTCCAGATCGACCTTGCTGGTGTAGGCCAGGCCAATACGGGTGCCGGGTTGCGGGGCGTAGATCACTCCCACATTCGCCCCAAAACCCCAATCGTTGTCTTTGTACTTGAACTGGCCGTCGCTGCGGTCGGTGAAGCCAAAGGGTGAACGATCGATCGCGGTTTGCGCTTGCAGCATGCCGTACATGGCTTTCACACCGACGCCCACCGACCATTGATCATCGAAGCGATACGCCACGCTGGGCACAAACGACAAACCGGCGAGGCTGACGTTCTGCGCAAAATAGCGCCCGGACCAGTTGTTGTCGTAATTGGCCGCCAACCCGAAGTCGCCGTAATTGCCGAAACCGACGCTCCAGTGGTCATCGAATTGATGGCTGATGAAAAAGCTGCCGCCGGGAATCGGGTCGAAGGCATTGCCACTGCCGCTGCCCGTGCCGTTGGTGTTTGAGTCGCGATCAAAGCTCAGGTCGCCATAGAGCACCTGCAATCCGCCGGTAATTTGCGTACCTGGCAGATAACTCATGCCCGCCGGATTGCTGGCGATGGTGGAAGGGCCTTGTGCACGGGCGGCGGCACCGGCGTTGGCAAGCCCCACGTTATCGGTGCCGATTTCATAGAGCATGATGCCGCCGGCCTGGGCCTGCTGGCAGCACAGCGCAAACAGGGTGAAGGCGGGTAGGACGGCTGTTTTTAATTGCATGGATCACCTCAGCGGATGTCCGTCATGAACGCGGGTGGCTGGCATCCGCCACCCGTGTAATTCGCCTGTCTACTTGGCCATGGCCGCCCGGGCTGCTTCGATCCTGGCTTTGACCGCTTCCAGGTTGAAGCTCGCGCCTTTTTGCATGGGTGGGAACTCAACCGCCGTTTCAGCCAGTTTGACCACCTGCTGCTGTACAAACACAAAGCGCCAGAACTGGAACTTGAACCACTCGAAGTACTCCAGTGAGCCACTGGCTGCCATGTTTTCCGGCCACCCGGCGCGTTCAAACGGGTCGAGCCGCAGGTTGGTCAGGACCGGCATGTCCAGCGTGACCTTAGCCCCCAGCCAGCCACCGGGCTGATCGATGAAGCGGTACTTGAAGTCATCGATACGGATCGCACCCAGCGTACTTTCGCCGAAGTAGAAAACTTCATGCCGGTTCGACGGACCTTTACCGGTGATCATCGGTGTCTGGTCATAGCCATCGAGGTGGACCTTGTACGTTCTGTCGCCCAATTGCTTACCCTTGAGCAGCTCGGTGGCGATGTTCGGGTTGCCGGCGGCGGCAACGAGGGTCGGGAACCAGTCCAGGCCGGACATGATGCCGTTGGCCACGGTGTTGGCCGGTACGTTGCCAGGCCAGCGGACGATCGCCGGAACCCTGAAGCCACCCTCCATCACGGTGCCTTTGCCCATGGCAAACGGTGTGGTGCCGCCATCCGGCCAGGTGAAGTTTTCCGCGCCGTTGTCGGTGGTGAAAATCACGATGGTGTTGTCATCCATGCCGTCTTTTTTCAGCTTGGCCATGACGTCGCCGACGATGTCATCGAGCTGCGCCATGCCGGCTTCCTGCTCCGACCAGCCATTCTGCGAATTGCGCATCGCTTCGTACTTGTCGGACAGGTGCGTGACGATGTGCATGCGGGTCGGGTTCAGCCACAGGAAGAACGGTTTGTTATCGGTCTTGGCCTTGTCGATGAAGGTGAAAGCCTTGTCGCGGATTTCGTCGTCGACGGTTTTCATCCGCTCGGGATAGAGCGTACCGGCGTCTTCGATTTTCTGTTTGCCGACCTTGCCCCAGCGCGGCATCACCGTCGTATCGTCGGTGGTGGTCGCCCAGCTGTGGACCATGTTGCGCGGGCCAACGGTGGCCAGAAGTTCTTGCGGATAGTTGGGGTGTGCCGGGTCTTCCATGGCGTCGAGGTGATAGAGGTAACCGAAGAACTCGTCGAACCCGTGCGCGGTGGGCAGAAATTCGTTCAAGTCGCCCAGATGGTTTTTGCCAAACTGGCCAGTGGAGTAACCCATGGCCTTGAGCGCGGTGGCAATGGTGACCGCTTCAGCGGGAATACCGACAGGTGAGCCGGCCTGGCCGACCGTGGTCATGCCGGTACGGATCGGCAGTTCACCGGTAATGAAATTGGCACGCCCGGCGGTGCAACTGGCTTCGGCGTAGTAGTCGGTAAAGCGCATGCCTTCTGCAGCGAGCTGGTCGAGATTGGGGGTCCGGCCGGCCATCATGCCCTGGTTGTAGACGCCGATATTGGACCAGCCAATATCGTCGCCCATGATGACCACGATGTTGGGGGCGGGTTTGTCGGCCGCTTGGGTGATGCCGGGTAGAACCATTGCAGACAACAACATTGAAACAGCAAACAACCGGGTTAATTTTGTCTGGTTCATGAGCAGCTCCTGCGTACTGATAAGTACCGAAGTCAGGCCCCCCGACCTTTTTTAAATGGGGTATCCCCCGAAAGAGCGTAGGTATGAACTGGGAAATATCCAGTAGTAATTGACAGTGATGGGCAGCTGTCTCATGAGCTTTACAGCATGGTCGGCGATGGCCGGATTCAACTGATCTTTTCGCACCAATCCCTGCCCGACGACTCCATCACCAGCGAAACATTGGCAGCGGTTTGAGCGGGGAGCGCAGGAATTGCCGTGCGGTTTGCCGGAGCAGCATCCCGTGAAAACCATGATTGGGCAGTACCGACTTCACCGTTTTGATGTAGGCCCGCGGCAGGCCGAACGTCAGCAGGCCGAGCGACACGTCAATGATATCGGCGCGTCGGAAGGGCTCGACGCTGAGCGCATGGTCGGCAGCATAGGACCGCACTTTGTGGTGTTCCAGGATCAGTGCCGTCACTTCGCCGCTCAAGTGCGACAGTTGCCGATTGGCGAGGTAGTCGGTGGCCAGGCGCACCGAGGGTTCCAGGTAATCAATGGTTTGATCGGTCCAGATGCCCAGGTCGTGAAACGCCCCGGCGATCTGCACGGCTTCGGAGGGCAGGCCTTCAATGCCGCTGATCGCGCGGTAGAAGTTCAGCACCCGGTAAATGTGATTGCGATAACCCAACAAATCGGCACCGATCGCCAGGGCGTAGGACGTCAGTATTTCGTCGGTCACGGGGAATTCGAGAAGGGGGTTCATCGGTACGGACCTCACGCGTCGCGCAACAGGTCATTGGCGTTGAGGATCTCGAAGGCGATCTCCGGGCGTTTCTCCAGGCTGCGGCGAATCGCGGCGGGGATCGACTGGCGGGTCTTGCGGCACAAGCCCGGCAACTCGCCGAGGGTGATGCCGATGCCGCGCATGGTACGCACTTCATTGAAGCTGGGGACGATGTCCACACGGATGCCCAGTTGTGCGTACATGCGGTTTTGCAAGCGTTCGAGGTCAGCCAGGCTTTCCAGGTTTTCCAGACGATCGAGCAGACGCTTTTCTTCCTGTCGGGTCAGAAACAGGATGCGCACGTCCGCGCCCGGTGTTTCCAGCAACGGGTCTCGCCCGCAGATGCAGGCGCCGGGCGGGCAGGGTGAGCGGATCGGAGCAGAGGTCGTCATGGGCCTTAATCATAGAGCGCCCCAGACGAATCGTCAGTCGGAAATATCGGTCACCGGGATGATCTGTTCGCCGTCGGGCTGAGTGCCGGTCACCGTTTTCCTTTCCCGACGATCATTGATCCAGTTGTCCACCTGGGCGCCGAACTCGGCCGGGGCTTTACGTCCGACCCTGCGGGCAAGGTCGAGAATGGTCTGCTGGGCGAGGGCGTCTTCCATGCGTTGCTGCGCGGTCATCATGACGGCGTGAACCGAGCAATGACCTTCCACTGCCCACGTCGGCGGGGAGCCTTCAAACAACGCGCAACGCCCACGGATATCACGGCAATCGAAGATGAGCTTCTGGCCATCAATGGCGTTAACGATGTCCAGCACGCTGATTTCGTCCGCCGGCCGCGCCAGTTTGAACCCGCCGCGCACGCCCTCGGTCGCGACCACCAGTTTGGCCTTGGCCAGTTTGGTGAAGATTTTCGCCAGGTAGTCCAGCGGCACGCCTTGCAGCTCAGCGAGGTCGCGCACGCTCGCCTCACGGCTGTCGCCGTAATCGCCTACCAGAAAAAGCAGGCAGTGAATGCCGTACTCAACGCCCGCACTGTAGAGAGACATGGTTATCTCCGACTGAAAGAGTCGCCAATGTTACCAGCCGATTGTCAGGGGTGCAACGAAGCATCGGCATGCCCTTGATCGCCTGTCTGTCCCGTGCTGCATATGGATAGAAGCTTGCGTCTGGATTGTCGAGGTATCTGAATGTGTGATGATAACCATCGATAGAAGGTCGTTGCGTCTTGTAACTCGGATCACTATAGTCGCCGTTGTCAGCTCGGCGACGAGTTCAGTCTTTGGTCTTCTTCGGAGTTAAAACAATGAAACAGCACATTCTGGTCATCGGCGCAGGTTTCGGTGGCATGTGGACGGCATTGAGCGCCACGCGCCTGTTGGACATCCATGATCACAACCACGTAGACGTCACGGTACTGGCGCCTCAGGCCGAGCTGCGGGTGCGTCCACGCTTCTACGAGCCGAATGCTCATCAACTGGCGGCACCCCTTGGCGACCTGTTCGATGCCGTCGGTGTGAAGTTCATCAAGGGCGCAGCGCAATCCATCGACGTGCAGCAAAAACAAGTCGGCTACACCGATGCATCGGGTGCCGAACAGGTGTGCAGCTACGACAAACTCGTTCTGGCCACCGGCAGCGGTCTCGCGTTACCCAACACTCCGGGCGTGGCCCAACACGCCTTTGACGTGGACCAGATTGAACAGGCGATACGCCTGGAAAACCATCTGAAATCCCTGGCCAACCTGCCGCAAAGCACAGCTCGAAACACCGTGGTTGTGGCCGGTGGCGGCTTTACCGGGATTGAAACGGCGACTGAAATGCCGGCGCGTCTGCGGGCCATCCTCGGCGAGGACGCTGACATTGAAGTGATCATTGTCGATCGCGGTGAAAAAGTCGGGGCGTCCATGGGCAGCGAAATCAGCCAGTCGATCGCCGAAGCCAGCACTGAGCTGGGCGTGAAATGGCGCTTGAAGTCGTCGGTCGTTGCTGTCGATGAAAACGGTGTGACCCTGGCCGATGGCCAACGCATCGACGCCAAGACTGTGGTCTGGACCACCGGGGTGCGGGCAAGCTCGCTGACCGAGCAGATCCCGGCCGAACGCGACCACCTCGGTCGCCTGCACGTTGACGCCCACCTGAAAGTCATCGGTCAGGACGACATCTTTGCCACCGGTGATGTGGCTTATGCCGCCGCGGATGACATCGGCAACTACGCCATGATGACCTGCCAACACGCGATCTCGCTGGGCCGTCATGCCGGCAACAACGTCGCTGCGCAAATCCTGGGCGTGGCGCCGAAGGCGTACAGCCAGCCCAAGTACGTTACCTGTCTGGATCTGGGCGCGTGGGGCGCGGTGTACACCGAGGGTTGGGATCGCCAGGTGAAACTGGTCAAGGAGGAAGGCAAATCGCTGAAGACCCAGATCAATACGGTGTGGATCTATCCGCCGGCCGCTGACCGCGCAACTGCGCTGGCGGCTGCGGACCCGATGATTCCGGTTGTGGCCTGATAAGCAGCTGTCTCGATAAGGCTGCCTGTATGAAAAATCCCGCTCAAGTCACCTTGGGCGGGATTTTTTTATTCAGATGCGGAAGGCTTGCCGGCCTACCAGCAACCATTTGCCGGACTTCTTTTGCCAGATCTGGAAGTTTTCGATTTCAGTCGGGACCACCTCGGTGCCCTTGATCGCCTGTGCCGAAAAATGATGACGAACCAGCGCTACATCACCCGAGACGGTGATGGTCTGGTTCTGCATTTCCAGGGTTTTGAAAGCGCTCTTGCCCGTTTCGATATCGGCGATGAAGTCTTTCTTGTCCTGGACCTTGCCGCTCGAGTGCCCGTAGGTCAGGTTCTCAGCAGTAAGCGCTTTCAGTTCGGGGATGTTCTTGTTGAGCATGGCTTGCGTCAGATGGTCCACCGCCTGCGCCACATCCTTCTCGCCCGGAGCAGGGGCTGCCATCACGTAGCCACTGAAGAGGCACAGAAAACCAATCAGCACTTTCACTTTTTTCATGGGTAGTTCCTTGTTGTTATGAATTACTCATCGGTCATCGTACAACCTAGCAGAAATTTAATGAATAGTGGCAATACGACGTGGCAAGACTTCTATGGGCTGATAGAAGTCTTGCCGGTTAAAGGGAGGGGGTTTGGATTGCAGCTTCAGGCCAGCATCGATAGCAGGGCACCTTGACGGTCCAGTTTGGCCAGGTCGTCGAAGCCTCCGACATGCGTGTCACCGATGAATATCTGCGGCACGCTGCGACGACCGCTGCGGGTGAGCATTTCCTGGAATTTTTCGGGGTCCGATTGAACATTGATCTCTTGGCTGGCGATGCCTTTGCTGGCCAGCAGCGCCTTGGCATTGCGGCAATAAGGGCAGGTGTCGGTGGTGTAAAGCGTCACAGTGCTCATGGGGTGTACTCCTCGGGTCAGACATCCGCCTCAAGCATCGATGGCAGGGAAGTCGATGTCGGTCAGGGCCAGGTTGTTGAGGTAGTTGGTCAGTGTCTGCGAGGCAATGTGGGCGACCACCTCGATGATCTTGGCATCGGTGATGCCGGCTGCACGCGCCGCTTCAATCTGCTCGTTACTCAGGTGGCCGCGACTTTCGGTGATTTGCCGGGCCAGCGTGGCAAATGCGTTGAGTTGGCCGTGTCGAGCACTGACGATGTCTTGCGCGGACAGCCCGGCCTTGCCGGCAAATACGGTGTGCGCCGCCAGGCAGTAGTCGCAACCGTTGACCTGCGAAGTGGCCAGAAAGATGGCTTCTTTTTCAGGGGCGCTCAGGGATGTTTTGCCCAAGGCCACCGACTGTTGCAGATAGGCCGACAGGACGGCGGGGGCATGGGCCAGCGTCTTGAAGACGTTGGGCAAGAAGCCGATTTTTTTCTGCACGCCTTCCAGCAGCGGGCGAGTGGTGTCGGTGGCGTGTTCAAGGTTCAGGGGGGCGATGCGGCTCATGTTGAGACTCCGTCGATTCAAGCGCGGTATGCGCTGGGTACGGGGTCCATGCTATGGATCTGCGCTGGCGTTGAGGGTGCAAATCGTCGAGGATATGCGACAGATCGTCCAGATATGTTCCCCGGGGAGTCGTTCCATGGATCGCTTGTCCACCTTGCTCACGCATTTCGGTGTCAGTGCCGGCACTTTCCACAGTGGCGATTTTTGCGGCGTCACGTCCTTCGATGGCGACCAGGCCACCGGACACCTGCATTTGCTTCAGACTGGCGAACTGACGCTCAAACTGGCTGATGAGCGAGTCCTGCAGCTCAATGAACCGACGCTGATTTTTTTCCCGCGACCTTATCGTCACCGCTTGTTCGCCAGCGAAGCGTCGGGCACTCAATTGGTGTGCGCCTCTCTGGAGTTCGACGGTGGGGCGGGCAACGCCCTGGCGGCCGCGCTGCCTGAATACCTGGTGCTCAAACTCGACAGCATCCCGACCCTGGCCGGCACGCTGGACTGGCTGTTCAGCGAGGCGTTCGGCGGCATTTGTGGTCGCGAAGCGATGATGGATCGGCTGTTCGAACTGCTGGTGATTCAGTTGTTGCGGCACATCCTGACCAGCCGTGACCAGACGCCCGGGATGATGGCCGGTCTCGCCGACCCACGCCTGGCGCGCCCCTTGAGCCTGATGCACGACGCGCCCGGCAAGGCCTGGACCGTGGCCGAACTGTCGGCGGCAGCCAATATGTCCCGGGCCAGTTTCGCCGACTACTTTCGCTCGGTGGTGGGGCAGACGCCGGTCGACTATCTGGTGAGCTGGCGGATCAGCCTGGCGCAGAAACGCTTGCGTGAGGGCAAGTCCATCGCGCTGATCGCCGATGAAGTCGGCTACGAAAGCCCCTCGGCGCTGGCCCGGGCGTTTCGTCGTAAAACCGGTGCCAGCCCGCGCGAGTGGTTGCAAGACGCCAAACGCCCGCGGTGACCACCCCCGTTGGTCAAGCACGTTCCCTGTAGGAGCGAGCCTGCTCGCGAAGAGGTCGGCACATCCAACATCGATAGCGCCTGACCCACCGCTTTCGTGAGCAGGCTCGCTCCCACAGGTTGGGTGGGCGTGAGATAGACTCATCTACGGGCACCGAACCGTGGGAGTGACACCTGTGGCGCAATTCAAATGGACTCACTGATCACCGCCGCAGCGCACGCACTCGCGGCGGGCGATCCCCTCGGTGCGCTGAACCGGGTTGCCTTGCGCGACGATGCCCCTGCGCTGGCGCTTCGCGGCATCGCCATGGCGCAATTGGGCGATCTGGTCCGGGCCAAGGCGTTGGTGCGCAGCGCCGCACGCGCCTTCGGTCCGAAAGCGCCTGTGGCCCGGGCGCGGTGCGTGGTCGCCGAGGCCGAAATCGCCCTGGCTTCACGGGATCTCGGCTGGCCGGTGAAGGCGCTCGAAGCGGCGCGAGTGACCTTGCAGGCGCATGGCGATGGCGCGAATGCGGCCCATGCGCGGTATTTGCAGGTTCGACGTTTGTTGTTGATCGGGCGTCTGGATGAAGTCGACCGTTTGCTCGCCGAGCTCGACCCCGCACCGCTGCCGCCGGCATTGCGCGTCGTTCATGAATTAGTGGTGGCCGGGATCGCCGTGCGGCGACTCGAAACAAGAAGGGCGCGGTCTGCGCTCGAAAGGGCCGAACGTGCGGCCTCAGACGCCGGTATTCCCGCGCTCACCGCCGAGGTTGAACACGCCGCTCAAGTCCTCGACACGCCCGCTGCGCGACTGATTGCCCGGGGTGAAGAACGCCCCCTGCGGCTGGATGAGGTGGAAGCATTGCTGAGTTCACCGTCTCTGGTCGTCGACGCGTGCCGATGCGGCGTGCGCGGCGCGGGGATGTCGGTGTCCCTGGCCAAACGACCGGTGTTGTTCACCCTCGTGCGGGCGTTGGCCGAAGCCTGGCCCGAGGATGTGGCGCGGGAAACACTGATCACCCAGGCCTTTCGCCAGAAGCTAACCGATGAATCTCATCGCGCCAGACTGCGCGTCGAAATCGGTCGGCTTCGCAAAGCGCTGAAACCCCTGGCCGGTATCAGTGCGACGAAACGCGGGTTTGCGCTGCAACCAGAGAGTGCTGATGACGTTGTCGTACTGGCGTGGCCCGTCGAAGAGCCCCAGGCGGCGCTGCTGGCCTTCCTGGCCGACGGCGAATCGTGGTCGAGTTCGGCGCTGGCCCTGGCGCTGAAGGCCAGTCAACGCACGGTGCAACGGGCCCTCGATTCGCTGGCAACCGCCGGCAAAGTGCAATCGTTTGGTCGCGGGCGCGCCCGACGCTGGATGACGCCGCCGCTGCCTGGATTCGCGACGACTTTGTTACTCACAGCTTGGGTGCCGGGTGACTAGGATCCATCTCACCACCCAACGAAGAGGATGCAACCATGAAGCAATCATCTGCCGAGATCATTCACGAATACGGACCTTTTCCGGGCGTCGACGCCGTGCATGGCGTTTCTTATGACGGCGAGCATGTCTGGTTCGCCTCCGGAGAAAAACTCAACGCCCTCGACCCTGTAAGCGGTAAGACGCCTCGTTCCATTGATGTCGCCGCGCATGCCGGAACAGCCTTTGACGGCCGGCACCTGTACCAGATCGCCGAGGATCGCATTCAGAAGATCGATCCTTCGAATGGTCGTGTACTCGGCACCATTCCGGCGCCCGGCGGTGGGGGCGACTCAGGGCTCGCCTGGGCTGAAGGCACGCTTTGGGTGGGCCAGTATCGCGAACGCAAGATCCATCAAATCGACCCCGACACCGGCAAGATTCTTCGCACGATCGAGTCCAACCGGTTCGTCACCGGGGTGACCTGGGTGGAAGGCGCGCTCTGGCACGGCACTTGGGAAGGTGAGGAAGGTGAATTGCGGCGAGTAGACCCGAACACCGGCGAGGTGCTGGAAAGCCTCACGCTACCAACCGGTGTCGGCGTGTCAGGGCTTGAGTCCGACGGTGCGGACCGATTTTTTTGCGGCGGAGGCAATAGTGGAAAGGTGAGGGCCGTTCGTCGGCCCGCCTGATCCTAAAACGTGAATTGACGCGAAGACCGAGGCGCGCTCTGGGCCAATTCGATCTCCAGCAGGTGTTCAACCAACACGTCATTGAGGAACCGGAATTGATCGTTGAGCCCGACCACTTCATTGTTGAAGTGGTTCGCGGCTGCCGGTATCAGCAATGCCTCGAAGTTTTTGTCGAACACCAGTGACAGCTCTTTGCGAGAGACGAATGGCTGCGAATAGAAGTTGCTGCCGAACACCGGGAAGCTTACGCAAAGGCTAATGGCGTGGATCATAATCTGCGCTCCTTGGCGAGGACGATGTAGGAAAAGACAGTCAGCGTAACGGCCGTCAGGGCCAGGCAGGTCAGCAGATGGATCAACATGATTTTCCCCTCCGGTGTGGGCTTTTGCCTTGGGATGGGTTGATCCTGCGCCTGGCGGTTTTTTAGCGGAAGGCAATCGTCGCGATGGTGAGTATCGACGCCGTTGATGGTGATCTTCAGGGCCCCATCGCGAGCAGGCGCGCTCCCACAGGGATTGGCGTCGTTCGCAAGCCTGTGTTTCACCACCAGACCACTGTGGGAGCGAGCCTGCTCGCGATGAGGCCCTGGAAAACACCACCAGCTCCAAGCGAACAAACCCCGCCACCTATACTCAAATAAACAGTCCTTTGAACACCGGACATACCGTCCGGGGAACACTGTAGGAACCGCGATCTTGAACCTGCGTTCGCTGATCGTCCCCGTGATGGTGGTGTTGGCGGGATGCGCCACGCCTGTGCGTGCCCCGGTGGTGGCGCCGGTCGTGGTGGTGTCGCAAAGCACGTGGCGGCAGGTGGACCAGGAGATTGTCGCCGCGTCGCAGTCCGCGACCGAGCAGACCAAAATCTATGCCCGGGGCGCCATGGATTACTGGCGCATGCGGGTCTACCAACTGACCGAAGAGAACTTCATTCCCTGGTTCAGCAGTTACTGGACCCAGGAATGGCTATCGGTGAAGGTCAGCTGGTACAGCCTCAGTGCCAAGGGTGAGCAGGATGCCTCGGCCAAGCGCCTGGCGGCCTACCTGCTGGAGCAATACCAGAAACGCGTGCTGGCGCCGGTCGCGGTAGAGATCGATCCCGACGCGATTCTCGGCTTGGCGACGGCCTTCTACGTGGACATTCTTCAGGAGGAACTGCAGCGAATCTCCCAGCGCCACGGCGTGCCGATGGCCCAGCTCAACGGCCGCATCCAGAAAATCCCCGCGATAGCACTCGGGCCACCGCCCGCGCGTGATGCGTCGCTGTATCAAGTCGTGCACACCCAACCGCTGAATTCGTTGCCGGCTTACGCGGCGTTGATCGAGAAGATCCACAAGGCGGGGGGCGACAAAGGCGTTGATTCGACCGACACCGCCATGGCGCCGGTGGCCAAGCGCGCCAGTCAACGGATGGAGGCCGAAATGGCCCCGCGAGGCGCGGCCAGTGCGGTGGCCGCAGCAGCCGGGAAACTGGCCGGCGCCCTGATTTCGGTGGGGGTAGCCGGCATTCGGGCGATTATTCAGGCCAATGACCGGCCGGACAGCGAAGCGCTGATTCGCGCCAGCCTGGGCAATACGTTCGACAAGGCCTGGATGAAACTGGTGCAGAACCCGACCTCCGGCGTCATGGCGGGGACGCTGTACATGGCGGCGCAGATCGAGGGCAACCTGGCGGAGAGCGCCGACGTACCGTCGGTCAGTTCGGGCGGCGGCGCTGTCGATTGGAGCCCGACAGAATCGACTACCCAGCAGACCGTTCCATAACCGAAGGAGAAACACCATGTCCTACGTTGATGGCTTCCTCGCTGCCGTGCCCACCGCCAACCGCGAAAAATTCAAGAAACACGCCGAAACCGCCGCCGTTATTTTCAAGGAGTGCGGCGCGCTCAGCGTCGCTGAATGCTGGGGCGACGACGTGCCGGACGGCAAAGTAACCTCGTTTCCCATGGCGGTGAAACTCAAGGAGGACGAAACCGTGGTGTTCAGCTGGATCATCTGGCCGGACAAGGCCACCCGTAACGCGGGCATGGACAAAATGATGAACGATCCGCGAATGCAGCCGGACGTCAATCCGATGCCCTTCGATGGCCAGCGCCTGGTCTTTGGTGGTTTTGAAATGATCGTGAAGGCCTGATCCCGTCGAAAGGATCACTCCGGCGACGGGGTGATCCTGCAACTTTTGCGGTTGCGGATCTCGCTGTCCGTCGGCCGCTCCCTGACGAATTCGAAGCGCGGCTCACCTTCGCTATAGTGAACCAGCCAGCCCCATTCCAGCTCGGACTCATCCTGCCCCGGTTTCGGTGGCATTGCCCACCATGGCTCTTTGCTGATGATCTGTCGCATGGCCCCCTCCCGTTGATTCGGTTGGTTCAACTATAACGTGCATGTCAGGAGCTGCCAGGCATGACTGACGAATCCCGTGAACCGTTCAAGCGGCTGTTTTTCGCACTCAATTGCCCGCCGGAGCAGCGCAAGGCCATTGCTCAATGGCGCAGCGCCCTTGAGCTGCGCAGCGGGCGTCCGGTGCCGGCGGAAAACTTTCACCTGACATTGTTGTTTTTGGGGGCTGTCGGCGTGGCGCAGATTGGCGAGATCTGTACGGCGGCCGGGAAGGTCCACATACCGGGTGTACCGCTGAGGTTGGCGCTGGATCGAATGGAGGTCTGGCGCCGGGCAGGGGTGTTGGTCCTGGCGCCGGAGCAGGCACCGCCGGAGTTGTTGCGTCTGGTGTATGCGCTGGAACAGGCGATGTTGCCGTTTGGCGTTGAAGAGACGCCGAAGGCGTTTCGGCCGCACCTGACGTTGATGCGTGATTATCGAATGCCGGTGCCTGAGTCCGCGATGCCGCCCGAATTTTTCCTGCGGGCTGATCGCTTTGTCTTGTTTGAATCCCATAAGGGGCGGTATCGGGCGCTGGCGGAATGGCCGCTGGCCCCCGCATAAAAAAGGCGCCCGAGGAGGGCGCCTAAGTTCACCTTAACCGAGGAAGCCAGGTGAGGCCGTTCGTCAGAGAGGATGCAGCGGTGGTAAGGCGCTACGTGAACGGAAACTTTGATAGTGATCGTTCCCACGCGTGGGAACGATCATTGAGCGACTATTTCCCGAGTTTCACTCGCGTCCAGCCCCGAGTCATCACGCGCTGAACGCCGATCGGCATATCCGGAATCGCATACAGCGTCGCCATGACCGCTTGCGGCGGATACGACCCCGGATCATCCCGGATGGCCTCGTCCACCAACGGTGTGGCCGCCGAATTGGCGTTGCTGTAGCCGATGTTGTTGGTGATCTCGGCGATGATGTCCGGGCGCATCAGGAAGTTCATGAACAGGTAGGCGTTCTCCACGTTCGCCGCGTCCTTGGGGATCGCGACCATGTCGTAGAAGCTGCCGGCCCCTTCTTTCGGAATGCTGTAATCGATCTTCACTTTGTCGCCCGCTTCCTGGGCGCGCGCCTTGGCTTGCAGCACGTCCCCGGAGTAACCGACCGCGACGCAGATGTTGCCGTTGGCCAGGTCGGAGATGTACTTCGACGAATGGAAATAGGCCACCGACGGCCGAATTTTCATGAACAGCGCTTCGGCTTCGGCGATCTGAGCCTTGTCCTGGGAGTTCACCGGATATCCCAGGTAGTGCAGGGCCGCCGGGAGCATTTCGGTAGGCGAGTCGAGGAAGCTGATGCCGCACGCTTTCAGTTTTTCCGCGTTTTCCGGTTTGAACAGCAAGTCCCAGGAGTTGGTCGGTGCATTGGCGCCGAGCACTTCCTTGACCTTGGCCGGGTTGAAGCCAATGCCGATCGAACCCCACATGTACGGGAAAGCGTGGCCGTTATCCGGGTCACTGGCGGACGCGTTTTTCAGTAGCACCGGGTTGAGGTTTTTCCAGTTCGACAGCTTCGACTTGTCGAGTTCCTGATAGACCCCGGCCTTGATCTGCTTGGCCAGGAAACTGTTGGACGGCACCACGATGTCGTAGCCGGACTTACCGGCGAGCAGGCGGGCTTCAAGGGTTTCATTGCTGTCGAACACATCGTAGGTCACGCGGATGCCGGTCTCGTCTTCGAACTTCTTGACGGTGTCCGGGGCGATGTAATCCGACCAATTGTAGACGCGCAGAACCTTGTCATTGGCCTGGGCAACGGTGGCAATCGCGCCCACTAAGGACAGTGTCAGCAGAGTCCTGCCAAACATTTTCATCGGTACAACTCCATTCTTTTTTATTCAGTGACACAAAGCAAAAATGCGGTAAACACAAAACCTGTGGGGCAATACACAACCTGTGGCGAGGGAGCTTGCTCCCGCTGGGCTGCGAAGCGGCCCCAAGAATTCTGGCGACCCTGCCAATTGGTTGAGTGCTGCGCACTCAAGCGGGAGCAAGCTCCCTCGCCACAGTTAACTCAACAACCTAAACCGTCGCTTCCACCATTCGCTTTTCAGGTTGCTGCCACGATTCGCTCGCGGTCTGGTCCATCGCTTCCTGGATCGCACGTTTGCGGGTGGCTTCGGCACGGCGGCTGAAGTACCAGACCATGAAGGTCACGATCGAAACGGCCAACAGAATCAGGCTGGCCACGGCGTTGATCTCAGGCTTTACTCCCAGACGCACCGCCGAGAACACTTCCATCGGCAAGGTCGTCGAACCCGGCCCCGAGACGAAACTCGCCAACACCAGGTCATCCAGCGACAGGGCAAACGACATCATGCCGCCGGCCGCCAGTGACGGCGCGATCATCGGAATGGTGATCAGGAAAAACACCTTGAACGGCTTCGCCCCAAGGTCCATCGCCGCTTCTTCGATGGACAAATCCAGCTCACGCAAACGCGCCGAGACCACCACCGCGACGTACGCCGCACAGAACGTGGTGTGGGCGATCCAGATGGTGACGATGCCACGCTCCATCGGCCAGCCGATCAACTGCGCCATCGCCACGAACAGCAGCAACAGCGACAGGCCGGTGATGACTTCCGGCATCACCAGCGGCGCGGTCACCAGACCGCCAAACAAGGTGCGACCCTTGAAGCGCGTCACGCGAGTCAGCACGAATGCCGCCAACGTCCCCAGCGCCACCGCCGCAATCGCCGTGTAGCAGGCGATTTCCAGCGAGCGCACCACCGAGCCCATCAGTTGCGTGTTGTCGAGCAGACCGGCGTACCACTTGAACGACCAGCCGCCCCAGACCGTCACCAGTTTGGAAGCGTTGAACGAGTAGATCACCAGAATCAGCATCGGCAAGTAGATAAACGACAGGCCGAAAATCAGCATGAACTTTGAAAATCCGAAGCGTTTCATCCCCGTGCCTCCATCTCTTTGGCCTGGCTGCGGTTGAACAGCAGAATCGGCACAATCAGGATCAACAGCATCACCACCGCCAGGGCAGACGCCACCGGCCAGTCGCGGTTATTGAAGAACTCTTGCCACAGCACGCGACCGATCATCAGCGTCTCAGGGCCGCCCAGCAGCTCCGGAATCACGAACTCACCGACCACCGGAATGAACACCAGCATGCAACCGGCAATGATCCCGTTCTTGGCCAGCGGCACGGTGATTTTCCAGAAGTTATTGAAGTTGCTCGAACCCAGATCCGACGCCGCCTCCAGCAAGCTTTGATCGTGCTTGACCAGGTTGGCGTACAGCGGCAGCACCATGAACGGCAAGTAGGCGTAAACCACACCGATATACACGGCCGTGTTGGTGTTGAGGATCTCGATCGGGTGATCGGTCAGCCCGGTCCACATCAAAAAACCGTTGAGCAAACCGTTGTTGCTCAGGATGCCCATCCACGCATACACGCGGATCAGGATCGCGGTCCAGGTCGGCATCATGATCAGCAGCAGCAAAACGTTTTGCGTTTCCTTGTTGGCCTTGGTGATCGCGTAGGCCATCGGAAAACCGATCACCAGACACATCAATGTGCTCAAAAACGCGACCTTCAACGAGCCGAAGTAGGCCGAGATGTACAGCTCATCCTGAGTCAGCAGCGAGTAGTTGCCGAGGTTCAGCAGCAGCTGGAATTTCTGCTCGGCGAAGGTGTAGATCTCGGAGTAAGGAGGAATGGCCAGGGCCGCTTCCGAGAAGCTGATCTTCATCACCAGGAAGAACGGCAACAGGAAAAACAGGCACAGCCACAGGAAAGGAATCCCGATGACGAGCTTTCGACCACTCGGCATCAGCCGCATGAACCGCTGATTGAGTGTTTTCATGAGCGCAGTACCACGCCGCTGTCGTCTTCCCACCACACGTAGACTTTGTCGTCCCAGGTCGGTCGCGCGCCACGGCGTTCGGCGTTGGCCATGAACGATTGCACGACTTTGCCGCCAGGCAATTCCACGTAAAACACCGAGTGACCGCCGAGGTAGGCGATGTCATGCACCTTGCCTTCGGACCAGTTGTAGCGAGTGTCCGGCTTGAGGGTACTGACCAACATTTTTTCCGGGCGGATCGCGTAGGTGATCGACTTGTCCTGCACCGAGGTGCTGACGCCGTGACCGACGTAAATCTTCTGTTCCAGGTCCGGGCTATGAATGATCGCGTGACCTTCAAGGTCTTCCACCACCGTGCCTTCGAAGGCGTTCACGTTGCCGATGAACTCGCAGACCATGCGGCTGACCGGTGCTTCATAAATGTCGACCGGACTGCCGATCTGCGCGATCCAGCCCAGGTGCATGATCGCGATGCGCTCAGCCATGGTCATGGCCTCTTCCTGGTCATGAGTCACCATCACGCAGGTCACGCCGACCCGTTCGATGATTTCTACCAGCTCCAGTTGCATCTGCGAACGCAGCTTCTTGTCCAGGGCGCCCATCGGTTCGTCGAGCAGCAACAGCTTCGGACGCTTGGCCAGGGAGCGGGCGAGGGCCACGCGCTGGCGCTGACCGCCGGACAATTGATGGGGTTTGCGTTTGGCGTACTGGGTCATGTGCACCAGGCGCAGCATCTCTTCAACGCGGGCGTCGATTTCGCTGGCGGGCAAACGGTCCTGCTTGAGGCCGAAGGCAATGTTCTGCGCCACTGTCATGTGCGGGAACAAGGCGTATGACTGGAACATCATGTTGATCGGCCGTTCATACGGCGGCATGTCGGTGATGTCGACACCGTCGAGCAGAATCCGTCCCTCGGTCGGGCGCTCGAAGCCTGCGAGCATGCGCAGCAGGGTCGATTTGCCGGAGCCGGAACCACCGAGCAGGGCGAAGATTTCGCCTTGATGGATCTCAAGCGAGACATCATCCACCGCGGTGGTTTCGTCGAATTTCTTGGTGACGCGGTCGACTTTCACCAGCACCTTTTTCGGTGCCTGGTGACCCTCAAGAGCCTTCCTGTAGATGCTGGAGGCGTTTGCCATGTGAAACTCCCAACAGGTTTCAGTCGTCGGGCCAACGCGGCCTGACTTAAGAGTGGATTGCTAGCCCGGAAAGGTTCAGTCGGAGCACGAACCCTGTAGGAGCGAGGCTTGCCCGCGAAGTCGGTGTATCAGGTAACGATGATGTCGACTGACACTCCGCCTTCGCGGGCAAGCCTCGCTCCTACAAGAGGTTGCGCTCGCCTGATCCGCATCGATCGGGCTTGTTCGGCGCCGCCGTCCTGGCTGCCTGGTAGTACTTGTTGTTATCGCAGTGTGTTGTTGTCGCAAGTCACGGACGCGCAAAGACACGCCCGCCTGACTCGCGGGGGCAGTAAAGGGTTGTTTTAAGTCAGCGGGTTTTACGCAACGCGGCCCGTCGCCGGCACGCATCACCGAACGCCTGGAAAATGCTCAAGTAGGGCGGGTTCGACAGGACCTGCCATTCCGGGTGCCATTGCACGCCGACGGCAAACGCCTGGCTGTGTTCCACCGAAATGGCTTCGATCAAACCGTCCGGCGCAACCGCTTCGGCGCGCAGGCCTGGCGCCAATCGATCAATACCCTGACTGTGAATCGAATTGACCCTGAACTCGGCGGGCAACTCCATCGCTTCGAACACGCCACCCGGTTGCACCGTCACGGTATGCGCCGGGGCGTATTGCACCGCCAGCTCGGGACTGTCCGCTTCCCGGTGATCGAGCATGCCGGGCAGTTCATGCACCTTCTGGTGCAGGCTGCCGCCGAACGCCACGTTCATTTCCTGAAAGCCGCGGCAGATGCCGAGCACCGGCACGCCCGCCGCAATGGCTGCACGCAATAAAGGAAGGGTGGTGGCGTCCCGCGCCGGATCGTGATCCGTGCCGGGGGCACTGTCCGGGCCTTGATAGTGGAAGGGTTCCACATTCGAGGGCGAGCCGGTCAGCAACAGACCGTCGAGCTGCGCGAGCAGGTCGTCGATATCGGTCAATTCGCCTAGGGAAGGAATAACGACGGGCAGCCCCAAAGCCGCAACGCTGACAGCACGCAAGTACTTGTCGCCGCTGATGTGGTAGGGGTGCAGGCCAATCTGTTTGACGCACGCTGTAACGCCGATCAATGGCTTGAATGCCATTTTTATCACCTCGAAGTTTCACACTTGAACGAGCTTTTCCGGAGCTTAGCCTTGTTGATTTTAATTAACAACTCTCATGTAAAAAATTCTAAACGCCGATCGTCCGATCCTCAGGGTTTACGCGGTGCTCAAGACCGTTATGGCACTCTCGTCCCCCGAAAAGGCCCGAAAATAAAGGTGGAGAGGCCAAGTGTTCGCTATTGACTTCACTTTGCCGTTCGGGTTGACTGGGCTCGCAACAAGGTAGTGAACATAATAATTAACAGCTAATAGGTGCATCATGTCGGTCCCTCTGCGTACCGTTCAACTCAACGAAGCAAACGCATTCCTTAAGAAATATCCTGAGGTTTTGTACGTCGACCTTCTGATTGCGGATATGAACGGTGTGGTGCGCGGCAAGCGCATCGAACGCACCAGTCTTCATAAGGTTTACGAAAAAGGCATTAACCTGCCGGCGTCTCTGTTTGCTCTGGACATCAATGGTTCTACGGTGGAAAGCACCGGCCTGGGTCTGGACATCGGCGACTCGGATCGAATCTGCTATCCCATCCCTGGCACTCTGAGCATTGAGCCGTGGCAGAAGCGTCCAACCGCGCAGTTGCTGATGACCATGCACGAACTGGAAGGCGAGGCGTTCTTCGCTGACCCGCGTGAAGTGCTGGCCAATGTGGTGCGCAAGTTCGACGACATGGGCCTGACCATCTGCGCGGCGTTCGAGCTTGAGTTCTACCTGATCGACCAGGACAACGTGAACGGTCGCCCGCAATCGCCACGTTCGCCGGTCTCGGGCAAGCGTCCGGTGTCGACCCAGGTGTATTTGATCGACGACCTGGATGAATACGTCGACTGCCTGCAAGACATCCTTGAAGGAGCGAAAGAGCAGGGCATTCCTGCCGACGCCATCGTCAAGGAAAGCGCCCCGGCGCAGTTCGAAGTGAACCTGCATCACGTCAACGACCCTATAAAGGCCTGCGACTACGCGGTGTTGCTCAAGCGTCTGGTGAAGAACATCGCCTACGACCACGAGATGGACACCACGTTTATGGCCAAGCCGTATCCGGGCCAGGCGGGCAACGGTTTGCACGTGCACATTTCGATTCTCGACAAAGAAGGCAACAACATCTTTGCCAGCGAGGATCCCGAGCAGAACGCCGCGCTGCGACACGCGATCGGCGGTGTGCTCGAGACCCTGCCGGCGCAGATGGCCTTCCTGTGCCCGAACGTCAACTCATACCGCCGTTTCGGCGCGCAGTTCTACGTACCGAACTCGCCGAGCTGGGGCATCGACAACCGTACCGTTGCCGTGCGTGTGCCGACCGGTTCCGCCGATTCGGTGCGCATCGAACACCGCGTGGCGGGTGCCGATGCCAACCCGTATCTGTTGATGGCGTCGGTGCTGGCCGGTATTCACCACGGCCTGACCAACCAGATCGAGCCGGGCGCCCCGGTGGAAGGCAACAGCTACGAGCAAAACGAGCAGAGCCTGCCGAACAACCTGCGCGATGCATTGCGCGAGCTGGACGACAGCGAAGTCATGGCCCGTTATATCGACCCGCTGTACATCGACGTGTTCGTGGCGTGCAAGGAAAGCGAGCTGGCCGAGTTCGAGAACTCCATCTCCGACCTTGAGTACAACTGGTATCTGCATACCGTTTGATGGGTTGAGCGGTGGGGCAATTACTTTCGATATTGAATGTGAGGGCCTCTTCGCGGGCAAGCCTCGCTCCTACAGGGAGAAGTGCCTGGCGCAGAAGCCGTGCACGCTGCAATACCTGTAGGAGCGAGGCTTGCCCGCGAAGACGGCCGCTCAGTCAGCGATGCATTCGCCTGATACACCACCTTCCAACGACTTCTTATTCCTCTGCGTCGAGTCACAACCATGACAAACACTCGCAGCGACTGGGAACAACGCTTCCAGTCCCTCACTATCGAAGGCCGCGCATTCATCGACGGCCAATACCGCCCGGCACTCAGCGGCGACACCTTTGAATGCATGAGCCCGGTCGACGGTCGCTTCCTCACCAACGTCGCCAGCACCGACGAAGCCGATGCCAACGAAGCCGTGGCCGTCGCGCGCCGTACCTTCGAATCCGGTATCTGGGCCAACCTTGCCCCGGCCGAGCGCAAGCGCATCCTGATCCGCTTCGCCGATCTGATCCTGGCCAACCAGGAAGAACTCGCCCTGCTCGAAACCCTCGACATGGGCAAGCCGATCAACGACTCGATGAACATCGACATCCCGGCGACCGCCAACGCGATCCGCTGGAGCGCCGAAGCCATCGACAAAATCTACGACGAAGTCGCCGCCACGCCGCATGATCAACTGGGCCTCATCACCCGCGAGCCAGCGGGCGTGGTCGCCGCCATCGTGCCGTGGAACTTCCCGTTGATCATGGCTAGCTGGAAGTTCGCCCCGGCGCTCGCGGCCGGCAACTCGTTCATCCTCAAGCCTTCGGAAAAGTCGCCACTGACCGCCATCCGCATCGCTCAGTTGGCGCTGGATGCTGGCATCCCCAAAGGCGTGTTCAACGTCCTGCCGGGTTACGGTCATACCGTCGGCAAGGCGCTGGCGTTGCACATGGACGTCGACGTGCTGGCCTTCACCGGCTCGACCGCGATTGCCAAGCAACTGCTGATCTATTCCGGGCAAAGCAACATGAAACGCGTCTGGCTCGAAGCAGGGGGGAAGAGCCCGAACGTGGTGTTCGCCGACGCGCCGGATTTGCGCGCGGCAGCACAAGCGGCGGCCGGTGCCATTGCCTTCAACCAGGGCGAAGTCTGCACCGCCGGCTCGCGCTTGCTGGTGGAGCGTTCGATTCGCGAGCAGTTCATTCCGCTGCTGGTGGAAGCGCTGCAAGCCTGGAAACCGGGGCACGCACTCGATCCGGAAACCACCGTCGGTGCGGTCGTCGATCAGCGTCAACTGGACAACGTGTTGCGCTACATCCAGGTCGGCAAAGACCAGGGCGCGCAACTGATCGCGGGCGGCCGTCGCACCCTCGAAGCCACCGGTGGCCTGTACGTGGAGCCGGCGATTTTCGACGGCGTGACCAACGCCATGACCATTGCCCGGGAAGAAATCTTCGGCCCGGTGCTGTCGCTGATCACCTTCGACACCGCTGAAGAAGCCCTGGCGATTGCCAACGACAGCATCTTCGGCCTGGCCGCCGGCGTATGGACCAGCAACCTCAGCAAGGCCCACACCTTCGCCCGTGGCTTGCGCGCCGGCAGTGTCTGGGTCAACCAGTACGACGGCGGCGACATGACCGCGCCGTTCGGCGGGTACAAGCAGTCGGGTAACGGTCGGGACAAATCGCTGCACGCGTTCGACAAATACACCGAACTCAAAGCGACCTGGATCAAGCTCTAATACTTCTACAACGGCGGCCGCCGGCTTGTGTCGGCGACCATCGGAGAAACCTATGAAACAGACTCATGTAAATAGCTACTACGCCGCAACCCGCAACTTCACCGGCGACTTCCCCGTCCTGGAACAAGCTGTGGACTGCGACGTCTGCATCATTGGCGCCGGCTACACCGGTCTGTCCTCGGCCCTGTTCCTCTGCGAAGCGGGCTACAGCGTGACCGTGCTCGAAGCCGCCAAAGTCGGTTTCGGCGCCAGCGGTCGCAATGGCGGCCAACTGGTCAACTCCTACAGCCGCGACGTTGATGTCATCGAAGAACGCTACGGCGACAAAACCGCCGAAGTCCTCGGCAGCATGATCTTCGAAGGCGCCGACATCATTCGTCAGCGCATACAGCACTACGACATCCAGTGCGACTACAAGCCGGGCGGCATCTTCGCTGCGCTGAACAAAAAGCAGCTCAAAGGCCTGGCCGAGCAGAAAAGCAGCTGGGAGCGTTACGGCAACAAAAACCTGACCATGCTCGACGCGACCGACATCAAGCGCGAAGTCGGTTGCGACAACTACGTCGGCGGCTTGCTCGACATGCAGGGCGGCCACATCCACCCGCTGAACCTGGCCCTCGGCGAAGCCTCGGCCATCATCGGCCTGGGCGGCAAAATCTACGAGCAATCGGCGGCCGTGGAAATCACCTACGGCGAACCGATCACCGTGCGCACCGCCAAAGGCGTCGTACGCGCCAAGTACCTGCTGATCGCCGGTAACGCCTACCTGCCACAAGACCTCGACAACCGCGTCACGCGCAAAAGCATGCCGTGCGGTTCGCAAATCGTCGTCACTGAACCGTTGTCGGAAAAGGTGGCGCGCAGCCTGATCAAAAACAACTACTGCGTCGAAGACTGCAATTACTTGCTGGACTACTACCGCCTCACCGCCGACAACCGCCTGCTGTACGGTGGCGGGGTGGTCTACGGTGCCCGCGAACCGGACGACATTGAGCAACTGATCAAGCCGAAAATCCTCAAGACCTTCCCACAGCTGAAGGACGTGAAGATCGACTACCGCTGGACCGGCAACTTCCTGCTGACCATGTCCCGCATGCCGCAATTCGGTCGCATCGAGAAAAACGCCTACTACATGCAAGGCTACAGCGGCCACGGCGTCACCTGCTCGCACCTGGCCGGCAAACTGATCTCGGAAATGATCCGCGGCGACGCCGAACGCTTCGACGCGTTCGCCTCGCTCCCGCACATGCCGATGCTCGGCGGCCGCACCTTCCAGGCGCCACTCACTGCCATGGGCGCCGCGTATTACGCGCTGCGTGATCGGTTCGGGATCTAAGCCCAACGCAATCCCTGTAGGCGCCAAGCTTGCTGGCGAAGACGGCGGCACAGTCAACATCGACGTCGCCAGACACACCGCCATCGCGAGCAGGCTCACTCCTACAGGAGATCTGTGGCGTGCACAGAATGTGTGTACGCCCGGCCCAAACTGTAGGAGTGAGCCTGCTCGCGATGGCGTCAGATCAGCCACCATCAATGTCGCCTGACACCCCCAGAACCCACATCGCCAAACGGTCTGACATGAGCACCCTCAGCTTTTTCACTAACCAGTTATCGAACCTGCTGAGCAACACCACCAAACGTGATTTAATACCCGCCTTTCACATTTCCGGGACAGGGAAGCGGTACTTTCGCGGCCAAAAGTCGCCCGCCATCCACCCCCATAACCCTTAAGTATTTCTCGCATAAGGCTGTCATGGACACGGGCTCACGACTCAAATTAGTACGCGAAAGCTACAAACTGTCCCAGCGCGAGCTGGCCCGACGTAGCGGCGTCACCAATGCCACCATCTCCCTGATCGAACAGAATCGCGTCAGTCCCTCCGTCAGCTCCCTGAAAAAACTGCTCGAAGGCATTCCCATGTCCTTGGCGGATTTCTTCACCTTCGACCAACCGCCGCGTGAGCATCAATACGTATTCCGCGCCAATGAACAGCCGGATCTTGGGCGTCATGGGTTGCGGCTGCTGTTGATTGGCGCTTCGGTGCCGAGTCGGCAGATGCGCCTTTTGCGCGAGCAATACGCGCCTGGCGCGAGTTCGGGGGAAGAGCCGATTGTGCACTCGGAAGGCGAGGAGTGCGGGCTGGTTACGCGGGGGACGGTTGAGTTGACGGTTGATGGTCAGATCAGCGTGCTCAACGCTGGCGACGGCTATTACTTCCCGACGACGTTGCCTCACAAGTTTCGCAATATTGGCCAGGATGAAGCGGAAATCATCAGCGCTAACACCCCGGCCAACTTCTGATATCAAAACGGACGCCATCCTTTAGCAGCTGCCGAAGGCTGCGTCCGCGGCCAACAGCCATGCCCAATGGACGCACCTGCTACAGGGTTTGATCAAAGCAAATGGACTTCACCTCATGACCACGCCCCGCATCCGAGCCCTCGCACTCTGCATCTTCCATCACGATGGCAGGATACTGGTCAACGAAGCACTCGACCCCGTTACTGGAAAGCCCTTCTTGCGCCCAATCGGTGGCGGAATCGAGTTCGGCGAAACCAGCGCCCAAGCCGTACTACGTGAAGTCGATGAAGAACTTGGCTTATCCATTACCGATGTTCGCCTGTTGGGCACACTCGAAAACATCTTCACCTATGCCGGCACGCCCGGGCACGAAATCGTGCAGGTCTACGATGCGAAATTCGTGGATGCCAGCGTCTATGAACTGCTCCACTTGGATGCTCAAGAAAGCGATGGCGCTGCCTTTGTAGCGAAGTGGCTGGCGCTCGACAGTATTACTGGCGAAACGCCGTTGGTGCCTGCTGGGCTATACGAGTTGCTGAAGAAGGTTGTGCTGCCGGACGGATGCTCGGTCATTAGCAATAGCGCTGTTTAACTTATTGATCGCCAAGGATGCGATCACCTTTCAAGGAGCGAAAATGACATTGACTGCCGAAGCGTTGGTCAGCATCGCGATGACCAATCCAGTAAACGCGGAAATCGGATCTATTTGATGCATAGATCTGGTACTTTTTTTGATGTCTCCCAGTCAGGTGTAAGCCAGCAATCGTCCGCAGAGCACCACGCTGATCCATAACATAATCGAAAATATCGCCTGGATTTTTGCTATTCCTGGCGCCGCGGCGTCGGTGTTCCATCGGGCTACTGACCGAAAGACACCCACATGAAAAAGAGCCGCGTTGAGGCCCGCAATACCGATCAAGCACAGCTTCAGAATAAAAACGCTGTTAGATGCGAAGTCGTGCGGATGGGCTGAAAACATCATCAGCCCCGCCGGGACGATCAACAGCAGGGCCGCGACTCCCCACCTCAGCAGGTGGCGGGCCAGTGCCGTCACCGGAAGATCTCTCGACAGCCCGAGAACCCGCAGATCGAACATGACGACCGAGCCGACAAGCACCACGAAGCCAATGATGTGAACCACCTCGACGATCGGATACAGCCATAACTCGCTTCGCATGGCCAACCCGAGTGGCGAGTCACCCACATCGTCCAGCCAGCCGTCCAGACCCGATCCACCGCGGGTGCCAGTTGTCTGCATCAACGTAACTCAGTGGTTTTGTTGTCGACCGTGATGCGTTCTGCGCGCAGTTCATCGGGGTTGTTGCGATTCTGATAGCCCACCACCGTAGCCCGTTTTCCGACACTCAGCATTTCCCTGGAAAGCCCCCGGTTTTCCATGCGCGATGGCGGCGCAAGCACGACACTCCAGGTCTTGTCGTCGGTCTTCAGGCGAATGAACCCGTGCGGGTGGGAATAACCGGACTCCTCGATCGTTCCGTTCAACTGCAAGGGTTTGCTCGAGTCATACTCACTCCAGCCGTGATGAGCGAACACCGTCGATGCCACCAGTAACGTTGAGAACCCAAGAGCCCCAAGCAAGCGCTTCATGATGCAATCTCC
This sequence comes from Pseudomonas mandelii, assembly GCF_900106065.1. Lineage (NCBI taxonomy): Bacteria > Pseudomonadati > Pseudomonadota > Gammaproteobacteria > Pseudomonadales > Pseudomonadaceae > Pseudomonas > Pseudomonas mandelii. The sequence goes on from NZ_LT629796.1 coordinate 5,200,499, forward strand.
TGTTACGGATCATTGATGACCGTCGACCTGTTCTGATCGGGAACAGGTCAATCCAGAGAGTCTTAAAAATAGTACAGATTCTTGATGAGGGGAGGCCGGGACGGCTTCGCCGTCCAGCGGGAGCAAGCTCCCTCGCCACGGAGGGTGGTTTCTAGGTAAAAGGGGACGTAGGTGGAAAAGGTGACAGATCTATTTAAATAAAAGACCTGTCACCTTTATCACGCGGCTGTCGCTGTGCCGTTCAGCTAAGGCGCCATGGATTTGCACTGATTGCGCAGACCGTCGTCCTTGATGTTCTGGCAACCTCCGGAGCCTTGCTGGGCCTTGCAGTAATTGCGCTGGTCATTGTCGCGAATGTTTCCACAGTCACTCGTACCTTCTGTTTGCGCTTTGCAGGCATTGCGCATGTCGTCGTTCTTGATGTTTTGGCACCCTCCCGAACCCTGCTTGGCTTTGCAATAGTTGCGCTGGTCATTGTCGCGAATGTTTCCACAATCACTCGTACCCTCCGTTTCCGCTTTGCAGGCGTTGCGCTGGTCGTCGTTCTTAATATTCTGACAACCGCCTCGGCCCTCACGCGCCTTGCAATAGTTACGCTGGTCATCGTTGCTGATGTTTTCGCAACTGGCGTAAACGTAGCTGCTGAACATCAGCATCACTGCGAGTATTAGTCTCATTGCACACTTCCTTGATTGCCCGGGAGCCGCATGGCGCGGAGTGGCCCAGGATGAATGGGGACTCGGATGAGCCGTGCTCTCAGTGATTCAAGGCATTACATTGGTTGCGCAGGTCGCTGTTTCTGATACCCGCACAGCTTCCGTTACCTGCTTTGGCATTACAGTAGTAGCGCTGGTCACTGTCATTGATGCCCGCACAACTGCCGTTGCCGGTCTCCGCATTACAAGCATTACGCAAATCTGAGTTATTGATCCCCGCACAGCTTCCGTTACCTGCTTTGGCATTACAGTAGTAACGCTGGTCACTGTCGCTGATGGCGGCACAACTGCCGCTGAAGTTGCCGCTGCCGTTGCCATTGCCATTGCCATTACCTCTGACGTTGACGCTGCCGTTGCCTCTGACGTTGCCGGTCTCCGCATAACAAGCAATGCGCAAACCTGAGTTACGGATACCCGCACAGCTCCCGCCACCTGCTCTAGCATTACAGTAGTAGCGCTGGTCACTGTCACTGATGCTGGCACAACTGGCGTGGGCATACCCGCTAAGCATCAAAAGCGCTGCAATAATCAGTCTCATCACACACGTCCATGGTTTTCCAGGAAACAGCCTGGCGCTGGTTGGCCCACTGATTGATGTTGTGGTGCGCCATCATATCGACATCATCTGGTTAAAAAGTTCCAAGACAGAAAAAGAGAGTGTGAGGAGCGAAATATGTACAAGGGAACGCATTTATTTTCCCCATCAAAATTGACAACCCCGTTCATCCAAAACACTATCGACCCATGATCTACATTTCCCGCATGAACATGATGTGTTCCTCCATGACCGCCGCTGGCGGGCCGTGAGGTCACGCGTTCATCAGATTTGACGTAGTTACCCAAGGCCCCGCCAGAGATGGACGGGGCTTTTTAGTTCTCCGTCCACCGATGGCTCAAGGAGAATGAAATGTTTGAGATCAGACGCGCCGAACCAAGCGATGCCCAGACCGCATTCGATATCCGCCTTCAAGCGATACGGCACCAATGCATCGGCGCTTATACCGCAGAACAAATGCTCGCCTGGACCGTCGGAGCCGCCAAAGATGGGTATGGCGACTTAATGGAAAAGCACTTTTACCTGGGCTGCATTCAAGGTGAACCAGTGGCGACAGGGATGCTTGATCTGGACAACAGCGAAATCGGCGCGATCTTTGTGCTGCCGGGTTTCATGCAACAAGGCATCGGCTTGAAGATGCTCAGCCATCTGGAATGCCTGGCGCGGGAGTTGGGCCTGAAGGCGGTCAATCTGGACGCTACGTTGAACGCGACTGATTTTTACCGGCGCTGCGGTTTCGTGGGTGACGAACCTGCTGTTTACCATGCGCCTTCAGGGCTTCAGTTGGCGTGTGTGCCTATGGCGAAGAGGCTTTAGCCTTGATCGGGGAAGGCGGGCAGGGGTAAATACAGGTCATGAAAAACCCGCAGTGATGCGGGTAATTTGTGGCTGAAATCGGTTGTGGCTTCTACTTGGTTCACTCGATGAACTGTTTGATCATCGCTTCAATGAATCACACTGGTTACGCAGGTCGCTGTTGCTGATATTCGCACAGCTCCCGTTCCCTATTTTGGCATTACAGTAGTTGCGCTGGTCGCTGTCATTGATGTTGGCGCAACTGCCGCTGCCGCTGCCGCTGCCGGTCTCCGCGTTGCAGGCATTGCGCAAATCCGAGTTGTTGATATTCGCACAGCCCCCATTGCCTATTTTGGCATTACAGTAGTTGCGCTGGTCACTGTCATTGATGTTGGCGCAACTGCCGCTGCCGCTGCCGCTGCCGGTCTCCGCGTTGCAGGCATTGCGCAAATCCGAGTTGTTGATACTCGCACAACTCCCGTTACCTGATTTGGCATTACAGTAGTTGCGCTGGTCACTGTCGCTGATGTTGGCACAACCCGCGTAGGCATACCCGCTAAGCATCAAAAACACAGCAAGGATCAGTCTCATCACATACGTCCATGGTTTTATCAGGAATCAGCCTGACTCTGGTAGCCCCACTGACAAGATGTCGTGGTGCGCCATCATATCGACATCATTTTGTAGTAAAGTTCCAGGCAGAAAAGGCAAGAAAAAGGTGACAGGAAAAGGTGATAGAACTATTTGAGTAAATAGTCCTGTCGCCATTTTCCAATAATGGAGAGGCAAGGATGACTGGACAGGTTTTGAAGTCGAAGTTGGTCAATTTTCTGGTGGCCGATGCCGAGGTGAATTACGGCAACGTGGACGATTTGTATTCCATGGCCGAGGCAGGGGATGTGGACGCGTTGGGCGATGTGCTGGAGGCCTTCAAGGAAGCATACGGAGGACTTTGGGTTGGCGGGAAGATGGAGCTGACGCAAAAAATGGTTCGTTTGAGTGCCAATGCCATGAACCGTCTTGTTCAGGACGGGACGCTGGATATTGAGCTCCCACTGGCATTCATCCGAAAGGTCACTATTGAAGGCGGGTTCATGACGAAGATCATCCGTCTGGATACCGGCGCTGGCAGCGTTAAATTCCGGTGTTTTGGTGCGAAGGATGTCGCGGCGCTGATAGAGAAGACAATTCACTCGCCAACTCGACAGGCCTGAACAACACAAAAAACCCGCAACTCAGTGCGGGTTTTTTTACGACTCAACTTTGATCACTGACTCTTGGGTGCATCAAACCCGCGCTGCTCAATCACCCGAAACACATCGCTCACATCCTGGACCATGATCCGGGCGATGTTGGTGACGGTGTTGATGTCGTGTTCGGCATAGTCGGGGAGGCTGGTGCAGGCCATGAGGTTGAGGTATTTGAGGACGGCGTTGAGGCGTTCGCTGAGGCAGTTGTGGAGTTCGCGCAGTGGGGCGTCGTAGTCGATGAGCAGGACGGGGTAGTCAGTAGCGAGTTGAGACATGGGGGTGAAGCGGCGGGGCGGATTGTTTGTTGGCATTGGATAAGATTCTTTATTAAAGGAATGAACCGCCACCTTTTTTGCTGCGAAACAAAATGGGTGGCAACTGTGCGCGGGTTCGCAGACCAGGAAGAATCAAACCCGGCAGACTCGAAAGTCTCCCACGCACAGCCGCCATAAACTGCGACACAGGCGAAGCTCGCCTGGGTGTCTTATGACGGTGCCGGCTGATTCTATTCTGTAGGGCTGCGAAACCCAATCGCTAACTTTGGTCAGCGACGGGTCGAATATAGGCGGCGATTTTGGTGCCTGCAAACGGGTGTGTAGGACCAAAATCGTTACTTTGTGGCTGATGGCGGATCCTGCATTCAGCTGAATAACAGTCGGGAAATCAGAACGTGTTTAATGCCAGCTGAACCGTGCGTGCCGGATTTGCAGCAGCTGTGCAGCCGAACGCAGGCTTCGCCAGCTGCTACGGGATGTGGGCATGTTTAAAATGTTGTCGGATTTTTGGGCTGCTTCGCCGCCCAGCGGGAGCAAGCTCCCTCGCCACAGGGGGCGGTTTCCTACGTGAAATTCGGACGTCAAGATTCGACGATTGTCAGGGTGAAGTCCTGGTGAGCAGTGGAGTCAGGCCGATGCCCCCTCTTGAAAATAATTCCAGTGTCCACCGCCGTCTAAAAAATGTACGTTGATGTACATTTTATGTACGCCTTGCACGCAGCCGCGTACAGTTGCCGGGACATCAGATATCAAAGAGGAAGCCAAAATGCCGCAGGCAGGAAAGACGCGAATCAAGGCGCAAGAAGCGGGTTGGCGTGGCTCCGTCAATGGCTGGCTGGACGCGGCTTACGATGCGCTGAAGGAATCCGGTGTGGACGCCGTGCGGGTGATGCCGTTAGCCAAGCGGCTGAATTTGTCGCGCACCAGTTTCTACTGGTTTTATGAAGACCGGGAGCAGTTGCTCGCGGCGCTGCTGGCGCGGTGGCGGGACAAGAACACCGGCGGCCTGATTGGCCAGTGCGAGAGTTATTCAGAAAGTATTTCCGAAGCGATCCTCAACGTTTTCGAATGCTGGTTAAACCCTGATTTGTTTGACTCGCAGTTTGAATTTGCCGTGCGCAGCTGGGCGCTGCAATCGGCTGAGGTGTCCGCCGAAATCGCGCTGGCTGATGAAGCGCGAATCAATGCCCTGGCCGCGATGTTCCGACGGTTCGGTTATGAGGTTGCGGCCGCCGACGCTCGGGCCAGAACGATCTATCTCACCCAGATCGGCTACATCTCCATGAAAACCACTGAGGATATCGTCGTACGTTTCCGGCGAATCCCTGAGTACGTCACCGTATTTACCGGCAAAGCACCGAAGCGGCGCGAGCTCGACCGGTTTTATGGGAAATTCGGCTACGCAGAAAAAGAGCCGGGGGTTTTCGTGTCACGGGTCGACAGCTTTGAGGAGGCCACCCCCGATGCAGAATAGAACCCTGGGCATCATCGGTGGCACCGGCTGGCTGGGCCGCGCGATTGCGCAGGCGCTGCTCGATACCGGCTTTATCCGTCCTGATCGTTTGCTGGTCTCGAACCGATCCGGCACCCACACGTTCGAACCACCGGTGCGGCTGCTGGCTGACAACCAGCAGCTGGTGGATCTCAGCGATATCGTTGTGCTGTCGATCCGGCCAGAACAATTTCGCCAACTCCAGATAAACGCCAGGGGCAAGCTCGTGATTTCCCTGATGGCCGGGGTCCCGGCGACGGCTATTCGCGCGGCAACGGGCGCCGAAGTGGTGGTACGTGCGATGCCGAATGCGGCGGTGGAAATCAGGCAATCGTTCACGCCTTGGTGCTGTCCTGCCAGCCTGTGCGAGCAGGACCGAGCGCTGGTGCAACGGTTGTTCGAATGCGTGGGCACGGCGGATGAAGTGCCGGATGAGGACTGTATCGATTACCTCAGCGCGCTGTCCGGCACCGGGCCTGCCTTGGCGGCGATGTTGCATCAGGCGTTGATGAATCAGGCGGTGGCGGCGGGCATCCCGGCCGCCATCGCACAACGAGCCGCACAAGGTGTGGTGGTGGGCGGCGGTCAATTACTCGCCAGCCACGATCCCCGGCAAATGATTGAAAACTTGATGGCTTATCGCGGGGTGACGGCGGCCGTGCTGCAGTCGATGGCTGATCAGGGCATCGAAGCCATGGTGGGGCGTGCCGTGCAGGAAGGCGCGCAAGTGGCCCGGCGAGGCATGTAGTCGATCGGTCCGTGCCCACACTTTGCGCCCGAAGCGCCTCCTTCCGCTCAGGGAAGGAGGCTGTCGAGTCAAATATCTTTCACCAGTCGCAACGCGTCATAGATCGCCGCGTGGGTATTTCGAGCGGACACCGCATCACCAATCCTGAACAACTGGAAACGCCCTTGCGGGTTGGTGACGATGTGCTGTGCGTTGCCCGCGATGAGGTCGTGCTGTTCGACTGCGCCTTCATTGCTCGAATGAGGACGAAGGTCGAAATACAGGTCATCCAGGGGGATCGTGCCGTGGTTGACGACGACCTGATCGACCACGCGTTGCTTGTGGACCTTTCCGTAATCGCTGCCGAACGTCGCAATGAGCCTGCCATCGCGCTTCTCGACTGACTCGACCCGATAGGTGACGGTGAAGGTGACGGCCAGGTCCTGCAGGCTGCGCATGTAGGGCACCAGGTTCATCGCCATGACTTCGGGTGCAAAAGACCGGTCTGGGGTGACTATCTCGACGGTCGCACCGCTTTGCGCGATGACTTCGGCCGCCTGCAGGGCGGCGTGGTCGCCGGCATCATCGAAGATCAGGACATTGTGGCCAGGCTTTACATCGCCGGAGATGATGTCCCAGGTCGAGACCACCAGGTCATTGCCCTGCGACAGCACCTCGGTATGGGGCAGGCCGCCGGTGGCAACGATTACCACGTCCGGTTCATGGGCCAATACCGTGTCGGCCTCGGCCCAGGTGTTGAAGTGGAATTTGACGCCCAGGCGCTCGCACTGGCTCATCCGCCAATCGATGATGCCGATCATTTCGCGTCGGCGCTCGCTCAGCGCCGTCAGCCGGATTTGGCCGCCAGGGCGGTCGGCCGCTTCCAGCACGGTGACATCGTGGCCGCGCTCGCCGGCCACGCGCGCCGCCTCCAGACCTGCGGGGCCGCTACCGATGACCAGGACCTTGCGCTTCACCGCCGCTTTGGGAATGTCATGGGGCATCGTGGTTTCCCGGCCGGTCGCCGGGTTGTGGATGCAATAGGCGGCGCCACCCTGATAGATCCGGTCCAGGCAGTAATTCGCACCCACGCACGGGCGGATATCCTCTTCACGCTTCTCGATGATTTTGCGCACGATGTGCGGGTCGGTCATGTGCGCGCGGGTCATGCCCACCATGTCCACCTTGCCTGATGCAATGGCGTAACGCGCAGTGGCAACGTCGGGAATCTTCGCGGCGTGGAAGGTCGGAAAACCCGTGGCGGAGCGAATCTCGCCGGCGAAGTCCAGGTGCGGGGAATTGCGCATGCCCTGGATCGGGATGACGTCGGTCAGGCCCGCGTCGGTGTCGATGTGGCCGCGCACGACGTTCAGGAAGTCCACCAGCCCGCTGTCCTTGAGCATGTGTGAGACCTGCATGCCCTCGCTGGCATTGAAGCCGCCCGGCAGTTGTTCATCACCCGTATAGCGCACACCCAGCAGGAAATCTTCCCCGACCCGCTGGCGGATGCCCCTGAGGATGTCGAACGTAAAGCGCATTCGGTTTTCCAGCGAACCGCCGTAAGGGCCTTCGAGGTCATTGGTCAGCGGTGACCAGAACTGATCCATCAGGTGCCCGTAAGCCTGTAATTCCAGGCCATCAAGACCGGCGGCCTTCATGCGCTCGGCGGCATCCACGTAGTCCTTGATGATCCGCTCGATGTCCCAGTCTTCCATCTTCTTCGGGAAGGACCGGTGCGAAGCCTCGCGTCGGTGCGAGGGCGATACCACGGGCAACCAGTCGGCTTTGTCCCAGCGGGTACGGCGGCCCAGGTGTGTCAGCTGGATCATCACGGCCGCGCCGTGTTCATGGCATTCGTCGGTCAGGTCCTTCATCCATTTGACCACTTCGTCCTTGTAGGCGAGCACGTTGTTGAACACCGGAGGGCTGTCTCGGGACACGGCTGCGGAGCCGGCGGTCATGGTCAGGGCCACGCCGGCTTTGGCGCGTTCGACATGGTAAGCGCGATACAACGCCTGCGGCATGCCATCGACCGGGTAGGCCGGTTCGTGCGCGGTGGTCATGATCCGGTTTTTCAGGGTCAGGTGCTTGATCTTGTAGGGTTGCAGCAAGGGATCGCTGGACATCGTGGTGCGCTCCGTAGTGGGGCTTTATCGGGCTTGGCGAGTTGAAATTAGGATAACTGTACACCTGTGTCAATCATCGTTGACACAGGTGTACATTTTTCTTGCGCGCCGCAAAACTCGTCGATAAGATCAAGCTCGAAAGGGTGCAGAGACCCCGTCGTCAGTGTTCTGGATGGATGACATGCATGGGATTGCGAGGGGCAGAAGAAGAGGGCTGCGCTGCCCGGGCTTAAAGCAGCGAAGACTGCACTGTTCACGACCGTAAGGCCGTTCAAATGAAGACAACCTGCCTATCCCACATCAATAGGAAGACGCCTGATGAACGCTCGTTCGCCGTATCGAAAAAAAGCCTGTGCCTGCCTTTTCGGCTTTGCGCTTGGAGCAAGTGCAGCACTGGCACAGGCTGCTGAACCCGAGCCCGTGCGCATTGGCTGGGTCAATTGGTCCGACACCGAAATCACCGTCAAACTGGCCAGCACCGCGTTGCAGGAACATCTCAAGCAACCGGTCAAACTGGTGATGGCCGACATTGGCATTCAATTCCAGGCGCTGGCCAACGGTAATATCGACCTGATCCCGATGGTGTGGCTACCGAGTACCCACAAGGCGTTTTACGACAAGTACAAGGACCGGCTGGAAGACCTCGGCGTGCTGTATGAAGGGCGGATCGGCATGGCCGTGCCCACCTCGGTGCCCATCAGTGAAGTGGCGAGCGTCGAGGATCTGAACAAACCGCAGGTCCGGGAAAAACTCGACGGCAAGATCCTCACCTCTGAAGTCGGCAATGGCCAATACAAGCTCACGGTCAAGGCCATGGAAGAATACAAGCTCGACGGGTACAAGCTGGTGGCCTCCTCGGAAACCGGCATGCTCAATGAGCTGGACCGCAACCTCAAACGTGACAAATGGTCCCTGGTCAATGCCTGGAGCCCACACTGGATGTTCTCCAAGTGGTCACTGCGTTACCTGGATGATCCCAAGCATATCTTTGGTGGCGCCGAGCAGATTCACGCCATGGCGCGCAAAGGTTTCAGCCAGCAGTACCCGGAAGTGGCGTATTTCTTCGCTCATTACTCGATCCCCCTGGCGGACCTGGAAGCGCTGATGATGCAGGCACGCCAAACCTCCTCTGACCAGGCCGTGGCCGCTTATTACGCGGCCAACAAACCGCGTTTCGAAGCGATGTTCGAGCAAGGCGGGCAGCGAGTCAGCACGCGACAGCCTTGAACACCTGGAAACACACAAGGCCGCGAAGGCGGCCTTGTTTTCATTCTCACTGCTTACACAACCGCCACCTCGTCAATGCCGCTCTTCGATCTCGACAACGGTCATGCTCCACTCCTGCCAATTCATAGAAGGCAGCGTGTCTGACTGTCCCATGAAGCTGACAAGATAACGGGCGATGAGGTCATCATCGCCCGTTTTCTTTATGCCTGGCGCGCTGCCATGGCCGAGTAGCTGTTCATCAGGTTGCGATAGTTCGGAATGCGCTGGGACAGCAAGTTGCCCAGGCCTTCGATGTCGTTGCGCCAGTCGCCCTGCAACTCGCAGGCGACCGAGAACCAGTTCATCATTTGCGCACCGGCTTGCGTCATGCGGTTCCACGCCGCCTGTTGCACGGTGGTGTTGAAGGTGCCGGAAGAATCCGTGACCACGAACACTTCAAACCCTTCAGCCAGGGCCGACAGCGTCGGGAAGGTCACGCACACATCGGTCACGACACCGGCAATGATCAGTTGTTTGCGGCCGGTCGCCTTGATCGCCTTGACGAAGTCTTCGTTGTCCCAGGCGTTGATCTGGCCAGGACGGGCAATGTAGGGCGCGTCCGGAAACATTTCCTTGAGCTCCGGGACCAGCGGACCATTGGGGCCTTGTTCGAAACTGGTGGTCAGGATGGTCGGCAGTTCGAAGAACTTGGCCACGTCAGCCAGAGCCAGCACATTGTTCTTGAACTCGTTCGGCGAGAAGTCCTGCACCAGGGAGATCAGACCGGTCTGGTGGTCGATCATCAGGACTACGGCGTCGTCTTTGTTCAGGCGGTTGTATGTGGCGTTGCTCATGATGAAATCCTTTCTCTGTAGGGGTAAGTGGCTTCGTTCAACATGGGCTCAGATTAATGATCTACAGGAAAGGGAAAAAGAGGGTGAAAACGGTTTGACTGTCAACTCGGATGGGACAATCGAGGCCCACTCCCGCGAAAGCGGACATTCACCGCAGCCCCATTCAGGCAAACGCATCCTCGATAAAGGCCTCCAACGCCTTGTCTTCCAATATCTCGATGGAGAAGTGCCCGAAGCGCTTGGGCAGCCAGATGATGCGGGTCCCGGACGGAGATTGCAGGTTCGCGCGGGCGAGTGGTTTTCCGTTCTCGTCTTCTGGCTGAACACCCGCGGCGATCAATTCGTCATAGGCCTTCTCGATGTCCGGTGTGGAGTAGCAGTGGCGGTAAATCATGCCTTCGCCCGCGCAATCCAGAAGCGCCTTCAGGTTCCCCGCCAGCGGTTGTACCAGCATGAATCGCTCCGCACCGATCAACGCAATCGCGTAGCGCACGTGCAGACCACCGCGTTCCCAGACAAGCGTTTTAGAGATCCTGGCTTGCAGTATCTGTGCGTAGTAAGCACAGGCTTCTTCGAGGTTCTTGACCAGTACATCGACGTGACTGAACTTCAGCTCCATTGCATTCCTCCGGTTGAACCCGTGTCCATGGTAACGACCGCTGCCTCGGCATTAGAAGAATTTTCGTGTGGCCTTGGTTGCCCGTCCATGAGGCAGCGATGCACTTGCTTCTGCTGCACTATGGCGTCGGTCTGCTCGCCTGAGCACGGCACTGAGCAAACGCTGTCCGTATAAACCGACGCCAAGCCCCGATACGATGAGAACGACAGCAACGATTTTGTTGAATGACAGGGGCTCATTGAAAATCATGACTGAACCCAGCAGTCCGAATACCGGCACCAATAACGATAACGGCGCGACGGTAGACACTGGGTATCGTTTCAGGAGTGAATTCCACACCCAGTAGCCGAACAGGGTGTTGGGGTAGACCTGGAACAGGATCGACAGGACGGCACGGTAGTCGAGTTGATTCACCAATGCGCTGTAACCCGTCGAGCCGTTGACCGCGTAATCAAGCGCGAAAAGAGGGATGGGCGAAAAAGCACTGGACCACACCAGGAAAGCAAAGACCTGAGTTGTTCTGGCTTTTTTGTTGATTACGTTGGCCGCACTCCAGGCCACCGCGCCCAGCAGCACCAGCATCAGCCCTGCCGTCGTCACTGTCCCGTCAACAATCGAGATGATGCTCAACAAGCCACAGAAGGCGATGCCCATGCCCGCCAGTTGGTAGCGGGAAATGGTCTCCTTGAATACCCATGAGCCCAGCAGAATCGTGAAAAAAGCGCTGAACTGAAGCACCAGCGAAGCGATGCCAGCGGAGAGGCCCGACTTGATACCAAGGTTGACGACGCCCCAGAGTCCTATGCCGAAGACCAGACCGTAACCAATGATGTAGCGCCACTGTACATCGGGTTTCGGAATGAAAAAGATCGCTGGAAGTGCGCAAAGCGTAAAGCGAATGCCGGCAAGAATCAGCGGGTCAACGGTGGTGAGGCCCAGTTTGATCACTGAAAAATTCACACCCCAGATGGCCGTAATCGAGATGGCGAGTAGCAGGTGCCTGGCTTTCATGCTGATCTTCCTTGATTGGTCGGTGATAGGTGACTCGTAAAAATCCACAGCGCCAAAGCCGCAGCGCTGATCAAGGCGCCAAGCACGCTTGTTGCCATCCAGCCCCAACGCGCATAAACCTGGGTTGCGGCGACCGCCCCCAGCGCACTGCCGACCGAGTAGAAGCACATGTAGGCGCCGACCATCCGACTTTGCGCGTCGGGTCGTGCCGCAAAAATGAAGCTCTGATTGGTGACGTGCACGGCTTGCACCGCGAAGTCGAGCACGACCACGCCGAAAACCAGCGCGATCAGGGACGTCTCGGCAAAACTGATGGGCAACCAGGAAAGCGCCAGGAGCCCCAGCGAAAGGCCGGTCACGCGTTGACCCCAACCTCTATCGGCCCACTGGCCGGCTCTTCTGGCAGCCAGGGCGCCGGCAACGCCCGCCAGGCCAAACAGGCCGATGGCCGTGTGTGAAAGCGACAGCGGCGGAGCACTTAACGGCAGCACCATAGAGGTCCACAGCACTGAAAAAGCGGCAAAGATCAGCAAGGCCAACAGGCCCCTGGCCCACAAAACCGGTTCGGTCATGAACAGCTTGAAGAGCGACCGGATCAGCGCGAGGTAGGTGTCATGATTGCGTGGCAACGCCGTGGCGGGCACCACTTTCCACAGGACCGCCGCGAGGGTCAGCATCAATCCTGAGGACACGAAATAGACGGCGCGCCAGCCCGCCAGATCGGCGATCAGCCCAGAGATAAACCGCGCCAGAAGAATGCCCAGGACAACTCCGCTTGTTAGGGTCCCCACGGCCTGCCCGCGTTGTGAGGGCGTTGCGAGCGCGGCGGCATAGGCTACAAGCACCTGAACCACCACGGCGAGTAAGCCCATCACAATCATGGCGCCCAAGAGAGCCAGCCACTGCTGTGAAGCGCCGACGGCCGCCAGCGCGAGGGCAGACAGCATCACTTGAGTCAAAATCAGCCGTTTACGGTTGACCCTGTCGCCCAGCGGTACGATGAACAACAACCCCAGCGCGTATCCGGCCTGAGTGGCCGTCACCACGAACCCGATCACACCTGAAGTGACCCCCAGGCTTTTAGCCATCGAGGCGAGCAAGGGTTGGGCAAAGTAAACATTGGCGACGGCCAGCGCGCAGGTGACAGAAAACAATAACGTGAGTGACGGAGAAAGCCCCGAGGATTGGCCAGTCCTACTGCATTCTCCGGTTTCCGCAGGCGGCAATCCCACAGGCTGCCCGGTGCTACGTTTGGCTATTGCGTCGGCATCTGCTGTCATAAGCGCCTCCATGGCGTTAAGCTAGTTGCAATTAAAAACCGGATTCGATTATTGCTGAATCAAGTTTCAAATTGCAACCAGCTTGGTCGGCAGACTTGGCAACCGTTATCCAAAAGGTAAATACGATGGTCGAAGGCACTTCACCGCAAAGCAGCGAATGCCCGGTAGCAAGAACACTTGAGGTGATTGGGGATCGCTGGTCGCTGATGATCCTTCGCGACGCCTTTGACGATATTCGCCGATTCAGCGAATTTCAGAAGAGCCTGGGCGTGGCCAAAAATATCCTGGCCTCGCGACTGAAAGCATTGGTTGAAGTCGGGGTCTTCGACGTTCGACCGGCGTCAGATGGAAGCGCCTACAAGGAGTACGTCCTGACGGACAAAGGACGTGAGATCTTTCCGGTGGTGGTCAGCATGAGGCAGTGGGGCGAACGTTTCCTGTTCCAGCCGCAGGAAACGCGTTCTGTACTGTTGGACAACGCGACCGGCCAGGCTCTGATGCCGATGGATGTTCGTTCATCAAGCGGGCAAAAACTGGGGCCTTCTGACTGCCACAGGGTGAGACTTGTCGACGGCGAGTCGTGAAACAACAGCAGTCGAGTTAGCTGCTCGAAGTTCGCTATCCGCGGTTATTGCGCAAGATGGAAAAATTCAACGCTGCCGCCACACAAAGCCACACAAGGTAGGGGAACAGGATCAAGCCTGTGATCACATCTAGCCGCATCGCCATCACCACCATCGCTGCGACCACCAGCCAGAGCAGCGTCAGGATCACCATCGCGGCGAAAATGCGGTGTGCGCCGAAAAACACCGGTGTCCACAGCGTATTCAGGGCAATTTGCGCCGCCCATAACGCCAGCACCACCTGACTTCCAGGTATCAGGGACAACCGGTAACCGGCCCAGGCGAGCAACAGATAGATAATCGACCAGGCGACGGGAAACAGCCAGTTGGGTGGCGTGAAGCTCGGTTTGACGAGTGATTCGTACCACTGGCCCGGTTTGAAAAGAAGGCCAGTACTGGCCGCCGCGCCGCAGGCTAAAAGAAAAATCAGAAAGGTCATCATCAGTCCTTCGTTGAGGTCAGCTGTGTGGGGGTTGTAAAAACCGGTCGGCCATTCATGCCGCTAGGCGCCCGGTACGCCTGGCACATCCATGTTGATCTTGCGCCAGGCGGCTTCGGACAAGCTGTACACCGAAAAGGCGATCAATCCCAGGGCCATCACCATCAAGATGACGCCGCCGGCCGGCAGGTTCTGCAGCGCATCGAGGGCCTCCTTCATTCCGGGCGGGTCCATGGCTTTATAGCGGGAGCCGCTGATGATCAGCAACAGCGCTATTTCGATGAACACGACGCCACGGGCGATAAGACCGAATCGAGACACCGGACGGACGTAGCGCATGACGTCTTCGTCCGCTTCGAAATATTTCTCAAACGACGACTTCCAGCCCTTGATGATGTGAGCAATGCCTACGCCCAGAGGGATGAGCGCGACGAGGTAGACCACGACATTCGAGTGTTCCCAGGACAACAGGTGCGCCAGTAGATCCTTGGTCTGCCCACCGCCGGAATCGCCCGAGCTGCTGATGCCGCTGATGAGCAAGCCCAACGCAAAAAACGCCAGCGCGCCGTTGACCAAACCTCCTGCCAACAGTCCTGCCCGAATGACCAACCCCTTCATTTCGTGACCGTGATGATCAACGTCGCGCAGGGCTTGCAGCACTCGCCAACAGGCGAAGGCGAGCAGGCCTGCCACCACCAATCCGACTAAAACGTAACCGAAAGGCTGGCTTAACACGGCCTCCAGGCTCCTGTGACTGTCTTTGGGTTTTGTCGAATCTTGAGCCGCCAGCAGCGCGAAGATGCCAATGATCAGGTAAAGAACGCCGCGAGCGGCATAGCCTCCCCGAGCGAGTACAACAAGGCTTTGGTGCGCAGACATGAGAGCTCATTCCAGAGAAGTACTACAGGAGCAGACCTTTCAGGCGTGGAGGGGTTCGATTGAAGATAGGGTTCGACCAACCCCTCGGTCGATATTGTCAGGCAGGATTAAGCTCAGGCTGCAGATCAAGTGTTGTCATCTCAGTATCACCCGGGACAACGGGCGCCCTGAACCTTGCAGCATCACGCGCCGGTGGCATGCCGAACAGGCGTGCATATTCCCGGCTGAATTGTGATGCGCTTTCATACCCCACGGTGAAGGCAATTGAAGCAGCATCGCGAGGGTCGAACAGCAATAACCAGCGAGCCCTGAGCAGGCGCAGGCGCTTTTGATATTGAATGGGCGTCATACCTGTGATGGATTTGAAATGCCGATAAAACGCCGCAACGCTCATGTCGGTCATGGTCGCCAGTGGCTCGACGCGAAAGGGTTCGGTGTAGTGCTCACGGATCCATTGGGTGGCGCGGCGTATCTGCGCCAGACGGCCATCCGGGCGAGCAATTTCACGCAACATCGGCCCTAGCGGTCCTTGCAAGGCTCGAAACAGAATCTCCCGCTCAAGCATCGGCGCCAGTACCGCGGCTTCGTTTGGGCGGTCCATCAGCCGCATCATGCGCAACCAGGCGTCGATCATTTCAGCCTGTGCCGGCACCGCCGCAAAGCGGCTTGCGGGTGGCGGCGCGGTCGTCTTGATGTCGGTTGCCAGCAGCGTCGCGATGACGTTCGGGTCCAGGGTCAGGCTGATCGCAAGATAGGGCAAGCCTGGTCCGCCGGGGTGTATCTCACCGGTGGCGGGCACGTCCACCGGCACGAGGAAGTAAGTCATCGGCAGATACTGATAAACCTGATCGCCGATAGACAAGGTTTTCGCACCCTGGAGCACCAGGTGCAGCATCGGCTGATACACCTGGCTCGCACACGCCTCCGCCTGGACCATCGTCACACGCGGCAGCCCGGTGTCCGTCCACTTGTTTTCCGCGCGCATCACGAGGCGGCGCAGTTCTTCGATCGCAGGATTCATGCGCTGAACATGAGCCATCGCCGCGAGCAGGGCAAGCCATGCGAGAAGAATAGGCAAGCATTCGATAACAACTGGCAAACGTTTGTCCTTCGCCTGCCCGGATACTGGGGGCAAGCGGCAGGTTGCGTTCAGGCCTTCAAAACCTGATGGCAGGCAGACCTGCGATGGATCAATCAACTCAGGTAAAGGTCAGCCTCATGAAACTTGAAGGAAAAATTGCTGTTGTCACGGGCGCATCGAAAGGCATCGGCGCAGGTATTGCCAAAGCATTGGGCGCGGCAGGAGCAACGGTCGTTGTGAACTACGCGTCGAGCAAAGCCGACGCCGATGCGGTGGTCGCGCAGATTCAGGGGCAGGGCGGTAAAGCCGTCGCCATTCAGGCGGATATCAGCCAATCAGCCGATGTGGTCCGCCTGTTCGACACGGTCAAGGCGGACTTCGGGGCGCTGGATATTCTGGTGAACAATGCGGGCGTCGCGGTATTTCAAATGATCGAAGACCTCACCGAGGACGCGTTCCACCAGCAATTCAATCTGAATGTGCTCGGGTATCTCCTGGCGGTCCGAGAAGCCGTCAAGCTGCTTGGCCCCTCGGGCAGCATCATCAACATCAGCTCAATTCTCAGCACCGATCCCTACTTGGCCTCCAGCGTTTATTCGGCCACCAAGGGCGCGGTTGATACATTGACGTTTGCCTTGGCCAGAGAGCTCGGGCCGCGAGGGATCAGGGTCAACTCGATCTTGCCCGGTCACACCAATACGCCGGCGACGGAGGGCAACTTCGCCGGAGCGTTTGGTGAACAGCTGATCGCCGGTACGCCGCTTGGCCGTTTCGGTGAGCCCGAAGACATTGCGCCGCTGGCCGTTTTCCTGGCATCCGACGACTCGCATTGGGTCACCGGCGAATCCATTCGGGCATCGGGTGGTGTTCGTGGAGTGGGTTACTGAATACTGTGATGATTGCGACCGGTGCGGGGTGACAGGCACCCGCAAATGACAAAAGGGCCACCCCTCTCCGTATCACTGGATCGAGGTGGCCCCTTTCAGGCGTCACAGATTCAACAACGGCATCACTTCACATCAAAGCGATCCAGGTTCATCACCTTGGTCCACGCCGCCACGAAGTCTTTCACAAACTTCTCTTTCGCGTCACTGCTCGCGTACACCTCAGCCAGCGCCCTCAATTGCGCATGAGAGCCGAAGACCAGATCAACCCGCGTGCCGGTCCACTTCAACTCACCGGTTTTGCGATCGCGTGCTTCAAACTCCTCGTTGGCCTCTGAGGTCGGTTTCCATTCCACGCCCATGTCCAGCAGGTTCTTGAAGAAGTCATTGGTCAATGCCTCTGGCTGCTGGGTGAACACGCCGTGTTTTGTTTGCCCGACGTTGGTGTTCAACACGCGAAGACCACCCACGAGCGCGGTCATTTCTGGCGCGGTGAGCGTCAGCTGTTGCGCCTTGTCGATCAACAGATGCTCGGCCGACACGCTGTAACGGGATTTGAGGTAGTTGCGAAAGCCATCGGCGATGGGTTCGAGGAAGCCGAAAGACTCGACATCCGTCTGCTCTTGCGAGGCGTCCATCCGCCCGGGTGTGAACGGCACGGTGACGCTGTGGCCGGCATTTTTTGCGGCCTGTTCGACACCTGCATTACCCGCCAGAACGATCAAATCCGCCAGCGAGATTTTCTTGCCGCTGTTGTTGAACTCGCTCTGGATGCTCTCCAGTTTCGCCAGCACGTTCGCCAGTTGCTCAGGCTGGTTGGCTTGCCAGGATTTCTGCGGCGCCAGACGCAGACGACCGCCGTTGGCGCCGCCACGTTTATCGGAGCCACGGAAGGTGGAAGCCGCTGCCCAAGCTGTTGATACCAATTGCGAGACGCTCAGGCCCGAGGCAAGCACTTTGCTCTTGAGCGCTGCGACGTCGCTGTCGTTGACCAAAGCATGGTCGACCTCTGGGATCGGGTCTTGCCACAGCAGTTCTTCGCCGGGCATTTCCGGGCCGAGGTAGCGGGAGAGGGGGCCCATGTCACGGTGGATCAGTTTGAACCAGGCACGGGCGAAGGCGTCGGCCAACTGATCCGGATTGGCCAGGAAGCGCCGAGAGATCGGTTCGTAGATCGGGTCGAATCGCAGGGCCAGGTCTGAGGTCAGCATGGTGGGATTACGCCGTTTGGACGGGTCGAAAGCATCCGGGATGGTGCCGGCGCCCGCGTTGTTTTTCGCAACCCACTGGTGCGCACCGGCCGGGCTTTTGCTCAGTTCCCAGTCGAAGCCGAACAGGTTTTCCAGGTAGTTGTTGCTCCACCGGGTGGGTGTGGTGGTCCAGGTCACTTCCAGGCCGCTGGTGATGGTGTCCGGGCCTTTGCCGGTGCCGAAGCTGTTCTTCCAGCCAAGGCCTTGTGCTTCGAGGCCCGCCGCCTCAGGTTCGGCGCCTACGTTGTCGGCGGGGCCGGCGCCGTGGGTTTTGCCGAAGGCGTGGCCGCCGGCAATCAGCGCCACGGTTTCTTCGTCATTCATTGCCATGCGGCCGAAGGTTTCGCGGATGTCTATGGCGGATCTGACCGGGTCTGGCTCGCCTTCCGGGCCTTCGGGGTTGACGTAGATCAGGCCCATTTGCACGGCGGCCAGCGGGTTTTCGAGGTTGCGACCGTGCTCGGTACGGCTCTCCTCGTTTTTACCGGGTTCGGCCACGAGTGGACCGTCACCGGGTGCTTCCACGGGAGCATTGTCGTCTTTGCCGTAGCGGGTGTCGCCGCCCAGCCATTTGTTTTCCGAGCCCCAGTAGACGTCTTCATCGGGTTCCCAGACGTCCGCACGGCCACCGGAAAAACCGAAGGTCTTGAAGCCCATGGACTCCAGCGCGACGTTGCCGGTAAGGACGATCAGGTCGGCCCAGGAAATTTTGCGACCGTACTTTTGCTTGATCGGCCAGAGCAGCCGGCGCGCCTTGTCGAGGCTGACGTTGTCCGGCCAGCTGTTGAGCGGTGCGAAGCGCTGTTGGCCCGAGCCGGCGCCGCCCCGACCGTCGCCCGTGCGGTACGTGCCTGCGGCGTGCCAAGCCATGCGAACGAATAGCGGTCCATAGTGACCGAAGTCCGCTGGCCACCAGTCTTGCGAATCGGTCATCAGCGCCGTCAAGTCGCGCTTGACCGCCTCAAAGTCCAGGGTCTTGAATTCTTCGGCGTAGTTGAAGCCCTCGTCCATGGGATCGGACAGGGACGAGTGCTGGTGCAGGATCTTCAGATTCAGTTGGTTCGGCCACCAATCGCGGTTCGTCGTGCCACCGCCAGCGGCGTGATTGAACGGGCATTTCGATTCATTTGCCATGTGTGAGCTACCTTTGGTCGTGTTTCATCCGGCTATCGGCCCGGGGTGGGCGTTAGATAGCAACGAGCGAATTCAATGACATAGGCTGCAGGACCCACAGTTGGATCAACTGATTGTCTGGACCACACGGGAATTCTGAACTGCGGCAATCGAGTTGCCTGCGCGGTGGCCCACGGGTGGCCTAGTCAAGCTTCGGACTCATTCCTGTCTCCTTATCAGCACTAAACCGGCCAGCTTGTTCCGCCAGCGCTGGATACAGGTTAGACCCCACTTGGGAAGTCAGCTAATAGGTGGAGTATTGGGGAGTAATAGACAGAGTCTTTTACGGGTGTCGCGGGGAGGGCCCGCGTCTATCTGGAGCATAGACGCGGGTTTGCGGGGCTTGAACGGTTACTTTCGAACGTTCTGGTACAGCATCAACCGTGAGGTTTCATGCATGGCGCGGGTCAGCGCCGACAGGCGTTTGAACTCTTCAGGGTTTTTCTCGGCAACGTTGTCCCGTGGCGTCATCGAGGCCAGGTCGTGAAGGGTCGGCGAACTGCCGTCGTGCTCCATCTGCACCATGTAGTGTTGAGTCACGCCGGCAATCAGCGGGAACGTGCCCTCACGCAATACCAGCGGCACCACGCGTTCACCCTCGCGCGCGGGCTGCTGGATATCACGGCCCATGCCGCTGTTGCGAAACTCAAGGCCGGCCATCCCCGCCACGGTGGGCAGCAGGTCCACCAGGCCGACCGCTTCCTTGACCTGGCGCGTCCCGATCAAGCCTGGTGCGTGGATGATCATCGGCACCGCGTTGCTCTCCAGGCCCAGTTGCTCGTAGGCCGGTGCCAGGAACGGGATCTGCGCGATACGGGTGTTGTGGTCGCCAAACATCACGAAGATGGTGTTTTCGTACCAGCCACCGGCCTTGGCGATTTCCATCAAGCGGCCGAGGTTGAAGTCCAGCAGGCGCACGGCGTTGTACTGCTCGACACTGCGCGATCCGGCGGCCTGCACTTCGGCCAGGGTAGGGTGCTTGACCTCGAAGCCGTCATTGCTTTTTGGGATCGTGAACGGACGGTGGTTGCCGGCCGTCTGCACATAGGCAAAGAACGGTTTGTCCTTGGGCAGTGCTTGCAGGATCTGGTCGGTTTCCTTGAACAGGTCCAGATCGGAAATACCCCAGACGTCCACCACCGGCGATTTCCAGTCCCGCTCTTCGAACAGACGCACGCCGTCGATGCTCTGCCGGATCAGGGCATTCATGTTGGCCCAGCCGGAGTTGCCGCCGATGGTGTAGATCTTCTCGTAACCGGTAAACGCATTGATCAGCGTGTTTTGCTGGGTGATCAGCGGATTACGCGTCGCGGTTTCCTGTCGCGTGACATCAGGCACCCCGCTGATGCTGGCCCAGACGGTTTTCGCGGTCCCCGTTACGGGTACGTAGAAGTGCTCGAAGAACCAGCTCTGAGTGGCCAACCGATCGAGGTTGGGCGTCGGATTGATCGGGTTGCCGTAGGCCCCGACGGCACTGGTGCCCAGCGATTCAAGCATGATGAACATCACGTTCGGGGGACGTGAGCCCGGGATTTTGTACGGTTGGGGGGCTTGGTGCCGCACGAAATCAAGGGTCTGGGGGTCGGGTTTGTCGACGCCCAGGTAGTTGGCCATGACCGCGTAATGTTCGCGCACTTGCGCCTCGTCATAACGCGATTGGCCGACTTTGCCCGTATCGTAGAGAAACAGCACCGGGTTCAGGCCGAGTGCGGCGATCTGGTTATTACCCGAGAAGAACGCATCGCTCCAGCGCAACGGAACGGGGTTTTCAAGGTTCATGTTTTCGACACGACCCAAAATGCCCAGCAGCACCAGGACGACCATCAACGCACCGCCCCACGTCGCGGAGAGCTTGCGAATGGCTTTGCGAGGGCGGTCCAGCGTGACGCGTTCCAGACGCACCAGGGCCAGTGTCACCAGCGCGATCGTTACCAGCCAGCCCAGTGAAATCCAGATTACCGGGTAAGTCTGCCAAACCATGTCGCGGGAGATCTGCGCATCCTCGATGAAGCGCAGCACGGTGGCGTTGATCCTCACGCCCAGGTAGGCGTAGTGGCCAAAGTCGATGATGTAGATCAGCAGCAAAACGCTCAGGGCGGCGACCAGATAGACGCGTGCGATACGGCGCAGCAGGCGGCTGCGGAGCAGGTTCCAGCGAGGCATCCAGGCCAGCAGCGCCAACGGCAACATGGTCAGGATGGCCAGGCGCAGATCGAAACTGAAGCCGATGCTCAGGGTTTCCCAGACGCCCTTTGTGTCGATCAGGGCTTTGGGTTCGAACCCGGAAAAGCCGAAGAAGAACGCCATCCTCAGCAGTGCAAACAGCACAAACGCAATCGCTGTAGCGCCTAGCCAATAATGTAAACGTCTCGAGTGCAGCCAACCCATCCTTGTTCCCCTGTTAAAAAGTCGTTAAATCTCAAACGGATTTGAGTTCGTCGCTCACTGCACCGCGCCGCTTGCTTGAGCGGCGATAGGTCCAGCGCAGGGCAAGCGTCAGCAGTGCCCCGCAGCAATACAGACCCAACAGCGGATCAACCAGGTAATCCCAATAGTTTTGCGAAGGTTTGATCCCGGCGATGAAGGCCAGGGTTGCGCTGGCCAGCATCAAGACGGCCAGGCCATTGCGCAGGTAAAACAGGCCCAGCGTCAGCACTGCGAAGAAAATCAACATGGGGCGCGGGCTGTAGCCTAACCGATAGGGGTCCACATCACTCATGCCCAGAGTGGCCGGGTACAACACCAGGGCCATCGCGGCGAAGAGGATCAATACGCCGGTTTTGCCGCGTGCCGGTGGCAGCATGTCCAGTCGACGCAAGCAGCCCCACGCCATGAACACCAGGGTGGTGATCGCAAGGTCATCAATGTAGCTGCGCAAATACGCGGCCAACGACAAGCCGTCCGGCGAGAAGAAGCTGACGGCCAGCAAGGCGGCCAGCAGTGCGATCCGCCAGTTCCTGGACAAGCCGAACGACGGCAGCAGCAGGAAGATGATCATTGCGAAGCTGAGATGGGCTTGCCACAGGCTGATCATTTGAGGCGCTCGCTAAGCCATGCATCGTTAAAGGTGACGTGCTTGATGAAGGTGTTGTTCCAGGAATAAACCAAGTGATACATACCGTCAGGACTGCGGATGAAATACGGGTATTCGTATTCGAATTCACACCCCTGGGTTTTACAGACACGGTTGTCGAGGTTATCCAGGAACTCCGCTTCCAGTGAATGGCGGCGTGCGCCGCTGGAACCGCGGAATTCTCTGCCGATGATCTCCTTGTAGGCTTCGGGAGAAAATGGCGCGCCCAGTGGATCCGGGGATTTGTCCAGGTCGCGTAATGAGCGCCAATCGTCCATTTTGGCGTCGGTCCCATACAGGCTCAGCTTGAAGCGCCCCTCCTGCAGGTCGTTGAGCGCCACCAGCAACCCATGTTCGGGTGTTGCGACGGCAGCCAACGAGGAATTCGGATTCGAGGGGTCGAGCGGATAAGGTTCGCTCCAGGTTTGCCCGGCGTCTTCAGTGCGGGTCGCCAGGACACGGTGGTGGGTGTTGCCGGCATAACGCAGCAAGGCGATGCCGCGCTGGCCATCCAGCGGCACCACCGCGGGTTGCAATGAATTCATGCCGTGGCTGATGCGGAATTTGTCGATTACATCGCCGTCTGCGCTCAGGTAGAGGTACTCGGCAAACTTGCCCAGGAACTCATGATAGACCGGCAGGCCGATGGAGCCGTCGGCATGAAACACCGGTGCCGACCGGACCAGGGTGCTGATGTTCAGAAAGGGCGAGGTGATCAGTTGGCGCGGAGCGGACCAATGTTCACCGAAGTCATCGGACACCATCACGTTGACCGCGCTACCGGCCCAGCCACCCATGGACACGGACACGTAGAACAACCACACCCGATTATCCGGCGCGAGCGCCACCACTGGGTTGCCCAGCTTGCGGATGTATTTTCGAGTGCCCTGTTGGGTCGAGTCCCGAGTGGCCAATACCTGTTCAGCACCCCATTCGCCGGTTTTCGAGTCGAACCGAGCGGAGCGCACCTGTACATCGGCTGCGCCTTCGCGGGAGCCAGCAAACCAGACCGTCATCAGACTGCCGTCGGGCAGTGCGGTGACCGCCGAGGAATGCACGAAATCCACCAACCCGGAGGAGGCGAAACGGCTGGTATAGATGGGCTTGGCCACTTTGCCGGCCACTGCCATCACGGGGCTGATCAGGGCAAAGGAAGAGTGCGTATTGGCAGGATTGATGATCCACGCGGTCGCAAACAGGCAGGACAGTAGAAGGTAAGCACAGAAGGCAGGAAAACTGGGAAGTTTGATGCGCATGACTACGTTGGCATCTCATGGACCGATAAGGCGGCCAAACTAACACTCGTTAGTACACGATCGGGTTTTATGACTGGCTAAATTGTAAGCAGGTATTTGTAGCGGCCAGCCATGTCGTCGCGTTCAGTTTGATTGAGCGCCGGAGACTGTCGGGCCAGAGGGATTGTGGCGGGCTTGAGGTGAATTACGCCGTTGGTCGCAAAGGCTGGGGCGGTAACAGGGACGTCTTCGGAATATGTGCTGTTTGTTCCGGCCTCTTCGCGGGCAAGCCACGCTCCTACGGTTGACCTGCGTCGTTCACACAAGACGTGATCGACCCCTATCTCTGTGGAAGCGTGGTTTGCCCGCGAAGACAGCAGCACAGGCACAAACGCTTTTTCTGCTGAAACCTAGCGCTGTCTGTACGTCTGTAGGGTGAAGGCATTCCCTGCCGGGTCTTTACCCTCAAGCGTTATCTCATTGTCCTTGATCATCAGGATTTTGAGTTCGTCGGAAGCGCCGGACGCTAAGCCGTCGCTAAAGTTTGGCAAGGAGGGCCCGGCAAACTTGGCAACCAGCAAGGGGGAAATGGCTGTGCCGTTGATTACGTAAGACTTGGGAATTGATTTCATGTCAGCCAATGTGAACGAAAGCAGGCTGGAATCGGCCGTCCAGCTGCCGGCTCCGTTTACGCTGTACTCAAGCCGGTAAGGTTTGGCTTCAACGGTTCCGTCCACAAAGACAACGCCATTGACGTTGTACCGTCCGTTGCGGAAGTACTCCGTCATTCCCTTGAATTCGAACGTGCCGTTGGTGATCGGGTAGGTGTAATCGGTCGTCCAGCGACCTATGAAGCGGGGATTGTTGGGGTTGGTTTCGTGAAACGTGGCGTAAATCGTTGCAATGCCGCTTAGAACTGTCACCAGGGCCGCAAGCGCGAACCAGGCTTTAGTGGAGACTTTTTGTATAGCAGTGAAACTCATTGTGATGGATTCCATTCGATTGATTTGTCGTGCGCGGACGTCTTCCATGGGAGGTGGTGATACCGCACCCCGGTGTATTGGCCACCGGGACAGAAGTATAAAACTCAAGGCGCTAGAAGACACAAAAGCGCGAGCTCACGCAGTTTCATTTGCCGCGTCATCCGACCGAACCCGCTGCACGCGCGCGGTCACCCGCGGCACCTCCCCAGCGGCATCACGTTTCAACCATTCAGCCGGTGGACAGCCAATCACGTTGAGAAAAGTACGGGAGAAAGAAGCTTGCGAGCTGTATCCAACCGATGCGGCAACCACTTTGATCTGAACCCCGTCGCGTAGCAGGTCCTGGGCCACTTTCATCCGCCAGGCCGTCACGTAGCCCATTGGTGATGCACCCATGATCTGCGTGAAGTACGCAGAGAATTTCGACCGGGACATGTTCGCCAGGCCAGCAAGTTTCTCGACAGTCCACAGCGCCTCCGGCTCCTGGTGAACACGTTGGAAAACCGCCCCAAGTCGCCCATCCTGAAGCGCATAAAGCAGGCCGCTGGAAATCTTTTGCTCGACGACCGAACGGCGCACCAACACCACGAAAATGTACTCAAGCAACAGGTTGAGCGCTTTGGTTCTGCCGGGGGCCTGATCCTTGAATTCGGCAAGCAGTGAGCCGATCACGGGCGTGATGTTCTGCAGTTCACTGAACGGGAAAACCAGTGTTTCCTTGAGGCCCAGAGGGAAGGGTTGCAGGGCGTTGCGCCCGAACTGGAACGAGGCGCAGATTAGCTCGGCGCCGTGTGCCGAACTGGCGCGCAACTGGTAGCGGCAGCTGCTCGGGCAAAACAACACGCTGGGTTCGGTGATGGAAATCTTCGGCAGGCCGGGTTGCACCATGTCGATCCCGCCTTCACTGATGACATGGATGAACGCCATGCCAGGAGGCTTGTCGAGCACCAGCGTGCCATCGACCCTGCCAGAGAAGAACAGCCTGCCCTGAAGGTTGGTGCGTTCGAAGAATTCGGACAGGATATCCATGATAGAGACGACCGGGTAAAGACTCTGCACGTCCAGGCAAAAGCCGCGCAGGGCAGGGCAATAGGATGAAGTTCTCGCCGATGGTAGACAACGCCCCACCCGGGCGCCATGGCGCAGAGCGATTTTCCTGTTATCGACCGGAGTCCACTGTCATGAGCAACGATTCGAACCGCATCGCCCCCCAGTATGCAGACCCGGCAGAGCCTGCGCTGCCAGATCCCGGCATGAAGCTTGATCTCTCGCGGGCCGCGCTGGTGGTGATCGATCCGCAAATCGACTTCCTCAGCCCCGAAGGCGTGAGCTGGGGCGTGTTTGGAAAAAGCATCGTCGAGCACGATACCGTCAAGCACATCGGCCAGCTGTTTGCGGCCGCCAAGGGCGCGGGCATCACGGTCGCCGTTTCGCCGCACTACTACTATCCATGTGACCACGACTGGCATTTCGGCGGACCGCTTGAGAAGGTCATGCACAGTATCTGCATGTTTGATCGCAAGGGGCCGCTGACCCTCGACGGTTTCGAGAACTCCGGTGCCGACTTCATGCCCGAGTACAAGCCCTACATTCTCGACGGCAAAACCATCATCGCGTCACCGCACAAGGTGTACGGCCCGGAAACCAATGACCTGGCGTTGCAGCTGCGCAAGCACGGCGTGTCGCAAATCATTTTGGCGGGCATGGCGGCGAACCTCTGTGTCGAGTCGCACTTGCGTGAACTGCTGGAGCTTGGCTTCGAAGTGACCGTGGTTCGGGACGCCACCGCCGGCCCGACGACTCCCGAGGGCGATGGCTACCTGGCAGCGCTGATCAACTATCGCTACATCGCCAATGCGTTGTGGAGTACGGCGCAAACGGTCGAGTTTCTTAAGGGGAAATAAGCTATGGCAATGGACTGCGTCTCACCATTGGGGCGCAGCCTTGAAAAACTGCCTTTGGTCGGTGCACCTGAACCGCTTTCACGATGGATTGATCCATTCTGAAAGAACTCTCGGGGGGCGCTGCCATGCACTCGTTTGCCAATCTGCTGACTCCGGCGCAAGAGCAAAAGCTGCGTGCGCTCAACACCTGGCATCTTGTCCTTGAGGACTTGAAGCTGCGCATGGAGTGCCCCGATGCGTATCACGAGGAGCTGATTCGCCAGTCTGACGAGATGGATCGCCTGGGAATCGTGAGCTGGCAGGAATGGCGCGACCTCAGGGTTGAGGCCGATCAAGCGTATCTGCGCGCCATCGCGGGCGAGGATTATCACCGAGCACTAAGAAAGAGGAGCGGTTGATGAGCTTCGCCGGTGCACAGCTGAGGCTGAAGTTTGATTCGGTGTTAAACACGGAAAACGGGTTAAGTGCGATGTCGATCGTTGAAACAGTCGTCGATTATCTGCGTCAACAGTCGTTGCGGCTGACCACCGCAGAATCCTGCACGGCGGGCAGTATCATCACGCTGCTGGCCCAGGTGCCCGGCAGCGGTGAGCTGATTGAAAGCGGCTACGTGGTTTACTCACCCGAGGCCAAGCAACGCTTGCTCGCAGTCAGTGCAATCACTATCGAGACCTTTAATCTCACCAGCTGCGAAGTGGCTCGGGAAATGGCCATCGGCGCGCTGCGTGACAGCCCGGCCAACGTGGCGGTGTCCACGACAGGGCTGCTGGGGCCAGAGGATGTTGATGGTATTCCAGCCGGCACGGTTTGCTTTGCATGGGCCTTCATGGCAGGGCAGGAAATGGCGGTATTCAGCCGCAAACAGCGATTTTCTGGCAGTCGGGAGTCCGTGCTTCAGCAGGCGTCGTTGTATGCTTTGAAAGAATTGCCGACGTTTCATCAGGCCATGCTCAACGGCGAGCGGGGCTAGATGATGAACACTTCGGTTATCCCGTTCGAGTGAGTCGGGGTTCGATAGCATGAACAAAACCATCAGCGCTAACGATCTGGGCCCTGTTGGACGACGGGATGCCTCTGGATGACCTGGTCGCTACCGCCAAGCGCATGGGCGCTCGATCAGAGGATCTGGAAGGGTTGCGGCTGGAGCTGTTGAGGACTATTCAACAAGGGGAAAATGTACCGGGTTTCGGGCTCTGCCGATCTTGTCGCTTCCATCAGACAGTGGCTGGCGGGGCCTTTTGTGGGCCGACTCAGGAACCCCTGGAGTCCGGCGAAATCGGTTTGATTGGCAGGGAGCATCGATTGCCCCAAGAAGTGAACGATTGACAGCGGTTTAACATTTCGACCATCAAAGGATTCCCCATGGGTTTAAGCAAACGCGATCAAGCACACATCGAGCGTCGCCTGATTGCCACCCTGACTGAGGCGTGTGAAACGGCCAAAGCGCACATCGTCGGCTTTGAATGGCTGACCCACGAAGTCGATTATGAGGAGTTTCCTTCCAGCCTGAGGATTGTCTGGGTTTTCGACACCCAGGCCAACAAGGATCAGGCGCTGGCGAGCGGGCAGGGCGAACGCATGGTCGAACTGACGGCTACAGCATTAAGCGAAGCGGATGTACACGTCAGATCGGTCGCGGCCCATGTGCAGTTTGATTCTGAAGAACAATGCCAGCGCGCCAATGGCGGCAATTGGCAGCAACGCCTGGCGCGCAAGCGCTAGCCCTGGAGCGAATCGGAAGCGTCAGCGCAGAATCAGGATCACGGCGCACCAAACATCATCGTCCAGTAAACCCCTTCATCACTGCGTGCGTCTGCTGCATACGCCGCGCCCACCTGGGTAAACATCGGGTTCATCAAGTTGGCGCAATGCCCGGGGCTGGCCAGCCAGCCTGCCATTGCCTTGCCCGGTGAGCTCTGCCCGGCAGCGATGTTTTCGCCGATCTGCCGGCCTCGGTAACCGGCGGCCCTTGCTCGATCCGCCGGGCCATCACCGTCGGGGTCACGGTGTGCAAAGTAATTGCCATAGGCCATGGCCTTGCTGTGCCCTTGCGCCGCGGCGCCGAGGGCGGGGTTCCAGCTCAGCGGTCGTGCGGCGGGGTAGCGCTGACGACCGCACATCCGTGATTTGGCCCGGGCGGCATTGACCTGCGCCAACAGCCCCTTGCTCGCCGCACGCGAATCACCCACACGGCTATCGAGAACGGGTTGCGCCAGCACGATCTGCCACTCGCTTCGGGCTCGACTGACGCCAATGTCGGCGTACTGGTTATCCAGCAGCGCCCCGCAATACTCGTCCTGAAACAGGTCAAACGCTTCGTCGGCGTCCTGCGCGCCTACCACACGCAGGGTGCGCACCGTCACCGCTGCATAGCCTGAAGCCTTCAATCGATCGCGCAAACCGCCGCCATAGCCAATCGGCAACGCCAGGTTCGACTTCAATGACAGCGGGGCCAAACGTTGGGCCGGGCGCCTGTCGCAACGTTGCGGGTGGGCGCGGTAGTCGTTGATGGCTTCCACCAGTTGCCGTTCACCACTGGCATAAGCAGGACTGGCAAACAAAGCAAGCAAAGGCATGAAACAGAGCGAGACAAAACGCAAGGCAAGGCGAGGTTGGCGCATGGGACGGCAGCTCTGATGAGATGACAGCGGCAATGGGAATTCACGGCTCGGCTAAGACTTGCGTTCAGGCACTAGGTTCAGGCGTGAAGAGGGGAAATTTGCGCTGGAGACAGCGGCGGTGACTACCGCATGTCGCAAAACACTGAAAGTCCGGCGTCAGGCATCAAAGAGTGGCGGGCGCCGCCGATAACGTGTTCATAAAAGCGACGTACCGAGAGGGCTACCCCATGTCTATAAAATTACGTTTGTTGCTGCTGATTGGTACGAGCTTGCTCACCGCGCTGATCGTGAGCCTGGTCAGTTACGTGGGAAACACCCGGATGGCCGAAGCGGTGAAGGACAACGAGGTCAGCTTGACCGCGCTGCGCAATCACCTCGAAGCCGACATGATGCACGACGCACTGCGCGCCGATGTGCTGTCCGCGATGGTGGTCGGACTGGGCAAAAGCACCAGCAGCAAAGCCGAGGTGCACAGCTCCATCGAGGAGCATGCGGCGCATTTTCGTGAAGTGCTGGGTGAAAACCTCAAGTTGCCGGTCAACGACACCATCAAGGCGGGCTTGAGCAAGGTCAAGCCGAGCCTCGACACCTACATCAGCGCCGCCGAGCGCATTGTCGGTCTGGCGCTGGAAAATCCGGATTCCGCGCAAAAGGAACTCGGCACGTTCAATACCGCGTTCAGCCAACTGGAAGACCAGATGGCAGCCCTCAGCGAGGTGATCGAAACCAGCACCCAACAGACCAGTAAAAACACCGAGCAGGCCATCAGCAGCGCCAACTTCACGCTGGGTATCGTGCTGATCGCCAGCCTGTTGTTACTGCTGATCCAGGGACGCTGGGTGATTTTGAGCATCATGGGGCCGTTGCAGACCGCCAGCCGCATTGCCCAAAGCATCGCCCATGGCAACCTCAGCGAGCCGATTGTCGAACCGACCCACAATGACGAAGCGAGCGCCTTGATCCGCAGCCTGGCGACCATGCAGCGTGACTTGCGCGGCATGATCGAGGTGGTTCGCAGCAATGCGCATGGCGTCAGCGGCATGAGCGTGCAGTTAAGCAGTGGCTGCCATCAGGTTGCGGACAGCAGCCAGCAGCAAAGCGTCGCCGCCAGCACCATGGCCGCTGCCGCCAGTGAGATGACTGCCAGCATCGAGGAAGTCACCCGTCACGCCGAACGCGCGCTGAACATGGCCAACCAGGCCGAGGCATTGGCCAAGGACGGTGGTCGGGTGATTCATCAGGTGGTCAATGATATGGATGGCATTGCGCGTTCGGCGCAGCAGTCAGCCCAGGTGATCCGCACGCTGGACAAGGAGTCCGAGGGGATTTTCAGCATCATTCAGGTGATCAAGGGAATCGCCGATCAAACCAACCTGCTGGCCCTCAACGCCGCCATCGAAGCTGCTCGCGCCGGTGAACAGGGCCGTGGTTTTGCCGTGGTGGCCGACGAAGTCCGCAGTCTCGCAGGACGCACCAGTGCCTCCACGCAGGAAATTGCCAGCATGGTCGCGCGCATCCAGCAAAGCACCCGCGAGGCGGTGACCAGCATGGAGGCGGGCGTGGCGCAGGTCGACAAAGGCATGGCCGTGACCGCCGACGTCGAGCGCGCGATCCGCGAAATCCTCGAAGCCACGCTCAATACCACTGAGCTGGTGAATGACATCACTCGCACGATCGGCGAGCAGAGCCTGGCCAGTAACGAAATTGCCCAACAGGTGGACATGATTGCCGGGATGTCGGAGGGCAACAGCAAGATTATTGGTCAGACGGCTTCGACGACTGATGAGCTGTCGACCTTGGCGGGCAAGCTGTCGCAGTCGGTGGATCGGTTTCGGCTTTGAGGCTTGTGCACTGATCCATTGATTCTTGGTGTTATTGAAGGCCTCTTCGCGAACAGACCCCATGCAAGAGCGGGTCTGCTCGCGTATGCGCCAGATCAGACAGCGCAGAACCTATCCCTTAAAGATATTTATCCGTCACAGCACCCTCCGAAGCACTTGACACAGTCTTCGCATACTTGGCCAACACCCCGCGTTTGTATTTGGATTCCGGCCGCACCCAACGGGTCTTGCGCTCGGCCAATTCCGCGTCTGAAACATCCACCGTAATCTGCCGGGTCTCAGCATCGATGGTGATCCTGTCGCCATCTTCAATCAGCGCAATCGGCCCGCCGTCAAAGGCTTCCGGCGTGATATGCCCCACCACAAAACCATGGGAGCCACCGGAGAAGCGGCCGTCGGTGATCAGCGCGACATCCTTGCCCAGCCCTTTGCCCATGACTGCCGACGTCGGCGAGAGCATTTCGCGCATGCCCGGCCCTCCCTTGGGGCCTTCGTAGCGAATGACGATGACGTCGCCGGCCCGGACTTCGCCATTGAGAATCCCGGTCAACGCGCCTTCTTCACCGTGATACACGCGCGCCGTGCCTTCAAAGCGCAAACCTTCCTTGCCAGTGATCTTGGCCACAGCGCCCGTCGGCGAGAGGTTGCCGCGCAGCACCACCAGATGAGAGTCCTTTTTGACCGGCTGATCGAACGGCAGAATCACGTCCTGGCCTTCGGGGTAGTCGGGCACGTTTTCCAGGTTCTCGGCCAGGGTCTTGCCGGTCACCGTCAACACATCGCCGTGCAGCATGCCGGCTGCGAGCATGCGTTTCATCAGCGGCTGGATGCCGCCGATGGCCACCAGTTCACTCATCATGTATTTGCCGCTGGGACGCAGGTCGGCCACGACCGGGGAGATCTTGCCCAGCTCGACAAAATCATCCAGCGTCAGTTCGACATCCACGGCATGCGCCATGGCTAAAAGGTGCAGCACGGCATTGGTCGAGCCGGCGAGGGCGATCACCACGCGGATGGCGTTCTCGAATGCCTTGCGGGTCATGATATCGCGCGGTTTGAGGTCCAGCTTGAGCAGCTCCATGACCTGCTGGCCGGCGCGGAAACTGTCCGAGGCTTTATCGCTGCCGACGGCGTCCTGGGAGCTGGAACCGGGCAGGCTCATGCCCAAAGCCTCAATGGCCGAGGCCATGGTGTTGGCCGTGTACATGCCGCCGCAGGAGCCGGGGCCGGGGATCGCCACTTCCTCGATCTGCTTGACCTGAATCTCGTTGATGTCACCCCGGGCGTGCTGACCCACGGCCTCGAACACGGAAATGATGTCGGTGTGGCCAGCGCCCGGGCGGATGGTGCCACCATAGACGAAGATCGACGGGCGATTCAGCCGCGCCATCCCGATCAGGCACCCCGGCATGTTCTTGTCGCAACCGCCCACGGTCACCAACCCGTCGAAGCCTTCGCAACCGGCCACCACTTCGATGGAGTCGGCGATCACTTCCCGCGACACCAGCGAATACTTCATGCCTTCGGTGCCGTTGGCGATGCCGTCGGAAATGGTGATGGTGTTGAAAATGACGCCCTTGGCGCCCGCGGCATTCGCGCCTTTTTCGGCCTCGATGGCCAGCTTGTCGATGTGCATGTTGCACGGCGTGACCATCGCCCACGTCGAGGCGATGCCGATCTGCGGTTTCTTGAAGTCTTCATCCGTGAAGCCCACGGCCCGCAGCATGGAACGGCCGGGCGCGCGCTCCACGCCGTCGACCACTTGAGAGGAGTACTTACGCAAATTGTCTTTGTCGCTCATGACGTTCCCTTCTATCCAGATCGCTGGCCCGACCGGTGTGGCCCGAAGCAACGCATAGAGTCTAGACCCGGCGGCGACAAAAATCAGTTTGCTAATCCAGCGATCCCGCACACACCGCCCGAAGACATCCGCGCAACCACTGGTGCGCGGCATCGGCGTCCATTCGCGGGTGCCAGAGCATTGAAATGGTGATCACTGGCGTGGCGACCGGAAGGGGAAAACTGTGGAGGCCGGCGCGCAGCGTGTGGGTGTGGCGTTCGGGCACCGTCGCGATCAGGTCCGAGGCCCGGGCCAACGCCAGGGCCGCGGAAAAACCGCCGACGATGGTGACGATCTCACGGGTCAGTCCAAGCGTGTCCAACGCATCATCCATTGGCCCTTGGTCCCGTCCGCGCCGCGAGACCAGGACATGCCGGCCGGCCGCATACCGGGCGGGCGTGATCTTGCCCTTGCTCAGTGGATGCCCCGGCCGTACCACGCCGATGAAACGGTCCTGGTACAACGCGCGGGTACGCACTTCCGGGCTGGTGGTGTCCGCCACAACGCCGGTTTCCAGATCGACCGTGCCGTCCCGCAGCAGGGTGCTGTCCTGGTTCAGTTTCTGCAAAAAGTGCAGCCGTACCCCCGGTGCTTCTTCGCTGAGGCGAGCAATCAACGCCGGCCCGAAGTTTTCTACAAAGCCGTCGCTGGTGCGCAGGGTGAAGGTGCGTACCAAGTGCTTGAGGTCCAGCTGCTCGGCGGGGCGCAGTACCGCTTCGGCGTGCTGCACCAGTTGGCTGACGTGTTCGCGCAGTTCCAGTGCCCGGGGTGTCGGCACCAGGCCGCGACCGGCGCGGACCAGCAGGGGATCGCCGGTGGTTTCACGCAGTCGCGCCAGCGCCCGGCTCATCGCCGACGGGCTCAGCCGCAGTCGTTGGGCGGCACGCGCCACACTGCCTTCTGTGAGCAGCGCATCGAGGGTAATCAGCAGGTTCAGGTCGGGGGTCGTCATGCTTTAACGTTAGCACGGCCGGATGGTGACATGGCGTTGTATGCAGGTATCAAGTGCAAACGGTGCGTCTTCCGCCTTGTCAGGCGCCGGCATACGCTGAAGGTCAACAGTTCACAAGTGAGCCCTACCATGAAACTTATCGCATCCTCCGGTTCGGTCCGCTGGGCGTTGGCCAGCCTCTCGCTGTCGATGCTGATGCCTTCGCTCGACACCAGCATCGCGAATGCAGGCTTGCCCACCTTGTCCCAGGCACTGGACGCTTCATTCCAGCAAGTGCAGTGGATCGTCCTGGCCTATCTGCTCGCGATAACCACCTTGATCGTCAGTGTTGGACGTTTGGGCGACATCGTCGGTCGTCGCCGCTTGATGCTCGCCGGCATCGCCATTTTTACGTTGGCTTCGCTGGCGTGCGGCCTGGCGCCGTCGCTGGGGTGGCTGGTCGCCGCCCGGGCCGTGCAAGGTCTGGGCGCCGCGATCATGTTGGCGCTCACCGTGGCGTTGGTCGGTGAGACGGTGCCCAAGGCGCAGACCGGCAGCGCCATGGGATTGCTCGGCACGGTGTCGGCGATCGGCACGACGCTGGGGCCGTCGCTCGGCGGCGTGTTGATTTCCGGCTTCGGCTGGCAGGCGATTTTCCTGGTCAACCTGCCGCTGGGTGTTTTGAACGCTGTGCTCGCCTATCGCTATTTGCCCGCCGATCGCCAAGCGCCGAAGGTTCAGCGCGGCGCATTCGATCTGGTCGGCACGCTGGTGCTGGCCCTGACGCTCGGTGCGTATGCGCTGGCCATGACATGGGGCGAAGGCGATTGGGGTTCGCTGAACCTTGCGTTATTGCTCATCGCTGTTGCCGGGGCAGGCGTTTTCCTGTTCGTCGAGGCGACAGTTGCATCGCCTCTGATCAAACTGGCGCTGTTGCGTGATCGGGGATTGAGCGCGAGCCTGGCCATGAGCATGCTTGTCTCGACGGTGATGATGGCGACGCTGGTGGTCGGGCCGTTTTATCTCTCGGGCGCACTCGGTTTGAATGCTGCGTTGGTCGGGCTCGTGTTGTCCGTCGGTCCGCTGGTGGCTGCATTGGCTGGCGTCCCTGCAGGTCGTCTGGTGGATCGTTTAGGCGCCCGGCGCATGACGGTGGCGGGGCTCGTCGCGATGGCGCTCGGCGCGTGCGTGTTGTCGCTGATCCCGGCGCGTGTCGGCATCATCGGCTACCTCGCGCCGATTGCAGTGATGACTGCCAGTTATGCGCTGTTCCAGGCGGCAAACAACACGTTGATCATGACCGATGTGAGCCAGGATCAGCGCGGCGTCATTGCCGGACTGTTGAGCCTGTCACGCAATCTCGGCCTCATCACCGGCGCCTCGGTCATGGGCGCGGTGTTTGCGCTGGCGTCCTCGACGCCCGACATCACCCATGCAGCCCCGGAAGCGGTCGCCCACGGCATGGCGATCACCTTTGCGGTCGCGGCGGGGCTGATTGGCCTGGCGTTCGCCATTGCGTTGCCCGCGCTGAAAAGAGAACCCGTGGTGGCGTAACGCAGAAGAAAAAAACGCCCGCCAAAAAAACGGGTTGGCGGGCGTTTGGGAAGCGTTATTCAGGAACTGAAAAAGCCCCTTGTGGACGTCTTGCTGTTCACCTGAGCGTGGAGCTTTTGTGGTGAGGGGTTTTGTTGTCGAGCATTGAATGGGTGCTTGATCAGCGGCAGGCGTAGCAGAAGTCCGAGTTCGTGTCGGAACCGAAATCAAAGCCACCGTCGGCAACACGGTTCTGCATCAAACGATCAGACCCGCCTTCCGCTACACGCGTACCGCAACAGAGGCGAAATTACGTCACTTATGCCTAGGTTGCTTCGAAGGGATATATAGGTGTTAAGGATTCACCCACAGGTATGACTTGCAACAGCAAGCGGATTCTGAATCGTCACCGCGTGATGCAACGAATGCCGACCCAGGGCCTCATATGAAAAGGACGGGTCCATCGGTGCAGGTACGCATGGGATGGCCACGCGCACTTTTTCCCCGACAACAGGTGATTGCTTTTATGACCGCGGCTGACAAAAACCATGTGACCTGGCTGGTTGAACAATCGATGCTGCATGCCGCCAGGCAGCGGGCCAAGCTCTATTCGGGGCAAGGTCGACTGTGGCAACAGCCTTACGCCCATACCCGGCCCCGTGATGCTTCCGCCTTGGCCTCGGTGTGGTTCACCGCCTACCCGGCGTCCATCGTCACCCGCGAAGACGGCAGCGTGCTGGAAGCCCTGGGCGACGAAACCTTATGGCATGCCCTGTCGAAAATCGGCATCCAGGGCATTCACAACGGGCCGCTGAAAATGTCGGGCGGCCTGACAGGCACCCAACGCACGCCGACCATTGACGGCAATTTTGACCGCGTCAGTTTCGAGATCGACCCGGAACTGGGCACCGAGGCGCAGCTCCAGGCGCTGGTGCGCATGGCCGCCGCGCACAATGCGGTGATCATCGATGACGTGATCCCTTCGCACACCGGCAAAGGCGCAGACTTCCGCCTGGCCGAGATGGCCTATGAAGACTATCCGGGCCTCTACCACATGGTCGAAATCCGCGAAGAGGACTGGCCGTTGCTGCCGGACATCGCCGATGGCCGTGATGCGCAAAATCTCAGTCCGCTACAGGTCGACGTGCTCCGGGACAAGCACTACATCGTCGGCCAGTTGCAACGGGTGATTTTCTTCGAACCCGGGGTCAAGGAGACCGACTGGAGCGCGACGCCAATCGTGATCGGCGTCGATGGCAAGCCGCGACGCTGGGTCTATCTGCATTACTTCAAGGAAGGGCAGCCGTCGTTGAACTGGCTGGACCCGACCTTCGCCGCGCAGCAGATGATCATCGGCGATGCGCTGCACGCCATTGACGTCATGGGCGCGAAAATCCTGCGCCTGGACGCCAACGGATTCCTCGGCGTGGAGCGCAAGCTCGACGGTACGGCCTGGTCTGAAAGCCACCCGTTATCGATCACCGGTAACCAGCTGCTGGCCGGGGCGATCCGCAAGGCCGGCGGTTTCAGTTTCCAGGAGCTCAACCTGACCGTCGACGACATCGCCAACATGTCCCATGGCGGCGCCGACCTTTCCTATGACTTCATCACCCGACCGGCCTACCAGCACGCGCTGCTGATGGGCGACACCGAGTTCCTGCGCTTGATGCTGCGGCAGATGCACACCCTCGGCATCGACCCGGGATCGCTGATCCATGCCTTGCAAAACCACGACGAGCTGACCCTGGAGCTGGTGCATTTCTGGACGCTGCACGCCCATGACACCTACCTCTATCAGGGCCAGAGCTTCCCGGGCAACATCCTGCGTGAACACATTCGCGAGCAGATGTACGAACGTCTGGCGGGCGAGCACGCGCCCTACAACCTGAAATTTGTCACCAACGGCGTGTCTTGCACCACCGCCAGCATCATCACGGCAGCGCTGGGAATTCGTGATCTCGACGCTATCACCGAGGCGGACATCCAACAGATTCGCCAGGTACATTTGCTGTTGGTGATGTACAACGCCATGCAACCGGGCGTGTTTGCGCTGTCCGGCTGGGACCTGGTCGGCGCGCTGCCGTTGCCGGCGGAACAGGTTGAGCATTTGATGGGTGACGGCGACACGCGCTGGATTCATCGTGGCGCCTACGACCTGGTGGACCTCAATCCGGACGCACCGCTGTCCGCAGGGCAAATGCCACGGCCGAAAACTTTGTACGGCAGCCTGCCCAGCCAGTTGAAGGACTCCGATTCGTTCGTCTCGCAACTCAAGAGGATCCTCGCCGCGCGCCGCGCTTACGATATCGCCGCCAGTCGGCAGATCCTGATTCCCGATGTCCAGCACCCGGGCCTGCTGGTCATGGTCCACGAATTGCCGGCCGGTAAAGGCACGCAAATCACTGCGCTGAACTTCGGCTCGACGCCGATCACCGAAACCTTGCACCTGCCCAATATTGCGCCGGGCCCGGTGGTCGACATCATCAACGAGCGAGTCGAAGGTGATCTCACGCCTGAGGGTGATTTCACCATTACGCTGGATGCCTACGAAGGGTTGGCACTGCGCGTCGTGAGCACTTCGCCGATGATTTGAGGGCGTCGGTTGGCGCCCAGTTGGGCGCTAATCAGCTTCGACACGCTTGAAGGACAATGAAAGGATTTTCTTGATCTGCCTGGCCATGGGCGTTTCTATCTTTTTGTGGATGATGTAAGACGCACTGATCATCAAGGCGATGGTGCCCCACAGTAGTACGTGCGGGTTCATCGCCGGATAGGCAAGGTTAAAGATCATAAAGCCGATCATTTGATGGAGCAGGTAAAGGGGATAAGTGAGCGCGCCTAATGCCGTCCAGTTCAATGCACCGATGGCTGCCGTTTTATTCGTTGCGATCAAAAGAAAGGTCATGAAGAACAGGGTAACCATGCCGCATACGATCAGAAGATCGAATTCGGTTGAATATTTTGATTCGAGCAGTTGGGCCCAGGCAATGGCGGTGTAGTTGGCCAATGCCAATGACCCTGCCAACAGGAGCACCCGTGTCGTTGTGAATCCCTTGGCCCAGATAATGTAGAACGTCGAGCCCGCGATGAAATAGGCCGCGTAATCGGTAATTAATATCGAGCGCAGCTTTTCAAAAGCCAGGACTTCTGCGGTGGCGGAGACCAACAGCCACAGTACGAGGAAGGTCTCTATTTTTTCTATTTTCTTGAAGCCCAACAGAATGGAGATCATCAGGTAGAACTTTATTTCGACAAACAGCGACCAGTAGACCCCGTCAATCGGTGGCACACCCATCAAGTCGCCAAGGAATGTCATGTTAATCATGTATTGGTAAATATCAGCCGTGAATCTTGGCCGGCCGATGGCAAGTGTGATCAGGAACGTCAGGGTGCAGCACACCCAGAAAGCAGGGCAGAGACGAACGACACGGGATATAAAAAATGCCTTGAGGTTATTGCCCGAAGCGGTCATCAGAATGACGAATCCGCTGATCATGAAAAACAGTTCGACGCCCAGATAACCGTATTTGGCAGGCTCGGCCAACAACGGGTAGGGCATTACTGACATGTCGCCTTTTGCATACCCCCGAAAAGCATAGTGAAAAAACACGACTGCGATTGCCGCGAGAAAACGCAGCAAGTCCAGTTCTTTCAGCCGGCCTTTGATCATGTCTATGCGCTCCAGACGTGTTAGCGCTGAATGGAAACTGACCACGTTGCCGATTGAAATTTGATCCGGGCTGAACGCTATAGCAGCAGTAGCGCTTCGTGGAGTTCTATTGAAGGTGTCATGCCTTCTTCTTTGCGTCGGCTGTCGAGCCAACGTCTGGTTTTGTCTATATCGAAGATCTGGCCCTGATCCATCAAGTTCAAAAGGAGCTCATCGGACACCCGATAGCGCCCGCAATCCGGGCAATCCCTTTCCTCCCACGGGCCCTGACACTGAATGCGTTCCGCCACGCCGACACAGATAAGGCAATTCATCGTGATCATCCATTTTTGTTATTTAACCGTCGCCGTGAGCCGGTTGAGACGCCCGGTACGGGAATCGTCGGTGGCACGGAGGAGGCTGGAACGCGGTCGACCCCTGCGGTCGAAAGAAAGTTCAGGGCGGTGGCGCTGTCAGGATAAACAGGTCGTATCTATCACCTGAGCCGACGTCAGCCAGGCGACGATTGAATGGCTATCGACGCCGTTGCCACACCTTGACGTAGTCGACGCGGAAGGTAGAGGGCAGGTCAGCATCGTCGACCACGCCGAACCACTGCCACATGGCCTCACTGTCAAACACAACCTGCATCGGGAAGAAGAAATGGTTGTTTTTCGATTCCCTGACCAGCACGCCATCGACGTACCAACGCAGGGTGTCGGGCTGCCAGTCGAAGCCGTAGACATGGAAGGTATCCGCCAGGCGCCAGGGACTGATCCAGACGCTGCCGTCGGCGATATGCTCGGTGCTATGCGGCGTGGCCCACAGGTGGGCGTTCATGTTGTACGAACGGTCTAACGCTGCGTTTTTCGTCTTACCGCCGATTTCGAAGATGTCGATCTCGGTGGCGTTGTCCGTCATGCCCGTCCACGCGAGCCAGAAGGCGCTGGAACCGGCCGAGTTCATGGGTTTGGCGCGTGCCTCGTAATACCCGTAGAACCCGCGCTCGTTGGTCCGGACCATCGCTGAGGTGTAGTCCTTGAAACCAAGTTGTACGTATTTCTGCGGCAGGGTTTCCTTGCGAAAAACAATGTTCAGGTTGCCATTGTGGACGCTGGCATTGGCCGGGGTGAAAAGTGCCGGTTTGCGTCCGAGCGACTCGTTCCCTATGGCGTTGTTGACGTGCCAGCGTTCGAGATCGAGGGTGGTGCCATTGAAGTCGTCGGACAGTTTCGTGTCGAGCACCCACTGGCCGGCATTGACCTGGTCGGACAGCGGCAGGTTGGCGTTGGTCTGGGCCGGCAATCGGCCCAGCGGTCCGACACGGGTCCAGGTATCGGCCTGTTTGGGAATGGCAACTGACCATTTATCCGCCAGGTACTGAAATGCGCGCTGGCGTTCTGCGAGGGAGGCAAACGCACGGTCGTACACCAACACTTCCGCGATGTCGCCGCGAAAGTTGTCGGCATTGCCGACCACATTGCGCCCGACGGCATACGGACCAATCGGCACATCGTAAAGCTCCAGGACGGAGACGGTCGGCACATACGCGGTGGTCTGTTGCAGGCTGATGGCGAAGTTCGGCAACACGTTATCGTTGTGGGCGGTTTGTGGGCGTGAGCTGAACAACCGTTGCCAGGGATCGGCCTCGGCTTGCTCGGGCAATCGACGGGACACAATCAATACCGTCACAGGGCCTTTGGCGCTGCGAATGGTTTTACCCACAAACGCCGACACGCCACTGAAGCGCACGACCGAATGACCGTTCAGGGCGTTTGCCATCCGCTGTGGCTGCGAGGCGGCATCGTCCACTGTGGCGTGATGGGACTCGCCGGATTTGTCGCTCCAGTGCTGGACACGGTTCTGCGCATCCAGGGTCATTGAAGATGCATCGGCCGCATCCAGCCACAGCACGAGCCCGGTGGTGGGTACACCGGGGGGCGCTTGTGCGGCGTTGCAAACCATCGACACCGATAGCAGCAGGGCCAGCACAGAGGCATTAAACATCGGCATCACTTCACGGCACTCAGCACTGGCGTTTCGAATGAAGACTGATACCCCTGCGGATTACACGACTGCCACCGCCAGGTATCGATAATCATCTGTTGAAGATCGCGCTGCGCGGTCCAGCCCAGTTCCCGCCCGGCCTTGCTGGGATCGGCCCAGCATTTGGCGATGTCACCTTCGCGTCGCGGTGCGAAACGGTAGGGAATGGTGATGCCGGTGATGTCCTCGAAACTCTGGATGATCTGCAGCACGCTGTAGCCAATGCCAGTGCCCAGGTTCCAGAAATTGATGCCGCTGTGGTGCTGCAACACCTCAAGCGCCTTGAGGTGGCCGATGGCAAGGTCGACCACGTGGATGTAGTCGCGCACGCACGTCC
This sequence comes from Pseudomonas mandelii, assembly GCF_900106065.1. Taxonomy (NCBI): domain Bacteria; kingdom Pseudomonadati; phylum Pseudomonadota; class Gammaproteobacteria; order Pseudomonadales; family Pseudomonadaceae; genus Pseudomonas; species Pseudomonas mandelii. Next base: position 5,241,728 of record NZ_LT629796.1, read on the forward strand.
CGTCCACGGTTGGGTAGTCGCACCCGTACACCGTGAGTTCGGGCATTCGTCCGATCGCTACCTGCGTCAGGCAGGGCAACAGATTGTTGGGTCGGCCTCTGGGATCTTCGCCGATCATCCCGCTTTCGTGCGCGCCAATCGGGTTGAAGTAGCGCAATAACCCGATGCTCCAGCGCGGATCGGAGTGGCACAGATCGGTGAGCAACTCCTCGATCATGAGCTTGGTGCGTCCATAGGGATTGACCGGCTTGCCGGTGCCGAAATCTTCGGCAATCGGCGTGCGTGTGGGCTCGCCGTACACCGTGGCCGATGAGCTGAACACTAGCTGGAACACGTTATTGCGCGCCATCGCCCGGCACAGGTTCAGCGTGCCGGCGACATTGTTGGCGTAGTAGTCCAGTGGTTTGCGCACGCTTTCTTCTACGGATTTGAGGCTGGCAAAGTGCACCACGGCATCAATGTCGTAGCGGCTGAAGATATCGTCGAGCAGGATGGGGTCGCGAATATCGCCATTGACGAAATCGACACGGGTGTGGGTCAGCAACTCAAGACGCCCGATGCACTCTCGACAGCTGTTACACAGGTTGTCGAGCACCAGCACATTGTGCCCGGCGTTGATGAGCGCCAACGCGGTATGGGAACCGATGTAGCCGGCCCCGCCAGTAATCAACGTAGTTTTGCGCATGGTGAGGTCTTCCTGTCTCAGGGATTGAATTCAGCGGGCGGTGAAAACCGATTTGAATTCTTGCGGCCAGCGCGGGTGCATGACGCTATACGCCACGGCATAGCTCAGCGCGCCAACCACGATGTTGCAGAACAGGTGCAGATAGCCGTGCAAACCCAGCTGCGGTGAAACAGACAGGACGGTTGCGGCCATGACGACCGAAGCAATCACGCTGCGGTAATTGGAGTCGAAGAACCGCTGCCAGCCGTAACCGATGGCCGCGATGAGCCCACGGATTTGCAGCGGCGTGATGATCAGCATCCGCGCCAGCAGAGCAAGGGCAGCGGCCATGCCGCCATACAGGTTGCCGAGGGTGTAGACCAGCGCCAGCGCGAGAACGGTGGTTGCCACTTCAGCCTTGATCGTGAGGTGGCTGCGGTTGACTGCCACCAGTGCCGTCGTGGCGTACATGGCGGTGTTGCCAATGGCCGCCGTGCAGGCCAGCACTTGCAGCAGGGGAATGGCGTCGGTCCACTTGGCGCCGAATATCAACGGGATGAGGTCGTTTGCCGTGAGCGCGATGCCAATGAACAGGGGCGTCAACAGAAAGCCGCTGACGGCGGTTGAATCGCCAATGATCCCCAGGAGCCGCGACGGCTCCGCGCTACGCCGGGCGAATGCCGGCAGCGCATAGCTCAACAGGCCGTTGTAAATCGCAGTGCGCGGCAGCTCGATGATGCGCATGGCCATGTTGAACATTCCGACCGCGTTGACGCCGGCCGTCATCCCGAGCACCACGTTGACCCCGCGCTGAAGTGTTTGTGAACTCAGTGCGTTGATGGCAACCGGTGCGCCGGACTTCAACAGTTCGCGCAAGACCGGACCATCGATATGGAAGGCAATGCGGCGCCGGTCTCCGAGCATCAATACGATGATGGATACCAGTTCCATGATCACCGCTTGGGCAATTACCGCCCATGCCCCCAGACCCCAGAGTGCGACAGCAATGCCGGCAACACCGCCAAACACCTTGCCCAGTAACGTGCGTGACGCCAGCATCTTGAAGTTGCCGTTGCGGCGCATCTGCGCCACGTAGACGCGCGCCATCATGGTGAACAGGATTTTCACCGAGGCCACCGCCGTCATCCATTGCAGCACCGGGTCGGGCGTGTACAGCATCACTGCGCCCGAGATGACGACGATGGACACCAGGCTGACGAGCACCGCCGCCCAGAAGGCCGTGGTGATGTGTTTGTCCTCCAGCCGTTCAAGTCGTACCAGCGGGTCTTCCAGAACCGATGAGTACACCAGGCCGATCAACTCGACGATGGCAATGATGACCGTGCCCACACCCAGTTCTGCCGGCGACAGCAGCCTGGCATACACGACAAACGTAATCATGGACAGGAAGATCAGGCCGAATTTCTCGGTGAAGATCCACCCTAGGGTAATGAGGCGATGATTGGCCATGGGTGTGGGACCGGTTCAATGAGCGGTGGTTGACGCCGTTGCCTTGCGCAAGGTTCTGGCGCGGGCATAGAGGTAGCGCAAGGTCGGTTTGCCGTTGGCGAAGATCAGTGCTTGCCAGGAGCACTCAAGCATTCGCCGGTACACGTCGAGCACCTCGGCATGCTCGTCGCGTCGGGAAAAGGCATTGAGAAAATCTGTGTGGTTGCCCAGCACGAAATCGATCCGTTGCTGCTTGCTGAGCTGCGCGCCATAGCGGGCCAGGTACACCTCGATGAACCGGATCTTGTTCTGGTAGTACTTCTTCGGCTGCGCGGTCATGTTGCCGCCGTTGACCGTGCGCTCCAGCAGCACCTGCGGCACCGTGTGGATCTCCCAGTGTTCGGCAATCCGGGTCCACATGTAGCGGTCTTCGGAGTAACGCAGGCTGGCATCGAAGCCGCCGAGTTGCATGATCACCTCGCGCTTGACCAGCGCGGTGGAGACGCCATTGACGACGTTGGCGTGGATGAAATCGTAGAAATGCCGGCCGTTCTTGCGCCGGTTGTCCAGTTGCCGCCGGCCGTCGCTGTAATTGACCTGCGTGTAGCAGTCGATCAGCCCCACCGACCGTCCCTGACGAGTGAGTTCGTCATACAGGGCCAGTTGCAGCTCCAGCTTTTGTGGACGAAATTGGTCATCGGCATCGAGCATCGCCACAAACGTCTCTTCCGAGTGCCGCAATCCGTGGTTGCGGGCGCTGGCCTGGCCTTCGTTGGCTTGCTGCAACAGCGTCAGGCGAAACGGCGCCACGAAGTCTTTGACCCGTTGGGGGCCGTCATCGGTGGAGCCATCGTCGACGACGATCACGTGATCGGGCAGCCGGGTTTGCTCGACCAGGGACGTCAGCGTTTGCTCGATGCTGCCGGCGCCGTTGTACATCGGGATTACGACGCACACTGAATGCGCTAGAGGGGAGGTTTGGTCTGACACGGGTGTTTCTCCTTTGATTACGCCTGGGCTGAATCGCGCGGGAATCCCCCGCCAGACGGACGCTGGCGCAGGGGTGTCGGTGATAATTCGGGGTAGGTCGCGTGGTGACGCCGAAAGGACAGGGCCAGGGTGCAGAACACCAGGAACTCGGCGGAGCGGTAGTTGGGAATCACGTACGCCACATAATTGGTGACGACGAACAAGCCGATGATCACCAGGGCACTGGCGCGAAACTGCGCCGCCTGGTTCGCCGTCACGGCGCGGTATTGTTTGAACAGCGCTTCGCCCAGCAGCAACGCCAGTGCAGTCAACTGGATAACGCCGCCGTTGAGCAGGGTCTCCATGTAGCCGCTGTGGGCGTTGCCGATGTAGCCCCAGCGAAGGATGAACGCATTGGCGTCGGGACTGGCCCAGAAGGCGCCAAAGCCGTAACCCTTGAGCCATTGTTGGTCGACAAAGGGCGCGAGCAGCTCCCAGATCAGCGTGCGGTCCGTGAGCGACGGATCGCGGCCGGCGATCTCCAGCAGCCACGCAAGGTGGTTGTACAGCAGCAGGCAAACCAGCAGGAACACCAGCGTGCAACCGAAGAACAGCCACTGCGAGCGGTTGATACGCAGGCGGATCAGGGTGAGGAAATACCAGTAGCTCAACGTGCCGGAAAGAATCAATGCCACGCCTGTCGCCGACTGGGCAAGCAGGATGGCAATCAGCGAAAAAAACGAGCAGAAGAGGGCCCAGCGGTTGCGTTGGCGGATCATCGGCAGCAACAGCAGGATGGCAATCGCGTTGAGCCGGGCGCCGGCGTTCTTTTCGGCAAAAATACCCTTGAATGCGCCGTCGCGAATACCACCGGACAAGAACGCGACGCCCGGCATGACCACGGCGAGTATCAATCCGATCAACGCCGCCACGCCGATGGCACAGCCGAGCATGAAGGTGATTTTTTCAAGGGGGTAGTTGTAGGCAATGAAACCGGCAAAAAACACCACGCTGAGCATCGCAATGAACCGCTTGAGGCTCAGCATCGGGTCGTGGGACCAGCCGATCGATGCGATGACGCAGAGCATGAACACCAGCAGAAAGAAGTTGCTGCGGTAAAAGGTTTTGCTGAGGAACACCTTGTTGCTGATGAAGAAGAACAAGGGCACCAACAGTGTGATCAGGCCGCAGATCTGGTTGGCGACGTTGCCTTCGAGGTCTTTATCGATGTCGCCGAAGCTGGAGGCGCCCCCCAGACTGAGGGCAAACGTGATCACCTGGATGTAGAACAGCACGCCAAACAAGGTGAAGCCATCGCGCAACGTCGAATACCTGATCTGCAGTGTGCTCATGATGATGGACTCCCGAGCAACGCGGCGAGGTAGGTCTGCACCGCGCTGGCATTCATGAACCGGGTGGCCGCATCCAGGCGGGAATGACGTTGCAGGTCCCGTGGTGTGGAGAGTTGTAGGGCAACCGCCTGCGACAGCGCGATCGGGTCGTCGACGGGGACGAGCGGTGCGACGAGGCCGCCGATGAGGATGTCCTGAGGACCATGGGGGCAGCGCGTCGCCACCACCGGTGTACCCGTGGACAAGGCCTCTACCAGCGCATTGGGACTGCCCTCGAAGCGTGACGACAACACAAAGCAATCCGCCGCGGCCACTTCTGCCAGAGGCTCACAGGTGTAACCCGGCAGGTCGAAGCGATCCGCCACGCCCAGCGTCCGGGCCTGGTCAAGCAACTGCGCCCTGAGCGGGCCTTCGCCAAAAATGATCAAGCGGGCGTCGGAATCCGGCAACGCGGCGAACGCTGAAATCAAGGTGTCGAAGCCTTTTTGCGGCACCAGGCGCCCCACGGCGACAATCACCGAGCCGGTTTTTTCCAGCAGCCAGCGGTGGCTTGGCGGCCCAGGCGACTTGTCGCGGAAGTCGTTATCGAGCACCGGGTTGTCGGCAATGGTCACGTCCTGGCGACGCGCAAGGGTGGTATCGACCAGGTCCTGGGCGACACCGCGCGAGACGCAGATCACCGGGTTGGGAATGAGCCGATACAGCAGTGGCGCCACCAGATACGCGACCCGCACCATGAAGTCGGGGTTGACGTGTTTGTCATGGGAAAACGCATTGCGTTCGCTGACGTGCAGGCGTGCCAGCGTGCCGGACAGCACGGCTGCGGCGATCGCCACCACGTTGACGTGCGTGAGGGCCGCCAGTTGCGCGTCAAAGCGATTGGCGCGCAGAAATCGCGCGAGTGCCGGCACCGCACGTGCGGTGCGTTGGCTTTGCAGTTCAACTTTCTTGACACGCGGGTCGAGGTTCGCCGCATGGAGGCCGCCGCCGGTGAGCAACAGCAAGGTCACGTCATTGCCAGCGTCCACCAGGGCGCCGGCGAGGCGCGCCATCATTTTTTCAGCCCCGCCTGCGCCGAGGTCATGCAGGATAATCAGCAGCTTTTTCATTGGCTCCATACCTGGTAGTACGCTTGCGCGGCGTGCTGGCTGGTGTACGGATGGATGGCGTCACTGAGCATTTTTGCGCTAGGTGCAACGCCGCTTTGTGCGGTCAGGCTTTGAAGCATTCCCCGCGCCAGCGCCGGTACGTCGTTGACGGCGACCAGTTGACCCAGTCGACCGTTGTCCAGCAGTTCCCTCGGGCCGGTCTCGCAGTCGCATGCCAGCACGGGCGTGCCCAGTGCCAGCGCCTCGATCAGGACGGTCGGCATGCCTTCCTGCACGGAGCTCAGAATGAACAGCCGTGCGTGCCTCAGTAGCGGATAGGGGTTGCTCAGGAATCCGGTGAAATGCACCCGGTGCGTGATGCCCAGTCGGGCTGCCTGAGTGGTCAGTGCGTCGAGCAACGGACCGTCACCGACAATCACCAGATCCGGCAGTGTTTCGCTGCGCAACGCCAGGGCGTAGGCATCCAGCAACAGATGAAACCCTTTAGGTTCCACCAGGCGGCCCAGGCTCAGCCAATAGTCGCGGGGCAAATCAGCGGACAACGGCGCTTGTGCGGCTTGAAGCAGTTGTTCGGTGACGACAGCGTTGGGGCAATAGCGGATCCGTTGCCGACCCCAGGGCATCACGTCGATGAGGGACTGGCGCAAGGCGGTGGAGACCGTGACCACTTTGCCGCTACCGCAGAGGTACAACGTATAGAGCAGGCGCAGGCTTGAAGGGCCGGTTTTCTGTTCAGTGCAATCCAGTGCCGCGTGGCGGCTGTAAATGACTTTGCAAGGACTGCCCAAGGTGGCGAACCAGGCGCAGAGGTTGGCTTGCTCCTTGGCGGAAATCACGTGGGTGACGCCCTCACGGCGAATGAGCCGGCGCAACTGCACAATGGACTTGAGCAGGCCGACGATGCCGCTGCCGCTGGCGCTGCCGAGCGTTTGAACACCTTCCGTGTCCGGCGTGTCGCCGTTCATGACGAAGAAACTCACGCGCTGGCCATCCTTGAGAAACTGCTCGGACAGCCGTTGCTGGACGCGCTCGACGCCGCCGCCCACCTTGAAATCCTTGAGAATAAACAGGATGTGCATGGTCATTCCTCAACGCTGATGGCGACTTTTCGTGACGCGATGAGCGCCAACAGGTGCACAAAGTTATTCGGGTAGTCGATGAGGTAGCGCTTGATCGTATGGGGCTCGCGATACATGCGATAAAACGCGCGCATATGCAGGCGATTGATCAGCGCCGGGTAATAGTTGCGCGTGGCCAGGGCCTCCTGACGAATGAACCCGCCACAGGTGAAGGCGACCCCGCGAAACCCCGCGCGCAACGCGTCCTGCTCGAACTGCTCCTGCAGTCCGGCACCCAGGCCCACGATCAGGATGTGCGCTTCGCTGCGGCAGATGTCGGCCTGAATGCCCTCGGCCTGGGACGCATTGAAGTAACCGTTGTGGTAACCGGCGAGGGTCAGCCGTGGGTAAAGGGCCTTGATCTTGCTGACGAACAGTTCGAGTTCCGCTTGCCGGGCCCCGACGAAATACACGCGCTTGCCCTGTTGCTCGGCGCTGCGCAGTACAAGGTCGGCGATGGACGTGAAGTCAAAGCTGACCCGTCCGATCCTCCTGCCGGTCACACGCGACATGAAAGTCGACATCAGCATGCCGTCGCAAAAATAGGTGACGGTGTTCGGGGGCTGCTCGAAAACACTGCCAATGGACGCGAAGTTGATGAAGGAATAGGCCTGGTTGGCCTCCAGTAACTTCGTTGAGTATTGCCCGACTAGTTCCAGCCTGATCATGGCGCCGCTCCTTTCAGATGACTGAGCGGGTCTGTCGGCCCACGGAGACGTAGGTAAAACCCCGTTTGCTCAACCGCTGCGGATCGAACAGATTGCGTCCGTCAAAAATCAGCGGGTGCTTGAGCTGCCGGCCGAGCAAGTCGAAGTCCGGGGCTCGAAACGATTGCCACTCGGTGACGATGATCAAGGCGTCGGCATTTTTCAGGGCCGCCTCCTTGGTGCCGGCCAGGGTCAGGTCGTCGCGTGAACCGTAAATGCGCTGGGCCTCCTCCATGGCTTTGGGGTCGAACGCCTGGACGCTGGCGCCGGCGTGCCACAAGGCTTCCATCAGTACCCGGCTGGGGGCCTCGCGCATGTCGTCGGTGTTGGGTTTGAAACTCAACCCCCACAGGGCAAAGGTCTTGCCGCGAAGGGCGCCGTCGAAGTGATTGAAAATCTTCGTGTACAGGCTGGCCTTCTGTTCGTGGTTGCGCGACTCGACGGCCTTGAGTACCCGAGCATCGATGTCGACGCTGGCGGCGGCCTGTATCAGCGCCTTCACGTCCTTGGGAAAGCACGACCCGCCGTAGCCCACACCCGGATAGATGAATTGATAACCGATGCGCGGATCAGAGCCGATGCCGTGTCTGACCATCTCGATATCGGCACCCAGTTTTTCGGCGAGGCAGGCCATTTCGTTCATGAAACTGATCTTGGTTGCCAACATGCTGTTGGCGGCGTACTTGGTCAGTTCGGCGCTACGCAGGTCCATGACGATGATCTTTTCGCGGTTACGATTGAACGGTTCATACAGTTCGCGCATGACCTCCTCGGCGTGTTGGCTGTCGGTGCCGATGATGATCCGGTCCGGGCGCATGCAGTCCTCGACCGCGCAGCCTTCCTTGAGAAACTCGGGGTTGGAGACCACGTCGAAGGTCAGATTGCAGCGACCGGTGTCGGCCAGCACCTGCTCGATGTGCGCGCGAACCCGGTCACCGGTCCCGACGGGGACGGTGGATTTATCGACGATGATGTGATGCCGGTCCATGTTCAGCGCGATGGTTTGCGCAACGCTCAATACATGTTTGAGGTCTGCCGACCCGTCTTCATCCGGCGGTGTCCCCACGGCAATCAACAGCACATCACCATGGTGGACAGCGCTGGCGAGATCAGTGCCGAACTGCAGCCGGCCACTTTGGTAATTGCTGTGGACCAGGCTTTTCAGCCCCGGCTCGTAGAGCGGCAGCGTGCCGTCCTTCAGCGCCTGTACCTTGTCGGCGTCGACATCCACACAGAGGACGTTATGGCCCACTTCCGCCAGCGCGGCGCCTTGGACAAGGCCCACGTAACCAATACCAAATACGCTCACATTCATGATCAAACCTCAGGTCGGCGTGACAGTGATCAACGAGGGGGCAGGGGTCAGTAGATGTTTTTCGAGAACAGCGTGAAGGGGGTCTTGATGAGGATCTTGATGTCCAGCCACAGCGACCATTGGTTGATGTAGTTGAGGTCCTGGGCGACGCGCAGCTGCATCTTTTCCACCGTCTCGGTTTCGCCTCGATGCCCGGTGATCTGGGCCAATCCGGTAATCCCCGGTTTGAGGCGGTGACGGGCCATGTAGGCGCGCACTTTGCCGGTGTAGTAAATGTTGTGGGTGACCGCATGCGGGCGAGGACCGACCAGGGCCATTTGCCCGAACAACACGTTGAACAGCTGCGGTAACTCGTCAATGGAACTGCGGCGCAGAAAACGTCCGATCAGCGTGACGCGTTCATCGTCACGGGTGGCCTGGTGCACTTCGCTATCGTCGTGGAGGCGCATCGAACGAAATTTCCAGACCTTGATCACTTCGCCGTTGCAGCCATGGCGATTTTGCTTGAACAGCACGGGACCGGCGGAAGTCAGCTTGACGGCGATCGCCACCGTCAAGAGCATCGGACTGAGGACAATAATGGCCACGGCGGCCAGGCTGCGTTCGAACAGGTCTTTGCAAAACAGGCTGGCCGGATGGGAGCTGATCAGGCTTTCGTTGAGGTAAATGGCGGGCATCCGCTCGATTTCCGAGATCGAATGGTTGAGCAATACCATGCTGCCGAAATCCGGGATCCAGACCACGTCGACATTCATGTCCAGCAGGTCGATGTACAGCGCTTCGATGGTGGCGGCATGCGTCATCGGCAGGACAATGTAAACGCGGCGCACATCCAGGCGCGTGATGATTTCGCGGATCGAATCGACGTGGCCGAGCAACGGCAGGATGCTGGGGGCCGGGCCGCTATTGTCGGCTGCGGCGATGAAACCCATGACCAGCGCACGGTTTGGTCTGGAGAGTTTTTTCGCCAGTTCATGGGCGGTCGGGCAGGTGCCGATGATCACCGCACGACGCTCGTTGCAGACCATCCGCGAGTGCAACCGGGCGAAGTAATGCAGGGGCAGAAACATCGCAGCCTGGGCGACAAAGCCCAGCACCGCCCAGACCATGATGACCTGGCGCGAGTAAATCGCGCTGGTCTGGGTGATGAAGGCAATGGCCGCCAGCACGGCCAGCAGGATCAGCCAGCCGGCCAGCAACCGGCCGAGCCCGACCACCAGGCCGTGACGCTTGTGGTAAACCTGCATCACGCTGTAGATCGGCACCGATCCGAGCACCGTCAGAACTATCAGGATGCGGTATTCGCTGGTGAGGCTGCCAACGCGCCAATACACGAGCAGCATCAGCAGCGAAGTCGCCAGCGTCAGTGCACACAACCACTGCCCCCAGAACGTCAGGCCTCGGCGGTGTGTCATGTGAGCGGTATAGAGAGGAGTCATGGGCTTAACCTCAAGGCAGAATTAATGCATCAGCGCTGATGGGCGCGCACGGCGTGGCTCCCGCAGGCTTTTCCGTAGCTCGGCAGAGGTGAAGCAATGTGTGGTGATGGCAGAAAGACTGTGGTGAGGGGGCTTGCCCCGTTCGGCCTCGCCGCAGATTTTATGGTGTCAGCGGGGGGCGAAGTCGTAGTTATAAAACGTCTTGGAATGGTGGTAGCCGTACTTGCGCGCCTTGCGCAGGTCTACCTGGTTGAGCACGGTGCCAAATACCGGCACATGGCTTTGCTGCAACATGGCAATGCCCTTCTGCACCTGACTGATCGGCGTGCTGTCGGCCTTGACCACATAGATCACCGCATCCGAATGCTTGGCCAGCAACAGTGCATCGCTGATCATTTCCGCAGGCGGTGAGTCGATAATGATGTGGCGGTAACGCGACTTCAGCGCCTCAAGCATGCGCGCCATGCGCGGCGAACTGAGCAGATCCTGCGGTGGAGGCTGGCGTGACGGGTTAAGCGATTCGGCAGGGGAAGGCAGGCGCGGCGCGGTGAACAGATCACGCGAAGGCGGCATGACCATGCCAGCAGGCAGCATGTCCAGATTGCCCACCGAAACGATGCAGTCTTCAAGCCTGGCGGTGCCCGCAATGACATTGGCCAGTCCCGGGCTGTCAGGCGGAAAATCGAAGTTCAGTGAAAGGGTCGGTTGGCGCATGTCGGCATCGATCAGCAGCACTCGCTCCAGCGAAGTGAGGGAACTGGCCAGGTTGGTGGCAATGGTACTTTTACCCTCACCGGCAACGGTCGACGTCACGAGTACCACCTGCGACGGCATTTCACTGCTTTGCAACATCAGCCAGGTGCGCAGATTGCGGATGGTCTCGGAAAAGCGCGGGTTGTCGTTGTCTTCGAACAAGCGCGCCAATTGCCGGCGACTTTTCTTCATCACCAGCGGCACCACGCTGAGCAGAGGAATGTTAAGCGTGCTTTCAATCGTCTCGTCGGTTTTAAAGGTGTTACTCAGGCTGTCGAAGAGCAGCGCCAACGCGACGCCGATCACTGCAGCCACCAACCCGACGATCCCGACAATCAATGTTTTACGTGGCTTGCTCGCTTCCACTGGCACAATCGCCGGGTCGACGATGCGCACTTTGGTGGAGTCCATATCGGCAGTGGCCGCGGTTTCTTTCAAGCGGGTGACGAAGGTTTCATACAGTGCACGGGTGCTGTCGACTTCCCGCTGGAATTCGCGCAACTGAAATTCCTTGCGGGCGATGTCCTGGATCTGCGCCTTGTTGCTGTTGAAGGATTGGCGCAGCGAAGCTTCACTGGCTGAGGCCAGCTGGTATTGCCGTTCGATCCCGGCGACCACTTGCTGCACCTGCAATTGCAGGCTGGTGGTGGCGGCGCGCAATTCCGATTGCGCGGAAATCAGGCTCGGGTGTTTCGGGCCATAGCGTCCTGACAGCTCATCGACCTTGGCTTGCGCCTTGGCTCGGTCCGCCTGGAATTGCTGGACCAGCGGGTTACTCAAGACTGCCGGCACGCTGGAGAGTCGGCTCAGGTCGCCGTTGCTCAGGGCTTTCGCCTGGCGGTATTCACTCTCGGCTTCAGCGCGGTTGCGGCGGGCGTCGACCATGCGATTGCCGGTCATTTCCAGTTCGTTGGCGCTGATGGTGGCAACCCCGCCGACATCGACCAGGCCTTGTTCCTCCCGGTAGCCCTGAAGCTTTTTCTCGGCAACACGCAGGTTGTCGCGCAGTTTGACCAATCGTGTGTTCATCCACGCGGTGGTGGTCTGCGAGGACTTTTCGCTGGTGTCGAGCTGACTGTCGGTAAAGCCATGGGCCAACGCGTTGGCCGCCGCTGCCGCCAGGACAGGGTCTGGCAGCTCGACCTCGATTTCGAGCAGTTGGCTCTTGCCGACGAACTTGACGCTGGTGTGCAGCATGAGGTTCTGCGTGACCTGATTGAAGACATCATCTTCACTTGGCTCAGCTTTCATCGGCTTCAACAGGCCGCCCAGCCCCGGGATCCATTGATCAAGGTTCAGGTCGGCCAGCCATTGGCGTGGCGTGAACCATGGCTTCGATTGCTGGCGCGGATCGGTGACCGGGTTGGTCGTCAGCTCGAGTTTTTTTACCGCTCGTTCGGCAAGGTCCCGTGATTGCAGGAGCGCCTGTTGTGTCTGCAAGTAATCAGTGGCGTTGCTGCCTGAGTCCTTGACTTGCTGGAAGGACATCAGCGGCGGGGTTTTATCGTTGAACAGCAAGGTGGTGCTGCCGACGTATTGCGGGGTGATGTTCGAGACCACAACGACCGCCAGCAAACCGCACAGCAGGACAAACCATCCGATGCTCCATTTGGCGCGCCAGATCACCCTCCAGAGTTTGAGAAGATCAATGGTGTCCTTGTCGTCGCTGTACTGCTGATGCAGATGCGTTTGCAGAGGACGTTCGACGTAGGTGCTAGGGCTGTTGTCCATGATTAGAAAAAGCCTTGTGCAATGGAAATGGTGTCGCCGGGGGCAATCGTGGTGTTTCGCGTGACCTCATCGGTGAGGGTCGGGCCGCCATCACCGCGCAAGATGGTCACGCGTTTGATGGAAGCTCGCTCGGTCAGCCCACCGCCCAGAGCGATGGCTTTTTCCAGGGTCAGTCCGGGTATGAAGGGATAGCTGCCGGGTTTTTTCACTTCGCCGTTGATGTAGAACGAGCGGTATTCGATCTGGCTCAAGCTGACTTTCGGGTCGTTCAGATAGCCTTGTTTGAGTCCGTCGACGATGATCTTTTCGACCTGGCCGGGTGTGAGTCCCTTGGCGGAAATCTCACCCAGGAACGGATAGGAAAATGTGCCGGCATCGCTGAGGCGGATTTTTTTAATGCTCAGCTCCGGCTCGCCGAACACGATGATGCGCAAGACATCGCCAGCGGCCAGTTTGTACTGGGTATCAGGGTCTGCGGCGTAGGTATCGGGTAGCACAAGCAGTGCGAGCAATAAGCCCAGGGTGCGTGAGTTCATGTCGAAACCCTCTTAAAGGCTGACGTTGAAGCTGATCTGAACAACGTTGCGGGTGTAGCTTTGGTCGTCGGCATCAGAGTCGTTGTCGCGGAATCGATAGCCGAGCTCGATGTCCAGCCAGCGGCGCATCGCATACACCACGGCCAGGTTGTAGTCCTGATAGTTGTCGGTTCGGCTTTCGCCTTCGTAGACATAACGACCGTACCCGGCCTGTGCAATCGTGGTGATCCGTTCGGTCCAGCCATGGCGCCAACCGACCTGGGTGAAGGTGGACTTGACGGCATCGGCACCGTCGTCGCCCTCGGCGAGAGCCTGGCGGGCCACAAGGGTGAATGTCGAATAAGTGCGTGGTTTCCATTGCAGGTCCACTTGCCAGGTGGGGTTGTCGAGGTCTTTGGATTCGCTGCTGTCGAAGTCCTTTTTCTCATAACCGACACGGACTTTACCGGTGGTCTTTGCGGTAATGTCCCAGACGGCACCGGCGAGTACCGCGTTGGATTTGCTGCTGCGCGGGCTGTTGGGTTCCTGGTAGTCAAAATTGGTGTGGTCGTACTCGAGCAGGCCACGGGTATTGCTACCGATGCGGTGATACCAGGTACTGGTCAGGGCGGCGGTATTGCGCTCTTTGTCGTCATTGATGCCGTCGGCGTTGTCGTAGCGAAGTTCCGCGTAACTGGCGCCAAAATCGATCTGGTTGTCAGCGCTCCTGGCGCCATAGGTATAGAGGCCACCGACTCTTTTGTTATTGAGCTTGTCGTTGATGCCGTCGACCGCCGTGTCCTCGGTGCGCTCCCACTTGCGGTATTCGGCGTCGAGCTTCAGACGGTGCCGGTCAGTGAACTCCATGATGCTGTCCGCCCGCACCCGTTGTGCGGTGTTCGAGGCATCCGACTCGTCGTGATAAATGTAGCGGATGGGCTGCCAGGTCAGTCGGGTAGCGCTGTTGCGATCTTCGGCCTTGAGTTCGAAAGAGGGCGCCAGCTTCGTGACCATCGAGGACTGTTTGTTGTTCTCCAGTTCTCGAAAGTTATCGTCATAGCTTTCTGAAAACAGAAAGGTAGGTGTGAAATCGAACCCGTAAACATCAATAGGTGCCGGATCAATACTCCAGGCCATTCCAGGGTAGAGGGAGGCCATGATCAGTGCAAAAGGGCAGCGTGAATTCAAGGCCATGTCCTGGCTCCTGGAATAAGCGATCAGTCAGATATTGGATTGAAACGAGGGGTGCTGAAGTTCGAGGTCACTCAAGGGCATGCAGATCGCCTGGTCCCGATTCAGAAACTGCATCAGGATCATGACGCGCTCAGCCCCATGTGAGGTGATGAAAATCCCCTCGAGTGTCGACAGTGGTCCACGGATAATTTGCAGGTGGTCGCCGGGCGTAAGGGGCGGGGCATCTGGGGATACCGATGATTCGAAACAGCGCGCACGCAGGTGCTCGATGACGTTCTCAGCCACCGTCGCAGGACCATGATTGAATTCGACGAAACGACTGACGCCCCGAGTGGAGCGTATGGGCGCCCAGTTGTCATTACCGCCAAGATGGATAAACAGATACCCGGGAAAAAGGGATTCGCGCACCCTCTGATATTTGCCGCGAATCAGGCGTTCACTCAACAGTTGGGGGTGAAATACGACATAGTTTTGTTGAAGCAGGTTTAGGTGGGCTCGTTCATCCTGGTGAGGCTTGCACTGCAGAAGGTACCAGTTAGAGCGTTCGGAACGGATTGCTGGCATGCTGGTAAACTCCGTATATATCGAAAGTTTAGGCAGGCAGTGGCTCTATAGAGGCCCGAGAAGTAATTAAGCCAGGCAGAGTTGTTGTTTTTATGTGAGGGGCGAAGGTGTGTGTCAATATTGAATCAGGTGGTGTTACATAAGCGTAACAGCGTGATAATGAATGTCCGCTATATCTGACAGCCTGTTGGATATATAGCTTGAGTCATTATTCGGAGGCAAAGCTACCGCACGGTCCATACGAAGGGGCCGCAAAAAACAAAGATTTCAGAAGTTGTCTGAGAAGCAGCGATGAACGAACAAACTGCACTCGGATTCTGTTTCATCAGACCCGTGTAGTTATTGACCACTCACGATAAGCTGTCAAACGTTCCTTGTCAAAAAACATGCCTTTCATCCAAAAGTGCACTCAGCAATGCTCAAGTGATTGTTTTTAAAGCAAATTAAGTTTCCGTCGAACGGATTAAACTTTTTTACCTATAAATAGTCATCGTGGAGGGCGGGCACACTGGAAGGATGCCACCCTGATGGGGCCAGTTATTAAACTTGGATCCATGGTAATTGCAACGCTATAACTAACTGCCTGTGATTAGGCGAACGGGGCGGTATTATGACTATTCTCGTGACTGGCGCGGCAGGTTTCATCGGGTATCACACGGTCAAACGATTGTGCCTGGAAGGGCGTGATGTTGTTGGTATCGACAACCTCAACGCGTATTACAGCGTGGAATTGAAACATGCCCGGCTCAAGCAACTGAGCGAATTGCAAGGTTTCCGTTTTCAGAGGATGGACATTGTCGATAAGCCGTCCTTGATGGCGTTATTCGAAGACAATAAGTTCACCGAGGTCGTGCATCTGGCGGCGCAAGCGGGGGTTCGTTATTCGCTGGATAACCCGGATGTGTATGCGCAATCGAATCTGGTGGGATTCCTGAACGTGCTCGAAGCCTGCCGGCACTACCGGCCTGTGCACTTGATCTATGCGTCGAGCAGTTCGGTGTATGGCGCCAACAGCAAACTCCCGTTCAGCGTCGACGACCCGGTCGATCAACCGGTGTCGCTGTACGCTGCCAGCAAGCGCGCCAATGAATTGCTTGCCCACAGCTACTGCCATCTCTATGGGATTCGTGCCAGCGGCCTGCGTTTTTTTACCGTGTACGGTCCTTGGGGACGTCCAGACATGGCGCTGTTCACGTTCACCGAAGCGATGCTCAATGGCCGGCCGATTGATATCTACAACCATGGCCAGATGGCGCGTGATTTCACCTATGTCGACGATATTGTCGAAAGCATCGCCCGGTTGCTTGCGAAGCCGCCGGTCCCGGACAAGGAGGCAAATGGCGTCAACCGGATTTTCAACATCGGGCGTGGAAAACCGGTCGCGTTGCTCGATTTTGTCGAATGCCTGGAAGCGGCGCTGGGCATAACAGCGCAGCGCAATTATTTGCCGATGCAGCCGGGCGATGTCGTCAAGACATGGGCCGATGTGTCGGCGCTGGCAGACTGGGTCGGTTTCTCGCCCCAGGTTGAGGTTGATGCAGGCGTGAAGCAGTTTGTGACGTGGTATCGCGACTTCTACCAGGTCTGAGTCTGGCGCTTCAATCCGACACGAAATCCACCGGTTCGAGAAGCCAGCAGGGCAGCTGCTACAGGTCATAGACAGGCGTTGTTCACAGCGCGTCGCCAAGTAATTTCAGGTATTCGGGACTTTCGGAAATGGAATTGTGGCCCACCCCCGGTACGACTCGCAGCGTGGCCACGCCTTTGGCGAAATGCGTGTAGAGCAGCTCGGTGCTTGAACGCGGTATGACTTCATCGTGCTCCGCCGCGATCAGCAGCGTCGGTATCGTGATGTGCGCCGCGTACTTCCAAGATTCAAAGCGCTCCTGCAGCAACCACTTCACCGGAAACCACGGGAACTGGCGCACGGCGAGGTCTTCCAGGCTGTTGTAGGGCGTAATCAGGATCAGGCTCGAGGCCGGCCGCTGGCTGGCGAGGCGCACGGCGACCCCCGAACCGAGGCTGCGTCCGACCACGGCGATGTGCGGATGAGTGCCGTAGACCTTGTCAAACAAGGTCATGGCATCGCGCTGAATTGACTCCTCCGAAGGCGAGCCGGAGCTACCCCCGAAACCTCGATAGTGCAGCAAATAGATCGCATGCTCCGGGAATGCCTGGGCGAACCCTGGCAGGTTGCGAGAAACATCCTCGGCATTGCCGCCGAAATAGATCAACGCCTTCGGCCCGTCGTGGGGCCTGATCGACACCGCCACGTCCACATCGTCCACCGTCAGCTTGAGCAGCGTTTCGGACGTCTCGATGGCGCTGGGCTGCGGGAAGTAGATGAGCGCGCGCTGAAACACGAACAGCGCTGCACAGAGCGCCAGGTACAACGCGACCAGGATGACGACGATTAACACCAGGGTTCGTTGCATTCGGCTAACTTTAGTGGGCGACATTGACGGCTCTGGGCTGAGAAACCCAATCCACTGGATCGGAGCCAGAGTTTAGTTCATCGGTAGTGGGGCACACCAAGTCCGGCTACAGAGGAGGGCGCCCATGCCCATCGCGGCAAAATGGCTCGACGTGCAGCCCGGCGAAAGAACCGCCCTGATGCTGGGGTTCGCGTTCCATTTCTGCGTGCTGGCCAGTTATTACCTGGTGCGACCGTTGCGCGATGCCCTGGGCCTTGAGGGCGGTGCCGACAAATTGCAGTGGCTGTTCACGGCGACGTTCGTGGTGATGTTGCTGATGGTGCCGGTGTTCGGATTGCTGGCGTCGCGGCTGCCGGCCACGCGGTTCGTGCCGTTGATCTATCGCGTGATCGCCGCGTCGATGATGGTGTTTGGTGTGTTGATCGCCAATCGCATTGCGCCGGTGGCCGTCGGGCGGGTGTTTTTCGTCTGGATCAGCATCTACAACCTGTTCATCGTCAGCATTTTCTGGAGCGTGCTGGTCGACCGGTTTTCCAGTGAACAAGGGCGACGGTTATTCGGGTTCATCGCCGCGGGTGGCACCCTGGGCACGTTCATCGGGCCGTTGCTGGCCGCGACCATGGCCACGCGATTGGGCCCGGTGGCGTTGACCGTCGCGGCGGCGTTGCTGCTGGAAGTCGCGGTGCGCTGCTATCGGGCGCTGCTCTCGCGCACCCAATCGCAGTCCGGCAGCCGCTTGATGGAGGATCGGCGCATGGGCGGCAGCATGCTGGCCGGGATCACGTTGATTACGCGTTCGCCTTATCTGCTGGGACTGGTGTTGTTCATGTTGCTGCACACCAGCGCCGCGACCTTGTTGTATTTCGAGCAGGGAAGGATTGTGGCGGGTAGCTATGCTGATGTGGCCAGCCGGACGCAATTCTTCGCCGTGGTCGATTTGATCGTGTCGGCGCTGACCTTGATCTTTCAACTGCTGTTGACGGCGCCGTTGATTCGGCTGGTCGGTGTCGGCGGGGCGCTGGTGGCATTGCCGCTGGCGACCATCGTGGCGTTTAGCGCCATGGCGCTGGCGCCCGTGCCCGCTACCGTCGCCCTGGCGCAGGGGCTGCGTCGTGCGGTCGAGTTCGCTATCGTGCGGCCGGCGCGTGAAGTGTTGTGGACCGTGGTCAGCCGCGAGGAAAAGTACAAGGCCAAGAATGTGATCGAAACCCTGGTGTATCGCGGCGGAGACGCCGCCAGTGGCTGGTTGTCGGTCGGTCTGACGGCATTGGGCGCCGGTTTTGGTCTGGTGGCGCTGGTGATCGTGCCGTTTGCCGGGCTGTGGGGCTGGTTATGCCTGTGGCTGGCCAGGCATCAGGAAAAACAGGTTGAAAGCAAAAAGGTGGAAGGGTCATTCCATGAGCCACACTGATGAATACACACGTCGCCAAATACTCACGCTGGCTGCCGGTGCTTCGGCGGTTTTCACCTTCGGCCCGGCCTTCGCTGCAACCACGCCGTCGAAGGACACAGGAGGCAAGAACATGCTGACCCGCGCCATTCCTTCCAGCTCCGAGCCATTGCCCCTTGTCGGGTTGGGCACCTATCGCGGGTTTGATGTCGGGCCTTCGAGCCCCGCCTACAAGCAGTTGCCCGCCGTTCTGCGCGCATTGTTCGAGAAGGGCGGAAAGGTAATCGATAGCTCGCCGATGTACGGCCGCGCGGAAGAGACGACCGGTGAGTTGCTGTCGATTCATGAGCCACGTTCGCCCGCTTTCCTGGCCACCAAGGTCTGGACCCGTGGCCGCGAAGAAGGCATCGCGCAGATGGAGCAGTCCTTCAAACTGCTGCAAACCGATCGCATCGATCTGATGCAGATCCATAACCTGCTGGACTGGCAAACCCATTTGCCGACCTTGCGCAAATGGAAGGAAGAAGGGCGCATCCGCTACATCGGCATCACCCATTACACGGCGTCGGCGTATGACGAGGTGGAAGCGGTGCTCAAGGCCGAGCCGTTGGATTTCTTGCAGATCAACTATGCGCTGGATGACCGCGGCGTCGAGAAACGCATCCTGCCGCTGTGCCGCGAACGTGGCGTGGCGGTGATCTGCAATCGGCCGTTCGGCGGCGGCAACCTGCTCAGCCGCTTGAAGGACAAACCCTTGCCGCGCTGGGCGGCGGACGTGAGGGTCAACAGTTGGCCGCAGATGGCGCTGAAGTTCTTGCTGTCGCATCCGGCGGTGACCTGCGTGATTCCCGGTACCGGCAACCCGCGCTACATGGCGGACAACGCCGGCGCCGGTTTCGGGCCGATGCTGACCGGTGCGCAGCGCGAGCAGTTGATCGATATCGTCGGTTAACGACAAGGTCTATTTTCTGAACGAATAAAGCGCAGAGGCCCGGGCGTGAAAAGACTCCCGGGCCACTGGAGGTGATCAGCGGCGATCCAGCCAAACCGTCTGCGCATTGCAAAACTCGCGCACGCCGAAGTGCGACAGCTCGCGGCCAAAACCGCTTTTCTTCACGCCGCCGAAGGTGACGCGCGGGTCGCTTGCGCAATAGCCATTGATGAACACGCCACCGGTTTCCAGTTCGCCGGCCATCTGCTGGGCACGTTCGACGTTGCCGGTGTAGATCGTCGCGGCGAGTCCGAATTCGCTGTCATTGGCCAGTTCCAGCGCATGGGTGGCATCGCGTGCGGTGATGATCGAGGCGACCGGGCCGAACAGTTCCTGCTTGAACGAAGTCATTTGGTCGGTGACATCCTTGAAGACCGTAGGCTCGTAGAAGTTGCCCGGGCCTTCAGCTTTTTTGCCGCCCAGCAACAATGTCGCGCCTTCTTCCAGGGTGTCGCGCACCTGTTGATCCAGTTCATCACGCAGATCGAAGCGAGCCATCGGGCCAATGTAAGTGTCGGCGGCCAGTGGATCGCCGACCACCAGTTTGCCCGTGGCTTCGACGAACTTGCGCGTGAATTCCTCGACGATGCCTTGTTCGACGATCAAGCGTTTGGCTGCCGCGCAGACTTGCCCGGTGTTCTGATAACGGCCAATCACCGCGGCTTTGACGGCTTCGTCGAGATCGGCATCGTCGAGCACGATGAAAGGATCAGAACCGCCCAGTTCCAGTACGCATTTCTTCAACGCTGCACCGGCCTGCGCACCGATGGCCATGCCGGCGCGCACGCTGCCGGTGAGGGTCACCGCTGCGATGCGAGGATCAGCGATCGCCGTGGAGACGCCCTCTGGCGTGACGTTGATGACCTCGAACACACCTTCAGGGAAGTCGGCTTGCTTGAAGGCTTCCTGCAGCAGGTAAGCGCTGCCCATCACGTTTGGCGCATGTTTGAGCACGTAGGTGTTGCCGGCGATCAGCGCGGGTACGGCGCCACGCAGGACCTGCCAGATCGGGAAATTCCACGGCATCACCGCGAGAATCGGGCCGAGCGGACGATATTCGATGCGTGCTTTGCCGCCTTCAACCAGGGTCGGCTCGGCGGTCAGCATGGCCGGGCCGTGTTCGGCGTACCACTCGCAGAGCTGGGCACATTTTTCGATTTCACCGCGGGCCTGGGTAATCGGCTTGCCCATCTCCAGAGTAATCATGTTCGCCATCGCTGCGGCGTTACCGCGTAACGCTTGCGCCAGGGCGATCAAAAGCTGTGAGCGTTGCGCCACCGCTGTGCTGCGCCAGACACGGAATCCGTCAGCGGCTCGGGACAGTGCGGCTTGCAGCGCCGAAGCGGATTCAAATGGGTAGTGGCCGATCTGCTCGCCGGTGGCGGGGTTGATCGAAATGGCGTGGGTGAGACTGGAAACGTTGGTCATGGCACCGTCCTGCTAGGTGGGAATGCGCTCAGGTTACGGTGGCGTTAGTTTTCTGGAAACTGAATAATGCTGAGCATATCGTTCACGTTTGGAGAATGACTGTGGATCTGGTTCAGCTGGAAATTTTCAAAGCAGTGGCCGAGCACGGCAGCATCAGCGTGGCTGCCCAACACATCCATCGCGTGCCGTCGAACCTGACGACACGGATCAAGCAACTGGAGCAGGACTTGGGCGTGGACCTGTTTATCCGCGAGAAAAGCCGTCTGCGCCTGTCGCCCGCCGGCTGGAGTTTTCTCGATTACGCCCGGCGCATTCTCGACTTGGTGCAGGAAGCCCGGGCGACGGTGGCCGGTGAAGAACCCCAAGGCACCTTTGCGCTAGGGTCGCTGGAAAGCACGGCGGCGGTGCGCATCCCCGAGCTGTTGGCCGCGTATAACCAGAAGCACGCCAAGGTCGAGCTGGATCTGTCCACCGGACCGTCCGGGACCATGATCGACGGTGTGCTGTCGGGCCGACTGGCCGCTGCTTTTGTCGACGGCCCGGTGCTGCACCCGGCACTGGAAGGCGTGCCGGCATTCGAGGAAGAAATGGTGCTGATCGCGCCGCTCAACCATGCCCCGATCCACCGCGCGCGGGAGGTCAACGGCGAAAACATCTATGCGTTTCGCTCCAATTGCTCCTACCGCCACCACTTCGAAAGCTGGTTCGCCAAGGACTCGGCAGTGCCCGGGAAAATCTTCGAAATGGAGTCCTATCACGGCATGCTGGCCTGCGTCAGCGCCGGAGCCGGCCTGGCGCTGATGCCGCGCAGCATGCTCGAAAGCATGCCGGGCTGCACCACGGTGAGTGTCTGGCCGTTGTCGCCAGCCTTCCGGTTTTTGCGCACCTGGCTGGTGTGGCGCAGAGGGACGGTGTCGCAAAGCCTGACCATGTTTGTGCGCTTGCTGGAAGAACGCGGCGTGGTGCAGCAAGACGCCTGAATCCTTTAAACGCAAACCCTGCGGGAGCAAGCTCGCTCCCACAAGGGTATTGAGACTGACGTCGGTCGGCGTGCTGTTTAGCCTGCCCTGCGAGGCCAATACCTGATGCCACGGTGCCTGGACGCCGCTGCCGGAACCCAGGGTGTACCGCGTCATGCGCGCTTGGGCAGTTTCCAGTTCGGCCGAATGAAATGGCAGGTGTAACCGGTCGGCAGCCGTTCGAGGTAGTCCTGATGCTCCGGCTCTGCCTCCCAGAAAGGGCCGGCGGGCGCGATTTCGGTGACCGCCTTGCCGGGCCAGAGACCGGATGCATTCACATCGGCCACGGTGTCCTCGGCCACTGCCTTCTGTTCTTCATTCAGATAAAAAATCGCCGAACGGTAGCTGAGACCGATGTCGTTACCCTGACGATTGGCGGTCGACGGATCGTGAATCTGGAAGAAAAACTCAAGGATCTGGCGGTAGCTGGTAATGGCCGGGTCAAACTCGATCTCGATTGCTTCGGCATGGGTGCCGTGGTTTCGATACGTTGCATTGGGCACGTCGCCGCCGGAGTAGCCGACTCGAGTCGACAGCACGCCTTTCTGTTTCCTTATCAGATCCTGCATGCCCCAGAAGCAGCCGCCGGCCAGGATTGCGGTTTCAGTGTGCGTGGTCATCGCTTACTCCTCAGTGTTCATTGATGTGATCAGGTTGTTGCGCAGGCGCTCGATCGAGGTCGGCAGTGGCGTGAACTCATTCTGCATCAGACAGGTCGCGTCCGAGAAATTCGTTGCTGCCTCCCGGCGGGTCGACGTGCAGGGTAACGTCGAACCCGCCGTGCGGTGCATCACGCCGTGAGGACTTTCAAGTCCACGTCGATGTTGCCACGGGTCGCCTTCGAGTACGGGCAGATCTGGTCGGCGGTGTGTGCCAGGGTCTTTGCAACGTCGTCCGCCAGGCCGGGCACGCGCAGGGTCAATCGAGCTTGAAGGAAGTAATCCGCACCGGTCTGGCCGACGTCGACTTCGATGTCGACAGACATGTCCGCCGGCAGCACAACGTTCAGGTCATTGGCCACCAGCCCGACAGCGGCGGTGTAGCAGGCCGACCATGCGCCGGCGAACAATTGCTCGGCGGCCGGGTGCGGCTGGGTGGCGGCGAACACGTGCGCAGGCTGGGTGTTGCCGGGCGACGAGAGGGCAATGTCGAGGCTGCCGTTGTGGCCGCGCGAGGTGTTACCGGTGCTGCTGGCGGTGGTGTGGGTTTTGCCGGTGGCCAGTACTTTTTCGATCTTGCTCATGGATGATTACCTGAATGTTTTAATGGGTTTGTTTTCGTATGCGCTTTAGTCGCATGCGATATGTATGATGTTTCTTGAAAGCCAAATGATGTCAAAGCGTCGCTGTTTATCAGGCCGTGACTACGTTCAGGGCCACGTCAATGTTGCCGCGTGTTGCTTTGGAGTACGGGCAGATCTGGTCTGCGGCGTGGGCGATTTCTGTCGCGACGGCCTGATCCAGACCTGGAGCGCGCAGCGTCAGGCGTGCCTGGAGGAAGTAAGCGTCGCCGGTCTGGCCAAGGTCGACTTCGATATCGACGGACACATCGGAGGGAAGCTCGACGTTGCGCTGTTTGGCAGCCAGACCGACGGCGGCGATGTAGCAGGCCGACCAGGCACCGGCAAACAGTTGCTCGGCTTTCGGGTGTGGCTGGGTGCCTTTGAATTCATGAACGGGCTTGTCGCTGCCAGGTGACGAAAGCACGATGTCGAGGCTGCCGTTATGGCCGCGCGAAGTGGTACCGGTGCTGCTCATGGTGGTGTGGGTTTTGCCGGAGGCCAGGACTTTTTCGATCTTGCTCATGGGATGAATCCTCAAAGGTGTACTAGGTTTGTTTGTATGGCGTATACGTTTGTATCGTATGCGATGTAAATAATATTCGCGCAGTCGCCAATTGAAGTCAATAGGGGAAAGGCCTGCTTGGCGACGAACGGTTGGATTGAGGGGGGTGGCATTGGCTGCCGGTCCTGCACACAACGAAAAAGCCCGCACAAGGAGGGCTTCGAAATAGAGTAGGTGGCCAGCGCTGGTCTCTGGCTTACAAGGTTTATCAGGCTTCTGACAGAACAGTTTTGTGCTGTCCTGCTTCACACGGCATAAGGGCTGGATCTCAACTCGGAGAATCTTTCTAACCGTGTACCCTTAGGAGCGCGCCCCACGCTTCCTCGCTATCCTCTTGCGCATCAGTCTGCGTCTTCACCTACAGGTTTTAGAATAGCAAAGGCTGCGAAACGCAAACCGGACTTTTTAGACCGATTTCGTCCTTGATCAACGGCGGCAGGATGGATAAATGCTATGGGGAAAAACTCGGTACAGCCTGCCGGGATGGCAGGCCGCATTATGGGCCCGGTTTAAACCAGATTAAGCGTGACGTCGATGTTGCCACGGGTCGCTTTGGAGTACGGGCAGGTTTGATGGGCGGCATCGACTAACGCCCGTGCGACAACAGGATCGAGACCAGGAAGGCTGACATTGAGGCGTGCCTGGAGGAAAAAGGCGTTGTCGGTCTTGCCCAGATCCACTTCGGCATCAACGGCGACACCGCTCGGCAAGGTCACCTTCAGCGCGGCAGCCGCTTTACCGATCGCGCCGATGAAACAGGCCGACCAGCCTGCAGCCAATAGCTGTTCGGGATTGGTCCCAGCCCCTGAAGAGCCTGGCGGGGAAAGCTTGATGTCCAGACGTCCATCCGAACTCTTCGATTCGCCGTCGCGGCCGCCAGTGGTGTGGGTCTTTCCGGTATACAGCACGGTGTCGATTTCATTGATCATGACGGGTTCCTGCTAAAGGGTTGGGGGCCTCACCGTTTATGTCGCCGCGTTACGGACGAACGGGAGAAGCCCCCACTGTTCCACCTTTATGTAGTGCCTATGTGTCCTGATCCGCTGGTTGTGTATCGCTGTGTAAGATCGTCAGCGAACATACACGCCGATACAAACCCGTTACGCCTGCCAGTTTTTTCGGTGAGCCGGTGCGCCCAATGGCGAACTGGTTGCACCGCCGTCGACAACAATCTCCGCACCGACGACATTCGAAGAGTCGCTGGAGGCGAGGAACAAGGCGACGGTGGCCACTTCTTCCGCTTCGCCAATGCGACCGAGCGGGATTGTGGTGTTCAGTTTCTCCTCCAGCGCATCCATTCCCACTTTCACCGTGTGGGGGTTCCAGACCGGTGTGCGTGCAGCTCCGGGGGTAATCTGGTTGACGCGAATGCCGCGCGGCGCAAATTCTGCGGCCATCACCCGTGTCATGGAACGAACGGCGCCCTTGCTTGCTGCGTAGGCGCTGTAACCCGGCCATCCCATCACAGCGTGCACCGACCCGTTCAAAATGATCGAAGCCCCCGGATTGAGGTGCGGTTCGGCTGCCTGTACGGTGAAAAAAGTGCCGGTGAGGTTGGTCTGGATAATGGTCTGGAAGGTTTCCAGCGAAGTGCCGCCAACCGGGGTCTGTCCGGCGATACCGGCATTGGCGAACACGATGTCCAGCTTGCCGAATGCTGCGACGGCTTCTGATACGGCGCGCTCGATCTCTTTCACGTCGGTCAGGTCCGCCTGGATCGCCAGCAGGTTTGGCCCCAACGCCTCCCGGGCTTCATCCAGGGTTTTTTGACTGCGCCCGGTGATCGCCACTTTTGCGCCTTCTGCGATGAACAGTTTGGCGGTGGCCAGGCCCAGGCCGCTGTTGCCGCCGGTGATGAATGCAGTTTTTCCAGCCAGTTTCATTGGGAATCTCCTACGGTTTTATCATGCAACCATTGAGGGCGAAATCACTGTGCGTCTGGCACAGGGAATCACTCGAAATCGGGTTGTCGGTTTCATTATGAAACCAATGGAAGTGATTTTTACCAGCATGGGTTGTATTATGCAACCACCTGCCATCTGACCGAATTATCGTCAGCGTTGGCACCCTTTTGGTGGAGGTTCGTTTACGTGAAGCGCAAAAGCTTGCAGGGCAGTCCGTGTCCGGTCGCTCGATCCCTGGACCTCATTGGCGATTGGTGGTCCTTGCTGATCATTCGCGATGCACTCTCAGGCACAAAACGCTTCAGCGATTTTCAGAAAAGCCTGAATGTCGCGAAAAACATTCTGAGCACCCGCCTCAAAGGCCTGGTGGCAGAAGGTGTGATGCGGATGGAGCCGGCGGCTGATGGAAGCATCTACAAGGAGTACGTGCTGACTGAAAAGGGCAGGGCTTTGCAAACCGTCCTGATTGCCTTGTCGCAGTGGGGCAACGAGTTTTTGTACGAACCCGGCGAAGCGGGATCCGTCATGGTCGACGCACAGGATCGTCAGCCAATCCAGAAATTGCAGTTGGTTTCAATGGACGGGCGACAGCTCAAGCCAGAAGACATCGTGACCAGATTCGGCGTAGCGCACTGACGCGCATCTGCGGTTGTATCCGAACGTATCCCCGGCGCCGGTAGTTACCTGGGCATACAAAACCATGCTGTTCTCGACACTTGCGCGATACACCGCGACCTCGTAATGAAGCCACCGCAACCGCGGCATTCATTGGAGAATTGCGATGTCCCGTATCAACTCCCGTCACACCGCAGGCCTGCTCGGCATCGCCCTGGCTGCCGCCGTATCACTCAACGCTTTCGCGGCTGAAGAAGCCAAAGCGCCGGCGCAAGCCACTCCGGCAAAAAGCTGGCAGACAGGCCTGCACCGCACGGACCTGGTGCGCCAGGACCTCGATATTTCCAAGGTTGAGGTGATTCAGGTGCGTGTCGATTTCGACCCGGGCGTCACTTCCCCCAAGCATTCTCATCCTGGGGTGGAGGTCGCCTACGTCATCTCGGGCACGTTTGAGTATCAACTCGAAGGGCGGGCGCCCGTCACGCTCAAGGCCGGTGACTCCTTGTACATCCCCGCAGGCACTGCGCATGTCGCGAAGAACGTCGGTGACGGCAAAGCTTCGGAGCTGGCGACGTACCTGGTGAAAAAAGACACGCCGCTGTTGATCCTGGAAAAATAAGCGATAGCCGCCCGATGCACTGCATCGGGCGTCTTCGTTAAAGCGTATTCAGATCCCGACTGTTTCCCCCGGCCAACCCGCCTGACGCAGGGCCTTGAGCAGTGTTTTCGCGTCCAGCCCCGGTACGGTGTGGCCGTTACCTTCCGTCGTTTCAGCCGCCAGCACGGCGTTGATGATCGCTTCCTCCACCGCTTCAGTCGCGGCCAAAAACAACTCGCTGATGTGGTCGTTGTTGACCATGCTCAGGTTGTTGCAGGTGGGGGCACCTTTGCCTTCATAAGCGGCCGGTGGCACGTGTTGGTTGCCGGTGGCAAAGGCGATGAAAATGTCGCCGCTGTGGTCTTCGTTGCCGCCGCCGGTGCGGGCAAGCCCGAGGCTGGCGCGCTGTGCGAGGCGCGTGCATTGATGCGGCAGCAGCGGCGCATCGGTGGCCAGGCAAACGACGATCGAGCCCATGCCCGGATAAGGCAGCGATGCCCTGAGGAACGGTGAGTCAGCCTGTTCCATATAGCGACCGACCGGGTAACCGTCGACGCGCAGTTCATTGCGAATGCCATGGTTGGCCTGGACGATCGCACCGACGGTCCAGCCTCCCTGCGCCTTGCTCAATTGGCGCGAAGACGTGCCGATGCCCCCCTTGAATTCGTGACAGATCATCCCGCTGCCACCGCCCACCGCGCCTTCCGTCACCGGTCCGCCGACGGCATTGCGCTGGGCCTCGGCCACATGTTCAGGCTTCACATGAAAACCGTTGATGTCGCTGAGCAGGCCGTCGAAGGTCTCCAGCACCACCGGCATGTTCCAGTAAAGTCGTCCGTCATCGGGCTGAGCCTGACGATCCAGGGCAATCAGCGCATCACGCACCACGCCCAGGCTGTGGGTGTTGGTGAAGGCGATCGGACTGGTCAGCAAGCCGGCTTCACGAATCCACTCAAGACCCGTGGCGTCACCGTTGCCGTTGAGCACATGGACGCCGGCAAAACACGGTTGCTGATTGGTGGACCCGGCACGCGGTTCGATCAGGGTCACGCCGGTGCAGATGTCGCGGCCATTGGCGGTCCGTCCGCGGACATCGCTGTGGCCGACGCGCACGCCGGGCACATCGGTGATGGCGTTGAGGGGGCCGGGTTGCAGTTGGCCGAACTGGATGTTCAAGTCGCGGGCACGTGGTTTCATCGGTTCTCTCATCTTCAATTTATTCAAAAAATGCGTGGCTGATGCGATCCCTGTAGCAGCCTGAATTACTGCCCGTTCTTCACCTTGCTCCAGATCCGTGTGCGCACCCGCTCGATGGCCGGCGGCAACGGTTGAAGGGTGAATAACGTCGCCAGTGCTTCGGCCGACGGATAAACAGCGGGGTTGTTGCGGGTCGATTCAGCCACCAGCGGTGTCGCGCTGCGGTTGCCGTTGGGGTAGGACAGGTGATCGCTGACCGGGGCGATGACTTCGGGGCGCATCAGGTAGTCGATGAAGGCCAGGCCTTGCTCTGGATGCGGTGCGTCCTTGAGCAACACCAGCGTGTCGAACCAGACCGGCGCACCTTCCTTCGGCAGGCTATAAGCGATCTTCACGCCATTCTTGGCCTGCTCGGCGTTGGTCTTGGCTTCGAGCATCGCGCCGGACCAGCCCACCGCCACACAGATGTTGCCGTTGGCCAGGTCGCTGATGAACTTCGACGAGTTGAAGTAGGCAATGTGCGGACGCAGCTTGAGCAGCAGTGCTTCGGCCTTTTTGTAGTCCTCGGGGCTAGTGCTGTTCGGCGGCAAGCCCAGGTAGTGCAGGGCGACCGGCAACATCTCCGACGGCGAGTCGAGCATCGCCACCCCGCACTGGCCGAGTTTGGCCAGGTTCTCTTCGTTGAACACCAGGTCCCAGGAATCCACCGGCGCCTTGTCACCCAGTGCGGCACGGACCTTGTCGATGTTGTAGCCGATGCCGTTGGTGCCCCACAGGTACGGCACGGCGTACTGGTTGCCCGGATCGTTGTTGGCCAGTTTCGCCAGCAGCTCGGTGTCCATGTTCTTGAAATCCGGCATCTGTGCGCGAGGCAGTGGTGCCAGGGCGCCGGCCTTGATCAGGGTCGGCAGGCTGAAGTTACTCGCCACCACCACGTCGTACCCGCTGCGGCTGGTGAGCAGTTTGCCTTCCAGCACTTCGGCACTGTCAAAGGTGTCGTAAACCGGCTCGATTCCGGTGTCGCGCTTGAAGTCGTGCAGGGTGGTGGGGCCGATGTAGTCATACCAGTTGTAGACATGAACCGTGGGTGCCTCGGCAGCGACCGCCGACAGCGAAACGCACATACAGGCGCTCAGTCCAAGATTGATCTGTTGACGGTGACGACTCATGATGCGGCACTCCTGGCCTGCTGCAGGCCGGTGATGAACAGGTGCTTGCAGCGTATCGGCAGGCGGGGTACACACCCATTCCCATCATGGGTTACTCGAAAGGGGTAGTGCGTGGACGCGTTGTTGAAAGAGTTGCCGGTGCACCAAGGACTGGCGCGGGTATTTGGCGCGTTGGGTCAGGACGGTTTCTGGCGCGCGCTGGTCGACACGCTGCGGCTGCTGGTGCCGCTGGACAACGCACTGGTGGCGGTGATGCGGGAGGGGCGAGTGCCCCGCTTGCTGATCGACTTCGACTCAAAAGGTGGTGCCACCGAACACGAAGAACTGGCGGACTACAGCGCCGGCATGTACCTGCTCGATCCGTTTTACCAGGCGGCTTGCGCGGGCATTGCCGATGGCCTGCACAGCCTCGACTCGGTGGCTCCCGACCAGTTTCAGCAGAGCGAGTATTACCTGAGCTACTTCCGCTCGGTGGTCGGCGGTGACGAGCTGCAGTTCATGGTCAACATCGACGGCGCCGTGCTCGGCTTATCGCTGGGTCGCTCGACGCGGTTCACGCTTGAAGAGCAAGGGCGGTTGCTGTGCGTGCGCGATTGGGTGCTGTCCGCCATGCGCCGGCACCAGCAATTGATGCCGCCGCAAGGTACGACTGCCGAGGCCGTGGCCGGCGATCTGGACACCTTGCTGGATCGCTTCGATGCGCGATTGTCAGTACGCGAAGTCGAAACGGCTCGACTGATTCTCCAAGGCTTCTCCAGCAAAGCCATTGCCCAGCAAATGGGCATCTCGCCGGAGACGGTGAAAGTGCATCGACGCAACCTCTATCACAAGCTCAATGTGAACGGTCACGGCGAGCTGTTTGCGCTGGTGTTGCAGCCGCGTTGACCCAAGCAGTAGCCTCACACCAGCCCCCCTGTGGGAGCGAGCCTGCTCGCAATAGCGATTTATTATTCAACACAGATATCGACTGACCCACCGCCATCGCGAGCAAGTCGAATCGTCGCTCCCACAGTCAGCAGCACTCAGTCCTTCAGTGTGAACACCAACGCCTTCAACCCGCATTCAACATCAGCATCCGGAAACTCCGGCGGATTCTCCAGCCGCCGCTCGAACCGCAAGCCCGGCGCTTCACGCATCACGCCATCGATCAGGAAGTCCGCGCCGAACGCCGGATCGTTCATGCACGCCAGCACCGTCCCTTCGGGGCTGAGTAACTCCGGCAGCCGACGCAGCACGCGCTGGTAATCCTTGGTCAGCAGGAAACTGCCTTTCTGAAAGGACGGTGGATCGATGATGACCAGGTCGTAAGGGCCCTTGCCGATCACCTTGCCCCAGGACTTGAACAAGTCGTGGCCGAGAAAACTCACCTTGCTCATGTCATGGCCATTGAGCCGATGGTTGTCGCGACCACGGTTCAGCGCCGGGCTCGACATGTCCAGGTTGACCACGTGTTCGGCGCCTCCCTCGATGGCGGCGACCGAAAAGCCGCAGGTGTAGGCGAACAGATTCAACACGCGCTTGCCTGCGGCATTGGCCCGCACCCAGTCGCGGCCGTAGCGCATGTCGAGGAACAACCCGGTGTTCTGCTTGCGGCCCAGGTCCACCCGATAACGCAGGCCACCCTCGGTGATGATCAATTCCTCGATCGCTTCCCCAAGCAGCCATTCGGTGGTGCTTTGCAGCAGGTAGCGGTGTTGCAGCAACAGGGTGTGCGCCCCTGATTGTTGCCACTGCGCCGATTCAGTGATCGTCATCAGCAACCGCTTCAATGCTTCCAGCTGCGCCGCTTCAGGCTCCTTGAACAGCGACACCAGCACCACCCCCTGCAGCCAGTCGACGGTCAATTGCTCCAGCCCGGGCCAGCACCGGCCCCGGCCATGGAACAGCCGGCGGGTTTCCGCGGGAGCATCGGCCAGGGCGGTCAGCAAATGGTCGTGAAGGGGGGAGAGAGCGTCAGCGTTCATCGGGCAGGGGCCAGCAATGGGTGGGGGCGGCATTTTAAACACAATTGCGCCGCAGTTCTGCCGGGTATTACCAAACCTCATGCCCTCATGACTTTTAATGGTTACGGCCGCTCAACCTGCCAGTGTTAAAAAATCGCAAACACAGCTCATCAACAACAAAAAGAGCGTTTGCCCCCATGACTCATCCTCATTGTCACGTCCTGCGCTCTTCAATTCCCGCCTGTTGTCACGCGGCCGCGACGGTCGGCGTGCATCTGTGCTCAACCTCTATCTCTGAAGAGTAAATAACCCCATGAAAGAACTCGATCTGTACATCGGTGAAGGTTTCGAAGGTCCGGGCGTCAACGCCGCGCACATCAACATTCTGATCGGTCCGCGCAACGGGCCGGCGGGGCAGGCGTTTGCCAACAGCCTAGCGTCGCCAAGCCAGGGACATTGCCCCTTCATGGTCATCGCGCAGCCCAATATTCCGGTCAAACCGATGACCCTCTACGTCAACAAAGCCGCGATCAACAGCGACTTGCACGGTAACGCCACATGGGGTGCATCGCAGGCCGGGATTGCCAAGGCCGTATTGGAAGCACTGCTCGACGGCACCTTGCCACCGGAGGCCGAAAACGAGTGGGCGATCGTCACCGCGAACTGGGTCAACCCGGCCTGTGATGACCTGGATGCGGTCTACCTGAACAACTATAACGCCTGCCGCACGGCGATCCGTGCCGCGCTGACCGGCAAGCCGGAAACCGCGCAACTGGCGGACGTGGTCAATCACATCAGCAACCCTTTCTACACGCCAAAAGCCTGAGGTCCGCGCCATGCAATACATTCGTCTGGGCCACTCTGGCCTGCAAGTCTCCCGCCTGTGCCTGGGCACTATGAACATGGGCACCCCGGATTGGAAACCGTGGATCTTCGATGAGAAGAAAAGCGAGCCGATCGTTGCGCACGCGCTGGACAACGGCGTGAATTTCATTGACCTCGCCGACTTCTATTCTGCCGGTGTCGGCGAGGAAGTGGTCGGGCGTATCGTCAAGCGCCTGGCCCGTCGCGAAGACCTGGTGATCACCACCAAAGTCGGTTACGGCACCCGCACCGGGATCAACGCCAGCGGTCATTCGCGTAAGCACATCATGGACAGCATCGATGCCTCGTTAAAGCGTCTGAACATGGATTACGTCGATGTATTCATGCTGCATTACTTCGATGTGAACACCCCGGTCGAAGAAACCATGAGCGCCATGAACGACATCGTGCGTTCCGGCAAGGCCCGCTACATCGGCGTGTCGACCATGCTTACCGGGCAACTTGCAAAGATCCTCATGGCTTGCGAGCGCAATGGTTGGGTCAAGCCGATCAACATGCAGCTGCAGCTCAATTGCGCTTACCGCGAAGAAGAGCGCGAGATGATTCCGTTCTGCCGCGATCAGGGCCTGGGCGTCTCGGTGTTCAGTCCTTTGGCTCGCGGGTTGTTGACCGGTGATGTGCAATCGACCCGCAACCAGACCGACTTCTTTACCCAACAGATGTACAGCGACGAAGCCTCGTTCCAGATCGCGCATTCGGTACAACGTGTGGCCCGTGCTCGTGGTGTATCCAACGCCCAGATCGCGCAGGCCTGGGTCGCCAACCATCCGGGCGTGGATTGCATGCTCGTGGGCGCCGACACCACTGAACAGTTCGACAGTGCCCTGGCGGCGTTGGAGACCAGGCTTGACGCCGAAGAACTGCAGGAACTGGAACGCAACTACACCCCGTGCGACGTGATCAACGATTACACCGCCGGCAAGCGCATCTTGCGTTCGGCCCGTCCAGGTCTGGAACGCTTCAATCTGACCGAGGCTGTGGCATGAGCGCACTGATCCGTAACGGCAATTACATCGACGGCCAGTGGTCCAGCGATGGTCCGACTTACCCGGTTTTCAACCCGGCGAACGGGGAGTTAATCACCGACGTACAAAAAGCCGGAGCAGAGGAAACTTGCCTGGCCATCGACGCCGCCAATCGTGCCTTGCCTGCCTGGCGCAAATTGACCGCCAAGGAGCGCAGCCAGAAGCTCAAGCGCTGGAGCGAGTTGATGTTGAGCAACCAGAAGGACCTGGCCACGTTGCTCAGTCGCGAACAGGGCAAACCGCTGGCTGAAGCCATGGGCGAAGTCGTCTACGCCGCAAGCTTTCTGGAGTGGTTCGCTGAAGAAGCCAAGCGCGCCTATGGCGACGTTATACCGAGCCACAAGGCAGACGCGCGGATCATCGTGGTCAAGGAAGCCATTGGCGTGGTCGCGGCAATCACCCCGTGGAATTTCCCGCTGGCCATGGTCACCCGCAAAGTCGGCCCGGCATTGGCGGCGGGTTGCACGATGATTCTCAAGCCCTCGGAAGAAACGCCTTTGTCGGCGTTTGCCCTGGCCGTATTGGCCGAGCAGGCGGGCATACCGGCCGGTGTGTTTAACGTTGTTTCTGGTGACGCGGTCGCGATTGGCGGGGCACTGCAAGCCTCCGGCATTGTGCGCAAGCTGTCCTTCACCGGCTCCACCCGCACCGGCAAACTGCTGATGCGCCAGGCCGCCGACACCCTGAAAAAAGTCTCTCTGGAACTGGGTGGCAACGCGCCGTTCATTGTCTTCGACGACGCCGACCTGAACGCGGCCGTGAAAGGCGCCATGGCCTCGAAATTTCGCAACACCGGGCAAACCTGCGTCTGCGTGAACCGCTTCTTCATTCAGGACGGCGTGTACGAAGCCTTCACCGGCAAACTCGCCGAAGCCGTGGCGGCCATGCGCGTTGGCAGCGCACTGGATGGTGAAACCGAACAAGGTCCGTTGATCAACGCTGCGGCGCTGGCGAAGGTCGAACTGCATGTCGGCGATGCCTTGGAGAAGGGCGCCCAGCTGTTGTGCGGTGGCCGTCGCCACGCGCTCGGAGGCACATTTTATGAGCCGACCATCCTCGCCGAAGCCAACAGCGACATGCTCATCGCCCAGGACGAGACCTTCGGGCCGGTGGCGGCGTGCTTCCGCTTCAAGGACGAAGCCGAAGTGCTGCAAAAGGCCAACGACACGCCCTACGGCTTGTCGGCTTATTTCTACAGCCGCGATATCGGCCGCGTCTGGCGCATGGCCGAAGGCCTGGAAGCCGGCATGGTCGGAATCAACGAAGGGATCATTTCCACGGAAGTGGCGCCGTTCGGTGGCATCAAGGAATCGGGCCTGGGGCGTGAGGGTTCGAAGTACGGTCTGGATGACTACCTGGAAATCAAATACCTGCTGATGGGTGGCCTTTAAGGTCTCAAACTCCTGTGGGCGCGAGCGGGCTCGCGCCCACACAAGTTAACGGTTTCATTTCTCCGTCAATAACAACAATGGGAGACGCACATGTCCGTTCAACCAACAAAAATCGACGACCTGCCCATCGGGCGCTTTCACCTGAAAATCGCCGGCCTGACCTTCGGCGCGCACTTTACCGATGGCTACATCCTTGGCCTGATCGGTATTGCATTCACATTGCTCAGTCCACAGATGCAGCTTGATGCGTTCTGGCAAGGGTTGATCGGTGCTTCGGCCTTGATCGGGCTGTTTCTCGGTAGTCTGTTTTTCGGCTGGATTTCCGACAAAGTGGGGCGGCAGAAAATCTTCCTGGTCAGCTTCGTGCTGATCACCCTCGCTTCTTTGATGCAGTTCTATGCGGAAACGGCGATGGGGTTATTTCTCTGCCGAGTGTTGATCGGCATCGGGTTGGGCGGTGATTTCAGCGTCGGTCACGCCATGTTGGCCGAGTTTGCACCGAAGAAACATCGCGGTGTGCTGCTGGGATCATTCAGCGTGATCTGGACCTTCGGATACGTCGCTGCGACATTCGTCGGCACCGCCATGCTCAGCCTGGGCGACGATGCCTGGCGCTGGATGCTGGCTTCGTCGGCCATTCCGGCAGCGTTGATCCTAATTGCCCGCATTGGCACGCCAGAGTCGCCGCGCTGGTTGGTGAATCAGGGCCGAATCGCCGAGGCACGAGCGATCGTCAAGAAGCACTTGGGCGACAACATTGAACTCGACGAAACCCGATCCACCGAAACCCGTTCCGGCTACGCCGTGCTGTTCAGCCGTGAATACCGCAAACGCACCGCGTTCAATTGCCTGTTCTTCGTCTGCATCGTGATGCCGTACTTCGCCATTTACACCTTTCTGCCGTCGATTCTGCAGAAAATGGGCCTGGCCGAAGGTTTTGGCACCGAACTGATGCTGAACATGCTGCTGATCCTCGGTGCGCTGATCGGGATCTGGTGCACGATCAAATTCTCCCGCCGGGGGTTCCTGATCAACTCGTTCATTATTCTGGCCGTTGCGTTGTTCGGGTTGGCGGTGTTGCCGAGTAGCGCTGCGTTCTTGATGGTGTTGGTGTTTGGCTTGTTTACCCTGGTGTTGTCCGCGGTCAGCAACCTGGTGGGCGTGTTCCCGGCCGAGAGCTTTCCCACCGAAGTGCGGGCCAGCGGGATTGGCCTGGCGACCGCGGTCAGCCGTTTGGGCTCGGCAGTGAGTACGTTCCTGTTGCCGGTGAGCGTAGCGGGGATTGGCCTGAGCCCGACGATGGGCATTCTGGCGGCGATTCTGGCGCTGGGTGCGTTGCTGTCCTGGGCTTGGGCGCCGGAGACTAAATCGTTGACGCTGAGCCAGGCGTGCAAGGCGCAGAGTCCGGTAGAGGGTGGGGCAACGGTGGCAGTGAAGGCAGTTGCCCCGGTTTAACAGACGGTCAAAGTCCCAATGTGGGAACGAGCAAGCTCGCTCCCACAAGGAACGTCGATGGCCTCAGGGATTACTGACCCGTTCCAGCCACTGCCTGAACAACCGTACTTTCGACAATCCTTGCTTGTCGTTCGCCACATCCAGCCAATACCCATACGGCCCGACCACTTCCACCGGGGTGATCGGCAACAAACTGCCATGGGCCAGTTCCTTCTCGATCATTTGCCGGTCAATCACCGCCAACCCGCCGCCAGCCAATGCCGTGTGAATCACCTGGTCCAAGGTGCTGAATTCCAGCCCCTGAGCGGCATCCACATCGTCCCGTCCCATCGCCGCCAACCAGTTCTCCCAGACCTTCAATCGCTTGCCGTCGTGCAAAATGTGCAGCAATGGAAATTGGCGCAGGTCCGGCGGTTGCCCGTCGCTGAAGAGCTCCGGGCTGGCCACCGCGATGTGCCGTTCCATCACCAGTAACTGACTGCTGCAATGACTGGCGGTGTCGAGGCCGAAGCGGATGTGGCAATCGATGTCCGCGAGGTTGTCGTGGCCGGTCTGATTGGTCACGCTCAGGCTGATGTCCGGATAACGCTGGCAGAATTCGCGCAGATGCGCCGACAACCAGCGTGTCGCCCAGGTGGGTGGGGCAAGAATGCGCAGACGCTGGCGCAGGTTGGGTACACGCACGGCTTGCAAGGCCCGTTCGATATGATCGAAGGCTTCCGTCAGGTGGGGGGAGAGGGCGATGCCTGCTTCGGTCAATGACAAACCCTGGGGCGTGCGGATAAAGAGCGCTACGCCGAGGTAGTCTTCGAGTTGTTTGATTTGGCGGCTGACGGCACCCTGGGTGACGTTCAGCCCCAGCGCGGCCTGGCTGAAGCTGCGATGCCGCGCAACCTCTTCGAAGACGCGCAGCATGTTGAGCGAGGGCAGTTGTCGCATGGGAGATGGCTCCGCACCTGCCTCGGGTGTCACGTCGGGCCGGTTTATTATTTTTGGATTGTTTGAGCGGCCTATCTGACTATCAGGAGGGGGCTGATGCAAGTGTTGTCTGGACGGGCGTCTTCGCGGGCGAGCCCGCACCCACAGGTTCGGTGATCCTTGTGGGCGCGAGCTGGCTGGCGAGGGTGCCCTCAGACGCCCGAAAACGCCTGATCAGAAGTAATAGCCGATGTTCATATACAGCTGGTTTTCCCACTGGTCGCTACCACCCGCCCCCAGGCTCTGGGTGTAGCTGCTGCCTCCGATGTAGGGGTCGTTCTTGCCGTAGATCCACTCCGTCGCGACCCACAGTTTGCTCAGTGAGAACGAAGTTCCGAGGATCACCCGTTGCGAGGTCTTGAAATCGTCGGCGGATTTATCGAAGGCACTGTAGTTGACGTACAGCTTCACGCCGCTGACCTGATCGAACAGGTATTTGCCGGCCACGTCATAACTCACATCTGCCACGTACAGATTGCCGCGACTGGCAACGTTGTAGGTGCCGTCATAACCACCCAGCGTCACCACTTCATCGGTCCCCGGATTGCGCGGTGACATCTGCTGTCGCGCTGCTTGCAGCTGCACGCCCCAGGGGCCGTTCTTGCCCAGGTAATGCACGGCCACTGCGTTGCGGCGCCCGTCATTGTGAGTGTCTTTGTTCTCCAGGGACGAGGTCAGACCGGAGAGCCCGACTTCGGATTTCCATGGCCCCAGGTCCAGTGCCTTGGCGACTCGCAGCACGACGGTGTTGCGTTCCTGGTTATCGCTGCCGTCGGCGACGTAGCTGTCTGCCTCGGACACTACGCTGGAGAATGTCACGCCTTTGCTGGTGCCTTTGCCTTGCCATGCCGGGCGCAAGTAGTAGCCAGCCTGCAGGTTCCAGTCACCGCTTTGCTGAATGTACCTGGCGCCGATCTGTTGTACATCTTCCAGGCCGATAACGTTGCCCAGGGTTTCGTAGAAGGTACTGCCGAAGTACGGCTGCAAGCCGAATGGCACGGTGTCCAGCCCCACGTGCACTTGCTGCTCGGGGTTGAACTTGTAGCCGACCCACGCAAGTTTGGCGAATTGGATATCGCCATAGTCTTTAGTGTACTGATAGGGATAGGAGCGCCCGTAGAAACGGTATTGAGCCTCGCCGATCCAGGTGTCGGAGTTGTACTTGGCGCTGAGGAACACGGTGTCCAGGCCGAACTTCTGAATGTCGCGATCCGGGTCGTAATCCCACCGGGCGCGAATCGCGCCGCCCAGGTCGAGGTTGTCAGTGACCTGTACCGCCATGGCAGGGGCGGCAAAGGAGCAGAGCAAAGCAAGGAAAGACGGACTAAGGCGCAGGGAATCAGGGAAATGCATGGGGCCACTCTCGGTTATTTTTATTAGAGATGCCGGCCAGTCTTGCGATGAGCGATGCGTTGAACAAACGATAAAAAATGTGAGAGAACCTTCGCCAAATGCATGTTACTGAGAAAATCCTGTAGGACAATGCGCGGCGGGCATGGGATGCTTTGCGTCTTGTCACCCTAATTGAGTGCCTTTCCATGAAACGCAAAATGCCCGGCCTCAACGCGCTTAAAGCCTTTGAAGTGGCCGGCAGCACGGGCAGCTTCACCCGCGCCGCCGAGCTGTTGAACGTGACCCAGAGCGCTGTCAGCCGCCAGGTGCGTCAGCTGGAGGAACAGCTCGACGAGAGTTTGCTGGAGCGGCGACACCATCACCTCGAACTGACCAGTGCCGGTCGGATCTTGCTGCGGGCGCTGCATCAATCCTTCGACAAAATCGAACTGACGGTGCGCAGCATCCAGCAGAAAACCCATTCCAATCGCCTGCACATCAACGCGCCTCCCACCTTCACCAATCGCTGGCTGATGCCGCGTCTGGGGCGTCTGCGCGAGAAGCATCCGGAACTGGAATTAAGCATCACCACGCGTTTGCAGGACAGCCTGGCCGAAACCAGCACACTGGACTGCGCGATCCGGTTCGGCGATGGCGAATGGGATGGCCTGGACAGTTCGCTGCTGATCCAGGAGCGCCATATCGCGGTGTGTGCTCCGTCCTTGTATGCGCGGGAGTGGAGCGGGCAGGGCATCGACCTCAATCGCCTGACCTTGCTGCATGTACTGGCCCGGGAAGACCAACGCTACCTGACCTGGAAACATTGGCTGGACGCCGCGCGTATCACCGGTGTCGACACCCAGGGCGGGTACGAATTCGACCTGCTGGACCTGGCGATCCGCGCGGCGATCGACGGCCTGGGAATCACCATCGCCGACTGGCACATGGTTGCTTCGGAATTGGCCAGCGGGCAGTTGACCCAGGTACTCAACGTGCATGTCGACGGCCATCAATCCTACTGGCTCGTCACTCGGCCGGAGCAAACACTGATGCCGCAATTACAAGTGTTCAGTCAGTGGCTCCAGGAAGAGATCTGGTTGGCGCACAGGCAGCTCGAGCCGTCGACCGCCGCCAGCTGATTCCCGCAGGGAAACTCACTCGTCTATGGAGTAACCTGCATTTTTAGCATGTTACATCGCTCAATAAATCGTTTGTTCAACGCCATTCAGATGCCAAGACTGCAAGCACTGGATAAAAACAACGATGGGCGATGCACATGCGAATCGAGCGAAATTTTGTTAACGGTCACTTTGTCGAACCTGCCAGCGAGGCGCTGATCGCGGTGTACAACCCGGCGACCGAAGCCTTGGTGGGGCACGTCTCGGCGGCCACGGCCGATGAAACCACGGCTGCGGTCAACGCGGCCGCCGCCGCGCAGAAATCCTGGGGGAAACTCACCAGCATTGAGCGCGCCGAACACTTGCGTTCGTTGGCCGACGCCCTTGACGCCTGCGCCGACCACATCGGTGAAGCCCTGGCTGCCGAATCCGGCAAGAGTGTCGCCGACGCCAGTAATGAAGCCCGTTATGCCGCACAGATCACCCGTTATCACGCCGAGTGGGCGCGCCGGATCGAAGGCGAGATCATTCCCAGCGACAGCCCGAACGAAAACCTGTTCCTGCACCGTGAACCGATTGGCGTGGTCGCGTGCCTGATTCCGTTCAACTACCCGGTCTACACCTTGCTGCGCAAAATCGCCCCGGCGCTGATTGCCGGCAACACCGTGGTCGTGCGCCCGAGCAACAACACCCCGACCTCGGCATTCGAGATCGCCAAGGCGGTGCAGCAATCCGGCCTGCCGGACGGTGTGGTGAATATCCTGACCATGGATCACGCCACGGCCGCTGTCTTATGCACCCACAAGGTTGTCGGTCTGATCACCCTGACCGGTAGCGTCAACGCCGGGCGCATCGTGCTCGATTACTGCAAGGCCAACATTGCCAAGCCGTCGCTGGAACTGGGCGGCAAGACGCCGGCGATCATTGAGGCCGACGCCGACCTGGAAGCCGCCGCTTCTGCAATCGTCGCCTCCAAGACCACCCACTGTGGCCAGTTATGCACGGCCGTAGAGCGGGTTTACGTACAGGAAAGCGTTTATGACGAATTCCTCGTACTGCTCAAAGCCAAAATGGGCGCGGTGAAATCCGGCAATCGCGCGACCGATGCCAGCTTGATGGGGCCATTGGTCAGCGCCAGTGCGCAGCAGAACATCCACCAGATGGTCGAACGTGCCATCGCCGACGGTGCTGTACTGGAAACAGGCGGTTTTATCCCGCAAGGCAGCGGTCATTTTTATCCGGCGACGCTGCTCAGCGGCTGCCGCCAGGACATGGAAATCGTTCAAGAGGAAATCTTCGGCCCGGTGTTGCCGGTCCTCAAGTACCGCGACATCGACGAAGCGCTGGCCATGGCCAACGACCATCAGTTCGGCCTGTCTTCGGTGCTGTACACCGAGAATTACCGCACCACGATGAAAGTCGCCAACGCCATTGAAGCCGGCGAGTTGTACGTCAATCGCACGCCGGCCGATCCTTACCAGGGCTTCCACGCCGGCTGGAAATGCTCCGGTCTGGGCGGCGATGACGGCAAGCACGGCATGCTCGAATTCACTCAGACCCGTCTTGTGGTCATGAAGTACTGATCCACCTGCAACACGCCTCACGCATCACCTATAAAAACAATTATCAGGGGCGTCCGGACCACCGGGCTGCCCGAGGTCTTCCAGATGTCCAAGCATGCATCCACTGCTGCCGCTGTTCAGGGTTCGAACGCGGGTTCAAAAAGTCACAGCGACAAGGCAAGTCGTTACGTCCAACTGATGCTCCTGGTGCTGGCCGCCGGCGCGATCTATCCCATTCTGTATCTGCGCCAGGTCTACCAGACCACCATGCTCGACGTGTTCCAGATCAACCACAGCGAGCTGGGTTATCTGTATTCGATGCTGGGCACGATCTTTCTCCTTAGTTATTTGCCCAGTGGTTGGCTGGCCGACCGAATCGCACCACGTTTTCTGATTTTCTTCTCGTTGGTCGCCACCGGTGTATTAGGCCTTTGGTATTCCACTGCGCCGTCGATGACAGGCTTGATGATCATTTTCGGATGCTGGGGCCTGACCACCGGCCTGACCTTCTGGGCCTCGGTGCTCAAGCGCGTGAAGATGATCGCTCATCACACTGAACAGGGCCGGTTCTTCGGCATCCTCGATGGCGGTCGCGGGCTGGTCGAAGCCTTGCTGGCAACCATCGCACTCGGGCTGTTTGCCTTCGCCACCGAAACCCGTGGCGAGTCAGCTGCCGAGGGCTTCAAGCACGTGGTTTATCTCTATGCCTTCACCTGTATTGCCATCGGCTGTGTGCTGGTACTGATCAAGGACCCAAAGTCCATGGAAGACACGGCGGCGGTGGAGAAGGGCAAGTACAACCTGCTCAGCGACCTGACCACCCTGGTGAAAATTCCTGAGCTGTGGCTGGTCACCGCCATCGTGTTCTGCGGCTATCACATCTTCTGGGCGACCTACAGCTTCTCCGATTACCTGCAAGGCGGCGGCATGACCGCAGTGATGGCCGGCACCATCACCACCATCAAACTGTGGATGCGGCCTATCGGCGGCATCGGCGGAGGCTGGCTGGGTGACAGGTTCTCGAACATTTCGGTACTGATCGTGGCGCTGTTTCTCGCGACGCTGGCGATGGTCGGTCTGA
Source organism: Pseudomonas mandelii (assembly GCF_900106065.1). Taxonomy (NCBI): domain Bacteria; kingdom Pseudomonadati; phylum Pseudomonadota; class Gammaproteobacteria; order Pseudomonadales; family Pseudomonadaceae; genus Pseudomonas; species Pseudomonas mandelii. Next base: position 5,283,967 of record NZ_LT629796.1, read on the forward strand.
TCGTATTCCCGGCGCTCAACAGCATGGGGCTGCTGGTCGGCACTGTGATCTTCATCGGCTTGATGACCTACGCCATTCGTGGTCTGTACTGGGCGATTCTCGACACCTGCAACGTTCCGCTGCGTATCACCGGCCTGGCCATTGGCATTGTCTCGGTGGTCGGGTACTTGCCCGACGCCTTCATTCCCTTGATCAACGGCTACCTCACCGAGCATTACCCCGGCGCCTTTGGTTACAAGCTGTATTTCGGCTACATCGCTTTCGTCGGCCTGCTCGGGACCCTGGCGGCCCTGACCTTGCGCGCTCGTATTAACCGTAAATCTTCAATCAAGACAGGTGCCTGAGATGAAAATCGTCGCCCTTGAAACTCATATCGTTGCCGTACCACCACCGCACGTCGGCGGCATGTACTGGTTGTTCGTCAAGCTCAAGACTGATTGCGGCATCGAAGGCGTCGGTGAAATCTACGCCGCGACCTTCGGCCCCAAAGCCATGCTGCCGATCATCGAAGACGTGTTCGAACGCTACCTGCTCAACCACGACCCGCATCACATCGAACGCTTTTTCCGCCAGGCGTACTCGAGTGGTTTCACCCAGCGACCGGACCTGACCATGATGGGCGTGGTCAGCGGCCTGGAGATGGCGTGCTGGGACATCATCGGTAAAGCCGCCAACAAGCCGGTGTACGAATTGCTCGGCGGCAAGGTCAACGAACGCCTGCGTTCCTACACCTACTTGTACCCGGTCAACAGCCAAGGTGAGTACGACTACGACGACCCGGACCTGGCCGCCGAGTGCGCCATCGAGAACATGAACAAAGGCTTCACCGCCGTGAAGTTTGACCCCGCCGGGCCCTACACCGCGTACTCCGGGCACCAGATTTCCCTGGAAGTGCTGGAACGCTGCGAAACCTTCTGCCGCAAGATCCGCGAAGCGGTGGGCGACAAGTGCGACCTGCTGTTTGGCACCCACGGACAAATGGTGCCGTCCTCGGCGATTCGCCTGGCCAAACGTCTGGAAAAATACGATCCGCTGTGGTTCGAAGAACCGGTGCCGCCAGGTCAGGAAGCCGCCATGGCACAAGTCGCGGCCAAGACCAGCATCCCGATTGCCACTGGCGAACGCCTGACCACCAAGTACGAATTCTTCAAGCTGCTGCAGGCCGGGGGCGCCTCGATCCTGCAGATGAACGTCGCCCGTTGCGGCGGTCTGCTGGAAGCGAAAAAAATCGCCAGCATGGCCGAGGCTTATTACGCCCAAATCGCTCCACACCTCTACAACGGACCGATCGGTGCCGCCGCCAGTTTCCAGTTGGCGACCTGTACGCCGAATTTCCTGATTCAGGAAAGCATCATGACCTGGGGCGGTTTCCACGCCGAGGTCTTGACCAAGCCGCTGCAATGGGAGGACGGCTACATCATTCCGTCCACCGAACCAGGCCTGGGCGTGGAGTTGAACATGGACGTGGTGCGCAAGCATTCGCCCTACACCGGTGAGCGCCTGCACCTGCAAATGGCGCCGATGCCGGCTGACGTCAAAGACATATCGCCAGCCCGCGGCTGACGGGATTTGCCGCCCATGACGGGCGGCTTTTTGTAAAACGACTTACGCGGTAACCGTGCATGACTTACGACTACATCATCGCTGGCGCTGGCGCCGCAGGCTGCATCCTCGCCAATCGGCTCTCGGCTTCGGGCAAACACTCGGTACTGTTGCTGGAGGCCGGCGGCAAGGACAGTTCCCTGTGGTTCAAGATCCCGGTTGGCTTCGCCAAAATGTATTACAACCCGACCTTCAACTGGATGTACTACAGCCAGCCGCAAAAACAGCTGAACAACCGTGAAATCTATGCGCCTCGCGGAAAAGTCCAGGGCGGCTCGGGCTCGATCAACGCGATGATCTATGTCCGTGGCCAGGCCCATGACTTCGACGACTGGGCGGCCAACGGCAATGAAGGCTGGAGCTTCAAGGACGTGCTGCCGTACTTCCGTAAACTGGAAAACCATCCGCTGGGCGACACGGAGTATCACGGCGGCAGCGGTCCGATCAGCATTACGCCGATGAAGGGCCAGACTCATCCCATTTGCGATGTGTTCCTCAAAGGTTGCGACGAACTCGGCTACCCGCACAGCGATGATTTCAACGGGCCGAGGTTCGAAGGCTCGGGGATCTACGACGTCAATACCCGCAACGGCCAGCGTTGCTCCAGCAGTTTTGCGCACCTGCATCCGGCATTGAGTCGACCGAACTTGACGGTCGAGCATTATGCGTTGGTCGATCGAGTGCTGTTCGATAACGCCCGTGCGACAGGGATTTCCATTAGCCAGCATGGCGTGGTGCGGACCTTTACCGCGAACAAGGAAGTCATCCTCTGTGCCGGCGCCGTGGACACTCCGAAGATTCTGCAATTGTCCGGTGTTGCCGATCAGGCGCTGCTGGCCAGGCACAACATTCCGTTGATCAAGCACTTGCCAGCGGTAGGACAAAACCTGCAAGACCACCTGTGCGCCAGTTATTACTACAAAGCCAATATCCCAACGCTCAATGATCAACTGAGTTCGTTGTTCGGCCAGTTCAAGCTGGGTTTGAAATACCTGTTCACCCGTAAGGGCGCATTGGCAATGAGCGTCAATCAGGCGGGTGGGTTCTTTCGTGGCAATGAACAGCAGGCCAACCCGAACTTGCAGCTGTACTTCAACCCGCTTTCGTACCAGATTCCGAAAAACAACAAAGCCAGCCTCAAGCCCGAACCCTACTCCGGCTTCCTGTTGTGCTTTAACCCCTGCCGTCCGACCAGTCGGGGCCACATCGAGATTGCTTCAAAAAATCCTCGGGACGCGGCGCTGATCGATCCAAATTACCTGAGCACGCAAAAGGACATCGATGAAGTGATTCAGGGCAGCCGCTTGATGCGCAAAATCATGCAGGCCCCCGCACTCAAAGGCATCACGGTCGAGGAAGTATTGCCGGGGCCCGCCATCGAAAGTGACGAACAGATGCTGCAGTATTTTCGAGAAAACAGCGGTTCGATTTATCACCTGTGCGGCTCCTGTGCGATGGGCACGGACGAGCAGCGGTCGGTGGTCGACAAACGCCTTAAAGTTCATGGATTAGACAACTTGCGCATTGTCGATGCGTCCATTTTTCCTAACGTGACGTCCGGCAATACCCATGCGGCCGTGTTGATGGTGGCAGAGAAGGGGGCCGATCTGATTCTGCAGGACGCCTGATTTATCGCCTCGGTGTATCAAAAATGAATTTCCTGCAGATCCGCTGCTCATACCTGTAGGCAGCGGTTTTGAGCCTGCGAATTCATTAGGTAATCAGGGAGTGGCAAAGTCATGTGTCCAACACCGACGGCGGGCGAGCAGCTTCCTGGCAGGTTGATTCTGGTGGTTGAAGATGACCCGCTTATTCTTGAGTTTCTCTGTGAAATTCTTCAGGAAGAAGGTTTCATGGTTGAACCGCAAGTCAGCGCGGATGCCGCATCGGAATACCTGAAAAAACACGCCAACGAGGTCGGTCTGTTGTTGACGGACATCACCATGCCCGGAAAGCGGAACGGCGCGGATCTGGCCAATGAGTTCGGCGATCGCTGGCCCGGCAAGCCGATCATGATCATGTCCGGTTTTGAAACTCCCAAATCCTCCGGGGTCCGGCATAAGGTGTCGTTCATCAAGAAACCCTGGGCGTTGGGACAACTGCTGGATTGTGTCGAGGCGGCCTTCAAGTCGCGACAGTAAGTGTCGCTCGTGTACATTAACGGACCTGCCTGACACACGAAGGAAGCTTATCCTTGTCTGCCCACAACTCCGTTTTCAAGACCCCGTATCGCGCGTTCCTGTTCGATATGGACGGCACCGTCCTCAATTCCATCGCCGCCGCGGAGCGGATCTGGACCACTTGGGCCTTGCAGCACGGCGTGGATGTCGAGTCCTTTCTGCCGACCATTCACGGCGCCCGCGCCATCGACACCATTAATCGTCTGGCGTTGTCCGGGGTGGATGCCAAGGCCCAAGCCGACTGGATCACCGAAGCGGAAATCGAGGACGTGGAGGGGGTGGTCGAAGTGGCCGGTGCGGCGAACTTCCTCAGGTCCCTGCCCAAGAATCAATGGGCCATCGTCACCTCGGCACCGCGAGCACTGGCGGTGCGCCGGATGGCGGCAGCAGGGATTCCCGAACCCGATGTTATGGTCACCGCCGAAGACGTCAGCGCCGGCAAACCGGACCCAGCGGGCTATCGCCTGGCGGCTCAACGGCTAGGCCTCGAGGTGACTGACTGTCTGATCTTTGAAGATGCCGCCGTGGGCATTCTGGCGGCGGAGGCGGCAGGGGCGGATCTTGTGATCATTACCTCGACTCATGACCATCCGATTCAGACGGTGCATGCGACATTGGCCGGCTATGACTCCGTTGCGGCGCAAGTGGCTCCCGACAACCATATCCGCTTGCACCCACTCTAATGTGGGAGTGAGCCTGCTCGCGATAGCGGTCTTTCAGTCAAACAGATGCTGGATGTGCCGACGCTATCGCGAGCAGGCTCGCTCCCACATTGGGACTGTGCAGGGTCAATAAATCCCGGGGATCAACCGCCAACTCCGGGCGCAATAAGCCTCATATTCATTCCCGAACTGCGCCTTCAATAACGCCTCTTCCGAATGAATCCGCGCAATCAGCGGAATTACCGTCAGTGCCGCAAGCAACAGCCCGACCCCCGAGCGAAACGCCAGCGCCCAGCCCACGGCGATGACCAACATCCCCAGGTAACTGGGGTTGCGCAAGCGGCGGTAAATCCCTTCGGTTACCAGACGGTGCCCCGGTTGAATCGCCACTAACCCGCTGAAACGCTTGCCCAGGACAAACACCGGCCACATCCGCAGCGCGCCGCCGCCGATGAACAGCAATGCCCCCAACCAGCGCACATCCTCGCCACCGAAGGTCCAGACGTCGATCCGATCGGTATAGGCCGGCAGAAATCCGCTCAGTAATCCGATGACGCCGAATGCCGGCAACACCCAGCGATTGGCCCGATCTTCACGTTCGCCGGAGCTCAGATTGACCTCGGTGAACAACGAGGCAACCGCCATCGCCAAGGTTGCAATGGCCACGACCACCAGCGAGCCATGGGCAAAAAACGCCGCAAACCCGCCGATTCCCCACACCGCGAGACCGAGGTAGGCGAGGGTGGAAACGATGGCGAAAAACGCCAGCCTGGCCGAGATTTTCATGGGCACCCATTCCCGCTTTGCACCGATGTCTTCAGTGTAGATGTTCATGCCGATTCGCCGGTTTGGGCTGGCGTCAGGAAACGTTTCGGTCAGGCAAAAGCAGAGGTGCATGGACCGTTTGAATCGGGTCTGCGAGAAAACCCTGGAAGGGGCTGGTGATTCCGATTCACTGGGATGATTTTTCGAGCCGCTCGACGAGGGGTCGCCCCCGATGCCTGCGTGGATGGACCCCTTCGAGGTGGCGATGCAAAGGTTGATGCCGCTGGCCCAGGCCGATGGCGTGGCCCTGTGATTAATGCCGCTGTATAAAACGGTCGACCTGCGAGCAGCGCTTCCCCCGCGCTAATGCTCACGCCGTCATCTGCAACCTGGCATTACGCCGAATGACCTGCGGCGGTTGGCCGAACGCCCGGAGGAAGGCTTCGCGCATGCGGCGGCGGTCGGTGAAGCCGGCCTCGGCGGCGATCTGGTCGAGGGTCAGCCGTCCGCGCTCGAGCATTTGCCGCGCCGCCTCCAGGCGCAGATTTTCGATGGCCTTGGCCGGGGACTGCCCGGTCTCGGCGCGGAAGGTGCGGCTGAATTGCCGTGGGCTGAGGCGTGCCACTTCCGCCAGTTGCTCCACCGATAACGCCGATGTCAGGTGTTCCCGGGCGTAGCCGAGGACGGTCTGAATGCGGTCGGATTTGGGCTCCAGTTCCAGCAAGGCCGAATGCTGCGACTGACCACCCGCGCGGCGCTGGTACATCACCAGTTTCTGCGCCACCGAACGGGCCAGGTCGGCGCCATGATCCTTTTCAACCATCGCCAGCGCCAGGTCGATGCCCGCGGTCATGCCGGCGGAGGTCCAGATGGAACCGTCGACCACGTAAATACGATCATCTTCCACTTTGATCGAGGGAAACCGCGCTTGCAGGTCCCGCGCATAGGCCCAATGCGTGGTGGCCCGCCGTCCGTCGAGCAGGCCGGCCTGGGCCAGCACGAATGCCCCCGAGCAGATCGACGCCGTGCGCCGGGCGGTTTTCACGCTGTCGCGCAGGTACGCCAACACACCCTCGGGCGCCTGCTCGAGAATCGAATCGCCGCCGACCACGATGACCGTGTCGAACACCCGCTCATCAAACGCCTGGGTGCCGACACTCAAGCCGCCGGAAGCCCGCAGGGAGCGACCCTCCTCAGAGATCACGCTGACCTCGTAAAGCGCTTCGCCAGCGCTGAAGTTGGCGTATTCGAACACAGGCATCGCCGCCAACGCCATGGACTGGAACCCCTCGAAAACCACGAACGCCACGGAAGTCATGATGGTGCCCTCAAAAGCCAATGTCCGAAAAACGTACTTTAAACGTCATTTGAGACGAGCGTCAGTCAATTTATAACAGTTCACACCCGGCGACCTTATCGCCTCACTGTGAAGGAAATTGAACATGGCTCTTTCATCCAAAGGCACTGCACTGATCACTGGCGCTTCTTCGGGCATTGGCGCGGTCTACGCCGACCGTCTCGCCCGGCAGGGTTACGACCTGATTCTGGTCGCCCGCAGCCAGGGCAAACTCAACGCTTTGGCCAATCATCTGAGCAACGAAACCGGCCGCGCCGTGGAAGTGGTTGCTGCCGACCTCAAAGACAAGGCCGGTCTGCTACGGGTTGAAAGCATTCTGCGCAACGACGCGAGCATCACCTTGCTGGTCAACAATGCCGGTGTTGGTGGCGTGATGCCGTTGCTCGGCAGCCCGGTGGACGACATGGACGCCATGATCAGCCTCAACGTCACCGCGCTGATGCGTCTGTCCTATGCCGTGGTGCCCGGCTTCGTCGCACGGGGCACCGGCACCGTGATCAACATTTCCTCCATCGTCGCAATCGCTCCAGAAATCCTCAACGGCGTTTACGGCGGGACCAAGGCTTTCGTGCTGGGCTTGAGCCAATCGATGCACCACGAACTGGCCGACAAAGCCATACGCGTTCAGGCGGTGTTGCCCGGCGCAACTGCCACGGATTTCTGGAGCGAGGCCGGCAACCCGGTGGAAAACCTGCCACAAGAGATCGTGATGTCCGCCGAGGACATGGTCGATGCGGCGCTGGTCGGCCTGGCGAAGGGTGAGGTGGTGACCATCCCGGGCCTGCACGAGGCTGATAAATGGGACGTTTACGAAGCCCAGCGCCAAGTGCTGTCAGGCTCGTTCGGCCACTCATCGTCGGCACCGCGCTACCGGTAAACCGATAGCCCTGGGGCAGGGTGAACTAAGCTTGGAGAAGGATCGTTCATCACCGGCTCGCCGAAACCTCGACAGGCCGGTGCTGCCGAGGGAGCACACAATGCTTCACATCAGAACGCCTTTGATTCTGCACCCTGGCTTGTCAACGCCGACCCGGCGCATCTGGCTCAAGCTGGAAAACCTGCAACCCAGCGGCTCGTTCAAATTACGCGGCATGGGCCTTCTGTGCAGTCAGGCAAAGGACCAAGGCAAAAGCAAAGTCGTCTGTCCTTCCGGCGGCAACGCCGGTTTTGCCACCGCCATGGCCGCCGCTGCCCTCGGGCTGAAAGCCTGCATTATTGTGCCGCACACCACCCCGGAAACCACCCGTGCCAGGATCAGGAAAACCGGCGCCGAGGTCATCGTTCACGGCAAGGTCTGGGACGAGGCCAACCAACGGGCCAAAGCGTTTTCACAGGATGCGGATATCGAGTACGTGCCCGCCTTCGATCATCCCGTGCTGTGGGAAGGGCACAGCACCCTGATTGATGAAGTCCTCGAGGATTGCCCTCAAGTCGATGCGCTGGTGACGTCGGTCGGGGGCGGCGGATTACTGGCGGGGTTGCTGACAGGTTTGATCCGGCACCATCGCATGGACTGCCGGATCATCACCTGCGAAACCCGAGGCGCGGCCTCCTTTGCCGCCGCCATCGAGGCCGGACATCCCGTCAGGCTGCCGCGTATCGACACCGTCGCGACATCGTTGGGCGCTGCGAAAGTGGCCGCGTGGCCGGTGCAGCACATCCTCGACTTTCCTCACGAATGCGTGGTGCTCAGTGATGACGAGGCAATCATGGGCGTGGTGCGTTACGCCAACGACCTGCGCCAGTTGGTCGAACCGGCGTGCGGCGTTTCATTGGCGGTGGCCTATCTTGACCATCCGGCGATCGCCGAAGCCCATGACGTGGTGATTGTGGTGTGTGGCGGCGTCAGCATCAGCGCGCAGCTGGTGGCCGGGTGGGCGCGCTTGTCCGCGGGGTGAAGCAAAGGGGCAGGGCTGGAGACTATCCGGCTGTCGCGAGCCCCACCGTTACCTTTTCAACCTTCATTGGCCAGCAGCAACGCCTTCGTGGATGAGGATGGCTCTGGCCAGCTCTTCGTCGCTGGCTTCGAGTCCGGGATTTTCCTGGCGAATCTGATTCAACACCGACTCCAGGTACACACCGCGAATCGTACCGCCACTGGCAACGAAGCTGGAGGCGTCATCACGGGCAGGAATCGCCAGTTTGTGGTCCTTGAACGTCGAGTACAGTGATGCGGAAACCCCCGCAGAGGTGGCGACATCGCCGGCGTCCACTTTGGCGAAGGCCGAACCGAAGGGCAAACACAACATGAATGAGGAGATGATAATCAGACGGCGCATAGCAATGTCCTCTGAAGCGTGAAGCAAAAAAAGGAGTACTTCATCATTTAGGATGCCTGGCGAACGTCAGGAGTTCCCTGTGGATGCGTTATCCGCACCTAATCGTTCAAAACCGCAGCGTTGCTCCGGTGGTCAGCCACTGGTCCCGTTCCCCCGTCAGGTTGCGGCCCACCACCAGATCGACGTCGATGCGCTCACCGACATGCAACCTTGGCCCGGCCTGCCATGCCTGTTCGCCGCCTTGCTGGCCGTAGCGTTCAGCAATCAGCGTCAGGGAACGGGCCAGGTCGTATTCGACGCCGGTGCCCCAGGCCCAGCGATGGTTTTGCTCGCCATCGTCATAGGCATGGGTCCAGCCGGCATTGAGGTTCAGGCGCAGGGTTTCGAAAGGTTGGTAGGTGAAGGGCAGGTTCAGGTCGACGCCATCGAAGGCGTGGGCCCGATTGAAGGCAAAGTGAGTCGACCCCGCCAGCGCCAACTCAAGGCCAAGGTCTTCCCGGGAGAAAATTTGCGCCTTGAATTGCGGGCTCAACCGGGTTTCCGAGTCCCCGTCGTCGCGGTCGTGCTGCACGGCGGCACCGAGTTGCACGTTGGGCAGGCCTTTGAGCGTGCAGTCCTGTGACACCACGCTGCTGGATGAGCCGTGCCGACCGTTTTGATACCAGGCGTCGATGTTGCATTCGCCGGGCGCATTGATTCCGGCGTCATCCACCGTATATGCACCGCCGGCAGCGTTGGCTTTGGAGATGATGCTGAGCACCGCAATCAGGCTCAGAGTGAGGCTGACGAACAACAGATTGCGGCGCAGGCGCCGGCCTTGAGCGGCTGGCAGGCTGCGCACGAAGGACGCGAATAGACGAGTGGGGTTTTGCATGAAGTTTATCTCGAAGTTATTTGATGGCGGCGGCGGTCAGCCCCCGATCCTCTACCGATAGGGTTTGCAAGCCGGCCGTCCGGGCCCGGGCGACCAACTCTTCGGTGTCTTCGCCGCCGGGCAGGGCGATCACCACGTCAGGTCGGCTGTCGAGCAACATGAAATGGTTGCGCAGGCGTTCAGCCAACTTGCCGTGGCGCTGCCAGTTGGGCGGGTAGCGCACGATGTCGGCACCGTGTTCCCGGGCCCATTCTTCGATGTCACCGCCCAGGTATTGATTGCCACCATGGATCAGCACACGCACGGGGTGCAGGCGCTGGAAGGCGTCGAGGACCCGTCGGCACAGACGGCTGTCGGCGTAATAGCGGCCCGCGCAGATCAAGAGGCGCATGAGGAATTCTCCTTGGTCAGGTCGGTGCTCTCGACCGGTTGCTCGCCGGCACGCTCCAGCAGCGGATAGCCCAGGGCGGCGATGTGGTGATGCACGCGGCGGTAATCGCGCAGGACCCGCTGGAAGATGTCGCCGGACTCCGCCCAGGTGTTCTTGTCTTCCTGCAACTTGCGAAAGTGCTCGCGGCTGGCGTGCGCTTCGAGCCTTCTGACCGTCTCCTTGCGATGGATCAAGTGGTGCGCGGTGGGAATGTCTTCACGCAGAAACACGGTGATCGCCAGGCTCAGGCTTTCCAGCAGTGCGTCGTGCAGCGGCGCGATGTTGCCCCGCTCGAACGCCGAGAACTGTTCGCCACGGCGCAAGCGGCGCATGGCCAACTGCGTCAGGCTGCTGGAAAGAATGTCCGCGGCATGTTCGAGGTTGATCACGAACAGCAGGATTTCCTGGGAACGATCGGCATCGCTGTCACTGATGCCTTCCTTGCCGATGTCCGCCAGGTAAGCCCGAATGGCCGCGCCCAGCAGGTCCAGAGACTGATCGACGCGTCGCACTTCATCGGCACAGGCGGGCACCGAGGTGTGGAACAGCTGCACCAGGCGGCCGAGCATTGCCGAGAGCATGTCGGCCATGCGCAACGCTTCCCGGGCGGCGTTGGACAGGCCGATGTTGGCCACTTCCAGACCCGCTTCGTCGAGGTAGTGCGGCATGCCCGGATCGACATCCCGCTCGGGGGCCGGCAGCAGATGGGTCAGCCCTTTGGCGAGTACATCGGTCAGGCCGATGAACACCAGCGCCAGCAGCAGATTGAAACCGCTGTGCAGCGACACCACCAGCACCGACGGCTCCAGCTTCAGCTCGGCCAGCAGCCCGGCAAACGGCAACACCGCCAGGGCACCGACCGCACGCACCAGCAGATTACCCAGCGGCAAGCGCCGGCCGACGCTCGAACCGGCATTGATCACCGAAGGCAGCGCACCGCCAATGTTCACCCCGAGCACCAGCGCGACGAGGGTGGTTCCCGACAGCAAGCCGGTGGCGGCCAGCGAGACGATCAGCAACACCACCGCCACGCTGGAATGGCACAGCCAGGTGAGGATCAGCGCCACCAGCAACGCAATCAGCAGATCGCCGTCCAGGCTCTGCATGATCAGCTGGAAGACCGGCGTGCCTTCGACGTCCGCCAGGGTTGAGCTGAGCATGCGCAGGGCCAACAACATCAGCCCCAGGCCGATCAGCGCACAGCCGACGCTTTCGTAGCGTGAGTCATCGCGCAGCCGGAACACCATCAAACCCGCGAGCAACACGATGGGGGTGAGAATTGAAACGTCGACGCTGAGCAGTTGTACCACCAGGGTCGAACCGATATTGGCGCCGAGCATTACCGCCAGCGCCGGCCCCAGGCCCAGGGTCCCGGCGGCCGTAAACGACGTCGCCATCAGGCTGACGGCGGTGCTGCTTTGCAGGATGCCGGTGATGCCGATACCCGACAGCAGCGCCATCCAGCGGTTGTTCAAGTTGTGGCCCAGCCACTGGCGCAGCGGCGTGCCGAAGCCGCGCAACAACGCCGAAGAAATCATGTGAGTGCCCCACAGCAAGAGTGCGATGGAGCCTGCGAGGTTGATCAGTAGAGTCGTTCCCGACATCAGGACTCTCCCTTTTCGATAGGGTTAAGCGCATTCCCCTTTAGGCGTGAGCCTGCTCGCGATAGCGGTGCATCAGTCGACATCTCTTTTGGATGTCCGTCAGCTATCGCGAGCAGGCTCGCTCCCACAGGGGATTGTGGTGTTCAGGTCATTTGGGATTGCCCCCGGATTTCGGGGGCTCAGGCCATCAGAACCACTGCTTGAAGCGGCGGATGTAGATCGTCTTCATGATCTGCGCGAACACGCAGTAGCTGAGCAGGGTGCCGACCAGCCAAGGGAAGTACGCCCACGGCAGCGGTTGCAGGCCGACCAAAGTACCCAGTGGCGAGAACGGAATGTAGATACCCAGCGCCATCACCAACCCGGTCATCAGGATCACCGGCAACGCCGCCGTGCTCTGGAAGAACGGAATCTTCTGCGTGCGCAACATATGCACTACCAGCGTCTGCGACAGCAGCCCCTCGATGAACCAGCCGGACTGGAACAGGCCCTGCATTTCCATGCTGTTGGCGGCGAACACGTACCACATCAGGGCGAAAGTGGTGATGTCGAAGACCGATGAGGTCGGCCCGATCCACAGCATGAAACGGCCAATGTTTTTCGCGTCCCACTTGCGTGGTTTGCGCAGGAACTCCTTGTCCATCTTGTCCCACGGCAGCGACAACTGAGAGATGTCGTACATGAGGTTTTGCAGCAGCAGATGGATCGACAGCATCGGCAGGAACGGAATGAACGCACTGGCCACCAGCACCGAGAACACGTTGCCGAAGTTGGAGCTGGCGGTCATGTTCAGGTACTTCATGATATTGCCGAAGGTCTCGCGGCCCTTGAGCACGCCTTCCTCCAGCACCATCAGGCTCTTCTCCAGCAGAATGATGTCGGCCGATTCCTTGGCGATGTCGGTGCCGCTGTCGACCGAAATACCGACATCGGCATCGCGCAGGGCAGGGGCGTCGTTGATGCCGTCGCCGAGGAAGCCCACGGTGTGACCATTGGCCTGCAACGCCTTGAGCACCCGGGACTTTTGCAGCGGCGTCAGCTTGGCGAACACCGTGCGTTCTTCGACCCGCAGCTTGAGGGTGGTGTCGTCCATGTTCTCGATGTCTGGCCCGAGCAGCGGCGTACCGGGTTCCAGCCCGACTTCGCGGCAGATCTTGCAAGTCACCACGGCGTTGTCGCCGGTCAGCACCTTGACGGTCACGCCCATGTCGCGCAGCGCGGCAATCGCCGGGCCCGCGGTTTCCTTCGGTGGATCGAGAAAGGTCAGGAAGCCGCGAATCACCAGCTCGCGCTCATCCGCGGTGTTGTACTGGTTTTTGCTCTGCGCTTTCGGGATCTCGCGGGTGGCGACCAGCAGCACCCGGAAACCGTCCTCGTTGTACTCGTTGGCCAGGGCCAGCAGGTCTTTGCGGCGCTGTGCATCGAGTGCCACGACCGTGCCGTTTTCGTGAATGTGGCTGGCGATGCTCAGCATTTCCTCGACCGCGCCTTTGCACACCATCAGGTGATCGTCGCGGCTGTCCTTGACGATGATCGACAGGCGCCGACGGACGAAGTCGAACGGCAACTCATCGACCTTGCTGTAGGCAAACGGCACCCTGAATTTTGGATTGGCATTGGCGAACTGCACCACCGCCTGGTCCATCAGGTTTTTCAGACCGCTCTGGTGATGGCTGTTGAGCCACGCCAGTTCGAGGAGCGTGTCGTCGCGCCGGCCGTTGCTGTCGACGTGGTGCTCAAGGATGATCTTGTCCTGGGTCAGGGTGCCGGTCTTGTCGGTGCACAGCACGTCCATCGAACCGAAGTTCTGGATCGCATTGAGGCGCTTGACCACCACTTTGCGCTTGGCCATGGCCATCGCGCCTTTGGCCAGGTTGGCGCTGACAATCATCGGCAGCATTTCCGGGGTCAGGCCGACCGCGACTGCCAGCGCAAACAGGAACGCGTCACTCCAGTCGCCCTTGGAGAAACCGTTGAGCAGGAACACGATCGGCACCATGACCAGCATGAAGCGGATCAACAACCAACTGACGCTGTTCACCCCGCGGTCGAAGGCTGTTTGCAGCCGCGAACCGACAATCGCTTTGGCCAGCGAGCCGAAGTAGGTACGCGGGCCGGTTGCGACCACCACCGCTTTGGCCGTGCCGCTGACCACGTTGGTGCCCATGAAGCAAATGTTCGGCAGGTCCAGCAGGTTGGATTGATCGGCAGCGCTGCGGGTCGCCGACTTCTGTGCGACGTCGCCCAGGGTGTCGTACTTCTCGACAGGCAAGGCTTCGCCGGTCAGCACCGCCTGGCTGATGAACAGGTCGCGGGATTCGATCAGGCGGATGTCCGCCGGGATCATGTCCCCGGCGCTGAGCTGAACGATGTCGCCGGCCACCAGTTCGCGCATCGGCACTTCGCGCAGCACCGGGGTGTTGCCGTTTTGTCCGCGTCGCAGCACGGTTGCGGTGGTGCGCACCATGGCTTTGAGGGCTTCGGCGGATTTGGCCGAGCGGTATTCCTGCCAGAACCGCAGCAGGCTGCTCAGGGTAACCATGGTCATGATAATGATGACTTTGGTCAGGTCCGCTTCGTCGCCTTCGCCCTGGCTGATCGGCAGCCAGTAATCGGTGAAGAAACTGATGCCTGCCAGGGTCAGCAGGACATAGATGAAGGGATTGTTCAGGGCCTTGAGCAGTTGGACGATGGCGTGAGGCGGCTTGTCGTGGGCGACCTCGTTATAGCCTGCGCGGGCTAGCCGGCCTTCGGCCTCGAGTTCAGTCAAACCGTCAGGGGTGGCGTTGAGATTGGCGAGGGTCACGGTCAGGTTGTTTTGCGCTTCCCGGGCGGCGCGCATCGACAGTTTGGCGTTATCGCTGCTGGCGCCTTTGGCGCGAGTATTCGGCGTTTTTACAGTCGTCATTGTGTGTGCTCCTGCCGCCGTCTTGCGGCACGACACACGGCTCGCTCAACTATTCATAGGCGAGCGAATGTATGTCGAGTCGCAAACAGGCGATCAATTTCGAAAGTGTTGTTTTCTTGTGTTTTAACGTTCGCTGCGTATCAATGGAAAGTTGATGCGCAGCGAACCTTCTACTGGCTTCGTCCATAACTAACTCCGATAACTTTGTGTTTTAACAGGCAATAAGAAGTTGCCGAATTCCCTATCAAGGAAAACGCTGGGGGAAGAACGTTAAAGTGTCTTCAGGTCAACTGAATGCGCGGGTCTCGAAGGTAAGACCGAGCATCCGCGCGATGCGCCGACTCGGTGGTTCCTGGCTGTCGTCGAAGCTCCAGCGTTGCTGAAGCCGACCCGTCATCGGGCAGACGCGCCAGTTGGCACGAGGGTGTGCCGTGGCAGGGGCAGAAGGGGTGGAAAACGGGGCGCTGATCCGCGTCGTCAACAGGCGCTCACGGCACAGCTTGACCCGCATGGTCGATGCAAAGGCGCGCACGCCCGGCATTACGGTGGTTTTGAAGTTCATAACATGCCTCTGGACCGGACGGACGCCGGTGAGGCAAGTTACGGTGGAGCATCAAGCTCTAGCGCAGCTCACCCGACCGAAAAATCGAGTCCCGTCATTTACTGGGTTATGTGCCAGGCTCCGCGAATTCGCAGTTACCCGACAGCGACTAGATACTGTGTCCATTGGATTCTTTTGTGAGTTGAAAAAAGGCCTTCGTCGAAGGCCCGGGCAATTTACTCAGGGAGGTGGGTGAAGTCAACCGCCAATACCCGCCAAATACCAAGATGAATGGGGAAAACATCGAAACTTGATATTGAAGTTAGAACTGGTTCAGCTAATTGACAGTTAGTTGCATACGAAATGGCTGCCAGCCCCCTAATGACCCTCCGGCTTACAACATTCCCTGTAGGAGTGGGCCTGCTCGCGACAGCGGCAGGTCAGCCGACGTCGATGCCGGCTGACCTGCCGCTGTCGCGAGCAGGCTCACATCCCACCGATGGCACTCGTGATAATCCAGAACAATTGTATTGCCCATCCCTGTCTGTTTCCCCACAGACGGGCTGCGTACCTTGGGTCCACTGCAACCTCACAAGGACCCGCTCATGCTGACCCGATTGGTACTGCCGTTTGCCCTGTTGTTCACCCTCCATGCAGCTCACGCGGCGGATGCCGAAAAATGGTACCCCTCGAAATACGGTGCCAACGATGAAATCGGCGCGCTGAATCTGCTAAACGCGGAGTCGGTGATCAACGCCTCCCAATTGATCAAGAGCGGCAAAACCTATCCGCTGGCCGTGCCCATCGACAAGACTCTGCCAGCCTTCCGTCACCGCAGTTTTCACCTGACCAACATCCAGCCGGGCGAGGCGGGTGGCACCACCATGGGGCCTAACAAGTTCACCTTTAACGATGAACTGGTGGTCGGCTGGACCGGTGTCGGCACCCAACTCAACGGCATCGGCCATATCGGCATCGACAATGTCTACTACAACGGCAACCGTGCGGCGGACTTCGTCACCGTCGAAGGCGTGAAAAAACTCGGCATCGAAAAAGTCCCGCCCATCGTCACCCGTGGCGTGGTGCTGGACATGACCGCCGTGTACGGCAGCGCCATCGTGCCGGAGAAAACCGAGTTCAGCGTTGCCGACATCCAGAAGGCACTGGACCTGCAAGGCATCAGCATTCAGAAGGGCGACGTGGTGCTGTTCAACACCGGTTGGCTGGAACTGCTGGGCAAGGACAACGAGAAATTCCTCGCCGTGGAGCCGGGCATCGGCATGGCCGCGGCCAAATGGCTGGCAGACAAGCAGATCGTCGCGTTCGGCGGCGACACCTGGGCCTCGGAGATCTACCCGGCGAAAGACGGCCAGGAGTTCCCGGTCAACCAGTTCATGCTGGCCAAGAACGGCATCTACAACCTTGAATTGATCGACAGCCGCGCGCTGGTGAAGGACAAGGCCTGGGAGTTCATGTTTGTCCTCGGACAGCCGCTGTACAAGGGCTCGACCCAGGTCAACATCAACCCGGTCGCGATTCACTGACACCTGGTACCACCGATGACGGGCGGGGGGATGACGAATACTCATCCCCTGGCCCGTTGTTGTCATTTGTTGCCCATCAGCCCGGCCAATAGAGTGAAGCGTGCGCCATAGGCGTACCCCTTCAATTCGAATGATCGCCTGCCGAACGCCGGCGAGGGAGTTTTTGATGTCCGCTATTTTGGGCCAGCAGTTTATCGACGGGCAGCGCAGCGCTCTGGGCGGCGAAGCGTTGCAGAGTTTCGACGCCAGCACCGGGCAAGCACTGCCCTATGTTTTTCATCAGGCCAATGATCAGGAAGTCAAGCTGGCAGTGACGGCCGCCTCGCGAGCTTTTGCCCCGTTTCGTCAGCTGTTGCCGTTACGACGTGCGGAGTTTCTTGGCGCAATAGCTGATGAAATCGATGCGCTGGGTGACGATTTTATCGCCTTGGTGTGCCAGGAAACCGCCTTGCCCGAAGGGCGGATTCGCGGTGAGCGCAATCGCACCACGGGCCAGTTACGCTTGTTTGCGCAGGTGTTGCTCCGGGGTGATTTTCTCGGTGCGCGGATCGATCAGGCTCAACCCGAACGCACACCGTTGCCGCGACAGGACATCCGTCAGTACCGCATCGGCGTCGGCCCGGTCGCCGTGTT
Source organism: Pseudomonas mandelii (assembly GCF_900106065.1). Taxonomy (NCBI): domain Bacteria; kingdom Pseudomonadati; phylum Pseudomonadota; class Gammaproteobacteria; order Pseudomonadales; family Pseudomonadaceae; genus Pseudomonas; species Pseudomonas mandelii. Next base: position 5,301,346 of record NZ_LT629796.1, read on the forward strand.
TGGAGCGAGCAATTTCCCACTGGCGTTTTCCACCGCCGGCGGCGATACCGCTTCTGCGCTGGCCGCCGGTTGCCCGGTGGTGTTCAAGGCCCACAGCGGGCACATGGCGACCGCGGACCGCGTGGCCGGCGCCATCGTGCGCGCGGCACAGCGCACCGGCATGCCTTCGGGCGTGTTCAACATGATTTACGGCGCGGGTGTCGGCCAGGGGTTGGTCAAGGCCGATGGCATCAAGGCCGTCGGTTTCACCGGTTCATTGAAGGGCGGTCGAGCCTTGTCCGACCTGGCCGCCGCGCGCCCGCAACCGATCCCGGTGTTCGCCGAGATGTCGAGTATCAACCCGGTGATCCTGCTGCCTGAGGCGCTGAACACCCGTGGCAGCCAAGTCGCCGAGGAACTGACCGCGTCGATCAACCTCGGCTGCGGCCAGTTCTGCACCAGCCCCGGACTGATCATCGGCCTGCACTCGCCGCAGTTCAGCGAGTTCCTGGACGTATTCGCGCAAAACATGGGTAGCCAACCGGCCCAGACCATGCTCAACGCCGGCGCCCTGAACAGCTATCGCGCAGGTCTTCAACACATCGTGGCCCACGAACGGGTCGATCACCTCGCCGGTCAGCCGCAGGGCAAATCCAAGGCGCAACCGCAGCTGTTCAAGGCCGACGTACAGTTGTTGCTCGACGGCGATCCGTTGTTGCAGGAAGAGATCTTCGGCCCGGCCACGGTGGTGGTGGAGGTCGCAGACCGGCACCAACTGCGCGCCGTGCTCGGCAGTTTGCACGGTCAACTGACCGCCACGCTGATTGCCGACCCGGCGGACCTGGATCGCTTCGGCGACCTGTTGCCGCTACTCGAAGACAAGGTCGGACGCTTGCTGCTCAACGGCTACCCGACCGGCGTCGAAGTCAGTGATGCGATGGTGCATGGCGGACCCTATCCAGCCACTTCGGATGCCCGCGGCACCTCAGTCGGCACCTTGGCCATTGATCGCTTCCTGCGGCCGGTCTGCTACCAGAACTATCCTGATGAGTACCTGCCCCAGGCGCTGCAAAACGCTAACCCGCTGAGCCTCAATCGACTGGTCGATGGCCAGTGGAGCAGGGCGCCCCTGAGCTAACCACTTTGCCCACGCCGGCAAATGGCGGCAAATGGCGGCGTGGGCCTGACGGATTTGTCCATTGAATCGAGCACACACCGATATGGTTCCTTCACTTGGCAGCATCGCTTCGCGGCTTCGACTCAAACAACTGCGGTTGCTGATCGCGCTGGACGATCGTGGCTCGTTGCACAAGGCCGCCGAGCACATTTCGATTTCCCAGTCCGGCGCCACCAAGGCCTTGCACGAAGTCGAGTCGTTGCTTGGGATGCCGCTGTTCGAACGTCAGCCCAAGGGCCTGGTTGCTAATGAAATGGGCCGTTGCATGATTCGTTATGCACGGCTGATCTACAGCGACGTCGAACATTTGCGCGAGGAAATGCTCAGCATCATGCAGGGCCAGGGCGGGCGGTTGTCGGTAGGCGTGATCATGGGCGCGGTGCCGTTGCTGACCCGGGCCCTGAGCGAATTAAGGCTCAAGCAGCCGGAGTTGTCCGTGGAACTGGTGGAAAACACCAGCGCCACCTTGCTCGGTTTGCTGGATCAAGGGCGGCTGGACCTGGCGATCTGTCGCACCAGCGTCGGCCAGCGCTCGGACGCTTATGACTGCATCGAACTCAGCGAAGAGCCCTTGGCGGTGGTCGCCAGCAAAGACCATCCGTTGGCCCGTGCCGAGTCGTTGCAGTTGTCGCAACTGAGCGATTACCGCTGGGTGGTCTACCCCAAGGACATGCCGATGCGCCAGGCCCTGGAGCGTGAGTTAAATGAGGCGGGGCTGGAGATTCCGCGTTATCCGCTGGAAACCTCATCGACCTTCGCCACCATTCTGTTGGTGCAGCAGGACCCGACCTTGCTGGCGGTGATCCCGGTGGAAGTCGCGCAATTCTGCGAGCAACACGATTTGCTGGTGAAATTGCCGGTGTCCATGCGCGCGTTGATCGAGCCTTATGGTGTGATCAGCCGGGTCGGCGCCGACCTGTCTCCGGCAGCGACCCTGCTGATCAACGAGCTGAAGCAGGACCTGACTACTTGATCACAATCGGATTCACTGGCGCACCGGTCCCGCCGACAATCTTCAACGGCGCGGCGGTGTAGAGGAACTGCCACTGGCCGTCTTCGGCGCAATCACTGGCCAGGTCGTCGAGCAGCGCCACTTCGGTGAAGGTCACGCCGAGGTTGCGCATCAAGGCATTGTGCAGCGGGATCAACACGCCCGAGGAGGGGTCGACCGCCACTTCGTTGGCCATGGTGTCGGTCACCAGGTTGGGAATTTCCATCTGGTGAAACCACTCCACCAGCTCGCGGCTGAAGGTCAGGCCCGGCTCGGCGAAGTCCTTGTAGAACTCTTCCGGTTCGCGCTCATAGAACGAGCCGATCCAACCCGTGCGGATGATCAGGATGTCGCGTTTCTCGATCTCGATGCCCTGGGCTTTTGCTGCGGCCAGCAGGTCCAGGTGATTGAAGGTCTCCCCCTTGTCCAGCACCGCTTTGCCGCGATGGCGCGCCATGTCGATCAGCACCGCGCGGCCGACAATTCCGCGTTCGGCAATCGGCAGGATGCTGGCCTTGTCCATGCTGCCGATGGTGCTCATGGCGTCGTAGCCGTTCCACAGTTTGTTGTCGTGCCAGACGTGGCCGAGCGCATCGTATTGAGTCGAGCCTTGCAGGTGCATGAAGATCACATCGTCGGCGTATTCCACGTGACCGTCAAAGTGGGTCTTGCCCGCCAGGAAGTGGCCCTTGTCCAGCACGTTGACACGCATCGACGGGCGTCGGCCGGGCCACAACGGCTCGCCCTTGGGATGGCCGATCTGCACTTGCAGGGTGAAGGTCTTGCCTTGGCGCACCGAGGCGATGCCCCGGAGGATCTCGGCGCTTTGCAGGTAATTCAGGGCACCGACTTCATCGTCCGGCCCCCATTTGCCCCAGTTAGTGGGCAGGCCTTCGAGCAAGGCCTTGATGTCGGGAGATCGGTCGGCGGCGGTATTGTTGGGATTGTGGTCGCACATGAGGTTGTCCTTGGTTTGAGCCGATTCGGCAGGCCAGTACAAATCCCCGTGTGGGAGTGAGCCTGCTCGCGATGGGGAGTGCCAGTTAACCTTGATGCGTCTGACATACCGCTATCGCGAGCAGGTTCGCTCCCACAGGGGTTTATTTGATCGGGGAGAAATCGGCGGCGATCAGCAGTTTCGATTCCATCTTTTCCAGCATCGGGAACGCTTTCGGCACGAAACCCTCTAGCCAGTCAGGGTCCTGATACAGCGCCGCGCGTTTGTTGATCCGGTCGTCGAGGCTCTCGTAGGCCCAGATGTGGATCACCTGATTCAGCTCGCCGATTTCGGTGTACCACCAGCCCACCAGCGTGGTGTAGCGGGAGATCACCGGTAGCCCGGCTTCCTCGAAGTGCTTGAGGTAGGTCTGCATTTTTCCGATTTGAATCGTGTAGGTGCGCATTTCGTAAAACATGGGCGTGTTCTCTTCAGGAATGAATGCCGTGCCAGGCGTTGCTGATGATTCGCTCAATGTCGGCGGCGGTGGTCAGGCGTGGGTTGACCAGCACGTTGCCGCTGCGCATCGAGTCACTGACCATTTGCGGCATGTAATCCAGGTCCACGCCCAGGTCCTTGATGTTGTCGGGAATGCCGATGGCCTTGTTCAGCGCCACCACGTGGTCCACCACTTTGTGCCCGGCGCGGGCCAGGCTCAGGCCGTCGATGTCTTCGCCCATGGCGATGGCAATCTCGCGAAACAGCTCCGGGCAGGCCGCCAGGTTGTATTCGATGACGTAGGGCAGCAGCGTGGCGTTGGCGATGCCGTGGGGAATGTTGAAGACGCCGCCGAAGGTATGGGAAATCGCATGCACGTTGCCCAGTTTCGATTGGGCGAAGGCTACGCCCGCGAGGAACGACCCAAGCAGCATCTGTTCCCGGGCGTGCAGGTCGGAGCCGCTGAAAAATGCCTTGGGCAGGTGCGTGCAGATCATCTTGATCGCTTGCAGCGCCAGGGCCTGGCTGACCGGGTTGGCCTGCTTCGACACGTAGGATTCGATGGCGTGGGTCAAGGCGTCCATGCCCGTCGCAGCGGTGATCGACGGTGGAAGTTTGAGCGTCAGCTCGGCATCAAGAATCGCCAGTTTCGGAAACAGCGCCGGGCTGATGATCACGGTTTTGAACAGGGTCTTGGTGTTGGTGAACACGGTGGAGGCGGTGCATTCGCTGCCAGTGCCGGAGGTGGTCGGGATCGCGAAGATCGGCAGGGGTGGGTGCAGCAGTTTGTCGTAGCCCTCGTAGTCGAGGATGTTGCCGGGGTTGGTGGCCATGGCTGCCACGCCCTTGGCGGTGTCGATGCTGCTGCCGCCACCGACGCCGATCACCGAGTCACAGTCGTGGTTTTTCAGGAAGGCCACGGCTCGTTCCAGCACGTCGGTGGTGGGGTTCGGTTCGACGCCGGAAAACACTTCATAGCCGATGTCACTCTCGGCCAGGGAGGCGAAAAAACCTTCCATCACGCCCGACGCCATCAGCCCTGCGTCAGTGACCACCAGCAGTTTTTTCCGAACATGGGGCTTGAGCAATGCACCGGCCTGACGCACCAGGCCGTTGCCGCTTTTCAAAGTGGTGGGGAAATAAAACTGGAACGGGTTCATGGGTTTCTCCGGTTCTTATTGGTCCGCAGACAGTAATAAGCGTGGGAGGCGGCTGATAATGAAAAGGTCTGATCCGCCGATCACCCTTTGTCATCCCCCGGCGAGGCGGGTCCTGGTGGTAACGTGAGGTTTTCCAACCGTCAGGAGCATCGTCATGGATTTGGGTATTTCAGGTCGCTGGGCCATCGTCTGCGCCGCCAGCAAGGGCCTGGGTCTGGCCTGTGCGCGGGCCTTGGCGAAGGAGGGCGTCAACCTGGTGATCAACGCCCGGGGTGACGAAACCTTGCAGGCTGCCGCTACAGAATTGCGCAGCCTGGCGCCGGGCATCGACGTGCGCACGGTGGCCGGGGACATCAGCACGCCCGCAGTGCGCGACCAGGTGTTGGCGGCGTGTCCGCAGGTGGACATCCTGATCAACAACGCCGGCGGACCGCCTCCGGGTGACTTCCGTGACTGGCAGCGCGACGACTGGCTGAAGGCGCTGGATGCCAACATGCTCACGCCCATCGAGCTGATCAAGGCCTGCGTCGATGGCATGGCCGAGCGCGGTTTCGGGCGTATCGTCAACATCACCTCCGGCGCGGTGAAGGCGCCAATCGATGTGTTGGGACTGTCCAACGGCGCACGCAGTGGCCTGACCGGTTTTATCGCCGGGCTTGCACGCCAGTCGCGGCTGGCCGGGCATAACGTGACGATCAACAATCTGCTGCCGGGACCGTTCGAGACCGAGCGTTTGCACAAGACCCTGAGCGCCGCCGCCGAGGCCAATGGCACCAGCGTCGAAAGCATCAGCGAACAGCGGCGCAAGCACGTGCCGGCCCAGCGCTTCGGGCAACCCGATGAGTTCGGCGCCTACTGCGCGTTCATCTGCAGCGCCAATGCCGGTTTCCTCACCGGGCAAAACCTGCTGCTGGACGGCGGCAGTTACCCCGGGACGTTCTGATCTTTTCGGGGGATGACGTTTGGTGATCCCCTAATCAGATCCCCTCATTATTCAGCCCGAGGACGCGTGATTAGAGTTGGGGTGCTTGCCCAATACCCGTCAGCCAAGATGTAAACCCAGTAGGAGCGAGGCTTGCCCGCGAAGGCGATGTGTCATTAACAATGATGTCCACTGACACTCCGCCTTCGCGGGCAAGCCTCGCTCCTACAGGTTTTGCGTTAATAGGCGGGTATTGGGCCGCTTGCACCCACAACAACAAGAGCGCCCCTCATGAACAATCCGAGTGCCGAAACCCTGCGGCTCGCCGCCGCGTCTGCCACCGAGCGTCCGACCAGCGTGCGCTGGCGGATCTTCCTCATCATGTTGCTGCTGACCGCCATCAACTACATCGACCGCGCTTCGCTGTCGGTGGCCTTGCCGCTGATTTCCAGTGAGTTCCAGATCCCTCCCGCGCTAGAAGGCTTGATGCTCAGTGCGTTTTTCTGGTCGTACGCATTGATGCAGATTCCCGGCGGCATGCTGCTGGACCGTTTTCAGACCCGTCGCGTCATCGTCATCGCGACTGTCGCCTGGGGCGCCTTCCAGGCCTTGGCTGCTGGTGCGCATAACTGGATCACGCTGTTGATTACGCGCATGGGGCTGGGCATCGCCGAGTCGCCGATCATGCCGGCCGGGGCCAAACTCAACGGCGCCTGGCTGACCCCCAACGAACGCGGACGCGGCGCGGTGCTGGTCGATGGCGGCGCACCGCTGGGCAGTGCTTTCGGCGCGATCATCATTGCCGGGCTGATCGGCTGGTTCGATTCCTGGCGCATCGCCTTCGTGATCGCCGGTATCGGCACCATGCTTGCCGGTGTACTGGCGTGGAAATACATCCGCAACCATCCCAGCGAACACCCCGGTGTCAACGCGGCGGAACTGGCGCACATCACCGAAGGCAATCGCAAAGTCAGCCAACCCGGCACGGTGACCAGCATCTCCCTCAAAGAGCTGCTCAAGGACCGTTCGGTGCTGGCGATGTTCGCCGGTTACTGCTGCATTCTCAGCGTGTTCTACGGTTTGCTGACCTGGATGCCGAGCTACCTGCACCAGACCCACGGCCTGAACATTTCGAGCATGGGCGGTGCGACCTTCCTGATTTTCATGTGCGGTTTCGTCGGCGAGCTGGTGGGCGGTTATCTGGGGGATAAATGGAAAACCAGCGGCGCCTCGCCCAACCTGGTGATGCGCAGCATGTTCAGTGGTTCGGCGCTGGTCGCGGCCCTGTGCATGCTGGCGGTGGCCTATACCAATGAAGCCGGCAAGGCCATCGGTCTGCTCTGCGTAGCGATGTTTTTCATTCGCTGGTGCGGCATGTACTGGTGCATTCCGTCGATCCTCGGCGGCACCTCGAAAACCGGTGTGCTGGCCGGCACCATGAACTTCTGCGGCAACATGGCCGGGGTTATCGTGCCGATCCTGATCGGATTGATCGTGCAGTTCACCGGCTCGTATTTCCTGGTGCTGATCTTCTTCGTGGTCATGGCCATGCTGCTGGCGATATTCTCCAGCCTGATCGATTATCGGGAACGAGGGCTGGCTTGACATGAGCGGAGGGCAGGTGAGCGTCGATATCGAATGCGTGGTGGTCGGCGCCGGCGTGGTTGGCCTGGCGGTGACCAGGGCACTGGCCCGCAGCGGGCGGGAAGTGATCCTGATCGAAGCCGGCGAGGGGATTGGTGTGGGCATCAGTTCGCGCAATTCAGAAGTGATCCACGCCGGCATCTATTACCCGAGCGGCAGCCTGAAGGCGCAATTGTGCGTGGAGGGCAAGCATCGCCTGTACGCCTTTTGCGATGAGCGCGGTGTCGATTACCAACGCCTGGGCAAGTTGATCGTGGCCACCGATGACAGCCAGTGCGCGGCCTTGCAGAGGTTGCTGGAGCAGGGCCGGCGCAATGGCGTCGATGACTTGCAATGGCTGGACGCCGGGCAGGCACGGTCGCTTGAACCGGCGCTGTCCTGCGTCGCCGCGCTCTGGTCGCCGTCCACCGGGATCGTCGATTCCCATGCGCTGATGCTGGCGCTTCAGGCAGACGTCGAAGCCTCGGGCACCTCGATTGCCTTGCACACGCCGTTGGTGTCCGCCCGTTGCACCGAACAAGGTTTCGAATTGCACATGGGCGGCGCACAGCCGATGACCTTGACCTGTCGCGAGTTGATCAATTGCGCCGGTTTGTCCGCGCCGGAGGTGGCGAGCCGGATCGAAGGCTTGCCGACGCAATACGTTCCCGAGGCACGCCTGTGCAAGGGCAGTTATTTCAGTTTCAGTGGCCGGGCGCCATTCCGGCATCTGGTGTATCCGGCACCGGAGAGCGCCGGCCTGGGCGTGCACATGACCCTCGACCTTGGCGGGCAGGCGCGTTTCGGGCCGGACGTCGAATGGGTCGACCATGTCGATTACCGCGTCGATCCGCGCCGGGTCGACGGGTTCTATCAGGCCATCCGCCGCTACTGGCCGACGTTAGCCGATAACAGTCTGCAACCCGCCTACAGCGGCATCCGCCCGAAGATTTCCGGCCCGACCGAACCGGCCGCCGACTTCCTCATCAGTGGCCCGGTCGAGCATGGTGTGCCGGGGTTGGTGAATCTGTTCGGCATCGAATCGCCGGGCCTCACCAGCTGCCTGGCGCTGGCTGATCGGGTGGTACAACGCCTGACACCGCATTCCCTGTAGCAGCTGTCGCGTTGCGGTGAGGTGCCGGTTATCAGCGTCTGCGCTGCCAGCCGCCGAGCGGTCTATGCTTGCCAGTGTGCCCATCGTAATGGGAGAACTCTGATGATCAACATACGCACTGCCCGCATGCTTGCCGATTACAAGCAATGGGCCGATGAGCGCCTCTTTGACAGCCTGGCCGCGCTGCCGCCGGGGGAGGTCAACAAAGAGCGGGTGTCGGTGTTCAAGAACATGATCGGCACCCTGAATCATATCTATGTCGTGGACTGCATCTGGCAGGCTCACCTCGAAGGCCGAGGGCACGGCTTCAAAACCTCACACGATCTGCTCCATCCCGACCTGGCTGATTTGCGCATGGCGCAAAAGGACATCGATCACTGGTATTGCAACTGGAGCGCAAGGCAGACCGAGAGGTCGCTGGATAAGCCGGTCGAGTTCACGTTCGTCTCCGGCGAGAGCGGCACCATGAGCGCCGGCGCGATGCTGCTGCACGTGGTCAATCACGCCAGTTACCACCGCGGCTGGGTGATCCAGATGTATTTCGACATCCCGGCGATGCCACCGATGACCGACCTGCCGATCTTCCTGCGCGAGACCGACCCGGCTTTCAACGCGCTCAAAGCACCGGCAACTCAGCCGACATGTGTTGCGCAATTCGCGAACGCAACCAACGTTCTGCCGGGTCGTTATCGTTGACCCCGTTCCAGACCATGGACAGTTCGGACAGCACGATGTCAAACGGCGGGTCGTCGGCCCGCAGCTGGCTGCTGCCTTCGATCAGCGCACACGCCGCGTAATCCGGCACCGTGGCCAGCAGGTCGGTGCCGGCCAGCAGGGCACGCAACCCGGCGAATTGCGGCACCGCCAGCACCACCCGCCGCGAGCGGCCGATGCGCGCCAGATCGTTGTCGATAGCACCGGTCAAGTCTCCGGAAAAAGACACCAGCGCATGAGGGCGTTCGCAATACTCATCCAGGGTCAGGGGGCCGGGACGGTTGTCGCCCCGCAGAATCTTCACGCTCAGGTCGCGCAATTTCTTGCGCTTGGCATTGGCCGGCAGTTCCGTGGTGTAACTGATCCCGACGGAAATCTCCCCGGAGGCGAGCATCGGTGACATCAGCAAGTAATTCACCCTTCGCACCACCACCACGACGTTCTGCGCCTCTTCGCGTATTTGCTTGAGCAGCGGCGGAAACAGACCGAACTCGGCGTCGTCGGACAAGCCGATGCGGAACACATCGCGGCTGGTGGACGGGTCGAAATCCTTGGCCCGGCTGACCGCGCCGGAAATGGTGTCCATCGCCGGCTGCAACTCCTTGAGAATCGCCAACGCCCGTTGGGTCGGCTCCAACACCCGACCGTTGCGCACCAGCAGCGGGTCGTCGAACAGATCGCGCAACTTGGCCAGCGAAGCACTGACAGCGGGCTGACCGAGAAACAGTTTCTCCCCGGCCCGGGTCAGGTTCTTCTCGAACATCAACGTTTCGAAAATCACCAGCAGGTTCATGTCCACGCGGCGCAGGTCGTTGCGGTTCATTGCGGCGTTCTCGCTGGGGTTCAGGGTCTTTTCAGTAAAGCATCAAACCCGAGCGATGCGACGGTGACCGTCGATGACAGTAAGGAGCGGGGGGTATAGTCATTTGTCTGTTTGGCGCCGCGTAATCCGGATAGATACTGCCCAAGGGGATGACTGCCATTCATCTGGAAACATACCCAACCTGTTATTTCTGACAGTAGCCAACCGCCCTTTCTAACACCTTAAATGACTCCGTCGCACATCCCCCCTCGACAGGAGTCTCCCCATGCTCGTGCAACCCGTCCGTCACCCCGTTTCCAGGCTGCTGCGTGAACCAGAAATCCCCGGTGCCCGTCTACTGGACTCTTCCACTGACGTCTGGGCAATCAACCGTGCCGCCGCCCTGGACAACTTCCCCATCAGCGGGCTCAAGGTCTACGTCCCGGCCTGGTCAAGCATGGGCAAAGGCGACAAGGTCGAGCTGCAGTTCAACGGCCAGGTGGTCAATCAGCACATCATCACCGACGACGCCGAAGTCGGTCAGCGAGTGACCTTGTGGGTCGAGCCCAGGCATTGGCTGACCGGGGCGCACACGCTGGCGTACCGGGTGACCCGTTTCAATCAGGGCGCCGAGACGTTTACGCCGGCGCTCAAGCTCTACGCCAAGCTGGAGATTCCTGCGGGCCAGGACCTTAACCCGGAAGAAGGCAGCCACTCGAACCTGTACCTGTTCATCGATCCGGCCATCGTCGAGAACATCGTCGACAAGGAGATCGCCGCGGCCGGGGTGGACATCATCATTCGGGCCGAGTCCGGGACCGGCGTGCCTTATCCGGATGCGGCGGTGGGCGATGTCATGGTGCTGAGCTGGGGCGGTGTGCTCGTGGAATCCGCGCCGCTGACTGCCGAGCAGATCAGCGACCCGGCCACTCACCCGATCGTGATCCACGTCGACGAAGCCACCATCCTGGCCGCGGGCGACACCGACATCTCCGGGCTGGCGGTCACCTTCCGCGTGCGCGATGTGGTGCACAATTTTTCGGAAGACTGGTGCAAGGCCACGCGGCTGGTGGTCATGACCGGCGTCGATTTTCTGGACGCACCGGTCGTCCAGGAGGCCGTGAACAACGTTCTCGACCTCGATGCGCTGGGCGAAGATGACATCACGGGCGAGGTCTGGGCCAAAGCGCCGGCGTTCGAGCAGGACGACCGCATCATCCTGAAGATGCGCGGCACCACCGTGGACAACGAGGCCGTGGAAGTCATCGCGCCGGCCCAGACGGTCGACAACCTGCCGCATACTTACAAAGTCATCCTGTCCAACGCCGACGTGCGCCAACTGGCCAAAACCCAGGTGACTTTTTCCTATCGCGTAGAGCGCCCGGGCGTGACCGACCCCCTGCCGTCCAAGGGGCAATTTGTCACCTTCATCGGCGAACCGAAACACCTGGCCGCGCCCAAGGCCGAAGATGAACAAAACGGCGCGATTGATCCGGACCTGCCTTACCCCCGCGTGCGGATTCCGTTCGATCCGATCATGCAGCAGGGCATGGCCATCGACCTCATCTGGGCCGGCACCCGCCCGGATACCGGCAGCTACACCCCTGAGCTGGATTGGTATTTTCCAACCTGGGAAGAGATCGAAGCCCAGCAAGATTTCTTCATCGCGGTGGACGGCAGGCACCTGAAAACCCTGGAAGGCGGCACGCTGGAGCTGTCGTACTACCTGCTCCGCGAAGGCCCGAACGGTGAAGTCATCCGCCGCGAATCGCTGCATGCGGCGCTGCTACAGGTGGGCGAGCCGCAACTCGAACTGGTCAAACCCATCGTCCTCGGTGAACAGGACGGAGCGCTGGAGCCCGGGGACCTGCCCGGCGGCATCGGCAAACTGACCGCGCCAAGGCCGACCGTCAAACCGACCCAATCCGGTGACATCGTGACCTACACCTGGACGGGTGAAGTCACGGGTACCACGGAAGACTCCGTCACCCTCAACGGGCTGTCCAAAGACAAGGATGTGAATTTCACCCTCAACGCCACGTTTGTCGCCGAACACATCGAGCCGAATCGCGGCAAGAAGGTGACGGTGAGTTACCGGATCTGGCGGGCGGCGACGAACGAGACGAGTTATTCGAATGTGCTGGAATTTGGGGTTGGCCAGGCGATTGGCTCAGGCAACCTGAAGGTCATGGGGGCGCGCTTCAATTGCCATTCGTATGGGCATATAGGCGCTTCTCGTGTATTGAGCGCGTTCGATGCCACTACCGAGCAACCCATAGAGGCGCAGTGGAAATATGCCACAGACACTGAGTGGACAACTGCCACCACCTGGACCGATACAACGCCACAGGAACCTTTACAGGTTCGTTCCTCCGACAAACAGATCACCCTCAATCCGGCAAATATTATCGGCAACGGACACTCCTTCGTCGCGCATCGTGACGGGGGTGACGTGATCGCTTGGGGCAACGCTGATCGGGGTGGGACGATTCCCCCGGCCATTATCCCCCTGAAAGACATTGTTGAAGTCAGTAGCACTTACTCCGCTTACGCTGCCCGCCGAACCCATGGAGCGGTGGTGGTGTGGGGGGCCGCAAGTAGTGGTGGGGACATGGGCAGTGTTGTGCCTTCGGACTTTGTTCGGGTTGTTGGTAACTCAGCGGCGTTTGCCGGTTTAAAGAATGCGAATCAGGTGGTTGCCTGGGGGTATGACATTGGGGGCGGCGCTGTGCCTACTGCAATCGCGGCACTCAGGGACATTGTGCGGATCGTTGTCAGTGGCTTCGCATTTGCCGCGCAACGGACCACCGGGCAGGTGGTGGCTTGGGGGGATCCCCATCGGGGTGGAAACCTGCCGACGGACATTGCCCTGCTTACCGATATCAACATGATCGTCGGTGCCAATCAGGCCTTTGCGGCCCTTCGCGCCAACGGCCGTCTCGTCGCTTGGGGCAGGGGCGAGTTTGGTGGAGACCTGCCAGCACCGATTGCTGCATTGAACGATATCATCGAGCTGCGTTGTAATGATGACGCGTTTATAGCGAAGCGCGCTACAGGCCAATGGGTGGCTTGGGGCCAACCATCAAGTGGTGGCACTATCAGCCCAGAGTTCGCGGAATTGAAGGATATTGTCGACGTGAGCTCGACAGCATCAGCATTCGCTGCTCGTCGTGCCAACGGCCATGTAGTGGCGTGGGGAGACGGAAAAATGGGCGGCGGGGTGCCTGCCGACATCGCGCTGCTGAACGACATTGTGCAAGTGGCCGGCACGGGGGAAGCGTTCGCAGCCTTGCGTAAGAATGGTACCGTCGTAGCTTGGGGCAAGCCGGGTATGGGGGGGGATACGTCAGCGGTTGAGGACCAACTGATCAATGTACAAGCCTTATACTCCAGCTACGAGGCGTTCGCCGCCCTGACCTCCGATGGTCGCGTTGTAACCTGGGGTAACCCGGGACAAGGAGGCGACAGCAGTGCAGTGCAAGACCAGTTGGTCGGTCAGGTTTCCTATCAGGTAAGTGCAGTTTCGCGTGGAGTGAGTGTTTAAGGGACGGATCGATTGACTACATTAAAAAGGGGACAGATCTATTTATCTGTCCGCTGTGCCGCGAAGCGGCCCCAGGAAAATGGGACCGCTGCACAATTCAACGTCAGTTATTCACTCACCGCAGAGCGGCACTTATATGGGCAGATCGATCTTATCCAACACCCGGTTCGCCGTGATCTCCGCCATCATGATGCTGTTGGAAATCCCCAGCAGGGCGTAGCGCGTCTCTCCCTCCAGGTGATCCACCAACTGATGGACCATCACGTCGACCGAGGCGAGTATTTCGACCAGATAAACCGCCAGGGTTTCGGCCGTGGCCTCGGGGTCTACGGAGAACAGAGTGCTGCGTGTGCGTGGGGTGGCTTTGATGTCGGCGTTCGATGGGAAGTGGAAGTCGAGGGCGCGCTCGGCGGCTTCGTTGAGCTTTTTTGAATCGGGTTCGTAGGGGGAGACCGGATCGGTGTCCGGTGGGTTGGGCGTTACTTTGAACATAAGCTAGATCCTGATAAGGAGCGCCACCCATCTTGCGACTAAACGAGAGGGAGGCAGCTATACGCAGGTTAGTCGACCGGGGATCTAGCAACCGGCGCGCCCGAGGGCGCCCTGCGCACAGCTACCATCGAGTGCAGGCAGAAAATGCCTGACTGATAGCGTTTGTGCACGCTAGAAACCACGGGCGACTAAACCCGATCACTGATGAGCAGTGACGGGAATCAAGTTACCGAGCGGCCCCAAGGCGCACAAGCCGGCGGATTCTGGCGCAGCCGTAGGCAACGGCGCAAGGTTTTGTAGCTTTCAGGACGTATCTGCGAGAGTTTTTAAACAGACGCCGTTTCAGGCTTAAACAGACGCGCGCGACAGCATCAATTCATCCACCCAGCTTTGTGGGTTGCACAGATTGAGAGGTCACCGGCACTCCATCTGTGGGTCAAAGCAAAAAACCGCAGGGCCGATTGAGCAAATCTCATCTGTTGGTTCTGCGGTATTTGGGCCGGCCTCATCGCGAGCAGGCTCGCTCCCACAGGGGTATGCGTTCCAGATGTAGGCGCGAGCCTGCTCGCGATGAGGCCAGCCGCCCCGACACATATTTTTGATCGTTCCCATGCTCTGCGTGGGAATACCTCCAGGGACGCTCCGCGTTCCCGCGTTTGAAAGGGACGCAGAGCGTCCCGGGCTGCATTCCCACGCGGACGGTTCGACGCCTCGACGCGGGAACGATCAATGCGGGCCCGGCTCGGTCAGCACCTTCCTGAACGTCTCCACCAGCGGCCGCAAATTGATCCGGTGCCACGCCGCCCACAAGGGCGTGGTAAACGAAATCCACGGCACTTCCCGCAGCACCACACCCGGCGGCGCATTGCGGCTCAAGCCTTTCTGAATCATCGCAATGCCCAGCCCCGACGCCACCAGCCCCAGCGCAGTGAAGGGCTCGGTGGCTTCCATGCGGATGTCCGGGGTGAAACCGGCGCGGATGCAGGCGCTGACGAAGTCTTCGCGGCTGGCGCAGTTCTGTCGGTGTTGCACGCCGATCCATTCCTGATTGGCCAGGTCGGCCGGGGTCAGTGTGGCCTGGTGGGCGAGGGGATGGTGTTCGGGCAGGGCCAGTAGCATCGGGTCGTCCAGCACTTGAAACCCCAGCAGGTCCGGGTCGTCGGCGACGGGCGGTTCACTGACCAGGGCGATATCCAGACTACGCTGGCGCAGGCCTTCGAGTTGTTCGGCGGAACTCAGGTTGTACAACGCAACGTGCACGTTCGGCCGGTCGACGCGCAGCACCCGCAGGGCATTGGGCAGCACGCCAGCGTGCATGGCGTTTTCGATATAGCCGATGCACAGGCCGCCTTCTTCGCCGCGACCGAGGCGTTTGCCCAGGGATTCGAGGCGGCTGGCATGGGTCAGGAGGGCGCGGGTTTCGGCGAGGAAGGTCTGGCCGTCGCGGGTCAGGCGGATGCGCTGCTGGCTGCGCTCGAACAGGGTCAGGCCCAGGCGTTCTTCAAGCTGGGCGATCTGCCGGCTCAAGGGTGATTGGGAGATGTGCAAGCGTTCGGCGGCGCGACCGACGTGTTCTTCTTCGGCGACGGCGACGAAGTAGCGCAATTGGCGGATGTCGATCATGTAAGACCTATAGGGACTCAAGTGCTGCGCATTATGTCTTGGACGGTCCGATCATCGCAATCTAGGATCTGCCCAACGGTCACTCAGCTGACCTCTGAAACTGACGAGGATTTGAACCATGAGCTTGAAAGACAAACTGCCCGGCGCGCTGGGTTTCGGCACGGCCCCGTTGGGCAACATGTTCCGCGCCATTCCTGAAGACGAGGCGCAGGCCACCGTTCACGCGGCCTGGGATGCCGGCGTTCGCTACTTCGACACCGCGCCGTTTTACGGTTCGGGCCTGTCGGAGATTCGCCTGGGTGCTGCACTGGCCCAATACAACCGCGACGACTACGTGCTGAGCAGCAAAGTCGGCCGGGTCATCCTCGATGAAGTCGAAGATGCATCGGCCCGTGACTTGGGCGAAAAGAGCGGGGTGTTCGAACACGGCCGCCCGAACAAAATCGTCAACGACTACAGCGCCGACGCCACAATGCGCTCCATCGAAGACAGCCTCAAGCGCCTGCAAACCGATCGCCTGGACATCGTCTGGGTGCATGACATCGCCCAGGATTTTTACGGCGACCAGTGGCTGGAATACTTCAACCAGGCCCGCACCGGCGCGTTCAAAGTGCTGACTCGTTTGCGTGAAGAAGGCGTGATCAAGGGTTGGGGCCTGGGCGTGAACAAGGTCGAACCTTGCGAGCTGACCCTTGATCTGACCGAAGCCCAACCGGACGGTTTTCTGCTGGCGGGTCGCTACACTCTTCTCGACCACGACCGGGCCTTGCAACGTCTGATGGACGCGGCCTTGGCGCAGAACGTCGAAATCGTGGTCGGCGGCCCCTACAGCTCGGGCATTCTGGCCGGTGGAACCCATTTCGAATACCAGAAAGCCAGCCCGGCGATCGTCGACAAAGTGGAGCAGATCAAACGCATCGCGGCGGCCCACGGTGTCGACATCAAGGCCGCTGCGCTGCAGTTCTCACTGGCTAACCCTGCCGTGGCTGCGGTGATTCCGGGCTCCAGCCGTCCGGACCGGATTGCCGAAGATGTTGCGGCACTGTCGGCCGTGATCCCCGCTGCATTCTGGCAGGCGATGCGTGACGCGAAACTGGTGAGCGAACGCGCGCCATTGCCCCTCTGAGGAGTTTGAGCATGAAAATCGATCTGACTGGAAAACTCGCCATTGTCAGCGGCAGCACCGCCGGCATTGGCCTGGGCATCAGCAAGGCGCTGGCCGAATCCGGCGCCACAGTGGTGGTGATCGGCCGCGAGACGGCCAAGGTCGAGCAGGCGCTGGCGAGCATTCGCCAGAGCGTGCCGGGCGCGCAATTGCGTGGCCTGACCGCTGACCTCGGCACCGCCGACGGTGCCGAAAAGCTGTTCGCCGCCGAACCGCGCACGGACATCCTGGTGAACAACCTCGGGATCTTCAACGAGGTGGATTTTTTCGACACGCCGGACAGCGAGTGGACGCGCTTTTATGAGGTTAACGTGATCTCCGGCGTGCGCCTGTCCCGGCATTACGTGCCGGACATGGTCAAGCAGGGCTGGGGCCGGGTGATTTTCCTGTCCTCGGAATCCGGGATCGCCATCCCCGCCGACATGCTTAATTATGGCGTGACCAAAAGCGCCAACCTCGCGGTGTCCCACGGCCTGGCCAAGCGGCTGGCGGGCACTGGCGTGACGGTCAATGCGATCCTGCCCGGCCCGACATTGACCGATGGCCTGGAGCAGATGCTCAAGGAGGCAACCGCCGAATCGGGGCGTAGTGTCCGGGAAGAAGCCGATGCGTTTGTGCGCAAGGCCCGGCCGACCTCGATCATCCAGCGTGTGGCGAATGTCGAAGAAGTCGCGAACCTGGTGGCCTACATCGCCTCGCCGCTATCCTCGGCCACGACGGGCGCGGCATTGCGGGTCGACGGCGGTGTCGTCGACAGCATGGCCATCTGAATTTATTGATTGAGAGAGAGGATTACATGGCAAAGGCATCAGCATTTATCGACATTCCGGCTTCGGCCGATGAGGTGTGGCAATTGATTGGCGGTTTCGACACGCTGCCGGACTGGCTGCCGTTTATCCCGAAAAGCGAACTGAGTGAAGGCGGGCGGGTGCGCAGCCTGCAAACGGCGGATGGGGCGAAGGTAGTTGAGCGGTTGGAGACGTTTGATAACACCGGGAAGACTTACAGCTACTCGATTTTGCATGCACCGTTTCCGGCGACCGAGTACCTGGCGACGATCAAGGTCGAGGCTCAGGGGCAGGGGGCTCGGGTGACATGGTCGGGTCGCTTTACGCCCGACGGTGTCAGTGAAACAGAGGTTGAGGCGTTGTTTGCCGGGATCTATCAGGGCGGTCTTGAAGCCCTGCGGGCGAACTACCCAGCCTGAAAACACCATAAATCCCCTGTAGGAGTGAGCCTGCTCGCGATGACGTCTTCAGCTTCAACATAGAGATTGACTGATAGACCGCTATCGCGAGCAGGCTCACTCCTACAGGGGGATGTGTTCGTTCAGGGAGACCGGGTCAGGTCTGGGGAATCAGATCGTGGCCGCAATCGAGCACCAACCGCGCACCGCCCAGTTCACTGGTGCCCACTTCAAGCGCAAACCCATGCAGGCTGACAATCGCCGCGACGATCGAAAGCCCCAACCCGAACCCGCTTTTCTGATTCCCACTCTCGGCACGGTAAAAGCGCTGGAACACCGCTTCGCGTTCGCTTTCCGGGATACCCGGCCCTGAGTCGAGCACTTCGATTCGCGTGTGCCCAGCGTCATTGACCCCGCGCAAAATCACCTCGCCACCGGGCGGGGTAAATTTGATCGAGTTGCTCAGCAGGTTCGCCACGGCTTCAAACAACAGCGCCCGATCGCCGTTCAACATTGGCAGTGACGCAGGCAATTGCAGCTTGAACAGCAGCTCGCCTTCCTCCGCCAGCGGCAGGTAAAAATCATGCAGCTCCTGCAACAACGGCACCGGATCCAGCTGTACAAAACCGGAACGCCGCTGGCGGTCCTCCAGTTCGGAAATCCGCAGCAATCCACGAAACCGCGCCATCAAGGTATCGGCTTCACCGAGCACCGAGTCCAGCTGCACGGCCAGCGTCGAGCCGTCATCCGCCTGCTGCTGGATTCGATACAGCTGCGCCCGCAAGCGTGTCAGCGGTGTGCGCAGGTCATGGGCGATGTTGTCGCACACGCCCTTGACCTCGTTCATCAAGCGTTCGATGCGTTCGAGCATGGCGTTGACGATGGCCGCGAGCATGTCCAGCTCATCGCGGCGATTGGACAGTGGCAAACGCCGGGTCAGGTCGCCGGCGACGATGGCCTCGGCGCTGGCCTGAATTGCACGAATCCGCCGCAGCGGACGCCGCCTCAACAGGTGCCAACCGGCGATGCCGGGCAAAATGGTCAGCGTCACGCCCCAGAGCAACGCGTGCAGAATGATCCGGGTCACGGCAAACAACGAACCGTTATCGCGAACCAGCACCAGCCAGCGACCGTCCTTGGTCTGGGTCGCGACCGCGTCGCAACTGTCGGTGGGCAGGCTGGGGTCGTCAGACTCGGCGCAGTCGCCGAGCATGTGGATCTTGCCATCCAGCGGCAAGCCTTCGGGCATGTGCCGCAGGGCACCGCTGAGGTAACGGTGCTGCGAATCGAACAGGCCGTAGGCGTCGATGCCGCGAATGTCGAAGGTCATGCTGACGGCGAGGGCGTCGGCCAATTGTTCGCCTTGAAAGTGCGAAAACAGGTGCTGGCGCTGCATCAGCGAGTGTTTGGCCAGATTGTCCAGGTACGCGGACACCTCGTAGTACATGACCCCCATCAGAATCCCGCTCCAGATCACGAACAGTGAACTGTAGAGCGCGAGCAAGCGGCTGCTGGATGAGCGCCAGCCGTTAGAGGGGTTCAGCAATGACATAACCCGAGCCTCGCACGGTCCGAATCAGTGGGACTTTGCCAGGCGGGTCGATCTTCTTGCGCAGCCGGCCGATGTGCACATCGATGAGGTTGGTGCCGGGGTCGAAGTGATACCCCCAGACTTCTTCGAAAATCATCATCCGCGACAGAATCTGCCCGGTGTTGCGCATCAGGAATTCCAGCAACTTGTACTCGGTGGGCAACAGCGTCAGCAGTTGATCGTCGCGGCTGGCTTCGTGGCTGATCAGGTTCAGCTCAAGATCGGCCACCCGCAGCGTGGTTGCCTGGGCCGTGACCGTGTTCTGGCGACGCAACAGGACTTCAACCCGGGCGGCCATTTCATCGGTGGCAAACGGCTTGGTCAGGTAATCGTCCCCGCCGGCGCGCAAGCCGCGCACTCGTTCATCGACGTCGGAGAGGGCGCTGATCATCAGGATCGGCGTGGCCACGCCCATGGTCCGCAGCGTGGTGACAATGGCCAGGCCATCGAGCTCCGGCAACATGCGGTCGAGGGTGATCAGGTCGTAGTTGCCGCTGACCGCACGTTCCAGGCCTTCGCGGCCGTTGTTGACCCAATCGACGTCGAGGCCGTGGCTACTGAGTTCGGCGACGATTTCCCGGGCGGTCACGGCGTCGTCTTCGATGGTCAAGATGCGGGTCATGGGGCCTGCCTGATTAGAGGTGCTCAACATAGAGCGGCATTTTGCCAAGAAATGACCGCCGGCTTTCTAAATAAAACTTCATGCGAGCTCGCTTTTGATCAATGCATAAAACCCGCTGCTATCCAGCCATCCTTGCAAAATGCAACGGGATTGGAAGTTCAAAATTTATAAATCATTGAAATAAAACGATTTATTTAAAGTTGGCGACTGGCACGGTGACTGCACTTCCTTCTTCGAAGAGTTGTAACACCATCTTTCTGCCTGGAGCGATAAAACAATGAATAGATCCTCTGATGGTTTCTATCCCGCCTACGAAGAATCAAGCACGCTATCGGGTGTGTCCTGGGGCGCGATCTTTGCCGGTGCCGCTGCAGCGGCGGCGTTGTCGCTGATTCTGGTGCTGCTGGGATTTGGTCTGGGATTCTCGGCTGTTTCACCCTGGGCCAATGAAGGCGTGAGTGCCAAAGGCCTGGGGATCTCGACGATCATCTGGCTGGCCGCTACGCAAATCGTCGCATCCGGACTCGGTGGCTATATTGCCGGTCGCTTGCGGGTGAAGTGGGCCAACATGCACGGCGATGAAGTCTATTTCCGTGACACAGCCCATGGCTTCCTGGCCTGGTGCGTGGCCACGCTGGTCACCGCGACACTGGTCGTCGGTTCGGTCAGCAGCATTGTCAGCGGCGGCGTGCAAGCCGGGGCGAGTGTGGTCGGTGGCGCTGCCAGCGTTGCGACTCAGGCGGCGGGCACCGCGGCGGGTAATACCGACAGTGACCAGTACGGCTATTTCGTTGACAGTCTGTTCCGCGATGATCGTCCGGCTGCCGTCAGCGATGACGCCGCCCGCAGCACCGTGACTCGCATCTTCGTTCGCTCCCTGAGCAATGACGGTCAGCTGTCCGCCGAAGACCGGACTTACCTGGCGCAATTGGTCGCCCAGCGCACCAACCTGACCCAGGCCGATGCCGAACGCCGTGTCGATGAAGTCTACGCCCGCACCCAGAAAGCCGTGGCCGACGCCAAGCTCGCTGCGCAACAAGCGGCTGACACTGCCGCCAAAGTCGCTGCCTGGACCTCGCTGTGGATGTTCATTGCACTGCTGATCGGTGCGTTTTTTGCCAGCCTTGCCGCGACCTTCGGCGGCCGTCGTCGGGATGCCGTGGTGTATCTGGAAACCGACACCTACGTGACCACCACTTCCGTGCCACCTGTTCGCTAACCCAGGAGAATTACCATGCGCTCATTACTACTGTTTTTTCTTGGCGTGCCCATCCCGATCATCATCCTGATCGCCCTGTTCATGCATTGATTGACTGAGGCTCATGCCTCTGCCGCTTCCGCCTCGGGTGGAAGCGGCGTTTTGCTTTCTGGCGGCCAATAAAGCGAAGATGCCCCACTGTGGGAGCGAGCCTGCTCGCGATAGCGGACTTTCAGTCGATGAGGATGTCGCCTGATGCACCGCTTTCGCGAGCAGGCTCGCTCCCACCTTTATTTTGCATTGACTCAAGAAGGGGAGAAGTACGTTGGACAAAAAGGAAATCAAGCGGCAACTGGTGGCGATGCTCGACGCCGGGCGCTCCAAAACCGAGACGTTCAAGGCGTTCTCCGGTGGGGCGGTCAAGGATCGGGTGCTGGCTTACTGGATTGGCGCCCGGCCCGATCCGGCACTGCGGGAAAAGCATTCACGCAAGGTCACCCTTCTGATCGCGCTGACCTGCGTACAGGCCTTGCTGGGTGCGGTGTCCGGGTTTTACCTGGGCGCGATGATCGGTTCTGGTGCGGTCGTGTTTTTCACCCTGTTTGCGGTGTTGGTACCGCTGGCGTTTGCCTGGGGCTTCTACAAAAACGTGGCACAGGCCTACACCATTTACGTGATTCTGACCGTCAGCCAGATTTCGCGGATGTTCAAGGGATATGAAGAAGACCCGGTGATGACCGTGGTCGGCGTCGTTATCACCCTGGGCATGGTGTTCTTCGTCGCCTTGGTAAAAAACCTGTTGTTCCCGGACCTGGGCTTCGTGGGATCGAAAAAGGTCAAGGGTCAGTACGTTTTCTCTAACTGATCGGCAGGCTGGGGGGGCGGAGTCTTTCACTGGCCTGGATCAATATTCTCTTCTGCGATATCTCCTACCGTAAAAGATCCAAGCCCCTTCTGTGGCTTCGACTACATTGCTTTGACGCGCACCCTGTTGCGCTGTCGAAGTACCGGTGCGAGCCTTTTACCGAGTCGTTGGCCCGCAAGGTTTAGTGCAGCAAGGAGCTGTGGAACCTCACCTGAACTCTCATGGAAGAACATCGCAATGCCTCGCCTAGACAGAATGTTTGATATCCAGCCGCTACCGCGCGCGGATATGACTGTGCATATCAACGGCCAACCGGTCAGCGCCGCCCTCGGTGAAACCGTCCTCTCGGTCATTCAATCCCTTGGCCTGCGCCAGGTGGCCCGTAACGATCACGACCAAATCAGCGGCGCCTATTGCGGCATGGGCGTGTGCCAATGCTGCCTGGTGAAAATCAATGGTCGGCACAAACGTCGCGCCTGTCAGACCGTGGTGCGTGACGGCATGCGGGTCGAAACCCAAGTCAACCGCATCGTTGAGCAGGAGGGTGTATGAGCCTGCTTCCAGTGATCGTCGGCGGTGGGCCGGCAGGGATGGCGGCGGCCATTGAACTGGCCCGGCACGGCGTGCGTTGCACGTTGCTTGAAGAAGCTTCGCGGCTGGGCGGGGTGGTCTATCGCGGACCGTTGCGCGATGGCGTGCAACTGGACTATCTGGGGCCGCGGTACTCGGAGGCGCTGGCCACCTTGCATGGCGAGTTCCAGGCGCACGCAGCGCTGATGGAGGTGCGCCTGAATCACCGCGTGATCGGTGCCGAAGGCACGCGCGCGTTGGTGGTGCTGGACAGCGAGGAGCAGTTACAGAAAGTCGACTACCCGCAATTGCTGCTCGCCGCCGGTTGCCATGAACGCAGCGTGCCGTTCCCTGGCTGGACCTTGCCCGGGGTGATCCTGCTGGGCGGCCTGCAATTGCAGATCAAGAGCGGGGTGGTCAAGCCTCAAGGCCCCGTGGTGATTGCCGGCACCGGCCCTTTATTGCCGTTGGTGGCCTGTCAGCTGCACGCGTGCGGTGTGACCGTCGCGGGTGTTTACGAGGCCAGCGCGTTCGGCAAGATCGCTCGGGAAAGCCTGTCACTGCTGAACAAGCCGCAGTTGTTCCTCGATGGCTTGAGCATGCTCGCGTTCCTCAAGCTGCATGGCATCCCCATGCATTACGGCTGGGGCGTGGTGGCGGCGCAGGGCGAAGGAGAGCTGAATGCCGTGACCGTGGCGCCATATTCCAGCACCTGGGTGCCGGACCTGACCCGTGCCGAGCAGATTGCTGCGCAAACGCTGGCGGTTGGCTACGGTTTTATCCCGCGCACCCAACTCAGTCAGCAGATGGGTCTGAACCACGGGTACAGCGACGACGGTTATCTGCGTGCCAGTGCCAATATCTGGCAGCAAAGCAGCGAGCCTCACGTGCACCTGGCCGGTGACATGGGCGGCATTCGCGGTGGCGAAGCGGCGATGCTCGCGGGACGGATTGCGGCCACATCGATCCTGCTGCAACGGGACGTGCTGGACGCGGAACTGGCCCTGGTACGGCGCAATCGCTATTTGTCGAAACTCAAGGCCATCGTGCGCTTTCGCGCGGCGGTCGACCGATACACCGAGCGCGGCGCCGGGCAAACCGCGCTGCCGGCCGCCGATACGGTGATTTGCCGTTGCGAACACGCGACCCGCGCCGACATCGACCGGGCACTGGAGCAAGGCGTGCAAGACCTGGCCAGCCTGAAAATGCGCACCCGAGTGAGCATGGGCGATTGTCAGGGGCGGATGTGCGTCGGCTATTGCACCGACCGGTTGCGCGAAGTCACCGGTCGGCAGGACGTGGGTTGGTTGCGGCCGCGTTTCCCTATCGATCCGATTCCCTTTTCTGCGTTCCACTCAGTCGGCACGGAGGCCGCGAATCATGAGTAAGTCCTATGACGTGGTCATCGCTGGTGGCGGTGTGATCGGGGCGTCCTGCGCCTATCAGTTATCCAAGCGCAAAAACCTCAAAGTCGCCTTGATCGACTGCAAGCGCCCGGGCAACGCTACCCGCGCGTCAGCCGGTGGCTTGTGGGCGATTGGCGAGTCGGTAGGACTGGGCTGCGGGGTAATTTTCTTTCGCATGATGTCAGCCAACCGCAAGCGTGAAGCCCAGGGTTCGGCGGTGGTGGTGGATTCCAGCACGCCGCACATCCTGCCGCAGTCGTTCTTCGATTTCGCCTTGCAGTCCAACGCGATGTACCCGGCACTGCACCGCGAGTTGAAAGACCGTCACGGGATGGATTTCAAGTTCGAAAAGACCGGCCTGAAATTCGTGATCTACGACGAGGAAGACCGACTCTACGCCGAACACATCGTAGCCTGCATTCCCCATTTGGCCGATCAGGTGCGCTGGCTCGACCAGGCGGCGCTGCGCGCGGCCGAGCCGAGTGTCAGCCATGAGGCGAGCGGGGCGCTGGAATTTCTCTGCGACCATCAAGTCAGTCCATTCCGACTGGCCGATGCCTACACCGAAGGTGCCCGACAGAACGGCGTGGACCTGTATTTCAACACCAACGTCACCGGGGTTTTGCACCAGGGTTCTCGCGTCAGCGGTGTGCAGACGGCCGAAGCCGGAGTGTTTCACTGCAGCACGCTGATCAACGCAGCGGGTGCCTGGGCGGCGGATTTGAGTGAGCAGGCCACCGGTATCCGGATTCCGGTGAAACCGGTGAAGGGGCAGATTCTGCTGACCGAACGCCTGCCGAAAATCCTCAACGGTTGCCTGACCACCAGCGATTGTTATGTGGCGCAGAAAGACAACGGCGAGATCCTGATTGGCAGCACGACGGAGGATAAAGGCTTCGACGTGACCACCACCTACCCGGAAATTGCCGGGCTGGTGCAGGGGGCGGTGCGCTGTCTTCCCGAGCTGGCGGATGTGAATCTCAAGCGGACCTGGGCGGGGCTGCGGCCGGGGTCGCCGGATGAGTTGCCGATTCTCGGGCCGATGAACGGGGTGGAGGGTTATCTGAATGCCTGTGGGCATTTCCGCACGGGGATTCTGACGTCGGCGATTACCGGGGTGCTGCTGGATAAACTGGTTAACAACGAACCGCTGCCGCTGGATATCACACCGTTTTTGGCGGATCGGTTTGCCGAGGAGCGCGTTGGGTTGAAGAAGTTGGCCTGACATTACACCGCGTTATCGTTCTTCGCGGGCAAGCCTCGCTCCTACAGGTCTGGTGTCCTTGTAGGAGCGAGGCTTGCCCGCGAAAGCGGCATAAGACTCACCCAATGACTCAAGCCTTGCCCGCTTCCCGCTCCTCCATCTGATCCGCCTCAAACAACCGCGCCAGTTCCGCCCGAGCTTCCTGGGCGGTCTGCAGCACCTTCGCGGCATCGTCATAAACCGCATGCTGAGCCTCCAGCACCTGTTCATCGTGATGCTTGAAGCGCTTGATCCGCGCATCGGCCTGCGCCTGGGTCAGCCCCAGTCCGACCAGGGTGCGACGGCTCATTTCCAGGCTCGAATAATAGGTTTCACGAATCGCCTCGGCGCCCAGGTCCACCAGCCGGTGCACGTGCTGACGGTTACGGGCCCGGGCGATGATCTTGATGTGCGGATAGAGCTTGTGCACCACCTCGGCGGTCTTGATGTTGGTGTCCGGGTCATCGGTGGCGATGACAAAGTACTCCGCCTGCTCGACCTTGGCCGCGCTGAGGATTTCCGGGCGCATCGGGTCGCCGTAGAACACCGGCACGCCGCCGAAGCTGCGGGACAGCTCGATGGTTTCCACGGACGTGTCCAGCGCCACGAACTTGATGTTTTGTGCCCGCAGAATCCGCGCCACGATCTGCCCCATCCGGCCCATGCCGGCGATCACCACACGCGGTGCGTCGGTGTCGATGTCGCGGAATTTCTCCGGCACCACCACAGGCTGCACCTTCGGCGAATACAGGCGGGCGCACAGCAGCAACAGCAGCGGCGTGACCGCCATGGACAGGGTGATCGTCAGCACCAGCAAGTCGTACAGACGCGCCTCGAACAACCCCTGGTCGCGGCCAATCTTGAACACCACAAACGCGAATTCACCACCGGCAGCGAGCACGATGCCGAGGCGAATCGCACTGACCCTGCCCAAGCCGCCGGCCAATCGGCCCACCACAAACAGCAGCGGCAGTTTGATTGCGATCAGCAACAGGGTCAGGCCCAACACCGTGATTGGCGCGCTGAGCAGCAGGCTCAGGTTGGCGCCCATGCCGACGCTGATGAAAAACAGGCCCAGCAACAGGCCCTTGAACGGTTCGATCTGCGCTTCCAGTTCGTGACGGTATTCAGAGTCCGCCAGCAGCAACCCGGCGAGGAACGCCCCAAGCGCCATCGACACGCCGACCAGGTCCATCAGCCACGCCGTGCCGATCACCACCAGCAACGCGGTGGCGGTAGACACCTCGGGCAAACCGGTCTTGGCCACCACGCGAAACACCGGACGCAGCAGATACCGCCCGCCGATCACCACCACCGCGATGCTGCCCAACACCCGCAAACCGTGATTCAAATCCTCAGTCGCCGTGGTGGTGTGATCACCGCCCGCCAGCAGCGGCACCATGGCAATCAAGGGGATCGCGGCAATGTCCTGGAACAGCAGAATCGCGAACGCCAAACGCCCGTGAGGGCTGGTCAGTTCCTTGCGCTCGGCCAGGCTTTGCAGGCCAAACGCGGTAGATGACAACGCCAACCCCAAGCCGAGGACGATGGCGCTGTTCAACGGCTGGCCAAAGACAAACAGCGCCAGCACGCCGATCACCGAACCGGTCAACAGCACCTGTGCCAGGCCCACGCCAAAGACCGATTTACGCATCACCCACAAGCGACGCGGCGACAATTCCAGGCCGATGATGAACAGCAGCAGCACCACGCCGAGTTCGGAGATGTGACTGACGCTTTGTGGATTGCCGATTAATCCCAGCACAGATGGACCGATGATGACACCGGCAAACAGATAACCCAGCACAGCCCCCAATTGCAGGCGTTTGGCCAAGGGCACGGTGAGCACCGCGGCGAACAGGAACACAACGGCGGCTTGTAAAAGGTTGCCTTCATGGGGCATGACAAAACTCCAGCTACTCGGTACGGCGGGGGCGACAGGATAAAGGTTGGGACTTCACACGTCAGCAAAGAGCGGGAGTCATGCTGTTACAACTTGCATCAATTGGTTACATTCATAGGATAAGCTGATCAATCTGTCCGTCCCTCGAGTGCACACCATGGCGATCAATTTCGACCTCAACGATCTGCAAGCCTTCCGTGCCGTGGTCGAGCAGGGCAGCTTTCGCAAGGCGGCCGATACCGTGCGCATTTCCCAGCCAGCACTGAGCCGGCGAATTGAAAAACTCGAAGATGCCCTCGGTGTTCGCTTGTTCGAGCGCACCACCCGCAAGGTCAGCCTGACCCAGGCCGGCCGTGGGTTTATGCCGAGTGTCGAGCGATTGCTCGATGACCTCGACGTCGCGTTGCTGGGCATCAGTGAAGTGGCTTCAACCCGGCTCGGCCATGTCACGGTCGCCTGTGTACCCTCGGCGGCTTATTACTTCATGCCGCGCGTGATTGCCCATTACCACCGGCAATTCCCTCGGATCAAAGTCAAGGTACTCGACTCCAGCGCGCATGACGTGCTCAGCGCAGTGGTCAACGGTGAGGCGGATTTCGGTCTGAGTTTCATGGGCGCGCTGGAGGCCGAGGTCGAGTTCGAGCCGCTGGTGCAAGAAAGTTACGTGGTGGCCTGTCGGCGCGATCATCCGTTGGCCGGCCGTAGCAGCGTGACCTGGGATGAGTTTTATCAGCAGGATTACATCTCGCTGGACAAGACGTCCGGCAATCGTTTTTTGCTGGACCAGGCACTGACCGGCATCGTGCCGCAGCGGCCGAGTATCTGCGAAACCCGCCATGTCACGACGATGATTGGGCTGGTGGAGGCGGGATTAGGGGTGGCCGCGGTGCCGTCGATGGCGATGCCGGCAGCCGATCACCCGATCCTGACACGGGTGCCGCTGACCGATCCGCAAGTGATGCGCAGTGTCGGTCTGATCAAACGCCGGGGGCGAACCCTGACCCCGGCGGCGTTGGAGCTGGAACGGCTAGTGGTGGAAATGAAAGTGCAGCCACCTGTTCTCAGCGGCTGACCGAATCCAGGCCGGTTGCTTTCACGTCCGACTGGGCGGCTGCAGAGGCCATATAGTCGAGCAGTGCCTTGGCTTCGGCGGGGTGTTGCGCGCCGACTGGAATGCCGGCGGCAAAACGTGTCACCGACTGCACCGATTCCGGAAGCTTCGCTACAAAACTGACCCCCGGCACGGGCAGCAATTCACTGACTTGCTGGAATCCCAACTGATAGTCGCCCGTGGCAACCACCGAGCCGACCGGGATTTTCGGGATCATTGTGGATTTAGGTTTCAATTGATCTTCGATGCCCAGGCGCTTGAACAGTTGATTCTCGATGTATACGCCGCTGGCGCTGTCGGAGTACGCCACCGACCGGGCATCAAGCAGGGTCTTTTTCAAGCCGTCCACCGAGCTGATGTCTGGCTTCGGCGCGCCTTCGCGCACCACCAGGCCGATCCGCGAATCTGCCAGTTCCACCCGTGAAGCGGGGTCCACTTTGCCTTGTTTGATCAGGTCGTCGAGGGCGTAGCCGACCATGATCACCACGTCGGCCTTTTCACCTCGAGCGAGGCGATTGGGGATCGCTTCCGGTGCCTTGCCCATCGATGGCCCCAGGGCGGTGTCGAGCGTGTTACCGGTGGATGCTGCGAACTTCGGGCCGAGTATTTTGTAGGCAGCGGTAAAGCCACCGGAGGTCATCACGCGAATCTCTTCGGCCTGGGCGACAGCACTCAGGCCAAGGCTGGCCGCCAAGGCCAGGGCTGCAAGGTTAAATAGCTTCTTCATGGGCATCTTCTCGAAAAGGACGGGTTCAAGACATCGCCGGTTGCAGGCGACCGGTCGAGCGGCGGTAGAGATACAGCGTCGCGCACAAGGCGCAGAGCGCGGCGAAACTCATCCAGTAGCCGGGCGCGGCTTTGTCGCCGGTGTACTGAATCAGGAAGGTCGACATCGCCGGGGTGAAACCACCGAATACCGCCGTGGCCAGGCTGTAGGCCAGGGAGAAACCGGCGACCCGCACCTCGACCGGCATGATTTCCGTCAGCGCAGCGATCATCGCGCCGTTGTACAAACCGTAAATGAACGACAGCCACAGCAACACCAGCAGCATGTGCATGAAGCTCGGCGCGTTGACCAGGAAGGTCAGCGCCGGATACGCGGTGGCAAGGGTCAGCAACGCCATGGCGATCAACACCGGACGTCGTCCGATACGATCGGACAAGGCCCCGCCCAGGGGCAGCCAGAAGAAGTTCGACACCCCCACCAGCAAGGTCACCAGCAGCGCATCGGACGTGCTCAGGTGCAGCACGGTTTTGCCGAACGTCGGTGCGTACACGGTGATCAGGTAAAAGGCGGTCGTGGTCAGCGCGACCATCATCATTCCGGCGAAGACGATCACCCAGTTCTGCGCCAGTGTGCGGAACACATCGCCCATGCTCGGGCGGTGTTTGCGCGCGGTGAATTCTTCGGTTTCTTCCAGGTTGCGCCGCAGAAAGAAAATGAACGGCACGATCAGGCAGCCAACGAAAAACGGTATCCGCCAGCCCCAGTCGGCAATCATGGCCGGCGCCATCCATTGATTCAGTCCATACCCCAATGCCGCTGCGACAATAATTGCCACTTGCTGACTGGCCGACTGCCAACTGGTGAAAAAGCCTTTGTTGCCGGGCGTGGCGATCTCCGAGAGGTATACCGAGACCCCGCCCATTTCCGCACCGGCCGAGAAGCCTTGCAGCAATCGGCCGATCAGGACGATGGCCGGTGCGAACAGCCCGATGGATTCGTAACCGGGCACCAACACAATCAATATCGTGCCGCTGGCCATGATCGACAGCGTCACAATCAACCCTTTTCGCCGACCCACATCGTCGATGTAGGCACCCAGCACCACCGCGCCCAACGGACGCATGAGGAAGCCTGCGCCAAACACCGCGAAGGTCATCATCAGCGAGGCGAATTCGCTACTGGCTGGAAAGAAGACAGCGGCGATCTGCGTGGCGTAAAAGCCAAAAAGGAAGAAGTCGAACTGCTCTAGGAAGTTGCCGGAAGTGACCCGGAAAATTGCTCCGGCGCGAGAGCGCCCGGAAGGGATTGCTGTTGTCATTGACCTGTACTCCACCGCTTTTATGACGTGCATTGCCTGGGCGCAGTGCACGGTTCTTATTGAGGCGAATGGTGGAGCAGGGTGATCGATATGATAAGTGCATTGTTGGCATGCATTAATGCGTGAAGCGGATCAATGTGTGCGAACGGAATGATTCACCGCGGACACAGTCGGAGTTGGGTATGCCATCAACCAAGGATCACCCATGAACAGCAAATCCCTCATCGCCGCCCTGGCTATCGCTGCTGGCGTTGCCGGCATCAGCCCCCTCGTTCAGGCGGATGAACCCGCCGCAAAAACCGTCCAGCCCGGCGTCAATAACACCCGCGAACTGGTGGTCGGCGATCGCGCTCCGGACATGTATCAACACACAGATAAAGCGCTGCGCAACTGGAAGGCGAAAGGCCTGAAAGCACCCAAGGAACAGGCGCAGTGGGTGCAGATCAATGACAAGTACATGATGGTGATGATCACCAACGGCACGATTGTGGACATTACGCCGGTTGAGCGTTAGGTCGAACGGCTACTCGCTGTGAGCGCGCACCGGGCTTTCAGTGCCCAATCGATACTGATTATTCCCGCTGCGTTTCGCCTCATACATCGCCAGGTCCGCTATATGAATCAACCGGTCCATGCTCGGCGCATGGTCCGGGAATACCGCGACCCCGAGGCTGGTGCCGATGTGGCGTTGGTCGTTGCCGATGGTGATGGGCGGTGACAGTTCGACGAAGATTTTCTGGCAGATGGTGCGAGCCTCGTCTTGCAGGCTGACGCCTTGGGGCAACCCTTGCAGAATGACCACGAATTCATCGCCGCCGATCCGGGCAACGGTGTCGGTCGAGCGCAGGATTTTCTTCAATCGCGTAGCGGTCGTGATCAGGACCCGGTCGCCGGCCGCATGACCGTAGTGGTCGTTGATCGCCTTGAACCCGTTGAGATCGACAAACACTAATGCCACCCGGGTGGCGCTGACCCGTGCCTGTTCGAGCGCTTCGCACAGACGTTCTTCAAGCACCAGGCGATTGGGCAGGCCGGTCAACGGGTCGTAATGGGCCAGGTGTTGCAGGTAACTGGCCGAGGCTTTTTCCTCGGTGATGTCGCGCACCACACCCATCATCTTGATGGTTGCGTCATGGTCGTTCTTGACCACGTTGCCGGTTTCCCGCAGCCAGCGAATGCTGCCGTCGGGCCAGACCACGCGGTATTCCTCGTCATGGTTTTCACCGGTTTCCAGGCATCGCAATTCCCCGGCACGAACGTTGGCCCGGTCGTCCGGGTGTACGCAGGCGCAGAACAGTGCGTAGGAGGGTGTGACCTCGCCGATCTTGAAACCGAACATCCCGTAGATCGCGTCCGACCAGTAGAGCTTGTCGGTGTCGACATCCCAGTCCCAGGTGCCGATGCGGGCGAAGTATTGGCTGCGCTTGAAACGCTCGGCGTCGCCGTCCTGGCGAATGTGCAGGCCTTCGGACAGGCTGGCGATCAGCGCGCGTTGCTCGGTCAATTGTTTTTGCAGCGAGCGCTCGCGGCAGATCAGCGCAATGATCAGGGCAAGCATCACTGAGCCGATGGCTGCGCTGGTCCAGACGTCATTCATTCAGGGGTTGCCATCGTGTCATATTGATCCGAGTGTCTTGGTGTTGCTTATCTTAGTTGAGGTTAATGCCGAAAACCGTTCCGAATGGGTTGCCAATGGCGCACATTTCTGGGAAAACGGCGCCCATTGGGCCCTGTCGGGTGTGAGAACAATAGAGTGAACGTGATGAATGATGAATTGCAGATAATCGATCTTGAAGTGGGCGACGGCAAAGCCGCCGTCAAAGGCGCACTGATCACCACCCAATACCGCGGCTGGCTGGAAGACGGCACCGAATTCGATTCGTCCTACAGCCGTGGCAAACCTTTTCAGTGTGTGATTGGCACAGGGAGGGTGATCAAGGGTTGGGATCAGGGAATTTTGGGCATGCAGGTGGGCGGCAAGCGCAAATTGTGGGTGCCGGCGCATTTGGCCTACGGCGAGCGGACGATGGGCGCGATCACGCCGAATTCGAATTTGATTTTCGAGATTGAATTGCTGGAAGTGCTGACGCGGGATGATTGATTGGCGCGTGGGCTGAAATGGCTGGTGCTGCGAGGAGGCAAGCCCCTCGCTGCAATCAAACAGCTTTCCCCACTATTCCCGCACGCCTATGAAGAGGTCCAGGTCAGTCGGTAGCTGCACATCAATGGCGATGGCGATTTTTATAATTTGCTCGGCGGTCAGTAAACAATCCCCATAGGCGCTTTCATCAAGATTGTTCCAGCCAAGTACATTCAATATTGCAGCTTCAAATTCAGGTAGAACGGTCAGTTCGTACCTTAAGAAGTCACCCTCATCATCACCTTTTGAAAATCCACTGATCCAGAAAACGTAGTGGGCCTGCTGATCTATTCCCGAGTGATCCTGGCGGTTGTTGCAAGCCGGGTGCCCGTCGCGTGACGGTGGGTTTTGAACTGCAGGTGTGTCTGTCTTGCTAGCCATGAGCATCCTTGTTTCAACTTTTGTAAACGATGCGGACGCTATAGCAATGGGCATTAAATGGATGTAAGTTTTTTCTGAATGTTCGGTCGTTTTTTCCAAAATTGGTGAGGGAAGAGGCACCCTCACCACAGATTCCCGTTAACCTTTCGGATCAGACCTGAAACGTCTCCCGATACGCATACAACCCCGGCGTTCCCCCGGTCATCACAAACAGCAGATTGTCACCGCGCTGGAAACGTCCCTGCCTGATATCACCCAACAGCCCGGCAAACGCTTTCCCGGAATACACGGGGTCAATCAACAGACCTTCCGCGCGAGCCATCAGGCGCACCGCGTCGAGCATCGCGGGGGTCGGCAGACCGTAACCTTCGCCCAGTTGACTGCCATCAATCACAATCTCTGACGCCTCAACGACGGCGCTGCTGCCCAATAACGTCAGTGCGTCCTGAGTCAGTCGCACGGTTCTGTCCGCTGACGTGTCCCGATCAGACAAGACCGAATACGATTTGACCATCGACGTACCCCGACCCAGCAACTGGAACCCTGCGGCGAGTCCGGCGTGGGTGCCGGCGCTGCCATTGGGCACGACCACCTGGTTGAAGGTGAGGCCGAGTTGCGTTTCCTGCTGCGCGATCTCCGCAGCGCAGCGTGCGTAACCGAGGCTGCCCAGCGGCGTTGAGCCACCCGTTGGAATCACCAACACTGTGCGCCCGGCTTCCCGAAGGTGGGCGGCGCGTTTCTCGGCCTCGGTAAGCGAGTCGCTGCCGCCGGCAAGCACCCGTATGTCGGCGCCGAACAACTGATCGAGCAGGACGTTGCCGTTGAGCTCGTAGTCCACTTCGGCTTTGGGCACCGAGCGGGTCAGGATTAATTCGCAGACAATGCCCAGGCGGGCGCACACGGCGGCCGTTAGCCGTGCATGGTTGGACTGGAGACCGCCGATGGTGATGACCGTGTCGACCCCGGCCGCCAGCGCCGCGCCGAGGTGGAATTCGAGTTTGCGCAGTTTGTTGCCGCCACCGCCGATCAACATGTGATCATCGCGCTTGAGAAACAGGCCGATGCCTTGTGCCTTCAAACCCAGCAGCTGTTCCAGGCGTTCGGCGCGCTGAATCGGCGTCGGGCCTTGCAACAGGTCTGCCCGCGCAAAAGAACTCAGTGACATGTCCAGTAGGGTTTGCATCAATGGCGCCTCGTTATGCACTTTATTGCAGTGACTCTAGGGACAAAGTCCCGGGTGATAAACGCATCGCCGGTTATTACTCCTTTAACCTGATGTATTGAATGCAAGGCAGGGACATGAGCAAACTCAGGCAAATGGAAGTCTTCGTCGCCGTGGTCGAGGCGGGCAGCTTCGCCGATGCGGCCAGTGAAGTCGGGATGTCGGCGGTGATGGTCGGGCGGCATATTCAGGGGCTGGAGAAAACCCTCAATACCCAGCTGATTAAACGCACCACGCGTCGGCAATCCATCACGGGCGAGGGGCGGCTGTTTTACGAAGAAGCCAAACTGGCGCTGGAGCAAGTGAACTACGCGTTCAGTCGGGTGGAAGCGTCCAGCCCGGAACCTAGCGGCCTGTTGCGCATCACCGCGCCGATGAGTCTCGGCGTTTCCCTGGTCGGGCCGCTGGTGTCCGAATTCATGCAGCGTTATCCGCAGATCCAGGTCGAGCTGATTTTGAGCAATGAAGTGATCGATCTGTACGAGACGTCATTCGATCTGGCGTTCAGGATTTCCGAGCTGATTGGCGTCAACCTGCTGGCCACGCCGTTGCCGCCGTATCGCATGGTGATCTGCGCTTCGCCCCGGTATCTGGAAAGATGGCAGGAACCGCAGTCCCCCGAGGACCTGCACCGGCACTGAATTCTCACTCATACGTCCTGGAACAACCGGTTTGCCTGGCCGCTGAGAAACGGCTCCAGCGAAGTGCCCTGGCCCGAAAGCGCCGTGTTGAAGAGCAATGACGGTCAGGTGTTGTTGCAGGCGGCCGTGGCCGGGGAGGGGATTTTGATGCAGCCCGATTTTCTGGTGTCGGCGGCGTTGGCCAAAGGTGAACTGGTGAGGATCATGGACGCCTACGTACCGCCGCCCAAACCGGTGCAGATGGTGTATCCGCGCTCCAGGAAATCGTTGCCCAAGTTGCACGCCTTTGTCGAGTTTGTCGCGGATCGACTGGCGTGATCGTGGCGTCCTGAAGCGCAGACAAATGCGGGGCTAGCGCAGGGTGTACCCGCTGTCGACCACCCAATCCTGGCCGTACACGCTACGTGCGCCACGGCTCAATTGGAACAGGATGACGTCTGCCACGGCACCCGGTTTTAGAAACTCTCCGTCGAGCAGCCGCTGGTTCACCGAGTTGGCGACATCGCCCAGTTCCGCAGGCTTCAAGCCAAGCGTCGACCAGATCGGGGTAGCCGTAGGGCCTGGCGATACGGTGTTGATACGGACGCCGTGAGGCGCCAATTCTACGGCCAGGGTCCGGACGTGCGCCATCAGCGCTGCTTTCGAGGCGATGTAGGCGGCCAGACCAGGAAAGGTCACGTTGGCCAGGAACGTGCCGATGAACACCACCGACGCGGTCGCCGCAAGGTGGCTGCGCAGGCAGGCCAAGGTGTTCAGCGCACCGGCGCCGTTGACCGCCCACTGTCGGTCGAAGGCGGCTACATCCAGGCCACCGGCCAGTTGCGCAATGCCGGCATTGGGCACCACGAAATCCACTGGCCCCAAGGCTTCGGCGCGAGTGCCCAGCCGGGCGAGGTCCTCTTGGCGGGTGATATCTCCGGCCACCCAGGCGAGTTGATCCTTGTAGCGTTCCGCCAATTCGCCCAGGCCACCTATCTGGCGTGACATCGCCAATACGCGAGCGCCTTGCTCCAATAGCTGTTCGGTAACAGCCAGGCCGATGCCGGAACTCGCGCCAGTAACGACGGCCAAGCGATTGTGAAATTCGTTGAGCATGCAGTAATCCTCTTCCTGATAATCCAGCCTGTCTTTTACGGGGCGATCGTTGGTTGATCGAAAGCGTAAATGTGTGATCAAAAAACGGGCCAGTCCGGGATGTCAGGCAGGACGCGGGTTGTGGGGGCTCTGTTGTTACTTTGACTCCATTGAAAAGTAGTCGTAACGACTGCGCGGTAGTCAAAATGACACTTGGTGGCGATGACCTTCATTGCGGCGACGGGGAATACTCGCTAAAGACTGGAATACGCCCGTTCAGCGAAGGCCGGTACTTCCAGGCCAATCGATCCAGCGCAGGGGGATGCAGCAGAATTTCGCTCAACGTGGCACTGGCAATCCCCAACGCCAGCAGTTGCCCCGGACATTGATGCCGCCCCGCACCAAACGTAAAACTGCGCCGCTGCGGGCGATCCAGAATGAATGCGTCGGGACTCTCATTGAGTTGGGGGTCTCGATTGGCCGAAGCCAGCAGCACCAGAACCACATCGCCGGCATTGAGACTTACACCCTCGATTTCGCACGGTGCTGCGACAAACCGGCGGGTGTTCTGCACCGAAGGGTCGAAGCGCTGAACTTCGGCGATCAAGTCGTCAACGGGTGTCGAGTCGCGTAGCAGCGACAGGTTTTTAATCAACGCCCACATTGCGTTGCCGATCAGTCCGGCGGTGGCTTCATACGTCTGGGAAAACAGCCCGATCAGATTGGCAATCAACATTTCAGGATCACCCGCGAAGCGCGCCCGAATCCCGGCGAGCAGTGAGCTTTTATTGCCCGGATCATTTAGCAACTCAACGAAATGCCCCCTTAACTTCTCAGCGGCAGCGTGGGCAGTTTCCAATTGCAGCGGATCACTGAGCGGCGACAGACATGCCACGAAATCCGCCGTCAGCTCACTGATCGCCCGGCCCTGAGCCGGTGAAAACCCCAACAGCGCCGCCACCACGCAAACCGGCCCTCGGAACATGGCGTTATACAACCCGTCGGCATCCGGCGTGATCAACCGCGCGCTCACCAGTGCGTTGACCTCGTCCACATCAATCAGCGCCAACCCCGGCTCAATCGCCGACCTCGGGCAACGCTGGCGCTCGCCCTCATTCATCCGCATCAATTGCCCGAATACCTTGCCGGCCATGCCGTCGGCAATCCCTTTGGGTACCGGCTCAGCGGCCGGTCGGACATGGCAATCCCGGTGCGCCAGCACAGCCGCAACGGCCTGGGCGCTGCTCGCCACCCACAATTTCAGTCCTTGGTGAAACACCAGCCCACCCTCGGCGCGCAGCCGGGCGTAATAGGGATAGGGATCGGTATGAGTCGCAGCGATGATCGGGTCCATGGGTCGCAGCCTTGTTCGTGGTGGGAGAAGTGTTGCTACTATCTCCAGTTCGAAACGGCCTTGATTCGTCCGGGAGCGAAATATGAACGTTGAACAACACGACATCGGCGTCTCTCAAGTGGCCGCGGCCATCGCGGAACCGGCCCGGACGAAAATCCTCTGTTCGCTGATGGACGGCCACGCCCGCACCAGCACTGAGCTGGCGGCGATTGCCGATGTCAGCGCTTCCACCGCCAGCGCTCACCTGGCCAAGCTCAAGGAGCTGGCGCTGCTGCGTTTGCACGTGCAGGGCCGCCATCGTTATTACAGCCTCGCCGACAAGCGCGTGGCCCAGGCGCTGGAAGCGCTGATGGTGATCGGCCAGAACACTGCGCCGACCTTCAACTCGCGTACACCGGATCGCCTGCAATTCGCCCGCACTTGCTATGACCACATGGCCGGGACGCTGGCGGTGCTGCTGCACGACCGGATGCTGGAAAAAGGCTGGTTGCTGGAAATTGACGAGCAGGCTTATCGCCTGAGCGACAGCGGCGAGGCGTTGATGGAAAGGTTGGGCATTGAAGTCAATGACCTGAACACCTTGCGTCGCCGCTTCGCGTGCCCATGCCTGGACTGGAGCATGCGTCGGCCACATTTGGGAGGTTCGCTGGGGGCGGCGTTGCTGCAAACCGCGATCAAGCGCAAATGGGTGACGCAGGATCTGGACAGCAGGGCGCTGGCGTTGACGGCGCTGGGGCGCAAGGAATTGGGTGCACAATTCGACCTGACGCTGGCGCAGCCAACCGTGCAACCCATCCGCGAACAACGCCCACCGCAACCTGCGCGTGATGTGATCTGACCCGACCAAGGGTTCGCTGATGACTTGTGCCTTGAAGGTCGAGCCTATACTGTATATCCACACAGTAATAGGCGTGCCCCATGGAACTCATCGACAAGCTCAGCATTCTCGCCGACGCCGCCAAGTACGACGCGTCTTGCGCCAGCAGTGGCGCGCCCAAGCGTAGTTCCGAGGGCAAGAGCGGCCTGGGCTCGACCGACGGCATGGGCATTTGCCACAGCTACACGCCGGACGGCCGCTGCGTGTCGTTGCTGAAGGTTCTGCTGACCAACTTCTGTCTCTATGACTGCCAGTATTGCGTCAATCGACGTTCCAGCGACGTGCCACGCGCACGCTTCACGCCGGAAGAAGTGGTGACGCTGACCATGGATTTCTACCGGCGCAACTGCGTCAGTGGGTTGTTTCTCAGTTCCGGGATCATTCGCTCGGCGGACTACACCATGGAGCAACTGATCCGCGTGGCCAAACTGCTGCGCGAAGACCACGAGTTCCGGGGCTACATCCACCTCAAGACCATTCCCGAAGCCGATCCGGCGCTGATCGAGGAAGCGGGGCGCTATGCCGATCGCTTGAGCGTGAACATTGAACTGCCCACCGACGCCAGCCTGCAAACCCTGGCCCCCGAGAAACAGCTGGGCTCGATCAAGCAAGCGATGCAAACCATCTACACCGGTGTCCAGACCGTACTCAACGAACCCCGCGCACCGAAATTTGCCCCGGCCGGGCAGAGCACGCAGATGATCGTCGGTGCTGATGACACCGATGACAGCACCATTCTCCATAGCGCCCAGGCGTTGTACGGCAACTTCAGTTTGCGAAGGGTCTATTACTCGGCGTTCAGCCCGATCCCCAACAGCCCGAAAAGCGTGCCGCTGGCCGCGCCGCCATTGATGCGCGAGCACCGTTTGTATCAGGCGGACTTCCTGTTGCGCAGCTACGGCTTTACCGCTGGCGAACTGTTCAAGGGGCCCGGGCACCTGGCGCTCGACATCGATCCGAAACTGGCGTGGGCATTGGAGAACCGCGAGATCTTCCCACTGGACCTCAATCGCGCCGAGGCATCGTTGATCGCACGCATTCCCGGTATTGGCCTTCGCACTACCGAGCGCCTGGTGGAATTGCGCCGTCAGCGCCGCATCCGCTACGAAGACCTGACCCGAATGCGTTGCGTGCTGGCCAAGGCCAAACCGTTCTTCATCACCAGCGATTACCACCCGCAGCAGGCGGAGGTCACCAGCCATTTGTTGTATCAGCAATTGCGCGACCGGCCGCAGCCGCAACAAATGGGGTTATGGGGATGATCAGCCTCGATTGCGATGACCTGTTCGACCTCTGGCGCCAGCAGGCGCGCTGGCTGCTCAGCCATGAGGTGGACCCGAGCCGGGTGAGTTGGGCCAGTGAAGGCGTCTGCGATCTGTTCGCCAGCGACGATGCGCCACCTCAAACCCAGGGG
Source organism: Pseudomonas mandelii (assembly GCF_900106065.1). NCBI lineage: Bacteria > Pseudomonadati > Pseudomonadota > Gammaproteobacteria > Pseudomonadales > Pseudomonadaceae > Pseudomonas > Pseudomonas mandelii. The sequence goes on from NZ_LT629796.1 coordinate 5,340,930, forward strand.
CCGTTTCACGCACGAATACCGCGAACGCTGTTGGACACCCTGGAGCGCGCCGCTCGTTATCGGGGGGATCAGCGCTGGAGTCTGTTGTACGAAGTGCTGTGGCGGGTCAGTCATGGTGACCGCACCGCCATGCTGGCGGGAGACAAATTAGGCAGTGAATTTCATAGAAGAATCAAACAGGTACAGCGTGAATCTCATCACTTACATGCATTCGTACGATTCGTCGCAATGCCTGAAAGTGAGGGCCCGCAATACGTTGCCTGGCATGAACCCGCCCACGACATCCTGCACAGTGCCAGTGAACATTTTATCGGGCGCATGGGCCGGCATCGCTGGTTGATTGCAACGCCCAGGGACGGGGTCTACTACGACGGTGAGCAGTTGATCCACCAACGCCAGTGCCCAATTGAATGGCAGCAGCTGGCACAAAACGTCGACGACCCGCACAGCGACATGTGGTTGACCTACTACAGCCACATCTTCAATCCGGCGCGCCTGAATCCGAAAGTCATGCAAGGGCATTTGCCGGCCCGGTTCTGGAAAAACCTGCCGGAAGGTGCGCTGATTCCGGGACTGATCACCCAGGCCCGCACGGGCAAGCAACAGGACGGCCAGGCGAGTGGAATCAAGGGCAGGGGCGGTAAACGTATTGCGCGGGGAGAAGCCGGGCAGCGCTGATAAAAAAAGCCCCCCATCGCCAAAGCGATGGAGGGCTTCGATGCCGCTGGCGTCAGATCAAACCTTGACGATCCAGCCCGCTGGCGCTTCGACGTCACCGGTTTGAACACCGGTCAGCTCTTTGTAGAGCTTCTGGGTGACGGGGCCGACTTCGGTTTCGCTGTGGAACACATGCAGATGGTCGTTGTAGCTGATGCCGCCGATCGGTGTGATCACCGCAGCGGTACCGCAAGCGCCGGCTTCCTTGAAGTCGGACAGCTTGTCGATGAACACGTCACCTTCAACCACTTCCAGGCCCAGACGCGATTTGGCCAGCTCGATCAACGACAGACGGGTGATGCCTGGCAGGACCGACGGCGAGTTCGGCGTGACGAACTTGTTGTCGTGGGTGATCCCGAAGAAGTTGGCCGAGCCGACTTCTTCGATTTTGGTGTGAGTCATCGGGTCGAGGTAGATGCAGTCGGCGAAGTGGGCTTTCTTGGCCTGGGAACCTGGCATCAGGCTGGCCGCGTAGTTGCCACCGACCTTGGCTGCACCGGTGCCTTGTGGAGCGGCGCGGTCGTAGCTGGAGATCAGGAAGTTGTGCGGGGTCAGGCCACCTTTGAAGTAAGCGCCGACCGGAATGCAGAAAATCGAGAAGATGAACTCGGGGGCGGTACGCACGCCGATGTTGTCACCCACGCCGATTACGAACGGACGCAGGTACAGCGCGCCGCCGGTGCCGTAAGGCGGGATGAAACGCTCGTTGGCGCGGACCACTTCCTTGCACGCTTCGACGAACTGCTCGGTGGACACCTGCGGCATCAGCAGACGGGCGCAGCTGCGTTGCATGCGGGCGGCGTTCTGATCCGGGCGGAACAGGTTGATCGAACCGTCCTTGCAACGATAAGCCTTCAGGCCCTCGAAGCATTGCTGGCCATAGTGAAGGGCAGTGGAGCCTTCGCTGATGTGCAGCACGTTGTCTTCGGTCAGGGTGCCTGTGTCCCACTCGCCATTACGCCAGTGCGACAGATAGCGCTTGTCTGTCTTGATGTAGTCAAAACCCAACTTGTCCCAATTGATGCTTTCGTTACCCATGACACCCTCTATCACTTAACAACCGCCGAAACGGTTCAAGGCTTCTGACGTTTTTCTGGATGGGGACAACAATACTTCATTACGGGCCTGTTTCGCAGCCCGGACTATCGGATGACAGACAGATAAATCGAGTTGACCTCAAGAAATCGCTGGCAGGCTGGCCCCCACAGGAGAAGGCATTGCAAATGTGGGAGCTGGCCTGCTGGCGATGGGGTCATCTATGCCGCCATCCATGTTCTGAATCACAGGTGCAGTGCATGCCCCAAAGCGCGCAGCGCGGCTTCTTGCACCGCCTCGCCCAGCGTCGGATGCGCATGAATCGTGCCGGCAATGTCTTCCAGCCGAGCGCCCATTTCCAGGCTCTGGCCAAACGCCGTCGACAACTCCGAAACGCCCACACCCACCGCTTGCCAGCCAACAATCACATGATTGTCACGGCGTGCCACGACGCGCACGAAGCCGCTTTTCGATTCCAGCGTCATCGCCCGGCCATTGGCCGCGAACGGGAAACTGGAAACGATGCAGTCCAGGCCGGCAGCCTTGACGTCGTCCGGGGTCTTGCCGACCACCACCAGTTCCGGGTCGGTGAAGCACACGGCAGCGATGGCGGTCGGGTTGAACTCGCGGGATTTGCCGCTGATCAGTTCGGCCACCATCTCGCCCTGAGCCATGGCCCGGTGCGCGAGCATCGGTTCGCCGCTCAGGTCGCCGATGGCGTACACGTTGCGCATACTGGTCTGGCAGCGGTGGTCGATCTTGATCGCCGAGCCATTCATGTCCAGATTCAGCGCTTCAAGGTTCCAGCCCTGGGTATTCGGCTTGCGACCGACGGCCACCAGCACCTGATCCGTTTCCAGGTTCAGGGTGTCGCCACCCGGTTGCAAAACTTGCAGTGTATTACTAGAAGAATCAAAGCCTTGGACGCTGTTCTTCAAGTAAAGCGTTACACCGAGCTTTTTCAGTTCGTCGTGTACCGGCTGGGTCAGTTCGGCATCGTAGGCCGGCAGAATGCGCTCCTGCGCCTCGACCACGCTCACGTCAGCGCCGAGTTTGCGATAGGCAATTCCGAGCTCCAGACCGATGTAACCGCCACCGACCACGACCAGGCGTTTCGGCACGGACGTCGGGGCCAGGGCTTCGGTGGAGGAGATGATCGGTCCGCCAATCGGCAACATCGGCAGGTTCACGCTTTTCGAGCCCGTGGCCAGCACCAGGTGCTCGCACTGGATTCGCGTATCGCCTACTTCCACGGTTTTGCCATCAATCACTTTCGCCCAGCCTTGAATGACCTGGACTTTGTTCTTTTTCAACAGCGCCGCGACGCCGGTGGTCAGGCGATCAACGATGCCGTCCTTCCACTCGACGCTTTTGCCGATGTCGAGGGTTGGCGCGGAGACGCTGATGCCCAGCGCAGAGTGCTGGCTGTGGTGTTGCGTCTGGTGGAACTGTTCAGCGACATGAATCAACGCCTTCGACGGAATGCAGCCGATGTTCAGGCACGTACCGCCCAACGATTCGCCTTCCACCAGAATGGTCGAGATGCCCAACTGGCCGGCACGGATCGCCGTCACATAACCGCCAGGGCCGCCGCCGATGATCAGCAGAGTGGTGTTCAAAGTCTGCATCTCTTACTCCACAAACAGGGTGGCGGGATGTTCGAGCAAACCACGGATGGCCTGGATGAATTGCGCCGCGTCCATGCCATCGACCACGCGGTGATCGAAGGAGCTGGAGAGGTTCATCATCTTGCGAATCACGATTTGGCCTTTGACCACCATCGGGCGTTCGACGATCTTGTTGACGCCGACGATCGCCACTTCCGGCAGGTTCAGCACCGGCGTGCTGACGATGCCGCCCAGCGCGCCGAGGCTGGTCAGGGTGATGCTCGAGCCGGACAGTTCATCGCGGCTGGCCTTGCCATTACGTGCGGCCGTGGCCAAACGGGCGATTTCGGCCGCGTTATCCCACAGGCTGCGGGCTTCGGCGTGACGCACCACCGGCACCATCAAGCCGATGTCGGCTTGCGTGGCGATGCCCACGTGGACGGCGCCGAGGCGGGTGATGACCTGGGCTTCGTCGTCGTAACGGGCATTGATCTGCGGGAAGTCGCGCAGGGCGACAACCAGGGCGCGGACCAGGAACGGCAGCAATGTCAGCTTGCCTCGGGTCGCCCCGTGTTTTTCGTTCAGGTGCGCGCGCAGTTCTTCAACGGCGGTGACGTCGATTTCTTCGACATAACTGAAGTGAGCGGCACGCTGAGTGGCATCCTGCATGCGCTGGGCGATCTTGCGGCGCATGCCGATGACCTGGATTTGCTCTTCGTCATTACGCTGGGCGTAAGCGGCGGCCACGGTCGATTGCGGCTGCTGCCCCTGGGCCAGATAGGCGTCGAGGTCTTCGTGCAACACGCGACCGGCAGGGCCGGTGCCACGGACCAGACGCAACTGGATGCCGAGGTCCAGCGCATGCTTGCGCACGGCCGGGGAGGCCAGCGGGCGTTCGTCGGCTTCGCGAGCGACCATCGGGCCTTGGCAAACGGCGGCTCGGGGCGCTGCTGCAACGACCGGTTTGCTTGCGACCACGGGCTCAACTTTCGGCGTCGCAACCGGCGCTTCTTTTACCGCAGGGGCTGCCGGCTGAGCCGACTCTTTAACATTGCCCGCGCCTTCAACTTCAATGCTGATCAGGATGCTGCCCACCGCCATGACTTCGCCTGGCTGTCCGCCCAGCGCAATCACCTTGCCGTGCACCGGAGACGGGATGTCGACCATCGCCTTGTCGGTCATGACATCGGCGAGCACCTGATCTTCGACGACCATGTCGCCAACCTTGACGTGCCATACCGACAATTCAACTTCTGCAATGCCTTCGCCAATGTCCGGCATTTTAATAACGTGCGTGCCCATTCAGACCTCCATGACCCGTTTCAACGCCGCGCCCACTCGGGACGGACCAGGGAAATACGCCCACTCTTGCGCGTGCGGGTAGGGAGTGTCCCAACCGGTGACGCGTTCGATCGGCGCTTCCAGGTGATGGAAGCAATGCTCTTGCACCAGGGCGACCAGTTCGGCGCCGAAGCCGCACGTGCGGGTCGCTTCGTGAACGATCACGCAGCGGCCGGTTTTCTTCACCGATTTGACGATGGCGTCCAGGTCCAGCGGCCAAAGGCTGCGCAGGTCGATGACTTCAGCGTCGATCCCGGTTTCTTCTGCGGCGACTTGCGACACGTAAACGGTGGTGCCGTAGGTCAGGATGGTCACGTCCTTGCCGGGACGGGCGATGGCGGCCACGTCCAGCGGCACGGTGTAGTAACCGTCCGGGACCTGGGCGGCCGGGTGTTTCGACCACGGGGTTACCGGGCGGTCGTGGTGGCCGTCGAACGGGCCGTTGTACAGGCGTTTTGGCTCGAGGAAGATCACCGGGTCATCGTTTTCGATGGAGGCGATCAGCAGGCCTTTGGCGTCGTAAGGGTTGGACGGCATGACCGTGCGCAAGCCGCAGACCTGAGTAAACATCGCCTCAATACTTTGGCTGTGGGTCTGGCCGCCGTAGATGCCGCCGCCGCAAGGCATGCGCAGGGTCATCGGTGCGGTGAACTCGCCGGCCGAGCGATAGCGCAGGCGCGCGGCTTCGGAAATGATCTGGTCCGACGCCGGGTACACGTAGTCGGCGAACTGGATCTCGGCGACCGGGCGCAGACCGTAGGCACCCATGCCCACGGCAACGCCGACAATGCCGCTTTCTGAGATCGGCGCATCGAACACCCGGGAGGTGCCGTACTTGGTCTGCAGGCCTTCGGTGCAGCGGAACACACCGCCGAAGTAACCGACGTCCTGGCCGAACACCACGACGTTGTCGTCACGCTCAAGCATCACATCCATGGCCGAGCGCAGGGCCTGGATCATGGTCATGGTGGTCGTGGTCATGGCGGTTTCCAACTCGATATTATTGTTGTGATCGTTCATGTCAGATCCCCAACTCTTGACGCTGGCGCTTCAAGTGCTCCGGCATCTCTTTATAGACGTCTTCGAACATGGTCGCGGCGCTTGGAATCTGGCCACCGGCCAGGGTGCCGTACTGCTCGGCTTCTTTTTGCGCGGCAATCACCTCGGCTTCCAGTTCGGCGCTGACGGCAACGTGTTCCTCTTCGGACCAGTGGCCGATCTTGATCAGGTGCTGCTTGAGGCGCGCAATCGGGTCGCCCAGCGGGAAGTAGCTCCAGTCGTCGGCAGGACGATATTTGGACGGATCATCGGAAGTGGAGTGAGGGCCGGCGCGGTAGGTGACCCATTCGATCATCGTGGGGCCGAGGTTGCGGCGAGCGCGTTCGGCGGCCCAGGCGGAGGCGGCATAGACCGCGACGAAATCGTTGCCGTCGACCCGCAGGGAGGCAATGCCGCAACCCACGCCACGACCGGCGAACGTAGTGGCTTCACCACCGGCAATCGCCTGGAACGTCGAGATCGCCCACTGGTTGTTGACCACGTTGAGGATCACTGGCGCACGGTAAACGTGGGCAAAGGTGAGGGCGGTGTGGAAGTCGGATTCAGCGGTGGCGCCATCGCCAATCCACGCCGAGGCGATTTTGGTGTCGCCCTTGATCGCCGAGGCCATGCCCCAGCCCACACCTTGTACGAATTGGGTGGCGAGGTTGCCGGAAATGGTGAAGAAGCCATAGTCCTTGACCGAATACATGATCGGCAACTGACGGCCCTTGAGCGGATCGCGCTCGTTGGACAGCAGTTGGCAGATCAGGTCTACCAGCGGTACATCGCGTGCCATCAGGATGCTTTGCTGGCGGTAGGTCGGGAAGCACATGTCATCGACGTTCAGCGCCAAGGCCTGGCCGCTGCCGATGGCTTCTTCGCCAAGGCTCTGCATGTAGAACGACATTTTTTTCTGACGCTGGGCGACCACCATGCGGTTGTCGTAGATCCGCGTCTTGAGCATGGCGCGCATGCCTTTTCGCAGGATCTCGACCGGTACGCCTTCAGCCCATGGACCGAGGGCATTGCCCTGGTCGTCGAGCACGCGAATCAGGCCTTTGGCCAGGTCGGCGGTGTCGGCGGGTTCAACGTCGATTGGGGGTTTGCGCACCGTGCCGGCGTCGGTCAGACGCAGGTAGGAGAAGTCGGTTTTGCAGCCAGGACGGCCCGATGGTTCGGGAACGTGCAGGTGCAGCGGTTCATACGCTTGGTTCATGGCTTCTACGCTCGATCTTGTGAATTTCTTGTAGTGAGCTGACCGTCATTCTTCGATAAAAGAAATCCTGTCCTACAACAATCATAGGCCCGGCGCAGAAGAATATTTATCTCTGTTTCGTTGCGCGGGAGATCATTTGAGGATAAAAAACCTGCATAAACATAAAAAAACAGGTGGTTTTGTCTCATGCGCAAACTGGACCGTACCGATATCGGCATTTTGAACAGCCTTCAGGAGAACGCCCGTATCACCAACGCCGACCTCGCACGCTCGGTGAACCTGTCGCCAACGCCGTGCTTCAACCGGGTCAAGGCGATGGAAGAATTAGGGCTGATTCGCGAGCAAGTGACGCTGCTGGACGCCGACTTGCTGGGTCTGCACGTGAACGTGTTTATTCATGTCAGCCTGGAGAAACAGGTGGAAGAGGCGTTGCAGCATTTCGAGGAAGCGATTTCGGATCGCCCGGAAGTAATGGAATGCTATTTGATGGCGGGGGACCCGGACTATCTGATCCGGGTGCTGGTGCCGACCATTCAGTCGCTGGAACGCTTCATGATGGACTTCCTGACCAAAGTGCCTGGTGTGGCCAACATCCGTTCAAGCTTTGCGCTCAAGCAAGTGCGCTATAAAACCGCGTTGCCGTTGCCTGCGAATGGCCTGACTTTAGGGGGGTAGGAACCGACGAAAAGCAATTTCGGCTTGCTCATCAATTGTTTTTCTTCAATTCGACTTCGTATACCTCGAGCAGCTGGGGCAATTTTTTGTATCCTTGCTTAAGTAAACTGATGAGAATCCTCACCGCGCTGCTTGCAACATCCTGGGCAGGAACTTCAAAGCTGCGCACGATATCTGTGGCCACTTTGTCGTTACCTCTTCGTTTGGCGAAGAATTGAGTCTGAGCGGAGCAGAGTTTCATCAGCAAGGCTTGATCCAGTGGACTCTGAAGAGTTGGGTCTTGCTCAGCTTGATCCAGCAAACGTTGGACCCATTTGATTAAATGCTCATCTTGCAACATAGCTTTGATCAAAGGGGCAGCGTTGTCAGCCGCTGCCGCTGGAAGCTCTGGAATGGAATCCGAACTATCGATCCACCTCACCAGTTTGTTCACGTTCATCGTGAGTGTAGTATTCACCAGTGCGAGGAGGCGTTGACGCAGGCTGTTTATCGCGGCTTCGTTCGGGGTATGGAGCGTTTTGCCTAACCATACAAACCAAGTTGATGTTGGTTCAACGATGTAGGGGAAATCCATGACTTCACTGATGATCGTTGAGTTTCGATAGGCCAGTAAGAGCAGATCCCAGCTCCGTTGAAGTATGGGCGGAGCGCAAAGGGCAAGGTCAGCAGCCAGTGGTTCTTGGCGTAATTGTGCTAGTGCGATTTGCAAAGCAATCACATCGGGAAAGTCACGACCCAACGATACGATCAACCCATCGACGACTTTCTGAAGTTGTTGGATGCTTTCCGCTGATTCGGAATTCGCCGACAGCAGTAAAAGGTGAGCGCCAATCAGGTGCAACAGCGGATCTTGATAGTCGCCGTTGACCAGATCATCAACTAGCGCCTGGCTCTTGACTGATCGACCTCTGGCCAATGCTTTGCGAGCGACCTCAAGGAGGGTCAATTCTTTGGTATGCAATGCTTGCAGGTGCGTGACATAGGTAATGCTGGAGTGATTGAAGTCCAGCGGCAACATGGCTCCCCGAGAATCCCGGATAACCCGAAAGTAGACTTGAGGCGCCCAATTTTCAAGAACATGTAGAGGCATACAGCGTTCTGTCTGTGCTGCGGGCTGAACTAGAAGATAAGTCCCTACCGGCACGTTGATGTTAACCAGAAAAACCCCCGTAGTTCCTGGCAATGCGTCCACTTTTGAAAAATCACACTCCACTTCACCTTTGAAGGCCCGTAACCGAAACTGATTTAGAATCTCTGGCCCAGGTAGTTCCAGGGGGCCGGTGCGCTCTTGGCTTTCAGGTTGCGGGTCCCATAAAAATATCTGTATGGGCGGTGGTTGCCCTTCTACATAGGGTGAAGGCTCGCGCATCAGCGCCTCTTTTTCCGGCATTGAGGCTTCTGATCCCTGAAGGGGTAGAGCTGATTCAAATGTCAACGTGTTCAGCTCGAAGTCAGTCGTCGTATCGGATGCAACCTCAATGATTTGAGACTGCTCAAGATCGCCTATACGCTGTCTGACTTTATAAAAACCTGGTTCAACTGACGCAGTGAGTGTGCCGAGGCCGGATTCGACCTCTTCGAATCGACCATTAATAAGTCCGAGCTCATCAAAGCCGTTTTTTGTACGAATCTGGATATCGACCAAGCCGTCAGGCTTATCTTCAGAGGGGGACATCTCGTTCTCCTGTCACTTCAAATGGGGCTGAAGTGTATGCGCCAGTCGATGCTTGAATTTTGTAGAAGCCTGGTTTCAATCTAAGGGCGAATCGAAGGTCCTTCACGGATAAGGAACTGGCAATACTCCCGATCGGATTCTCGATACTCACCGTATCCTGCGCAAACACACACTGAGCAACGGGTGAGTTGAGGCTTCCCAGGTAAAAGGTGAGCACGGTGCCAGGAAGTGGAGGTGCGCTAAGTACAAAGTTTTGCAACAATCCCTTGTTGCCAGCTTTAAAAAATACGTCTTCACCTTCCGGGAGTACAAAGCGCGGAGTGTCCGCGGGAATGCCAGCACATATATCCCCCCAAATATTGTTGACGTAGTTTCTTAGAGACGTGCTCGAGAGACGACTACCCTCATCAGGTGTTGCATCAGTCAGCGCTTTGAGCAGGGCATGGGTCAGCAGGCTGCAGGTTTTGTGGCTCTTCGCATTTAAGGGTGTAGCTGATTTCTAAACCCTCCTGACTTCAGCAAGCACCTGGCTATGTAATTGGTTAAATTTCTAAAGCCCAAGGCGGTACCTCGTAAGTGCTCAAGTCGCCCGTTGATAGCTTCTGTTGGACCGTTGCTGGTTCCTGGCCGGTCGAAGTAGGCAAGGATGCTCTCAGCGTATTTTTTCAGCGTTTCCCCCAAGCCTTTCACCTCGATGAGCGCTTTGGGCAAGTCGCTGGCTGTAATGATATTTATGACCTCTTCCATGAGTTTTTTACCACGTTTTCGATCCGGCTCGTTGTAGGCGCTGACCACCCGTTGGTACATGCTCCAGGTGCAATCCACTTCGAGGTGGTGCTCATCTGCAAACAGCTGGAACAGTTGCTTTTTGTTGGCGTCAGACAGGTAGCTGATCCGAGTCAGTAGCGTTCGACGGCTTTTGTAGAGCGGGTCATTTTTACGCCCTCTGCGGCCCAGGATGTCGTGTTGCACACGCCGGCGGCATTCATCCAGCATGTTGCTTGCCCAGCGCACGACATGGAAAGGATCCAGCACGGTTTGGGCTTGAGGCAGGGCTTCTTGCGCTGCAGATTTAAACCCCGTAAAACCGTCCATGGCAATGCTTTCGATCTGGTCACGCCACGATTTGGGGCGACTCTGTAGCCATTGCTTAAAGGCTTGTTTGGAGCGGCCTTCCAGCACATCGAGCAAGCGGGCCGGCCCGTTTTTGTTACGCACGGGCGTAAGGTCAACCACGATGGTGACGTACTTGTCACCACAGCGTGTATGTCGCCAAACATGCTCATCCACGCCCAGCACGGTCACACCGTCAAAACGTGTCGAGTCATTAAAAAGCAGGCGCCGTCCTTCGTTGATAATGGCATTATTAGCGGTGTGCCATGCAACATCAAGCTGGCTCGCAACACGAGATACCGACAGATGATCCAGCACGATGGCAGCTAATGCCCAGCGTATCGCCCCATATGAAAGCTTTGAACGTGGAGGTGCTGCACTGTTTGTATCTTCATGCCAGAAACAGCCGCAAGCACAACGCCAGCGACGGATACGCAGCAGCAATCTGGTTGGTCGTTGTCCGTAAGGTGTGTGAGCAAGATGCCTATCGACAGTACCGCGTGAAACACCAGCAGCCCCGCACTTGGGGCATGGCTCGGGTGCTTTGGTTAAACGACATTCGATGACGGCGCGCTCTGCACAAAGATGTTGTCCAGTGGCAGTCAGGCCGAGGTTATTCAGTTGGCAAAAGCTGGAAAGATCAGGGCTAGAAAAGGTAAGATTGTTCACGTCGGGGGCTTAGTTTTTGTTGGTGTGAGAGCTTACATTTTCTAAGATCCTCGACTCCTTTTCCAGCCGGTCAGATTTTTTCTACACCCTTAAATGCGAAGAGCCGGTTTTGTCGCCGCGCTCCGCAATTTTGCGTTCTTGCGCCTTACCACCTTTGGCTGAGCCATAAATGGCCAGTACTCGAACATTGGCGGCGAGTTCAGCAACAAATTGATTCTTGCCTGGGCTTGCATAACGGAGTGCCGTTTCTGAGTCGCGACAGCAATCCATGATCAGGACGATTTCATCAAATAAAGCCAGGTCCCTGGCTTCCCAGGCAAAGGCTGTACCGTGAATGTTCAAGGGGCGCGAACGACTGGCACCTGCTACAAAAAGCGCTGCCCCTGTCGACATATCGTTTCTCTCGGAAAAGCCGTGCCCGGAAAAATAAAGATAGAGTCGTGCGCCTTCACGTCGAATGTACGCATCGTTTTCGTCAATGGTCAGCTTGTCATAGTGATTGAGAAATTGTTCGGCAGTAGGGGACCAAGATCTGGCGTCATTTTTGGGTTGTTGATCCAGCGCAGGCGATGTCAGGAACTTGATATTTTCTGCTGGAACGGCACCCCCGTCTTTGTCGAGGAGCCATTGACGGAACAATTCGACATCGTTCGAGGGGCCTTCCAACGTTTGAAAGTCCGGAGATGAATAATTGGAAATTCCCAGCAGAATCGCATGATCCATGTCAGCCATGGCGATAGGTCCTCACTGAGTAACCAGATTCTGAATGCTGAGAAGCGTATCCGAATCTTGATCATCGAAATCGGGCTCTTCGCATTTAAGGGTGTAGCTGATTTCTAAACCCTCCTGACTTCAGCAAGCACCTGGCTATGTAATTGGTTAAATTTCTAAAGCCCAAGGCGGTACCTCGTAAGTGCTCAAGTCGCCCGTTGATAGCTTCTGTTGGACCGTTGCTGGTTCCTGGCCGGTCGAAGTAGGCAAGGATGCTCTCAGCGTATTTTTTCAGCGTTTCCCCCAAGCCTTTCACCTCGATGAGCGCTTTGGGCAAGTCGCTGGCTGTAATGATATTTATGACCTCTTCCATGAGTTTTTTACCACGTTTTCGATCCGGCTCGTTGTAGGCGCTGACCACCCGTTGGTACATGCTCCAGGTGCAATCCACTTCGAGGTGGTGCTCATCTGCAAACAGCTGGAACAGTTGCTTTTTGTTGGCGTCAGACAGGTAGCTGATCCGAGTCAGTAGCGTTCGACGGCTTTTGTAGAGCGGGTCATTTTTACGCCCTCTGCGGCCCAGGATGTCGTGTTGCACACGCCGGCGGCATTCATCCAGCATGTTGCTTGCCCAGCGCACGACATGGAAAGGATCCAGCACGGTTTGGGCTTGAGGCAGGGCTTCTTGCGCTGCAGATTTAAACCCCGTAAAACCGTCCATGGCAATGCTTTCGATCTGGTCACGCCACGATTTGGGGCGACTCTGTAGCCATTGCTTAAAGGCTTGTTTGGAGCGGCCTTCCAGCACATCGAGCAAGCGGGCCGGCCCGTTTTTGTTACGCACGGGCGTAAGGTCAACCACGATGGTGACGTACTTGTCACCACAGCGTGTATGTCGCCAAACATGCTCATCCACGCCCAGCACGGTCACACCGTCAAAACGTGTCGAGTCATTAAAAAGCAGGCGCCGTCCTTCGTTGATAATGGCATTATTAGCGGTGTGCCATGCAACATCAAGCTGGCTCGCAACACGAGATACCGACAGATGATCCAGCACGATGGCAGCTAATGCCCAGCGTATCGCCCCATATGAAAGCTTTGAACGTGGAGGTGCTGCACTGTTTGTATCTTCATGCCAGAAACAGCCGCAAGCACAACGCCAGCGACGGATACGCAGCAGCAATCTGGTTGGTCGTTGTCCGTAAGGTGTGTGAGCAAGATGCCTATCGACAGTACCGCGTGAAACACCAGCAGCCCCGCACTTGGGGCATGGCTCGGGTGCTTTGGTTAAACGACATTCGATGACGGCGCGCTCTGCACAAAGATGTTGTCCAGTGGCAGTCAGGCCGAGGTTATTCAGTTGGCAAAAGCTGGAAAGATCAGGGCTAGAAAAGGTAAGATTGTTCACGTCGGGGGCTTAGTTTTTGTTGGTGTGAGAGCTTACATTTTCTAAGATCCTCGACTCCTTTTCCAGCCGGTCAGATTTTTTCTACACCCTTAAATGCGAAGAGCCCGAAATCGCCGTGATGGCTGGCATTGGTGTTCAAGCCAGGCCCTCTGGATGAAGGTGACCAAGCGATACGGGAAGGGTCCGCAGCGAGAAATGCCGTAACTATCTTGACGGCTGGGTCCGTGCCGAATACCGCCGTATGATTGAGAAAGCGCTCCATCCCCACTAACGGCATATCAACAACGCTTTGCCACCCACCCGTTGCGGGTACCTGCCCCTCAAGCAAACCCGAAACAAAATAAAGTAAACTTCGGTTGTAGATAATGCTGAGCATCTGGTCTGCAGACTCACGCTCATCGTTCATTGCGAACATACGGAACGATTTCAACAGAGAGCCTTGATGCGCGGTTACTGTTTTGGCAAAACGGTCGTAGGTTACTGCAGGTGCAAGGAACACCACGTTGATCTTCGTTTTTAAATCTGCCGCGGCCACCGCATCCAGAAAATTGCACACGTAAATTGCACCGGTACTGTGGCCTACCAGTGTGATTTTCGAAAAGGTCTTCCCGCTATCCTCTAGTTGTTTTAGATATTTGACGACTGCGGTTGCACAGCAGCCGGGCAATGTGCCGAAGCTGTCTTCGGTATCTTTTTTCATTTGATTCCAGATGCCGGCCCCCAAGAGATTTCCATACGCTGCATGTAAAACCTCTTCTACAACCGTGCAATACGGGCCGTGGTCGCGACCGTTGTGATAACGCTTGATGACTGCGATGACCAACTTTGCAACGAAACGGGCGACGGCAATCCAGCTCAAAAGACCCTTAGTCTGGGTGCCTGGCAGTCTGGAGCCAAATAGCTCGTTCTGCGACGTCTCGCTGAGCAATAAAACGTTGGCCTTTTTATGAGTTCCGGCTGACTTGGTAGCAAACTCCGTAGGCGTGAGAGTCGCGTTATAAGCTTCTGCCATGGCTTTTCTAAAGCCAGGATCATCATTAAGGCCTATCTCGATATCGTAGGCCAGTTGATCGACGGATAGATTCGAAAGCCCTTTGGTTTTGACTTGGCTGGATTGAATGTCTGTTTCTGAAACGGGGGGAGTATCCCGGCGCTGGTCAAACCAGTTATCAAACTCGCTGCGCAGTTGGTAAACGTTGATAAGCTTGTCGCCGCCCCCTTTAAGAGCGATGTTTGACGTGGGGCTGGACTTCTTAATGACCCATTCAGTGACTTTTTTCACCAGCTCTCTAAACGCCGGATCCTGTGCCAGTTCAGCTCGGTTGTTAATCAGCGTTTCCTTTAGCCCCGACTCCCAAACAAAAAATACGGGGTAAGTTTTAGCGCTGATGTATTCGGGGATCAGTTTGGTTGCAACTGACAACGCACTGGTTTTGTCGACCAATCCACCGTGGAACTGCAGTAACAATCCGTTTTCGCTGTCGGTGTCGTGTGCAAGATTCAGAATTCTCGCCACATCTCCTATTTCACTGTCGGTATTAGTGTTGAACAACCCGTTTTGACTATGCCAGACGTGGTTACCGATTACGCTCATTTTTGGATCCCTCCGCGACGTCAAAAGAGCATAGTTCGACCCGCGAAGGCGTGTTTGTTAAATCATAAAAATAGTGGCAAATGGCCTCGAAAGTCATTTTCCTTGTTTAATTCGGACACATTTGACAAATAAATGAGAAAAACATCGGGAAAAACTTCTCTTCAAAGCTTATTGATCGGAATTTTTAGATATACGGAGCCATTGTCCTCCGCCGGCGGCATATTCCCCGCCCGCACATTCACCTGAATCGCCGGCAGCAACAGCGTTGGCATGCCCAGCCCGGCATCACGCTGGGTGCGCATGGCGACGAACGCCGCTTCGTCGATGCCGTCATGGACGTGGATATTGCTTTTGCGTTGCTCGCCGACCGTGGTCATGCAGCGGGATTCGCGGCCTTCGGGTGGGTAGTCGTGGCAGACGTAGAGCCGGACACTGGCGGGGAAGGCCAGCAGTTTTTGGATCGAGGCGAACATCTGGTGGGCATTGCCGCCGGGGAAGTCGCAACGGGCCGTGCCCACGTCTGGCATGAACAAAGTATCGCCTACCAGAATCACGTCACCGTCGATCAAATAGGCCATGTCCGCCGGGGTGTGGCCGGGCACATGCAGGGCCGTGGCCTTGAGGTGGCCGATCATGAATGATTCGTCCGGGGCGAACAGGTGGTCGAATTGCGAACCGTCACTGCGAAATGTCGGCTCAAGGTTGAACAGGGCCTTGAACACGCCCTGGACCTTGCTGATCGACTGGCCGATGGTGATTTTCCCGCCCAGCTCGCGACGCAGATACGGTGCGGCGGACAGGTGATCGGCATGGGCGTGGGTTTCCAGCAGCCATTGCACTTGCAGTTGATGCTTGCGAACGAAGGCGATGATTTTGTCCGCCTGGGTGGTGGCGGTGCGACCGGCGGCGGGGTCGTAGTCGAGGACCGGGTCGACGATGGCGCATTGACTGCCAGCACCTTCATGAATCACGTAGCTGTAGGTCGAGGAGGCAGGGTCTAAAAAAGCTTCAATCAAGGCAGGCATGGTGGCCGTTTCTTTCAGGACGAGCCAAGAGGGTAGTGTCATTTTCCCTGCGCTGACCAGCCCCGCGTTAAATGCTGAAGGAAAAAATTCGCACGGGCTCTATCCTGTCAGACATCGATACCGGGCGTTCCCGGCTTTTTCCCACGGATTACGAGCGTTTTATGCTGTTGGCAGGTTTTTTTGGCGTGGTGATGGGCCTCGTCCTGGGATTGACCGGGGCAGGGGGCGGCATTCTTGCGGTGCCGGCCTTGGTGCTGGGGCTGGGATTGACCATGACCCAGGCTGCGCCGGTGGCGTTGTTTGCGGTGGGCAGCGCGGCAGCGGTCGGGGCCATTGATGGTTTGCGCCATGGCCTGGTGCGCTATCGCGCGGCGTTGCTGATCGCACTGCTGGGGGCGATTTTTTCGCCGGTCGGCATCTACCTCGCCCATCAGTTGCCGGAAAAAATCCTGATGATTCTGTTCAGTCTGCTGATGGTCATGGTGGCCTGGCGGATGCTGCGTCGCGAGCGCCAGGAAGAAGGACCGAGCGACCACGGCCACGCCAACTGGGGTCAGAAGAACTGCATGCTCGATCAGCAGACCGGGCGTTTTTCCTGGACCGCCAAATGCACCGCGACCCTCGCGGCATTGGGCGCGGTGACCGGCGTTGTTTCCGGGTTGCTCGGGGTCGGTGGCGGCTTCTTGATTGTCCCTGCCTTCAAGCAACTGACCGATGTGCAGATGCGCGGCATCGTCGCCACCTCCTTGATGGTGATCAGCCTGATTTCCGCCATCGGTGTGATCGGGGCGTTTCATGCCGGGGTCAGGATCGACGCATTGGGTGTGGCGTTCATTGTTGCCAGCGTGGTCGGCATGATCGCTGGCCGACAACTGAGCGCGCGCGTCCCGGCCCGGGCCCTGCAAATCGGTTTTGCCAGCGTGTGTGTCGTGGTCGCGGCCTACATGCTGTTCAGAGCGGCGACCTAGCCGGTCTTACACCTAAAGTTCCGGGCCGTGCCTGAGCCCGGTCTTACACCGAATTTGCCGCTCACGCCCGGCCACTCCAAAGCACTTCAAAACCGCCCCCAAGGCAGCGTATGCCGCCGCCCGTCCCCTTTCGATAATCGCCTCCGACATCCAGTCCCCCGCTGCGGAGCGCGTCATGCACAACAATAAGAACTTCAAGCATCGTTACTTGCCTGCCTTCATCGCCAGCCTCTCGACCCTCGGTTTGAGCACGATGGCCGAGGCCGAGATCGTGCTGTACGACAAGGACCAGACCACGTTCTCAACCGACGGCTACATCAACGCCTTCTACGTGAACAGCGATGTGGACCGTGCAGGCGACCAGTACGACCGGAAACAGGCGCGGGTGAAAATGGGCTATCTGCCCAATTACCTGGGTTTCAACATGGGCAAACAGGTCGATGACCTGAAGCTCGGTGCGCGGGCGTCGTTCTGGGTGACCATCAACGACAGCCAGACCAATGGCACCGACACCGCCATCGACGTGCGGCAGTTCTACGGCACCGTGGCCAATCCGGAATGGGGCGAAGTGTTGATCGGCAAGGACTTCGGCCTGTTCGCCCGCTCCAACATTCTGCTCGATGAAATGCTCGCCGGTTACGGCCAGGTCAGCGATACCCTGGGGTTGGTGGACGGTGGCGGCGTGTCGTTCGGCAATATCGGTACGGGTTACCCGTACCCGTTCCCGACCTCGCAGATCACCTATCGCACCCCGGTGATGGAGGGTTTGCGGGTGGCCGTTGGGATTCTCGACCCGGTGGACACCAACGACAGCAGCCCGTTGGGCAAGGCGTATCAGGAGAATCCGCGTACCGAGAGCGAGGTCACCTATCAGTTTGATGTCGGCGGCGCGAAGATTTACAGCTGGGTCAACGGCAGCTACCAGACGTCGGACAATACCGACTCCACCGTTGAATCGGTCACCTCCAAAGGCGTCGGCTACGGTGTGCAGGCGAAGATGGGCGGGTTGTCGCTGACCGGCTCCGGTTTCCAGGCCAAAGGGATTAACCCGTTCTTCACCAACAACGCCGGCGAACCGACCCTGCGCAACGTCGACAGCGACGGTTACTTGCTGCAAGGCTCGTACAAGCTGGGCAAAAACCGCCTGGCCTTGTCTTACGGCAAGACCAATGACGACGGCAATGGTGTGGTCGGCAGCG
Organism: Pseudomonas mandelii; assembly: GCF_900106065.1. Lineage (NCBI taxonomy): Bacteria > Pseudomonadati > Pseudomonadota > Gammaproteobacteria > Pseudomonadales > Pseudomonadaceae > Pseudomonas > Pseudomonas mandelii. The sequence goes on from NZ_LT629796.1 coordinate 5,358,924, forward strand.
GCGCGGACTATGAAACCCGCGGCATTGCGTTGTTCCATGACGTCAACGACAACCTCAAACTCGTGGCCGAGTACAACCAGTTCGAAATCAACGGCCACGACACCAGCGCCCAGAACGAAGACACCGACACTTTTGCGGTGGGGGCGGTGTTGAACTGGTAACAAGCTGATCTGTGAACCCTACCGCTGTGGCGAGGGAGCTTGCTCCCGCTGGAGCGCGTAGCGGTCCCTATTCTGGTCGCGCATCGGCCGGTTGGGGGACTGCTGCGCAGTCCCGCGGGAGCAAGCTCCCTCGCCACAAAAGCTTCAGCCATCAAGCCGTCAACCCGCCGACTCTCATCCCATCGAAGCGGCTACCCGCTACCCAAGTAGCATACGTCGCAGCCCGCAGGCTTCGTACACTCGTGTCTCATACACGGGCACCTGCGGGGGTGGTCATGCAGCAGGTCCAGAGTGAAGGGGTGGTCAGCGGCATGTCCCAGGCCACCGATGCCCAACAAGTGGCTCAGGAGCTCGCGCGGCAGTTATTGCACCCGCATCTGGGCTTCGTGTTGTTCTTCTGCTCCGCCGAGTACGATTTGCAGGCGCTGGGCCAGGCCTTGCATCTGAGCTTCGGCGGCATTCGCCTGGTCGGCTGCACCAGCGCCGGGGAGATCACGCCCCTGGGCTACGGCCGCAATTGCGTGACGGCGGTGGGGTTCGACCATCGGCATTTTTCCATCGACGCCGAACTGATCAGCGAGATGGAGCGCTTCAGCCTGATCGACGCCCAGCAAATGGTCGAGCGCCTGGCCAGCGGCTGTCGCAGCAACACCCTGGCGCCGATCAAAGGCAACAGCTTTGCCCTGACCTTGCTCGATGGTCTTTCCAGCCGCGAAGAAATGGTCCTCGCTGCGTTGAGCGCGGCGTTGGGCGACATCCCGCATTTCGGCGGTTCGGCCGGCGATGACAACTACCTGACCCACACCCACGTCTATTTCGGCGGCGAGTTTCACAGCGGCGCGGCGGTGGTGGTGCTGGTCAACACCTGGCTGGATTTCGAGGTGTTCACCACGCACCACATCTTGCCGAGGGCGGAGAAACTGGTGGTCACCGGAGCCGACAGCGCCTCGCGCCGGGTCTTTGAACTGAATGCCGAGCCGGCTGCCGAGGAGTACGCCCGACACATCGGCGTGCCGGTGGCCGAACTCGATCACCGGGTCTTCGCCGCTCACCCCTTGGCGGTGCGGATCAACGATCAGTATTACGTGCGGGCGATCCAGCAGGTTCATCCAGACCTGAGCCTGAGTTTCTACTGTGCCGTGGAAAACGGCATCGTCCTCACCGTCATGACCCCCGGCCCGATGCTGCCGAATCTGCAAACCTTGTTCGAAGGCTTGCAGGAGCGCCTCGGCGATCTGTTACTGACCATCGGCTGTGACTGTTTTCTCAGGCGTCTGGAGCTGGAAGACGGCGGCAGCCTGGAGCAGATCGGAACGTTTTTGCGCGACCAACGGGTGATGGGTTTCAACACCTACGGAGAACAGTTCAATGGCATGCACATCAACCAGACCTTCACCGGGGTTGCCATTGCCCGAGGCCGGTCCCCTGGACATCGTTGAGCTGCAGGCGCAGCTCGCCAGCCTGCGCCACGACAACCATAAACTGCAGCGCATCAACGGCGCGCTGATCGAGCGGATCGAATCCGGCGTCACGCGCGGCAATGATCCCTACGCGGCGTTCCAGCATTCGGTGGTGCTAGCCGAGCAGGTGCGTGAGCGGACCGATGCCTTGAACCAGGCCATGGCCGAGCTCAAGTCGGGCAATCACTTGCTCAGCGAAGCGCGCCTGCGGGCGGAAACCGCGCATCAGCATCTGATCGATGCCATCGAGAGCATTTCCGATGCCTTTGTGCTGTTCGATGCCGAGCAGCGCATCGTTTTGTTCAACAGCCGTTTCAAGGCGTTCTGGGACAACAGCCGGGTGCGGATCAACGCCGGCATGCGCCTGGTCGAGGTGAAACGGCTGATGTCCGCCACCGGGTTGTTCACGGAAGAACCCCGTGGGCATGCCGACGAAAACCTGATCTATCGCTTGCAGGACGGCCGCTGGCTGCAAGTCAGCGAACGGCCCACGCAGGAAGGTGGGCGGGTGATCCTGTTCACCGACATTACTGACGTCAAACTCAGCGAAACCGTGCGCCGCGAGCAAGCCGTGGCGCAGAAATCGCACTTGCTGCAACGGGCGGTCGACAACCTGTCCCAAGGCGTGGCCATGGTCAATGCCGAAGGCATCCTGGAACTGTGGAACCGGCGCTTCCTCGAACTGAGCGGGCTCGCCCCGGTGGCGGCCCATCGGCCGTTTGCCGAAGTGATCGGCGACAGCGAGTTGACCCTGCTGACCCCGGCCAGTCGCGATGCCAACGGGCGGCACGTGCAGGAATGCGAGCAACGTCTTTACGATGGCCGGGTGCTGGAAATCCGCACGCATCCGTTGCCCACCGGTGGCTTCGTCAATACCTTCACCGACATCACCGAACGTTACCAGCACGCCGAAGCCCTCAGCGAAAGCGAGCGCTGGATTCGCCTGATCACCGACCATGTCCCCGCGTTGATCGCCTACCTCAATGCCGATCTGGTCTACGAATTCACCAACAAGGTCTACGAAGAATGGTACTGCTGGCCTCGCGGCGTGATGCTCGGGCAGAGCCTGCGCGAAGTTCACAGCGCGCAGCATTACCAGCGCCTCGAGGCCTACGTGGCCAGGGCCTTGGCCGGTGAGAGCGTGACGTTCGAATTTGCCGAAACCAACATCAACAATCAGGAGCGCTACATGCTGCGCTCCTACGTGCCCAATCGCCTGGCCACCGGGGAAGTGGTGGGGATCTTCGTGTTGATCCGTGACATCACCGAGCGCCGCCGCACGGCCGAGGCGCTGCACCAGGCTTATCAGAATCTTGAGTTGCGGGTACGCGAACGGACCACCGAACTGACCACCCTCAATGACCAATTGCTGCGTGAAATCGACGAGCGCCGGCGCGTGGAATCGCGTTTGCGCGAGGCCAAACTTGAGGCGGAGCAGGCCAACCTGTCAAAAACCAAGTTTCTCGCCGCCGTGAGTCACGACCTGCTGCAACCGCTCAACGCGGCTCGGCTATTCACCAGCGCTTTGCTGGAACGTCGCGAGCCGGTGGCCAATGCGATTTTGGTGCGCAATGTCAGCAATTCGCTGGAGGACGTGGAAAACCTGCTAGGCACGCTGGTGGATATTTCCAAACTGGATGCCGGGGTGATCAAAGCCGACATCGCGCCGTTCGCCCTGAGCGAGCTGCTGGAAAACCTCGCGGCCGAGTACACACAGGTGGCCCGCAATGAAGGGCTGGAGCTGCATTTCATCCCGTGTTCGGCGCTGGTGCGCAGCGACATTCAGTTGCTGGCGCGGATCCTGCGCAATCTGCTGAGCAACGCCATTCGTTATACCTACAGCGGTCGGGTGGTGCTCGGATGTCGGCGTCATCATCAGCGGTTGACGATCGAGGTGTGGGACAGCGGGATGGGCATTGCCGAAAATCGACTGGAAGAGATTTTCCAGGAGTTCAAACGGGGCGATGTGCAGCGTCCGGATCAGGACCGTGGGTTGGGGCTGGGGCTGGCCATCGTCGAGAAGATTGCCGGGATTCTCGGTCATCGCGTTCATGTGCGTTCGTGGCCGGGCAAGGGCTCGATGTTTTCCGTCGAGGTGCCATTGAGCGCCACGGCTCCGAAGGCTCAGCCAGCGTTGTTGATGAGTGAGCCGATGCTTGAGCGTCTGCGCGGAGCGCGGGTGTGGGTGCTGGATAACGACGCGGCGATTTGCGCTGGCATGCGCACGTTGCTGGAAGGGTGGGGGTGTCGGGTGGTCACGGCACTGTCGGAGCAGGACCTGGCGCGGCAGGTGGACAACTACCACGAAGAAGCCGACTTGCTGATCGCCGACTATCACCTCGATGACGAGCAGAACGGCGTCGATGCCGTGGCCCGGATCAACGCCCGGCGCGGTTCAGCGATCCCGGCGATGATGATTACCGCCAACTACAGCAATGAGCTCAAGCAGCAGATTCGCGAGTTGGGGCATACGTTGATGCATAAGCCTGTACGGCCGATGAAGCTGAAAACGGCAATGAGTCATTTGCTTGGCCCATCCCGTTAGCCGCGTCGGGCATCAGACCTGTGGTGACTAGGCTTTCTGTGGCGAGGGAGCTTGCTCCCGTCCGGCTGCGAAGCAGTCGTAAATCAGGCGACTCGGTTTACCTGGAAGTTTGAAGGGGGCCGCTTCGCGACCCAACGGGAACAAGCTCCCTCGCCACAGGGATCTGGGAATGCCCAACATTCAGCGCCGCAGATAAGACCCGAAATCAATATCCCCAGCACTCAGAATCGCTTGCACCCGGTTGTGCACATTGAGTTTGCGCAAGATCGCCGAGACATGCGCCTTGACTGTGGTTTCGGCGATTTCCAGGGTGTAGGCGATCTGCTTGTTCGATTCACCCTTGGTCATGCGTTCCAGCACCAGCAACTGCTTGCGGGTCAGCGCCTGGAGCAGTTCGGGCGGGAAGCTCGGGTTGTCATTCATGCGCCGATGGGTGCCTGACTTTTGTGTGCGAATGATGTCCGGCGGCAAGTACACATTGCCATTGAGAATCTGCTGGATGGCCTCGGTCATCTGCACCCGGGGCGAGGATTTGGTGATGAAACCCACTGCGCCATAGGTGATGGCTTGCAGCACGATCTGCTTGTCCTGCTCGGCTGAAACAATCACCACCGGAATGGTCGGCGCCTCGTTGCGCAGGTTGATCAGGCCATTGAGGCCGTGCATGCCCGGCATGTTCAGGTCGAGCAGGATCAGGTCCAGGTCGTCGTGCTCCTGAGTCAGCAGCAGGGCACTGTCGAGATCGGCGGTTTCCATCACCTCGCTGCCCGGAAAACCATCGCTGATGACGTTATGAATGGCTTCGCGAAACAGCGGGTGATCGTCGGCAATCAGAATTTTGTACATAGCCTTTCACCTCATTATTTTCATTATGGTGTGGCAACAACACGCACGCGTAAAGGTCAGGGGAAGGGCTCGGGCCGGGCCGGTTCAACGGGCAGGTTGGCGGCTTGCCAGGCGTCCAGGCCGTCGCGGTACCAATACAGTGTCTTATAGCCCATGGCCGCGGCGCGTTTTACCGCATTCCAGCTCAGCCAGCAGTCGGAGCGGCAGTAGAAGACCAGCGGTTGCGCCAAGTCTCCTGCGGTCAATGCGTTCAGGTTACGCGCAAAATAGCCCTGCCAGTCAGCTGTGAGGTCGCCGTCGCCGGTATTGGCCAGCCAATGGCTGCCGGGCAGGTTCTCGTGGGGCTGGTCTTCGATGAATCGTCCTTGCAGCCATTGGCGGCGATAAACGTCGATCAACACCGGACGCGGTGTCTGGGTGAGCAGGGTTTGCAGGGCGGCGGTGTCGACGATGGCCGCGCCTTGAAGCTGATTCGGGGTCGGGCTGCGATAGAGGTTGATGCGATAGCCGTCGGCGGAGAACAGCGGTGTATCGGCGTGCGCGGCGCCCAGCAGCAGGCTCAGCGACAGCGCAGCAAGGGAAGGGCGCAACAGACGACGTTGGGCACGTGGCATGGGGGTTCAATCCTTATAGTTATGAACCCATTACATGCCAGTCTCGGGGCGTTGGGAATGCGACGATAGACAGGAAAACCAGTACTAAAGTAGTAATTTCCCTGGCCAGTGCACCACAAATCCCCTGTGGGAGTGAGCCTGCTCGCGATGGCGGCTTAACATTCAATATCTCTATTGACTGACACTCCGCTATCGCGAGCAGGCTCGCTCCCACAGGGGGTTTTCATTTGTTCGCAATATCTGTAGGACGCAGATCCCCTGTGGGAGCGAGTCTGCTCCCACAGGGGGATTGATGGTGTCAGCTGGTTTTGCGCAGCGCGGCGTGTTGCGGGTTGAAAGTGAGGACAGCGAGCAGGGCGAACAGCAGCGTCAGCCCCATGCACACCGCCAGCGCCAGCGGATTGAAACGCTCATACAGGGCAAACCGCACCAGTTCCACAGCGTGGGTAAACGGGTTCAGCGCGCACAGCCAGTACAGCCACTCGCTGGATTCGCGCATCTTCCACAGCGGATACAACGCCGACGACAGGAAAAACAGCGGGAAGATCACGAAATTCATCACCCCGGCGAAGTTCTCCAGTTGCCGGATCGCATTGGACAGCAGCAGGCCCAGCGCACTGAGCATCAACGCCACCAGCAACAACGCCGGCAAGGCGATCAACAGCCCCATGGCCGGTGGCTGCACGCCGTACACCCAGGCAATCGCCAGAAAGGCATACACCTGCAACAGCGAAATCAGCGAAGTGGCCAACAGTTTGCTGCACAGCAGGAAGGTCCGGGGCAGGGGGCTGGTCAGCAGCACGCGCATGCTGCCCATCTCCCGGTCGTAAACCATCGACAGCGAACCTTGCATGCCGTTGAACAGCAGGATCATGCAGGCCAGCCCCGGGATGATGTAGACCTCATACGGAATGTAGGTGTCGTAGGGCTCAATGATCGCGATCCCGAGGGCCGCGCGAAAACCGGCGGCGAACACCAGCAGCCACAGCAATGGCCGCACCAGCGCGCTGAGAAACCGCGTGCGCTGCAACACAAAGCGCAGCCATTCACGCAGCACGATGCCGCTGAAGCATTGCCAATACGCATTCATCTCGCGGCTCCTGATGTCGTGAGGCGAGTGAAGGCCGAACCGAGGTCGCCGCCATGCGCCTGGCTCAAGGCATCAGCCTGCCCGCTGGCCACCAGACGGCCCTGATGAAGAATCAGCAAGTCATCGCTCGGCTGCACTTCATCCAGCAAGTGGGTGGTCCAGAGCACGCTGATGTGCTGCTCGCGACACAGGTCGCGAATGTGTTGATTGAGCGCCAGCCGGCTGGCCGGATCGAGGCCGACACTGGCCTCGTCGAGCAGCAACAGCCGTGGCTCATGCAGCAAGGCGCGGGCGATTTCCACCCGGCGCCGGTGACCGCCATTGAGTTCACGCACCCGCTCGCGACGGCGTTCGGTCAGCGCCTGCCGCGCCAGTTCGGCGTTGACCCGCAGGCCGGTCTGGCGCCGGGACATGCCATGCAGCGCGGCGTGATAACGCAGGTTCTGCTCGACACTGAGGTCCAGGTCCAGCGTGCTTTGCTGGAACACCACGCCCAATTGCTTGAGCGCCGGACGCGCCGCGTTGCGCAAGGAGCAGCCGCCGACCCGGATGTCCCCACGCTGCAAATCATAGAGCCGGGTGAGCAGGGCAATCAGCGTCGATTTGCCCGCGCCGTTCGGCCCCAGCAACGCCGCGAAACGCCCGGGCGCCAGGCTGAAATTCACCTGCCGCAACGCCTCCCGCGCGCCATAGGCGAAGCTCAGTTCGCTGACTTCCAGTGCGTTCATGGCGTCACCACCACGCCCCACGGATAGCGCCCGACTTTCACCGATTTGGTCACTTTGAGGCTGTCGACATCAATCACCGATACATCGCCGCTGACGCCGTTGGTGGCCAGCAACTGTTTTTGATCGGGGGTGAACGACATCTGCCAGACCCGACGACCGACCAACAGATAATCAAGAATCTCGAAGGTCTTGGCGTCAATCACCGCCACATGATTGGCCGGGCCTAGGGCGACGAAACCGTACTTGCCGTCGGCGCTGAGCTTGATGCCCACCGGCTGGACCTTGTCCGGGTGCACGCCCTTGATCTGGAAAGTCAGGGTCTTGAGGACCTTGCGGGTGGCGACGTCGAGAATGGTCACCGTGCCGCCGATTTCCGCCGAGGCCCAGAGTTGCGAGCCTTCAGGTGAAAACTCGACGAAACGCGGCCGCTGATCGACCAGGGTGCTGTCGGCCAGGGTCTGGGTGCTGGTGTCGATCCAGTGCAGCATGTTGGTGGTTTCGCTGGTGTTCACCGCCCACTTGCCGTCGGGGCTGACGGCCATGCCTTCGGGTTCGACGCCAACGCTGATCTGGCTTAGCACCTTTGAGGTTTCGGTATCGATTACCGTCACCAGTGCATCGTCTTCGTTCGAAACGTAGAGCCAGCGATTGTTGGGATGCAGGGCGAACTGCTCGGGGTCTTTGCCCGACGGCAACTCCTTGATGATCTTGCGGGTAGCGACGTCCATCACCTGGACCCGGTCCGAGTCGCTGGCGCAGATGTACAGCAGCTTGTTGTCGTGGGACAGCAGCAAACCGCGCGGCCGTTGGCCGACGGGCAGGGTGTCGGTGACTTGCAACGTCTGCAGGTCGATCAGGCTCAGGGTGTTGTCCTTTTCGTTGGAGACCCAGGCGGTGCTGGCAGCGGCGTGCCCGGCGGCGAGCAGCAGGGCGCAAGAGAGCAGGGTGCGACGCATGGCGGATTCCTTTTTGTTGTCGTTCTTGTGGAACGCTGGCTCAGGGAAAGCGGCAGCTGACCTCGGGCTTGTCGTAGCCAAGGCTGTCCATTTCGTTGAAAGGGTGCAGGAAGCCGTCTTGCGGCGACGTGCTGACCAGCGCTCGGGGCTGGACGATGGGAATCGGTTGGCGCAACTGACCGTTCCACGGGCGATAACTGAGCTTGCGCCCCTTGAAACCGTCCAGCGGCAATTGATCGCTGATTTCCAGGGTGCGGATCGCCACGGGATCGACCTGCCGCAGTTTGCTCACCGCACTGGCGATGCTGCGCACGGCGATCCAGGCGGCGAAGTCGCGGTCATTCATCCAGCGCCCGGCCAGGGCTTCGAAGCGTTTCTGCAATTGGGCGGCGCCGTAGGTTTCCACGGTTTTGTGCCAGCCCACGGGGGTCAGGCCCTGCGTGCCGGCGACCGGCCGTGGGTACCAAGTCTGGTAGGGCACGTATTCACCGAAATCGCCACGTTCGTCCGCCACCAGCACCACATCGTATTCGGCGGTCTGGGTGAACAGCGGCATGTCGGCCTGGGCGCTGCGACGCTGATCGTTGTCGAAGCTCCAGGCTTTTTCCGCCACCAGTGTCAGGCCGAATCGTTTGGCGGCGCGGCGCAGGGCGGCTGCGTAGGCCTGATCGTCCGGGGTCGGGCCGACGATCAGCAGCGCCCGTTGCCATTTGCGTAGCACCAGAAACTGCGCCAGGGCATCGGCGAGCATCGCCCGGCTCGGCAGGCTGTGCAGCACGCTTGGCAGGCAGTCGGTGGTGCGCAGGCTGTCATCCGGGCTGCCGGCGTTGAACAGCAAGCTGTCGGGCAGCACGGCGCTGAGCCGGCGCAGGCTCTCCACCGGCGCATTCACCACAAACAGGCGCAGACCCTGTGCATGTTGGGCCTTGGCCGCTTCAATCAGCGCGTCCGGGCTGTCGGCATTGGCCGTGACGAGGCTGTAACTCTGGTTGAGAAAACGCCCGGTGCTGTTGCTGTCGGTGATCGCCAGTTCGGCACCGCGAAGCCCGGCATCGACTGGTTCGGGAATCACGTTGGACAGCAGCGGACCGGGGTCAGGCCGGTAGCCCAGGTAGCCGATCCGCACCTGCAACGGCGCATCCGCCGCCTGGCTCTGCGTCGCCAGCCCGGCGGCGCAGGCAATCGCCAGCAGGTAGATCAGGGCGTAAGGGGCAAGCTGGCGCATAAAGGCACTCCATTACAGGTAGCGCCAGCATAGGAAGCCTGTGAGGCAGATTGAAATATGCAGAAAGTACCAGTCAGGCAGTACCAAGGTAGTAGCTCGCCCGGAGCGGCGCGGTTTTAGCATGGGTCATCACGGCCATCACACTGGAGGAGATTGACCATGCGTATTCTCAAAGCGCTGCTCCTGCCGTTGTTGTTGATCCTGACCCTGATCGGCGTCGACAAGCTCCACAGCCCCCGCCCGGTGTCATTGCTGGTCTTGCCCGCGACACCGGGGCGCTAACCGTGTCGGCCCTGTGGCGGATCAACCTTTGGGTCTGCGGGTTTTTCGTCCTGGTCACCCTGGCGTGCATGGGGTTGCTGGTGCACCAGGCGCTGGCGGACGTGGAGCGCGAGCTGCAATCCGCCGAGGCGGTGGTCGAGTACCTGAGCGAAACCGCCGAGCGTGATCCCGCCAGCCTCCAGCCCCGACTGACGGGCAGCCTGCGGCATGTGCGGGTGCGCTGGCTGGAGCCCGGCGAAGCGGCACGGCTGCCGGTTCAGGCTGGACTCGACGCCTGGCTCGGGCGGCTGTTGTTCGCCGAAGCCCGGCACAGTGCGCGAGTCCTGGATTTGCACGATGGCCGGCGCGTGCAGATCGCGGTCGATCCACGGGATGAGATCGACGAAGTCTGGGATTCGCTGCAGCAATTGCTGGGCCTGTGCGGCCTCGCCTTGATCTTGAGTCTGCTTACCATCCGCTGGGCCGTGCGCCGTGGCATGGGCTTGCTCGATGAATTGTTGCGCGCGTTGCAGCAGGTCTCGGGCGGCCAGCTCAAGGTGCGATTGCGCGCAGAAGGTATGCCGGAGGCACGGCAGCTGGCAGCGCATTTCAATCGCATGACCACTGCGTTGGAGCAGTCGCGCGCCGATAACGCCCATCTGACACAGACGTTATTGGCGGTGCAGGAACAGGAGCGCACTCATCTGGCGCAGACCCTGCACGATGATCTCGGCCAGTACCTGGCGGGGATTCGCGCCCAGGCCTGTCTGTTGCGGCTGGTGACGGATCAACCCGTGGTGATGGAACGCACGGTGCGTGAGCTGGAACACAACTGCGAACACCTGCAACAGGGATTTCGGGCGCTGGTGCATGACCTCTATCCGGTGGTACTGCAACACCTGCCGTTGGCAGAAGCCTTTGGCTTGCTGGTGGAGCAATGGCAGGGGCGGCACGGCATTGACTGCCAGCTGCGGATCGGCGCGCAGTTGCCGCCCTTGTCCGCGCCGGACAAAACCCAGCTCTATCGCCTGTTGCAGGAAGCGCTGACCAACGTCGCCCGGCATGCGCAGGCCACCCGGGTGCGGGTTCGCCTGCAACATCGAGGCGCGTATCTGCACCTGTTGATTCGCGATAACGGGCGCGGCGCCACACAACCGCAGCGGCCCGGCGTCGGTTTGTATTCGATGTACGAACGCGCCCGCAGCGTCGGCGGCGAATTGCGGGTCATCAGCCACCCCGGCGCCGGATGGGCGCTGGCCTTGAGCATGCCTTTGGAGGTGTCATGAATATTCTGCTGGTCGATGACCATGCGGTGGTCCGTCAGGGCTACGCGAGTTTGTTGCGGGCGTTGTTGCCGGCAATGGACGTGCGTGAAGCTGCCACCGGCGAAGACGCGCTGATCCGGGTTCAGGAAGCCGTGCCGAACCTGGTGATCATGGATTTCGGTTTGCCGGGGATCAGCGGGCTGGAAACCACCCGACGTTTGCGTCAACGGCTGCCGCAACTGCGGGTGCTGTTTTTCAGCATGCACGATGAACTGCCCTTGGTGCGCCAGGCGCTGGAGGCGGGTGCCTCGGGTTACTTGACCAAGAGCTCGGCGCCGCAAGTGCTGATCGAGGCGGTGCAGCGGATCCTCGCCGGCCATGCCTACATCGAACAGCCCCTGGCCACCCAACTGGCGTGCCACCCGCAACAGGACGCCAGCGACCCGCGATTGCAGAGCATGACCCAGCGCGAGCTGGAGATTTTCGTGATGCTCGCCAAAGGCACGCCAGCGCGGTTGATTGCCGAACAGTTGAGCATCAGCAGCAAAACCGTCTCCAACCACCTGACCTTGCTCAAGAGCAAATTGCAGGTCACGTCCCATGCCGAACTGGTGCATTTGGGGATTGATATGGGGGTGGTGCGCAAGGCGGGCTGACTCGACAGTGCCGGCAACCCATATCCACTGTGGGAGCGAGCCTGCTCGCGAATACGTCGGCACATTCAACCTCTCAGTTGACTGTTACACCGCTATCGCGAGCAGGCTCACTCCCACAATGGTTTTGTGTGCATACAGTTCATTTGTTCCAGGTCGTCGGGCAACCGCTGCAGCCTTCCATGTTCGCATCCTGAAAATTCGCATAATGCTGCCGCGACCCGCTGAGGTTGGCCTGTTCCAGATTGCTTTCACTTAATTTGGCTTCTTGCAGGTTGGCGTCACTGAGGTTGGCACCTTTGAGGTCAGCCTTGCTCAACCAGGTCATTTCCAGGTCCGCGGCACGCAGATTGGTGTTGTGCATTCTCGCGCCGGAGAGGCGGGCGAATTGCAGGTAGGCGCCGCTGAGGTTGGCGTCCTGGAATTGCGCGCCTTGGGCAAACATCCCCCAGCCCTGAATCGCCATCAACGTTGAACCGGTGAAATCCGCCAGCCGCAGGTTGCTTTGTTGCAGGCTGGCGCGGGTCAGGTTGGCGCCTTGCAGTTGCGCTTTTTCCAGGTTGGCGAGGTCGAGTCGGGCGTGCCGCAGGTCGGCATCGCGCAGGTCGGCGCCGCTGAGGTTCATGTTGCGCAGGTCCTGATTGCTCAGGTTTGCGCCTTTGAGATTGGCGCCGGGGCATTGGCTGTGATCGGCGATGGTGCAGCCGTTGATGATGAGTGGGGAGTCGTCGCCGTTGTCGGCGAAAACCGGAAGGGCGGCAAGCCATAGCAGTAGAGGCAGGTACTTCATGACAGGTCCTCGAAAGGTGGAGGGCAGCTGGATACACAAAAAACAACGGTTATGTGGGTTCCTGTGGCGAGGGAGCTTGCTCCCGCCCGGCTGCGCAGCAGTCGTAAATCCAGGCAACTCGGTGTTGCTGAAAAATGAGGGGGCCGCTTCGCAGCCCAGCGGGAGCAAGCGCCCTCGCCACAGAAAAGCTTGTTGAGCACCAGAAAACCCCCTGTGAGCACAGGGGGCAAGCGGATTACTTCTGCGCAGTCTTGTTGTCCCAACTCGGAATCTTGAACACCCAGAACGATCCGCCCTGAGCCACCGGTTTGGTCAGCTCGGCCATGTCACCGCCCCACAACGGCACCGCACCGCCGTAACCGACGGTCACGCCGACGTATTGCTCGCCGTCCTGTTCCCAGGTGATCGGCGGCGAGACGATGCCGCTGCCGGTCTGGAACTTCCACAGCTCAGCGCCGGTTTTCGCGTCGAACGCCTTGAGGAAACCGTCGCCGGTGCCGGTAAACACCAGGTTGCCTTTGGTGGCCAATACGCCGGCCCATAGCGGCAGCGCTTCCTTGTGTTCCCAAATCACTTTGCCAGTGGTGGGGTTCATGGCGCGCAGGGAGCCGACGTGATCGTCGTACATGCGCTTGATGCGGAAACCCATGCCCAGATAGGCCGAGCCCTTCTTGTAGTTGACCTCTTCGGTCCAGTATTCCTCTTTCCACTGGTTGCCCGGAATGTAGAACAGCCCGGTGTCCTGGCTGTACGCCATCGGGTTCCAGTTCTTGCCGCCGAGGAACGGCGGCGACACTTCCACTGACTTGCCCTTGGTCTCGCCCGGCAAAGGTTTGGCCGGACGCTGGCCTGGATTTTCCACCGGTTTGCCGGTCTTGAGGTCGATGTGGCTGGCCCAGGTGATGTTGTCGACGAAGGGGAATGCGTTCTGCAATTTGCCGTTGTTGCGATCGACCACGTAGAAGAAACCGTTGCGGTCCGCGTGGCCGGTGGCCTTGATCGTTTTGCCGTCCTTGTCCTTGTAATCGAACAGCACCAGTTCGTTGTTGCCGGAGAAATCCCAGGCATCGTTTGGCGTGTGCTGGTAGAACCATTTCACCTCGCCGGTGCTCGGGTCGACGCCGACCTGGCCAGAAGTGTAGAGGCTGTCATAGTCGTGGGGGTTGCCATCCTTGGCGGTGCGCGCCCAGGTATTCCATGGGCCGGGGTTGCCGGCGCCGACGATGATGGTGTTGGTGTCCGGATCGAAACTGGCGCTCTGCCAAGGGGCACCGCCGCCGTGGCTCCAGGCTTCGACCTTGCCGGTTTCGGTGGTCGGGTCATCCGGCCAGGACGGTGCCTTGACGTCGCCGGTGGTGGTGCTGTCCTTGCCGTTCAGCCGGCCCATGTGGCCTTCGACGAAGGGCCGCATCCAGACTTCTTCACCCGTATCGGGGTCGCGCGCAAACAGCTGGCCGACCACGCCGAACTCATCGCCGGAGCTGCCGTGAATCAGCAGTACCTTGCCGGTGGTCTTGTCTTTGATCAGCACCGGGGCGCCGGTCATGGTGTAGCCAGCGGCGTGATCGCCGAACTTCTTGTTCCACACCACCTTTCCGGTGTTCTTGTCCAGGGCGACCAGGCGCGCATCGAGGGTGCCGAAGTAGATCTTGTCGCCAAAGATCGCCGCCCCGCGATTGACCACATCGCAGCACGGACGAATGTTGTCCGGCAGGCGATGGTTGTAGGTCCACAGGCGCTTGCCGGTCTTGGCATCCAGGGCGAATACCCGCGAGTAGGAACCGGTGACGTAGACCACACCGTCACTGACGATGGCCTGGGATTCCTGGCCGCGCTGCTTCTCATCGCCGAACGAATAGGACCAGGCCGGCGTCAGCTTGAACACGTTCTTGTCGTTGACCTGAGCCAACGGGCTCCAGCGTTGAGCGTTGGTGCCCATGCCGTATTGCAGCACGTCCTTGGTGGTCAGGTGATCGTTGGCAATGTCTTCCCACGTCACGTTGCGGGTGGGCGTGGCCGGAGCGGTTGCGGCGTGACTTGCAGCACTCAGGGACAGGCTGCCCACCAGCAGAAAAGCCTGCACGGCGATAGACAGAGGGGAAAGGGCGGGTAGCGATCTTATTGTCATGGTTGCGGTTCCCAGTGGAGGTTTTGGCCTGCACAGGGTGGTGCGCCCGGCCGGTTGCCGGATACGGAAAAAGTCCCGCTGTGGCCGGGAAGACTTCCCGAACGGCACCTGATTTGGGTGTGCGTCACAAGCCCTACTACCAAGGGACTAGACGGCGGCCACCAAAGCAGCATGGGGATTGTGCGAAGCCCGTACCAAGATGGGTGCCATAGCCTCTTCAAAGAGGTTTTGCGTGCAATCTTGAGGGCATAACAATGACAACAAAACGCAACGCCTTGCTCGTTGCCGGACTGCTGGCCGGTTTTATCAGTGCAGGCTCCGTCTGGGCCCACGGCAACGTGGTACCGCAGGCGATCGCCACCCCAGGCTTGACCCCGATCAAGGACGCCGGCGTGCAGGTGGATGCCGACGGTTGGGCGGCGGTGAATCCGTATCGCGCCTCCCCGGAACATGAGAAAGCCGTGGAAATCGGTTCATCGGCCTATAACCAGAACTGCGCCGCTTGTCATGGCCTGGAAGCCAAGTCCGGCGGCATCGCCCCCGATTTGCGCATGCTCGATGTTGGCGAAGCGGGGGATGAATGGTTCGTCGAACGCGTGCGTCACGGCGCTGTGCGCGATGGTCGGGTCTACATGCCTAAAATGGCCGATTACCTGAGTCAGGAAGCTCTGTGGGCTGTGCGCACCTACCTGGACACTGTTCGCGTCGAGGAGTAACCCATGCGCCTGCTCGCTGTGTTGATCAGCGCTGTGTTGCTGTGCTGCCAGATCGTGCAGGCGCAGGTCCGTACCTATGACGAAATGATCGCTGCCGGGGAGTTGAAAGTGGCGGTCTACAAGGACTTCGCCCCCTACAGTTTTGAAGACGCCGGCCAGCCTCGCGGGGTTGATGTCGAGCTCGCCGGAGCCTTGGCCAAAGCGCTGGGCGTGCGCCTGACGCTGATCTGGGCGCCCGCCGGCGAGAAGCTCGATGACGACCTGCGCGACTACATCTGGCGGGCCAGCCAGTTGCATGATCTGCAACTGGCCGACCTGATGATGCGCGTGCCGTATGACCGCGATTACGCGCAAAAACGTAACGAACTGGGTGAGCTGGAAAACGGCCATGTGGTGATGTTCGGGCCGTACCAGAACGAACAATGGCAGGTCGCCTATGATCGCCGCCGTCTCGACAAGGTAGGCAGCGTCGCCGTGTTCGAACACCATCCGATTGGCGTCGAAGTCGACAGCGTGCCGTCGTTCTACCTGACGTCGGTATTTAACGGCATGCTCGCCGGCAAAACCCACCACTATCCCGGTGTACCGCAAGCCTTCGCCGCGATGAAGGCCGGTGAAGTCGATGCGGTGATGGCCATGCGTGGCGAGATCGACTGGCAAGTTCACCAAGCCAACGATCCACAAGTGGCGCTGGCGCAAAACGCTTACCCGAACATGGGCAAGCAACTCTGGGAGATCGGCATGGCGGTGCATGAAAGCAACCGGCAACTGGCCTATGCCGTGGAAGAGGCGCTGGAGGGCTTGATCCGTGAAGGGGCGGTCAACACCATTTACGGTCATTACGGCCTGCGCTATGACGTGCCCGAGATGTACCAACCGTGAACTGGCGAGCGAGTTGCCTGTTGCTCTGCTGGTTGCCCCTGGCGGCGCACGCTGCCGGTATCGAACCGGGCAAAGACCCGGTGCCCTCGGTGATGTGGGCCTTCTACCACAAGCAGATGCTCGGCAATGCACCGTTCGTATTCGATGACCGGGTCAAGCTGCTGGCGCCGCCGTTCGCCGAAGATGCCCGGCAAGTGCCATTGGAAATCGACGCCCGGGCGTTCAAAGGCGAGGTGGTAAAAATCCTCGCTTGGGCGGAACTCAATCCGCTGCCGAAAATAGTCGATTTCCAACCGCTGGATCGCGTATTGCCGTGGCTGTCGATCCGCATCCGTATCGAACAAGCCACGCCGTTGCGCGCGGCGGTGCTGACCCGTGACGGCCTCTGGCATGTCGGCTCGACACTGATCGATGCGGCGGGCGGTGGTTGCACTGCGCCCAGCGTCGTGCGCACCGAGCCTGGCTGGGAAGAGCACATCGGCGAAGTACTGGGCGGTCGTTATCCACGCGGTGAGTTCAGCCGGGTGCGCTTGCAAGTGGCGCATCCGATGGACA
Organism: Pseudomonas mandelii; assembly: GCF_900106065.1. Lineage (NCBI taxonomy): Bacteria > Pseudomonadati > Pseudomonadota > Gammaproteobacteria > Pseudomonadales > Pseudomonadaceae > Pseudomonas > Pseudomonas mandelii. The sequence goes on from NZ_LT629796.1 coordinate 5,375,799, forward strand.
ACGGCATGGTCAGCGGCATCCCTGAATTCTTTATCAACCATGCTGAACTGCGCGACGGGAACGATCAGCTGCTGGCCCGACTGGAGCTGTTTCCCGCCGTCAGCGAGAACCCCAACCTGGCCTTCGACATCGAAGGGGCAGGGCAGACGCGCCTGGTGCTGCGCGACAACAGCGGCAATCAATTCGATGCGGCCATACCCTGACCCCAAGGAGCGCGTGATGCGCTGGATGCTGCTGTTGTTCATGAGCCTGAGCCTGCCGGTCCTGGCGGACCTCGACTATGTGCTCAAGCCCCGGCAAATCGCCGAAGACACCTGGCTGCTCGAAGGCAGCACCGACAATTTCGCCAAGGCCAACGGCGGCAACATCGTCAATACCGCGTTCATCGTCACTGACCGCGGGGTGGTGGTGATCGACACCGGGCCGTCCAGGCGCTACGGCGAAGCGATGCGCAAAGCCATCGCCGCGACCACTGATAAACCGGTGATTGAGGTGTTGCTGACCCATCACCACCCGGACCATGTGCTGGGCAACCAGGCCTTCAGCGACGTGCCAATCGGTGCGTTGGCCGGCACCACCGAGCTGTTGCATCGGCAGGGTGACGCCATGGCCGAAAATATGTATCGACTGGTGGGGGACTGGATGCGCGGCACCGAAGTGCTGCTGCCGACCCGGACGCTGGAGCCTGGCGTATTGAATTTTGGGAATCACGATCTGCGCCTGCTGAGCCTGGGTGGGCACACCGGTGCGGATCTGGCTATTCTCGACCAGAGAACCGGCGTGCTGTTTGCCGGGGACCTGGTGTTTTATCAAAGGGCGCTGACCACGCCCAACAGTCCGGGGCTGTCGGTGTGGCTGGCGGACATCGCCACGCTACAAGGCCTGCCGTGGACGCTGATCGTGCCCGGCCATGGACCGGTGGCCACGGACACAAAACCGTTCGAGCAAATGCGCGACTACCTCACCTGGCTCGATCAGCTCATGCGCGACGGCGCCGCCAATGGCAGTGACATGAGTGAGATGATCCGCAGCCCCATTCCCGAGCGGTTTGCTGGCATCAGCCTGAGTCGCTATGAGCTGATTCGCAGCGTCAGTCATCTGTATCCGCGCTATGAGCGCGCGCAGATGACCCGAGTCGATTCCACCGCAAACAAATGACCCACACACTTTTTTGTGGGAGCGAGCCTGCTCGCGAAAGCAGTGTGTCGATTGACAATAATCTTGCCTGACACGGCGCCTTCGCGAGCAGGCTCGCTCCCACAGGGGCCGGTGTCGACCTACATAACCGGTGTTCATCTGCTCCGACCCGCTACTAAGGAACTAGCAATCTCCACACTGCGGGCAATTGTTGCGAGGGCGGCGGCGCCCAAGAATCTGCACCAGACCGGGAAAATTTCCCGGGTATAACAAAAACCGCAGAGGCAGCCGTCATGACCCAACCCGCACGTCGCCAACCCTTCGTCTTGAGCCTGTTGCTCAGTGCCATGCTGTTGTCCGGCCAGGCATTGGCCGGCGTCACCGACCAGGACATTCTCCAGGACCCCAAGAACCCGGAGCAGATCGTCACCAACGGTCTGGGCGTCCAGGGTCAGCGCTACAGCCCGCTGGACACCCTCAACGTCAGTAACGTGAAGGACTTGCGCCCGGTCTGGGCGTTCTCCTTTGGCGGGGAAAAACAGCGCGGTCAGCAAGCACAGCCGATGATCAAGGACGGCGTGATGTACATGACCGGTTCCTACTCGCGGGTGTTCGCCGTGGATGCACGCACCGGCAAGAAACTCTGGCAATACGATGCGCGCCTGCCCGATGACATCCGTCCTTGCTGTGATGTGATCAACCGTGGCGTTGCGCTGTACGGCGACCTGGTGTTCTTCGGCACCCTCGACGCCAAGCTTGTGGCCCTGAACAAGGACACCGGTAAAGTGGTCTGGAGCAAGAAAGTTGCCGACCACAAAGAAGGTTATTCGATCAGCGCCGCGCCGCTGGTCATCAACGGCAAACTGATCACGGGCGTGGCCGGTGGCGAATTCGGCGTGGTCGGCAAGATCGAAGCCTACGACCCGAAAAACGGCGATCTGCTGTGGACCCGACCTACCGTCGAAGGCCACATGGGTTACACCTACAAGGACGGCAAAGCGGTAGAGAACGGTATCTCCGGCGGTGAAGCCGGCAAGACCTGGCCCGGCGATCTCTGGAAAACCGGCGGCGCGGCGCCTTGGCTCGGCGGTTACTACGACCCGGAAACCAACCTGCTGCTGTTCGGCACCGGCAACCCGGCGCCGTGGAACTCGCACCTGCGTCCTGGCGACAACCTCTACTCGTCGTCGCGCCTGGCGCTCAACCCGGACGACGGCACCATCAAATGGCACTTCCAGAGCACGCCTCACGACGGTTGGGACTATGACGGCGTGAACGAGCTGGTGTCGTTCAACTACACCGAAGGCGGCAAAGAAATCAAAGCCGCCGCCACCGCTGACCGTAACGGTTTCTTCTACGTGCTGGACCGCACCAACGGCAAATTCATCCGTGGCTTCCCGTTCGTGGACAAGATCACCTGGGCCACGGGCCTGGATAAAGAGGGCCGGCCGATCTACAACGAAGCCAGCCGCCCTGGCGCACCGGGCACCGAAGCCAAAGGCAGTTCGGTGTTCGTCGCCCCGGCGTTCCTCGGCGCGAAAAACTGGATGCCGATGGCCTACAACAAGGACACCGGACTGTTCTACGTGCCGTCCAACGAGTGGGGCATGGACATCTGGAACGAAGGCATCGCCTACAAGAAAGGCGCGGCGTTCCTCGGTGCAGGCTTCACCATCAAGCCGTTGAACGAAGACTACATCGGTGTGCTGCGTGCCATCGATCCGAAGACCGGCAAGGAAGTCTGGCGCCACAAGAACTTCGCGCCGCTGTGGGGCGGGGTGCTGACCACCAAGGGCAACCTGGTGTTCACTGGTACGCCGGAAGGTTTCCTGCAGGCGTTCAACGCCAAGACCGGCGAGAAAGTCTGGGAATTCCAGACCGGCTCCGGCGTCCTCGGCTCGCCTGTGACCTGGGAAATGGACGGCGAACAATACGTTTCGGTGCTGTCCGGCTGGGGTGGCGCCGTGCCGTTGTGGGGCGGCGAAGTAGCCAAGCGCATCAAGGACTTCAACCAGGGCGGGATGCTCTGGACCTTCAAGCTGCCCAAAGACCTCGTCGTGGCCAAACACTAACCCTGAATCCACTGCATTGATCGTTCCCACGCTCTGCGTGGGAATGCAGCCCGGGACGCTCTGCGTCCCAAGAGCCGAACGCGGAGCGTCCGTTGAGGCATTCCCACGCGGAGCGTGGGAACGATCAAGAACCGAGGCGTTTTCTACGACCAAATAACGAGAGTCCCCCTGCCAACGGCGCATTCGTCTGGCACGCGGGGCTCTCTACTATCGGTTCATCGCCTGTTTGCCCGACAGGCATCGACCCAGACAGAGGCCCACCATGATCTACGCACAACCCGGAACACCCGGCGCCGTCGTTACCTTCAAAGCGCGCTACGGCAATTTCATCGGCGGCGAGTTCGTTGCCCCGGTCAATGGCGAGTACTTCACCAACACCTCGCCGGTCACCGGTGAAGTCATCGCCGAATTCCCGCGTTCCAACGCCGCCGACATCGAAAAAGCCCTCGACGCTGCCCATGCGGCGGCGGATGCCTGGGGCAAGACCTCGGCCCAGGATCGCTCGTTGGTGCTGCTGAAAATCGCCGACCGTATCGAACAGAACCTGGAAATCCTCGCTGTCACCGAAACCTGGGACAACGGCAAGGCCGTGCGCGAGACCCTGAACGCCGACGTGCCGCTGGCCGCCGACCATTTCCGTTATTTCGCCGGCTGCATCCGCGCCCAAGAGGGCGGCGCCGCCGAGATCAACGAGCTGACCACCGCCTATCACTTCCACGAGCCGCTCGGCGTGGTCGGGCAGATCATCCCGTGGAACTTCCCGCTGCTGATGGCCGCCTGGAAACTCGCCCCGGCCCTGGCTGCCGGCAACTGCGTGGTGCTCAAACCCGCCGAACAGACACCGCTGTCGATCATGGTCTTCGCCGAGCTGATCGCCGACTTGCTGCCACCCGGCGTTTTGAACATCGTTCAGGGCTTCGGCCGTGAAGCGGGTGAGGCGCTGGCCACCAGCAAGCGCATCGCCAAGATTGCCTTCACCGGTTCCACGCCGATTGGCGCGCACATCATGAAATGCGCGGCCGAGAACATCATTCCAAGCACCGTCGAGCTGGGCGGCAAGTCGCCGAACATCTTCTTCGAAGACATCATGCAAGCCGAGCCGCAGTTCATCGAGAAGGCCGCTGAAGGCCTGGTGCTGGCGTTCTTCAACCAGGGTGAAGTCTGCACCTGTCCGTCCCGGGCCCTGGTGCAGGAGTCGATTTACGACGACTTCATGAAAGTGGTGATGACGAAGATCGTCAAGATCAAGCGCGGCAACCCGCTGGACACCGAAACCATGGTCGGCGCACAGGCGTCCGAGCAGCAATACGACAAGATCCTCTCGTACCTGAAAATTGCCCAGGAGGAGGGTGCCGAACTGCTCACCGGCGGCGCGGCCGAGCGTCTGGAGGGCGACTTGTCCAGCGGCTATTACATCCAGCCGACCCTGCTCAAGGGCCACAACAAAATGCGCGTGTTCCAGGAAGAAATCTTTGGCCCGGTGGTGGGTATCACCACCTTCAAGGACGAAGCCGAAGCTCTGGCGATTGCCAACGACAGCGAGTTCGGTCTCGGCGCCGGCCTGTGGACCCGCGACATCAACCGCGCCTACCGCATGGGCCGCGCGATCAAGGCCGGGCGGGTCTGGACCAACTGCTACCACCTGTACCCGGCGCATGCGGCGTTCGGTGGCTACAAGAAGTCCGGTGTCGGCCGTGAAAACCACAAGATGATGCTCGACCATTATCAGCAGACCAAAAACCTGCTGGTGAGCTATGACATCAACCCGATGGGCTTCTTCTGATCCCCTAGGCACACCGCAATCCCCTGTGGGAGCGAGCCTGCTCGCGAAGGCGGCCTGGCAGTCAACATCCATGTTGAATGTGCTGGCCTCTTCGCGAGCAGGCTCGCTCCCACATTGGTTTTTTGTGTGCCTGAAGACCCCCTACCAACGCACGCCGTGACCTCGTTCGAAAGTAGCATTCGGTCGTCTCGCGCCCCGTGCATTAATGGCTTTACCGGAATGTCCCGGCACAAGAAGAGGATTGACCCATGTGGAATAAACCCGCGTTTACCGATCTGCGCATTGGTTTTGAAGTGACGATGTATTTCGCCAACCGTTGATTGTCCACCCGGCCAGCCGTCGCGTTGGCCGGGCCTGCCTTCTGGAGCCTCCCATGCACATCCGCGTTCTCGGTTCCGCCGCTGGTGGCGGTTTTCCGCAATGGAACTGCAACTGCCGCCAATGCGCCGGGATGCGCAATGGCAGCCTGCGGGCGCAACGGCGCACGCAGTCGTCGATTGCCCTGAGCGACAACGGTGTGGAGTGGGTGCTGTGCAATGCGTCACCGGACATTCGCGCGCAGCTTGAAGGTTTCCCGGAGCTACAACCGGCCCGTCGCTTGCGCGATACGGCGATCGCCGCGGTCGTCCTGCTGGACAGCCAGATCGACCATTGCACCGGTCTGTTGAGCCTGCGCGAAGGCTGCCCGCATTCGGTCTGGTGCACGGAACGCGTGCATCAAGACCTGAGCAGTGGTTTTCCCTTATTCACCATGCTTGAGCACTGGAACGGCGGGTTGCACTGGCAACCGGTCGGGCTGGACCGTGAACCATTCCGCATCAAAGCCTGCGAACACCTGCAATTTCGCGCGATTCCCCTGGTGAGCAACGCGCCGCCGTACTCGCCCAATCGTGGCCATCCGCAACCGGGCGACACCATCGGTTTGTTTATCGAAGACCGGCGCAGCGGCGCCAGCGTGTTCTACGCCCCGGGCCTTGGGCAAATCGACGACGAAGTGCTGAGCTGGATGCAGCGCGCCGATTGCCTGCTGCTGGACGGCACCCTGTGGCGCGACGACGAGATGCGCGTGTGTGAAGTCGGCCAGAGCCTGGGCAGTGAAATGGGGCATCTACCGCAAAGCGGTCCTGGCGGGATGCTTGAAGTGCTGGAAGGGTTTACCCGTCAACGCAAAGTGCTGATCCACATTAACAACACCAATCCGATCCTCGATGAAGACTCGGCTGAGCGCGCGTTGCTGGCGCGGCGGGGGATTGAGGTGGCTTTTGATGGCATGAGTATTGAGCTGTAGCTCATGGCCTCTTCGCGGGCGAGCCTCGCTCCTGCAAGTTTTGTGTCGTGCGCTACTTCTGCAGTCGGCGAGACCTTGTAGGAGCGAGGCTTGCCCGCGAAGGTGTCAGCCGTAACACCGAGAAATCCGGAGAACCGCAATGACTGACCAACCCATGTCCCCCGCCGAGTTCGAGCAAGCCCTGCGCGCCAAAGGCGCCTACTACCACATCCACCACCCGTTCCACCAAGCCATGTACGCCGGCCGTGCTACCCGCGAGCAGATTCAGGGCTGGGTCGCCAATCGCTTCTACTACCAGGTGAACATCCCGCTCAAGGATGCCGCGATCCTCGCCAACTGCCCGGACCGCGACGTGCGCCGTGAATGGCTGCAACGCATCCTCGACCACGATGGCGTCCCCGGCAGCGAAGGCGGCATTGAAGCCTGGCTGCGTCTGGGTGAAGCGGTGGGGTTGGACCGTGAGCAAATCCTTTCTCAGGAATTGGTGCTGCCTGGCGTGCGCTTCGCGGTGGACGCCTACGTCAATTTCGCCCGTCGCGCCTGTTGGCAGGAAGCGGCCAGCAGTTCGCTCACCGAACTGTTCGCGCCGCAGATCCATCAGTCCCGACTCGACGCCTGGCCCACCCATTACCCGTGGATCGACCCGGCCGGTTACGACTATTTCCGCACGCGCCTGAGCCAGGCGCGGCGCGACGTCGAGCATGGTTTGCGCATCACCCTGGCGCACTACGTCACGGTCGAAGGCCAGCAACGCATGTTGGAGATTCTGCAGTTCAAGCTCGACGTGCTGTGGAGCATGCTCGATGCGATGAGCATGGCCTATGAGCTGGGTCGGCCGCCGTATCACACCGTCTCCAAGCAGAATGTCTGGCACCGGGGGATCGCCCTGTGAACCTGATCGAACAGCCACCCGGTCCGCCCTTGTGGTTATTGGCCGAGCTGACCTATCGCTGCCCGTTGCAATGCCCGTATTGCTCCAACCCGCTGGATTTCGCCCAGCAAGGCGAGGAATTGAGTACCGAAGAATGGATTCGGGTGTTCCGCGAAGCCCGGGAGATGGGCGCGGCGCAACTGGGTTTTTCTGGCGGTGAACCATTGGTGCGACAGGACCTGGCCGAGCTGATCAAAGCGGCGCGGGACATGGGTTATTACACCAACCTCATCACCTCGGGCATCGGCCTGACCGAGCAGAAAGTCCGCGACTTCAAGGTCGCCGGGCTGGACCACATCCAGATCAGCTTTCAGGCCGCCGACGAGCAGGTCAACAACATGCTCGCCGGCTCGCGCAAGGCTTTCGCCCAGAAGCTCGCCATGGCCCGAGCAGTCAAGGCCCAGGGTTACCCGATGGTGCTGAATTTCGTCACCCACCGGCACAACATCGACCAGATCGCGCAGATCATCGACCTGTGCCTGGAACTGGAAGCGGACTTCGTCGAGCTGGCCACGTGTCAGTTCTACGGCTGGGCCGAGCTCAACCGCGTCGGCCTGTTGCCGACCCGCGAGCAATTGCAGCGTGCCGAGCGCATCACCAACGAATACCGCGAGCGACTCGAGGCCCAAGGGCATCCCTGCAAGCTGATCTTCGTCACCCCGGACTACTACGAAGAGCGCCCCAAGACCTGCATGAACGGCTGGGCCAACCTGTTTCTCGACATCACCCCGGACGGCACGGCACTGCCTTGTCACAGCGCCCGCCAGTTACCGGTGGAGTTTCCCAACGTGCGCGAGCATAGCGTCTCGCACATCTGGACCGAATCCTTCGGCTTCAATCGCTTTCGTGGCGATGACTGGATGAAAGAGCCGTGCCGCTCCTGCGATGAGAAGCACAAGGATTTGGGTGGCTGTCGCTGCCAGGCGTTCATGCTGACCGGTGATGCCGAAAACGCCGACCCGGTGTGCAGCAAGTCGGCGCACCACGGGGTGATCCTCAAGGCCCGCGACGAAGCGGACGCGCCGGGGCAGGGCATGGAGCACCTTACGTTGCGTAACGAGAAAGCATCGCGGCTGATCTATCGCGGATAAACCAAGGACGACACAAATTCCCTGTAGGCGTGAGCCTGCTTGCGAAGAGGCCTGCACATTCAACATCTACATTGCCTGACCCACCGCTTTCGCGAGCAGGCTCGCTCCCACAGGGGATTTACGGTGAATACAATATCGGCCTGCTTGCTACCCATTGGTCTGATTGCATTCGCGTCGGGATGGGTTAGTGTGGTTCTACCTTCAAAACAATAAAAACAGGCTTTCCAATGAGCCAGAGTCTCAGCCAGCTGCGTAAATTCGTTTCGCCTGAAATCATCTTCGGTGCCGGTTGCCGGCATAACGTCGGCAACTGCGCCAAAACCTTTGGTGCGCGCAAGGTGCTGGTGGTCAGCGACCCCGGTGTGATTGCCGCCGGTTGGGTGGCCGATGTCGAAGCCAGCCTGCAAGCCCAGGGCATCGATTACTTTCTCTATAGCGACGTGTCACCCAACCCGCGGGTCGAGGAAGTCATGCTCGGCGCCGAGTTGTACAAGGAAAACCACTGCGATGTGATCGTTGCGGTCGGCGGTGGCAGCCCGATGGATTGCGGCAAAGGCATCGGCATCGTCGTCGCCCATGGGCGCAACATCCTTGAATTCGAAGGCGTCGACACCATTCGTGTGCCCAGCCCGCCGTTGATCCTGATTCCGACCACCGCCGGCACCTCGGCCGATGTCTCGCAATTCGTGATCATTTCCAACCAGCAAGAACGCATGAAGTTCTCCATCGTCAGCAAGGCCGTGGTGCCGGACGTGTCGCTGATCGACCCGGAAACCACCCTGAGCATGGACCCGTTCCTGTCGGCCTGTACCGGCATCGATGCGCTGGTGCATGCCATCGAAGCGTTCGTCTCCACCGGCCACGGGCCACTGACCGACCCGCACGCCCTGGAAGCGATGCGCCTGATCAACGGCAACCTGGTGCAGATGATCGCCAACCCGGGCGACATCGCCCTGCGCGAAAAAATCATGCTGGGCAGCATGCAGGCCGGCCTGGCGTTCTCCAACGCGATTCTGGGCGCGGTGCACGCGATGTCCCACAGCCTCGGCGGCTTCCTCGATTTGCCCCACGGCTTGTGTAACGCGGTATTGGTGGAACACGTGGTGGCGTTCAACTACAGCTCGGCGCCGGATCGCTTCAAGGTGATCGCCGAGACCCTCGGCATCGATTGCCGTGGCCTCAATCACCGGCAGATCAGCGGACGGCTGGTCGAGCACCTGATCGCCCTGAAACACGCGATCGGCTTCCATGAAACCCTGGGATTGCACGGGGTCAGCACCGCGGACATTCCGTTCCTGTCGCAACACGCCATGCACGACCCCTGCATCCTCACCAACCCGCGCGAATCCAGTCAGCGTGATGTCGAGGTCGTCTATGGCGAAGCCCTCTGACGAGCAGCAACGCGCGCTCGCCGGGCTACTGGGATTAGGCAGCCACTCGGCGCGCAAGAGCCATTACCCGGAACTCGCCGCACGGCTGGACGAGTTGGAAGCCGAGCGCAACCGCTACAAGTGGCTGTTCGAAAACGCCGTGCACGGGATCTTCCAGGCCAGCCTGCTGCAAGGCATGCGCGCCGCCAACCCGGCGCTGGCACGAATGCTCGGCTATCAGGACCCGCAAGAAGTGTTGTTTTCGCTGGCGGACCTGGCGAGCAACCTGTTTGTCGGCGGTGCCCGGGAGCTGGAGAACATCGGCGAAATCCTCCGCCACCAAGGCAGCCTCCACGGTTATGAAACCCAATTGCGGCGCAAGGACGGCAGCAGCCTCGACGTGTTGATGAACCTGTTGCTCAAACCCGATCAGGAAGGGCTGGTAGAGGGCTTTGTCGCCGACATCACCGAACGCAAAATCGCCCAGCAGCGCCTGCAACAACTCAATGACGAATTGGAGCAGCGGGTGACTGCGCGCACCGACGAACTGCTCGAAGCCAATCGCAACCTGCAACAGCAGATCACCCAGCGTAAACAGATCGCAGAAGCGTTGCGCGACGCCCGGGACGCCGCCGAAGCCGCCAACCGCAGCAAGGACAAATACCTCGCTGCCGCCAGCCATGACTTGCTGCAACCGCTCAACGCCGCCCGTTTGCTGATCTCGACGTTACGCGAGCGCAAATTGCCGGATGTCGAGCAGGTGCTGGTGGAGCGCACGCACCAGGCCCTGGAAGGCGCTGAAGATTTGCTCACCGATTTGCTCGACATCTCCCGACTCGATCAGGCCGCCGTCAAGCCGGACGTCGCGTTGTACCGCCTCGACGAATTGCTCGCGCCGCTGGTCTCGGAGTTCCAGTCGGTGGCCGAGGCCGCCGGGTTGAACTTGCGGGTGCACATGGGCGACTACGCCATTCACACCGACCTGCGCTTGATGACCCGAATCCTGCGCAACTTTCTCAGCAACGCCTGCCGATATACCGATGAGGGCTGCATTCTGCTGGGGGCCAGACGGCGCGGCAACATGCTGCGCCTGGAAGTGTGGGACACCGGGCGCGGGATCGCGGCGGACCGGCTGGACTCGATCTTCCTCGAATTCAATCAACTGGACGTCGGGCGCGCCGCTGACCGTAAGGGCGTGGGGCTCGGACTGGCGATTGTCGAGCGTATCGCCAAGATCCTCGGCTATAAAATCGGCGTACATTCGCGCCCGGGACGCGGTTCGATGTTCAGCATTGACGTGCCGATTTCCCATGAGATTCCGCTACCGATCAGTCTGGCCGCGCCGCAGCCGGGTACGGGTAACCCGTTGCCGGGCCGGCGCCTGCTGGTGCTGGACAACGAAGTGAGCATTCTGGAGAGCATGAACGCTCTGCTCGGGCAGTGGGGTTGCGAGGTGGTCATTGCCACGGATGAACACTCAGCGCTGGCGGCCTTGCAGGGGCGGGCGCCGGAACTGATTCTGGCGGACTACCACCTCGATCACGGGGTGGTGGGCTGTGATGTGGTGCGGCACTTGCGCGAGCATTTCAAACGGACGATTCCAGCGGTGATCATCACCGCCGACCGCACCGACCAATGTCGGCGCTCGTTGCAGAGACTCGACGCGCCGCTGCTGAACAAGCCGGTGAAACCCGGCAAGTTGCGTGCAGTGCTCAGTCAGATGTTGGGCTGATCAAGCGGGCGATAGTGCAGGCTGAAACCCAGTTCGGTGGATTGACCTTGCTCCAGCAGACGCAGCCCCGGCCGACCCGGCAAGTGGTGGGCGTTGACCGGATGGCTGACCGGTTCGATGCAGAAAAAACCCAGGCCCACCGGGCAGTAGAGCAGGTAGTTATCGCTGCCGGTGGCCTGGCATTCCAGTTCATAACCGAGCTCGGGTTGCTGGATCAGGCAATGACCGTCCCATTCGCAGAAACCGTTGTCGACCAGCGTGTCCGGTAGGGTTTTAAGCTGATGAAAGTCCCACTCGTCGGGCACGTCCATCCGTTCGGTCGGCAGTTTCGATTGATCGCATAACCAGACTTTTTCCGCTTGAGCCTTTAGTCGCGTGCCGGCGGTGCGCGGAAAGTACGGGTGCAGGCCGAGCCCATGCCACGCGGGGTGTTTGGCCAAGTGGGTGACGTGCAGATCGATACTCAATCGGCCCTCTTTCAGATGAAACCGCTGCCGGGCGCGATAGGCGAAGGGGGCAATGCTGTTGAGTTGCAGGATGACTTCGTCATGGGTCTGCGACATCACCTGCCACGGTTGTTGCCAGGCGCTGCCGTGAATCGGTAACGGATCGGTGAGGCTGTTGGGCGTCAAGGCGAGCCAGCCTTCGGGGCAGTCAAAACCTCCTTCGGCGATGCGGTTAGACCAGGGGACCAGGGGATAGCAGCCCAGTTTGCCCGGCAGACCGGTGTTCAGCGCATGGGCGTCGTTGTGACGCAGCAGCGGTTGCCCGGTACTGCGAACGGTCCAGTTGACAACGCTGCCGCCGAGTCCGGGGGCGAGGGTGAGGTGGGTGAGTTCGTCTTTGAGTTCGAGAATTTCTGGCGTCATGTAGACCCGCGATATTCAGGTTTTTCGGTAATGGGTGAACAGGCTGTTTGTAGGCGCCAGGCTTGCCGGCGAAGGCCCACTCAGGGACGCTTTCGCCGGCAAGCCTGGCTCCTGCAGAAAAGGTTTTACAACACCAAATTTGGCAACCACAGCGACAGCGCCGGAATGTAGGTCACGGCCAAAAGCACCAGGAACAGCACGGCATAGAACGGCAGCAGTGCCTTCACGGTTTTTTCGATACTGACTTTGCCCACGGCCGACCCCACAAACAATACCGCGCCCACCGGCGGCGTGATCAATCCGATCCCCAGGTTCACCAGCATGATCATGCCGAACTGCACCGGGTCCACGCCAATGCCCAGAATCACCGGCATCAGGATCGGCGTCAGGATCAGGATCAGCGGCGCCATGTCCATCACGGTGCCGAGCAACAGCAGCATGACGTTGATGCACATCAGAATCACGTAACGGTTGTCCGACAGGGTCAGGAACATCGTGGTGATCTTCGACGGAATCTGCATCAGCGTCATGATGTAGCCGAAGCTCGCCGCGAAGCCGATCAGGATCATCACGATCGAAATCGTCCGCACCGTGCGGTGCATCAGCTTCGGCAGTTCACTCCACTTGTAGTCGCGGTAGATGAACATGGTCACGAAGAACGACCACAGCACCGCAATCGCCGCCGATTCGGTGGCGGTGAAAATACCCGAGAGAATCCCGCCGAGGATGATGACCATCGCCATCAGGCCCCACATGGCTTCGCCGCAGATTTTCAGCGCCTGCTTCAAGGGGATGACTTCGCCCTTGGGGTAGTTGCGCTTTTTCGCGAAGATCAGGCACAGCACCATCAGGCACGCGCTCATCAGCAGCCCGGGGACGACGCCGGCCATGAACAGCGACGCAATCGACACCGTGCCGCCAGCGGCCAGTGAGTAGAGCACCGAGTTGTGGCTGGGCGGGGTCAGTAGCGCTTGCACCGAGCCGCTGACCGTGACGGCCGTGGCAAACTCCCGCGGGTAGCCGCGGCGTTCCATCTCAGGAATCAGCACCGAGCCGACCGAGGCGGTGTCCGCCACCGAAGAGCCGGAGATTGCGCCGAAGAAGGTCGACGCCATGATGTTGACCAGCGACAAGCCGCCACGGACAAACCCGACCAGCACACCGGCAAAGGCCACCAGCCTGCGGGACATGCCGCCCTCAGCCATGATCGCGCCGGCCAGTACGAAGAACGGAATCGCCAGCAACGAGAATTTGTTCACGCCGCCGGCGACCTGAATCATCAGCGCCTGGAACGGGATGTCGATCCACCACGCACCGATCAGGGCAGAAAGCCCCAGTGCGTAAGCGACCGGCATGCCGATCAGGATCAGTGCAATAAAACTGCCCAACAGAATCAACGCGTCCATTCAGGCAGCCCCTTCGCTTTCTTCAACCAGGTCGAAACGCACGACCCGACGGTTGCTCTGGTCACCGAGCAAGAGTTTTTCCAGAACAAAGATCAGCGTCAGCAACCCGCCAATCGGGATCGGCATGTAGGTGATGCCCACGCGCAGCGTCGGCATGGCGCTCATGAACTGGTTCCAGGTCGACAGGCAGAGCTTGGTGCCCCAGATAGTCATGAACAGGCAGATGGTCGCCATCAGCAGTTGCGAGACAATCGCCATCGCATTGCGCACTCCGGGGGGCATGCGGTCGGTGAGCATGGCCACGGCCATGTGCGCGCCGGCGCGGTAGCTGGCAGCGGCGCCGATGAAGGTGAAGACCATCATCAGCAAGATGGCGGTGGGCTCCGGCCAGCTTGAGCCGGTGCCGAGGACGTAACGGGCAAAGACGCCCCAGGGAATGATCAGGGAAATGGTCAGGACCGACAGACCGGCTACCCAGATGCAGGTCATGTAAATTTTGTCGTTGATGCGTAGCAGTAGATTCTTCATCGGGTTTCACCGTAACCGGGCGCGCACTGACATATACCCACGTCAATGGCGCCGGGCCTTTCATGAGGGCAAGGAGGGTTACTGAACGGCTTCGATGCGCTTGATCAGGTCGGCATAGGGTGCGCCGTATTTTTCGCGGATCGAGGCGGTTGCCTCATAGAAAGGTTTCTTGTCGACGGTGATGAACTTGACCCCGGCGGCCTTGAGTTTTTCTTCACTGCTGGCCGTCTTCGCATCCCACAAGATGCGTTCCTGCGCCTGTGCGGCTTTGGCGGCTTTCTTCACCAGCGTCTGCTGCTCGGGGGTGAGTTTTTCCCAGGTGATTTTCGACATCACGATAGGCTCGGGCAGGATCAGGTGGCCGGTCAAGCTGTAGAACTTGGCGTTTTGATAGTGGTTGTGCTCAAGCAGCGTTGGCGGGTTGTTTTCTGCGCCATCGATCACACCGGTCTGCAAGGCACTGAAGATTTCGCCAGTGTCCATCGCGATACCGTTACCGCCCATGGCGTTGATGGTTTCGATGAACATGGGGTTGCCCATTACGCGGATCTTCATGCCTTTGAGATCTTCGGGGTTGTTGACCGGTTTTTTGGTGTAGATGTTGCGAGTACCGCCATCCATCCAGGCCAGGGCAACCAGGCCAAACTCGGAATCGGTGATTTTGGCCAGGATCTCGTCGCCGACTTCACCGTCAATGACCTTGCGCATGTGCGCCTGGTCGCGGAACACGAACGGCATGTTGAACACGTTCACGTCCGGCACCACCGGCCCGACGATACCGAGGCTGACCCGCGCCATCTGAATGGCGCCGACCTGGGCTTGTTCAACCACTTCTTTTTCCGAGCCGAGCACACCGCCGGCGAACATCTTGAAGGTCAGGGCGCCGTTGCTGTCGGCCACCAGAGTTTTGCCCAGTTGCTCCTCGGCCACCACGGTCGGATAACCAGTGGGGTGGATGTCGGCGAACTTGATTTCCAGCGCCTGAGCGGCACTGCTGAGGGTGAAGGCCAAAGGAAGTGCAGCGGCGAGCAAGGTGCGTTTGAAGTCCATGGGGGTGTCTCCAGTTTGTTATTTTTTTTGTATTCAAGGCGCAAGGGTGTAGCAGAAGCGGTTAAAGCAGATCGTTGAACAGCGGTTCCGGTAAACCTTTGACGCCGGGATTGAGCGCAAACACGCCGCCGGCCAGTGATCGCGGGTCATCGTCGTCACCGGGGCGGATCGAGGTCACGAACAGCGTGTCCAGTCGACTGCCACCGAAGGCGCACATGGTGGGTTTTTTCACGGGCACGGCGAGGGAACGGTCCAGTCGACCGTCCGGGGTGAAGCGGTGAATCAGCCCGGCGTCGTTGGCGCAGATCCAGTAGCCGCCTTCAGCATCAACGGCGGCGCCGTCGGGGCGTCCGGGGAATTGATTCATGTCGACGAACAACCGCCGATTGGACGGCGTGCCGCTGTCGATGTCGTAATCGAAGGCCCAGATCTGCTGGACCAGGGGATGGGAATCAGACAGGTACATCGTCCGGCCGTCCGGGCTGAAGCCCAGGCCGTTGGGCACAATGAACCCGCCGAGTTGCGCTTCGAGCGGTCCGCGTTGCCCGGCGCTGTAGCGATACAACGTGCCATCGGCGGCGTTGGCGCCCATGTTCAGCACCATGCTGCCGGCCCAGAAACGGCCCTGACGATCACAGCGACCGTCGTTCAGGCGCATGTCGACGCGGGCATGATCGACGTGGGCCAGCAGTTCGCTGTCGAGGCTGCCGTCGTTGTGCGGCTGCAAATGGAAGAAGCCGCTTTCCATCCCGGCCACCCAACCGCGATCGCGGTGACGGGCGATGCAGGCGAGCATTTGTGGGGCTTTCCAGGCATTGACATGACCGCTGTCGGCGCTCCAGCGCTGCAATCCACCGGCAGGAATATCCACCCAGTACAGGGCGTTTTCCTCGGGGACCCAGACCGGGCTTTCTCCTACCGCGTTACGGGCATCAACAATCAATTCGGCTTGCATGGCAACTCATTCCCTTGGATTTTTGTTGTGGGGATCAAGTGAAGTCAGCGGTTTCAGTCACCGAACGGGCCGGACGCCACAAACGCGCCACCCTGGTAAACCATGCCCGGGTCGTCCGCCGCAGGCATCGGCTGCGCTTCGACTTTTTCGCGGAACACTTCAGAGCTGTCCTGCGGTGCATAGCCCAAGGCGGTCGCGAAACGGTTGTCCCACCAGACGTTCTTGTTGTCGGACATGCCGTACACCACGGTGTGCCCGACGTTCGGCGCGTACAGCGCGCGTTCGAGCAAGTGGGTCAGGTCGCCGAAACTCAGCCAGGTGCTCATCATTCTGCGGTTCTGCGGTTCCGGGAACGAGGAGCCGATGCGGATGCTGACGGTCTCGATGCCGTAGCGATCGAAATAGAAACTGGCCATGTCTTCGCCGTAGGACTTGGACAAGCCGTAATAGCTATCCGGGCGGCGAGGGCAGTGGGCGTCGATGATTTCGCCTTGCTTGTAGAAGCCGATGACGTGGTTGGAACTGGCGAAAATCACCCGTTTCACGCCATGGCGGCGTGCGGCCTCGTAGATGTGGAAGACCCCACAGATGTTGGCACCGAGGATCTCTTCAAACGAGTGCTCCGTCGAGACGCCGCCAAAGTGCAGGATCGCGTCCACCCCTTCGACCAGCTGGTGGACGGCCTGCTTGTCCGCCAGGTCGCATTTGACGACTTCTTCGCGGTCATCGGTGGCGGGGGACATGTCGGCGATGTCCGACAGGCGAATGACGTTGGCATAAGGGCGCAGGCTTTCGCGTAGCACTTTACCGAGGCCACCGGCGGCACCGGTCAGCAACAGGCGATTGAAAGGGGCTGTGGAAGTGGTGGTCATGGGAGTCCCTTGGGGCGCTATTATTGTTGTAGGTTGTCGTATGACTTTGTTGAAGTATCGTTAGGCTTTCCGAGTCTTGTCAACGCGACTTTGGTTGAAAATGACGGAGGGTCATTTCACACATCCCTGTGATAAGAGGATCTTCTGACCACAGGATTGATGTGAGCCCGCAAGGGATGTCTGCCTTACAGCAACGAAATCGGGTAGCTGATGAAAATGCGGTTTTCATCGAATTCATTGGTGCTGAAGCTCTTGCGGATGGTCGCGTTGCGCCATTTGACGTTGAGGTTCTTCAGCGGGCCGCTTTGCACGGTGTAGGCCAGTTCCGACTCGCGGCCCCACTCCTTGCCATCGGTGATCGTCCCGGTGTGCACGTTATCGCCGCTGATGTAGCGGTTCATCATCGTCAGGCCAGGGACGCCGAGGGCGACGAAGTTATAGTCGTGACGCAACTGCCAGGATTTTTCCTTGGCGTTGTCGTAGCTGGAGTTGTAGCTGTCGTTGGCCAGGGTGCCGCCGCTGGTGCCGTTGACCCGCATCCAGACGTCGTCGCCGCTGAGTTTTTGCAGGCCGACGTAGAAGGTGTTGCCGCCATATTTGGCCGAGAGCATGGCGAATGCGGTTTTGTTGTCGAGGTCGCCAGCGAAAGCGCTGCCGTCTTCCTTGCCGATGAAGTAACCGAGGTTGGCCCCCAGGGTCCAGTCGCCGATGGGCTGGCTGTGGCTCAGGTTGAAATATTGCTGCTGGTAAATGTCGCTGAGTCCCGAGTACCAGACGCCGACCTGGGTGCGCTTGTCGTTGAACGCGTATTCGCCGCCGCCGAAGTTGAAGCGGTCCGAAGTGAACGCGGCCTTGGTGTTCATGGACATGTCTTCCATGCTCGCATCGTTGCGCGGGCTGTTCTGGCGGAACTGGCCGCCGTAGAGCGTCAGGCCGCTGATCTCGGTGGACGTCACCTGGCCGCCACGGAAGGTTTGCGGCAGCGAGCGGCCGTCGTCGGAGCGCAGGATCGGCAGCACCGGCATCCATTCCCCGACCTTCACTTCGGTTTTGGAGATTTTGCCTTTGAGGGCCACGCCCATGCGGCCGAAATTGTCGGCCGGGCGGCCGTCGTCGTGGATCGGCAGCAGCTGGGTGCCGCCTGTGCCTTTGCCGCCGTCGAGTTTTTGCGAGTACAAGCCCAGCACATCCACACCGAAACCGACCGGGCCCGGGGTGAATCCGGACCTGGCGTCGAGGATGAAGTTTTGCGTCCATTCCTCAGCCTTGCCCTGGGGATAGGCCGGGTTGGTGTAATTGCGATTGATGTAGGCGTTACGCAGGTTCAACGTGGCTTTGGCGTCATCAACGAAACCTTCTGCATAGCTGGTCATCGGCAAGGCGAAGGCCAGGCCGCTGCAACCGATCAGGCTCAGGGTGGTGCGGCATACAAAGGTCGGGCGAGGGGTGCTGGCGAAGGAATTGCGGACGAGTTTGCTCACAGTGACGCTCCCTTGTTTCTTGTTGTTTTTATTTTTTGTCATACGTCGTCGTACAACATTGGGGCGATTATTTGCGGGGCTTTCAGGGATTGTCAATCAGAAGTTATACGATGACTTGCGCCGGTGTGCTCGAATCCCTGTGGGATCCGGTTCGGCTCACGATTGTCGGGGGCAAGGAGCCGAGGAGACACCGCTGCTGCCTCGGAGGCCGGTCGAAAGGAGCGCCAGTTTACCTGCGAGTGAAGTTTCGTTTTTCCCTTGTCGCCGCGAGCTAGAGCGGATGCTAGTCTTGGCCAACGCTGTTGTCAGGGAGCCCTCATGGGCAATCACAAGATCGAGATTCGTCGCAGTAACGTCGAGAAGATTTTGCTGGGGGCCGAAAAGGTCTTCGCCGAAAAAGGCTTCGGCGGCACCGCCATGGCCGACATTGCCGCCGAAGTGCAACTGCCGCGCTCCAACCTGCATTACTACTTCAGCACCAAAAGCGAGCTGTACAGCGCCGTGCTGTTGGGTTTGCTGGAAGTGTGGAAGCAGGACGCGCTGTGCTTCGAGATGTTTGATGATCCGCGCGTAGTGCTCAGCAGCTACATCCGCGCCAAGATGAACCACTCGCGCAGCCGGCCTTATGGGTCGAAAGTCTGGGCCAATGAAATCATCCACGGCGCCCCCACCCTGGGCGTAGCGCTGGACGCGAGCCTGTACGACTGGGCCAAGATGAAAGAAGCGAAAATCCGCCAGTGGGTGGACGACAAACGCATCCTGCCGGTGGAGCCTTCAAGCCTGCTGTACATGATCTGGGCGTCGACCCAGCATTACGCGGACTTTGATCATCAGGTGAATATCCTCAACGACCATCAGCCACTGTCGGACATGCAGTTCGAACGGGCGGTGCAGACGGTGACGAGTGTGATTTTGCGCGGGATCGGGTTGGAGCCTTGAGGTTTGCGGTGCGGCTGACGGCCTCTTCGCGGGCAAGCCTCGCGCCTACAGGGCCAGCGTCGATTAATTAATCGTGGATCGACACAAAACCTGTAGGAGCGAGGCTTGCCCGCGAAGACGCAGGCGAAGGCTCAGGCGACGCAGATCTCAAACGGCAACATGGTAGGGATTTCGTGGGTCATGATTCCAATCCAGAAACGGCTTGCCGTTCTCCATCGGCACCATCTCGATGCAATCCTCCACCGGGCAGGTGATCTGGCACAGGTTGCAGCCGACGCACTCATCATCAATCACTTCATACTTATGCGTTCCGTCCGCTTGCTTCAAACTGGCTACCGCCTGGTGCGAGGTATCTTCGCAAGCAATGTGGCAGCGTCCGCAGCCAATGCACGCGTCCTGATCAATCTTCGCAATCACTTGATAGTTGATGTCCAGGTACTTCCAGTCCGTGGTATTGCCCACTGCGCGACCGGAAAACTCCGGGATGCTGGCGTAACCCTGACTGTCCATCCAGCGTGACAGACCGTCCTTCATCTCCTCGACAATCCGGAAGCCATGCAGCATCGCCGCGGTGCACACCTGGACCGAGCCGCTGCCCAGGGCGATGAATTCCGCGGCATCACGCCAGCTGCCAATGCCGCCAATGCCGGAGATCGGCAAACCCTGAGTCTGCGGATCACGAGCGATTTCGGCGACCATGTTCAACGCAATCGGCTTCACTGCCGAACCGCAATAACCACCGTGGGTGCTTTGGCTGCCCACGGCGGGATTGGCGACCATGCGCTCCAGATTGACGCTGGTGATCGAGTTGATGGTGTTGATCAGCGACACCGCATCGGCCCCGCCGCGATGGGCCGCACGGGCGGCGACGCGAATGTCGGTGATGTTCGGCGTGAGCTTGACGATCACCGGCAGCGAGCAATAGGTCTTGCACCAACGGGTGACCTGCTCGACGTACTCCGGCACCTGGCCGACCGCCGCGCCCATGCCGCGTTCCGGCATGCCGTGGGGACAACCGAAGTTCAATTCGATGCCGTCGGCGCCGGTGGCTTCCACCAGCGGCAGGATGAACTTCCACGACTCTTCGACGCAGGGCACCATCAGCGACACGATCAGCGCGCGGTCCGGCCAGTCCTTTTTGACCTGGGTGATTTCCCGCAGGTTGATCTCCAGCGAGCGGTCGGTGATCAGCTCGATATTGTTGAAGCCCACCACTTCACGGTTGGCACCGAAGAGCGCGGAGTAACGCGACGACACGTTCACCGCTGCCGGGTCTTCACCCAGGGTTTTCCAGACCACGCCGCCCCAGCCAGCCTCGAAGGCACGAACCACGTTGTAGGCCTTGTCGGTCGGCGGCGCGGAGGCCAGCCAGAACGGATTCGGCGATTTGATGCCGGCGAAGACAATCGAAAGATCGGCCATTTACGCAGCCTCCACGTTGAGCATCAGTTGAGCGTTGATGGCCTCGGCCGCCCGTTTGCCATGCTGCACGGCTTGCACGGTGAGGTCCTGATCGAGGCTGGTGCAGTCGCCACCGGCATACACGCCGGGAATGCTGGTACGCAGCTGTTCATCGACCTGGATTCGATCACCCTGGCGTTTGAGTTCGCGTGCCAGCGGATCGGCGAGGGCGCTGGCGTCGAAGGCCTGGCCGATGGCTTTGAAGATCGCGTCGGCGGCCAGCTCGAAGGTTTCGCCGGTGGTTTGCAGACGACCGTCCACCAGGTGCGTGCGGGCGAAGCGCATGCCGCGCACGTTGCCTTGGTCATCGAGCAACACTTCTTCGGGTTGCGCCCACGTCAATAAGCGCACCTGATTGGCCTTGGCGATGTCCTGCTCGTGACCGGTGGCGCCCATTTCCTCGACACCACGGCGGTACACCAGATTCACGTCGTGAGCGCCGAGGCGGGCCATTTGCACGGCCATGTCGATGGCCGTATTGCCGGCGCCGAGGACGATGCAATGATCGGCCAGCGGCAGTTGGCTCAGGTCATCGGCCTGACGCAGTTCTCGGATGTAATCGGTGGCAGCGAGCAGGCCGGGGGCGTCTTCGTGAGGCAAACCGAGTTGCTTGCTGGCGGCCAGGCCGAGGCCAAGGAACACCGCGTCGAATTGCTGATGCAGTTCGCTGAGTGTCAGGTTTTCGCCGAGTTTCTGGCCGTGACGGATTTCGATGCCGCCAATCTGCAGCAGGAACTCAAGCTCCTTCTGCGCATAGTCATCCACCAGTTTGTACTTGGCGATCCCGTATTCGTTGAGGCCGCCAGCCTTTTCCCGTGCTTCGAAAATCACCACGTCGTGGCCATGCATCGCACTGCGGTGAGCGCAGGACAACCCGGCCGGGCCGGCACCGACCACAGCGATGCGTTTGCCGGTGGTGGCGGCGCGCTGGAAGGGGTGTTCGCTGAAGTGCGCGTTGTCGACGGCGTAACGTTGCAACAGGCCGATCAATACCGGTGCGCACTCGTGGTCGTTGTTGCGCACGCAGGCTTGCTGGCAGAGGATTTCCGTCGGGCACACCCGTGCGCAGCTGCCGCCGAGGATGTTCGCCGAGAGGATTTTCTGCGCGGCGCCCTGGACGTTGTCCTGATGGATATTGCGGATGAATGACGGGATATCGATCTCGCTCGGGCAGGCATTCACGCACGGCGCGTCGTAGCAATACAGGCAGCGCGAAGCTTCCAGATGCGCCTGACGGTCGTTGAGTGGCGGTGCCAGGTCGGTGAAGTGGCCGGCGAGGGCGGCCGCATTCTCATAGGGATGCGGGAGGTGGTTCAGGGACTTGATCACGGTGTTGGCCTCACGGTTATTGAGGTACTGCCTCTGATGGGCATTGGTTTTGTGTTGTCGCTGCCGGCCTCTTTGCGGGCTAGCCTCGCTCCTGTTTTTTGGAATGCGTACCACTGTAGGAGCGAGGCTTGCCCGCGAAGGCCGAAGGCCTCGATTTTCAGCGTTTCACGGCAGTCGGCTTATTCTGCTCAGCCCGCTTGCTCAGCAAGTCAAACACCGCCGGATACGCCGGCCGTTCGACATACCGCCCGGCACCACGCTCAGCGCGCAGATCACCATCGGCCCACACCACTCGGCCCTGGCTCACGGTATGGCTCGGCACACCGCGCACGGTCTTGCCTTCGAAGATGTTGAAGTCGACCTGCTGGTGGTGAGTCTTCGCCGAAATGGTCCGCGTGCCCTCCGGATCCCACAGCACCAGGTCCGCATCAGCGCCCACGCGGATCGCACCTTTACGCGGGTAGAGGTTGAAGATCTTCGCGGTGTTGGTGGAGGTCAGCGCCACGAAGTGCTGCATCGACAAACGGCCGGTGTTGACCCCCTCATCCCAGAGCACAGCCATGCGGTCTTCGATACCGGCAGTGCCATTGGGGATTTTGCTGAAGTCATCTCGCCCGGCGGCTTTTTGTTCGGCACAGAAGCAGCAGTGGTCAGTGGCGGTGGTGTGCAGGTTGCCTGATTGCAAACCGTGCCAAAGCGCTTCCTGGTGGCCGCGAGGACGGAAGGGCGGGCTCATTACGTAACCGGCGGCGGTCTGCCAGTCCGGGTGTTGGTAGACGCTGTCGTCCAGCAGCAGATGCCCGGCCAACACTTCGCCGTAGACCTGCTGGCCCTTGCTGCGGGCGTAGGTGATTTCGTCCAGCGCTTCCTTGGTCGAGACATGCACCAGGTACAGCGGCGTGCCCAGGGTTTCAGCAATGCGGATTGCCCTGCTCGCGGCTTCGCCTTCCACTTGAGAAGGTCGCGACAATGGATGCGCTTCGGGACCGGTGATGCCCTGGGCCATCAACTTGCGTTGCAGGTGATAGACCAGCTCACCGTTTTCCGCATGCACGGTCGGAACCGCGCCTAACTCCAGGCAGCGCTCGAAACTCGCTACCAGGGTGTCGTCGGCGGCCATGATCGCGTTCTTGTACGCCATGAAATGCTTGAAGCTGTTGACCCCATGCTGGCTGACCAGCTCCGCCATTTCCTCGCGCACCTGTTCGCTCCACCAGGTAATGGCGACATGGAAACCGTAATCCGACGCCGACTTCTCGGCCCAGCCGCGCCACTGATGAAACGCCTCCATCAAGGATTGCTGTGGGTTGGGAATCACGAAGTCGATAATCGACGTGGTGCCACCGGCAAGGCCTGCCGCAGTGCCACTGAAAAAGTCTTCACTGGCCACGGTGCCCATGAAGGGCAGTTGCATGTGCGTGTGCGGGTCGATGCCGCCGGGCATCAGGTATTGGCCGCTGCCGTCGAGCACTTCGGCGCCGGCCGGAACATCAAGATTGTCGCCGATGGCTTTTATCACGCCGTCGGCGCAATAGACGTCGGCGCGATAACTTTCATCATGGGTAATAACGGTGGCGCCACGGATCAACAGAGACATTCCGAGTTCCTCGCAGGCAATGACCGACTTATGTCGGTTCTAAATGTTTTATATGAAGCCGGCGCAAACAGGTGTATTCCTGTCAGCGCTGTCAGGAATAGAAACTAGTCTGAGTTTATGGAATGAGCAAGAATATTTTTTATAAGCTTATATCTGTTTTAACATATTGATAAATAACGATTAAATTGTGAAATCACCAAAATGGTGTGGTCCTGAACCATTTTGACGCACTTGACAGGTTCTCAAAATGAACGAGATTTCTTATGTGAAATCAGCTGCTTGAGGATGGTCTATGGTTGATGCGCAACTTTGAAAAAAAGACCCATGCACCAGATTGAGCCCTGACGGTTCGGACAACTTGCCCGGCATTCGGCCTGAGTGAACAGGCAAGTAACCAAGGGACTATTTGGACGGTATATAAAAACTGATAAACATCAGTTGGTTGCGAAGTTTTTGTGGAACTGCCCGATGCGAAAACGGGGTGCCCGGCACGCTTATTGATGCCAACAGCCCCTGATGAGCAAAAAATAATTCAAAGAACAGTGGAGCGGCCATGCAACAGATCAGATCGCAAGTGACCGAGCGCGACGGCTTGTTTGAGCTCGAAGCCGGCAGCGACGTCCTCGACAGTCCCCGTTACAACCACGACATGGCACCGACCAAGGTGCGTGAACGAACCTGGAACAAATGGCACATTACCGCCCTGTGGGTTGGCATGGCGATTTGCGTGCCGACCTACACCCTCGGCGGCGTACTCACCGCTTATTTCGGTCTGAGCGTCGGCGAAGCACTGCTGGCGATTCTGTTCGCCAATATCATCGTATTGATCCCGCTGACCCTGAACGCCTTCCCCGGTACCAAGTACGGCATTCCGTTTCCGGTGCTGCTGCGTTCGTCCTTCGGCATCCTCGGCTCCAACGTTCCTTGCCTGATTCGGGCGCTGGTGGCGTGCGGCTGGTTCGGCATTCAGACAATGTTTGGCGGACTGGCCATTCACCTGTTTCTCGGCTCGGTGTTCGACGGCTGGAAAGCCCTGGGCGGCACCGGCGAGGTAATTGGCTTCATGGTGTTCTGGGCCTTGAACCTGTGGGTGGTGATTCGCGGTGCGGACTCGATCAAATGGCTGGAAACCCTTTCGGCGCCGCTGTTGGTGCTGGTGGGCGCAGGCCTGCTGGTGTGGGCCATGCCGAACGTGTCGATGACCGAGCTGATGGCGATCCCGCCCAAGCGCCCGGAAGGGGCCAGCGTGGTCAGTTACTTTGCCGCCGGGCTGACCGCGATGGTCGGGTTCTGGGCCACGTTGTCCCTGAACATTCCGGACTTCAGTCGTTATGCGAAAAGCCAGAAGGACCAGATCATCGGGCAAATCATCGGACTGCCCCTGACCATGTTCCTGTTCGCCTCGCTGGGCGTGGTAATGACGGCGGCCTCGGTCAAACTGGTGGGCGTCAGCGTCTCCGATCCGGTCACCCTGATCGGTCACATTCAGAGCCCGGTCTGGGTCGCGGTGGCCATGGCGCTGATCATCATTGCCACGTTGTCCACCAACACGGCGGCCAACATCGTGTCGCCGACCAACGATTTCCAGAACGTCGCGCCCAAGCTCATCAACCGCACGAAGGCGGTGATCCTCACTGGCCTGGTCGGCCTGGCGCTGATGGCCCATGAGCTGTTGAAGAAGCTTGGATTGATCGTTTCGGATCTGAGCCTGGAGACGGTTTACTCCAATTGGTTGCTGGGCTATTCGAGCCTGTTGGGGCCGATCGCCGGGATCATGGTGGTGGACTATTTCCTGATCAAGAAACAGCAACTGGACTTGGCCGGTCTGTATCGCGATGACGTGTACCCGGCGTGGAACTGGTTCGGGTTTATCGCGTTTGGCGTGCCGGTGGCGTTGACGCTGCTGTCCCTGGGCAGCGATGCGTTCAGCTGGTTTTACAGTTATGGCTGGTTTACCGGCTCGGCGCTGGGGGGGCTGATTTATTACGGGTTGTGCTCGATGCGGCCTAGCGCGTCAATCGCGAAATCTGCGGCGTGAGCACTGGCCTCTTCGTGGGCAAGCCTCGCTCCTACAGGTTCGCGTATTCCTTGCAGGAGCGAAGTTGCTCGCGAAGACGGCCTCAAAAACACCAAACAAATATTCATAAGAACTGCCTGAGGAGATCACCATGAACGCTGCTGTAGACGTTCTGCAGTCCACCCATCAGCACATCAACCGCGACCGCTTGTGGCAGTCGCTCATGGACCTGGCCAAACTCGGCGCCACGGTCAAGGGTGGCGTCTGTCGCCTCGCCCTGACCGACCTCGACCGTCAGGCCCGGGACATTTTCGTCAACTGGTGTGAAGACGCCGGATGCACCGTCAGCGTCGACGCCGTCGGCAACATCTTCGCCCGCCGCCCCGGCCGCAACCCGAACCTGCCCCCGGTGATGACCGGCAGCCACATCGACACCCAACCCACGGGCGGCAAGTTCGATGGCTGCTTCGGTGTGCTGGCCGGCGTCGAGGTGCTGCGCACCCTCAACGACCTCGGCGTGGAAACCGAAGCGCCGCTGGAAGTGGTGGTCTGGACCAACGAAGAAGGCTCGCGCTTCGCCCCGTGCATGATGGGCTCCGGCGTGTTCGCGGAAAAATTCACCCTAGAAGAAACCCTGGCCAAGGTCGATGCCGATGGCGTCACCGTCGGCGAAGCGTTGAATGCCATTGGTTACGCCGGCCCACGCACGGTCAGCGGCCATGCCGTCGGTGCCTATTTCGAGGCGCACATCGAGCAAGGCCCGATCCTCGAAGACGAACACAAAACCATCGGCATCGTCATGGGCGCCCTCGGCCAGAAATGGTTCGACCTGAAACTGCGCGGCGTCGAAGCCCACGCCGGCCCGACGCCGATGCACTTGCGCAAGGACGCCCTGGTCGGCGCTGCCGTGATTGTCGGCGCAGTGAATCGCGCCGCTCTCGGCCATCAACCTCATGCCTGCGGCACCGTCGGATGCCTGCAAGCCTATCCCGGCTCACGCAATGTCATCCCCGGCGAAGTGCGCATGACCCTGGATTTCCGTCATCTGGAACCGGCGCGCCTGGACTCGATGATCGCCGAAGTCCGTGAAGTCATCGAAACCACCTGCGAGGAGCACGGCCTGACCTTCGAACTGACACCCACCGCCGACTTCCCGCCGCTCTACTTCGACAAGGGTTGCGTCGAAGCGGTACGCGGGGCTGCGCAAGGTCTGGGGCTGTCGCACATGGACATCGTCAGCGGAGCAGGGCACGACGCGATCTTCCTCGCTGAACTCGGCCCGGCCGGGATGATCTTCGTGCCGTGCGAAGGCGGCATCAGCCACAACGAAATCGAAAATGCCGCGCCGGATGATCTGGCGGCAGGGTGTGCGGTGTTGTTGCGGGCGATGCTGGCCGCGTCGGCGGCGATTGCCAGCGGCCAACTGGCGGCCTGAAGCGCGAACATGATCGTAGACTTTGGCTGCGCCTGCGCCTGCGCCGCTGGAGCCTACGATCTACAGTGATTCGGTTACACGCCTGCCCGGATACGAGAAACCCCGGGTAGATCGGATCTACCCGGGGTTTCCTGTTTCAAACGGCCCAAAGCCGTTAATCAATAGCGCTGATACTTCGAACCAAACTCAGGGCGGTTTTCCGCGACGTAGAGTTTGCTGGCCTGACTGTCTTTGTGATCAACGCCGACAGTGTTCACGTTCAATGTTGCCGGTTGGCTGACTTTGGCTGCCGCAACGACTTGCGAGGTGGCATGTGGGGCGGCGATGGCGGATGTTGCGCCAAGAACCGACAGGGCGAAACCAAGACCAATGATGCTTTTCATGATGTTGCTCCAGTAGAGTGGGGAGAAGATGTGGCCACTGTAGTGCTGGAGCGTCGCGATGAGAAAACACCCTTGCGCATAGTTGATATCGAGCGCGTTGATCCACTGTCAGCGGGGGGGGGGGGCTGGGCCAACGCTGCCTGAGTCGTTCGAGACGTCCGTCGCGTCTCATTTCATCCAGCGCCTGTTGCCAGCGCGCCACCACCACGCCGCCCGGGGCCGGCTCGCTTCTACATTTGATCTCTGGCGGTTTGCAGAGTTTGATCAGTAACGCTGATATTTGGAACCGAACTCAGGGCGATTCTCCGCGACGACAACACCCCCTTGTACGGCATTCTTCGGGTTGATCGACGTGACACGTTCGCGCAGTTCTTGCAGGCGATCCGCGCCACCTTCAGCCACACGCTCACGAAGCTCTTGCAGGCGATCAGCACCGCCTTCGGCAACGCGGTTCTCGATCAGGCGATCGGAACCACCTTCAGCAACACGGTTGTTTTGCAGGTTTTCAGAGCCATATTCAGCGACGCGATTCTGTTGCAACCGGTCCGAGCCACCTTCCACCAACAGTTGCTGGATCTGGCTGTGGGACGCAGCGCTGACGGTATTGGCCGACGCCAGGTTCGACAGGCCGAGGCCACCAACCAATGCCAGACCGAGTACCAGGGACGAGACTTTCGAGAAGTTGAACATGGGTGATTCTCCGTGCGCTTGAATGTGTGTGGGTCGGTAGCTGCTGCTATCCGGTGAACACAGTTAAACGCCCGGGTGTATCGGTGATGTGTGCTTGAACGCGCTGAAATCGGCTTATACGTATCCGTTCGGGGTTCTTATACAGACGGATACAAAACCCTTGCCCCAAGCTGCTACAAGGGTTGTGCCGCGAGGGTGAGCTCAGCGCACAGGCCGCCGCCTTCGCATGGCGTTGAACGCCTTGGCGGCATGGGCGACTTCGGTCGGGCCTTTTTCGTCCAGATGCACCGCGTGGGTGTTCGGACCAAGGGTGTCCACTGCCTGGGCGAGGCGGGTAAGGGGCGGATGGCGACCCTGACCGCCAGCCAGGTGCAGATCAATAAAAGGGTCAGTTGCACCAGCAGCACCATCGGCAGCCACGAGGGCAACGGCATCACCGATGGCCGGACGTCGATGGTCAGCGGGCTGCCGTCGGCGAGTTTCAGGTGTGCCTGGAAGTGCTGTTGCGCACCTTGGATGCGAGTAAACGCCAAGGCATATTGCGCACCGACAGCGTCCGTGGCCAATGCAGGTAGCGTTTCATGATTCGGCGCCGAGCAATTCCACGGGATAGGAGAACACGTAGCCTTCGCTGCGCACGGTTTTGATGTAGGTCGACTCCCGGGAGTCATCCATCAGCCGTTGGCGCAGACGGCTCACCAGCAAGTCGATGGAGCGGTCGAACAGGTCGGCGTCGCGGCCCTGGGTGAGGTTGAGCAACTGGTCGCGACTGAGCACGCGCTGCGGGTGATCGAGGAATACCCGGAGCAAGCGGTACTCGGCGCCACTGAGTGCAACCATCGTGTCGTCTTCGTCCAGCAAGTGGCGGGCGGTGGTGTCCAGGCGCCAACGGCCGAAGCCCAGCAACCGGCCGCTTTCGGTGATGAGCAGGTTGGGCGGCAGCATCCGGGTGCGGCGCAGTACGGCGTTGATCCGCGCCAGCAGTTCGCGGGCGGAGAACGGTTTGGTCAGGTAATCGTCCGCGCCCATTTCCAGGCCGAGGATGCGGTCGGTTTCGTCGTTGCGGGCGGTGAGCATCAGGATCGGCGTGGCCTTGTGTTTGCCTGAGCGCAGTTCGCGGCAAAGGAGCAGGCCGTCATCGCCGGGCATCATGATGTCGAGCACGATCAGGTCCACGGTGTTGGTTTCAAGAAAGCTGCGCATCTGCCGGCCATCGGCAACCACGGTGGTGCGCAGGCCGTTCTTTTTCAGGTAATTACCGACCAGTTCACGGATCTCGCGATCGTCATCGACGATCAGGATGTGGTTCACGTGTTCCATTGCTCAAACCTCTTGTTATTCGCACGTCGCGCATTCTAGGGAGCCACGCCGCACCTGCCTGCCGGCCTTTGTATCTCACTGTATCTGGAGATGACTTTGATACAGGGGCATACAAGTCGGCTTTTTTTCAGGGGCGGGTGTATCGAACTGTATTGGTTGCCCTGTGTGACACCTTACGCCTTAGTAGTCCCGGTTTTACGACACATGGAAGATACCTCCGGCCGTTTAAATGGGGATATCAAGACGGTGATTTCCACTGTAGAAGACGGCGGAGCAAATTGCGGGATTGTGAATGCGCGGGTGACGTATCTGGATTCGAGCGGTACGCAGAAGGTATTGGATTACAGCAAGTTTGCGGCGTGTGGCAATCAGGGCGGCTGATCTCGGCGGCCTTCGGGCCGACCAGATTCCCCGGATTTGCCCGTTCAACCTGTAGGAGCGAGCCTGCTCGCGATAGCGGTCGTACAGGCAACAGCACAGTTGGATGTACCGGCCTCATCGCGAGCAACCTCGCTCTCACAAGGCCGACTCGCGATGTTACAGCTCACATAAGCTTTGTTATGCAACCACCTGATAGCACGGAACATAAGCCGCGCCACCCGGCAGTTTCATCCGGTGCTGCGCAACGAAGGCCTTGAGCAATTGATCAAGCGGATGCATGACCGCCGCATCGCCACGGATCTGGTAAGGGCCGTGTTCTTCGATCAGGCGGATGCCCTTGTCCTTGACGTTGCCGGCGACGATGCCGGAGAACGCGCGGCGCAGGTTTGCCGCCAGTTCGTGGGGTGGCAGGTCGCGGCTGAGTTTGAGGTTGGCCATGTTTTCGTGGGTCGGGTCGAACGGGCGCTGGAAGCCTTCGTCGATTTTCAGCAGCCAGTTGAAATGGAACGCGTCATTGCGCTCGCGGCGGAACTGTTTGACCGCTTTGAGGCCTTGGGTCATCTGGCGCGCGACTTCGGCCGGGTCGTCGATGATGATTTCGTAGTGTTGTTTCGCGGCGTCACCCAGCGTTGCGCCGACAAACGCGTCGAGTTGCTCCAGATACGGCGCCGCATGTTTCGGCCCGGTGAGCACCACGGGGAAGGGCAGGCCTGCGTTGTCCGGGTGCATGAGGATGCCGAGCAGGTACAGGAACTCTTCGGCTGTGCCGGCGCCGCCCGGGAAAATGATGATGCCATGGCCCACGCGCACGAAGGCTTCCAGGCGTTTCTCGATGTCCGGCAGGATCACCAGTTCGTTGACGATCGGGTTCGGCGCTTCGGCGGCGATGATGCCGGGCTCGGTCAAACCGAGGTAGCGGCCACCGTGGATGCGTTGCTTGGCGTGGGCAATGGTCGCGCCTTTCATCGGGCCTTTCATCACGCCGGGGCCGCAACCGGTGCAGATGTCGAGGCTGCGCAGGCCCAGTTCATGGCCGACTTTCTTGGTGTATTTGTATTCTTCGGTGTTGATCGAGTGGCCACCCCAGCACACCACGATCTTCGGCTCGACACCGGGGCGCAGGGTGCGGGCGTTGCGCAGCAGGTGGAAGACGTAGTCGCTGATGCCCTGGGAGGTGCTCAGGTCGATGCGCTGGGCGTCGAGCTCGTTTTCGGTGTAGACGATGTCACGCAGGGCGCTGAACAGCATTTCCCGGGTGCTGGCGATCATTTCGCCGTCGACGAAGGCGTCAGCGGGGGCATTCAGCAGTTCCAGGCGGACGCCGCGGTCCTGCTGGTGGATGCGGATTTCGAAATCTTTGTAGGCTTCAAGGATGGTCTTGGCGTTATCAACATGGGCGCCGGTATTGAGGATGGCCAGGGCGCACTGGCGGAATAAGGTGTAGGTGCTGCCGGATCCGGCTTCGCTCAGTTGCTGTACTTCACGTTGAGAAAGGGTTTCCAGGCTGCCTTTAGGGCTGACGGAGGCGTTGATTACTTGTCGTTGGGTCATTCAATGATCCTTAAAACGATGCCGTTCAAACAGGCAAATGGCATCCGAATAGTGTGTATCCAAGAAAGAAGATGGCACGAACTGCGCTGTATCGCCATGTTCCCCGTTTGACGATGAAAAGATGAAGAGGCGCCCAGCATAGCTAAATCCTGCACAGGGGCGATAATGCCCCGCAGTCTTTTCGCTCACCGAGCCTTTTACCATTGATGCAAGGAACCCCGTCACGATGTTCGAAATCCAGCCGATGAACGCCGAACTCTTTCGAAAGCAGACGCGGCGCAGCACGGTCATTATTGCGCTGATATTTCTAGCGCTGGCGATGGTGCTGTCCACTGCGGCGGTGGCGTTGTTTGGCGAGCCGGGGGGCGACAATCTGCGATTTAACGTCGGCGGCGTGTTTGTCGCGGTGCTGCTGATGGTGGCGCTGATGCGCGGCATGTTCTGGTCTCAGGCCTGGATGGCGCCGGCGGTGTACGGCTGGCAGCTCAAGCGCAGCCTGATGAGCATCACCAATGTGATGCATCAGGTGACAGCGGCGGTGGAGACGGGTGATCCAACGGCCATGAAACTGCTGCGTTTCTACCATCTGGGCTTGAGCCAGATGCACGAACTGGACGGCAACTCCAGCGACCATGGGCAATTGAGCCGGGAAGTGGAGCAACACAAGGCGCGGATGGAAGCGCTGGGCCTCGACACCGAACAGACACAACTGAACCCGGCCTGGCTTGAAGCAGTGAAGCAGACACCGAAGTAAATCCCGTGGGGTCGCATCCTCACCCCACACAAACCCGTCACAACGCGAGCAAATCGCCTATCTTGTTTCTGGTGGGGTATAGCGGTCCGAGTGTCAGGCACGACTGGATGGCGCTAAAAGGGCGAACGGGAAAAGTCGCCATGTCATAACGAGTCAGGGAGCGTCATGGGACATCCGTCCATCAACGACCGAATTGAACACAGCCGGCCCGTCGCGCCTTGGGGGGCCGAGCAAATCGAGTCCCAGCGCAGGGTCCGCTACGCGGTTGTCCTGCTCGTGGCGGTGTGCCTGTCCTTGACGGCCATTGTGATCTGGGAAGCCTGGAACTCGCGCCAGTACCATTTGCATGACAAAGAAGTGGCAATGTCCAACCTTGCCCAGACCCTGACGTCGCAAGCGCAGTCGTCAATCAAACAGGCCGATACGCTGCTGTTTGCCTTGGTGGACCGCGTCGAAAACGAGGGCGTGGCCTCAGCGCAGCTGCCCAGATTCAGACGGTTGCTCGCCGCCCAACGCAGTGAGCTGACCCAGCTCCATGGTTTGTTCGTATTTGACGAAAAAGGGGGGTGGATCGCCAATTCCAACGGTGCGGATATACCCGGTGCGAACAATTCCGACCGTGAATACTTCATCTACCATCGTGAACATACTGACCGGGGACCTCATATCGGACCGTCGATCAAGAGTCGATCGACCCGCGAATGGATCATGACCGTGTCACGCAGGATCAATCATCCAGATGGCAGTTTCGCCGGTGTGGCGCTGGCAACGATCTACCTCGACCATTTTCTCGCGCTGTACGACAGCATCGACATGGGCCAAAACGGCGTGATCAACCTGATCGCCGACGATGGCAGCATCGTCGTTCGCCGGCCATTCAACGAAGCCGACGTCGGCACCAGCGTCGCCAAGGGGCCGCTGTTCATGCAGCTGTTGCCCAAGGGCAATTCCGGCACGGCCACCGTCAAGTCATATGTTGATGGTGTGGAGCGAGTGGTGGGGTTTCGGCGGGTTGATGGTTATCCGCTGATCGTCTTTGCCGGCCTGGACAAGCGAGACGTCCTGGCCGGCTGGCGCGAGGAGTCCATCCTCAGCGCTGGCATCGTGCTGTTGCTTTTGGTGTTTCTGGGAGGGCTCGGCTATCGCCTCATTCGCTTCATGAAGCAGCAGAATCATTTTCAGAGCGTGCTGCTTGATGCCCGGGAAAAGCTCATCGAGGTCAACCGCAGCCTTGAACTGCTGGCGCTCGAAGACGCACTCACCGGGCTCTCCAACCGGCGTCAGTTCGATCTGTTCATCCTCGCGGAAATGGGCCGGGCCCGGCGCACGGTGACCCACCTCGCCATGCTGATGATCGATGTCGATCACTTCAAGAGCTTCAATGATCGTTATGGGCACGTGGCGGGTGATGACTGTCTGCGCAAAATCAGCGCGATTATCAAGGACAACATCAAACGCCCCGGCGATCTGGCCGCCCGCTATGGCGGCGAGGAGTTCACGGTGGTGCTGCCCGGCACCGACTATGTGGGGGCGTTTCTGGTCGCCGAAAAAATTCGTCGCGGGGTGCAGCAGGCCGGCATCGTACACAGCGAATGCCCTGAGGGTATGGTGACGGTCAGCGTGGGGGTTTGCGCCTACAACCCGGCCTCGCAGGATCAGCCCGACGACCTGGTCACCGCTGCGGACAAAGCGTTGTACGTGGCCAAGGCCAGTGGGCGGAACATGAGCGTCATCGCCAACTGACTTGAAACGAAGCGGTCACTGCCCTGGACCGCAGGACACGGTAGAAGGCGCTTTGCCCAGGTCCGCGACAGGCTGCCGGTTTCGCGGATGGCTTGAAGCAACGTCAGGTCTTCAATCGACAGCATTTTCGATTCTCGGCGGGTATTTCAGGCTGCCCGGCGTAACTTCCACAACCTGATCAGCCGAAGATAGACCATGACGTTGATCACCAGCACCACGCTGCCCAGCGCCAGTTGAATCGCCGGTGTCAGCCCTGCGGGGTAAATGACCGGCCACACGTAGTGTTCGATGAAGCCACCGCCGTAACCGGTTTGCCCAGCGGCCTGGCGCATGACGTTTTCCCATTGAGTCAGGGGACACATCAGGTGGAAGACTTCCACACTCACGCCCCACACAGCAGCGGGCAGGTGCCACCAGATCAGCGGTCGCCATTTGAGCACCAGCAGCCCGCCGAACAGCACGAACAGAATGAACAGCAAATGAAACAGCACCAGCCCATCGGCGGCGATCCGGTAAAGCATGTCGACTCCCTGACGCGTTAGGCGAATGGCTCCATGGTACTCGGGTTCTGTTCCTTGCTGCTGCCCAGAGCTATTCGGCAAGTGCTGCCCGCAAGTGCGCAAGATTGTTCAAGCCATCGAACGCAACTGCTGGCACAGTCTGGCGTCTTCCCCTGGTTGTAGAGCTTTATGTCGAACTCACTCATGCCGCGCAGTGCCTTTCTTCGCGGCGCTGTAGCGATCATGCCGTTGTCCCTGGCGACCGCGCCCTGGGGTCTGCTGGCCGGGTCCATGGCCATCGAGGCCAATCTCACGCCGCTGCAAGGTCAAGGGTTGTCGAGCATCGTGTTTGCCGGTGCCGCGCAATTGGTCGCCATCGGCATGCTCAAGGGCGGTGCCGGGATCTTTTCGATTTTGCTGACCACGCTGTTACTGACCTCCCAGCATTTGCTGTACGGAATGAGTATGCGTTCGGTGATTTCACCGCTGCCGGGTCGCTGGCGCGTGGGGCTGGGGTTTTTGCTCACTGACGAGCTGTTCGCACTGACCAGCCAGCATGACAAACAGCAGTTCAATCGCTGGTACGCCCTGGGCGTTGGCCTGACGTTTTACATCGCCTGGAACCTGTTCACGCTGGCCGGCATCGTCCTCGGCAGCAGCATTCCCGGCCTCGAACACCTGGGGCTGGACTTCTCCATCGCTGCGACCTTCATTGCCCTGATCACCCCGGTGGTACGCAACGTTCCGACGGTGGTCTGCGTCGCGGTTTCGCTGTTTTGTTCCGTGTTGTTCAGCTACTGGCAATGGGGCTCGGCGCTGGTGCTGTCGGGGTTGGCGGGCATGACTGCAGGCTTCATCTGCAACAAATTCCATGGGGGGCGCACATGATGGTCTGGGCTGTAATTATCGGGATGGGCGTGCTCGTCTTCCTGAACCGCTACGTATTCCTCGAACCACGACTGCCGCTGCGCTTGAGCAGTAATGCCCGGCAGTTCCTCGGTTTTGCCGTGCCGGGGATGTTGACCGCGATCTGCGGACCGATTGTGTTCATGCCGGACAAACAGCTGAATCTGCAGTGGGACAACCCGTACCTGATCAGTTCGCTGGTGGCAGTGGGATTGGTGCTGTACACCCGCAATACCTTGCTCAGCATGCTTTTGAGCATGGGGTTTTTCTTTTTGCTGCGCTGGTGGCTTTGAGTCGCGCTTCGGAAACTGTTCTACGCTTAAAGGGAATTCCTTCAGGAAGCGAGGCGCGTATGGCCAATGAACCAAAACGTCCTGATCTGGATGAAGATGAGGATGAACCGACTCAAGAAGAGCTTGAGCGACAGAGGCGTTCGACACCGGACTGGAAGCACCCCGACGATGGTAAAGAACTGTCAGATCGTGACCAAGAGCGTCCGCTGAAGCCCTGACGGGTCCGCATCCCCCACCGCTGATCTTCAGTCAAGCAAGCGCCCTCGCCACAAAAGCAGGTGTGTCTGAAGTACTTTGCTTGATTGAACAGTCATTCGCGATCAAGCGGGGCGGGTAAGGCCGTCAGATCGCCTCATTCCAACGTATCTGCGTGATACCCAGTTGTTGAGCGCTCAAACGCGCCGTTTCGGGGGAGGCGTGGGCGGCGATCTTTCCGTCGGATTGCGGAAAGGCATGCGCCGAGGCTGAACGAATCGCGTCAACATCGGAGAACTGTTCAGCCAGTTTGAAAAAGTGCTGACGAACGCCATCGAGCAAATAATGCACGGCATAGGGAACGAGTTCGCTCATGTATTCCTCCTTAAATTCGCCAGGGCTTTGATTCAGGCATCGAACGGGCAATTCGCAAAGTCTGGGGTGCAATCCTTGTGCGGATAAGAGCTGAAAAAAAGAGGCCTCGATGGGCCTCTTCTTCAGAGTGCAACAATGTTCGGTTCGTTCAGTCTTGTGCTGAACTCAGCAGCGCCTCACTTCAAATATCGTCCAGTGACGGAAAATCCGGGTGGGAGGCCCGGTAGCCCAACGTCTTGTCGATCCAGGCATTCAATTCGTTGACCATGACTGGCGGCTTGCCGGAGTAGGCTGCGAGGGTTGAGCGCAGGATGTCGTTGATATTGGGGATGGAACGCAGGTTTCGGGTCTTTATGTATTGCCCGATAAAGCAGTCAAGTTGATAGCGTTCTGTCAGCGACAGGTACACGCACTCCAGACCGCCGACTTGATTAATGACAAGATCTTCGCGCAACTTAGTTCTCTGCAGGCTCGTTGGATTTAGGGATTTCCTTGTTTATTGACTCTTTGGTCAATTAGGTACTGCCAGGGGAAATGCGGCGCGCATGCTATCTGTAGCACTACTAAATGTATGTACAGCAATTCATTTGTCAGACAAGCGGTTAATGCATCGTTTTGCCGCATTCCTTTTAGTGTTTCTTGGATGAAACAGTCTGTGTAACGTTTATGCCGTTCGGCTATTTAGAAACCGGAAATGGATCCAATTCAAGTCAGCTTATCAATCAACATTGCACTCTGGTTCCTGACATTTCCCACTGCCTTATCGACCCTGTACCACTCGAACACTTCACTGACTTCACCTTGCATGAGCACCATCTGCTCGGCACGCTCTTTGGGCGTAGCCGGGTCCAGCCATTCATGTGCCAGTTGCACAGACAATACAACTGGCCGTCGGTCATGAATGTCGAGCATGCCGCCAGCGCTGTCCGCCGTGATGATGACGAAACCGTCGTCGCCGCGCGGCTCGCTGCCACCGTGAGGGAACTGGCCGATCGCCGCGCAGTAGATCGGCGCCCGATCCCGTCGACGAATCAGCCACGGCTGCCGCGTCGTGTCGCCGGCATCCACCCATTCGAACCAGTTGTCGATCGGCACAATCGCACGGTGCGGCCAGATCGCCCGGAAGAACGGGCCATGAGCGACTTTCTCGACCCGGGCATTGATTGGCGCCGCCCGGTCCTTCGCCCAGTGCGGCCGCCATCCCCAGCGCACCGAATCGGCGTGCAACCCTTCAGGCTCAAGGTGTAGGAGGGCGAGTTGAGTGGTGGGCGCAGCGTTGTAGCGGGCCAGCGGTTCATTACCGACATGGTTGATCAGCGCGTCGGGAATGCTCAGCACCGCGACAAAGTCGTGAATGCCACGGTACTGCGAGAGTCGTCCGCACATCGGTTAATCCTCAGGCTTGAGCTTTTAGTGTAGGAGCACGGGTACCGTCCTTCGCGAGGATGCTGTGGTTGAACGGCCAATTCCTGACGAATGTAGCTCTGGCGATGGTTCCAGCAGTCGTTGGCGCGGTAAGCCACGAGGGTGAGCGCTGGAACCAAACACTGTGTACCCTGATCCAACCTCGGCCTGCAGCGACCTGCGGGCTGACAAGGGATCAATGGGCGAAGGGTTTTTGCCGTTTTAACGTGATGACCATTACGGTCTGGCCCAAGGCAAACCATGAAACAGTTGTTCAAGGCTCTCACTACGCTAGCCATCGCTGTCGGGCTCGCTGGCTGCATCGCTTCACCGATCGAGCTGACCCCGCAGACCGAACAGCGTCTGCGCGCGCAGCCACCGATCCGCTTTGTGCTGACCTTCGACGACGGTCCCAGCGCGTCAAGTTTCTGGAACCCGAGCATGACGGTGCTCGACAGCCTCGCGCAGAACCCGGTGCAACCGGGGATCAAAGCGGTGTTCTTCGTGCAGACCGGCGCGCCACGGGCCGGCGACAGCGACATCGGACGCGGGGTCATGCACCGGGAGCAGGCTGAAGGGCATGTGCTGGGTTTCCACACGGCGACCCACTCGCACACCAATCACCGCTCGCTGAGCCCGCAAGAGCTGGAGCAATCATTGAGCAAGGGCAGTGCCGACATTGCCGCAATCACCGGCGCACCGCCCACCCTGGTGCGTCCGCCGTTCTGGAGCTATGACAAACGCGTGTTCGCCGCCTATCAGCGACATGGCCTGCACCTGCTGCTGACCGACCTGAGCGCCAACGACGGCAAGATCTGGGGCTTCAACGCCAGCCCGCGGCGACGGGCCAACATGTTGCGGCAACTGTCCGAAGTGCGTGAACGCATTGCACTGGGCGAATTGCCGACGGTGGACGGTGTGATTCCGGTGGTGGTGACCTTCCACGACCTTAATCGCTACACCGCCCGGCATGCCCGCGAATACCTGCAAATCCTCCTCGACAGCGCCCGTGCCACGGGGGTGACGGTGGCGCAGAAGCCGTTTTACGACGACAGGGCGGCGCTGCAACGGGCGGCTTTGGCGCGCACCGTCAGAAGCGGTTCAGAGGCAGTGAAGTTGCCGGGGATCTGGAATTGGTTGTGGGACGGGGATTCTCATTAGAACTTCAGCAAAATGAGAAACAGCTAACACTTAATGTGAGGCCGGCGGGCGCAGACGGGCGAAAATGGATCTATCCTCAGCGGGTCGAATCCGATGAGCCGCCAAGGAGGCGTCAGTCATGGTTTCTATTTCAGTCCTTTGCATCATTGTAGAGTCCGGTTTTAAGCCGCTCTCCTGCGAGTGCACAGTGAATCCCAATGGATTGTTGCGGATCAAAGTGTACGACCGGGCCACCGGGCGCATCGATTTGCTGATTCCCTGTGTAACGCCCGCCAGGCTGACCACCGTTCGCGCGATCTCCGACCTTATTGGCGAATTACGCACCGAACTGCGTGCCGGGCGCCGGGCCTTCGCCGGTTAGCGGGGCAGCAGTTCATCAATTATCTTCAAGCAATGGTTCAACCCCGGCGTCACATCGCCCACGCGCCGACTGAGAATGATCGGTGACGTCGCGTTGTCTTCCAGCAACGGGGTGAAACCAATGTCGTCGCGGTGCAGCAACTGCACCGACGCGGGCACCAGTGTGACCCCGATACCGGCCCCTACCAGACCGATTGCTGTTTGCAGTTCGTTGGTCCATTGCGCCACGTAGATGCTCACGCCGTAGGATTCGAACAGCGCAATAACGTGGTCGGCGTAGCTGGGGCGTGGATTGCCGGGGTACAGCACAAAAGGCTCTTTCGCCAGTTGGCGCAGACTGATCGGCCCGGCCAGCAGTGGGTGGCCGGCGGGCAGGGCGGCGACCAGCCGGTCTTCGGTCAATACCGTCTGGATGATCGCCGGGTCGTCGATGCGGATCCGCCCGAAACCGATGTCTATGCGCCCGGCCTTGAGCGCCTGCACCTGTTGCAGCGTGGTCATTTCCGAAAGCCCGAGCTCAAGCTCCAGAGGCTCGCCACTGCGCAAGCGACGAATCAGTTCCGGCAGCACGCCATACAGCGTCGATGGCGCAAAACCGATGCCCAGCCAGGTCTTTTCCCCCAGGCCGATGCGCTTGGTGTTGTCGCAGACCTTGGCCAGCTGTTCGAGCAAGGCGGTGGAGTGTTCATGGAAGAAGCGCCCGGCGTCGGTCAGCTTCAGCGGACGGCCACGCTCGAGCAATAACACCCCGAGTTCATCTTCCAGTTGCTGGATCTGTCGGCTCAACGGGGGCTGGGCAATGTGCAGCAGTTCGGCGGCGCGGGTGAAATTGAGGGTTTGAGCCAACACCTGAAAATACCGCAGGTGACGCAATTCCATGGTGCCTCCAGGCATTGAGCGGCTGAATACCTTTAAGGTATCGATCCAGACCAATTCTATATTGGCCGTCGGCAAAAAGCCGCATGAGAATCCATTTCAGAACTTAAAGAACCTGACGGGTATCGACATGCGTGCAACTGCCATTGAATCGATCGAGACGATCATCGTCGATCTGCCGACCATTCGCCCGCACAAACTGGCCATGCACACCATGCAGAACCAGACTCTGGTGATCATCCGCGTGCGCTGCGCCGATGGCATCGAAGGCATTGGTGAGTCCACCACCATTGGTGGCCTGGCCTATGGCAATGAAAGCCCGGACAGCATCAAGACCAATATCGACAAACACTTCGCGCCACTGCTGATCGGTGAGAACAGCGGCAACATCAATGCGGCGATGTTGCGCCTGGAGCGCAGCATTCGAGGTAACACGTTTGCCAAATCAGGTATCGAAAGCGCCTTGCTCGACGCCCAGGGCAAACGCCTTGGCCTGCCGGTCAGTGAGTTGCTGGGCGGTCGCGTTCGTGATGCGCTGCCGGTGGCCTGGACCCTGGCCAGCGGCGACACCGACAAGGACATCGCCGAAGCGGAAAAAATGCTCGACCTGCGGCGCCACCGGATCTTCAAACTGAAAATCGGTGCCGGAGAAGTCAATCGTGACCTGGCCCACGTTATTGCCATCAAGAAAGCCCTGGGCGATCGCGCCAGCGTGCGGGTCGATGTCAATCAGGCCTGGGACGAGGCGGTCGCACTGCGCGCCTGCCGGATACTGGGCAGCAACGGCATCGACTTGATCGAACAGCCGATCTCACGCACCAACCGCGCGGGCATGGTGCGCCTGAACGCCATGAGCCCGGCGCCGATCATGGCCGATGAATCGATCGAGTGCGTGGAAGACGCTTTCAATCTGGCACGCGAAGGGGCCGCTTCGGTGTTCGCCCTGAAAATCGCCAAGAACGGCGGGCCACGGGCCGTGCTGCGGACCGCCGCCATCGCCGAAGCCGCCGGTATCGGTCTGTACGGCGGCACTATGCTTGAAGGAGGGATCGGTACGCTAGCCTCGGCCCATGCCTTTATCACCCTGAATAAACTGGCCTGGGACACCGAGCTGTTCGGCCCGTTGCTGCTGACGGAAGACGTGCTCAGCGAGCCGCTGGTCTATCGCGATTTTGCGCTGCACGTGCCGCAAACACCGGGCCTTGGCCTGAGCCTGGATGAGGAACGCCTGGCGTTTTTCCGGCGCGACAAAACATCCACTTCCGTTCATCAAGCCTGAGGAGAGCATCATGCTATTTCACGTAAAAATGACCGTGAATCTGCCGGTCGACATCAACCCGGATCTCGCCACCCAGCTCAAGTCCGATGAAAAAGCCCTGGCCCAGCGCCTGCAAGAGCAAGGCAAATGGCGTCACCTGTGGCGCATCGCGGGGCACTATGCCAATTACAGCGTTTTCGACGTCGACAGCGTTCAGGAACTGCACGACCTGCTGATGCAATTGCCGCTGTTTCCGTACATGGCGATCGAGGTCGATGCGATGTGCCGGCATCCTTCTTCCATTCGCGAGGATGACCGCTGAACCCAGCCTGTTCAGTTCGCTACGCCCATAATTACAAGATGAGGAACCCCAAAAAATGAACGTCAAGATTTCCCACACTGCCAGTGCCCAGAAGTTTCTCGAAGACGCCAGCGGCTTGCTCAACGACGCTGGCGACCCGCGGGTCAAAGCCTTGGTTTACCGTATTTTGCGTGATTCGGTAAACATCATTGAAGACCTCGCCGTGAGCCCGGAAGAGTTCTGGAAAGCGGTCAATTACCTCAACGTGCTGGGCGCGCGCCAGGAGGCCGGTTTGCTGGTGGCCGGCCTCGGCCTGGAACACTACCTGGACTTGCTGATGGACGCCGAAGACGAGCAGGCGGGGAAGGCGGGCGGTACGCCGCGGACCATCGAAGGCCCGTTGTATGTGGCGGGCGCGCCGTTGTCCGAGGCTGAGGCACGACTGGACGATGGCGTTGATCCGGGCGTGGTTCTGTTCATGCAGGGCCAGGTACGCAACACCGCTGGCGAACCTTTGGCCGGCGCAGTGGTGGATGTCTGGCACGCCAACACGGGCGGCACGTATTCCTACTTCGATACCACGCAATCGGAATTCAACCTGCGCCGCCGTATCGTCACCGATGCCGAGGGCCGCTACCGTTTCCGCAGCATCGTGCCGTCGGGCTACGGTTGCCCGCCGGACGGTCCGACCCAGCAATTGCTCGATCAACTGGGCCGTCATGGCCAGCGTCCGGCGCACATTCACTTCTTTATCTCCGCGCCGGACCATCGTCACCTGACCACCCAGATCAACCTCGATGGCGATCAGTACCTGCATGACGATTTTGCCTACGCCACCCGCGACGAGCTGATCGCCCACATCACCTTCAGCGACGACCCGCAGCGCGCGGCGGCCCATGGTGTCAGCGGCCGGTTTGCCGAGATTGACTTCGATTTCACCTTGCAGACCTCCGCGCAACCTGACGAGCAGCAGCGCCACGAACGGGTTCGCGCGCTCGAGGATTGATTGCCTCGATCGTCGAATCTTTGTGGGAGCGAGTCTGCTTGCGAATGCGGGGTGTCCGTCAACGTTGATGTTGAGACTGATGGCCCTATCGCGAGCAGGCTCGCTCCCACATTGACCAAGTTACATCAGGGCGAACGCGGTCAACTGTGGGAGCGAGCCAGCTCGCGATAGGGCCAGAACCTTCCACAGGTCAGCCCACTGACACACCGCTGCAGATACGGCCTTAGAATGACCCGACGCAATCGATAACAACAACGAGAGTAACCCGATGATGCACGCGCAACTGTTGAGTCAGCGCAGCAGAGTATTCGACCACGCCGACCCTTACGCGGTGTCGGGTTACGTCAATCAGCATGTCGGCAATCATTGCATCCTCATGCCCAGGGCCGGCCGTCCTCTGGCCAGCCTCGATCATCGCAAATTCGCCAGCCTTGACCTGTGCCGCATCAGCTACGGCGCCAGCGTGCGGGTGACCTCGGGCGCGCTGGAAACGATCTATCACCTGCAAGTGCTACTGCGCGGCAACTGCCTGTGGCGCGGTTACGGTCAGGAGCATTACTTTGCGCCAGGTGAATTGCTGCTGATCAACCCCGACGACCCGGTGGACTTGACGTACTCCGACGATTGCGAAAAATTCATCCTCAAAGTACCTACCCGGCTGTTCGAGTCGGTGTGCGAGGAGCAGCGTTGGCGCTATCCGGGGCAGGGCGTGCGGTTTCTGGAGAATCGTTATCAGCTTGATGAGCTGGAAGGTTTTGTCGGCCTGCTGGCGATGATTTGCCAGGAAGCCGAGGCCACCCAGCAGATTCCCCGGGTTCAGGAACACTACGCGCAGATCATCGTCAGCAAGATGCTCAGCCTGATGAAAACCAACGTCATCCGCAGCAGCCTTGGCTCGCCGGCGACGACGTTCGAAGGGATTGCCGATTACATCGCGCGCAACCTCAAGCAGGACATCGACAGTGAAGAACTGGCGCGTCAGGCGCGGATGAGCTTGCGTTCGCTGTATGGTTTGTTCGAACGCAACGCAGGGACTTCGCCGCAAAACTACATCCGGCAGAAGAAACTCGAACGCATCAACCAGTGCCTGAGCGACCCGACCTGCAACGTGCGAAACGTCACGGAAGTGGCCATGGATTACGGCTTCCTGCACCTGGGGCGGTTCTCCGACAACTACCGCAAACAGTTCGGCGAGTTACCGTCCGACACCCTCAAGCGCCGGCACTGACCCCTGGCGACATGCAACTTGTGGCGAAGGAGCTTGCTCCCGCCGGGCTGCGAAACAACCCCAAAACCTGCGACCGCGATTATTCTGCAAAACCGGGGGTCACAGGTTTGCGACTGCTGCGCATTGGAGCGGGAGCAAGCTCCCTCGCCACAGGTTCCTGTCGGTCCTGATGGGTGGGCATCAATGATTCACCGCACGTTGCAGTAAACGGATACAGGTCTGCACCCATCGGATAGTCCCCCGCATCCCCCCGTCCTAGCATGGCCC
Organism: Pseudomonas mandelii; assembly: GCF_900106065.1. NCBI lineage: Bacteria > Pseudomonadati > Pseudomonadota > Gammaproteobacteria > Pseudomonadales > Pseudomonadaceae > Pseudomonas > Pseudomonas mandelii. The sequence goes on from NZ_LT629796.1 coordinate 5,420,094, forward strand.
TGCCTGAATAAAAACAATGGAGGCGGCGGCCATGTCCCTGCGACCCGAATACCTTCACTCCCTGCTTGAAGATGACAAAGAACAGGGCATCTACCGCTGCAAGCGCGAGATGTTCACTGATCCACGGCTGTTCGACCTGGAGATGAAACACATCTTCGAAGGCAACTGGCTGTACCTGGCGCACGAAAGCCAGATCCCCAACATCAACGATTTCTACACCACCACCATGGGGCGCCAGTCGATCTTCATCGCGCGCAACAAGGAAGGTGTGCTCAACGCCTTCATCAACGCCTGCAGCCATCGCGGCGCGACGCTGTGCCGGCACAAGACCGGCAACAAGAGCTCCTACACCTGCCCATTCCACGGCTGGACCTTCAACAACTCCGGCAAACTGCTCAAGGTCAAAGACCCGGCGGCTGCGGGTTACCCGGCGAGCTTCAACTGCGAAGGCTCCCACGACCTGACCAAAGTCGCGAGATTCGAGTCGTACCGCGGCTTCCTGTTCGGCAGCCTCAACGCCGATGTGGTGCCGCTGGTCGAGCACCTGGGCGAGTCGGCAAAGATCATCGACATGATCGTCGACCAGTCCGCCGATGGCCTCGAAGTGCTGCGCGGTTCCTCAAGTTATATCTATGAAGGCAACTGGAAACTCACCGCCGAAAACGGCGCCGACGGCTACCACGTCAGCTCCGTGCACTGGAACTACGCCGCCACCCAGAACCAGCGCAAACAGCGTGAAGCCGGTGACAGCAACCCGACCATGAGCGCCGGGACCTGGGCCAAGCAGGGCGGGGGGTTCTACTCGTTCGACAAGGGCCACATGCTGCTCTGGACCCGCTGGTCCAACCCCGAGGATCGCCCGCTCTACGAACGCCGCGACGAGCTGTCCCGGGACTTCGGCCAGGCCCGTGCCGACTGGATGATCGAGAATTCGCGCAACCTGTGCCTGTACCCGAACGTCTACCTGATGGACCAGTTCAGCTCGCAGATCCGCATCGCCCGCCCGATCTCGGTCGACCGCACGGAAATCACCATCTATTGCATCGCCCCCAAAGGCGAAAGCGACCACGCCCGTTCGAGCCGGATTCGTCAGTACGAGGATTTCTTCAACGTCAGCGGCATGGCCACCCCGGATGATCTGGAAGAGTTTCGCTCGTGCCAGACCAGCTATCAGGGCAGCGTCACGACGTGGAATGACATGTCCCGCGGTGCCGAACACTGGGTCGAGGGCGCCGATGAGGCGGCCAGGGAAATCGACCTGCATCCCTTGCTCAGCGGCGTGCGCACCGAAGACGAAGGCCTGTTCGTGCTGCAACACAAGTACTGGCAGCAAACCATGCTCAAGGCTCTGGCTGCCGAACAGCCCGAATTGATTGCTGTGGAGGCCGTGCAATGACCCTCACTTATGATGCAGTGCGCGATTTCCTCTACCGCGAAGCACGCTACCTCGACGACAAGCAATGGGACGACTGGCTGGAGATGTACGCCGCCGATGCCTCGTTCTGGATGCCTTCCTGGGACGACAACGACGAGTTGACCGAAGACCCGCAGCGGGAAATCTCGCTGATCTGGTACGGCAACCGCACCGGCCTGGAAGACCGCATCTTCCGCATCAAGACCGAGCGCTCCAGCGCCAGTGTTCCGGACACCCGCACATCGCACAACATCAGCAACATCGAACTGCTTGAGCAGGCCGACGGCCTGTGCAAGGTGCGCTTCAACTGGCACACCCTGAGCTTTCGCTACAAGACCGTCGACAGCTATTTCGGCAGCAGTTTCTACACCCTTGATGGGCGCGGTGAAAACCTGCTGATCAAGGCCAAGAAAGTGATCCTGAAGAACGATTACGTTCGCCAGGTCATCGATGTGTACCACCTCTGAGGCGGCCGTCATGACTCATTCCATTGCATTCAATTTCGAAGACGGCGTCACCCGGTTCATCGACGCCAACGTGGGCGAAACCGTGGCCGATGCCGCGTACCGTCAAGGCATCAATATTCCGCTCGATTGCCGCGACGGCGCGTGCGGCACCTGCAAGTGTTTCGCCGAGGCCGGTCGTTATGACTTGGGCGAGGAATACATCGAAGACGCGCTCAGCGCCGATGAAGCGCAGCAGGGTTTTGTCCTGACCTGCCAGATGCGCGTGCAGAGCGATTGCGTGGTGCGCGTGCCGACTTCATCGCAGGTTTGCCGTACCCAGCAGGCCAGTTACGACGCCACCATCAGCGCCGTGCGGCAGTTGTCCGACAGCACCATCGCGCTGTCGATCAAGGGCGAAGCGCTGAGCAAACTGGCGTTTCTGCCGGGTCAGTATGTGAACCTGGGAGTTCCCGGTAGCGAGCAGACCCGCGCTTACTCCTTCAGCTCGTTGCAGCGTGACGGCGAAGTGAGTTTCCTGATCCGCAACGTGCCCGGCGGCTTGATGAGCAGCTTCCTCACCGGCATCGCCAAGGCCGGCGATAGCATGTGTCTGGCCGGGCCGTTGGGCAGCTTTTATCTGCGCGACATTCGCCGGCCGTTGTTGCTGCTGGCGGGTGGAACCGGTCTGGCGCCGTTCACCGCGATGCTGGAGAAAATAGCCGAGCAGGGCAGCGAGCATCCGCTGCATCTGATCTATGGCGTGACCAACGATTTTGACTTGGTGGAAATGGACCGGCTCGAAGCGTTTGCCGCGCGCATCCCGAATTTCAGCTTCAGTGCCTGCGTCGCCAACCCCGACAGCCAGCATCCGCTCAAAGGCTACGTGACCCAGCACATCGAGCCACGACATTTGAACGAGGGCGACGTCGACATCTACTTGTGCGGCCCGCCGCCGATGGTCGAAGCGGTCAGTCAGTACATTCGCGAGCAAGGCGTCGCGCCTGCGAACTTCTATTACGAGAAATTCGCTGCCAGCGCGGCTTGAGTCCAGCCGTTGCGTGATCACTGATTCCACAGGTCAGTGTTTTGTCTGGGACGTTTTCACTGCATGGCATCCTTCGTCACGAGGTCCACATGAACAGATTTCACGAAAAAGTCGCGCTGATCACCGGCGCGGCGCAAGGCATTGGTCGGCGGGTGGCGGAGCGCATGGCCGCTGAGGGTGCGCGATTGATTCTGGTTGATCGCTCGGACCTGGTGTTCGAGGTGCAGCAACAATTGGGGCAGGGCAGCCAGGTGCTTGCCCTGACCGCCGACCTTGAGCAATACAGCGAATGCAGCCGCGTGATGCGCACCGCCGTCGAGCGCTTTGGGCGTCTGGATGTGCTGGTCAACAACGTGGGCGGCACGATCTGGGCGAAGCCTTTCGAACACTACGAAGAGCAGCAGATCGAAGCCGAAGTCCGTCGTTCGTTGTTTCCGACCTTGTGGTGCTGCCACGCCGCGCTGCCGTTCATGCTTGAACAGGGCAGCGGCGCGATCGTCAATGTTTCGTCCATCGCCACCCGCAGCATCAATCGTGTGCCGTATGGCGCGGCGAAGGGCGGTGTCAATGCGCTGACTGCTTGCCTGGCGTTTGAAACCGCCGGTCGCGGAGTCCGGGTCAATGCCACCGCGCCCGGCGGCACCGAAGCACCGCCGCGGGTCATCCCGCGAAACAGCGCAGAGCAGAGCGCCGAAGAGAAAGTCTGGTATCAGCAACTTGTCGGCCAGACGCTCGACAGCAGTTTGATGAAGCGCTACGGCACGCTGGATGAGCAGGCTGGCGCTATTCTGTTTCTGGCCAGCGACGAGGCTTCGTACATCACCGGCATGGTCATGCCGGTGGGCGGCGGCGATCAGGGCTGAGGCGGCTGCGCAAACTTACAAGCGACGCTGGAAGGCTTTGACGATCTTGAGCGTGGCGTCGCTTGTGTTCAGATTCTGGACTGAGTCCAGCGGAAACCACATGCAATCGAAGATTTCATTTTGGGGCCGGGCTTCGTCCGAGTTTAGGACCGACGCCTCGAACACATGGTGGCGGGTGCTGCTCGTTTCCAGTTCCATCAAGTACAACAAGCCGTCGACTCCAAGCCCGGTTTCTTCCTGGAGTTCGCGCATGGCGGCGCACGCAGTGGTTTCGCCGCGCTCGACTTTTCCTCCGGGCAAGGTCCAGCGACACCTGGGTTTGCGCACCAGGAGAACATGCCGATCCTGCTCGCAAATGACTGTTGCCCGTACTTTCATGTGTTACTAAACCGCCGCTTGTCATAAAACAGTCATGAAAATGCAATATTCAGGCCCATGCCTCTGTTTCAAAGGGTTGGAGTGAGGGAAGCGGTAGAAAGTGCAAAGGAATGTCGAAAACCTGACACGACGTCTGGTCGGCACTTGGGCAAAGGGCGGGTGTAAGGTAGCCAAGTCAATCGTGGCTTATCACTGCCGAAAAGGAGGTGACTATGAGCGTTCCGATGCTGAATAAAATGCACATGAACGGTTATGACGTACTCAGCGTAAACAACGGCCCCTGGCGGGTGTGCACCAAAGGCGACCGTCTCGGGGCTTTTGGCAGCAAAGAGGAGGCACTGGCGTTTGCGGCAGCGCTTCCTGCCTACAGAGCAAGAGCGGTTCGATCGACGCCAAGCCAGAAATCAGAATGAGCGCAAGTTTGAAGCCCTGGGATGCCGGGGCTTTTTTTGTCTTGAAATCAGGAGTTGGAAGATTTTAAACGTGACATTTGGATGATAGGGTGGCCGCTTTTAATTCAAGGAAGAAAGCATGTTGAAAGGTCGCTTCACTGCTCTGGCATTGTTATCTGCTGTTTACCTTGCTGGTGTTGGTCAGGTTCTAGCCCAGACGCAAGGCGAAATCCACACCAATCAAAAGGTCTGCGATGTTTTTCGTACATTGGCCGGATCGATCATGCAGTCTCGGCAAAATAACGAAACGAAAGAAAGCCTGCTGGCCGTGAAGTCGGGTAATCCTGATCATGACAAGTTGGGTGCCATGTTGATCAACGAAGCGTACAACCAGCCCGTCCTCGATTCTCCAGAACTCAAAAGCCAAGCCATTAACAGGTTCGCGGATAAATGGCGGGACACTTGTAATAAACCCGCTTCCAGCTAGCTTGCCACCCCATGTTGGCTAGTAACCATGCTTGGCGACCAGCGGCTGGTCCCGATAAACGTATGAATCAATGCTGCAGCCACCCGTCGCTGCCAGCATGACATCTAGCGCGAATAGAGGCGTGTTCATGACAACGCTCCCGTTATTGGGCTTTCGCCCGGCTGATGATTTTGGCTTTCACTTCATCGGCATAGCCCATCAGTCGCTGTTCATCACCCTGAAATAACTCGCACAGCCTTTTAGTTGCTTGCGCATCGACATCATTGCCGGCCAGGCGTAGCTGCTCTGCGATGCGCAAGAGCTCCACTGCCGACCACCTCAGGTCCGACGCAACTCCTTGCAGATCACGCCGAAGTTCGTTTTCATTTTCGTTGAGCCACATGATGACCTCCTGCTGATACCCCGCTACAAAAGAGTAGTCCCAATTAACGGGCGGGGCGTTTGCCCGCCTGCTGCTCAGGGGATGGAAGGTGCGCCGCTTGTCGGGAGAGTGAGCGCGAACGAACCCGCGTGATGTCGTACTGAAGTGGCGAATGTTCGCTAGGGCGAGGCAACTTCAAATGACCAGCACCGATGATTTCAGATTCCATGCGCATGAGCTGATGGTTGACCTGGACGCAGCAACTGCGGAGATGATGAAGCTGATTTCGGCCCATCAGTTAAGTGGGCCGGAGTGGGAGCGGGTCACTCAATGGCAGCATGAAGCGTATGAGCGATGGATGACGTATTTGAACAAACGGTCTTATCCCGATCACAACGTAACGCCCTGAGGGCTGATTCTATAGATGGATGTCTGGTTCGCTACGCGCTACATTTCCCGTTTTTCAGGATAAGGAAGCGTCATGCGGATGTTGATTGGGGGAATAGCGATGGCGATGCTGGCGGGTTGTTCATTGCCGGCATCCCTGGTTCCAGGTGAGCCTAACGTCAGCAAGTTCAGTAACAAGGCGCCCAAAGAATACGCCGCGTGTCTTTTGCCACTATGGCAGCAGGAAGTCCCCAAGACGACTCAGACCGGTATTTCCAATGGCTACCGGATCAACGCGCCCAGCATTATTACGGCTGACGAGATTCTGGACATCGTGAAATACAAGGACGGCAGTCGAGTCTCGCTGTATCAGGGCCCGCCATGGGCCAAGTCGGGCGCGATGCGCAAGGCCGTTCGTAGCTGCTTGTAAGACTCAATGCATGTGAGTTTCGGTTGTAAGCGCCGTATGTCGGAACTGAGGAACGGTCATTCGCTGGATAACATCCAAGTGAAAACTGTCCCTGGGAGTTTGGCGATGAATGATGATCAAAAGAAGCAAGCCCTGGCGGCCTGGTACAAGCTTCTGAAAGAACCGGAAATTCACATGGATGTTGAGGAACAGTACGACGAGTTGCTCAAGGCCGCCGACGAGATGGAACGTACCGGGCTGATCAGCGGCGTGGAATGGCGCAAGTTGGTGAAAGAGGCGAGCACTGCATTTGCAACGGCAACAGAGGGCGTGGACGGCGGCACCTCAGCGGCCGCACACGGTCATTTACGGTAACTCCTCCCAACTCACCTGCCTCAAGCCATTTTCCTGTGCATGGCTTCGTAGCGCATCAAAGTCTTGCTGATCGTGATTGTCCCCATACGAAAGCCCGATCCCCGAATGCAGGCAGGCGTAGTACCAAGCGTCTGCCTCAGACATATGGGAGTCGGGTTGAATAAAAATATGCCGAGTCTTGTTGAAGCCATACGTGATTTGAAAATATCGAGGGCGGTTCATCCGAATCTCCAGGTGCTGCCACTACGACATTAATGGCGTAGTGCCAGTTCCTTCTGTTTTCGGACTTTTGTCTGCTTCAATAAATGAGCATTGTTTTGCCCTCATTCAGTCTTGCGCGTGCTCAGGGCACGTTGACGCGGGGGGAGCGCTCAGACAGCGTGCATTGAAGACATTCGTTATTGAGCTGCAAACATTCTTCCTCGGCTTCTGTCCGTGTCGGATAGGTTGTGGGCAGCCTGCGCTTTTCTTCATTGTCATAGAGGTTGAACCCTATGGGGGCGGTTTTGCAGTAGAAGCGCGTTCCGTTGCGCGTTGACCCCGTTTCCGTGGGAATGGCGGGAACCACAACGAATCTTGGAATCATCCTCGCGTACTCCTTCTGAATTCACCTTAATGGATAGCGGCTACTAGCCACTACCGCAAGGGAGCATTTGAAGTATCCGATGAAGAGGCCGGTCTGCTGAGCGGTTGCTGGCAGGGAAGTCATCAGGAACTGGAGCGACGGCGATCGACGCCAGAAGGGTTGCCGGTGTTTATCAGCCTTCGCTCGGTCAGGATGTTATGAAGTGCCTGGCGGGCGTCAGCGTCCAGCTGGTGCTCTCTTTCCTTGAGTTCAAGGAGGATGGGT